>NZ_CP174298.1:3132500-3245000 GCF_052466985.1 Microbulbifer maximicatervae (SeqCode)
TCTTTTTTGAAGAAATTTTCTGAGGAAAATCAATCGCTTGGAGTTGCCTCTCGCCACCGTCTCAGGCAGCGAGGGCGCGAACTATACGGATTACTGTGCTTCTGTGCAAGACTTTTTTCAGTAATTGCACAGCCCTCTTATTTTGAGGGGAGTATTGAGGCCGCATCCGACCTCCCGACGATCACTTTCCGTGTTAGTTCGCACTCCCGCTACTCAATATTAGAGTCGGCCAGCAGAATTCCAAAAGAGATATCAATAAAGACTAGTGCTGATCTTTGTAATCCGCCTTTACCTTGTCATCCTCTACCGCATCAGTTTCCGAGCTGCGGTGGAAATGATTCCAAAGCCACATAGCCGGACCCGAAAGCGTGTATAGAACAGCCAGGGTTAAGAGCACACCTGCCGGATCAATCGCTATTAAGCTAAAGACCAATATAACCGCAAGCATCATTACGAAGGGCACGCGACCTTTAAAGTCGAGCCCTTTGAAACTGGAGTAGCGGAAATTCGATACCATCAGGAGACCCGAAACCGCAGTAACCAGTGCCGCCACTATAGCCAGGCCTGGTCCTACTTCAGCATTGTGGCCTGCCCACACCATGCTCGCGACGATCGCAGCAGCTGTTGGGCTCGCCAATCCAATAAAGACCCCTTTATCAACGGTATCTACCTGTGTATTGAAACGCGCAAGTCTCAATGCCGCACAAGCTGCATATAAAAATGCTATAGCCCAGCCAAATTTACCCAGGTTTCCCAGCGCCCAGCTGAAAACGACCAAGGCAGGAGCCAGGCCGAATGAAACCATGTCTGAAAGCGAGTCATATTGAACACCAAAGGCACTTTGGGTATCTGTCAGGCGAGCTACGCGCCCATCCAATCCATCCAGTACCATCGCGACAAAAATCGCTATCGCAGCCGATTCAAAATGCCCACTCATACCTGCGACAATGGCATAAAAGCCGCTAAACAGTGCACCTGTTGTCACAAGATTGGGCAGCAGGTAGATACCTCGTGCGCGCACTCTTTTACCACTGGAGGAAACCTCTTCCTCAACATGCTCATCGACAGGCAAACGAATTTCCTCAGTAGCCTCACTACTTGAGTCTATGGGCTGTTTTTCGCCCCCTTGACCGCTCATATACTCTCCATTGATGCATTGTGCAGTCAGCGAGTTTAACGCCAATTTACCACCCGAGCCCAGAGCAAAAAAAAACGGCAGGGTCGCCCCTGCCGTTTTTGCCAACCTTAAGTCAGCTATTACCTTCGGTGCGATCAATAATTTTATTCGCTTTGATCCATGGCATCATGGCGCGGAGTTTTGCCCCCACTTGCTCAATCTCGTGTTCGCTGCCAATGCGACGCTCAGCTTTCAGGCGCGGCTGCCCCGCCAGGGACTCGAGCATAAAGTCTTTGGCAAACTTACCGGTTTGAATATCTTTAAGAACCCGTTTCATTTCTGCCTTGGTTTCTTCCGTAACAATACGCGGGCCTGTTACGTAGTCACCATACTCTGCGGTATTGGAGATAGAGTAGCGCATATCGGCAATGCCCCCCTGGTACATCAGGTCGACAATCAGCTTCAACTCATGCAGACATTCAAAATACGCCATTTCCGGAGCATAGCCGGCTTCTACCAGAGTCTCAAAACCAGCCGTTACAAGCGCAGAAACACCCCCACACAGAACAGCCTGCTCACCGAAGAGATCTGTTTCAGTCTCTTCGCGGAAATTGGTTTCAATAATACCTGAGCGGCCACCACCATTAGCTGAGGCATAAGACAGCGCCAAGTCTTTTGCTTTACCTGTCGCATCCTGATAAACCGCAATCAAAGTAGGGACACCGCCTCCCTCAAGGTAGGTCGATCGAACGGTATGGCCGGGCCCCTTGGGAGCAACCATAATGACATCGACATCCGCTGGTGGCTCAATCAATTCAAAGTGCACATTAAAACCATGCGCGAAAGCCAGTGCTGCACCAGACTTTAAATTTGGAGCAACTTGCTCTTTGTAAATATTCGCCTGGTATTCATCCGGAGCGAGAATCATAACCACGTCGGCATCTTTCACCGCATCGACAACTTCAGCTACCTTCAAGCCCGCGCCTTCAGCCTTTTTCCAGGAAGCAGACCCCTCGCGCAACCCAACAACAACATTCGCTACACCAGAGTCTTTCAGGTTATTGGCATGGGCATGACCTTGAGATCCATAACCAATAATGGCTACTGTTTTTCCCTGAATTAAAGAAAGGTCACAATCTTTGTCGTAATAAACTTGCATCGCTCAATTCCTGCTTTTTACTCTATACACTTAATACTTTTTCACCGCGGGCAATCCCGGAAACTCCGGATCGCACCACTTCCATAATTGTGTGTTCCCCCAGCGCCTGGAGGAACGCATCGAGTTTTTCACCGGTTCCTGCCACCTGTACCGTGTACATACTGCTGGTGACATCGACGATCTGCCCGCGAAAAATATCGACACTGCGCTTCACCTCATCGCGCTGGGCACCATTGGCTCGCACTTTCACCAATAGCAGCTCCCGCTCGATGTGAGAGCCTTCAGTGAGGTCCACCAATTTCACAACATCGATAAGCTTGTTTAGGTTCTTGGTAATTTGCTCAATCTTGTGATCGTCACCAATCGTCACCAAAGTGAGACGCGATAAAGTCGCATCCTCAGTAGGCGCCACGGTGAGGCTTTCAATGTTGTAGCCACGCTGGGAAAACAAGCCAACAACACGGGACAAAGCCCCTGGTTCGTTCTCCATCAGAACCGAAATTATTCTACGCATCGCCCTACCCTTTAAGTTCTCTCAGTTTTGCTCAGCCACATGTCACGCATGGAGCCATTTGGTAGCACTTGCATGGGATAGACATGCTCAGATGGGTCGACGTATACGTCGATAAATACAGTGCGATCCTTAATTGCAAAAGCTTCTTGCAACTTGTTGTGTAGGTCTTCACGACGCTCCACTTTCACCCCGACGTGACCGTATGCCTCGGCGAGTTTCACAAAATCAGGCAGCGATTCCTCGTAAACACTATTGGAAAGCCTTCCTTCATATTGCATCTCCTGCCACTGCTTCACCATCCCGAGAGCCTGGTTGTTAAGGCAGAGGATTTTTACTGGCAGATGATATTGGGTAGCCGTAGAAAGCTCCTGAATACACATCTGGATACTTCCCTCGCCAGTTACGCACACAACCTCTTTATCCGGGTGAGCTATTTTCACCCCCAAGGCTGCCGGTAAGCCGAAACCCATAGTCCCCAACCCACCGGAGTTGATCCAGCGGCGCGGCTTATCAAACAGGTAATATTGCGCAGCAAACATCTGGTGTTGCCCTACATCGGATGTCACAAAAGCATCACCCTCAGTAATGTCATACACCGCCTTGATCACATCCTGCGGCATTATCAGAGCACCATTAGTCTGATAACGAGGAGCCGTGTAGAGTCCGTGACGCTCACGCCAATCATCAATTTGGCGCCACCAGTCAACTATCGCGGAATGATCCGGCTGCTCATCACTGGCTTTCAGCGCTTCGAGCATCTCTCGAAGGACAGCCTGGACCGTGCCAACAATCGGGATATCGGCAACAATCGTTTTAGAGATCGAAGCCGGATCGACGTCGATATGAATAATTTTGGCACCCGGGCAGAATTTGCCTGGAGTATTAGTCACCCGGTCATCAAAGCGTGCACCTACAGCCAGGATAACGTCGGCGTGATGCATAGCTGTATTTGCCTCGAAAGTGCCGTGCATACCGAGCATTCCCAAGAAACGCCTGTCACTTCCGGGAAATGCTCCGAGCCCCATCAAGGTATTAGTCACCGGGTAGTTCAACTTTCTAGCCAGCTCGGTGAGAAGCTCGGCGCCGCCACCCTGCACCACTCCCCCGCCGGCATAAATCACCGGGCGGCGAGCTGACAGCAACATAGCAATCGCTTTGCGAATCTGGCCGCTATGCCCCTTACCGGCTGGGGTATAGGAGCGCATCCGCAATTTTTCAGGGTAGTGGTAGGGGAATCTCTCCGCCGGGTTGGTTACATCCTTTGGAACATCGATCACTACGGGACCGGGACGGCCAGTATTGGCGATAAAAAATGCCTTTTTGACGATCGTAGGAATATCTTCAGCATTTTTTACCAAAAAGCTGTGCTTCACGATCGGCCGCGAGCAACCGACCATATCTGTTTCCTGAAACGCATCCTCACCGATCTTATCCCTGGGTACCTGGCCGGATATCACCACCATAGGGATAGAATCCATATAGGCCGTTGCGATGCCAGTAATCGCGTTCGTAGCACCGGGACCAGACGTCACCAGTACCACACCCGCCTTACCAGTAGACCGTGCATAGCCATCAGCAGCATGGGTCGCACCCTGCTCGTGGCGCACGAGAATATGCTTTATCGACTTCTGCCGAAAAATAGCATCATAGATATGTAACGCTGAGCCGCCCGGGTATCCAAAAATCAGATCCACCCCTTCATCCTGCAGCGCGCGAACCAACATATCGCCGCCGGAAAGTAATTCCACTTGAGTCTCCTCAATTTTCCTGTTTTATAGGATAGCCATCACCGAAAACGTATAAAACGCCTACAAGCAAGAATGCCAGGCAGCAATTATAGGGGAAAATGGTGACAAATATCAGCCTGTTGCGTGTTTAGCTGCCGATTTTTAGGATGAACTGATCGCGCATAAACACCCAACCCCAAGTAAATCTACAAAGGTTCACTACGGGGTTAGCAGGCCTCCAGGGGTGGGGAGGGCCACTCAGTGGAATTTCGATGGAGGGTGTTCCACCAGGGTTAGACTCAAAACCACGGGTGTGCGGTGAGATCTAGTCACTGAGTAAACCCCCGATTTTGCCAATTGAGTCCTAGCTGTCAATAGGTGTCTGCGAAAGTGTTAAGACAGTTACAGGAAAACCCACCAGTACCGGTACAATAAGGGGACGGAAGGAACATCAACACAAGGGGTAAGCACCATGCGCATCTTACTGGCGCTATTGATTGCAGTAACAGCTACGACCACTCAAGCCGACGGCATCTATAAATGGGTAGATGAGAATGGTGTTGTCCACTTCGGTGAGCAACCTCCAGGAGGCACTCAAGTGGACGTGATCAAAAAGCCCAAATCAGAGCGCTATAAGAAATGGGAAGCTGAACAACATGCGATAGCCGCACGTGAAGCACAGAAAAGTGCACCTCAGTTGCCTCAACAGCCAAAGGAAGAACAGCTGCCTGACGCTGAGCACCAGAGACAACAGGAGGCCAGGGCTAAAGAAGAGGCAGCAAAACGAGCAGAGCTCTGTGTCGCGTACCAAAAGAACCTTAAGAGCCTGACCACACACGCGAGAGTGCGCGAAAAAGATAAAGATGGAAACTATCGCAGGCTCGGAGAAGATGAGCGGCAAGAACGCATTACCAAAGCCCGCGAGCAAATCAAGAAAAACTGCTAGTCGCCCTTCTAGCGATACCGATTCCTAAGGCTCACGGTAGGGACTATCATTAAATTGATCCAGGCTATAGCGTTCGGTGTAATAGCCTGGTTCAAAAGCACTATCCCTGGCCATAGGTACCGTCACCCTGGCAATACTCAATTGTTTCACCAGATAGGGGCCGTCCTGCCCGGCATCGCGAATTAAGAGCCCGTAAAACTCCAGGGGAACCCAGTGCCGCCCCGCCGTTAACTCAAGAGCATTTTGCGTTGTGCCTATCGGGGATTGCTCATCGTTATAAAGGGAGCCCTGAAAATAGTAGCGCCCCTCTCTGCTGATATCGACTTCCGCCTCAATTAATAAATTGCCATCGGCGGTAACGGAATCCCGCAACGAGCCCGTATAGCTTCCCGTATCCTCAGATAGGGTGAATGCTGCCGCATCTCGGAGACCATCAATATCCGTATCCACAATTACCTTAAAAATGCCCGCTTCCAGCACCTGGCTATTAAAGGAGCCCGCCTCCATCAATACTTCGTAGACTAAGTCTCCATCCGAATCACTAAAAGCCAAGGTACCCACGACTTGTTGATCTTCGTAAACCAACAGCGCAGTCAGGTCAGCACTGACCCGATCTCCATCACTATCGGCCTGATAGGCAAAAACCCGAATAGTATCCCCACGCAAATAAAACTTTTCATCTGTCCATATAGTCAGAGAATCCCCTTCCTCACTGTGCGTGGTTCTTTCATCCACCGCAAATGTCTGAGTAATCGGGTCCTGTTCAGGAGTTTTAATTGCTCGGTTTTCTGGCGGATAGCGATGAAAGCGGGCCAGATCCGAGAGAAGGGATTCGTGTAACTCAGTCTTGTTGGGCAGGGACTGAATTCCCTTCCATAGTTTTACAGACTGATCCTCTTCCTCTTGCTCCAGTTCCGCCGGCTTAACGTTATCAGGCTTGCGGCTTCGGATAGATTGCTCTTCAGCTTTTGCTTTCGCTACAACAGCGGGCGTCGCCTCTTCACCACCAGTCAGGGCCCAGTAACCCACCAGTCCAGTAACTACGGCCAGTACACCCCAGCCTGCCAGCCGGGCCTTTGAGCGATCTTTGCTTGATGTGGACATCAATACCTCCGAAGCCTTTTATTTTTTTAGTTAATTCGTGCAGGCTGAGATTCTACCCGCGCTGTTCTTTCCTGAACCACAGTCCAGTCCATCGGGAATAGAATCATAATCGGGCGATAGAATACCACCGTTACGCTGCGCATCATGATCTGTATAGATACTGGCCAAATTGTAAGATCGAGCAGTGCCTTTACTGTCGTTATCACAAGAGAAAATCGCGCTGCCGTAAGCTACGCCAAACAGGGTTTCATATTCTTTGAGATTCGACCACAGGTTGCGCTTGGCAGATCCGGAACAGTTCATTTGCGAAGCCAAATTAATGTAACCGTCATCCTCACCATTCAGCAGCATGGAGGTAGCACTTTCCACACCTGGGAAGCCCGCATAACCGCCAATGGTGTACACCGGCGCACCGAGATTAGTCCCTACATAATTTCTCACAGTGTAAACATCATTAGTCTGCATATAGCGAACCGCCGAACACTCACGCCCAAGAAATAGTGCATTGACCAAATCGTCATACCAGCTTCCATTACATATCCGATCAACGCCTTCAGTACCGGTAATTGCACCTCCTGTGGTGAATATTGCAGCAACACCGCTGATAGCCGCATCAAAATCAACGCTCACTGCGTAGCTCTCGTTAAGCCCGGCAACTCGAACTTCTTCTTCAACTGTTTTACAGGATTTACTGCCATACCAAGTCGTGGAACATTTTTTTACTTCTTGAATTTCTGTATTGCTATCGAACTGGTTGTAGGCGCGATTGTAGTATGGGGATCCTTCAACAGCGTTACCCGCGATATACATCATTTGGGCGGCACCCTGGCTGTGGGAAATAATCCAGAAAGTGTCCTTTGCTGAGCACTGGTTTTCGTGTTCAAACCGATCTCCCTGGCCAGAGCGGATCTCTATAATTTGACGAGCAATTTCACCCGCAGTCTCATCATGCCAATAGGGAAATTCACCTTCATCAGTTGAGTTATAACCGACAACACCGTAATTGCCGCCATCAACTAACAATTGCTCAATAAAATCACTGCTAGAATATTCGTCGAAAACCGCCTCACTCCAATAGTCCAGTGCTGGCTGCACTAAACTCCCATCATTACTTTCACTTGTAGTGTGTCCTTCGACTCCGTGTCCATGAACCAGGATATAGCAGTTTTCCGCTACCGCTGATGAAGCTCCAATTATCGCCGAGAAAAAAATAGACAGGCTTGTACCCAGCCTTTTAGACAGTGCCATTGTTATTTTCCTTTATTGTTTTAGTAAGTGGTAACTCTCGTGACTGAAGAGTTTTAAAAAATCTGAATAACGCAATGTACAGCAGACGACTAAAACTTATCCTTTACCCTCTATTTGGGAATAGGATTAAAGGCGCCAGAGGGGGGTCGAATCCGCCACGCGAAGCGACCAATTCGTCATATTCCTCAATTTATACTCGTGCTTTGAGGCGCCTTTGCTATGATGCCGGCAACGCCACCCGGACGGCAGTAAGTCATGAGAGACCAAAATAAAAATATGTCCGGCCATGCCGGCGTGCCCAAGATATTTGCGCCTTACTTTGTGGTTGCCGCCGCCAGGCTCGGCATTCCCACCGAGACGCTAATTGAACGATTGCCATTCTCATTTAGCTGGAATCCAGGAGAGAGTGAATGGCTCAATTACAGTGAATTCAATGCTCTAATTGAAAGCATACTGGCGCTATCCCCTGTTACCTCACCAGGTCTCAGCTTTAGTCGCTTTCCAATTATGCTTTGGCTTGAAGAAACTATTATCGAAGCTCAGCCCTCCTTGAGACGGCCGAGGGAGATCTTTCGCCCTGCAGAAATTGTACTCTCACAAACTCTGGCCCCCCTCCTGCGGTTCCAGACTTACCAGGAAGTCGATGCGGAGGTACTCACACTCAACTGGCAGCAGGAACTCTTTAGCGCTCCGGTCAATCATTTTATTGCTGAAATGCTGATGAGTCGTGGAGTAGATCTCTTGCGCACTCTTAACCCCAGATTTCCCGAGGTCAGGGGATTAAAGTTACGCAGTGAAAAGCCAGAAGATGACTCTATCCACAAGAGGATTTTCCAGTGCCCGATTGAATTTTCCGCTGATGAAAATGCGATTATCCTGGGCTCCCAGATACTGGACTTCCCTATACCCAGTTACCATAAAATCATTCGCAGCCAAAGCCGAAATATATTAAAAGCAGTTCTACACAACACTTTGACCAGCTATAACCTGGCAGCGAGTTTGCGGGCCTGGCTCGAGAAGCACTTGCTCAGTGAAGAAATCACTATCAAACAAGCCGCAGCCCACTTCCGCACCAGTGGCCGCACTTTACAGCGCAGATTGAGAGAACAGGGAGTAACATTCCAGCAGCTTAAAGACAGTGTTACGCTATCTCTGACCAAGAAACTCCTTCTCTCAACCAGTGATTCCGTAGAAAGCATTGCGGTACAACTTCATTTTGCCGAACGCGCAGTATTTACCCGCTTCTTTAAAAAACATGAGGGAGTCACCCCTTCCGAGTTCCGTCGCAGTAATGTCGGCAGAGATATTTTCGAAGCGTAAATAAGTGTAAAGAGGCTCAGGAGGCCGCTACAGCCTCCGCCTCAAAATTCCGCCCAAGATACATATACATCGCCGGCACGACAAATAAAGTAAATAACGTTCCAATTGTCATACCGGTCGCCACTACCAAGCCCATTGCAAACCTTGCTCCTCCACCAGGCCCCGACGCTATTAACAATGGAACCATCGCCAAAACCAGAGATGCCGTAGTCATTAAAATCGGTCGCAAACGGATTGAAGTGGCCTGCTCAATCGCTGATCGCTTTTCAAGCCCTGAGAGCTGTAATTTATTGGCAAACTCCACTATCAGAATGCCGTGTTTGGAAATAACCCCAATCAGGGTAACCAGGCCCACTTGTGTGTAAATATTGAGGGTCGTCAATCCTAGACTGACGAAAATCATCGCTCCGCAAACACTCATCGGTACGGTGACCAACATAATCAAGGGATCGCGCCAGGATTCAAATTGAGCAGCCAGCACCAAATAAATCACTATCAAGGCAAAGAAAAAGGTAACCACCAAATCTGATCCTTCAGTTTTGAATTGCCTGGACTGCCCCGAGTAATCTACAGAATACTCGACCGGTAAGATTTCTTTAGCCGCATTATCCAACACCATCAATGCTTCACCCAACGTAATCCCAGGGCGTGGCACACCCGAAATAGTGACGGCATTTAATTGTTGAAATCTCTTTAGTTGCTGTGGTTCAACGGTTTCCGTGAGCCTTATCAAAGTACTCACAGGAACCAACTTGTCGTTTACCGCCCGAATATAATATTGCTCCAGCTGATCAGGGGTAAGGCGATCAACTCTCTCGACTTGAGGGATAACTTTATAACTGCGATTATCCAGGGAAAAACGGTTGACATAAGCCCCAGATAACATCGCACCTAAGTCACGACTCAGGTCCACCATTTCCACACCCATACTGGCTGCTTTATCACGATCAATTTCTATTACAATTTTTGGCTTATCAATTTTCAGATCAGAATCTAGAAAAATAAACTTTCGACTCTCCAAAGCTCGGGTCATAATATCGCTTGCCACCGATGCCAGATTCTCCATGGGCTCTGTAGAACCGATAACAAATTCAACCGGAAGCTGCCCTCCCGCAGTTGGCAGACTTGGTGGCACCACTACAGCTATTTTTAGCCCGGCTATTTGCTGCACATCACTGCTAATCAACTCCTGCATCTTTTCCGTATCGCGGTCTCTCCCTTCCCAGGGAGCCAAAACAAACCCGGCCACCGCATTATTAACACCACTACTGAAGGTGCCCGCCCCATTAAGCAGAAAAAGATTTTCAACCTCAGTAAATCTCTCAGCAATGACATTAAGTTCACCACTGTACTGTTCAACATAATCTAAAGTTGCGTAAGCATCGGCAGTAGAAATTGTAAGAACAAGCCCCCTATCCTCTGTAGGTTCAAGCTCTTGAGGGGACGTCACAAATAAGAAGTAACAACTTATCAATACAATTAAGCCGAAAACCAAAATAACTCGGCGCTCATCAAGAGAAGAATGGAGCGATTTTTCAAATCTCGTCTGAAGTCGATTAAATTGGCGTTCCAGCCAAATTTCAAACCGGGTACCTCCACCATCGCGAGGCTTTAATATTTTCGAGGCCATCATGGGAGATAAAGTAAGAGCGACCACTCCAGACAGTAATACGGCGCCAGCTAGGGAGAATGCAAACTCTATGAATAGGGTCCCGGTTAAACCACCGAGAAAACCAATAGGAATATATACTGCAATTAGCGTTGTAGTCATAGCCACTACAGGCCATGCCAACTCTCGAGCCCCTACGATCGCAGCCTCTTTTGGAGGCAAGCCCTCCTCTATATGTCGATGGACATTTTCCAGAACAATAATGGCATCATCAACAACAATTCCGATTGCCAGAACCATGCTTAGCAATGTGAGCAAGTTGATGGAAAATCCCATTAAAAACATTAAAAAGAATGCACCAACAAGAGAAAGAGGTAGTGCAATTGCTGGAATCAATACGCTGCGAACTGACCCCAGAAACAAATAAATCACCAAAATTACTATAAATACTGCTTCAACAATTGTTTTGACGACCTCTTCAATGGAGTCCTGAATATATTCAGTACTGTCGTAAGGGATCTCGCCTAGCATACCCTCTGGCAACTGTGGAAAAATTTTCTGCTCCAACTCCTCGCGTACTTTTTTAATAACATCAAGGGAGTTCGCATCGGGTGCCACCTCAATAGCAATAAAAGTGGCAGACTGCCCGTTAAAAGTCACAGAGCTGTCATAGGATTCAGCTCCTAACTCTATCTCCGCCACTTCACCTAGACGAACCAACTTATCCCCATCGGCTCTAACCACTAGCTTGCGGAAATCCAATTGACGTGCAATATCTGTATCCGCACGTATTTCCAGTGCCACACGGGTTCCCTTTGTCGAACCAACTGCCGACAGAATATTATTATCCCTAAGCGCATCAGAAATATCCGCAGGTGTGACTTCCAATGCCGCCATCTCTGTCGGTTTTAACCAGACTCTCATTGCAAAGGTGCTGTCCCCCAAAAGGCGAGCTCGCTGCACACCAGCTATAGTCGCCAATTTAGGTTGAACAACGCGTGTCAGATAATCCGTGATTTGATTATTAGCGAGAATATTTGAGGAAAAAGAAAGGTACATTGCAGCAGTGGTTTCTCCCTGCTGCATTTCCACACTGGAATCCTCTGATTCATCAGGCAATTCACTGCGCAGCTTATTTACCTTGGCAACGACCTGAGTTAACACTTCATTTGGATCGTAATCAAAACGTACATAAACGTTTATCGTCGAGAGACCTTGCACGCTGGTGGAAACCATGTAATCGATACCATCTGCAGTAGCAATCTCCTGCTCCAGCGGCGTAGTAATAAACCCCTGTACTAGATCTGAGTCGGCACCAACATAAACGGTGGTTACTGTAATAACTGCATTTTCAAGTTCCGGGTACTGCCTGACATTTAATTCCGTTAGCGACCTTAAACCCAATAGAAAAATAAATAGGCTGACTACGCAGGCCAACACTGGTTTTCGAATAAAAATCTCTGTGAAATTCACAACCTATAAATTCCAGGTTTAACTATTTTCCGGTGTGGGGTCCGCACTTTCTGGGGGTTGATTTTGATTATTGATAACCGCTTTCTCTCCATTGCGAAGTTTAAGTAATCCGCTGCTAGCCACTATATCCCCCACCAAAAGTCCTTGTGTGATTTCAACTAGATCCCCACGCTCCTCACCAGTTTTCACAAATCGTTTAACTGCGACCATATGCTCACCATCTTTATCGGGCTCCAACACAAAAACCGCCACCCCATAGGGAGCAAAAGCCAATGCGGTTCTGGGAATAACGAGCACTTTTCGCTGTGCACTTATCTTTACGGATACTTGGGCAAACATTCCAGGACGTAAATCGTGTTGGGGATTTTCCAGAGTGGCTTGAATTAGAAAGTTTCTACTTGCACTATCCACCTGAGGGTCAACAGCAGTAATTCTTCCTTCGTAAGTATTTTTAGGGAAAGCATCTGTTTTCAACTGAATAGCAAGCCCAGCCTTAACCAAGGCATATTTTTGTTCAGGGAGGGAAAAATCAACAAAAATAGGATCAAGTTGCTGTAGAGAAACAACTGACTCCCCCGGGCTTACATTCTGTCCAAGATCTATTTGTCGAATTCCCAGTACTCCACTAAAAGGCGCCACGATGACTCGCTGATCCACCCTGGCCCGCTGCACTTCTATATTGGCAACCACCTGGTCCAAAGTACTGCGAGCGCTATCCAAATCTGCTTCGGTTGTTACACCTCGCCCCAGCAGAGTCTTGATCCGCACGTAATTGCGACGGGCCAAGCGAAGCTCTGCATCCAACACCTGCAACTGCGCCTTTTCCGGTTCGGCAAAAATTTCCGCCAGTAAATCGTCCTTCCTAACATGCTGGCCCGACTTGAAGTGAATAGCGCTGATAACCCCCTGAGCTTCGGTAGTAACCTCTACGCCATTAACAGCTCGAATGGTGCCTATTCCCGTCAGGTCTTCCTTCCAATATTGAAACTGGGCAGTTGCTGAAGTCACTGTAGCCGCAGGCAGGGCTAAGTTGTCTATAAACTGATTCACCATATGCCTGCCAATAAATTTATAAGCAAAAATTCCGCCGAAGAGCAAAAGGCATCCCAGCAGCATTAGCAACATACGCTTACTGATATCAGGCCCCCGTAAGGTGTCGTCAATAAAAACTATAAACTGATACTTGCAAGGGAAACTATGCGCTACGGAGAGATATCCCTCTACGTAAATATCCGAACAAACGGATTAGCGCACCTGTGAGTATAGATATGGAGAAAGTGAGGAACCGGCGGGAGTTTAGGGGTGCACTATATGGCACCCCCAAGTGCTTTTTTATCGGAATACGGCTTTATCGCCTTCAACATCCGCGTGGATCGTTGCTCCAGGGGAAAATTTACCGGCGAGCACATCTTGCGCCAGCGGGTTTTCCAGCCATACCTGAATAGCACGCTTTAATGGACGTGCACCATAAACGGGATCGAACCCAACTTCTGCTAATTTATCCAGCAGACTTTCAGACACCTCTAATTTCAGGTCCCTCTCTGTCAGTCGACGGCAAAGTTGTTGCAACTGAATTTCGGCAATAGAGCGTACTTCTGCCTTATCCAATGGATGGAAAACAACCACTTCGTCAATACGATTTATGAACTCCGGCCTGAAATGGTTCCCCACCACTTCCATCACTGCACTTTTCATCTGTCGATAACGAATTTCAGCGTCCAGGTCATCGCCACTTTCCGCAGTGGCGTATTTTTGAATTAAATCTGAGCCAAGGTTTGAAGTCATTACGACAACGGTATTACGGAAGTCCACCGTGCGCCCCTGGCCGTCGGTCAGGCGGCCATCATCAAGAACCTGTAAAAGAATATTGAATACATCGGGGTGCGCTTTCTCCACTTCGTCTAATAGGACAACAGAGTAGGGCTTTCTCCGCACCGCTTCAGTCAGGTATCCCCCTTCTTCATAACCTACATATCCGGGGGGTGCGCCAATCAGTCGGGCCACAGAGTGCTTCTCCATAAATTCCGACATATCGATACGCACCATGGCGTCTTCTGTGTCAAACAAGAACTGAGCCAATGCCTTGCATAATTCCGTCTTACCCACACCGGTTGGGCCGAGGAACAAGAATGAGCCATTGGGTCGGTTGGGATCAGCTAGCCCCGCCCTTGAGCGGCGTACAGCATTAGCAACCGCTTCCACCGCTTCCCCCTGTCCGATGACCCGCTTATGCAACTCATCTTCCATTCGCAGTAGCTTTTCACGCTCACCTTCGAGCATCTTAGATACAGGAATACCCGTCCAGCGGGATACCACTTCAGCCACCTCTTCATCGGTAACCCGATTGCGCAGCAGGCGGGGTTCTTCAGAAGCTTCAGCGGTAGCGGCACTTTTAAGCTGTTGTTCAAGTTGCGGAATTACACCGTACTGTAATTCAGACATTCTATTGAGATCACCTGCACGCCGTGCAGACTCCATATCGAGCTTGGCCTGCTCGAGCTTTTCCTTGAGGTCGTGGCTGCCGGCAAGCTGTGCCTTCTCTGCCTTCCAAACCTCTTCAAGGTCGGAGTATTCCCGCTCCAGTTGTAGAATCTCTTCTTCCAGTTTCGACAGGCGTTTTTTAGTCGCCTCATCATCCGTATCCTTTTTAACCGCCTCTCGTTCAATCTTTAATTGAATTAAACGGCGCTCCAATTTATCCATGGATTCCGGTTTGGAATCGATCTCCATGCGTATCCGGCTGGCGGCTTCATCAATAAGATCAATCGCTTTATCTGGTAATTGACGGTCAGTGATGTAACGCTGCGATAATTTTGTCGCGGCAATAATTGCAGAGTCGGTAATATCAACACCGTGGTGTACTTCGTAGCGTTCTTTTAATCCGCGCAGAATCGCAACCGTATCCTCTTCAGTTGGTTCATCAACCAGCACTTTTTGGAAACGCCGCTCAAGCGCTGCATCTTTTTCAATATATTGCCGATACTCATCCAGAGTGGTTGCACCGACACAATGTAATTCCCCGCGGGCCAAAGCGGGCTTCAGCATATTTCCCGCATCCATGGCCCCCTCAGCTTTACCGGCACCCACCATCGTGTGGATCTCATCGATAAAGAGAATAATGCGACCTTCCTGTTTTGATAATTCGTTGAGTACCGCTTTTAATCGCTCTTCAAATTCTCCACGAAATTTTGCACCCGCCAACAATGCCCCCAAATCCAGGGAAAGAAGACGTTTGTCTTTTAGCCCTTCCGGCACTTCACCATTGACGATACGTTGAGCGAGCCCTTCAACAATGGCAGTTTTACCAACACCCGGCTCACCAATTAGTACAGGGTTATTCTTGGTACGCCGCTGTAAGACTTGAATCGTCCGCCGTATTTCATCATCTCGGCCGATCACCGGGTCAAGCTTGCCGGCCAGAGCTCTCTCGGTCAGGTCGAGAGTATATTTATCCAGCGCCTGGCGCGCTTCTTCCGCATTGGGGTCATCCACTTTTTCGTCGCCACGCACTTTTTGAATTGCCGCCTCTAATTGTTTAATGTCGCCGTTGGCATTTAAGATTTTGGAAATCTCTCCCGCCGCAGAGTCGAAAGCCGCCAGTAATACAGTTTCACTGGAAATAAAACTGTCACCATTTTGTTGGGCTCGCTTGTCCGTAAGATTCATTAAGCGCATTAATTCCTGGGACATCCCCACATCACCCGTGGGGGAAGTCACCCGCGGCAGGCTATCCAACCGCTTGGCAAGGTCATTGCGCAACCCGTTTAGGTTAAATCCCGCCTGTGACAGGAATGCGGGTGCGCTTCCGTTGTTCTGGTTAAGCAGTGCCAGAATCAAGTGCTCGGGATAAATCTGGTTGTGGTCGCGCCCTACCGCTAGGGATTGCGCATCAGCAAATGCCGCCTGTAGCGGGTTTGTCATTCGGTCAATTCGCATGAACGAAACCTCTTTTACTCGATTTTTTCAGAAGCGCTGTAATAGTGGCACTAATTTGCCTTTTACATTCGCTATGGTACTGACAAGTAAAATAGGGGCGCAGGAAGGGTTTTCAATGATTTAAATCAATAGCGGCATTTATTCTATGCAAAGTGGTTTTGCGGCAAATCTATCTCTTATAATTTTTTACAGCCCAGTCAACGCCCAGCCTTGTAATTGCCCAAGCTGCCCCAATATTATCGAATGGCTTACACAGAAAAAATAAGCCATCTAGAAATTCAGTTCAGTCTTTATCCCGCCATATCAAAGTTGCCATACGACCGGTTTCAGACTCCCTGCGGAAGGAAAAAAACTTCTCAGGTTCTGACATTGTGCAGAGCCCCCCACCGTACACCTCGCCAATCCCCAGCTCTGCCAACTCCGCGCGAGCCAGGGCGTAGATATCTGTTAAAAAGTGCAGTGGTTTCTTAGTGTGTGGGCGGAAACAGCTAGCGATTTTTTCTGTGTGTCGACTGCTAATTGCATTTTCAAAGAATGCCTCGAGGACATCGATTCCGGTTTCAAAGGCCTCCGGACCAATCGCTGGGCCCAACCAAACCATCAACTCCTCAGGATCACACTTCATCGCCCGTACGGTGTTGCGCAATATACCACCGGCCAATCCGCGCCACCCGGCATGGGCTGCTGCTACGCGGGTACCACTCTTATCGCATAGCAAAACAGGCAAACAGTCTGCGGTTAGCACGGCACAGACAACACCTCTTTTCATGCTAAAGCAGGCATCTGCGGTTCGAACTAAGGCGTCATCACTTGCCTCGACTACTTTGTCGCTATGGATCTGCTCCAGCCACTGCGGTTCTGAGGGCAACTCAAGCTCCTCCCTCAACTGTTGGCGATTGGCAGTAACAGCTGACTCCTTGTCCCCCACGTGAGCAGCCAGGTTAAAAGAGGAGAAATGGCCACAACTTTGGCCCCCAGTGCGTAGCGTCGTCGCCGCCCTCACCCCTGCGGGTGCGGGCCAATCGGGTATCAGGTAGTGGTTACTTGGCATTGAGATATCTTGCTTTGCGAAATTGTCCTTTCGAGAACCGGCGATAGGTGCCCAGGCGAATTTATAACCGGTACTTCAGGGCTCATCAGCGCGCAACTGATCGAGCAGTGCTTGCATGTCAGCAGGCATTGGCGCACACCAATGCATGTCCTGTCCACTGGTGGGATGTACTAGAGCTAGTTCAGCCGCATGCAGAGCCTGCCGAGGGAAGCTCTGGAGAGCTTCAACAAGGTCTGCCGAGGCCTCTGGAGGCAACTTTGGGCGGCCTCCGTAGAGTGGATCTCCCACGAGCGGGTGCCTGATATGGGCCATGTGTACCCGAATCTGATGAGTACGACCGGTTTCCAGCTTGCAGCGTAAGAGCGTGTAAGCACTGTAACGCTCCTGTACACGATAATGAGTGATCGCCTCTTTGCCGCCAAAGTCCAAAACAGCCATCTTGAGACGATTTTGACGATGCCGACCGATGGGCGCATCAACACGACCCGCAGTGGTGATATATCCTTGGACCAAGGCATCATACTGTCGACTCACCGTTCTCTGCTTTAATTGATCCACGAGATGGGTCTGAGCGGCCAAAGTCTTAGCCACAACCATCAGGCCACTGGTGTCCTTATCCAGCCGGTGAACAATACCGGCTCGGGGTATCAGCTCCTGTGCTGGATTGTGATGAAGCAGGCCATTGAGCAGAGTGCCGTCGGGGTTACCGGCAGCGGGGTGGACTACGAGGCCCGCGGGCTTATTGACCACCATCAGGCAGTCATCTTCGTACATAATATTGAGGTCGAGGTCCTGGGCAGCCCAGCTACCTTGGGGTTCCAGCTCTGCGCGAAGCTGGATAAGCTCGCCGCCAAAAAGCTTTTCCTTAGCCTTAGCTGGGGCGCCGTTTAAGGTGAGCTGACCGCCTTTGATCCACGATTGGAGGCGCGCGCGCGAAAAATCGGGAATTAATTCGGCTGCGGCCTGGTCTAAGCGTCGACCAGCCATATTGGCAGGAACTTGGATATCTAGTTTTAGGTGTTCAATCATCAATCAATTGCAAATACTTTGGGCAGCTCCGCGACTGTGGTTAAATGTCCGACGCGCCAGGTTAATACTGGTGGGTAGTTTAATAAGGTAGAGTGTAAGAATGATAGAGCGAGGGGCTATGCAGACCTGGAAAATGCTGTGGCTGGCCTTGGTGTCCGCAATACTGGTTGCCTGCGCCAACACAGATGATTCGGAAGTGGGCCTACCCACAGGTTCACGTACAGAACAGGCATACTACGAAATGGCCCAGCGACAGCTGCGAACCAGCCAGTGGGATCTTGCCATCAGAAACCTGCGAGCCCTGGAAGACAACTTCCCATTCGGCAACTACGCGGAACAGGCTCAGCTTGAGCTGATCTATGCCTACTACCGCAACTATGAAAACGATGCTGCTATCGCCGCTGCAGACCGCTTTATCCGCCTACACCCCCAGCATCGCAATGTCGACTACGCCTACTACATGAAGGGCCTATCCTCCTTTACTGAGGGCACAGGCCTGTTCGAGCGCTTTATGCCTACCGACTTGACCAGTCGCGATCCAGGATCGGCTCGAGAGTCATTCGCTTATTTCTCCCAGTTAATGGCCCGCTACCCTGAAAGCCGCTACGCTCCAGACGCGCAAAAGCGCATGATCCACTTGCGTAACCTGCTGGCTCGCTATGAAGTTCACGTGGCCAACTACTACTTTAAGCGCGGCGCCTACCTCGCAGCAGCCAATCGCGGTCGCTACATTGTGGAAAACTTCCAGCAGACACCCGCAGTCCCCGATGCCCTGGCAGTTATGGTTCAAGGTTATCATTTGATGGAAATGCAAGATCTCGAGGCTAATGCCCTGGATGTACTGCGCAATAACTATCCAAAGCACCCCGCTTTTAACGAAGACGGTACTTTCAACTACGACTTTTACAAAGGTCCGAGCGGCCGCAGTCTGGTGCATAGGGTCACCCTGGGCCTGTTTGAAAAATCTGACCCGCGGGGCTTTGACAGCCGGGAGCTCTATAATCCCGAATACAACCGGGACGAGACTCCCCTGCCTCCAGAGCTTCTGTAACTTATCACTTGAAAATAGAAACGGCGCCATTCGGCACCGTTTCTATTTTCAGGATAGCTAGTCACCCAGCTTCCAGCCATTGGTGATGGGATAACGGCGATCCCTTCCAAATCCGCGTTCAGAAATACGCACCCCGATGGCTGCCTGGCGCCTCTTGTACTCATTGCGTCCCACTAACCTGACCACACGCTCTACATCCTCTCTCTGGAAGCCACGCTGAATGATTTCCTCAGCGCTGTGGTCTTGATCAACATAGAGGTTGAGAATTTGATCCAGGATCTCGTAAGGCGGAAGGCTGTCAGAATCCACTTGGTCTGGGGCCAGCTCAGCACTGGGAGGGCGAGTAATGACCGTTTCAGGAATCACTTCAGAAATTGTGTTGCGGTAACGGGCCAGCTCGAATACCAATACTTTGGGAACATCCTTCAGGGCATTGAATCCGCCTACCATATCCCCGTATAAGGTCGCGTAACCAACGGCCATCTCACTCTTGTTACCGGTGGTCAGGACCATCGCGCCCTTCTTATTGGAGATAGCCATCAAAAGAACACCACGAGAGCGGGCCTGCAGGTTCTCTTCAGTGGTATCCCTCTCACTGCCAGCAAATTCTTCAGCGAGAGCGCCCATAAACGAATCAAAGATGGGCTCGATACTAATTTCCCGATAGTGAACCCCCATTCTTTCCGCCTGATCGGCCGCATCGCCTTTACTCAGATCTGAGGTATAGCGAAACGGCATCATTACCGCCTCAACACGCTCTTTACCCAGCGCATCGACCGCAACTGCCAATGTCAGAGCAGAGTCGATTCCACCCGACAACCCCAGTACAACACCATTAAAACCATTTTTATTAACGTAGTCGCGCACCCCAAGTACCAGGGCTTGGTACACAGAAGCCAAATCGCCTTGAGGAGAAGCAATTTCCCCAGGGACTAACGTCAAATTCTGTCCCTGCAGAGTTATGGAAGCTGGCAGCAACTGCTCTATAAACTCTTCAGCCCTGGCACATACCTCTCCCTCAGCGTCAACAACGATTGAGCCGCCGTCAAAAACCAGCTCGTCCTGACCACCGCACCAGTTTACATAGGCAATGGGAACCCCGGCATTCTTTGCCTGCCTGGAAACCAATTCCAGCCTCTGCTGAGCCTTGCCCCGATGGAAAGGTGATGCATTGATGTTGAGAATCAACTTGGCCCCAGCATCGACTGACTGCTTGATGGGCTCTGGAAACCAAATGTCCTCACAAACACTCAGCCCCACAGGAACTCCCTTGATATGCACTACACAGGGAGATTTACCCGGTTTGAAGTAACGCTTTTCATCAAAGACCTGATAGTTAGGCAGCTTCTGTTTGGCATATTCTGCGATTAACTCTCCCTCAACTATTACCCCCGCCATATTGAACATAAGGCCATCGAGCAACTTGGGGTAACCCACAACAATGGCACAGGGCAGATCTGCAGCTTTGAGCTGATCCAATGCCGTATCAATACGAATCTGCATACTGGGTCGCAACAACAAGTCTTCAGGAGAGTAGCCGCACAGGGTCAGCTCCGGAAAAAGTACCAAGTCAGCACCCAACTCCTGGTACGCTCGGCGCGCAATTTCTATCACCTGCTTGGTATTTCCTGGAATATCTCCCACCAGGGAATTGATTTGTGCCAGCACTAACTGCAAAGTAGACATCGTTGAACCTCGGACAAGACAGGCCGCTATTGTAACCCCATCGGGGTAACAACAGCAGCGGCTCACCACTACAAGAATACCGGGCATCTACAGTGAGCAGTTCCCAGACATCCCCCCAACAACACCATGAGCTTTTACGCATAAGCGCAATTTACCGAGTAGCAATAGCCCTAGTTCTGCTGGGAGTATTCTACTCCGACATAGGTGGAGGCTCACTTGGCACGTACTTGCCAACACTATTTATATATACAACGTCTTCCTATGCCCTTCTGAATGTGGCGTGGTTACTATTTTTGCGCCAGAAGGCTTACCAGACAAATAGCAGCCAAGTCGGGATTATTTTGGGCTGTGACATTCTGGTTTTCTTGTTGTTGATCGAGGCTAGTGGAGGGCTGAACTCTGGACTCGGTTACTTACTGCTTATCAGTTGTTCAATCGGTGCCATCCTACTTGATAAGCGCCTCAGTGCATTTTTTGCGGCCATTGCTAGCTTGGGTGTTATCGCACTCCAGCTTTACCATTTTCTAACTGAATCGGGTTCTAGCCAGGAGATTGTGTCTGCTGGCGGACTAGGTTTACTACTATTTGTAACCGTAAGTGCCATCCAGTACCTATCGGAACGTATTCGTAAAGCTAATATTCGCGCAGACAAACAAAGCCGCCAGGCTGCACACCTTCAACGCCTGGCTCAAGAAATCATTGAAAGAATGAATACCGGTGTATTAGTTTTAGGCCCTACTTACAAGCCAGAGCTGATCAATAAATCAGCAAGAAGATTGCTAGAAAACCAAATCGATACAGCACATGACTACCATGCAGAGCTGAGACAAAAGGTTAGGGAGTGGCGCAGTCATAAGAGTCAAAATAATGCCCTTATCCCCGCAAAAAATGGGGACGAGCTTCATGCAAACTTTTCAGAATTGCACCATGATGCAGGTCATAGCACATTAATTTTTGTCGAAGATAACCGTAAGCTGGCAGAAGCTGCCCAAAAGCTCAAGCTTGCATCCCTCGGCCAACTAACAGCCTCTATTGCACATGAGATACGTAATCCTTTAGCCGCTATCAAGCACGCTGCACAGCTGTTGTCGGAGTCTCCGCAATTGAAACAGGAAGACAAAGAATTAACTGACATAATATGCCGCCAAAGCCAACGCATTAATCAGATTGTTGAAAATGTTATGCAGCTTTCGCGGAGACGTGCCAGCTCAGCCCAGAAACACGATCTTAAAGCCTGGCTCAAACAGTTTTTAATAGATTTTAATACCGGTAAAACCGACAACATTGTCAAGTTAGATATCAAAGAACAAGCATTGCCAGCATACTTTGATTCTGCACAATTGGGTCAAGTAGTTACCAACTTAGCTGATAATGCTTTACAACACTCTCAAGTAACTACTGGAACAAACCATGCTACTATTTGTGCCTACTACAATAAAGCACACAGGAAAACAGTTCTGGAAGTCAAAGATTTAGGCGCAGGCGTCCCCGAAGAACTCCTCGATAAAATATTTGAACCATTCTTCACAACAGGTCAAAACGGGAGTGGACTAGGGTTGTATATCGCTCGGGAGCTTTGTGAGGTCAATAACCTTAGCCTTTATCATTGCCGTAGTAACGACGACAAGAGCTGCTTTAGAATTGAGTTTGCCCGCGATGAGGACGTTACTTGATCTACCGCAGGGACCTTTTTTGATCTACAAGCCATTATGGTTTTCTGATTTCTGACATAATTACAATTGATATACTACTTACTAATTTCAACACAACAAGAAAAGACAGAGAAATAATGCGACCTCTGGCACTGGTTGTTGACGACGAACCAGATATTTGTAACTTAATTAGCCTAACACTCAAACGAATGGATGTGGACTGCCACAGTGCAGGTACACTCTCACAAGCGAAGGAGTTGCTACACAACAATAACTATCAATTTTGCTTAACAGATTTACGCCTACCTGACGGCGATGGCTTGCAACTAGTTGAACATATTCAAGAAAGTGTCGAATCACACTTACCTATTGCTGTTATAACTGCTCATGGGAATATGGATAGTGCAATTAAAGCGTTAAAATTAGGCGCGTTTGACTTTGTCAGTAAACCCGTAGATTTGGAGCGGTTGAGAAATTTATCCCAGCTTGCTCTCCGGTTGAATCACCAGCAAATCAGTGAATTAGCCCAAAGTGACGCAGAACTACTATTGGGCGACGCTGACAACATGCAGGTTTTAAGAAGTCAACTGACAAAAGTCGCACGTAGCGATGCCCCTATATATATCAGTGGCGAATCTGGGTCCGGAAAAGAACTAGCGGCTCGATCTATTCACCAACAAGGAGCTAGAGCCGATAAACCTTTTGTTCCTATTAATTGTGGTGCTATCCCAAATGAACTGGTGGAAAGTGAACTTTTTGGACATCGAAAAGGTAGCTTTACCGGAGCCTACAAAGATAAAACTGGATTGTTACAAAGTGCTGAAGGGGGAACTTTATTCCTCGATGAAGTTGCAGATCTTCCCTTAGATATCCAAGTTAAGTTACTTAGGACTATTCAGGAGAAAACGATCCGACCAATTGGCTCAAATCAGGAGGTCTCTATTGATGTCCGAATTCTAAGTGCCACCCATAAGGACTTAGCTAAGGAGGTGGCAGAGGGACGCTTCCGAAATGACCTTTATTATCGGATCAATGTTATAGAAATTTCGATACCACCACTGCGTGATCGTATTAAGGATATTCCGATTCTAGCACATGCTATCATACAGAGGATTGTACGGAAGTCTGGTTTGCCCAAACCTAAAATCCACCCCCTAGCTATGTTAGCTCTCCAAAAATTCCATTTTCCTGGAAATGTTAGGCAGCTTGAGAATATTCTAGAAAGAGCTTTAACTCTATGTGAAAACGGAGAAATTAAAGCACTAGACCTTAAGCTTGATCAAAATACATCACCGGTCAAAGAGTTCACTGACCCTACCCAACTCCCCACGCCGCCTATTCCTTCTCAGGAACTATTTGATTCCTCTCAGCACCAAACTATTGATGAATTTTTGCAGGAGATTGAAAAAGAAGTTATCGAGAGTACGCTAAGCAAAACCAAGTGGAACAGAACCGCAGCTGCAGAGCAGCTTGGTATCAGTTTTCGCTCACTTCGTTATAGATTAAAGAAGTTAGGTCTAGAGACTTAGATATCTACCTTGAGTAGCCCTGTGTATCTTCAGAGCTACTCAAGTTTTCAACAACTAGTCCAGGAAAAGTTAGTTACAAGGACTCACCAACAATCATCACTACTCGAACCTGTCGCTCCTTTTACCCCCGCTTGAGTCAAAGTAAAGCTTGCACAGTCATTATCACCAGCTTGCACAGACCCCGACTGGGGCATGGCAGTCAAAGTATATGTAGTCGCAGTAAGTACACCTGAAATTGAATAGTAGTTATTTTCTGTTGCAAGAGTGTTCCCATTTGATATATCACTCGCTGCAGTACAACTTGCATCGTCGTAAGAGCTAAAGGCTGTAAAGCAGCGCTGTAAGCGCTGTGCTACATCGTTCATTTCAGCTTTAGCTTCTGATCGATTACTTTTGCGGACCGATTCCATATAAGAGGGGTAAGCAATAGCCGCTAGTATTCCAACTATTGCAACAACGATGATTACTTCTATTAAAGTAAACCCACAAGATTTACTAAAGCTAGATTTATTCATAAGGCCCTACCTCTTAGTATTGCCGCCAAGATAAACGAGAACGTCCCGCTGACAATTCGCCAGGCATGTTTCCATACTCTCCTGAAGTGTCTGAGTAAGGAATAAACACTTTTTTTCCGGCAGTAATAACATCGGAGTAACCGGTAGTTGCACTATCCTGCTTTGAATTGGGCTCATCCAAAATGCTCTCATTTGCAAAGCGAGGATCACCCAAAGCTATAAGCTCCATGGTCCAGCCCGTAGCACCATAGGCACAGGGATCTTCTGACGGCACTAAAGTTGGAAAAATCAATCGATCACGAATTAGCAAAGGTTTACTAATAATTCGTTCTCCAGTTGTTCCTACTTCGGATGTTGTGGCCGCATCCACTGCTCCAAAATCCAAATACCACCCTTTTTTAGTGCTCCACCAAGATGTATCACTATCTCCATTTATAGTTCTAGAATCTCCTGACTCCGAAATAGTTTTCTCAAACAGCTCAGATCTATTTGTAGATGAGATATTAGAACCACTATCAACAATACCATAAAAGCTGTGGACCACATCCCCCTCATCATCATCGGCCGTAGTTAGATAGCTACCAGTTCCAAAATATACCATTATCGCCCCACTCACTTTTGAATTGGCCCCTAATGTTGGGGCAGCAGTTATGGGCTGTGGGTTTCCATTAACATCATTTGCAGTAAATAAAGGTTCAGGTGACGAACTACTTCCATATGCGACATTCCAGCTACTCTCAGAGTCGCTGCTCAAATCAAACTTCCACATATTGCCATAAATATCGCCAGCATATGCAGTTTGCACTACTCCATATATATCAGGTAAAAGTGATGGTCCAGCTAGCCCGTTATTGGTTGAGCTACCGGCCTCTAACACTTCAATATCATTCGGGTTAGCCAAGTCAACAATTACCAGAGACGCAGTATCATCTATGGAGTTATACCCATTTCCAAAAATCAACTTCCATCCAGCCGGTGTTGGTGCAATAACAGGGCGCCCAATGACATGACCTATACTGTCATCATCTGAACTATCCAGTTCAAACAAAACCTCTGGACTAGAGGGATTAGTGACGTCCAAGACAAATAATCCCTCAGAGCCAGCGCCGTAAGTACCAACTAAAATATTCCTCCATGACTCACTAGCTCCTTTCTTAAAATAGGCATCACTTACATATAATGGCCCATCCAAAATATACTCATGCGGATTAGACTCAGTGCCATAGTCAGTAGCAGTTAAATCGGCGATTTTTTCATAAGCTCCTGTTGGAATATATGCAAACTCCTCAACACCTGTTGCAGAATTAAATGCATGTAACATTCCGTCGTTAGCACCCACATAAAGAATTTCTTTTGAGCGAACTTGCTTAGTATCTGTTAGATAAGAAGCATAGGTATCTCCCCCAAGGTTAGCAGGCAGATACGAAAAATTCATATCGCTATTATCTGCTAAAGCCGGACTACTATTCACAACATCTCCCAGTAAATAAGTACGACTACGCATCCCTGTAATAGATTTCCCCCATAACCAATCCACACGCTCCTCACCAACAGCATCATCGTCAGAACCCTTTAGCGCTGACTTTTGAGCATCCGTCAAATTGTCCCAATCAAAACTAACTGTATTAGTGCCATTGTAAGTTAGCATCGTTCTACCAGAAGTAGGTATTTTCCCTGATGACGAAGTACTCCACATAGCAGTATCACTCAAGCTCCCGTCGGTATCCATTTCGATGGCTTTGATCTCGCCACTCCAGTCATTTGAATCAAATAGGGCTTGGAAGATTAATGTGTCAGTTCCTAAACGAGTAGAGTTAGCAGCTACTGCAGATGCCGACCCAGATCGACCACCAATATCACTTAACACCGCTGATAATTGGTTAGCAAAGGTTGTAGAATCACCAGCACTATAGAAGCCTCCACGACTATTCAGGGCGGCATGAAGTAGATCGTCCAATTTATTCGAATCACTAGAACTTGGATTACCCCAGGAAATAGTTGCCCCAGTATCAATAGCCTCAAATGCCGTAGTCGAATTGACGTTACCCGTAACTCCAAGCGCTACACCAAAAGTTACCATATGTTGCCATGTAGCAGTGTCAATACTACCTTCAGCTTGGCTCACGTCATCTGATAAATGGGTATTTAAATCCGTTTCCCAGTAGTGCATGGCAATATCTGCTAATGTATTCGAATACGAGTCAGAGTATGGCGCACCATAAGATCCATCCACGTTGCCATAGCTACTAAAACTTCCGTAGTCACCGCCATACCCATCCGTCATGAGGATGGTATAACTGGATCTACATGCAATATCAGAGCTTGTGCTACCACTTTCGCCTGGAGTCGAAGACCAGGGCCCTCTGCTATCTGTCCTGCTATAGTATTCACCCGCCGCTTCTAGTGCCCCTAATAGAGGAGTACCTTGTGAAGGAATATCTGTTCCATAAAGCTCTTCAAAAAAGTCCTCTCTATCCGTCCCCTTAAAAGTTCGCACTCCCGCAAGGACCACGTCGGTACTATAGCCATCAACATAACGGGAACCGGCATTTAGTGTGCCAAAGCCTACTCGCAATCCCTCTCCTTGAGCCGAAAATGCATGACCAATGCCTGCCCGAGACATCAACACTCGAGAACGATGGTAACTATACCAATTGGCAAAATTTTGAATTTCCTCTTCATAAGTGCAGGCACTTGTATTTGCACAATCAGTTCGCGCACTTCCACCCTCGTAAGTGCTCCCATCATTCTTAATTTCAACTCGGGTATAGCTACTAGCTAAGTACACATCACCCGAACCATTGTAATTAAAATAGGTTGCAGGATAAAAAGTAAGGCTTCCATTCTCACATAGACTACTAAATGAATTACTTGAACCTATAGTGGCAGTATCCTTTATCCAGCACTTTGCACTTTGCGTATTATCTACCGTAAGATTTCGCCACCCTTTAGAAGTATCAAAGGGATTATGATACGCTCTCTCGGGATTCGCATCGTCAAACTCAGAACCATTTTCGTCCTCCTCAGCCCACGGAAGATATAGAACTGTAGGATCATAATAGGACTTATTATTATGAGAAGAACGAAAATGTGCCGCCCATTTGTTATCACTATCGAATTTTGCTATAGCCTGTCTATCACTTGAGCCATTCCAATAATCACAACCAGATGTCGAAGAACTACTATAAGGACAGGGGGTTAATTGCACATCGGAACTACCACTACCAGCTTCAGTTTGTGGAAACACATAACGTACCGGATAGCTTGTGGATCCCTTTTTCTTAGGAACATAAAAATATTCAATAATTTCTGAGGGCGTAACCTCAAATTGCATTGATCCCGAGTCATCCAGAATAAACATAATATTGGGATCAACAGAAGTACTCAAAAAAAGTGGCTGTTGAGCAAGATCTAGGGATACAGCGCTATGTGTTATCCCTAAGCTAAGAAATGCGGCCGTAAGTGTTGAGGCGCTTTTTAATCTTTTTAACAAACTAATCATAATTTATATTCCAAGCGCAATTTATTAAGGGTCAGCAGTCGAATGTAGAATCACTATGGCGCTCTCTGTTCCCCCCACACCTCGACTGGTAATTCGGTAGTACTCAGGGGCAGGAGCAGCTGCTGATGGAGTGAAGCCAATGTCTCCTCCTTCATCAGAATTCCAGACCGACCCCTCTATTTTTTCAACCACATAAGCCGGTTGGCTCGCTACATTATCTAGCCCGAGATTTGTCGATACAGATCCCCCATCCCAGTCATAAACTAACCAAAATTCGCTGGAGGAAGATCCATCCATTTGTTCAACATACCCAGTATTAGTACCATTAAATAACGTACTTATCGCAAGTTCAGATTCTGATTCCAGCTTAAATTCTGCAACTCGCAATGCCGCTTCTGCTGCTTGGAAGGCCAATTGGCGATCACGCATATTGCCAGCCATTAACTCTTGCATACCACTGCCACGAATTGCTGCCAGCCCTATGAACGTCATAAGCAATAAAATAACCAGCCCAACAAGCAGTGTTGCCCCGCTCTGCTGTTGCAGGCTTTTTACATAAAGCTTTTTTCTCATTTACCTATCTCCATTAACGGCATACGACTGCGGACAGATATGGTACTGGTGAAAACTTGCCGCAGGCGCTTATCTCCTGGGTTTTGATCCTCTTGCCCATTGAAAGTGTATAGCTGTACATCTTGAAGAACATTGTCGTCATCGGAGGACACTAGTAATTCAACCCTAATACCTGTTAGCTGTCCCCAATCAGCAACATCCTTAGCCTCCCTATAATCACCTCCATTCAGTGCATAGGTGACTTGCATTTGTTCAACTCCAGCTAGGAGTTCTTGTGATTCCCCATTAATCTCTCTAAATAAGCTAGGCCGGCCCGAGGTACCGTCATCAATGTAATAGAAAGTACTGGTCGCCACAAAGACTTGGGCATCACTGAAAAAATAATTTTCTTTCTCCGTTGCGTCATCACCGGAGTCGGCAATGTTATTTCCTGGCGTGAAGCCGTCGTCATCAGAATGAAATAGCGTAACTGTATCTGAGGTACTACTTCCTTCAATTTCGGTAACCTGGAAAACTCGCCCTTTAGTACAATCTGCTATTACTAAAATATCTTCCTTACAAATACCACTGTACTTATCTTCATCCTCATCACAGCCATCTTCTTCGAAATCAGTGTTTTCTATATAAATTCGATCTTTTGCGGTATTTCCCGTTACTCCCACTGCCGCACCATTAGCACTTCTTAACAATAAAACATCTGAATTGGAGGAGTGGTCGGGATAGCTCACATCAATTTGATCTTCATCGATTCCCTCGGCAGGAACTGCAAAATTGTAAAGAGTGGTTTCACCGTTATTTAAATAGTTAACAAATTGATCTGATGAATTGGCAGTATTCAAACAGCCAACGTAACCGGCCATACGAATATCTTCACTGATGAAATCAATAGCAAGACGCCCTGTTTCCTGAACCCTTGCTATAGCCTGTTGAGTAGTAAATGTGACTTTGCTTGACAAGAAAAGCTGTACCACTCCAGCCATCAATACCAAGCCGACGGTAATAGACACCATCAGCTCTACAAGAGAAATTCCCTGCTGCTTATACATTGCCACTCCCATTAAATTCTTGTCATATATTGAAAGCTACTGGTGCCCGAATCATCGCCAGTACCGATGGAGTCCTCCTCTCCCCACTGGACAGTAACCGTGCATAAGTTATCTGCATTACAGGTTACCCCTCCAGTTCCAGCCGCAAGTCGATCTGCCAACAATCCGCGCCACTCACCTAAGTCAATGTCAGCACGATTTGAATTCGCAGTAGGCGTGGCATCATCAATAGCTAGCTCATAGTCAGATAAATTGTCACTATTAGCTCTTAATCGCTCTAACATATCTTGAGCCAGAATATTTGCCTGCGAGCGCATGTAAGCACTGTGATTATATTGTAGGGCTTTATTCTGCAAGGCAGCTAAGCCGAGTAGAGAAGTCGAAAGGATTAATACCGTTACCATGACTTCAATTAATCCAACTCCACGCTGGGAATTTAGCAATTGCATTTCGCCCCCTTAACACTCTGTTTTCGCCACGGTTATCAAACCTGCCGCGCCAACTGTTATAGTTCTTTCATTGAAGCCAGTACAATTAGAGTTTTTAGCAATTACTGACGTATCAGTGAAACGTCCCAATGTGCCTATACTTGTATAACGGATAAAGTTTGTAGCTACTCCTTGCACAACTTGAATAGTGGAATCTTCATCCTCTATATCCCATACTCTTATCAGCTCACTGACAACTGGTGCCTCTGCATCATCGGTAACTGCACCATCAACAAATACTATCCATCCCTGATCCCAGGTATCAGCTGCAGTACAATTTGCCCCATCTGTGCTCGCACAAATAGAAACTCTTCCACCGCTTCTTACAGCTTCTGAGCGAGCGTAATTTAGGGCACCTGCAATATCTTCAGCCAATGTTACAGAACGACTATTGTTGATCATGTCAGTGAAGCTCGGAACCGCAACACCTACAAGAACAGCCAGAATCACAAGAGTGATCATCATTTCTATCAGGGTAAATCCATATTGTCGACGAGTAGAAGTACCCAATCTTCTATTCCTAATTTGCATCTATTTCTTACGCCTGTACCAATAATTCAGTGTTCACTTTACCGCCAAACACCTAGAAAGAGAAAAAGACTGTAGATATATTCTCGAAAGTAGCATTTCACCGAACTTACGCACCAGATCAAACCGACTAGTGGCCATTTCAGCAGATTCAATGGTCAACAAAATGAGACCTGCGTCTAAAAACCCCAGGAGGGGAACCATGACTCAACGGGGCTTTACACTACTCGAGTTGCTAATCAGCCTATGTATTTTATCGATTCTCTTATTAATTGGTCTGCCAAGCTTTACGCAAATCATTGAAAAGACACAGCTGGAACTTGTGGGGGATGATTTCTTTAGCGCTATACAGCTAACAAGAAATACAGCTGTCGGGAAAAATCAGCGTGTCACTATGCGTAACTTTGGAAGCTGGGATCTAGGATGGGAAATTTTTATCGATACCGATCATGACGGTATACGCGATGACAATGACTCTTTAATAATGTCCGGATCTAGAGTAGAGAAAGTACAGATTCTATCCAACTCTCCAGTTAAAGATTACATATCTTTTATTGGAACTGGTGAGAGTCGTAAGACAGGTTCTCCCCAAGGCGCATTACAAATGGGGAGCCTCTATGTTTGTACCCTTGATGGATCACAGGGCCTGGCCCTGATATTGTTTCACAGCGGTCGTTTAAGGGTCGAAGAGGCGGACCAAAACCAGTGTTCTTAGCCCCCAAAACCAAGGCTCAAGGGGCACAAAAGAATCTAATTGATTACCTCAACTCTTTAGGCAGGGAGAAACGTATATTCTCAGCCCTTCCATCCATTTCTTCAGGAAGGCTTGCACCAAGTTGTTGCAGTCGATTAATCACTCCTTGTACCAGGACTTCCGGTGCTGACGCTCCCGCTGTGATCCCTATGGCCGTCTTATCCTGAAGCCAATTCGCATCGATATCATCCGCACCATCGATCAATTTGGCAGCAGCACCACAGCGTTCAGCGAGTTCACGCAGGCGATTAGAGTTAGAACTATTCGGGCTACCAACAACAAGGACCAGGTCACTTTCCAGAGCCAGCTGCTTTACAGCATCCTGGCGATTCTGGGTCGCGTAACAGATATCATCTTTTCGAGGCCCACGGATTTCAGGGAAACGCTCTCTTAGTGCGTCAATGACTCGAGCGGTATCATCCATGGATAGTGTTGTTTGGGTAACATAGGCGAGATTACTCTCGTCTTTAACGGTTAACTTACTAACATCCTCTTCGTCTTCAACCAGGTAGATGGCACCACCAGCAGAGTTGTCATACTGCCCCATTGTGCCCTCCACTTCCGGGTGCCCGGCGTGGCCGATAAGTATGCACTCAGCACCGTCGGTACTGAACTTACTCACTTCAATATGCACCTTGGTAACCAGCGGGCAAGTAGCATCGAATACACGCAGGCCGCGCTCTTCAGCTTCGCGCTGCACAGCTTTTGAAACACCGTGAGCACTGAAGATAACGATAACATCATCGGGCACTTCATCGAGTTCATCGACAAAGACCGCACCTCGCTCTTTCAGACTTTCCACCACAAATTTATTGTGCACCACCTCATGGCGGACATAGATCGGCGCACCAAATACATCCAGGGCACGATTCACAATATCAATTGCCCGATCAACACCGGCACAAAAGCCCCGGGGGTTAGCCATTCGGATTTGCATGTCTACTTCAGCACCCTACTTGCGACAAAGGGGGACCCCGACCCTATTGGATCGAATCCACCGCAATAATTTTTACATGGAAATTTAACGTTTGGCCGGCCAATGGATGGTTAAAGTCGACAGTAACATCGTCCTCACCAATCTCACTGATTACTCCGGGGAGTTCGCCGCTGCCGTTGTCAAAAGAGACTACCAACCCGCGCTCCAGCTCCATATCGGGAGAAAAGGTATCCCGGCGCACCTTTTGCAGGTTTTCCGGGTTGCGCTGACCAAATCCTATCTCCGGCGGTATCTCGATCTCGGCTTCATCCCCCGCTTTTAAACCAAAAAGCGCTTTTTCAAAGCCCGGCAGCAAACTGCCATCGCCAACACTGAAAGAGGCTGGGTCACCTTTGAAGGTTGAATCCACCTCAGTGCCATCATCCAATTTCAGGCTAAAGTGCAGTGTCACCCGGCAGTGTTCACCGATAACGGCATTACTCATAGTTCGTTAGACTTCCACGTTATTTTTTGCTTTGCCACTTTCTTTTTCTGCAAAAAAAAGTAGCTCAATAACCAGCATTGCAGCGCCGATACTAATTCCCATATCCGCAACATTGAATACCGGGAAGTGCCAGTTGCCGTAATAGACCGAAATAAAATCCCTTACGTAACCCAGCAGCACTCGATCCCAAAGGTTGCCCAAGGCCCCCCCCAGAATTAGCGCCAGGGCACAGGGTTCCCAGCGCTTTGTTGCCGGCAAGCGCCATAGCCAAACACTGACAACAACGCTAAATACAAAGGCAATAATTCCGAAAAACCACCGCTGCCACCCCCCAGCATCAGACAGGAAGCTAAAGGCGGCACCGTAGTTTTCCGCATAAGTAAATTGCAGCAAGCCGGGAATAATTTGCATTGATGGGCCGTGCATAAACATATCCACGGCCCAGACTTTGCTGGCGATATCGAGGACAACCACCACCAGCGCCAGCCAGTACCAGCGCCATGGATGCCCCCAAACAGGGTTGGAACTAGGCATAGTGCCTCACTTCTCCTTCACCAGAAACGTTTTCCACGCAGCGCTCACAAATGTCTGGATACTCTGCTGATACACCCACATCGGCACGGTAATGCCAACAGCGCGCACACTTGGGGTGATCCACTTTGCTTACGCTGACTTTCAATCCTTCCAGCTCTGTGGACTCTGCACCGGCAGCATCGCTGAGTGGCTGTACAGAAGTGGAGGAGCAAATCAAAACAAAGCGCAACTCGTCTTCGAGCTCCAAGAGCTTTTCACGCAGGTCATCCTCGGCGAACAGAGTCACCGCCGCTTGCAGGGAGCCGCCAATAGCACCAGCTCCACGCTGCTCTTCAAGCACCTTGTTTACCGCAGTTTTTACTTCGGCGATGGCGGCCCAATAGTCCGCACCTTTAACCGAGTCTGCGGGCAGCTTCGGCAGCGAATACCATTCTTCAATAAAGATGCTGTCCGCTTTGGCTCCGGGAATAAACTGCCACAGTTCTTCTGCGGTAAAGCTCAGGATAGGCGCAATCCAGCGAACAAATGCCTGAACAATATGATAGAGGGCAGTTTGCGCAGAGCGGCGTGCAGTACTGTCCTCTTTAGTGGTGTACTGGCGATCTTTGATGATATCCAGGTAGAAGCCACCCATTTCCACGACACAGAAGTTATGTAACTTCTGGTAGATTTGGTGGAACTGGTAGTTATCGTAAGCCACGATAATTTCATCCTGTAGACGCGCAGCCTTATCCAGCGCCCAGCGATCCAGCGCCAGAAGTTCACTCTCCGGCAACAAATCTTTTTCCGGGTCAAACCCAGCCAGGTTGGACAGGAAGAAACGAGCCGTATTGCGCAAGCGACGGTAAGAGTCCGCTGTGCGTTTCAGGATCTCATCGGAAACCGCCATTTCACCACTGAAGTCTGTGGCGGAAACCCAAAGGCGCAATACATCTGCACCCAACTTGTTGATTACATCCAGTGGTGCAACGGTATTGCCGATGGACTTGGACATTTTCCGTCCCTGTGCATCTACCGTGAAACCGTGGGTCAACACTTGCTTATAAGGGGCACAATCGTTGATGGCGATGGAGGTCTTCAGTGAAGACTGGAACCAGCCTCGATGCTGATCAGAGCCCTCAAGGTACAGATCTGCCGGGAAACGCAGGCCGTTGCGGCGCTCCAGTACGGCGTAATGAGTCACACCTGAATCGAACCAGACATCCAGGGTGTCGGTCACCTTTTGATATTGGTCTGCCTCATCTCCCAAGAGCTCCTGCGGGTCCAGGTCAAACCAAACATCCATACCCTCGGCATCGACCTTTTCAGCCACTTTGTCCATCAAAGCGGGAGTGTCCGGGTGGATTTCATGGGTCTCTTTGTGAACAAACAAAGCGATGGGCACGCCCCAGGTGCGCTGGCGGGAAATACACCAATCCGGACTGCCATCGAGCATGGCATCGATACGAGCCTTGCCCCAACCGGGGATCCACTGAACTTCATCCGCTGCCTTCTGTGCATTCTCCAGAAGGTCATTCTGCTCCATGCTCACAAACCACTGCGGAGTTGCGCGGTAAATAAGCGGCGTCTTGGTGCGCCAGCAGTGAGGGTAGCTGTGCTCCATCTTACCCTGGTGCAGAAGTACTCCGCGCTCCTGTAACAGGGCCACGATTTTGTCGTCCACCTTGTAGACGTGCTCACCGGCAAACAGCGGTACCATATCGCGGTACACGCCATTGTCATCGATATAGTTCAGGGTATCGATGCCGTAGCGCTTGCCCACCTGGAAGTCATCGGGACCATGGTCCGGCGCAGTGTGTACACAGCCTGTACCTGCATCAGTGGTGACATGGTCGCCGAGGATCATCGGCAATTGCTTCTCGTAGAAAGGATGGTTTAGCTTCAGGTGCTCCAAGGCAGCACCGCGAATACGGCCTACCACTTCACCTTCGAGCCCCGCCTTCTCCAATACGGCGTCCTTGAGTGCTTCGGCAACGAGCAATCGGCGCTCGGCCGTTTGCACCACAACATATTCCAGCTCAGCATTGACAGAAACCGCTTGGCTGGAAGGAAGCGTCCAGGGGGTTGTGGTCCAGATAACAACGGATAGGGGGCCTTCACCCGCGTGTCCACCTGCCGCATCGGCGATAGCCAGGGATGTCTCTTCCGTCGCCGGATAGCAAACGTAAATGGAGTAGGAGGTTTTATCCTGATACTCCACTTCCGCTTCCGCCAGAGCTGATCCGCCCACAACGCTCCAGTACACGGGCTTGAAACCCCGTGCCAAATGGCCATTTTTGACCACTCGCCCAAGCGCTCGGATGATATCGCCTTCAAATTGGAAATCCATGGTGCGGTAGGGGTTGTCCCACTCACCGAACACCCCCAGGCGAATAAAGTCTTTCTTCTGTCCGTCCACCTGCTTGGCTGCGTATTCGCGGCACTTCTGGCGGAAAGTTTTGTGATCCACCTTTGCGCCCGCCTTGCCAATCTTTTTCTCGACGCGGTGCTCAATCGGCAGGCCGTGGCAGTCCCAGCCAGGCACATAGGGAGCGTCAAAACCGCTCAGGGTTTTCGACTTGATAATAATATCTTTGAGAATCTTGTTGACCGAATGACCTATGTGAATATCCCCGTTGGCGTAGGGGGGGCCGTCGTGCAGGATAAACTGCTCGCGCCCCGCCCGCGCTTCGCGGATTTTTTCGTAGAGCTTGGTTTCCTGCCACTTCTTTAAAATAGCCGGCTCGCGCTGGGGCAGATTGCCGCGCATAGGAAAGTCGGTCTCAGGCAGGTTTAAGGTCACTTTATAATCAGTCATTGGATGTCTACTTCAGCTCTAGTAGAGAATAATTCATCGTCTATACACCGGTTAGTGCCCCTTGGGGTTTTGCACAAACCAGTCTTTAGCATCGTCAATATCCTGAGCGATGCGGGCTTTGAGGATTTCCAGGGAGGCAAACTTCTCTTCATTGCGAAGTTTGTGGCAAAACTCTACCGCTAGTTCTTTCCCGTAGAGGTTGCCATCAAAATCAAACAAGTTGACTTCCAGTAGTGGCCGGGCGCCCTCTCCCTCAACTGTCGGGCGAAACCCCACATTGGCCACACCGTCAATTTCCGGCCGTCCAGCTGCGAGTTCGCTTCCATTCGCGGCTTTGGTGCGAACGGTGTAAACGCCAACCAGCGGGGAGCGGTAGCGGTGCAAACGCACATTGGCTGTGGGAGCACCCAGTTGCCGGCCCAAGGCGCGGCCGGGGGCAACCCGTCCGGTAATACTGTAAGGGCGCCCGAGTAAGGCCTCGGCCAACTCAAATTCGCCCCGCTGCAAGGCTTCGCGGATGCGGGTGCTGCTCACCCGGGCTCCGCGAACCTCAAGCGTAGCCGTGTCTTCCACCGTGAATCCATTTTCGGCTCCGGCGCCCTGGAGAAGTCGATAATCGCCACTGCGATCACAGCCGAAGCGGAAATCGTCTCCCACCACCAAATGGCGGATTCCAAGGCCGTCCACAAGAATACGGCGCACAAAAGCATCGGCACTCAGGTTGCGCAGTTTCTCGTTAAACTGCAGGCACAGCACCCGGTCAGCACCAGCATCAAATAGCGCCAACACCTTCTCTTTAAAGCGCATCAGACGCGCGGGCGCCCTTTCCCCAGAGAAGAACTCATGTGGCTGGGGCTCAAAGATAATCGCCACCGAGGGCAGATCATGTTCCTGCGCGCGTTGCTTGAGCTGCGCAATAATCGCCTGGTGACCGAGGTGTACACCGTCGAACGAGCCGATAGTCGCCACGCTTCCCCGGTGGCGGGGGCGCAGGTTGTGCAACCCGCGAATTAGTTCGCGCTCCTGGGCCAAAGCGATTTTCCCATCCTCATAAAATCGAGCCGCACAGTATAGCGGATTCCCACTGGGCGGCCAGAGGCCATATTTATCCAGATATGCCCACTTAATAAACTAACTTGTGGCGCGGAAGTGGCGGGGGCGCAATCCTGAAACCAGTAAAACGGACAGATAGGTCGCTCCCCCAGCAGCTACGATTAGCCCCATACGCCAGGCGCGGTCATACCAGGCCCATTCACTCCACTGTGACCACAAGTGCAGGGCCCCGAGCAAAATCGCAACCATCGCCAAATTCGCCAGAAGCAACCTTACCAGGTAAGTGCCCCAACCAGCCTCAGGTTTATAGACATCATCTCGACGCAAGCCTTTATAGAGGAGCCAGGCGTTAATAGCGGCCTGACAAGCCGTAGCCAGCGCCAGGCCCATATGGCCGAGTTTGAAGTAGTAGTTAAGCGGTATCACAAACAGCAGGCTCAACACCATTTTGGCCGAGATAGCGATTAAACCAAAGCGCACTGGGGTATAGGTATCCTGGCGGGCAAAATAGCCCGGCGCCAGCACTTTAATCAGCATAAACGCCAACAGCCCCATGGCATAAGCGCGCAGGGACCAGGCGGCCATTTGCATATCGCGCGGCTGCATCTGCCCATACTGAAAAAGGGTTGTCAGGAGCGGCTCAGCCAGTACCACCAAGGCTACAGAAGCGGGCAGGGAAATTAGCGTGACACTGCGCAAAGCCCAGTCGAGGGTATGACGGAACCGACGGGGGTCTCCGTCGGTGTGCTGACGCGACAAGCTCGGCAGAATCACCGTTGCCACTGCAACCCCAAACACCCCCAAGGGCAGCTCGGTGAGGCGGTCGGAAAAATAGAGCCAGGAAACACTGCCGCTGGGCAGGAATGAAGCCAGCAGAGTGTCCATCACCAGGCTGATCTGGGTCACTGACACCCCAAAAATCGCCGGCGCCATCAGGCGTAAAATTTTACGCACTCCTTTGTGCTGCCAATCCCACTTAGGGCTAGGCAGCAAACCTTCACGAGCGAGAAAAGGCAGTTGAAACAGCAGCTGCACCACCCCCGCAACAAAAACGCCCCAGGCCAGCGCCATAATTTGCGGATCAAACCAGCTGGTAGCAACAGTCGCCGCAGCAATCAAAACCAGGTTGAGCATCACCGGGGTTAGCGCCGGAATCGCAAAACGATCGAAAGTATTGAGTATTGCCCCGGTAAATCCCGCCAGGGAAATCAGCATTAAATAGGGAAAGGTGATCTGCAACATATCGGTAGCGAGATCGAACTTCTCACGCTCACTGCCGTCCCACCACCAACCAAAAGCAAAAATACCCGTAACTAGTGGAGCGCAGAGAACACCAAACAGAGTAACCAACAAAAGTACGCCGCCAAGGGCGCCAGCAACCCGGTCATTTAACTCTCGCGCAGCCGCCTTACCGCCCTTTTGGCGGTATTCGGCCAGTACCGGCACAAAGGCCTGGGCAAATGCACCTTCGGCAAATAAGCGGCGGAAAAAGTTGGGAATCTTGAATGCGACAAAAAAGGCATCGGCAGCATCGCCCGCACCGGCAAAGCGGGCCAGTGCCACGTCGCGAACCAGCCCGGCCACTCGCGACAGCATAGTGGCAGCACCGACAACGGAACTGCCCCGCAGCAATCTGGAAGCACCAGATTTTTCGACTGCCTGTTCCTGAGCTGGGGATGACTGCGACAAAACTCGGACTCCTGGCGAAAGTTGAAACTTGTTGGCCGGCAAGTCTACCCCAAAACCTGGGGATATATGGGCTCCTCTACAGAGCTGAGGCCCTGCGACTGCAGGACCGCGAGCCTATACTAAGAGCGAGCTAGTCGCGCCACCCATGGAGCTGGTGGTGCGGGGAGAGAAGGGATGACCATTAGTGCTTTGATTATTGCCCTGGTTCTGGCAATTGTGCGGTACATAGCAGCTGTTGATGGCCCCAGCCCCGTCTGTCCATCCACCCCCTGCTATAACTGCGGTCGCCCAGCCCCTTCCAGCTTCTGAGCTGGGTTTCGGAGCGATCGCCATATTTCGCCACAATTGAGCCGCAGTTGGTCATAGCTGCGCCACGCCAGCGCCTCCTTGGAGCTTTTTAATAACACTCAAACGGGCCACAACAGAACAGGCCCACACGAGTAAGAAAAGCCGCTAAGGAGCAGAACAATGAAAAAAGTAGTGATGGCCGTCGCCCTGGGTTCTCTGATTGCCACCGGAGCCCACGCTAAGGAACAAAACGAATCCAATTTGACTCCGGCCAAGCAGGCCTCAGTCTTTACCGGCTCTGCAATTGCCGGTGCAGCATTGGGTGGGCCCGTTGGCTTTATCGCCGGAGCACTCGGCGGAGCCTGGCTCGGAGAGCAGATCAAGCAAGCAGACGAGGCAGATATGCTGGCAACACAACTGACAGAGAGCCGTGCAGAGCTCAGCAACCTGGCACAGCAATTGGATGCGGCTCAACTGTCCGCGAACGACGCCAGCCAACTGGCCCTGGATTCACTGCAATTCCAAATGCTGTTTACCACTGGGGAGGACGAGCTTCAGGAGGGCCAAATGCATCAGCTGAGTGCCATGGCTGACTTTCTCAAGCGCCACCCCCACCTGCAAATTCACCTGGAGGGACACGCAGATCCTCGCGGCAGCGACGGCTACAACAATGTACTGTCCGATCAACGCGCCCTGAGTGTGGAAGAGGCTTTGGTATCGCTGGGAGTTGATGCCTCAAGAATCAGCCGCAGCGCACTCGGCTCCACCTATTCCCAGGCAGCCCGAGGCGATGTAGACGCCTACGCCATGGAGCGCCGCGTCGACATCCGCTTCTCCCTTCCGGAGTCCATGGCGGGAAACTTCTGAGTCAAAGGGGCACGGCGGACAACAAATCCGCACATCCCTTCGCCTTCAAGCCGCACTACATAAGCGTGAGTGGATCGCAAATCCACTCACGCAACTCCAAGCTGATAGAAACCCTGTTGTATTTGCGGGCGCCTTGCGCCCGCCTTTTTGCCTAACCCCTGCAACTTCGTGCATGATTCTCCGCCAGAAAGGAATTAAGTCGGGATTTGTCATGAGTGCAACCATCGCCATTGTCGAAGATGAACGCGCTATCGCAGAAAACTACCGCGATGCTCTGCGCCGCCACGGTTACCGGGTCGATTTATACAGCGCCAGAATTGAGGCCATGGATGCTTTTCGCCAGCGGCTGCCGGACCTGGCCGTGATCGATGTTGGCCTGGGCAGCGAGGTGGAGGGCGGTTTTGAGCTCTGCCGGGAATTGCGCGCTATGGCGCCGAGCCTGCCAATATTATTTCTCACCGCCAGGGACTCAGAGCTGGATATTATTTCCGGACTGCGCCTGGGGGCTGATGATTACCTCACCAAGGATATCTCCCTACCCCATATGCAGGCGCGAATTAACGCCCTACTGCGCCGCGTTAGCGTGCTGCGAGATCAAAACGATGAAGGCGAGAGCTTAACTCAGGGAAAGCTATGGCTGGATATTTCCAGGCTCCATTGCCACTGGGATGAGCAACCCGTGGACTTAACCGTGACCGAATTCTGGATTGTCCACGCCCTGGCAAAAAGGCCCGGCCACGTTAAATCCCGCAGCCAACTAATGGAAGCAGCCCGCGTAGTGCTGGATGACAACACCATCACCTCTCACGTCAAAAGAATCAGGCGCAAATTCCAGGCGCTGGACACCGAGTTTAATGCCATAGGAACCGCCTACGGCATGGGGTATCGCTGGCAGCTGTAAACCGCCATCGGGCGAACAATTTCAAAAATTTAAGTATGAACCTACGCCGCCAACTCTTGCTCGTCAGCCTTGTCGCACTCACCCTGCCCTGGGCCGGCTGCCAGTACCTCCGCCAGGTGGACGACGCCCTAGCACAAGGCCAGATCCAGGCAATTGAAGCAACTGCGGCGGCAATTGCCGCACGCTTGGCCAGTGCCCCCCAGCTTATCGCCCCGGACCCTCAGCGCCTTTCACGCCCACCAGGGGCTCAGCTCTACCTGAATCCCCTATCTCAAGCTCCGAGAGTCGACGGCTATGGCGATGAATGGCGAGCGCAGCAACTGGAGCCCAGAGCCCTTGAGGACGGGCAGCTATCCCCTATGGCCCAGGTGACGCTGGGGCAACTGGATAAGCAAGTCTACCTGCTTCTCACTGTTTCGGACTCAACTCCCGCCTACCGGGACCCCCGCACAGGCCTGATCGCTGGTGGTGACACTGTAGAGCTGTTTACCGCTGACCGGCACTACATCCTGCCCGTCGCCAGCCAGGGGACCGCCAGCGCCTTGTGGCACAACCCGAGAGAGGGCCGCTACGAGCGTGAGCTGCGCTTAAGGGGCCGCTGGACAACTTCTGGTGCCGGTTACCAATTGGAACTGGCTCTACCACAAACCCTAACCGGTGGAGCCCTCGCTATCCGTATTCACGACAGGGCAAACAGCAGTGGCTCCTCACCGACTCGAAGCGCCAGCACACTTCCGGCAGATGGTCACCCAGGGCGCTTGGTAAGCCCTCTGCCAGACCTTCAAAGAGAACTCGACCACTTTGCGCGCCCTGGACTGCGCCTCGCAGTAGTGGACAGCGAGGGGTTTCTTCTTGCCAGCAACGGACAACTACAGCTGGCAGATTCCGAGAGCAATTCGTGGCTGAGAGACTGGGCTTATCGCAAATTGCTTTCCAGAGAGGATTTGCCACAGCTGCCGGAAAATAGCTTGCCTCTTCCGACGCCTGACAGCCGTGGCACCCGGGAGCAATGGTATTCAGGACCGCTGCAATCCCGAGTTGGTGCGGTGAGTGTGCCCGTTATCACCCGGGTCGACGAAGTGGTTGAGCGGCCACTTCTGGGGCAAGTCGTCGTCCTGCAATCTGGCGAAGCGATGCAATCAGTCACCGAGGGAGCAGCCCACCGGTTGTGGTTGATCAGCTGCGCCGCGGCCGCTATCGCCCTGCTCTTCCTTTTGGGCTACGCCAGCTGGCTTTCCTGGCGCGTGCGCAAGCTACACCAGGCCGCCCGCAACGCAGTAGATTCCAGCGGCAAACTGCGCGGCAACTTTCCCCACTCAAAGGCAAGCGATGAACTGGGAGACCTAAACCGGGCCTTCGCCAGCCTGCTCGCAGAACTGGACCAATATCACCAGTACCTGCGCACTCTCGCCAGTAAGTTGTCACACGAGCTACGCACACCGCTGGCAGTGGTTCGCTCATCCCTGGATAACCTCGCCGCCGGAGAACTCGACGACCACAGCCGCCGCTATGCAGGGCGGGCTATGGATGGCAGTGCAAGGCTGTCGGGGATTCTCAACAGTCTCTCCGCAGCCAGCAATCTTGAAACCAGCATCCACCAAGCGGAGCGGGAGCCTTTCGACCTGGCAGACCTGCTTGAAGTCATGACACAGTGCTATGGCGATGCTCACAGCGAACACCGATTTACTCTAAACAAACCCACTGGGGAGCTAGCCTGCCACGGCGCACCGGAGTTATTGGCTCAACTGCTGGACAAGCTGGTGGATAACGCATGTAGCTTCGCTCCCGAAGGCAGTGAAATTTGCCTGTCAGTGGCAACAAACAGAGATACCTACTTGATCACAGTGGGCAATGACGGCCCTCTGCTCCCGGAAGGTTACGCTCACAAGCTGTTCGACTCTCTCGTTTCTGTGCGCAACCAGGGCGATAATGCCGGCCACCTGGGGCTGGGACTGCATATCGCAAAACTGATCGCAGACTTCCACGGTGGCTCCTTAAAAGCCCGAAACCGCAGCGACGGCAGCGGTGTAGAGTTCAGCCTGGAGTTGCCGACCGGGTAACCGCCGTTGTGGATTGACAACATATCTGCACCGAGACGCCCGCTATGGTTGACAAACAACCAACTGTGGGGATAATGTCGCGTCCCGATCGGGCCCCAGGGCCTGTTAGTTACAGATTTATAGATTCCAGACAGGAGCAACCGGTGGCCAACTCACCTCAAGCGAAGAAACGCGCGCGCCAGAACGACAAGCGCCGCATGCACAACGCCAGTCTGCGCTCCATGGTGCGCACCTACATCAAGAAGGTAGTTGCGGCCATCGATGCCGGCGATGCGGAAAAAGCAAAAACTGCGTACGCAGAAGCAGTTCCCGTTATTGACCGTATGGCAGACAAAGGCATTATTCACAAGAATAAAGCCGCTCGTCATAAGAGCCGTCTGAACGCTCAGATCAAAGCTCTGGCCGCCTAATCCCTTAGGCAGCAGACACAAAAAAGCCCCGCATTGCGGGGCTTTTTTGTATTCGAAACTTGCCAATTCAGAGCAGGATTAGGTTATCGCGGTGAATCAATTCATCGTCATCCCGATACCCTAAAAGGTCGGCAAACTTCTCCGATGACTGCCCCAGAATCCGACCACTCTCACTACTGTCATAATTGACCAGGCCCCGCGCTATCTCGCGACCTTCAGCATTCCTGCAAGACACCAGATCTCCGCGCCTGAAATGCCCTTCAACAGCGGTAACCCCCACCGGCAACAAACTGCTACCACTCCCAGTCATAGCTGCCTCGGCACCGGCATCCACTAACAGGGTTCCACGCACCTGTAACTGTCCAGCGAGCCAGCGCTTACGCGCCGCCAGGGGGTCCGCCTCTGGCAGCAACAGGGTACCCAACTGCTCGCCGGCACAGACTTTATCTATCACCGCCTCCAGGGCGCCGCCAGCGATCACTGTGCGAGCTCCTGAGCGCGCTGCCAGCTGCGCTGCGCGCACCTTGGTGGTCATACCACCACGACCCAAACCGCTGCGGGAATCCCCCGCCATCTCCAGCAGCTTGGGATCAAGCGCAGATGCCTCACAAATTAATTCTGCTTCAGGGTTATCGCGGGGATCTTCAGTAAACAGCCCATCCGCATCGGTCAAAATCAGCAGCGCATCTGCCTCAACCAGATTTGCAACCAGGGCCGCCAGGGTATCGTTGTCGCCGAAACGTATTTCGTCAGTCACTACCGTGTCATTTTCATTCACGATAGGCACAGCCCCCAGTGACAGGAGCGTGCGCAAGGTGCTGCGAGCATTCAGGTAGCGAGTGCGATTGGAAAGGTCATCGTGATCCAACAGGATCTGAGCGCTGCGAATATCAAAACGGCTAAAAGCCTGCTCATAGACCTGCACAAGGTGGCTCTGCCCTACAGCAGCAGCCGCCTGTAACTGGTGGATAGACTCGGGCCGGCGACACCAGCCCAACCGATCCATTCCGGCCGCAACAGCACCGGATGAAACCAGAACTACTTCGATTCCTTGACGGCGCAAATCAGCCATCTGTGCAACCCAGGCAGAAATGGCAGCGGTATTCACACCTCGACCATTATCTGTCAGAAGGGCGCTACCAATTTTTACCACCCACCGCTGGGCTTTGGTCAACGCCTGCCGGGACACTGTTGCGGAGTCCATGCTTCCCCCTCAGGACAAGATAACTATTGAGCGAGCCAAGCTACTTCAGCAACTGCTCGCTCCATGCCATTTAAGAGCGATACTCGACATCCACATCGTGGTCGTCGTCATCATCCCAATCCTCGTCGTCATCCACCTGCCCCTTGGCAGCTTTGCGTTTGGCGCGATGACTCTCTCTCAACTCTTCGATTCGCTCGCGAGCTTCGCGCTGCATTTGGCGCTGCGCTTCCAGCTCCACCACAGCCAAGTCGGGATCTCGCTCCTCAATTTCCTGACGCTCTTCCAGGTAGTCCATCAAGCGTCCACCGAGGGCATCGGTACCCTCTTTGCGAATAGCTGCCACACGGAACACAGGCCCTTCCCAGCCCAGAGCATCCACTACCGCCTGGCAGCGCTCTTCCAGCTCCGCAGCGGGAACCAAGTCCGTCTTGTTCAATACCAACCAGCGCTCACGCCCGGCCAGGGTAGGGCTAAAGGTGGACAGCTCGTGCTCAATGGCTCGGGCATTCTCCACCGGATCAGAGCCATCAAAGGGAGCCAGGTCAACCAGGTGCAACAAAACACGACAGCGAGTTAAGTGCTTGAGGAAGCGAATCCCCAGGCCCGCCCCTTCGGCTGCACCTTCAATCAGGCCGGGAATATCTGCAATCACAAAGCTGCGATGCTTCTGAACCTGTACCACCCCCAAATTTGGCACCAGGGTAGTAAAGGGGTAGTTGGCCACTTTCGGCTTGGCCGCAGAGACGGCGCGAATAAACGTGGACTTACCCGCATTGGGCAGTCCCAACATGCCTACATCTGCCAGAACTTTTAGCTCGAGCTTGAGGCTGCGCATCTCACCCTCAGTGCCGTGCGTGGTCTGACGCGGCGCACGGTTAGTACTGGATTTGAATCGGGTATTACCCAGGCCGTGGAAGCCCCCCTGGGCCACCAGCTGGCGCTCACCGGCTTCGGTCATATCGCCGAGTGTCTCGCCGGTATCCACATCAATGATCGTGGTGCCCACCGGCACCTTAAGGACCAGGTCCTCACCCTTGGCGCCAGTACAGTTGCGCCCTCGACCCGGCTGACCACTCTCAGCGGCGTAGCGGGGCTGGTAGCGATAATCCACCAGGGTATTCAGGGAATCATCAGCTTCCAGGTACACGGAGCCGCCATCGCCGCCGTCACCGCCATCCGGGCCACCCTTCTCAACAAATTTTTCCCGGCGAAAGCTCAGGCAGCCATTGCCGCCCTTGCCTGCCTGCACAGAGATGGGCGCCTCATCGACAAACTTCATAATCACTCCACCGCCACAGCGGTTGTCTCATCCGGTGCGCAGATGCGCGCACTATCATCATACCAGCCGACAAGCCGCCTCCTGTGGGCAACTGCCACCCTAACTTCCCGTCGCGGCCTTTTTGCGACTTTCCCAACAAAAAAGCCCCGCAATAGCGGGGCTTTTTATGAAGCTTGGGCTAATGACCGCTTAAGCAGTTTCGATAGAAACGAACTTGCGGTTGTTGGGGCCCTTAACTTCAAACTTCACAACGCCGTCCGCAGTGGCGAACAGGGTGTGGTCTTTGCCCATACCAACGTTAACACCGGCGTGGAACTTGGTGCCACGCTGACGAACGATGATGTTGCCTGCTGCTACAGACTGGCCGCCAAAGCGCTTCACGCCCAGGCGTTTACTCTCGGAATCGCGACCATTTCGCGTACTACCGCCAGCTTTCTTATGTGCCATGAGTCGTTACTCCTCTCTTATGCCTTGATGCCAGTGATTTTAACTTCGGTGTACCACTGACGGTGGCCCTGGCGCTTCATGGAGTGCTTACGACGACGGAACTTGATGATTTTCACCTTCTCGCCGCGGCCGTGGCTTACCACTTCAGCAGTTACTTTAGCGCCATCTACAACAGGAGCGCCAATGTTGATCTTGTCGCCATCGACAACCATGAACACTTTATCAAAATCGATGGATTCGCCAGTTGCTACTTCCAGCTTCTCCAGGCGAAGTACTTCGCCTTCTTCTACACGGTGTTGCTTGCCACCGCTCTCAAAAACAGCGTACATATTTCTATGCTCCGGTAAGGACGACACGAAGCAGCGGGAGGACCAGTAAGTCACTGCTCCGCATTTCGGGAGCTTGCGCCGTGTGTTTAACATCTATTCGCCAAAAGGCCCGCAGACGACCCAATAGCCGCAAAGAGCCCGCAATTGGCGGGGCGCAGATTCTAATCAATTCGCCGGGTTGATACAATAGCGCCCCTTCGCCTTCCGGCCCCCGGGAGGCCTCTGTCTAGTCGTATAAGGAACTCTCACATGCTGCCTTTTCACCGGGTCGCCGCCGAAGACTTTGCTGCGGTTAACCAGCGCATTCTCGATCAACTGCACTCGGACGTTCCCCTGGTGGAAAATATAGGTCACTACTTGGTCGAAGCCGGGGGCAAGCGCCTGCGCCCACTACTGGTACTGCTTTGCGCCAAAGCTTGCGGCTATCAGGGTGAGAACCATATCGATCTCGCCACAATTATCGAGTTTATTCACACTGCTACCTTACTGCACGACGATGTTGTAGACACCTCTGACATGCGCCGCGGCCGCCTTACCGCCAATGCCAAGTGGGGCAATGCGCCCAGCGTACTCGTGGGAGATTTCCTCTATTCCCGCGCCTTCCAAATGATGGTTGCTCTGGAAGACATGAGCATCATGGCAATACTCTCAGAGACCACCAACACCATCGCAGAAGGTGAAGTACAGCAGTTGGTCAACGCCGGTGATCCCGCAGTAAGCGAAGAGAATTACTTCACCGTCATCCACAAAAAGACCGGCGCACTGTTTGAAGCCGCCTGTGAAACTGCGGCCGTATTAGCCAACTGCTCAAGTGAAGAACAAACTGCACTAAAACTCTACGGCCGACACCTGGGACTCGCCTTCCAGCTGGTTGATGACGCTCTCGATTATCGCGGTAATTCGGAAGAACTGGGTAAAAATGTTGGGGATGACTTGGCGGAGGGCAAGCCGACCCTGCCCTTAATCTACACCATGGCCAACGGCAGCAAGGACCAGGCACTGCTGGTAAAAACTGCAATTGAACAGCGCAGCGCGGAAAAGCTCAGTGAAATAGTTGAGGCCATTGAAGCCTGCGGTGCTCTGGACTACACCATGGATCGTGCCCGGGCCGCTGTAGAAGACGCCAAAAAGCAATTGGCCTTTATGCCCGAGAGCGAACAAAAAACCGCCCTGCAGCAATTGGCGAGTTTTGCTATAGAGAGAAACGTCTAAAAGTAAATGCTGCTCGGGCTATATCGATAGCACGGGCAGCGCCGTTACCTTAAGCACAATGCGAAGCAACGCAGTTCCCTCCCCCCTCGAATAGCTACCAACCCTGACCGGACTCCAAAATTTATTCGTATCTATTTTCCTCTGCCCCTTCAACATTGGGTACGATTGTTTCTCTTGTTATTTCAAGCGCCAACACCAATTCCTCAGGAGCAAAAATAACGAGAAAAATATAATTGGTATAGAGAGATCGGCTCATGAGAAGCTCTACCGCGCTTTATCAGCTTAGAAATTACCCGGAAATGTTCTTAAAAAATAACCTGGTGAGAATTACCGGCACAAAAGATACTGGAGTCATGGATTATCAATTCGGGACCTACACCATGGGCATGGGCGCACCTGGTATCGATAGCCCCAATGAAATTTTTGCTTTCCACCGCCAAGGGGTCTTTATCGAAGATCCACAAACAATCAAAGTCCACCATATTCGCATGATCGATTGGGATGAAGACCTTGCCCTAGATCGCCTTGAGCCCTACCAAATGCGCAGCGGTGCCGACATTATGATTACCGGGCAACTCAGTGACTGCTGTTTCTGTATTGGCGGGCGCAATGCGAATATGCCGGCCGTTGCTCATGTTCGCCCAAGGAAAAAGCACGGACTCAATGGCAAGGCCACACACAATGAAATTATCAACCGGGGAAAGTTCAGGTTTTTAGGTGACGTCACAAAATCCCTTGGGCGCTCAACTCTAAAGCCCCACCACCACATCTACACAGACTACGCCTATGTTATTGGAGTACGGGTTAAGAATCAGTGGCAAATCTTCGCTCAACACGTAAAGACCCCCAAAGGCCCCATCCAAGCTATCACCCGACTCTTATAATTTCTTCCATAAAACCAGATAAATAACTATTAGCACCCCCAAACCAAAAAGCCCCGCAGTTGCGGGGCTTTTTAATATTAAAAAACGAGTATTAACCGATAAGCTTAAGCAGCTCCTCTGTTTTCTCCCGCATTAACTCCTCACTTCCTCGGGATTCAACATTCAAGCGAACAACCGGTTCAGTATTTGACATACGCAAATTAAAACGCCACTCGGGGTAAGCGATACTCAACCCATCCACGTGCTCAACGCTGTCAGCTGCAGGTCCATACTTTTCCTCTGCCGCCTTTAACAGTGCTGCAGCATCCCGAACCTTAGAGTTAATCTCTCCCGAACAGGGGAAAGCAGCCATGCGCTCACCAACAAGCTGTGACAGCGATTTACCACTGCGACTTACCAACTCAGCAACCAATAACCATGGAATCATACCGCTATCGCAGTAGGCAAAATCCCGGAAATAATGATGCGCACTCATTTCACCGCCATAAATGGCATCTTCCTTGCGCATGCGCTCTTTAATAAAGGCATGACCGGTTTTACTCTGTACCGGCTCTCCACCAGCAGCGCGGACAATATCCTCGGTATTCCAGAGCAGGCGTGGATCATGAACAACTTTGGCACCGTTGTTTTTTGCCAGGAAAGCTTCTGCCAGCAAGCCAACAACATAGTAACCTTCAATAAAATCACCACTTTCATCGAAGAAAAAGCAGCGATCAAAATCACCATCCCAGGCTATACCAAAATCAGCACCGCTTGCCCGCACTGCCTCGGCAGTAGAATTGCGGTTTTCTGGCAAAATTGGGTTGGGAATACCGTTGGGAAAGTTGCCGTCGGGCTCGTGGTGAACTCGCACAAACTCAAACGGCAGGTGTGGAGCCAGCGCATCAACAACCGCCCCCGCACCACCATTACCCGCATTAACCACCAATTTTAATGGTTTCAATGCAGTATTATCGATATACCCCAATAAGTGCTGCACAAAATCAGCGCGGTGTTCAAAGCGCTGCAAAGTGCCTCTTTGCTCAACCGGAGCAAAGTCGTTTTCTTCTGCCAGGCGCTTGATATCCAGTAGACCGGTATCACCACTGATTGGACTACTGCCTGCACGGACAAACTTCATGCCGTTGTAGTCCATAGGATTGTGACTAGCAGTAACACAAATACCGCCGTCAAAGTCCCCATGGAAATTGGCAAAGTAGACCTCTTCTGTACCGCACTCGCCGATATGGAAAACATCGGCACCCGCATCTCGCAATCCATTCACCAGTGCATCAGTCAGCTCACCACTGGTAAGCCGAATATCATGCCCAACAACTACTCGACGAGCATTCAGGAACTGGGCAAAGGCACGCCCCACTCGATATGCAACATCGGTATTAAGTTCATCGGGTACACGGCCGCGAAGGTCATAAGCCTTAAAGCAAGTCAGCTCACTCACTTGCTTTTCTCCTCAGCAGCCTGCTCTGGCAAATACACATTTTCGTAAACGTGGTTAGTAGCATCAATAAAGCCTTCTACAGAACCACAGTCAAAGCGGCGACCTTTGAAGGCATAGGCTAATACACAGCCCTGCTGGGCTTGCGCCATCAGCGCATCGGTAATTTGAACCTCACCATTTTTGCCTGGAGGAGTATCTCGGATCAGATCAAAGATATCCGGTGTCAGGATATAACGACCAATAATCGCCATATTACTGGGGGCATCTTCCGCTGCAGGCTTCTCGACCATGTCAGTGACTTGATACAGACCAGGCTTAATTTCATTACCACCGATCACACCAAATTTATGGATCTGCTCCTTCGGCACTTCCTCTACCGCAACAATACTGCAGCGGAATTGCTTATAAAGCTGAACCATTTGCCCCAAAACGCCCATATCTTCATTTAGACATAGGTCATCAGCCAACACGACGGCAAACGGCTCATCGCCAACCAGGCGATGTCCTTGCAAAATAGCGTCACCCAGGCCTCTCATTTCGCCCTGACGTGTATAAGAAAAGCTCGCCCTATCGATCACTTTACGCACTGAGTCCAGGTAACGTTCTTTGCCGGTACCCGCGATCTGGTGTTCCAGCTCAAAGTTGGTATCAAAGTGATCCTCAATTGCGCGCTTGCCTCGCCCTGTGACAAAACCGATCTCGGTCAGCCCCGCTTCTATAGCCTCTTCAACGCCATACTGAACCAATGGCTTATTCACCAGCGGCAACATTTCTTTCGGCATCGCCTTAGTGGCAGGAAGAAAACGAGTGCCATAACCGGCAACAGGAAATAGGCATTTCTTGAGCATTCTGCTCCCCCAATCAATTTAAAACAGCGCACCCCCGCGCAGGGCTGGCAACTTATCATAGCGTCGCTGTGCAAGCACTTACACTCGATAACGTTAAGCTTGGCCCAAAATGTGAATTGCCCCGAGGATAAACGCCAAAACTATACGAATAAGATGAGGAATTAATACGCTAAATAGGGGGTATTTGTGAAGACAATTCTCACGCCAGTCACAAAAACCACCTTGACCGACTGGACAAGCGACACAGACCCCTTAGAATGCCCGCTCTTGCAAAAGTGTCCAATCTCAATTGCATAACCACCCACTAACGGGGAAATGATGAGTAATTTTGTACAAAAAAGTGAGTATACCAGAGAGGAGCTCCTGACCTGCTCCCGTGGCGAGATGTTCGGCCCAGGCAACGCCCAGTTGCCGGCTCCCAATATGTTGATGCTCGATCGTATCACCCATATATCCAAGGAAGGTGGTGCTTTCGGCAAGGGAGAGCTGATCGCTGAGCTCGACATTCACCCCGACCTATGGTTCTTCGACTGCCATTTTCCCGGCGATCCCGTAATGCCCGGCTGCCTCGGCCTGGATGCTATGTGGCAATTATTGGGTTATTTCCTGGCCTGGAAAGGCAACCCCGGCCGCGGTCGAGCACTGGGCTGTGGTGAAGTTAAATTTACAGGCCAAATTCTCCCCACCAGCAAGAAGGTGACTTACCATATTCAGATGAGCCGGATTGTTGAGCGCAGGCTTGTTATGGGTATTGGCGACGGCAGTGTCTCTGTGGATGGAAGAGAAATTTACACAGCAAAGGATCTTCGCGTAGGCTTATTTACCCGTACGGACAATTTTTAAACTCGTTTAAGACTAATACCGGTAGAAACCATCAGTCCTCTGCCGACAAGCTATGCTGGAGATCACTATGCGTCGGGTCGTCATTACCGGAATGGGTATCACTTCCTGTATCGGTACCAACACTAAAGAAGTCACCGAGTCACTGAAAACTGGTCGAAGCGGCATCCGCTTCCAAGAAGAGTATAAGGAGCTCGGCCTGCGCAGCCATGTGGCTGGGCCTGTGGACATCGATTTCAAAGAGCATATCGATCGCAAGCAACTTCGCTTTATGGGCGACGCTGCAGCCTATGCGTACATTGCCATGCGTGAAGCAATCGAGATGTCGGGCCTGCAGGAGGGGCAGATATCTAATCCGCGCACGGGTATCGTGATGGGCTCTGGCGGCACATCCACTCAGCAGATTATTGACGCTGCACATACTCTGAAGGAAAAAGGTGTTCGCCGTGTAGGCGCCTACCGCGTGCCCCAGGTAATGAACAGTACCGTTTCCGCATGCTTAGCCACTCCATTCAAAATCAAAGGGGTGAACTACAGTATTTCTTCCGCTTGTGCTACCAGTGCCCACTGTATAGGAAACGGAGCTGAGCTTATCCAGATGGGTAAGCAGGATGTAGTGTTTGCTGGCGGTGGTGAGGAACTAGCCTGGAGTTTGACTCACTTGTTTGACGCTATGGGCGCCCTCTCAAGCAAATATAACGATACTCCGACAAAAGCATCACGCCCCTACGATGCCGATCGCGATGGCTTTGTGATCGCCGGTGGTGGTGGCTGTCTGGTACTCGAAGAGATGGAGCACGCCGTGGCTCGCGGTGCGACCATCTATGCGGAGCTGACCGGTTACGGCGCAACTTCCGATGGTTACGATATGGTTGCCCCAAGCGGTGAAGGCGCCACCCGCTGTATGCAGCAGGCTCTGGCCGGTATGGACGGCAAAGGCCTGCAGGGTAGCGTGGACTATATCAACACCCACGGCACCTCTACACCCGTAGGCGATGTCGCCGAATTGAAAGCCATGCGCGAAGTCTTCGGGGATACAGTTCCGGCATTCGCCTCTACCAAATCTCTGACAGGCCACTCTCTGGGAGCTGCAGGGGTTCAGGAGGCCATTTACAGCCTGCTGATGATGCAGAATAACTTTATTGCTGCATCAGCTAATGTAGAGAACCTCGACCCCGCTGCGGAAGGCATGGACCTTGTCCGCCAGCTGCGTGAGACAGAAGTCAAACGGGCTATGTCCAATAGCTTTGGCTTTGGCGGAACTAATGCTTGCCTGATATTCGATAAAATCTAATCGAAATAAAAAGGGCGCCGCGAGGCGCCCTTTTTATTGACTGCACAACAGAAACCAAACTATTCAGGAGTTGCGTGCAAGCGCTCCAACCACAGCTCAACCTGGCGTGTCAGTCCCTGTCTCCAGCTCCGCTGCTGAACACCAAAGACATCCCGCAGCTTGCCACATGAAAGTACTATGCTGCGATCCCGCTTCTCAGCCTCATCCCCTAATGAAGTAAATTGCGCAAAGCGCTCTTCATCGTAAAAAGCCTGGGCGCGCTCGACCACCTCCAGGGCAAACTCCATCGCTGTGCAGCTATCAGAACTACCGTAGTGATAAAAGCCTCCTGCCTTGGCCCCGCTAGCGAGCTGCTGGGCAACCGCCACTGCGACACGAGCCATATCCACCACTGTTACTGGGTTGCCGCTGTTCCTTCCATCCAGAGCTAAAGGCTCCCCAGACACAAAGTTGCGTAAAATACGCCCTAACAAGGCATCCTGACCACTATCCACCATCCAACCAAAACGCAAAATCGTCAGGTTTTGCAGCCCATTAAAAGCATCTTCGCAGGCCAGCCATTCGCGTCCACTCGGGGACTGTGGTTCTGCGGGCTCATCTTCGTCATAGCGGCGGCGCTCACCGCCAGAAAAAACTTGGTAGGATGAGAGATGAATAATATGTTCACAGGGTGCAGCACAAAGCCGCTTACTCACCAGCAGTGACTCCGGCATGCCTCGATTGTCTGCACAGGCGGAGGCATTAATCACAATTGAGCCCGGTCTCAATTGATCGATTTCCCCGGGGGTCAACTGCTGTATGCGAAAGCCTGCGCGCTGCAGTCTTTTTTGCAGCGCACCATCAATCTCATTACCTGCTGTGATAATGGCGACGGTATCCGGCATATAACCTGTATTCAATTCAGACACTGGTAAATCCAGTTCTTAGAACGGGATATCGTCATCAAAGCTATTATCGAAACCACCGGCAGGACCCTGGTTCGGCTGTTGCTGGGGCTGCTGGTTAGCTGGTGCCATCGGTGAGGGAGCGGTACGCCCCTGCCCGTATGCCTCCTGGCCGCCCTGCTGCTGGTAGCCACCCTGGAAACCGCCGCCCTGTTGGTCAAAACCGCCGGAACCACCCATCGGCTGGCCGCCACCCATTTGACCACCTGCGGCTGCGCCCATTCCAGCGCCACCCATACCCTGACCAAAACCGCCCTGCTCACCGCGACCGTCCAGCATCTGCATTTCGCTGGCAACGATTTCAGTGGTGTAGCGGTCCTGGCCGGAATTCTTATCCTGCCACTTACGGGTGCGTAGAGAGCCCTCTACATAAACTTTGGCCCCCTTGCGCAGGTACTCACCGGCGATCTCAGCCAGGCGGTTAAAAAATACTACGCGATGCCACTCAGTGCGCTCCTGCTGCTGGCCAGTCTGCTTGTCTTTCCAGCTCTCACTGGTAGCCAGGCTGATGTTGGTAACAGCACCGCCACTCGGCATATATTTGGTTTCCGGGTCATTCCCCAGATTACCGATCAGAATTACTTTATTAATACCCCTGGCCATGGCCCTCTCCTCTCGTCAACCCGGGCTCCACCCGGGGCAATAAACTATTTAAACAATCAATTAATCTATCAAGTGTTATGAAATACCGTCAGTGCTGCATTGCACCATCGGTAAATATTGTATTTTTATCCAGTAGGATACAATAGCGGCTCAGTGTTAGTAAGCGCTACCTTCACGCTCTCTCGCGCAAACCCCACCACAGCAACATCCATAGCAGCAGCACCGCCAAACCCAGAGCAGCAACTGCGGAAGCGCCCCCCAGACCGAACAGCAGGCCACCCAGGCTACCGCCGACAAAAGTGCCAAAGAACTGTAAAGTCGCATAGAGCCCCGTAGCTGCACCTCTCGCTTCCGCCGGAGCCTTCCTGGTTAGCTGCGCCGGCAGCAGGGCTTCAAGCAGGTTGAAACCGGTGAAGAACACTGCCAGCAAGACTACCAGCATCCAGGTGCTTACAGACAACAAGGCCGCACTGCCACCGATCAAAGCTAAACAAGCAAAATTAAGCGCAAAAGGCACCCGATCACTTTTCTCTGCCGTCCTCATCATTGGCAACATCAGCAGGAAGGTGCCGAGCATGAGTGGTCCATACAATTTCCAGTGCTCGCTCGCCGGCCAATCCAATCTATCGACTAGCACCAATGGCAGGGCGACGAACAATGCAGTGAGCAACAAGTGGGAGAAAAAGGCCCCAGAAACCAAGCGCCAAACAAGACCGCTTTTAACTACCGTACGAAAACCACTACCATAAACTGCCGGCCGCTTAGCCGCCTCCGGAGTTGGCACCAAGCGCCAAACCAATAATCCACCCAGCAGTGCTAATCCAGCAGTGACCCAGAAAATTGCCGGCAAGCCGCCCACACCGGCCAGCGCCGGCCCCAGGATCACCGCCAGCATAAATGCGACGCCAATAGACGCTCCGATAATCGCCATCGCAATACCGCGCTTTTCATCGCGGGTTAAGTCGGCAACCAGCGCCATCACCGCAGCGGCAATAGCACCACAACCTTGCAGTACCCGCCCCACAATAAGGCCGTAAACCGAATCTGTCAGCGCAGCGATGACACTGCCCAGGGCAAACAGTGCAAGGCCGGTATAAATAACCGGCTTGCGCCCCCAACGATCGGACAGGAGCCCCAGAGGAATTTGGAGTATCGCCTGACTCAGGCCATAGGCACCCATTGCCAGCCCCAGCAGCATGGGCGTGCTATCGCGATAGCCCTCGCCGTACACAGTGAGAACCGGCAAGACCATAAACAGGCCCAGCATACGAAAGACATACAGGGAAGCCAGCCCACCCAGGGCGCGGCGCTCAATGGAATTCATGCAAATCCCGGAACAGCATCAAATAGGGCGCGCATTGTACAGTGAGCCGCCTCCCGGCTGTAGGGGAAACAGCACAACTTTTATCCACAACTAGTTACGACCGTACTCATCATCGAGGCGGACAATGTCATCCTCTCCGAGATAACTGCCGGATTGCACCTCGATCAGCTCCAAGGGAATCGTACCGGGGTTCTCCAAACGGTGGACCACCCCCAGGGGGATATAAGTCGATTGGTTCTCGGTGATCAGGACCTCTTCTTCACCCCGGGTAACCTTCGCAGTTCCCTGCACCACAACCCAGTGTTCAGCGCGGTGGTGATGCATCTGCAGGGATAGCTGCTGACCCGGCTTCACCACAATACGCTTCACTTGAAAGCGTGGACCCGCATCAATCGAGTCGTAGTAGCCCCAGGGCCTATATACCTTGCGGTGCCTTTGGGCCTCACTGCGGCCAGTGCTCTTGAGGTTACTGACCAGTTTTTTGACTTCCTGGACCCGTTGCCGGTCAGCGATCAGAAGCGCATCGTCAGTATCGACAACAACCAGGTCGGATACACCGAGAAGGCTGACCAAGCGGCTCTCACCACGCACCAGGCAGCGCTGGGAGTCTTCTAGCAACACATCACCCTGAAGCAAATTGTCATTGGCATCACGTTTTGCTAACTCCCATAGCCCCTGCCAGGAGCCCACATCGCTCCAACCCGCATCCATAGGTACAACTGCCGCGGATTCCGTCGGCTCCATTACTGCATAATCCACAGACTCATCTGCGCAGGCTGCAAAAGCCTCTCTATCCACCCGGGTAAAATCCAGATCCCTCGCGGCACTCTTATAGGCACTGCGGCAGGCTGTGAGAATATCTGCACGGTACCGCTCCAACTCCTCCAGATAGCGGGAGGCGCGGAACAGGAACATGCCACTGTTCCAGGAGTAATCCCCGGAGGCCAGGTAAGCTTCAGCGGTTTCAGTGTCCGGCTTTTCGACGAACTCCGCCACTTTCCAAGCAGTTTCCGCCAATTTATCCCCGCGCCGAATGTAGCCGTAGCCGGTCTCCGCCCGGGTCGGCACAATGCCAAAAGTGACCAGATGCCCCTGCTCAGCCAGGGCTCGGGCCGACTCTACAGACTCCTGAAAATTTGCCTCGTCGGAAACGGCGTGGTCTGCCGGTAATACCAGCAGTAAAGGGTCAGCTCCTGACTCCAGTGCTGCCAGGGCAGCCAGGGCAATAGCCGGTGCAGTATTGCGCGCGCAGGGCTCCAGTAAAATGGACTGGGCTCCGTGGCCGATTTCCTGCAATTGCTCGGCGGCGGCAAAACGATGCTCTTCGTTGCATACCAGGATCGGCGCCTGTAATGGCTCAATGCCCTCCAGGCGCCTTACGGTTGCCTGTAACATCGTTTCACCACCGATAAGGGGTAGGAACTGTTTAGGGTAGGCCTCGCGAGAGAGTGGCCACAGGCGCGAGCCGGTGCCACCACAGAGAATCACAGGAATCATCGAATGCTATCTGCCTGAATGTCGGGTATTGCGAAAGACAATTTTCGCACATCAGGTGGCGAGTTTATACTTGACTGTTTTTCCGGCACCGCAGTTGTGATCGCCCCGCGCGGAGCAAGTCCGAGGCCCGGCCCAGTATTAGCAGCATATAGGTAGAGCGTGGACACGATTTATGTAAGGGGTGCTCGCACCCACAACCTGAAGAATATCGACCTGGACATTCCCCGCGATAAACTGATCGTTATCACCGGCCTGTCCGGTTCCGGCAAATCTTCCCTGGCCTTTGACACCCTTTACGCAGAGGGACAGCGCCGCTACGTGGAATCACTCTCCACCTACGCCCGTCAATTCCTGTCGATGATGGAAAAGCCGGATGTGGATACCGTCGAGGGGCTATCACCGGCTATTTCAATCGAGCAGAAGTCCACCTCACACAACCCCCGCTCCACTGTGGGCACCATCACAGAGATCTATGACTACCTGCGGCTGCTATTTGCCCGGGTTGGAGAACCCCGCTGCCCCGAGCACGACGAACCCCTGCAAGCCCAGACGATCAGCCAGATGGTGGATCAGGTACTGGCTTTACCGGAAGGCAGCAAAATTATGTTGCTGGCGCCGGTAGTTCGCGATCGAAAAGGTGAGCACCAGCACGTGTTTGAACAATTGCGCCGGGACGGATTTGTGCGGGCACGGATCGACGGGGTTATCTGCGACCTGGACGACACCCCCAAGCTGGATAAGCGCCGCAAGCACACCATTGAGGTGGTGGTAGACCGCTTTAAGGTGCGTGAGGACCTGCAACTGCGTTTGGCGGAGTCCTTCGAAACTGCCCTGAATCTCACCGACGGTATCGCCTCCATCAGTTTTATGGATGGAGACCAGGAAGATCGCCTCTTCTCTGCCCGCCACGCCTGCCCCGTCTGTGATTACTCACTGGATGAGCTGGAACCGCGCCTGTTCTCCTTCAACAACCCCGCGGGTGCCTGCCCCAGCTGTGACGGCCTGGGCGTCAAACAGTTCTTCGATGAAGACAAGGTAATTATCGATTCGGAAAGCAGTATTTCCGAGGGCGCCATTCGCGGTTGGGACAGACGCAACATTTACTATTACCACATGCTCGACTCCCTCGCCGAGCACTACGGTTTCGATCTGGATAAGCCCTGGAAAAAATTACGCAAAGCCCACCGCAAGGTTATCCTGCAGGGCAGTGGCGACGAAGAGATAGACTTCAGCTACGTCAATGATCGCGGCGATGTCACCGTGCGCCAGCACACCTTCGAGGGCATTATCCCCAACTTCCAACGCCGCTATCGGGATACCGAGTCCCAATCGGTACGGGAGGAGTTAGCCAAGTATCTGAGTACCCAAAAGTGCCCAGAGTGCCACGGTACCCGCCTGCGCCGCGAGGCCCGTCATGTCTTTGTGGATAACCGCACCCTGGCGCAAATTACTGAGCTGCCTGTAGGCGATGCGTTCGAGTATTTCGACCATGAGCTGGCTTTTAAAGGCGCTCAGAAAGAGATTGCCGATAAGATTCTCAAAGAGCTCCGCGATCGATTCCGCTTCCTCGTCGATGTCGGCCTGAATTACCTGACCCTAAACCGCAGTGCAGAAACCCTCTCCGGCGGCGAAGCGCAGCGCATTCGCCTCGCCAGCCAGATCGGCGCCGGCCTCGTGGGCGTAATGTATATTCTCGACGAGCCCTCTATCGGCCTACACCAGCGAGACAACGAGCGCCTGCTCAACACCCTCACCCACCTGCGCGATATCGGCAACACGGTTATTGTGGTGGAGCACGATGAGGATGCCATTCGCAGTGCCGACTTTATTGTCGATATTGGCCCCGGTGCCGGTGTCCATGGTGGAGAAGTCGTGGCAGCGGGTACAGCCGATAAAATTGCCAAATGCAAAAAATCCCTAACCGGTCAGTACCTCTCCGGCAAAAAGAAAATTGCCGTACCGGAAGAACGCTACGTACCCGACTCGGACTATTTGTTGCGCCTCGAAGGGGCCAGTGGAAATAATTTACAGGACGTCGATCTGGAGATCCCAGTAGGATTATTTACCTGTGTAACCGGTGTATCGGGCTCTGGTAAGTCCACCCTGATTAATACAACACTCTATCCACTTGCCGCCACTGCACTTAACAAAGCAACAACTCTTAAGGCCTCTCCCTATAAAGAAGTACACGGTCTGGAGCACTTCGACAAATGCGTGGATATTGATCAGAGTCCTATCGGGCGCACTCCTCGCTCAAACCCAGCAACTTATACCGGTATTTTTACCCCAATTCGCGACTTGTTTGCCGGCACCCAGGAAGCCCGCTCAAGAGGCTATAAACCTGGACGCTTCAGCTTTAACGTCAAGGGTGGGCGCTGCGAGGCCTGCCAGGGCGACGGGGTGATTAAGGTAGAAATGCACTTTTTGCCGGATGTCTATGTACCCTGTGATACCTGCCACGGCAAGCGCTACAACCGCGAGACCCTGGAGGTACACTACAAGGGCAAGAATATCCACGAAGTATTAGAAATGACCGTGGAAGATGCACGGGAATTCTTTGACCCTGTGCCCGCAATCGCGAAGAAGTTGCAAACCCTAATGGATGTCGGCCTCTCATATATCAAGCTGGGCCAGGCTGCCACCACTCTCTCAGGTGGTGAAGCCCAACGGGTAAAACTCTCCCGCGAGCTATCCAAACGAGACACTGGGCAAACCCTGTACATCCTCGACGAACCGACTACCGGCCTGCACTTTGCCGATATCCAATTACTGCTGGATGTTCTGCATCGCCTACGCGATCACGGCAATACCATCGTAGTGATCGAACACAACCTGGACGTGATCAAAACTGCAGACTGGATTGTAGACCTTGGCCCGGAGGGTGGCTCTGGCGGCGGGCAAATTATTGCCACCGGGACACCTGAGGATGTTGCGGAAATGGACATTTCCCATACCGGACGTTTTCTAAAAACCATGCTGAACTGATTGAACAAGAAAGGATGCTGAACTATCAATCGGCATCCTTTCTTATCAACTCACTTGAAAATAACAATTAGATAGGTGCGACAAGATATGAAGTTATTCAATCGCGACCGCTTAAATTTAGTGATCGCGGTAAGTGCAATTATGATTTCTCTGGCATCCTTCTACGCCACCTACTTGCAAGCCAGAGCTGCCAATCAACAAGTCAAAATAATGACAATGCCGGTTATCCAGTTCAGCCATGGAAACTATGATGAGAAGAGAAATCAGAATAGGATCACTTTTAATTTTCACAATGCTGGAGCTGGCCCAGCCATCCTAAAATCCGTTAGTTTTAAATATAGAAATGTAGAATACTCAAGCACCCATGATTTTTTGCAAGCCTGCTGTCAGGAGGAGCATAAAATGATGAAAAATAAATTTAATAGAAACCATAGAAATCACCACCCACCCCTTGATGAAGGCTTTCAAAGCTCTTCAGAAATAAATGAAGTTATCATTCCCGCACAATCTGAGTATCCTTTCTATTCTTTAAGTCGTGGCACTGCAACTTCTGAACTATGGGAAAAAGTTAATACGGAAAGATGGGAACTTTCGGTTTCCGCCTGCTTCTGCTCACCGCTGGGAAATTGCTATGAGTCAAATTCAAAGAAAATTTCAATGGAAGTCAGCCAGTGCCCTGACAATTAACCACTTTAATAGGCAGATTCTTAGCGTTAAAACCCATTCAAAATATATTACAGGCAGGATGCCACAGTGAACATTGATATCAACTGCGATCTGGGTGAAGGTGCTGATTTACACAGCTGTGACAGGGACGCCCAAATCATGCCGTTTATTTCCCGTTGCAATATAGCTTGCGGCGGTCACGCTGGCACTCCCGAGATCATGGGTAGATCAATCGAAAACGCCCTAAAAAACAGCTTAAAAATCGGCGCGCACCCCAGCTACCCCGACAGGGAAAATTTTGGCCGCAAATCTCTAGTTATTCCTCAAAATAAATTGCTCGACTCTCTTTGCACACAAGTAAACCAACTAGAAAATATCGCGCGCAGCCTAGGAGCAACTTTAGACCATATTAAACTACACGGCGCTCTCTACAATGATACAGAGTCAAACAGAGAACTCGCTAAAAGCATTATTACCCTACTCGACAAAGAATATCCTTCACTGAAAATTATTGGGTTAGCCAACGCTGCCATGCAGTTCGCTGCTGCCAAACAAAATAAAACATTTATTCGCGAAGGATTTATGGACAGGCAGTACCTCAGCAATAACCAACTAACTCCACGCTCAATGGCGGGCGCTGTTATTGCTGAGACAGAACAGTGCTTAGAGCAAGCTATCTGCTTGGCAAAGGGTTTAGAATTTAACGATTATCATGGTGAAAAATTACAATTCTCTGTGGATACCATCTGCCTCCACGGCGATAATCCCCAAGCGCCCATTATCGCCAGACAACTTAATCAACATCTCAATGCAAACGGCGTGAGTATAGCTCGGTGACACACCCTGCCCCCCATATACCACTAGCTATTACCATTAACGGAGATTGTGCAGTAGATATCCGCTTTTCCGGCAAACCATGCAAAGCTCTTAGCCGGACAATTATCGGTTTGAGAGCGGCTCTATTAAATGAAGTTCATCCAGGTATCATTGATATCATTCCTGCATACCAGTGCTTAACTGTTATTTTCAATCCTTCCCTATGGGATCACAAAACCTTATACCAATTACTCACTAAAACTACCGAGGACTTTCTAAACAACCCTGCCCCCTTCACCAGTAGACCACGCATAGTGCGTATTCCCGTATGCTACGAAGAAGGCTTTTCTCCAGACCTTGAGGCATTATCAGAACATACCAAATTATCGTCACAGGAAATCATCAAACGACATACCGCACAACGTTACTTAGTGCATATGTTGGGCTTTACTCCAGGCTTCTTATACCTTGGCGGACTTGACCCAAAGCTATATTGCCCCAGAAAAGAAACTCCCCGAACCAGAATTCCCGCAGGCGCTGTCGGGATAGGTGGAGAACAAACAGGCATCTACCCACAAGCTACACCGGGGGGATGGCAAATTATTGGCCAGACACCCCTTAGTCTTTTTCAACCTGCGGAACCCTCCCCATTTATCGCTGCACCTTTAGATGAAATTGAATTTTATGCAATAGATTCTCAGCAATTTCATATACTCTCGCAGAGTACTAAAAGTAGTTCACCCTAAAAAGGAGGGTCTATGGGTATTCACTTTCTTCGAGCAGGGCTACAGACAAGTATTCAGGACCTGGGTCGTCCAGGCATGATGCACTGTGGAATTCCATGGGGAGGTGCTGCCGACCCACTATCGATGAAAATAGCCAACCTGTTATTAGGAAACCCGTTAGGGCACCCAACCTTTGAGATCACCCTGCTCGGTCCTAGAATCGAATTCCTCTGCAATCTCACTATCGCTATAGCCGGAGGCCAATTCAGAGGCTCCTTAAATAACGAGTCAATTGATAATTTCCGAACCTATAGGGTTAAGCCTGGTGATATTTTGGATATAGCTCAAGCTATTTCCGGTGCAAGAACCTACCTTGCGATTTCTGCCAAGATAGACGCACCCAATATCTTAGGTAGCTCTGCAACTCACGTTATAAGTAAATTTGGCGCAAATAGTGGCAAACCGATCACATCTAACGAAGTCATCCACTTTAAAGAAGTCCACACCGCAAAAGAATCTGTACTAAATAAAAGGTTTCACCTTCACTACTCACATAATTCAAAGCTACGACTAGTGGCTGGACCAGAGAGCAATTTATTTTCCAAGAAATTTATTGAACACTTTTACGGCTCAACCTATCTGGTTTCTACCCAAAGCAATCGTATGGGCATTCGTCTATCCACTAAAAACAATTCTACAATTCATAAAATTACAAACGGAAAGCCACAACTATCATCAGCAGGACTCTATCCCGGCAGCATTCAAGTACCACCCGATGCCAATCCTATTATTTCCTTTATTGAGGGACAGACTATTGGCGGGTACCCCCGAATAGGCCATATTATAAAATCGGAACTTCATCGCCTGGGTCAGCTAGCCCCAAAAAACAAAATCACATTTCAAGAAATAAGCATTGAAGAATCGCGTGAAATTTTCAAAAAGAAACAAGACCTAATTAAAAAACTCCAACAGAGCCTAAATCTTAATCACAGGGAGGCACTATCCCTTTAATACAAGCATAAACATTATCAGATACAGAACTATTTAATGCTCAAAAATAACAGCATAAAGTAGAGAATAAAAATTACGCCAAAATAGACAAAATAATTTTATTAAAAATTTAAATGGAATATTTTTGGACAAAAAAGAAAAAATATTACAGAAATTCTGTGACCGGCAAGTTTCCCCTCATATCTTTCTAGACCAAAACATCATTATTAACTAACCTCATTGGGTTTTACCCAAACAGCGATTTGGACTAGCGTGCAAGTTGATTATCTATAGGGAGCAAATAAATCTCCAAACAATTATTGCAGGATCAACAAAGCACATTCCAAAGAGAAAACACACAATACCTTAAGGGGATTAATAATGATAAAAATTCTCCGTGGTTTTATTTCAATACTCTTAGCGAGTTCTCTACTTATCACAGCGCATGCAAATGCAGAACCGGGTGATTACAACTTCTGGACTACCCTAAAGCATTTGTTTGATCCACCCAATGCCGATGCGCCAGTCACCTCACAGCAAGCTGAAGGGATGTATCCACTAACTATGGATGATCCCAGTTTTAATGATGATTTTGATCCTGGCGACTACAACACCTGGCAAAAAATTGATGTACCTACCAGTACAGGTGCCATGTGTGGGAATGGATCACCCTATAAGTTCTTTGTTCACCGTGTTCCAGATACCAGTAACACCATTTTCTATTTCGAGGGTGGTGGGGCATGCTGGGACTATGAAAGCTGCTCAGGACAAGCTGGTATTCGCGGGGCTCGCAACCCCAATGGCATTCCCGATGATTACCTAAGCAATGTGCACTTGTTAGATTTTACAAATTTCGAGAATCTTACTACCGCTGGCGTATCCCCTTTGATTTATACACATCATCCCTACGACCAGTATAAAACTGGCGAGTGGAATATGGTTTACGTGCCGTATTGCACTGGGGATATCTACGTAGGCGATAAAACTGAAATATACGAGGACACTACTGGCGAGAACCCCGACCTTATCTGGCACCACAATGGATTACGCAACGTTCAGGCAGTTACTTCCTGGGTGAAAAATAATTTGCAAAAACCGAAGCAGATGCTCGCTGCGGGTTGTAGTGCAGGCAGTATTGGTGCTCTGTTTAATTATTCGAAGTTGCGCGAGGATATGAATGTCGACTATGGCTATCTCCTCGATGATTCAGGCCCTCTCTATCAGGCACCTTTAGACGGGAGTGACAGCACCCAATATCCCTCTTTACCGCTACATAAAGAAGTGCTGCGTTCTTGGACTACCTATACCGCCGATAGCGATGAAAGCTCGGAAAATCCCATCACTATGTTAAAAGCCATAACACCGGGATTCGAAGCCAATCAGCTAGCCTCACTTTATGCTGCGCTTTCCAATAAATTCCCCTCAGATCGACTGGGTATTACGCACTTTCTTGCTGACGGGAATTTTTCATCGTACTCCTACGAGAGATTTTATGAGGATATTTATAATGATCCCGATGCAGACTCCCGTTTAAATAAATTGCGACAGCGCTGGCAGAAAGATACCCATGAAAATTTGATTCCACTGCTGGATCAAACAAGTAACTGGGGCTATTACTTCCCGATGTTCCGCAACTTGAACGAGAGCCACTGCACAACCATTATCGATTTAAACTATGGTGAGATTGCCGAGCACGGGCTTGAATTAAAAGATTTCCTCGACAACATCGTCAATCATAACGGTGGAGGAATGATTCGGGCATACGAAACCGATGAGGTTTCAGATTATGAGGACAATAGTAACTGGTTTTATGATCTGATCGGCTTGTTTATGTAATTAAAATGCCCCCAGCGCTGCCGGTAACTAGCTGGCAGCGCTGAATGATAGAAAGCCTAACTGCCATATACCGCCTCACGGGCGTCCTGAAGGCGTTTACGTAAGTATTCATGTCTACTCATACCATCGGGAAAGGACCTCATCTGCTGAACTTCCTCAACGATCGAGCGCTCAAGATCCTTATAGGTGGAAAAGCCCGGAACCTCGACATGAGGGTCGTAATCCCTGATCACCGTTTGCGCTTTATCCCGATAAATATTAAATAGCTCTTCAGCTCTTTGGGTGAACTCTGCCTGGTTAAGGCTATTTTTTTCCAGCCAGGCCAACTTCATTGAAAGCGCTTCATAGCCTGTAATACGCGATTCCCGCTCTATTTTTTCAATTGCATCCCAGGCCTCTTCACCAGAGAGATTGCCCAGGTCTGCAAAGTAGTCCTTGAGCGCCTGCTTAACATTCTCACGGTCCAGATAAGCCTGAACCCGAGGATGATTTAATAACTCTTCGACCTCCGCATGTTCCAGCTGGGACCAGGGTATGCTGTCAGAAATATTCTTTACTAATTCACTATCATCTTTTAGCGGCTCTATCATCTGGCGCACCTTGGCCACACTTGAGCGCACATCAATATCGTAGTGATCAACCCCTACAACGGCGAGCGTTACTGCTCCGGCAAGCAAAATCAGCTTTTTCATAATTAGTTACCGAGCAAATTAGAAATTATGTATTTGTCTGTCGGTAACTATCTAAGCAGAGAATTGGGAGAGCATGAAAGAAAATAACGCCCTCACCAATGAATAAAGTGCCAATATCTTACAGACTGATTAGCTAGCCAACCCAGTTAACAGCTTGCTCATCGTCTTTTTTTCCTACACAGGGCTCATCCTTGGTCTTCGGCGCCACATAGCCTACCTGTTGCTCCCGCGGAAGGTTTGCGGACTCCCAATTGGAAACCGCTTCTGCGCAAAGGCTGCGTTGCTCAGGGGATAGCGCAACACCATTAGGCCATTTTCCAAGTTCAATGGCCCGCTTTAAGCTGCCCACAATCTCGGGATTCAAACTCTTTAACAGTTGCTCAAAAGACATACAAAAATCTCCTTATGGCAAAAAAAAGGCCGGTCAAAGACCGGCCTTCCGTAGCGCTATGGCTAATAACGCTTAAGCTTCAGCAGCTTCGTCTTCTACTTGAGGACGGTCTACCAGCTCAACGTATGCCATCGGCGCCTTATCACCAGCGCGGAAACCACACTTCATGATACGGATGTAACCACCAGGACGGGCTTCGTAACGAGGACCCAGCTCGTCGAACAGCTTACGCACAGCATCCTTATCACGGATACGAGCGAAAGCCAGACGGCGGTTAGCAACACTGTCTTTCTTAGCCAGAGTGATCAGCGGCTCGGCAACGCGGCGCAGTTCTTTGGCTTTGGCCAGTGTGGTTTTGATCAGTTCGTGCTCCACCAGAGAGGCGCTCATGTTCTTGAACATGGCCTTGCGGTGAGCGCTCGTGCGGCTGAATTTACGGCCACTATAGCGATGACGCATGACTCAATTCCTTACGACCTAAGTTGCTGTCACAGCAGGTCGTTCTGGAGCGGTGTCGCGCTAAGCTGTAGCACCGCTCGGGTTCTTTCTACTAATCACGACACCGTCGCGACTACCAAATGCTTACAGGGGGCTTAACTTGCTGTCGCCTTTCAGGCTGGCCGGCGGCCAGTTTTCCAGGCGCATACCCAGGGACAAACCACGGGAAGCCAGTACGTCCTTGATTTCAGTCAGAGACTTCTTACCAAGATTCGGCGTCTTCAGCAGTTCTACTTCAGTGCGCTGAATCAGATCACCGATGTAGTAAATGTTCTCTGCCTTCAGACAGTTCGCCGAACGTACAGTCAACTCCAGGTCGTCTACCGGGCGCAGTAGTACCGGATCAACTTCAGGCTCTTCAGCCTTCGGCTGTGCATCCTTCTCGCCTTCCAGGTCCACAAATACTGCGAGCTGTTGCTGCAGAATAGTGGCGGCGCGACGAATAGCCTCTTCCGGGTCCAGGGTACCGTTGGTCTCCAGATCCAGAACCAGCTTATCCAGGTCAGTGCGCTGCTCTACACGCGCGCTTTCCACGCTGTAGGAAACACGACGCACTGGGCTGTATGAAGCATCCAGCTGCAGACGGCCAATTGCACGGCTTTCCTCTTCTTCGCCACGACGAGCATCGGCGGGCTGGTAGCCACGGCCGCGCGCTACAGTGAGACGCAGGTTGAGCTCGACATCACCAGTAATATTGGCGATCACGTGCTCAGGATTAACGATCTCGATGTCGTGATCTACCTGGATATCTCCAGCAGTCACCGCACCTGGGCCCTTTTTGCTCAGGCTCAATACCGCCTGATCCTTACCGTGCATAACAACGGCGATTTCTTTCAGGTTGAGCAGGATTTCAATTACATCTTCCTGCACACCTTCGATCGCGCTGTACTCGTGCTCGACACCTTCGATTTCCACCTCGGTGACGGCGCAGCCCGGCATGGAGGACAGCAGGATGCGACGCAGCGCATTGCCAAGAGTGTGGCCAAAGCCACGCTCCAGGGGCTCCAAAATCACTTTGGCGTGATTCGGATTGTACTCGGTGACGTCAATACGACGCGGTGTCAAAAACTCGTTGACAGCAGTCTGCATAGCCATACCTGTTTACAGTTGCATTCCTTAAAGTGGACTTATTGTTACTTGGAGTACAGTTCCACGATAAGGTTTTCGTTGATCTCTGCCGGCAGATCGACACGATCCGGAGTGCGCTTGAAAGTGCCTTCCAGTTTGCTCGCGTTTACGTCTACCCACTCGACATCGCCACGCTGGGCAGCGAGGGAAACGGAATTCTGGATACGCAGCTGCTTCTTGGCTTTCTCACGTACAGCGATAACGTCGCCTTCTTTAACCTGGAAAGAAGGGATGTTAACGGTAGTGCCGTTTACAAGAATCGCTTTGTGGGAAACCAGCTGACGCGCTTCAGAGCGAGTTGAGCCGAAGCCCATGCGGTAAACCACGTTGTCCAGACGCTGCTCGAGAAGTTGCAGCAGGTTTTCACCTGTAGCGCCCTTCAGACGTGCTGCTTCCTTATAGTAGTTACGGAACTGCTTTTCCAGTACGCCGTAGATACGACGAACTTTTTGCTTTTCACGCAGCTGAATACCGTAGTCGGACAGACGACCACGACCAGCGCCGTGCTGACCGGGTTTGGATTCTGCGCGACACTTGGAGTCGTGCGGACGAACACCACTCTTCAGCTGCAGGTCAGTCCCTTCACGACGGGACAGTTTACATTTTGGTCCAATATAACGTGCCATTTTGTCAGCCCCCTCTTACACGCGACGCTTTTTAGGTGGACGACATCCGTTATGCGGGATAGGCGTCACGTCGGTGATGTTGGTGATCTTGTAGCCGCAGTTGTTCAGTGCACGAACGGCAGATTCGCGACCGGGGCCAGGGCCCTTAACTTCTACGTCGAGGTTTTTCAGGCCGTATTCCTGAGCTGCAGTACCTGCGCGCTCAGCGGCAACCTGGGCTGCAAACGGGGTGCTCTTACGCGAGCCACGGAAGCCAGATCCACCTGCGGTGGCCCAGCTGAGGGTATTACCCTGGCGATCAGTGATCGTCACGATCGTGTTGTTGAACGATGCGTGGATGTGGGCAATACCGTCGACAACGGTCTTTTTGACCTTTTTGCGAACAGTAGTTTTTGGCTTAGCCATACCAGTATCCTAAATCCTGTATCAAATCCCCTCGGCGATTAGCCGGACGGGGCATCTTGAACCGCGATTTCGCGCCTTTTAGTTAAGGCTTACTTGCGAATCGGCTTGCGCGGACCCTTACGGGTGCGAGCATTGGTCTTGGTGCGCTGACCACGCAGCGGCAAGCTGCGACGGTGACGCAGACCGCGATAACAACCCAGGTCCATCAAACGCTTGATGTTCATGGATATTTCACGGCGCAGGTCGCCTTCCACGGTCAGTTTTGCAACTTCACCACGGATGGTTTCGATCTGCTCTTCAGACAGTTCGCGGATTTTGGTGGATTCAGCGATACCAACCGCTGCCAAAATAGACTTAGCCGTAGTGCGACCAACCCCATAAATGTGGGTCAGGGAGATTACGGCGTGCTTGTGGTCTGGTACATTGACACCAGCAATACGTGCCATAGAGGCGTACTCCACGTATTGGAGTCACTGCTTTATATTAAGTATGTGACTCTACTTTGATTTCGGCGCTGACAGCGACTAAAAAACCGGCGGCGCCACCAAAAAGGCGCGCAAGAATAGCTTTTCAGACACTAATTTGCAATAGCCAACGTCCGCATCGGTCCCCCGAAGCGGATGAAGACGACAGTCAACGCCCCCAGTTGGAAGTTTGCTGTTGCTAACTTCCCACCCCAAAAAACTTCCCGGGGTGTTGCCATTCGATACGGGGCTGTATCGAGTAGCGAATTTTTCCAGCTTTTACAGAGGCGCCCTGTGGGCGCTCTCCGCAAGGGGCTGACCCCTTCTTAGCCTTGACGCTGCTTGTGACGTGGCTCAGCGCTGCAGATTACCCGCAGAACACCCTTGCGACGCACGATTTTGCAGTTACGGCAGATCTTTTTTACAGAAGCGCGTACTTTCATGACCTTACCTCAATTCAATCAAACTGCGAGCAGGCGACGCCCTAGCGACGACCGTAGCTTTGCAGGTTAGATTTTTTCATCAAACCCTCGTACTGGTGCGACAGCAGATGCGATTGTACCTGTGCCATAAAGTCCATCACTACGACTACAACGATCAGCAGTGAGGTACCCCCCAGATAGAAGGGAACGTTAAACCCAACCACCAGGAACTGCGGCAGCAGGGATACCAGTGCGATGTATACAGCACCCACCAGAGTGAGGCGAGTCAGCACGCTATCGATATAGCGGGCCGTCTGCTCTCCAGGGCGAATGCCTGGCACATAAGCACCGGACTTTTTCAGGTTATCCGCAACTTCATTCGGGTTGAACATCAACGCCGTGTAGAAGAAACAGAAGAAACCAATCAACAGTGCGAACAGAATAATGTTCAGCGGTTGCCCTGGTCCAAGCTGCAACGCCATCCACTGCAGGATCTCTGCACCGAGACCTTCCCCGCCCTGACCAAACCACTGTGCCAGTGTGGCCGGGAACAACAGGATACTGCTGGCAAAGATTACCGGAATTACACCGGCCATATTTACCTTCAGCGGCAAGTGGCTCGCCTGTGCAGCTGGAGCCGCAGAGTAGCGTCCCGCTTGGCGCCTGGCGTGGTTGATCGTAATGCGGCGCTGGCCGCGTTCCATAACAACCACAAAGAACACTACGGCAAGAGCGATGACGCCAATCATCAACAGCATGAGTATGTGCAGCTCACCCTGTCTCGCCTGTTCAAATGCCTGGCCGATGGCACCGGGTAAACCGGCGACGATACCGGCAAAAATCAGCATGGAAATGCCGTTGCCAACACCGCGCTCAGTGATCTGCTCACCGAGCCACATCATAAATACAGCACCAGTCACCAGTGACGTTACCGCCACAAAGTAAAAACCAAACGCGGGCTCAGATGAGTAAGCCAGGTTCTGCCCTGCCAGGCCGAAAGTCATACCGATCCCCTGAATCAGGGCCAGTATTACTGTCAGATAGCGGGTGTACTGGTTGATCTTACGTCTTCCGGCCTCCCCTTCCTTCTTCAACGCTTCCAGAGAGGGAGTCACCGCGCTCATCAACTGCATGATGATGGACGCGGAGATGTAGGGCATGATGCCCAGCGCCAGAATACTCATCCTTTCCAGGGCGCCGCCTGAAAACATGTTAAACAGGCCAAGGATGGTTCCCTGGTTCTGGTTAAACAGGTTTGACAGCTTTTCCGGATCAATGCCGGGCACCGGAATATGTGTCCCCAGTCGATAAACAAGAATCGCTAGAAACAGAAAACGAAGGCGAGCCCAAAGCTCGCCCAATCCCTTGCTGTTGCCCAGGGGATTTCCACCGGATCCTGGTCGTGCCATTGGCGCCTCGATTAGTCTTCTATTTTACCGCCAGCAGCTTCAATCGCTGCCTTTGCACCTTTGGTAACTCCCAGACCCTTAACGGTAACAGCTTTGGTCAGCTCACCTGAGAGGAACACTTTGGCGCGTTTAATATGGCTGCCGATAATATCGGCATTCTTAAGCGCTGCCAAATCGATTACGTCATTTTCTACCTTCGCCAGCTCAGCCAGACGTACTTCTGCGGTAAAGCGAGAAACACGAGCGGTGAAACCGTACTTAGGAAGACGCTTCTGCAAAGGCATCTGACCGCCTTCGAAGCCCGGACGAACACTGCCGCCGGAACGCGCTTTCTGACCTTTGTGGCCGCGGCCACCAGTCTTACCAATTCCGCTACCAATACCGCGACCAACGCGCTTGGCGCTGTGCTTGTGGCCTGGTGCTGGAGACAAGTCGTTCAAACGCATGTTATTCCCCCTCAACCTTAACCAGGTAGTTTACTTTGTTGATCATACCGCGCACGGAGGGAGTATCCTCCACTTCCACTGTGTGGCCGATGCGGCGCAGGCCCAGACCCGCAACGCACGCCTGATGACTTTTCAGGCGTCCGTTGATGCTTTTGGTCTGGGTCACTTTTATGGTCTTTTTAGCCATGGTCTTAACCCACCAATAACCTTAAATCCGAGCTGTAATTAGCCCAGAATCTCTTCGACAGATTTACCGCGCTTGGCAGCTACATCTTCCGGGCTCTGCATTTGCTCCAGAGCTTTGAAAGTTGCACGTACTACGTTCACCGGGTTGGTGGAGCCGTAACACTTAGCCAATACGTTGTGTACACCAGCCATTTCCAGAACGGAGCGCATAGCACCGCCGGCAATTACACCGGTACCCTGGGAAGCGGGCTGCATGTAAATCTTGGAACCGCCGTGGCGACCATTGGTAGCGTACTGGATGGTGTCACCATTCAGGTCTACCTGGATCATGTTGCGGCGTGCAGATTCCATCGCCTTTTGAATCGCTACAGGCACTTCACGTGCCTTGCCACGACCAAAGCCAACACGGCCATTGCCATCACCAACTACGGTCAGTGCGGTAAAGGCGAAGATACGACCACCTTTAACAGTCTTGGCAACGCGGTTGACCTGGACCAGCTTCTCCTGCAGGCCTTCGTCGTTGCTTTTGTCTTTCTCTCTAGCCATAACTCAACCCTTAGAATTTCAGACCGGCTTCGCGGGCAGCGTCAGCCAGAGCCTTAACACGGCCATGGTATCTGAAGCCGCTACGATCGAAGGCAACTTGTTCAACGCCAGCGGCTTTCGCGCGCTCAGCGATCAGTTTGCCAACTGCGGCAGCAGCGTCAGCGTTGCCAGTTTTACCAGAGCGCAGGTCCTTGTCCAGGGTAGAGGCGGAAGCCAATACCGCGCTGCCTTCGGCAGACAGGATCTGTGCGTAAATGTGGCGCGGGGTGCGGTTCACGGTGAGGCGAACGGCGCCCAGCTCACGGATCTTGGCGCGGGCACGACGTGCACGACGCAAGCGAGATGCTTTCTTAACGTTCATATCTATGCCCTACTTACTTCTTCTTGGCCTCTTTGCGATACACGCGCTCGTCGGCATAACGGACACCCTTACCTTTGTAGGGCTCCGGAGGACGGAACGAGCGGATCTCAGCGGCCACTTGGCCCAGCAGCTGTTTATTGCTGCTCTTCAGTACGATTTCAGTCTGGGATGGAGTTTCCGCAGTCACACCTTCCGGCAACTGATAATCGATCGGATGGGAGAAGCCCAGGGTCAGGTTAACCGCTTTACCGGCTGCTTTCGCACGATAACCAACACCCAGCAACTGCAGCTTCTTCTCGAAGCCCTTGCTTACGCCTATCACCATGTTATTGACCAAAGCACGGGTGGTACCCGCCAAGGCTCTGGCCTGCTTGGAGTTATTGCGCGCGGCAAAAGTCAGCTGGCTTTCAGCCTCGCTCACTTCTACATCACCGTGAATAACCATATCCAGGTTACCGCTACCGCCTTTAACAGCGATATTTTGACCTTTCAGGTCTACGGTTACACCTGCGGGGATAACTACCGGACTATTTGCTACTCGAGACATTGCAACCCCCGCTTAGAATACGGTGCAAAGCACTTCGCCACCGATACCAGCCTGACGTGCAGCGCGGTCAGTCATCACACCATTAGAGGTGGAAACGATCGCGACACCCAGGCCACCACGTACGGTAGGCAGAGCTTTTTTACCAGTGTAAGCGCGCAGGCCCGGACGGGAAACGCGATTGAGCTCGGCAATAACCGGCTTGCCCTGGAAGTATTTCAGAGCAATGGTCAGTTCCGGCTTAGCGCCTTCGCTTACGTTTAAATCAGTAACGTAACCTTCGTCTTTCAGGACTTTGGCCACTGCTACTTTCAGTTTGGATGATGGCAGGGTGACTTCCGCCTTTCCGCGCGCCAGGGCATTGCGGATGCGAGTCAGCATATCTGCCAACGGATCTTGCATACTCATCTTATGAGACTCCTCAAATCTGCCTTAAACCAGCTGGTAATTACCAGCTGGACTTCACGAGGCCAGGAACATCACCACGCATCGCAGCTTCACGAAGCTTGTTACGGCACAGGCCGAACTTGCGGTATACAGCGTGGGGGCGACCAGTAATACGACAGCGGCGTTGCTGACGTACCGGGCTTGCATCGCGCGGCATTTTCTGCAGCTTGAGTTGAGCCTCCCACTGCTCCTCTTCGGAAGCAGTGGAACTGGCGATGATCGCCTTCAGCTCTTGACGCTTCTCGGCGTACTTAGCTGCGGTTCGAGCGCGCTTGTTTTCGCGCGCAATCATGGATTTCTTCGCCATGGAATCCTCTTAACCCTTGAAAGGGAAGTTGAACGCTTTCAGCAGCGCACGACCTTGATCGTCGTTTGCAGCTGTAGTGGTAATACAAATATCCAGACCGCGGAGCTTGTCTACTTTGTCGTAGTCAATTTCCGGGAAGATGATTTGCTCAGTCACGCCCATAGAGAAGTTACCGCGGCCGTCGAACTGCTTCGGGCTAATGCCACGGAAGTCGCGGATACGCGGAATCGCGATGTCAACCAAACGCTCCAGGAACTCATACATGCGCTCACCGCGCAGAGTTACCTTGCAGCCGATCGGCCAACCGTCACGAATCTTAAAGCCCGCAATAGACTTGCGCGCTTTAGTAACGATGGGCTTTTGACCAGTAATTGCTGTCATATCGTTGACAGCGTGCTCCAGCACCTTCTTATCACCAATCGCTTCACCAACACCCATGTTGATGGTGATCTTGGTGATGCGCGGCACTGCCATCACATTCTCGAGACCAAGCTCTTCTTTTAGCTTGGCCACGAGGTCCTTAGTGTAGAGCTCTTTAAGCTTTGCCATGATCTACCAACCTGCTTTTGCGTCAAGAGCCTTAGATGGCTTCGCCGCTGGATTTGAAGACGCGAATCTTAGTGCCGTCTTCCAGTACTTTAAAGCCCACCCGGTCAGCCTTCTGGGTGTTAGGGTTGAAGATGGCTACGTTGGAAGCTTGGATAGCAGCTTCTTTCTCAACGATGCCACCTGCAATACCCATCTGTGGGTTTGGCTTTTGGTGCTTTTTGATCATCTGTATGCCGGAGACAATCAGACGACCGTCGTTCAGTACTTTACGTACTGAACCACGTTTGCCCTTGTCACGACCGGCGATAACGATCACTTCGTCGTCACGCTTGATCTTGCGCATAACTCTTCTCCGCTCGAGGCCTAGATAACTTCGGGAGCGAGGGAGATGATCTTCATGAACTTCTCACCGCGCAATTCGCGAGTTACCGGACCAAAAATACGGGTGCCAACCGGCGCCAGTTGCTGGTTCAGCAGCACCGCTGCGTTATCGTCAAATTTAATCAGGGAACCGTCCGCGCGACGCACACCTTTTTTGGTGCGAACCACAACGGCGTTCATTACCTGACCTTTCTTCACTTTACCGCGGGGGATGGCTTCCTTAACGGTTACCTTGATAATGTCGCCCACGCCGGCATAACGACGATGGGAGCCGCCCAGCACCTTGATGCACATGACGCGGCGAGCCCCACTGTTGTCAGCTACTTCTAAGTAGGATTCCGCTTGAATCATTGTCTCTCTCCGAAACCTTTCAATTCGGCAGTCAATGCGCTAGGGGTTATACCTTCGCCGCACGCTCTACAATTTTCTGCAAAGCCCAAGATTTGCTCTTGGACAGAGGACGAGATTCCTCGATGGTTACAACATCACCGATGCTGCAATCATTGTTCTCATCATGTGCCTTGAGCTTTGTGGACTTGTTTACAATTTTGCCGTAGATCGGGTGCTTAACACGGCGCTCGATCAAAACGGTGATGGTTTTATCCATCTTGTCACTCACAACCTTGCCGGTCAGAGTACGCTTCAGTTTTGCTTCAGCCATGATTAATTACCTGCCTTCTCGGTCAACACAGTCTTTATGCGAGCAATGTCGCGACGAGTCTGCTTCAGCAGATGAGTCTGAGCCAGTTGACCGGTGGATTTTTGCATACGAAGCTTAAATTGAGCTTCGAGCTGGTTCAGCAGTTCCTGGTTCAGCTCTTCAACTGACTTTTCGCGTAGATCTGCAGTCTTCATTACATCACCGAACGCTTAACGAAAGTTGTTTTTACAGGCAGCTTGGCCGCAGCTAGTGCGAAAGCCTCACGAGCCAGCTCCTCGGACACACCCTCCATCTCATAGAGGACCTTGCCCGGCTGGATCTGAGCTACCCAGTATTCAACGCCACCTTTACCTTTACCCATTCGAACTTCGAGGGGCTTATTGGTAATGGGCTTGTCTGGAAACACACGAATCCAGATTTTACCGCCACGTTTAATGTGACGAGTCATTGCGCGACGAGCCGCTTCGATCTGGCGCGCAGTAATGCGTCCACGACCGGTAGCCTTAAGGCCAAACTCGCCAAAGCTCACTTTAGAGCCGCGCTGAGCAAGACCGCGGTTGCGACCCTTCTGTACCTTGCGGAATTTTGTACGCTTTGGTTGCAGCATTTGCGTACCCCTTATTTAGCAGCTTTTTTGCGGCTCTTTACCGGCTTCTCATCGGGCACTTCGTCACCGATTACCTCGCCTTTAAAGATCCACACCTTGATACCGATGATGCCGTAAGTAGTCTTCGCTTCAACATTGGCGTAGTCGATGTTGGCGCGCAGGGTGTGCAGGGGCACACGGCCTTCGCGATACCATTCGGTACGCGCGATTTCTGCACCGCCAAGACGGCCACTTACTTGAATCTTGATACCTTCGGCACCCTGACGCATAGCGTTCTGTACGGCACGCTTCATAGCGCGACGGAACATAACACGGCGTTCCAGCTGCTGGGCAACGTTCTGGCCAACCAGAGCCGCGTCCATATCAGGCTTGCGCACTTCTTCGATGTCGATGTGCACAGGTACGCCCATCTGCGCGCTTACTTCTTTGCGCAGACGTTCTACGTCTTCACCTTTTTTACCGATCACGATGCCCGGACGTGCAGTGTGAATCTTCACACGTGCAGTGTTTGCCGGACGTTCAATCTCGATACGGCTCACAGAAGCGTGGGCCAGTTTTTTGCGAATGTATTCGCGAACTTTCAGATCCGTGTACAGCTTGTCTGCGTACTCGTCGCTGCCGGCATACCAAACAGAGGTATGCTTTTTAACGATACCCAGACGAATGCCGGTAGGATGTACTTTTTGTCCCATGGTTTTCTCGCCTGCTCTCTTATTTCTCGGCCACTTTCACAGTGATGTGACAAGTACGCTTAAGAATGCGATCAGCACGACCTTTAGCACGCGGCTTAATGCGCTTCATGGTCATACCTTCGTCCACAAAAATTGTGGAAACCTTCAGCTCGTCAACGTCAGCACCTTCGTTGTGCTCAGCGTTGGCAATGGCCGACTCCAGTACTTTCTTAATGATCGCCGCACCCTTTTTAGTACTGAAAGCCAGTATATCCAGGGCCTCTTCAACGCCTTTGCCGCGAACCTGATCAGCTACCAGTCGCGCCTTTTGCGCCGATAGACGTGCGCCGCGTAATTTTGCTGCTACTTCCATCTTTATAACCTCGGCTTAGCGCTTCTTCGCTTTCTTGTCCGCAGCATGACCGCGGTAAGTGCGGGTAGCAGCGAACTCGCCCAGTTTATGGCCAACCATTTCTTCGTTAACCAAAACGGGCACGTGTTGACGACCGTTGTGCACGGCAATCGTCAGTCCAACCATTTCCGGCATAATCATGGAACGGCGGGACCAGGTTTTAATCGGCCGACGATCGTTTGCTGCAATCGCTGCCTCCACCTTCTTGATCAAATGCAGATCAATAAAGGGACCTTTCTTTAATGAGCGTGGCACTGTCGATTCCTCTCTAGCTGCTCAGACATCGCGCGGCTTACTTGCCGCGACGACGTACTATCATCTTATCGGTGCGCTTGTTCTTGCGCGTTTTCTTACCCTTGGTCGGAACGCCCCACGGAGTAACCGGATGACGACCACCAGAGGTACGGCCTTCACCACCACCGTGCGGGTGATCTACCGGGTTCATCGCCACACCGCGAACGGTAGGACGAACACCACGCCAGCGTGCAGCACCAGCTTTACCCAGCTTGCGCAGGCTGTGCTCGGAGTTGCTCACTTCACCCAGGGTTGCGCGGCACTCAGCGAGAACCTTGCGCATTTCGCCGGAACGCAGACGAATGGTCGCATACTGACCTTCACGAGCCACCAGCTGCACAGAGGCACCAGCAGAACGGGCCAGCTGAGCGCCTTTGCCTGGCTTCAGCTCGATCGCGTGGATTACAGAACCTACCGGAACGTTGCGCAGAGGCAGAGTGTTACCCACAACAATCGGTGCGGCATCGCCGGACTGAATGGTGGCACCTGCTTTCAGGCCTTTCGGTGCGATAATGTAACGACGCTCACCGTCGGCGTAACACACCAGAGCGATGTGTGCGCTGCGGTTGGGATCGTACTCCAGACGCTCAACTTTAGCCGGAATACCGTCTTTGTTGCGCTTGAAGTCGATTACACGGTAGTGCTGCTTGTGGCCACCACCAATGTGACGGGTAGTGATACGACCATTGTTGTTACGGCCACCACTTTTGCTCTTGCTCTCCAACAGAGGAGCGTAAGGAGCACCCTTGTGCAGGTCGGTGTTAACAACCTTAACCAGGTGACGACGGCCGGCGGAGGTCGGTTTTGTTTTTACAATTGCCATTGTAACGGTCCCCTTTACTCAGCAGCTTCAAAATTGATATCGCTGCCCTCAGCCAGGCGAACGTAGGCTTTTTTCCAATCGCTGCGCTGGCCCATGCCATTGCGAGTGCGTTTGGTTTTGCCCTTTACGTTCACGGTGCGAACCTGCTCAACGGAAACGTTAAACAGCTTCTCAACCGCAGCCTTGATCTCAGCTTTTTCGGCGTCGGTGGTAACCTTGAAAACTACCTGATTGGCGCTATCGGCCAGTCCAGCAGCTTTTTCGGAAATTACCGGGCCCAGCAGTACTTTGTAGAGTCGCTCTTGGTTCATCCCAGCACCTCTTCAATTTTCTTGAGCGCAGAAACGGTAACCACGACCTTATCAAAGCGAATCAGGCTTACTGGATCGATCGCCTGTACATCGCGGACGTCGATCTTGTGCAAGTTGCGTGCGGCCAGGTAGAGGTTTTCGCTAACCTCTTCAGTCACGATCAGCGCATCGGACAGGTCAAACTGAGCCAGTTTGCTTACCAGCTGCTTGGTCTTGGGTGCGTCCACATCAAAGGACTCAACCACTACCAGGCGCTCCTGACGAGCCAGCTCAGACAGAATGCAACGCAGTGCAGCGCGGTACATTTTTTTGTTCAGCTTAACGCTGTGATCGCGCGGATCAGCGGCGAAGGTTACGCCACCGGAACGCCACAGCGGGCTGCGGATAGTACCGGCACGTGCGCGGCCAGTACCTTTTTGGCGCCATGGCTTCTTACCACCACCAGAAACATCAGAACGATTTTTCTGCGCCTTGGTACCCTGGCGAGCGCCGGCCATGTAGGCCACAACTGCCTGGTGTACCAGATCTTGGTTGAACTCACGTCCGAAAGTCACTTCAGAGACAGCTACTGTGCCTTTAGCGCCTTCGGGAGTAGCGATATTCAGTTCCATATCTATTTCCCCTCAGACTTAGGCTTTAACTGCCGGACGAACGATAACGTTGCCACCGGGTGCACCGGGTACAGCGCCTTTAACCAACAGCAGGTTGCGTTCGGCATCGACACGAACCACTTCCAGATTTTGCACGGTTACGCGCTCAGCACCCATATGTCCGGCCATCTTCTTGCCTTTCCATACGCGGCCAGGAGTCTGACATTGACCGATAGAACCGGGTGCGCGGTGAGACAGGGAGTTACCGTGGGTTGCGTCCTGGGTGCGGAAATTCCAACGCTTAACGCCGCCCTGGAAGCCTTTACCTTTGGAAGTGCCGGTTACGTCGATCATCTGGCCAGCTTCGAAGCTGGAAACAGTAATTTCAGAACCGATTTCGAAAGTCTCTTCGGAACCGTCAGTGCGCAGTTCGAAAAGATTTGTGCCAGCCTCTACATTGGCTTTGGCGAAGTGGCCCGCTGCGGGCTTGGAGACACGGGAAGCTTTGCGGCTGCCTACTGCTACTTGAACAGCGCTGTAACCGTCAGTTTCCTGAGTTTTCACTTGGGTGACGCGATTCGGAGCAACCTCAACAACGGTTACCGGAATGGATACGCCATCTTCAGTGAAGATGCGAGTCATGCCGCTCTTGCGGCCGACAATACCTATAGTCATCTTTTTTAACCTCTCAGTGCACGGGGCTTTAACCCACTGCGGCCGCCCAATTTCAGAGCGTTACACTACCCGGACCGTTTTCGCCCGGGATTCGGTAGTTAGTAAAAGTGTTAGCCGAGACTAATTTGGACCTCAACACCGGCCGCCAGATCGAGCTTCATCAGCGCGTCGACGGTTTTCTCGGTAGGCTCAACGATGTCCAGCAAACGCTTGTGAGTACGGATCTCATACTGATCGCGAGCGTCTTTATTAACGTGCGGGGAAATCAGTACGGTGTACTTCTCTTTGCGAGTCGGCAGCGGGATAGGACCGCGAACTTGTGCGCCAGTGCGCTTAGCCGTCTCTACGATCTCCTGAGTGGACGCATCGATCAGCTTGTGATCGAAGGCCTTCAGGCGAATACGGATACGTTGACCCTGCATGGAATCAAACTCCAATTATTAACTAAAGAACGTCCTCTTACGCAGCCCCGAGGGCGGGCGAAAAGGAGCGCGAATTCTACGGGGAGCGCAGCAGGCTGTCAACTGTACAGGCTGATCAAATTTCAATCTGCCGAAACTACAATTGAGTACTCCAAGCGGAACGAGGTATCCACAATGACTATCGCCGCAACACTGAGTCAATATTTAAATGACCAATCGGTCGATTACCATCTGATTCAGCACCCGCACACTCGCACCAGCCGGGAAAGCGCCCGCGCCGCCCATGTGCGAGAGGATCAGGTGGCAAAAGCGATTTTGCTTCAGGATATAGAGGGTTACGTAATGGCTGTGATCCCAGCCAGCAGCAGCCTCGACATGCGCTCTCTTCACAATGAGACAGGGCGAAACTCACTGCAAATGGTCTCGGAAACCGAGCTCGGCGCCATATTCCCAGACTGTGAACTGGGCGCCCTGCCCGCCCTAGGCCAGGCTTACGGAATTACCACCCTGCTAGACACCAGCCTTGGACACCGTGAAACCATTTACTTTGAGGCCGGTGACCACGAAGAGCTGGTCGAGATGAGCGGCCCTCAATTCACCAAACTGTTTGCGGGCAGCAGAAGCTGTGATTTAAGCCGGGATTGGCCATAAGCTCGCTAGATTAAAAGCAAATATTAGCGGCCGCAGATATGCCGGAAAGGATTCAATATTGAGCCCCTAACAGAGAGGGGTGATGCTCGCAGCACCAAACAACACCAGCTGGTGCAAGTAGGCAATTATCAGGCACAAAAAAAGCCGCAGCGCGTCCGCTGCGGCTTTTTATTTAGATCAGGAGTAACTATTACTCGATGATCTTGGCAACAACGCCCGCACCTACGGTACGACCACCTTCGCGGATAGCGAAGCGCAGGCCGTCTTCCATGGCGATCGGAGCGATCAGGGTAACAACCATTTGAATGTTGTCGCCCGGCATTACCATTTCAGTACCTTCCGGCAGCTCTACCGCACCAGTTACGTCGGTAGTACGGAAGTAGAACTGAGGACGGTAGCCTTTGAAGAACGGGGTGTGACGACCACCTTCGTCCTTGGACAGTACATACACTTCCGCTTCGAACTTGGTGTGCGGAGTGATGGAGCCCGGCTTAGCCAGTACCTGACCACGCTCTACTTCGTCACGCTTGGTGCCGCGCAGCAGTGCGCCGATGTTCTCACCAGCACGACCTTCGTCGAGCAGCTTGCGGAACATTTCAACACCAGTACAGGTAGTAGTGGTGGTTTCTTTGATACCAACGATTTCGATCTCGTCGCCAGTGTTGATCACACCGCGCTCTACACGACCAGTTACAACAGTACCACGGCCAGAGATAGAGAATACGTCTTCGATCGGCATCAGGAACGGCTGATCTACAGCGCGCTCTGGCTCAGGGATGTACTCGTCCAGAGTCTCTACCAGCTTCTTAACAGCGGTAGTACCCATTTCGTTGTCGTCTTCGCCGTTCAGGGCCATCAGAGCGGAACCAACGATGATCGGAGTGTCGTCACCTGGGAACTCGTACTGATCCAGAAGTTCGCGAACTTCCATTTCTACCAGCTCGAGCAGCTCTTCGTCGTCTACCATGTCCGCTTTGTTCAGGAATACAACGATGTAAGGTACACCTACCTGACGGGAAAGCAGGATGTGCTCACGAGTCTGCGGCATGGGGCCGTCAGCTGCGGAACATACCAGGATAGCGCCATCCATCTGAGCAGCACCGGTGATCATGTTCTTAACGTAGTCGGCGTGTCCCGGGCAATCTACGTGAGCGTAGTGGCGAGTCGGGGACTCGTACTCAACGTGAGAAGTAGCGATGGTGATACCGCGCTCACGCTCTTCCGGTGCATTGTCGATACCGTCGAAAGCAACAGCGTCACCGCCCCAAACTTCCGCACATACGCGGGTCAGAGCAGCGGTCAGGGTGGTTTTACCGTGGTCAACGTGACCGATGGTGCCCACGTTCACGTGGGGCTTGGAACGTTCAAACTTTTCTTTTGCCATCTTTAGATGTCCTCTAGCTAAAAGTTTGCCAAAGGGGCCCCAGCTGTTGGCCCGGCCCCCTTTAAGCAGAAGTTAATTAGGCCTTGGTCTTGGCGATGATCTCATCGGCAACATTTTTCGGCGCTTCGGCGTACTTCAGGAATTCCATGGTGTAGGTAGCACGGCCCTGAGTAGCAGAACGCAGGTCGGTTGCGTAACCGAACATTTCTGCCAGAGGTACTTCCGCATTGACAACCTTACCGGAGGGGTTGTCTTCCATACCCTGAATGAGGCCACGGCGACGGTTGAGGTCACCAACCACATCACCCATGTTCTCTTCCGGAGTTACCACTTCCACCTTCATCATCGGCTCGAGCAGCACCGCACCGCCCTGACTGGACAGCTTCTTGGTCGCCATAGAACCGGCGATCTTAAACGCCATTTCATTGGAGTCCACATCGTGGAAGGAACCGTCGTACAGAGTCGCCTTCAGGCCCAGCAGCGGGTAGCCAGCCAGAACACCGTTCTTCATCTGCTCTTCGATACCTTTCTGTACCGCAGGAATGTATTCCTTCGGTACCGCACCGCCCACGATTTCGTTAACGAATTCCAGACCTTCCTGAGACTCGTCTTCGGCGGGCTCAAACTTCACCCATACGTGACCGTACTGACCGCGACCACCGGACTGACGAACGAACTTGCCTTCGATCTCAGAGGTGTTGCGGATAGTTTCACGGTAGGCAACCTGAGGCTTACCGATGTTCGCTTCAACGTTGAACTCACGCTTCATGCGGTCAACGATGATATCCAGGTGCAATTCACCCATACCGGAAATAATGGTCTGACCGGTTTCCTCGTCAGTCTTCACGCGGAAGGACGGATCTTCCTGGGCCAGCTTGCCGAGGGCAATACCCATTTTTTCCTGGTCCGGCTTGGACTTGGGCTCAACCGCAACAGAAATTACTGGCTCGGGGAACTCCATACGCTCCAGAACAATCTTGTTGGCTTCGGAGCACAGGGTGTCACCAGTGGTTACGTCTTTCAGACCAATCGCAGCAGCGATGTCACCAGCCAGTACTTCTTTAATTTCCTGACGATCGTTGGAGTGCATCTGCACCATACGACCGACACGCTCTTTCTTCATTTTTACGGAGTTGTATACCGCAGTACCGCTCTCCAGCTTACCGGAGTAAACACGGAAGAAAGTCAGGGTACCAACGAAGGGGTCGGTAGCAATTTTGAACGCCAGTGCAGCGAACGGCGCGTTGTCGTCAGCTTCGCGGCTCTCAACAGTTTCGCCATCTTCCAGAGTACCTTCGATCGCCTTAACTTCAGTCGGCGCCGGCAGGTATTCGATAACTGCGTCCAGTACAGCCTGTACACCCTTGTTCTTGAACGCAGAACCGCCCAGAACCGGTACAATTTCGTTGGCCAGGGTACGCTGACGGATAGCTGCCTTGATTTCTTCTTCGGACAGCTCACCTTCTTCCAGGTATTTTTCCATCAACTCTTCGCTGGCTTCAGCAGCCGCTTCTACCAGGTACTCGCGCATTTCGTCGCACTCGTCCTGCAGCTCAGCGGGGATGTCAGCGTAGTCGAAAGTCATGCCCTGGTCGGCTTCATTCCACAGAATGGCCTTCATCTTCACCAGGTCAACAACACCCTTGAACTCGTCCTCAGAGCCGATGGTCATCTGCAGAGGTACAGCATTCGCGTTCAAGCGGTCTTTCAGCTGGCTCACAACGTTGCGGTAGTTCGCACCGGCGCGGTCCATTTTGTTTACGAATACCATGCGCGGTACTTCGTATTTGTTCGCCTGGCGCCATACGGTTTCAGTCTGAGGCTGAACACCAGAGGAGCCACACAGTACAACAACAGCACCGTCGAGTACGCGCAGGGAGCGCTCAACTTCAATAGTGAAGTCAACGTGTCCTGGGGTATCGATGATGTTTACGCGGTGCTGGTCGAACTGCTGCTGCATGCCAGACCAGAAACAGGTAGTTGCAGCAGAAGTAATGGTGATACCACGCTCCTGCTCCTGCTCCATCCAGTCCATGGTGGCAGCACCTTCGTGTACTTCACCAATTTTGTGGGATAGACCAGTGTAGAAAAGTACGCGCTCGGTAGTAGTGGTTTTACCGGCGTCTACGTGGGCACAGATACCGATGTTACGGTAACGTGCGATGGGCGTTTTACGTGCCACAGTTGTATCCTCGATATAACGGCAAAAGGCAGCCTGGAATTTTCCGTGCTGCCTTTCGGTATTAATTTCCGATGTTGGTATTCATCAGACTTAGAAGCGGTAGTGAGAGAATGCCTTGTTGGCTTCTGCCATGCGGTGTACATCTTCACGCTTCTTGACCGCGCCACCCTTGTTTTGGGCTGCATCGATCATTTCGTTGGCCAGACGCTGAGCCATAGATTTCTCACCGCGCTTACGGGAGAACTCCACCAACCAACGCATTGCCAGAGCCGTACGACGCGAGGGGCGCACTTCTACAGGCACCTGATACGTCGCACCACCAACACGGCGGGACTTTACTTCCACCATAGGCGCGATATTTTCCAAAGACTCCTCGAATACTTCGATCGGATCTTTGTTCAATTTTTCAGAAATAGTTTCAAGTGCACCGTATACGATACGCTCTGCAACTGACTTCTTGCCGCTGATCATGACGTGGTTCATGAACTTGGCCAGGGTGACGTTCCCGAACTTGGGGTCCGGTAGCACTTCGCGCTTGGCGACTACTCGTCTTCTCGGCATGGGTATTGCCTCTCTTCAGGGTTATTCTGAGACGCCGCCGTAAAACATTACAATCCGGCGAGCTCAGCCTTACTCCGGTTGGAAACCGAAACGCAAATCGTTAAAGGTGATTAACCTTTAGGACGCTTGGCGCCGTACTTAGAACGGCCCTGCTTGCGATCGTTTACGCCGGCACAGTCAAGTGCACCGCGTACAGTGTGGTAGCGCACACCCGGCAGGTCTTTTACACGACCGCCGCGAATCAGTACCACGCTGTGCTCTTGCAGGTTGTGGCCTTCACCACCGATGTACGAAGTTACTTCGTAACCGCTGGTCAGACGCACACGGCAAACCTTACGCAGTGCAGAGTTCGGCTTCTTCGGTGTAGTGGTGTACACACGAGTGCAAACTCCGCGACGCTGCGGGCTAGCCTGCAGAGCAGGAACGTCGCTTTTTTCAACTTTGCGTTTTCTCGGCTTACGAACCAACTGGTTGATCGTTGCCATTAAAAATCACTCCAAAAATAAAATGCCCCCACCTCTAACAGTGAGGGCCTATCGTCTGTGTGTATCGTCCGATCCTGGGATCAAACGGAACACCCCACATAAGCGGGGGCCGCATTCTATAAGCGACAACCCGCCTAGTCAATCGGCGACGGAAGTAAGTGCTTACATCACAGACAGTCGCCAATATCAGATTGGGCACCTAAGTGCCCCAACCTACCCCACTCCACCAACAGATAGAGTGGGATACGCCTTATTCGCCTGAGGACTTCAGTGCCTCAGTCAGAGCTGCTTCAACCTCAGCTGCGGAAGGTCCTTCACCGAAGGCCTCTTCCAACTGCAGGCTGCGCTTGCGCTTGCGCTCGCTGTGGTAAGCCAGACCGGTACCAGCCGGGATCAGGCGACCCACAACCACGTTTTCTTTCAGGCCGCGCAGGCTGTCTTCCTTGCCGGTTACCGCCGCTTCGGTCAGAACGCGGGTGGTCTCCTGGAACGAGGCCGCCGACAGGAAGGACTCAGTTGCCAGGGACGCTTTGGTAATACCCAGCAGCAGGCGTTCGAACTGAGCGGGCTGCTTGTTCTCGGCACGCAGCTGTTCGTTCTCTTCGATCACGCGCTGGTATTCAACCTGGTCGCCCTTAATCAAGCTGGAATCACCCATCTCGGTGACTTCAACTTTACGCAGCATCTGACGCACGATGGTTTCGATGTGCTTATCGTTAATACCTACACCCTGGAGGCGGTAAACCTCCTGGATCTCGTTGGTGATGTAGCGAGCCAGCTCTTCAACACCTTTCAGGCGCAGAATATCGTGCGGGTTAGACGGGCCATCGGAGATAACCTCACCCTTCTCTACGGTTTCACCTTCGAACACGGTCAGCTGGCGGTGCTTTGGAATCAGAACCTCGTAGTGGTCCTTACCATTGGCCAGCGGCTTGCCGTCGCGCGGGGTAATCTGCAGACGAACCTTGCCTTTGGTCTCTTTACCGAAGGAAACGGTACCGGAGATTTCCGCCAGAATGGACGGCTCTTTCGGCTTACGCGCTTCAAACAGGTCGGCAACGCGGGGCAGACCACCGGTAATATCCTTGGTACCGCCGGATTCCTGCGGAATACGTGCAATTACGTCACCCACGTTCACCTGCTTACCTTCAGCCAGGCTGAGGATCGCGCGCGGCGGCAAGGCGTAGTGCGCAGGCGCATTACTGTTAGCCAGAGTCAGCTCTTCGCCGTTCTCATCCAGCAGGGTTACCGCTGGGCGCAGATCTTTACCCGCTGCTGGGCGCTCGGCCGGATCGATAATCTCGATAGAGGACAGGCCGGTGATATCGTCGGTCTGCTTGCGGATGGAGAGCCCTTCTTCCATACCGGACAGTTTCACCCAACCGGCAACTTCGGTGATGATCGGGTGGGTGTGCGGGTCCCACTTGGCCACAATCTGGCCACCATCTACCTCGGCACCTTCGTAGACGCTGATCACAGCACCGTAAGGCAGCTTGTAGCGCTCTCGCTCGCGACCGGCGCCGTCGGCAATCGCCAGCTCACCAGAACGGGACACGGCTACCAGAGTGCCAACTTCGGTCTTAACCGTCTTAACATTATGCAGACGTACGGTACCGCCCTGCTTCACCTGGATGCTGTCCGCAGCAGAGGCACGGCTTGCAGCACCACCGATGTGGAAGGTACGCATGGTCAGCTGGGTGCCCGGCTCACCGATGGACTGTGCGGCAACAACGCCCACAGACTCACCCGGGTTGGCGCGGTGGCCACGGGCCAGGTCGCGGCCGTAACACTGGGCACAGATACCGTGTGCAGTCTCACAGGTGATCGGGGAGCGAACCAGAACCTCATCGATGCCCATGGCTTCGATGCGCTCTACCCACTTCTCGTCGATCATAGTGCCGGCAGAAACGGCGATTTCGTCACTGCCTGGCTTCAGTACATCGCGGGCCACTACACGACCGAGGATACGGTCACCGAGAGATTCGATAACATCACCGCCCTCGATTACCGGCGCCATGGTCAGACCGTCGTCGGTGCCACAATCCAGCTCGGTAATTACCACGTCCTGGGCCACGTCAACCAGACGACGGGTCAGGTAACCGGAGTTAGCGGTTTTCAGTGCGGTATCCGCCAGACCTTTACGAGCACCGTGGGTCGAGATGAAGTACTGCTGTACAGTCAGGCCTTCACGGAAGTTTGCCGTAATGGCGTTCTCGATAATGGAGCCATCCGGACGGGCCATCAGACCACGCATACCAGCGAGCTGACGGATCTGAGCTTCAGAACCACGAGCACCGGAGTCAGCGTACATGTATACGGAGTTGAAGGAGTCCTGCTTGGTCTCGTTGCCCTCGCGGTCGATCACCTTCTCTTTCTTGATACCGGCCATCATCGCCTGGGTTACCTTGTCGTTGGTGCGGGACCAAACGTCGATAACCTTGTTGTACTTCTCACCCTGGGTTACCAGGCCGGAAGCAAACTGGCTTTCAATCTCTTTCACTTCTGCTTCAGCGGCATCGATCAGCTCAGCTTTCTCAGCCGGAATCTCAAAGTCGTTCACACCAATGGAGGAACCGGACTTGGTAGAGAAGTCGAAACCGGTGTACATCAGCTGGTCGGCAAAAATAACCGTCGCCTTCAGGCCTACCTTGCGGTAGCACTCGTTCAGGGCGCGGGAGATCGCCTTTTTCTTCATCGGCTGGTTGACGTGCGCAAACGGCAGGCCTTCCGGCACGATGTTCCACAGCAGCGCGCGGCCTACAGTGGTGTCCTGAATGGAGATAGTCTCGTGCTTCTCACCGTCTTCGCCGACGATATTTTCGCGGATACGTACCTTGATCTTCGCTTGCAGACCAACCTGCTTGGCGTAGAAAGCGCGGCTCACTTCTTTGATATCGGAGAAGAACATGCCTTCGCCTTTATCGTTAACGCGCTCGCGGGTCATCCAGTACAGACCCAGTACCACGTCCTGGGACGGTACGATAATCGGCTCACCGTTAGCAGGCGACAGGATGTTGTTGGTGGACATCATCAGCGCGCGGGATTCCAGCTGCGCTTCGATCGTCAGCGGTACGTGTACCGCCATCTGGTCACCGTCGAAGTCGGCGTTATAGGCCGCACAAACCAGCGGGTGCAGCTGGATTGCCTTACCTTCAATCAGTACCGGTTCAAACGCCTGGATACCCAGACGGTGAAGGGTCGGTGCACGGTTAAGCAGTACTGGGTGCTCGCGGATCACTTCGTCGAGGATATCCCAAACGACAGCTTCCTCGCGCTCAACCATCTTCTTGGCAGCTTTGATCGTAGTGGCCAGGCCACGGGATTCCAGCTTGCCAAAGATAAACGGCTTAAACAGTTCCAGTGCCATCTTCTTGGGCAGACCACACTGATGCAGACGCAGGGTCGGACCTACCACGATCACGGAACGACCGGAGTAGTCAACACGCTTACCCAGCAGGTTCTGACGGAAACGACCCTGCTTACCTTTAATCATGTCAGCCAGGGACTTCAGCGGGCGCTTGTTGGAGCCGGTGATGGCGCGACCGCGACGGCCGTTATCCAGCAGTGCGTCAACAGATTCCTGCAGCATGCGCTTTTCGTTGCGCACGATAATGTCCGGCGCGTTCAGCTCAAGTAGACGCTTCAGACGGTTGTTACGGTTGATCACACGACGGTAGAGGTCGTTCAGATCGGAGGTCGCGAAACGACCGCCATCCAGCGGTACCAGCGGGCGCAGATCCGGCGGCAGAACCGGCAGAGCCTTCATCACCATCCACTCCGGGTTGTTGCCGGACTTGTAGAAGGCTTCCAGCAGCTTCAGGCGCTTGGACAGTTTCTTGATCTTGGTTTCGGAGTTGGTCGCCGGGATCTCTTCGCGCAGGCGCTGGATTTCTGCGGGCAGCTCGATGTCCGCCATCAGCTCCTGGATCGCCTCGGCACCCATTTTCGCTTCAAACTCGTCGGCGAACTCTTCCATCGCCTCAAAGTACTGCTCGTCATTCAGCAGCTGGCCGCGCTCCAGGGTAGTCATACCCGGCTCGGTAACCACGTAAGATTCGAAGTACAGCACGCGCTCGATATCGCGCAGGGTCATGTCCAGCAGCAGGCCGATACGGGACGGCAGGGACTTCAGGAACCAGATGTGTGCAACCGGGCTGGCCAGCTCGATGTGACCCATGCGCTCACGGCGAACCTTGGCCTTGGTCACTTCAACGCCACACTTCTCACAGATAATGCCGCGGTGCTTCATGCGCTTGTACTTACCGCACAGGCACTCGTAGTCTTTTACCGGGCCAAAGATCTTGGCACAGAACAAGCCTTCACGCTCAGGCTTAAAGGTACGGTAGTTGATGGTCTCCGGCTTTTTCACTTCGCCGTAGGACCAGGAGCGAATCATGTCCGGTGATGCCAGACCGATACGAATCGCATCAAACTCTTCCAGCTGCTCCTGGGACTTCACCAGATTTAATAAATCTTTCAAGGCCTTTCCTCCACTAGGGGGTAGTCAACCCGGCACTCGCACTAGCCGCCGGGCTAGCCAGCTGCCCCACTGCTTCGAGGGGCGCTGGCACTTGTCTCATTTCACCTGCCAACAGGCTTCGGTACGGGTTCGGATTTACTCGTGCTCAAGCTCGAAGTTCATACCGAGAGAGCGGATTTCCTTAACCAGTACGTTGAAGGATTCCGGCATGCCCGGCTCCATGCGGTGGTCGGAGTCCACGATGTTCTTGTACATCTTGGTACGGCCTTCCACGTCATCGGATTTAACCGTGAGCATTTCCTGCAGGGTGTATGCAGCGCCGTAAGCTTCCAGCGCCCACACTTCCATCTCCCCGAAACGCTGACCACCGAACTGGGCTTTACCACCCAGCGGCTGCTGGGTAACCAGGCTGTAGGAACCGGTAGAACGCGCGTGCATCTTGTCGTCTACCAAGTGGTTCAGCTTCAGCATGTACATGTAGCCCACAGTTACCGGACGCTCGAAAGCATCGCCGGTGCGGCCGTCGTGCAGGGTGATCTGACCGGAATCCGGGATATCGGCAAGACGCAGCAGCTGCTTGATCTCACTTTCATCGGCACCGTCAAATACCGGGGTCGCCATAGGTACACCGCGACGCAGGTTTTGCGCCATGGTCATGACTTCCTCATCGGAGAACTCGTCGAGTTCTTCCTTGCGTCCGCCAGTGGAGTTGTAGACCTCTTCCAGGAATCCGCGCACCTTGGCGATTTCCTGCTGCTCCTTGATCATCTTGTCGACTTTAACGCCGAGGCCTTTAGCGGCCATGCCCAAGTGCATTTCCAGAACCTGACCAACGTTCATCCGCGAGGGAACGCCCAGCGGGTTCAGGACGATATCTACCGGCTCACCGTTTTGGTCATAAGGCATGTCCTCAACGGGCTTGATTACGGAGATAACACCTTTGTTACCGTGACGACCGGCCATCTTGTCGCCCGGCTGGATGCGGCGTTTGATCGCCAGGTAAACCTTGACGATTTTCAGCACGCCCGGAGCCAGGTCATCGCCGGACTCCAGTTTCTTCTTCTTGTCTTCGAAGGCTTCGTCGAGCAGCTTGCGACGCTCTTTCAGCTGAGCTTCCGCTTTTTCCAGCTGATCGTTCAGGCTGTCGTCTTCCATACGCAGCTTGAACCAGTCTTCGCGCGGCAGAGCGGCGAGGACTTCAGCGGTCATCTCATCGCCCTTCTTAACACTCTTACCACCGGCGGCCTTTTGGCCCAGCAGAGCCTGTTGCAGACGCTCGAAGGTCGCACCTTCAACGATGCGGTATTCTTCGTTCAGATCCTTGCGAACCTCGTCCAGCTGTGACTTCTCGATATCGAGGGAGCGCTGGTCTTTCTGCAGGCCGTCGCGGGTAAATACCTGAACGTCGATCACCGTACCGCGGGTGCCACTGGGCGCGCGCAGGGAGGTGTCCTTAACGTCGGAAGCTTTCTCTCCGAAGATTGCGCGCAGCAGTTTTTCTTCCGGAGTCAGCTGGGCTTCGCCCTTCGGAGTGACCTTACCGACCAGGATATCGCCAGCGCCTACTTCTGCGCCGATGTATACGATGCCGGACTCGTCCAGCTTATTCAGGGCAGATTCGCCAACATTGGGGATATCCGCAGTAATTTCCTCACTGCCCAGCTTGGTATCGCGGGCAATACAGGTCAGCTCCTGAATGTGGATGGTGGTGAAGCGGTCTTCCTGTACAACGCGCTCACTGATGAGGATGGAGTCCTCAAAGTTGTAACCATTCCAGGGCATAAATGCGATGCGCATATTCTGGCCCAGAGCCAGCTCACCCAGGTCTACAGAGGGACCATCGGCGAGAATATCGCCACGGACTACACGATCGCCAGTATTAACGATCGGGCGCTGGTTGATACAGGTATTCTGGTTGGAGCGGATGTATTTGGTCAGGTTGTAGATATCCACACCTGCATCACCGGCTTCCACCTCAGCGTCGGCCACGCGAACAACCACACGGCTGGAATCAACGCGCTCAATAATGCCGCCGCGCTTAGCAACCACACACACGCCGGAGTCGCGCGCTACAGTGCGCTCCATACCGGTGCCCACCAGCGGCTTTTCAGCGCGCAGGGTCGGTACCGCCTGACGTTGCATGTTCGATCCCATCAATGCACGGTTGGCGTCATCGTGCTCGAGGAATGGAATCATCGCCGCAGCTACGGAAACCACCTGCTTGGCGGAAACATCCATATACTGGATTTCGCCCGGTGCTTTCAGGGTAAATTCGCCCTGGTGACGTACGCTGATCAGGTCATCAACAAAGTTGCCGTTGTCGTCTACTTCCGCAGACGCCTGGGCAATAATGAAGTTGGCTTCATTGATCGCGGACAGGTACGCAATTTCATCAGTTACCTTGCCGTCAACCACTTTGCGGTAGGCGCTCTCGAGGAAACCGTAATGGTTAGCGCGGGCGTAAGTAGCCAGGGAGTTAATCAGACCGATGTTCGGTCCTTCCGGCGTCTCAATCGGACATACGCGGCCGTAGTGAGTCGGGTGCACGTCGCGCACCTCAAAGCCAGCGCGCTCACGGGTCAAACCACCCGGGCCGAGGGCGGAAACACGACGCTTGTGAGTCACTTCCGACAGCGGGTTGTTCTGGTCCATAAACTGGGACAGCTGCGAGGAACCGAAGAATTCCTTCACGGCAGCGGCAACCGGCTTGGCATTGATCAGGTCCTGAGGCATCAGGCCTTCGGACTCCGCCATGGACAGGCGCTCTTTAACAGCGCGCTCTACACGTACCAGGCCAACGCGGAACTGGTTTTCAGCCATTTCACCTACGGAACGCACGCGGCGGTTACCCAGGTGATCGATATCATCGACCATGCCCTGACCGTTGCGGATATCGATCAGAGTCTTCAGAACTTCGACGATATCTTCTTTGCTCAGAGTGCCGGGGCCAGTCTCGTCTTCGCGACCCAGGCGGCGGTTGAACTTCATGCGGCCAACAGCCGACAGGTCGTAACGCTCGTCGGTAAAGAACAAGTTCTCGAACAGCGCTTCTGCGGACTCCTTGGTGGGCGGTTCGCCCGGGCGCATCATACGGTAGATCTCTACCAGCGCTTCCAACACAGTGCGAGAAGGCTCTGCACGCAGGGTGTCGGAGATAAACGGACCGCGATCCAGGTCGTTGGTGTACAGGGTTTGGAAACTCTTAACGTTCAGTACACGCAGCTTGGCGATTACTTCATCAGTAATCTCGGTGTTACAGTCGATCGCGATCTCACCGGTGGACTCATCGATGATGTCGTTCGCCAGTACACGGCCAAACAGGTACTCGAGCGGTGCTTCCAGCTTTTCTACGCCGGCCTTTTCCAACTGACGGATATGACGCGGGGTAATACGGCGACCCTCTTCGACAATCACCTTGCCCTGGCCGTCTTTGATGTCAAAAGAAGCAACATCACCGCGCAGGCGAGACGGAATCAGCTCCAGGCTGACACGGTCTTCCAACAGCTCAAAGGTGCTGGTCTCGAAGAACATTTCCAGCATTTCCTGGGAGGTGTAACCCAGGGCACGCAGCAGAATAGTCGCTGGCAATTTACGGCGACGATCGATACGCACAAACACCAGGTCTTTCGGATCGAACTCGAAGTCCAGCCATGAGCCACGGTAGGGGATGACACGCGCGGCGTACAACAGCTTACCGGAAGAGTGAGTCTTGCCTTTGTCGTGATCGAAGAATACACCCGGGGAACGGTGCAGCTGGGATACGATAACGCGCTCGGTACCATTGATTACGAAGGTACCGTTGTCGGTCATGAGCGGAATCTCGCCCATGTAAACTTCCTGCTCTTTAATGTCCTTAATGGACTTATTCGCAGATTCTTTATCGTAAATAATCAGACGCACGCGCACGCGCAGCGGACATGCATAGGTAACGCCGCGCAGGGTACATTCCTTAACGTCAAAAGCGGGCTTACCCAGCGTATAACTTACGTACTCCAGGGCGGCATTGCCGGAATAGCTGACAATCGGAAATACAGATTTAAACGCCGCTTGCAGGCCAACGTCCATACGGTCGTCGGGGCGCTTGTCGGCCTGTGTAAAGTTGCGATAAGAATCGAGCTGTATCGCAAGCAGAAAGGGCACATCCATGACCTTAGGCAGTTTGCCAAAATCCTTGCGGATACGTTTTTTCTCAGTATATGAGTAAGCCATTCAAATTCCCCAGCTTGATCAGTGACAAGACTTCGTGGGACTCCAGTCCAGAGCCCCTCCGGGCGAGAAGCCTCTGGTCAATGCAACTTGCCTGCACTGGCCAGAAACCTCTCCGCTTGCTTTTGGGTAGCGCTACTGCGCTATGGTTAAATGAGGTTTGCCACGGTTTTTAAATCCCGCCGGCACCGGTAAAAACCTCAGTACCGCAAACGGCAAAAAGGCCGGCGGACAAAAGTCCACCAGCCTTACCGCTACCCGCCGCTTTACGCGACAGCTAGCGGGAGACGCAAGAACCGAATTACTTCAGTTCTACAACTGCGCCAGCTTCTTCCAGCTCTTTCTTAGCTGCTTCAGCTTCGTCTTTGCTTACGCCTTCTTTCAGCGGGCTCGGAGCGCCGTCTACCAGACCTTTAGCTTCTTTCAAGCCCAGGCCAGTGATGCCGCGAACAACTTTGATCACGTTCACTTTCTTGTCGCCTGGGGAAGTCAGGATTACGTCGAAAGAGTCTTTCTCTTCAGCGGCAGCTTCGCCACCAGCTGGGCCAGCTACAACTGCTGCAGCAGCAGTTACGCCGAATTTCTCTTCCATTGCTTCGATCAGCTCAACAACATCCTTAACGGACATTTCGGCAACAGCATTGATGATATCTTCTTTAGTCAGAGACATGATTCAGTACCTGAATTGGTTTGAGCAGTAGCTGCTCGTATTTCGTTTTGAAACTGCGATTCGCTCTAGCGAAAAAATTACGCAGCTTCCTGCTCTTTTTGGTCGCGAACGGCCGCAATAGTGCGAACCAGCTTGCCAGCAGATGCTTCTTTCAACACGCTCATCAGCTTGGCGATCGCCTCGTCGTAAGTCGGCAGGCTTGCCAACAATGCGACGTCGGTGATCGCGCCTTCGAAGGCAGCACCTTTCAGTTCCAGCTTGTCATTGCCTTTAGCGAACTGGCTCAGGATGCGCGCGCCGGCACCTGGGTGTTCGTTAGAGAATGCAATGATGCTAGGACCTACGAATTTGTCAGTCAGACATTCGTATTCGGTACCTGCCAGAGCGCGACGCGCCAGAGTGTTGCGGACGACTTTCAACCAAACGCCGTTCTCGCGAGCCTCTTTGCGCAGAGTGGTCATGTCATTCACGGTTACGCCGCGGGAATCCGCAACAACCGCAGACAGAGCACCTTCAGCAGCTTGCTGGACATCTGCGACAATCGCTTTCTTGTCTTCGAGTCCAATAGCCATAGTGTCACTCCTGGATTTGAAAAAAACCGGACTTAAACGTCCGATCCGTTCCGGTGCATAAAGCTCAAATCCAGTAAAAATACTGGTTTGGGCGACACCGTCTGCGTAGGCTCGAACCTCGCAATGGCCAACCTGGCCGAAGTTCGGATTAAGCCAGGCACGTTAAACCTCAACGCACCTGACACCTACGGTCTTTGACGGCCCACCTTCTGCCGAAGCATTCAGGTGGACCCCAAAGTTCGATTTACTGAGAGGTGATCACACCCCGCAGTGATATTTAGATGTTCAGGGAAGACTGATCGATAACCAGACCCGGGCCCATAGTGGTGCTCAGGGTGATCTTCTTCAGATATACACCTTTTGCAGAAGCCGGCTTGGCTTTCTTCAGGTCGGCAACCAGAGCTTCCAGGTTCTCTTTCAGAGAGTTCGCATCGAAAGCAACTTTACCGATACCACCGTGGATAATGCCGCCTTTGTCAGCGCGGAAACGCACCTGACCAGCTTTGGCATTTTTAACCGCAGTAGCAACGTCTGGAGTTACGGTGCCAGTCTTCGGGTTCGGCATCAGGCCGCGCGGGCCGAGGATTTGACCCAGTTGACCTACAACGCGCATCGCATCGGGGGAAGCGATTACTACGTCGAAGTCCATCTTGCCTGCTTTAACGTCGGCAGCCAGCTCGTCCATACCGATCAAGTCAGCGCCCGCTTCTTTAGCGGCGTCAGCGTTAGCACCCTGGGTGAAAACAGCTACGCGAACTTCTTTACCAGTACCGTGCGGCAGAGTAGTTGCACCGCGAACAGCCTGGTCGGATTTACGTGGGTCGATACCCAGGTTTACAGAAGCGTCTACAGTTTCTGCAAACTTAACATTGGACAGCTCTTTCAGCAGAGCTACGGCTTCTTCCATACCGTAAGCCTTACCAGCTTCAACTTTTTCAGCGATTACGCGCTGACGCTTGCTCAATTTAGCCACTTAGAGACCCTCCACTTCGATACCGGCGCTACGAGCGGAACCGGCGATAGTGCGCACGGCCGCGTCCAAGTCGGATGCAGTCAGGTCTGCTTTCTTCATTTCTACGATCTCTTCCAGCTGAGCGCGGGTTACTTTACCCACTTTCTCAGTGTTCGGACGACCGGAACCGCTCTTGATCTTGGCAGCCTTGCGCAGCAGTACAGCGGCGGGCGGCGACTTCATGATGAAGGTGAAGGAGCGGTCGTTGTATACAGAGATTACAACTGGAACTGGCAGACCTGGCTCGAGGCTCTGGGTCTGGGCGTTGAACGCCTTACAGAATTCCATGATGTTCACACCGTGCTGACCCAGTGCGGGACCAACGGGCGGACTCGGGTTGGCCTGACCGGCCTTAACTTGCAGCTTGATATAAGCTTCTACTTTCTTAGCCATTACAGCTCTCCTCTAGTTGGGTATTAACGCCCGCCACTCAGCCATAAGGTTTAAGGGCAAGCTCCCCGAACCCCGAAATGAAAACTCATTTTTCGGGGACGCGAAAACCCCCTTCCACCTCGCGGCGAAAGGGGGCAAAAAATTTATACTGGAATCAGGTCTTCTCTACCTGACTGAACTCCAGTTCAACCGGGGTGGAACGTCCGAAGATCAACACAGCCACTCGCAAGCGACTCTTCTCGTAGTTAACCTCTTCAACCACACCGTTGAAATCATTAAACGGACCGTCAATAACTCGAACCATTTCACCGGGCTCAAACAGAGTCTTGGGCTTGGGCTTATCGGCGGAATCGTCGATGCGATTCAGGATAGCCTGCGCTTCGCGGTCAGTAATCGGGGCTGGCTTATCCGCCTTACCGCCGATAAAACCCAGTACTCGGGGAGTTTCTTTCACCAAGTGCCAGGTATCGTCATTCAATTCCATTTCTACCAGGACATAGCCCGGGAAAAACTTGCGTTCACTCTTACGCTTTTGCCCTGCGCGCATCTCAACCACTTCTTCCGTGGGAACCAGGACTTCACCAAACAGGTGGTCCATTTCGTTCAGCTCAATGCGCTCTTTCAGGGAGCTGGCGACACGCTTCTCATAGCCCGAGTAAGCCTGGACCACATACCAATTCTTTGACATGTATCAACCTTTAGCCGATAAATTTGGAAGCCGCCCAACCCAGAGCCGAATCAAGCGCCCACAAGATAAGCGCCATAATCAACACGAAAACAACCACAATCGCTGTGGTCTGGGTTGCTTCTTGGCGGGTCGGCCAAACCACACGCCTGACTTCAGTTTGCGCTTCGCGCAACAGTTGCCACAACGCATTGCCTTTGGCGGTATTTACAGCCACAACCAGAGCTACCAGACAGATGGCAGTTACTGCCAACACTCGGTAAAACAAAGGGAATTCGGCGTAATATGAATTGCCTGCAACAGCACCGCCCACCAGCAGCACTATTAACAACCACTTCAGACCGTCAAGACGAAAGGTTTTCGCTTCTGTTTTAGCATTCATATAAGAAGCCCTTAGCGCACTATAGATAATCTTTTAGCGCTCATAAACACAAAAGCCCCACTGACAAGTAGGGTTTTGCGACACCCCTAAGCTTATCTAAGCGGAGTGATTAAAAATGGCAGGCCAGGAGGGACTCGAACCCCCAACACCCGGTTTTGGAGACCGGTGCTCTACCAATTGAACTACTGGCCTGTACAGTGTGAGCACTTTCGCACTCAAAGATGAGAGAGCTACAGGAACTCTCCCACCTGGTGCACCACATAGAATATTGCGATGCAGAAATCAAAGATTACTCAATGATCTTAGCAACAACGCCCGCACCTACGGTACGACCACCTTCGCGGATAGCGAAGCGCAGGCCGTCTTCCATGGCGATCGGAGCGATCAGGGTAACAACCATTTGAATGTTGTCGCCCGGCATTACCATTTCAGTACCTTCCGGCAGCTCTACCGCACCAGTTACGTCGGTAGTACGGAAGTAGAACTGAGGACGGTAGCCTTTGAAGAACGGGGTGTGACGACCACCTTCGTCCTTGGACAGTACATACACTTCCGCTTCGAACTTGGTGTGCGGAGTGATGGAGCCCGGCTTAGCCAGTACCTGACCACGCTCTACTTCGTCACGCTTGGTGCCGCGCAGCAGTGCGCCGATGTTCTCACCAGCACGACCTTCGTCGAGCAGCTTGCGGAACATTTCAACACCAGTACAGGTAGTAGTGGTGGTTTCTTTGATACCAACGATTTCGATCTCGTCGCCAGTGTTGATCACACCGCGCTCTACACGACCAGTTACAACAGTACCACGGCCAGAGATAGAGAATACGTCTTCGATCGGCATCAGGAACGGCTGATCTACAGCGCGCTCTGGCTCAGGGATGTACTCGTCCAGAGTCTCTACCAGCTTCTTAACAGCGGTAGTACCCATTTCGTTGTCGTCTTCGCCGTTCAGGGCCATCAGAGCGGAACCAACGATGATCGGAGTGTCGTCACCTGGGAACTCGTACTGATCCAGAAGTTCGCGAACTTCCATTTCTACCAGCTCGAGCAGCTCTTCGTCGTCTACCATGTCCGCTTTGTTCAGGAATACAACGATGTAAGGTACACCTACCTGACGGGAAAGCAGGATGTGCTCACGAGTCTGCGGCATGGGGCCGTCAGCTGCGGAACATACCAGGATAGCGCCATCCATCTGAGCAGCACCGGTGATCATGTTCTTAACGTAGTCGGCGTGTCCCGGGCAATCTACGTGAGCGTAGTGGCGAGTCGGGGACTCGTACTCAACGTGAGAAGTAGCGATGGTGATACCGCGCTCACGCTCTTCCGGTGCATTGTCGATACCGTCGAAAGCAACAGCGTCACCGCCCCAAACTTCCGCACATACGCGGGTCAGAGCAGCGGTCAGGGTGGTTTTACCGTGGTCAACGTGACCGATGGTGCCCACGTTCACGTGGGGCTTGGAACGTTCAAACTTTTCTTTTGCCATTGCAGCCTCCTATATATAGGCGAGCCGATAACGGCACCACCCACGTCCAGAACATGCACATCCGACCCGGAAAATCCGACCCCGGACACAAACAACCGCAAGAGCTTTCACTCTTGCGGTCATATAAAATGGAGCTCATGGGCGGATTTGAACCGCCGACCTCACCCTTACCAAGGGTGTGCTCTACCCCTGAGCTACATGAGCTAAAATCTTACCGATAACGGCACCTTAAAATGTTGCACCCTGGAGAGCATTCCAACCAACCCCAAAACTTGGAGCGGGCAGCGGGGATCGAACCCGCATCATCAGCTTGGAAGGCTGAGGTTCTACCATTGAACTATGCCCGCTTTCGGGACCTCCATGCGAAACCCTTAGATTTCGCGCAACACCCTAAGGTGTAATATGGTGCAGGGGGGTGGATTCGAACCACCGAAGCTTTCGCGTCAGATTTACAGTCTGATCCCTTTGGCCACTCGGGAACCCCTGCTCAAAGCGGTGTGCATTGTCTACACATCTCACTGCGCTGTCAACAATTTTTCTTTAAATTTCACACACTTAGCAGCGAAACCTAATTTTGACAGCAACGGGATGAAAATGGAGCTGGCGAGAGGAGTCGAACCCCCGACCGGCTGATTACAAGTCAGCTGCTCTACCAACTGAGCTACGCCAGCCCTATCCCGTTCATTGCCGAAGTTGTTAAGTCACCCTCGTCAATGGAGGCGGGATTCTATGGGAACTTATCTCGACACGCAACACCCTTTTTGCAGATAAATCATATTTTTTATGTCGCCTATTCCAACTTGTTGAAAAAAACAGCGATTCGAGACGCCACCTGATGATTTTCTGATAAATCTGCTTTTTTGTTAGCCAAGTACTTCAGAACAAAGATTTGGGCGCCGATCCAGGTCCGGGTATTCACTTTGCAATTGTCGCCAAAATTCTTCTGCAAGACTTTCTGTGCTGCCGGGGGGCATAACTATCCACCGCTCCATATAGGTTTGCGGCTCCTCCTTGAACTGCGCGGTAACCCCCCTCTCCTTCAAAACGCTGGTATGGGACTCAGCTCGGGCTCGCTCACTGAAAATCCCAAATGAAATGCCATTTTCCAATGCGCCCTTGGGAATGACATAGCTGTCGATCCCCTGAGACTGTAGTTCACGCAAGCGGTTGTAGGCCTCCCGCCTCGAACTCAGTGGCGGCAGATATACCCAGTAGCGCATCTGCCCCTGCATTTCTATATCACGCAGCTCGGCTTTAACCTGAAGGGACCGGATTCGCTGCAAGAGATCCTCGCCCTGGTACTCCTCCGCGAAAGGCCCCAACAGCGTACAAAGCTGCTCAACCTCAAAGGACTCCTTACTCAGTGCCCCAGCCTTCTCTGGAGCAGGCAGCTCTTCAGGGGATATTTCGCTAACGAGGGTAATTTTCTTTCCCTCCGACTCGAGAGGGATCGGGCTCTTGCCGCTACTTAACTGCGGAGATGGCGCTACCAACATATACCAGGCAAAAAGCACAGCGTTCAGGGCAACTAAAGAAAGGGCTATCCAGCGCATAACAGAGTAAATTTTTATGGATTACTAAGGGCCAACCCATCCATCACCAAATCGGGAACCAGGCGATGTTCGTGCTGGTAAACTGCGGAAAGCAACTGCGCATCCCCGCCGGTTAACCACAATAAAGGGGGGGAACCGGAGTGGACCTGCAATTCTTCCATTGCTCGATCAACCGCACCCAACACCATCAGCAAGAGGCCACGGTTTATCGCCTCATTGGTATTGCGTCCCGCGCCCAATGTTTTTGTCAGGGTCAGTGCCTCATGACTCTTTGCTGCATGGGTATCGACACTGAGAACGCGATTCATCAATCCGAAACCGGGAACGATATATCCCCCAATGTGGCGCCCGCTATTGTCCAGCAAATCTAAGGTGACCGCACTGCCGCAATCCACAATTAATGATGCTCGGGGAGATTGCTGGTAGGCCGCCAACATTGCCAGCCACCGATCCACCCCCAGGGCGGAGTGGTCTTCATACCCACAGATAACGCCGGCACATTGAGGTGCCACTGCGGAGAATTCAGCCTCAAGTGTGAACAGGTCTCGGGCCACCTGACTCAAGAATTCAGCAACAACGGGACCGGCAACATTCACTACCCGAAAACGGCAGGGGGTTAAGTCTGCCCAACCCTCAGGTAAAATCTGCTGGCGCAACTGCCCAGTTTCGATATCACCACGGGCTATCACCTCGCCTTCGACCAGGTAGCGCCACTTACCCCGTGTATTGCCGACATCCAGCTCTAGAATCACACCTGCCCCCGCAACGAGATTTCCCCCCCATGAAATGACTTTTGCCCTTTATCAGTCTCGAGTAACAAGGCTCCTTTTTCATCGACACCGGCCGCAACACCTTCCCAGCTCAAATTACCTGACCGCAACTGAACTGGCTGCCCGGCAAACTGGTCTAGGGTTGACCACGATTCCCGGTAAGCAGCGAACCCCCCTTCCGGGTAAGTTTCCAGCATCGGTAACAGCTCGCTGAGTATCGCCGCAGTTAATTCACTGCGGCCAATACCAGGACGGACTTGCTGGAGATCTGCCCATGGTTGGTCAATCTCCTCAGCTGTCTTTGCATTGAGACCATTATTCAACCCAATGCCGATAACCACTGAACAGCGGTCGGTTAAATCCCCTTTTAGCTCAAGTAATACACCGGCCAATTTACGGCCCTGGCACCACACATCATTTGGCCACTTCAGGCGCACACCCGGTACAGAAAAACGCTCGAGCGCTTTTGCCACAGCAACACCGACGGCGAGACTCAACCCCTCCAGGCTTTGTACACCGCCATTAAACTCCCAGCCCACTGAGAGGCTGATACTTGTGGCATACGGGCTGACCCAATTGCGGCCACGGCGACCCCGGCCGGCACTTTGCCGCTCGGCGAGAATCGCTACCGCGTGCCCCTTACCTTGTTCAAAACGCTCCAATAACAGCGAGTTCGTTGAACTCAACTCATCAAAAACCCGCAACTCGCACAGTAGCGCTCGGGCTGAACCATCCAGCTGATTGGTAACAGTCTGCTCAGATAGCAAGTCGAGACCTCCCGGCAAGCGATAACCTCGCCCCTTAGCAGACTCAAGCGTCAGGCCGTAGCTCTCGAGCTTTTGTAGTTGTTTCCAAACAGCGGCTCGGCTGACACCAAGCGCATTCCCGAGGGATTCTCCCGAGTGTATTTCCCCATCCGCCAGCAGCTCCAGCACCGGGCGAAGCTGTTCTAATGGTGTTTTTGCGGCGACGTCCTGCAATTTGTTCAACCTTTTACATAATGGCGGCCATAGCGATGCCCGAGGCTCGTCAGGACTTCATAACCGATAGTCCCGGCATACCCAGCGACTTCATCCACCGTAAGCTGGTCATTGAGAATCTCGATCGACTGAAGGGAGTCCCGCTCCTCTTCGCTGAGACCCGAAATATCGAAAGTGGTAGAGTCCATTGATATACGCCCGACAATTGGCAGAGGGCGGCCGTGCCCCCATCCGCGCCCCCGCCCCCCTTGGGCTCGTATAATGCCATCGGCATATCCACCCCGAGCTACCGCAAGCCAACTATCTCCGGGAACTTCCTGGGTCGCACCATACCCCACAGACCGGGATTGACTGACATAGCGCTTTTGGACAATTGGCAAGCCCAAAGTCACCGTTGGACGCATCGGGTTTTCAGCCTCAGGGACAGGGTTAAGGCCGTACAGTGCGGAGCCCGGTCGGGCAATATCAAAGTGATAGTCCTCACCCAAAAAGATGCCGGATGAGTTCGCAAGACTGAGCTGAATATCCGGGCACAGTTCCCGCAAGCGATCGCCCGCGGTCTTAAACTCGTTCAACTGAAGCTTGTTATGCGGATGCTGGGGCTGGTCTGCACAGGCAAGATGACTGAAGAACATCCGAACATCGGCGGACTCCAAGAGAGGGCGGTCCTTGAGCAGTAATTCGAACTCATCTGGGGTCAATCCCAATCGAGTCATGCCGGTATCAATTTTTACGGCACAAGGGGCCTCCAACTGAGCGCTCTCGCAGATTTCAACCCAGCTCTTCAATTGATCCAGAGTAAACAATGTGGGGATCAAACCCGCGCGAGCGCACTCTAGTTCAGCACCAAGCCTGACACCGGTAAAAATGACTATATTCACATCGTTGCCGAGGTCACTGCGCAAGCGCTCCCCCTCGACTTGGGTGGCCACAAAGAAATCGCGGCATCCCTGAGCGTATAGCGCCGGTGCAACATGAGCCATTCCCAAGCCGTAAGCATCCGCTTTAACCACAGCACCGCACCGGGTGCCGGCTTTCAAGCGATTAGCCAGATCCTGATAGTTATCTGCTATAGACCTCAGGTTGATACTTAATAACCCTTCACGAAAGTCACTCATACCAGTACAACTCTCTAAATCAGTAAGCTAGGTAGCTCCGAGCAGACTCTCTCGCTGCAGCGCTCGGGCACCGCCTAATATACACCCAACAACCAATAAAAGGCTGACCAGTGAGCCAGCGATTATCAGTGATATGGAGACCGTATCCCCAACCAGTAGAGCCTTAAACCACTGCTGTTGCGCGACCAGCGGGACCAACTGCCAGGCAGGCTCCTCTAGCTCTATGGATGACATATCCAATATTAACAACATAGTGACAGGTAAAATCTGCAATATACTCAATTGAGTTTGGGCATCTTTAAATGACTGGGAACGCAACGCTAACAATATTTGCACTACGGCAACCAATAGAGCCAGTGGGAGCAGGGCTAGCGCCATAGCAACCATGCCACTCAGCGTAGTTGCATGTTGTATCCCCATTTCAGCCAAGGGCAAAAATGGAAAAACAGCCATTAGTGAAACTAACGCAAGAATTGAAGATAACCAACTGATACTGGCTACAGCGAGCACCTTGGCCAGGACCACCTGCCAGGCGGCCAGAGGTTGTTGCAGTAATACCTCAAAACTCATTCTCTCCCGCTCACCGGCAGAGGCATCAATGGACGAGGACAGGCAACCTATAAACAGCGTCATTATCAAGAGTGTCGGTATTGAACCAACAATCCAGGCACTGCGGGTAGACGGGGTACTGACATCCCTAACCTGGACTTGCCAGGGTGCTATTGTTTTTAGTGGGACTCCCCTAGCGACCATTCTTTGTTGAACAATGAGCTGTTGTAGCTCACCCAGCTTTTGTTGAACATGACTCGCGCCTTGCCCGCTGAAACGATCGGAGCTATCAACATACAAATAAACCTTGGGGCTGCGGAAATTGCGATAATCGGTAGAAAAACCTTCATCAATTTTCACAACTGCATCGTAACCTTCATCAAGTAAAGCTATCGGGTCCCCTTCTGACAGGCTATCCAGTTCCACCCGCCCTTTACTCAGCTGTTGCTCTAATACTGGTAAATCCTGCCCGCCTAACAACGCTAGCTGAAATGTCCTCTCCCCTTGGGACTTAAACATAAACAGAGTCATCGATGCGATCATTCCGGGAAATGAAATGGCAAACAGCAAAGATAAATAAAGTGCTCGCCGGTCACGCCAAACCTCTAAAGACTCCTTCTTCAGAAGAGCAGACATGGCGGGAGTAAATAATAGGTTTAAAAATTTCATGCCATCACCTCCCCTTTAACCTCGTAAGCCAGAGTGACGAAACTATCTTCCAGGTTTTTACAGCCTGTGCGTTCTACAAGCTCATCGGGGGTACCACTATCGACAATAGCACCGTTAGCCATCACCAATACTCTATCTGACAACTCAGTAACTTCAGCCATAATATGGCTGGAAAATAAAATGGCTACGCCCTCAGAGCGCAACCGCAGAAGTGTTTTCCGCAGCAGTCTCGCTGCAAGGACATCAAGCCCGCGAGTCGGTTCATCGAGTATCAAATGCGTAGGCCGGTGGACTAGTGCCCGCGCCAGCGACACTTTCATTCTCTCCCCCTGGGAAAAGCCTTTTGTCCGACGTTGCCACAAATCTTCTAATTCCAGCTCTTCTCGAACAGAATTCAATGCGCGCTTAAGCTCTGCCCCAAATAATCCCTGCGCACTGGCAAAAAATGATAAGTACTCCGCTACAGTAAGTCGTTCATACAAGCCTTCACGATCGCCGACAACGCCCAATTGCCGCTTTATTTCTAATGGCTTTTCGGCCACATTAAGCCCACTAACAAATACTGTACCTTCATCCGGTTTTACCAACCCCGTTATAATTCTCAGGCAAGTAGTTTTACCGGCTCCATTGGCCCCCAGCAAAGCGGTTATTTGGCCATCAGGTATATTGAAATTCAGGTCTTTGAGTACTTTCTTTCCAGAGAATTGCTTGTGAATAGATTTAACAGCAATCATTTGTTATCCCCTTGGCTCGATAGCAACTCACTGGATACCGCTTTATCAATTTCAGGTCCAAAAGCACCCGCCATAAAAGGTGGTCTTTGAATATCCGCAATACAATCACTATCTAAAGAAGCAAGTGGAGATTTTAGAAAATCATCTATTAGCTTTGGTATACAACCGCGCATACTATTGATATGTCCACCACCTGGAACCACTACCTGTTTTAATTCTGAAAGATACCCCAAGCTTTGTTCCGCATAATAATGTGGGGTAATAGGGTCAGCCTCCCCGGAAATAATTAACACAGGATGATTTCTTTCTTCCGGGACTTCGTAAGTGATAGGAGATACGGGCCATACCTTGCAACCCTCAGCAAAAATCTCAAAAAAAGCATCACCTAAAAAGCTATCGCGAATATCTGCAGCCAGCTCTTCCCCTGTAGTGCGATTTAATTCTTCAGCGCAAGCAACTGATAAGGTGAGCCCCATAGACATACTTCCATCATCAGATAAAAGTCCAACCAACCCCGATAGCGGTAAATAATTACCCTCCTCAGCCTGGCTAATAGCGTATGGTAACTGCGCTGCCGTTTCAGGTGCGTAGAGCGCGGTCCTTATCAGGTTTTGTATGAAGCTACGGGGAACACTTGTTTCCATTGTGCGACCAGAGTGGGGGTCCGGGAAGTTCGATGCTCTTCCATCCCAGTCCCTAAGCAAGCTATCCAGGTCAGATCTCCAATCGCCAAATTCGGAGCACACCGGATCCTGACTGCAGTCTTTCTCCAATTTTAGCAGCGCCTTTTCAGCAGCTTGCGCAGTAAGAAAAACTTTTGAATCAATCGGGGCTACAGCATCCAGGATCAGGACACTTAAACTTTCGGGATACCATTGCTGGTAAAGAAGCGCGGTGCGAGTTCCCCAAGAACCTCCCCACAAAGCAATTTTTTTATGTCTCAACTGAAGGCGCACTTCCTCCAGATCATCAACCGCTTGACGGCTATGCAGTGTTTTAGCAAAGGAGGAGTTTTCAAGGTAGCAAGTTGAGAATTGATCGGTGACCGCCTCCAGATCCATATGGACTTCTCCGTCGATCCCACAGTCAAATGCAGCCGAGTAACCCGAACCGCGCCTATCGACAAGTACGATCGCCCTACTCTGATTGACTTTATATAAGGCATTTAGAATCGGGGTCAGATAACTCGCTGCCTGACCGGGGCCACCGGCCAGTAAATAAAGTGGCTCCAGTCCAATGTCATTAACTGCTGGGGCTATCATTATCGCTAGATCTACTGCAGCTTCTCCTTCACCAACCGGTATCTTTGTACAGTGCAGAGCATGGCTCCAGCCGTCCAGGTAGCAGGACTCGAAGTTATTCTCTTCTCTCTCTTCTGCAACTGCTGGAGATAGCCCTATAAACAAGCTGATCGCGAAGATCGCAAACCTCTGTATCCAAACCACTGCCAACCCCCTATCCAACGAATTTATCCCAACCAGTGTATCGAACTGCTCCTAAGCTGTCGTCATCCAACAAAAGGCAGATAATTGCATTTGCATTAGCGCCCACCCCTGCACAGTGGTATGGTTTCTTATTTACTTGCCCATGATTGCACCCATGAGCTTTTCAGACCGAGAAAAACACCTAATCCGGGCCGCCTTTGCCTGGGGCCAAATCACACAACAGGAAGGCTATACACTTTCTGATCTTGAAATTGAAAAATCAGTTCTCTTCCGACGATTACTTGGCGGTCGGCCGCCATTGGCATTCCCGCCACCATTGCGTCACGGATTTCCCTGGTATGACGTTATTGAAGGGCGTAGCGAACACTTAGTGAGTGCATCCGAAGCCTCACCTGAATGCAGCATCATTGCACCGGGCTGTAAGCTCGGGGATACCTGCATTCTTATTGACGGCGCCTTTTGGCGCGTAGTCGAAACTGTTCGCGAGCACGAAGAATATATCGTTGAGTGGGGCCAATACCCAATGCAGTGGCGCTTGAAAAAGCATTGGGAAGTAAACTATGAAATGACACAACAGCTTCATAGTTTTCGTAAAGATAACCCCAATGCCGAAGTGAGCTTTGACAACTATTTAAGCCAAAGGGAGTACCGGGAATTTCGCATAGACGATGATCAGACGGTATGGCTCTGTGAATGGCAATTAAGCCGCACCAGCCTCTCTGGTTGGGTTTGGGTTGGGACAATACTACCTGTTCCCGATTATCAGCTCGTTCCAGTGTTCGACGATGATCACGGCCCGGTTATTCTCGGCGAGGATGGTAATTCCAATGGGCAGGCCTGGCTGCGTATTGAAGATGCCACAGATGAATACCGCTTCGTTAAACTACTGGGAACCTACGACTACCAGTCGCTAATTACTGCGAGCACCACTGAGCTGAAGACCTTTTTACAAGACCTACAGCAAGAAGAGTCAGCAGACATTGAAGTATTGGATTGGCACCAGAACAATGCCGCACGACGCTTTGCTCTCCCTGCCGAGCTGGTTCCACTGGAAGACCTCAGTTTGAATGATATGAACTTTGACCTCGTTCCAGATAACGCCTTTGCTTACTAGCCCACCCAAGCCCCACCTGGTGGGGCTTTTTTTATCCCCAAATTTTTCTCCTCTCGCATACTGGCGTACCAATCAGCCGCAGTAATCCACAGATTTATCGCTCATAACACTGTTAATAACTGATGTCCGTTTTATGGCGTCTTTGTTACCAACAGAAACCATGGATAGAGCTGTGTATAACTCCGGGATATCCCCGGCCAGCCCCGTGGTTGCTTGGCTCTATTGAAGGCGGGTAAAAAAGCAGCACTTTTTGCGCGGATTTCCACAGCCAGGTGTTACTAACAGAAAGTCTGGATAGAGTTGTGCATAACTTTAATAAACGGGCTACAGGCCCCGTGGTTACAGGGGATCACTGCAGAGACTAAAAAATCACCGATATTTTTACCGGCTAAATTTAATTTTTGGCGGGAGTGGTATGGGTACTTTTCTGGTTTTTACGAGGGTTATTTTTGTTGGATTATTTTTGTTGGATTATTTTTTGAGTGAGTGTAAAGGCGCTTGGAGAGAAGATCGGTAAAGACCTATTTTTATAGGCTTTTTAGGAGGGCGTCTGTTAAAGGTGCTCAAGTAATTTTAGCTTTTTCTTTTTTACTTACTGACTGACTTTTAAATAGAAAGTTGAGTATTAAAGTTTTTCAGAGCTATTTTATTTTTTCTATTTAATTTCGACTAAGTAATTTCTGCTTTCTCTTTTTTGTTTTTTGTTTTTTGTTTTTTGTTTTTTGTTTTTTTAAATATTTTTCAGCCATAAAAAAAAGGCCACCCTATTGGGTGGCCCTTTCGGATTAGAAGCCTGACGATGACCTACTCTCACATGGGGAAGCCCCACACTACCATCGGCGATGTTGCGTTTCACTTCTGAGTTCGGCAAGGGATCAGGTGGTTCCACAACTCTATTGTCGTCAGGCAAACTGGCTTGGGTTGGCGTTGGTCTTATAAGCAATGTGCTTGGCCTGCCGTGTTATCGCTGTTTGCCTCGGTCATGTTGTTGACCGGCGATAACCCCAAATAAGTCGGTAAAACAATCTGTAGTAATACACCGCAAGCGATCGTATGTCTCTAACTCACAATCCGCTAGCTTAGCTAGTCGTTAGTAACCATCTCTGTTGTATGGTCAAGCCGCACGGGCAATTAGTACTGGTTAGCTCAACGCCTCACAACGCTTCCACACCCAGCCTATCAACGTGGTAGTCTTCCACGGCCCTTCAGGAGGCTCAAGGCCTCAGGGAGATCTTATCTTGAAGGAGGCTTCCCGCTTAGATGCTTTCAGCGGTTATCCCGTCCGAACATAGCTACCCGGCAATGCCACTGGCGTGACAACCGGAACACCAGAGGTTCGTTCACTCCGGTCCTCTCGTACTAGGAGCAACTCTTCTCAAATCTCCAACGCCCACGGCAGATAGGGACCGAACTGTCTCACGACGTTCTAAACCCAGCTCGCGTACCACTTTAAATGGCGAACAGCCATACCCTTGGGACCGGCTTCAGCCCCAGGATGTGATGAGCCGACATCGAGGTGCCAAACACCGCCGTCGATGTGAACTCTTGGGCGGTATCAGCCTGTTATCCCCGGAGTACCTTTTATCCGTTGAGCGATGGCCCTTCCATACAGAACCACCGGATCACTATGACCTACTTTCGTACCTGCTCGACATGTCTGTCTCGCAGTCAAGCGCACTTATACCATTATGCTCATTGCATGATTTCCGACCATGCTGAGTGCACCTTCGTACTCCTCCGTTACTCTTTGGGAGGAGACCGCCCCAGTCAAACTACCCACCATACACTGTCCTCGATCCGGATAACGGACCAGAGTTAGAACCTCAAACATACCAGGGTGGTATTTCAAGGACGGCTCCACAACAACTAGCGTCATTGCTTCAAAGCCTCCCACCTATCCTACACAAATAGGCTCAAAGTTCAGTGCAAAGCTGTAGTAAAGGTTCACGGGGTCTTTCCGTCTAGCCGCGGGTACACTGCATCTTAACAGCGATTTCAATTTCACTGAGTCTCTGGTGGAGACAGCGTGGCCATCGTTACGCCATTCGTGCAGGTCGGAACTTACCCGACAAGGAATTTCGCTACCTTAGGACCGTTATAGTTACGGCCGCCGTTTACCGGGGCTTCGATCAAGAGCTTCGCCGAAGCTAACCCCATCAATTAACCTTCCGGCACCGGGCAGGCGTCACACCCTATACGTCCTCTTACGAGTTTGCAGAGTGCTATGTTTTTAATAAACAGTCGCAGCCACCTGGTCACTTCGACCGGCCTCAGCTTAGGGAGCAAGTCCCATCACCAAAACCGGCGTACCTTCTCCCGAAGTTACGGTACCATTTTGCCTAGTTCCTTCACCAGAGTTCTCTCAAGCGCCTTGGTATTCTCTACCTGACCACCTGTGTCGGTTTAGAGTACGATTCACTATTACCTGAAGCTTAGAAGTTTTTCCTGGAAGCAGGGCATCAACCACTTCACCCACTAAGTGGGCTTCGTCATCAGTTCTCAGCCTTAGGGACCCGGATTTGCCTAAGTCCCCAGCCTACAACCTTAAACATGGACAACCAATCGCCATGCTGGCCTAGCCTTCTCCGTCACTCCGTCGCAGTAATAGCGAGTACAGGAATATTAACCTGTTTCCCATCGACTACGGCTTTCGCCCTCGCCTTAGGGGTCGACTAACCCTGTCCCGATTAGCGTTGGACAGGAACCCTTGGTCTTCCGGCGGGGAGGTTTTTCACCTCCCTTATCGTTACTCATGTCAGCATTCGCACTTGTGATACCTCCAGCAGACCTCCCGATCCACCTTCAACGGCTTACACAACGCTCCTCTACCATGCTCCTAAGAGCATCCGCAGCTTCGGTTATCAGTTTGAGCCCCGGTATATCTTCCGCGCAGGCCGACTCGACTAGTGAGCTATTACGCTTTCTTTAAAGGATGGCTGCTTCTAAGCCAACCTCCTAGCTGTCTGGGCCTTCCCACATCGTTTCCCACTTAACTGATATTTGGGACCTTAGCTGGCGGTCTGGGTTGTTTCCCTTTCCACGACGGACGTTAGCACCCGCCGTGTGTCTCCCGCGATTGCACTCCTCGGTATTCGGAGTTTGCATGGGGTTGGTAAGTCGGGATGACCCCCTAGCCCAAACAGTGCTCTACCCCCGAGGGTGAGACGCGAGGCGCTACCTAAATAGCTTTCGAGGAGAACCAGCTATCTCCCGGCTTGATTAGCCTTTCACTCCGATCCACAGGTCATCCCCTAATTTTTCAACATTAGTGGGTTCGGTCCTCCAGTTGATGTTACTCAACCTTCAACCTGCCCATGGATAGATCGCCGGGTTTCGGGTCTATTGCCTGCAACTAAACGCCCTATTAAGACTCGATTTCTCTACGGCTCCCCTAAGCGGTTAACCTTGCTACAGAC
>NZ_CP174298.1:3250000-4042500 GCF_052466985.1 Microbulbifer maximicatervae (SeqCode)
TTTGTCCTTATGCTGGCCGTTCTGATTCCTTCACCGGAGATTTCCTCTAAGCGCACATCCCTACCCGTCAAACTTTCAGAGGTCCCAAGCGGCGACAGCACTGAAGCCAAACCTGCACTCACTTATACGCCGGCGGAGACCCCACTGCTTAACGTCAGTGTTGAGGCGGTCAAGTCGTTAAGCCTTGAAGTACGTAACGGGGATACTCTGTCAGACCTATTTCAACGTGCAAAGATCAGCGCCAAAGAGATGTACCAGCTTCTGGGTAGCGGCAAAGAGGCAAAACAGCTAGCACGTCTAACTCCGGGTGAAGAGCTGACCTTTCAAACAAATAATGATGGCCAGCTGCAGTCCCTGAAATTGCAGCGGGACCGACTCAATCAAATTGAGTTTACCCGCACAAATGCAGATAAGTTTGAACACGCACTGATAACTCGTGAGCCCGACAGCCACCCGGCTTACCGACAGGCCCAGATCGATAGTTCCCTATTCCTGGCCGGCAGCGATGCTGGGCTGAGTGACAGCCTGATAATGGAGATGGCGGATGTGTTCAGCTCCGATATCGACTTTGCCCTAGATATTCGCAAGGGCGACAACTTTAGTGTGATGTTCGAAGAGTTGTTCCTGGATGGGGAGAAAATTGGCAACGGTCCTATCCTGGCGGTCAGTTTTACCAACCAAGGAAGAACTTTTAGCGCTGTACGCTATGTGGATAACAGTGGTGATGCCAATTACTACACGCCTGAAGGCAAAAGTATGCGCAAGGCATTTATCCGCACACCGCTGGACATAGTCCGCATCAGCTCTCACTTCAACCCGAGCCGCCTGCACCCAGTATTCAAGTCACGCCGACCTCATAATGGCACCGACTATGCCGCTCCAAGAGGCACCCCCGTTTACTCTACTGGCGATGGTCGGGTTATCGCGTCCGGCTATAGCAAACCCAACGGCAACTACGTATTTATCCAGCACGGCGAACGGTATGTAACCCGCTATCTCCACCTGACCAAGCGCAAAGTCAAAAAGGGCCAGCGCGTTAAGCAGCGCCAGGTTATTGGCACTGTAGGGTCTACCGGTTATGCCACCGGCCCGCACTTGCACTACGAATTCCTGGTGGATGGCAGACATCGTAACCCCGCCACCATTGTGCGCAAATTGCCCAAGGCAAAGTCGGTACCGACTTCTGAGATGATCCGTTTTAAAAACCAGACCCAGCCACTTCTGGCGAAACTAGAAAACTTCCAGGGGCCGGCTCTGGCTCAACTGGATGAAGAAAGCCCCTAACAAGCGCCAACGAATATGCCCGATCTGTTTATCGGCCTGATGTCCGGCACCAGCGTTGACTCCATTGACGCGGTGCTGGTCGATTTTGGCGATGAAGAAAAAATAAACACCCGTATCCTGGCTGCGCTAGCCCACCCGATTCACAGCGGCCTGCGCGAGGCTATCCTCAGCCTCTGTGCCCCCGGCCCTTCAGAGTTGGATCGCGCCGGACAGTTAGACCGGCAACTGGGACAGGTTTTTGCCGAGGCCACCAATACCCTGCTAGCCCGAGCCGGTGTTGAGGGTCAGTCTGTTACCGCCATTGGCAGTCACGGCCAAACCGTACGCCACCGCCCCCCAGGCACAGTGACTTCTCCCTTTACTTTGCAACTCGGTGACCCCAACACCATCTCAGCACTGACGGGCATCTGCACCGTTGCGGATTTCCGTCGCCGGGATATCGCTCTTGGTGGTCAAGGAGCGCCTTTAATGCCGGCGTTTCACCAGGCCGCCTTCAAAACTGATGGAAGCCGTGCTGTGGTCAATATCGGGGGGATGGCCAATATCACTGAGCTGACGGCAGATGGCCAGGTTTACGGCTATGACACAGGTCCAGGTAATGCATTGCTCGACTACTGGGTGAACCTACACAAAAACCAGCCCTACGATAGAAATGGAGACTGGGCCGCGAGCGGTCGCGCCAATGCTGAACTTCTCAACCGCCTGCTTTCAGATCCCTATTTCTCCGCCGAACCACCCAAGAGCACTGGCCGTGAAACTTTTAACCCCAGCTGGCTCGAACAGGCCTGCGCCGGTTTGGAAGTGGCGCCAGTAGATGTGCAGGCGACCCTGTCTGAAGTGACCGCAGCCAGTATCGCCGATGCCGTGCATAATTTTGCCGAAGGCGGCGAGCTGCTCACTTGCGGGGGCGGGGCAAAAAATAAGGACTTGGTTACGCGATTACAGCGCCGCTTGCCCACCTGGTCTATTACTGACACGGGCAGTTACGGTATTGACGCAGACTGGCTTGAAGCCGTTGGATTTGCTTGGTTGGCCCGCCAGACATTGAGAGGGCTGCCCGGTAATTGCCCGGGAGTGACTGGCGCACAGAAAGAGGCGGTGCTAGGGGCTATTTACCCGCCCTGATCAATAGGGCGGGTTAGGATTTCTCAAATAGAGAAAGAGGAGCCGCAGCCACAGGTAGCGGACGCATTGGGATTTTGTACTACGAAGCGCGACCCCGAAAGGCCTTCTTCGTAATCAACATTGGCGCCAACCAGGTAGGGGTAGCTCATCGCATCCACCAAGACCTGAATGCCATCCTTTTCTATGATGGCATCATCTTCGGCAACCAATTCATCAAAGGTAAAACCGTATTGGAAACCGGAACAGCCGCCTCCGGTCACGAACACCCTGAGTTTCAGCTCCGGGTTGCCCTCCTCTTCCAACAGGCTTTTTACCTTGGCCACAGCCTTGTCTGTGACCACGAGTGGCGCGGGAGAAAAGGATACAGCTTCTGACATAAGTCTCTCTCAACTCATCGGGACATTCACCGCTCGTATAAAAGTTATAACGAGTGCAGCCCCGGGGGCGTCATCTTGCTTAAACCCAGCAATTCAGTCAAGTATTAACCGGCAGGTGGGCCGGTACAACAAAGTACCAGCGCCAGCCAATACTACCCGGACTTAAGAGGCTTCAATGACAGTTTCATCTTCGGAATAGCCGAGCATATGGGGCTCACCCGCGCTACTCAAGTCGGCACTGGATACCAGGGCACCGTTTACCTGGGCACCTTTCAGCATCTCGATCAGCTTATAGTGTACATTGCCTTCTACCATTGCCTTGGAAGCGAGCTCCAGGTGGCGCGCAGCAAACACATCCCCTTTGACATTGCCATTGATCACTACCTGAGGCACACGAATTTCACCCTCAATGATGCCGCCATCCACAATTTGCAGGCGCGCATCACTATCACTGTGAGCGGTAACATTGCCACGCACCTTACCTTCGATGACCAGGTTGCCACGGAAGTGGATATCACCGCTGATCTCAGTCTGACGAGCGATCAAAGTCGTGTGGTTACTACCGGTATTGGCCATAGTTATCTGTTTCTCTTTTTTTCTTAACATAATCCCCAAAACCTCGTGCCTTTGGCACCTATGCTAACTTTCCTGTACTAACCAACCGTAGCGCTGCTCAATATTAAAGCCCTTGCGCCCAGAAGATTTAAGTGACAACTCCACACCTTCGGGCACAAATCCCTCCGGCAAGCGCAGCTCTCCCTCGATATTCTGAAAATATTTAAAACGCAGCTGAATCGACTCACTATCCACCTGCTCCGACAGTTCCTTCAGAGGGTAACTCTTCGGTTCCCCATCCTGACGGCCCACTACGGTAAATGTGGCCGTGCCTTTTACAACATCCCGACGCGCTGCGGACTGTTTGATCTGTAACTTGTACTGGTAACTTTTTGGATCGCCGGTCTGCGAGAGGATAAAGCGTCCAATGGACACCCCCTCACCCCCATCTTCAGGGGCCATGACGCCGCGATAGAAAGAAATTTCCTGCTTTAGCTCTGCGATCTGGCTCTCTTTCTGCACCAGTTCCGCACGCACCGACTCACTCGCCTGCTCACCGATAGTCAGCGACTGCTCTGCAGTGGCAACCCTCATTCGCAGGGATTCATTCTCACTCTGAAGCGCGGTAACACGATCGAGTACTTGAGTATGCTCCAGTGTCTTGCGATCGAGGCTCTGGCGCAGCTGATACTGCCCGGCGAAATAGGACCCGGCCGAGGTCACTAATACCAAAAAAACGACCCCCACTACGGCAATGACACCAGAGAAGGGTTTATGAGGCACCACTTTCATGCGGTACTGCTTGCTGCCTTTAACTTTGAGCACCATGAAATCTGCTAAGTCTTATCCGGGATTTATCGATTGTCGGGAAACACCCGATTCTAAGGCAGCAGTGCCGGGCTATCCAGGCCCAACGTCTCAGTTAAGCCAAACATAATATTCATATTCTGGATTGCCTGGGCGGACGCGCCTTTGGCCAGGTTATCAATGGCCGATAATACCAGTACCGTATCCCGCTCCTGGGGTTGCAATACCGAGATGCGGCACATATTGGTCCCTCTAACCGTACGAGTCTGAGGGTGGCTGCCCGCCGGCATCACATCTACAAAAGGCTCATTTTTATAGCGGTTTTCAAAGATCTGTTGAAGCTCATCGGCATCAACCTTCCCCACTGACCGAGCAAATAAAGTAGCGTGGATACCGCGAATCATGGGAAGTAAATGCGGTACAAAAGTCACCTGCGCGGGAGAGGATTCAGTGGCCTGCACTCGACGAAGCCCCTGTTCAATCTCGGGTAAATGACGGTGCCCGGCGGCAGAATATGCGCGGAAGTTGTCGCTATTCTCAGCCATAATCAAGTCGGTCTTACCCTGTCGCCCCGCTCCACTGATACCACTGGCCGCACTGGCGATCAGCTCACCAGGTTCTACCAGGCCCTTTTCCAAAAGCGGTATCCATCCCAATTGAATCGCGGTGGGATAACAGCCCGGGCAGGCTATCAACTGCGCATTGGCAATCTGTTCCCGATTAACTTCTGGCAAACCATAAACAGCGCTTTGAGCTAATTCCGGAGCGGCGTGGGCTTGGCCGTACCACTGCTCCCAGGTAGGTATATCTTTCAAACGGAAATCGGCGGACAAATCGATCACTCGAACTCCGCGTTCAATAAGTGCCGGTACTTGGGCCTGGGCAACGCCATGAGGTGTAGCGAAGAATACAACGTCACAATCCGCCAGCTGTTCGAGATCGGGGCTACAGAAAGACAGCTGCGAGTGCCCTCTCAGGCTAGGGAAAAGCTCGGCAACCGGGGTACCATTCAACGAACGGGAGGTGATTACGGTAACTTCCGCTTGTGGATGTGTTGAGAGAAGCCGAAGTAATTCCACCCCTGTATAGCCGGTGCCCCCGACAATCGCTACTTTTATCACCTTGCTAAAATCTCCGGTATATCCGCCAACTGAGACGATAATCGTAAAACCAGACAGGCACTCTACCACAAGCCCCAGCATTTTAAGGATGTGCGGTGTCACAGCCCCCAAGGAACTCGCTAAAAAAGTCGTTTTCGCGTTATTTAGTTAGGCCTGGCAGCCTCGAAAATATACGCTTACAGCTTTCCTCCAAAGACGCGCTAGCGCCTTTGCTGGGGATGGCCCTGATCACCGGCATCCTGGCCGGAGGGGTAACTGTACTTTTTCGGCTGGCGATGGAGTGGCCGACCACGCTGTTTTTATCAATCCCACAAAATTACGAATCCCTTCCCCCATTCTGGCGCTTCGCATTGCCTGTCATCGGCTCTCTGGTAGTGGGATGTATCTATTTATTTCTAAATCCCAGACGCCGCCAGGTCGGAGTGGTCCATGTCCTGGACCGGCTCTACAACCACCAGGGGCAAATGCCAATGCAAAATGCCCTGCTACAGTTTTTTGCCGGCGCAATAATTTTAATTAGCGGCCACTCGGTGGGGCGGGAAGGCCCAGCTGTACACTTGGGAGCAGCCAGTGGCAGCTGGTTAGCTAGGGCGCTGAAGCTCCCCAATAATTCCGGTCGCAACCTACTGGGGTGTGGTGTAGCCGCAGCAATTGCGGCCTCCTTTAATACCCCGCTGGCGGGCGTGGTATTCGCGATGGAAGTCGTGATGCTCGAATATACTGTGGCAGGTTTTTTACCGATAATTCTCGCGGCTGTTGCCGGTAGCGCCATCACCCAGCTGACTTTCGGTAGCCAGCCGGACTTTAATGTACCCGCGATTCAACTCAATTCCCTTGCCGAGCTGCCGCTACTTTTTGTGTGCGCACTGGTTATTGGGGTTCTCGCCGGATTATTTATCCGCTCCCAGCGTATTTTAATTCCCCAGCAGCGTTACTCCCCACTTCTTCGATTTCTCTTGGTTGGCCTTGTTACTGGCACCTTGGGTATCTGGGTACCGGAAATCCTGGGCGGTGGATATGACACTTTGCAGATGGCAATGCTGGGGGAGTTAGGGGTCGCGACACTCATTGCTATTGTCGCCGCGAAATTAGTCGCAACCGCTTTGGGGGCAGGGCTCGGAATTCCCGGTGGGGTAATAGGCCCCAGCCTGATTATCGGTGCCTGTATCGGTGGTATTGCCGGTGGCCTGGCTAACTTGTGGCTGGGTGAGCACACCGCGAGTCCAGGCTTTTATGCCATGGTGGGTATGGCGGCAATGATGGCTGCCATGCTCAATGCGCCTCTAGCTGCGCTACTCGCTATCTTGGAACTTACCTATAACCCACATATTTTATTCCCTGGAATGATGATGATCGTGGTGGCCACATTAGTAAGCCGCCAACTCTTTTCCACTATCGGTCTCTATCACGAAACGCTGCGAGCCCTGAATAAAGCGGGAATGCCGAGTTGGCGACAGCAAATGCTGAGCAGTGTCGGAGTTGCCAGCGAAATGAATCAGAGCTTTGTTGTGACTCCTAGGGAAATTACCCGCGCTGCAGCAACAGAATTAATTAATCAACACCCCGAGTGGATTCTTATCGATTTACCCAAGGAGCCGGCACCGCAACTACTGCGTGCAGCAGACTTGGCAACTTTTCTTCGCGGTGGTGCGAAAGAGGCGGCCGAGAGCGAAAAACAAGTTTCCTCCGCATCAGATAAATTACTAGACCCGGGAGAAATGATCGATTTATTGAGACTACCCGGCGAACGCAAACAGCTGGCGTCCCTAAGCTGGCGAGCGACAATGCTGGAGGCCTCGCAAAAGCTGGAGAGAAGTGGCGCGGATGGCCTATATGTCTGCCGTCATAAAAGCGGTTCGCTGGACAATCGCACGGCGGGCATTATTCTGCCGCTACAAATTAACAACTTTTACCGGAAGTAATTTTTCTTCCCGTTTCTTTTAAGGGGACTTTCAATGCTGTGGATCAAGGCTTTTCACATTATTGCGATGGTGTGCTGGTTTGCCGCACTTTTTTATCTGCCACGACTGTTTGTCTACCATGTCGATGCCACTGATGCCGTTAGTCGCGACCGCTTCTGTATTATGGAACGCCGCCTTTATCGCGGTATTGCCATTCCTTCCATGCTGGCCACCGTTGCCTTGGGCATTTGGCTCTACAGTTTGAACCCGGCCTACTACACCTCCGCCGGCTGGATGCACGCAAAACTGACTTTTGTTGTTCTCCTCCTGGGCTATCACCATATCTGTGGCGCCTATGTTCGCAAGTTTGCCCGGGGAACCGTTACCCGCAGCCGCCGCTACTTCCTAATATTTAATGAGTTCCCAGCAGTTGCACTTGTCGCCATCGTCATTTTGGTTGTCGTAAAGCCATTTTAATTTGGCGCGTATTCATTCCTTGTCAAAGGCGCTCAGCAACTAGAATTAGGCGCACAGCTAATGGCCGTCATGTAGAGCACTTATGGATACACCTCAGCCCGTTATTCTGACCGTTACTCACCACGACCCCAGCGGCAGCGCCGGAATTGCCGCAGATACTGAGACAGCGGTCAGTCTCGGCTGCCATGCGGCCTCGGCAGTTACCGCCATCAGCGTGTGTAACACCGGTGAATTGCTGGGTGTCGCCCCAGTCGACGACAGCCTGCTAATTGAACAAACCCGAGCCGTTTTGGAAGACATGCCGATCGCCGCGATCAAGGTCGGCTACCTGGGCTCTGTGGAGAATGTGCGCGCGCTTCACAGCGTACTCCACGACTACCCGGATATTCCCGTCGTTATCGACCCCGATGCCACACTGGCTGACAAAGATAGCGTACTCGCCCCACCTCTGTGGGAGGCTATGGTGTCGCTGTTGTTGCCCAAGGCGACCATGGTGTGCCCCAACCGCAGGGAAGCTCGCGCCATGGCTGTGGAGGCCGATGTCCTCGATGCCATGGCCCAAGAAATCCTCGAATCCGGCTGTCGCTACCTGTTGCTGACTGGCGTGCCCCACGAGCAACAATTACAGAACCGGCTCTACGATGAGCGCGGCCTCATGCGGGAGTTCAAGTGGGAGCGCTTGCAGCCAGCGGCCTATGGCGTCTGTGGCACCCTAGCTACTGCCATTGCCTGCCATATCGCCCACGGGCTGACCATTATCGAAGCGGTTACCCGCAGTCAGCAGTACGCCTGGAGTGCGATCAAAGACAGCCGGCGCCTGGGAATGGGAAGGCCGATCCCCAACCGGCTGTTCTGGTGCGAACGCTAAACCTGGAGCTGCTGACTCAAATTTCTCCCCCGCCCCGATCAGTCTCACCGTTCCCATGACGGTGAGATCTTCTGTCTACACAGTCTGTGACCGGTCGTCGCCAATCTACACATTGTCCTCAGGCGCCACCCCCGCGATAATGCTCCCCAGGCCCTTTATGCAGAACCTGAATTAAGTTTATGAGTAAATCCGAGCAGCTCTTCGCAGAAGCACAGCAGTATATTCCCGGCGGCGTTAACTCTCCGGTACGGGCTTTTCGCGCAGTCGGCGGTACCCCGGTGTTTATCCGCCGTGCCGAAGGCGCCTACCTCTACGATGCAGACGAGAAACGCTACATCGACTACGTACAGTCCTGGGGCCCCATGGTGCTGGGCCACGCACACCCGGAAGTCATTGAAGCCGTGGTGGAACAGGCCCAATCGGGACTGAGCTTCGGTGCGCCAACCGAACTGGAAACCGAACTGGCCGAAGAACTCTGCCGCCTGTGGCCGAATATGGACCTGGTGCGCTTCGTCAATTCCGGTACCGAAGCCACCATGAGCGCGATTCGCCTGGCCCGTGGATTTACCGGGCGCGACAAGATTGTGAAGTTCGAGGGCTGCTACCACGGCCACTCCGACTCCCTGTTGGTTAAGGCCGGCTCCGGGGCCCTGACCATGGGTGTACCCTCCTCTCCCGGCGTTCCCGCCGCCCTGGCAGATCACACCATCACCTTGAGCTACAACGATGCTGATAGTGTGCGCAGCTGCTTCGATGAGCTGGGCGATCAAATCGCCTGTATTATCGTCGAGCCTGTTGCCGGCAATATGAACTGCATTCCGCCGGTACCCGGCTTCCTGGAAACCCTGCGCGAAGTTTGCGACCAGCACGGTGCCCTGTTGATTCTCGATGAGGTGATGACCGGCTTCCGGGTGAGCTTGACCGGGGCCCAGGGCTTCTACGGTATCGAAGCGGATATCACCACCCTCGGCAAAGTCATCGGCGGCGGTATGCCCGTTGGCGCCTTTGGCGGTAAACGCGAGATCATGGAACAAATTGCACCCCTGGGTCCGGTTTACCAGGCGGGCACCCTGTCCGGTAACCCTGTAGCTATGGTCGCGGGCTTGGAAACCCTGCGCTTGGTGGAAGAACCCGCCTTCTACGAGCCTTTAATTGCCAAAACCGACCGTTTGGTAGAGGGCATCCTGGCGGCTGGTAAAGCCGCAGGTATCCCAATTACCGCCAATAAGGCCGGCACCATGTTCGGCTTCTTCTTCACCGAAGAACCTAAAGTAACTAACTATCAACAGGTAATGGCCTGCGATAACGAGCGCTTTAACCGTTTCTTCCACGGCATGCTGGAAGAAGGTGTCTACCTGGCACCGGCCTCCTATGAGGCAGGGTTTATGTCCGCAGCTCATACCGATGAGGATATTGAGGCCACAATCACTGCCGCTGAACGCGTCTTCGCCCGCCTCGGCTAATTGCCCGCCTCTCTCCAGCACCCGCAGCCTGCGGGTGCTGCTTCTATACCCGTTTTACTTTACCCCCCTCCAATAAAGCCCCAGTCGCTTCACCGCAAAGTTATTGCGCTCAAAAAAGCTAACAGCTAAAAATGTATACAAAATATAAAAGGTATACATTTTGAAAAGCTCACCGTTTTCAGATACCAGCTTGTCCGCCATCAGCGCAGGCTTTGTCGCCGTGCTGGTGGGAGTAGCCAGTTCCGCCGCCATTGTGTTTGAAGCCGCGCGTGCAGCTGGCGCAAGTGAAGCAATGATCGCCTCCTGGATTGGCGCCCTGGGCCTGGGGATGGGCGTTACCTGTGTTGCCTTCTCTTGGTATTACCGCGCCCCGGTAATCACTGCCTGGTCGACTCCAGGTGCTGCACTTTTGGCCACCAGTTTAAGTGGCATCCCCATTGCAGAGGCGATTGGTGCTTTTGCGTTTAGCGCCCTGTTAACACTCCTCGTGGGCTTGTCCGGAGCCTTTGAGCGAGTAGCGCGAATGGTGCCGGCACCGATTGCCAGCGCTATGCTCGCAGGCATACTTCTGCAATTTGGTCTCTCAGTATTTACTTCTCTGCAGGCACAACCGCTATTGGTCGGCATCATGTTACTGACCTATCTAGTCGGGCGCCGTTGGGCGCCTCGCTATGCCATTATTTTGGTACTAGCGGCTGGAGTGGCGACTTGCTGGAAGTTGCAACTCATTGCATCGGCCCAGATCGGCTGGCAAGCGGCACACCCTGTTTGGGTTACGCCAGAATTCCGTCTCTCCACTTTAATTGGCATTGGCCTTCCTCTTTTTATCGTCACTATGACCTCTCAGAACCTGCCCGGAGCGGCAACCCTGGCCGCCAGTGGCTACAGTAGAGTGCCTATATCTCCTGTTATTAGTGGCACCGGCCTCACCTCTTTATTGCTGACACCGTTTGGTGGCTTTGCATTTAATCTGGCGGCTATTACCGCTGCTATTTGCACCGGCCCGGAAGCCCATCCCAACCCCGACAAACGCTACACCGCCGGCATTGCCGCCGGTATTTTTTATCTGCTGGTGGGCCTCTGCGGCGCTAGCGTTGTGGCATTATTCAGCGCCTTTCCCCAGGCACTGATTGCCGGCCTCGCCGGCTTGGCACTGATTGGTGTCATTGGTAGCAGCCTGGCTGGCGCAACAGCCGAAGCCGACGGTCGCGAAGCCGGAATTATCACTTTTCTGATCAGTGCTTCCGGTATCAGCCTCTTTGGCATTAGCTCTGCCTTTTGGGGGCTGCTGGGAGGGCTGGTGTGTTACTGGTTTTTCAAGCGCAGGAATTAATAAACATCGATGGGCCTCTACGAAAAAATTAAGTCGGACTTGCAGCATGGGCGCTTCGCCGCCGGCCAGGTGCTAAAGCAAGCCGAACTGGCAGAGCTTTACGCCGTGAGCCGTATTCCGGTTAGGGACGCTCTACAAAGATTGAAAAATGAGGGCTGGTTAACCGGACACGGAAAACGCGGCGTCGCAGTGCCGCAGTTTGATCCTATTGAAGTGGAAGACCTCTACCTGATGCGCATGCGCCTAGAACCACTGCTGCAATCCCTGGCACTGGAAAGCCTTAATGGAGAGATCCTGGGGCGGGCCAGAGATATTCTGGTATCCATGCAAGCCAAACCTGAACTCTCCGCCGAACAGATCGGAAAAATGAATTGGGAGTTCCATGCCTGTATTTACCGGGCGGCTGCAAGACCCACGCTATTTAGTACCGTCGAGCAACTGCACCGGCAATGTGAGCGCTATATCGGCTACCAATCCCACGGTTTGAATTACCAGGGCACCAGTCAGGACGAGCACTTTGCAATTCTCAAAGCACTCCAAGAGGGAAATGGAGACCAAGCCGCCGCACTGCTGGCAAAACATATAGAAGCCGCCGGCAAACTATTGGTAAGGCACTTACATCAGCCCCATTTTTAAACCGCTTTCCCTCAGCAATCGAAAATCACCCACTGCGGCAATTTGATATGATGGCTGCCAATTGCGGCTGCGGGGTTTCTGCGGCCCTATGGATAGCCGGAGTAATTTCCCGATGAGCCAAAGTTTCGGCCGTGGTGCCTACCCCAACACTCGCCTGCGTCGCCTGCGTGCAAAGGATTTTTCCCGTCGACTGGTGCGGGAAACCCAGTTGAGCAGTGACGACTTGATCCTGCCACTGTTTGTTATTGAGGGGCGTAACGAAACCCAAAAAGTAGCCTCAATGCCGGGTGTTGAACGCCTGAGCGTAGACCTGTTGGCCAAGAAAGCGAAGACAGTTCGAGAGTTGGGAATCCCCGCCATAGCCCTGTTTCCGGTAGTCGACCCGTCGGCAAAGTCCGACTGCGCCAGTGCCGCCCACGACGCCGATGGTTTGGCACAAAGGGCTGTTCGCGAGCTGAAAAATGCGGTACCGGAATTGGGAGTTATCACCGACGTAGCTCTGGACCCCTTTACCAGCCACGGCCAGGACGGGCTGATGGACCACAGCGGTTATATCGTCAACGACGAAACCGTTGAGGTATTGGTACAGCAGGCCCTGTCACACGCTGCGGCCGGTGCCGATATGGTAGCCCCCTCGGATATGATGGATGGCCGTATCGGAGCCATTCGCGATGCTCTCGAAGGCGCGGGCCACAGCAATACCCTGATTATGTCCTACGCCGCTAAATATGCCTCCGCTTACTACGGTCCTTTCCGCGATGCAGTGGGCTCTGCCGGGAACTTGAAAGGTGGCAATAAAGCGAGCTACCAAATGGACCCCGCCAATACCGATGAGGCATTGCACGAGTGCGCCCTGGATCTGGAAGAGGGCGCGGATATGGTGATGGTGAAACCCGGTATGCCCTACCTGGATATAGTGCGTCGGGTAAAAGAAGAATTGCGGGTTCCCACTTTCGCCTATCAGGTAAGTGGGGAGTATGCGATGCACTGCGCCGCCTTTGAAAATGGCTGGCTGAAGCGAGAGGCGGTTATTCTGGAGTCCTTACTGGCCTTTAAGCGCGCCGGTGCCGACGGCATCCTCACCTATTTCGCCGAAGAAGCCGCACAGTTGCTGCAAGACTGATAGCCGGTGAAAAAGCGCGCGGTTCAATCGCGCGCTACCTTCCTAGGGCCACTGATCTTCCAGGTCAGGCCCCACCGGCTGGGCTTCCTCTACCGGTACGCTGTGAGCCCTCCCGCCAAAAGTATTATCTCTTGGCAGCTCCAGGGGCTCCTCTTCATAATCGGAGCCATACTCGGGATCTACACCAAACTCTTCCGCATCGTCACCTCGAAGTTGCTCCTGCAATTGTTGGCGGCGCTGATCGCGCATCTGCTGCTCACTGGTATCCACCCCCCAACCGGGACTCATCTCCTCTCTGGGAGCCGCTTCGTCGCGACCATTGCCAAATAGATTGCGGAACCAGCGCCAGCGATTCTGCCCCCGACATTCCGGCGCCGGTTGCAGCTGGCTTTCGTAGGAGAAAGGAATCTCATAACCACCGCGACAGTAATCCGGGTCCATAAACTGCCCCCGGGAGTTCACTGACTTAAGCTCCACTCCTCGGGGCATCTCTGCCGGTCCGTGTTGATGGGGCAGCTTGCGCATAATCTCCGTCCAGATCGGCAGTGCGCCGGTGGAGCCAGTTAGGCGCGTGCGCTCATTATCGTCGCGCCCGAGCCAGACTACGGCGGTTACTTCCGGGGAGAAGCCCGCAAACCAACTATCGCGGTTATTGTTAGTGGTTCCGGTTTTCCCGGCAAAGGCGATGCTACTTGGCAAGCGCTTGGCGGAGCGGCGTCCGGTACCCTCACGCATGGCCTGCTCCAGCCCCCAGCGCAACAGGTAAGCTGGAACGGGGTCGACACCGCGATTAGCCTTGCGGCGGAAGTGCTGTACACGGCCGCCCTGGGCATCGGAAACCGCCAGCAGTGTGCGCGGCTGTACCGTCTCACCATTGTTCGCAATGGTCTGATACATACCGGCAACTTCGAACGGGGTCATCTCCACAGCACCAAGCAACATCGCCGGCACTCGGGGGAGCCTGGATTCAACACCCAGGCGGCGAATCGTCTGGCGTACATTCTGCAGGCCGAGATCCAATCCCAAATGGGCCGTCGCCAGGTTATAGGACTTGGCCAGAGCGATATAAAGCGGTATCTGTCCGTGAGCGCGCTTATCGAAGTTCTGCGGCATCCATACATCGCCATCCGCCTCTTCAATTCTCACCGGGGCATCATCGATCAGGGTGGCCAGGTTGTACTCTTCCGGTCGCTCTAGAGCAGTGAGAAACACAGCCGGCTTAATCAGGGAGCCCACCTGGCGGCGGGCTTCCAGCGCCCGGTTGAAGCCTGGGTAGTCCGGGTTCCGATCTCCCACCATGGCGAGCACATTGCCGTTGCGATTATCCAACAATACTGTCGCGGCCTGGAGTGAATTGGCTTTGATCCCTCGGTCTTTCTCCAGCTGGCTAACGCCCTGACTGATGGACTCCTCCGCCAACTTCTGCACCGAAGGGGCCAAGGTGGTGTAAACCCGTAAACCCGAAGTGCGCAATTCCTCGTAGGAGTAGTAGGGACGCAATTCAATCAACAGCCGCTCAGTAAAGGCCGGGTAAGGATTCTGCGCACCGACACCACCCTTGACCACCCCCAGAGGCTTGGCGGAATACTTCTGGAATTCCTCCTGGGTAATCAGCCCCTGCTCCAGCATCAATTCCAGCACGGTATTGCGCCTTTGCAGTGCTCTCTCTGGATTGCGCCAGGGGTTGTAGTAAGACGCACCTTTCGCCAGCCCCACCAACAGCGCTACCTGATGGGGTTCCAAGGTGTCCAGGGGCTGCTGGAAATAGAATTCAGAGGCCAACCCAAAGCCATAAATACCTCTGGCACCCTGCTGACCCAACCACACTTCGTTGATGTATTCCTGCAGGATATAGCGCTTGTCGTAGTGCACCTCCATCAGGATGGCCATCAGGGCCTCGTTGAATTTACGTCTCAGGCTGGGCTTATGGTCAAAAAAGATATTTTTGACCAACTGCTGGGTAATTGTGGAGCCACCCTGTACCAATCGTCCGGCTTTTGCGTTGGCCACCATGGCCCGGGCAATACCGCGAGGGGAAACACCAAAGTGATTGAGGAAGTCCTGATCCTCAACAGCAATCAGGGTATTGGCTACCAAGGGAGGAATATCATCGAAACGCACTGGATTGCGGTCATCGCCTCCCCCTAGTAGAGAGCCGATATTAGCCGCGTCCAGGCGGAATTCTGCCAGGCTTCGGCCATTGTCATCACGCAGGCCGCTAATTTGATCATTGCGCAGACGGAAGGAGACCACTGCAGCAGGCTGGCGGCCATTGGCATGGATAAAGTCCCGGCGCCAGACCTTGTAATTCATTCCGTCCTGAACCCAGGAACCAGGCTCACTCAGAGTGCCCTGCTTGCGGTAATTCAAGGCAGCAAATTCGGACTCCAACTCATCCGGATGCATTGCCATACCCTCGCGCAGCACCAGCGGACGAGCGTAGACTCGGGCGGGGAGTTGGTATTGACGGCTATCCAGTCGCTCGCGCAGCTGCACATCCAGGTAAGCCATATACGCTGCCAGCGCCAGGGAGCCCACCAGGGCTAAAAGCACTAGCAGCTTGAGCCAGCGATATCGTCGTTTGGGCTTTGACGCTCTGACGCGCCGGCGTTTCGTTGATGCCATATGAGGATTCAGTCCCGCTGCCAACTCAGTACATCAAGCGACTCATGAGACCTAACCAGCCCCAATCGAAGAGTCGAAGGCAGGGTACCAGCAGGTGGCAGCTCCGCTGGTATCTTGCTGCCAGTGCCTTTCAGCACTGGCGGGCCCACTCAATTAGCGGGCTAAAATCCAGGCTTGGCAGTATCTATCACCTGGCGGTTTACGTGAAGGTGCTATTTACACCTGTGCGAGGATTGACCGCAGCAACCGCCTATAAGTTCACCAAGATGTAACAAGCGCCTATGTGAGGGTTTGCTGTCGCCAGCCCTCCCCAATGCCTTGCACTTGGCAAAATCACGTCCATAATGCGGCGGAAATGTAGACAATAAGCCCGAATAGGAATGATATGCAGCAATACGATCTCTACGGCATAGGTGCCGCCCTACTCGATACAGAAATCGAAGTGTCGGACCAGGATTTGAGCAGCCTTGGCGTGGAAAAGGGAATCATGACCCTGGTAGATGATGCCCGTCAGCAACAGCTGGTAGACGACCTTCAAAACCATATGGTCACTGCCAAATTGGCCTGCGGCGGCTCCGGTGCCAATACGGTCATTGCTGCCAGCTATTTCGGTCTCCGCACCTTCTATTCGTGCAAAGTTGCCGCTGACGAGAATGGTGATTTCTACAGAAACAACCTGAACAGCGCCGGGGTCGACTACCCCGAAACACTGAAGCAAGCTGATGAGGGCACTACCGGCAAATGCCTGGTGCTTATCACCCCGGATGCCGAACGCAGTATGAACACCTATCTGGGAATGAGTGAACAGCTCTCAGTCGCTGAACTGGATAGCGATGCACTATCCGCCTCCAAGTGGGCCTATATCGAAGGCTACCTGGTCTCCTCTGAAACGGGCCGTGCCGCAGCGATCAAGCTTCGCGAAGAAGCCGAAGCCCACGGAGTTAAAACCGCTCTCAGCCTGTCTGACCCGGCTATGGTTCAGTTCTTCGGCGAAGGGCTGCGGGAAATGATTAGCGGCGGTGTGGATATGTTGTTCTGCAACCGGGATGAGGCTCTAGGCTTTACCGGTACCGACTCTGTGGAGGGCGCCGTTGAAGCGCTGCGCGATTACTGCCGCAGTTTCGCGATTACCCTGGGCGCCGATGGCGCACTGCTATGGGACGGCAACGACGTTCACCGCATAGAGAGCCCCGAAGTCCGCGCCATCGATACCAACGGCGCAGGCGATATGTTTGCCGGTGCTTTCCTCTACGGTATCAACCGCGAAATGAGTTTTACCGAAGCCGGCGAACTCGCTTGCCGCGCTGCCGCCCAGGTAGTGAGCCAATACGGCCCGCGACTAGAGGCCGAGCAGCACTCCGAATTACTCGCACCGGTTGTTTAATAGCAATTGCCTAATAGCAGTTATCTATAGACACATGATTTCCAGGGGGCCCTAAGGCTTGGGCCCTCTGGAATGGTGGAGCATCCCCGGGTAGCTATCCAGCTCCGGCAGCCCCGTCGCTGCGGAAATACCGAACCCCTGGGCATAGTCCACTCCCATCTGGCTCAACTTTTCCATTAACTCCGGGCTCTCTACATACTCGGCGATAGTGCTGATACCCATTCTCTTCGCCAAGTGATCAATAGTGCTCACCATTGCGCTATCAATTTCATCCTCGAGCATATTCCGCACAAAGCTTCCGTCGATTTTAAGAAAATCTACCGGTAGCTGACGCAGATAAGCCAGGGAGGAAACACCGCGACCAAAGTCATCCAGGGCAAAGCTGCAACCGGCGGCTCTCAGCTTGTGGATAAATATCAGAGCTCGTTCGAGATTATTGATGGCGCTGGTTTCTGTAATTTCAAATTGAACCCGCGAAGGCGTTACACCGGCATCGGACAGAGACTGCAGCACAAAATCAGCAAAGGTCTCATCCCCCAGGCTGATACCGGAAATATTGACCGCATAATTAATTCCGCCCATCCCCAGGCGCTGCTCCTGGGCCATATAGTCAAAGACCCGGCGAATTACCCAACGGTCCACTTCCTCGATCAAGCCGTAGCGCTCTGCGGCTGGCAAAAACAGCCCCGGTGAAATCACTCCACCATCACGGCCGCGCATCCGCACCAGGATTTCATAGTGGTGGACATTGCGGTCCCCCTTTAGTGAAACCACTGGCTGTCGGTACAACATCAGGCGATCTTCCCGCAAAGCCGCGTGAATTTCCGCAACCCAAGTGGTCTCGCGACGCTTCTCCAATACCTTGCGGGAGTCGCCAAACAGCTTAACGCGATTTCTGCCCTGCTCGCGGGCACTGCAACAGGCATCATTGGCCGACGCCAGTAACTGACTGGCACTGGGGGTAAAGTGATCGACACCAACAACACCAATCGACACCGCGACCCGGTTGTCATTCCCCTCCCAGAAAAAACTGAAGTTCTGCACAGAGTCGCGCAGCCGAGCCACCACACGACCACCCTCTTCCAGGGTGCAGTCGCGCAGTAGTATCGCAAACTCATCACTGCCGACTCGGGCAAACAGATCATCGCTGGAGAGGCAGCGCTTAATTAACTCTACCAACTGAACCAACAACTGGTCCCCGGCAACAAAGCCCAGGGTGTCGTTAATAACTTTGAATTGATAAACATCCAGGTAGAGCAATACATGGTGATGGCGTTTATCGACACAAAGGCTGAGTTGGCTTTGCAGCTCACTCTCAAAGAATTGTCGGTTGGGCAGTCGGGTTAAGGCATCGTGGCTGCTCTGCCACATAAGGCGGGTGGAAACCCGGCGTGCGGCAGAGGTATCCCGCAGCACCAAAACATAATTTTTCAGCACCCCCATATCCCAAAGAGCCATTACCTGCACGGTCACTTCAAGCGGGACATGCTCTTCCCCTGGGCGCTCAATACAGGCATTAAACTCTCTGGTTCTGGGTACTTCACCCAGGTCACTGGATGCCGGCAGTATCGGCTCTATCGCATCGCCCCGGCTATTGCACAGGCGCAAACCTTCGCTGAGTGGCTGGCCGGGCAGCAGTCCAACCAGGTCCCCAGTCATTTCGTTGACCAGGGGGTTGGTGTAAACCACCGTACCCGCAGCATCGGTGACAATGACACCATCGGCAACTTCACCGAGAGCCGCCTCCGCCGCCTGTAAACTGATCTGCTCACAGGGGCGCAGCCCCTCTTCCAACTGGGCGAGGGGGCCGAGGTAACTTGCCGCCTCTGGATTAAACAGCGTCACGGGAAAACTCACTCAAAACACAACAGAGCAAAGCGCAAACCTTTCCCAGTAGCGGGGAGGTGCCTTGCGACAGGCCATAACCGAAAAAGGTTACTGACATCATCGCCCACGATCGCCGATTTTATTCAATTATCCAGCCTCCCAGCCGAGTTTTTTCTGCAAATGCATAAATTGCACATTCACAGATTGCTGCGCAAGAAATTTTTTAATTTCTCGTCTTCAAATACTCTCTGCAAGGTTGCGCTAAGCAGTCCATTCACACGACTTTGGACTTCTTCTCGACTGGGCTTAACCAGGTTCCGATCTTTGCCAGAAGCGCTGTAAGTGCCGAAATAAGTGCGAGGACCAATTTTCACTTCCAGGTGAATTTCAGCAGCGGTGTCAATCTCAGTGGTATAAACCGTATTTGGACTGTTGTAGGTGAGTTTTACCAATTTTGCGATCACCTGAACTTCCGGCGCGGTATCGGTAATTCGAAATGACCAATTTGAAAAACCCTCACGCAATCCCGCTGCAATAGCCTCACCAGCGTCATTGCCAATACTTACCTGAGCAGTATCCGCATAAACACCTCCCAATGATCCCAAGCCGCCAGAGGGCAGTTCATTAACTCCCATCACACTCATACTAAAGCCTTCGCCTATCGCTTCAGGAGCAACCTGGACCTGAGGCTGCAGCCAAATTTGCAGCGGGCTGTGAGCACAAGCGCTGAGTAGCAGTGCACCGGCAAAAACCAATAACTTCTTCATGTTTAATTCCCCCTCACTTCAAAAAAACTGCCAATTCAGCCATGGTGATGGTGGTGGTGCTCACCCTCATCACTCATCCGAACTATTGGCACAAGAATATCTACACTGCTGCCATCGGCAAAAAGCAGTCGCAACGGCAACTCCTCCCCCGCCTGCAGGCGCAGACCTTTAATCATTAAGTGAACTCCACCGGGAGCCATATCTACACTTGCCCCTGCAGCAATCGTCAGCTGATCCAGCGGGCGCATCCGGTTTATTCCGTTCTCCGATATTGTGGTATGCAGGTCTGCCGAAGCCTGTTCAACACCCGGCAGCTCCACACCTGTGAGTACCTGACTCGAATCACCAGTGTTGTGCAGCGACACAAAGGCAGCGCTCATCGAAGGTCCGGGAGGTGTTTCCCGGGCATACCCCTCTGCCGTAATTCCTATGGAATAGGCGCCCTTAGACACAAGGAGTGCGGTGATTAAAAAGGCAAATGCCAATACTTTTTTCATGGTGCCCCTCCGCTGGGCTTAATCAGAATCAGTTTCGCCGGATTCCCGACTTTGATATCTCCACGCACCCGATACCCGGGCACAGCCTCGCGCAGTTGCTGATAAACCCAACGGCCCTCAGCATCACTGCGCGCTACGATAATGACGCGCAGCTGCTCGCTGCGAATCCTGCCCGCTACTCGCTGCAACTGTTCCACCAGCCCGGCAGACCTTACTGCGAGTTCACCGGCTGGTAGACCTATCACCTCCCCTTGCGGTAAATCGAGCTGCGCTCTCCCCCGCTCGCGGACCAACTGTGTACGCACTTCAGCCACCAGCGGATTGGCCGGGGCCAACATCTCGGCCCGTTTCAACAGGGTATTCACCTCCCCAAAATCCCTGCGACGCAGGGCGTCCCGCGCCCGCTCAACATAGGTGACCACAATGGTTTGAATACCGGTTTCTGCCTTGCTGTTATCCGGTTGCAGTTGCAATACACGCAGGTAATAGTCGTAGGCACTGGCACCGGCAGGCTGGGTTAGATGCCCTTTGCGTAGCGCCTGTTCCGCACGATTCAAAAAAAAGGAAATATTGTTGCGCCGAACCTGGTCTTGGGATGGCGTCTTTTTAGGGGCGGGAGGAGGGACAACCGTTTTAGGTGCGGGCTTATTGGATGAGCAGGCCCCCAGGCAAAATGCCAGTAGCAGTAAAACCCCAAGGCTGTGAAGGCGTTCAAATGACGGCAAAACAATCCCCTATTGTTGTTTTTTTGTACCACTGGCGTCGCTATACTGCTGCGGCGACTGAACCCCCGTCTGGTGCAGCAGTCTGAACTATGCGCCCGACTATAATGAATTTTTTCATCTATGGCTGTGATGACCAAAAGTTTCCGAAAAAATTTCCTCGTTCTGCTAACAATCCTGCTGGCCATAACCAGCATTGGAGCTGCAGCGCAGAATTCCGATAACCCTTTTGCCTCGCTGAGCAGCGCCCAGGAAAACACTTTCCTTCCGGTCGATGAAGCTTATCAGCAGGACCTGCTCTTTGATGCCAACGGCCTCAGCGCACTCTTCCAGATTGCCCCAGAGTACTACCTCTATCGCGAAAAACTGGCGCTGTACAGGGTCGATAATGGTGAAAAAACTCCCATCCCCCTGAACTTGCCAACCGGTGAAGTTATTTGGGACGACTATTTCGAGAAAGAGACTGAGGTCTACCGAGGCCAGCTCGAATTTGCCCTGGATATCCCTGAAACCAGCGGTTCCACCCAACTGGAGCTCCACTATCAAGGCTGCGCAGATGCCGGCCTTTGCTATCCGCCTCAGACCCGATACTACAGTGTGGATTTTGCCCGTCAGGATATAGAACCGCAGGGCAGCGCCTTAATTACAGGCGCGCCCACTCCGCCAGCGAGTGCTGGCGGTGCCGCAGGCAGTAGCAATGTCACTTTGTCACTGGCGCTGCTTCTCGCATTTGCCGGTGGCCTGATCCTGAACCTGATGCCCTGTGTCTTCCCAGTACTGTCGATTAAATTACTGGCAGTGAGCCAGGCGGCACAAAATGCAAGCCAAAGGCACCACCACGGCTGGGCTTATACACTGGGCGTAGTTCTGAGCTTTGTGGCTATCGCCGCTGTGATGCTCGCCCTTCGCGCCGGCGGAGAGGCTGTCGGCTGGGGCTTCCAGCTTCAATCCCCCTGGTTGGTGGCAGCACTCGCCTACCTGTTTTTTATCATGGGGTTGAGCCTGTCTGGAATGACCGAACTCGGCAGTAACCTGATGGGTATTGGCGGCAACCTGAATAAACGTCAGGGGTTGTCGGGCTCTGTGGCATCCGGCGCGCTGGCAACCCTGGTGGCCAGCCCCTGCACTGCGCCGCTGATGGGCTCCGCACTGGGGTTTGCTGTTACGCAGCCCGCGCTAATTGCGCTAAGTGTTTTTGCCGCCCTTGGCGCCGGTATGGCGGCCCCCTTCCTGTTGTTGACCTATATCCCCGCTCTAGCCGAAAAGCTGCCCAAACCCGGCCCCTGGATGGATCGCCTAAAGCAGCTGTTGGCATTTCCGATGTATCTCACTGCGGTATGGCTACTATGGGTTCTGGGCCGACAAGCCGGGGGGGATGGGGTTGCCCTGGTACTGGCTGGTGCCGTAGCCATTGCATTTGCCCTGTGGCTTTGGCCGCGTCCGCAATGGCACTGGCTGCGCGGTTCCCTGGCCCTGGCCTCCCTGGCCTTGGCGGCTTTTCTACTTCCGCAACTGAAAACCATCAATCAGTCTGAACAATTGTCCAGCAGCGATTACTGGGAGCCCTATTCGGCAGAGAGACTGGAGACTGCGCGCAGTGAGGGGCGTGCAGTTCTGGCCAATATGACGGCGGCCTGGTGCATCACCTGCCTGATGAATGAGAAAGCTGTGCTGTCTAGCACCGAGGTCAGTGATGCTTTGGAGCGCCTCAACGTGGTCGCGCTGAAAGGCGATTGGACCAACCAGGATCCGCGAATCAGCGAATTATTGGCCAAATACGGGCGTACCAGTGTGCCGCTGTATCTCCTCTATCCCGCCGATGGGGGCGACGCAAAAATACTGCCGCAAATATTGTCTCAAGATGATTTACTACAGGAATTGGAGAACGCTGTGGACTCCCCTTTGAGCACTGGGGTGACTCAGTAAAGTTTTTGGCGCCTTTGTAGCCAATAACCCAAGGTAAACAGGCCACAGCCCGGATATTTTGAACTAATTTTTTGCCCAATATCGCCGAACTGCTGCTAACTTCGATAAACTCCGAGTCTGGCATGGACAGGGAGTCACTTTTGCGGCAGACTCGGTTAATGAGTTCGGGCAGCTAGGCCGAAATTTCGAGTTTGCCCGCAAGATAGCCAATTTTAACCCACTTTATATGGGTTTTCGGCAACTTTCTTCAGGGCGAATTATGGCTAAACTTCTTCTCCTTCACGGCCCCAACCTAAATCTTTTAGGCAGTCGCGAACCGCACATCTACGGGTCTACCACCCTGGCGGATATCAATGAAGCCGCCGAGCGCCAGTGCGACGCCGCCGGCCACGAACTGGAAGTCCTACAGAGCAATAGTGAATCAGCCCTGCTCGAACGAATCCACTTGGCGGCGACCAGTGGGGTCGACTTTATCGTGATCAATCCCGCTGCGTTCACCCATACCAGTGTCGCCTTGCGCGATGCCCTGGCAGCCGTTGCCATCCCGTTTATTGAGCTTCACCTGTCCAATCCCCACGCCAGGGAAGCTTTCCGACACCATTCCTATCTTTCAGATCTGGCCTGCGGCGTAATCTGTGGCTTTGGCGCCAACAGCTACACCCTGGCTCTACAGGCAGCCATCCATCAACTGGATGCCACACCTGCACAACAATGAATCAAACTGCGAGTAAATAACTATGGATATCCGCAAAATTAAAAAATTGATTGAGCTGCTCGAAGAATCGGATATCGGCGAGCTGGAAATCAAAGAAGGCGAAGAGTCCGTGCGCATCAGTCGCGGCGTCAGCAGCGCAGCCCAACCCGTTGCACCGATTTACAGCGCGCCTCCCGCACCGGTTGCCGCCCCCGCTGCTCCGGCGCCCAGCGCTCCTGCTGCCCCAGCTGAAAAAGAGTCCAAGCCGGCTATCAGCGGACACGCGGTAAAATCCCCGATGGTAGGCACCTATTACGCTGCACCCAGCCCTGGCGCCGAGGCCTTCGTGAAAGTGGGTCAGCAGGTCAAAGTTGGCGATGTTGTATGCATCGTCGAAGCGATGAAAATGATGAACCAGATCGAAGCCGACAAGGCCGGTACTATTGAGTCGATCCTGCTGGAGGACGGCCAACCGGTTGAGTTTGACCAGCCCCTCGTGACCATCGTCTGAGTGGGGTAAGTCACAATGTTCGACAAAATCCTAATCGCCAACCGCGGCGAAATCGCATTGCGGATTTTGCGCGCCTGTAAAGAGATGGGCATCGCCACTGTGGCGGTGCACTCTTTGGTAGACCGCAATCTCAAGCATGTACGCCTGGCCGACGAATCTGTATGCATCGGCCCCAACCCATCCCCGCAGAGCTACCTAAATGTGCCGGCCCTGATCTCCGCCATGGAAATCACCGACGCAGTAGCCGTGCACCCCGGCTATGGCTTTCTCGCAGAGAACGCGGACTTCGCCGAACAGGTGCAAAAGAGCGGCTTTACCTTTATTGGCCCTGATCCCGATGTGATCCGCCTGATGGGTGACAAGGTGTCTGCAATTGCCGCCATGAAAAAGGCTGGCGTTCCCACCGTTCCAGGCTCTGACGGCCCGCTGCCCGATAATAGCGAGCGCTGCATGGAGATCGGCCGCAGCATCGGTTATCCGGTCATCATTAAAGCTGCCGCCGGTGGCGGTGGTCGCGGCATGCGCGTGGTGGAAAAGGAAGAGGAGCTGGTGAACGCGATTGCCGTGACCAAGTCCGAAGCCCAGGCGGCCTTCGGTGACGGCACCGTCTACATGGAAAAATTCCTGCAGAATCCCCGCCATGTTGAGATCCAGGTAATGGCCGATGGCCAGGGCAACGCCATCCATCTGGGCGATCGCGACTGCTCCCTGCAGCGCCGCCATCAAAAGGTTTTAGAAGAAGCCCCAGCTCCGGGTATTCCCGATGAGGTGCGCGAGCAGGTACATGAGTCCTGTGTACAAGCCTGTATCGATATCGGCTATCGCGGCGCGGGTACTTTTGAATTCCTGTATGAAAATGAGCGTTTCTACTTTATCGAAATGAACACCCGTATTCAGGTGGAGCACCCCGTTACCGAAATGGTAACCGGCGTCGACCTGATCAAAGAGCAGATTCGGGTTTGTGCCGGTGAGAAGCTATCCCTGAAGCAGGAAGATATCGTAATCAAAGGTCACGCCTTTGAATGCCGTATCAATGCCGAAGATCCGCAGACCTTCTTCCCCAGCCCCGGCAAGGTAAACAACTTCCATATGCCTGGCGGCTTGGGTGTGCGGGTCGACTCCCATCTCTACTCCGGATACTCGGTACCCCCCAACTACGATTCCATGATCGCCAAGCTGATCACCCATGCGGAAGATCGTGAAACCGCGTTGGCGCGTATGCGTGTGGCCCTGTCGGAACTGGTAGTGGACGGTATCAAAACCAACATTCCCCTACAGGAAGAGTTGGTACGAGATGAAAACTTTGCCAAGGGTGGGGTCAATATCCACTACCTGGAGAAGAAGTTAGGTCTTTAAGCGCTCGCCAGCCGGGGCAAAGTTAGCGAGAATTGCGGCAAACATAACGACACTGAACCTTGCCAAGGATGGCGTGGCAACCGTCGTTATCTGAGTGCGGCCCAGCCGCAACAATGCCGTAAACATCGCTACAATATTTCCGGAATAATTATGCCCTGGCTACAACTCCGCGTGGACACCGACCGTGATCACGCGGAAAAAATTGAAGACGCACTGCTTTTTGCCGGTGCCGTATCTGTCACCCTGCAAGACAACGCTGACCAACCGATCCTTGAGCCCGGGCTCGGAGAGGTGCCCCTATGGGAGCAAACACGGGTCACCGGGTTGTTCGATGCGGAAGTGGACACCTCGGTTACCGAGGCAAAAGCAGCTTCCTTCCTATGCGAAATGTTGCCCAATGCCCGCTGGGAGCAGCTTGAGGACAAGGATTGGGAGCGGGAGTGGATGACCCACTACAAACCCATCCAGTGCGGCCCCAATTTGTGGATCTGCCCCAGCTGGTGTGAGCCACCACAGCCGGACGCCGTGAACCTGCTGCTCGATCCGGGCCTAGCCTTCGGCACCGGCACGCACCCAACTACTTTCCTATGTCTGCAATGGTTGGCACAGCAGGAGCTCGCAGGTAAGAGTGCCATCGACTTCGGTTGCGGCTCGGGTATTCTGGGGATTAGCGCACTTCTACTGGGAGTAGAGCGAGTTCTCGGCACCGATATCGATCCCCAGGCATTGCTCGCCAGCCGCGACAATGCCCAGCGCAACGGCATAGACCCCGAGCGCTTCCCGGTCTACCTGCCAGAACAAATGCCGAGCGAAGCCGCCGATGTTATGTTGGCCAATATCCTCGCCGGTCCCCTGGTAGAACTCGCCTCTCAACTGATACAGCTCACTCAATTGGGCGGAAAAATTTGTCTGTCCGGCATCCTCAGTTCCCAGGCAGAGCAGGTGAAAAATGCTTACAGCGAATGGATTGAGTTCGATCCTGACGGCGAACACGAGGGATGGGTCAGACTGACAGGCAAGCGGGTGCGCTAAATGCGCCCCCGAGCACTACGCGGGACCCCTTTGGGCTGATAAACTTGGCTGCTAAATAAACTGCGCTCTAGTCGAATGTCTCAACTGGTAACCCGCTGCCCTCATTGCAGCACATCTTTTCATATTAATGACCAGCAACTGCGCGCTGCCCGCGGCGCCGTTCGCTGTGGGTCTTGCCTGCAGGTGTTTCGCGCAGACGAAAATATCGTTTTCTCAGAAAGTGATAGCGAGAGCCGCAATGATTTGGAAGCTTTGCTGGAAGACGATGACTTCCTGATTCACGACGATATCGAGCTCGACGAGGACGAACCCGCCACCCCACCATCTCCACCAGCTGTGGATCAAACTGCCGGTCGGGAGAGTGCAACCAGTGAGAGTGCACCTGACAGCGCGCCCAAATCTGAACCAAAAGAATATAGTGCAGCAGCGCAGGAATTAATTGGTGACGCCTTTGGCGACCATGAGTGGCAGGAGCTGGAAGCATCTCACACTGAAGAGGAAGCGGAACCCGAAGAGGACCTGGATAAAATCCTCAAGCCGGACTGGGAAGAACTTCCTGATTTTGATTCTGACCCTTCGCCTGAGTACAACGGCCAACCTGAAGTACCGGAGTTTGAAACTTCTAGCTCCCTCGCTGAGGAACCATCCTGGGACAACAATGAGCCTGCGGTATCAACCGAGTCTGTAGATACACCTCCCCCCACTGAGGAAAGCCGCCAGGAGCCTTACTTCGGTGGCGAATCTACCACTGCTGAAGAGCCCCAGCGGGAGCAATTGATCTCAGCTATCCAGCCCGCGCCTGTGGAGATGTCGTGGGGAGTCCCCAAAAAGAAACGCACAGCCTCTCCCTGGCTGTGGCGTGCATTGATTCCCCTATCGATCCTCGGCATAGTAATTCAGGTTGCATACTTCCAGTTCGATAGCCTCAGCCGCAAACAGCCCTGGCGGGACTTCTATGCTGCCGCCTGCCCACTATTCGGCTGCACATTACCCCAACTAAAAGATACCCGGGCGATCCAGGCCACAAACTTAATGGTGCGCACCCACCCGCAGCTGCAGGGCGCCCTGGTAGTGGATGCAGTGCTGCTAAATACCGCCCCTTACGCGCAACCCTTCCCCAACCTGTTGCTGAACTTCAGCGACCTAAAGGACAAGGCTGTGGCCAGTCGCCGGTTTACCCCGGACGAGTACTTACAGGGGGAGTTGGCCGGACGCAAACTAATGCCCCAGGACAGCCCCATTCATATCGCAATTGAGGTGGTTGACCCCGGTGCAGAAGCGGTAAACTACGAGCTGAACATCACTCACTAAGCGCACACAAGTACCCCGGCCAAGTTTTTAGCAAAGGGGATTTGGCGCCATAAACAACCAAACCTGCGCATTCAGCAGGCTAAATGGACAGTGTTCGATCAAATTGCCCGCTTTTTCGCTTTGCCATTAACGGGCCAGCCGCTATCATAGGCGGCTGTTTTGCCGGGGCACAGATTGCCCTTCCTACAGCCCAAATGGAGCTACCGTGTCTACTGCCATTGGCCCCTATATTATCGACAACCCGGTAATTCTGGCGCCCATGGCCGGTGTCACCGACCGCCCCTTCCGCCAGCTGTGCCGAGAACTCGGCGCCGGATTGGTGGTTTCGGAGATGGTGACCTCGGACACTCGCCTGTGGAACAGCCGCAAGTCCCGCTTGCGCCTGGATCACGGTGGCGAAGCGGCGCCCATATCGGTGCAGATCGCCGGCGGTGATCCTGAGATGATGGCGGAAGCCGCTCGGGAGAATGCTCGTCGCGGCGCGCAAATCATCGATATTAATATGGGTTGCCCGGCAAAAAAGGTGTGTAAGAAAGCAGCGGGCTCCGCCCTGCTGCGGGATGAAAAGCTGGTAGCGGATATTCTTCAAGCCGTGGTCCAGTCTGTTTCCGTCCCGGTGACGCTAAAGATCCGCACCGGCTGGTGCCCGGATTCCCGCAATGGCGTCACTGTAGCCAAAATGGCCGAGGATTCCGGGATCGCTGCACTGGCGGTTCACGGTCGCACTCGCGCCTGTGGCTACCACGGACAGGCTGAATTCGATACCATTGCCGAAATTGTATCCAGGGTAAAAATCCCGGTTTTTGCCAATGGCGACATCTGCAGTGCTGAGAGAGCCCGAGAGGTGCTCGATTACACTGGCGCATCGGCGGTCATGATTGGCCGTGCAGCACAGGGACGACCATGGATTTTTCGGGAAATAGCCCACTATCTCGCCACTGGCGAGCGGCTACCCGAACCGACATTGGATGAAGTCAGGAATATTTTGCTCGCCCATTTGGGCGAACTACACCGATTCTACGGTGAAGTGATGGGGGTCCGTATCGCTCGCAAACATGTGGGCTGGTACTTGAAGACGCTCGCGGATAGCGAGTCCTTCCGCAAGACCTTTTTCCAAATAGAGAGTGCAGAAGTACAACATGCCAGCGTTCACGAGTGGTTTGAACGCCGAATAACGAGAGGGGCACAAGCGGCATGAACAACGAAGTATTAATTCCGGATACTGGCAATGAAGAAGTATCCTCCAGGGGACAGACTCAACTGGCACAGCCACAGCAGCAGTCCCTGCGCGATGCCGTCGAGCACGCAATGGAGAACTACTTCCGCCACCTGGATGGCCAGATGGTAACCGATGTCTACGACATGGTGCTGTCGGAGATCGAAGCGCCCATGCTCGAAGTGGTGATGAAATACACCCGTCACAACCAGACCCGCGCCGCGCAATTACTGGGTCTCAACCGTGGCACCCTGCGCAAGAAGCTGAAGCGCTACGGCCTGCTGTAAGCTTCCCACCGAGCGAAATTTTGAAGGGGGATGAGGTAACTCATCCCCCTTCGCTATTTTCCCGGCAGCGTTTTTGTTGCCACAGTGGACAACCGCTAAAACCCTTTAAACATCCTTTTCGAAAACCAGTTGGATCAAGTGCAATGACAGACAAGGTTTCCATCCGCCGCGCTCTAATTAGTGTCTCTGACAAGAGTGGCATTGTAGAGTTCGCTCAACAGCTCTCCGCAATGGGGGTTGAGATTCTTTCCACCGGCGGAACCCACCGCCAGCTCAAGGAAGCGGGTATTCCCGTGGTAGAAGTTTCCGACTACACCGGCTTCCCCGAAATGATGGACGGCCGTGTCAAAACTCTGCACCCGAAAGTACACGGTGGCATTCTGGGGCGCCGTGGTACCGATGATGCCATCATGGGCGAGCACGGTATCACCCCGATCGATATGGTGGTGGTTAACCTCTACCCCTTCGCTCAAACCGTTGCCAAGCCCGACTGTTCCCTCGAAGACGCTATCGAGAACATCGATATCGGCGGCCCTACCATGGTTCGCGCTGCCGCCAAGAACCACAAAGATGTCACTATCGTGGTCAATGCCAGCGATTACGGCAAGATCATCGAGGAGATGAAAGCTAACGATGGTGCCCTGAGCCACGTCAGCCGCTTTGATCTGGCGGTAAAAGCCTTCGAACACACTGCGGGCTACGACGGCGCTATTGCCAATTACCTGGGCGCCATTAAAGGCGAAGAAAAGCAGCTGTTCCCGCGCACCTACAACAGCCAATTTATCAAGAAACTGGATCTGCGCTACGGTGAGAACCCGCACCAGAAATCCGCTTTCTATACCGAAGCCAACCCAGCTGAGGCCAGTATTTCCACTGCCACCCAGCTGCAGGGCAAAGAGCTGTCCTACAACAATATCGCCGATACCGATGCCGCACTGGAGTGCGTTAAGTCCTTCGAGCAACCCGCCTGCGTGATCGTTAAACACGCCAACCCCTGTGGTGTGGCGATCGCTGAAGATATTCGCACGGCCTACGACCTGGCTTTCGCTACCGACAGCGAATCCGCCTTTGGCGGTATCATCGCCTTCAACCGGGAACTCGATGGCGCCACTGCCCGCGCTATCGTCGAGCGACAGTTTGTTGAAGTCATCATCGCACCGTCAGTCTCCGAAGAGGCCAAGCAGGCCGTCGCCGAGAAGAAGAACCTGCGCCTGCTGGTATGCGGCCAGTGGAGCAGCGAGCGCACCCCGGCACTGGACTACAAGCGCGTTAATGGCGGCCTGCTGGTTCAGGACCGCGACGACGGCCTGATCACTGCTTCCGACCTGAAAGTGGTCTCCAAGCGCCAGCCCACTGAAGAGGAAATCCGCGATCTGCTGTTTACCTGGAAAGTGGCCAAGTTTGTAAAATCCAATGCCATCGTATACGGCAAAGACGGTCGCACCGTGGGTGTAGGCGCAGGCCAGATGAGCCGCGTAAACTCCGCACGCATCGCCGCAATCAAGGCCGAGCATGCCGGCTTCGCCGTTGCAGGGTCTGTTATGGCTTCCGATGCCTTCTTCCCCTTCCGCGACGGCATCGATAATGCTGCCGCTGTAGGAATCCAGGCGGTCATCCAGCCCGGCGGCTCCATGCGCGATGAAGAAGTGATCGCCGCAGCGGACGAGCACAATATGGCCATGGTATTTACCGGTATGCGCCACTTCCGCCACTAAGATTGTACGCCCGCAAATGCTTACTGCTGCGGGCTATGATCAACGGGCTGGGAAGTATCGATACTTCCCAGCCCGCACAAATCATTTGAATCCAGGGGCGAGACTCAGGCCCCAGAATCAATTCCACGTTAAACTAGCACACCTATAACCTGTGCAATGGACCGGATCGGTCGACTTAGGGGGATTTAAGAATGAACGTATTGGTTATCGGATCAGGTGGCCGCGAGCACGCCCTGGCGTGGAAAGCAGCGCAAAACCCAAATGTCGGCACCGTCTATGTTGCCCCGGGCAACGCCGGCACTGCCCGCGAACCCAAGCTGGAAAATATCGCAATCGGTGTGGATAACTTCGCCGCCCTGGCAGATTTCGCCGAGGAAAACGGCGTAGAACTAACGATTGTCGGCCCGGAAGCACCGCTGGTAGAGGGTGTTGTCGATTTCTTTAATGCCCGTGGCCTCGCCATTTTTGGCCCCAGCAAAGGCGCCTCCCAACTGGAGGGCTCCAAAGCCTTTACCAAAGACTTCCTCGAGCGCCACAAAATCCCCACCGCTGCCTACCGCAATTTCACCGAGGTGGAGCCGGCGGTTGCCTACATTCGCGAGCGCGGCGCACCCATCGTAGTTAAAGCCGACGGCTTGGCTGCGGGCAAGGGTGTAATCGTTGCCGAGACCGAAGAGCAGGCTGAGCTCGCCGTACGCGATATGCTGTCTGGAAACGCCTTTGGTAAAGCCGGCTGCCGCGTGGTTATCGAGGAGTTCCTCCAGGGTGAGGAAGCGAGCTTTATCGTAATGGTGGATGGTGAAAATATCCTGCCGATGGCCACCAGCCAGGATCACAAGCGCGTTGGCGATGGCGATACCGGCCCCAATACTGGCGGTATGGGTGCCTATTCCCCGGCACCGGTAGTGACCGACACCATTTACCAGCGCATCATGCAAGAGGTAATCGAACCCACCGTTAAAGGTCTCGCTTCTGAGGGTACGCCCTATACCGGTTTCCTTTACGCCGGTCTGATGATCGACAGCGACGGTACTCCGAAGGTTATCGAGTACAACTGCCGCTTTGGCGATCCGGAAACCCAGCCAATTATGATTCGTCTGAAGTCGGACCTGGTCGACCTGTGCATGGCTGCTCTGGACAAGAAGCTGGACACTGTCACTGCTGAGTGGGATCCCCGCCCAGCCCTGGGTGTGGTACTTGCCGCGCACGGCTATCCCGGCAGCTACCGCAAAGGCGACGCCATCAGCGGCCTGGACAAAGCAGACAGTGACAATGCCAAGGTCTTCCACGCCGGTACCGCACTGGATGGTGAGCGCGTAGTCACCAATGGTGGCCGGGTGTTGTGCGCCACAGCATTGGGGGATACCGTCGCTGAAGCTCAGGAAAATGCCTATGAATCAGCTCGGGCTATCTACTGGGACGGCGTGTTCTTCCGGAAAGATATCGGCTACCGCGCTGTCGAAAGAGAAAAGGTTTCTGCAGAGCAGCAGGACTAACAGCTGGCATCGGCGGCCGCTCATCAGCGGTCGCCTCTGACAGGGAGCAGAATACTATGAGTAAACGCAGCCTCAGTGGACTCGACCGCCTGTTAATTCAAGCGGATCGGGCTCTGCGCACCCTGAGTCCCGGCGAACCCTGCCACGGCCGGGCATCCCCGGCGAAGGGGGAAGCCGAGACAGACCTCACCGACAGTGAACGCAAACACGCCGCTGGCCTTATGAGGGTCAACCATAGCGGTGAAGTCTGCGCCCAGGCGCTCTACCAGGGCCAGGCCCTGACCGCCAAGCTGCCCGAGGTGCGGGGGGAAATGGAGCGCGCTGCCGATGAGGAGATCGACCATCTGGCCTGGTGTGAACAGCGCTTGAAGGAATTGGACAGCCGCCCCAGCCTACTCAACCCGCTTTGGTATGGCATGTCCTTTGGGCTCGGCGCCGCCGCCGGGAAAATCAGCGACCGAATCAGCCTCGGTTTTGTGGCCGCTACGGAAGACCAGGTGTGTAAACATCTTGAGAGCCACCTCGAAAAGCTTCCCGCCGACGACAAGAGAAGCCGTGCGGTAGTGGAACAGATGTTAATTGACGAAGACGAGCACGCCCACGCCGCACTGGCCGCCGGTGGTGCCCGCTTCCCCGCTCCGGTAAAAGGAGTGATGTCTCTGGTATCCAAAGTGATGACCTCGGCCAGTTATAAAATCTGACCGTTACTCTTCACTCATTAAAACGACTTGGATTTTAGGGAGGTTACGCCCAGTATCCTCCCTCCCTTCCCAGCTAATTTCTCTTCAAGCTTCTTCAACGCTGTAGCTGTGCACAATCTCGACACCCGCATTGCGCAACATGATGGAGCCTGAGCAGTATTTCTCTGCGGAGAGTTCCACTGCACGGGCAACATGGGATTCCTTCAATCCGCGACCGCGCACTACAAACTTCATTTCAATTCGCTCAAACGGCGATGGGGTTGTATCCGGGCGTACACCTTCCAGTTCACAATGACAGGAAATAATGTCTTGTCTCGCCTTCTGTAAAATACTCACCACATCGTAAGCCGCGCAGCCACCGACGCCCAGCAAAATCATTTCCATCGGGCGCACACCATTATTTGTGCGGCCGCCTTCCATCACTACCGAATTACCACTGCCGGCTTCACCGACAAAGGTTAAATCATTTACCCAGGTTACTTTCCCCTGCATCACTCCACTCCCATTAAAACTTCAGCGGCGAAGCTTAGCATATTGGCGAAGTCTATCCCGGCACCTGTATGTTTCCGGTATAGTGTCTGGTACGCCTCCGCGCGAAAGCCGAATGACGCATGATCAAATGCTTTTTCTATGAACGCATCGTGGTTTATGAAGTCCAAGCGACCCAGTGCCATAGTGTCACAGGTCACACTGCGGAACTTTGCCGCGGTCAGCCCCTGTTGGGGATTTTGTTTTCGCGCGATAATTCAATAGTGCTCAGCTGCTAAAGCCGGGATAGAGCACAAGACAAAAAATGAGGAATAAATCCGTGACGGTTGCTATCGAAGACCCCATGACTATCGGCAATATTGAAGACTTTCTGGCCCACTGCCACCGGCGTCGCTACCCGGCCAAGAGCACAATTATCTATGCTGGCGACCGCTGTGAATCCCTTTATTTCATTATGCGCGGTTCCGTTACAGTTCTGATTGAGGACGATGAAGGCCGCGAGATGATCGTTGCCTACCTCAACGACGGAGACTTTTTCGGTGAGATGGGCCTGTTCGATCAGGACACCCGCAGTGCCTGGGTCCGCACCAAAACCGAGTGTGAGGTGGCAGAAATCTCCTACACCAAGTTCCAGGAACTCACTCGCCAGCACCCAGAGTTTCTTTTTGCCCTGGCCACCCAAATGGCAGGCCGCCTGCGCAACACCACACGCAAAGTTGGTGATCTCGCCTTCCTGGATGTCACCGGGCGTGTCGCTCGCACCCTGCTCGACCTCTGCAATGAGCCGGATGCAATGACTCACCCCGAGGGCATGCAAATAAAAATCACCCGCCAGGAAATTGGCCGTATCGTCGGCTGCTCCCGGGAAATGGTGGGCCGCGTATTAAAAACCCTGGAAGAACAGGGCCTGGTTTCCGTTAAAGGTAAAACCATGGTGGTGTACGGTACCCGCTAGTAACCGAATAAATACACCGCATAAAAAAAGGGCGATTTTTACATCGCCCTTTTTTATTTCTACTACTGGAGTAAGCGGTCAGTTAAACATTTCCATCAATTTTCTGCCCGGCTCCTCCTCCCGCATAAAGGCCTCTCCCACCAGGAAAGCATTGACGTTATGACCACGCATCGCCGCAACATCATCTGTGGTATGAATACCACTTTCCGTGACCACAAGACGGTCGTCGGGGATCAAGTCCAGTAACTTAAAGGTATTTTCCAGCTGCACATCGAAAGTGTGCAGATTGCGATTATTGATGCCGATTAAGCGGTTAGGTAATGCCAGGGCCCTCTCCAACTCCTTGTGGTTATGCACTTCCACCAAGACATCCAAACCCAACTCCAAAGCGAGCCCGTTGAGATCCGCCATCTGTGGATCTTCCAGGCAGGCTGCAATCAGCAAAATACAGTCGGCCCCAATCGCGCGAGCTTCATAGATTTGGTAGGGATCAACGGTAAAGTCCTTGCGCAGCACCGGTAGGCGTACGGCATCTCGGGCCTGCTGCAAGTAATTATCTGCACCCTGAAAAAAGTCGACATCGGTTAGTACTGACAGACAAGCCGCTCCACCTTTTTCATAGCTGGTAGCAATTTCTGCAGGAAGGAAATCCTCGCGAATCACGCCTTTACTGGGAGAGGCTTTTTTAATTTCGGCAATTACTGCAGCCTCACCAGTGGAAATCTTGCGATCCACTGCATCGACAAAGCCTCTCACCGGTTCCTGATCCCTGGCGCGAAGGCGAACTTCGTCGGTGGAGCACTCAGCCTTCCGCTCAGCAACCTCCTGCCACTTGCGCTCGACAATTGTTTTTAAAATGGTCGGTGTACTCACGATTGAATTTCCTCTGGGCGAAACGCACTGGTAAACGCGGCAAGATCGTTAATTTTCTCTCCGGCGAGACCGCTGTCGATAGCATCTTGTGCCATAGCGACACCTTGCTCTGCAGAGTGCGCAACGCCGCTGACATAAATTGCCAGGCCTGCGTTAAGCGCAATAATATCCGCGGCTTTTTGCCCCGCCTCAGTATTGCGCTTACCCAGCGCATTGCGAATCAGGGCCAGGGAGTCCTCGGAACCAGAAACACTAAGATCAGAGAGGTCACGGCGCAGCAAGCCAAAGTCTTCAGGCTTGAGGGTATATTCCTGCAAGGCACCATCCTTTAATTCCACAGCAAAGGTATCCGCAGCAATACTGGCTTCATCGAGCCCATCATCACTATGTAAAACCAGCACATGCTCTGAACCGAGCTTTTGCAGAACCTCAGCCAACAGGCGACAGTAGCGCTTGTCATACACACCGATTACTTTGCGCTTTACCCCCGCCGGATTTGTCATCGGCCCGAGTAGATTGAAGATGGTACGCAGTCCCAATGCCTTTCGCGATGGGCCAACGTGGCGCATTGCATTGTGAAAGCTGGGCGCAAACATAAAGCCAATACCGATAGTCTCTACGCAACGCGCCATCTGCGAGGGACTCAATTCCAAAAATACGCCGGCGTGCTCAAGCAGGTCCGCAGAACCACTACTGGACGACACCGAGCGATTGCCATGCTTGGCTACCTTAGCTCCGGCAGCAGCTGCAACAAAGCTGCTCGCACTGGACACGTTAAATAGATTGGCGCCATCGCCACCGGTGCCGACAATATCAACTGTGTTTTCCAGGTCGAGCTCAACCTTTACCGCCAGCTCACGCATGGTTTCCACTGCGCCGACAATTTCATCGACTGTCTCACCGCGTATACGCAGTGCTATAAGGAGTGCGCCTATCTGTGACTCCAGCGCTTCGCCACGCATAATCTGGCCCACGGTTTCGCGCATTTCTTCACGAGTAAGGTGTTCGCCATCCACCAGTTTGGCAATGGCCTGTTGAATATTCATTTTTCCCCCTTTGCCCCACTCTGGTTATTGATTCTGGCGGGACCTGCCCGCCGCGCACTTGTTCTTCCGGCCCTCAAGACTCGATAAAGTTTCTCAACATATCGTGACCGTGCATGGTGAGAATTGACTCAGGATGAAATTGCACCCCTTCTACTGCTAATTCCCGGTGCTTCACGCCCATGATCTCGTCAATTTCACCATCCTCTGTCTCAGTCCAGGCAGTGATCTCCAGGCATTCCGGTAAACTGCTTTTCTCCACTACCAGTGAGTGATAGCGAGTCGCCTCAAATGGGTTGGACAAACCGTGGAACACCCCCAAATTGTTGTGCACTATAGGGGATGTTTTGCCGTGCATAACCTGCCGGGCACGGACTACCCTGCCACCGAAGACCTGTCCAATACTCTGGTGCCCCAGACAAATACCCAAAATAGGGATACTGCCGGCAAAACGGCGAATGGTATCGAGAGAAATACCCGCCTCATTGGGGGTACAGGGACCCGGCGAAATCACGATTTTCTCTGGCGCCATTGCCTCGACTTCATCCAAGGTAATTTCGTCGTTGCGTTTTACCACCACTTTTGCACCCAGCTCTTCCAGGTACTGCACTACATTCCAGGTAAAGGAGTCGTAGTTATCGATCATTAAAATCATTGTGCGGCCCCCTTAGCCTCTGGTTGATAAGTGGATTCTTCCATTCTTTTTTGTAGGCGTGCGAGAGAGGCCTGGGTTGCGCGGAGTTCGCGCAGGATTTCGGTCTGGCTTGGAGGCAGACACATTTCATCCATTCGTCGCAATTTGGCCTCTTCCAGATTATTCAAGACTACACCGATAAAGAGGTTAATCATTACGAACGCCCCCATGACCACAAAGCTGACGAAGTAAAGCCAGGCCCAAGGCATCGAATCCATCGCTGTATACATAATATCCGTCCAGTCCTCAAAGGTGACTATGCGGAATAAACTCAAAAATGCGATGGGTAAAGTGCGCCAGTGAGTTGGATCAATATCGTGAAATAGGAAATAACCCGCTACACCATAGATATAGAAAATGATGCTCATCAACAAAGCAATGTGCATCATGCTTGGCAAACTGCGCAAAAGCGTGTCCACCAGTGTGCGGAGTTCCGGGAATGCAGACACCAGCCGCAAAACCCTTAATACCCGCACCAAGCGCGCCAGGGTAGCTAGCGGCCCTGTAGCAGGAATCAAACTCAGTGCAATAATAGTAAAATCAAAGCAATTCCAACCACTGGCAAAGTAACGCCAGGGACGGGCCCCATGGGCAAAAATTTTAACCAGCGCCTCAATAACAAATGAGGCGAGAATCAGTTGATTAATAGCGCCCAGCAGCGTACCAAAGCGCTCCGTCACCCAAGTGGAAGTCTCCAACCCAACAGCGACGGCATTGAGCAGAATCATTCCGATAATGATTTGGTTAAATAACGGCGCTGCGACAACTCGCTCGCAGCGTTCAGCCAGGGTCAACTTTTGAGAAATACTAACTTCGCTCATCTTGCTCGATCTTTACAGGGTCACTACTTTTGGCCAGCGCCATACCGGCAGCGCGGAAAAGCGCTCGGGCCTTATTCATTGTTTCATTCCACTCTGACTGTGGATCTGAGTCGGCCACTAGACCAGCCCCCGCCTGCACATATAGTCGGCCATCCTTGATAACTGCAGTACGAATGGCGATAGCGGTATCCATATTGCCATTCCAAGCCAGGTAGCCGACCGCCCCACCGTAAATGCCACGCTTTTCTGGCTCCAGCTCATCGATAATTTCCATAGCGCGAATCTTGGGGGCGCCCGACAGGGTACCGGCCGGCAGTGCCGCGCGCAGAGCATCCATTGCGGTGAGGCCCGGCTTTAACCGGCCGACAACATTGGAGGTGATATGCATCACGTGGGAATAGCGCTCGACAAACATTTGATCGGTGACTTTAACACTGCCAGTATCAGCCACCCTGCCGATATCATTGCGCCCCAGGTCAATCAGCATCAGATGTTCGGCGAGTTCTTTGGGATCTGCCAACAGCTCTTCCTCCAGGGCAAGATCCTCCTCCTCAGTGGCTCCCCGATGGCGGGTTCCCGCCAGAGGTCGCACAGTCATTTCCCCCTCTTCTAAATGCACCAAAATTTCTGGGCTGGAGCCCACCACATGGTGATCACCCAGATCGAGGAAATACATATACGGCGAAGGGTTCAAACTGCGTAAAGCACGGTAAAAATTGAGTGGCGGCGCATCGAAAGGCGCAGACAGGCGCTGGGAGGGCACCACCTGCATCACATCGCCGGCAAGCACATACTCTTTAACCCGGTCTACTGCGCGCTTAAAGTTGTCCTCGCCAAAGTGGGATTGGAATTCGCTCTCATCAATGCCGCGCCCATGCAAATCGAGGGGCACAGTATCCGGCAGCGGTTGTGCTAACTGGCCAACCAATTGGTCCAGGCGCTGCTGGGCTTTTTCATAGGCTGCTTCTTCAGCGGTATTTGCGTGGACAATCAGAATTACCGCACCGGCAAGATTGTCAAAAACCACCAATTCATCGCTGACCATCAACAGGATGTCCGGATTACCCAGGGTATCCGGCGGAGTACTGGCGGCCAGACGCGGTTCGATATAGCGCACGCAGTCATAGCCAAAATAGCCCACCAACCCGCCGTTAAAACGAGGCAGATCCGCTAATTCAGGCACCTGATAGCGCTGCTGAAACTGCTCAACAAACTCCAGAGGGTCGGCGACGCTGTAGCTCTCTACAACCTCACCATCAGTTTCCACGGTGATGTCAGTGCCCTTAACCCTGAGCAGAGTCCGCGCAGGTAAACCAATAATGGAATAGCGTCCCCACTTCTCCCCGCCCTGGACCGATTCCAGCAAATAGCTGTAACGGCCTCCGGCCAGTTTCAAATAGGTGGACAGTGGCGTTTCAATATCCGCCAGTACGCGCCTTACCAGGGGGATACGGTTATAACCCTCAGACGCAAGTTGAGCGTATTCAGTAGGGGTCATGGAGACTCCGATCAATTTTTCATTCTTTATGATTGGCGCCAGAGTATAAGCAGCGCCCACGGGAAAGGTGCCTCAATCGCCAAACTCGATTGGGCCTCAGCAGATCAGTGGCGCCATCGCCAACTGTTTGTCAGGGAGAAAGAGTGGTTCACGGAAATTCCCTCAGTGCAGGCGCACAAGTTAACAAATCCCGTCTATGGCGGGCAAGAGATTGCCCGCCAGTTTTGTAAATTAAGCCAAACTCTTACGCATGGCTGCAATCACTTCAGCGTAGTCCGGGGTATTGAATATGGCAGACCCAGCGACAAAGGTATCTGCTCCAGCTGCAGCAATTTCGGCAATATTGTCGCGATTCACACCGCCGTCGATCTCAAGGCGAATATCAAACCCAGACTCATCAATCAACTTGCGGGCTTCTTTTAACTTGGTCAGGGTATTGGGGATAAACTTCTGTCCACCAAAGCCTGGGTTCACCGACATCAGCAGGATCATATCCAGCTTATCCATTACATACTTGGCCGCATCAAGGCCACTGGCTGGATTGAACACCAGCCCGGCTTTACAGCCGAGACTGCGGATCAATTGTAGGGAGCGGTCCGGGTGACGAGAGGCTTCTGGGTGGAACGTAATATAGGTAGCTCCGGCATCGGCGAACATGCGAATCATTTCATCCACCGGCTCCACCATCAGGTGCACATCAATCGGAGCCTCAACACCGTGTTTGCGAAGGGCCTGGCATACCATAGGGCCAATCGTGAGATTTGGCACATAGTGATTGTCCATCACATCAAAATGCACCCAGTCCGCTCCGGCTGCCAACACATTGTCCACTTCCTCACCCAAACGTGCGAAATCTGCGGAGAGAATAGAGGGGGCGATCTTGTAATCTGACATCAAAATATCCTTTGGTAACTCAACTTTCGCCAGTCAGTCGGCGATCTAAATTTTCCAGGCGCTCGGGGGTTCCCACATCGCACCAGTCCCCCTCATAGAGTTCAGCTTGTAGCTTATCCTCATTAAAGGTGAACACTTCCCCAAGCCCAAAGCATTCGCGACGCTTAGGGTATTCAGTGAGGGTTTCAGCTCGCAGCCAGCTAATACCCGCAAAGGTATAGCGGGGCTTGGCTGTACCCGACAGCAAGCCACCTTCTATGCCAAAATCTCCATCGGGGTTATGGGGAGGATTAGGGACCATCAAAAGACGCCCAGGGCAAGACTCCGGCAGCGGCCTCTCGATCCATTGCGACAGGTCATAGTCACACCAGACATCACCATTAACCACCAAAAACGATGAATCGCCGATCAGTGGCAGTGCCTTGAGAATCCCGCCGGCAGTTTCCAGTGGCTCCTCCTCATGCTCCACAGAATAATGAATATCCAACCCCCAGCGGGAACCAGAACCAAGCTGTTGACGAATTTTGGGTCCTAAGTAGCCCAGGTTAATCACGACCTTTTGCACACCAATAGCTGCCAAGCGCTCAATTGCATATTCAATCAGGGGCTTACCGGCAATCGGTAACAGAGGCTTTGGTGTTTGGTCAGTCAGTGGGCGCATACGGCGCCCAAAACCTGCTGCCAATACCATGGCAGTCAAAGGGGAATTCTCTTTGGGTTTGCTCATTAAATTAATCTGTACAGTTTTCGTACGGCCTACTTCGGCTAGTCACCGGCACAGCGGTAATCGCTGTACCAGGGCAAAGGCTCTATCTGCGGCAGTAGGGTGCCGCTGAACCAATCAGTAAACGGCTCCAGCTCTGGGTAGCGCTCAGCGGTTTCCAAAACATAGCGAATCACCAGCGGCAGGTGCTGCAAGTATCCCTGCTTTCCATCACGCAGACTGAGGCGCGGGAACAGACCCAGCACTTTAATATGACGCTGTAGCCCCATCCAGTCGAACCAACGAAGATAAAGTTGTGGGTCCACAGGCTGCATAACACCCGCCGCTTCAGCAGTCGCGACGTAAGCCAGCACCCAGCGCTCTACCCGCTCGCGGGGCCAACGGATATAGCAATCTTTGAGCAGAGACACCAGATCGTAGGTGGCGGGCCCCCACACTGCGTCTTGAAAATCGACAATCCCCGGCCTTTCCCCGTCGCGGATCATCAGGTTGCGACTGTGGTAATCCCGGTGAACAATCGTGTGAGGCTGCTCCTCCGCACTGTTAAGCAACAATTCAAAGGTTTGCTCCAGCAGCTTTTCTTCCCGCTCTGAAAGCTGGTAGCCAAGTAGCTCTCGCACCAGCCACTCAGGCATAACCTGCATTTCCTTAAGAAGTAGTTCCCGACTATAAGTTGGGAATAATTGTTCCTCAAAAGGGATTTGCTGCAGGCATAAAAGTTCACTCATTACCTCTGCATAGAGTCCCTCAACACTGTCGCTGTTGAGCACGCTATATAACTGGGTATCCCCCAAATCTTCCAGCAGCAAGTACCCCTCTGCGGTGTCTGCAGCAACCACCATCGGCGTATGAATACCGTTGCGGCGCAAGTAATCAGCCAGAGCCACAAAGCGGGCGGGGTTAGTCAATTGGGGAGGAGTATCTACCGCTATCAGTGACGGCTCGGTTAGAGTGCGAAAATAACGGCGAAATCCAGCATCTCCCGCCAGGCTCGATAAATCAGCCGGAGCCTCCATACCCAGGGCCACGCCAACCCACTCACTCAAGGCATTGCGTCTGGGATCGGAGTCGATCTCGCACCCTTGCTCAACTTCACTGCTCGATCTTAGGCTCATCTTATATTCCAACTGTTTCAAGCTGCATTTTAACCCCGAGCCTCTCTGCGTCCAGAGACGCCATCACTATTTATTGGAGCCCCTACTTTGCCTCAGCTAAAAACAGAACACGAGTTCCAGGTAATTTACGTTTCGAAGCTGAGCCTCTAGCTGTAACATTACGACTTCAGTACGGCTATTAACCACATCTACATTCAAGTAGAATCGGACGATGATTTTGCGCGCCCCGGCTCGAAAGCTGTCGCACGTATCCATCGATAAAGAAACACTAAAAGATAGCTGGAACATATCGTTTGATGCTTGAAGTCTCCCGGTGGCGTCGCCTCGCTCTGGCGATTGCTAATAACTCCCAAGCCCGCTCCATCGCTCTCGGCCTGATCGCTGCTCAACCTCTGTGGGCGCAAGCCAATCAGGGCGAGCCGTATCCTGATCCCGACTACAACCCCTATTTGTACTTGGACTGGTTGCCCCGCTCTGAGCTAACCCCAGAGGAGCTAGCGAATTTACCGGCGGTGTGCTCTGGCGCCTTTGTGGCGCCTCCTCGCAACTACCCCGATTCTGACCTGCCCCCAGGGGAGGCCCCGCTCAGAGCTACTGCTGAGAAATCCCAGTGGCTGGAAGATGGTTCAGCCGAGCTGAGCGGAAATGTACATATTACCCAGGGTTACCGACAGCTCTTCGCCGACCAGGTCAAACTGAATCGCCCGGAAAATATCGCTACTTTAGATGGTGCGATTGAGCTTCGGGAGCCCGGTTTGCTGATCCGTGGTTCCTCCGCCGAAGTCCATACCGAAAGCGAAGCGGCTTCTGTTGAGGATGCCACTTATGTGGTGCACGATGCTTTTATCCACGGCGGGGCCGAGCTGGTTGCACGTCAAACCAGTGGTGAATTGACCCTGACCGAAGGGACATATACCCGCTGTGAACCCGGTCGTGAGTTCTGGCAACTCACGGGCCGCGAGATCAATATTGATGAAGTAGAGAGCCAGGGTACTGCACGAGATGTGCGCCTGAAGATTCTGGACGTACCTGTCTTATACCTGCCGTATTTCCGCTTTCCTGTGGGCGATGCGCGCATGTCCGGCTTCCTGTTTCCCACACTCAGCAACAGCGATAAGAATGGCTGGGACCTCGCCATTCCCTACTACTGGAATATTGCCCCGCAGATGGACGCTACCATTTCCCCGCGTTACATCCAATATCGCGGAGCCGGGTTAGAGGTTGAGTTCAGGCACCTGGCAGAAATGTTTAGTACTGAAATCCGTCTGGCCGATCTCCCCGATGACGATGGCGGCAATAATGACCTTGCCCAGGACCTTATTGATGAGGGCTTCCCCGAGGACTTGGTTCTTCCCTACAAAGGTGAGGACCGCTGGCTGATCAGTCTAGAGCAGCAAGGCGGTTACAGCGGCAGTGTCTGGCGTACCGATATCGACTACACCAAGGTCAGCGATCCGGACTATTTCCGTGATTTAAGCACGGCCAACCTCGATATCAATGCAGAAACCCGAGTTAGCCAGAAAGTTCAGGGGCTACTTCGCAGCGAGCACTGGCAAGCAACGCTGCGTACCCAGGACTATCAGGTACTGGAAAATGACGCCTTCGATACATTTGCCCAATACCCTCGTTTGGATATAGACGGGGATTACCGCTGGGATGACTGGCTGTTGACTATGCAGAACGAAATCACCAGCTGGGATCACAGTGACACGCAAACCATAAGGTTTATTGAGGACACCGATGACCCCGACAGTGTCACTACTCAGACACGGGACTTTATCACTGCAGATCGGCTGCGCCTCGACTATGAATTCTACTGGGATAAAGAGTGGCTCTGGGGGTATTTCAAGCCGGGAATAGCAGGACGCTACCTCGCTTACAGTGTGAATGACCTGTTTTTACCTGAGGATGCTGACGATACCCCCGATGCGGCTGCAGCCCAGTTCATCCTTGATACAGGGCTCTACTTTGAGCGCGATAGCCACCTATTTAACCGGGACTTTATCCAGACGCTGGAGCCACGGCTGTTTACCCTGATTAGCAGCAATGCCGATCAGAGTGATTTCTTTGATATCAGCGGTCGTGCCAACGATGTCGATCCTGAAATTAGGATCGACCCTGACAGTAATAACCTGCTGTACGACACGTCACTTTACACTTTCAGTTACGACCAGTTATTCCGCGATAGCCGATTTACCGGAAATGACCGGATCGACGATGCAGACAGACTTGCCCTGGGCCTGACAACCCGCTTTCTAGATCCAGTCAGTGGCCGGGACCTCTTCTCAGCCAGTGTCGGTCAGGTCTACTACTCCAGTGACAGGCAAATTGGCCGCACCGCTTACATTGAGGATACCCAAAGGTCAGAACTGGCTGCGCGAATCGAGAGTCGCCCTTTCGAATCCCTGCGTTTGGGGACTGAGCTGGTCTATGAAGATAGTGAGCACAATATTAATCGCGGTAATTTCAGCCTGCGCTATCTTGACGACGACTACCGCATCTTTAACTTAAGCTATTACTACGAGCGCCCAGACTCGACAGATGACGAGGATGAGGACGAAGATGAAGATGAAACCGTGAGTCAACTAAACGCCTCAACTGTCCTCCCACTTGGTACTCATACCTCACTCATGGCTGGTGCCAGCTATGATCTTACTTTGAATCGGGAACTGGAATACCTGGCAGGAATCGAATATGACGACTGCTGCTACCGTACCCGACTGGTGTGGCGACGCACACTGGACAATGATCTCGCAGGGGTTGTACCTGCTGAAGACCTTGAGTACGACGAAGGTATCTATCTTGAAGTCGAACTCAAAGGATTAGCAGGCTTTGGTTCAACCGTGACAGAAATGCTGACCCAGGGGATTGCCAACTTTGATCAGAGAGAAGAGCTGAAACAGTGATGAGAATAATTAAGAAATTCATACCGAAACTGGGCCTGGCACCCGTAATGGCAGCTGGCGCTCTGATCGCCGCCACTGCTACCGCACAAGTCAGAAACCTTGACCGGGTAGTCGCTGTTGTTGACGACGATGTTGTGATGGCCAGTGAATTGACCCAGCGCATGAATACCATCGCCAGCCAAATCCAAGCACAACAGGTGCAGGCTCCTCCTGTGGATGTTTTGCGCCGCCAGGTTCTCGAACAACTCATTATCGAACGCTTGCAACTGCAGATGGCCTCTCGCGCAGGGGTCACCGTCTCCGAATCGGAACTGGACCAAGCTATCGCCCGTGTCCAACAAAATGCCGGAGTCAGCCCTGAAGAATTCCGCCAGCGCCTGCTCGCTGACGGTATGAGCATGAAGAGCTTTCGTCAGCAAATTCGCCAGGAGCTGATGATTCGCCGGGTCGAGCAAGGCAGCGTTAACCGCCGGATCCAGATTACCGACCAGGATATCGATAACTTCCTGCGCTCCAAAGAGGGGGAGTTTTGGAAGTCCCCTCAATTTGAGCTGGGCCATATCCTGATACCCGTAAGTTCCAGCGCTCCCAGCAGCGAAGTTACCCAGGCACGGGAGAAGGCTGAAGACCTAGCTAAACAGGCCAAAGAAGGCGCTGACTTCCGCCGTCTGGCAATCGCTAACTCTGCCGGCCAGAATGCCCTCTCCGGTGGTGACCTGGGTTGGCGCAAGACCGTCGAGCTTCCCACTCTTTTTGCCGATGCCCTCACCGACTTAAAAGCCGGCGATGTTACCGAGCCTTTCCGCAGTGATGCCGGCTTTCACCTATTAAAGATTCACGCGCAGAAAGGCGCCAGCGAGCAGTTGGTGGAACAGACAAAAGTTCGCCATATCCTGCTTAAGCCGTCCGCTATTCTTACCGATGACCAAGCTTACAATAAGCTGATTGAGCTCCGTGAAGAGGCCATGGCCAGCGATAACTTTAGCGAGCTCGCGCGCGAGAACTCAGAGGATATAGGTTCTATGCTATCCGGTGGCGATCTTGGCTGGTCTATGCCCGGACAGTTTGTGCCAGAGTTTACCCAGGCTATGGATGCAACTGAGATTGGCAGCATTAGCCTGCCTTTCCGCAGCCAGTTCGGCTGGCATATCCTGCAGGTTGAAGATCGGCGCAAACAGGATATGACCGACAAATATATCCGCAATCAGGCAGCCAATTTGCTGCGCAACCGCCGCTATGAAGAAGAACTGCAAAACTGGCGACGTGAGATTCGCGACCAGGCATACGTTGAGATTAAATTGCCGGACTCTGAGACCACTGAGGACTCAGGAAACCAATAGTAAGCCGCTTTTTCAGCGGGAAAGACCGGGCCCAGTGCCCGGTTTTTTTTTGTAGCTACAGGAAAGTTATATAGCAATGGCTCCTAAAATTGCCTTCACCCCCGGAGAACCTGCAGGTATTGGCCCTGAGCTCGCTGTGAAGATCGCACAAGAGAGTTCTCCAGCACAGATTGTCGCAATTGCTGATCCCCAGCTACTGACAGAGACCGCTGCGGCATTGGGGTTGCCTCTTCAGCTCCTTCCTCTGTCCACAGCAGGCACAGAGGGGACACCTACCGGTGCTCTCTACATACTACCGGTCCCCATAGCCGAGCCAGCTAAACCTGGCCTACTGAATGCAGTCAATGCACCCTATGTATTGGAAACCCTTTCAGTTGCGGCAGAGGGTTGCCTGGCCGGCCAGTTTGATGCCGTGGTTACAGGGCCCGTGCACAAGGGCATTATCAATGATGCCGGCACTCCATTTAGTGGCCATACAGAGTTCTTTGCTGAAAAAGCCGGAGTTGAGCGTGTCGTTATGATGCTAGCAGCAGAGGACCTTCGGGTTGCTCTAGTGACAACTCACCTGCCCCTCAAAGATGTGAGCGCTGCTATCACCCCCCCGCTTCTAGAGCATATTATTACCATCCTCGACGCCAGTTTGCGGGAACACTTCTGCATCTCCAATCCTCGTATTAGCGTTTGCGGCCTCAACCCCCATGCTGGAGAGGGGGGACACTTAGGCCATGAGGAAATAGAAATAATTGAACCCACGCTCGAACACTTACGCCACCAAGGTATATCACTGAAAGGTCCACTTCCCGCAGACACTCTTTTTACCCCACCGCATTTGTCGGAATGTGACGCCGTTTTAGCTATGTATCACGATCAGGGGCTTCCAGTGTTAAAATTCAAGGGTTTCGGCCACGCCGTCAATATCACTTTGGGGCTACCCTTTATCCGCACTTCAGTAGACCACGGCACAGCTCTCAATATCGCGGGCACAGGCATTGCAGACTGCGGCAGCCTCAAAGCCGCACTGTCTCAGGCTGTGGCGATAGCTAAATTGCGCAGTGCCTAAAACTTGCTTGGAGAAAGAGTGAACCATGCCCTCACCACGTGAGCGCAGTGAAAGGCCCTAAAGGGTATCCAACTGAAATGCTCACTAGCACCCCAAGGCTTAACCGCAAAATTAATCATCCAGGTTACAGATATATCAATGGATAACTTCTTTCAACACAAAGCCCGCAAACGCTTTGGACAAAACTTTCTCGTCGATGAAAATATTATCGAGCGCATTGTTCGTGCGGTAGGCCCTAAAGAATCAGATACGCTAGTGGAAATTGGCCCGGGTCAAGGGGCAATTACAGAATTACTACTAAAACGGTGCCCATCTCTAACCGCTGTCGAACTGGATCGCGACCTGATTCCGATGCTGGAATTTAAATTCAGGGAATACCCGGAATTTAGCATCATTGAAAAGGACGCATTAAAATTTGACTTTGGCACCTTTGCTGGAGATAAGCAGCTACGCATTGTCGGTAACCTTCCATATAACATATCCACACCGTTACTGTTCCATCTGCTCAGTTTTCGCGGGCAAGTCCAGGATATGCATTTTATGCTTCAGAAAGAGGTGGTAGATCGGCTCAGCGCTACGCCTTCGACTAAATCTTATGGGCGACTTAGCGTGATGGTTCAATATTACTGTCGCGTACAGGGCCTATTCCCTGTACCCCCGCAGTCTTTCCGGCCCGCCCCCAAAGTGGATTCTGCCATCGTGAGGTTAGTTCCCCACAGCACTCTGCCATTTACCGCAAAAGATGAAGGGTTATTGGAAAGAATCGTCAATATAGCCTTCCAACAGCGCCGTAAGACCCTGCGCAATGCTTTAAAACCCCTATTCCCGGATCTCGACCCCGAGCTGCTACCCATTGATGCCGGCCGCCGACCAGAAACCTTAAGCGTCGAGGACTTTGTTAAGCTAGCCGACTACTGTACAAACTTGCAACAACAATAATTATTTTTCATATTTTTGGGGGAAATCTTGGCAACTTACGCCATCGGAGATATTCAAGGATGCTTTGCAGCTTTTCAAAGCCTTCTCAAGAAAATCAAGTTTAGTGCTGACCGTGACAAACTCTGGCTTGCCGGAGACTTAGTTCACCGGGGTGAGGATAGCCTAAGCACCCTTCGCTATCTCTATGAGCACCGCCAGCAGGTTACAGCTGTGTTGGGCAACCATGATCTCCACTTACTGGCGATCGCCCATGGCGCTAAATCTCTGTCTGAAAAAGAGCACGACCTTGCCAAGGTTTTAAAAGCAAAAGATTCTGATAAGTTACTGGAGTGGCTACAAAGCCTACCCCTTCTAGTACATAAGAAGGGGTACACCATGGTGCATGCCGGTATCCCCCCCATTTGGAGCGTTACTAAAGCGCAAAAGCTCGCCACTGAAGTGCATAAGGCCCTCGCCGACGAAGCTATGGCAAAGGCATTTTTTTATGGCATGTACGGTAATGAGCCACACTGTTGGGATGATCATTTGATCGGCATCGAACGCCTGCGGTCCATTACCAATTACTTCACAAGAATGCGATTTTGTAAGGCTGATGGCACTCTGGATCTAATCAATAAAAAGGGGGTCCAGGCCTCTCACGGTGAATACCAGCCATGGTTTAGCTTTCCCAATCGAAAAACCAGAAATGACAAGATTATTTTTGGGCATTGGGCTGCCCTGGAAGGCCGCGCGGATACTGAGAATATCTATGCCCTAGACACAGGTTGCGTGTGGGGAGGATACCTGACTGCAATGCGATTAAGTGATGAAGAATTTTTTTGTACAGACTGCAGCTTATAAAAATCACTTCGCCCTGAAGCCTAAAAGAAGAATTTAAACCGACCGAATCTAAAAAAATAAACTGACAGTTATCACTTGGGAGTGTAACTGTCAGTTTACCTAGCTTGAATAACCTTATAAGCCATGAGTTAATTGATCCAAAGCAACTCCTACACTCGACGGTTTCCCATCAAGTAAAAGCTCAATAGAGTTAACAAGTTCCGCTGCTCCTTCCCTCTGGCTGAGAAGCACCAAGAAAGTATCAGCGCCTTTTTCTCCGCCGCCCTCGACCTCTTGACGAAAACTGCTCCATATCGAAAAAATATTTGACGAATCAGCATTTTCACTTTGCAGAAACAGGTCAATTGCTCGATGTATGAGCAGACCACAGCTATAATACAGATCAAACCTGCCCCGGTTAGCAGCCTCAACCAAAGGAATCTCTTTTACACCTTTTGTGCAACTTTCCTTAAAAGCCTTAATTTTATTAGAGACATATTTTGATGACTCGGGATACAAATCTAATAAAGCCAGCGCTGCCAACCAATCCGCATTCCCTTCATGTAACCACGATTCATTTGCATCACCATACAACCCTGTTTCACTACCCTGCTGGTATAAATGTGCGACCTCATGAGCAAAAAACCAAATGGTTTCATTAATAAAGTTAGGGTTGGAAAATTTCCCATCAAGTTCATTCATATTCCAATGCATAAAAATCTGATGTGGCAAGGTCCCCCCCTGCCAAGAGTTATCATCGACATTCGCATATGATGCATACAAAGCAGGCTTTGCTCCACTTAGTGCCCCAAGCCTTTGCTCAAAATAACTCATTAACCTGGGAATATCTGATTCTAAAGACAATCTCAATTTTTCCGGCAAACCTTTATCAATAACAGCTACAACACTAACTGTATTTATAGGTTCTTGAGTTCCAACATAGACCATCATTCCATTATCACGATCAATCCAGCTGGCTGTCCGATCATTTATCTTCCCGTTAATAATCATATGCTCACCTGGGGGAACCTGCATAGTTACTCGCCAGGCTTTTGCTTTATAATCACAGTTGTCAATACAAGCAAAAAAGCGGCCCGTATATATCAGGCTTCCACCATCTGAATAGGGGGAGAAAGGTGCATAGTCTTTGGGAAGAGATATATAGCTAGACGTCAAAAAAATTTCAATGTGTTCGAATGAACTTCTATCTTTTCTAACCAGAAACTCTTCACCTTCCATAGAAACTAATTCAAATTCTGGTGACACAGGCTTCCAGCGTTTTATACGAGAGGCATCCGGGTTACGCACAAAGCTAATCCGGCTTGCCGGCCTATCCATTTGATAGGTAAGCTTCCAGAGCTTATCGCCCTGCTTCTCAATCGTGATATCCACCCCAGATATATCTTCAGCTAAAGCTGAAAAACTAGTTAAAACTAACAGTAAAAACTGAATATATTTCAATCTTAACTCCTTTTAGATTGAGAAAAATAAATAAAAATTGAAGTAATAAATGCTTCCATATATTGATAACTATCAATACAGAGTTATACATACAACCAGACAGACAAATAGTTCTTATTCTTCGCTAATCATAAACATTCAAGTCAATCAACAGGATTGTATCTATCGGTAGCTTAATGGCCCCTTAACGCAGGTACTGATGATATAATTTTATTTAGAACATGAAAGAAACTCATTACCTGCAATATCCGCATGGAGCTGCGCAAGCAATGAGCATTATCAGGTTGATAGAAAAACCTAATCCTCTGTGAGGCAAAAAATAGGATCAAATTTCCTTAACTTAATTTTGCCTAATCTGCACTGTACCCTTTAGGATTTTTATACTGCCAACGCCAGGTATCTTTCACCATACGCACTAAATCATACTCAGCTTTCCACCCCAGCTCTGTTTCAGCCAGCTCTGGATCTGCGTAACACTCTGCAATATCTCCGGGTCTCCGCGGAGCAATGTTATAGGGAATTTCCTTCCCGCTGACACTCTCGAAAGCACGAACGACTTGTAAAACAGAACTGCCCTGTCCCGTCCCCAGATTATGGGTATAACAACCCTCAGAAATTTCTTCTTTACATATTAAGTTTAGCGCCGCCAAGTGTCCGCGAGCCAAATCAACTACATGTATATAATCTCGAACTCCAGTACCATCGACGGTATCATAATCACCGCCAAAAACCTGTAGCTGCTCCAATCTACCTACTGCCACTTGGGAAACATAGGGTAGTAAGTTATTGGGGATACCACTGGGATCTTCACCAATAGTCCCACTTTCATGGGCCCCAATCGGATTGAAGTAACGCAACAAGCTCACTTTCCACTGGCTGTTCGGCGCAGCACAAAGATCTCGCAACATGTTTTCCACAATCAACTTACTTGAGCCATAGGGGTTGGTTGCGCCAGTAGGAAAATCTTCTTTAATTGGTACTGTTTCAGGATCACCATAGACCGTTGCCGACGAACTGAAGATCAGGCGGTGAACTCCAAACTCCTCCATCACCTCACATAAAGTTAAGGTCCCAGCTACATTATTCTGGTAATAGCGCAGAGGCTGCGCAACAGATTCACCAACTGCTTTCAACCCCGCGAAGTGAATTACGGCGTCAATCTTATGATCAGAGAATACTTTGCGTAAACCTTCCTTATCACTAATATCCAGATGGTGAAAAGGGATATCTTTGCCAGCAATTAACTCGACCCTCCGTAGGGCTTCCTCACTGCTATTCGATAGGTTATCCACAACTACAGGCTCTAAGCCGGCAGCAAGCAACTCGATACAGGTATGACTGCCAATATATCCGGCACCTCCAGTCACCAAAATCGCCATTTATGTTCCTCAATATTTCTCTAATACCCAATATGGGCTGTAGTAAAGCGTAAAACAGCCGCTCAATTCAACCTATATAAGTGACATTCCACTGTCTCATTCAAAGGGAAAGCTATGCTGGAAAAGCTGGAGAGCATTCAACACTTACTCCAGCAAAGAACAAGGTTCACAACGGCAATAACGATAGTGCTTCACGCCAAGCGTATCCCAAACACGATCTGGACTTTACAGCTCATACATCGCTCGTCCCATTTGGGCAAGAGAAGCCAAGGGCGTACGACATCCTAACCAAAGCAGGGAACTGAGCTAATTCCAGTAGGCTACAGGGAGGTAGACACCATGACAATTTTCAATCACTACTTGGAAAGATACGAATCTATCCAGGACGAGGAACTCAGTATTCAGGAATACCTGGAGCTGTGTAAGACAGACCGCAGTGCCTATGCGTCACCAGCTGAGAGGATGCTGATGGCCATTGGCGAGGCCGAACTGGTAGACACCTCACGGGACCCGCGCCTGTCACGTATTTTCTGTAATAAGGTTATTAAGCGATACAAGGCCTTCAGTGAATTCTATGGTATGGAGGAAGCCATAGAGCAAATTGTCTCTTTCTTCCGACATGCCGCACAGGGTCTGGAAGAGAAGAAGCAAATCCTGTACTTGCTAGGTCCTGTTGGTGGCGGAAAGTCATCCCTTGCAGAGCGGCTAAAAGCCTTGATGGAGCAGGTGCCCATCTATGCAATTAAGGGATCTCCAGTATTTGAATCTCCCTTGAGCCTTTTCTCTCCTACTGAGGACGGCCGCATCCTTGAAGAGGACTACGGCATTGCACGTCGATACGTTAACACTATTATGTCTCCCTGGTCTGTTAAGCGATTGCATGAATTTAAAGGGGACATCAGTAAATTCCGTGTCGTAAAAATTCGTCCTTCTATTCTCGATCAAGTTGCTATCTCAAAAACAGAACCCGGTGATGAAAATAACCAGGATATTTCATCACTAGTTGGCAAGATCGACATTCGTAAGCTTGAGGATTTCCCCCAGAATGACCCTGACGCCTATAGCTTTTCTGGTAGTTTATGCAGGGCCAACCAGGGACTGATGGAGTTTGTCGAGATGTTCAAAGCGCCTATCAAGGTGCTTCACCCCCTACTAACTGCAACACAAGAAGGAAATTACAACAGTACAGAGGGATTGGGGTCAATTCCGTTCAACGGTACAATCCTCGCTCATTCCAATGAATCAGAATGGCAATCCTTCCGCAATAATCGCAACAATGAGGCTTTCCTAGATCGTATTTATATCGTCAAGGTGCCCTACTGTGTAAGAGTGCAGGAAGAAATACGAATCTATCAGAAACTGCTAGAAAATAGCTCCTTGTCAAAAGCGCCCTGTGCACCAGACACCCTGCGGATGTTGGCGCAATTCTCTGTATTGTCGAGAGTTAAAAACCCTGAGAACTCCAGCCTTTATTCAAAGATGCGTATCTATGACGGTGAAAACCTAAAGGATACCGACCCCAAAGCAAAAACCATTCAGGAATACAGAGATAATGCAGGGGTAGATGAAGGCATGAACGGACTATCCACCCGTTTCTCCTTTAAGATCCTCTCAAAAGTTTTCAATTTCGATGCTACTGAGGTGGCGGCAAATCCAGTCCACCTACTCTATGTTCTGGAACAGCAAATAGAGCAGGAGCAATTTCCACCAGAAGTGCAAGAGACTTACCTCGGGTTTATCAAGGAATATTTAGCTCCAAGATACGTAGAATTTATCGGTAAGGAAATCCAAACAGCTTACCTGGAATCCTACGCTGAATACGGCCAAAACTTGTTTGATCGCTATGTCACTTACGCTGATTTTTGGATACAGGACCAGGAGTATCGCGACCCAGAAACCGGTGAAATACTGGATCGCGGCGCCCTTAATGAAGAGCTTGAAAAGACAGAAAAACCTGCAGGAATTTCCAATCCGAAAGATTTCCGCAATGAAATAGTCAATTTTGTACTCCGCGCCAGGGCTAACAATCAGGGAAAAAATCCCGACTGGAGATCTTACGAAAAATTACGTGCCGTTATCGAGAAAAAAATGTTCTCCAATACGGAAGATCTTCTGCCAGTTATATCCTTTAATACCAAGGCGTCAGCAGATGATAAACGCAAGCATGCAGACTTCGTTGCGCGTATGGTTGAACGCGGCTATACCGAGAAGCAGGTTAGATTGTTATCCGAATGGTATCTACGCGTGAGAAAATCTCAATAGTAAGGTTTTCCTTCATTAAGGTCACTGGAAAAACACAAGGAAGCCAAACCCGGATACTGATTAGATCATTAACTTTTAGTGAGCACTTGAACGATTTCACAGCATCTCATCGGAACTCTCAATGGCTCGCTATAGTGAAGATACCAATAATTGTGTTTGGTGGATTCAGCAGGAAATATTCTGAATAGATTTATGGCGATGGATGCCTGTGAGCTTTATTCAGAACAAAGGCAGAAATATGAGCTATATCATCGACCGCCGCTTGAATGGAAAGAAAAAGAGTACCGTTAATCGGCAGCGATTCTTAAGGCGCTATAAGGCTCACATTAAGAAAGCTGTCGGCGACGCCATGAATAGCCGCTCTATTATGGACATGGATAAGGGAGAGCAAATCAGTATCCCTACTCGGGATATCAGCGAACCCTTATTTTCTCACGGTAGCGGTGGGCACGTAGAGCGAGTTTTACCCGGAAACAAGCAATTTACTGCTGGTGATCGTATCCCTCGTCAAGGTCAGCGAGGCGGTGATGGAAATGGTGGTGGTGCCAGTGATAGTGGGGAAGGGGTTGATGAATTTGTCTTCCAGATATCACAGGAAGAGTTTCTGGACTTTATGTTTGAGGGGCTCCAGCTGCCCAATATGATCAAGCAACGCCTGGCCGGCAATGAGTCTTTTCAAATAGTACGTGCCGGAATTAGTAATGAAGGAACTCCAGGTCGTCTCAATGTGATCCGCTCACTCAGGGCTGCCCATGCAAGACGCATCGCCTTGACCAGTAATAAGCGAAGAAACCTGCGCAATTTAGAGGAAGACCTATCCCAGGAAGAAAACAAAGATACTGCTCTGCGAGACCAGCGCAAAATTGAGGCTCTTAAAAACCAAATCGCCGAACTTCGCAGCCGTATCAATCGAGTCCCTTTCCTCGATGATTTCGACCTGAAATATAACCTGCTGATTCGACAACCAAAACCACGATCTAGGGCGGTGATGTTTTGCCTGATGGATGTATCCGGCTCGATGAACCAAGCCACAAAGGATATGGCCAAACGCTTCTTCTTACTTTTATATTTGTTCCTACAGCGCAGTTATGAATATACAGAAGTCGTATTTATTCGACACCACACTAGCGCCAAAGAAGTTGATGAAGAGGAGTTTTTCTATTCACGGGAAACAGGCGGCACCATTGTCTCAAGCGCGCTCAAATTAATGCGACGCATTATAAGAGATCGCTACCCCGCCAGCGAATGGAATATCTATGGAGCCCAGGCCTCAGATGGTGATAACTGGAACGACGACTCCAGTACCTGCCACCGAATCCTTATCGACGATATTATGCCCCATGTGCAGTATTACTCTTATGTGGAAATTACTCCCAGAGATCACCAGGCCCTGTGGGAAGAATATGAAAGTGTTCGTACTTTATTCCCCGATCACTTTGCTATGGAGCAGATTGTCGATGTACAGGATATTTATCCGGTGTTCCGACAACTGTTCCGCCAAAAGGTGACAGCCTGATGCTCGATAAATTTGCCAGTGGCGCTGAAGCATCTGAATCTGATTCGCCTCAGCCCATATCAACAAGCTCAGAATGGACTTTTGAATTAATTCAGGAATATGATCGCGCTATCGGCGCACTGGCAGAAGAGTTTGGGTTAGATACCTACCCAAATCAGATTGAAGTTATCTGTTCTGAGCAGATGATGGACGCCTACTCCTCGGTAGGAATGCCAGTGGGTTATCACCACTGGTCTTTTGGCAAGCAATTTATCAGCGTGGAAAATAATTACCAGCGCGGATTGATGGGGCTGGCTTATGAAATAGTCATTAATTCTAATCCCTGCATCGCTTACCTCATGGAAGAAAATACCATGACAATGCAGGCTTTGGTGATTGCTCACGCCTCCTATGGGCACAATTCTTTCTTTAAAGGGAATTACCTGTTTCGCTCCTGGACAGATGCCAGCAGTATTATTGACTATCTGATCTTTGCCAAAAATTATATTTCCCGCTGTGAAGAGCGCTACGGGCTTGATGAAGTCGAGGCCATTCTCGACTCCTGTCATGCCCTAATGAACTACGGTGTAGATCGCTATAAACGCCCTTACCCAATCTCGGCTATTGAAGAAGAACGCCAACAGCAAGAGCGAGAAGAATACCGCCAGAGGCAGCTCAATGATTTATGGAGGACCATCCCAAAACTCGGTGACGGTATAGAGGAGGCAAAGGAGAAACGTTTCCCCGAAGAGCCTCAGGAGAATATCCTGTACTTTGTTGAGAAAAATGCCCCTCTCCTGGAAAACTGGCAACGGGAGCTAGTGCGTATTGTACGTAAGCTGGCCCAATATTTTTATCCACAGCGGCAAACCCAAGTAATGAATGAGGGCTGGGCTACCTTCTGGCATTACACTCTCTTAACCGAGCTGTACAAGCGCGGGCGGGTGACTGAAGGCTTTATGATGGAGTTTCTTCAAAGCCACACCAATGTTATCTACCAACCCTCTTTTGACAGCCCTCACTACAGCGGTATCAATCCCTATACCCTAGGCTTCAGTATTTTTACTGACTTACGGCGTATCTGTGAAAGCCCCACTGAAGAGGATCGCCGCTGGTTCCCAGACATTGCTGGAAGTAATTGGCGTGAAACCCTTCAATTCGCCATGCGCGACTTCAAAGATGAAAGTTTTATTTTACAATTCCTGTCTCCCAAGGTTATGCGAGACATGAAACTATTTTGTATCAGCGACAACGATAAAGAGAACGATATCATTGTCAGCGCAATTCACGATGAGAGCGGTTATCGCCAGTTAAGAGAGAACCTTGCGGGACAGTACAACCTGGGCAATCGGGAACCGAACATCCAGGTATATTCAGTAGATACCCGTGGTGACCGTTCACTGACCCTGCACCACACACAGCACCGCCGTCGCCCTCTTGGTAAAGATACAGCAGAGGTATTAAGGCATCTTCACCGGCTATGGGGCTTCGATGTTCACCTGAATAGTTTGAACGGGGATCAAATAACGGCCAGTTGTCACTGCCCGGAGCAAGGTCGGGACCGACCGGAGGGTGAAGAAGAGTCTATGTTAATACCAAAACCCATTTAGGTTTCAGCGCGGGAACTGTTGAAATACCAGCCCCGCACAGAATGGGGAAATAATACCCACTAGCGAATCGCGCTACTTAGGCATCAGCTTCCAACAAAAGCTTGGCCTTTGCAGAAAGTTCACCGTGCTCAGAACGGTGAGTTAAAAGAGCATCAGCTCCAGCATCCAGCCAACGGGCTTTCTCGCCATCGTCATCAGAAGGCACAACCAGAATGCTCAAATTTGAATACTCACTGCGGGATCTGAGGTAGTCCAGCACCTGAAACCCACTCTCCCCAAGCAACCCAGTGTCAACCACTAACAACACCGGCTTGGCACTCGCCATCAAGATACCGGCGGAAAAACTATCACTAGCTACTTCAACTTCACACCCCATCTGCTGAAGTGCCTGGCGTCCACCTGAAGTCAGCTCAGGATCAGTCGTTAACAAAAGCACTTTTCGACTGGGAACTGCCAGGTCGTTCGGAACTGGCATTGAGTTGTCCCGCAGGAAGCCCACGAAATCCTCAACACAGATACGGTGGTCACCACGCCCTGGAAGTTTGTATGCCTTGAGCTGGCCACGCTCAATCCAGCGAATCACCGTTCGGAAGTTAACACCGCAGTACCTGGCTGCTTCCCCGGTGGTTAGCACATGTAATTCGCTCATCTTTATTCTCCCCAACAACTGCGATTAAAAAGAAGAACAGTCAACTTCCCGAAAGTATCCTCTGCCCCACAGAGTTACACGTGAAATTATCCTGCCCAGCTGAACCGCCCCTATAAATTATGCTGTTTAATGCTGCAAACCCAGCCCGAAATTCGGTCCATGTAATTTATTAACGAACAGCGGAACAACCCCCTCAAAAAATACTAATAGATATAGTTGACAGGTAAGACAGGTTTCTTAGAATGACACTAGATTCGTGACTTGGGACTTGTCACGGGATCCTTTCCAGTGGTGTGGCCGTTAAGTCAGAGCCCCCACAGTTGGCAAAGAAATGTTTGCTAAGCGAATACCCTAAGACCCTGGGCCCCCTTGTTTTTTCGGGGCCTTTTTTTTATCTTGCCGAAGCTTCTTACACTCCTACCGCTCATCCTCCGTCCAGCAGACAAACCTGGAACAACGCCGGAACAAATGGACTTATGGCAGTACAATCACCTATCAGATCACTGGTCCCTCCAGCTCTGGAGCAAATGCTTTGAAGATCTACCTTGTTGGCGGCGCAGTGCGCGACAGTCTTTTGAATCGCCCAGTCACCGAGCGTGACTGGGTAGTGGTTGGGGCAGATGCAGATAGAATGCAGGACCTCGGATACAGCCCAGTCGGCAAAGATTTTCCAGTATTCCTACACCCTGAGACCGATGAAGAATACGCGCTCGCTCGCACCGAAAGAAAGAGCGGCCACGGCTATGGCGGTTTTACCGTTAACGCCGATGCCAATATCACTCTGGAAGAGGATCTCCTGCGGCGAGACCTCACTATTAATGCCATTGCAGAAGACATCGACGGCAAGCTAATAGACCCCTACGGCGGGCAGAAAGATCTGGAGGCACGGCTTTTGCGCCATGTTTCTCCTGCATTTGCCGAAGACCCCCTAAGAATACTGCGAGTGGCCCGCTTTGCCGCCCGCTACCATCACCTTGGCTTTAGCGTTGCCCCTGAGACCATGATACTCATGCGCCAGATGGTAGAAGCGGGTGAAGTGGAATATCTGGTGGCCGAGAGGGTCTGGAAAGAGGTAAGCCGGGCGCTTACCGAGCCAGACCCCGATATATTTATTCGAGTACTGCGAGACTGCGGTGCCCTCTCGGTACTGTTACCAGAATTAGAGAATTTGTTTGGTGTTCCCCAACCGCCCAAACACCACCCCGAAGTGGACACTGGAGAACACGTACTACTAGCCCTGCGCGCCGCACCGGCAGAGCTCCCCTTGCGTTTTGCAGTACTGCTACACGACCTGGGCAAAGGACTGACTCCCGAGGAGATTCTCCCCAGCCACCACGGCCACGAGGCCGCAGGCGTACCTCTTGTAAAGGCCGTCTGTGAGCGCTGGCGTACCCCAAAAGATCTGACTGCACTAGCTGTCGGGGTCTGCGAATATCACCTGCACTGCCACAGAGCCTTCGAATTGCGCCCACAGACCATTATGAAAATGATCCGCAGTCTGGATGCCTTGCGACGTCCCGAGCGATTTGAAAACTTTCTTCGCGCCTGTGAGGCAGATGCCCGAGGTCGTGAGGGGCTGGAGAATCGAGATTATCCACAGGTGGAATTTTTGCGCGCCGCTCGAGATGGGGCAGCGGCAGTAACTGCCGAGGAGTTGATTAAACAGGGCTACCAGGGTGCGAAACTGGGGCAAGCACTGGACCGGGAGCGCATCAAGGCAATCGCCAGAGTAAAGGATAACTACATTGCGTAATGTGTTGATTACCGGTGCCGCCGCACGCCTGGGCCGTGCTATTGCTGAAGAGCTGCATAGAGATCACAGAGTTGTTATTCACTATCGCAACTCGGCTGATGCTGCCAAGGCCCTGGCAAACGAGCTGAACCAACGTCGCCCCAACTCTGCCATAGCGTTGCACAGTGAGTTGAATAGCGCCGAAGCCTGTTCCAATCTGGCCCAACGTGCACAAGAGGCCTGGGGCGGTATTGATGTTCTGGTCAACAATGCCTCAGCATTTCACCCCACACCTGTGGGAAGTGCAACCGAGGAGGACTGGGATCGGCTGGTAGGCAGCAACCTCAAAGCTCCCTTCTTTCTCACTCAGGCCCTGAAAGAAACACTCAGCCAACAGCTGGGTTGCGTTGTTAATATGGCGGATATTCACGCCGAGCGCCCGATGCCCAAGCATACTATCTACTGCGCCGCCAAGGCTGGGCTGGTAATGCTGACAAAAAGCCTCGCTCTGGAGCTATCGCCCCAGGTGCGGGTCAATGCAGTCGCCCCCGGTGCCATTCTTTGGTCGGAGCAAGAGGCAACTAACGAAGCCAAGAAAGCACAAATCACCCAGCGCATTCCTTTGGCCCGAACCGGTGACCCCAGCGATATCGCCAAAACCGTGCGCTTCCTGATCTGTGACGCCCCCTATATCAACGGCCAGGTTATTGCCGTTGACGGCGGCCGCAACCTCAATATCTAGAGCGGTCCAACCAATATCTAAAACAGTCCAACAACGGGGCTTCACTTCAATTTCACCGGCACTCTGTCAGAATGCTTTGTAACTTCCTCTGCCAAAAGAGATTTGCCGGTGCGCTCACTGAAGATATTGTTGATTGAAGATAACCCCACTATCGCCCGCCAGCTTGCCGAATTCCTGCACGCTGAGGGCTGGCAGATAGATTATGCCCAGCGGGGCCGCCAGGGCTTACAGCTGGCCCTGGAACAAATCTTCGACCTGATTATTCTCGACCTGGGCCTGCCAGATATGGACGGCTTAGAGGTCTGCGAAAAGATCAAAGCACAAGCGCCAGTTAACATGCCAATTCTGATGTTAACTGCCCGAGATGCTCTCGCAGATAAAGAACGCGGATTTGGTATCGGTGCCGATGACTACTTATGTAAGCCCTTCGAACCAAGGGAACTGATATTGAGATGCCGCGCCCTGGCACGTAGACACCAGCTACATACCAGTGAAGAAATTAAGGTCGGTGATTTACAGATAAACCAGCGCCAGCAAACGGCCTACCGGGATAAACAGCCTCTGCCCCTGACAACTATCGGTTTTCGCATTCTCACTATGCTCGCCCAGGCGTCGCCAGCACCAGTAAGCCGCTCGGCAATAATCCACCATATTTGGGGTGATGAACCCCCAGAAACAGACGCCTTAAAATCCCACATTTATAGTCTTCGCCAAACACTGGATAAGCCTTTCCAGGCCCCTATGTTAAAAACCATCACCAATCTCGGTTATCAGTTGGAAACTCCCAATGCGCGAAACCAGTAATTTACAGAGGAAGGTCTTCGCTATTTTTGGCAGTTTTACCCTGCTGCTATGCTTGGTGTTTTTTGCCATTTGTATGATGGTGGCCTATGTAGTTGAAGATCATTTACTCGATAACTTATTGGCCGGAGAAGTCCGCTACCTCGAACAGCAGACAAGACTGACTAATACGACCCCAGAGCCACGCCTACCCTATTTAACGCTATACACTGAAAGCAAAATAATTCCGGCCGAACTGCGCACTGCCCTACCAAACTATGCAGAAAAGGCTGAGTGGTTTAGTGATACTGAACATCACTTCCATTTACGCAGAGTACATTTTCCGGACAACCATTCCGCCGTTCTCGTAGCTGAAGTCAGTGAATTGCTCACTGTTACGCAACAATCTTCAAAACTTCTTTGGCTCTTTGCCTGCGCCTGTATCTTGACCCTACTCTTAGCCCTCTATTGTGCTTTTCGTATTTCCCGTAAAACCATCGCTCCTGTAGTAACCCTTGCTAAAGCAGTTCAGCAGCAGAGAAACTGCGATTCTCAAATTTCCCTGCCCTATAACAATGAACAAGATGAAATCGGTTATCTTGCAAGTACGTTGCAAGATACACTTAACCAGCTCAAGCTAACATTGCGCAGGGAAACTGAGTTTACCCGGGATACGAGCCATGAGTTGCGCACCGGGCTAACCATTCTGAAAAGCACACTGGCTCTCAGTCAAAATCGGGAAATGACTTTAGCTGAGAAAAATGAGCTATTAGAAACTGTTACCGGTATGGAAAAAACCGTTAAGACACTATTAGCCCTCGCCCGCTCTGAGTCTCTACAGTCGGAAGATATCCCATTGTGCGCTTTACTAGAGGAACGTCTTTTAGCTCAACACCAGTTAATTGTACAAAAGCATTTTAATGTTGATTTAAAGTTAGGGCACAAAGTCAGAGTCCTGGCCAATCGACACCTGGTAAGTCTGCTCTTCGACAACTTGATCAGCAATGCATTACAGCACGCTACCAGCCCTGAATTGGTTATTACCTATAAGGGGGACACACTCTTTTTTGAGAACGCCACAGACAACCAATTAGATCTAGAAACCACCCTCTTACCCGGCCAAAAGAGGGAAGGCAGTGACGGCATTGGTCAAGGCCTTTTCCTGGCCAAGAGAATCTGTGAAGCCTTAAATTGGACCATCTCTATCCAGTGTAAAAAAAATATTTATCAGTGCGCTCTATCTTTTACACAGTAGCGTTCTAAGATTCAAATTTTTACCGTATGCGCTCGAGATGCACAGTGAATCGGCATCCATACCTTATACGATCTCGAGTGCAGCTTTTTCTTTCTTCCTAAATAGCAATTACAATCTCACCTGAATTTCACCTTCCATCCCTTATTCTCCTACGAACTCACTAGAAGATTTTCCGTCTGCTACTGCAATTTTGGAGATTAATATGTTGAAGAAAATTGTTATTTCCCTGGCACTGACTTTGTCCGTATTTTTTGGTTTTATTATTTGGATTAAGGGCCTAATTCCACCCCAAGAGCAGGACTTTTCCACTACGACAGTAAGTGACCTGCCGTATTTACAACAATTACCCAGAGAAAGCCGAGGAAAAATCTTAGCTGTTGTCACCAGTACTGAAACGATGGGAGATAGTGGCAAGGCAACTGGTTATGAATTAACTGAACTGGCACGCCCCTATTACATTTTTTCAGCTAACGGATTTATTGTCGATATTGCCAGTCCCAAAGGCGGCAAACCGCCTGCGGTGATCGATAAAGATGATCTGGGGCCTTTCGACTATGCCTTTCTCAATGACCCGGAGGCACAACAAAAGGTCAACAACAGTATTCCTATCGATCAGGTATCAGCAGAGGATTACCAGGCCGTATTTTTTGTCGGCGGTAAAGGCACCATGTTCGATTTCCCCGACAATCCCCATATCCAGTCCCTGGTGCGGGAAATCTATAACAGCGGCAAAATTATCGGAGCGGTATGCCACGGGCCAGCAGCCCTTGCCAATGTCACCCTGGATAATGGCAAGCCCTTAATCGCCGATCGGCAGATCAGTGCTTTTACTAACGCAGAGGAGCTTTTTCTTATCCCTGATGCCGAGCAACGATTTCCATTCCTGCTTGAGGATCGCTTACGTGAGCAAGGCGCGTTTTTTCAGGCTGGGCCCACTTACCTGGAACAAGTCAGTGTGGATGGCCAGCTTATTACCGGGCAAAACCCCTGGTCCACCTGGCTGGCGGCAGAGAGTATGGTAAGCGCGATGGGGTATACCCCTGTTCCACGCCAAATCACTCCGGCGGAGCAGACCGTCAAATTACTACTCACTTATGAGCAGCGCGGCTTTACCGAGGCCACAGAGAAATTACACAAGCTGCAGGAGAAAGGGGAAATAGACCAGCGCCTACTGGCCATGCACGGCGTTGTCTCTGTTATGCGTTGGGAGCCGGGCAGGGCTCTGGACATAATCAGACTGCTGTCCAAGAGCCAGGGTTGATAGAGCCCCTCAAAAAGCCAGCTAGCCAGCCTGCTCTAGGGGTTGGCCATTTTCATCCACAAATAATACATCGCGAATACTGAGTTTTTGTCCCTGGGCATTTTGCACAGCCACTTCGGAGATAGGCTCACCACTGTTTTTATCGACCAGGTGCATCCCATCTTTATTGCCGTTCCAGCGCAGATTCCACTGGCGCAGGGCGATTACCACCGTAAACAGGTCCCGGCCTTTTTCCGTTAAGCGGTACTCGTAGCGAGTGCCGTGTTCACCCGCATCAAAGCGTACCAGCACCTCGTTATCCACCAGACGTGATAACCGATCCACAAGGATATTTTTGGCAATTCCCAGGTTTCTTTGGAAATCCACAAAACGGCGGGTACCCAGCATCGCCTGCTTAATTATCAGCAGGGACCACCAGTCCCCCACTTCATTCAGAGCGCAAGCCAGGGAGCAATTGAGATCATCAAAGCGTTTACGTGACATATAGGGAGCCTCTAAATAACTCCGTGATACCTCTGGCATGCAGAGCGGTTCACAATCAAGGCGCGGCTTCACAGGAATGTCTAGACCTTTCAAGAAGTCGCAACGCGGAGTGTGAATCGCTCTGCACGCCCCAAAGGGCGGGCCTTGAAGGCCACAGCTGCTGCGTTGCAGCCCTTGCAAAGGGCTGCGGCCATTCGCGGCGAGCTGCGCCTAACATCTGCAGCCCTCATGGCCCGCAGAGGCATTACGGAGTTATTCAGAGGCTCCCTAGCCATTATACCGACAAAAGAGTTGCAATACGAAACCAAATGTTGAACTCAACTTCAAAATAAGGTCTTATAACGCAACCATTTTAGTTGTGACCTAGTGGGACCAATAAGTCCCAGTGTTGAATCGAGACATTCAGGAGAGAAATATGAGTGGTTCCCTGGACAACCTACTGCGTCCTTTCGAGCATAAATCCCTAAAGCTGCGCAACCGGGTCGCAATGGCCCCCATGACCCGCACTATGTCACCGGGCTACGCCCCCAATGACCAAGTGGCCGGCTATTACCGCCGCCGCGCCGAGGGCGAAGTGGGACTAATTATTACCGAAGGCACCTTCGTTAATCATAAAGCCGCAAACGGCTACGAGAATGTTCCGGCAATCTACGGTGAGGCCGCTCTCGCCGGCTGGAAAAAAGTGGTAGACGAAGTACACGCTGCCGGTGGCCAGATTATCCCGCAGTTATGGCACGTAGGCTCCGTGCGCAAAGAGGGCATAGGCCCGGATAAATCAGTGCCCGGCTACTCCCCCTCAGGCCTGTTCAAACCCGGCAAGCCCAATGGCCAGGCGATGAGCAAAGAGGACATCCAGGAAGTTATACAAGCTTTTGCAGACGCAGCCAAAGCAGCCAAGGAAATTGGGTTTGACGGTGTAGAGATTCACGGCGCCCACGGCTACCTGATCGACCAGTTTTTCTGGGAAGGTACCAACCAACGCGATGACGAGTACGGTGGCTCCATCGAAAATCGCACCCGCTTTGCAGTAGAAATTATCAAAGCGGTACGTGAAGCCGTAGGCGAAGATTTCGCCATAGTGCTGCGCTACTCCCAATGGAAGCAGCAGGATTACGAAGCCAAGTTGGCGCAAAACCCGGAAGAACTGAAACGCTTCCTAACACCGCTAGTTGAAGCTGGCGTTGATATTTTCCACGCCTCTACAAGACGCTTCTGGGTGCCAGAATTTGAGGGTTCTGATCTCAACCTGGCAGGCTGGACCAAGGAATTGACGGGAAAACCGGTAATTTCTGTCGGCAGTGTCGGCCTCGACGATGATTTTATCGGCGGCAATAACCAGGGCATGGGCGGCACTGCCAATCCTACTGATTTAGGCGAACTGACCCGCCGTATGGACAACCAGGAGTTCGACCTGATTGCCGTTGGCCGCGCGCTATTACAAGACCCACACTGGTTCGCCAAGGTGCGTGAAGATCGCGCGGAGGAAATCACTCCGTTCACCAAAGAAGCACTAATGAGCCTAAGTTAATTATTCCTAACAAAAAAGCAGCCTCAAAGGGCTGCTTTTTTATCTACATTTTTTAAAAATTTATTGGAATCACGGCCAAATAAATTCTACCGGCCATAATTTTTGCGAGTTCTGGTCGTACTCATTCCACAGTTGACGGTAAGTTTTCTGCTCGACCGGATGCAGTACTTCCGGTGCTATCTCTGCCAGAGGCTGCAATACAAAGGCATTTTTTACAATCTCACCTCGAGGCAATTTTACCCCGTCGACAGTTCCGGTCAGGTGGTCGTAGGTGAGGGTATCAATATCCAGGGTACGCGCGCTGAACTTGGGCCCGGAGCGCAGTCGGCCGTTGGCATCTTCAATACCGCGTAGACACAGGGCCAGCTGCCCTACCGGTAGGTCAGTCTGCAGCCCCACCACCAGGTTGTAAAAGTTATCGCCCTGGAAACCCACCGCTTCACTTTCGAAGACCCGGGACACCTGTAATTCGCCAAACCGCCCGGTCAGGGCATCCAGCGCTGCGCGGATATATTGCGCACGATTGATATTACTGCCGAGGCTGAGATACACCTGAGCCACGTTTACACTCCCGCAGACATCGCTGCTGCACCTTTTGCCGGCCTCTCGCCGCGCTCAATAATGACACCCACATCCCTGGACCCTCTGACCGCACCCGGCTTGGACAACCGCAGTCGCAGCCAGCTTACAGAAAACTCTTCCCTGACAATTGCCGCAGCCTGCTCTGCCATGGTCTCCACCAACAGAAACTCACTGCTTTCAATAAAAGCGATCAAGCGCTTGGCCACCGCTTTATAGTTAAGTGTGTACTCGATATTGTCTGTTCGCGCCGCCTCACTAATATCGAAGGCCATCTCCAAATCGAGACTGACCGTCTGGCGCACTTCCCGCTCCCAATCGTAAATACCAATAATGGTATTCACCTTTAAATCCCGTATATAAACAATATCCATTTATCGGCTCTTTTCTTTTTACTGCCAGGCTATTCCTGGGATTTTTAAAGTTCGGTCTTGGGCAATTCTGTCATAGGCCAGCGCGGACGCACATCTACCGCAAGGCTTGTCTGCTCCCCTGCTTTTAAACGTAAACTACCGGCGTAGGCGATCATGGCGCCGTTATCAGTGCAGAATTCATGGCGGGGATAGTAGACGCTGGCCTTATCCTTTCGCAGGCTCGTTTCCAAACGCTCACGCAATAATTTATTTGCGGAAACTCCACCGGCAATCACCAGGGTTTTATAGCCGGAAGCCTTAATAGCGCGACGACATTTAATCACCAGGGTGTCCACTACCGCCTCCTGGAAAGCCGCAGCAATATCTGCGCAAGTCTGCTCGTCCGGCAAACCATCCTCCAGGGCGTGCTTGCGCACCGTCGTCAGGGTGAAGGTTTTAAGACCTGAAAAACTGAAATCCAACCCCGGTCGATCCGTCATAGGACGCGGGAAGGTAAAGCGTTTGGGATCTCCTTTCTCCGCCAGGGCAGCCAAACGCGGGCCACCGGGATAGTCCAGGTCGAGCATTTTGGCGGCCTTATCAAAGGCCTCGCCGGCGGCGTCATCTAGGGATTCACCCATCAATTCGTAATCGCCAAGCCCCCGCACCTCCACCAGCTGGGTGTGTCCGCCGGAAACAAGCAGGGCCACAAAAGGAAAGGCGGGCGGATTATCCTCCAGCATTGGGGCCAGCAGGTGGCCCTCCATATGGTGCACCGCCACCGCCGGGATATCCCAACCATAGGCCAGTGCACGGGCCGCGCAGGCCCCGACCATCAGCGCTCCCACCAGACCGGGGCCTGCGGTATAGGCGATACCATTGAGTTCTGAAGGGCTGGTATCGGCCTTCTTCATTACCTGTCGAATCAGCGGCAAGAGTTTGCGCACATGATCGCGGCTCGCCAGCTCGGGGACTACTCCGCCATAATCGGCATGCAGGTCCACTTGACTGAACAGGGCATGGCTGAGCAAACCGGACTCAGAATCGTAAATAGCGACGCCAGTTTCATCGCAGGAAGTTTCTATACCAAGGACGCGCACTTGATCTCATTCTCGTGACTACTTCGAGGGGTGGTTATCATACTGGAAAATGGGGTTGCGATCCCGTATAGGAGTGTTTAGAATTTGCGCCCTCGCTGTGAACCGGCCACCGGATGCAACTGCGAGAGCATTGCCGGAATGGCCGAGAGAAACGAATTTTAACAGGTATCCTAATGCCCTCTGTACGAATCAAAGACAACGAACCTTTCGATATCGCCCTGCGCCGTTTCAAGCGCTCCTGTGAAAAAGCAGGCGTACTGTCTGAAGTACGTCGTCGCGAGTTCTACGAGAAGCCCACCGCTGTTCGTAAGCGCAAAGCTGCTGCCGCTGTAAAGCGTCACGCTAAAAAGCTTCAGCGCGAAAACCGCAAGTTCCAGCGTCTCTACTAAGAGCCGCAGGCTGCATAAGCCTGTCGCAGCGAGGCGGCCGGACGGGCTTAGCCCGTAGCGGAGCTATAAAGAACGGCGTGCGAGCCATACTCGCGCGCCGTTTTTCGTTTGGGCTAACACATTTCCCCCGCCCAACAGACAAGCTATCCTAAGCCCCTGATCCAAAATTCATTGCCAACAATTTCGGAACACTCACTATGAGCACTCTCAAGGAAACCCTGACTCAAGCCACTAAAGACGCAATGAAAGCGCGAGACAAAGAGCGCCTGGCCACCCTGCGCCTGATCAACGCCGAGATCAAACGCGTTGAAGTCGACGAGCGAATCGACCTGGATGACGCCCGCATCCTTGCCCTGCTGGACAAAATGACCAAGCAGCGCCGCGACTCCATTACCCAGTACGAGAAAGCTGGCCGGGCTGAGCTGGCAGCAGTAGAGCAGGCTGAAATTGAAGTTATCCAGGAATTCCTGCCGAAGCAGCTGAGCGAAGCTGAGATCACCGATATCGTTGCCTCCGCCGTCAAAGACACCGGTGCCAACAGCATGGCGGATATGGGCAAAGTCATCGCCCAGGTTAAACCCCAGGTGCAGGGCCGTGCAGATATGGGCGCGGTGAGCAAACTGGTGAAGGCCCAACTGGCCTAAGCTGAGCGAATTCCCATGGCCGGCAAGATACCCCAGCACTTTATCGACGATCTGCTCGCAAGGGCAGATATCGTCGAGCTGGTGGACAGCCGGGTCAAGCTGCGTAAAACAGGCAAAAACTACTCTGCCTGCTGCCCCTTCCACGACGAGAAAACCCCATCGTTTACCGTGAGTGCGGACAAGCAGTTTTATTACTGCTTCGGCTGCGGCGCCAATGGCAATGCCATCGGCTTCCTCATGGAGTACGACCGTCTGCCCTTCCCAGAAGCGGTGGAGAAACTCGCAGCCACCCGTGGACTGGAAGTTCCCAGGGAACAACTGGCACCGGGGCAAGAAAAGCGCCAGCGGGAGAGTCAATCTCTCTACCAGCTCACAGAGAAAGCCGCCGACTACTACCGTGAACAACTGCGCAACCACCCCGCCGCAGGCAATGCGGTGGCCTACTTGCGCAATCGCGGCCTCTCCGGTGAGATTGCCCGGGACTTTGGTATCGGTCTTGCGCCCCCGGGCTGGGACAACCTGCTCAATGCATTAGCCGATACCCCCGAGAAAGCGGATCAACTGGAATTGGCAGGCCTGGCCATTCGCCGCCAGGACAGTGATGGCAACACCAAGCCCAACGCGCGCCATCACTACGACCGCTTCCGCAACCGTATTATTTTCCCGATCCGCGACCAGCGCGGGCGCGCCATCGCCTTTGGCGGGCGGGTACTGGGCGACGACAAACCCAAGTACCTGAACTCCCCGGAAACCCCGATTTTCCACAAGAGCCGCGAACTCTACGGCCTGTGGGAAGCGCGCCAGGCCAACCGCAATTTAGAGCGCCTGATTGTGGTTGAAGGCTATATGGATGTGGTGGCCCTGGCCCAGTTCGATATCCGCTGCGCCGTCGCCACCCTGGGCACCGCTTGTGGCGAAGACCATATTCAACTCGCCTTCCGCCACACCTCGGAACTGCTGTTTTGCTTTGACGGCGACCGCGCCGGCCGCGCCGCCGCCCGCCGAGCTTTGGAGTCGGCCCTGCCGCAGATGCAGGACGGGCGCAGCCTGCGCTTCCTGCTGCTGCCGGAAGGCGAGGACCCGGACACCCTGGTACGCCAACTGGGCGGTGAACGTTTCCAGCAGTTAATCAAAGAGCAATCCCTACCGCTGGAAGACTTTCTCTTCGACCTACTGAGCGAAGATATCAACCTGCAGACCATGGATGGCCGCGCGCGCCTGTCCAAACTCGCCGCTCCCCTGCTGGACCAGCTGCCCGATGGCGTCTACCGCCAGCTGATGTTCCAACAACTGGCCTCGCGTACCGGGCTCGACAAGGAAACCCTGCAAGAGGTTATCCGCACAGAAAAAGCTCGCGCGCCGCAACAGCCCCACCCGCAACCTACAGCTGCACCGGGAGAGCCAAGCCAAGCACATTCCCCTCACGAGGACCTGGAGCACCGCACACCGCCGGAACCCTGGCAGCGCGACAACAACTTCAGTGAAAGTGCAGCACCGAGTTACGACAGTCCGCGCCGCCAGAGCCAATATCTCCTGCCACCGGAGCGCATGCTGATCGCCCTGCTGTTGCACCACCCGGAGCTGGCAGCACAAATCGAAAATCCACAGCAATTCCCCATCGACGGCAATGCAGACCTGGCATTGTTTATCCAGCTGGTAGAGCTATACAAAAGCCGCCCCCAATTAAATTTCTATCAATTGATCGGCCACTGGCGTGCACACCACAGCGCAGAATCTTGCGATACCCTGGCCAAGCTCGCTATTTCTCCACTGGTATCGGTCGCGCGGCAACTCGCCCAGGATGACAGCAACCTGGAATACGATCCGCACACCGAATTTAACGACTGTCTGCTGCGCCTGAAACAAGCTGCAGACAAGCAGCGCAACCGCGATTTACTCGATCAACTCAAGAACAGCGCCCAGTTGAGCCCCGAAGAACAACTGGCTCTATTAGCCAATTGGCGAAAAAAGCAGAATTAATAAGCGCCAACCCCTTGAAAACTGCGGGCTCAGCACTATATTCACTCACCCCCGCCGGGCGGGATCGGGAACCCCAGCACCCTAAACATCGCACCTACGCCGTTACTTGACAGCTAGAGTGGTTATTGCTAGTGCAAATACGCTATAATCCCGCGTCTTTGTCCCGTATTTTCATTCCCAGAATTCAGGGTTGTGCATGACCGACAAAACCCAGCAACAGTCCCGCATTAAGGAACTGATCGCCCGCGGTAAAGAGCAGGGCTATCTGACCTATGCCGAGGTAAATGACCACCTACCGGAAGATATTTCCGATCCCGATCAGGTGGAAGACATTATTGGCATGATCAACGACATGGGCATCAAGGTGTTTGAAACCGCACCGGATGCCGAAGAGTTGTTGATGGCTGAAGGCGACAGCTCCGCTGATGAAATCGCCGCAGCCGAAGCTGCCGCTGCCCTGGCAGCCGTAGAGTCCGACGTAGGCCGAACCACCGATCCAGTACGCATGTATATGCGCGAAATGGGCACCGTAGAGCTGCTCACGCGCGAAGGCGAGATCGCCATTGCCAAGCGTATCGAAGAGGGCCTGCGCGAACTAATGGCCGCCCTGGCCTACTGGCCGGGTGCAGTGCAGCAGATCATCAATGAGTACGCTCTGATCGAGAAAGAAGAGCGCCGCATCCCCGATATTATCTCCGGTTGGCTCGACCCCGCCGACGAGGTTCCGCCCGGAGCCCAGGCTGGCCAAGCCGCCGCCGCTGCCAGCGCGCCGGAGTCATCAGATTCCGATGACGACGCCGAAGACGACGATAACGAAGACGACAGCAGCGACGAGGAAGAGGAAGCTACCGGCGGTATCGACCCCGAAGAGCTCGCCGAGCGCATGAACGCGCTGATCGCCGCACAGAAAGCTGCCGACGAAGCCATCGCCGCCCACGGTCGCGATTCCAAAGAAGCTGGCCAGGCCCTCGAAGCCGTTGGCGATGTATTCCGCTTCTTTAAACTGGCTCCCCGCCAGTTCGACCCGCTGTACGGCGAAGTTCGCTACGTACTCGACAGCGTGCGCGAGCAAGAGCGCGTGGTGATGGCCATGTGTATCAAACGCGCCCGCATGCCGCGCAAGACCTTTATCAAGGAATTCCCCGGCAACGAAACCAATGATGATTGGATCCCCGCGATCATCAAGAAAAAGCGCGATTACTCCGATGCCCTGCGCCACGTCGTAGACGAAGTTGTTCGCGCCCAGCGCAAACTGGCACAGTTCCAGGAGCGCGCCAAGTTAGAAGTCGGCCAGATCAAAGAGATCAACCGCCGCATGTCCATTGGTGAGGCTCGCTCACGCCGCGCCAAGAAAGAGATGGTCGAAGCCAACCTGCGTCTGGTTATCTCTATCGCCAAGAAGTACACCAACCGCGGCCTGCAATTCCTGGACCTGATCCAGGAGGGCAACATCGGCTTGATGAAGGCTGTGGATAAGTTCGAGTACCGCCGCGGTTACAAGTTCTCCACTTATGCCACTTGGTGGATTCGCCAGGCCATTACCCGCTCTATTGCGGACCAGGCCCGCACCATCCGTATTCCGGTACATATGATTGAGACTATTAATAAGCTCAACCGTATCAGCCGCCAGATGCTGCAGGAAATGGGTCGCGAGCCCACTCCGGAAGAACTGGGCGAGCGCATGGAAATGCCGGAAGACAAGGTGCGCAAAGTCCTCAAGATTGCCAAAGAGCCGATCTCCATGGAGACGCCTATCGGCGACGACGAAGACTCCCACCTGGGTGACTTTATCGAGGATCAAAATCAATCCTCGCCGGTGGATACCGCCACTCAAACTGGCCTGCACGACGCTACCCGCTCCGTACTCTCCGGCCTCACCGCCCGTGAAGCCAAGGTACTGCGTATGCGTTTCGGTATTGATATGAATACCGACCACACTCTGGAAGAGGTGGGCAAACAGTTTGACGTAACCCGCGAGCGTATCCGTCAGATCGAAGCGAAAGCATTGCGCAAACTGCGACACCCCTCCAGGTCGGAGCATTTACGCAGCTTCCTCGACGAGTAAGCGCTAGACTAAAGCCCGGTTCAACCGGGCTTTTTTTGTGACATAAAGATGACCTCCCAGCGCAGGCTTAGTGAAAGCAGGAGATAAGCATGCAAAAAGAAATGGCGAATAAGCAGGAAAAATCTGAAGAGATTGCCAACAAGCCCGGCAAGAAAGGGTTTGCGCGCCTCCTGGCTGCCACTAGCTACTCCAGTCAGGGGCTCGTCGCTGCATGGCGCAATGAAGAAGCTTTTCGCCAGGAAGTGATTGCCGCCTGCCTAATGGTGCCTCTCGCACTCTGGGCCGGGGAGACACCTACTGAGCGCGCCATATTGATTGCAGCCGTGATGTTTGTCCTCCCAATCGAACTTATCAACAGCGCTATTGAGGCGACCGTGGACCGCATCGGTCCCGAGAAACACCCGCTGGCCAAGATTGCCAAAGACACAGGCTCCGCCGCCGTGGCCGTCGCCCTCTTCGCTGCATTCCTGGTTTGGTGCTGTATTCTTATCCCCAAACTGCCGATTTAAATACTTTAGTATGGGATTTTAGCCTCCATTTCGCATAAACAAGACAGCTGTACCAATTACAACCTCTAATTAATACTATCGAACCAATTAAGGTGTTTGGCAGCTATCGCAAGGTGGACGTCTATTCCATAAAGATCAGTTGTTGGCGAAAGCTTGAACAACAGGGAAAGAAGATTTCAAGAATTTGCCCATATCGGCTTTGAGTGCTAACAAAGGCATTGATTTGCAAGGGAAAATCTTGTACTTTTCCCAACCGCTTGCAACGATCCTCGCAAGCAATGTGTGGGCCCTTAGCTCAGTTGGTTAGAGCATCCGACTCATAATCGGCAGGTCCTGGGTTCGAGTCCCGGAGGGCCCACCATTTTTAATCTCCTATAAATCCAAGTCATTTCTAGGTAATTCAACTCCCCCGCTATCCTTAGCTTTCAGGGGAAGCGATCACTTACTCGCCACCTTATAAAAAATTAGCTAAAGAAATATTCGTAGCTTTCTAGGGCCCGCCGATTACTAAAAGCTCAAACATTTATTGGCCCACTATTGATGCGGGAAAAGGCCTCGTAAGGAAAATCGTGTAATTCACGAATCCCTGAATATTTCTATTATTTTTGAGATGTCACTGGACTATCTGATAATGGGCCAGCCGATGGAAAAAGGTCCCATCCGCAACGATGATGCTATTTAAGCGTTTCAAGCTGCTGGAGACTTTTGATGATCAAGACAAGGACACGGTGATTCGGATGATCGATGCGATTATCGCCCAGCGCCAGGTGGAGCATGCCATGCGGCCATTGGAGCGCTAACTACTGATAGTTAGCGCTCTACTTTTCTTACCGCATAGGTGATTAAGATTGGCTCTGACCACAATCATGAACCGCCGCAACCTTCTTCACTCGTGAGCATCAAGAGACAGCAGAATGAAACAAGCTCTCTTTATCTTAATTCTAGCCTTAGCTAGCTACATTCCCGCCGTCCGCTTAATCAGAGAGTACAAAAAAAGAAGATGCCCCCTCTGCGGGGGCCGATTAGCGCTCTCTAGAATTAGTGATCCTACAGGGAAAAACTTATCAAAAAGAATCACCCTCTCACTCTATCAGGGACCTAAAAAGGTCAGCGAGCAATGGAGCTGCACAAAATGTAATCACAACCAGCAAATAAAATATTGGTCAAACTAGGCATTACGGTTATTTTTGGGCAAAAAATACTTGAAGAAATAAATAAGCGAAGCCACCCAGGAGAAGAATATCAAACAAAAACCCCAAACAAATTTATACTTTATCTCTGTATTGTCAAAAAAGTCAGCAAGAATTAAAAACCAAAAAGAAAACGCACCTAAAATCCCAGCAACCAATAGAAGCTGATCAAACAACATCAAATTAGAGAACTGAAAAGACACATACCCAGAAAAGGAAAATCTTAATAGCGTAAAAACAAACAACGCCAATGAAACAATTGCAAAATTCTTTTTCATTACAAATCCAGAATTATCACTATTCAAAGTCTAAAGTTCCTTCAAGTCCAAGCACTGCTGAAGCCCCAAACTCTAACTTCCAAAACTCTTTTGAAGACACATTCCAAGGCGTAGAGAACACCGGTTTAAACTCAAAAGGTTTACCTGACAAAATGCTCATCACACTGTCTTTTCCGTAAACGAACGTTGAAAACTCTTGATTTCTAGACGCATCGAGCCCCAGTGAAAATCCAGCAATATCTACTGAGATAGCAAAACTCTGATTTGCATACTCTTTACCTGTAATTACACTAATTTCTTTTGAGGCAACATCAAGATCAATCTTGGCCCCCAACAATTTCGTAAGGCCAACCTTTGCTCCGGCTTGCAGCCCATAAGTAAATTTCAGGTCAGAGTCATCCTTATTCCCCTTTTGTGCAAATTCTTCATACCATAATTAGCAGCGCAACTGAGCAGACAAGGCTCAACAGTGAAACCACTGGATAAGCTTTTGCAAGTTTTGGTAAGCTGGAATTCGCAGTAGCTTCAGAATTTAACAAAGATTCGCATGCCCTATCAACATCACCAATGGCACAAACTTTACGGTATACGATCAAAGTCAGCACAAGTACCAGTAAACCGACAATTGTCAAAATCACCTCTCTTTGGGTATTAATCGCATCGATAGAGAAATAGATGCTCAGCAATGCATATACCACAAAGAAACATGACACAAAATTCAAAGTTATCAACACTGCCACTTGAACTGAAGCGGATACTTTTGCTACAAAAATATCTTTCTCACGTTTTTTCTCAGAAAACAATATCTGCCAGAAAACTAATAAAAATAGCTTATAAATAACTTTCATGATCTATGGATTATTTGGATCGGAATGATATTCAGCATTTGTATACAGCCCTGCAGCTCCAACAGCCAATCCAGCTGGCCCTTTAAACATTAATGCTCCCATTAACATATCAACTCCAGATTTTCGTGCTCCACGATAATTTCCGCTCGTAAACTGAATGCTATAGTCAGTTGCACTGACTACATATCCAACACCACCTAAAACGTTGCCACCAATTTTCAGCGCTCTAGCAGCCCGTATCTTATCAGCATAATTATACATACCTATGTATTCATATTTTATGGGGGTTATTGGAAGCCTACTCGACCCTGCCAGAAAAGTTTTTTCTCCAACAAGTAAGAGGCCCGCAGCGGAAAATAGAGTTGACCCAACAGTAAGTGGATCCTCATGAGGTTGCGGATAAGTGGGGTTATTCACATTGGGAGTAGAACTTACAGGCGATCCTGCGCAAGCCATGGGCACCGCACATCCATCCTTTTGTGCACCAAATCCAGCAGTAGTATCACCTACATTCGGCCCCGAAGTTACTGTAAAAAGGGATAGGATTCCACTACTGTTATCTTTTTCCTCATTCCCTACCGAGTGATCGCCCTCTGGATTTAATCCTTCTAATGCTTCATTAAGACTCTGATGATTTAGCTCATAATTTTGTCCATCTACAATCGTAATGGTAATAATGGGTCCCCAATCTCCACCAGGCTGCACACCAGTGACGACCACCTCTTCTATATCGCCACCGCCATCACCGCCACCGCCACCGTCGTTATCTTTATTAATTTCACGCTTTTTCTTACCTTCACCTTCATCATCGGCCTCATACCCGGTGGGATCCGTAAAGCTCAACGGATTATTAAACACGTAGCTATAGCGGTTCCAACTCTGGCTATAGCTCGGTGCCTGCACAATCGGGTCGGGACTCAAGAAGCGGCCCAAGGTGGGGTCGTAGATACGCCCATTCATATGGATTAGGCCGGTTCTATCCAACTGCTCGTGGCCGGTATAGCCTCGGTTGGTGGTGATATGTTGTACTGCCAACAGGTCTGATACCTGTAGTTGACTAAGGTCTTTACTCCAATCTTCCTGCCGACGGCTGCCATCGGGGTTAAAGGCGGTGCTTAATATTTCCACACCCTCCTTATCCGTAATTTTCTCAACGGAACCCAGGTGGTCTCGGTGAAGGTACTGATACTCGCCAGTAGCAGTATTTCCCACCGAGTCAGTGATAGCCACATGCTGCACCGAGCCGCTCAGGCTGGTCCGTTGGACTCTCCAGATTGCTGCATCGTGCTCAGGCCATACCACTTCAAAGCTACCAACAATATAAGTCTTTTCAGTCTTAAGCTGACCATTCTCCATCCAGTTACTTTCACGGTAGTAGCGCTGGCCATCCGGACCATATTTAAAGCGGTCCCTAGCAGTGGGTGTACTATCACTTTGGCTGCCGCCTAAGACAATTTCTGTAGGCAACTGTCGGGCATTCCAGCTAATCCACTTGTCGTCACCGGTGGCTGCGTCATAGTGTTCAATCGCACCATTGGCATCGTAATGCAAGCTGTGCGATATACCATCAATAGTGACATTACTGACTGCATTGGGACCAGCATTGCCAAACTCGCCATACTGATAGCCCGTTACTTGTGTGTCACTGCTAACACTTGAGGTTTTCGATTGGATATTCCCTAATTTGTCGTACTGGGTGCTTAATACCCGATCGCCACCGACTACCATCGCGGCATCTTTTAGGCGATTGAGACCGTCATAGCTAAAGTTTTCCTGTTTCTGCAACGCTTGGGAGCCACTGTAGGTAAGGCGACTTTCCAAAGTACCGTTGGAGCGCCAGCGGTACTCATTGTTTTGTATTTGGCCCCCATCGGTCTTGATGGTTTGCAAGCGGCCTGTATTGGGGTCATAAGTGCGATTGGTGATCAGCCCATTGCCGTAGGTTTCCTGCTCCACTTGTCCCCAGGCGTTGATGCTGTCGAACGTTTGCAGGGGATTATTGCCGGCAGCATCACTGCTCAAATTCTGAAGGTAACCCCGTTCGTTGTATAAGTAATGAGCCTCCACGCCGTTGGGATAAATCACTTTATCCATTCGGCCATAGCTATCGTAGTCGTACCTATGGCGATAACTGGGATTTCCCCCATCAACCACTAGTGATGTCGTAATACTGTCCAGCTTACTATCAGAGCGATAGGCGTATTTTTCGAAGAATACTTCTGTACCATTTTCTGTATAACTACGACTGTCCAAACTGCCTTTTGCATTGGCGGCATCGTATTCCCATTGCGCTAGGCCATCCTCATCACTCTGTTCAAGTAAACGACCTAATTGGTCGTAGAGGTAAGTAATATTTTGGCTTTTGTTATCGACCTGCCGATCCAGTTCACCAAAAGCGTTGTAGCTGCTGGTTACCGTGCCTAAATTCGGATCTGTCAGGCTGGTGCGGAAGCCGGCAAAGTCGAAAACAAAACTGGATTCAATATTACGGCTGCCTCCATTAACCAACACGGTTTTTGGCAAGCCACTGCCGTAGTAGGTGTAGTCGGTAGTGACTGCTTCACCGGTCGCATCATCCACGGTTCGCGCTAAATCGCCATTGAGATCGTAATAGCTCTCCTGTACCTGGGTACTGGTGCTATCCAACCCCTCGATTAATTCCGTAACGCTAACCTTTACCTGCTTGCCACTACCGCTGGTGAAAACGCTGTAATCAATATCCACCGTGCCGCCACCAGCTTTCTCAATAAAATCGAGGCGATTGCGCAGGTCATATTCATAATTGGTTATGGGTTTATCACTGCCGATAAAGTAAGGGGCCGTCACGGTATTAAGGCGCCCGCGAGTGTCGTATTTGTACTCGCGGCGGGAATCACTGGCGCCGGAAAACGCCTGTACATCCTGCTGCACCAAACGACCCAGTTGATCGTAATAATATTTCGATGTGGGTGTAATTGCCGAACTCGTCTGCACCCAGTAAGGGACTTCAAGTTGATCGACAGTAGGGCAAATACCATGGCAGAAGTTGTACTCGCTAGTGAACGTCACCCCATCCGCATTGGTAGTGCTCACCTCCCGGCCGAAAGGGTCGTACTGAATACTGGTCGTTTGGTCGTTACTATCTGTGACCTCGTTGACACTACCGAAGCGGCGGTCATACTCCAAGCTAATCTCATGATCCAGGGTATTACTTAGGCTGGTGGGATAACGTCGATCGGAGAAGGCCCCATTCACCTGGATACTGCGAGTTTGGGAGCTGGAACTATTAATTGCAGCATCTACTCTGCCCGTTGCACTTTCACTGGTCACATTGCCGTAAGCATCATAATCGTAAGTTACTACCATCTGGTACTTGGCATCGCCGGGATACTGGGTTGCCGTATGTACCTTATTGGTATCGCCATAAGGCGTCATAACGCTGCTGGAATGCTGGTCTGGGCTACCTGAGGGATTGCCACTAAAGTGGCGCGACTCCTGGGCACTGGGGAAACCAATCAGCCAGCTCCCGCTAACGCGGTTATCCAGCAGTGTGGTGCTCTCTACACTGCGCTGGGTATTGCCGTAACTCGTCACCGGCAACACTTCGCCCCAGACACTCTGGCTATCATTGATTTGAGTGGTTTCTATAACCCGGGTTGTATTGATCGTACCGCTTATCAAGTCACCCGCACTGCCGTATGACGTCACTTCGGGTGCATTATCCCGAACAGCATAGCCAAGTGTTTGCCCCCCCTCCAACAGGGTATCCAGGCTCTGCGTCAAATAAGTAAGATAGGTAGTATTACTGCCGCTATCCAATTCGAGCACATCGTAGCTAAACCGCTGATGAGTCAGCAGTTCGCCATATTGGTAGTTATTAAAATACTGAACTTGACGGGCTACCTTGCCAAAATAAGGGAAGTCCTGGCGGAACTGGCGGTAGGTGACAATATTGGCTTCGCGATCATAGATACGCTGAGCGGTATAGCCGAGGAATCCCCAACCCTTGTCACTACTCAGACCGACACCTTGATAGGCGTATTCGGTAATATACCAGCCATTATTGTAACCATTGGAGCGATGTACCTCTGTCACTACCGTGCGGTATTCCCCATCCTCTGGCTCTATTGGGCTTGCATCGGGAATAGCGCCAACTGAAGCGCCAAATACCGCACTACCTTCGTCAAACCGGGTTACGTATTGTTCGCTGTCATTATCGGAGATACGCTCAAGAACAAATTTAGTCTGGGCGCCGAGGCCATTGGTAATCGTTTCAATACCGGTTTCGAAATCATCCTCAATAGCGGGATCAGTATATTTCCAACCGAACTCCAGTGGCGTCAAGCACTGGCGACCGCTTCCAACTTCATCATAGGCACATAGCTGTACCTGCTTAAGGCGACGATAATGGTCCTGTTCGGGATCGGCGGGTTCCTCTTCAGATATCAGCTTGTATTCCCGCAGTAAATTGCCATCCAGATGCACTCGAATATGGTGCAATAGCACCAACTGTTCTTGCTGAATATCCTGTATTGGCACGGGAGGAGCATCGGTACGAGTACCGTATTGGAATTCTATTTTGGCATCGCCCTGGTTACCGTAGGTAATTTCCAGGGGATAGTTAATTCCTTCAATTCCATCTTGATGGTATTTGTATTCCATCGTATTGCCAAAGGCGTCGGTAAGCTTATTTATACTCCAGCCCAGATAAACTGGTGTGCTGTGGTCGACGTCAACTCGCAGGCTACTCCCTCCCTCAACCCCATACTCGCTCGTTGATCCATTAGGGTTTTTGACCACAAATGAAACTCTATCACCGGTTAAATCATGGCTGATCATCTGCAATTCAACCAAGCGGAAGCTATCACGCAGGGTGCGATACTGAGCCCCGTCTTCCCAATGAGTACCAGACACCAGTACCAAAGGCTCACCATCAAGACACAGAGCATCTGTTTCATCTAGAAGAATCTTGCTTCCGCTAAGTTGATTTACTACACACCGGCGAATACTGCTCAAGCCACCTAGACGCCAGCCGTAACCGAGCGTGTCTTCGGGTAGGGATTCCGTCATGCGTTTTTGAAAACGGGAACTGCTGTAATGCAAGGATAAGTTTGGCTGTAACCCATTTACGCCCGGGGCTGGTTGAAGCGGGACATTAACAACTGCATTGCCGGTTGCGCTCACATCAGCGCTATATGGCAAAGTTCCAGGAGTATCCGCTATTTCCGTAGTCACTGCCGGCGCTTCGTCCGTGTTCGCCAGGTCGTGCACTCTGATCCAGGGGCTTAATACCGAGGCACAATTATCTGCAAAATCAATACAAGCATTCAGTCTATATCGGTAGGTACCAGGTGCAGTTCCACCATCAAAATAGCTGGTACCTGTGGTATGGGTAACTACGGTTGTCCAACTAGTTTCCCCGGTGAGAATGCGCTCCAGTTGATAACTACTGGCTCCAACATTTTTCCAGGTAATATTTTGATCCAGGTTAAAAAACTGAGTAGGCAAATCATCAGTAAACTCAGGCTCAGGAGGCGTGGGTGGCGTTAACTCCTTAGTTGTTGACCAGGGCCCGCAGCCAGAGTTATTACAAGCCCTTACTCGGAACTTATAAACCACGGCCATAATATCTTGGCCAGTTGTAGCTTTATTAATAGTGACTAAAGTTGAAGTAGGCTTATTATTAAAGATATCTTTATAGCCGCTGCCGTCAACACTCCACTCTAAATCATAGCCAGTGACAGGGTCGGAACTGTCAGGATTACTTACTGAGTTCCATTTTAACTGGAAGCTGGGGCCAGGTAGCGTACTGCCGCCGGGCTCCTGCCAACCACTAACCTGGTCGGGATAATGCTTAACGTAAAGCGTTGAGGAGGTACGCCAGCCACTGTATTGGTAATAACTTCCGGCCTTTGCAAAGGCACGCACTCGATATCGATACTTGCCGGTGGGCATAGTACCTGTTGAGGTGGGCAAAGTCCTGATTAGAGTACCACTACTTACTTTGGGACAGCTGCTGTCAGACTGCCAGCTATCATTAGTTTCCTGACACCACTGATAGCCAGAGACTGAATGCCCTCCATTGGGAGCCCCCCAATGGATTCTATATTTTCCAGTCGTATCAGTATTTCCGCTTTCTACCCAAGAAAATGTCAGCGATGATGGCGTATTAGGTTTAAGCGCCACATTGACAGTATGTGTGCCGAGTTTTGTCGAGCTAAACTGAGATGCGGGGCAAGAGTCAATAACATCTGGTGGCGGAAAGGTAGTTATGCGACAAGACTCACGCCAATACTCATATGAGTACTGCCCTGTCGAAGACACCGAGATAGCCTTCGTAAAATTAGAGGGCGATGTACTTGTTTGTAACGCGATATTGCGTACAAAATTACCATTTTTATATTCCTTGAGATATACACCCATTGTTCCGAAAGGTATAGCAGGCAAATACGTAAGGGAGAAATTCCCATCCGCATCTGTATTGGGCCCACTTAAATCATCTGCAAGAGCTGCCTTACTGAGCAAGCCTACCAATAAGAGCAGAAATACACGAATAAAACGCATATCTATATCATCCATGAATATAAAAATTTTGGCGACACTAACATATATTTTGCCGGCATAAATGCAACAACAAGGTCCCCAAACGCAATAAACTGACAATTCTTGATATTTAACCCAAAAAATATCGAAAGAGCTTCAACGCAAGCACCAACCACGCACCCCAAACAATTAAACTTAATTAACTAATCGTTTTAATTTGAAAATAAATTTTTAACCTAATGAAGAAAAAGCAGGTAAAATCTACCTTTCCCATTTATCATACTGATCCCCAGCCGAACCAGAACCACTTTCCTAAAGCAATTTATCTCATCGACCTGAAACACAGGTACCAATCTTACTGACCTAATCTCCCAACAGAACCCAAAAACCCTACAGTTATAATAAACCTGCTCTTCGATATTTTATAAACGATTGAAATTCCCCATAAAATGACCCATTTATCAGTCTTACTCACCCACTTCACGACCAGCCAAAAAATAAATAATTATTAAGTACATCTAACAGATTAGAAAAACATCATCGACATCAAAAAATAACGATACATATATTTGGTGAAGAAAATAACTTGCGTGGAACAAAGGGCGGCTGACTCTCAAAAAAATGCAAGCAATCTCCTTTTAAAAATAGGGTCACATTTACAGTTAAGTATTAGCTTCTGTCGACTAAAATTCGATGACTAAGCGGGTAGCCCAGCAAAGGACTACTAAAGAACAACATCCTTCCGGCACCTATTGATATACATCCTTTTTTTAATTCACCTATAAATATTATTATCTAGAGGTGCTTTACTTAGCTATAGAATGATTAATTTTCAATTAATATAATAATTTCAAAGCTTAGAGAACACTCCAAAAGCAAATCTATCTTTAACGAGTTCATAAACCAGTAAAAGGCAAGAAATCCATGCAGGCATTGACGCTAAAAGCACCAGGCAGACTAGAAAATATTTCGGTTAGCGACATCGCTAACCCGGGAGCACCCGGCCCAGGCCAAATCCGCGTTGCAATTAAAGCTTCCTCCCTCAACTTCCATGATCTTTTGGTTGCCAATGGCAGTATTCCCACAGAGGACGGCCGTATTCTGATGTCTGATGGAGGCGGTATCGTGGATGCAGTTGGTGAGGGAGTTACCGATTTTCAGGTTGGCGATTCTGTTGTGTCGTGCTTTTTCCCACAGTGGCCAGCAGGTACGCCTATGGCTTCCGTGGGTAACTTTGCCAATACGCCTGGTGACGGTATCGATGGGATGGCCGCTGAGTTTGTTGTGCGCGATCAGAGCGCTTTTACCCTTGCCCCAAAAGGCTGGAGCCACGCTCAGGCGGCAACCATTACTACCGCAGGTCTTACTGCTTGGCGAGCATTGGTAGTAGACGGAAAGGTAAAACCTGGCGACACAATATTGACTCTAGGCACTGGCGGAGTATCTATTACGGTAATTCAGATTGCCAAAATACTGGGGGCCAAAGTTATTGTTACTTCTTCTTCCGACGAGAAACTGGAGCGCACCAAAAAATTAGGCGCCAATCATGGCGTCAACTATCGCACGCATACACAGTGGTCAAAAAAGGTTATGGAGCTGACGGAAGGCAAAGGTGCGGACCATATTATTGAGCTCGGTGGCCCCGGTACACTAGAGCAATCGATCCATTCAGTCAGAGTTGGCGGCCATATTTCATTGATTGGTGTTTTAACGGGCCGCTCGGGAGAAGTGCCCACAGCACTGTTGATGGCCAAGCAGGCCCGGTTACAGGGCTTGATCGTTGGAAGCCGTAGGGATCAACGGGAATATGTCACCGCATTGGAAGCCAACCAGATACAGCCAGTGATTGATAAGACTTACCCTATGGAGGAACTGGCTGCAGCATTTGAGTACCAGGCCAGCGGGTCGCACTTTGGCAAGATCTGCGTCGAGTGGTAATGGAATAGCTCTCAATCTCGCCGCACTCTTAAAACTAAGACACTTGTGAGAGCGCGGCTTAACGATTCCTACTGAAATATGAGGGGGACACACCAAATTGGCCATAAAAAGCCCGGCGAAAGCTATCATAGCTTGCAAACCCTACCTGCCGAGCCACCTGAACAAGACTTGCTGATTCACAGGTGATTAAATCCCGCGCCCGGTTTAAACGGAGTTGGTTTAGATAATGTCCGGGGGTGCTATTAAGATGTTGCTTGAACAAGCGAGTTAACTGGCGATCGCTAACAGAAATACGCTCCGCCATATCGGAAACGCTGATTGATTTCTGGTAATTCTCCGACAGCCACTCCAATAGAGGATTGAGCCTCATACTGTCACTGGATTGCACTTTAAGCAGATCAGAGTACTGGGACTGCCCTCCCCTGCGTTGCAGATAAACCACCAGGTCTTTAGCCACACTGGCCGCAATAGTATTACCATAATCCTGGCGAATCACTTCCAGGGCCAAGTCGACTCCAGATAGAATTCCCGCTGAAGACCACAGTTTTCCGCTTTCAATAAATAAGGGGTCCTGCTCAACCTGATAATTGACTGCTTGCTCGGCAAGCTGCCGGCAATGCCGCCAGTGAGTGGTAATACGGTGCTTTTGTTCCGGAAATATATCTGTTAGCAAGAATGCACCTGTACAGATACTCAAGACACGCTCTGCTTTGTCTGCGATTGCACGTAGCGCATTTACCTGCTTAGGGCTTAAGCGCAGCTGCCGCATCCCAGTACCGCCAGTAATGACCAGGTAATCAATTTCCCTATCCTGGTAAATATCAAAATCCACTGATAGGGCTTGGCCGTACGCGGTTTTAACTGATGCATTGGTTAAACCTATCAAACGACTTGTATAGGCCTCACTAACGAAACTATTAGTCTCCATAAAGGCATCCAAGGGCCCGAAAAGGTCTAACGCCTGGAATCCATCTGCAACAAAAAAACCTATCTTCTTGGTCATAGCATCTCCTCCACACAGGGAATTGTACTCCAGTGGGCGCGTCTGCTATGACACATTTACGACACAAAACGACATTGGTACTTCACCTAAACTAGTTCAACATAGAACTACCTCCATGAAACTGAACCACCCAACCTCATAAGGCTGGCAAAAGATTAGCTAGTCAGTCCAAATCCCAAAGCAATTAAAACTCTATCGTTCAGCTGCTTAATATTTGTAAGGCTCTTATTATTCAAACTGTTCGTACCAAGTTGGTCAGCTCTTATCCTAATAGGAAGTTTTACTCAATAACAAATAAGCATTATAAAAATACTCAAGATGCAACTGAACCAACCATGATGCCGGTCAAGTAATAAAAATTAATTTAGAGTTAACCTTCAGTTTTATTCACCAAACAAACTGCAGTTGTATTTTTCACCCACACCAAGTTTCCACCCCATAAAAAACAACTTATTACTCCAAAAGTACCAATACCTAAAGCACAAGAAATACAGTAAGGATGTATTAAATGGCGTTACAGAAGTCCCCCGGACAAAAAAGAAAATCAGTGGTACGTACAGTATGTATTTTAGTTTTCCTTATTCTGACTTACTTTCTGTCAAACTATTACTCTCGTGCCAACAATGAATCATTAAGTTGGGTCGAAAATCATCAAGCTCTAGATGCTGAAGTAGTAGCGTTAAGAGAGGAGGAAGAAGAGTACCGGGGCCGCAAAGGTAAAAAGCGCTATCGTACAAATTACTATATTGACTACCAGTTTAACCATGAAGATGAGGACTTTGAATCCTCCGCAGAGGTTTCAAAAGTAATTTACAGTCAATATGAACAAGGTCAACCTATCGAAGTATGGTTTCCAGAGGGCGACATCTACGGTCATGTATTGGCGCAGAATGCTCAAAGAGATATCGAAAGTAACACACCTGTAGGAAACCTGATTCAAGCAGCACCTATCACTATAGGTATCTGCCTCGTCTTATATTGGATTTTAAGCTTCTTGTTTGTAAGGGAATCAAAAAAAGCACTACCCGAGGGCTTTTATACTGAGACGTCCTGGCTTGATATCGATGATAACTACCTCGTCGCCTTAGAAGGAGATGAACTCGTCTATTTTGACATCCCGAAAAAGCAGGCTTTAACTGCTCAACCTGCCTACCAAGCGGGGAAATCCCCTGAAGAAATATATCACTTGTGTAAACCTGAGACCGCAGCCCGAATCCCTCTCAATGAAATAAATTCACTTAGCAGTGACCACAATTCAGATGTAATAACTATCAAGCACGGGGATAAGACCCATTCTATTGAGTTCTTAAATCAAACAGTAAAAGCGCACGCATTAGAACGTATCGAGAAACAACTACCTGAGACAATGGATTATCAGCATATTCAGAGGTCTCGTTTGCAAGCCACTCTACCGTCACTTGTGATAGCAATACTGGTAATAGGCCTTATCTACTGGCTTGACTCATTTATTTTCCGTGCGATAGTTGGTTTCATTGGGCTAACCTCTGTGGCCCCGAATCTTTTGTCCAAATTAATTAGTCCGACAGAGACACGCCTCTGGGAGAAAGTCGAAGAAACCTCTGTAGAGCACGCATAGTGCAGAAGATGGCCAGCTTCGGCTGGCCGCTTTAATAGAGCTATCTGTTGCTCATAATCAAGCTCAGCTATACTGTCCCCAGAATAAACATAACGTCAGTCTGAAGACCCATTGGGATAGCAGAGATTATGAACTTCTCTTCATTAGCTTTTGCCATGCTCACCACAGCTACTACTCCTAATAGTTGCACAGATGGTATCGCTTTACTCCGTGGAGTAACAGCCATTGCCGCTGAATACCCTTGGCTGAGTGCAGATAAAAAAGATTATATAGTCCGAGACTATCCACGAATGTACCTCGTGCTACCTAAAATACCAGGGGAGCAAACAGTCGGTAATGAACAGCCTAATGCTGCGGTGGATAAAGAAAGCTGCCAGGTTATTAATGTGTTTCTTTCGAGCTGATCTTATTTAGTATCTCAAAGCTCCCTACGGCTTAGTTCCGGGAGCTCTCCCCCTATCTACTACTACCCTTGCTCGGCATAAGTCAGTGTATTGTTATTTTCGTTACACTCATCGACGAGATTGGTAAAGTCAGCAGTTACCTCTAAAACCGCATCCGGATCAAAAACCCAGTAACCCAAAGTAAATACAATACTTACAGTGCCACCTGCTGGAATTGCAGGCGTCGCCTGTACATCGTTGGCTAGTGTATCAATATCTAAAAGGCGAGCCTGGCTGATTGGCGCTGCCAGAGCACCTATATTAGTGATATCGACCACGGTAATGGATTGCCCGGTTCCAGGATTCCAGATCGGATCATAGATTTGGCTCACTATCAGGTCAGGTTTATTACATACACACAGACACATATAGTGATCATCTTCTTTGACACCATAAGGGGTTCCGACATAGCAAACCGGCTTATCATCAAACTGATTGCCATAGAGCCAGTGAGATGATGGGTCATTGACAGGTTTCTCGATTATTTCAGGGTCGCGAGTTACCTTACAAACACTGGTAGATTCAAAATCATCTATCAAGTCAGTAGCAACCTCTGACTCAGGTACCCCTCCAACCCAAATTGCGCAAGTCCGACGACATGTCAGTGGGCCCTGTCCCTGCCAATAATTTGGAAACCAACCCGCTTCATAGTTTTGCATACTTAAATCTTGAATTGGGTCTGCATAACTGCTAGAAGCTAAAATAACTAAAATAACTACACGCAATATAGATTTAAACATAACGCCCTCCATTTAAGTGAATACACCTATAAATTTACCCATTCCAGATTCATTTAACTTAGACTGAATTTATGGGCAGGGCGATTGTAAACTGTGCTTAATGAATATCTATGGAGACAGTAAAATTCTGGCGGGCATTAATTTTCTTTCTATTGAATGCAAACAAAAACAAACGCCTTCAAACCGTGTATTTCTAATAACAATTAGAATAGAAAGCCATCTATCATACAATTATAAATAGCAAAATAACGCAGCTGGATCAAGAATCACAAATTGGAATAACTAGAAATTTATAATTCAGCCAAACTATAAAATGCGGCCATTACCGTACAGAGCATAATTAATGGCAGATAAACAAAATTTAAAACCGAGTATTTAATATAGGTCGAGACCCACCCCTCTTTATAAATATTCTTTTGCATCACTAGTAAATTTATTGGCATCCAAAGGAAAAGCAGTAGCAAAACCCCATAACATAAAATTTCCACCCAGAACAAAGGCTCAACAAATTCTTGCAAGAGAAAAATAGCAGTTCCTAGCAACAACGTTAGACTCACATAGGCATGGCTATGGAGCGATACAATAACATGCTCCATATACAGTTTTTCTCTACACGCATAAAGTAGCCACAATATACCTGAATATATTGGCAGCATAAGTAACAGCATTGTAGGAAGAGATCCGAAGAAAGCCTTAGCAAAGATTGTAGGGTTTTCCGACACTCGCTCAATATTACTTCTCGCCTTTTTGAATTCGATATCAAACCAATGACGCCATGACTGCGGTATAAACTCTACGGTATAGACTTTTTCTTCAATAATTGAGAGTACCCGATTAAAAGATATCGACCATACTTCTTGCTTATTTTCTGCTCCACGAATGTCCAATTTCCTGCCACCAGGTAAATCCCAGTCAAATTGTTTTTCTGTCTCACCTGTGGACGACGGAGCCATTTTGGCGGCAACATTATCGCTAGTGCGGATAGGCTGCTCTTGAGCAATACTCCAATCACTACTAATACGAATCAGAAAAAAGGCGCTTACGCAAAGAAAGATAAACAGCTTTACCGGGCTTACATATCGTGCTCGCCTTCCAGATAAGTATTCTATCGTTAAAAACCCTGGGGATAACAGTAAAGCCGGCAGTGTTTTCCACAAGTGTGAATCAAATGCCACAAGGGTATTTAGAAAGTCTCTAATTACACTTGATAAGCGTCTCACAATACCTTCTGCTGACTGTCCACAGCCATAACAGAAATACCCCAATAAAATTGTATTACAGTTAGAGCAATAATCTTGCCTATCTACCGACGTTTCCTTTCGACTTCTAATACCCACTATATCTTCCGACTATATATAACTGTAAACTTTAAATGTCCATCAATTTATATCGCTAAAACCGTTATTACAATCCAGCCAAGCTCCAAACGATGGCAAAAACCGCTCCAATTGATAATAGACACAAGTAAGCCATCCCCAATACTGAATATTTACAAAAGGTTACAAACCAGCCTTGCCTATATATACGCTTTTGCATCCAAAGGAGATAAACCAGAACCCAAAAAATCAATAAGGTTATCAGGGCCTCTAAAGCTAATGTTATAGGAGTATACCCAGCCATGTTAACACTTAGCACGTATAAGATATTTCCAATCAGGATACTTAGAAATATAAAAGCATGACTATGTAAAGCTACAATTAAGTGCTCCATATATAGTCGACGCTTAAAGATATAGAGCACCCATAACATCATGGCAAACATTGGCAACATGATTAACAGTGCATAAGGAAGCGTCTTAAGAAATGCTTTCTTGAACCGATTTGGATTTTCAGTAACTTGCTTAATATTCTGGTTGGCATTTTCAATCTTGGCATCCATCCAGTCTTGCATGGGCTTTGGCAGGCCTTTGATATCCATTCTTATCAATTTATTATCTGGATCATTGGCTGATGACTGCCAAACCGGCTCCGAGTCCTCTTGAGAAATTATTTGCCCCTCATCACTGCCTTTAACAATCTCATTTTTAATACCCTCTTTAACCTCCTCTTTAGCTTCGATAAGACTTATTTCAGCCTTCTTAATTTCTCCTAGCAGGTCTTTTTGTTCAGGAATTTCAGTATGTACTGGCCGATCCGCCTGCAAAAGGAGGTCGACACCCGACGCTTCTAACTGAGGTCCTTCATTTGAAGCATCAGCATCCATAAAATTGATTGTCCAGTCTCCACTCAAACGAGTTACAAAAAGACTGGTGATACAGAGAAAAATAAATAGCCGTACAGGGCTTACATATCGAACACGACGACCAGAAAAATACTCTGTTGTTAAAAACCCTGGTCGGAAGAATAGCGCAGGTATGGTTTTCCATGTTCTGGAGTCAAACGCCAACAAGGTATCTAAGAAATCACCGATTACAGATGAAAAATGCCGCACCATACCTTTAACTGGCTGACCACAAGCATAACAATGGGGACCTAACAACTGTGTACAGCAGTTTGCGCACTTATTATCTTCATTACAAACACTTGCTATTAATGTCGTACTACTCAAGATCTACTTCCTTCGACATTCCCTTTAACTACTTACCACCAGTAATCGAAAGTCCAATTTTCTGAACAGAATTACGGATATAAAAATTTGCAATACAATATTCTGAATATAGACAGTGCTGCGAGTAAACTCTCTAGTTTGAATAACTTAACATCTAAACAGCACAGTTTCACCAACACCAACCATTTAACGCTTATGCGTTTAATGGTTGGAATCCTATTAGGATATATCCTTATAACTCTGCCAAACTCCAAAATACAGTAAGAGCCGCACCAACAGATAATAAAATTAGATAGACCAACCCCAAAAAAGAATACTTAAACAATGTCATGAACCAACCCTGCTGATATACACGCTTTTGCATCCAAAAAAGATATACAGGAACCCAAAGAACTAATAGTGCCATCAGGCTATTAAGAGATGAGGATATAAATGCGTATCCTTCCAGTTGACTACTAATACTATAAAACAGGTTGCCAATCAGGATACTCAGGCAGATAAAAGCCTGGCTGTGTAACGCTACAATCAGGTGCTCCATATAAAGTCTGCGTTTAAAGACGTAAAGCACCCACAGCATCATGGCAAATATTGGCAGTATGACTATAAGAGTTGACGGAAGAGCTCCCAAGAATGCTTTTTTGAAACGATTTGGATCATCGGTCACCCTTTCTACATTTTTATGGGCGCTCTCTACTTTACGGTTAACCCAATCTTCTAATGGTTTGGGAAGCCAATCAACTTGAAGAAACTCTCTATCTAACTCACTAATAGTCTCATTCAATCCTGAGGCCAGTTCCTCTTTAGAAAGGTTTTCCGATCCATTCTGGCCTCCATCAATCTCACTTAAATCCTCATTGAATTTATGCAAACCACCGGTAAGCTTCTCTTGTTCTCTAATCAGATTTTTCTCAACATCTTCCAAAACAGCGACAGCATAACTATTGTTAACGTGCTTTTCTTTGCCTTTTCGAATATCTTCGATGGCATCGTTATAACCTTGGCTCGCTTTTTCAACATCGACTGACTCAACGTCAACATCTCCAAAATTAATAGCCCAATCACTATTTATCTGGGTTACAAAGAAGCTGGTGATACATAGAAAGATAAACAAGCGTACAGGGCTGACATAACGGACCCGTCGACCAGAGAAATACTCAGCGGTTAAAAATCCAGGTCTAAAAAACAGAGAGGGTATTGTTTTCCATGTGCGGGAATCAAAAGCAAGCAGGGTATCAAAAAAGTCTCCAATGACTGAGGAGAAATGACGAACCATGCCTTTAACCGGCTGACCACAGGCATAGCAATGGAGCCCCAATAGCTCTGCATGACAATTGGCACAATGGTTTGGATTATAATCCGAATTATTTGTAGAGGTTGCAGTGCTCATTACCGCTCACCGAATCACTGATTATCTTATTCACCTGGCAAAAGCTTCCAGGCCCAAGTATCTGCTAACGAACCAGAACCGAAATACCTCAATTAGCAGAATTCTACTAATATCCCGATTATCAGCTGGAGTACAATTTTTTTTAATGACTTATAGGTATTAAGGGAGAGGTAAAAGAAACGCGCCGACTATTAGGCGCGTTTCGAAGGGAAATTGGCATAAATTGCCGGTTGCTAATTATCCAAAAGGAAGCGTGCAATTGTACGCAGGCCGTGCCCTTTAGCACCTGGCGCCCACTGATCATTGCCACTGGGCTGGTAAGAGCCGGAAAGGTCCATATGCACCCAATTGCGCCCTTCATCCCGTACAAAGCGCGCCAGGAAGGAGGCTGCCGTAGATGCACCAGGACTTCCCTCAATACCAACATTGGCGATATCGGCAAAGTTGGACGGGGTTTGCTCAAGGTGGAAACGCTCTAAAGGCAGTCTCCACGCCTTTTCATTTTCCTCAGAAGCTGCTGACAATACCTTTTGTGCTGCTTCATCTTCAAAACTAAAGACAGAGTTGAAATCCCGACCTACAGCCATCTTTGCTGCACCGGTCAGAGTAGCTGCATCCAATAACCAGCGAGGCTCTTCTTCCGAAGCTGCAATTAAACCATCGGCCAGTACCAAGCGCCCTTCAGCATCGGTATTCAGTATTTCTACACTCACACCGTTTTTATATTTAATAATATCGCCCAATTTAAAGGCATGGCCGGAGATCAGGTTTTCTGCGCAGCAGAGATAGAGTTTGACCCGCTTGTTGAGACCTCTGGCTATTGCAAGAGCCAAACCTCCAGTTACCATGGCCGCGCCACCCATATCGGATTTCATTGTGGCCATGTTGTTGGAAGGCTTAATGCTGTAGCCGCCGGAGTCAAAAGTAATTCCTTTACCTACCAAACACATATCAACCGGCGCCTGGTCATCACCCGTCGGGTTGAAGTCCACTTGTAACATCACGGGCTCACGTACACTACCACGCCCAACGTTATGGATACCGACAAACCCTTCACGCAGCAGGTCATCCCCGGCAACTATACGGTAAGTTACCGCACTGGGAGCCAGCTTTTGCAGCATTTCTGCAGCGCTCTCCGCCAATACACGCGGAGACACATCATCAGGAGTACCATTAGTAATTTCACGAACCCAGCGACTGGCATTTTCACGGGCGGCAAGTTCTTTTAACTCGGCGCTGTCATCAGTCCCCCAGTCAATTTTGTTGGATTTACGCGGGTTAAAAAAACCTGCCCAAAATGCCCAGCGGCTTTCAATACTCCAGCTTTCTCCTTTGAGGACAACATCGTTGACCCCCATACCATCGAGCTTTCGGGCAGCTCGCTGCGCTGCAACCAACACAGCGCCTTTCGCAGCGCTAATATGAATATTGGCAGCGCTACCATCAAAGCTCAGCAGTGCTGATTCTCCCCAGGGTTCCGGCGCAAAGCCCTCAACCAAATGAATATGCATAGCCTTTGTCATACAACACCTATTTTGAAACTTGTGTACCAATTTTATCGGTATTTCTCCTGCATTCTAACAGGACATTAAAAATACTTGATGATTGCACCGCCACCGAGTCGACAGATAAACTGTGAACCAAGACAAAATAACTATTAAGTAGAGAAATTCGTTAGGGAAGAATAAATGGCTGATTCCTGCCACTATCACACTAGCAAGACTGCATCCTGGCAGTGCCAGCCCTGCAACCGTCAGTTCTGTGGCGAGTGTATTCCGGGTTCGAGTACCAATTACCATGGGCAGGGTCCCGAATGCCCGCTCTGCCGCGATAGCCTGGAATATATTGGAGCCAGTAACAACGCCAAGCCTTTTTGGCAAATGGGGCTATTTTACTTTCTCTATGCTTTTAAGCCTGGCCCTCTAACAATCATGGCTGTTGCAGCAGCGGGCAGTATGGCAATAACGTCAATGGGTCTTCTGGCTCTTGTCGCTTTGGTAGCCATTGTAGCTGTTGTATCCCGCTACAATCTCTTGGTCATCGAAAGACTCGCAGGAGGCCAACTGGAAGCCCCTACACTGGCAGATGCACTTGATGGCAATGGTGCAATGTTATTTCTGAAAGTCATTGGAATGACATTGATCGCCGGTTTTGTTGGCTACAAGCTTGTACAATTTACTGGAAGCCTCAATGTCATAATGATTTATGCGGCCGCCCTGTCATTTTTAGCGCCGGCTGCAATGATTGCCTTAGCGCTTACCCATAGTTTGAGGTCCGCAATCAACCCACTCAAATTATTGGAATTTACCCTAATCATTGGCTGGCCCTATTGGTTGCTGTTAATTATTACCAATATCATTTCTTTCGCACCCAATATACTAATGGCCGTGGTAAGCGATAAACTGCCGGCTTGGGCAATTTTCCCGACCACAGCAGCCATTGTCTCTTACTTTTCCATCGTCTCAAGTGCTGTGATGGGGTATATCTGCTTAACTCGACAGCAAAAACTGGAAATAGCCTCAATACAAGAAGATGATGAAAATTACTTAGAGGAAAATGAATTTCTGTGTAAGCGCGCTCGGGCTGAAGCGCAAATATTTTTACGCGAAGGGGACTTCAAGGGCGCTCGCCAGGCTCTGGTTGAAGGGTTGCGCCGCTTCCCTAACGACGAAACTCTTAATGAGCGCTACTACCGCCTTTTACTTGCTACTGACGATAAAAAAGCCCTTCAGGAGCTGGGGCCACATCTATTAGAAAAATTTGTACAGATAAATCGCCCACATAAGGCAGCTGAACTGTATTTGGCCACAGAGCCCAGCCCGCCTGTGGCTAAGCCCGAGATACGCCATGCACTTGCCAAAGTGCTATACCAACAGCATAAGTACCAATTGGCAGCACAGCTGCTCAATAATTTACATAAAGAGGCCTATCCACAACTCGATGCTGCCTATCTGTTATTGGCACAAGTATATATGGATGGATTGGGTAGAGAGGACTTGGCAAAAAAACTACTGCACTTTGTCCGACAGAAATTTCCAGAGAGTGCTTTGCGTTCTGAAATCGATACCCTGTGGAAAGTACTTAACAGCACTGCCGAAATTCACTAAATAGCAAAATATGGGTAGCCATCTATGGTGGCTTCCCTAAACCTAGCCCGACATTCGCTACCAATGCTTTAGCGCCCGATTCCATAGATACAAACCTCGCGCAAAAACGTTGTAACCTTTATTCAAAAACCACCTAAGGCCGGCTAGCTTCGACACCCTAGCCTTCCATTGCTCCTTGGGAGAGTTCTCCCAAATTGTAATAAAAGCTTCGTAGCCTACTTTCAGATTTCCATCCGCATCCAATACATGCAACCGCTCACGGACAAACTCTAAATCTGTATTCAGTTCCTTGGCTTTATCTTCATCAATATGAACATCCTCCCAATCCACTTGGCAGGAGACGGACTTTTTCTTTTGTGCTGAAATTCCTGCGTTACAGACTGGACAAGCGGAATTATAAAAAACCCGAATCTTTTCAGGCATAAGCTAAAAATCCATTCTTTTTCTACCGGCGAAAACTACTTAGGGTGGTCAATGTCATCGCGGTTCACCAACTCCCAGGGTAAACCATTATTTCGGTAGATCCGCTGATTTTTTTCTGGGTAGTCGGCAACATCATGTTGCAATCGCTGGCCTACAACTATGCAGCGCAAGGTCACTTCTCCCACATTGCGCATCACATGAGCTGGGCCACCAGCGGGGTAGCCAATAAAATCCCCTGCAGAAACCTGGTGGTGATCGTCACCAATACGCACCTCGGCCCTACCCTCCAGGATATAAACACATTCGTCTTCAAAATAGTGACAATGGAATTCTGTGGATTCATAACCTGGCTCGATTTCAATCATATGGAAACCAAAGCCGGATATGCCGGTAAGATCACCCAGGGACTTGTTTTTACGCACCGCATTGGCATTAAGGAAATGTACCTTGCGCTCCCCCTCCATCCCTGCAATTTCGGTCCCGGTCAAAATATAGCGACTCACTCTGCCCCCAATACAATATTTAATTATTTATAAGACATACCAAATTATGTTCATCAACCTGAGGCAGCCATATCTTGGGTCATCTCTTTCACCTCGCGCGCGCGGCCTTCCTCACCCAGGCGACGATAGTAATTGACCAGAACCATTCCCAGCTTCGGAATCAAGGGGTGATTCACTCGCTGCTGTTTCAAGTGGCGCAGTAATTCCTCTAGCCACGGCCAGTCCTTTTCCTCCGCTGCACGCCGTGCCATCAATAAATTTGCCTTTCCGGTGAGCGCCTTTGGACTTTTTGTTGCCGCCAAGTAGCGGCGATAGCCACTTGCCAGGGTATGGCCATCGATCTCCAGATTTCCTGCCTGGGCAAATAAAGCGAGATTGGCCCGGTGGTAACCTTCACTCTCTGGCGCCGCTGAGGTCAGTTCTATATAGCGCTCAATCAGTGTTAACGCCTGTGGATATTGCCGCACCGCTGAGGCTGCCGCTTCAGTGGCTTCCAGGATTTTTCCCTCTTCCAAAAAACGATCAATCCGCGCCAAGGCTACCCTTTGGGGGGACGGGGCCTCCTCTTCCTCCGGCATAGGTTCCACCATCGGGCGCCAGTACAACACCGCCAAAGTCAGGGCAAAACCTGCAAGTAAACCACCAGTATGGGCCCAGTAGGCAATGCTGGCATCTCCATACAAATAACCGAAAATCTCTTTACCCAACCACAGCGGTAACACCAGCAGCGCCGGTGCACTGAATTCGCCAAACATAAAACCAATGGTGTAAAAGAAACGTAGCCGGCGCACACCGTAAACCGCGACGAACATGCCCATAATTGCCGAGACCGCACCGGAGGCACCCACCATCGGTACATGGCTGCCGGATTCCACCAGCACATGCAGACCTGCTGCCGCCAATCCTCCCACCAGGTAGAGCCCTATAAACCACAACCCTCCCAGGGCCAACTCAACAGACAAGCCAAACAACAGCAGAAACACCATATTGCCGATAAGGTGATCCCAGCTTCCGTGTAGAAACATATGGCCAAAGGCTCCAGCAATACTCGGGTCTGCCGGTATCAGCCCCAGTGCGTTGCTACTGACTCTATCCCGCAGTTGGGCAAACTCCTGCCTCTGTCTTAACCATTCGGTCTCACCCTCTGCTTCGAGCTTCGGCAACAACCAGTGGTGGAATTCAGGGTTACCCAGGGATTCCCGGTAAAAAAACTCCTCCCCTTCCACACCCATCTGCGCTCTCCACTCTGGGTGCATTTCATTGACATACACAAGAAAGCGTTGCTCTTCGAGGTCCGGTAAGTCACTCTCAAAATAGTAATCTTCAGCTTCCTGCCAGCGAGCTTCATCCCCCCCTTGATAGAAAACAAACATCAGTAAGTTAAGGGCAATCAACGCAAAACACATTAATGGCGGCCGGCGCCAGTCGGGTTTGTTTTGGATGGGGATGATCAGCACGGGCTTCCCTTATTGTGATTTCATCAGCGCCCTGAGAGAAAACGCAGTAACACCGGTAAATGAACTTGCACCAACACAAAGGCCAGTAGACTGAAAATACTATGAAATCCCGGAGGTGTCATGCCAGCCGGACTCCAGTTACTTCCTGGCGGTACGGCCAATGATCGCCGGAACATCCCAACTGCGCAGATGCAGATCTCTCTGAGGGAAAGGTACCTCAATACCCTTATCGCGAAATTCCCGCAACAACTCCAAGTTGTACAGGGCATAGGAGTCTCCCAGGGAAGTCACCATATTGCTGTTGACCCACACCACCAACTTGAAGTCGAGGGCATTATCCCCGAACCCCATCAGCCACACCTCGGTTTTTCGCTTCCAGTCGGTATGGGTGATATTGACTCGAGCGGCAGCTTCCAGGGCAGCTTCCCGCACCAAGTCTGGGTCCGAGGCATAAGACACACCAAAGGGTACGTGAATACGGCGCACAGGGTCATCCAGTGTGTGGTTAATAACCCGGCCCGCAACAAACTCAGTGTTGGGCACCAAGATGTCCACATTGTCCCGCGTGGTAATACGGGTTGAGCGCACGCTGATATCGCGGATGCGGCCAAAAACGCCCGACTCCAGCTCCACCAGATCACCCACTTTGAGAGGGCGCTCAAACAGCAAAATCAAACCGGAGATAAAATTCGAGAAGATCGCCTGGAGCCCAAAGCCAATACCTACCGACAGGGCTCCAGCGACCAGGGCCAACTTGGAGGTATCCAGGCCCAACATGCTGAGCACCACAATCAGGGCCGCAGAAATAAAGATGTAGTGCAACACCCGCCCAAGATTGTACATGGAGGATTCACTGGCATGCTCCCTGCGCACAAGCCGGCGCAGGAAGGCCTGGGTGAGTCCAGACAATAGCCAGGCCCCCACCAAGACCACAATCATCTTGGCGATCAACCGCAGGGTTATCGGGTTCTGGGCAACGGTAAATAGCTGATAATCCGCCAACTTACGCCAGCGGTTATAAGCTTGTCTTGCGCCCAGTGCGACTCGTTCGCGCACTGTTGCCCACCAACCCTGGCGCTCCTTATAAACTTCCAGCTGAGCCTTTTCATAGTGCTGAATATCCTGTTCGAGGTCATTGGCGCGGGCTAAACCACTGCCAATACGCTCAAAGTAAGACCACCAGCGGCTCAGGTCTTCGTTCTCTTCATCTTCACGCCAGGCCACCACCTGGCGCTGGCGCACCGCCAGCTCCCGCGACGCACTTTCAATCACAGAGTTGGCATTTTCCAATAAATCCCGACTGATAATCAGGGGGCGCTCTTCGCCCTCTTCATTCAGGACCTCATTGATGGATTGCAGCAACTCACTTTTGCGTTTTTCCAGCTGCTCCTCCAACAAGTCCACTTCAAGCTGCATCAGGGTGAGGTCTTTCTGCATATTGATGGTGGGGTCAGTGGAGGGTTCTGTGGTGCTTTGAATACTGGTGCGAGTCGCAGAAATACGTTCGATTTTCTTTTCGTTTGCGGCGATATCCTTATCTATTTCCTCTGCATCTTTACTGGAGTAGACGAGGGTATCCAGAAGTCTCCGCAATTTAATTTCTGCGCTGTTAATCTTTTCCCGCCAGGTTCCCAGGAAAGTATTAACGGTACTCAGCTGCTCAATAATATTTAGGTGATTTATTTGAGCTAAAAGTAGGGCCTGCGCCGCCTCGTCCTCCTCTCGTCCACTGGAATCGCGCAGCACAATCACTTGCTTGCGCAGTAAAGATAGAGACTGGGACTGGGTTGATTTAAGTTGGCGAGCCTCCAGTTCTACGCCTTTCAACCTACGTCGGCCACGGCTGATGGCAGAATCGGCCTTGGCCCAGTTCAATACCGTTGGGTTCTCTGGAAAATCCACATCCGGCATTAAAGGGACTTTCAGGTACTCCTCTCGTTTTTTCCAGGTAATTGCGATCCCTTGTAAACTTTGGCTAATCTTTTCTGCGCCTTCCTGTAAGGCCTCATCCTCCGGCAAATCCTTTTCCCACTCCTCCCAGCTCTTTGTGACCAAGCTAAGCCATTCTCGTCGCTCTTCGGGAGAAGCACTGGTCCATCCAGTCCACCAATCTGCAGAGGGGTCAGCAAAATCTGGAACCTCCGGCTTAAACTCCTTGGGTTTACTACCGGGAAGCTGGGCGACACTGGAAACAGAGACACAGGCGACACTAAAGAAAAGGAGAAATGAAAGGGCGAGGTGAAGAAAAGAAAATTCTTTGCCGGCACTACAACGAGGGATAAAAAGGCTGGCACCCGGCATAAAATACTTCTATCCGTGAAAAAATCCGGCACTAAAAAAATAGGCGCCTACTGGGCCATATTGTTCAGTGTAGCCCAGGGACTTCCCTGCCCCATGCATTTACCTAAAGCGCCGACTTTGACGCAAACATTTTCTGTATACCTTGCGATATTCACGCATAGCCTGCCTGGTTGTTTTACCAGGCTCACCCGTACGGCGCAGCAAATTTGCCGCCCGGGCTTCACAGTAAATATCCCAATCCTTACGATCGACTCGTTTACCCTCTGAGCGGTGCCGCAAATGGCGGGGCGGATACGCTCGGGGGTATATTTTCTTTTTCGGAGCTAGGGGATTGCGATTAACATGCTGCCAATTGGGAGGGGGCGTGACCACCACATATTGATTGTCCCTGGGGTCTAATAAGAAAAAGGTACCATTACCCGCAAGCATATAATGCTTGTTACCCAAGTTAATGGGGGTTCCAAAAGGTACTCGGGAGACCCGAGCTCCCAGAGGCGGCTCAATCCGGGTATAGGCGTCGGGGCCTTTGCGGTAGAAATAACCATTTTTATAAAAAACTGTCTGGTTATTCACTTCGATAGACTCAGCTCCGGGAGGCAGGTGGCCCGATCGAACCTGAGACTCCGAAACAGAACAGAAGAATACAAGAAATAGGGTAAGCAGGGATCGCATGGCTAATGTCATCAGCAAATTGCAATCCGCTAAGGGTATGGTGCGAGTTTGGCAATCCCAAGCTTATCAACTCAACCTATCAGCACAGCGATATGTGACTTCACAAAATTATGGTCAGGTTGGAAATTAACCGCTACCCGCCTGTAATGGCTCTTTATCTCGCACCACTTCCGACAGCACTTTAACTTCCTGTCCGGGCTGCAAGCGCTCAGCACCACGCACTATCACACGATCGCCCTTAGTGAGATCACCGCTTACCGACACCCATTCACCATCACCACTGCCGATGCGCACAGATAATCGCTCAGCCTTATCCCCCTCGCCCACTCGATATACGAAGGTATCGCCATTTCTTAAAACCAAGGCATCCCTTGGCACAGACATGGTGGCCTGCGCCTGCGCAATGGGCACAGAGACCTGTACCGGCATACCGACAATCCAGTCCCACTGCTCCGGCGCACTCTGTGGCAAAGTTACCATCAGCTTAACTCGCCGGGAGCGATCGCTGGCCACAGGCACAAATTGACGTACCCGTCCGCTAAATAATTGATCATCCACCCGAGCCTCTCCCGGCAGAGAGACAGAATCACTGCGCAGCGCCACTGTGTCACCGATGCGAATCAGCGGCAGGGCCGTCAGGGGAATATCCGCCTCCACTTCCATCTGTGACATATCCAGGGCTCGCAGTAATTCCGAACCGGTGCGCACATATTCTCCCGCCTGTAATTCGCGGCTCACTACCAGAGTGTCGAAAGGTGCATCAATCGCTGTTTTGGATAACTCGTAGGCACGACGATCGCGCTCAATCTGCGCCGCGAGAAGATCCTGGGCCATAGCCTCCCGCTCCGCCTGCTGCTCTTCCAATGCGGCTCGGGAGGTACTATTGGTTTCCGCCAACTTACTCAGTCGATTTAACTGAGCATCCATATAGGTCAACCGCGCACGCAATTGTGCGATGCGGCTGTCACTATTGCGCAGCTGTAATCGCCAGTGAGTACTGTCCAACTCGGCCAGGCGCTCACCCTTTTTAATAAAGCTGCCGGGTTCAGCGACAAATTCCAACACACCATCCAGTTCAGAAGAAACCAGGATATCTCGTCGGCTCACCACCTCACCTGCAGACCACTGGCTAGGAGCGATTTCCCGAACTTGGGCTCGATCCACCAATACCGCAATAGGATCACCCTGGGCCCAGACTCCCGTCGCGCCCAGCGATAAAACGATACCAGCGAGCAATTTCTTCATTGTGAACTCCTCAGGGCAAACCTTTCGCGCATAGCCGTAAATTTTGGTAACGGCAGGCTGCCGGTTTGCAGTAATGCCGGCAATAAAACCAGGGTAAAGAGCGTGCTCACTGCCATGCCGCCCACAATCACTGCGGCCAGGCCGCGGTAAATAACACTGCCCTCACCGGGAGCAACCAACAGTGGCAACATGCCAAACACGCTGGTCAGGGTACTCATAAAAATAGGGCGCAAGCGCAGGCGCAAGGCCTGCTCTACAGCGTCGACCCGAGTGCTACCCGCCATTTCTGCCGCTCGCGTCTGGTGTACCAGCAAAATAGCATTATTCACCACCAGGCCTAGCAGTATCACAAAGCCAATCATGGTGAGCAGATCCAGTGGTTGGAAATCGATCAGGTTTAAAATTTGTAGCGCCAACACCCCTCCCACTGTCGCCAGGGGCACGGTGAGCAATACCAGAGAGGCATCCCGCAAGGAGCGGAACAGTGCACTCATCAGCAGGAATAAAATCAGCAGCGCTAACAGGAAATTCTTGGAAAGCGAGGCCAACGCCTTATCCAGGTCACTGGCATTCCCTCCCACCAAAATACTCCCATCAGCGGGCAGAGCTTCGCGAATCTTCGGCAATACATCCGCCTCCAGCTGTGCGCGCACCTCTTCAAGGGACACATCTTCCGGCGGTACTATATTCAGTGTAATGGTGCGCCGACCATCGACCCGGCGCAAACTGCCCGGCCCCACAGTCCGCTCCACACTGGCCAGCTGACTGAGCGGCACCACTTCTCCGCGGGGTGTTACCAACGGCGTATTTTGCAGTTGTTCTGGAGTACTCCAGGGCTGCGCTTTAAAAATAATATCCAGACGCTTTTCACCGTCAAAATACTCGCCGACATAGAGACCATTGCCCAGCGTTCGAACCAGTCCGCCCATATCCTGGCGGTTCCAACCCTGTTCCAGCATTGCGCGATCATTGGGGCGCACTGTCAATTCAGGTTCTGATAAAGATAAGCCCGGGTTGGTCTGCACCGGTGTTCCCGGCATCACCTCTTCAACAACTTCAACCCCAAGGGCCGCCGCACGCATCAATGCTTCGGCATCACGGGATTGCAGATGTAAAGCAATGTTGCGGTCACCACCGAACTGGCCAAACAGATTACCCCGCGCAGCGAATCCCTGGAAATCAGGAATATCCACCAGGATTTCTTCCCGCAGGATTCTCTCCATCTCCTTGGCTTGATCCATATCCTTAACCCGCACTCCCATAGTGCCGCCATTGGGCCAGGTGATCACGTAGTAGTTCTTCAGGGCTGGTTCGCGCTCACCACTCATGTAGGGTGCCATGCGCTTATCCAACTCGTTGACGATTTCTGTTTCCAAAGTTTTGGTATTAGTGGATGCAGGGAAATTCATCCACACATCGACTGCATCCCTTTTTACCGGCGGTAAATAATCCAGGTTTGGTAAGAATAAATAAGTCGCAACCATGGGCATTAATAAAAGCCCCCCGATCACCTGCCAACGGCGGGTCCTGGTACTGGTCAAAGCCATTACCCGCGCAGTTATTTTTTCCCACACTCGGGAGAGGCGGTCTTCAGTAGAGATAGAGGGTAGCCACAGACGCGCAGCCAGGGGAACCACGGCCACCGCAACCAACAGGGAAAACACCACAGCCACGGCAATAGTCAGGGCCAGATCGCCGAAGACCTGCCCTTCGACGCTGTTAAGGAAAAATACCGGTAGGAATATCGCAACGGTTGTCGCAGTACTGGCCAACAGTGCACCCCACACCTGGCCTGCCCCCTGCTCCGCAGCCTCCTCTGCCCCCCGACCTTTTTCTCTCAGGCGCACAATATTCTCTAACACTACTATCGCGGCATCGAGCACCATACCGGTAGCAAAGGCCAATCCCGCCAGAGAGATGACATTCACGCTGCGGCCTGCAGCCGACAGCACCACAAAGGTCGAAAGTAATGAAATTGGAATCGCTGCGGCAACGATCAAGGTCGCACGCATGCGTCGCATAAACCACCAGAGGACTCCGACAGCTAATACGATACCTAAAATCATATTACCGCCGAGCAAGTTTAAAGCCCGGTAAACAAATACCGATGCATCAAATGATTGCACCAGCACAAGCTGCTCAGCTTTCAATTTAGTTTCATTCAGCTCAGCGACTTTTTGCTTAACCCGCTCCAAAGTCGCCAGCATATTGGCATTGTTGGTACGGTTAATACGGAGAGAAACTGCCGGATTGCCATTTTGCGTGGTGACACCGCGGGATTCGGAAGGCCCCACCTTGACCTCGGCAATATCGCCCAGGCGCACCGGCTGTCCATTGCGCCATTCCAACACTAATTCGGATAAGTCTTTGGGTTCATACTCGCCGACAAAGCGCAGGGTATAGCGACGACGCCCCACGTCGGTAAATCCGCCGGAGACATCCCTGGCAGACGCCAGCTGCCGACTCACTGTAGGCAGCTCTACTCCCAGTTCAGCTGCTTTCCAGGGATCAAAAATAATCTGTAACTCTTCCTGTGCCGCACTCCCAGACTGGGCCTGGACACTGGCAACCCCGGGCACCGACTCCAACTCCGGGCGCAGTACATCTTCAATCAGGCCAGCGTAGTCATCCAGGTTATTCTGGTTATCAGGTAATTTTTGCAGAAAGAAATAGGTCAGTGCTGTGGCATCGCCACCCCAGCCACCCAGCATTACTCGCGGTGGCTCCGCATCCCGGGGCAGTGGCGGCAGGCTGCTCATACGACTGATAACATCAATCAGCACCTTGTTCATATCGGTGCCCATGGCAAATTCCAGATTTGCCCAGGCGCCACCGCGACCGGCGTTGACTTGCATCATTTCCAGACCGGTGAGGCCCTGTAATACGGATTCGATCGGCTCGACAATTTCCGCCTCCACTTCTTTCGGTGCGGCCGCTCTCCAGCCCGCCTGGATAGCGATACGAGGATTGTCGATATCGGGGAAAAGTTGAACCGGCAGCTGGCTGGCGAGGAAAGCTCCAAGCAGAACAGCCATAACCACTGCGACCCCCGCAGCAGCGGGATTTTTTAAAGCGGCGCGTGTTAATGCCATTACTTCAGCCCCAGTTTTTTATTGGGACTGAAGGCTAGCGGAATATGAATTCCTTACAAGGCAGTTGCGACTAGTTGCCAGGAAAATTCGATCAGGCCATGAAGAGCCCGTTTATTCGCGGGAAAGAAAATAAAAATTCACAAAATGAAATCCATGCCTTAAGAGGCAGCGTTACAGTGGAAAGCCCACCTGCTTTGCTGCCTCACCTGAGAGCCATAAAAAATTTATGGATCAGAGGAAGTGCTGGACTTTATTTTTATAGCTGCGGCTCATTTTTAAACACTCGCCGCTATCTAATACCAGATGGTATTCGCCATTAATATGGGCACGTATTTCCCTTACCCGACTTAAATTGACGATGGTTGACCGATGTATGCGTTGGAAAAGTTTCGGGTCCAACTGCTGCTCCAGTTCTTTCATGGTGATACGCATCACATGGGTCTCACCCCGAGCGTGCACACACATATAATCACCGGCAGCATCGATCCAGTCGATTTCACTGGAGGGCACCAAAGTTATTTTGCCCGCATCTTTCACTGCAATTTTGTCCGGATAGGCACTGCCGGCAAATTGTCCGCTAACCAGCTTCTGCTCCAGCACCTCAGGGGATTCCTTGGTCAAATCGGCAACAGCTTCGAGTAATTGCTCTCGTTGGTTAGCGATATCAGCGTTGGCTCTCTGTTCCCTGACTCGGGTAAGAGCCAACTCCAAGCGCTCTTCTTCGATGGGTTTTAATACGTAGTCCACCGCATTGATTTCAAAAGCCTCTACCGCATACTGGTCGTAGGCCGTGACAAATACCACATGAGGCAGAGAGTCCAACGGAATCAACTGAACCAGTTGCAAACCGTTTACGCCGGGCATCTGGATATCCACAAATGCTACATCGGGCCTCAGCTCCAGTATTTTCTCCAACGCATCGCGACCATTGCCGCTCTCTGCAACCACCTCGATATCAGCCATCCGCTCCAGGCGCAGTCGCAAGCCGCGACGAGCCAGGGGTTCATCATCGACAACGATCGCCCTCAGGATCTCTACTCCACTCATTTCTTTATTCCTGTTCAAAGGGAATACGAATATTTACCGACAAGCCCCCTTCCGGACGATTGCGGAAACGCACTCTCTGGTCATCGCCATAAAGAGCCTTAAGGCGCTCACAGGTATTGCGAATACCCACTCCGTAGCCTTTGCCAATCAGGCGCAGCTCCTCTTCCGACATACCGGGGCCGTTATCACTGACCTCCAGTAACAGTTCGCCGGCGAAAACCCGCGACTTGATGCCAATCTCACCGCCCCACTCCAGTTGTGAAATCCCGTATTTGATCGCGTTTTCAACCAGCGGTTGCAACAACAGGCTCGGCACCAAGGCCTGGGGGGACTCACCCTGCAAATCCAAATTCACCCCTAAGCGATCGGCGAAGCGCACCTTTTCAATGTCCAGGTACAACATCAGCGCCTCAACTTCCTTCGCCAGGGTGACCTTCTGCATAGGATCATTATCCAGGGAGTGGCGCAAGAATTGGGACAGGCGCGTCACCATATTGTTGGCCGTGCGCCCGTCATTATCGAGGATCAAAGTAGAAATTGCGTTGAGCGTATTAAACAGGAAGTGCGGATTTAACTGGTAGCGCAGCATTTTTAATTGAGCCTGGTGCGCCATTGATTCCGCCCGCAGCGCCTTCTCCTGCTGGGCCTGAGAGGAGCGGTAATACTTGATGCCGTAATAGAGCGCCGCCCAGGTCATTAGAATCAGAAATGAATAGGTGAACCAGTAGATAGCCAGGAGTGCCGGGTGCTCATCACCATCGTGACCATAAAGCCACAGGGAGCCGGCGAATTTTATTGCTGCCCAAATCACCGCCGCCATGACCACCAGCAGTAAAGAGCCTAGCAATCGCATTGCTGGAGGCTTACTCCACAGGCGGTGGAACCCCTGGCGCATGCTCTCGCTGAGAACAACCCCCGCTGTAGTGGCAACTATGATGTAGCCAGAGTGAATCCAGTGATCATTCACCCAGAAAAAACTGCCTACAAAGGTCAACAGCGTATAGCCCCCCCAACCAGACAGCTGCAGGGCCCAGTACTGTGAGCGACGACTAGCCAGCTTCTGTGAGAGCCACTGAAGTGTTTTGCTTCCCATAATCTCCCGCTTATTGGGTAAAAATCTATGCGCCGATTTGACACTAATCAGCAGCTTCATACTAAATGGCGTCGAAAGCCGGCGAAACACCAACCGGCGCAGCAAAGAGACAAACTGCCGCATGACCTACTGGTTATTTAAATCTGAGCCCGATGAATACAGCCTCCAGGACCTCGCTGCCGAATCCGGCGGTTGCGGTCGCTGGGATGGTATCCGCAATTACCAGGCACGCAATTTTTTGCGCGATAAGGTGAAGGAAAGAGATGGCGTGCTGTTTTATCACAGTGCCTGTAAGGTGCCGGCAGTTGTGGGCACCGCTGAAGTGGTTCGCTCTGCCTACCCCGATCCGGCCCAGTTCGACGCGGAAAGCAAGTACTTTGACCCCAAGGCCAGCGAGGATAAACCGCGCTGGTACTGCGTCGATATTCGCTGGCAAAGTAAGTTCCAGCGGCCGGTGCCCCTCGCTGAAATCAAGGGCATCCCCCAGTTGGCAGAGATGGTTCTGGTAAAACAGGGGCGCCTGTCTATTCAGCCAGTTACCGATGACGAGTGGCAGCTACTTGAGCACTTGGGAAGCTCCACGCCGCGCTAGACGATACCTTTTGTCTGGGCGATATACAGGCTCAGCAGCGATAGCAGGGTCAATAATGCTAACAAACCGAGTAGCAGTACCCAGGGGCGGAAAGGCTTGCGCTCGACACTGTTGATGCCGGACTGCAGATATTTATCGACCTTGGCTTGGTCCTCATCGGAGAGTTTCTTTTCAGAGGGATCTAACATGGGCACTTTCGCTCGTTATTTTTGTGCCCTGAGTTTAGGAGAAAGCTTTCTACAGCTCCACAAAAAAGCCCCGCAATGCGGGGCTTTTTAACACTTTCGCAGGGAGCGGTTAGAACAGCTCCTCCTCCAAGTCCATCAAGCTAGCGCTACCTGCGTTGACACTGCCGGCCAATGCCTGGGTGCGTGGCAACAGGCGAGCAAAGTAGAAGCGCGCTGTCTTTATCTGGCCGTTGTAGAAGCTATCCGCTTCCGCTTTCGGCAGCGCCGCAGACACAATTTTCGCCCACATAAAGGCGTAAGCGACGTAGCCGAACAGGTGCAGGTACTCTACAGAGGCAGCACCCGGTGCGTGGGGGTCTTGCTGAGTGGCGGCAACCATATTCTCAGTTGCTTCACGCAGGCGTTGCATCTCAGCGATGAGCGGCTGGATAAACTCTGCCATTTCCTCTCGATCAATCTGGGCATCGATAAAGCCCTGTACATCTGCAGCAAACAATTCGAATAGAGCACCGCCAGTGGCTACAGTCTTGCGGCCCACCAGATCCAGAGCCTGGATACCATTGGTTCCTTCATAGATCTGGGTAATACGCACATCGCGTACCAACTGTTCCTGGCCCCATTCGCGGATATAACCGTGGCCACCGAAGACCTGCTGACCTAGGATCGTGCAATCCAATCCCATATCGGTAGTAAAGGCTTTGGCTACCGGGGTCAGCAAGGCAACCATATTCTCCGCGTTCTTTTTCTCTTCACCCTCGCCGAACTTGGAAATATCCAACCACTTGGCCACGTAAGTGGACAGGGCGCGGCCACCATTCACCAAAGCTTTTTGGGTGAGCAGCATACGGCGCACATCCGGGTGCACAATGATGGGGTCTGCGGCTTTCTCCGGCTGCTTGGCGCCCGCTGGAGAGCGGCTTTGGATACGGTCGCGAGCGTATTCAACAGCATTCTGATAGGAGCGATCTGAAGCGCCGAGGCCCTGGATACCGACACCCAGACGCTCGTAGTTCATCATGGTAAACATGGCCGCGAGTCCTTTGTTCTCCTCGCCGACCAGCCAGCCTTGGGCGCCGTCGAAGTTCATCGCACAGGTAGCGGAGGCCTTGATACCCATTTTGTGCTCGATCGAGCCACAGTTCACATCATTGTGCTTGCCGATGCTGTTGTCTTCGTTCACCTTGTATTTGGGCACCAGGAACAGCGAGATGCCTCTCGGTCCCTTGGGTGCGTCTGGCAATTTTGCCAATACCAGGTGAATTATGTTTTCGGACAGATCCTGGTCACCGCCGGTGATAAAGATCTTGCTGCCGCTAATGCTAAAGCTGCCATCGCCACGGGGCTCGGCCTTGGTGCGGATAATACCCAGGTCTGTACCGGCGTGAGGCTCGGTAAGGCCCATGGCACCAGCCCAGGTTCCCTCATACATCTTGGGCAGGTATTTTTCTTTCAGCGCATCACTGGCGTGGGCATCAATTGCCAGGCAGGCGCCGTTAGTCAGAACCGGGTAGAGTGCAAAAGAGATATTTGAAGCATTGATCATCTCTTCAACCTGAGCGCCCAGCATTTTCGGCATACCCATGCCGCCGTATTCCGGGTTGCCCAGCAGTCCACCCCAGCCGCCTTCACAGAAGGTGGCATAGGCTTCTTTAAAGCCTTTCGGCGTGGTCACCACACCGTCATTCCACTGGCAACCTTCTTCGTCGCCAGTGCGATTGATCGGATCCAGGGTGTTGGCAGCCAGCTTGGCCATCTCTTCGAGAATCGCATCTGCGGTCTCACGATCTACCGCTCCAGCCAACCCGGGCAATTCCGCCCAGAGTTTTTCCGCAGCAAATACCTCGTGAAGTAGGAAGTTCATCTCCCTTAGTGGCGCCTTATAGTCGGCCATGCTCCCGGTCCTCATTCAAGTGTTTCAAACGCTCGTTTGAATCTAGGGCCGAAGCGTCCCAATGTCAACAGTCTCGAGCCTTGAGGAACCTGACAAGCACTCAGTTCTAAAGAGTGGGAACAATCTGTTAAATGGGTGCGGTACCGCTCACTGGAGCCGGCTGAAAAAACTGCTGCTAGTCTACATTGGCCCCCTTCGCAGTAGAACGCTGACGAGTTCGGCTAACTTATCCTCAGCTAATAGTGGAATCTCATCACTGGGTACAAATGAATAGGGCTCATCTGCATATCGCGGGATGATTTGCACATGCATGTGATCTTCAGACTGACCTGCGGACACCCCAGAATTGCAAAATGTATGAATACCATCTGGCTGAAATGCCTCTCGCAGAATATCAACACCCGTTAGGATCAAATTGCTGACATCTGATAAAACTGCCGAGTCACAAGCGGTAAAATGATTCGTGTGCAAAGAAGGGATTACTAACAATGCGCCTTTACTGCGCTGCCTCGGATTTACCGCCAGGCAAGCGTGCTTCATCTCCTTTACCAGCGGAACATTCGAATGCATCAGTGTACATAGCGGGCACGGCCTTCGAACTCGAAACGTATAAGGCACAGCAAACTCAATACAAGTTATGATCGTTTTATAATAGGGGCTATTTTGAGCAATTGAGAGCACCGCGTAGACGTGCAGCTTCCTTCGCCCTCTCCGGCGAACTCCATTGCGGACACGAAAAAATATCCGTATAGCGATATTTTCTACCCGCTTTCCTGTCACTCCTGGGGACAATCTCCCAAACTAAGTGAAGATAGGATCGCCCCGTAATTTCCCCCCAATCACACCAGACATTGGTGCCATCCGGATCATAGAGGTTTTCTACTGCAAAAGTAGACTCCCTGACACACTTAAATAGATCGCGGAACTCACTCTGATTGAATGTGGAAAAATCCGTATGATAGACGTGAGGCACCACCACCACATTCCCCCTAATTCTCGGCCGTATCGGTATTAGTGCGGTCGCAACATCATTTTGGCAGACAATAAATTGCGACCTCTCCCCCGGAGTACTCAAGCAATAACCGCATGGGCATCCCTGTTTTGATAAAAGTAAGTTAGACAATTGTGATACGGGCCTCACTACCTTTCATTACACAAACATTAGCCAAAACACCGATTGGCAAAGTCAACATGGGATCTGTATGCCCAAAGCTTAAATTCGCCACTATTGGAAAGTCGAAATCCGCACAAGCCTCAAGAACCGTATCTTTTAGCGTGACGCCGGCTATATCAGTGCAATATGGAGAGCGTCCAATAAGCATACCTCTAACGTGAGAGAGTATCCCTGATTGACGCAGATGGGTAAGGGCACGACGAACCCTCTCTAGTCGCGCTTCTTCAGCATGGGCCTCCCAGAAAAAAATAATATCTGAGGGGATATTAAGATATGGCGTACCCACAAGCATATTTAGCGTCTCTATATTCCCTCCAAACAATATCCCCTCACCCAGCCCTTGTCGATAAACTATTCGGTGACTGTCTTTTTCCATCAAACGACGCCGTTGCGGACTTTCACCCCAGTCCGTAAATTCACGAGTCCATGCAGCAGGATCTCTTAGCTCTGTCAAGGTCTCATTATTACTGATGGCAGAAAAAAGGTTCTCGACCGTAAAAGCAAAAGGCTGTGGGTATTCACCAAACTGAGGTAACAGTGCGGGGCCAAAATAAGTAGTCCATCCACTCAAACTATAAATACCTAAAATCAAGGCTGTCGCATCGCTGTTGCCAATTAACACTTTGGGGTGTCGGCAAACAATATCTCGATTCAAGTGTTCTAATATTTCAGCTGAGTTAAATCCTCCAATTGAGCACATGATTCCCGCAATCGAGTGATCGAGTAATAAACTCTCAAGCGCCTGAGCCCGCTCCAATGCAGTCCCTGCCGTAAACCCTCTTGAAAAGCACACCTGCTCCGGCAGTACAACCTTTGTATTCAAGGTTCGCTCCAAGGCTTTAACGCCCCGAATTAATCGGTCAGGATATTTACTTGCTACATTTGAAGAGGGTGAATATATTGCTATCGCCTTTCCCGGTATTAGCTTAGGATAAAACCTGTTATTCATGTTGATAGCGTGAACTTTGCATTTCAAGCATTGTTTCTCTGGGCTTATGCCCAGAGCGTCCAAAGTTTACCGACACTGCATCATTATTCAGGCCAGTCAATGGTTAGCCCCTGCCGTCGTAACACATCAACAAGCTGATTATATTTTTGCCCCTCTAGTAACAAATCAGACTTTCCTATTTCATTAACCGCTCGCAGGAAAATTTGATGAAGGCTAGCTTGACTCAAATAAAGATCCTCAGACTTCAAAGTACGAGGGTGAGTATTATGAAGTTGTTCTACCCAGTCGGTCGGCAATCGCTGCTCTAATCGCCGATCCCCTTGTAATTTAACACCTGTAGCCTGTTGAATAAGTGGAATAATGGCATGTTTACGTGTAAAGGCGAGAGAGTCACAAGCCGCCAAACTTTCACCTCTTTTAATTTTAGCAAATGTATACCAAAGCCAGCCACAGTAGCGCGGGATAATCTCCTGCACTGACATTGATTTCGCACCAGACATGGTGTTTTGGCTGATAGGAATATCTTTACGCAAGACGATGAATGGTTCTGGGATACAGCAAGGTGGATCTGCACAATACAAAAAGCTTATATCTAACTTTACAATCCACTCATCTTTTCGAGTGTAGAAAACAAGTAAACTTGGAATTCCCGTATGCACAGCAGAGAATGTCACGCAAATATTAAAATGCTGTGTGAACATCTGCTCAAATTCAGCTCTGGCCCTATTGAGTGGATTAGTCGACATATAGACTGCCGTGACATCCAAATCACTAAAAGCATCGGCTTCGCCAGATGCGATGCTTCCACCAATTGTTATAGTCACTGGTGCATCTTGTCCATTTGCCCATGAGTTGATAAATGAAAATATGGGGCGTAAGTGCTGAGGCAATTTATCTTCAGGTAATCCCAAAGAGCTTATTCTTACCTGCTTAGAAATATTGTAACTTGAAGGGTCCCTATCGGAAGAACTCATGGTGACAATTCAAATCCGTTTCTGCGAGGCAATATCTGGAGATCCCGAATATCATCGTGTTGGAGCACCCACATTAAAAATCGTTCAACACCCATGCCAAACCCAGCAGTTCTCAATGGATAAACCCGCTTCATATTCGTATACCACTTATAGGATTCTGGATTTACCCCATGCACCTTCATAGCTGTGAGAACAGCCAAATCGTCAACATGTCTTTCGCCACAACCGACCACTTCGCCACACCCAAATAAGAGATCACTATTTAATGCGCTATAGCCATTTTTATCTATGGCTTGATAAAAGGGAACAACCCCATGATCCCACTTGGTAACCCAAACAAAGGGGCCAATAGTTCTGATAAGCTCTCGTTCTCCCGCTCTAGTAAGATTTCGCCCGTAATCAGTTTTATCGATAAACTCAGGCTTGTCCTGAAGAAGCTTGGCGGCCTCATCAAAAGTAACAGAATTAAAAGTTAAATCTCCGTTTGCCACTGACTCTAAGTGACTTAGGCTGCCGGCTGCTCGTGTAATCGACTCAGCTTGCTCCCTAAGCATCGCTTTGCTGAGCGCACGGATATACCCTTCAGCCAAAGACATAGCCTCAGCCAAGTCCCCACTAATTTCTACCTCGCTGTGCATAAACTGGCAGAGATGTGTAGCGTCCCAGTCCTCCCCACGAAATGACGGCATTAAATAATAAGCGCCCCGGGGCTTCATTCGACAACACAACTCAAGCTGAAACTGCATGGAGTCGGCTAAATATGTTTCCTGACCATTTAATTGAATACATACAGGAATTGAGTCACTTCCCAGCCCAACTGGACTTGAAATACTGCCCGTCGTAACAGGTAAGTGAACGGTGCCAATCCCCTGGTTCCACCAAAACACAGCTGTCTCTCGAGTAAGTATGTCTTGTAAATCTACCAGTAAGTTAAACCAAGGATTATTTGCGAGTTTCAAATATCTGCTGGGATCTTCAAGAATCGGTGGTTGCCAGCCATTTGTATGCCCATTCGTAGTCAATTTCACAACCCCAATCAGAGAGATATCCCCATAAGAATATATCCATCTACTTTTTACTGCCGGGTGATACAAATTTTTGCTGCGTGTTTTAGCTCCCCTTTAAAAATTCAATAACTGCAATAGCCGAGTAAGGAAATAATGAAAAATTAGAGAAAATCACGACAGTTTTATCAGAATAACTACATAGACTATAAATTAAACATTGCCATGAATATTCTTGCGAAAAGCTTCACAATTAAAGATGAAAAATCAAACTTACATTCTTTTGGTTGATCTCGAATGTACTTGTGATAACGAGCCGCCCCTCCCTCCAGAGGAAGCCGAAACCATAGAGTTGGGTGCGATAGTGGGAAGTTTGACACAAAAAGCTTTTGTTCAATTAGATGAAAGGCAGCTTTACGTAAAACCCACTATTCACAGAGAATTGACACTATTTTGTACCGAATTAACGGGTATTACTCAGGAGCAGGTTGATAAGGCCTCGTTGTTACCCGGGGTACTGGATAAATTCAAAGATTGGCTTTCCAACTATGAATTAGCCGCATGGGGCAGCTGGGGAAATTTTGATGCATGGCAATTGCACATGGAAACAGGCGGAAAGGAAATAGCAAACCCCTTACAATACCTGCCTCACATTAATGTGAAGCAAATATTCGCTGACAATAAAGGATACCGCGTCGACCTAGCCAAGGCTATTCAACTATCGGGGCTTAAATTTAAAGGGCGACAGCATTCCGGTATCGATGACACACGAAATATCGCCCAACTTCTGGAAAATGATATCGCCCTACGAACTAGTTTTTTAAATCAGATATAATCAGGCCTAGTAATATCACCTTGTAAGAACAGCATTCTGCGTCTTCTCCTTACCCTACCGCCCCATCAGTGATCGGCTTGGGCAATTAACCCATCGATATCCAGGTACTGGGCAGCATTGCGATAGTTCGCGGCGCTATCGAATGGAAGGGAGCCTAGAAGAGGAGCCGGCAGTAGAGCTTTAAGGGTATGCAGATTCTCCTCTGCGCGAGCCATACCCTCACCACGTACAAAGTTGGCTACCCAACCCACTAACGGAAGCCCATCACGGCGGATTGCCTCTACCGTGAGTAATGCATGGTTGATACAGCCAAGTTGCATTCCCACCACGAGTATGACCGGTAGGTTTAGTTCCCGGGGCAACTGGGACAGAAAGCTTCTTGGGCCCAACGGGGTGCGCCAGCCACCAGCACCTTCTATCAAAACCAGATCGGCACCTGCAGACATCACTCCCCGACAGACGCCAGCCATCCGCGCAACATTTAACTGCTTACCCACCTCTGCGGCCGCTATATGCGGAGCAATAGCGGGCTCCAGGGCAAAGGGGTTTACTTGCTGGTAAGGCAGCTTCAGAGTCATCGCTTCCTGGAGCAAAAGGGCATCTTCATTGCGCAGGCCATCATCCGTGTGCTCACATCCAGATGCCACAGGCTTCACTGCCGCCGTTTGCAAGCCTGCCTCCGCCGCTGCCGATAGCAGTGCGGCGCTCACATATGTCTTGCCGACCTCGGTGTCAGTACCGGCGATAAAATAGGTTTTTGCCAAGGCCTAACCCCCTCCTCTAATAAAAGTTAACTTTTTTTATAACGTGACTTTTCACGCCACTCAGATGGTGATAAATTAACCCGGTAGCGCAAATTTTGAACAGATCAAGCCGTACATCGATAAGAAGGCACGGGGTTGCGCTCACACAATAACCCCCCTCTTAAAGGGGACAGACAGCAGGGATGCGGTGTCATTGCGAAATAACCGACAACTACCCGAACTGCTTAAAGACCATGCGATACCTGACCTTTGCCCTGCTCCTGCTGGTGCCAATCTTTGCTTCAGCGAAAGTTGATCCCGTTGACCACGTCGTAGTTTATAAGTCCAAGAAACTCATGCAGCTGATACGGGACGGCCGTGTCGTGAAAAGCTATACCGTGTCTTTTGGGGATAACCCCAGGGGACACAAAGTTCGCCAGGGGGACGAGCGCACCCCTGAAGGCCGCTACACACTGGACTGGAAGAATCCCAACAGCCGCTTTTACCGTTCAATCCACGTGTCCTATCCCAACAAGCAGGACCGTGCACGGGCAGCCAAAATGGGGGTCAGTCCCGGCGGTGACATTATGATCCACGGTATCAAGCCCCAGTGGTCCTATATGGAAAGACATCTGCGCCGCACCAACTGGACCGATGGTTGCATCGCGGTGGCCTCCAACCGTGAAATGGACGAAATCTGGGCTCTGGTGAAGACGCCAATCCCTATCGACATCTACCCCTGATCTCTTCAATCTTGCACCCGGCTCCCTGCGTTGCGATAGGCGCAGGTCAGCCGGATTTTTTTGCCCTGCAAGCGGTGAGATTCATATAGATCACCTCGTAAGTTACCGGCAATCCTCGCTCTTCCCGCTTATTTTCATAGGCTACGGACAAGTGCTGCAGTTTGCGACGACCTGTCATACCTTTATCCGCCGCCCGGTTAATATTGTGTGCACCCACTCCCTTAAGCTCCCGCATCAACTGCCGCAGGCTATCAAAGTGCAGTAGGCGCAATTCATCCGTAACCAATCCGCTGAGGTCACTGTGCAGTGCCGCTTCACGCCATTGCTCGGCGGGCAGGAACTGATTGACATGTACACCCTCATCCACTTGAGCCCAACTCTGTTTCAATTCCACCAGGGTTTTAGGGCCAAGGGTGGCAACCAGGCACCGCCCTTCAGGGGCCAGTATTCGCTGCAACTCAGCAAACAATTGCGGCAGGCGGTAGCACCATTGCAGCGCCATACTTGAAAACACCAAATCAATACTACCCGCCGCCAGGGGTAACTGCTCGGCATCGGCCGCAATGTAACCATCAGCTTCGGGTCTTTGCGTCCGGGCAAACTTCAGCATCCCCTCCGCCAGATCCAGGGCAATAATTTGCGACTGAGGAAAGTGCCGCCGCAACAGTTCAGTACCGAATCCGGTGCCACTGCCCAAATCGAGGATCGTACGGGGTGCACAGCTGTCATCGGCTTGGGCCAACAGTTGCCGGCAGACTGCCCGCTGCAGATGGGCGCAATCATCGTAGCCCTGTGCTGCCCGGGTAAAAGAGCGAGCTACCGCAGCCTTATCAAACGGCTCAGCCGGGGGATTTCCAATAGACTCGAGAAGCTCGAATAGATATTCAGCGACGATGTCAGCTTTGGTGCAATGGGGTAAATGGCCCGTCTCGGGTATGACTTTGACGGTGCCCCCACACGCCTCAATGGACCGAGCAGCTTCAATGGGAACCAGGGCATCCCTGTCACCAAACAGGTGCAGTGCCGGCACGGACAGATGTTCCAGGTATTGGCGATTATCCAGCTCTGCCAAGCAGCACAATGCTCCCCGCCAGGCATCACTATTTATTTGTGGTTTTTGTGCCTTTAGGTCTTTAAGCAAAGAGCGCATGGAGCTATCACCCCGCGCCTGTAGTGAGCAAAAACGCTCCCAGGTACTCTCCGGAGATGATGTAAAAGCATCGAAAAATGCCTTGAAAGTGCTCTCGGCCATGCCTGGCCAGCCGTCTCGTTCCACAAAGCAGGCATTGGCAGCTATGGTCACTAAACCCAGAACTTTGTCCTGCTTCGCTATAGAAGCCAGGCGAACGGCCAGCATACCGCCGAGGGAGTGGCCAACCAGGATACAGCTAGGGGGAAGTTGCTGGTAAAGCTTCTGCAGCAAAGCTTCTAGTGGGGGCCAGTCTTCAGCACCTTGTGTAGCAAATCCAGGTAACTCAATACAGTGGAGTTGCACTTCTGTACGACGCGCCAGGGATTCTATAAGCGGCTGCCAAAGGTCTGCACTCCCGCCCCACCCGTGCAGGGAAACCAAGTGTTCAACCCGTGTCACTTATCCAGTACCCCTGCGCCCTGCAAAATCTGCTGCAGTGCGCCTAGTAGCTCATCGATATCCTCGGCCAGATGAGCCGCGCTCAGGGTAATGCGCAAGCGTGCAGTGCCCAGCGGCACTGTAGGCGGGCGAATGGCACCCACCAGGAATCCACGCTCCTGCAATTCTCTGGCAACCGCCATCACGGTGTTTTCACAGCCCAACACCAGCGGCTGTATCGCACTGGCCGACGCCTGTAGAGGTAAGCCGAGCTGTAGTGCCCTGCGGCGGAAATAAGCGATATTTACCCGCAAGCGCCCTTGTAACTGAGGCTCATCGCGAATCAATTCGATAGCAGCCAAGGCACCGGCAGCCACTGCTGGCGTCATTCCGGTGGTATAGATATAGGGCCGCGCAAACTGGGTGAGGAAATCTATCAGTGCCCGGGAGCCCGCAATAAAGGCACCGGCATTGCCAACCGCTTTACCCAAGGTACCCATCACAACCGGGGCTTGTTCCTGGGTCAGCCCCGCCAGGGCACAGCTGCCCGCCAGCGGGTATGCTTCACTACCCATTACGCCAAAGCCGTGGGCCTCATCAACCATTAACCAGGCGTTGTATTGCTTACACAGAGTGGCAATCTCAGCCAGAGGGGCCAAATCACCATCCATGCTGTAAACGCCATCCACCGCTACTAAAGTAGCGCCACCCCGGCTAGTAGCGCGCTGCAATTGGCGTTCAAGGCCAGCGAGATCGTTATGGGCAAAGCGCAGACTGTTGGCGCCACTCAAGCGGGCACCGTCAATCAGTGAGGCATGATTAAGCCTGTCCGAAACAATATTGTCGGCTCGCCCCAACAGGGCACAAATAGTGCCGATATTCGCCATGTAGCCACTCGAGAATATCAGCGCCGCTTCTCGCCCACTTACTTCGGCGATGCACTGCTGCAAGCGGTGATGAATATCCAGGTGACCATTAACCAGGTGAGAGGCTGTGGCGCCTGCACCACACTCTGCTCCCGCCTTCTGTGCTGCGATGACTTCCTCGCGGCTGGCAAGCCCCAGGTAGTCGTTACTGCTAAATACCAGTAGCTCCCGCCCATCGACCCGGGCTCGCGGCCCGGGTGCGCGATCGAGGGTTTTTAGTTCCCGGTACAGATTCTGCTGGCGGCGCTCGGCGAGGCGCTGTTGCAGGACTTCATTCAGGGTCATTTGGCCGCGTCGTAGAAGAAGGCATCATTTTGCTGTTCGGTGATCTGCGCGTTCAATTCCGCTTCCACCTCAGCCTCATCGGCGTACTGCTGATACTCTTCTGGCTTAATACCCAGGCGACTGAACAACTGCATATCTTCGTTAGCTTCCGGATTCGCAGTCGTCAGCAGTTTTTCACCGTAGAAAATAGAGTTGGCGCCGGCGAGGAAGGCCATTGCCTGCATCTCATCGCTCATCTGCTCGCGACCGGCGGATAGGCGCACATGGGATTTCGGCATCATGATACGGGCCACAGCAATGCAGCGAATAAATTCGAAGGGGTCCAAGTCCTTTTGTTCTTCCAGCGGGGTACCTGCGACTTTTACCAGCATATTGATGGGCACTGATTCGGGGTGCTCCGGCAGGTTCGCCAATTGCATCAATAACCCGGCGCGATCTTTATCGCCTTCACCCATTCCCACAATGCCACCAGCACAGACCTTCATTCCCGCTGAGCGCACTCGCCCCAAGGTTTCCAGGCGATCCTGGTAAGTGCGAGTGGTAATAATCTCACCGTAATATTCCGGCGAAGTATCCAAATTGTGGTTGTAGTAATCGAGGCCTGCATCCGCCAACTCCTGGGCCTGATCATCATTTAACATGCCCAGGGTCATACAGGTTTCCATACCCAACGCCTTTACTTCACGTACCATCTGGGTCACGTAAGGCATGTCTTTTTTCTTGGGGGAGCGCCAGGCGGCCCCCATACAGAAGCGGGTAGCACCGCCGGCCTTAGCTGCCCTTGCCTCCTGCAACACCTTTTCAACCTTCATCAGTTTTTCCCGCTCCAGCCCGGTGTCATAGCGGGCACTTTGGGGACAGTAGGCACAGTCCTCAGGGCAAGCACCGGTCTTGATAGAGCAAAGGGTACTGACCTGTACCCGATTGGCATCAAAATAAGCTCTGTGCACTTGCTGCGCGGTAAACATCAAGTCGCTAAACGGCATGGCGAAGAGGTCCAGTACCTGCTCGCGGGTCCAGTCGTGGCGGATCTCTGCGGCGGGCATTTGCTGGGCGGCAGTCACAGGGCGTACTCTCTCTGTTGCTTATTAAAATCGGATACTCACAGCCTGTTAGCAGGCTCTAGTGGAATCGATCAGCGGGCTCTAATTCAGCCTCTGCCGTTCAATCCACCAGACTGGCCAGTTTAGCCACGGCCAAACCGCTGTCAACTCGGAAGAGACGATATGGTTTACAAGCTTTTCAGTAGAAAACTTGCCCAAAGTCTGGCCCGCTGCCTGCTGTGCGGCGGAGTATCGGGAGAGGTTGGAATCTGTTCTGCCTGCACTCAGGAACTACCGGCGCTAGGCCGCGGCTGCCGCTACTGCGCCCTACCCTTGGCGGCGGCAAAAGATAATATTTGCGCGGCCTGTTTACAGAGGCCACCCGCCTTAAAGAAGATCAGTGCTGCCTGGCAATACGCTTACCCAATCAACCACTTAATCCAACATTTCAAATACCACCGGGACCTGGCCGCCGGACACAGCCTTATACAGCTAGCAGCCCGCCAATTGGGGCTTCCAGAGGATATGCCTGACATACTTACCCCGGTTCCTCTGCACTGGCGTCGCTATTGGCAACGCGGTTACAACCAGGCTCAACTTATTGCCAGTGGTCTGGGGCAAAACTGGTGCCTGCCAGTAGATCTGCAACTACTGCGCAAAACAACTTCCACCAAAACCCAGTCTCAACTCAGCCGCAACCAACGGCTGAAAAACCTGTCTGACAGCTTTGCCGTGCGCGGAGAAATATCGGGTGCCCATATCGGCCTGGTAGACGATGTTGTAACCACGGGAGCGACCCTTGAAATCATCACTCGCCAGCTACTCACAGCCGGGGCAAAACAGGTCAGCGCCTTCGTTTTGGCCAGAACGCCATGACTGTTCGGCGCGACTACAAATAGACCCATAGTCACCCCAACGTCACAATAGCTTACCTTGCCGTTCTGGCGCCTCAGTCCCTCATCTGCCAGCACTGCTAAGGTTCTAACAGCGACTAAATTGCCCGCATTTCTGTTGTCGCGGGCCAGGAATTCAGCGATGAGTGAATACAAGTTGCCACGGGGCATTGTCATCAGCGGCACAGGCCTGTGGACCCCACCGGAATCTATTAGCAATGAAGAGTTGGTAGATGCCTATAACACCCATGCCCAGCAGTACAATCTTGAGCATGCTCAAGAGATTGAGGCCGGTGAGCGTGCGGCAAAACCTTTCTCTTCTGCAGAATTTATCGAGAAGGCCTCAGGCATCAAGAGCCGCTATGTGGTGACCCGCGATGGCATCCTTGACCCGAAGCGCATGCGCCCCCTTATTCCCGAGCGCGCAGATGACGAGCTAAGTGTACAAGCCGAAATGGGCTTAAAGGCCGCCAGACTAGCCCTGGAGAAAGCCGATAAGCAGGCGTCTGACATTGATTTGGTCATTGTCGGTGCCTCCTATATGCAGCGCGCCTACCCCGCTATTGCTATTGAAATCCAAGGTGCACTGGGTATCGATGGTTTTGCCTTTGATATGGAAGTGGCTTGCTCCTCAGCCACCTTCTCACTTCAGCGTGCGGTGGATGCGATCTGCTCAGGCTCAGCCAAAGCTGTACTGGTCATCAATGCCGAGCTGGCTTCACCACAAGTGGATTACACCGACCGAGACAGCCACTTTATCTTTGGCGATGTAGCCGTAGCCAGCATTATCGAGCGCAGAGAAACCTGTACTGTCGAAAGCGCCTGGGAAATTCTCGGCACCAAAGCGAAAACCGTTTTCTCCAACAATATCCGTTCGAACTTTGGCTACACCGCTCGCGCCGCCGATGTGGACCCTTTTGGTCCCGGTAAGTTGTTCCGCCAGAACGGCCGAAAAGTATTTAAAGAAGTTTGCCCCATGGCGGCGTCTCATATTGAGGCCCACCTGCAAGAGACAGACACCGATCCTCACAGCGTGCGCCGCTACTGGCTCCATCAGGCCAATATCAATATGAACAACCTGATCGCCAAGAAGCTAATGGGTGACAATGCAAGCGTTGAACGCGCGCCCATCGTTCTGGACCGCTACGCCAACACGGCAAGTGCCGGCTCAGTTATCGCATTTAATTTGCACAGCGATGACTTGCAGGTCGGTGACCGGGGAATTATCTGTTCCTTTGGCGCAGGCTATTCTATTGGCAGCTTGGTATTGGAAAAAATCTCCATTTAATTTTGAAATATTTTCGGAGTTCGGGAATAAATACTGAACTCCGAAACAACCACCAAAAAGACCGGTGGTTCTCACTACCACTGACACCAGGATTTTATTAACCGGCGACCTGGCCTTCACAAATATCTATTAAAACTATGCGCGATCCAGCCGCAGCGCATAGCAACCATAAGCAGCGAAGCGCAGCAGAGCGAAATCAATCTGATCCTGCATAAAATATTCACTCACTTCTGTTTTTATTTGTTCAGGGCCCACCAATTTCGCAGACACGATATGCTCTTCAGCGCTATAGGCGCGAAGCACTAGTGGCACACCATTCTTGAAATAATCTTCCGCATTATTATTTAGCGGGGGGAAGCTGTTCTGTACTCTGAAGTTTTGTTCCGGCTGTGGCTGCGCCAGTACAAATACAGGCCCGTACTCCCGATAAGGACCGGCAAAAGAGAAAGGGCAGTAGCTGGCCAGGAGGATTTTCTCCCCGGGCCGTGCGCGCCGCCGCACATCACGACATGGCTCACCGCCCTGGGCGCTCAGCTGCCGTACCGGTTGCCCTAGATCATCTAGACCTGCTTGACGAACCTTTTCTAAAAAATCTTCGCGGATAGGTGTTACGGTAAAAGTCATGGCTAAGGTCACCCCACTTGCTAAAAGAGCGAGGTTACTGAACACCAAACAGCATCGCTGGCCAGATTCGGGCGCGTCATTCCAAGTGAGTAGCAGTTATTTTTTTGCGGACTCTTCAAGCTCACTCAACAGACCTTCCGCCCAACTGATCCAGGTCTTTTCCGCCTCAATACCCAAAAGCAGGGTTTGATGTGCCAACCAGTAGCGCTCCTGGAGCGCTGTATCACTCTTTAATACGCGCTCATTTTGCTCCTGGTAACTTTCCAGAGAGCTGCGATGTTGGCGCAGTTGGCCCTCCAGAGCATCTCGCATTTCATCCTTGCTCAGGTTGTGACCGGCGAACATACGCACCAGAAAAGGCTCGCGAATCTTCTGCGGCGCACTGGGCTGAATGACCCAGTCACGCAGCTCGGCGCGGCCTAGATCCGTGAGGCTATAGACCTTCTTGTCCGGCTTGCCTTCTTGGGCCTGCTCCTCACAGTCCAGCAGGCCCTCCTCATGTAACTTGTGCAGCTCGCGATACATCTGCTGATGGCTGGCACTCCAGAAGTGGGAGACGCTGCGCTCAAAGCGCCGCTTAAGGTCATATCCACTGCCGGGCTCAATATCCAGCAAGGTGAGAACGGCAAAGCGCAGAGACATGAAAACTCCAACTCATCTTATGCAAAGAGTTGCATATTAACCGGAGCCAGCCATTTATGACCAGCTGCCGGGTTTTCATAACAAGATAATTAGATTAATAAAACATTAAAAAATAGGACAAATGTATCGACAGAAACTAACAGTCGAGATGTAAGGCTAGCTTTTATGCAAATTGGAGATATAATCGCCGGCTTGTCGCCAAAGTCGTTTAGGCGACCACTGTCTACGAGGTTGTTTGCCCAATGTCCGCGCCCGCACTATCCCCATCCAGTCCAGATGCCCCAGATGAAAAGGCTTCTGGTGCGCGCCGCTGGGACTTTATGCTGGACATCTTCGCCATGAATAGCTTCTCTTGGGCTGTAGCGATCCCCATCGAGCTGGTTCTGGCGGGTATGAGTTGGAACGAACACCTGAAAGTTCGCCTGATGGCCCTGGTATTCAATACCCTTATCGCCCGCCCATTCAGTATGTATCGCAACTGGATTGTGAACCGTTTTGGGGGTGGCGGCTTTATCAATGCCTACCTGGTAGACACCTTTGTATTCCTCAGCTTCCAGTTCCCGCTATATATGGCCAATATGCGCCTCGGTGGGGCCAGCTGGGACGAAATTGCCACCGCCAGTATTACTTTTATGCTCATCGCGGGAGCTCTTGGCCGCCCCTACGGAATTTATCTCGACTGGGTGCGCCGAGTATGGATTAATACGCTTGTCCCCCTGTGGAGCAAACGCGCTGCCTGAGGGGTCACCGATACTCGATTAGGCATTACGAGAGAGGAACATGACTGTGTTGACCGATAACGCCATTGAAAACAGTTCCATGACCGTTGGCGTGGTCGCCGGCACCCCCACAGATACCCGCTTCGGGTTGGACTTCCTCGCCGCGCGCCAACTTCGTGGCGTGGGCCTGTCCCTATCCTCGTCTCCCCAGGCCCAGACTCAATTGCAGGCGCTGGAGCGCGACGCCCTTACCCAACAATTGATCGAAGCCATTGAGCAGCTGTACCAGGCCGGTGCAGAAGCGGCCATGATCTACTGCAACTCTCTTTCCGGTGCTGTGGATATGACGGTGGTAAAAGCTGCCTCCCCCATTGAGGTGGTATCCCCTCTCGAGGTCTACGCTGAGCTTACCCAGCGCTATCGCAACTTTGGACTGTTGGCCGCCAACTGCCAGAGCTGCGCCAATATCGAGCGGGAAATACTCGAGCGCAATACAACCGCCAAAGTCATCGGTATTGGCAACTTGCAAATTGTGGAAGATATCGAGGACGGCCTCGCCGCAGAAATGATTGTTCGCCAACATGCCCTTGATGACTTGGTCGCGGCATTGGTGAAAAGCGGCGTACAGATCCTGATTTTGGGCTGCACCCATTTCGATTATTTTTATCGGGAATTGCTCGCACACTGCGATGGCATTCGCCTTTTCCTTCCCTCAGAGCGTATGTTGCAATTGCTGCAAGAGCGCATTCCCCAGGCTGCCTGAATACTATTTCCTCACGGCAGCTCCCGCGCAATTTGTTCTGGAGCTGTCGCTAAACTACCCATCCAACCTAGTAAATTGCTGCTAGATCCCTCTATGTAATCAGATGCAATCTGTGGATTAACTCCCTGCCAACAACCCGGCTACCCGATCCAAGGGCTGAACAGACGGGGCTGGCAGGCTACTTCTCTATTGGTACGTTCACTGAAGCGCCTCTGCTCCCCCCACAGCAGAAGGAAAATTTTTCTTGTACCAAAAGCGGGCTTATTGCAGTATCAAAAATCTCCGATGTGCCTGGGTATCCATTACAACAAGTCGTATTAAAACCTTTTTGGACTGCAGGATTTAGTCCAATTTAAATAACGTTGGTTACAAGGATGATAGAAACCACTTTGTCTGGGGGAATTCCCTCTCGTCACGTATTCTTGCGTGCCATATGCCTCGGCCTATTGGTCTCGGGTTCGGTATTTTTATCGAGTACTGCACAGGCCGATGTTATTACCACACTAAAAAGTCAGGTCCCGCTCTTTTGGGTGGGAATACCCGCTGTACTTGTACTGCTAATTTGTGCGTTTGCAATAAATAGGCAAGTTAAATTACGCCAATTAACCCTCGATACCAATGCTCGGCTTAAAAATTTGAGCAAGGAAAATAGCAATCTTTTCCAACAGGTACACAGTCGTAACAGCGAATTTGTCGCACTGGAAAAACAACTTGCTGATGCCCTTAGTGAGCTTGAACAATTGCGCCAGGAAAAATCTGATCTCCTCACCATAACCCGGCACCATTTACAGCATCCCCTGGATACACTTCTCGGCACTTTGAATTTATTAGCTCGCAGCGAAGACAACAATACGCGCGCCCTGGTAGAAATCGGGAAAAGACAATTAAACAGCGCCCTTAAATCCCTGGAGAACTTACATCAGTGCGGTAATGTTGAGACAGTAGAATTAAAACTCCCCACTGAAAGCCATCGTGCGCCCGGCAAACGGCTCTCTGTTTTACTCGTTGAAAACAGTAAGCATGACTCCCTTCAACCCACCCTGGAAACCATGGGCCATAACGTACAGCGGGAGTGCAATGGGATCGATGGGAGCAGCGCTGCACTGCAAAAAAACTTCGATCTTATTTTGGCAGATACCCATCTTCCGTTGATGGATGGCGTTGAAGCAGTGCGGGAAATCCGTAGGGAGAGAGGTGCTGAACTACCTATTTTTGCCCTGTTACAAAATGCCAGCTCTGGCGATAAGGAGCGCTACCAGGCCAGAGGCTTTACCGGGGTATTGACCCACCCGATCGGCGACCGACAGCTGATGCAATTATTGAGCTGGGCTGTTCGCCGAAGCCAGGGCATTGCAGGCCCCCAGGGAGCAAAGCCCACTCGACTCCTTAATACCAATACCCTATTTCGCCTGCGGGATACATTGGACCACCATACGTTTGCCGAATTACTCAGCGAGCGTACCGCCACCCTGCCAAAACAAATAACGTCATTAACCAGCGCTATTACTGGACGCCACTGGCTTGATGCAGAACAGCAGGCACAAAGACTGGCTCGCTCAGCTATTGAGGTCGGCCTCGAAACAATAGCTTCTCGCTTACGTACCCTGGCCGCAAACCTCTCTATCGATAGTGAAAGAGAACACTGTCGCCAACAGCGCACAGAGCTGTTACAGCTTATGCGCGAATCTGTGCGCCAACTAAAGGCCTGGCGCGAGCGCAATGTTCACACTGAGTGGGCATTAAAATAAACCACCCTACTGTGGCCCGATTTCGAGTCACAGTACTCTTACTGGGAAACAATGGGGCGGAAGAGGCGTCTGCAGTCCACCGCGCAAATAACACATCCCAGCGCAGCTAAGTTGAAATGCACTATTTGCACCACACTATATTGGAGTGAATAGTAGAGAGAACAAGTTATGTCAGAGCAGTATCCCGAACGCAGCCACGAAGCCCGAGAACAAAGCGGGCGCGACCTGGCCATCATGGTTTACCTGATCCAGGCGATCAGCTTATTTACCGCAGTACCATTTTTTATCGGGGTATTAATCAACTACTTTAAGCGCAGCGATGTTCGCGGAACCCTGGCCGAGTCCCATTTCCGCTGGCAGATTCGCACCTTCTGGTTTTGGCTGCTGTGGACCATTGTTGGCTCCCTAACCATTTGGGTACTGGGGCTGGGCTATCTGATTCTGGCAATTAACTGGGTGTGGGTAATCTATCGGGTTATTCGCGGCTGGCTGATGCTGGTAGACAGACGTCCGACCTATTAAAAGTAAGCCTTCAATTTGGGGCCCGAGTGATTGTGGGCCCTTGTAAAATTCTGAGTTATTTAAATAAATTCCCCACTTCGAATATTTAATCCACTTTCACACTTCAATACTTCGGACAGTTTTAAGAGATGAAATGGGTAGGAATTATGGGCAGGTATTGCCTAACGTCTCATGGACACAACTTTCAACGACTTAGATCTAGGTCTAAGATGTAGAAAAGTTGCCAGTATTTATGAACGGTATAGTGACTACGGGGCTATAGCTGGATAAAGCCTTCCGAAGTGTTACGATTTAAGAATTACAAGATAGTACTGCTGTGGGGCTGCTATAACAGTTTTGTCTCATCGATAACCCCAACAACTAAGACTTGAGTATGGCTGATGATGGAGATGACAATGTGGTAAATTATCTGTCAACGAATATCAGCGCGGCTCTGGTTGTTGTCGACATGCAAAACGATTTTTGTTGCGCGGGGGGCTATTACGACCGTAGGCGACAGGGTTCCAGCAATATTGAGCTTGAAACTCCGTCACCAAGTAGAGATTGGAGTCCGCGGATCATCCGCAAAGGTGATGATCTGAAAAAGGTAGTTAATAATATTATTTTATGTATGAGGGTTGCCAAAGAGAGAGAGATTCCTATTCTTCTGTTAAAGACAGTTATTAAGCCAGATCATAAATATCTTAATTCTTTTCTTCGTGGCGAGGAAAATAGAGGTAGGTGTTACTATCCGTGTAAGTTAGGTACTTGGGGTGCGGAAATTATAGAGCCTATTTGGCAGATGGCAGAAGAGGGGGTAATTGTAGTTGAAAAGCATGTTTATAACGGCTTTGTTGGTACCTCCCTGGAAGAGGAATTACTAAGTTTAGGGGTTGATACAGTTTTTATTGTCGGTGTGGAAACACACATATGTGTCCTGGCTACTGCACAAAGTGCTTCATTTCGCTTCAAGACGTATGTTTTTGAAGATGCTGTTTGGAGTGCCAATTGTGAGCTTGCTAAGCATGCACTTTCAATATTTAAAGATGGTTATGGTTATATCGCTGACCACAAGATTTTGTATTTTGTGGGGGTATCACATGGCTCTCCATAAACAATATTTTAGAGTTGGTTTATCTTGAATTTAGTTTTCTGTCTAAACTATTTCGAATAGCTTGCCATATCCTAAAAATTTCGCGCAGTTTTAGGCTGTAAAACAGGCCGGCCCTTGGGTAGACCCTGAGGAAAATAAGGTTCGGCCCTTCCGGGTATCTCGCTAAGATAGTAAAACTGTCAAGCGAGGTTAAGTATGAAAACAAAAAGTACACGAAGGAAATTCAAGCTGGAATTCAAGAAAGGGGGCTGAGCTCTAGTCTCTGAGCAAGGATATTCATTTTCTAGGACTGCAGAGGCTGTAGGAACCAATACCTGCGACGTGAGGTAAAGCAGTTGTGTATGGAGAAAGAAATCATAATTTTTTTCATGGGGAGGTTGTCTTCCTGTCGATATTACTAATAAGCCAACTCCCCGATCCCTGAAGACCTTTTGCCCTGCTCGCGCCTCAGTATCCTATGCATTGTCACTACTTCAGTGCCCCCCGGTGAGGATTAACCTTAAACAGGGCGACTTCGGTGTGTAGTCATCTTTTTGTCGTGATAGTTTTTTATTTATCCTTATCAGTGCATTTTAAGACCGGGATTCAATGCTCGATTGGCTTGACTAAGTAAATAGAGCAGTATGGCCTTGGGCCAGCCGTGGATTGCCGCCAAGTGCATTTGGTAAAGGGAGTGGTAGGCCAAACTGGCAATACGGCCCTCAAGAGTAAGGTTTCTTCTTACAAAAGACCCCCTTAAGTTTCCTACAGCAGTGTTTGTACTAAGAGAAACCAGCGAACCACGATCCCGGTAATAGAAGTGCCCCAGGGATTTTTTTTCTATCAGGGCGATCAGGTTGGTGGAACAGAGCTTGGCCATCTGTTGTGCGGCGAGTGCGCGTGATGGTACACGCCGTTTGTTACCGTCGATGCAGCTGGCACAATCCCCTATAGCAAAGACATGGGGGTCATTTTTGCTTTGCAGGGTGGTTTTCACCTCTATCTGGTTGAGTTGGTTGGTGAAGAGACCATCCAACTGAGTGAGGAACTCCGGTGCCTTAACCCTGGTGACCCAGGCTCGAATTGCTGCGGGGATCTCTTTGCCGTCATCGGTAGTGAGGCTGTTGGCACTTGCAGTCTTAATATGGCAGTTGGTAAGTATACGAACCCCCATTTTAGATAGTTCTCGCGCGGCGCTGTTGCCTAATCTTGCCGGTAATCCCGGTAGTAACTGAGGCTCGGCCTCGACTAATGTAATGTCAATGGCACCGGTTCGGATACGCCCATATTGACTAACCTGTCTACTAGCAGCCATCAGCTCCGCAGAAAGTTCCACCCCAGTACAGCCACCGCCGATAATGGCAATTTGTAATGTTCTATCGGGGTGTGTTTCTAGGCATAAAAAGTAATCGAGCAGTTGCTTGTGAAATTTGTGTGCCTGCTCAATGCTGTCGAGAGGAATGCAGTGCTCGCGCACTCCTTGTGTATTGGAGTCATCGCTTATGCTGCCAACGCAGATCACTAGATAGTCGTACTCTAGCTCGCGCGGAGGTATTAGTTCGCAGCCTTTGTCATTCAGCACCGCCCCTAGGGTCAAAATCTGGCGCTTCCTGTCGAGGGATTGTAGTGAGCCGAGCTGGAATTCATAGCCATTAGAGCTGGCGTGAATTTGGTAGTTAAGAGCATCCATGCTGGTATCTAATGTGCCAGTGGCCACCTGATAGATTAGGGGCTTCCAGATATGGGTGCGATTCTTATCGACTAAAGTGATCTGAGCAGATGGGGCCTTACGCTTAAGCCCAAACATCCGAGTAGAATTGAAATGGCGTCCAAGTCGAGTTGCTAAATGAAGGCCGCTGGCTCCGCCACCGATGATCACAATCTTTTTCATGAAGGTTGGTCATCCTGTTTATTACTTAAAAAGTTGACTCACTAATCTTTTTATAACTCTTGTTATATATAGGTGCTTGTCGGCGTCAATTTTGACGTCATAAAACTCAGAATTAACGGCGATAAAGTAATTTAGGCTAGTACGGGATTATCACACTTGGCTGTGTTCCGCTTCGTTATCGCGGGTAAGTAACTGCCGTCATTAGCCATTTCTACGCAGGTTTACCTTTGGGTGTGGCTTCTCATTGCTACTGATCACATCAATGATAGAGGCTTGGCTGCAACTCTCTACGGTAGTGCGCACACACAGGGCTCCACTTTGTCTGCCGCCTCTGCAACGAACAGGCCACCACAGTCCTATGGATCTATGAACAGGGCCCAATGTCGCAGGGATTGCCATTCTCGCAGGTTTTATACAAAAGCCGCGATACAGGTACGCGCCCGGCAACGGATTAGTAGCCCACATTTACAACGCTATGGCGTGGGCGTGGGAAATCTATCTCTATTGAGTAGACGCCAACCTTTTGGATAGGGTAGGAAAAAAATGGTGAAAATACAGAGTGAAGAACATGTATATCGAATACTCAAGAGATTTCAAAGTTAGAGTGGTAGTTCTCATTAATCAACTGAAAGTAGAGAAGGCAAATTGGTCGAGAGGCCCAGCCGTAGAATAAGTATGAAAAAGACAGCGAAATCTCAATCTCAATCTCAATCTCAATCTCAATCTCAATCTCAATCTCAATCTCAATCTCAATCTCAATCTCAATCTCAAAATGATGATAATGAGATAAAATGTTTAAGAAAATAGGTTAAGAAATTATAGAAGGAGGAAGCTTCCCTAAAAAGTGGGAAGTATTTCTGAAAGATTCGCGTGGGCAGCCCTTAATCCGTAGGGAATTGGTGTCAGGTACCTATGTAGATATTTGAGCGATTCACCCCAGGAGTTTTATAAGTGGCTTCACCGTGATGAGAGTGATCGAGACATAGAAAATTGGCGAACTCTAGAAAGCACTTTCTCTCATGAGAATGCTATAGAAGGAGCGCGCGTAGCTTCCTACCGTGAGTATGAGTCAGTTAAATATACAACTTGGCTTCAGGTAATATAAAGGAATTATTGATTTTCTGAGCTAAGAATAACTAAGCCTCTGTACGCATTCTCGTTTCTATCGTTCCTATCGTTCCTTCCTTATTAATTTTCCTTAAGATCTCGCATTTGTTTTTGTAGGCTTTCCGAATCTGTATTAATACTTTCTACCGGTTGCCCTGCGATAACAAGAACTTCGGGAAATAAGCGTCGTTTTCTTTTCTTTTTAAACTGCTGCACTGAATTCTCGGCTTGGGAACCGGCTCCATGTAAGGCAATGGGAATAACCGGAACAGACTTGCGCTTTAAAATTTCCTCAAGGTCTTTCAGAAATGGCTGCAACTCGCCATCTTCGCTGATTTTTCCCTCAGGAAAAATACAGAGTAATTCCCCATTTTCAAAACTTTCCACTATGGTTTTGTAAGTGCGTTCACGGCTGTTTGGATCATCGAGATCCAAACCTATGGGAATAGCATCGCTCATATGCAATATACATCGCAGTAAGCGGGACTTATAGATTTTAGGGTGTGCGATAAAGCGCACATAACGCTCGATGGTGTCCGCTAATATTACTGGATCTAGAAAACTGATGTGGTTACTGATAATGAGGGCGGGTCCCTCTCTGGGGATTTGATCCAATCCTTTTAGGCTGACCCGATAGAGGATTCGTGCAGGCAGCAATAGCAGCCCGCGCATGATGAACTCTGGTAGCTTGGCAAAAATCAGGGTGACCACAATCAGGTTTAGTAAAGCGATAATGATGAAATATGTGGGGATAGAGATCTTTAGGATATCCAGGAAAGTGATACTCACGAGAGTAGCGGCCACCATAAACAGTGCATTGACCATATTGCTGATCGCGATAATCTGCGAGCGGATCTTTACACTTGAGCGGTCTTGGATCATTGCGTACAAAGGAACAGTAAAAATACCGCCAAAAATACCAAGGAGCGCCATATTGAGAAGGATCCAATAGGAACCATGATGATTAAAAAATTGAGTCAGGTTTGCGTTGGGAAGTGTATGAAAACTATTGGATTGGAGACCCAGCGCCAATCCAGCGCAAGTGATGCCAATAGCACCCAATGGCACTAAACCCGATTCGATACGACCTCGGGATAGCCAGTTGCACAGCAACGACCCCAAGGCAGTGCCCACAGTGAGGCTGCTCAACAACAAAGTGATAACATCTTCATTTCCACCAAGAGTATCGCGGGTAAAGTTGGGAATCTGCGCAAGGAATGCGGTGATTGTCAGCCAGAACCAGGAAATAGCGAAAATGGAGTAAAACACTGGAGGTGTCTGCCATGCCAAGTACATGACACGCACGACGTGTGCCACCGGGTTCCAATTGATGTGCAGTTTCGGAGATAAAGGCGGGGCCTTAGGAATTGCACAACTTGCCAGAAAACCAATGACGGCCATGAATACCAAAATGACCGCGATAAATGTCAATCCGTGTTGGCCGGGATGGGTGAATCCGACCAATATAGTACCGACAATTGTTCCGGTCAGGGTACCAATAAAAGACCCCATTTGGATTAACGCATTGCCAGCGAGTAGCTCACTTCTATTTAATTGCTGGGGTATCAGGGAAAATTTTGCCGCACTGAAAAGTGTAGAGGAAGTGCCATAGCAGAAAAAGACCACCATGCTCAGGGCATAATGCTGGGTAAACATAGCAATAATACCCACGATACCTATGCCTATTTCGGCCAATTTGTAGATTCTGATGAGCTTACTTTTATCGAACTTATCGGAGATTTGGCCTGCCAAGGAGGAAAAGAGGAAGTAGGGCAGAATCATCAGGCTAAAGGCAATATTGATCAGCGTGTTAGCTTCTTCTTCAGCCATACGGAATGCGAGTAGAACTATTAACCCATTCTTGTACATATTACGACTGAAAACTGCAAGAACCTGGGTTACAAACAGCGGTAGAAAACGCCGCGTACCGAGCAGCTTAAACTGGTTTTGAGCCATTACTTATCGCTCTTGTGGGCAATGCTCCGCATGGTGGCTGTGGCGCTATAGATTGCTGCTTAAAGATCCAATGATGCTTATGCAGCTATGGATCTATCGGCTGAAATCCGAATCTGTACCTGAATATAGCGAATTCAGTAAACTGTCCGAAATGTTGACACTTTAAAACCGCCACAATCTGGCTGGACATTAACGCACCGATATTTCCCGTTATTTTTCCGCCAAAAGTTGCAGCTGCAACATTGCATGCTTCATCACAAAGTGTGCGAATATGCCCATCCGATTGACTTTCACCGCGTTGTTAACAGGGAGAAATAGATTCGTGAACCAGGACCAGAATGCCCCCTTGCGGGAAGATGTACGCTTGCTGGGTGAAGAACTCGGCGCAGTATTACGATACCAAGTTGGCGAGCCACTATTTGATACCGTTGAAAATATTCGTCAGGCGGCCGTTGAAAGCCGCAGCAAAGGGGCTATGCAGGCCGACCACTTACGAGAGCTACTCGACCCCCTGGATGATGCGACCCTATTGGAAGTTGCCCGGGCATTCAGCCAATTTCTAAACCTGGCCAATATTGCCGAACAGCGCCATCGCGAGAGACTGCACCGCCAGCACCAGCGCTTTCCCGGAGATCCCGATACTGACCGCGGCCTGCGACAGGTACTGGCGGAGTTAAGCAAAGCGGGTAAGTCTCCCGAGGAAATCCACGGAACACTTAAAGAGCTATCCGTAGAACTGGTCCTAACCGCTCATCCCACCGAAGTGACACGCCGTACCCTAATTCGCAAATACGATCGAGTCGCAGACCTGCTCAACACACTGGACAGGCCCGACCTGACCCCAGAAGAATCCCAGGATTTACGTCGCCACCTACAAGAGCAGATCCTTTCTGCCTGGAGCACAGACGAGATCCGCCGCTCCAGGCCCACCCCAGTTGATGAAGCCAGGTGGGGCTTTGCCACCATTGAACAATCCCTGTGGCAGGCACTTCCCAGAAGTATGCGGGAAATAGACAGTGAATTGGCCCTGGCCAAGCTGCCCCCATTACCGGTGGATTGGGTTCCCATCCACTTTGCCTCTTGGATGGGGGGAGACCGGGACGGCAACCCCAGTGTCACCGCGAGCGTCACCCGGGAAGTCCTGCACCTAGCCCGCTGGATGGCCGCCGACCTCTATCTGCGCGATGTGGAAAACCTGCTCGCAGATTTGTCCATGCATCGCGCCAGCGAAGAACTTTTACAGCGCACTGGCCCCAGCCACGAGCCCTATCGCCTGGTACTGCGCCAGGTTCGCGACCGTCTCAAAATAACCCGGGAAAAAATGGAGGCCCGCATTGGTCGACGCGCAGAGCCTTCCGGCCTCGCGTTTACCAGCAGCGAGCAGCTGGCCGACGAGCTGCGACTGATCGACCGCTCCTTGCGCGCTGTGGGCCTCTCAGCCATCGCCGATGGCCAACTTAAAGATACCCTGAGGCGACTCAACTGCTTCGGCATCACTTTATTGCGCTTGGATATACGACAGGAATCCACCCGCCACGCTGACACCCTGGATGCCATTACCCGCTATCTGGGTATGGGCAATTACAGCAGTTGGAGTGAAGAGGAGAAACAGGAGTTCCTGGTGTCCGAGCTAGACAGCCGCCGCCCACTGGTGGACAAAAGCTTTTACCGCAGTGACTTTTGTGACGAAGAGGTAAGCGAGGTCTTACAGACCTGCAAGGTCATTGCCGAACAGGGTCCCGAGGGATTAGGTGCCTACGTTATCTCAATGGCAACCACACCTTCCGATGTTCTCGCAGTAATGCTGCTGCAAAAAATTGCCGGGGTGCAGGTGCCAATGCGAGTGGTTCCCCTGTTTGAAACCCTCGACGATCTCGATGGTGCAGCTACCACTATGAGTACCCTGCTGAATATCCCCCTCTACAAGCAGCGTGTCCTAGATGGCCAGGAAGTGATGATCGGCTACTCGGACTCCGCCAAGGACGCTGGCTTCCTGGGCGCCGCCTGGGCCCAGTACCGCACACAGGAAGCTCTCACCGGAATATTCCGCAACCACGGTATCCCCCTAACTCTGTTTCACGGCCGGGGCGGCTCCATATCCCGGGGCGGCTCGCCTACTCGTATGGCCCTGCTGTCGCAACCACCGGGATCAATAGCCGGGCGTATTCGCGTTACCGAACAGGGAGAAATGATTCGCTTCAAATACGGCCGTCCCTCTGTAGCCGCCTACAACCTGGAGCAGTATGTCGCCGCAACTCTGGAGGCGACACTGATGCCCCCGGCAGAGCCGCGTTCGGAGTGGCGCGTAGAGATGGACCGGCTCACGGAAGTCTCCGTCGGCAACTATCGGGAAGTCGTGCAGGATGATCCAGCCCTGGTGGCTTACTTGCGCACTGTCACCCCGGAAACCGAGCTGAGCCGCCTGGCCCTGGGCAGCCGCCCGGCAAGGCGTAAACCCGGTGGCGGTGTCGAATCACTGCGGGCGATTCCGTGGGTGTTTGCCTGGACCCAGATACGACTGATGCTACCGGCCTGGCTGGGCACTGGCGCCGCCTTGGAGAATGCCCTCAAGCACGCAGATGAAACTGATATCTTGCGGGATATGAGCCGCCAATGGCCCTTTTTCCAAGGCGTTGTGGATATGCTAGAAATGGTACTGGCCAAGGCCGATCCCCGCGTTGCCTCCTGGTACGAAGAACGACTCACCCAGGATGCAGACCTAATCCAACTGGGTGTCAGTTTGAGAGAGCGACTGGCTCACACCGTAGAGGCCCTAAAACAGCTTACCGGGCGGGAGAGCTTATTGGATAACAATCCCGTAATGCGCTGGTCCATCCGCGTGCGCGATCCCTACACTGACCCTTTGCACCTATTGCAGGCCGAGCTGATGGCACGTTTGCGCGAACGGGAAAGTGATGCGGTACTGGAAAGTGCGCTGATGGTCACTATCGCAGGGATTGCAGCGGGCATGCGCAATACGGGTTAAAAGACCCCGGTAGCTGCGATGATACAGGGATTTGAGGCCTGCTTTTTTCACAACAGCAGGCCCCCAAGCAATCAGAATCTGCCGGTAAGTGCCATCACGAACAGGTCTGCCGGCAACTGCTCTCCATTCACCTCCAACTGGCCTCGGTTGACCTTGAGATACATTTGCAGCTCACCCTTGTCTTCGATCAGCAGGCCATAATCTCGCAGAAGCATTGCCTGCCCTACCAGGGGGGACTGCAAAAGCGCCTGCTCTGCAGCGCTAACGGTCATACTACCTACCAGCGGTTTAAGCCACTGATCGATTTCACTGGCACCTCGGCGGGAGGATTTGCGCATACCCCGCCAATCGAAATCAGCATCTACTAACACAGGGCCATTGCGAGATTGAATCGCCAGCTGTTGCTCCAGGCGCAGCGGGCGGCTCATTTCACGAGCCCAATTCCGCTCAGGGGCCGGCAACAATACACGCAGGTAGTGCCCCAGATCCGCAGTCTTAATTCTCGGCAAGGTCATCTGCTGGCGCACAGAGGTAATCGGTGTTGCCGAATCCACCGTGGGAAGCTTCAGGTCACTGATAATTTTCAGGGTCTGTGCCGCCAATTCTTCCAAGGTCAGGTCCAGGGTAACATCGCGCAATTGAACTGGCCCGGAATCTGACTCTGCCCTCAGCAACGACAAGCGCAGCTCCGCATTACCGCCCTCGCCGGGCGTATATTCAAACTCGCCCTCAAGGGGCTCGGTAAACAGTACTTCGATACCTTCACGAATTTGGCGCAAGCTTCCCAGCTCCACGACACCGTTCAGCACAGCACCGCTGTAATCCGTAGATACGGCAATCTCCCCACCATCAAACTCCAGCTCCCCGAGTGGGCCGGTAGTTTTGAAGGGATCTAGACGCAAGGTATTCAACACCCGGTTGTCGGCGGTAACCAGGGTTTCCAGAACTACAGGACTCGCCTGCAAGGCGCCATAAATGGATTCCAATTGAGCGCGCAATTCAGGCTGTAGTTGATCCAGCTCCAGCCGGGTTTCGGTATAAACCACACCCAGGCGCGGCCCCTTAGACGTAAGCAAAACCGGCCCATGATGGATCTCTGTATTGAGCTGGGTAGTGCCATCCGGCAATGCCACCTCAGTATTGGTTTCAGCACCAAACCATCCGCGTTCGTAACCCGTGGAATTCCCCCCCTGCAAGCGGCCCAACTGCTGCTTCCAAATTTCCTCTACTTTGGGGCCAATAAAACCCGGCGCAGCCAGGGCAGATATCACCATTAGGGCAAGCACAATAAATAGAAGTGAACGCAGTAGTTTCATAAAAAATCATCTAGCGAAGGGGTTTGCGCCGATGGTATCAGATTATGAGGCTATTAGTGCGACAAGAGCCTCGTTACTTGGTACGAGTGTGAACATTCATCAACCACGGCATAAGGACTTACGACCCATTTCTAAAGAGCAGAATCTCGGCTTGTAAATTAGTAAATCTAATATTTCAAAAGCTCTGATCAAGCCTAAGAAGAGGGATTTGTAAGCGGCCATAAATTGAAATTGACCATTATCGCTAGAGATCACCTCACAAGTCTCTTGATCCCCTGTGGCACGCCTGAGTAATTTTATGGCTCGATGACAGTTTTAAACAACAATGTAATTTTTTAAACCACCCTTTAACTTCCCTTATTCAGAGCCGTTTAAAAGGTAGCTAACAATCTATTTTTCTTGTATTTCAATCTAACCCAGATTCCTATCTCCACGATTTAGCTTTCTTAAAAATACCTCCGCAAAATAAAGGTCCCGATTACTATAAGAAAACCTCTATCTAGGAAATTTTTTTGATTTCTACCTATTCATGTAAAAAATAATTATTGAATTCATAGCCGTTATCTCGATCAGATCTTAAAAGATACCTTTACAACAACCGAAACTTCCATTACCGCACGTTGGGACACTCCCCCAGTTTGAGTAGACTTGTGGCCAAACTAGGAGAAGGAGAAGACGTTATGCGATATCTTGTTTCAATGGTGCTCTTGTGTTCTCTCGCAGGTTTCAGTTATGCAGATGACCGCATGACGCGCCTCCCATCCAACGCTGAACCCGTGCAGATTCTCGGCAAGACTTATTATCAAAGTGGTAATAATTTCTATGCCTTTAACGAGCAGGGCCGCTATTTCTACAGAGTACAGCCCCCCACCCGTATTCGTAGCTATGAGAATCCCCGGGATATGTATATCCGCGGTTCACAACCCCGCCCCCAAACTTGGGGTCTGACTAGAGACCAGGTAGAAGGCTGTATGAATGCCGCTGCAGATATGGCAAATGCTAACCCTGCGGTAGGTGGTAAGATTTATATTCGCGAATATAACCGCTGTATCAGTAACTTGCGCTAGCCATTATGGCTATATTTACTGCTACAAGGGGCCTTCGGGCCCCTTTCTCAATTGTTGTTTTTTTACAGTTACTCAACTAGTAAGTCTTTCAACACACTTAAGCTTTCAATCCTCTAATTTTAGAGCTGTGAAATATGCTAGCCGCTATTATCAGGTCTTATGGCAATCCCATCGAAATGGCAGAGATGCCTAAACCCTCACCGGACTAAAATAGTATTTTAGTAAAGGTTCAATCGGCCAGTATCAACCCCCTCGATAACTGGGCAATATCAGGGGCTTTACAAAATGTAATGCCTGTAAAAATGCCGCATATTGTCGGGTACGATGTTACTGGGAAAGTAGTAGAAATTGGCAGCGCTGTCAGAAATTTTAAAATTGGCGATCTGATATTTGCACGCCCCGATACAAATCAAGCAGGTACGATTGCCGAATACACTTCAATCAAAGCAATGGACGCAGCTATCCGCCCCAGCAATCTTTCCAACAATGAGTGTGCCGCTTTCCCTCTCGTGGGTTTAACAGCCTGGCAATCTCTCGTTGAAGTGGGAAAGTTACAGAAAGGACAAAAAGTTCTTATTCATGCCGGCTCTGGCGGAGTCGGTACTATCGCTATTCAAATTGCCAAATATATAGGCGCCTTCGTAGCCACAACCACCAGTGATGCCAACTTTACATTAGTCAAACGGCTCGGTGCCGATACTGTTATCAATTATAAAACCGAAAAATTTGAGGAATTACTCGAGGATTATGACCTTGTACTCGACTCTTTAGGCGGAGAAGTATTAGAAAGGTCTGCCAAAGTTCTTAACAAACATGGTCTATTAGTATCAGTCTCCGTCAAAGCTAAAGGGGCATATACCTTAATTGAAAAGATGAGGCAGCGTCTCCAACTAGTCTATTCATGGCCAAGTGGCACTACTCTCGCAGAACTTGCTTCATTACTTGAGAAAGGATTTTTGAAACCGGTTATTGATCGGGTCTACCCCATACATGAAACTCAAGCCGCACTCGACTACCTAAATAAGGGAAGAGCCAAAGGTAAAATAGTTATTGATGTGTTGCAGGGTAAATAAACGATAGTATAGGATTTCAGCCTAGACTCAAAAAAACTGGAGCCCTAGTGAAACGGATATTTCTATTTTTGGGTACCCTGATTTCTGCCGCCAGTTATGCACAAAATATAACTTTGGCCGAAGCTGCTCTGGAGCGAACCTATCATAAGGTACGCTACGATCCTGCTTATGTGTCTATTCCCTATCCAAATGGAGATGTGCCGGCTGATACCGGTGTTTGTACCGACGTAGTGATTCGATCATATAGGAAGCTGGGGATCGATTTGCAAAAAGAAGTTCACGAGGATATATCGGGTCATTTTCAAGCCTACCCATCTAAACGCATTTGGGGACTTTCCAGGCCAGATAAAAATATTGATCACCGGCGATTACCCAATCTACAGGCTTTTTTTACTCGCAAAGGGCAATCACTCTCAATAAGTGACAAGGCAGAGAATTATCTACCAGGGGACATCGTTACCTGGATGCTGCCCGGTAATTTACCACATATCGGTATTGTGACTGCGAAACGCTCTCTAAAGACCAACCGGTACTTGGTCGCACACAATATCGGGGCTGGACCCGTGTTGGAAGACATGCTGTTTTCCTTTAAAATTACCGGGCATTACCGATACAACGCAGGTCAGGCAACCGAAAAGATTGAGTAGCGAAAAAACTACGCTATTGCCAAGCGATTACGGCCTTTCTTTGACCGGGATATGGAGAAACATTTCCGCTGTCGGGCTGGTAACCTGGTATCTGGGTGGGTACAGCTCAAAGTCTGGCCTCTCAATATAGTCGTAATTGGACTTTGGCAACCAGCTTCCCCAAATATACTTCAATGTCTGTTCCAGGGTGGTAATAGATCCGCGGTGAACAAATTTTGCATATAGCTGCTCCGGTAGTTCCCGCGCCACCATTCCCTCGGGTACCTGAGTCAGGTCGGCAACCGGCGCACAGCAGACATACTTAAACTGAATTTCATCACCCGCTTCCTCATAACATTCATAGATACCAAAAGATTCATCGCTGATACGATTGGGGATTTTATCCCTGTAGGGCCGAAATGCAGACCAGAGCTTTGGCAAGCTGAGATTTTCATGGTCGTATTCCTGCGCTACCCCCACCAATTGCATCGCTGGCCGCGAAATAATTTGTGGCTCCATGGACAACTCATTTTGCAAGAAGTGCAGCATATGAGGGCTAAATTGATCCTTATACAACAACCGAAAAGGATCCTGCTGCTTTCGATACTGTGCCGGGGTTACGTTAAATAAAGCTTTAAACGCGCGAGTAAACGCTTCTTGGGAGTCAAATTGGCACTCCATGGCAAGCTCAAGAATACCAATATCTTCACTCAACAACCTCTTTGCGGCGACGGTCAATCGGCGCTTACGCAAATACTCTTTCGGTGAGTCCCCCACTAATGCCTTAAAAATACGGCTGAAGTGGTAGGTGGAGTAATGAGAGGCAGCAGCAATTTCGTGAACAGAAATTTTGTCATATAGATGCTGCTCTACGAAGTTAATACTTTTAAAAAATCGCTGCATGAGAGGCTCCTTTACTGCCAGTCTACGTTGGGACGGTGAAATTTTCGAACAATACCTTCCCGGTTTAGTATGCCTTTAAATTAAATTCGCTCACTAGTGATAAAAAAGCGTAAATGGGCAAATGCTTTGTCCCTCAAAGGAATAATAGCCTGGTAGGCTGGATCATTAAAGAATGCATAGATCGCCTCCCGATCCGGAAAAGATACCACAACAAATGCCCTTGGTGACCGCCCCCCGTCCAGGGCCTCTTCCACATCATAAGAAGCAATAGGCACCCCCCCATACTGTTGCATTAATTGCGGTGCCAGACCACTATACTGCTGAAGAGCCTGCAATTCCTGTAAGTTTGGTGAAGACTCTATATGTAAAAATACTGGTAACAAAGTAATAACCTCTTAAGTGTAAATAAATTTTAGTTGCTTAACTAAGAGCTTCTAATGACTAACTTTGAGAGGCTACTCGCCTATGCCAAAAAACCAGAAGTGGAACTATCGCAAGCTCAATAATCGTAGGGGGTAAGACCTGATCATCCACCAATCCAAATTCCAGAATATTGCTTAAGCGGCCCAGACCGCCAATAAAGAGGGATAAAGCCACGAAGTAAAACAATGCTTTATGTTTTTCGATATTGCTCAGGAAATACAGTAGAACCAATCCCTGGGCAAAGAAAACACCAAAGGCAAATCGATATTGATTATCCCCAAATCCTCTCAAGGGGCTATCCGGGCCAAAAATCATAGCACCACCACTCAGAGCTGCACTGCCATTCAGCCCTCCAAATGCACTGATACCACCGGGTACAAAACAGATCACCGCTAGCGCTACCACTAACAATTGGAAAATTTTTCTTTCTATAGAACTCGCCTGATTCATAGTGTCACCTTAGTTTGCCGTATTTGGAGTGATGACCTAATCATATTGGCCAGTAAGGCCCTATTTTTGATATTTCTTGCGGTCTTGGTATCCCACTAAGACAGCAAGAAATGTCAAAAGACGAGGCGCTTAACCGCTTATCTTTCTCTCCAACAGCCGGGTATATCCATATCCGGGCACCAGTTCCCAATATCCACAGAGACAGAAAGATGATTAAGAGTGTTTTGATTACCGGAGCCAATGCAGGCTTAGGCAGGGAATGCGCCAAGCAACTGGCGGAATACCAGCAGATTAACAAGATCTATCTCGGCTGCCGCAATCTGCACAAAGCCAAGGAAGCCCAAGCCGATCTGGTGTCGGTAACAGGCAGGAATATCTTCGAAGTATTGCTGATCGATGTCGCGGATCAACAATCTGTGAAAGAGGCAGTTAAGAACCTGGACTTCCCAGTTGATGCGCTGGTTATGAATGCTGGCGGTACCGGGGGGAAAGAGTTTTACAACAAGACCCCCGAAGGAGTCACACAAATTTTCGCCGTCAACCTGCTTGGGCATGCTCTACTGACTAACGAGTTACTGAAAGCCAATAAATTAACCCAGACTGCTATCTATGCCGGCTCCGAGGCCGCTCGCGGCGTAAAAGAGATGGGTATGAAGCGACCAGACCTGAAAAGCGCCTCTGTGGAGGAATTTATGCAGATCTGCGAAGGAGAGCTCTATGCCAGTACCAAAGACGCTACTGTACCCTATGGTCCGATAAAGTATATGGGCGCCCTATGGATGTCTTCCATGGCACGGGAATTCCCCCATATCCGCTTCGTAACCATGAGCCCCGGGGCTACGGTAGGCACAGAGGGCTTCAATACACTGTCGTTATTCAAGCAATATATGATGAAGGGCATGATGCGGATTATGCTGCTACTTGGCAAAGTCCACAAAGTAGAAATAGGCGCCAAGCGCTATATCGATGCCCTACTGGATACAAGATCCTTCCGCACAGGTGTTTTTTACGGCAGTGAACACGGATTAACTGGACCTCTTGGTGAACAGCGAAAGCTTTTCCCGGACCTGGACAACCCTACCTATCAGGACAATGCCAAAACGGCGATCAATCGCTTTATCTAATGAAAGTTCGCATCAGGGAAGGGCCCTGTACACCCTTCCCTGCCCCCAAGTTAACGCCACCGATACCGCTTGTTTACCTATACTTGACTGTTAAATACTTACTGCTAAAAACAGCCAATGTTTCGGGTAATCTTTTCCCTGCTGTTGTTAATTCCCCTTGCCCTGACTGCTGCTGAAGATGTAGCTAAAGCAACTCCCCTGCGGCTGCTGGATCCAGCAACTGTGGATAAGTTCGTCAATGAACTGCCAATACCCGCAGAAATCCGCCCTCAGGGCTCAGCCTCGATTAAACTACCCGCCCGCCCCACTGAAGTTTGGATGGGGCTACGGGATAAGGAAGGCAAACGTTTAATGACAAAAGCCTGGGGTTTTGAATATGCAGGTCGCATCCACTCTCCTGGCCCTACTATTCGCGCCCGAGAAGGCCAACCGGTATTTGTACACTGGGCCAATGAGCTACCGGGTCCACATCTATTTCCTGTGGATCGATCCATTCACCTCGCCGACGTAAAAGATCCAAAAGCTGTACCTATGGTTATCCACCTTCACGGCGGGCATACAGAGTGGAAAAGTGACGGCAACCCCCTCGCTTGGTACACCCGCAATTATCGTGAGACGGGACCATTATTTGAGAAAAAGATTTACGAATACGACAACTCCCAGGATGCCGCCACTATCTGGTATCACGACCACACCCTGGGCATGACGCGCCTTAATGTTTACGCAGGTCTATTCGGTTTTTACCTGGTTGGCGATGACAATGAAGACCGTCTGATACAGGAGAAACTGCTCCCTGCAGAAGAGCGCACTTTTGTAGCCGCTATTACAGACAGCTTGTTTAGCTCCGATGGGCAGCTGTATTTTCCTGGCTGGAGGGACCAGCCTCCATCACCGGTTTCCCATGAGGTGGTTAAGGCCAATTGGCCCAATCCCTCCCATCTCGACGAATTTTTTGGCAATTTTATTCTGGTAAACGGCATGACCTGGCCCAAAGTCAGTGTCACCCCACACGTCTATCGATTGCGATTACTCAACGCATCTGATACTCGCACACTGATACTCAGGATCGACGAAAATACACCCTTTGTACAAGTCGGCGGTGACGGCGGATTTCTCGATTACCCTGTAAAATTGAACGAGTTGATATTGGCACCCGCAGAGCGAGCAGATGTTTTAGTAGATTTCAGCGGTTATGAAGGACGTGAACTAACACTGCGAAACTTTGGACCGGATGTCCCTTTTAAAGGCTTTGTAGAGGCCAATGACCCAAAGAGTTCGATTCCACTTGTCTACAACCCGGGAGGTAAACGCGTATTAAGCGATGGACGCGGCGGCATCACACCAGCTACCGATCCAAATACTACAGGCCAGATCCTACAATTTCATATTACTTCAACACCGATAAACACCCCGTCTAATAAACAGAAATCAGAGATTAAAAATAACATTGGAGATTTAAAACTCACCCTAAATACTCCCTTGCGCGCCCCACTTAATAGGCTTAACCAAGCCAGTCGCACACGACAACTTGCCACCTACCGGTTAGACGATCCTTACGGCCGTAACTTGCTGATGCTAGGTCCATTAAAGGAGGGCTCCCTATTTTTTGAAGACCCTACTACAGAAATAATCCAACACAACGCCGTTGAGATCTGGGAGATATACAACCCTACAGTATCGGCCCACCCTATTCATATTCACTTGGTGGAATTTCAGGTGCTGAACCGCCAGCCTTTTAAAGGAAAGCTTATCCCCAAACCACAGAGATTTATGCACACAGGTGAAGTATTTCAGGGAGCACGACTGGAGATAGAATCTCTACAGGGAAAACCTCTTCCGCCACAGCCAGAAGAAAGCGGCCCCAAAGATACAGTCATCGCGCTTCCCGGCCAAGTGACCCGGGTAATTGCGCGCTTCGACCGCGAAGGCCTTTATGTATGGCACTGCCATCTGCTCTCCCATGAGGATTACGATATGATGAGGCCGTTTAGGGTAATGGAATCAGAGCCAGTAAATAGCAACTAATCTACCAACCTTAATTCAGTGCCTTAGGGCAGCAAAAAAGCAAATAAATCAAAAAGTGTCTGGCCGCCAATTAGATCCGAATACGGCTTTAACTATTAAATTACAAATATAACACCAACAATAATCTTAACTTCCTCAACGACATCTACATCTTCCACCACTTAAAAGCCAATTAAAGCAACAGAACTTTAAAAATAAAATATCGATGAAACGCACCATCACTGGCAATTACAATTCATCAGCCGCACTTGAGAAATCAGCCCTGCAAAGATATTTACAGAAAATAATGAAAAAAATAAAAACATCAATTATTTGCTAAACAATAAGATATCTCCACCAATAGTGCCACGAAAACCAAACCTTAAGAGATTAAAACATCTAGAGAAGTTCAGCATTGAGAGTAACAAAAGACACAACCCCCCTCAAAATCTGGACATACAATCCACCAAGCAAAATCTCAAAAAGGAAAAAATTATATGCAAAAACATAAAATTATTTTATACTAAAATATAAACTATCAAATCAAAATATAATCATTCTGATTAAAACTAATCAAGAGATTCAGATGAAGAAATTTTTGGCTGCAACTATATTGCTTGCATTCTCCGCAAATGTTTTCTCTGCTGCTTGGACAGCAAAAATAACAAAGATCCAGGCCGAAGGCATTGGAGAGAACTATAATGTTTTATATCTTGATACCGATATAACTAACTCTATGTGTGAGAACACAAATGCACAAGATAGAATTACCATAGTAAATGAAGCCCAGCATAGCACTGCTCTTGCTGCATTGATGGCAGGGAAAATTGTACAAGTTATGGAAAGTGGCGCAAATTGTAATGAAGCTGGGCTAGCCAACATAAATTATATAATGATTTACTCTGATAAATAAGCGCTGGCGATGACTATTCTATTATTAGAAATAACGTTACTTGCACAAGCAACATCACAGAATAGAAAAACCACTTAATAGTTTCCATCCTATTTGTAGAGAACCAAAAAATATTAGTTTTTATGAAAATGAAAAATTTATTCTCCGGACTACTATTCGCGCTACTATCCAGCACCAGTTTTGCATCAAGTACAATTGAGCCTAATAAAACTATCGAAGGCATTACTACCTATAAATATTATGCAGTAATTAAATTCTCACCAGATGCTAGCGGCGACGAATTAGGGGAAGACTGCTCATCTGGGTCAAGTAACCATGTAGTCATAGAGTTCGATCACAATGATGGAACAGACAATAATGACACTAAAGAGCAATTTTCATCACTTCTGGCTGCATATTTTGCTAAATCTAATACCGTAGGTTTTGGAGTAGAGGGTTGCAGAGAGGGTAACGGAAATAACCACCCTCTGATTTATCGGGTAGATATCTGATCTTCAAGTTTGTAGTTTCAGGGCGGTGCTCTAACCGCCCCAGAAATTCCTCAGCAGGGCATCAAAGCCTTAGCCACACGAGAGTTGGTCTCCCTTCCCAGCTGTTCAGAAATAAAGTTCCCAGCCTCTGCCAGCAACTGTAAATCCACGCCGGTTTCAATACCCATGCCATTGAGCATATAAAGTACATCCTCACTGGCAACATTACCGGAAGCGCCACGGGCATAGGGGCAGCCGCCCAGGCCGGCTACGGCGGAATCTACTACTGCGACACCCATTTGTAAGGCCGCGTAGATATTGGCCAATGCCTGGCCGTAGGTATCGTGGAAATGCACCGCAAGTTTTTCCACAGGCACGCGGGCCATTACCTGCTCCAGCATACGCTTGGCGGATTCCGGGGTGCCGACACCGATGGTGTCGCCGAGGGAAATTTCGTAGCAACCCATTTCCAATAGAGCGGCACTAACTTCTGCCACTTTGGCCGGATCAATATCGCCTTCATAGGGGCAACCAAGTACGCAGGATACGTATCCGCGCACGGGTATACCGTCTTGCTTCGCTTTTTCCACCAGTGGACGGAAGCGCTCAAGACTCTCAGCAATACTGCAATTAATATTTTTCTGGGTGAAGGCTTCTGAGGCCGCGCCGAATACGGCGACTTCATCCGCTTTGGCTTCCACTGCGCGCTCATAGCCTTTTAAGTTTGGCGTGAGCGCGCTGTAGATAACTCCGTCTTTGCGCTGGATACCCGCCAGCACTTCCTCGCTGGCGGCCATTTGCGGTACCCACTTGGGGCTGACAAAACTGCCGGCTTCAATAACCGACAGCCCACTGGCACTGAGCTTGTCCACCAGAGCGATACGGGTCTCCACAGAGATAGGCTGCTTTTCATTTTGTAGCCCATCGCGGGGGCCCACTTCGACGATTTTGACCTGTTTGGGCAAAGTCATTATTGCTCCTCCCCGGCAAAATCCACCAGCAGACTACCGCCATCCACTAATTCACCTTCGGCACAGAAGAACTGCTGCACGGTGCCGGCGGCTGGAGCCCGCAGGGTGTGTTCCATTTTCATGGCTTCCATTACCAGTAGCGGCTGGTCTTTTTCCACCGCAGAGCCGGGCTCAACCAGCAGCGAAATTATGGTGCCGTTCATGGGGGCATCGAGGCCGTGGGCCTGGTCATTGCTCTCGCCCATATCCGGTGGCAACAGCTTGAATTCCACCTGGGTGCCATCGATAAATACAGCACCGCCATCGCGGGTATCCACGGCGGAGAAACTCATGCGGCGGCCATCCACCAACATCAAGTCACGTCCCGGGAGCAGGCGAATCTCACCGCTGTTTTGTTCCTCAGGCAAGGCATCGCAAGTCCAGCGCAGGCTATCGCCCTCCGCAACAAAGCGAATTTGAGCGTGCTGGCCACGGTAGTCCACCGTCTGGGTGCGACTGCCAGCCAGAGCATTGCGCCAGTTATCACCATTGTGCCAAGGAGAGAAAGGATCCCGCTGAGGTGCGCTATTGCGCAGATCGCGCTCTTCACGCTGCTGCAAATAACCGGCAATAGCAGCACATTTCAGCGGCGTCAGTGTCTGCTCCTGGTGCAGTACTTCCGCCTCGTAGTCCTCGATAAAGTGCGTCGAAATACAACCGCTGGCAAATGCCTGGTGATTGATCACTCGGCGCAGGAATTCGATATTGTGGCGCACACCAGCAATCTGGTAATCACGCAGTGCGCGATCCAATTTGGCCAGGGCTTCTTTGCGGGTGCGGCCGTGGCAGATTAATTTGGCGATCATCGGGTCGTAATGCACGCTGATTTCATCGCCGGTCTGCACACCGGTATCCACTCGCACACCCTCGCCTTCCGCCGGGGGCTGGTGGCGCACCAACACGCCCGTTGCCGGCAGGAAATCATTGTCCGGGTCTTCGGCGTAGATCCGCACTTCCATGGCGTGGCCGTTGATCTGCAGCTCATCCTGGCTCATGGGCAGGGTATCGCCAGCGGCAACTGACAGCTGCCAGGCCACCAGGTCCTGGTCGGTGATCATTTCCGTCACCGGGTGCTCCACCTGCAGGCGGGTATTCATTTCCATAAAGTAGAAGGCACCGCTGGCATCCAGCAGGAACTCCACCGTGCCGGCCCCCACGTAACCAATCGCGTGGGCCGCGCGCAGGGCCGCTTCACCCATGCGGGCGCGCAGCTCCGGAGCCATGCCCGGTGCGGGAGCTTCTTCCACTACTTTTTGGTGGCGGCGCTGCACCGAGCAATCCCGTTCAAACAGGTAGACGCCATTGCCCTGCTGATCACAGAACACCTGGATTTCCACGTGGCGGGGACTCACCACATAGCGCTCTAGCAACATAATGTCGTCGCCAAAGGCATTCATGGCCTCACGCTTGGCAGCGGCCAGAGCTTCGTGGAATTCATCGGCACTGTCGACACGGCGCATGCCCTTACCACCGCCGCCGGCAGCAGCTTTCAGCAATACCGGGTAACCGATGCGATTGGCATGGCCTTCCAACAGCTCTTCATTTTGATTGGTGCCATGGTAACCGGGCACCAGGGGCACATTGGCCTCTTCCATAATACGCTTGGCTGCGGACTTGGAGCCCATCGCCTCAATCGCGCCGGTGGGTGGGCCGACAAAAATAATGCCGTTGCTATCGCAGGCGCGGCAAAACTCCGCGTTTTCCGACAGGAAGCCATAACCCGGATGGATGGCATCGGCACCAGTCTGCTTGGCAGCACCCAATACTTTGTCGATATCCAGATACGAATCCCTGGCCGGGGCCGGACCCAGGTGCACCGCTTCGTCCGCCATCTGCACATGCAGAGCGTCGGCATCCGCATCGGAATAAACGGCGACAGTGGCCACCCCCAGGCGGCGCGCGGTCTTGATAATGCGACAGGCAATTTCGCCGCGATTAGCTATTAACAGTTTGCGAATCATAAAAATTACCCTTCGCTACCATTCATCCAACTGGGTGCACGCTTTTCCAAAAACGCACTCAACCCTTCCTGTCCTTCCGGCGACACACGCACGGCAGCGATCAGCGCGCTGGTCTGGCCCTGCAATTCATCGTTGATAACCCGGTTGGACATGGACATAGCCAGTTGCTTGGCCATGGCGACTGCCTTGGGGCCATTGTCGGCAATGGCATTCACTAATTTCTGCACATGCAGGTCCAGATCAGCCTCGGCACAGACTTCGGATACCAAACCGATCTGTTCCGCGCGCTCGGCGGGGAAACGTTCCGCTGTGACAAAGTAACGACGCGCATGGCGAGTGCCGATAGCATTGATGACATAGGGACTGATGGTGGCGGGCAGCAACCCGATTTTGACTTCGGACAAACAGAAGCTGGCGCGCTCAGAGGCCACGGCCATATCGCAGCAGCTCACCAGGCCCACGGCCCCGCCAAAAGCGGCGCCCTGTACTCGCGCAATGGTGGGCGCAGGAAAAGTGTCGAGCTTGTACAGCATGGCGGCGAGCGCAGCTGCGTCGCGGCGGTTTTCCTCTTCTGAATAAGTCGCCATGCGCTTCATCCAGTTGAGGTCGGCTCCGGCAGAAAAGCTCTTGCCATTGGAGGCCAGTACCAACACACGTACAGCGGGGTTTTGCGCCAGGGTGTCAAAGGTGGTGGCCAGCTCGTGGATCAGTTCATCATCAAAAGCGTTGTGGATTTCCGGCCGGTTCAGGGTGACCGTGGCCACGCCCTCGCTATCCACTTCGCACAGCAATTTATCGCTCATTGTAATTCCTCGATTGGGGCGTCTATCAAAAGCGGCACCGGAACATTTCGCTGGCGCCGCAACCACGGTTCCTTACATGCGGAACACGCCGAACTTGGTCTCTTCCGGTTCCTTGTGGCTGGCCGCCGCCAGGCACAGACCGAGCACGCGGCGGGTATCCGCCGGATCGATAACGCCGTCATCCCACAAGCGCGCGGAGGCGTAATAGGGATGCCCCTGGTGTTCGTAGTTATCCACAATCGGCTGCTTAAACTGGCGCTCTTCCTCTTCGCTCCAGGATTCCCCTCGGGCGGCCATCTGGTCGCGCTTCACCTGGGCCAATACGCCAGCAGCCTGTTCCCCTCCCATAACCGAGATACGCGCATTGGGCCACATAAACAGGAAGTTGGGATCGTAGGCGCGGCCACACATACCGTAGTTACCGGCGCCGAAAGAGCCGCCGATAAGGATGGTAATTTTGGGCACCTTGGCGGTAGCGACAGCGGTCACCATCTTGGCGCCGTGTTTGGCGATACCGCCCGCCTCGTACTGCTTGCCCACCATGAAACCAGTGATATTTTGCAGGAAAACCAATGGAATCTTGCGCTGCGCGCACAACTCAATAAAGTGCGCGCCCTTCTGCGCACTCTCCGCAAACAGGATGCCATTATTGGCAACAATTCCCACCGGATAGCCCTGGATACGGGCAAAACCGGTTACCAGGGTGGTGCCGTACAACGCTTTAAATTCATCGAACTCAGATCCGTCCACAACCCGCGCTATAATCTCGCGCACGTCAAACGGCTGGCGCGAATCTTTGGGCACCACGCCGTAAATGTCTTCCGGTGGATAAATCGGCTCCACAGGCTTTTGGATATCCAGGCCAGGATTTTTGATACGGTTCAGGCGAGCTACAGAGCGGCGCGCTAACTGCAGGGCGTGTACATCATTATTGGCGTAGTGATCGGAAACCCCGGAAGTGCGACAGTGCACCTCGGCACCGCCAAGTTCCTCCGCGGAAACTTCTTCACCGGTGGCCGCTTTCACCAGGGGCGGGCCCGCCAGGAAGATGGTGGCCTGCTCTTTCACCATAATGGATTCGTCTGCCATGGCCGGCACATAGGCTCCACCGGCGGTGCAGCTACCCATAACCACCGCGATCTGCGGAATATTCTGTGCAGATAGATTGGCTTGGTTAAAGAAGATGCGACCGAAGTGCTCACGGTCTGGGAAAACGTCGTCCTGGCGCGGCAAATTAGCACCACCGGAATCCACCAGGTAAATGCATGGCAGATTGTTCTGCTCGGCGATGGTCTGCGCGCGCAGGTGTTTTTTTACTGTGAGGGGATAATAGGTTCCACCTTTTACAGTGGCATCGTTAGCTACTATCACACAGGGCTGACCGGAAACGGTGCCAATACCGGTAATAATACCCGCGGCCGGAACATCCTCACCGTAAACCTCGTGAGCCGCCAGCTGGGAGAATTCCATAAAAGGGCTACCCGGATCGAGCAGCGCATCGATACGGTCCCGTGGCAATAATTTTCCTCGCGCCAGGTGTTTTTCCCTTGCGCGCTCGCCGCCGCCCTGGGCGATGGCTTCCACTTTCTCGCGCAGGTCTGCCACCAGCGCCTGCATCTGCTCGCGGTTTTCGCCAAAGGCGGCGTCGCGCGTGTTTATTTTGCTCTGCAACTGATTCATAAAGTCCGATTCACTTTCCCGGAGAAAAGACCTCCACAGGGCGCAGCTTATTGCCGCAGTGCCCGGCTGGAGACAGCTGCCGCCGACAGGCGCCGGCGGCGAGAAGAAATGCCCAGCCTTAGCGGGTCTCTTTAAACAGCTCGCGACCAATCAGCATACGGCGCACTTCAGAAGTGCCCGCGCCGATTTCGTAGAGCTTGGCATCGCGCAGCAGACGACCAGTGGCGTACTCGTTGATGTAGCCATTGCCGCCCAGTGTCTGGATAGCCTGCAGGGCCATCTGTGTTGCGCGCTCCGCAGTAAACAGGATTACAGCGGCGGCGTCCTTGCGCGAGTCCTCACCGCGATCACAAGCCCGGGCCACAGCGTACAAGTAAGAGCGGCTGGCATTCAGGTCAGCGTACATATCGGCGATCTTGCCCTGCATCAGCTGGAACTCACCGATGGCCTTGCCGAACTGCTTGCGCTCGTGAATATAGGGAACCACCACATCCAGGCAGGCCTGCATAATTCCGACAGGGCCTCCAGAGAGAATCGTGCGCTCGTAGTCGAGACCGCTCATCAATACGCGTACACCGCCGTTCAGTTCACCGAGGATATTTTCTTCCGGCACTTCACAGTCTTCGAACACCAGCTCACAGGTGTTGGAACCGCGCATGCCCAGCTTGTCGAGCTTTTGCGCCTGGGAGAAGCCGGCAAAACCGCGCTCAACGATAAATGCAGTGATACCACCGGAGCTGATGCCCGGTTCGGTGCGAGCGTAGATCACATAGGTATCGGCATCGGGACCGTTGGTGATCCACATTTTATTGCCGTTCAAAATAAAGCGATCACCGCGCTTCTCGGCGCGCAGTTGCAGACTTACCACGTCGGAACCGGAGTTGGGTTCACTCATGGCCAAGGCGCCTACATGTTCACCGGAACATAGCTTGGGCAGGTACTTGAGCTTCTGCTCGCGGGTACCATTTTTACGGATCTGGTTTACGCACAGATTGGAGTGGGCACCGTAGGACAAGCCCACAGAAGCAGAGGCGCGGGAAATCTCTTCCATGGCCACAGCGTGTGCCAGGTAACCCATATTGGAACCGCCGAACTCCTCTTCCACGGTCATGCCCAGCAGACCCAGCTCGCCAAACTTTTTCCACATATCCGCAGGAAACAGATTGTCTTCATCGATCTGCGCCGCGCGCGGGGCCAGCTCCGCCTGGCAGAACTTGTAAACCATGTCACGGAGCATATCGATGTCTTCACCGAGACCGAAATTCAGGGTTGGGTAGGAGGTGTTCATAACGGCTCCACTGATATTTAAAAATGTCTTTAATTCAAATAACCGCCTTGGCGGCTGTTCAATACCACATGAGGCAACTGCGCCACTCTTGGCACAGTGCCGAAATCTGTTTAGGAAACGCTGCTGTCATCGCTTTGCGCCAGGGACTCACGGGCCCTGGATTCAGCTTCATCCAACTCTTCCATCAGGCTTTCGATATCCCGCAGTTGCTGTTGTAACTGCAGTCGCTTTTGCGCGATGCGCTCCAATAGACGGTGCAACTGCTCTACATTGCCGTGGGCCGGGTCGTACATATCGATAATTTCGCGGCTCTCATCCAGGGAGAATCCCAGCCGCTTTCCGCGCAGAATCAGCTTTAGGCGCACACGCTCTTCGGGACTATAGACGCGAGTCTGGCCGCGACGCTCCGGATTGAGCAGGCCCTTGTCCTCATAGAAGCGGATGGCGCGAGTAGTGATATCGAACTCCCGCGCCAGCTCGGAAATGCTGTAACTATGGGGCTCCATTTGGCTTGCTTCTGCTTTCATAACGACTTCCTCAAGATGCCATCAAGCCTAGCAAGAGTTTACGTTAACGTAAACGTAAAGCACGCGCCAAAAAAGAACCCTAAGGCACTTCCAGTCACTTAGCCTACGGGGGTCCTGTGGGGAGTAGACTCAGCGCCGAGCAGCTGTTGCAACTGATTGTTGAGAAGTTTTTGATAGGAAGGGGTTAGGCCGGTCACCTCCAATGCCCAACCGGCACCGTGGTGCTCAATTCGCCCCACCAGGGAACTGTCCTCAAGAAGTTCCGGGTGCAAAAACAAGCCACGGGACTGGTTGAGTAGCTGATCGGCACAGAAATCCGGACTCTGTGGCTGGGATGGGACTACCGCCAGAGCCAGCTTCAAACCGGTCGCACGGCTAACGCTCTGCATCTCCCGCAGCAATAAACCACAGCAGACTGCGCGGAAGGCCGCATCAGTTCCAGAGAAATCCAGGCCGATCTGTGGCCCAGCGCAACTCAGGGGGGTGGCACCGTATATGCGCTGCAGCAAACGCATACGTCCATCTAGCTCCCGCTGCAAACCCTCCAGGGCGCTGCGACTTAACTGGTTGCCCAACTGCGCCCAGTTGAGGGGGCGAAGATAAAGCCCAACGCTGGGCTCGGTAACTTCAGCTACAGCTTGAGCAGACTCAGTAACTTGTGCGGGCAATTTGCGCTCCCGGGACAAGCTACCGGTAAGCAGGGCCGCAGCTGCACTAAATGGCAGGGCAAAAACGAGGGTCAGCAACAAGCTGGCCCAAGGGAAGGTAACGGAATTACCGGGCTCAAACGCTACGGTAATATTGCCGGCAATACTATCGTGCAGGACCACTGGCTCGGTGATCGTCTCCCCCTCTTTCAGGTCCCCCACTTCGGCCAGGGAATTCGATTCCACATCCTCAATTAAAATGCCAGAAACCATTGGAAGCTCCAGCAGTTGGCGAGCGATCAGCTGTAAGCTGATACGATCCCCGGCCACAATACTCTCCAGGCTCTGCCCCGCGAGAATAGTCGCTGCCGCCTTCGCAGTAATTCTGTCTCGCTCTATCTGACCATCGCGCTGCTGACCATAAAAATGCCCCAGTGCCGCCGCACAGAATATTGCCAGTGTTAGCCAGATAACCAGTGCCAATAGGCGCTGACGGGCGCGTTTGGACAACTGTGCTAATTGAGCCGGTATTTTGCGAAGAGTAGATACAATGGAAACTGACATAAACGGCGGCAGACATCTTGCGTATTGTTTTTTTACTATTGCCCCAGCTGTTTTGGAGCAGCGAGCATTTTAACGGTAGGCACCAAAATTGTGCATACCCAATTAATTCCTGAGCGATTGGTAAAGCAGGCGGCGAAATAGTTCAACTCAACTCGCACAATTCGAAAAGAAATTTTACTCCCCACTCGAACTGAGCCCATTAAAAACCCTACTGACCGGCAATCAATGAAATTAAAGCCCGGCAATTTTAGCGAAGAATCTCATAAGAGCTATAATGCGCCGGACATTTAATTCAATCGGGACAGAGCTTATGGGTGATCAAATAAATTCACAGGAATTCCACCTCTCCCTGAAACAGATTTCCCAGGCTTCAGGAAGTGGCACCCTGCGCTACCTGAGCTTCCGAGATCAAGTCGCCAAGCTCGGCCTGGAGTATTCCGGTGAAGCCCCTTTTCCCGGTGAGGCTACGGACTTTACCCCGCCCCCCGAAGAACCGAGTGCACTTGAAGCCATTTGGTGTATCACCCTGCTGAGCCCCTCTGTCTCCCTGGCTCAACTCCAATACCTTCTGCGATTTTTTGATGAACAACAGTGGAGCCTATTCGCCGCTGATACTTTGGCACAAAGATGCGATCGCACCGTAATCCGCTTCCAAATTGATGGCGATCTCGATTTTGACAGCGCGCGCCTGGCCTGCCTTGGAGTGGCCGATGAGTTGGGAGTAGACCTAACAATCCAGGCTTCTGTTACCCAGAGGGTGCCAAAGCTGGCGGGCTTTGATATGGATTCAACCCTCATCGATGCCGAGGTTATCGATGAACTGGCAAAAATTACCGGTATCGGTGATCAGGTCGCCGCCATTACTCAGGCCACAATGGCCGGTGACATGGATTTCTGCGAGAGTTTTAAACGGCGCATGGCCCTGCTAAAAGGCTTTTCAGAGCAGCGTTTGGCAGAAATTGCCCGGGAATTGCCGTTAAAAGAAGGGGCCTATGAATTGCTGGCAGCCTTGCGCGCACTGGGCTGCAAAACGGCACTGCTTTCTGGCGGCTTTACCTACTTCGCAGAATTCCTGCAGCGAGAGCGCCTGCCCCTGGATTATATCCATGCCAATGAACTGACATTTGCCGAAGGGGCCCTCACCGGCGAAGTAGTGGAACCCATTATTGATGGCGATCGCAAACGCAAGTTACTGCAGGAAATTGCCGGAAGCTTAGATTTGGCACTGGAAAGTGTGGTTGCTATGGGTGACGGCGCCAACGATATTCCCATGTTGAATTTAGGGGAACTGGGTATCGCCATTCACCCCAAGCCCAAGGTGAGGCTACAGGCCCCCCAGGCCATCAATCTGTTTGGCCTGGACGCCGCCCTTTACTTGTTTGGTCTCAATGACCAACAAATTGCCAAGCTCGGGGTATAGCCCGGCTTAGCTCTTAAAGCATCGCGTGAGGAAAAGGGAAACTCGGCCGCTTGTTGTGATCTGTGCAAGCACTGGGCCCGGGTTTCTGCCCACAACTGGCAAGAAAAAGCCCCAGGACAACTATTAGTAAAGCCCGTTTATACATAGGTGCCTCCCTTCCTGAGTAAAATCTCTGCGCAGCAGAGTACGCAAAGGCAATCCATTTGAACAGCCATTTAATGATTTTTATGCCAGAAATCTGGCGTATTAATCACGTAATCGTACCAGTTCACTTAGCCATAAAAATAAACTGAAAGAATGCCCATAAAAAATATTTTGTGGAGCAAACTTTAGCATTAGCCAAAGTGGAAAGGAAAAAGAAAGGGTAGAGTTGTCGCAACTCTCATATTGACCTATGGGAATTGCGACAACTGGGAAAAGAGAGCGATTAACTCTCTTTTTTACCGTAAATAACTAGGCTATTTACTTTTACCGTCAGCGGGTGATAACCCACCTTGGCGCGCTCAAAAATGCGTGCAGCCACGTCTTTTTTACCGGTCTCAACCATATTGCGATATAGCGGGCGCAGGAACTTGTTGCGGCCGATACTGGTGAGGAAATTCTCAAGGCGCTCGAAGGCCGGCTCGTAGTCGTTGCGCACTGCGATCATCAGCCAGCTGAAAGCCACCTCGTTATTGCGGGATTCGGTCAGGCCAAAGGCGCCGTCCAATTCCTTCAACTGCGCTTCCGTCAGTTTTTCCGGCATACCATCGAGGAAGTACTTCCACTGGTGGAAAGTCCAGCCTTTGGTATCGATATCCTTCGCCGCCAGTTTGCCGTCCAACCACTGTTGACGCACTGGATCCAATTTAGTGAAGGCATCGGACTTCGGATGCGGCGCACCTTCGGGAATACCCGGATCGAAGATCCACTGAAGGATGCGATCGCGGTCCAGCTTGTCGGCGTGCTCAACCAACAGGGTCTTGTCGAGATACTTAACGAAGTCCTCGGTGGTGATGCTCTGGAAGGAGAAGTGGTTGAAGTACTCCATCAGGAAGCGGTCAAACGCTTCGCGACCTACTTTCTGCTCCAGCTCATACAGGAATAGGGAGCCTTTCTCGTAGGGAATATTGGAGAAGACTTCATCGGGGTCACGTCCGCGCAGGTCGATCGCCATAATCTCATCGCGAGGCTCTTTATCAGCCAGATCCGCTTGCAGGTCGTCATAGCCCAGGGCCATTTCCATCTGATAGCGCTCATCACCGTAGACGAACTGCATAATGCGGTTAGTCAGGTAGGTGGTGAACCCTTCATTCAGCCAAAGATCACGCCAGCTGGCATTGGTCACCAGGTTGCCAGACCAAGAGTGGGCCAGTTCGTGGGCAATCAGGGCTACCAGGCTCTTATCGCCGGCGATCACCGTCGGAGTGATAAAGCTAAGGCGTGGGTTTTCCATACCGCCGAAGGGGAAGCTGGGCGGCAGAATCAGCAGGTCGTAACGATCCCAGTGGTAGGGGCCATAAGCCTTTTCAGTCACTTCCAGCATGGATTCGGTATCGGCAAACTCCGCCGCCGCAGATTCCAGCATGGAAGGCTCGGCATAGACACCAGTGCGCTCGCCCATGGGCTTGAACTTCAGGTCACCAACCGCCAGGGCAATCAGGTAGGAGGGAATGCGCTGGGGCATCTCAAACTCATAGACGCCATCTTTGGCCGCCTGCGGGTCATTGTTCGCACTCATGACTGCGCGGAGTTCTTTCGGAGTGCGTACAGTGGCGTTGTAAGTGATACGAACTTTCGGGGAGTCCTGCAGTGGAATAAAACTGCGCGCGTGAATCGCCTGGGCCTGGGTAAACAGGAACGGATGCTTTTTACCCGCAGTTTGCTGAGGCTCCAGCCACTGAACGCCGGAGGCGCCCGGCGCTGTACGGTAGCGGATAGTAATGCTGTCGGCATCTTCCGGCAGCTCAATATTCAGCGGAGTGCCCAGGTGACTGTCTTTCTCGCCCATGGAGAATTTTACTGGCGCGCCATTAGCGGATACAGAAACCACTTCCAGTTCGCGGGTATCCAGTACCATCGGCAGGTTCTTGTCGTTGAGACGCTTGAAGTCCAACTTGGCTTCACCTTCAAGAACCTTGCGGGAGAAGTCGACAGTCAGGTCCAGATCCAGGTGCAGAACCTGGTAATCATTGCTGTTGGCAAAAGAGTGGTAATCCACTCCGGACTGGGGCGCTTTTTCAACACCCGGCTTCTTCTCGATCACAGCGGACGCCTTCATCGGCGCGCTCGCACTGTCTAATTCGGCCTTGGAAGGCTCCGACTTGGAACAGCCACCGGCAACGGCAAGGCCGCCAACGATCAGACTGGTACACAGTAAACGGGGCAACATGGGTCTACTCCCTGAGTTCAGCTTTTCAATTTGCGCCACAGGATACCTGACAGAGCGCAGATGAGAAACGACAGGGGACTCTGCACTCGCCGTAAGGGGGCACACCGATTACCCGCTCGAGCCACGGGTACCGACGGTCATGCCGCGTTTTGCCAATAAACCAGATTAATGTCTCAGTTTCCTCGCCTTAGGACGAATTTCATGACTAATAGCAGCAAGGGAAGAAAAATACTGACCGTGAATTAATACATCGTTCACTTTCAAGATTCAGACTGCGGTTCTTTTATAACAAGCACTATAAGGAGAACCCCATGTCTCTGTCCCGGAGGCGGTTTTTACAATTTTCCGGCGCAAGCCTGGCGGCCCTGCCCCTACTGAAAGCCTACGGTTCCGGCCAGGAGCCCTTCCAGCACGGCGTAGCCAGCGGTGACCCCCTGGCAGATCGCGTAATTCTCTGGACTCGTATCACTCCGTCTGCCGATCCAGAATTCCAGTCCATGGTGCCCTACACCTGGCAGGTCGCTCTAGACCCGGAAATGGCCATGGTGGTCAATAGCGGCAGCGGTATTACCGGGCCCGATGTGGACTACACCATTAAAGTGGATGCCAGCGGTCTGCAACCCGGCACCAGTTACTATTACCGCTTCTACTCTAACGGTATCGACTCGCCCATAGGCCGCACCCGCACACTGCCCATCGGCCATGTGGATAAGCTGCGCTTTGCGGTGACCAGCTGCTCCAACTATCCCATGGGTTATTTCAATGTTTACCGGGAAATTGCCCTGCGTGCAGACCTGGATGTGGTGCTGCACCTGGGGGATTACATTTACGAGTACGGACCCGGTGGCTACGGTACCGGCACGGGCCTGGGGCGAGAGCCAATCCCCGCCAAGGAAATGGTGGATATCCAGGATTACCGCCTGCGCTACGCCCAATACCGCTCCGACCCGGATTTACAGGAAGTACACCGCCAACACCCGTTTATCTGTGTCTGGGACGACCATGAAACCACTAACAACGCATGGGCTGGCGGTGCTGAGAACCACAATGTCCAAGATGGCGAGGGCGACTGGTTTGTACGCCGCTCGGTAGCCAACCAGGCCTACTTCGAGTGGATGCCCATCCGCGATAACGGCATCTTTGATCTATTTGGTGACAGGGCCATCTACCGCAGCTTCCGCTTCGGCAATCTGATGGACCTGATGATGCTGGATACCCGCATCGCCGCGCGCTCCGAGCAGGCCAACTGGTTCGATCAGCAGACCGCCGACGACCCGGAGCGCAGCATCCTCGGTACCCAGCAGGAACAATGGCTGCACAACAGCCTGACCCAGTCCCAGTCGGATGGCGTGCGCTGGCGGGTATTGGGGCAACAGGTAATGATGGCGCAACTCACCCTGGCCAGGGATTTGTCTGTGAATATGGACCAGTGGGATGGTTACACCGCATCCCGCGAGCGTCTGTTCGACCACATTGCCGACAATAATATCGACAATTTTGTCGTCCTCACTGGAGATATCCACAGCTCCTGGGCCTGGGACCTGGCCAGCAATCCTTTCAGCATCTTGAAATACGGGCGCCTGACCGGACGCGGTGCCCTCGGCGGTGAGTTTGTCACTCCCGGAGTAACCTCCAGCTTCCTGGACAAATCCCACCTGACGGATGTTGCAGCGATCGCTATGGACGGATTGATACCACACCTCAAGTGGGTGGAGATAACCCAGCGCGGTTACCTGTTGATGGATGTTTCCCACTCCCGCGCCAAGGCCCACTGGTATCACGTGGATACAGTCACCAGTCAGAATTACAACGCCAGCCTGGCAAGGATTTATAAGCAGGAAACGGGGCAGAACCATATCCAACGTGCCTGGAGTGAAAGCACAGCTGATGAGTTGGTACCGGCACCGGCACCGCAGTACGGCGCCCTGGCGCGCAATACCATCGCCGCCCTACGCAGCCGCTACAACGTCTGATTTGCAGGCAATAAAAAACCGCACCCCTGTAAGGCGGTGCGGTTTTTTAAAAAGCTTACAGAGAGAAATTATTCGAGACTGAAATCGAAGTTCATATCCTCCGCCGGCGCCTGCACATAGTACCCCTGAATATAATCAGTACCGGTCTGCCACAAAGTCGGCAGCATACTGGCCTGCTCAATATGGGGCACTATCACCTTGGTATCCGCCTCACCCAAGCGCTGTACCAATCCTGCCAGGGAGTCACTGCTCTCGCCTTCATCCTGGACCTCGCGCACGAAGGAGGGATCGATCTTGGCGATATCCACTTTCACATGCTCAAGAGCCTTGAACGGATTGAGCCCGGTGCCGAAATGACAGACCGAAACGCGACAACCCAATTGCTGGACCTGAGTGGTAAAGTCCCGGGCAGCGTGCAGGTTGCTGTTGATATCCTCCTGACGCAACTGGAAGATCACCGTTCCCGGCGCAACCTTGGCAGCTTTGAAGGCAACCCCCAGCCAGCCGGGTAAGCTGCTGTCCACCAGTGAAGCAGTGGTGATATGCAGCATCAAAGAAATATTCTTACCTTCAGCCCTGGCGGCTGCGGCGGCCTTGATCGCGGTAATAATTATCCAGCGATCCATTTTTGCGGACAGGCCCGCATCGCCGAGTTCCTGCAGGAAGGCCAGCGGCGCCAGCTCTTCCTTGTCATCGAGCATACGCACCAATACTTCGTACAGTTGCTCGCCAGTTCCCTGCAAACTGAGAATTGGCTGGTAGAGCAGCTTCAGGCTGCCGGCCTCCAGGGCCTGAACCACCCGTGCACGGTGATAGGTATCGGCGTCGGCACCACCTTCAGTATCCGGCTCGTAGAGCGCAAAATTCCCACCTTTCTTCTCTTCACCCAGAGCCTGCTTGTGAGCAGATAGCGCTTGGTCCAGCACTTGTTGCGCACCGCTGGAGGCCTCACTCATCAGGGAAATACCGATAGAGGCAGTAATTTGCAGGGTTTTGCCATCTGCATCGAAGATGGTGTCGGAAATCTTCTTCAATATATCCTGCGCGCGTTGCTCGATGCTGTCCGGAGTTGTATTCGGGCTGAGCAGGCAAAAGGCATCTTCACTGTAGCGGGCCAGGGTATCGCCACTGCGTTGGCAGGACTTGAGTAATTCCGCCATGCCTTTTTGCAGAGCATCGGCACCGGCCACTCCAACAACTTTTAACACTTCATCTTCAAAGCGATCCACTTCTATCAGCATCAGACCGCCAGTATTGTGGGAGTCCGCTGCAGATTTGATGCTGGAATCCAGTACCTGCAGGAAGTGCTGACGATTGAAAAGCCCGGTCAGCGGATCGCGGTTCTTGATATCGCTGAGCTGCGCTTCCAATTGCTCCGTATCACCCCGGCGCGAGGCAATACGCACCTGCAAACAACGCTCATCGTCGTAGGTGGTACTGAGTACTTCTGCGCGAGTGGGCAGGGATTCGCCAGAGGCGGTCTTAGCGGTAAATTTCCACTCTTTCGCCTCCAGCTCATTGTTATCGATAGCGCAGCTTTTGAGGAATTCACGCCCCTCTTCCTGCTCATTTTCAGCCAGCATATCAATCAATGGCTGGTATTCAATGTCCTCGCCAGAGTCGTAACCAAAGCGCTCTGCAAGGGAGTCATTGGCGTAGACGATCAGACCATCAGATATATAAGCGATGGCATCTTTGGAGCTATCGAGTAGCTCCTTGGCACGGTTAAGGGTCGCGTGATAGCGGCGGTCGTGTAGGCGAGCCTGACGGCGATTGGCGAGCGCCCCCAGCTCCCGCTGTATCACAAAGAGAAGGTGTTGGTCTTCATCCACCACTACGACATCGCGGGCTCCGAGCTTCAAACCTTCCACCACGGGTTGGGCACCGGTGCGCTCGGTCAGCATAATTACCGGGACATCTTTTTGCAGCTTGCTGATGGTACGTAACGCCACTGAGGGGGGCACCTGAGTACTGCTTTCAGCCGCAATCACTAAATCCCAGGTTTTATCCTGGAGTAGGCGGTTAAACACAGCCTCGCTGGCCACATGCTGTGCTCGGTTGGGACGGCCTGCGTTGTGCAGCATACTCACAAGGCGCTGGGCTTCCGACGGGGTATCGTGAATCAGGAGAAGTCGTATTGTGTCGTTGCTACTCATTATTTGCTCTATTTTTTTAATGGCGGCACACAGCTACCGCTGGCGGTAATTTTAGGGGGCGTCAAGGATGGCATACAAGGGTAGATCAAACTGGTACCTGTGATCTAAATCACACAACGCTCCCCTATAAAAGCTTCCGCCTTTCCCATTTGCGAAACCACAGCCGCTAATCAAACTTTCCCAACCTAAGAAGCCCCTGAATACAGCGCTATAAAGCGAAATAGCAGCTGCTGAATAGGTCGACCGGACAACTATATCTGGCACTGGCGTTACGGGGTTAGCCTAGATCAATTTGGCGGTATTTATTCGTCCAACCTATCTCTCTTTATGAAAATCCCTGTCGAATACACAAAGATAACCCATACAGCTATCAGCTGAGGTTTAGCTATGTTCAGCAACTATCGGGGATTTTGATGGGACGCCGGGGATTTCACGCACCAGTTTTGGTACCAGATAACCGGGTAACTGCTGGCGGAGATGTTCGATTAACTTCAGCGCTTTCGCATCAGAGACTTCAAAATGTGCGGCACCATTTACTCGATCCAGCTGATGCAAATAGTACGGAAGTACTCCTGCTGCAAAGAGGGATTCGCTCAACGCGCCCAGCGCCTCGCGACTATCATTGACGCCTTTTAATAGCACCGCTTGGTTGAGCAGGGTGACCCCTGCGCTTCGCAACTGTTGCAGAGACTCCCGCACCTCACTATCAATTTCATTAGCGTGGTTGCAGTGCAACACCAGCACGGGCTTCAAGCGGGAACCAGTAAACCAATCCAACATTTTCTGGTTTACCCGGCTGGGAGCAACTATCGGGAGGCGGCTGTGAATTCGCAGCTTATCCACATGGGGAATCTCGGCCAGCTCATCGGTGAGCCAGGCCAGTTGACGGTCACTCATTACCAAAGGATCACCGCCACTCAGAATCACTTCGCGCAGCTCAGTGCGCGCGCGAATGTAGTCTAGAGCTGCCAGGCTCTGTCTGCGAGTTAGGTGGTTGTCACCGTAGGGGAATTCACGTCGGAAACAGTAACGACAATTGACCGCACACTGGCCCGCAGTGATCAGCAGTAGGCGCCCGTGGTATTTGTGAACAACTCCAGGCAGAGGGTTAGCTTCTGCCTCTTCAAGGGGGTCTGAACTAAATCCCGGCACTTTCTCCAACTCATCCGCACCGGGTAAAACCTGTAACAACAATGGGTCTTCGGGATCGCCGCAACGCATGCGCCGGACAAAGGGGCGCGGCACGCGCAGGGAAAAGCCAGAAGCTGCTTGCAAGGCCTTGGGGAGCTTACGCGGGTCTAGCTGTAGTAATTGAATCAACTCTGCCGGATCAGTGACCAGATCAGACAACTCATCCTGCCAGCAGCGGGATTCCTGTGTGTCGATAAGCTCTATACCGGGGGCCGATGATGACGCCATCATGGAGATACACTACAAAATAAGAGATTGTATCAGATCCCCCACAGCAATCTCCCGCCACCACTGACAGTGATGCCCCACAAAGGGTTAAGTGACCAGGTAGACATGGTAATTCGCACAAACCCATTAGAGAAATAGCATCTGTTTCAGACCCTATCTAGTGAGTTAGTTGAACCCTCAAATCGATTCCCTAGGGTAATTACATAAACTGAATTTATTTTTGCAGAAACCCTATCAACATAATCAAAAAATCTTCACCAATCTTCTGTGGAAAAATATCGGATAGTTGGACTGTATCTTTAAGCAACCAGAGCCTTAACTCTTCTTTACCCGAATTTAGGAATAGACCCATTATCGGTGAAGCAAGTATTCACTCTACCTACCAATAAAAACCCTTACCCCACAAAACACTCCACTGCAACAAAGAAAATCTACACAGTCGACATTTCCACAGTGAATTCAGGGAGCAAAAAACATTTTCTTTGATAAATCCAACAAGGATAAAGCAAAGCAAAAATTATTTATTAATAAAATTTTTATCACTAGAAAAAACATCTTCCAAAAACCATCAACAAATATCAAAAAATTCATAATTCCCTTATTCACAATAGGGATAATTCGGTGTTAATTTAAACGCCGGCAAAGAAAACCATTTTGTCGACCCCGCCAAAGGCGGGCACTATCAAGAAATAAATAAAACACCTAAAAGGTGTTCAAACAGTAAGTTTAGAATTACAAAAAGGAATTACCCAATGGAAATGCAGCTTGAATTGCTTGAAGCCAATAAAGACCTACTGATTGAGCAAACTCGCGCACATCCTTTCTTGAAGCGTTGCCGTGAAGGCTCCATTACGCTGGACGAATTAAAAATATTTTTGGTTCAACAAGGTATTTACAGTGGATTTTTTGTTAGATATCTCTGTGCAATGATGGCAAACCTCCCGAGTAACCACGAAGTCCTGGAGCTTGCCGAAAATCTAATGGAAGAGCTGGGCCTGGAACCAGACAGCCCCAAACCCCACGCAGAAATCTATCACGAAACCCTCGAGCATTTTGGTTTGACCCTGGAAAACGCAGAAGTTTTACCAGGCACTCAGCACCTGATCGATACCATGTTCAAAAACTGTCGGGACCTCAGGGCCAGCGCAGGATTGGGAGCCCTATGCCTGGGAGCCGAAGCCCTGGTACCCGATTTATATACAGATATTGTTGCCGGATTCCGCTCTTGCGGCGTAACCGATGCAGAAATGCAATTTTTCCTGCTGCATATTGAATGTGATGACGGCCATGCAGAAACCATTCGCGATATTATGGTAGATATCGGCTCCAAGGATCCCAGCCAACTGGACATAATGCTTGAAGCCGGGCGCCACCTTGTAGAGGCCCGCTTACAATTCTTCGATTCTATTGAAACCGCCTACCACTCCACTAAACATAAAAAAGTTGAAGCTGTTACAGCTTAATGAGCAAGCACTTATCAACCCACTCACAGGTGTTGTTGGAGAAAGCACGGGCATAGGGAAATGCCACCAACATAAATTCGACAGAGATCGAATCATTTTGAGTTAGGTTTTTAAAAATTATTCTGCGATAAGAAAATAAAAAAGGAAAATTTATTAAATATCGCAGAATTAATATGACTTGCTGTGAGAATTGGAGACAACAATGGCTGAAACACTATCACTGGCAAAAAACGAACTGGTTGAACGAGCCAGTGAAGCAATGAAACAGCACCTCAGCACCCCCGAGTGGTCTCTGAGAGAAAAGCTTGCGCTGACTTGCCGAATTTTATTTAACGATGGCCACGACTCCGGCCTGGCTGGGCAAATTACCGCCCGCGCGGAAAAACCCGGTACTTATTACACCCAACGCCTGGGCCTCGGCTTCGATGAAATTACCTCATCCAACTTATTGGAGGTCAACGAAGACCTCGAAGTACTGTCCGGAGAGGGCATGGCCAATCCGGCCAACCGCTTTCACTCCTGGATCTACCGGGCGCGCCCCGATGTGAACTGCATCGTGCATACCCACCCCATGCACGTATGTGCACTTTCCATGCTTGAGCGCCCGCTAAAGATTTCCCATATGGACGCCTGCATGTTGTATGAGGATATTGCCTTCCTCAAAGACTGGCCGGGTGTACCCGTGGGTAACAGCGAGGGCGAGCTGATTTCCGCCGCTATTGGGGACAAGCGCGCAATCCTACTGGGACACCACGGCCTGATTATGGCCTGTCGCTCTGTAGAGGAAGCCTGTGTAATGGCAGTTCAGTGCGAGCGCGCTGCCAAACTGCAAATACTGGCTGAATCCGCCGGCACCATCCAGGATATTGATCCCGAACTGGGCCGCGAAGCCCACGACTGGATCCTCCAGGAAAAACGCACGCAAGCGACTTTTGCTTACTTTGTGCGCCGCATGCAGAGAAAAGGTTATGGCGGCGGGGACGACCCATTAAGTTAAGTGCTTTTGTGCAATGGGCTAAAGCCCATTGCACTGCCGGCTGCCCCAATAATTGCAGCTTGGCGATAACAACCGGAACGCCTCCCCTCCATTTCTCTCTGGTATTCGTTCAAGCTCCCACCCTCCTGTATAATCCCGCTCCATCATGCAGGGCTGGCGGTGAAGTCTCTTTTCCCCAGCCAGACGAGTTACCTGCGGCTACCATTTGTGGCGGAAGCGGAGGGCGTTAGCCCAGCCTTGGCCGGAATCGGCTAGAAACAAAAAACTCGTTAAAAATCATATAGATAAATGACTTAAAGGGCTCTATTTGCTATGGCTAGTTACTCCACTAACGAATTCAAGGGCGGCCTCAAGGTGATGCTGGACGGCGACCCCTGCTCAATCGTGGAAAACGAATTCGTCAAACCTGGTAAGGGCCAGGCGTTCAACCGCGTGAAGCTTCGCAATCTGAAAACCGGTCGCGTATGGGAGCGCACCTTCCGCTCCGGTGAAAGCCTGGAAGCGGCGGATGTGATGGATCGCGAAATGGAATACTTGTACAACGATGGCGAGTTTTACCATTTCATGGAGCCCGAGACTTTTGAGCAGCACCAAGCCAGCAGCGATGCTGTGGGCGATGCTTCAAAATGGCTCAAAGAGCAGGATATCTGCACTGTAACCCTGTACAACGGCTCTCCGCTGGCAGTTACTCCGCCCAACCACGTTATCCTGGAAATTACCGATACCGATCCGGGCCTGCGCGGAGACACCGCCCAGGGCGGCACCAAGCCGGCCACTTTGGCTACCGGCGCCGTTGTGAAGGTTCCTCTGTTCTTGGAAATCGGTGAAACCATCAAGGTAGACACCCGCACTGCCGAATACCTGGGCCGTGCCAAGGAAGACTAAGCACCTCCTCCCCTCGAGCGGCCTACGGTCGCTCGTCTCCAGAGCTACCCCCCATGAGCACAGATACCTGGCGCCCCACCGCCACTATTGCAGCCCTGCGCCAACGCGCTGCGCTACTCGCTGAAATACGCACATTTTTTGCTGAGCGAAATGTTGTAGAGGCCGAAATTCCGGTGCTATCCCAGCGCGCCACCAGCGACCCCCATATCGAGTCCATCACCACAGAGTGCCGGGGCGAAAACGCCTACCTGGCCACCAGCCCCGAATTTGGTTTAAAGCGTTTACTCGCCGCAGGACTCGGAGATTGCTACTACTTGGGTAAGGCTTTTCGCCAGGGCGAATCCGGCGGTCGACACAACCCCGAGTTCACCATGTTGGAGTGGTACCGCTGCGGTTGGGACGATCACCAACTGATGGAGGAGGTCGCCAAGCTGCTCTGCGGTATTTTGGCGACGGACCAGGTTCAGTCCCTCAGTTACCGGGAATTGTTTTTAAGGGAGCTACAACTGGACCCCCACAGTGCCAGCGAAGCCGAGCTGATTTCCTGCGTCAAGCGGGAAATAGAATTGTCTTTTGTACCCCGTGAACGCAGTGAGTGCCTGGACCTGCTGATGAGCCACCGCCTGGAACCCACCATGAGTGAGGGCATCACCCTGCTCTACGACTTCCCCGTAGAGCAAGCGGCACTGGCAAAAGTGGTGACGGACGAACAGGGGACCCCCGTAGCCAGGCGCTTCGAAGCCTATGTCGGTGGATTGGAACTGGCCAATGGCTATTGGGAGCTGACCGACAGCCCAGAGCAGCAGCGCCGCTTTGAAAAGGATCTGGAATACCGCCGTGCTAACCAGCGCCCTGTACACCCCTTTGAAGAGCGCCTGGTTGCGGCCCTGGATCAAGGCATGCCCGAGTGCGCCGGGGTCGCGCTGGGAGTCGACCGACTGCTGATGTTAAAAGCCGGTTACCAATCGATTGATGAAGTTATCGCCTTCCCTTTCAGTCGGGCTTAGCGGCCGCCGGCGCCGGAGTGTATTGATAGCGGGCAACCTCGCCAACTGCAAAAAAGCCACTAGCGAGTAATAACTGCTGGCGATCCGCCGGCACCAAAGCCACCAGATTTTTATGGTGGCTGCCCTGGGCAGCGGTAAGCAGATGCTTGAACAGAGCCCGGCCAATCCCGCGACCCCGGTAGTCCGGAAGCGTCACCATGTCATAGAGTCCCAGTGCATCCGCTGCCGCAAACAGACACCCAGCGGCCACCGGCACACCATCCAGCTTAGCCAGAAATAATTTCAGTCGCCCGCGTCGCTGCTCGGGGATTTCCTGCAGGCCCTGATAGAAGTGCGCCAACTGTGCCCCCTCCAGCTCCCCTGCCGCCGCTGCCTGCACCGCGCCGTAATCAGGCAAGGCCTCCTTTTTCACCGCACTAATAGTCAGCTGTTCCACTACCGGAACCTCGGCAACGCTGAGTCGGGGTATCTCGGCGGCCATAGCTACCAGGGACTGGCGCCGCTTTAGCCCAAGCTCATCCAAAGCGTCATTGTCCAGGGGTTTGGTGGCACTGTGCCAAAGGGTGAAGGGGCTGTGCCGCTCGGCAAAATAATCCAGCGCAAAACGCTGAATAATGCGCGGCGGCATTACCATATTGGAAATCACCTGATTGAGCCCAATGGAAGGCAGGCCGCTATCACTGCGGACAATACCTGTAATTTCCTTGGTGCAATCTGGAGTTACCAGGCTCGCGCGGTAATCCGCATAAGCCTCCAAATTTCGGCAGGTAAGATTTTTAGCGCTGAGACTATATTTCATGGGTCAAAGGATAGTGCCAAAAACAGTGCCGTTGCATCATTTCCCCAGTGATCCCAGCCCCGCAGCCGGTGTTCGCTACGGGGCGACAAGCCTTACTTCTGTACTTGCGACAGGGCACACTGATCCATGGATAATGCCGGTTCAGCACAGGTGGCTGCCCCGACAACTTTTGCCGGCACTCCGGCCACTAACACCTTTGCCGGTACCGTTTTAAGAACCACACTTCCGGAAGCAATTTGGGCGCACTCGCCAATTTCAATATTGCCCAGCACCTTGCTGCCCGCACCGATTAAAACCCCGTGGCGGATTTTCGGGTGGCGGTCCCCGCTCTCTTTGCCAGTGCCGCCCAGTGTAACGGACTGCATGATGGAAACATTGTTTTCCACTACAGCCGTTTCACCTATAACGATACCGGTCGCGTGATCCAGCAATATACCGTCACCCATACGCGCAGCCGGGTGGATATCCACACTGAATACGACAGAGACACGGTGCTGTAAGAACATAGCCAGGGAGCGGCGCTGCTGCTGCCACAGCCAGTGGGCCACACGGTGAACCTGCAAGGCGTGAAAGCCCTTAAAGTACAGGAAGGGCTCGTGCAGGGAGTGGCAGGCGGAATCCCGCAGGTAAATTGCGTTCAAATCCGCTCGCGCCGCATGCCCTATGGAAGGGTCAGCTTGTAGCGCCTCATCGATAACCTCGCGAATTAACAGCGCCGGTGCCACCGCATTGTCCAGCTTGTTGGCCAGGTGAAAGCTGAGCGCCGCCTCCAGGGAATTGTGGTTCAGGATGGTCGCGTGTAGAAAGCTGGCCAGGATCGGCTCCCGCTCTACCTGCTGCGCCACCTCTATACGAATCTTCTCCCAGATCAGATCCGCCTCAGCCTCGGTGCATGTCGCATCCATTATTGCTTTCTCCATGTTACACAGCCCCCAGGGTCAACGGGGGCTCCAGCAGCGCAGACTGCTGCTCGCGCAATGCCAGTATATGCTCTGCCCAGTAACGGGCAGTATTAAACCAGGGAAACGCCTGGGGAAAAGCCGGGTCCTGCCAGCGTCGCGCCAACCAGGCGGCGTGGTGCATCTGCCGCAGGCAGCGCAGAGGCTCCACCAGCTGCAACTGCTGGGGATCAAAACTATAGAAGGTTTCATAGCCTTCCAACACTGCATCCAGGTAAGCGGTTTGCTCTGCGCGATTGCCGGAAATCAACATCCAGATATCCTGGATCGCCGGCCCCATCAGGCAGTCGTCCAAGTCCACAAACCAGGGAGTCTCATCCCGCCACAGGAAGTTGCCACTGTGACAATCACCGTGCAAGCGCAGCATATCCCAGTCCCGCTCAAACAGCGGGGCTATCTGTTCGATAATGTGGCCCGTGACGGAAGCGTAGGCCTCGCGGTTCTCACGTGGCAGGAAATCTCCATTCAGGATAAATTCCCGGCTATCAATTGCGAATCGCTGCAAAGTGAGGGATGGGCGATAGCTGAAAGGTTTGGCGCTGCCGGCCGCATGAATGCGACCCAACATGGTCCCCACCTGCTCCAGGTGATCAAAGTTATCCAGCTCCAACTGGCGACCGCCCCGTCGGGGGAAAAGCGCAAAACGGAATCCAGCGGACTCCATCAGGGTGCGCCCATCAAACTGTATCGGTGCCACCACAGGAATTTCGGCCTCTGCCAGCTCCAGGGTGAACTGGTGCTCCTCCATTATCTGCTCATCACTCCAGCGCCCCGGGCGATAGAACTTGGCAATCAACGGCTCGGCATCCTCAATACCCACCTGATAGACGCGGTTTTCATAACTGTTTAGAGGGAAAATACGCGCATCGGAAATCAGCCCGGTAGTCTCGACACAGTCGATCACCACGTCCGGCGTGAGGGCTTCATAGGGATGATGATTCGACGTCATAGCGGGTACCAACTGGATTGCAGCTGGCTATGCTAACGCGGTCGCGGGGGCCGGGACAAACTGAGAAATGTGCCGCAAGCTAAAGCGGCCAACTCAAGAGGATTTCACGCAGGACAGGAGCGGTGACACCATCCAATGCCAACCGCACAAAAAACTGCCTTAGTCGCCATTTGCCCGCTGTTGCTGCAATAGTCGAACCATCTGGTCACGACCAAAGACTTCGGCAAAATCCTCTGCGGAGTGGCCGGCCTTATTCACCTGCTGCGAATCGCAATCCTGCTTTAGCAGGGTTCGTGCAAGGGCAAACTCACCGCGAAAAATCGCTGCCATCAGCGCAGTATTGCCACGGCGATCCTGGGCACAGGCATCTGCACCTCTCTGCAACAGGTAGTCCACAGCCTCCCCGTTGCCGTTGTAAGTGGCAATCATCAGTGCTGTGTAACCTTTCGGGTTGCGTACATCCAGGGGGAAACCCGATTGCGAAAATTCACGCAGCACCTCGGTATCACCAATCCTGGCTGCGGCAAAATAATACTGGGAGAGTTCGGTAAAATCAGATTCCGTTTTTTCCGGCTCCCCTGCCTGAACCCCCAGGGTGAGAAAGAGTAGTGCGAATAAAAATGATCTCATAATTTCACCTGTATAAATTTAGCGGGCGACAGAGGTCGCCCGCACTTGGGTAAAAATTACCGGGCCAGTTTTTTCACGCGATCCAGATTTCCACCAACTGCTTTGGTTAAGCGCTGTCCGTAGTCCTTGTCCGCTTGGTAGAAGTGACTCAGCATAATGTGCTTAGTGTTTTCATCACTCACTTTACCCAGATCACCAGCGAGGTTTTCAATCAGATTCCGGCGCTCTTCAGGACTCAGGCTGCGGTAGAAAGCACCCGCCTGGGCAAAAGGCAGTTTCTTTTCAATGGCCTTTTGCTGGGTGCTGCCATTCAATGCCTTGTTGCTATAAAGACCTTTGGGGTCCTCGGTGCGCGCATCGATACGGCTCGGCTGATAGTTCACATCTGAAGTCTGGTGGCCGTAATTACCCGCCCCATCCTGGTTCCAGTTACTTACTGCAACACGGGGGCGGTTGATAGGCAATTGCTGGTGGTTGGCCCCCAGGCGATACATTTGCGTATCGGAGTATGAGAACACGCGGCCCTGTAACAAGCGGTCTTCTGAAGGCTCAATACCCGGAACAATATTGGCCGGCGCAAACGCGGATTGCTCAGTTTCCTGGAAGAAATTAGTGGGTACACGGTTGAGTGTCATGGTGCCCACTTTGGTTTCCTTCACGTCCAACCACATTTTGGTGGCGTCCAGGGGGTTGTAATTAAAGCTGTTAAGCTGGGAGGGCTTCAGTACTTTAATAAACAGATCCCACTGGGGGTACTCGCCTTTTTCAATCGCGGCATACATATCGCGAGTTGCGTGGCTGAAGTCCTTGCTCTGAATTTCTGCTGCCTCTTCCGCAGTCAGGTTCTTGATACCCTGACGGGTTTTCCAGTGGAATTTCACATAGTTCACTTCACCCTTGTCATTGATAAATTTATAGGCGTGAACACCCCAGCCATCCATCTGGCGCAAATTAGCCGGTGTACCGTAATCGGAATAGACCCAGCTCAGCATATGGGTGGATTCCGGCACATGGCTAAAGAAATCAAAGAAACGGTTGGGGTCCTGTTGATTAGTCACCGGGGAGGGCTTTAGGGAGTGAACCATATCCGGGAATTTAATCGCGTCGCGGATAAAAAATACCGGCAGGTTGTTACCCACTAAATCCCAGTTGCCTTCTTCCGTATAAAACTTGGTGGCAAATCCACGGGGATCGCGCAGGGTTTCCGGGGAACCTTTTGAGTGGATTACTGTTGAAAAACGCACAAACACTGGCGTTTTACTACCGCGCTCAAACACCGCTGCGCGGGTTAAATCACTGAGATCAGCCGTCGCAACAAATTCACCGTGAACACCAGTTCCACGAGCATGAACTACACGCTCGGGAATACGTTCACGGGCAAAACGCTGCAATTTTTGAATCAGTTGAACATCTTGCAGCAAATTACCGCCATTTTCTCCAGCAGTTTGTGCGTTCTGGTTGTCTCCGACAGGTGCGCCATTATCGCGAGTCAATGTCTCTGCATTGGCACCGCCTATCAGACCGATAGTTAATGCAAATAAGGGTAAGTATTTCATGGGATTATTTATCTCTACTGCCATCTCTATTACAGGAGTAGAGCTTATAGGGGAGAACAATAAGCGGGAAATTAGACCTTGTTATCGCTCTTATAGCAGAGATCAATAACTGTGAGTCAGAAAGAGCAATTCAGATTTTTTAGCAGGTCAAAATTAAGTAACTGTTCAATCAGATTTTTTCCGCTTGGGCATAAGGTACCAAAGCACAGCGGCAATCAAAAAAAGTGCGGGAATATCTCCCATCAAATTGATTCGCTCTGTTTTATCCACCAATGCCTGCACCAACATAATGACGGCGTGTACAAGGCTGGACCATATAGTGAACCAAATTAAACTGGCATTTGCGGCGGGATTTTTTGCAGCGCGTATCAAGAACACCCCCAAGGTGACATAAATACCGATAATCATTTGCTCGTATTCCGGCTGCCGTGGGGTCCAGCCCCACCCTTCCGGCCAAATCCACATCATCATCGGGTAAATCGCCAGAATAAAAAGCACTCCTACAACGACCAACGCTATTTGCAGGTACTTTGCTCGGGTTGCCTCGTTCATAAATTACTCCCAAATCTCGATCGACTTATTCCTGTAAGTCCCCCGGTAAATGACACACCACTTCCAGGTTATGTCCATCGGGATCAAGTACGTAGGCGGCGTAATAATCCGGGTGATATTGTTCGTAGACAGCCGGTGCGCCATTGTCCTTGCCCCCAGCCTCCAAAGCCAAGCGATAGAACTCCCTGACCACTTGCCGCTCTTCAGCGCGAAAGGCGATATGCAATTGTGGAGTGGTGCTGGTCCCGCCACGAATCCAGAGTTCCGCTTTATCCGCCCAGCCAAAGCCCGCCCAATCCTCAAACTCCATCACTAACTGGTATCCCAGCGGCATCAGCGCCTGCTGATAGAAGTCCTTACTGCGTTCATAGCTGTGCACATAAAGGCGAATATGATCAAGCATCGTATAAACCTCGGGAGGGAAGCGGATACTTCTGCAAGATAGCCTAGAGAGGCCGGCAGCGCCGACTTTTAAACGTACGAGACAAAGAGGAGGTTGTGGCAGGTGGTTCACTTCATGCAATCATACCCGCCACTGCAAGGTTGGGATTAGGGGGAGATATACCAGTGATAAATACCGTAAGAAGCGACGCCCAGACCAAAGAACAGCTGCCCCACCAACAAAACCCTGAAAGCGAAAGTGTAACGGGCCAAGTCACCTCGACGAATGGCATCGTTGGAAAAAATTCTCGCTTCCTCCGGGAATCCCATTTCCAGGGTTTTCAGTGCCGGAACAGCAAGCTTGAGAAGCTGGCGGCTGCGAATGTCCATCAGCCAAAATACGGTTACCAGTATGACCACAAACCCTCCCAGCAACGCCAGGATTAGAGGGTGGAAGTCTTTCTCCATGGCAGTGAAAATTCCGCCCTCAACAAACATGGTTAACACAACAAAAAAATTAAAAACCTTGAGGCGCTGATCGGCGGCGAAGCGGTAGTGATCACAGAGGTACTGTCCCTGTTCCAAACGGAATCTCCTTAACTGTAAATACCCTTAAAACAATATCCGGAGTTAGAGGGTTACTAACTGTGCAAAGCAGCAGGCATTTACTTGTCTATTTAGCTGAAAATGGCGCAAAAATCGGGGAGGAATTTAACCTCTTGCCCCAATGAAAAGGCCGGGCTATGCCCGGCCAATAAAACCTTCACGCGCCACACCTATGGTCAGCGATTTTCGCGGTGATCAATCAATGCGTCAACCACAGTGGGATCGGCAAGAGTGGAAACATCTCCCAGATTATCCAGTTCATTGCAGGCAATCTTCCTCAGGATACGCCGCATGATTTTGCCGGAACGGGTTTTTGGCAGTGCAGGCGCCCATTGGATAAAGTCAGGCTTGGCAATTGGCCCTATCTCCTTGCGGCAGAGCTCAATTAATTCAGCCTTCAGCTCATCACTGGGCTTATGGCCAGATTTGAGCATTACAAAGGCATAAATCCCCTGCCCTTTGATATCGTGGGGATAACCTACCACCGCTGCCTCCGCCGTATCATTGTGCAGTACCAGGGCGCTCTCAATCTCCGCTGTTCCCAGGCGGTGTCCAGAGACATTTAACACATCATCAATGCGCCCAGTAATCCAGTAATAACCGTCACTATCGCGGCGGGCGCCATCGCCGGTAAAGTAATAACCGGGGAATGCAGAAAAATAAGTATCCAGCATTCTCTGGCGATTGCCGTACACATCCCGAATCATCGAGGGCCAACTCTTTTTAATCACCAGAGAGCCCTCGCCCTCCCCTTCAATCTCCCGGCCTTCACTATCCAGCAGCGCGGGCTGTACCCCAAAGAAGGGCCGGGTTGCCGACCCGGGTTTCAGAGCCATGGCACCGGGCAGTGGAGTGATCATCTGCGCACCGGTTTCAGTCTGCCACCAGGTGTCCACAATCGGGCAGCGCTCATCGCCCACTACGCTGTAATACCACTCCCAGGCCTCCGGGTTTATGGGCTCACCCACGGTGCCTAAAAGTCGCAGGGAGCTGCGCTCGGCGGCTTTTACAAACTTGTCACCCGCTCCCATCAACGCCCGAATCGCTGTCGGCGCAGTGTAGAAAATATTGACCTGGTGCTTATCCACAACCTGCCAAAAGCGTGAAGCATCCGGGTAAGTGGGCACTCCCTCAAACATCAGGCTGGTGGCCCCGGCACACAATGGTCCATAGACGATATAGCTGTGCCCAGTGATCCAGCCCACATCGGCAGTACACCAGAAAATCTCTCCCTCGCGATAATCAAAGGTATATTTGAAAGTCATGGTGGCCATCAGCAGATAGCCGGCAGTGGTATGCAGGACCCCTTTGGGTTTACCGGTCGAGCCCGAGGTATAAAGGATAAACAGCGGGTCCTCCGCTCCCATTACTTCAGGCGCGCAGTCCGGCTCCATCTCACCTATGGATTCGCCATACCAGATATCCCGCTTGCTATCCCAGTCTACCGGTGTGCCCGTATGTTTAACCACAATAGTCGTATGCACATTGGGGCAATCCACCAGCGCTTTATCCACATTGGCTTTCAGCGGTACTCGCTTACCGCCGCGAACCGCTTCATCAGCAGTGATCACCAGGCGACAATCGGAATCGAGAATACGGTCTTTCAGGGACACCGGGGAGAAACCACCAAATACTACCGAGTGCACAGCGCCGATACGGGCACAGGCGAGCATGGCGTAGGCCGCCTCGGGGATCATCGGCATATAAATACACACCCGATCTCCCTTTTTAACTCCCCGGGATTTCAGCAGGTTGGCCAAGCGACACACATTTTCATAAAGGCTCTGATAGCTGATTGCCTTACTGTCAGCGGGATCATCTCCTTCCCACAGAATTGCGGTCTGCTCGCCACGGCTTGCCAGGTGCCGATCGATGCAGTTTACAGTTACGTTCAACTGGCCATCGGAGAACCAGGCGGTATGACCTTTGTGCAGATCCTCCTCAAGAACCTGAGTGAACGGCTTGTCCCACTGCAAAAAGTCCTTGGCCTGTTGTGCCCAAAACGCCTCTGGGCTCTCTACCGACTGGCGGTACATTGTCTCGTAGTCTTCGGCGCTAATAAGCGCATTGGCAGCAAAACCGGGGGAGACTGGGCGGGTATGCACTTCAGACATCATCTTCTCCTTTATTATTAGCGCGGCATGGCTAGCCTAGAGAAATCTGAGTTTATTAGAGCTTTATTCTTGTCACTTTATAACATAGCCGCTGCGAAACAGTCCCCTCATCTCAAAATTTGGCATGGGGCGAAGACAATCCAACGCAGGCCCTGAAAGGTGCAAGTTAATCAGACAAGCAAACAGTAAAAGAAAGTTGATTAACAGCTCAATCACTTAGATCCAGACATCATTTTTCGCAGTTAGATCTCCACCGGCATCGCCCGTATTAACGACCCCTTTAGGCTCAATCAATAGTACTTCACATTCCTGTTCAGCTCTGGGTTTATGCTCCACACCCTTTGGTACTACCGTCATCTCACCAGGTCCAAGGGATATGACACTATCGCGAAACTCGATCTGCATATGCCCGGAAATTACAACAAACACCTCATCGGTATCGGGATGATCATGCCAGGTAAATTCACCCTGGATCTTAACCAATTTAAACTGGTAATCGTTCATCTCGGCAATCACTTTAGGGGACCAATGCTCCGAGAACAGGTTCAATTTTTCTTTAAAATTGATAACTTTAGAATTCACTTTTATACCTACCTTTAATATGACTATATATCTGGAAAGCTTAGTTATCTCTGGATACTTCCAAAAATTTCCTAAGCCTGCCCACAATATTCTGGTTAAATACCTGTATGCCCTCCCTCTTCAGTAGTGCAGACACAACGCCAGAACCAACTATTTTCGCACCAGAAAAACTACCATCGTAAATATAATCACTACCACATGATGGGCTATTTTCCGTAAGTACTGCGTATTTAATATTGTGCTGCAGACATAGCTGTAATGCCCGTTTAGCTCCCCGTATAAATTGCCCAGTTAAGTCTTCTTTATTTATCCCTAAAACTTTGGCTGAGCCCGCTAAAACCTCTGCACCTCTACCGCCGCTAATCTCAGCCGGAACCCTGGGAACAGGCAGTCCGACTGCAACCTCAGAAAACAAATCAACTTAAGTTTGCCTGTACCGGGTTACCAGCCCGGTACATTTAGGAGAGAAAACTAACGAGATTGGAAAATAAGAAAGCGGTTATTACCCGAGTCGTTGATAATCAACTTATCTTCATAAGCGGTAATTCCGTCGGGCCATTTCAACGTAGCAGCACTTGGCAACTCCCCCTCGTCAGCAACCCCATTTTGGTTGCTGTCGTTGAAGGCACTGCGATCAAAATCTCCCTGCCCCAAGACAACATCTGCTGGAGCGAAATTTTCCTGTGGCCACTGGTTCCAGATCAACACTCGGTTATTTTCGCCGTCCACCACAAAAAGCTGAATGCCGTTAGACCAGATACCCCGCTCTAACAAACTCAGGGTTTGTCGACTCGGGGGCTGACTTTCATCACTGACAAAATCTGCTTGCCCCAAAACTATATCCGCCGGAGCAAAGCTACTAGTAGGCATTGAGTTCCACAGAAGTACCCGGTTATTTTCCGAGTCGGTGATAGCTAACTTTTCTCCATCGCTCCACACATCTCCGGGCGTAGCCAATGTGCGAGCACTGGCCTGCATAACCGAGCCATCTTGCTCACGGTCGTTAGGGGTGCAGTTTTCCAGTGTGGATTGGCCCAGCAGCCAATCCGGTGCCGTATCTTCCATTGAGGGCAAGTCATCCCACACCACCATTCGAGCTTTAGACCACGAGGCCGCGAATACGCGTCCCTCCGCAATCATTGCACTGGAATATACGGAGCCGTTACCCTGGCAGCTGTCCTGCGGCAGTTTGGCACTAGGCAGTGCCCGACCATCTTCGGGAATAGTATCGTAAACAAAAATACTGTGGCCCCGAGTACCAAACAAGTAATTTATTAAAAGTTTTCCACTATCAAAACTTATGCTTGTGGGCCCGCCACCAAACTCTCCCCCGCTGCTATCGTCAAGACTATCTTTATTGAGCGCCGCATTGGCCGGCGCTCCATTGCTTGTGGGGACCGAATTAAAAATTAACACCCGATTATTTGTATAATCGGGTACGAACAACTTCCCCTCATCAGTAACGGCAGCGGAACCCAGGGGCCCCTCGCCAAGATTTTTTGCACTGATGGCCGTCAAAGTACTAGAAAAATCATCCTGGCCTATCACGACCTGCGCACTGTCAAAATTCTCAAAGTACAATGGCACAGTAAAATTGTGCTGTTCAGCGGGGAGATCCAGGCCAGCGGGGTCTTTGGCTTCAAGGTGCAGGTTGCGATTCTCCCCGGACAGCCAGCGGCTCTTGGGAGCTATCACCAAGGTGTCGTCATTAAAGCGCGACTGGGACCAGGCCAGAGTGTATTCATCATCCAGCAACGAACCGCTAATTTGCAGGCTGTCGCGATCTATCGACTCGGAAAACTGTATCGTGATTGCGCCATCCTTTTCCAAACGCTCCTGTGCTGGGGATACACTGACTACGGAAGGGGCAATTTCATCCACGGTATAGTGAGCATCAACCTCTGCCATCTGGTTGCCAGCCGCATCCTGCGCGGCAATTGTCAGGGAGAGTTCTAGTCCCTTTGCCCACTCCGCTATCGGGGTTAAGATCAGGGTGTCCTGATCGACTTGAGAGAGCTCTCCCATTTCCTGCATGGCGCCACTTAGAGACACATCCTCCATTGCCACCGCTTCGCTAAAATCCAGCAGTAGGGTGCCGGTTGCTGCAATAGAGGCCCCGCTGGCGGGAGTCAGTGTCAGGCTCGGCGGAGTGGTATCCACAGGCGCAGGATCTTCATCACCACCGCTGCCACCGCTGCAGCCATAAAACGCGGAACTGATCGCCAGTACCAATGCGGCTTTGATAAACTTGCTATCGGCTTTAAAAAACTTGCCTTCCACCACTGCCTCCTGCAGCCATTTAAATAGCCAACAGGGTATTCAGTCTTACCTGTTTATTGCCACAGCAGTCACTGCCAATCTGGACCCTAAAAATGACAAAACCTAACAGGCTGGGTGCTGCGTCACAAAAGGAGAATTTTCAGGGACACTGCGCTAATCGTACTGACATCTGGGAGCCACCGGCTTCGCTGGTATTAATCAACCTATAGGGCCTAACTGTGACCAATGCCCTTTTTACCGATCTAATTTTATTGATGCTAACAACTTAGTTAGCTCTGGATACACTTATCAAGTCTCTAAGTTGCCCAACAGTATGTTGACTAAAAACTTTTATTCCCATCCTTTGAAGAAGCGCAGACACAACACCAGAGCCCATTATTTTTGTCCCTGAAAAACTGCCATCGTAAATATAGTTACTTCCGCAAGAGGGACTATTTTCCGTAAGCACTGCATACTGGATATTGTGTTTCCTGCATAATTCGAGAGCCAGTTTAGCCCCCAGCATAAATTGCTCAGTTAGATCTGTTCTATCACTACCTATAACCCCAGCAGTTCCATCTAACACCTCTGTTCCATTTGCGCCATAGATCTCAGCCGGCGCCCTCGGAATAGGCAATCCCGCCGCCACTTCCGGACACAAGGAAACAATTTCCTGAGTATCCACAAGCCACTCAAAATCATCGCTACAAGCCTCAACACTACTACCGTCATAGCGCACGGCGCAGTTCAAAAGGCAGGAACTAACAAGTATTTTGGCCATATACATCTGAAGCTATAGTGGACACAATAGGAAACCGTACTCTACCGCAACTGAGCCTAGGCTACTGGACAACGCAGGTTATCTGACTAGTAAATTAAGACAGAAAACCTGAATAGAAGGACAACTAAATCCTAGCCTGGCGAACAGCTCGTAAATAAACTCATTAGAGTAATAAACCATGCAGCGTTCAGTCATATTATTGATAATTTACTTATTGGCATTCCCAGTCGCTAACGCCAAACAACTGGCAATTACTTTCGATGATGCCCCCCGTAAAGCCGATGGTTATTTTGATGGACCAACCCGGGCCAAAACGTTAATTGAAAACTTAGAAGAATATAAAGTTGGCAAAGTAGCCTTCTTTTCCAATACTCAATCCTTCGATAAGGAAGGGGTGGAGCGGATGAACCGCTACGATAAGGCTGGGCATATTATTGGCAATCACACCCATAGCCATCCCAACTTTCTGGAAACAGGGCTATCCACTTATCAAGCGGATTTTTTGCAGGCCCACCAGCTGCTTCAACAATTTGACAACTTTAAACCCTATTTTCGCTTTCCCTATCTGCGCGAAGGCGAAACTGTCGAAAAACGCGATGGTATCCGGAGGCTACTACAGAAAAATAACTATCAAAACGCCTATATCACTTTAAATAACTACGACTGGTATATCGAAGAACTTTTCCAAACGGCAGTGAAAAATGGGAAATCAGTTGATATGGAAAGACTCTCCAATTTTTATGTCGACGTTCTTATGGCGAGTATTAAGTACTACGACGATATGGCAATTAAATATCTCGGGCGCTCCCCAAAGCACGTCATACTGTTGCATGAAATGGACATTTCAGCCCTGTTTATTGGTGATCTGGCTGAACGACTGAGGAAGGAAGGCTGGGAGATAATTCCTTTAGAGGAGGCCTATCGGGACCCCATCGCCAAATACCAACTCGCCCAACCGATCAAATATAACCCTGGCAGAATCGGCGAAATCGCTTTAGCTAAAGGACAAAAGAAAAACCTCTGGCACTACACCCTGGACGAGTCCTACTTGGAAAAGAGGTTTAATCAGGAAGTGTTATTAATGTCTGGTCAATAAGTGGCGGGAGTGCTACAGGGCACAACGCCCTGTAGCGAGAAGAGTCAGGCTTCGGCTAGCTGAACCGGAATCGTATTAGTGCTGCGCTCTACTTTGTTGTTCTCATCCAGGTAGACCAGCTTGGGCTTGTGGTTATCGGCTTCGCCCTCTGTCATCTGCGCATAGGAAGCGATAATAATGCGGTCACCCACCTGCACTCTACGTGCAGCGGCGCCGTTCATGGAGATAATACCGGAACCGCGCTCGGCGAGGATCACATAGGTGTGGAAGCGCTCACCATTACTCACATTGTAAATATCGATCTTCTCGAATTCGCGCAGGCCAGCCAGTTCTACCAGGTCCTCATCAATTGCACAGGAACCGTCATACCAGAGTTCGGCCTGAGTCACTGCGGCCATGTGCAACTTGCACTTCAACATTTCAATTTGCATAGTTGGATGCCCCTCAGAGTTCCAGGGAAACATTGTCGATCAGGCGCGCTGCACTGGTGTACATAGCTCCCAGGATCGTGATTTCTTTATCATCATCTGCCGCTGGCTGTAAATCCTTGCTGTAACAGATGGAGAAGTAGTCAACTCGAAAGCCACTCTCTTCAATTCGCTTGCGCGCCTCTGTCTCGAGGTCGGCGAAATCCCGGCGTCCAGCCACAATTTCATCCTTAGCCCAGTTAAGTAACTGGTTGAGTACAGCAACCTTCGGTCGCTCTTCCGCAGTGATATAACCATTCCGAGAGCTCATTGCCAAGCCATCTTCCTCACGATGCACCGGCGCCGCCACAATTTCCACCGGCATACACAGGTCTTCCACCATACGGCGGATCACTGCTAACTGCTGGAAATCCTTAATCCCGAAAATAGCCTTATCCGGCTGCACAATGTTGAAAAGCTTCGAAACTACGGTGGTGACCCCTTCAAAGTGACCCGGTCGGCTGGCGCCGCACAGGACATCGGTCATCGCCGGACAAACCACGCGGGTCTGCTGGTCCATGCCGTTGGGGTAAATCTCACTCTCATCCGGATGGAACAGGAAGTCACAGTCCGCTTCCCGCAGGCTGGCCATATCCCGCTCCATAGTGCGCGGATACTTATCCCAATCCTCATTCAAACCGAATTGCAGTCGGTTGACGAAGATGGATACCACAACCAGATCGCAGTGTTGCTGGGCGATTTTGACCAGCTCTATATGGGCATCGTGCAGATTGCCCATGGTTGGCACAAAGCCGACGGTCTTGCCGTCTTTGCGGGCCTGGGCCAGCGCCTCGCGCAGACTTGCTACGTGGTGGAAGACTTGCATCTTGCTACCGCTCACTATGAATCAGCGCGGCATCATACTCGCTGAGACCAGGTGTCTCAACATAGCAAAATTGCCGCTCTCAATAAGATTTCGCCGCAGAATCCAGCCTGTGGCCCCACCAGACAATCTCTACCCATACCTGAACTATTAGTCACAATCTACGCCGTCGACTGCCGCCGAATTTTACCCCATTCAGTTCAGGAAGTGTTCAGACCCGCCAGGGCAAACTTCACGCCAAGATACACAAAAGACCTGATCTGAAAGAAAAGAGCCCCACGCTCGGGAGAGATGTTATGAAACACCTCACTACTGCCATCGCCACCCTAAGTCTGCTGCTGATCGCAGCACCCGCCCTGTCCGAGTCACATCGCGGGCACCAGCGCGCCATGGACGACCACCACAAATATGGAAGAGCCGAACGCGAGCAGCGCCATTTAAAGAAACAGCACGACAAGCATCACGACCGCCAGCAGGAAAAGAAACGCCGCAGACAAGAGCGCAAGAAAGAAGAGCGCAGACGTGAACGCAGAGAGGAGCGCCAGCACCGCCGCGAAGTTCGCCACGCCTATAAAGAGGGCTACAACAAAGGCTATAACAAAGGGCATAGAAAAGGCCACAAGCAGGGCCACCGCCACGAATATCGCGCGGCACACAGACCGGTTTACCGCCACGGTTATCGCGGCCACCGCCCCCACTACCGTCCCTCGCACTACGGTTATGGCTACCGCTGGCGCCACCTGCCGCGTAATTTCGTCAGTATCAGTATCGGAACAGCGGGCTTCTACTATAGCGATGGAATTTTTTATCGCCCGGCTTCTCACGGCTACGTAGTAGCCCAGGCCCCCCACGGCGCTATCGTGCACAGCCTGCCAGCATCAGCACTGACCGTGGTAGCCGGTGGACACAATTACTACGTGGCCTATGACACCTACTACCTGTGGGACCATAGCCACCGCGGCTACCGGGTTGTCCCCAAGCCGACCTATTACTGATTACCCAATCCCCCCCTCCCTGCGGCCCTCGGGCCGCCTTTTTTTACTCAAATTTGCGCAGATCAATCACCTTCTTAAGTCCCCTGTCGCAGAGTGCAAAAGAGCTGGCCATCCACTCGCTCCCCATTTACTTTTCAGTGCGCAAAAATTAGCGTTTTTTTATCTATAGTTATTGCTTTCCGGCCCTGCTGGGCCCAAGATTCGCGCCCGCCAATATCAACAGAAAGGCGCCATGAAAAAGCAACAAGTAAAAGACTGGACTTGCGAAGATTCGGCCGAGCTCTACGGCATCCGCAATTGGGGCGCCGGATATTTCGATTTGAACGAAAATGGTGAAGTTTCACTGCAAGTCGACGGCCCCAACGGGGTAACACACAGTGTTTCGCTGATGGACATTGCCCGAGGCGCCACCGAGCGCGGCCTGGGTATGCCCCTGCTATTGCGTATTGAGAATTTACTCGAAGCGCAGATCGCCCGGATTAACGAATCCTTTGCTCGCGCTATCGACGATTGCGGCTACGGCAATGTTTTTCGCGGCGTGTTCCCCATTAAGGTGAACCAGCAGTGTCAGGTCATTGAAGAAATTGCCAATGCCGGCCGCCGCTTTAACCACGGCCTGGAGGCGGGCAGTAAAGCAGAACTTATCGCTGCCCTATCCATTCTGGATAACACCGAATCCCTGATCGTTTGCAACGGCTATAAGGACGAGGAATTTATTAACCTCGGACTGCAGGCCCAACGCCTGGGCGTACAGGTTTTCTTCGTCGTGGAAACGCCCTCGGAAGTGGAGACCATTATCCGCTGCGCCGAGCGCGAGCAGGTGCGCCCCAATATCGGCGCACGGGTAAAACTCGCCTCCAAGGTGGGCGGCTACTGGAATGCGACCAGTGGCGACCGCAGTATTTTCGGTCTGGGCAGTAACGACCTGATCGCCATGGTCGATCAACTGCGCAACCACGATATGCTCGACTGTCTCAAGTTGTTGCACTATCACCTGGGCTCACAGGTACCGAATATCCGCGACATCCGCACCGGAGTTCTGGAAGCCTGCCGCTACTACGCCGATCTGGTGGAAGAAGGCGCACCCATGGGCTACCTGGATCTGGGCGGTGGCCTGGCGGTGGATTACGATGGCAGCAAGACCAATTACACCCACTCAAAGAATTACTCCCTGGACGAGTACTGTGTCGATGTAGTGGAAGCCATTATGGGCACCCTCGATAGCGAGGGAGTCGAACATCCGGTGATTATCACCGAATCCGGCCGCGCCACTGTAGCCTACTCCTCTGTACTGCTATTCGATATTCTCGACACTACCCGTTTCGAGCCGGTGGAGCTGGAGCACACCAAGATCAGCGAAGGTGACCACCAGATGCTGCTCAACCTGCAGGACGCAGTGCGCAGTATCACTCCCAAAAACCTGCAAGAGAGTTACAACGACGCACTCTACTACCGCGATGAAGTGCGCTCTCTGTATCTGCACGGCCAGGTGAGCTTGCGCGAACGCGCCAATGCGGAAAACCTGTTCCTGCAGAGCGCCCAGGATATTCGCAAATTACTCGATGAGGCCGAAGAGATTCCCGCAGATCTGCAAGCTCTGCCGGAGGTACTGTCGGATATCTACTACGCCAATGTGAGCGTATTCCAATCGGTACCGGACATCTGGGCTATCGATCAGGTATTCCCACTGCTGCCGATCCACCGCCTGGACGAAGCCCCGACGCGCTCCGCCATCATCGCCGACATCACCTGTGACTGTGATGGTAAGATCGACCGCTTTATTGGCCGGGAAAAAGAGCAGAAAACCCTGCCTTTACACGAGCTAAAGGATGGCGAGGACTATATTCTCGGCACCTTCTTAATTGGCGCCTACCAGGAGACCCTGGGTGACCTGCACAACCTGTTTGGGGACACCAATGTTGTGAGTGTGCGCATCCAGGAAGACGGCAGCATAGACTTCAGCCACGAGATTCACGGTGACAGTATTTCTGACGTGTTAAGCTACGTGGAATACCAGCCCAAGGCGCTGTTTGAGCGCTTCCGCCGCCTGGCAGAACGCGCCGTCAAGCAGGGGTTGATTACCGCCGCCCAACGCAAACAGATTTTGCAAACCTATACCGCCAGCATGAGCGGTTACACCTACTTTGAAAAATAAATTTTAAAAATGAGGCGCCAACGCCTTTGAGAATATAGCGGTAACATTAGCCGCAGATTTAAGGAGATCTTTATGGCCAACGTACTGATCATCGGCGCCGGCGGTGTCGGCCAGGTGGTTGCGCACAAGTGCGCACAGGTTGCTGAGGTATTTGAAAATATCACCCTGGCAAGCCGCACCAAAAGCAAGTGCGACAAGATTGCCGCTATGCTGCCGCGCAAAATCGACACCGCTGAAGTAGATGCGGACAATGTGCCTGAATTGGTAAAGCTGATCGAAAAAGTGAAGCCGGACCTGGTCATCAACGTGGCCCTGCCCTACCAGGATCTGCACATTATGGATGCCTGCCTGGAAACCGGCGTGCACTACCTGGATACTGCCAATTACGAACCGCCGGAAGAGGCCAAGTTCGAGTACAAGTGGCAGTGGGCCTACCAGGAGAAATTTGAGAAAGCCGGCCTGATGGCACTGCTGGGCAGCGGCTTCGATCCCGGCGTCACCAGCGTATTTACCGCCTACGCCAAGAAGCACCACTTCGATCGTATCCACACCCTGGATATTCTCGACTGTAATGCCGGCGACCACGGCCTGCCGTTCGCCACCAACTTCAACCCGGAAATTAATATCCGCGAGATCACCGCCAACGGTCGCTACTGGGAAAATGGCCAGTGGGTTACCACCAAGCCGATGGAAGAGAAACGCGTATTCAACTTCCCAGAAGGCATTGGCGATAAGGATATCTACCTGCTCTACCACGAAGAGCTGGAATCCCTGTCCAAGCACTTTCCGGAAATTGAGCGCGCGCGCTTCTGGATGACCTTTGGCGAGAGCTACCTGAAGCACCTGGAAGTTCTGCAGAACGTCGGTATGACCGGCATTGAGCCAGTGGAATTCCAGGGCCAGCAAATTGTACCTATCCAGTTCCTTAAAGAGCTGCTGCCAGATCCCGCCAGCCTCGGCCCGCTGACCAAGGGCAAGACCTGCATCGGCAACATTATTCGGGGCACCAAAGACGGCGAAGAGAAAATCTACTACGTCTACAACACCTGCGACCACCAGGACTGCTACCAGGAAGTTCAATCCCAGGCGATCTCCTACACTACCGGCGTACCGGCCATGATCGGTGCCAAGATGATGCTGGAAGGCAAGTGGATGAAGCCCGGCGTGTGGAATATGGAGCAGATGGATCCAGATCCCTTTATGGATGACCTGAACAAGTACGGCCTGCCCTGGCAAGAAACCTGGTTGGATAAGCCCTTCCAGTAAATCGCTTCTTTCCCGACCTAGCGGGGCGGACTCCAGTGCCCGCCCCGCCGCACCAGGATATAACGCACCATGGACCTCACTCCCCCCGTTGACTATTTCGGCAGCTTCGATCCCTACCGCGTTCCCTCTCCCTGTTTTGTGATCGATGAAATTGCCCTGCGCAATAATTTGGCATTGCTCGCCGATGTACAGGAACGCAGCGGTGCCAAGGTACTGGCAGCGCTCAAGGCCTTTTCCATGTTCAGCACCGGGCCCATCGTGGCTGAATATCTATCCGGGACCTGTGCCAGTGGCCTGCACGAAGCCAAACTGGGGTTCGAGGAGTACGGCGGTCGCGACAAAGGCAAGGAAGTTCATGTCTTCAGTGCCGCTTACAAGGATGAGGAACTGCGGGAAATACTGCAATTTGCCCACCACGTAATTTTCAATTCCTTCTCCCAGTGGAAGCGTTTTCGGGAGTTGTGCCTGGATATGCAACAGCAGCGGCCAGAGCTGCGTTTTGGCCTGCGTATCAACCCCGAGCACTCCGAGGGCCACACCGATCTCTACGACCCCTGCGCCCCTTGTTCGCGCCTGGGCATCGTGCGCTCGCTGTTTGAAGGGGAATCCCTCGAAGGCATCAGCGGCCTGCACTTCCACACGTTATGTGAACAAGATTTCAAACCTCTGCAGCGCACAATCGCTGCCGTGGAGGAGAAGTTTGGCGATCTGATACCACAAATGGAGTGGATTAATTTCGGCGGCGGCCACCATATTACTCGCCGGGATTACCAGGTGGATGAGCTGGTCGAAGCGGTGCGCAGCTTTTCCGACAAGCACAGTGTACAGGTCTACCTGGAACCCGGTGAGGCCATCTCCCTGTTCGCAGGAGTCCTTGTAGCTGAGGTAGTGGATATCGCCTGGAATGGTGAAAACCAAGCCATCCTCGACGCTTCTGCCACCTGCCATATGCCCGATGTTCTGGAAATGCCCTACCGACCGGAAATTACCGGTGCCGCTCGCCCCGGTGACTTACCCCACACCTATCGCCTGGGCGGACAGAGTTGCCTGGCCGGCGACAGCATCGGCGAATACAGCTTCAGTCAACCACTGCGGATTGGCGAGCGACTGGTATTCGAGGAAATGGCCTACTACACCATGGTGAAAACCAATACTTTTAACGGTATCCCCCTACCGGCTATCGCCCTGTGGAATTCGGATACCGACGACCTGAAGATGATCAAAACTTTCGGCTACGAAGATTTTAAGGAACGCCTCTCCTAAACAGTGCCGATAGAGATAGGTGCGGCAGGCAATGAGTTATTGCCTCCGCCAGAGGACCAGTAGATGTTGTCAGAAAACGAATACCCTATTTTTCTCGGCTCCGAAATCGAGCAGCCGAAACCGGAAGACGCCCTCTTTCACATTATCCCCATCCCCTATGAGGAGACCGTCTCCTACGGTGGCGGCACCGGCAAGGGCCCGGCCTCCATCCTGGAAGCATCCTGGCAACTGGAAACTTTTGATAACTTCTCCAACCCCTGTGACCTGGGCATCTACACCCGCTCGCCGGTCTCGGTTTCCGGCCCTGCAGAACAGGTGATGGAGAATATCGCCGCCGCCACCAAAGAAGTGTTGGCGCTTGGCAAGATGCCGGTGGGTATCGGCGGTGAGCATTCGGTGACCTGGGGTATTATCAAAGGGCTACTGGACGCCGGTGAAACCGATTTTGGCGTGGTGCAGATCGATGCCCACGCCGATCTTCGCGATCGCTATGAGGGCCACAAACACAGCCACGCCAGCGTGATGCGTCTAGTGGTAGAAGCCGGTGTCCCCCTGTTCCAGCTGGGTATCCGCGCCTATTGCGAAGAGGAAGTTCAAGCCCGCAAGGACCACAACGTGGGCTACCTGGATGCCCACCAACTGGTGCCCAACAACGTGCAGGAATTCCAGTTACCGGAGAATTTCCCCAAGAAAGTCTTCTTTACCCTGGATGTGGACGGTATGGACCCATCGGTCTTCCCTTCCACCGGCACCCCGGTACCCGGCGGTCTCGGCTGGTACCAGACCCTCAACTTATTCGAATCTGTTGCGCGACAAAGAGAGATAATTGGCTTCGATCTGCTGGAATTTGCGCCGATCGAGGGCTTTCACGCCTATGACTTTGCCGCCGCACAGCTGATGTATAAGCTGATGGGAATCATCCAGCGCAACCGCTGACCACTGATCCAGCCTCCGGCACTTTGACAATTCTTAACCGATTAACCTGTCTTAAATGTCAGGATAAGGGTTAGTATGTCAAATGTGAGTAATCACTTCGCTGGAGAGACTGTGAATAAACTGAGTATCATAATCGGCGCTAGTGCATTTCTGGCACTGGCCGCTTTTGCCTTTAGCCCACCGGCAGACGCTCGCGGCTATGAACGACAACACCACAAGCACCCACCACCGCCCCCTCCCAAGGCCGGAGTTTATCGCGGGCCTCGTGTTTCGATCGGATTTGTTGCGCCCGTACTACCCGTTGGCCATGTGCGTGTCGCAGTTGGCGGACGTCCCTTTTACTACCATGGCGGACACTTCTACCGCCACGGTCCCCGTGGTTACGTCGTTGTCGCTGCCCCCCTGGGCGCCTCGGTAGTCACCCTGCCAGCCAGTGCGGTAAGAGTCCATGTAGGCGGGGTTACTTATTACAAGTATGGCAACGCCTACTATCAGTGGTACCCTGCTACCCGAACTTATGTCGTAGTAGCACCACCTGCAGTGGCTGTAGCTCCAGCACCCGTGGCCGTTGTTCCAGCGCCTGCGCCGGCTGTAGCCGTTCCTGTTGCAACGGCAGTAGCTCCCGCTACTGTGCCTGCAACCCCGAACCCGGGCCCGCAGGGTTTCCAGCCCGGACAAGTGGTGGAAACCCTACCCAATGGCTACGCCGCTGAAATTATCAATGGCATCCAGTACTACCGCTATGGCGGCAATTACTTTATGCCGACCCAGCGCGATGGCCAGGAGGTCTACGTAGTCGTCAAGCTGTAAGCGCAGCTTCGCTTTCCAGCCCGTGAAAACGGGCAAACTGCCCCAGAGCCCGGTGGTAACTCGCCTCCAGCGAGACACCGGGTTTCTTGTCCCAGTGCAGGGCCTCTACCCGCAATACACCCGCATCCCGGTCAGCCTTCAAGTCCACCTGCCCCACGAATTGATCGCCGTATAAAATCGGCAGGCAAAAATAGCCATAGCGGCGCTTGGCCGCCGGTACATAGCACTCCAATTGATATTCAAAATCAAACAGCCGGCGCAGGCGTTTGCGCTGCAATATCACTGGGTCGAATGGGGATAACAGGCGCACTTTGCGCGATGGTCGTACTGGCTCCCAATCCAGATGCTCGGTGAGCATCAGCTCTTTCCCCCACTGGGTGAGTTCACCGGTTGCCAACATGCGCTTAATTGCCAGCTGGATAAGGGGTTTGTCGTCCCTGCGCAGGTAAGCAATTTCCTCCGCTCGGCCAATCCCCTGGCACCCCAGGAAAGTGCGCACCAGATGGCTACCATACTCAATTTCCGAGGCAGCACTGGTCGAGATTTTTGCTGGCAGTATCCGCTCCGGGAGATCGAAGACTTTTTGAAAGCCCTCCCGGTGGCTGACCATCAGCTCACCTTCATGAAACAACTGCTCCAGGGCTTTCTTTTCATCGGACCACTCCCACCATCCACTCTTGGTGCGCACAAAATCACTGGCCCTCAGGGCGCCCTCCTCTCGCACACGATCGAGAACATAGCGACACAGCTTGGCATTCTTTTCAAACCAGTGGCGCTGACCGGCGCGGATACGATCCATACGCACCCGCGCATAGGGGTAGTGGGCCATTGGCAGGTAGGCAGTGGCGTGGGACCAGTACTCGAAAATTTCGCGGCGCTCTTCAGCTTCAGCCAGGTGTGACTCGCGGTAACGGGGCAGGCGATTGTAGAGCTGGTGGTGATGGGCCCGGGTAATTCGCTGGATAGCATCCAACTGTAGGGCGCCAAGGTGTTGCAACAACCCCGACAACCCCTCAGTCCAAGAGCTGTGGATAAATTGGCGTTGCAGCACCAGTGCGCGGATCTTTTGCTCGGATAACAAGAAGTGGCTCCCCTAGGCTCGGATATTCGATAGCCGCAAACCTAGCAGAAAGGCTTATTCGCCCTGGTAGTATTCCGGCGCCAGATTATCGAAGCGAGTGTATTTGCCCACAAAGGCTGCGCGGCAGGTGCCGATCTCACCGTTACGCTGCTTGCCGATAATCAACTCGGCCATCCCTTTATCCGGGCTGTCCTCGTTGTAGTATTCATCGCGGTAGATAAACAGGATCACGTCAGCATCCTGCTCGATCGCCCCGGATTCCCGCAGGTCCGAGTTCATCGGCCGTTTGTTGGGGCGCTGCTCTACTCCCCGGTTGAGCTGCGACAGGGCAATCACCGGGCACTCGTATTCTTTCGCCAGCGCCTTGAGAGAGCGGGAGATCTCGGAGATCTCCTGGGTGCGGCCCTCAGTAGACCCCTTCACCTGCATCAGCTGCAGGTAGTCCACCATAATCATGGCGGGCATACTCTTGGCCTCGGCGTCTTCGCGGCTTAACTTGGGGTTCTCGCGCATCAATTTGTTGATGTGATCGCGCACCGTGCGCTTGGTACGGGCGCGCACCTCGCTGGGACTCAGTGCCGGCGTATCATCGATATATAGGGACTTGCCTTTCATCTTCTGCACGGCGCTGGATAGCTTGGGCCAATCCTCTTCCTGCAGCTTGCCGTTCCTGATGCGCCCCTGGTCGATACGACCAATAGAGGACAACATCCGCATCACCAGGCTGTCCGAGGGCATCTCCATACTGAAGACCAGTGTCGGGCTCTCCTGGCAGAGCATGGCGCTCTCGATAAAATTCAATGCCAGTGCGGTCTTACCCATGGAGGGACGCGCGGCGAGAATAACCAGTTCGCCCGGCTGCCAGCCGGAGGTGCGCTGGTCCAATTCGGTAAGACCGGTACTGATACCGGTGATATCACCCTCGGTCTTGAATAGCTCATCGATGCGCTCGACGGTCTTTTTCAGCAGGGTATCCACGCCGACAAAGCCGCCCTCTTTGGCGCGCCCCTCGGCGATTTCCGCCACGCGGCGCTCGGCCATCTGCAGCAGATCGGCGGAAGCGAGGCCACCGGGATTAAAACTGGTGCGGCTGATCTCACCGGCGGCGGCGATCAACTGGCGCAGCATGGAGCGCTCACGCACGATCTTGGCGTAGGCGACGATATTCGCTGCGGAGGGAGTGTTTTCAGCCAATTCCGCCAGGTAGGCGGGGCCACCCACTTCACCGAGCAGGTCGCGGCTGGCGAGGCCTTCGGCGAGAGTAACGATATCCAGGGGCTGTTCGCCATTGCTCAGCTCGCCCATAACCGCAAAGATCTTGCGGTGGCTAGCACTGAAGAAGTCCTCTTCACTCAGCTGTTCGGCAACGGCATCAATACGGCCCGGGTCCAGCATCAGGCCGCCGAGCACAGACTGCTCCGCCTCTACCGAATGCGGCAGGGGTGAACTCTCTTCGCTGTGGATCTCTTCTTCAGGGGCGGCGTATTCGTCGATCATGGGACTTTACTGGATAGTAAAAACAAAACAGGCGCTGGACCCGATAGGGTGCAGCGCCCGATTGTAGCGCGGCTGGCGCCCGAAGCACCAACCGTTCGTCAGCAAAACCTTACTCGGCTTCGATAACGACTTTAACTGCAGCAATTACGTCGGAGTGCAGCTGTACGTCTACGTCGTACTCGCCCACTTCGCGCAGCGCGCCTTCCGGCAGCTTAACTTCAGCTTTAGCTACTTCAACGCCACCAGCGGAGATCGCTTCAGCGATGTCGCGAGTGCCGATAGAACCGAACAGCTTGCCTTCGTCGCCAGCGTTAGCAGCGATGGTAACAACCAGGTCGGCCAGCTTGGTAGCGCGGCTCTCAGCTTCAGCCAGCTTAGCGGCAGCAGCGGCTTCCAGTTCAGCGCGCTTAGCTTCGAACTCAGCAATGTTAGCGGCGGTAGCAGCAATTGCCTTACCAGTCGGCAGCAGGAAATTGCGGCCAAAACCGGCTTTAACATCAACGCGGTCACCCACGTTGCCCAGTTTGCCTACTTTATCGAGCAGAATAACTTCCATCTCGGTTTCCTCAATTTCTGTATTGTGCGGGCGCGCTTATTTGGAAGAGCGTCCGCGAATATCTATCCAGCTATCTACCAGGGCCAGGCCGCAGAGGAAGCCCGCCAGGGGCAGCCCTCCAATCACCAGCATGATGTACATCGCCACCAGGGGACCTACCCCCCAACCGCGACTGGCAACCAGCCAGTGGACCAGGGCAATACCAGCTACCACCATCGGGAACGCGATCACCGCTCCCCAAAATGCATAGCCTGGGGTTACCAAGCTGACTACCCACAACAACATGCTTGTCGCTGACAGCCACAGGGGCAGGCGCAGCTGGTGGAACTCCTGGCGGAAACCGCCGGGGTTGTACAGCAGGGCCTGCCAGTAACGCCCCAGTACCAGAGCCAATGTGGTACTTATCGCCGAAATCAGGCTCAGGTAACCGGTAATTTGCAATTCACCCGAAAATATCTGCTTCAGTTCATCCATTGGAACAGTATTGGGCTGTTCCGCTGCATTCTCGACTGCCTGCAAGAACCCTTGCATCAGTCCTCCACTGAAGAGAGAGGTCAGCAATATGCCTGCTGCCGATACCGCCGTTACAGCCACCAGGCCAGTGGCCCAGGAGCGACTGCTGCGCAATGCCATGGCGCCGCAAAAAACTGCAACAAAATGGCCTGCGGATATACCAGTCACCAGTGGTGGTACATGACCACTCATACCCATAACGACAATCGGCAACAGAGCCCAGGCCAAAACCATCAGGCCGTCACTGCCGCCTCGACGCAAACTCACCAGAGCGAGAATTGCCGGGCTTATCAGCGGTAACCCCAACATGGTGAGGATTACCGCCCTGACGCGTCCGCGCATAATAAATTCAGCTACGGCGCGCATATCTAGATAGCTTCTCTATTAATGAGTCTAAGCAAACTGCGGCTTAGGCTTCGTGGCTGTCCGTGTACGGCAGCAGGGCCAGGTAGCGAGCGCGCTTGACCGCAGAGGCCAGCTGACGCTGATACTTGGCTTTGGTACCTGTAATACGGCTAGGAACAATTTTGCCAGTCTCGGAGATGTAGGCTTTCAGGGTATCGAGATCTTTGTAGTCGATACGCTTAACACCTTCAGCGGTGAAACGGCAGAACTTGCGACGACGGAAAAAACGTGCCATCTGATAATCCCCTTACTCTTCGCTTTCAGCGTTATCGGAAGAAGCTTCTGCAGCGTCGGAAGAAGCTTTCTCTTCTCCGGCGCGCTCGCGACGCTCGGTGCGCTCTGCACGGGCAGCTTTGCGCTCACGGCTTTCTTTTTCCGCTTTCATGATCGGGCTCTCTTCAGTGATCGCCTCGTCTTCACGAATTACCAGATTACGGATAACCGCATCGTTGTAACGGAAGTTGGTAGTCAGTTCCTCAAGGGCTTCTTCAGAACATTCTACGTTCATCAGAATGTAGTGAGCCTTGTGGATCTTGTTGATCGGGTAAGCCAGACGGCGACGGCCCCAGTCTTCCAGACGGTGAACCTGTCCACCGCTCTCCTTGATGGACGCAGTGTAGCGCTCCACCATGCCAGGTACCTGCTCGCTCTGGTCCGGGTGAACCAGGAATACAATTTCGTAATGACGCATTTTAGCTCCTTACGGGTTAATCAGCCTCTCGGACAGTCCGATGAGGCAAGGAGTACAACGGGCACGGATAAACCGGGCCCATTGCGGGCGGCGTATTCTAGGCAGTTGTGGAGTTGGTTGCAAGTTGATCAATTACTTCAGCCCAATGCCTTCGCTAACCCGGTTGCAAGTTAACCAGTTGCATCAGGCCCTGTGCCTTCGCCCACCCGGTTGCAAGCTGATCAAAATGACTACCCTGCCACTCGCCTTGTTTCTGGGATTTGGCGGATTGGGACACAGCACTGCTCGGTCTGGTCATGGGTTTGGCAAGCTGGCTTCGCCTATGATGCCGGACTGTTAAAGGGAGAAGTACCATGCCCCAACAAACCCACCAATTAGAATTTGGCGCCTTCCAGGTACCAGTAACCACAGTACACAACGGCGAAGGCCCCCTGGTATTGGTGCTTCCCGCGATGGGCGTACCGGCCAACCGCTACCGCCTGCTCTTGGAAGAACTGCAAAAGCTCGGTTACAACACCGCCATCAGCGAATTGCCCGGCACCGGGGAGAGCCTGCCACGCCCCCACCGAAATGCCGACTACGGCTACAACGATCTGGTGTTTTCGTTTATCCCGCAGTTAATCCAACTGCTGGAACAGCAATTCCCCCAGGGGCCAGCGCTGATTCTCGGCCACAGTATCGGCGGTCAAACCAGCACCCTGGCAGCCCGCGCCGGCCTCACTGGTAACGCCAAGGTTGTCAGCATCGCCTCCGGCCATGTGGACCACCGCAGCTGGAGTGGTCTGCACAAGTACGCCATCCTGCTCTTCGCCTCAATTGCCAGTGTGACCTCAAGCCTGCTGGGTTATTTCCCCGGTGCGCGCATGGGATTCGGCTGGCGCGAAGCGCGCAGACTGATGAAAGACTGGGCCCGATCCATATTTAGTGGCCGCTTTGCTCCAGAGGATCGCTTTGGGCAAATGGAAAAGACAAGCCAGCCCACCCTGCATATTGCGCTGGACGGCGACCCCTTCGCCCCTATTCAGGCCGCCCGTAAATTAGCGGCGATCGTCGGTGGTGAAACCCGGGAGATGAAACCCACTTATCCCAAGGGCAACCCTCACCTCAGCTGGATCAAGAATCCCGCCCCCGTAGTTGAGGCGGTACAGCAGTGGCTACATAAAGATCCCGCTCTCAACTGATTTTTCTTTTTCTGTCTTTCCTGTATGGCTAAGAAAGCAATTCACAGCTTTCTTAGCCATGTATTGATAGAACCTGTCCGCTCTACCTCTCTACCACATCGCAGCCAACAATCTTAATTGTCTTTCCGGTTTTCACGGTTCAGTTCCGTTTGTGGCCAGTGAATCAATCTCTTGAGCGGTAAATTCACCACTCAAACGACATCGCTCAAGTAGGTTATCCCGATGAACAACAGCCCATTCAATACCTTCACCAAGTTGCACCAAACTGACGCCCCATTGATCCTGCCAAATGCCTGGGATGCTGCCAGCGCTTTAATCTGCCAAAACACAGGCGCCCAAGCGGTAGGTACCAGCAGTGCCGCCGTCGCCTGGTCGTTGGGTTATGCCGATGGCGGTGCCCTGCCAGTTGAGGAACACCTAAATGCAATCGCACGGATTGCCAGGGTGACCTCTTTACCTCTGAGTGTGGATATTGAAGATGGATATTCCCAAAACCCCAAACAGGTAGCTGAGCTGGCCTGTAAAATGGTTGCGCTGGGAGTTACAGGCATCAATATTGAAGATGGTAACGACACCCCCGAATCTATCGGCGAAAAAATCAACGCTATTCGCCAAGCACTTAACGGCCGCCCGCTTTTTATTAATGCCCGTACCGATGTTTATCTCAATGCACTCGCCAACGGTGATAAGGCGGTAAATATGTGCATAGAGAGGTTAGAGCTTTATAAGAGTGCCGGTGCTGACTGCGGCTTTGTGCCTGGGCTCTCTTCAGTTGAGGAGGCAAGGAGTTTGGCAGCGGGTATCGACCTGCCAATCAATATTATGCTGCTTCCGGGAATTGCTCCTATATCGGAGTTTTTTGCCGCAGGCATAAAGCGCTTTAGTACCGGACCAGCATTATTCCAGTCTATCTACGGCCATTTAAGCGAATCATTAAAACAGCTGGCAGCGGTTAAAAGTGACACTAATTTGTTTAGTAAGGCGTTGGACTACGGCACACTGAACTCTGCCTTTATTAAAGAGGCGTAGATAGAGGAAATATAGCCGGGGCATATCGATGTTCGATTTATTGCCAGCTACGGAAGCCCCACGGAAAAACCTTTTGAGTGACTCCTATAAAAAGAACAAGCATAAACTAGAAACAAATATTGAGATAATGAAAACCCAATATGAAATTCAAATAAAAACTTCAGTAGGACTCAGGAAAAACACTATTGCTTAAATAGCTAATACTGGAATATCCAATAAAGAACCATAAAACAATTACTTGGGCGTTAAATTGTAAAGTAATAGTGATGGAGTGCATTTAATACAAAAGGTGAGTATTGGAAAATCAACGTATTTTTAAGGTAAGAGCCGACTATCAAGGCTTGCTTTGATAGTCGGCTCAAGATTTACCAGTCCTTAAACATCACCAATTGGTACATTTATTAGTAGTCAGTAAATAGATTCTATCCTCAGCAATAAAATTTCTATCTAATAGAAATCAATATCAGTGCTATCTCCACCGCGAGAACTATCTCCCCAAGTCACAACAGACTTATCGTCTTTTAGCACTGCACACCCCCCCCAATTAGTTCCAGTAAATGTCAACACACCATTCGACAATTGATCACTAACACTACTGCTATCAGCAACACAATTACCCCAAGTAGTTGCCGCCCCATTACCCGTTATTGCCGCAAAACCACGCGGAGAGGCCTGAATCACTTCCACAGCTCCAGTCAGCTCAGAGCTTACTTCACTACTATCACCCCCGTATTCACTATCCCCCCAAGTAACAACAGAGCCATCAGACTTAAGAGCAGCAAAAGCATAAAAGGATGCAGAGACTGTTTCTACGTCTCCTACCAACTGATCACTCACACTACTGCTATCACCACCGCCATCAACGTCACCCCATGTAACAACAGAGCCATCTGACTTGAGTGCGGCAAAAGCATAATCGGTTGAAAAAACAGTGACCACATCGCTGGAAATTTCTGCGCTCACCGCACTACTATCTCCACCGCGAGAACTATCCCCCCAAGTCACAACAGAACCATCTGACTTCAGTGCAGCAAAAGCATAATTTGTTGAAAAAACAGTGACTACATCACTGGAAATTTCTGTACTCACCGCACTGCTATCGCCACCCGAATTCCCCCAAGTCACAAGAGAGCCATCGGATTTAAGTGCAGCAAAAGCACTTCTTGCAGGAAAGACCATCACCACATCACTGGCGATTTCGTCACTAACTGCACTACTATCCCCTCCTCTACTCCCCCAGCTTACGGCAGAACCATCCGCTTTGCGGGCGGCAAAAGAGTACCCCTTTCTTGTATAAACTTCCTCAACGCCACTGCTCAGCTGAACACTAACGTCACTGCTATCACCGCCATCCCTACTGCCCCCCCAAGTCACAACGGAACCATCAGACTTCAATGCTGCAAAGGCATATGTCCCTGGATAAATCTGAACTACATTATCAGCCAAGCTTGCACTCACAGCACTGTTATCCCCACCATAATCAACCTCCCCCCAGGTGATAACAGAACCATCAGACTTTAATGCCGCAAAAGCAGCAGCTGTAGCATAGATTTCAACTACATCACTGGTTAGGTTGGCACTAACATCACTAAAGCTAACATCTACTGGAAAATAATCATCAGGCCACGAAACAACCGAACCATTATTTTTTAATGCTGCAAATTCGGTGCGGGTGGCAACAATCTCACGCACATAGACAAGGTGCTCAATCTCCATATCCGCAGTTTCGCCCTCAAATGAGGCGCTCAGAGTCGCTGAGCCACTCTGCAGGGCGGTGATAAGGCCAAGCTCTACGGTTGCCAAACTAGTATCACTGATCGACCACTCGGCCTCCTCGGTAACCTCCACTGAGGTGTCATCGTTATAGTGGGCCGTAAGGTAATATTGATCAAAATTAGTGGTATCCCTACTCAGTTGTAAACTTTCAAGAAGGACGGGCAACTCAATATCTACCTCTGAACTCACCCCTTCATAAACTGCTGTTAGAGTGAGTGAACCTGCTTTCAGCTGTGTGATTACCCCAGCATCAACAGTGGCCAAATTACTGTCACTTACAGACCAGTCCGCATCCTCAGTTACATCGACAGAAGAGTCGTCACTGTAATAAGCCATTAGGAAATACTGGTATTCATTAGTGCTATCTTGTTCCAGCCCTACACTTTCCAGCGTAATAGGAGTAGGAACAGGATATGTCGTGCCCGTATCCTTATTACTACTGCTACCCCCTCCGCCACAAGCACTGAGCAGGCCAATAGTGAGCGTGAATAACCCGAAACGTAAAATGTGCAAATGCCAAGATTGATATTGGCCTGTAACTCCGTTCATATAAACCCCCTCCAGTAAAGTCGACATGATAAAAAGCCAAGTGCCATATAGCAATTCAAATGGCTTTCAAATTACAAATATTTCAGCCGACTCTAAATCTACAAAAACTATTAAAACTCGACACTCCAACAATTAAGACCAAATTTTATTATTTAAATAAAAACGAACAAACCATTCAGATACACCAGTACCAAATGAAAGGAGCCAAGCCCAAAATTCAGTAAAAGTTTTGCCTATCCTCACCATCGGCAAACACTCTCTTAAATCCACTTTTTATTTTATAGCTACATTAGAGAGGCATTATTAAAAATCGCACACAACCAATTACTAATATCTGAACATTAAGAATCCTTTACCACAAAAATAGCAGAACAATTAACACTGCATAAAATTAATAAAACCTAACCAACCATTTATCCCCACGAATAAAAGAGATTTTACAAATATTCATTCGGCAAAAATTTCCGTAATTTCTCGGTAACAGGTTAACTACAGATTGCTTTTATTACTTTAGCTACATCAAGATATAACCTACCCAAAGATGTCGAGAAAGTTAGATCTCAGGCTAAAATAAACTTATTACTTCAGATAAGAAGTAGTGAAAATTATTTTCACACCAATATTGTGCGAACTTTGCTTTTCGCAATTCAATTTAGTGATAAGTAGGGTAAAGGGAGCCTATCGATAGTCCGTCACAGGCTATCTGGAAAAAACGTTATGAATGTAATGAATGGCATAAGCACCGACCTGTACGCCCAGAGATAAATTCTCCCCAGCCAGTACAGGTCATACCGGCCCCTTAGCCGTTGCGCTGACGCACGGCCTCAAACAGGCAAACACCCGTGGCAACAGAAACATTTAAGCTGCTTACCTCTCCCGCCATAGGAATCTTGATCAAATGATCGCAATGTTCCCTAGTCAGGCGCCGCAAGCCGCTGCCCTCAGCCCCCATAACCAGCGCCAGAGGGCCGGTTAATTGGCTTTGGTATACATCCTGTGTCGCCTCACCGGCTGCGCCATATATCCACACTCCCGCCTGTTGCAGCTGCTGTAATGCGCGAGCCAGGTTAGTCACGGTAACAAAGGGCAATACTTCAGCTGCACCACAGGCCACTTTGCGAGCTGTTGGCGTCAGCCCGGCAGATTTGTCTTTTGGTGCAATTACTGCATGGACTCCGGCAGCCTCTGCCGAGCGCAGGCAGGCTCCCAGATTGTGGGGGTCCGTCACGCCATCCAGCACCAATAAGAAGGGCACTTCCCCGCGCTGATCCAGTTGTTTTAGCAGGTCGAACAGGAATTTTTCATCGTGTACCTTTGTTTTGCCAGAACAGATGGCAACAACACCCTGGTGGTTAGCACCATCCTCAACCTTTTCATCCAGCGCTCTCCGGTCAATAAAGCGCACGGCAATATCATTTTTTTCCGCCTGCTGGATTATTTTTTGCAGGCGCTGATCCTTGCGGCCACGCAGTAACAGAAGCTCCGATACATTCTGCGGAGAACCTTTTAGAAGGGCCTGCACTGCGTGCAGGCCATAGATAACTTCCTGACTCAATTTATTCCTCGATCACTTTTTCTTTTTACTGCTAGAAGAAACCTTTTTCTTCTTTTTTAATTTACCCGAACGGGTTTTGGCGTTTTCAGCCTTTTGCGCGGCTTTACGAGCCGCCACTGCAGGTCGCTTTCCACCCTTGCGTGTCGGGGTACGTTTTTTAATCTTGCGCTTGGGTTGGGCATCATCACTTTGCCCGCCTTCCCCTCTCCTATTGGCAGGCTCTTTTTCCGGCTTTGCTACAGGGGCTTCAACACTGGCCTCTACTGGCACAGCCTCATCTGAGCCTACCTTGCGCTTGCGGAAAGGCGAGGGCTTGGCTGTGGTCTCGGTATGCTTGGCCCAGGGGTTAGCACTGGTATTACTGGGCTTTTCTTTTTTATCGCGGCCCCGGCGCTCGCGTTCCAACTGATGTTCTACTGCCATTTCCATTGCCCGGGCACTCACCCGCGTACTCTCTTTCTTTTGCTTCGACTCACGCTTGGCGCGAGGGACCAGTTCATTCAAGGTGAAATCCACCTTGCGCTCTTCGAGATCCACCCGTGCAACCTGCACGGTGACAGAGTCACCCAAATGGTAACGTTTGCCACTGCGCTCCCCGATAAGACGCTGGTGCGCCTGCTCAAAGCGGTAATAGTCTTTGGGTAGGGCGGTGACATGAATCAGCCCCTCCACGTAGAGATCATCCAACTCCACAAATAATCCAAAGCCGGTTACCGCACTGATAACACCGGAATAGGTTTCGCCCACATGATCCTGCAGGTATTCACATTTTAGCCAGCTGAGTACATCTCGGGTCGCATCGTCGGCGCGCCGCTCGGTCAGGGAACACTGCTCCCCAAGTTGCAACATGGCCGGCATGTCGTAGGGCAAAATCTGCTCGCGAGCTATCGGTTTGGCACCGGGCACAGAGTGAACTTTTTTTGCCACCGCAGCTTGGTTGGCGCTGCCGTTGCGTATCAACCAGCGCAGCGCTCGATGCAGGAGCAAATCCGGATAGCGGCGAATCGGGGAGGTGAAATGGGCATAGGCCGGGTAATCCAAACCGAAGTGTCCTCGATTCTCCGGCTGGTAAACCGCTTGGTTCATAGAGCGCAGCAGCATCACCTGAATAATATGCGCATCTGCACGGCCCTCGATCTGCTCCATCAGGTCCTGGAAATCTTTGGGCTGTGGCTTACCACCACCGGGAAGGCGCAGCCCCAATTCACCCAGGTATTCGCGCAAATTACTGAGCTTTTCCTCTTTGGGTGCATCGTGCACCCGGTAGAGTGCGGGCAGTTCCGATAGCTCCATCAGACTCGCCGCGCAGACATTGGCCGCGAGCATACACTCTTCGATCAGCTTGTGAGCATCGTTGCGCACCACCGGGATAATCCGCTCAATTTTTCGCTGGGCGTCAAATACTATCCGGGTCTCAGTCGTCTCAAAGTCAATAGCACCCCGGCGCTCCCGCGCTTCGCGCAACGCCAGGTAAAGATCGTGGAGGTTGTCCAGGTGTGGGGTAAGGGTCGCAAATTGCTTGCGGGCACCACTGTCGCGGTTATCCCGCTCATCGAGTATTTGCCCTACCTGGGTGTAAGTCAGGCGCGCGTGGCTGCGCATAACCGCCTCAAAGAAACGATAGTCCTGAATTTCACCGCTTCGGTTGATGTGCATTTCGCACACCATACACAGCCGATCAACATCGGGGTTTAGGGAGCAAAGACCGTTGGACAATTTCTCCGGCAACATGGGTACAACGAAATCCGGAAAATAAACCGAGTTTCCACGGCCGTGCGCTTCCTCATCCAACGCACTACCCGGACGTACATAGTGGGAAACGTCGGCAATGGCTACCAGCAATTTCCAATTGCCATCGGGTAAAAGTTCGCAGTAGACCGCATCATCAAAATCCCGCGCGTCTTCACCATCAATAGTAACCAGCGGCAGCTGGCGAAGATCCACCCGGGATTTTTTGTGATCCTCAAGCACTTCATCGGCGATTTCATTGACCTCGGCCGTCAGTGCACTGGGCCAGGTGTGGGGAATTCCGTAGTTGCGAATAGCAACATCGATCTCCATACCCGGAGCGAGGTGGTCACCGAGAATTTCGCTAACCTTACCTTGCGGCACTTTATCCCTGCCCGGTTGGGTAACTATTTTTACTACAACATACTGGCCGTGATCAGCTCCGGCGGTGTCCTCAGAGGCCACCATAATATCCAGGTTAATGCGCGGATTATCCGGGCGCACAAAACAAATGCCGTTTTCCCGGTACAGGCGCCCGGCCAGCTGCTCGGTATTGTGCTTGATCACCCTAACAACAGCGCCCTCGCGTTTACCGCGAAAACCTCCGGGGGTTTCCCGCACTAATATCTCGTCACCATCAAAGACTTTACGCATCTGTCGATGGGATAAAAATAGATCGGTGCCACCATCACTGGGGATAACAAAACCAAAGCCATCCCGGTGCCCAATAACCCGGCCGCGTATCAGGCTCATTTTATCCAGTACACCAAAATCACCGGCGCGGTTGCTTGCAATCTGCCCATCCCGGGACATGGCGATCAAACGGCGCCTTACCCCTTCGCGACGATCCTCGTCGGCCAATTCGAGTAAATCAGCCACCGTTTCCCAGGGTACAGGCTCCGCTTGTTTTTCCAGAATTTGCAGCAAGTACTCCCGACTGGGCACGGGCTTTTCGTATTTCTTTGCCTCGCGCTGGGCATGAGGGTCAGCATTGAAAGGGTCTGAGGTATTTTTTTGAGTCAAAACAGCATCCGTTGTTGGGCAGTTGCCTGGGTTTGGCAACCTCCGGAGATTATCCGGCCATAAAGAAAGGCAGCGTTGGTGGTGGATTCCTGGTCAATAATTCGCCGCTATTGCACGCATTATAAGCGATTTCGCCAATTTTCCCGACCTAAGAAAAAAATGATGAAAAAAGCGCAACGCAGCCGTTGACACAGGGGGGGCAGATCTCTATAGTTCGCGTCCTCAACGGAGCACACGTTGATTTGCCCAGGTGGCGGAATTGGTAGACGCGCTAGCTTCAGGTGCTAGTGACCTAACGGTCGTGGAGGTTCAAGTCCTCTCCTGGGCACCAATTCCAAAAAGGCTGACTCGCAAGAGTCGGCCTTTTTTCGTTTGGGGAATTAATTTTTCTGCCCTGCCGCTCCTACTATTTGCTGAATGTGTATGAATATTATTTACTTGGCATAAAAAAAACCGGCCCATAAGAGCCGGCTTATTATTGCCCCCTTCAGGAGACCCCATCAGCCTCCTGCATTACTGTCGGTCAAACTTCCCATATCCCCAACACCTTCATCGGACAAATCTGAGGTCCCAACTTCTAGTTCGGCATCAAACGCTGTATCGACTTCTGTGCCCTCGGCAGCAGAAGTAACAGTGGGTTTTAATTCCCCAGCCTTAAGTCGCATCTCAGGGGAATTGACCGCATCAATTCCGCTGCTATATGGCTTCACAGCGCTGAAGATTGCTGGATCTACCTGAGTGAAATCTTCAACCGCACTTTGAACCGCAGACTTAAGCCCTTGAGATGCCTGGGCACCGGCAACAGACTCTAATTCATCACCAGTACTGGTCACAGTTGGGATCTGTCCAATGTATTCCGGCTCATAGTAGCTGACTGAATAGATATCGAGTGTATCGGTAATATCCACTCTAAGAGGATTGGTCGTGTCACCAATAATTGTCCAAAGATGAGTTTCAGAACCTAAAGTTACGGCAGAAGCTGTTATATGAGTGTCTCCATAAGTTTCAGCCGTTAGAACTCCGAAGTTTGAACTAGCCAGCGACACAGTGCCCCGACCAGAGTTAATCTCATCAATAACAAGGTCTCCGGCAGCCATAACACTAACGTCAATATCTGCTCCAGAGGTAGCGAGCGCCAGGGTACCCACTTCTGTTTCGATATCAACATCACCGCTAACAACCAGTTCCGCTCGATTTGCTGCCAGACTTCCGCCAATGGTTTCTGTTGTGCTGCTGGTGATATATATATCACCCTCACCATCGTAGCCAAGTCGCATGCCACTGGTAGAAAACTGGATTCCAGCCCCATTTTTATTGAAGTTTTCGGAAGTATTACCGCCATTTTCAAAATTAAAGGCCAAGTCTGTATCGACAGTAATACTGTCAGCGGTATTGTCTAGATATTCGAAACCATTAAATCTAAAACTGCCTACCTGATTTCCGCTAGAGTAAATTTCCCAGGTATCTCCCGCAAGGTTGTATTGAAAATCATCGTTTCCATCCCCGCCTGAAAGGTTGACGTCTTGACTAGCCTCCACATCCACCTGAACGTAGTCATTGCCGGCACCAAGGGAAATAATGTCAATTACGGTTCCCGATAAAATGACGACATCGTCACCAGCGCCACTATCAATTTCAGTCAGGGCGCCACCACTCAGAGCAAACTGATCGGAGCCGCCTCCAGCCATAATGGACTCGATACCAGTAATAGTGATTGACTCCCCATCACTGGTTACCGTGTTGCCCGAATCATTGATATCCCAATCGGTATCAATATTGGCGCCATACACAACATCAGTACCTGAACCAGCAGTAATGCTGTTCAAATCAGCAAAAGTTACTCCGCCGATCTCCATAATATCTAGTGCGCTAAATACATACTCACCATCTAAATTCTGACCTACATAGCTTCCAGCACCTTCAACCAGTTCAAGGTTCTCGAAAAATACCGTTAGGCTATTAATTTCAGCCTCAACACTACCATCGACGAGGGAGCCTCCAGAGCTAGTTGAAGTCCAGGCCGCTCCATCGGCACTAACGGTATCACTACCTTCCGCACCATCAATCGTTTCAAGTCCGCTGAAGTCAATACCAGCCACGCTAATATCGCCATTGGAGCTAAGTCTAAAGCTATCGTCGCCATCAGTTCCCAGTAACAAACTACTACTGCCTGAAGTATTCACACTTTCCAGGCCAGTAAAGCTAATGCCTGCTGTATCAAGAGCTTGGCTGCCCTGCAATTCGAATAGGGCAGAATCATAGGTATTTGTCAGGGTTTCGGTAATCGCACTCGAAATACTGTCGAAGGCCAGTGAGCCCGCCAACAATTGATTGTCAATACCAGTCAAAGCAAGGCCACCGCTATAGGCGCTGGCATCCAAGCTGTCGCTGCCGCCATTACCGTTCACAGCAGTCATGCCGGAAACCGTCATGGAATAAGCTTCAACATCCCCATCCGATTGCAGCACGTAGGCATCCGCACTCGTGGTTCCAACCAGATTGGCATTGACGGTGGTGAGAGTACTGACATCACTGAACGTGATGCTGCTGTTAATCGCTTCATTGTCAGTACCGGTCAGGGTCCAGTCGGCACCATCTGCGCCGATAACACTGTCGCTACCGTCGGCGGCATCTACGGTACTCAGGCCGGTGAAAGCAATATCGTAACTGGTGGCAGCGTTAGTACCGTCGACAGTAAAGCTGTCTGCACCACTGCTGCCCACCAGTGCTCCAGTGACCGCGCTAAATATGCCATTGAAAGTCAGCGCACCGGATTCCGCCGTCACCTGATTGTTGCTACCGGTCAGGGCCAGGCCTGCACTGTAGCCGCTGGCATCCAAGCTGTCGCTGCCGCCATTACCGTTCACAGCAGTCATGCCGGAAACCGTCATGGAATAAGCTTCAACATCCCCATCCGATTGCAGCACGTAGGCATCCGCATTCGTGGTTCCGACCAGATTGGCATTGACGGTGGTGAGAGTACTGACATCACTGAATGTGATGCTGCTGTTAATCGCTTCGTTGTCAGTACCGGTCAGGGTCCAGTCGGCACCATCTGCGCCGATAACACTGTCGCTACCATCGTCGGCATCTACGGTACTCAGGCCGGTAAAGGCAATATCGTAGCTGGTGGCAGCGTTAGTACCGTCGACAGTAAAGCTGTCTGCATCACTGCTGCCAACCAGTGCTGCTGTAACCGCGCTAAATATGCCGTTGAAAGTCAGCGCACCGGATTCCGCCGTCACCTGATTGTTGTTACCGGTCAGAGCCAGGCCTGCACTGTAGCCGCTGGCATCCAAGCTGTCGCTGCCGCCATTACCGTTCACGGCGGTCATGCCGGACACCGTCATGGAATAAGCTTCAACATCCCCATCCGATTGCAGCACGTAGGCATCCGCATTCGTGGTTCCAACCAGATTGGCATTGACGGTGGTGAGAGTACTGACATCACTGAACGTGATGCTGCTGTTAATCGCTTCGTTGTCAGTACCGGTCAGGGTCCAGTCGGCACCATCTGCGCCGATAACACTGTCGCTACCATCGGCGGCATTTACGGTACTCAGGCCGGTAAAGGCAATATCGTAGCTGGTGGCAGCGTTAGTACCGTCGACAGTAAAGCTGTCTGCATCACTGCTGCCAACCAGTGCTGCTGTAACCGCGCTAAATACGCCGTTGAAAGTCAGCGCACCGGATTCCGCCGTCACCTGATTGTTGCTACCGGTCAGGGCCAGGCCTGCACTGTAGCCGCTGGCATCCAAGCTGTCGCTGCCGCCATTACCGTTCACGGCGGTCATGCCGGACACTGTCATGAAGTCGACTTCAACATCCCCATCCGATTGCAGCACGTAAGCATCCGCATTCGTGGTTCCAACCAGATTGGCATTGACGGTGGTGAGAGTACTGACATCGCTGAATGTGATGCTGCTGTTAATCGCTTCGTTGTCAGTACCGGTCAGGGTCCAGTCGGCACCATCTGCGCCGATAACACTGTCGCTACCATCGGCGGCATCTACGGTACTCAGGCCGGTGAAGGCAATATCGTAGCTGGTGGCAGCGTTAGTACCGTCGACAATAAAGCTGTCTGCGCCACTGGTACCCGTTAGTGCTGCAGTGATTGCACTGGTAATACCATTAAAAGTTAGGGCGCCAGATTCCGCCGTCACCTGATTGTTGCTACCGGTCAGGGCCAGGCCTGCACTGTAGCCGCTGGCATCCAAGCTGTCGCTGCCGCCATTACCGTTCACGGCGGTCATGCCGGAAACCGTCATGGAATAAGCTTCAACATCCCCATCCGATTGCAGCACGTAGGCATCCGCATTCGTGGTTCCAACCAGATTGGCATTGACGGTGGTGAGAGTACTGACATCGCTGAACGTGATGCTGCTGTTAATCGCTTCGTTGTCAGTACCGGTCAGGGTCCAGTCGGCACCATCTGCGCCGATAACACTGTCGCTACCATCGGCGGCATTTACGGTACTCAGGCCGGTAAAGGCAATATCGTAGCTGGTGGCAGCGTTAGTACCGTCGACAGTAAAGCTGTCTGCATCACTGCTGCCAACCAGTGCTGCTGTAACCGCGCTAAATACGCCGTTGAAAGTCAGCGCACCGGATTCCGCCGTCACCTGATTGTTGCTACCGGTCAGGGCCAGGCCTGCACTGTAGCCGCTGGCATCCAAGCTGTCGCTGCCGCCATTACCGTTCACGGCGGTCATGCCGGACACCGTCATGAAGTCGACTTCAACATCCCCATCCGATTGCAGCACGTAAGCATCCGCATTCGTGGTTCCGACCAGATTGGCATTGACGGTGGTGAGAGTACTGACATCACTGAACGTGATGCTGCTGTTAATCGCTTTATTGTCAGTACCGGTCAGGGTCCAGTCGGCACCATCTGCGCCGATAACACTGTCGCTACCATCGGCGGCATCTACGGTACTCAGGCCGGTAAAGGCAATATCGTAGCTGGTGGCAGCGTTAGTACCGTCGACAGTAAAGCTGTCTGCATCACTGCTGCCAACCAGTGCTGCTGTAACCGCGCTAAATATGCCGTTGAAAGTCAGCGCACCGGATTCCGCCGTCACCTGATTGTTGCTACCGGTCAGGGCCAGGCCTGCACTGTAGCCGCTGGCATCCAAGTTGTCGCTGCCGCCATTACCGTTCACGGCGGTCATGCCGGACACCGTCATGAAGTCGACTTCAACATCTCCATCCGATTGCAGCACGTAGGCATCCGCATTCGTCGTTCCAACCAGGTTGGCATTGACGGTGGTGAGAGTACTGACATCGCTGAATGTGATGCTGCTGTTAATCGCTTCGTTGTCAGTACCGGTCAGGGTCCAGTCGGCACCATCTGCGCCGATAACACTGTCGCTACCATCGGCGGCATCTACGGTACTCAGGCCGGTAAAGGCAATATCGTAGCTGGTGGCAGCGTTAGTACCGTCGACAATAAAGCTGTCTGCATCACTGGTGCCTTCCAGCGCTGAAGTGACGGCACTAACAATACCAGTAAAAGTTAGGGCTCCGGACTGTGCGGTAACTTCATGATTAGCGCCGGTAAGCACCAAGCCATCACTGTAGCTACTGGCGTCTAGGGTGTCGTTGCCATCACCACCGTTCACAGCAGTCATACCAGAGACTGTCATGGAGTAGGCTTCAACATTCCCGCTAGACAGCAAGACAAAGGCATCAGCTGAATCGGTTCCAGTTAGGTTTGCATTTGAAGCTGTCAGGGTTTCAATATTACTGAAAGTAATACCGTTATTGGTTGCTTCGTAAGCAGTACCTGTCAGCTCCCAATCGACCCCGTCTGCACCAATAGCGCTATCAGTGCCATCTGCGGCATCAACACTGCTGATGCTGCTAAAGGCAATCTTATTGGCTGTAAGTGCTTCCCACCCGGTTACTTCAAAACTGTCATTATCGGTAGAAGCCTCTAGGCTGCCCCCACTGACGCTATCGATTCCACTAAACAGGATGGAGGCTGTTGAGACTTGATTATCCGTACCTGTCAGCGTGACAACGCCCAGTGCGGTAATACTGTCGCTACCATCTGCGGCATCTACGGTACTCAGGCCAGTAAAGCCGATATTGTAACTGGTGACTGCGTTATCGCCATCGACAGTGAAGCTGTCCGCACCACTGGTACCCGTTAGTGCTGCAGTGATTGCACTGGTAATACCATTAAAAGTTAGGGCGCCAGATTCCGCCGTCACCTGATTGTTGCTACCGGTCAGGGCCAGGCCTGCACTGTAACCGCTAGCATCCAGGGTGTCGTTGTTACTATTACCGTTCACGGCGGTCATGCCGGACACCGTCATGGAGTCGACTTCAACATCCCCATTCGATTGCAGCACGTAGGCATCCGCATTCGTGGTTCCGACCAGATTGGCATTGACGGTGGTGAGAGTACTGACATCGCTGAATGTGATGCTGCTGTTAATCGCTTCGTTGTCAGTACCGGTCAGGGTCCAGTCGGCACCATCTGCGCCGATAACACTGTCGCTACCATCGGCGGCATCTACGGTACTCAGGCCGGTAAAGGCAATATCGTAGCTGGTGGCAGCATTAGTACCGTCGACAGCAAAGCTGTCTGCATCACTGCTGCCAACCAGTGCTCCAGTGACCGCGCTAAATATGCCATTGAAAGTCAGCGCACCGGATTCCGCCGTCACCTGATTGTTGCTACCGGTCAGGGCCAGGCCTACACTGTAGCCGCTGGCATCCAAGCTGTCGCTGCCGCCATTACCATTCACGGCAGTCATGCCGGACACCGTCATGGAATAAGCTTCAACATCCCCATCCGATTGCAGCACGTAGGCATCCGCACTCGTGGTTCCAACCAGATTGGCATTGACGGTGGTGAGAGTACTGACATCACTGAACGTGATGCTGCTGTTAATCGCTTCATTGTCAGTACCGGTCAGGGTCCAGTCGGCACCATCTGCGCCGATAACACTGTCGCTACCGTCGGCGGCATCTACGGTACTCAGGCCGGTGAAAGCAATATCGTAACTGGTGGCAGCGTTAGTACCGTCGACAGTAAAGCTGTCTGCACCACTGCTGCCCACCAGTGCTCCAGTGACCGCGCTAAATATGCCATTGAAAGTCAGCGCACCGGATTCCGCCGTCACCTGATTGTTGCTACCGGTCAGGGCCAGGCCTGCACTGTAACCGCTAGCATCCAGGGTGTCGTTGTTACTATTACCGTTCACGGCGGTCATGCCGGACACCGTCATGAAGTCGACTTCAACATCCCCATCCGATTTCAGCACGTAAGCATCCGCATTCGTGGTTCCGACCAGATTGGCATTGACGGTGGTGAGAGTACTGACATCACTGAACGTGATGCTGCTGTTAATCGCTTCGTTGTCAGTACCGGTCAGGGTCCAGTCGGCACCATCTGCGCCGATAACACTGTCGCTACCATCGGCGGCATCTACGGTACTCAGGCCGGTAAAGGCAATATCGTAGCTGGTGGCAGCGTTAGTACCGTCGACAGTAAAGCTGTCTGCATCACTGCTGCCAACCAGTGCTGCTGTAACCGCGCTAAATATGCCGTTGAAAGTCAGCACACCGGATTCCGCCGTCACCTGATTGTTGCTACCGGTCAGGGCCAGGCCTGCACTGTAGCCGCTGGCATCCAAGCTGTCGCTGCCGCCATTACCGTTCACGGCGGTCATGCCGGACACCGTCATGAAGTCGACTTCAACATCCCCATCCGATTGCAGCACGTAAGCATCCGCATTCGTGGTTCCAACCAGATTGGCATTGACGGTGGTGAGAGTACTGACATCGCTGAATGTGATGCTGCTGTTAATCGCTTCGTTGTCAGTACCGGTCAGGGTCCAGTCGGCACCATCTGCGCCGATAACACTGTCGCTACCATCGGCGGCATCTACGGTACTCAGGCCGGTAAAGGCAATATCGTAGCTGGTGGCAGCATTAGTACCGTCGACAGTAAAGCTGTCTGCATCACTGCTGCCAACCAGTGCCGCTGTAACCGCGCTAAATATGCCGTTGAAAGTCAGCGCACCGGATTCCGCCGTCACCTGATTGTTGTTACCGGTCAGAGCCAGGCCTGCACTGTAGCCGCTGGCATCCAAGCTGTCGCTGCCGCCATTACCGTTCACGGCGGTCATGCCGGACACTGTCATGAAGTCGACTTCAACATCCCCATCCGATTGCAGCACGTAAGCATCCGCATTCGTGGTTCCAACCAGATTGGCATTGACGGTGGTGAGAGTACTGACATCGCTGAATGTGATGCTGCTGTTAATCGCTTCGTTGTCAGTACCGGTCAGGGTCCAGTCGGCACCATCTGCGCCGATAACACTGTCGCTACCATCGGCGGCATCTACGGTACTCAGGCCGGTGAAGGCAATATCGTAGCTGGTGGCAGCGTTAGTACCGTCGACAATAAAGCTGTCTGCGCCACTGGTACCCGTTAGTGCTGCAGTGATTGCACTGGTAATACCATTAAAAGTTAGGGCGCCAGATTCCGCCGTCACCTGATTGTTGCTACCGGTCAGGGCCAGGCCTGCACTGTAGCCGCTGGCATCCAAGCTGTCGCTGCCGCCATTACCGTTCACGGCGGTCATGCCGGAAACCGTCATGGAATAAGCTTCAACATCCCCATCCGATTGCAGCACGTAGGCATCCGCATTCGTGGTTCCAACCAGATTGGCATTGACGGTGGTGAGAGTACTGACATCGCTGAACGTGATGCTGCTGTTAATCGCTTCGTTGTCAGTACCGGTCAGGGTCCAGTCGGCACCATCTGCGCCGATAACACTGTCGCTACCATCGGCGGCATTTACGGTACTCAGGCCGGTAAAGGCAATATCGTAGCTGGTGGCAGCGTTAGTACCGTCGACAGTAAAGCTGTCTGCATCACTGCTGCCAACCAGTGCTGCTGTAACCGCGCTAAATATGCCGTTGAAAGTCAGCGCACCGGATTCCGCCGTCACCTGATTGTTGTTACCGGTCAGGGCCAGGCCTGCACTGTAGCCGCTGGCATCCAAGCTGTCGCTGCCGCCATTACCGTTCACGGCGGTCATGCCGGACACCGTCATGAAGTCGACTTCAACATCCCCATCCGATTGCAGCACGTAAGCATCCGCATTCGTGGTTCCGACCAGATTGGCATTGACGGTGGTGAGAGTACTGACATCACTGAACGTGATGCTGCTGTTAATCGCTTTATTGTCAGTACCGGTCAGGGTCCAGTCGGCACCATCTGCGCCGATAACACTGTCGCTACCATCGGCGGCATCTACGGTACTCAGGCCGGTAAAGGCAATATCGTAGCTGGTGGCAGCGTTAGTACCGTCGACAGTAAAGCTGTCTGCATCACTGCTGCCAACCAGTGCTGCTGTAACCGCGCTAAATATGCCGTTGAAAGTCAGCGCACCGGATTCCGCCGTCACCTGATTGTTGCTACCGGTCAGGGCCAGGCCTGCACTGTAGCCGCTGGCATCCAAGCTGTCGCTGCCGCCATTACCATTCACGGCGGTCATGCCGGACACCGTCATGAAGTCGACTTCAACATCCCCATTCGATTGCAGCACGTAGGCATCCGCATTCGTGGTTCCGACCAGATTGGCATTGACGGTGGTGAGAGTACTGACATCACTGAATGTGATGCCGCTGTTAATCGCTTTATTGTCAGTACCGGTCAGGGTCCAGTCGGCACCATCTGCGCCGATAACACTGTCGCTACCATCGGCGGCATCTACGGTACTCAGGCCGGTAAAGGCAATATCGTAGCTGGTGGCAGCGTTAGTACCGTCGACAGTAAAGCTGTCTGCATCACTGCTGCCAACCAGTGCTGCTGTAACCGCGCTAAATATGCCATTGAAAGTCAGCGCACCGGATTCCGCCGTCACCTGATTGTTGTTACCGGTCAGAGCCAGGCCTGCACTGTAGCCGCTGGCATCCAAGCTGTCGCTGCCGCCATTACCGTTCACGGCGGTCATGCCGGACACCGTCATGGAATAAGCTTCAACATTTCCACTGGATAGTAAGGCAAAGGCATCAGCTGAATTAGTTCCAGTTAGATTTGCACTTGAAGCGGTCAGGGTTTCTACATTATTAAATGTGATACTGTTATTTGTCGCTTCGTAGTCTGTGCCGGTCAGCTCCCAATTAAAACCGTCTGCCCCGGTGACACTATCCGCGCCACCTTTTGCATCAATATTTCCAGAGAAACCGCTAACATCAATGGCATTTGCCGTAATCGTACCGTCACTTGCCACGACAAAAGTATCTGGATCTGCGGAGCCAATAAGACCAGCATTCACTGCAATGATATTTTCTATGGTGCTGAAGGTGATGCCGCTGCTTTCAGCCTTATAATTTGCACCAGTCAATGTCCAGTCCGCGCCATCGGCGCCAGTCACACTGTCCTCTCCACCCAAAGCATCGATTGTGCTCAGGCCGGTGAATGCGATGTTGTAGCTGGTGGCAGCGTTAGTACCGTCGACAATAAAGCTGTCTGCATCACTGGTGCCTTCCAGCGCTGAAGTGACGGCACTAACAATACCAGTAAAAGTTAGGGCTCCGGACTGTGCGGTAACTTCATGATTAGCGCCGGTAAGCACCAAGCCATCACTGTAGCTACTGGCGTCTAGGGTGTCGTTGCCATCACCACCGTTCACAGCAGTCATACCAGAGACTGTCATGGAGTAGGCTTCAACATTCCCGCTAGACAGCAAGACAAAGGCATCAGCTGAATCGGTTCCAGTTAGGTTTGCATTTGAAGCTGTCAGGGTTTCAATATTACTGAAAGTAATACCGTTATTGGTTGCTTCGTAAGCAGTACCTGTCAGCTCCCAATCGACCCCGTCTGCACCAATAGCGCTATCAGTGCCATCTGCGGCATCAACACTGCTGATGCTGCTAAAGGCAATCTTATTGGCTGTAAGTGCTTCCCACCCGGTTACTTCAAAACTGTCATTATCGGTAGAAGCCTCTAGGCTGCCCCCACTGACGCTATCGATTCCACTAAACAGGATGGAGGCTGTTGAGACTTGATTATCCGTACCTGTCAGCGTGACAACGCCCAGTGCGGTAATACTGTCGCTACCATCTGCGGCATCTACGGTACTCAGGCCAGTAAAGCCGATATTGTAACTGGTGACTGCGTTATCGCCATCGACAGTGAAGCTGTCCGCACCACTGGTACCCGTTAGTGCTGCAGTGATTGCACTGGTAATACCATTAAAAGTTAGGGCGCCAGATTCCGCCGTCACCTGATTGTTGCTACCGGTCAGGGCCAGGCCTGCACTGTAACCGCTAGCATCCAGGGTGTCGTTGTTACTATTACCGTTCACGGCGGTCATGCCGGACACCGTCATGGAGTCGACTTCAACATCCCCATTCGATTGCAGCACGTAGGCATCCGCATTCGTGGTTCCGACCAGATTGGCATTGACGGTGGTGAGAGTACTGACATCGCTGAATGTGATGCTGCTGTTAATCGCTTCGTTGTCAGTACCGGTCAGGGTCCAGTCGGCACCATCTGCGCCGATAACACTGTCGCTACCATCGGCGGCATCTACGGTACTCAGGCCGGTAAAGGCAATATCGTAGCTGGTGGCAGCATTAGTACCGTCGACAGCAAAGCTGTCTGCATCACTGCTGCCAACCAGTGCTCCAGTGACCGCGCTAAATATGCCATTGAAAGTCAGCGCACCGGATTCCGCCGTCACCTGATTGTTGCTACCGGTCAGGGCCAGGCCTACACTGTAGCCGCTGGCATCCAAGCTGTCGCTGCCGCCATTACCATTCACGGCAGTCATGCCGGACACCGTCATGGAATAAGCTTCAACATCCCCATCCGATTGCAGCACGTAGGCATCCGCACTCGTGGTTCCAACCAGATTGGCATTGACGGTGGTGAGAGTACTGACATCACTGAACGTGATGCTGCTGTTAATCGCTTCATTGTCAGTACCGGTCAGGGTCCAGTCGGCACCATCTGCGCCGATAACACTGTCGCTACCGTCGGCGGCATCTACGGTACTCAGGCCGGTGAAAGCAATATCGTAGCTGGTGGCAGCGTTAGTACCGTCGACAGTAAAGCTGTCTGCACCACTGCTGCCCACCAGTGCTCCAGTGACCGCGCTAAATATGCCATTGAAAGTCAGCGCACCGGATTCCGCCGTCACCTGATTGTTGCTACCGGTCAGGGCCAGGCCTGCACTGTAGCCGCTGGCATCCAAGCTGTCGCTGCCGCCATTACCGTTCACGGCGGTCATGCCGGACACCGTCATGGAATAAGCTTCAACATTTCCACTGGATAGTAAGGCAAAGGCATCAGCTGAATTAGTTCCAGTTAGATTTGCACTTGAAGCGGTCAGGGTTTCTACATTATTAAATGTGATACTGTTATTTGTCGCTTCGTAGTCTGTGCCGGTCAGCTCCCAATTAAAACCGTCTGCCCCGGTGACACTATCCGCGCCACCTTTTGCATCAATATTTCCAGAGAAACCGCTAACATCAATGGCATTTGCCGTAATCGTACCGTCACTTGCCACGACAAAAGTATCTGGATCTGCGGAGCCAATAAGACCAGCATTCACTGCAATGATATTTTCTATGGTGCTGAAGGTGATGCCGCTGCTTTCAGCCTTATAATTTGCACCAGTCAATGTCCAGTCCGCGCCATCGGCGCCAGTCACACTGTCCTCTCCACCCAAAGCATCGATTGTGCTCAGGCCGGTGAATGCGATGTTGTAGCTGGTGGCAGCGTTAGTACCGTCGACAATAAAGCTGTCTGCATCACTGGTGCCTTCCAGCGCTGAAGTGACGGCACTAACAATACCAGTAAAAGTTAGGGCTCCGGACTGTGCGGTAACTTCATGATTAGCGCCGGTAAGCACCAAGCCATCACTGTAGCTACTGGCGTCTAGGGTGTCGTTGCCATCACCACCGTTCACAGCAGTCATACCAGAGACTGTCATGGAGTAGGCTTCAACATTCCCGCTAGACAGCAAGACAAAGGCATCAGCTGAATCGGTTCCAGTTAGGTTTGCATTTGAAGCTGTCAGGGTTTCAATATTACTGAAAGTAATACCGTTATTGGTTGCTTCGTAAGCAGTACCTGTCAGCTCCCAATCGACCCCGTCTGCACCAATAGCGCTATCAGTGCCATCTGCGGCATCAACACTGCTGATGCTGCTAAAGGCAATCTTATTGGCTGTAAGTGCTTCCCACCCGGTTACTTCAAAACTGTCATTATCGGTAGAAGCCTCTAGGCTGCCCCCACTGACGCTATCGATTCCACTAAACAGGATGGAGGCTGTTGAGACTTGATTATCCGTACCTGTCAGCGTGACAACGCCCAGTGCGGTAATACTGTCGCTACCATCTGCGGCATCTACGGTACTCAGGCCAGTAAAGCCGATATTGTAACTGGTGACTGCGTTATCGCCATCGACAGTGAAGCTGTCCGCACCACTGGTACCCGTTAGTGCTGCAGTGATTGCACTGGTAATACCATTAAAAGTTAGGGCGCCAGATTCCGCCGTCACCTGATTGTTGCTACCGGTCAGGGCCAGGCCTGCACTGTAACCGCTAGCATCCAGGGTGTCGTTGTTACTATTACCGTTCACGGCGGTCATGCCGGACACCGTCATGGAGTCGACTTCAACATCCCCATTCGATTGCAGCACGTAGGCATCCGCATTCGTGGTTCCGACCAGATTGGCATTGACGGTGGTGAGAGTACTGACATCACTGAATGTGATGCCGCTGTTAATCGCTTTATTGTCAGTACCGGTCAGGGTCCAGTCGGCACCATCTGCGCCGATAACACTGTCGCTACCATCGGCAGCATCTACGGTACTCAGGCCGGTAAAGGCAATATCGTAGCTGGTGGCAGCGTTAGTACCGTCGACAGTAAAGCTGTCTGCATCACTGCTGCCAACCAGTGCTCCAGTGACCGCGCTAAATATGCCATTGAAAGTCAGCGCACCAGATTCCGCCGTCACCTGATTGTTGCTACCGGTCAGGGCCAGGCCTGCACTGTAGCCGCTGGCATCCAAGCTGTCGCTGCCGCCATTACCATTCACGGCAGTCATGCCGGACACCGTCATGAAGTCAACTTCAACATCCCCATCCGATTGCAGCACGTAGGCATCCGCATTCGTGGTTCCAACCAGATTGGCATTGACGGTGGTGAGAGTACTGACATCACTGAATGTGATGCCGCTGTTAATCGCTTTATTGTCAGTACCGGTCAGGGTCCAGTCGGCACCATCTGCGCCGATAACACTGTCGCTACCATCGGCAGCATCTACGGTACTCAGGCCGGTAAAGGCAATATCGTAGCTGGTGGCAGCGTTAGTACCGTCGACAGTAAAGCTGTCTGCATCACTGCTGCCAACCAGTGCTGCTGTAACCGCGCTAAATATGCCATTGAAAGTCAGCGCACCGGATTCCGCCGTCACCTGATTGTTGTTACCGGTCAGAGCCAGGCCTGCACTGTAGCCGCTGGCATCCAAGCTGTCGCTGCCGCCATTACCGTTCACGGCGGTCATGCCGGACACCGTCATGGAATAAGCTTCAACATTTCCACTGGATAGTAAGGCAAAGGCATCAGCTGAATTAGTTCCAGTTAGATTTGCACTTGAAGCGGTCAGGGTTTCTACATTATTAAATGTGATACTGTTATTTGTCGCTTCGTAGTCTGTGCCGGTCAGCTCCCAATTAAAACCGTCTGCCCCGGTGACACTATCCGCGCCACCTTTTGCATCAATATTTCCAGAGAAACCGCTAACATCAATGGCATTTGCCGTAATCGTACCGTCACTTGCCACGACAAAAGTATCTGGATCTGCGGAGCCAATAAGACCAGCATTCACTGCAATGATATTTTCTATGGTGCTGAAGGTGATGCCGCTGCTTTCAGCCTTATAATTTGCACCAGTCAATGTCCAGTCCGCGCCATCGGCTCCCACCGCCGTATCTGTACCTAAATCTGCAACAACAGAACTTACGCCGCTAAAATCTATTTCTGCCACAGATAAAGCATTGGTGCCCGTAACTGTAAATTCATCCGTACCCGTTGTGCCAGTCAGTGTCGACACCACAACTTCGTTCATATTTAAAAAGGATAAATCGCCAGAGTCAGCGGTAACTTGATTATCACTTCCCGTTAACGCTACGCCAGCACTATAAGCGCTGGCATCCAGGCTATCTTGTTCAGCCGCGTCTCCATTACCGTCTACTGCTGACATACCGGCAGCGGTAATTTCATAGGCCTTCACTGTTCCATCGGCATTAAGCGTAAAACTGTCTGTGTCGGTTGTGCCGACTAAATTGGCATTGGTTACCGTAATTGCATCAATGCCACTAAAAGTGATCCCGCTATTTTCCGCCTGATTATTTGTCCCGGCCAGATTCCAATCTATGCCGTCGGCACCCACCGCCGTATCTGTACCTAAATCTGCAACAACAGAACTTACACCGCTAAAATCTATTTCTGCCACAGATAAAGCGTTGGTGCCCGTAACTGTAAATTCATCCGTGCCCGTCGTGCCAGTCAGTGTCGACACCACAACTTCGTGCATATTTAAAAAGGATAAATCGCCAGAGTCAGCGGTAACTTGATTATCACTTCCCGTTAACGCTACGCCAGCACTATAAGCGCTGGCATTCAGGCTATCTTGTTCAGCCGCGTCTCCATTACCGTCTACTGCTGACATACCGGCAGCGGTAATTTCATAGGCCTTCACTGTTCCATCAGCATTAAGCGTAAAATTGTCTGTGTCGGTTGTGCCGACTAAATTGGCATTAGTTACCGTAATTGCATCAATGCCACTAAAAGTGATCCCGCTATTTTCCGCCTGATTATTTGTCCCGGCCAGATTCCAATCTATGCCATCGGCACCCACCGCCGTATCTGTACCTAAATCTGCAACAACAGAACTTACGCCGCTAAAATCTATTTCTACCGCAGATAAAGCATTGGTGCCCGTAACTGTAAATTCATCCGTACCCGTCGTGCCAGTCAGTGTCGACACCACAACTTCGTGCATATTTAAAAAGGATAAATCGCCAGAGTCAGCGGTAACTTGATTATCACTTCCCGTTAACGCTACACCAGCACTATAAGCGCTGGCATCTAGGCTATCTTGTTCAGCCGTGTCTCCATTACCGTCTACTGCTGACATACCGGCAGCGGTAATTTCATAGGCCTTCACTGTTCCATCGGCATTAAGCGTAAAACTGTCTGTGTCGGTTGTGCCGACTAAATTGGCATTGGTTACCGTAATTGCATCAATGCCACTAAAAGTGATCCCGCTATTTTCCGCCTGATTATTTGTCCCGGCCAGATTCCAATCTATGCCATCGGCACCCACCGCCGTATCTGTACCTAAATCTGCAACAACAGAACTTACGCCACTAAAATCTATTTCTGCCGCAGATAAAGTATTGGTGCCCGTAACTGTAAATTCATCCGTACCCGTCGTGCCAGTCAGTGTCGACACCACAACTTCGTGCATATTTAAAAAGGATAAATCGCCAGAGTCAGCGGTAACTTGATTATCACTTCCCGTTAACGCTACGCCAGCACTATAAGCGCTGGCATCCAGGCTATCTTGTTCAGCCGCGTCTCCATTACCGTCTACTGCTGACATACCGGCAGCGGTAATTTCATAGGCCTTCACTGTTCCATCGGCATTAAGCGTAAAATTGTCTGTGTCGGTTGTGCCGACTAAATTGGCATTGGTTACCGTAATTGCATCAATGCCACTAAAAGTGATCCCGCTATTTTCCGCCTGATTATTTGTCCCGGCCAGATTCCAATCTATGCCATCGGCACCCACCGCCGTATCTGTACCTAAATCTGCAACAACAGAACTTACGCCGCTAAAATCTATTTCTGCCGCAGATAAAGTATTGGTGCCCGTAACTGTAAATTCATCCGTACCTGTCGTGCCAGTCAGTGTCGACACCACAACTTCGTGCATATTTAAAAAGGATAAATCGCCAGAGTCAGCGGTAACTTGATTATCACTTCCCGTTAACGCTACGCCAGCACTATAAGCACTGGCATCCAGGCTATCTTGTTCAGCCGCGTCTCCATTACCGTCTACTGCTGACATACCGGCAGCGGTAATTTCATAGGCCTTCACTGTTCCATCGGCATTAAGCGTAAAACTGTCTGTGTCGGTTGTGCCGACTAAATTGGCATTGGTTACCGTAATTGCATCAATGCCACTAAAAGTGATCCCGCTATTTTCCGCCTGATTATTTGTCCCGGCCAGATTCCAATCTATGCCGTCGGCACCCACCGCCGTATCTGTACCTAAATCTGCAACAACAGAACTTACGCCGCTAAAATCTATTTCTGCCACAGATAAAGCATTGGTGCCCGTAACTGTAAATTCATCCGTACCCGTTGTGCCAGTCAGTGTCGACACCACAACTTCGTGCATATTTAAAAAGGATAAATCGCCAGAGTCAGCGGTAACTTGATTATCACTTCCCGTTAACGCTACGCCAGCACTATAAGCGCTGGCATTCAGGCTATCTTGTTCAGCCGCGTCTCCATTACCGTCTACTGCTGACATACCGGCAGCGGTAATTTCATAGGCCTTCACTGTTCCATCGGCATTAAGCGTAAAATTGTCTGTGTCGGTTGTGCCGACTAAATTGGCATTGGTTACCGTAATTGCATCAATGCCACTAAAAGTGATCCCGCTATTTTCCGCCTGATTATTTGTCCCGGCCAGATTCCAATCTATGCCATCGGCACCCACCGCCGTATCTGTACCTAAATCTGCAACAACAGAACTTACGCCGCTAAAATCTATTTCTGCCGCAGATAAAGTATTGGTGCCCGTAACTGTAAATTCATCCGTACCCGTTGTGCCAGTCAGTGTCGACACCACAACTTCGTGCATATTTAAAAAGGATAAATCGCCAGAGTCAGCGGTAACTTGATTATCACTTCCCGTTAACGCTACGCCAGCACTATAAGCGCTGGCATCCAGGCTATCTTGTTCAGCCGCGTCTCCGTTACCATCTACCACAGACACACCGGAAGCGGTCATTCCATAAACGGTAACAGTACCATCAGCATTAAGTTCAAAACTATCCGTCCCCGATGTACCCTTTAAATCAGCATCGGAAAGCTCATTAACATTGCTAAATGCAATCGAACTAATGGTCGTTTCTTTATTATTTCCGGTCAGCTCTGCTATCGCATCAGAAATACCGCCGGCAGAAATACTATTTTCTCCTCCACCCAAATTCACCTGCTCAATTTCGGAGAAGGAAATATTGCCAAATGTAAATGCGTTATCGCCACTAAGGATTATATTGTCATCCGCATCTGAAAATATAAAAGTATCAGCATCACTATGACCAGTAATAGTGCCAGCTTGCAGTACAGTAAGGTCACCCAGAGTGTTGCTGCTTTCATTAATATCGTCAGAATCGAAAGGGTTTACCCCTACACTGAGCTCAAAGTTATAAACATTTATACTTCCTGCATTAGTGAATGATCCACCTGCATCGATAAAAAGTGTAGCGTCAGCATTACTACTAGAAATACTACCGGTACTGGCAATTTCAACATCCGTATATGACTGTAATATAAGACTATTATCAGTACCCCAACTTAGCGCAGAAGAAACCAAAATGCCTTCAGAAAAGCTATCACCATCCTCAGGTTCGAGCGCATCGTCATTGACGTCCCCTGAATTTGCACCCGTCACTTTGATAGTTACATCGCTATTATTCAGGGCAGATTCAATAGCTCCTGTTGAAACACAATTACTTGCATTAATGTCACAACCAGCAGAAATCTCCATCGAATCCGGATCCAATAACCAGAGCCCTGTCTCCCCGTCGCCATGGCTAAGGGTGGAGACAAACATATTGTCTTCATCCAGATTTAGGTAAATCTTGCCAGAGGTTTCTACCAGACCACCATCACCACCGTCCGCCCCTGACTCAGCCAAAATCGTACCACCAAAATTGGTAGTTTCATCAGCCCAAACAATAACGGTGCCGCCATCAGTATCGCCAACCCCACTGGCATCGATAGTGGCTTCCGCCGTAACCGTGGTGGTTTTGGCATTGCGAATATCCTCGTTGTCCCCCTGGTAGTCACCTCCAACAAGGACTTCGCCACCGGAGGAAGTGCCGCGGGCATCAACGTTCCCGCTGACAACCACTTCATCACCTAAAACGTTAACAGCACCACCACTGCCAGAGTGTGCTGCTACCGAAATATATCCACTGTGCTCAGCGAAATCGCCATCCAGGACAACCTCACCACCGATACTGCCCGATGCATCAAGAGTTCCGCTATTTACGACTCCAGAACCCGAGCCAAATAGGCGAATCTTACCTCCACTAGTGTCAATACCATGAGCGGTAATAGTACCTTCATTGTTTACTGCGGCAGTAAACAAGTCACCGGAAACGCTTGCCTCCATTAAAACCTGGGCGCCTTCGATAGCCCCTTCATTTAATGCAGCGCTATCTAGGCCGAGGTCATTTTCCATAACCTCTTTAGTAACTTTAATACCAATCATTCCATCGGCATCAAAAGTTAATAAAGCCTCATCTGCTGCTGCCAGGCTAACGAGTTCAGCACTGATCAAACCACTAGAAGCATTTGTAACCTGTTTACCTACCAAAACCGCACTGGATGCATTAATCACACCGCGGTTAACAACAACTCCAGAAGAACCCGATTCACCTTTAAAGGCAAAGTCACCATTCATAAAGTCTTCAGGGCTCATATCGAGCCCAGAAGCCGTTATCGCACCAACATTGACCGTGGCCGTTTCTGTAAAAAGAACGCCTCTCGGGTTCACCAAAATAACGTGGCCATTGGCTTCTATCGCACCTTGGATTGTGGTGACATCCTGATCCAAAATCCGGTTAAGTACGATAGAGGAAGAATCCGGCTGCAGAAATTTAACCAGTTCCTCTTCACTTAAATTAAAGGACTCCCAATCGATTGATAACAGGTCTGTTACCTGATCGACTGTTGTTGTAGTTCCATCAACATCAATGGTGCCGCTGCCGCCGGTTACCACTCCACCTTCAGGTCCAGCATGAACCATCGGGCTGATTAGCCCAGCAAACAGGCCAGCATAGGCAAAACTTGACACCTTAATGGCACTTGCTAATTTTCTTAACTCAAGCTTTTTGTTTTTGGCTTTCATACCAGCACCTTGCGAAGAGGAGAACCCTGCTACTTTTCTGTATCTGGGAATTAATCTTTGTTTAATTATAAAAAACTGAAAAATCAGCGTAGACAGTAGGCTCGTCTTCGCCAATTGCAATATTCGTTAAAGAGGAGCTCGACTTGATAGGCCAAGCAACTGACACTTTGCTTGAAAAACTATCACTCCAATTCATTTTGAATAGCATTCCAGCTCCCGAAAATTTGGCCCAATCGTCTTCTAGGTTATTCTCATAATTATTGACATAGCCATATCCAACGTCCGCAATAAATGCAACCTGGAGAATATCATTCAAACGTTGATTAAAGAGAATTGGATTAATCATCTCGGGAAAATTCACATACCATTCCGCAGATAAAACTGCTCCCATATCTGCAGAAAAATCTCTTGCGGAGAAGGCTCGGACAGAGTTTGCGCCTCCTAGCGATAACTGCTCAAAGCCCGGCAAGTTACTCTCACTGTATTGGGCCCTGCTTTTTAAAATCAACCTTGAATGATCTTCCATAAAAGGCATAGGTATAAACACTAGGGAACTAGTATTTATCGCTAACTTAGTAAAATTCTCTCCACGCCCTGCTTCCACAGTATTTTGGTGCTCACCATATTGCACAGTAGCATTCAATATATTAAGCATTGAAAGGAAGCCGTTAGAGAGACTATCCATATAAAGGCCAATCTCTCCGGCGTAGATATGATCATTGGTAAAATCGAGCGCAAGATCAGATTCAAGGTCTGACTCTTTTTCAGTCAAACCCAAGGAGCCGGTCAAATTAAATCCGCGGGAGCGTCTAAATTTATGATCTAAAGAAATCCCATAGCTCTTATTAACACCAGAGATGTTCAGCAGGTTAATTACATCGCCATCATCTTCTTCATTAGCAAGCTCAAATTTATTGTGATCAGCAGATATCTGCAACCTGGTACGAGGACCAAACAGCGGAAAACTATATGTAAACTGACCAAGATCAGAGCCATAATAACTGTTAGAGCCTGGATTTGATTTTAAATACCCTAAAGTTAATGCATCACCAATACCCAAAGGATTTAACCAGTCTACAGTCGTATAAACCCTTTCACTACCGGTATACAGGGAACCGTGATTATCGGCCCTTAATGAAGCCCGCCAGGAATCCGATTCACGTACTTTCAAGTTAAGTTTGGTTTCACCTGGGTTATCGCCTGCACTAAAGTATCCAGTAACATTTAATCCAGGCAAATCATTTAAGAGATACAAGCCCTCTTCAATACTCTCATGATTAACCAGTTCGCCCCGTTGTGCCTCAAAAGGTTCAGCTAATTTTTCTTCCTTATAAGCCTCATTATCTTCTGCGACAATCTGCCCCAACAAGCCCTCTTGGACAGTCAGAGTAACCACTCCATTCTCTACATCCTGAGCGGGGATTTGAACCTGGGCCAAAAACAGCCCCTGGCGACGATAAAAGCTGGTTAGCTCGGCTGCAATTTCTTCAAGATCACCATAACTCAAGCCGCGTTCTTTATTTTGTTTTTCTATCACGCTTACGAGCTTTTTAAGCTCAGCTGGCCCTAGTCCCCCAGGGTTAAACTGGGCCTTCATATGATCAAGTAGTAGCGCCAGTTCTTCCAGATTCTCAACTGTATAACCGCTTGCGAGGATTTTATCCTCTTTCATAAATTTCACTCTAAGCTCTTCGGCCATTTCCTCAACAGCTTCACGAGAAATACCGAACTCTGGGTATTCCTCTAAACGGTGAAATTTAAACTCCTTAACAGTAATTCTTGGACCTTGGTTACGCTGCGATACCTCTGGAATCTCGGTATTTAAGTTGGGGTCATCAGCTTCATACGTACGCTGTAAAAAATCTTTAGTGATATCTACTTCATTAATAGTAGGTGTCGTCTGGTCAAAGGCATCTCTGACGCGACTACGGAAGCTGGACCCCTCGTCCTGGGCAAAAGCCGGCAATTGCGATACAAGCAAACCAGCACCTATTAAAAATGCCAGCTTACTCTTTTCTAGGCCAAGCATATTTCCCCCAAGTAAATTAATATCTTAATCTTCATGCTAATCAGCAGTTACTTCACTTAAATACCTGCCAACAGTTATTTCACTCAATTAACATCCCTAACAACACGAAAACCTGTGAATTCATCTGGCTGTCCACTGTGAAGCTTTTTAGTGGTTGCCAGGCAGCGGCTCATTGGGTCAATACGGCTACCGCCAAGAGCCAGTAATTCACCATCTGTACCACGCCCCCATTCCTGGACATTGCCAACGGCATTAAGTAGGCCAAAGCCATTGGATGAGCCGGCATTAGCAGGAACTAATTCAGCCCCTTTTTCAATACCTCCATACTTTAGGTGGCAATTTCGGTCAGCGACTTCATCTTCCCCCCTAACGCTGGCGGCCGCAAACCACTCCTGCTCAGTGGGCAAGCGATACCGATAACCGGTCTCATCACTGAGCCAACTAAGGAAAGCTTCCGCAGTTTCCAGGGAGAGTTTATTTGCAGGGAAGCCAGAAGCAATTGGGGCCTCTTCTTCACACTGACCAGCGATCATGCAAAACTGAGCTAGCTCCGCAGCGCTCACCTCGTACTTTCCAACCGCCAAAGGTCTGCCACTCAGCCCCTTAATCACCACCATTGTCGGCCCCTTACTACCATCGGCCAAACGGTCTTGGCAACTGTAACGATCCCCTCTTCGGCCACTTCCCGGTACCAAGTGTCCGCAAAAGTCTAACTTAAACTCCTTCAGTGGCTGATACGTAGGAAGCAGTGCCCTAAATTGATCCACCAAGTCTTCCGTCTGTAGCGGATCTTTAGTGCCTAAACTAGAAGCACAGTTTAATAGCTCCGCTCCAATCACCGGGCGAATCTTCCGCGCCTTTGAACTATCAAGCTTTGCCAAGCGAGCCAACTGTGCACCAACAGAAGGAACACTCATAGTAAAGCCACATGTAAGCGCAACTTCCATATCATCGAGCACAGCATCAATCTGTTGTTGCTTTTGCGCAGCCAGGCGGCGACGCTCTGCCCGCTCTTCCGCCAGTCGGATACGCTCGGCTTCACGCTCTTCAGCAATCCGCTCCGCTTCAAGGCGAGCGCGCAGATTCTCTCTATCATTCGCCAGTTGAGTTTTGATAGCCTCAGCTTCTTTAGACTCACCATACCAGTTGGCCACCCCCGCCAGCATGACATCGGCCTGATCGAGGTTACCCAGGTTTAACTGACCGGTTGCAGCAGCCAGGAAAAGCTCTGATACCTGGCGACGAGAAGAACCCAGGAACTCTTTATCCGCAGGGTTCAGCTCAGAGTACTCCTCTAACTCCAGCTGAAGGTCTCGCTCCCAGGCTGGGGTCAAAATACTCAGGCCAATCAAGCGAGTGATGGCCTCTTTCTTATCAGCAATACGCCTGGCCAATAGCTCCTGTTCGTGCTTGCGTTCGAGCTCGATTCTGACTCGCTCTTGCTCTACAGCATTTTGCTGCTGCAGATGGCCATAACCCACTACAGCACCGCCCAACACCATGACAAACGCACTGCCTAGTACCCACTTCCAGGCATGGCTAACAAAGAACGCCTGTACAAACTTCTCTACGGTACTGGTGCGGTTTTCGCGCTTTAGTTCGAGTGCTGACTCAAGTGCGCGCCACTGCCTGCGATTAAGCCCTTTGATCCGCTTGGGCCGCAGGCCCTGCTCCATGGCCTTATCGGCAGGTGTCTTGTCATAAGGGTGGCGCCCGCAGAATAGTTCGTAGGCAACACAACCCAACGCAAATACATCATCACTCGGTGCCGGTTCAGCTCCCTTGAGCATCTCAAGGCTCGCATATGCCGGAGTCAGGGCTCCGAGAGTGCCAGCGTCAAATACTGTCGTTTCGCCAGCTTTATTTGCGATTCCCCCTTCAGAAACAGCTCGGGCAATACCGAAGTCAAATACTTTTGCACCTTTCTTATTGGTGACAAAAATATTGCCTGGCTTAAAGTCCGAGTGAACAATTTTATGGGAGTGGGCATATATCAGGGCTTGGGAGATATCCCAAAATACCGAGCGGGCACGCTCAGGCTCCAACCCAACATCGGCATGATCGCGCAACAACTTGTCCAATGGAGCACCCTCAAGGAACTCCATTGTCATAAATACGCGATCTCCATCGCGGTCAAAATCGTAAACCGTTACGATATTAGGGTGAGCAAGCGTTTGTGACTTGCGCGCTTCCCGCTGGAGAGAAATAAAAGCATCGGGGTGCTTTTGGAAATCATCATTAAGCAGCTTGATAGCGACATAGGGCTCGCTGTCACTGGCTTCTAATTTACGGCGGTCAAGGGCTTTGTAAACTGCCCCCATCCCCCCAACACCCAGGAGTTTGTCAAGCTCAAATCGACCTTTGATTACAGTTTTGGTCACTGCATTTGAGCCAGAAGCTTCAAAGGGTTCAGGTATTACTGCCGAATCGGCAGAAACTCCACCCAAAACTTCATTGGTCCCAGCCCCACTTCCCATCCGATTAGGATTAGGGGAAGGCGCAAAGACAGTAGCATCTGAGCTAAAGCTGGCAGCAGCCGAAGGGATTACCGGTTGGGCACCTTTAACCGGGGGGTGATCATTTGCTCCAGTCTTATCCTGCTGCACAACAACGGTGATATCACCATCTTCTGTCAGCCCGCTGGTTGATTGGCCTGAGCCCGGCGGAGTGTCACTCGGCCGAACAATACGCGTCTTATCGTTCAATTCCGCCTCCATGGGAAACCATTACGACACATCCAAATCCGCAAAAACTTTGTTATTGATCTAATGGGCAAGGCAATATAGTAGGGTGCGAAGTATATCGAACAGCCTATGTGGCAACAATGAATCAATATTCAAATAAATTTGCCTTAACACGCCATCAAACTATTATTTTGATCCAGCCCCCGAAAACACTGAGTATCGCTCCGATATAAGGCTGAATTACATATTATTACAAAGCAAGCTTATCAAAAAAATACCGGTAAATGCTTTCAAATAGATATTTGACTGTCAATCAATATCCATGACTCAAACCACTTATTTATCCCCGTTAGAGATTTGTTAGTTTTTAGCAATATTAAATTAGTGTCAGAGTCAATTTGAGCAAACAGGCATAAATCGTAACGGCATAAAATCGCCTCTCGAAATTAGTGCCAGAGTCGATTAAATAACTCGAAAATTAGTTTGTTTTTAGCTTTCTCTTTGTTTAAATCATCACAGTTGCCACCGCGACGACCACCTGAACTACTGCGAATCGCGGTGGTAAGGGATTAACCACCAACATCACACGCCAAATAATGAGGGACATCCCATGGCTATTTACATGAACTTCAACAACAAAGCCATCAAAGGCAATGTTACTGCTTCTGGCTACGAGGACTGGATCGAAATTGACAGCTTCAACTTCGGTGTTGGCCGCGGCATTACCATGGAAGCTGGCGCTATGTCAAACCGCGAAGCTTCTCGTCCGAGCCTGAGCGAAGTAAGCTTCACCAAGCGCATCGACGCTGCTTCCGGCGGTCTGTTCAAATCCTCTGTAACTGGTGACGAAGGTGTTACCGTTGAGATCCACGTAGTACAAACCGGTGCTAACTCTGTAGAGAAGTACGCTGTTTACAAACTGGAAAACACCCTGATTTCCTCCTATAGCATCGGTGCTTCCGCTGGTGGCGCTCCGGCTGAGTCTGTATCCCTGAGCTACGCTAAAATCGAAGCGGACCTCAACCACGCAGACAAGACCAACAAGAACCCCAAGAATATGCGTGTTGGATACGACCTGGAAACAGCCAAGCCGCTGTAAGCCAGCAGAATCTGATCTGCATATACAATGGTCTGCAGGAAATTCTGCAGACCATTATTTAGCAGTTATTTAGCTGAGCGCTTATTGAGTTTTCAGCTAAATAACTGAATGTATAATAACTAGTACTATTCTCCAAGGCACCGTAGGGATAGTAGGGGCTGCCCATGACTACATTAAATCAAGATAGAAGACTGATTAAAGTCGACAGCCCGCTCGGCACGGATGCGGTAATCGCTACCAGCCTGCAAGGCGAAGAGCATATATCCAAACTCTTCCGCTATGAACTTCAGCTCCTATCCGATGACCATGCAATAAGCCAGAAAGATATCGTCGGCAAGGCTGTTACAGTTTCTGTGCACCACTCAGAAACTCCTCGCTATATCAATGGTTACGTTACTCAACTGTCTCTGCGCGATGTTAACGCTGAGGGAGTGCGAAGTTATAGCGCCACAATTCAACCTGGCCTTTGGTTTACCAGCCTTGGGGGCTCCAACAGAATTTTTGAAAAGAAATCTGCTAAACAGATTCTTGAAGAAGTTTTGGGCGAGTACAGCAAAGTTATAAAGCTAAGCGTTAAATTAAATGCTGAATACATAACTCGTGAATATTGCGTGCAGTTTGATGAAAGCGATTTTGAATTCATCAATCGCCTTATGGCTGAAGAGGGTATCTCCTATTACTTCAAGCACTCAAATGGGCAACACGAACTTGTACTTTGTGATGATAGCCAGGATTTCTATGACTGTGAAAGCGAACAGATAGAGTACGATGGGAGCGGCAGTCATCCGACAAAAAATACTGTAAGTAGCTGGCAGCGAAATTTCAATTATCATGGTGGCGGATTTGAACTGAAAGATTATTGTGAGTTCACCGCAACAAAAGATAATAAACAGCAAGTTAAAACTACCAGCCAACTGAATGATGTCAGTAATTACATGCGCGGCCTTTATGGGCTAAACCATTTCCAGGCTGACGGTGAAAATAAGCATAAATTCACAGATAGCTACCATAAGGCTCTCGCCGAGCGTTCAATGGAAGCGCAAGAAGCTTTATTTGATGTGAGCCATGGGCGCAGTGACTGCCCCTCATTCACAGCGGGCGGCCGTTTTAATTTTGACCACACAATATCGTCAGAGAAAGGGAAGTACCTGATTACTTCCGTCCATATCTCTGCTACAGACGGCAATAGTGCGGAAACACATTTCCACAATACTTTCAGTTGTATTCCGTCATCAGTAACTCCAAGACCTGAGCCAAATATTTTTGCGAAGAAAGTACACTCTCCGCAAGTCGCACGCGTTCTTGAAGTTAAGGCCACCACTTCTGACAGTTCACAAGACCCCTACACCCAAATCAAAGTCAAGTTCCCATGGAATTCACAGCAGAACAGCTGTTGGGTACGGGTGATGCAGTCATTTGCCGGAAAAAACTGGGGCGCCAACTTTGTCCCCAGAGTCAATCAAGAAGTTATTGTTACTTATATTAATGGTGATCCAGACAGACCGCTTATAACCGGAGCCGTATATAACGGTGATAATCCGGGCCCCAATTATACTGCGACCCAAAGTGGCTGGAAAACTGAGTATGAAGGTAGCGCCTTTAACGAACTTCGGTTTGATGACAAAGGCGGAAGCGAAGAGCTTTATATGGAAGCCGGCAAAGACCATAACTTTATCGTCCATAATGACCAAACAGGTAAGATAGAGAACAAACAAACCCTTGAGGTTAAGCAAGACCGGACTATTACGGTTACCGATGGCAGTGAAGTTGTCACCATCTCAAAAGGTGATCAGAAACTCAATGTCAGTAAAGGCAATCAAGTTGTAACTATCGGGTCAGGAAATCACACACTCAAGGTCAGTAAAGGTTCTCAAACTACTGATGCAATGGGTGCAATTAAGATTTCCTCAAAAGCATCTATTGAATTAAAAGTCGGCGGTAGCAGTATTAAACTGACTCCAGCTGGTATCACCATCAAAGGAACAATGCTTTCCTGTAAGGGCGACGCTACTGCAGAAGTTAAAGGTGGCGGAATGCTGACCCTGAAAGGCGGCGTAACCATGATTAACTGATGGGGATATACCAATGACAGACCTCATTAAAGTAGAAGCTCTCACCGCAGATGAACTACTTAAGAATTTTGAAGTTAGTGACGAGGCAGAAGATCATCTGGTACCGGATACAGCACCAGAAGTCAGCATAAACCGCCTTGTGGAAGCGGGCCTATTTCCAGACGCGATCAAGTTGCTTGCTCATGGCCTACCAAAGCGGGAAGCCGTGTGGTGGGCTTGCCTCGCGGCCCGAGATATCCAAGGCCCTCAAACTGACGATGACAATGTAAATGCACTGAATGCAGCTGAAACTTGGGCAAAAAAACCCTGTGAGGAAGCCCGCTTACGCTGCAAACTATTCGGCGAAAAAACAAAACATAAAACTCCGGCGAGCTGGGCAGCTACGGCAGCGAGCTGGTGTCATGGGAGCTTAGCAGCCGAAGGTGAGCCGGTAGTAGAGCCGCCTGAGCACCTTTATGCTCATGCAGTCGCCGGCAGTGTTACCCTTGCTGCCGTGCTATCTGACCCAGTCGATCCCAATAAAAGGTTCATGCGCTATATGGAGCAAGGGCTCGATCTAGCACGAGGCGGAAACGGTAGGGTTGAGGGATAAACTATGGGTAAACCAGCTTCCCGTATTGGTGATATGCATGTATGCCCAATGGTCACCGGCACAGTACCCCATGTGGGTGGCCCAGTTGTAAGCCCAGGAGCACCCACCGTTATCATCGGTGGAATGCCTTCAGCAACCGTTGGTAGCACTTGTACTTGTGTTGGGCCGCCCGATACGGTCGCTATGGGAAGCACTACAGTAATGCTGCAAAAGAAACCTGCAGCAAGAATGGGAGACACCACAGGGCATGGTGGAAAAATAGTTATTGGTTGCCCTACAGTATTGATAGGTGGATAAAATAGGTCCATCCCGCGCGCTAACTAAGTTCGGTGTGTCGGCATAGATAAAATTGGAAACTGGTGTTATCCAATTAAGATCATCCCATATCTATGCTTAAGAGTACTCACACAAGTCCACTCTCATCGAGTGGGCATCTCTCTGCCACACCATATCCGCTGAATAAAGATAACGGCTTAAAATATAGGCCCTAGTACACAAGACAATACTTCTGTGTACTAAAAGTGACCTCCTCTTTTATTAGGATATTTAGCCGACCGCAATGGAGAAGCTAGCTATCTAACACAATTACTTTAAACCCAAAAATCGTTACTCGCATATTAATGCATGTCTTGCACGGACCTAGGAAAACCAACCTAAGAACCGGAAATATTAAACAACTTTATTCAGCTAAAAATAGCACAGAATTACCAATCAAATATAAATAATATGTTTATATAACCTACGGATCACTAATTAAAATATTTCACACAATAAATTTTCATTAACAATATATTTTCGCCGAGCCTTTATCAATGAACTTAACTTAGGGCCGAAATATAAGTAAAGATCACAACCAACCAGAAAATAATCACTTTAGCCAAAATGGCCAGAGGGTTTTTACCATGCAAAAGAAATATAAATTTAAATTATTTTTAATATCTTTTTTATTAATTGCCATATCACCTGGAGGGACTAACGCTATGGCTTCATTCAACCCCTTTAAAGCTTGTACATTTTCAGAAATGAAAATCAAGTTAACCCTAAATGGCGAGCCTGTATCAGGGGCTAAGATCACACGCTCCATACAATGGCAAAAAGAATGGATAGATACATTTACATCCGATGAGGATGGAGTAGCAATTCTTCCATCCAAATTTGCTAACTCTTTAACACAAGTATTGCCTGTTGAGTTTGTGTCTGCCCAGAAAATTACAGTTGAGCATAATGATCATTCCTACAAAATCTGGGTATACGCAAAAAGACACCCGGAAGAAAACTCAGAACTTGATGGAAAGCCCTTTAACTTAACTTGTGAACTTTCAGACGAATTACAACTAGAAGAGGTTTTTGATTCATATTTAAAAACCTCCTGCAAATTTACCTAAACTAAGAAACAAGGATGGCAACACTATGCTCAGCCCAAAATACAGCGCTAAACTTGCTGCTGACACATATCTTGTTAAAGAACCTAATACCCGGGAACTTTTCTTTGATGCCTATAAAGATGATTTTGAAATTGATGAAGAATTGTCAAGCAAATTCAATGGGGAAGCCGGCGCTCTTGTCCTAATAAAAAGTACAGACACAAGAGGCATAGTACTTTCGGGAAAAAAACAATATAAAGGACAAGCTTTTGTAAGCATACTAGGTACTGACAGCCTATATGATGTATTAACAGACCTAAATGCTGGTGTGAAAAGATTTCATACTGGGGGGGCTGTCCATCAAGGTTTTTTTTATACTTTTGAATCTTTTTTACCTAAACTGGAAAACTTTGCTCGAAATCTTCCAAAAGACATTCATACGATCCATTGCGTTGGACACAGCCTTGGTGGTGCATTAGCAACTCTTGCTGCAGACTGGCTTTCATCACATACAGGTAAATCTGTAAAGCTGTATACATTTGGCAGCCCTCGAGTGGGACTTGATCACTTCGCCAGTGGCTGCAAAAGGAAACTGAAGGCTGAGAATATTTATCGCGTTTATCATCGTGCTGATCCTGTTCCTATGGTGCCTACCTGGCCATTTATCCACGTTCCAAATGGTGGGACTGGAGACTTTGAACTGCCAACCCCGAGCCTCAACCCAGGAACAAACCATAGCAGTAAGACTTATATAAAGTCTGTTTCTCCCAACGGAACAGGTCTGGATTGGGATGATGTAAAACTCAGAAAACCTAAAGGTAGCCTAGAAAAAAGTGTTGAAGCATGGTTGAGATCTGATGGTATTCTCTCACTAACTATGAATACGGCCTGGATAGCTGGGGAGGCATTGCTTTGGGTGCTCAAGAAGATCACTCATCTTGCAGGAATTTCTTTAATCGTGACCGGTGGGACAACCTTTACACTTCTAGATAGACTTGCAATATTTCTACACAAAGCTTACCAGATTAGTAAGGATATCTCTTTTTGGATTTTGCGACTTATCCGTAGGCTGGCACAACTGATCGGACTTACTATTGTTGAAGGTACTGATATCACGGTTTCCTTTATTCGTATGGTATTTCTACGTATGCACCGCGCTGTTTCTGACTTAGTAATGAGGGCAGGAAGACCAAACCAGTAATTATTTCTTAAGACCAGTTGTATCTATATGGTTATTAGTGGTACCAAGCCCAGCAATGATTTTTTTATTAATATCACAGCCGGGCTTATATACAATTCTCTATTCTACTGTGTAACTAAAGTCCCCTTCTTCCGTTGCGGATACTTTAATTGCTTTCACTTCTTCACCGCGCGCCATTTTATCCAAACATTCACTAGCCAACTCCGGCAATAATGTTTTGTTCAGAATAACTTCAATATTACGAGCACCTGTATCAGCTTCGTGACAACGAGCAACAATGTTAATCAAAACATCCTCGTCATAGCTAAAGGAAGCTCCGTAATGCTCGTGAACGCGCTTTTCAATCTTACGCATATTGATTCTGCAAATCTCTACCAGATTCTCATCATCGAGAGGGTAATAAGCAATCACATTTGCTCGACCGAGGAAAGCAGGCTTGAATTTTTGTAGCAGATGTGGGCGGATATTGTCCATCAATACATCTGGCTCGGGCTTTTCTTCTACCTGATTGAAGATAGCTCTAATTGCATCCTCGCCTGCATTGGAGGTCATAATTATTACGGTATTCTTGAAGTCGATATCCCTTCCTTCACCGTCTTTAATGGTCCCCTTGTCAAACAGGTTATAGAAAACATCCTGTACACCTGGGTGGGCTTTTTCCATCTCATCCAATAAGATTACTGAATAAGGCTTACGGCGTGCAGCTTCGGTAAGAACACCGCCCTCTCCGTAGCCGACATAGCCGGGAGGAGAGCCCAAAAGCATAGATACTTTATGCTCTTCCTTGAATTCAGCCATATTGATGGTCGTGATATTTTGCTCACCACCAAATAGCTCGTCAGCCAAGGCAAGCGCGGTCTCTGTTTTACCTACACCGCTAGTACCACAGAACATAAACACACCCACCGGTTTACGTGGGTCTGTCAAGCCTGCTCGAGAAGTGCGAATTGCCTGAGCTACAGCCTCAATAGCATGAGGTTGGCCAATAACACGCTTATTCAGGCGCTCTGCCAACGTCTTCACAGCAATGATTTCATCGCTAACCATCTTACCGACAGGAATTCCAGTCCAGTTGGCAACTACTGCGGCAATAGCCTGCTCATCAACAGCTGGCTGCATTAACGGGGTATCCCCTTGGATAACTTCCAAGTCCGCAGTTAATGTTTTGAGCTGTTGCTGATAGTCGGCTAATAAGGCCTCGTCGGGTGTATCTTCACCTTCACCACCTTGGGCCTTCATAAACTCTACATCGATCTGATCGCGGAGTTGCTGAATCTGTCCGATTAGCTCATTCTCTTTAAGTAATTGCTGTTCGAGAACTTCCAAACGCTTTTCTTCGGAAGCTTTAAACTCTTTTAGCTCTGCCAGTTGCTCCTCATGCTCACCCATTGCTGCGTTTTCACGCTCAAGTTTAGCCAGAGTAGTATTAGTGCGATCAATATTGATACGAGCATCTTCAATCGCCCCAGGAGTAGCAGACTGGCTAAGAGCGACGCGCGCGCAGGCCGTATCCAGTAAGCTAACCGACTTATCTGGCAATTGGCGCCCGGGAATATAACGATGAGATAACTTTACCGAAGCTATGATAGCTTCATCCAGAATGCGTACTTTATGGTGCTCCTCCAGCGAGGTTGCGATACCACGCATCATATCAATCGCGTTGCTCTCATCAGGCTCTTCCACTTTTACTACCTGGAATCTACGGGTCAAAGCAGGATCGCGTTCAAAATACTTCTTATATTCCGCCCAGGTTGTGGCAGCTAAAGTACGCAATTCACCACGAGCCAGTGCAGGTTTCAGGAGATTAGCCGCATCCCCCTGCCCCTCTTTACCGCCCGCGCCAATCATGGTGTGCGCTTCATCAATAAATAGAATAATTGGCGTTGCAGATGCTCGCACTTCTGAAATTACAGACTTTAAGCGGTTTTCAAACTCACCTTTTACACTGGCGCCAGCCTGAAGAAGTCCCAAGTCAAGCGTGCGTACGGCTACACCGCGCAATGGCTCAGGTACATCACCACTAGCTATTCGAAGAGCAAAGCCTTCAACGACGGCAGTTTTACCAACACCTGCTTCACCAGTCAGGATCGGATTATTTTGACGCCGGCGAGTTAAGATATCGATACATTGGCGTATTTCCTCATCACGACCAAGTACAGGGTCAATCTCTCCCTTCTTCGCTCTTTCAGTTAGGTTGATTGTATATTTGTCCAAAGCTGGAGCTTTAGAAGCAGCTGCAGCAACTGCAGCTGCGCCATCATCCATATCCGCCGTAGCGCTAATATGGCTAGACTCTCCACTTTGTCCAAACATTGCACGAGCAGTTTCGCGAATCGATTCTGGAGCTATCTCTTTCAGTTCTGGGCAGGATTCTAAAATCTGGCGACGAGAAGTTTCTTCCAGTAAAAGCGCAGCCAAAAAGTGTCCGGAACTGATTGCTCTATGTCCATAATCAATAGAAGCCAGCATCCAAGCATTCTTCGCTGCTTCTACGATAGTTGGGGACAGGGCTGGTGGACGGCTGCTGCCGGCCCGAAATCCAGCAATCGCTGTAGCCAGCTGCTTGGCAAAATTTGCTGGATTACAGTCGTGTTTTTCCAACAGATGGTAAAGGTCAGTATCAGACTGATCCAAAAGTTTCAGTAACCAATGCTCTAATTCAACATTGTACTGGTTCTGTGACAGACAAAGCCCAGCAGCGCCCTCTAGTGAGTCACGCATATGCGGAGTCATGGTATCAACCAATCGCTTCAAATCGATATTGATCACGTTGAATATCCTTTCCTAAATAATAATATTGTTAATTTTACTTATGCAGCAGGTAAAGCTTCATCAGGTGAAATATTGTCTGCACTTAAGGTTATTTGTACTAACCTTTCACCATCTTGTTCACTAGCCATGTGAGTATTCCATCCCAGTAAAGGTTCATTCTCAGCTTTTCTATTTAGCTGGATAGGTGCTACCTGGCTGGTTGAAAGCGTCACCGACAACTCAAAATCCAATTCAATACCAGCACTAAAGCGAATAAACTCCTTAAGCGATTCCAACTTTTTCGTACCCGGAGCAATAGTCATAAATTGCTCATAAGGCATTGACTCAATAATTACCTGAAATTTATTCTGGGCTTGGAAGCAGTGCGTACCCAGAATGGTATTTACTCCCAAGCAATTATTAATACCCTTCGGCACCTGAGCACTAGGCAGTCGGCACAAGATATCATCCGGTAACTCATCCCACTGTCCCTGGAATTGTTCAATGCTTACCGTTAAATCAAAATAATGCTTGATCATGCTGGATAAAGCGGTAGCGGAACAACGTCCACTGGAAAGGTGTCCTCCCATTCCAACTAGTGCTTCATCCGGTATCGGCATTCGATAGCGCATTTCATTTGTACCAAGCCCTGCAAGGGACGCAAGAGCCTGGGTAAGCTTGTCTGGCTCTCGAGAATTCTGCAGGCGTTGCCGCTCATAATTCACAGGCAACTGGTATTTATGCCAAGCTTGATAAAAAAGGGAAATACTTCTGTGATTAAACATATCCAGAAAATCACGCAGTGCCGTATTGTTCTCCCTAAGCTCCCTCTGCACTAACTCTGTCAGGTAATAGGGCATCACCCCCTGACTACCGATTAACCCTGTAAAACCCACCTCCATATGCCACTGATGAGTCTCATTTTCATCGGGCTCTTCATGTTCAACGCTTTTCTTCTCTAGACGTAAAACATCCGAGCTAACAAAAGACAACCCAGATTGAGCACTAAACCGAATCAGCTCTTTAGTCGGAGGGGCAGCGCTCGCTATAGGTTCTTTACTGAAACCTGTACCTGCCAGATGTACTGCACGCTCTACCAGCCTTACCGCTTGAAAAAAATCAAAGTTATAAGGCTCTCGGCGTAAACGCTCAATTACAGTAAAGCTTTTTCGCCGGCGCGAGGTGGCCATCGCTTCAACTCCCCATCTCGACCACTCATAGTGGCAATCAGTTTTGTAAATGAATTAATTGAACAGTATAAGCCCAGGAAACGCTCTATGATGCTAGCAAATAACAATGGACTTGTTCCTGTTAACATCATGGAATCAAGTTCAATCTCAACTTCTGTGCCGCGACATAAAACTACACTTTGATCAATCTGAATCGGAGCAGTAACCGGTTTAGTATTAAGCTTTAATAATGACTCGATTAAATTACGCGTACTAGCAGAGTCACGGAAGTCATAAAGCCTAAAAATTTCTTTTAACGCATTACATCCCTCTGCACCTGATAGAGAAAGATGATTTAAGTTAAGGTGAGAAATTAACCTCCAATACCCTCGCTCTCGTCGAGGCGGTCGTATAGTTGCTGTTGGGGAAACCACACAACTAATTCGGCTAACTGGCAAATCACCGTCAACAACCTCTAAATAAGGCTGGGCGCTACCACTAGGTAATTTTTTGGCTAGATTTCGATTACAGCAGGTTAACTTAATATCTAATGTCTGATCACTAATTCTATGCGGGTTAAAATCCAGATCGACTAAGCTTATATCAATCTCAGATGCTTGTTCATTCCGATGCTCTCCTTCGATCACATCTCTGCGACGACTAAACCAAAAGGCAGATTGATCAGCATGATGTTGACTGTGTCGAATTCCATAGAAAGGCCGGTAACTGGTTGTCTCTCCATCACCATTAGTTGCCGCAACTTCATCCACTGAGTATATTTCTAAGCCATCACTTCTACGAGCATCAGGGACCACATGGTAACTATACTGCGAGTGATTAAGCGGAATAGGATCTGCACTTTGTTTAAATAAATTAACAACCGGAGCACAGCCCAAAGCAAACATGCTTGGAGAAATCTGTTTTTCTAACTCTTCATGAGTTTCGGATAAATAAAAATACAGATTTAACGTGTCGTCAAAGCTCTCATTTAGCGCCTCACCAATATTTAATATATCCAAGAAAAGGAACTTTTCCGGAAAAGCAAAATATTCAGTTAGGAGTCGATATCCTACGAATGCGGTATCAGGATATGGCAATAAACCCTCATCTGGACTTAGCCCCACTTGACATATTTCATCCGGAGAGAGAAAAGTTGGCTTTGGATCACTCTCCCCATTGGCAACAACCAACCTGACACACTTACTTAGTAGCAAGTCATATAAACTATAGATATGAGATGGTTGGCCACGAAGGAAAAAGCGGAGACTCTCAGGGTTTAGCTCAGAAAATTTTATGCTTGGGCTAAAAGTTTTAAGGGATAATTTTAAAACTGCATTAGCGCCCTGAATGTCATTACAGCCCGGAGCGATAAATGGCCTTGGCATCAGGGTGGCACTCACCGCCTGAAATGGGCAAATTTCTGCTGGATAACAAGTTGTAAAGCGGCAGGTTTGCCCTTGAAAGCTGTCACTTTCGAGTAAAGTCTTCGTTTCTACCCGGGTTATCGCATCCAAATCCTTTTCCGGTTCAAACTGAACAATGGCACAAGAGGGAATTGGACGAAGATAATGAGGATACAGAGTTTCCAGCATTGCATCCGTTAACTCCGGAAAATCATCACTCAGCTTTTGCTGCACCCGAGCATTCATGTAAGCGAAGCCGGACAACAGTCGCCCTACTAAAGGATCATCAACTGTATCTGCATCCAGCTGAAGTCGGGATGCGGCAGCTGGGTGCATCTTTGCAAATTCAGCAGAAGTTTGCTGAATGAATGCGAGCTCTCGCTCGTAGAGATCTATTAATTTTTCACTCATCACATAATCTCAGAGACATCCACCAGCTGGGTAACTGGGTTGAGTGCCGAATCAAATACAATAACTTCCGACGCTGGATTTACATGTAATACAGCTTCAACACGAAAGCGTATACTAGGATCTTCGACATCCACTTTGTCTTGGGTGGTTACTTTTACCGAACGTATTCTGGGCTCAAAATTTAAAATTGTTTTTTCAATATCTCGACAAAACTGTTTTCGGCTAGCGGCAGAGGAAAGATTGACTGTTGATAGGTCTGGTAACCCGTAGTTAATATTTGACTGCTCTAAACTTTCATGAGTTGAAGGTGCGGAAATACATTTAAATCTTGTATTGAACAAGTATTCCAAATCACGACGCACCCCTTCACGCAACTGCCTCAACACTTGATGGGATTGATGTACATCCAATTTACTAGATGATTGTAATAATCGATCCAATACCGGGGCCAATAATCGCTTTTCTCTAACCATAATAATTAGGTAGCTCCGACGCCGATTGTTGCCAATGCGGTTGTAAGTTTTAGCTCGGATACAAGATGGTCAACGGTGTAATGACTCTTGAGATGAATCACACTTTGATAGCTACCCGCCTTGCCTGGTTCATCCGTTACTTGCACCCGAGACTCCCGTAGAGGGTATCGAGCCTGCATTTCCCAGGAAAGGTCATCCCTTCCCGTTGTGTATTCATCCAACCAATGCTGCAACTGCCGTTCGCAATCTGCAGCATTCATATAGGCACCCACCTTATCCCTTATCATTACCTTGATATAATGAGCAAATCGGGATGCGCAAAGTATTTGTTGTAACATAGAGCTAATGCGCGCATTAGCCGTGGCTGCTTTAGATGTGTATTGCTTCGGCCTTTGAAGTGATGGAACACTATTAAAGGCGCTGTAAGGAGTATCGTAACAGTGACTCAAGCATACATACCCTAAGTCACTTAAATCCCGCTCAGCAAAATCAGTTACCAAAATTGAAGTGGCCATTCGGATCATGCCAGGAGTACTATCTGGCCTATAAGGCACCATTGGTAGCTGGGTTACCAGCCCTCCGCCCAGATGGTCACGTGCAACCCCTCTAATATGTGAAAACCAGCCAACTTCACTAAACTCTCTTAACAGTACGGCACCCAATGCAAAGCAGGCATTCCCCCATAAATAATTCTGGTTATGGGATGCCCGTACCTGCTCCTGAAACCTCAAACCACGATAGGATGAAAATTCCTGATTATAAGGTTCTCTCATCAAAACTTGAGGAAGTGTCAAAGCGATAAATCGGCTGTCTTCCAGATCCCGAAGGCCATTCCATCGAATGTATTCTTTTTGACGGAACACTTCTGAAAAATTGATAGGCTTTGCTAGATCCGAAAAGTTGTCTACACCAAAAAGTTGCGGTGCTGATGCACAAACAAACGGTGCAAAGGCTGCGGCTGCAGTATGCGCGATGCCCTGCAAAGTAAATACATCATCATAAGGGTGGTCAGGCAGCGGCCGATGGGATACATAGTAATCTCCAAGCAACAAACCAAATGGCTCGCCGCCTGGAGTACCAAACTCTTCATTATATATAAGATGAAACAGCCCAGATTGGTCAAAATCCGGGGCCCGCTCTATATCCTTCGCGAGGTCTTTCCAGCTGGCATCCAAGAGTTTGATTTTAATATTTTCAGCGTGGGGTGTATCAAACACCAATAAGGATATCCCCCGCCAGCTCGCTTCAAGTCTCTGAAACTTCTGGTGATGAATTATACAATTCAGCTGGTCACAGATTAGTTCGTCCAACTCGGCGATAATTCGACTCAGATAATGGCGAACGGAATAATTATCCCTATTTGTACAGGGGGATAATTCTGTGAGCCAATATTCAAATGCAAAAAGATCATCCGGTTCCTGCAGAAATTTATGTAGCTCTCTCTGCTGCCCTCTCGCCAATTTCTCCGGTAGAACATCTGATTGATCTTCCGATATTTGGTCATGTGCTGCACGGGGCACCGGTATACTCCAACAAGAATTATTATTTGAATAAATAATGGTAAAACGCAGGCCTTGAACAAGGCCATGTGAAGAGAGAACCCGCCCCTAGAGGCGGGCCCGGAGCCTTATCCCGCAGACGGGATATTTGCCACCATACGCAAGGACGTCGTCAATTCTTCCATCTGTAACCAGGGTCTCAGATAGGCAATCGCACTATAACATCCAGGCTGACCCGGAATCTCTTTTACTTCCACACGGGCCTCAGAAAGCGGGTACTTCGCTTTCATTTCAGGGCTCGCGTCGGGGTTGGAGTTAGTGTACTGGGAGATCCACTTGTTCAACCAGCGCTCACAATCACCAGCTTCCATAAAGGAACCCACTTTATCGCGTGCCATTACCTTGAGGTAATGTGCAATACGAGAGGTCGCCATCAAATAAGGCAAGCGAGCAGAAATAGCTGCGTTAGCAGTGGCGTCAGGGTCATCGTATGCCTTCGCCTTTTGCGCACTTTGAGCACCAAAGAATACCGAGTAATCCGTATTCTTGTAGTGACACAGAGGCAAGAAGCCTTGAGCGCTTAACTCCGCTTCACGGCGATCGGTAATACCAATCTCTGTGGGGCATTTCTGATCGAGATCCCCATCGTCACTCTTGAACACGTGAGATGGCAGTCCTTCTACTTTACCACCACCCTCAGCACCGCGAATTGCAGTACACCAGGAGTTCTCAGCGAATGCTTGAGTCATGGTGGTGCCCATAACATAAGAAGCATTCATCCAGCAGTATTGATCGTGCTCTGCTGGACGGGAAACGCCGTCTTCATCCACTTCAAACTCTTCGAAGTCAAAAGCTTCAATCGGCTTGGTGTTAGCACCATAAGGGGTACGGGCTAGGGTACGCGGCATTACCAAGGTGACAAAACGGGAGTCGTCACTGTCACGGAAACTGCGCCACTTGATGTACTCGGCGGATTCAAAAATACCACCCAGATCTCTCGGCTTGGAAAGTTCCGTGTAGTCATCAAAACCAAACATGCCGGCACCGGCGGCTGCAACAAACGGACAGAAGCCAGCCGCAGCAACATTAGACATCTTGCTCAGAAGCTCGATATCCTCAGGGTGGCTGGTGAACTCGAAATCCCCGATCATTACGCCGTATGGCTCACCACCCGCAGTACCAAACTCTTCTTCATAGATTTTTTTGAAGGTCTGGCTCTGGTCGAACTCAACTGCCTTATCCAGGTCGCGGAAGAGCTCGCGCTTGCTCAGATTGAGCATGCGGATTTTCATGGTAGCGCCAGTTTCCGAGTTCATGACCAGGTGATTCAGACCACGCCATGATCCTTCCAGCTTCTGGAATTTCTCGTCATGCAAAATCGCAGACAGCTGCTGGGACATTGCCTTATCAATCGCGCTAACAGCTTTCTTGATGGTCTGGGTCAGGTTGCGATCCCAGGTGACCGTCCCTTTCATTACTTGCTCTGTCAAATTCGCAAGCAAGTCTTGTGCTTCTTGAGGCTCAGTTTGTTTAGTTGCCGCAATCGCCTGATCTAGGAGACTCGCCGATTGCTCTTCAGCTTCACTTCCTGCAACATTTTCTACTTCAGTGCTCATTCTGAGTCCTCTCCTTTATCCTCATTCAAGCCCAACTGGTCAGAGATAGCGCTGACGTTTTCTGTGCTCTTGAGAATATCCTCAAGTACTTTTTCAAGCTCCTCAGAGCGATCAGCTTTACTCAGCAGATCACGCAGCTTACTACGGGCTTCAAGCAATTGCTTTAGTGGCTCAACCTGCTCAACAATCTGCTCCGGCGAGAAGGCGTCCATGTTGTTGAAGTCGAGATCAACAGCCATCTTGCTACCGTCACCAGTCAGGGTGTTTTCCACCTGCAAGTTCAACTTTGGGTTTACTTTACCCATTACGTCGTTGAAGTTATCGCGGTCAATTTGGATAAACTTACGATCTTTCAGTGCCTTGCGATTCTCGGCATTATCACCAGAGTAATCACCCATAACACCCGCCACAAAAGGAAGCTCCTTTTTGACTTCGGCTCCGTTAGTTTCAACATCGTAAGTGATATGTACACGCGGCTTACGCACGCGCTTAAGTTTGTTGTGGATGCTTTCAGACATCTAAGGTCTCCTTTCCGACTTTAGGGACTGCTGTTCTCAGTTAATTACCAACCAGTGCTGGCTTCTTCTTGCGGTTGCTCACCCCAACCTTCATCAGAGACTGGCGCGGATACACTTTCAGTAGGTGTATCTGCGGCAACCGCAGGAGCTGATGACGTGCCACTTGTAGTCACTGGTGGGGTTATATATTTTTGTGTATCCGTGCCATCGAGACGAACTCCCGTCAACTGGGAGTAAAGCGCCTTCGACTGATCATCAGGTAGCAATTCAGACATCAATTGTGAAACGGTCATTCGTCCCCAGCCTATCAGCCTCTCCAGGCCGGGCGCCAGCGGCGTATGCGGCTCATAGGTACGAAAATACTTTGCCGCCTGCTCAAGCAATTTTAAGGCATCTTCTCTGGACACTACCGGACCGGTAGGGACAGCTACAGCAGAGGCAGCTACAGAAGTAACCGCTGCTGCAGCTGCATTTCCAGCTTGAACTTCCCCAGCAGGCTCTTCTGACGATTCAGGCGCCACATCTTCTTGAGTCTGCTCCATAGACTCCAAGTGCGTCTTATAAATAAAACGGCTTGTCCGCAACACCTCATCCAATAGAGATGAAATATTCGTGGACGGGGGGGCATCATGGCCGCAGCTTTGTCGCAGGCTATCATTTATGGTCTTAAAGTGCCCCAGCGCTGCCTCGATTGTCTGGACGAGGTTTTGAGCCCATTCACCACTCGCACTGTTTACACATTGATCAATCTGCTCAAGGTTGTAACCCAGCGTTTCTATTCGAGCAGCCTTAGCATCGTCATCTGCAATTCTGTCAGCATCCCGAGCCTGTTGGAATTGGAAGAATGAATAGTCCCCATAATCCCCTTCGGGAGTAATACCGGCACTGCGAATAGGCATTAGCAAGGTGCCATCACCACCATCACCATTCAAACCTGTCAGGGGTGCTACTTTTGTTTCAAGGCCGTCTTCGTCTGGTAAGGGATACAGACCTTCCCAATATTGCTCTACTAACGAGTCGATCACCTGCAGGCCATCTCTCAAGCCAATAAAGCCATGTAAGCGAATCAAGGCCTCGGTATACCAGCTGGCAACCTCCAAGTCCTTACTCTTTTTCCCTAGGATATTTTCTGCAGCTTTTGCTACATCCCTCCAAGGTGCGAGTAGGTCTGTATCTGCATCATCGAACATTGCGGAGCGTTCAGCAGCTCTTGCACTGTTGCGAGCATCTTTGATCGAGTAATAATCAGAAGTTGGCGAACGATCTTCTCGGATATCTTCCCCTACGGGATTATCCTCTGAGATTGGAGCAACTAATTCATCGATATTTATCGTGTTTGGGAATGCCATCAAAAAAGGCCCTTATACCGAATCAAATCCTTTAATCAGAATTCTGAGAAGAGTACACGTTGTAGATATCTAATCAAGGCAAATAATGCGCTTGGTACCTATTACTTTAAAAAACATGTTCAGTTGACAATTTTACGCTATTTATTTTTGTTAGATTTTGGCTTCTTATTCCAAGCCATTACATAGGAACTGCTGTTGAATCGCAACTCCCCACACTAGTCACAAGTTTAAATGTGGCAAAAATATGCAAAAACTCAGACCTACTCTTTTCAAAGTTCTCAAGAGATGACCACAAAAACACAGAATAGAAACTATCCGGGCTCTGAAAGAAAGTGACCAAATAGCGAACTGGTGTTTTTACAACCTCAGCAGACATCTCATAAATATGGCCATTTTGACTGTTGCTTATCAGTGGTTCAGGCCCGGATATAATAACGCCATTTTCCACTCTAGTCAGACACTGCTGTATTTGTGCTTTACCGAAATGCTCAATCGACAAATCATGGGGAAGCAGAGATCGATCTTGCTTTAGTACGATCAAATAGCGACTTAACTCTGAACTTCCGGCCTGAATCACAGCTTCCCTATTCAGATTGTCAAACCCTTGCCAACCGGCTGGAATACCAATAGAAACTGTGCCATCAGTACTTTCCAAAAATTCTAGAGCGGGAGGTAACGGAGGGTCACCACAATTACTAGACTTTTCAGTACAGTGTATTAATTGATCACCCAAGCAGAGCTGAGTATGCCATCCCGCCTCCCAGAACTTTTTCATTAGCTGGCAGGCTTCCCTTCTATCTTCCGTAGCCTTGATTTGAGATTTTGCCCCAGTCAGCAGTCCTTTTATTTGACTAAAGCCCAAACCAAATTCACGCCCCAATGCAGCAATTGCATAGCGCCGCTCTACAGAACCTCTTATCTCTCCAGTAAAAATTATTCTGTAAGACATATCAGTAACCTTAGCTTCCTGCTCTGATACTCACTTTACAACCAGAACCTCTAATACAATTATCTCAATTCAATCAAACTTTATAGGTTTTCTTAAATTAACGTTCTGATCAATAAATCCATAGATGAAAAGTAAAAGTCCACTCTTAATATCAGTGAAGAATTTTCGCATGAAATTTTTTATGCAGCGCACTTAAAGCTGTCGACTTCTGCAAGGAGAAAAGATGTGCATAAATAAAAGGCAAACAACCTGATTCACGCAATTCCAGGAAAGCTGCAGAATCAAGCTCTCCCAATCTCTTCTCTGAAATACAATAAACACCTGTTAATTTATGCTTAACATCACCTGGCAAATCTATATTTATTTCTTTTTCTACCAGCAAATTATTCCGCTGCAAAATACCGACAAACTTCCAAACCTGCGTCTTTTTAAGATGGATATCCTCTAAGCGGCGCTGCGCTTCCAATAAGTGACCACTTGGATTCCCATTCTCTTCAAACAACCTAACACCTAAAGAACTATTTCCGTCTTCAGATAATAGAGACGATTCAACGCAAACAAATGCATTGGAAGAGTCACCTTCTTTATATTTCAAATAGAAGGGATAAGAGCGAATAGATGCGGGAATATAATCACCCTGCCATTGTCCTTCTTGCCAAAAAAGGTTTTCTCCAGGTGTTACGCCAAGTAATGCACAGCTCTCAAGCTTTCCCGTCTCTTTTGATCGAGTAAATATAATAGGACAGGCACGCGCCACCGGTATGAATTCAGGCAATAAGATTGGGCAAATATGCGAATTCTTACTGTGGGAAAGATCACTTTTGATTAATTTGCAATTGCGATGCTTCTTCTTATCCAAGATAACCAGCTGTCTCACGCTGTGCCCTCAATCCTAACTTATATTCTTCTGTAACTGCACACCAAGCATTGAGCTATAGAGCTCAGGGCTTGGCAATGATGGGCACAGCAAGGTTGTCGGGGCCAAGTGTTGAGACCCCTCACTCCACCACAGACTATATGCGGAGTAGCTACTTTTGCTCATCTGCCCTAATAGACCTGCAAAACCTCTTTCCAGACTATTCGATTGGCCTGTGGAGACAACAAAGTCTCCTTGTGCTGGAGGCAGAGAGATAATGCCCGCCCTGTCAGGGGGAGCACTAAATGCCTCACATAACTGGTCTGCATGTAGCATATTTTGCAGCGATGTAATTGCTAATTCAGACAAGCTCTGGAACCAGCTCTTAGCATCAGACATAAAAGCAAATGCATCCACTACTGGGGATAGCGGAGCAGCAAATGTCAACGGAAAATAGCGCCCAACACTATCCACACTAGGTACTAAAATTCCGGCCCACGCATTGGCATCAATGATGCCTTTACTGTGGACAAACCTCCAAACAGGACTGGTCAAGTAGTAGTCCAACCACTCTTGACCTACGAGTTCGCGAGAACCGAATACCGCTCGTTGTAACCAGCCATCCCATACAGTGACAAAACTACCCGGCAGCTGTCGCTGAACAAAGTCCCCGTGACCCGGCAACTTACCAAAAATACCAACTGTATTTTGCAAATCATCTACTCCGTCTACAGGGTCTCAGGGCATCGATATCCGCGGAGTAAACTGCGGTCGAATGGATTGTTTACATTAGATGCAATCAATTTAAATTGAGCCTTTCGCCCTTCCTCAGAGAAAGTGACAAAGTGTTCTGCATTACTTCGCCCGGCTTCCAAATCTGAGCTCGCTAACAGTCTGTACCATGCCCAGTCCCCTTCAAAATGCTTGCGATGAACAGTCTCATTCAGATCTTCAAAGATAATGCGAACCCGATTACTTTCACCACCACGCCAAGTCAGCTTTTTAGTGGTTTTAGGGCCATGGGAGTAAGGAACTCGCTGCTCTCCAAGTTCAAGTTCAAACAAACGAACACTGGAATCCAGTTTCGTTGGCTCAATACGGAAAGAGTAAGAAGCTCCTTCGCCGGCACTGAAGAAAGTTTTTCGAATACGTTCAGCTCGACGCAACTGGGAAAGGGCTTCCCTTGAAAGGCTAATACCCTGCCCTTCAACGTATTTGATTTTCCAGTTTCTGGTATCCACAAATGGTTTCAGATACTGATTGACAAATTTCTCCTCAATACCACCTGGTTTGAAGTACTGGTTAAACTCCATCACCGGCACTTCCTGGTCACGGTCGCTGCGCAGTGGGTACCGGTTTGCCAGGCTATTGCTATAGCTTTGATACACCTCTTCACGCCAGACACGGTTTATATGCGCCTTAGTCTTGGCCATTACCAGTCCCCAAGCGCTGTCAGCAATATCTGTCAGCCACTGGTCAAAAGGTGCTGGTGCATTAGCAGCCTTAACCCTTAACTGTTTAATCGCATCGCTACCGCCGGCAAAACGCGCTTTGGCACGTCCAAAAGCCGCTTGATTCGAATCGGGAGCGCTGTCGATCTCAGTGAGGTATTCCTGAATTTTATTAATAGTATCCAGGTATTCTTGGATACGCGCTGGCCGCCCCTTCTCACTCTGAGTGATTCGCTGGACCTCCTCAAACCTAACATCAACAATGTTTGGCTTGTAATGATCCTGCAAGGCACTGGTTGCACTACCCAGTGCGGCTTGTCCCAACTTTCGAGTAGTACTGGATACAGGTAGCGGTACCCCAGAAGCATCGACTGGAACCTCAGGGCGAAGGGTCAGACGAGTGTTATCTGAAGTTATCTCGGTAATCGCAAGCAGGGGTGAGTAAATAGGATCAGACAACTTTGACAACACATCCAATGCCTGTGAAGTGCTACCAAACCTCTGTATTTTGAACCCGCCAAGGAAGCCCTGCCAACGCTGTAAGTACTCCCCAAGATAGATTCGTTTTACTTCCTCACCAAGCTTTTCACGGTCGGCTTCGGTAAAGTCCTCACCACTCAGATCTCCTCCATATATCCAGCGTTCTTCAGCCATATTTGTCATCAGCTGAGAGTCCGCTCCAAAGTCCAGTTCTTTATAGCCCGCCTTTGTATAGAGGAAGGGAATCGTGAAGTTTGGATTATTGGCCCCCATACCAAAAATTTGCTGAGTGTCTCCACCAATTTCCTGGTAGAGATCTACAGGGGTCAATCCGAAGTCACTATTTTGTAGTTGAGCAAATAACCGCTGAGGTACAGGGATACGACGCAGTTGCTGTCGCGCGCGAGCTACCACCCTCTCATTCTCTTCAATTGAATTGGGGAGAGGCTGAATAAATAGTTGATCCAGGTGGTAGCGCAGCTCTTCCTGCCTCCCGGCTTCACCGGGTAACTGACGCTCCCAGCGAGCAGTGTAATAAGCCTCTATGGTTTTCAAATCCATTTTATCTGGATTAAAAAACATCAAATAGGTTTTGAGAGTACTTACCAAAGCGGGATCATTACTTCCGAGACGACTTAAGTCACTCTCTATATCACGAAGTAAAGCGGGAAGATAAATAGTTTCTAATTTATGGCGATAGAGATCATTTGCTGCAGTATCAATTCTGGTGTCATAAAGCCCCAAATTGCCAATCCACGGATGTTCCTCACGATCGTAGACCGCACTAGCCCGCTTCAAAGGCTCTAACAAATTTAAGGCACTGATGGGCGTAATATTTTTACCTTTCAGCTCACTCTCTGCACCTTGGTACGCGCTGAGATTATCGCTAACCTCTCCCATGGATAATTTATTCTGTGCGAGACTGCCACTCCATAAGAAAATAGCTCCGACAAAGCCTCCCGCCAAAGTAGCAAAAACTCCCCGGCGTAACCAAAGGTTAGCTGACTCAATCCGGCGATTAACGCCTACTAATTCAGCCTCGGGGAAAACGACATCCTTCAATAGTCGATGCAAGAAAAAGCTCTTACCAACACCCTGGAATTTTGGCCCGACGCTACGCTCTAGTCCAAAATCAGCGGTTACGGAGGACATCATACGGTCAACAGGACTGCCCTCCTGAGTGCCACTAGTAAAGTAGACCCCTCTGACCATAGGGACGGTTTCGTAACGATTTGGACCGAAAGTCTGCTTTACAAAATCTGTCAAAATATCTGTAAGGCTTTCCATTCGGGCAGGAAAACCTTGCAACAACGCCCGCTTCTCTACATTCCTCTCCTGATGAACACGCCACAATACGCGTTGGTTCAAACGCTCTATCAGCTGCTCAAATTCTGCTTTGAAATTATCGAGAGGGGCCCCTACCGTGGCGTTAGCTTCACGGGGAAAACTCATTCCCCAAACTTGCTCACGCTCAGCTTGAGAGAGGTTGTCGAAAAACTCTGTAAAACCTGCAACTAAGTCACATTTTGTGAAAGTGAGATAAATCGGGAAGCGAATACCCAACTCTTGTTGCAGTTCATTTACACGCTGGCGGATAATTTTTGCCTGGTGTTGGCGCTGCTCTTCAGTTTGCACCATTAAATCTTGCAAGCTAATTGCAACCAAAGCACCATTGATCGGGCGGCGGCGGCGGTATCTTTTCAATAAGCTCAGAAAAGCTTTCCAAGCGCTATTATCGTAAACCCGGTGGCTGTCCTGAGTCGTATAACGCCCTGCGGTATCAATTAAAACTGCATCATTGGTAAACCACCAATCACAGTTACGGGTGCCCCCTACCCCACCCAGGGCTTCCTTCCCATGACTCTGCGCCAGTGGAAATTCCAACCCGGAGTTCACCAGGGCTGTTGTTTTACCACAACCGGGAGGCCCAATAATGATGTACCAGGGAAGCTGATAAAGGGAAACTTGTCCCTTGTCAGATTTAAACCGAGCACTACGTAATACACCCATCGCTTCACGGAAGCGACCAGAAAGAGCATTCAACTCTTCCAGCGAGCGTTCTTCGTCTGGATCTGTAGAATCGGCTTCTTGTGATTCCTCAATGCCTTTTATTAAAGCCTGGTTTTGACGTCTCTCTACCAACCATTGGCTAATATTCCACACAAGCCAAATAGCAAAAATAAAAACAATAATAGTTAGTCGGACAGAGTGAGAAAGCGTGGCATTATCACCACCAAACTTAATGTAATCTGCCGCAAACCAAATGAGGAGGGAAAGAGCTGAGAGCCCTATGAGCCCCAACACCCACTTATTGGTAAAAAAGTTACGCAAGCGTTTCATGAATTGCTCCGTCTTCCAGGGTATCGACCGTACCCAGGATCAATATCAGCCCGAGTGTTACCCTTCTCCTTGCGGAGACTCATCATCACTTTTGGACAAATCTAAAATCTGGTCTGCGACCGGTGTCGTCGTTTCATAGAGCCACCAGCGATAACCACTATAAGTTGCAAGTAACAATCCCAGGACAACACTCATAATCACCCAGAGGGGTATATAGTGAATCAGCCGGGATTTTCGCTCTACGCATCCTTGCCAACGCGGCGAAAGATCTCGGTCCATTGGCTGCTTATGCTGTTCAATTGTTCTGTAGAGCTCATCACGAATCTGTTCTATTTGTTCGTGTCCACGCTGTACGAGCCGATACTTACCCTGAAAGCCCAAGCTCAAACACAGGTAAAAAAGCTCAAGGAGTTCCAAATGACTTGCGGGAGTTTCCAGCATGCGTTGCAAAATGACAAAACACTTCTCCCCTCCAAAAGTCTCTTTGTGAAACAGGCTAAGAAGAGAGTGCTGGCTCCAACCGCTAGCTGTACCCCAAGGTGTGGTCAAAACAACCTCGTCCACGACAGTACATAGTAAGTAACGGGCTGTTAGCACTGATTCAGGTGTTAAAGCCAGTTGCTTTGCCTCACGCTCGAAGCTTTGGATTTCCGTAGTAAGTCGCTTGTGCAAATCAGGTACGTTGGCGTGATTCATCGTTGTGCGTAATTTGATAATTACGCCTAACAATTTTGAAGCCGCAGACACCAATGGATTAAGGCTGTTGCGGACCTGAGCCTCGACCGGGGCATCTTGGCTGGCAAAGAATTGTGGCTGAGCCTGAGCTGCTGCCGGTGCCGCTGCAGCACCGGGTGTCGGTATCAAAACCGTTCTATCCCCAGCATTAGGGGCCCGTGGAGGAGTAAAGCTGTCATTACTCATATTAATTATTCCTTATGGCCCAGAGTTCCATAGTTAATCCAGGGAACTCTGCGCCCAGATGCACTGCAAAACCACCCGAGCGAGTCATGGCCTGCCATAACTCTCCACTGCGCTCCACCTCAAAGTAAGTGAACCCTGCGTGATAGGGGATTTGTCGAGGAGCCACGGGAAGAGGGCGCAGAGTCAAGCCGGGTAACTGCGCTGAGATAAGTTCTCTAATCGCCTCGACAGGGGCAACTTTTGCCTGCGTGGGGAAGCGGCTGCGCAATAGATCGCCAGGCATATCCGCTTTTGCGGCCATAATAAAACTGGCTGATTTTAATAATGAAGGATCAGTAACCGGCGCAACATATATCCCAAATTTGCGCTGCACCAATTCCATTGCAATCGCTGTTTGCTCCAGCACTGTGGAGAGCGACTGTCTAAGCGCTGAAAACAGCCCAGCAAAGCTAACTTGCAGGTCTTCATGTGCATACACTGGAATTTCTGGAGGGCGCTTAGATTGAGCAGTAAACGTCGAAAGTTCGCCTGCCAACTGCAATAATTCAAGAAATAAATTGTGCGGATGTAATCGGGGCTGAGCCGTGATCTGCTTTAATAAGGGTTCAAAGCGGTTAATAACCTGCAGTAACAAATAATCAGCAATTTCTGCAGATCCGCTTCTTCCGCTGTCGCTCAAACGATGCCCCAAAGCCGAGCCTCGATGGTCGAGCAATCCTTTTACTTCTTCAATATATGCATTGATAACTGCAGAAGTCTCCGCATTTAACAGCGGTGGGATATAGTCAGAATCAAGCTCTACCGGCTTTTCCGGTTGGCGCTCTTTAATTCGGGCAACCCCAACCGCAGCATAGCCACTCAGATCATCACTACCTAATTTGAGACAAGCTCTTAACTTTCCGACTTGGATACGCGCGGACTCACCAGAAGACGCCGCACTATTACGGGCATCAAAGTTCGAAGCCTGATAACGTGCCTGCGGGAAATCCTCTTGATCTCGAATCGACTCCTGACTACCTGGGCGCTTCATCGGCACACATAAGTAGACTATTTCATCACGAGTATTAACCGGAACATCCAGAACATCCGGCAAATGCTCATTTTCAGGGGCAAGTATCGGGGTACCATCGGGAAAAACAGCTTTCACTCTCGATAGAGAAATTTTTCCCATCGATAACGGCTCACTATCGATCGCCAGCTCTACAATCCCCCAGGTATAAGGCCCGAGCGGAGCTGTGCGCGCTTCGACAAGCTGTTCGAGATAGCGATCCTGCTGTTGAAAATGCTGAGGGCGTAAAAACATGCCCTCGCTCCAGATCACTTTATTGTTTGCCGACATAAATGTTCCTTAAAAAGCTCTCGTAATATTTCCAGGGCAGCAATTTTTATTGCCCGGGCAATAATTTCTGCCCTATTGAGACCGCTGCATATCAGGGAGCGTTTTTTTCATTCTTTCATAATCTTCTTTGGAGATTGTTACTGTTTCCCCACTATCATCTTCACTGCCACGAGTAGTCAATTTTGCTCGTCGACGCTTGGCAATATCATCTGGCGAACCAATTCGTACATCGGCCAGCGATACTTCATATTCATTTTTTTTGTGGTCTGTAATTGGCAGCACCATTAGTGCCTCTGCATCCTGATACTGTACAAACTCAGCTAGAAGCCCGATATATTTTACGTCCGGCGTTAAAGCCAGTTCTTCTATACGCTGTTCCCCTGGAGCAAACTCTTTAAGGATTACAGTATCAATCAAATCCTTGCCGAGGCGGGATTGAGCATTCTCGTAAAGGTTAAGAAAATCTTCACGGGCAAACTGGCGCTCATCCGCGAGCATAAACACTCGTATAACAACGGGAGAAGCTCGGCCATCATCATCTGGGTTTACGTCATTCTGTGTCTCTACAACCAACTCGAGACTGGTATCCAGATTTAGAGTCCGCCTCGTTGTTTGGCAACCAACAACTGCAACTGCCAAAACAGCGATTAAACTGACCTGAAATAATTTTTTTATCGACACAAGCAATTCCCTCTTTTCCGTCAACTTATTAATTTTTAATGCTTCGCGCATTTTTTAACTCTGATAATTGATTTTCATAAGTAACTGCAAATTCATCACCAAACAACTTGCGATAGCAATTATCCGGATCACCAACTAGCTCCCTGTAAATTGCAGTAAATCCTTCCCATTTTTTTGCATTTTTGTTTCCAAAAACGCCGGAAGTATTCCCCAGTCTGCGCTCAATATTTTCCGGGCTAAAGAATTTGAGCATGGCGTTGTAACCTGCTCTCATTCCAGCCAAAACCGCAACTTGATGATCCGACAAATCATCAAAACTATCCTTCACTGCCTCAGCGGGATTCATAAAAGCACCGGTACCCGCAAACATGGCTTCCAATGCATCCCGTTCCGTAGCACTAAATTTCAGCGGATTATTAGCTTCCGTTTGAATCATGGTTCGCTGCACACGCAGCTCATTCTTTATGCTGTTTCTTGCGCGCAAAAGGTCAATAAGACGAGCTACTGTTTCCCGGACAATTTCAGCTGCTTGCTGGTCCGCCTGTTGCAACTGGACCGTGTTCATATTCAGGCCGAGAGTAGATGCAAAAACGCTCCCCCCTGAAGAACCTGTGGGCTGAGTTACTGGGGATTGCTGTAAATGCGAAAACTGCTGAGCTTGGGCAGCCAAATCCAGTTGTGGATTTGGTTTTGGCTGTAGTTGCGGTTGCGGTTGCGGTTGCGGTTGCGGTTGCGGTTGCGGTTGCGGTTGCGGTTGCGGTTGCGGTTGCGGTTGCGGTTGCGAGGACGATTGCGGTTGCGAGGACGATTGCCCGGAACCAAACCCTGGAGCGCCATCAACTTGTTGCCCCTGCATAGCAGCGAAAGAGTCTGCAAAGGGGTTATCTTGAGCAGGCGGAGAAATTGGTTGCTGATTAAACCCTTGGGGCTGCCCTAACGGCTGAGATTGCATTGCCTGTGGCTGTAGCTGTGGCTGTGGCTGTGGCTGTGGCTGTGGCTGTGGCTGTGGCTGTGGCTGTGGCTGTGGCTGCATAGCCTGAGGTTGTGGTATCGGAGTTGCGACAGGTTGCTGTGAAATCCCCTGGAAACCACCCATAGGAACTTGCGGCTGCGGAGATACCACTTGAGATTCAGGCACCGCAACCGTCTCAACGACAGGTTCCGGTACCGGCTGGGGATTTATTTGCATTGAGTGCTGGTCAGCTGGCACATGATCATCGTCACTACCATCTTTCCACCACTCATCATCAGACCATTGATTACTGGATTGCTGCTGACCCGTAGAACCCACTAAGCCACCGACGGGTGACATCTCAGGAGCACCACCAACAAGACCAGACGGGTCAGATTGGCCAAAGGCAGCAAGTGGGTCCAGAGGGCCCGATTCCGAGGTGAGAAGACTATCGCTAGTTGGGGTATTAGCCTGATTACCCAGCCCAATCGAGCCCCACTCCCCAGTTTGAGCCACATCTGACTGCGGGCTGGAACCCGGCTCAAGCCAACTATCCAATTCTTTCGCTTCTGCCTGGCTTTGCATTTTTGCCATGGCATCCGCGCTGAATGTTGTTCGATCCGAGGTATCGAGAAAATCTGCACTTCCCAGACCTTTGGGAAGATCTCCCTCTTCCTTAGGCTGTCGCAGTGAAACTTTCAATTTATATTCCCCGAGAACGATCATGTCGCCCTCTTTTAATGGGACTTGATTTCCCTTTCCTAACGGATTTTCTGAATCATTGTAATAGGTTCCATTAGTACTAGTATCTACCAGAAAAAACTGATTATCGGTAAAGGAAATCTGTGCGTGTTTTGAGGAAACCACTCGATCTGGATCGGGTAAAACCCAATAATTATCGGCAGAGCGACCCAAACTGCCACCAGCTTTCGTGAACAGTTTTGTATGTTTAAGCATATTGGCGCCAGAAGGGTCGGCCAATACTGATAGAATTAGATCCATTTATTCCTGACTCACAATAGTGGTTTATTCATAGTCTTCAGGTAGATTTTTGCCCGCATATTCCTGTAAAGATCCAACCCCTACACTTACGCCCAAGGGCCTTTGAGTGTACCGCCACTCAAAGAACTAAAGCTCGGAAGAATGACTTGATCCCGCCCTTGCACCGAACGCATAGTGCTAATACCAGCCTGCATAAATTTTGCAGCCGCCCTATCTGTCAGGAGCGCTTCTGCACAGGGCGTCAATAATTCGCCATTGGGTAACTTGCGTAAATGAAGGGGTAAGTCTTCATAACTTGCAGACGAAGGGGGCTGTAATTTGCCAGTTTGAGAAAAGCCTTGGCAAACCGCTAACCCCAACAAATAAACACTATTCCCCCAAAGATAATATTCATGACCCTGCTCTGGGGTTAATTCTTCAAAATTAAAATACTCTGTTGTAGAAGTATTTTTCCCAAAGGGGAGTCTCAGCATAAATCTGGGAGCTGCCAACGCAACATGCTCACTAGCAGAGTATTCACGGACCGCCTGCCAACTTTCCGCAAACTGATCGCTCAACGGATAGTACCAATCATCAGGATCTACTGAACCTGACAAGTTTGGACAGCCTGCTAATTTTGGATCCCCACCCAATAAAAGTGCACTTCCCGCAGCTTCTGCAATCGTGGATAAATCTATCAGCAGGTGAAGGTCTCGCTCCTCATCAGTAACAAAGTAATCCCCTATGACTAAGTTATAGGGGATATTTCCAGAAGCTGTTTCACGCTCAACCAGTAACTTAAATGTCTGCGACTTTTCCAAGTCGCTTTCGGCTTCAGCAAAATCAGCTAGAAGCTCTTCTTTACTAACGTCTATTAAGTAAAAATCCAGGTTCCCGTGCTCTTCGACACGTCTCAGCAAAAGTTGCAGACTCAGCCAACTAGCCTCTAACTGACGAAAATCACTGTGATGCATCAGTTTACGCATCGCATCAGACGTAGCTTCAGCCAGGGCATTTAGATATTCACCCTGGCGAGGGTCCTCACTTTTCTGCACGTAAGGAGCGACAATATCTTTGATTAGCTGGTCAACCTGGAAAGTATTTTGACCTTCCTTTGCATTACGCTCTCGACCGGCAGCCAGGATTTCATCCAATATCGACTGCTCGCTATCGCGCTGACCCAAGCCCTGCTGAGTGGCTAACTCTGGTTTCCACTGTTGAATTTCCTCAGCAGCCTGCTGGAACTGACGCGGATCGAGCAGCCTGCGCTCCAGCTCAATAAACTTCTTAAACAATGGCAAACGGCTATAAAGGTAATCTGGGTGCAAATCATCAAAGCATGGTAATCCCAGAGGGCGATCCAGTACGGGCAACTGCAAACTCACGCCTAGATCAGCAAAAACGCCCTCAAAGGTATCGCGATTCAACAGGTATACCCTTCGACTGGAAATCGTTTCGGGTTCACACTGGCGGCGACTCGCTCTCCCGCTGAAATCACCCAGGATCGCAACTTTCAATCTATCAGTGCCAAAATCCATAACTGGTTTTTCCTTATTGTTATCGCCAAGGATCTGAAATCCCGTTGAAATGCTGGGCCTACTCACAATTTGTCACCTGCTGACAGGGCTTAATTACCCTACTTCTTATGGCCTTTTAACGCCCTCAACCCGACATTAGGTTTTAGCTAGGCAGTTTCTTTTGGTTCTTTTTCGACTTTATTTGCTTTTTTAGGGCGACCACGCTTAAGCGGTCGTACTCTTTGGTTAACAATCTGCTCAATTTTCTCTTTAAACGCATCCCCGCCGAGCACATGACCTAACTTAATCGTTTCAGCGATATAGTCGAGCAACTTTCGATCAAAGCTATACTGAAATAACTTCCTGTAAGATTGCGCTCTCTCCACCACTGTATCCCCAAGAGATAGATACAAGCGGTGATCCTTGATCAAATTATCTTTCTTAATGTTTGCGTGATGGTTAAAACTTGACCACTCGTAATCCTCAAGGGAGTCTGACAATCCCAAATACAGTGGGCGCAACTCTACGTATCTGTAACAGGTCAACAAATACGCATCAGAATCAATCAAGCTGGACTTATAGCGTCCTCGCCATAGTGTTCCGGAGCGCTTGTAACGGTGATTGACAAACTGCACATAGCGACGCCCAAGGGATTGCATCATAGATGATATCCCATCCGGTATCGTGGGCGTAGCTATGATCTGGATCATATTGGGCAATAAAACATATGCGTGAACATCAACGCCATATTGGTCTGACGCGTTACGCAAACTAATCAAATAATATTGATAATCTTCCTCGTCAAAGAAGCAGGGCAGATTGTTGTGGCCTACCTGCACAATATGCTGGGGAACATTTATCAAATTGAGCCTGGGCAAACGGGGCATTTTGCCTATGGGTCCTTTTTTAGCTGGCTTAAAGCCTTTTCTGTAGAGAGGTAAGGCTCTTATTATCGCAAATCAGTGAAAAGTATTTCAAACTTGGTATGCGAGCAAGTTAACATTAGCCTCGGTGATCGGTTGTAATAATATTACGCCGCATTGTATTGCTTTTTATTAAAGGGGAGTTGCACCAGACATGGATCAAATTAGTCTGGCGGTCAACGGGCGCACTGACATTGGTCAGGTTCGTGAGGAAAACGAAGATAGCATTCGCTGGTACGCGTCGGCGGAGCAGCCTTTTGCCTATATTGTGGTAGCCGACGGGATGGGCGGTTACACCGGTGGCGCCACCGCCAGTAAAATTGCAGCTGAGACGGTTCAAGCCCATCTCGATGACCTGCTGAAACACACTTTTTTCTCCTGCACGTCTGAACAGCAACAGCTTATATTGCGCGCCACCCTTATCGACGCAGTCAACAGCGCAAATACAGCTCTAATCAATACCAAAAACCTGAACCCTCAGTTTTCCAATATGGGAACAACTTTGGTTGCCGCGGTCATGTGGCGCGACTTTTTAATCGTTGCACATATTGGCGATTCTCGCGCATACCTGTGGAACAATTATGGATTGCAGCGCCTTACACGAGATCACAGCGTTGTACAGGAGATGATTGATTCAGGTCAATTAACCCCCGAGCAAGCCAAAGAGTCCAATGTCCGCAACCATATTACCCGTGCCTTGGGGGTTTCCAGCAGTGTAGAGGCGGATATAAATAGCTGGAAACTCACGCAAAACGCACTCCTTTTGTTATGTAGCGACGGGCTCACTGAATATCTTGATGATCATGCGATAGAGCGCGTACTGGCCACTCATCGTCCGGCATTAGAGTGTGTATATCGTTTTATTGACGATGCTAATCGCCTAGGTGGGCGCGACAATATTACTGCAGGAATATTGGAATATTCTTCACAATCATTGCGTCAAATACTCCCCCACGAACAAAGTGTTACCGAACGTCCCAGTTCTTCTGACGTAACAATTAGAAAGTTACACCGCTAATTTGATTTACCGGATACTGTAATATGACACCGGAACGTCTAACCCAGCTAATACCTAACTTACTCAATACGCTTACCCCTCCGACAATTACTCTTTCTCATGAGAGCCCTGCATCGGCTGTGCGCTGGCTCTCTCAGGTCGAACATACTTTAAAAAACATCTCACCCACTCCAGTGAATGAGGGCTTTTGGCCAAAGCTGCCAAGTATCACGTCTAATCGCTTTAGTATCGATTCAGCACCAATATTACCCCTCCTGTATGAAGCTGAAGACAACCCCACGCAATTCACCAATACCCCTGGTATTAACCCCGAGAACGAGGTGGTACCAGCTTTAGATCGTTGCCATCGAATTAACGGGCACGTCGTTACCGCAACAGGGGAAGTCGCTTTCGAGCGAACAGACGTACTTATTCCTGGACCGCTGCCGTTTGAATGGAAACGATATTTTCGCTCCTCTCTCAATGAGGATACTGGCATTGGTGTGGGCTGGCGGCACTCTCTCAGTGAAAAGCTTGTTGTACACGATAACGTTGTAAAGCTGGTTACTGCCGAAGGGAGGTCTGTAAAATTCAAATTACCCGCCATTGGTCACGGGTGCTACAACCGCTTTGAGCGGTTGATGTTATTCAGGCAAAGCCTGCACAGTTATCGATTGACGACATTCAATCAGCATCACAAAATATTTCGCGCTGATGGTGTAAATAGCGCTCTACCACTTGTAGAAATCAGGGATCAATTTGGTAACGCCATAACAATCGACTATCAGGAGGGCCTGCCTAAGAAAATGGTCAGCTCCTGGGGTCGTGTTATTGAATTTAACTGCCAGAACGGTCATATCCATAATTTAATAAATAGCCACGCTGCCGAAGGTCAAAGCGACCTCTGCAACTACAATTATCAAGATGGTCAACTACTCGAAAGTTGTAGCGGCCTTAAAAGAGAAAGGTACCAATATAACAATACACAGTTGGTACAGTTAAATAATAGCCAATCTGGAATTTATCAATTTACCTACGATACACGCGACCGGTGCCAGCTAATACAGTCCAATGAATTAATCACCAGTCTAAACTGGCACGCAAGTCATAATACCTGCACGATCGAGTCAGAGCTGTCCGGTCCCATTTATATACGCTTTAACAAGTTCGGCCAGAGAATTTCTGAACAGCAGCAATCTCGTAGCCTTAGCTGGCTTTTTGATTCCTACGGCAATCTCAGTGAAGAAATTCAGGCCAACGGCCATAGGCTTTTCTTCCGTCACGATGAATTCGGCCGGCTTGTCCGATCCACCTCTCACAATATTAGTAATCGATATCTCTATGACGATCGCGGCTATTTACAAGCGGCTGTTATCAATGGAGAGACCCTATGGCAATACAAGTTTAACGAGAAGGGACGCCCAGAACGTATTGTCGACCCGGCAAAACAAGTTTGGCTGTTTCTCTATACAGATAGGGGGCAGATCACACAGATTCAGGACCCAGAGGGAGGCAAAGTGGACTTCAGCTGGGATGGGCAAGGCCAGCTGCAGTCCGTTCGTAGAGACGATAAAGTCCTGAGCTTTGAGTACGACCACTGGCAACGAATCACTTCGCTTAAAATGAATGGCGAAGTATGGCGTGAGTGGAGTTATGGCAATGCGGGTGAATTGCGTGAAGCCCACCTGGGTATTCACCAGTACGGTCTGGACTACTCTGAACGCGGCCTACCCAATGCTATCCACGGAGACAGTGGCCAGAGTATTCTTTGTGATTATGACAACGCGGGCCGCCCGTGCCATATCAATTTCGCTGATGGTAACAACTGGGAATTAATCTACAGCCCTAGGGATGAACTCACCAGCCTGGAGAGCCCCGTAGGGAATTACTACTGGGAATATGATCACTACGGGCAATTAGTTAGCCACGAGGCACCACAGGATCGAACTTGGCGTTGGCATTACAATATAGACGGCAGCCTGCATGAATATTGTGATAATGACTCTCGCTGGTACTTTAATTATAACAACAGCGGTGTATTAACCGGTATTCGCAATAACAGTGGCCAAAATAGTGAGTTCCACTACGACCAGCATAACAGGCTGGTACAGGCAGATAATGCCCTTTCCTCAGTGCGCTTTAAATACGACAGCCGCGGTCGGGTAACCGCAGAGCATCACGACAGTGCCGATATCCGGGATTTCAGTCTTCAGTATCAATATGACAAACGCGGCTGGTTAAAGAGTGCCAGCTCCGACAATCTAGACTTGTCTTATACATTCGCCCCTTGTGGAGCCCTGTATGGAATCGATGCCAATGGTGAAGCCATTGTTCGCACCGAATCCAAAGGCCAAGATATCCTCCAGGTTCAAGGGGAGGTTCGCAGTAATCACAAATATTTATTTGGGCGCCTGGTAGGTATGGAGTCCGGTCAAGCACTTTCCTGGTACTTTGAGAAATCCCCTCCCCTGCAAATGACCAACCCGCTGCGGGCACAGCAAAGTCCGACTCAACCTCAAACAGAAAGTGACAAGCGCGGCAATATTATTAGTGAAAGCAACATACCAGGCCGCAAGGATTATCAATACCAGTACGACGGCTGGGGCCTGATGAGCCACGCGGAGTGCGGGGAATTTAAAACCTATTTCCGCTACGACCCTTTCGGTCGGCGGTTAAGCAAGACATGCACCCACCGAAAATCAACCCGGCAGCGCCGCGTTGTCACTATTTGGAGCAGCCTGGGTATCTGGGGGGAAATTCACAATATTGACGGCAAGTCCCGAGGTTTAAGCCATTGGATTCACCAACCCCAAACCAATGCCATTCTCTGCCAATGGACTGCCGACAATATCGAGCATTACCTTTCCAACCCCGACGGCAAGCCACTCGCGATTTTTGATACTCAAGGTGCCGCTCAGTGGTCACAAGGTGGGGAGGCTGGAGAGAAAGGAAAAGACCCCCACAATCAAGGGCCGAGTGCCTGGCGGGGAACTAACTTGCTCGCGGATGTAGAGACCGGGCTGTGGTACCACCCCTCAGGCTACTGGAGCCCTGCCCTCGGTATCTGGCTAAATGGGGACCGCTCACATAACCTGACGACTTCTGCCCAATCAATCGGGCAGCTGTAGCGAAGTACTCGGGCAGCTGCATCAACATTTGCTGCCCGGGTCAACTCTTATCTGCCTATACACTATGGGTATATCTATTTGCCCGTAAGTGTTATGGAAGAGCGCTCGGATTTTGAGATCGGTGGGGTCCATGTCGCCAGGGGCGAGTCCTGCCATATTGATCTGCCCGTTGTGCGGCTTTACACAAGCACAGAAATGGCAATCCCAGTTTATGTGCAGCGCGGTAAAAAAGATGGTCCCAAGATGTTCGTTTGTGCCGCCATACATGGTGACGAACTCAACGGTATCGAAGTAATAAGCCGGCTTATCCAAAGCGGCCGCTTGAAGTCATTGCGCGGGACCCTGGTTGCAGTTCCAATGGTTAATGTTTACGGGGTACTGCAACACACTCGCTACCTACCTGACAGGCGCGACCTAAACCGCTCGTTCCCAGGGTCGGCAAAGGGGTCTCTCGCCGCACGTATGGCTCACGTCTTCCTCAAGGAAATAGTCACCAAATGCGACTATGGCATCGACTTACACACAGGAGCCGTACATCGCAGTAACCTCCCCCAAATTCGCGCTAACTTGGACGACGAGCAAACCCGAAAACTCGCCAAGGCCTTCGGTGTTCCCGTGCTACTCAACGCTTCTATTCGCGACGGATCCCTGCGCCAAGCAGCCGCGGATCTCGGGGTGAGAGTATTACTGTATGAAGCTGGTGAAGCTCTACGCTTTGATGAACTCAGTATCCGCGCCGGTGTTAAAGGTGTGATCAATATGATGAAGCACTTGGAGATGTTGCCGCAAACCCGAAAGACAAATGTGATAGAGCCATTTGTTGCTCGACGCAGCGGTTGGCTTCGCGCGGGGGATAGCGGCATCGCCAATCATCTTAAGGCACTCGGGGATCAGGTCTACCGGGGCGACCTATTGGCGACCATTGCAGATCCATACGGCCAGGAACTGGACCAACTGATCTGCAATGAGGATGGAATCATTATTGGGCGACAGAATATCCCTCTGGTCCAGGAAGGCGAGGCGATGTACCACATCGCCTACTTCCGTGAACCCGAGGGTGTTGTCGAGAACCTGGAGCTACTCCAGGATACACTCCTACCGGATGAGAACTTTTAGGGACTCCCTATTGTTTCTTCAACAACTCCAGGACTTCCTTGCTCGGGTAGCCCTGAACTTCAACGCCGGCACTCTTTTCAAATTCACTCACCGCTTTGCGGGTACCCGGACCTGCCTTGCCATCAATTTCTCCGGTGTAAAACCCTTTCTGTTTGAGCAACTTCTGCAACTCTTCCACTTGAACACTATCCAGTGGAGTAAATGGACGCTTCCAATCATTTACCAAAGGCGCACCGCCGCCAATCCGATCTGCCAGCAGGCCTATAGCTATCGCATAGCGATCTGAATTGTTGTAACGCTTGAGGACAAAGAAGTTCTTGAACACTAAAAATGCCGGGCCATTGCGGCCGTCTGGTAACTTTAATTCGGCAATGGCTTTTTTGTTGGGAAAGGGCTCACCATTAGCTCGTGTGACACCAAGCTTTTCCCATTCGGCTACCGACATCTTTCCCGCGGGCATTTTACGAGCGGGAATATTGACCTCATAACCCCAGGGTTTTCCTCGCTGCCAACCGTTACTGGATAACAGGTTGGCGGCAGTCGCGAGCGCATCCGGAATGGAGTTCCAGATATCCCGTTTACCATCACCATCGATATCCACCGCATAGGCTTGATAACTGGTGGGAATAAATTGGGTATGCCCCATAGCTCCAGCCCATGAGCCCAGCAAGTGCTCACCCTCGATATCTCCTGCCTGCAATATTTTTAGCGCGGCCAGCAGTTGCTGACGGCCAAACTTTTTACGCTGGGGATCCGCATAGGCGAGTGTTGCCAGTGAGCGAATGACACTGCGCATTACCTTGTCATTACCGAGGATGCCGCCAAAACTGGATTCCACAGACCAGATCGCAAGCAGGATATTGGGGTCCACCCCGAAACGCTTCTGGATCTTGTCCAACCAGGGCTTCATTTTTTCTTTTTCCCGCTTGCCTCGTTCAATCGCTCTCTTTTGCACCCGATTATCAAAGTACTGCCACACCGGTGCTTTGAATTCGGGCTGATAGGCTGCACGATCCAGAACCCATTGGTCTGGAGAAGTGATTCCTTTAAAGGCTTGGTCGTAAACCTCCGCAGAGATTCCACTCTTAATCGCGGTTTTGCGGAACTCCTTTACCCACTGTTCGAAGGCCGGATCGGCTTTCTCTTGTGCATGGGTATTGGAAGCCAGGAGAACTGCGCTTATCACGAGGATGGCAGACAGATATTGAAACCATTGCAATTTGGGCATGGAGTTACCTTCGACACAACTTTTGCTCGCTCAAGGGTAGAACGAGCCACTCTTATCCGAAAGGTGGATTGGCCGGTAACCGTTGAACTTCCCACCCACTATTAAACTGGACAGTCACATGAGAGGGAAGTTCGTGCTGCTCACCTTTAGGGTGAGCTCTGCCGCAAAACGGGAAGATTAGGGAATGACGTAAAACAGCACCGCAAAGAAGTGCAATATACCGCCCGCCAGCACAAAGAGATGCCAAATTGCATGGTGGAAGCGCAGGCTGCGCCAGAGATAAAAAGCGATTCCGCCGGTGTAGCAGAGACCACCGAGAACTAACAGCCACAAACCGCCAGTTTCCAGACTGTCCGACAGCGGCTTGATCGCAGCCACCACGACCCATCCCATCAAGGCACTGAGAGTGATGGACAGGGCTCGGATCTTCTTCAGCGGGGTGAACTGAATAATCAATCCGATCAGCGCGAGCCCCCAAATAATACCGAACAGCCACCAACCCCAAGGGCCCCTCAGGGTGACCAGGGTGAAGGGAGTATAGGTTCCAGCAATCAATAGAAAGATTGACGAGTGGTCCAGGGTCCGCAGTATCGCTTTGGCGCCGATATGGCTTACTGCGTGGTACAGCGTAGAGGCTAGGAAACAGAGTATCAGGGTGGAGGCATAAACGCTGGAGCTGACAATATGCCAAGCGTCCCCGCGCAGGGCAGCAAATCCGGTCAATACACCCAGACCGGCAATCGCCAGAAGCGCTCCAACACCATGTGTCACACTGTTGGCGATCTCTTCAGCAAAACTGTAACGACTGGCAACGGAAACGGAAGATGACATAAATTAGCCCGGTTAAATTCAGGTCATAAGCCTGCGTGTAGTGCACGACCAATAACTTGGAACAGGTCTAATGATCAGAGGCCTCACTTAAAATAGCAAGGCCATCACCAGACTGCACATTCACAACCGGGCGGTTAGGGCTTAAACGCTAGCGTTGTGAATACCCATTTCGCACAAAGCGGAAGATTCGCGAACAATAGTTTCGTTGCGATCTGGGCCTGTAGAAACAATGTCTACCGGAGCGCCCACCAGCTCTTCGATTCGAGCGATATAGGCGCGTGCATTGGCCGGCAAATCCGCTTCACGACGCACACCGACAGTGTTCTCTGTCCAACCGGGCATAGACTCATAAACCGGCTCGACACCTTCCCAACCTGCAGCATCAAATGGTACTGGGACTTCTTCACCAGCGCTGTTGCGGTAGCCCACACAAACCTTTACCTCCTCGAGGCCATCGAGAACATCCAGTTTGGTCAGGCACAGGCCAGAAATACTGTTGATTCGGATCGCGTGGCGCACAGCAACAGCGTCAAACCAACCGGTGCGGCGCTGGCGCCCAGTGGTAGCGCCAAACTCGTGACCTTTTTCACCCAGGTGACGACCAACTTCGCAGTCCAGCTCAGTTGGGAAAGGACCACCGCCAACGCGGGTGGTGTAGGCCTTGGTAATGCCCAATACATAATCCAGGTACAGAGGACCAAAACCAGAACCAGTCGCAGTACCGCCAGCAGTGGTATTAGAGGAAGTTACGAACGGGTAGGTACCGTGGTCAATATCCAGCAGGGAACCCTGGGCGCCTTCGAACAGGATATGCTCTCCGTTCTCGCGCGCTTTGTGCAGGTGATCGGCAACGTCGGTGATCATCGGCACCAGTTGCTCGCGCCAGATCTTGGCCTGCTCAACGGTGTCCTCATAACTGACCGGGTCAACTTTGTAGTATTCGGTCAGAGCGAAGTTGTGGTAATCAATCAGCTCTTTCAGCTGGTGGCAGAAGTTATCCCAGTTGCACAGATCACCCAGGCGAAGACCGCGACGAGCAACTTTATCTTCGTAAGCAGGACCAATACCGCGACCTGTAGTACCGATCGCTTTGGCGCCGCGTGCTTTTTCACGGGCCTGATCGAGGGCAACATGTACTGGCAAGATCAGCGGACACGCCGGGGAAAGACGCAGGCGCTCGCGAACAGGAACTTCGCGCTCTTCCAACTCAGCCATCTCTTTCAGCAGCGCCTCCGGGGAGAGCACCACACCATTGCCGATCAAGCAGGTTACGCTGGGGCGCAGGATACCGGAGGGAATCAGGTGCAGTACGGTTTTTTCGCCATCGATAACCAGGGTGTGGCCCGCATTGTGACCACCCTGGAAACGCACTACCAGCGAGACCTTCTCGGTTAGCAAATCGACAATCTTGCCCTTGCCCTCATCGCCCCACTGGGTACCCAGTACTACTACGTTCTTGCCCATCTGTATAAATCTCTAAACTCAGGTTTTTCTCTGCGGGAGCCGGGGCCCCACATAAATGGATGTCTGCGGGTAGGCCCGCGCGATAATAGGCACATCCACTGCGCCCGAAAAATCAGTCTCGTGGTTTTACTACCCACGAATCACCCTCAGCAACCAACTCGCGGTCACAGCGGGAATCCAGTTCACTATCGGCACCACCAGCGAGGGCTGTGATGACCACTTCGCCTTGAGCCCGCAGCTCGTGAATCGCCTTCCACAGTTCAGCGCCCTGGGAGCCTCTGACATCTGGCGCCAATATCGCAGCGCCCTCTTCAACGGCAGCGCTGCCCAGATTACTCAATGCCACCAGGTCACTACTGAAGCCTGTTGCCGGGCGATCGCGCCCAAACACGGCTCCGATACCGTTGTAACGTCCACCATTGGCCAATGCCTGGCCGTGGCCCGGTGTGTAGGCGGCGAATACCAGACCGGTTTCATAGTCGTAGCCGCGTACTTCACTCAAATCGAAGAACAGTGTCACCTCTGGATAGCGCTCATTCAGAGCCTCAGCTATCTGCCTCAAATCGGAGACTGCCGCCAGCAAATTTTGCGGGGCTCCAGAAAAGAGTTCGCGGGCCTTATCCAGGCATTCCCGTCCCCCAACCAGCCCCGGGAGCGCCTTCAGCCACTCGGCAGCCTTCTGGTCGCCAACATTCTCCTCAACCCACTCGCACAGATCAGCAGTCGCCTTGCTCTGCAACATGGCCAACAGGGCGCTGCGCTGCTCGTCATTGAGGCCCGCCGCTTCAACCAGACTCTGGTAAATCGCGACGTGGCCCAGGTCCAGGTGCACTTGGCTGACACCCGCTACCTGAAGGCTTTGCAGCATCAGCGAGATCACCTCGAGGTCTGCACCGAGGTTGTCCACACCAAACAGTTCGGCACCAACCTGTATCGGCGCTCGCGAACCCATCGGGGTTCGCGGCTTGGTGTACACCACCTGACCGGCATAGCAGAGGCGGTTAGCGCCTCTGCGGGGAAAGCTGTGGGCATCGATCCGGGCAGTCTGCGGAGTCATATCCGCACGTATACCCAAAGTGCGACCAGATATCTGGTCGGTGACCTTAAAGGTGCTCAGATCTACATCATGGCCCATCCCAATCAGGAGGGACTCAGTGAATTCCAACATCGGCGGTATCACCAACTCGTACCCCCAGCAGTGGTAGAGGTCCAGTAGTTGGCGGCGCAGAGTCTCCAATTGCACGGCATCCGCAGGCAGAATTTCTGCAATGCCATCCGGTAACATCCAGCGATCGGCTTGAGTCATGATGAAATGAATTCGTCAGCGAAGAAATTGCGGTGCCACAGCGCTTGCCACAAACGAGCCGCAGCACTTCCCACAAAAAAACCGGGCTGGGCCCGGTTTGCGTGATTTTAGCATCAAGTGCTAACAGGAAGGTAGGGTTATCGAATCTAACCCGGCGCCTGTAGCACCAGTTGCCCAGTGCTACATAGCATTTTCAGCCCTACTCTCCTTTCGGGTCTTTCAGGTAGCGGAAGAATTCGCTATCTGGATCGACCAACATCATATCTGACTTGCTCCGGAAGGACTCCTTGTAAGCCTGCAGACTGCGGGTAAAGCGGTAAAACTCCGGATTCTTGCTGTAGGCCGCAGCGTAAATAGCTGCCGCCTCTGCATCACCCGCACCGCGTAACTCTTCCGCCTGGCGGTAGGCCTCAGACTCAATCACCACTCTTTGGCGATTGGCATTAGCCTTGATACGCTCACTGGCCTCCTGACCCTTGGCGCGATGATCCCGCGCCTCCAGCTCACGACCAGCGCGCATACGCTGGAACACAGACTCGGAGACTTCCGGCGGCAGGTCAATCCGCTTGACGCGCACATCAATCACATGCACTCCCAGGTCATCCTGAGCCACCTTATTCAGGTTTTTAGTGATCTCCGCCATCAACTCATCGCGCTCGCCACTGACTACCTCATGCAGATCACGCACACCAAACTCGTTCCGGAGCTGATCATTGATCCGCTCCGACAGCAGGCGCACCGCATTGCGATCGTCACCACGAGTGGCGATATAAAACTTATCCACATCAGAGATTCGGTATTTGGCATACGAATCAACCATCATGAATTTGTTTTCACTGTTGAGCATACGAACGGGGCTGGAATCCACCGTCTGAATACGCGCATCAAACTTGCGCAACCTTTCCGCAAAAGGGATTTTGAAGTAGAGACCCGGCTCGGTGTAGGTGCGCACCAGCTCACCAAAGCGCAGTAACACGGCTTTTTCAGTCTCTTTCACTACAAAGGCGCTGGAAGAAAGTACCAATACTCCAACCAGGATGACAACAATGATACCCAGTGTTTTGTTATTCATATCATCCCCTCCTAGCGAATAGTCTGACTGCGACGGGTGCTGGCGTCATCCCGACGAAGGCGCTCAATAACACGCTGATAGACTTCCTCAATCATTACAGGCGAGGTGTCCTGGCTTTGGGCTGCTCGCGCTGCTCCAGCGCCGCCTTGCGCCAATTTATCTAGCGGCAGGTACATCATGTTATTGCCACCCTCTACATCCACCATCACTTTGGAGGTGTTGGCCATCACATCCTGTACCGCATCCAGGTAGAGACGCTCGCGGGTAACTTCCGGGGCACGCTCATATTCAGCCAGCAGTTTCTCAAAGCGTACAGCTTCACCTCGGGCACTCTCGATGACGCGGGCTTTGTATGCCTCGGCCTCTTCGATAATGCGCTGAGCCTGACCACGGGCAACCGGGATTATCTGGTTAGCATCAGCCTGAGCTTCATTTTGCAGACGCACCTCGTCCTCACGGGCTTTGGTCACATCGTCAAACGCATCCTGCACTTCGCGCGGCGCCTTAGCATCAGTGAGGTTAACCACATCAATGCGTATACCGGTCTGGTACAGGTCCAGGTATTCCTGTAATCGCTCCTGCGTATCGGCAGATACTTGGGTCCGGTTCTGGGAAATCACACCGTTTAAAGTGAGAGAGCCCACCACGTGACGAAGGGCGCTGTCGGTGGCTTCCTGCAAGCTCTTCACCGGATCGCGAACACGCAGTACAAAAGACTCAGCATCCCCAACCTGCCACTGCACAGTGAGTACCACTTCTACGATATTGGCGTCTTCGGTCAGCATCTGACCGGTAGTGCGCTCGGTACGCACCTCAGTCATATTGACCTTGGTGACGTTATCGATAAGCGGCGGATTCCAGTGCAGGCCGGCAGATTCCGTGGAGTGGTATTTGCCCAGGCGCAAAACAACCGCCTGTTCGTTGGCGTTAACCTGGTAAACCCCCAGGCCGCCATAAATCAATACGGCGAGACCAATAACCAGTACCCAGGGAAATTTGACAGAGTCGCCACTTGGGCTGCCGCTGCCACCACCACCAAACAGGCCACCTAGTTTCTGCTGAATTTTTCGCAGTAGTTCATCGAGATCGGGCGGGCCTCCGTTATTGCGGTTACCGCCACCACCCCAGGGGTCTTTATTGTTACCACCCGGCTCATTCCAGGCCATTTAACTTACTCCAACTATGATCACTTAATCTTTTACTTCGGCGGATTCTAGCATCCATTGCCGACAAAATATTGCCGACAGGCCCTAGCCTGAGGCAAGTGGGCAGTCTGCGGAGACCAACCCCGAACAAATTCGACTAAAGGTCGCAATATGACCTGAATTTTAAAATCAATGTTTATACGACAACTACTCGGCAATGGGTTCTTCCAAAACCCATTCCGGCGCGTCATTGCCAGCAATATGTGGCGCCAGCAGACGCTGGAAATCACTACGCGGCAATAATATTTGCAATTCGCAGTCACCATTGTCGCGGTAGACTTCCGACTGCACCGCATTAATTTCAAATAGCTGCGCTCGCAGCCTGGACTGATGAGGCTTCACTACCAGTTGCCCGCGCACCATTTGCTCGCCCAGGCGCTCGGCAATAGCCTCAATTAAAAGTTCACAACCCGCACCTGTTACCGCAGAGAGCCAAACTGCCCGGGGTACACCCTGATCATCCCGGTCTATACGCGGTTCAAAATCTGCCAGCAGATCAATTTTGTTATAAACCACCAGTTGCGGCAGTTCCGAAGCATCAATTTCCTCCAGAACCGTTTGCACCTCTTCCATCAGGTGTAATCGGTCATCTGCCGCAGCGTCCACCACATGTAGAAGCAACGTCGCACTGGCGGCCTCTTCCAGGGTTGCCCGGAATGCCTCTACCAGTTTATGCGGCAAGTGAGAGACAAATCCCACAGTATCAGCCAATACCATGGCGCCAACATTGGGTAATTCAACCCTGCGCATGGTCGGGTCGAGGGTGGCAAACAATTGGTCCCTGACATAGACATCTGCATCGGTCAGGCGATTAAATAGGGTCGACTTGCCCGCATTGGTGTAGCCAACCAGAGATACGGTGGCCATTTCTGCCCGGGAGCGCGCGCGGCGCCCCTGCTCCCGCTGGCGGCGTACCTTTTCCAACCGCTTCTCGATTGAGTCTATGCGCGCGCGCAGCAGTCGCCGGTCTGTCTCCAACTGGGTTTCACCGGGCCCACGCAGGCCAATACCACCCTTTTGCCTCTCCAGATGGGTCCAACCTCGCACCAGCCGCGTTGCCATATGGCGTAGCTGGGCCAACTCCACCTGAAGCTTACCCTCGTGAGTTCGCGCACGCTGGGCAAAAATATCCAGAATAAGCCCTGTGCGATCCAGCACCCGGCACTTTAATTCGCGCTCAATATTGCGCTCCTGACTCGGAGACAGGATGTGATCAAAGATAACCAGGGCGGCTTCCTGATCTTTGACTACCTGGCGAATCTCCTCCAATTTACCTCGGCCAACAAAGGTCTTTGGGTCTGGAGTGGCGCGCTGGCCGAAAATAAAACTGACAGGATCTGCTCCGGCAGATAGGGCCAACTCCTCAAATTCACGAGGGTCGTCGGGACTGTCGATGGCGGAGAGTTCTAGGTGTACCAGTACTGCGAGCTCACCGGATTCCGGTCGATCGAAAAACAATGGGAATTCTCTATTGCGAAAAGGGCGCGATAAGCCCTGACTGAGGTGACAACCGGCAAGCCCTGCAAGGGGCTCACCGAGCTGCTGGCGCCCCGGCAAAACGGGGTGCAGGTGAAATTGATACGGATCTTTTAGCTAAAGGATTCGCGCTCACCGCCTTCACCATTACCCTCGCCGCCGTGCTGGGCTGCGGGATTCAATAGCGGTACGCGCACTGCACGCGACGGAACAACCGTAGAAATGGCGTGCTTATACACCATTTGGCTCACAGTATTTTTGAGTAACACCACGAACTGGTCGAAGGATTCAATTTGCCCTTGGAGCTTGATGCCGTTTACCAGATAGATAGAAACCGGAATACGCTCTTTGCGCAATACGTTGAGGTAAGGGTCTTGTAAGCTGTGCCCTTTTGACATCTTTTTTCTCCTTGTCAAAAAGCTGAATGCGGTATGCAGGCCGCAATCGCACCCGCGAAGAGCGCGGATCAAAAAACGACTGAGGTTGAATACGCGTATAAGTAGTGTAGTAGCGAGCCGGAAAAGGCCGGACTCTGTGAAAACTGACTGAACGGGCTTGTCGTTTAATAGCCCAACCACGTTATGGATGCTTAAGCGAGAAATTTCAAGGCTTCTGCCAATATTTCGTCATTCTCACGCACCCCACCTTGCTCATCCTGAGTGTACAAAGTTAGCAGGTCTGGCCAGCGCCGCAGCCAGGTTAACTGGCGCTTGGCAAGCTGCCTCGTCGCCGCAATTCCAGCGGCCACCATATCATCGTAATCGGTTTGGCCTTGCAAGTGTTGCCAAACTTGCCGATATCCCACCGCGCGAATTGCCGGTAAGTCCTCGTGCAGGTCTCCCCGGTCCAGCAGGCCCTGGACTTCATCAATAAAGCCCGCCGCGAGCATCTTGCGAAAACGCAGTTCAATACGCTGGTGAAGCAGGGATCGATCGCGGGGCATAATGGCCATCTGGCACACTTGGTACTGCTCCTGTATTCCCCCAGCTTCCTGCTCGCGACGCAACTGCGAAAGCGGAACACCGGTGAGGCGGTAAACTTCCAGCCCCCTTTCGATACGTACCGAATGGTTGGGATGTAGCTCAGCCGCCAACTGCGGGTCCACCTGGGCCAGCTCCGCATGCAATGCAGGCCACCCTTCACGCTCTGCGCGAGCTTCAATTTCTGCTCTCACCGCTGCGTCTGCCTCAGGCAATTTTGCCATGCCTTCCAACAGAGCACGGAAATACAACATAGTTCCGCCAACCAGTAATGGCACCTTACCAGCAGCGGTAATTTCTGCCATAGCTTCCAGCGCATCTTTGCGGAAACGACCTGCCGAATAAGACTCAGACGGGTCACAGATATCGATCAAACGGTGAGGGTATGCAGCTAGCTCTTCCACTGAGGGCTTGGCCGAGCCGATATCAAGGCCTCGATATACGAGAGCAGAATCAACACTAATTAATTCCACAGGCAAACGATCGGCGAGCGCCATGGCCAGATCCGTTTTGCCGGAGGCCGTTGGACCCATCAAGAAAATTACACGGGGCTTATCACCCGGCAAGCTGTTATTCAAACTACCACCCACTTCTGCCGCGTACCTATTGGCCGCGCATAAACCACTTATCCATATCTGCCAGTTTAACCTGGGTCCAGGTCGGGCGACCGTGGTTGCACTGGCCACTGCGCTCCGTGCGTTCCATGTCCCGCAACAGAGCATTCATTTCCGGGATTGTCAGACGTCGATTTGCGCGAACAGAACCGTGACAAGCCATTGTCCCCAGCACTTCGTTGATACGCTCACCAATACGGGCGCTGTCGCCCTCGCCGAGCAGATCCGAGAGTACATCGCGCACCAGCTGTTCCACTTCAGCGCCGTGTAGCATTGTGGGTACCTGGCGCACCAGCAAAGTCTCCGGGCCAGCCCGCTGCAACACGAAACCAAGCGCGGTAAACACCTCGCTGCGCTCCTCGAAGCAGTCCGCTTCCCGCTGGCTGACAGCCAGGCTTACTGGAACCAGGAGGGGCTGAGCCTGGATTCCACCGGCCGCATAAGCCACTTTCATCTGCTCATAGACAATGCGCTCATGGGCAGCGTGCATATCGACAACAACCATCCCGTGCTCGTTTTGCGCGAGAATATAGATTCCATGCAACTGCGCCAGGGCAAAGCCCAGCGGCGGCACTTCGGATTCGCTTTCAATGCCCGCACCGGCCCCTATGGTCGTCCCGGAAGATGCTTGGGGCACTGGCCGGCTGGTAGGGGCATCCTGCGGCTGTTGTGTCGCCGGGGATGAGTCCTGATACGGTTGGTGCAGAGCGCCGTAAGCGTTCATCTGCTCGCGCAGATTTGAGGGCGAGGGGCGATTGCTGAGTGGCATTTTATGCTGCCCGGCAAATTCACCGGCCTTTAAACCCGTGACCTGTTCCTGGCGCTCCTGCTCCGGCTCGCTTTCTGTTTCCTCTTTCTGCCCCGGGCGCACATCCGCCAGGGCCCGGTGCAAACTGCCAAACAGGAAGTCATGCACCAGGCGACTGTCTCGAAAACGCACTTCGTGTTTGGTCGGGTGCACATTCACATCGACGGAAGCTGGGTCCAGCTCCAGGTAAAGTACAAATGCCGGATGGCGACCGTGGTACAAAACATCGGCGAACGCCCGGCGCACCGCGTGGCTGACCACCTTGTCGCGAATAGCCCGGCCATTGACATAAAAGAATTGTAAGTCGGCCTGGGAGCGCGAGAATGCGGGCTCCGCAACCCACCCCCACAGGCGAAGGCCGCTGCGCTCCACATCGATATGCAGCGCATTCTGCATAAATGCCGGCCCACACACCTGGGCCACACGGCGCTCCATTTCCACCCGCCCGGTGCCCGCGCGCAGATTATGCACACCCTTGCCGTTGTGGCGCAGGCTGATAGAGACATCAAATCGGGACAGCGCCAGACGCTTAATCGTCTCGTCAATGCGATTGAATTCTGTTTTTTCTGTGCGCAGGAATTTCCGCCGAGCAGGCGTATTGAAAAACAGGTCGCGCACATCCACCGTGGTGCCACGGGGGTGAGCCGAGGGCGCGAGCTGCGCCTGCATGTCGCGGCCCTCCGCACTTACCTGCCAACCCTTGCCACTTTCATCGCGGCTGCTGGTCAATGCCAGGCGCGCCACCGAGGAAATACTGGCGAGGGCCTCACCGCGAAAGCCCAGGGTGGCCACCGCCTCCAGATCTTCCAATGCATGAATCTTGGAAGTCGCGTGGCGGGCCAGGGCCATTGGCAGGTCTTCCCGCTCTATGCCCTTGCCGTTATCGCGCACTTTCATGCGCTTGCTACCACCGCCATCCACATCGACCTCTAGCCGTGTAGCGCCCGCATCCAGGCTGTTTTCCAGCAACTCCTTGATTACTGATGCCGGGCGCTCAACTACCTCACCAGCTGCAATCTGGTTGGCAAGGCGGGGAGAGAGTTGCTGGATTTTATCGTGCATGAATCTGGCCTGTTAATGCTGCAAGGACCGCTCGACACTGAGGTTTCAGCCGGAAGGAATACTCAGGGTCTGCCCCACTCGAATCACGGAGTTCTTGATGCCATTCGCTCTCATCAGGGCGGCGACGGAGATATTATATCGCGCCGCGATACCCGAAAGGGTCTCCCCGCGAGCGATAACGTGGTTGCGAGATTTATCGCTCTGGTTGGCGGCGAGCCAGGTATCCGCCGGGGGACGGCTCTTAAAGTGCGCCACTATACCGTCACTGAGCTTTTGCGCCAGCTTGCGCTGGAAACTGGGATCGCGCAGGCGTTTCGCTTCCTGGGGATTGGTAATAAAACCCGTCTCCACCAAAATTGAAGGCACATCCGGCGAACGCAGCACCGAGAAATTGGCCTGCTCCACCTGTTTTTTATGCAGGTGAGTGACGGTGCCAATCTGTGACAGCACACTGGCGCCGATATCCAGGCTGGCATTCATGGTGGCAGTCATAGAGAGGTCGAGCAATACGCCGGCCAGGGTGTCATCCTTATCGCCCAGACTCAAACTGCCGGCGCCACCGATAAGGTCGGACTCGTTTTCCCGCGCGGCTAAAAAGCGGGCGGTTTCACTGGTTGCACCCCGGGAGGAGACCGCGTAGACCCCAGCGCCACGGGCATCTTTACGGGTAAAGGCATCGGCATGGATCGACACAAAAAGGTCCGCACGCATATTGCGCCCAATTTTTACCCGTTCCCGCAGAGGGATATAGTAATCCCCTGTGCGCACCAGTTTGGCAGTAAAGCCCTTCTCACCGTTTATCTTTTTGTGCAGCTGTTTGGCAATCGCCAGCACTACATCCTTTTCCCGCAAGCGACCGGGACCGGAAGCCCCGGGGTCTTCCCCGCCGTGCCCTGCATCAATAGCGACAATGATATTGCGTTCACTACTGACCTGCTCCAGCGTCTTCTCGCTGCCTTTAACCTCGTCATAAAGGTCGATCACCAATCGATCCGGCAGGTTTTCATGGCGCCGCAAAGCAAAGCTGCGCGGATTGGCCTGCTGCTTTAGGTCCAATACAACCCGTAGATCTTTTTTATTCTGACGGGCATGGCGCACCCGGGCGATCGGCGTCTTGTCCAGATCCAACTTGTCCAGCTCAGCCTTCAACTCGGTATCAGAGAGGTCGACAACCACCCGGTGGGGGTCCTTGAGGGTAAATAACTTGTGCTCTGCCGGGTCGCTTAAATCAAAAACCAGACGCGTATGGTCGGGTGCTCTCCAGACGCGCACACCTTCCACTTGCGTCGCAGAAGCCGGCAGGAAAGCTGCCAGCCACAGCGCGACAACTAACAGAGACCGCCACATAAAACTCATTACTTCTCAGCCCCTTTGCTTATTGGTATCAGTATTTCCCTGTGTTCAGGCGTTTTCAGGATGCTCGCAGCAGCTTTTGCAGCAGGTCTATTACGCGCTCACCCTCGGGCGAGTGCGCAATTAACCTGAGCTGGCGACCACTTTCCGGTACTTCCAGCTCAACTTCCAAGTCTGGATCGGGCAATATGCCCTCGCCCCGCTCGGGCCACTCTACAAGACTCAAACTCTGCGCAGAGAAATAATCCCGCACCCCCATAAACTCCAACTCTTCCGGGTCACCCAGACGATAGAGGTCGAAGTGGTAAACCCGGTGAGCCTCGAGTTCGTAGGGTTCCACCAGGGTGTAAGTGGGGCTCTTTACCGCACCCTCGTGCCCAAAGGCCCTCAGTACCCCCCGACAGAAAGTTGTCTTTCCCGCACCCAGCTGGCCATTTAAATACAGCGTCAGCCCCTGTTGCAGGCCCGCCGCGAGACAGGCCTGCCCGAGCAAGTTGCCGCCGGATACGGTGGCTGCTTCATCAGCCAAATGTAATTTGAATTCACTCGCCATCAATCTACCAAACGTCTAATCCAGGGCAATAAGTCCGTAGCGAGTAATCCCCGCATACCCTCTTCGGCAGCGCGATTACCCGCCTCTCCGTGTAACCACACCGCCAGTCGGGCAGCCTCCACCAGCGGCAAGTGCTGGCCAATCAATGCTGCAACAATACCGGTGAGGAGGTCTCCCATACCACCGGAAGCCATGCCCGGGTTACCGCTGTTGATCAGGTCAACACCACCATCATGTGCAATCAGGGTGCCGGCGCCTTTTAATATCACCACGCCACTGAATTTTTGCTGAACTGCAATAGCAGCTGCGCGCGGATCGACGAGCACCTCGGCGGTATCACAACCCAGGAGGCGGGCGGCCTCCCCCACATGTGGGGTCAACACCCAGTCATCCCGCCGGACCCCGGCCAGAACCCGGCCCTCGGCGAGAATATTCAATGCATCGGCATCTACGACCAAGGGCGCTTCAGCTCGGCCGGCTCGCGCCAGAAGCTGCTCACTCCAGGGGGAGCGTCCCAAACCGGGACCCACTGCAATCACGCTGGGGCCTTCGAGCAGCGGTTCCAGTTCCTGCCCGGAAATCACCGGGTGGGCCATCACTTCCGGACTGCGAGTTAACGCTGCGGACAAATGCTCAGGGCGGGTCGCCAGGGAAATCAGCCCGGCCCCACAGCGCGCTGAGGATTGCGCAGCCATCAATGCGGCACCGCCAAATCCGGTATCACCGCCGACAACCAAAATATGGCCAAACTGGTTTTTAAAGCTATCGGCGGCACGTGCTGGCAGGCGACGGATGGCATCAGCCTCGTATCGCATAACCAAAGGCTCAACTGCTCGGTAGGCAGCCTCAGGTGCCCCCAAGCCTTCGAAAATTACTTCTCCGCAGAGTGCCGGGCCGCGACCGCAGTAGAGCCCCATTTTGCGACCGATAAAAGTCACTGTCATATCGGCACTGACCGCCTCGCCGGCACTGCCGGTATCGGCACTCAGACCGGAGGGGATATCCACCGCCAACACCGGGCCGGGGCTTTTGCGGATTCGCTCAACCGCATGCGCCACGCCGGAGCGCAGCTCACCGCTAAAGCCCGTTCCCAGCAATGCATCCACAATCAGTGTATTGGCGTCTGCCGTATCCAACTCTGCGAGAGAGTTCACCACCTGGACACCTTCCCGGCAGGCGTACTCATAGGCCTCCCGGGCATCGCCACTCAGGTGCTGAGGATCGGTACACGCATAGACGGTGACCGGGATTTTCTTTTGCGCGGCGAGGGCGGCAATCACATAGCCATCCCCACCGTTGTTCCCACCACCGCAGAAAACCTGGAGGCGGCTGATCTCCGGCCAGCGCCTGCCTAGATGTGAAAAAGCCGCGCGACCGGCGCGCTTCATCAGTTGAATGGAGGGGATTTCCAGTGCAGCAATCGTCTGTCGATCCAGCTCACGTACCGACTCGGCACTGTATAGAGGTTGAGGCGTGTCCATGCAGCTCCCGCGATGTGGTCAAGAATTCATCTGTGGCAAAATAGGCAATTACATCGCCATCGTTTGCGCCAATCGCAAAGTATACCGCCCCGGCCAGGCATTGTGCTTGCAGGGAATATCGAGCCGCTTTATCTATGACCGAATCACTGCTCGCCGACTTAGCCCAACAGATCAAAATTTGGGGCAGAGAACTGGGCTTCCAACAAGTGGGTATTACCGATTGCCAGCTGGAGGATGAAGGGGAACGCCTGCGCGCCTGGATTGATGCGGGCTATCACGCTGACATGGACTGGATGGGCGCTCACGGTGAGAAACGCTGGCGCCCCGAGTTATTGGAGCCGGGAACACTGCGGGTAATCAGCGTGCGTCTGGACTACCTGCCGCCGGACACCCAGCCGATTAAAGTGCTGAAAGATGCGAGTAAAGCCTATGTATCCCGCTATGCGAATGGCCGCGATTACCACAAGTTGATCCGCAAACGCCTGGCCAATCTATCAAAGCAAATTGATACCTATTGCGCCGAGCGGGGCATTGAATCGAAAGGTCGGGCTTTTACTGACAGCGCCCCGGTGATGGAGAAGGCCCTGGCAGCTAAGGCCGGCCTGGGCTGGATTGGTAAAAATACGCTGGTACTCAACTCGACCGCCGGCTCTTACTTTTTCCTCGGCGAAATCTACACCAACTTGCCACTCCCCATAGATATCAGCGAGGAGCATGATCAGTGTGGCGACTGTGTCGCCTGCCTCAGGGTTTGCCCCACCGATGCCTTTATCGATGACCGCACCCTGGATGCGCGGCGCTGCATCTCCTACCTCACTATTGAAAACAAAGGCCCAATCCCTGAGGAATTTCGCGAGCCCATCGGCAACCGGATATACGGCTGCGACGACTGCCAAATAGTGTGCCCTTGGAATAAGTTCGCCAAGCCCACCAAGGAAAAAGATTTTCATCCCCGACACGGACTGGACAATGGTGAGCTACTGAAGTTGTTTACCTGGAGCGAAGAGGAGTTCCTGCGCAAGACTGAGGGTTCGGCGATTCGCCGAATCGGCCACGAGCGCTGGCTGCGCAACCTGGCTGTAGCCCTGGGCAATGGGGAGGCCACGCCCGAAGTCATCAACACCCTGGAGAGTGCGCGCGTCGACGCCACGCCCCTGGTGCTGGAGCATATCGATTGGGCGCTGGAGCGGTTGCGCAGCGGGCGCAGGCGCAAGCGTAAAATCAAACGCAAGCCCGCTGGCTAATTGGGAGTGGGGGTCAGAGGCGGAAAAAAGTCTCGCGGTAGTGGCGCAATTCCTCAATAGAATCGCGGATATCGTCGAGCGCCAAATGGCTGCTGTGTTTTTTAACTCCATCCAAAACCTCTGGGCGCCAGCGACGAGCCAATTCCTTCACCGAGCTGACATCCAGGTTTCGGTAGTGGAAATAGGATTCCAACTCCGGCATATATTTCACCAGGAAGCGGCGATCCTGGCCGATAGAGTTGCCACACATGGGAGATGCTCCCTCAGGGACCCACTGTCGCAAGAACTCCAGGGTCTCCCTTTCCGCGTCCCTTTCGGAAATACTGGACTCTTTAACCCGCGTTACCAGCCCGGAACCACCGTGCTGTTCGGTATTCCATTCATCCATTGCATCTAGCAAGGCATCGCTCTGGTGGATGACCATTGAGGGACCCTCGGCGAGAATCTCCAGGCGTGAATCCGTCACGATTGTGGCAATTTCAATAATGCGCTCTTTGTCCGGATTCAGGCCTGTCATCTCCAGGTCAATCCAGATCAGGTTGTTCTGATCCACAACGGGTCTCCTCAAACTTTCCGCGCAAGTTACCGCAACTACCCTGCAATAGCTATAATCCGCCGCTAGTCTCCAGGTGCTAGTGCATGAGTAAACGCAAATTAAATCGCCGCCAACAGTGGCGTATCAACAAAATCCAGCAGGAACGCGAAGCCCGCGCCCGCAAGCGCGAGCAATCTGCCGAAGAGGCCCTGGAAGAGGGGCAACTGGGGCAGGAACAGATCGGTCTGGTTATTGCCAACTATGGCACACAGGTTTTAGTGGAGAGCGAGAGTGATCCGAGCCTGCGCCAGCGCTGCCATTTGCGCGCCAATATCGAAACCCTGGTGACCGGCGATCGCGTTGCCTGGCACCCTGCCAGCGAAGACAGCGATGGGGGCATTGGTGTTATCGGCGCGCGCCTGCCGCGCAATTCCGAGCTGCAAAGACCCGATCGCTACGGCGACCTCAAAACTGTCGCAGCCAATATCGATCGCATATTGATCGTTATCGCCCCTTACCCCGAACCTTTTGCCAATGCCATAGACCGCTACCTGGTAGCCGCAGAGACCACCGGCATAGCACCCATGCTGCTGCTCAACAAAACCGACCTGATCGATGAACGCAATCGCGATTCATTGGAGGAGCTACTCGCCCCCTACCCGGAGCTCGGCTATCCGGTTTTACGGTTATCCACCAAAACTGGCGAGGGCCTGCCGGAGCTGCTGGAAACCCTTGCGCAGGGATGTAGCGTTTTTGTAGGGCAGTCCGGGGTGGGCAAGTCATCCCTGGTCAACGCTCTGCTTCCCAGTGCCGGCGCCCGCACCGGTGCCTTGTCAGAGGCAACCCAAAAGGGGACTCACACCACTACAGCGGCGGAACTGTTTCACCTGCCCAGTGGGGGTGATCTGATAGACTCCCCCGGGATTCGCGAGTTTGGACTCTGGCATATGGAGGAGTCCGCCCTATTGGAAGGTTTTGTCGAATTCCGACCATTTATAGGACACTGCCGCTTTCGCGACTGCCGTCACCAGGGCGAACCCGGTTGCGCTATCCAGGAGGCTCTGACCGATGGAAAAATTAGCGAGCGCCGCATGAATAGTTTTCTGCATTTGCGCAACAGCCTGGAATCGGAGAACAAGTTTTGAAACTGATCATCGAAGCGGAAGAACTCGCGACTCAGCTTGAGCGCGAAGAACTGCTGATTGTAGACCTCAGCTCACCCCACAATTACCTCAACGGTCATATTCCAGGTGCTATTCATCTGCCGTTCCAGGCGCTGATGGCTGGCACCGCGCCCGCACCAGGCAAACTTCCCGGTATCGAACAGCTGACCCAGATTTTTCAAGCTATCGGCTTGAAGCCGGAACAACATGTGGTCGCCTGTGACGACGAAGGTGGCGGTTGGGCTGGGCGCTTTTTGTGGACCTTGGAAATGATAGGCCACCGCAATTACAGCTACTTGAATGGTGGCATGTTGGCCTGGCGAGGCGCCGGCCTTCCTCTCACTACCGAGGCACCGGATATTGAGCCGAGTGATATTCAAATCACCGTCAACAGCACAGCTGCGATGGACGCCCAGCAAATCCAGGATCAACTGGGCAATGATGAATTCCTAGTTTGGGATGCTCGCTCCCCCCAGGAATATCGCGGTGAGCGGGTCCTGGCCATGAAGGGCGGTCATATCCCGGGAGCAATCAATTGCGAGTGGACCCAATTGATGGACCCGCAAAAAGATCTGCGCATTAGAGCGGATGCCCGCGAATTCCTCGCTGCACTGGGAATTGATAGCTCACACAAGATTGTCACCCACTGCCAAAGCCATCACCGCTCCGCTTTTACCTGGTTAGTGGGCAAGTCCCTGGGATTGGATATTCGCGCTTATCCAGGCTCCTGGAGTGAGTGGGGCAATTTGCCCAATACTCCGGTACAGCAGTAGATACATTGAGAAAAGACGTAGATTTATGAACCCTAAACTTTTTGCCGCCCTGCAATACCTAACGCCGCAACATGCACTCTCCCGCGCTGCCGGCTGGTTGGCGAATACAGAGCTCAAGTGGATCAAAGATCCTTTCACCCGCTGGTTTGTTGAGAAGTACGGTGTAGATATGCAGGAGGCCAAAGAGAGCGACTGCACTGCCTACCGCACCTTCAATGAATTCTTTACCCGCGAACTGGTGGACGGAGCCCGCCCCATTGTCGAAGGGCAACACACCCTTGCCAGCCCTGCCGACGGCGCCATCAGCCAGCTGGGCCAGATCCATAACGGCCGTATTTTCCAGGCTAAAGGTCACGACTACAGCCTGGTTGAACTGGTGGGCGGTGATCCCAAGGTAGCGGCGCAATTTAATGACGGACACTTCGCCACTGTGTATCTGTCACCGAAGGATTACCACCGGGTGCATATGCCCATGGCAGGCACCCTGCGCAGCATGACCTATGTGCCCGGGCAGCTTTTCTCTGTAAATACGGTAACGGCAGAAAACGTTCCGCGCCTGTTCGCTCGCAATGAGCGCCTAGTCTGTGTATTCGATACGGAAGCAGGCCCCATGGCAATGATTCTGGTGGGTGCAATGATTGTCGCCGGTATCGAAACCGTTTGGGCCGGACAAGTCGCTCCTATCCAGCGCAAAGTCATCAGCACGGATTATCTGGATAAGGCACCCATTCACCTGGAGAAAGGTGAGGAGATGGGACGCTTTAAGCTGGGCTCTACCGTCATTATGCTATTTGGCGCAGACCAGGTGAGCTGGCTCGACCAGCTTGAAGCCGAGTCGCCCGTGCGCATGGGTGAGCATTTCGGTAATTTATTATCCGGCAAGGACTGATATTAGTAAGGGACAGCGGCAGTTTTCACTGCCGCCTCTGAAAAAGAGAGCATTTATTTTGTCAGGCGCGTCAGCAGCTGCCCCAGTCGGCCACCGCGGAATAAATAATTGTCGCGAATATTCGCCGCATCCACCTGGGGGTAAGCTCCGGGCTCTATATCCCTGAGGATACTGACCTTTTCCTCGACACTCATCTTGCCACGCTCGATAAGCTTCTGTTCTCGATCCTCAACTTCAGCCAAGTCACACAGGCGAGGCCTGCTGAGCGTTTGTTTTTGCCCATCGAGAACGATCATTACCTTTGGTCGCAAGCGCCGGTCGTAAGTCTGTTCCACCACCACGCCGACTTCTCCGGTGGACAACTCTACCTGGGTACCCGTGGGATAGAGGCCAATAGCCTGAATGAACTCCACTACCAACTGTTCCTGGTAAGCGATACCCCGCAGGTCATACAACTTGGCAACTGCCCGGGATGGCGCTACCGGCTCACTGGAACCTCTAGGGTTAGTGGCTTCATCATAGAAAGTCACTATTCCGCACATGCGCGCCAACACTGAAATCCTGTCACCGCGCAAGCCCTCAGGGTAACCACTACCATCGTGGCGCTCGCAGTGGGCACTAATGACTTCGATAACCTTCGGATCTATTTGTGGGTCTGCCGACAGCATCTTGACGCTGTGCTGCACAAACTTTCGATACTCCAATTCACTGCGCGGATCGCGCTGCTTCATCTGCAGCACTTCCCCGTCGATAGCCAGCTTGCCTACATCCTTCAGCAGAGTAGCCACCCCGAGCTTTAGTAAATCACTGCGTGAAAGACCGATATGGCGGCCGAATAGCACCGCCCAAATACTGGCACGTACCGAGTGACTATAAGTGTGCTCATCCTTATCTCGTACACGAGCCAGCCAGGCAAACGCATCGGGACTGCGCAGCACACTTTCTACTAAATCCTCAACGACTTGGTTGACCTGCTGTATCGGTATGGGCCTGTTGTTAGCAACAAGCCCCATCACTTCACTCATACCATAGAGGATCTGGCCGTGAAGCTTACGCGCGTTACTGGCTTCTCGCTGCGCCGGCTGCGGAGGGGGGTATTTTTTATGGGAAACAGTGACAGGCTTACAAGGGATAGTGACCGCTGTGCGGCCAGAAGAACGACCCCTTGCGGAAATGTCGCTGCCTCCGAGCAATCGACGCAGGGTAACACCGGCACTACCGACAGTTTTGTGGACATCGACATAAACAAACCGGCAGTATTTCTGTAGCTGGCGGATTTCTTCCAAATCGCGGATATAAAAACCCTGCAGCGCAAATGGGGTTCGTGTCCAAGGCCGGTCGAGCTTGGAGACGAACATGCCGCGCTGTAAATCACCGACAGAAATTTTTGCTTGTTCGATTGCCACTGGGGAAGGTGCCAACAACTGTAGTTAACGCTAAAACGCTGCCCTGAAAGACCCCGTGGCGTAAGATCCTCGGTCCTCTGGGCAAGCTCACCTTTATATCATGGAGAGATATTAAGGTTCACCCGCCCAAAGTGAGACTGTATTCACAGACTCAGAGATCAGTGGCTAGTTTAGGCGTGATATTGGGCTGACAGCTCTACCACAGCTTCAATCATGGCTCCGGCATGTTTGGGATCTACCTTCGGGGTAATTCCGTGACCTAAATTGAAAACGTGGCCACTACCTTGACCAAAAGACTTCAAAACAGCCGCCACTTCTGTGCGAATTCGTTCGGGACTCGCATAGAGAACAGCAGGGTCCAAGTTGCCTTGCAGAGCCACCTTGTCTCCCACTCGGGCGCGGGCGCTGCCAATGTCTGTAGTCCAATCCAAGCCCAGGGCGTCAGCGCCAGTATCAGCCATTGCTTCCAACCACTGACCGCCTCCCTTAGTGAACAGGATGGCCGGCACTCGACGACCGTCGACTTCTTTAATCAGCCCCTGGAGAATTCTCTGCATATATTTCAGGGAGAATTCACGGTAAGCACTGTGGCTGAGTGCCCCGCCCCAGGTATCAAAGATCTGTACGGCCTGGGCACCAGCGCGAATCTGGGCGTTCAAGTAATCGGTAACAGAGTCGGCCAGCACCGTGAGTAACTGGTGCATCAGCTCAGGGCGGTTGTAGAGCATTTCCTTACAGCGGGCAAAATCCTTGCTGGAGCCACCTTCAACCATATAAGTCGCCAACGTCCAGGGGCTGCCGGAGAAGCCGATAAGTGGCACGCGACCATTCAACTCGCGGCGAATGGTGGACACCGCATTCATCACATAGTCCAAATCCTTTTCGCTGTTCACCACTTCCAGGGCTTCGATATCGGCCGCCGTTCGCAGGGGCTTGTGGAACTTGGGGCCCTCTCCTTCAGAGAAATAGAGACCCAGGCCCATGGCATCGGGAATAGTCAGGATGTCGGAAAACAGAATAGCGGCATCCAGCGGGTAGCGCTCCAGGGGTTGCAGCGTTACCTCACAGGCCAGCTCAGTATTGCGGCACAGATCCATAAAGCTGCCGGCTTCGGCGCGGCTGGCTCGATATTCCGGCAGGTAGCGCCCCGCCTGTCGCATCATCCATACAGGCGTTCGATCCACTGGCTGGCGCAGAAGGGCGCGAAGAAAGCGGTCGTTTTTCAATTCGGACGGTTTGGTATCAGACATAGGCACACCGAGCGGGCTAAAAAAACGGGCATTGTACAGGGGCTTGGCCGCTATACACAGGGTGGCAAAGATATTGCGAGGTGCCTATTGGGACTGGCACAAATGTGCACGGAATAATTGGGCAGTGAGGGACCGTGCCCCCACTGCAAATCAGAAACGATTAAATATCCAGGTAATCGAGGATACCTTCACCGGCCTGGCGCCCTTCCCAGATAGCGGTCACTACCAGGTCGGAGCCGCGCACCATATCACCGCCGGCAAACACCTTCTCATTGGAGGTCTGGAATTTGTATTTTTGTTTTTCTGGAGCGACGACACCACCCCAGTCGGCAACTTCAATATTGTGCTGCGGAAACCACTCTGCCGGGCTGGGACGGAAGCCAAAGGCCACCAGAACAATATCCGCCGGGATAATTTCTTCAGAACCGGGCACCACCTGAGGGCGACGGCGGCCGTTTTCATCGGGCTCACCGAGCTCCGTAGTGACCACTTTAACCCCGGCCACCTTGCCATCTCCAACGATCTCAACCGGCTGGCGATTGAACAGGAACTGTACGCCCTCTTCCTTGGCATTGGCCACTTCCCGACGTGAGCCGGGCATATTTTCCTCATCGCGGCGGTAGGCACAGGTTACGCTCTTAGCACCCAATCGAATCGAGCTGCGGTTACAGTCCATGGCGGTATCACCACCACCGAGAACCACCACGCGCTTGCCCTCAACCGAAACAAATTCGGAAGCATCGCGCTCCCAGCCCATATTGCGATTTACGTTGGCAATCAGGAATGGCAAAGCATCGTGAACACCGGGCAGATCTTCACCGGGGAAGCCACCTCTCATGTAGTTGTAAGTGCCCATCCCCATAAAGACAGCATCGTAGTCATTGAGCAGCTGCTCAAAACTGATGTCCTTACCCACCTCAGTATTGAGACAGAACTCAACACCCATCTCAGTAAACACTTCCCGGCGCTGCTGCATTACCGACTTTTCCAGCTTAAACTCGGGAATACCAAAAGTAATCAAGCCGCCAATCTCCGGGTGCTTGTCGAACACCACCGGCTGCACGCCATTACGCACCAAAATATCAGCGCAGCCCAGACCAGCCGGGCCGGCACCAATCACCGCTACTCGCTTACCCGTTTTCTCAACATGGCTTAAGTCTGGACGCCAACCCAGGGCGAAGGCTGTATCAGTAATGTACTTTTCCGCATTGCCGATAGTGACCGCACCAAAGCCATCATTGAGGGTACATGCGCCCTCACAGAGGCGGTCCTGGGGGCACACCCGGCCACAGACTTCCGGCAGTGTATTGGTTTCGTGGCAGAGTTCAGCTGCCTCAATCACATTGCCCTCGCTGATCAGCTTCAACCAGTTGGGAATGTAGTTGTGTACCGGGCACTTCCATTCGCAATAGGGGTTGCCACAATCCAGGCAGCGGTGCGCCTGGCTGGCCACCTGTCGCTCGCTGAAAGGCTCATAAATTTCAACAAACTCGCCGGTGCGGGTGATGATGTCCTTCTTCGGCGGATCGATGCGACTTACGTCGATAAACTGGAAGTCGTTGTTCAGTCTGTCTTTCATACTGTTTCTCCACCCCGCCTTTATTCGCCGCGCTTGCGCACGTCGGAAAGAAGATCTGCAAGGCTCGCCGCCTTTGGTTTAACCAGCCAGAAACGGCTCAAGTAATCATCGAAGTTATCCAATAACTCGGCGCCCCAGGCGCTCTGGGTCTCCGCCGCATACTCTTCGATAACTTCGCGCAGGTGACTCTGGTGTGGCTCGAGAATTTCGCTGCTGATTCGGCGCAGCTCGATCAACTCATGGTTGCAGCGATCGAAGAAATCCCGCTCCATATCCAGGACATAGGCGAAACCACCGGTCATACCGGCGCCGAAGTTAAATCCGGTGCGCCCGAGAACCGCGACCATACCCCCGGTCATATATTCACAGCAGTGATCTCCAGCCCCTTCGACTACCGCAAAGGCACCGGAGTTACGCACGGCGAAGCGCTCACCGGCACAACCCGCCGCAAATAACTTGCCGCCAGTGGCACCGTAGAGACAGGTATTGCCGACAATACTGGTTTCCTGGGAGGCGAATGAGCTACCTTGCGGCGGTCGTATAACCAGCTTGCCGCCGGCCATGCCCTTACCCACATAGTCGTTGGCATCGCCATCCAGATACATATCCAAACCACCGGCATTCCACACACCGAATGACTGGCCGGCGACCCCTTTGAGGTGCAGTTTCACCGGAGCTTCAACCATGCCCTGGTTACCGTAGCGCTTGGCGATCTCACCAGACAGGCGCGCCCCCAGGGATCGGTCACAGTTGGTCACGTCGTAGCTGAACTCGCCACCTTTAAAGCCTTCGATGGTAGGCAGGATATCCGCCACCATCCGCTCCGCCAGTTCACCCTTATCCCACGGATCATTCGTCGCGGACTGACAGGTTTGCGGCTTGCTGTCCAACAGCTCATCCGTATGTAATAGAGGCGCGAGATCCAGCTTTTTCTGCTTGTCAGTTTCGCCATCCAGTACGCGCAGCAAGTCCACACGCCCCACCAACTCTTCCAGGCTGCGCACCCCGAGCTTGGCCATCCACTCGCGGGTCTCCTCGGCGACAAAACGGAAGAAGTTCATCGCCATTTCTGCGGTGCCGATATAGTGCTCGTCACGCAGGTCCTTCTTCTGGGTGGCGATACCGGTGGCACAGTTATTCAGATGACAGATGCGCAGATACTTACAGCCGATCGCCACCATGGGTGCCGTTCCAAAGCCGAAGCTCTCTGCACCGAGAATTGCCGCCTTAATCACATCGAGGCCGGTTTTCAGCCCCCCATCGGTTTGTACCCGAACCTTGCCGCGCAGATCATTGGCACGCAAGGTCTGGTGGGTTTCCGCCAATCCCAGCTCCCAGGGCGACCCGGCATAGCGAATCGAGGTAATTGGGCTGGCTGCTGTGCCGCCGTCGTAGCCGGAGATGGTGATCAAATCCGCATAGGCTTTGGCAACACCCGCAGCAATGGTGCCAACCCCGGGCCGCGATACCAGTTTTACCGAGACCAAAGCATCCGGATTGACCTGTTTGAGGTCGTAGATCAGCTGCGCCAAGTCTTCGATGGAATAGATATCGTGATGTGGCGGCGGGGAAATCAGGGTCACGCCGGGCACCGAATAGCGCAGCCGCGCGATCAGTTCGTTGACCTTGCCACCGGGCAACTGACCGCCTTCACCGGGCTTGGCGCCCTGGGCTACCTTAATTTGCAATACCTCTGCATTTACCAGGTAGTGCGGTGTTACGCCAAAACGACCGGAGGCAATTTGCTTAATCTTGGAGACTTTATCAGTGCCAAAACGGGCAGGATCTTCACCGCCCTCGCCACTGTTTGAACGCCCACCCAGGCGATTCATCGCTTGGGCCAGGGATTCATGGGCTTCGGGGGACAGGGCCCCCAGGGACATGGCCGCCGTATCAAAGCGACGCAAAATCTGCTCTGCCGGCTCCACATCTTCCAGAGCTACCGGTTCGATGTTCTCCTTGAAGTCCAGCATGTCCCGCAATGTCGCCACCGGGCGCTGGTTAACCAGCTCCGCGTAGTCCCGCCACGCGGCATAGTCACCGGTGCTGGCAGCGCGCCGCAGGGTAGTCACCACATCCGGGTTAAAAGCGTGATACTCCTGGCCGTAGACAAACTTGTGCAGGCCGCCGGGGGAAACCGGTTTGCGGGCTTTCCAGGCAATTTCAGAGCGGGCCGCCATATCGGCTTGCAGCTCGGGGAAGCCGGCACCTTCAATGCGAGTGGGCGCTCCGGGGAAACACAGGTCCACCACATCCTTGGAAATACCCACCAGCTCGAATAGCAGTGCGCCGCGATAAGAGGCAACGGTGGAAATGCCCATCTTGGACAGGATCTTTAACAGGCCCTTGATAATGCCGTTGCGGTAATTTTTCTGCGCCTCAGCGGCATCCAGCAGCAATTCACCGGTATCGATCAGGTGATTGATAATGCTGTAGGAGAAATACGGGTGTACTGCGGTGGCACCGACACCAACCAAACAGGCCAACTGATGTGCATCGCGGGCGCTGGCGGTATCCACCACAACATTGGAGTCACAGCGCAAGCCCGCATGTACCAGGTGGTGGTGCACCGCGCCTGTCGCCAGCAGTGCATCGATTGGCAAGTGCCCCTCGCGAATATCGCGATCGGACAGCACTACAATCACAGCCCCCGCCCGAACTGAGGCCTCAACTTTGGCGCAGAGCTGTTCAATCGCCGACTTGAGATCCAATTCAGTGGGGTCGTAGTTCAGGTCGAAGATCTCCGCTTCGAAGCCCGGGCGATCTAGGGATAAGAGTGCCGTGTACTTCATATGGGAAAGTACTGGCGAAGACAGGATCACCCGATCCGCGTGCTCGGGGGTTTCCTCAAATACGGATTTCTCTCGACCCAGGCAGGTTTCCAGGGACATCACCACGGTTTCCCGCAGGGGGTCAATTGGCGGGTTGGTTACCTGGGCAAACTGCTGGCGGAAATAGTCGTAGAGCGAGCGGTTGTAGCGGGACAAAACCGCCATCGGCGTATCATCGCCCATTGAACCGACCGCTTCCTGGCCCGCTTCAGCCATGGGCCGGACGACTTTATCGCGCTCTTCCAGGGAGGAGCTGAACAGCTTTTGGTAGACCTTGAATTGCTGGTGGGAGAAGTTGTTGTCCACCGGCGCGGTAACCAAAGTAGAGCGGATACGGCGTGCTTTATCCTTGAGCCAACGCTTATAGGGCTGTGCCCGCTTGAGCATATTATCGATGTCAGCGGTGTGGTAGAGCTTGCCCTCTTGGGTGTCCACCGACAGCATCTGCCCCGGTCCGAGGCGGCCCTTAGCTACAACATCTTCAGGGGCATAGTCGTACACGCCCACTTCGGAGGCCACAGTGATCAGGTCATCCTTGGTAATCACCCAGCGCGAGGGACGCAAGCCGTTGCGGTCCAGGGTACACACTGCGTAGCGGCCGTCGGTCATCACCAATCCAGCCGGCCCATCCCAGGGCTCCATATGCATGGAGATATATTCGTAAAAGGCGCGCAGGTCCGCATCCATTCCTTCAACATTTTGCCAGGCCGGCGGCACTAGCATGCGCACGGCCCGGTGCAGCTCCATGCCGCCCGCCAACAGCATCTCCAGCATGTTGTCCAGGCTGGAGGAGTCGGAACCCTCACGGTTAACCAGGGGCACCAGCTCATTCAGCTCTGGAATCAGGTCAGTGGCAAATTTACTGGTGCGGGCAACAGACCAGTTGCGGTTGCCGGTAATAGTGTTGATCTCACCATTGTGCGCCAGCAAGCGGAATGGCTGGGCCAGGGGCCAGCGGGGCATGGTGTTGGTAGAGAAGCGCTGGTGGAAAACACAGATCGCGGTTTCCAGGCGCGGGTCGGCCAGCTCTGGGAAAAACTTGGGCAGATCAGCCGGAATCATCAGGCCCTTGTAGGAGAGGACACTGGTTGAAAGGCTGGCGATATAGACTTCGCTACTTAAGCGCAACTCGGCTTTGCGACGGGCCACATAGAGACGGGCATTGAATTTCGCCTCGCCAAGGGGCTCGTCCGCATTGTTGATCAGCAGCTGCTCAAAGTGCGGCAGGCAATCCCGGGCAATGGGGCCAAGGCATTCCGGATTGGTCGGTACGGTGCGCCAGCCGACGGTCTTTAAGCCCTGAGCTTCCAACTCAGTTTCGAGAATTTGTCGGGCTTTATCGGCCTCAGCGTGATCCAGCGGGAGCATGATTGACCCCACTGCGTAGGTTGCTGTCAGCTCAGCACCAAACAGGGTCTTGGCTTCTGCGCGAAGGAAAGCATCCGGCTTTTGCAGCAAAAGACCACAACCATCACCGGTTTTACCATCGGCGGCAATACCGCCCCGGTGGGTCATGCAAGTGAGGGATTCGATGGCCGTCTGCACCAACTTGTGACTTGCCACACCGTGCAAATGAGCGATCAGACCAAAACCGCAGTTGTCCTTAAACTCATCCAACTGATACAGACTGCTACCCATAGAATTCCTCGTCGCTATCGATTGGGGGACCACTGGCGCTTAAAAAAAAGAAGTGCCTGTTATGGGCGAATGTCACTTTAAGCTTCGCGCTACGCTCTCCTGCGGTCCCTTGGAAAAAGATCCCGAGATAAAAAAAGCCCTCTGCTGGGGCTTTTTTTGTTGTTATTGGCGGTTTTTTGCCCCGCCTTTCCTTTCGGGGGGGCGCAATATTACTTGTCCAACACTACATTTTCAACTTTTAGCAGTGTATTAGTCTGTCAAATCAAACAAAACCAAACTTATCTTCTAGCAGCTAACCTTTCTGGTACTCAGTCCTATTATTTTGACAATAAGAGCAGGGTTATCACTCAGCACCACAGTTTTTCAGTGCATTTATAATCATTTTTCTGGGGGTATCATCGACAATAATTGCTTCTCCCAGCGCCTTTAGCAGTACCAAACGCAATTTTCCGTCCAGCACCTTCTTATCCACCTGCATTACTTGGAGGAATTCATCGGTTGTCATGCCCTGCGGTGCCTGCTGCGGCAAATCAGCCGCCTCTAGCATCACTCGCAATCGCTCCACCAGCTCTGCATCGATATCTCCGCGCAATCTGGATAATTCCAGCGCCATAACCATGCCGACGGCAACGGCCTCACCGTGTAACCAACTGCCATACCCCTGCACTGCCTCAATGGCGTGGCCGAAGGTGTGGCCAAGATTCAGTATCGCCCTACGACCACTCTCGCGCTCATCACTGGCAACAACATCCGCCTTGTCGGCGCAGCAGCGCTCAATAGCGTAAGCCAGTGCTGCGGGCTCCCTCGTTAATAACTTTTGTAAATTCTCCTCGATCCATTCGAAGAATAGGCTGTCACAGATCAACCCGTATTTAATGACCTCGGCGAGGCCTGCGGAAAATTCACGTGCAGGCAATGTGGCAAGGGTATCGGTATCCGCGAGGACAAGGCGGGGCTGGTGGAAGGCGCCAATCATATTTTTACCAAGGGGATGGTTAACGCCGGTCTTTCCCCCAACAGAGGAGTCAACCAAAGACAGCAGGGTAGTCGGTACCTGAATAAAGTTAACCCCGCGCTGATAACAGGCTGCAGCAAAACCGCACATATCTCCAACGACACCACCGCCCAACGCGATTAGTGTCGTAGTGCGGTTGTGACGCTTTTCCAGCAGCACATCAAAAATTCGATTCACTGTGTCGAGTGATTTAAAAGCTTCACCATCGGGAAGCTCGACAACATCCACTTTATCGAGCCCTTTTAGCCCTTCCAATAATGTCGCCAAATAAAGAGGAGCAATAGTTTCATTGGTAACAATGCAAACTTGCCGGCCTTTAATGTAAGGGAGGATATATTGCGGGTCACCGAGCAAACCTGAACCAATAATTATCGGATAACTACGCTCGCCGAGTTCTACGTTAAGGCTTTGCATACTGCTCTCAATCCCCTAGTGCTTATCTCAACAGAAGTGAGACGCACTTTAGCACAGACGCTTGGGACTAATCGGACAGCAGGCTGCCTAAGTGTTCTGCGACCAGGAGGGATGCTTGTTTGGGGGAGAGGTCATTGGTGTCGCAAATAATATCTGCAACCTCACGATACAGAGGCTCGCGTTCCTGCAAAATTTCCGCAATACGCTGACGGGGGTTGGGTACACGAAGCAACGGGCGATTGGTATTCTTAGAAGTGCGCTCCAAGAGCTGATCGATATTGGCCTGCAAATAAACTACATGGCCATATTTTTGTAGCTGGCGTCGATTCTCCTCGAGCAAAACTATTCCGCCGCCGGTACCGATAACCTGGCACTCACCCTGGCAGAGCTCTTCCAATATTTCACTCTCACGACGGCGAAATCCGGCTTCGCCTTCCACATCAAAAATCCAGGGAATATCCGCACCAGTGCGCTCTTCGAGCACTTTGTCGGTATCGGCAAAAGGCAGCTGCAATTGCGCTGCCAACAACCTACCGATTGTAGACTTGCCGGCCCCCATGGGGCCGACCAGGAAAATAGAGCGGGTGATCACTTAGAGTAGAAAGCCTCGTCTTCAAGAATACGCGGTGTGATAAACATCAGGATCTCACGTTTATCGTCCGTGCGTATAGTCTTTTTGAATAGGTTGCCAATATATGGAATGTCACCCAGTAGGGGAATTTTTGTTTCACCCTCAATAGCGCTACTTTCAAATACTCCGCCCAGGACAATTGTTTCACCATTGCGAACCAAAACCTTGGTTGCCAAAGTATTTACATTGATGGAAGGAACCTCTCCACCGCCGACAGTAACGTACTCACCCACACTATTTTGTTCGAGGTTCAAACTCATAATAATATTGTTATCTGGAGTAATTTGCGGAGTCACCTTAAGCTCCAATACAGCCTCTCGGAAAGTAATTGAAGCCGCTCCAGAAGAAGTTGCCTCTAGATAAGGGATCTCAATACCCGACTGAATAATAGCTTCCTGTTTATCACCAGTAACAACTTTTGGCTGTGAGACAATTTCTGCTACCCCTACATCCTCAAGTGCAGAAAGCTCAAGATTCAGATAGAAGTCTTCTTTAATAATCGAATAAGCAATACTACCTGCAGGATTACTAACACCGAGGTCCACTAACAAAGGGTCGAACTCTCTGACCAAGGCATCCAGAGTGGTATCCTCTTCAAGGGAAATGCTACCGGCACCTAAACCTCGAGCATCATCACCAATCGAAGTACCATCCGCAAAATCCCACTCAACGCCAAGTTCCTGCTGAAAATCACTATTAGCAGTAACAATGCGAGCCTCAATCATGACTTGTCGAATAGGAATATCAATCACCTCAATCAACTCACGGAACTGGGCGATTTTGTCTTCTGTATCAGTGAGAATGATAGTGTTTGTTCGTTCATCAACAATGGCGCTACCGCGAGGTGAAAGAATGCTCATCTGCTGATTAGCCGCCCCGCCGCTGCCTCCAGTAACTCCCTCTGCACCACCTTGCCCAGAGAACAAGTTGAAAATTTCACCCGCATCCGCATAACGAACGCTAATGAATTCCGTACGTAGAGGAGCCAGCTCTTCCAATTGTTTGCGAGTCTCAAGCTCTTGCCGCTCTCTTTCAGCAATTTCAGCTGCTGGCGCAACCATAATTACACTGCCTTCCTGGCGCTTATCTAGCCCTTTCGCCTTTAAAATAAGGGCCAAAGCCTGATCCCACGGAACTCCATCAAGGCGCAATGTTATTCGACCTTGTACGGTATCACTTGCCACTAAATTAAGATCAGTAAAGTCAGCAATCACCTGTAAAACAGAGCGCACTTCAATGTCCTGGAAGTTAAGAGAAAGCTTTTTCCCATTGAATTGAAATTCATTTTCTTTCTCACGAATTTCTTGAGCGGACAAAGGCTTAACACTCAACACATACTCAGTATCAGCCTGGTAGGCTAAATAATCGTATTCGATATCGCTGGGGTCCACAGCAATTACAGTGTTACGCCCATCATAATCAACGGTAATGTTATTTACTGGAGTAGCAAAGTCTGTAACGTCCAGCCTCTGGCGCAATGTTTCAGGCAAATCAGCGCCCAGGAATGTCAAGTAAATCTTACCATTAGTACGCTCAACATCGATATTAACAGCTGGGTCAGTAAGGCTAACAATAACCTTTCCTTCACCTTCATCACCACGGCGAAAATCTACATTGCTCACAGCAATACTGCCTGTGGTTTGAAATTGTTTTTCACCACCGAGGTTTAAACCACTATCATGCTCAACCGTATTTGGCACTGGAGTCGGGCTTTCAGAAGACTCTGCACCAATTTCCATGACCAACTGATTACCCTGTCGCTCACTGGAATAAACGGGAAGTTGGTCAAGGTTTACGATAAGGCGGGTACGATCTTCACTAGTGACGATTACTGCACTTCTAGCTGCACCAATACCTAATGAGTATTTTTTTTGCGGTAAAATACTTTCGACACCAGCAAAATCCAAAACAATTCGTGCCGGCTGCTCTATCGTGTAACCTGTAGGCTCGGGGGGAGCATCATTAAAGGTCAAACGTAGCTGAACTCTCCCACCAGGCAGTTCAGCAAACTGTATATCATTTAGTTGGTTTACTTGAGCATTGGAATTTACAGAAAGAAGTAATAAACCAAGTAGCAGCAACTGGATCCGAGCCATAAAAAAGGCGAACCATTTATTGTTCATTATCCGTTGTCCCTCTCTTCCAACGCCAGTGCCCGTGGCCTCTCAATCCAGCCGCCGGTGCCATCCGGTATAATTTCAAGAATATCAAGCTGAGTACTTGTCGCATTAACGACGCGACCATGATTTTTACCCAGGTAATTGCCCACAGTAATCCGATGAATTCCACCAGCACCATCATTAATCAGTGCCCAAATTTGGCCTTCACGGGCTAAGCTACCGACCATCGACAAGAGATCAATATTAATCCCTTCTAGTAATTCACGTTGGCGTGTCAGATCTGGGGCAATATCTAATTTTCGTCCAACTATTCGCTGCTCAGACTCCAATATCGGGCGAGTAAAAGGACTCCGCCTTGCAGTAGCAGTGTAGACATAAGGACTGTAAGGAGTAAAAATCGGGATGGGCTCAATTTGTCCTTTGGGCTTACGTTCAATTTCAGCCATTCTTTCACGCAAATCACCGTGATCACTATTCAAACTGCAACCTGAAAGGAAAGACAAGGCACCCAGTATAGGCAGATATTTAATCATTCCTCTTCACTCTGATCCTTATATCGGTAGGTTTTTGCGTTAATAATCATATTAAGCACTCCCCCATCGCCACGCTCAGTGGCAATTTCGAAATCATGAAGGGTTACAATCCTAGGCATACCCGCTATTCCACTGATGAAAGATCCTAACTCGTGATAGCCTCCTTGAACCTCTATTCGAATAGGGAGTTCCACATAAAATTCACCAATGCGCTCTTGTTCCAAGTCAACCTTATTGATTGTTAGGCCACTGCCTCGGCCATACTCGTCAATATCGTCAAGTAGCCCCGGGACTTCAGTATCTTTTGGCAACTGTTTCAATAACGTACCAAAAGTTTCCTCCATCTCAGCTAACTGATCCCGATAAGCATCAAGATTCGCTGCTTCAAATTGCTTTGCCTCAAATTGAACAAACAGCTCTTTTTCTTGATTTTGAGCTATATCAAGTTTGTTATAAATATCTTTTATTAGGAAGTAATAGCCAGCACCAATGATCACTACTGCACTAAATACAAGTACAGCGATTCGTCCAGATAATGGCCAAACGCCTATCCGTGTTAGATCGATATCATTAATATCGATATCATTAAGCTGTCTTACAGTATCTGCCAGTGACATGACTGAAATCCTTTACTATTTTGCGCTATCTTTATCATCTTCTTGCTTGCGCCCACTGACTTTCACCGTAAGCTGGAACTCACTCGCCTGTTCTCCGTATTGCGGAGTTGCGGTTACACCCGTTAATTGAGGGGCTTCATACCAATCTGAGTGGTCTAAATTTCGCATAAAAGAGGAGACTCGGTTGTTAGACTCTGCTACCCCAAATAAGTCCAGCCGATCTCCTTCTCTTTTCATCTCACTTAGCCATAGCCCCTCAGGAGTTGCCTGTACTATTTCATCAAAATAACGGACGGCAAGAGGTCGATTCCCCTGCAATTCCTGAATGACCCGCATCCGATCAATCAGCTCTTGACGACGCTTTTTCAGGTCCTTTATTTCTCTCACCTGAACATTTAATTCACTGATTCGGGCTTGTAGAATTTGGTTTCTCTCACCTTGCTCGATAACTTGCAGATCAGCGGTTTTCTTCCACGAAAACATAGCTGCCGCAGCTGCAATAAATACCAATAGCGCTAGCTGCTGGAACTCTTTTTGCTTTTGTGCTCGGTATTCCTGACGCCAGGGGAGAAGGTTAATTTTTGCCATTTCAGTAGTCCTTCTCCCTCATAGCCAAACCAGTAGCGATCATCAATGATGGAGCCTCACTCACCAGAGCTTGCTGATTGATCTTTGAGGAGACGCTCATTCGCAAAAATGGATTAGCAACTAAAGTCGGCCTGCCCAATTTTTCACCGATTAATTCGTCAACTCCCTCCATTGCGGCAACACCACCACCGAGCAGGATAAAATCCACATCGCTGTAGGACGTGGAGGAGTAAAAGAATTGCAGAGAACGAGTTACCTGCTGTACAACAGCGTCACGGAAAGGCTCCAACACCTCGGCAAAGTAGTCATCCGGCAAACCACTGCCCCCTTGACGTTTCGCTAAAGCAGCTTCCTCAGCTGAGAGGCCATAGCGGCGTTGAATCTCATCGGTAAGCTGGCGCCCGCCAAAAAGCTGCTCACGGGTATACACGGTCTTACCATCCACAAGAACAGACAGGGCACTCATCGTTGCCCCGATATCAATAACGGCAACGACCAATTGCTCCTGCGGAGGCAGCTGATCTTCCAATAGTGTGTAGGCTCTCTCTACGGCATATGCTTCTACATCAACGACACTGGGCTCAAGATCTGCCTCTCCGAGCGCTGAGATTCTCTGCTCAATATTCTCTGTGCGACATGCAGCTAGCAGAACCTCCACCTGCCCCTCCCCCTTTGTGGAAGGTCCCTGCACCTCAAAATCCAGGCTAACCTCCTCTAGCGGATAAGGAATATATTGACCGGCCTCAAATGCTATTTGGGCTTCCAGAGCTTCATCACTAAGGTCCGCTGGCATTTCGAGGGTCTTGGTGATCACCGCTGATCCAGACACTGCAACGGCCGCTTCGCGCAAGCGCGTCTTGGAGCGTCGTACAACTTTGCGGATAGCCTCAGCCGTCGCCCCCACATCATTGATATTCTTATCAACTACGGCATTGGGTGGGAGAGGTTCCACGGCGTAACTTTCGACACGATATTTGTCGCCGTTGCGACTTAGCTCCAGCAACTTGACCGCAGTAGAGCTAATATCGAGTCCCAACATGGCCTTGGGGCCTTTGCTCAGAAAAGGGAAAATTCCCATTTTTTCTTATCTTTTCCGTGGGTTATGAGGGTTTGATGTTATAGCACTTTAAATTAACGCTTCAACCTGCATTTGCATAGGTAATAGCGCACAATATTCGTATAATTATTCACCTAATCACTTTGATGAAGTACACAGAAGCAGTTTCATGACCGTAAAAGCCCGCAATCGTCTGCTCGCACTGCTTTGGCTCGGCCTTGCCGGTGTGGCCGCTACAGCAATGGCCCTAGCCAGTATCTACCTCTACCTCAAACCGGGGTTGCCCTCGGTGGAGAGCCTCCGCGATATCCGCTTACAGACCCCTCTGAGGGTCTATTCACGGGATATGAAACTGATCGGTGAGTTCGGTGAAAAGCGGCGCAACCCTATCACGATCGAGCAAACGCCAGAACCCTTTATCAAAGCGATTCTTGCCGCTGAGGATGCCAGCTTTTACTCCCACAATGGTGTCTCCATCAAAGGTTTGATGCGGGCCGCCTCGCAACTGATTAAGACCGGTTCTATCCAGTCTGGTGGTAGTACACTGACAATGCAGGTGGCGCGCAACTTCTTTCTCAGCCGAGAACAGCGTTTTGTGCGCAAGTTCAATGAAATTTTGCTATCACTGCAAATTGAGCAAGAGCTGACCAAGGACGAGATCCTCGCCCTTTACATCAATAAGATCTTCCTCGGAAACCGCGCCTACGGTTTCCAGGCTGCAGCTCAGGTCTATTACGGCAAAGATATCAAGGATCTGAATCTGGCCCAGTGGACTATGATGGCGGGACTCCCCAAAGCGCCATCAACCTTCAACCCTCTCGCGAACCCCTCCCGAGCCCTGGTACGCCGCAACTGGATCCTGATGCGGATGCTCGACCTTGGCTATATCAACCAGGATCAATATAACCAGTCTATTACTGCGCCGGTAACAGCCAGCTATCACAGCCGCGATCTCGACCTGGATGCACCCTATATCGCCGAGATGGCACGGAAGGAGGCAGTAGACCTCTTTGGCGACAACGCTTATACCGACGGCTACCAGGTCATAACAACGGTAGACAGTCGCCTGCAGGAGTCGGCTCGCAATGCGCTTCAGCACGGTCTGGAAACCTATGATGCGCGCCATGGCTATCGTGGCCCAGAACAGCGTCTTGCACCGGAATTGCTGCAAGATAGCGACCAACTTATCGATTTACTCAACGAGATTCCGATTCTCGGCGGTCTGGAACCCGGCGTTGTCACTGCGGTAGAACCCAAGAAACTTCAGGTTCAACTGAGAGATCGGCGCGTAATTGAATTGCCTTGGAGCAATGGGCTCAGTTCTATCAGGCCCTATATTTCTGAGAGCGCCCGGGGCGCACGTCTTCAGTCCGCTGAAAAAATGTTTGCTCCCGGGGATGTTATTCGGCTGCGCAAGGTCGTTAAGGAAAAGAAAGAGAGCAACTCCAGCAGCGAGATGATCGCCACCGCTGTAGATGAGCCTCTTCAGGCCGATCCGTTTGCGGATCCCGAGAGCGGTGATACCGAGCCTGCTGAACCCCAGGTGACCGAGGAGTGGGTCCTAGCCCAGGTCCCGGAAGCACAGGGCGCCCTAGTATCTATTGAGCCCGAAGATGGGGCTATCCGCGCCCTTGTCGGTGGTTATGACTTCCGCCAGAGCCACTTCAATCGGGCCACACAGGCAGCCCGGCAACCCGGCTCCAGTTTCAAGCCCTTTATTTACGCCTCGGCGATCGAGCGCGGATATACAGCGGCGAGCATTATCAATGATGCCCCGATTATCTTTGAGGAAACCAACCTGCAAGATGTATGGCGGCCTGAGAATGACGGGGGGACCTTCCTCGGCCCAACCCGCCTACGTATGGCTTTGTACAAGTCCCGCAATATGGTCTCAATCCGGTTGCTGCAATCCCTAGGACTGGACTACGCCCTGGGCTTTGTCGAAGGCTTTGGGTTTGAGCGCAGCAAGCTTGCCCGCAACCTGACCATTGCTCTGGGTAGCTCCGCTCTCACGCCCCTGGAGATGGTGCGAGGCTATGCCGCCTTCGCCAATGGTGGCTACCGAGTGGAGCCCTACCTGGTTGACCGGGTATTGGATGTTAATGGCGAAGTCCTGTATCAGGCACTGCCTCTCACTGTGTGCGATAACTGTCCCGAGCCGGGCACAGGCTCTGAAACCCTGTCCGCTGAACCCGTCGATCTCGCGGAATTACAACTGGAAGGACAAGGGGTCGATCAAGGTGAAGAGCCAGCGGAACTACACGTACTGCCCGTTGGCCCCCTCGACCCGAGCAAGAGCCAAGCGCGTCCTCGCGCTCCGCGAGCCATGTCCGCAGAGACGGCATACATAATGGATTCGATGCTTAAAGATGTTATCAAAAAGGGCACCGGGCGCCGCGCTCTGGCGATGAAGCGCGGTGATATTGCCGGAAAGACCGGTACCACCAATGGTCCACGGGATGCGTGGTTCTCGGGTTATAGCCCCTACCTGGCAACCAGTGCCTGGGTTGGCTTCGATTCCTATGGCGAACTGGGTAAAAATGAATACGGTGGCTCAGCCGCCCTGCCTATCTGGATCGATTTTATGAGCAGTGCCCTCGAAGGTCTTCCCGAGCGCCACCTGGCTCAACCAGATGGCATAGTTACGGTACGCATCAACCCTCAAAATGGCTTGCGCACCTCTTACGGGGGCATGTTTGAGATATTCAGGACCAACCGGGTGCCCGGCCGCGAGGTATATAACCCATATCGCAATCGCTACACCGATGAAGATATGGATATGCCCAGCCAGGATGGCCGGGAGGATTCTTTACCGGAAGAGCTGTTCTAAGCGAACAGCTCAATCAAAAAAGGGGCCTCTGGCCCCTTTTTTGATAATACATTGCAAAACAAGTCAGTCACTGCGATAGCGCAGGCAGGCCCGCTCTAATCCCTGCAGGTCGGGAATAACCGCCTCCTCACCAGAAAGCGCCACATGCATTAACTCTCCAGGGTTTAGTGGCTGCTCTCGCAGCGCCAACTCCTCAGGGGTAACCCGCACCAGGCGCGGAGTGCCGCGCAAGAGCAATGCAAAATACGGCAGCTCGCCATCGGGATTTCCCGTGCTCAGCACCGCAATACGCCCCTCTTCTGCAACTGATCCCAAGGCACCACCACGCATCACTTCAAAAGATACCACCGGCAGGCGCTGTTCCCGCCAGATCAGATCTCCCAAATACCACTCGGGTACATCTTGAACTGCCATCGGCGTCTGCATTGCAACAACCTCTGAGAGGCTGTCCACCGGCACCAGCAGCTGCCCCTGCTCAAGGGGCAATAACAGGCTGCTCACTTCCTGGGGGACATCTACCGGCAGCTCTTCAACTTCACTCATTGCCTATCTCTATATTATTCCTGATATTTGCCGTCTCAGCTTCCGACAGCTTCGGCATCCGCGTACTCACGAATAGCCGCCAGCAGTACATCTTCCTGGTAAGGCTTACCCAGGTAGTGGTTAACTCCCAGGGACATAGCGTGATCGCGGTGCTTATTACCGGTACGCGAAGTAATCATTACGATAGGAATATCGCGCAGGCGGCTACTGGAGCGAATATGGCGGGCAACCTCGAAGCCATCCATACGCGGCATCTCAATATCCAGCAAGATCAGATCCGGGATCTTATCCTGCAGCTGGATAACCGCATCCTGACCATCCTTTGCAGTGCTAACCAGATAGCCCTCTCGCTCCAGGAAGCGCGTAGTTACCTTGCGCACTGTAACCGAGTCGTCCACAACCATAACGGTCTGCTGGCGCGCCTCCTGCTCGGACTGCACTTCAGGCTCTTCCTGAATTTGAAGCTGCGGCACTTCCGGCCTTGCCAACTGAGTGGCCTGGCGACGCAGCAGGGCGTGTGCGTCGAGAATCACCACGACGCTACCATCACCAGTTACTGTTGCACCTGATACCCCTTGAACCCCGGAGAACTGCGGGCCGAGGCTTTTCACTACAATCTCGCGACTGCCCTTAATGGCATCCACCTGTAACGCCATAGCGTGCCCTTCAGAGCGCACCAGCAGCACGGGCAGTTGCATATCATCGACACTGAGTTTGGGTTGAGCACCAGACTTCAGCAGAGTACCGAAATAACTAACCTGATAGAGTTCTCCGGCGTATTCGAAGCGCGCCTCATCCGAGCGATAGTAGTGCTCAAGCTCAAATGGGCTGAGGCGTACAATACCTTCGATGGTATTCAGCGGCAGTGCAAACAGGTCATCGCCAATTCGCACCATCAAAGCGCGGTTAACCGAAACTGTGAACGGCAGACGAACGACAAATTCTGTTCCTGCGCCTGCCTCTGAGTTGATATGGACGCTGCCACCGATCTGCTTCAGCTCGGCGGATACAACGTCCATGCCCACACCCCGGCCAGAGATCTGGGTAACTTTTTCTGCAGTGGTAAAACCGGCCTGCAGAATGAACTGAAGAATCTCATTATTCGAGAGCTCAGCATCCGGCCTCATCAGGCCATTTTCCACCGCCTTTTCACGCACCCGGATCAAATTGACACCGGCACCATCATCGCGGATGGTGAGGACAACTTCACTGCCCTCCCTTTTCAGCGCTACATCGATACGCCCACGCTCAGACTTGCCGGCAGCCAAACGCTCCTCTGGCATTTCAATGCCGTGGTCCACAGCGTTGCGCAGCATATGCTCCAGTGGCGCAACCATACGCTCCAACATGGACCGGTCCAGCTCGCCTTCAACGTTGGAGAATCCCAACTCGACCTGCTTGCCCAGCTCAGCACTTACTTGGCGCACGATGCGACGCAGGCGCGGTACCAGACGGGAGAAAGGTACCATGCGGCTGCGCATCAGACCTTCCTGCAATTCGGTATTTACTCGGGACTGCTGGAGCAACAGGGTCTCTGTATCCCGCGCCTTGTTATTCAGAGTGGAGCGCAGTTCCATCAAGTCAGATGTGGACTCCAGCAGGGAACGGGATAACTGCTGAATAGACGAGTAACGGTCCATTTCCAGCGGATCGAAGTCGCCGTCCTGTTCTGCCAACTGCTCCTGGCGGAACAGGATCTGAGCCTCGGTCTCGCGGTCCAGGCGGCGCAGCTGTTCGTTGAGACGCACCAGCGTCACATCCATCTCGTCCAGGGCGAGACCGAACTCACTCATCTGCTCTTCAAGACGACCACGGGAAATTGCAGTCTCACCGGCGAGGTTTACCAACTCCTCCAGAAGTTCAGCAGCTACACGCACCATCTCCTGGGGCTGGTTCCGGGTCGGTGCCGCTACCTCCTGCTCTGCATTACCGGCCTTGCGGATAAACGGCAAAACGTTATCGCTTTCCTGACCTACAGCGATCTCGGGCAGCTGCGTAGCAACTACATCAGCATCCGGCTGAGTACTCTCGGCCGCAATGACTTCATCACCTTGTTCCGCATCCGCTACGAGAACAGTTTCTTGAGGTTGTTCGTCTGAAACTTCAGATTCAATCACTGCTTCTGCAGCTGCCGAGTTAGCCGGCTTCTGATCCGCCCAATCGGTGCTGACCAGCTGTACAAAAGCATCAAGCTGTTCACCAGCCATCCAGGCGCGAACTGTCTCTACTCCATCGGCGAGACGATCGTGGATACCATGGGCATTGGCGAAGAAATCTGCGGAGGGCCGATCGTTGTCGCGCATGCCTTCGATCACCGTTTCAAAACGGTGAGCTACTTCACCCAACCCCATTAGGCCAGCCATACGTGCACCACCTTTAAAGGTGTGCAATACACGCTTCAGGGCCTCACCTTGCTCGCGACCTTCCGGCTCCTCTTCCCAACTCTGGATCAGTTCCTCCAGCTCATCGGTAAGATCTCCCGCCTCCTCCATAAAGACATCGACAACATCCGGGTCAATGTCTGCCAGCAACTTCTGTAAATCGACTGATTGAGCGGAATCCTGTGATGACACCTCGCTACCCGGTTGCTCGATAACCAGGTCGCCAGCAGGTTCAACTTCCGGTATATAGAAGGGTTCTTCAAATTGAGAAACATCCTCAACGGCGGCCTCAACTTCTATGGCCTGCAATTGAGGAATTTCCGAATCCTCAGCCTCACCACCGAGAGATTCCCCATCGTGCGACACCTGTAATACAGGTGGCTCAATCCACTCATCAGGGGAGGCATCTGAAACCAGAAGCTCGGTTACTTCCGTGGGCTCCGGCGCCTGCTCTTCAGGCTCGGCAATAGCCAGTGCTTCGCTATCGATTCCCAGTTCATTGAGGTCGTAGTCATCTTCAGCTGAAGAGCTAGTTTCCTCACCCTGAGCCAGGTAGCGAAGCGCCTCTTCCACAGCTTCACTGACTTCAGGGAGGTCTTGTGCTGCTGCTACTGCATCGATTAAATCAAGTAGCTCGTTGTGTCCCTGCTCAAGAGAGGCCCATAGCGCTGGCTCCTGCTCAAGATCACCAGCAAGGACTTTGCGATAAACATTCAGCAACAGCTCAGCGAGCTCAGCCAGGATCGGCAACTGCGCCCGGCTGGCCGCCTCCTGCAGAACATTGAGTTCGTCAGCGACCAATACAACACGACTTTTATCTGCCGGGTCGGCGCGCCACTCAGTCAGCATTTGGTCTGCATCAAGCAGCACCCGCATGCCATCAGCCATCAAGACTTCGAGAAGCTGGGGATCGACCGCGCGAGGTTCATTCGCCTCGCGCTCGCGAATCAAGTGACCTACAGAGCGCTCCTGCAATTCAGCAACGCGAGCAAGAAACTGTTCCGATTTCTCTATTGCGAGAGGCTCTGAAGAGCGAATCTGTTCCAGCACTTCACGCACATAGGTGGCGCTATCATTGATCAGATCAAAAATATCTGCATCGATAGGCACCTGATAAATACGCAGCTCTTTAGCGAAGCGCTCCAGTGGCGCCATAATTTCGGCAACCACTTTGACTTCCGCCATATGTGCGGAACCTTTAAGTGTGTGGAGTGCCCGGTGCATTGGATCGCTGGGAACACCATACAAAGGCGCGGCAGCCTGCATATCCTGCAAATACTCATCTACGACATTGAGGTGCGTCTCTGCCTCCTGGGCAAAAATTTCCCAGAGTTGAGCCAGGTCTTCTCCGGTGTCCTCAACAACGTCAACTGCCGCGACACCGCCTGCACCTTGGGCTTCCAGATCAGCGGGCATCTCTCCCGCACTCAGCTGCTCAGCCCAAGCTTGTAACTGCAGGGTAAGCTGCTGATCGGGGTCGCTCTGTCCGTGTTTAAACGCCTCAATCATTGAGGGGAACTTCTGATACACCTGCTCAATCAGGTATACATGGGCAGGCCCGGGTTTCACGCTGCCATCGATAACCCGGTTGAGCATATTCTCCACAGACCAGGCCAGTTCACCAATATCCAGGGCCTCGACCATACGGCCCGACCCCTTCAGGGTATGGAAGCCCCGACGAAACTCTACCAGGGCATCCTGATTGGCAAAATTGGCAGCCCACTCCGGGAAGTAACAACTGATATGCGCAAGAACTTCCCCGGCTTCTTCCAGGAAGATCTCGATAATTTCATCGTCAATCAGGCTCTCAGTGTCATCACCGAGTTCCTCCGTCGTATCCGCGACCTCTGCAACTGCAGCAACCGGCTCAACCTCAGCAGACTCTACCATCGGTGCAGCTTCAATGAAGTCAGCAATCTCAGCAGGCGCTTCCTCAGCTTCAGGAGCCTCTATCCCAGTTTCAACTTCAAGTACCGGAGCAGCTTCAACCTGAGGAGCCCCATCAGAGAACCAAGACTCCTCCGGAACAGACTCTCCATCGATTTCCAGCTCGGACTCCACAACAGAATCTGCTTGATCGACAGGCAGCTGCAAAGTTATGGCAGATGACTCTTCCGCATTTATTTCAGCTTGAGAGTCCAGAGATTCGTCAGAAACCGCAGTGGCTTCGTCATCGGGGATTAAATCGTAATCAATAAGATCTGGCAGTTCGGGTTCTGATATCGGGGGCGCTTCCAGACTGGCGTCGGCCTCACTCTCGTCGACGATCTTCAGCGAAACGCCCAAAGCCTCTACGCTATCTTCAGCCAGTGCCAAAAGCATTTCTGCATCAGCCAGACCTTCCGCACGACGCTCCAGGTAGTATTCAACACTGGTAATGGCATCTGCCAGAGTATCCAGCATTGTCCATTCGGGCTGTTCTCCAGCCTCAATCAGGGAGCTGCCAATATAGCGGTTGCAAGCGGAGATGATTTCACCCGCTCGCTGGTAACCCACCATTTCGAGACCACCACAGACTTCCTGTAAACGCTGTGGCACACGACTCAGGTAACTGATATCCCAATGGCTGGCCACATACTCCATGACCGCTTCTTTTACCGCTTCCAGACCGAGTCTGGCCTCGCGTAATACAGAGTCAGTGGCGTCGCCCATAATGGGCTGCTCATCGTCGACTTTTTTATTGCGATCGACGGTGGCGGCAAGCGCTGAATCGAGCTGAACCAATTCCCCGGCGGCACGCATCAAGTACTCTTCAACGTCAGTACCACGGGAGGCGTCGCGAAGGTCTTCGTAGACACTGCGAGCGCGAACCCGCTGCGCTTCCAATCCCAAAATACCGAGTGTATCCGCGAGGCGCTTGGCCACAGCGGCAGTGTCAGACAGCGAGGGTTGTTCTGTATCGGTTGTACTGGGCTCCAGTGCTTCACGCACCAACTGCAGTTCATCGCGCACTGCAGCAATTGCACTGCCCAGGGCTTCTGGCCCCATCGCCAATACGTCTTCAGTATCCGGGCGAGGCGTACCGGGAACCGCCTTATCTAGTGCGAAGCGCTGGTAGAGTTTCTCGCAGTGAGGCCCATTCGGACCTGCGAGGTAGACATAAAAAAGTAGGTTGCGCAGAAAGTCCTGATCCAGGCGCGCATCCAATACCTTTGCGCCACGCCCCTGCAACAACCTGAATTCAATATCCACCTTGCGCAGTAAATGGCGCAGTGCGGGCTGCACATTAATACGGTGTTCGCCGAGCGCCTCCAAAATACCAAACAGTACTTCCCACAGGGATTGGCGACAGCTGCCACTGTAGAGCAGCTGCATTTTTTCAATAATCTTGGTGAGGTAAGCCAGGCTTTCGCCGCTGTTTACATCGCGGATCAGACCTGCAGCCGCAACGTGATACATCTTGCGCAACTTGGTGACCAGGTCATTTAGGCGGGCGCTATCGGCGATGAGGGGCTGGCGCTTTCCAATCACCGTTGCCAATGAAGACAATTCTGGCGAGAAAAGTGCTCCTTCACTGATCAATCGCTCGCGGCGCACTGCGCGCAAGTCATTCATCAGGGGAAGTAAGAGAACGGCATTGTCACGACGCTGAAAAGAAACCTTTTCGAGATAAAGGGGCAACTCCAGCAATGCACGCATCAAAAATTCGCGCGTCTCGTCGGTATTTTCAACCGCACCAGTAGCCAGGGCCTGGATAAGTTGCTCCATCTCTTCTGCTAACATCGCGGCACCACTGAGCTGTGCCATATGCAAGCTACCGTGCACCTGGTGCACTAGCGACAAGCTGTTTTGCAGAAGAGAGGCACCCGCATCGGGTTCTACAGCGAACGTCTCAAGAAATTGGCGCGCTTGTGCCAAAGTCTCGTTAATTTCACCGATCAGCCAATCCAAGGCCATGAAGTTCGGATTGTCGTGACTCACGCCAAGTCCCCAATAATTTATTCAGTACTCAAGCGCTACAGTTTTCTGCGAGAAAAACTCGCGGATTTATCGGAAGCAATTCCGTGCGCCCCTTTTGCGCCCGGCCAACTTTCATAATGGCCGGGCATTATTGTGTGGGTTAGGCCAGGGCCCGGTCTTCGCGGGACTCCAATGAATGAGTATCTTCACCTTCAATAGCGAAAGTATCTGTATCCATTTCCGGCAATTCCACGTCATACAGCTCGCTGTTGCTTTCAACACTTTCCTCTTGCGGAAGTTTGAAGCCGGCAACGGATTCGCGCAGTGCACTCGCGGTCTGCGCCAGGTTACCAATGGACTGGGCGGTAGCTTGGGTACCCGCAGAGGTCTGCGAGGTAATTTCCTGAATCACGTTCATCGTGTTGGAAATGTGGCCTGCAGACGAAGCCTGCTGACGTGCAGCGTTAGAAATGTTCTGAATCAACGATGCCAGGTTGTTGGATACATTTTCAATTTCTTCCAGTGCAACACCCGCATCCTGGGCCAGACGAGCTCCACGTACCACCTCACTGGTGGTTTGTTCCATGGAGATTACCGCCTCGTTGGTATCGGACTGAATCGCTTTTACCAGGCCTTCGATCTGCTTGGTTGCAGCTGCAGAGCGCTCCGCAAGTCGCTGTACCTCATCCGCAACCACCGCGAAGCCTCGACCGGCATCACCGGCCATGCTCGCCTGGATCGCGGCATTCAATGCAAGAATGTTGGTCTGGTCGGCAATGTCGTTAATCAAACTTACGATATCGCCAATTTCCTGGGAGGATTCACCCAGGCGCTTAATTCGCTTGGAAGTATCCTGAATCTGCTCGCGGATGTTATCCATGCCTTTGATGGTGTTCTGTACCACCTTGGCGCCATTACTTGCGATATGTACTGAGCGCTCGGCTACCTGGGCAGATTCAGAGGCGTTCGCAGATACCTGGTCAATGGTGACCGCCATTTCGTTAACCGCGGCGGAAGCTCCGGCAATTTCCTGCGCCTGGTGCTCAGAGGCCTCGGCGAGGTGCAGGGCAGTCTGCTGGGTTTCCTGGGACAAGCCAGATACTTCCTGTGCAGCACCATTAATCCGCGATACCAGCACACGCAGCTGGTCAATAGTAAAGTTAATGGAGTCGGCAATCGCACCAGTAAAGGCTTCGGTTACCGTTGCAGAGGTGGTCAAGTCACCGTCGGCGAGGTCGGCCAGCTCGTCCAGCAGCTGCATAATCGCGTGCTGGTTACGCTCGTTGGTATCTTCCTCTTTTTTCAGGTTTCGGCGGGTACCGGAGAAGGCCATCGCCATCATACCGAAGATCAACAAAACGAAGACCAAAGCCAGTGCAGCAATGGTCAAGTTGTTGGGCTGGCGATCATCTGAAAGGTTTACGATTCGGTCATTCAGCGTACTCAATGCTTCGATCAGCTGGGGAGATGACGCGATAATGCCGTCAGAGGCCTGGCGAGTAGCAAACAGGGCCGGAGTTGCTTCAAAGATATCCCGCACGGAGGTGCTTACGAAGCCGAACAGCTCAGTAATTTCATCCAATGAGTGGCGAGCCTCTTCATCGGTAATACGGGAAATCCCCATCACCACATCGCCGCTCTTCATACCGTCAACCACCTTACCGAAAAGGCTGGCGTCGGTATTAAACTGGTCAGCGGCGGCTTCGGCATCATCGCCACCTTGGAGCATTTTATCGATATTTCGACCAATACGCTCCGCACGCCAAACCTGTAACTGGGCCTGTTCCACCTGATTTGCCGGGGCGTTGTTAGCCAACAGAATTTCTACAATATTGTTGTGCTCCGCCTGTAATTCGGGAAGCGAGTCACTCAGCGTTGAAGCGATATCGTTAAGAAATACGATGGTTTCCTGGTTGCCGATAATCGTGTCGACCTGCTCGCGCAAGCTGCGCCAAACCTGATCATAAGCAGATAGCTGAGCACCCAGAGCGCGGCGACTGCTGTCATCCATTCGCTGGAGCTGGTTCCAGGCATTAGCCATTTCTTCTGTAACATTTTCCAGCTCAGTAAAGGCCTCGCTATCACCTGCGGTTGCCGCCGGTGCATAGGAAACTACCTGATAGGAAAGGGCCCGCAACTCGGCGACTTGCTGCAGGTACTGTTTATCCTGCTCGTCTCGAGTCTGAACTAAGTACATACTGACAATAAGCCCCGCCAGCGTGGCGAGTACCAGTAGACCTAATACCAGCGCGGCAGGGTTACTGCGCAGCGCGGAAAAGGAACTCTGGGAGCCTGGTTTCATAATTTACTCCTAGCGGGCCATTGCATTAGGCCGGTTTAATACCACTTTAGTTTTAACGCTTTAATGACAAGACCCCTCAGTCAGTGCCGCACATCCCTGCACTAATTGCGGGCCACCCGGTTGACCAATTACGGCAACCGAAAACAAAGAACCGGACTGTTCAGCGTAAAGCTGCATCCATAAAACGCACATCCTTGATCAGTGCCCGCATATCGAGAACGAGCCAACGATGCTGCTGTAAAACAAACTGGCCGTGCACCATTGGCGCAAATGGTTCACTCAAATCTGTCGGTGCCTCACGGGCATACTCAAACGCCAAGTGCTGCATCCCAAACAATTTATCCACGATAAGTCCCACGTAGGTCTTATCCCTCTCGAGCACCAAAACACGACGTTGCTGGCGCGGACCTGAGAGGTAGCCGCCATAAAAAGCTGCGAGATCAATAAGGGGAAGCAGGCGGCCACGAACATTAGAGACGCCTTTTACCCAGGGCTGAACGCCGGGAATAAAGGTGTGCTGTGGCACTTCGAGCAATTCCACAACGTCATCCATGGAGGCGACAAAGTGGTTATCCAGAAGGGAGAAACCGATACCGGTCCAGTAGGGTTTGATTTCCCGGCGGCCAGGCAGGCCAGTGGCCTGCGCTTTGGCGCGCCGTGCAATATCAACCAGAGCTAAATAAGGTGTTTGTGACTGCACTTTTCGCAGCTGGCTATTAGGCCAACACCTCCCCGATTGCATCCAGCAATTTGCTCTCATCGACAGGTTTGGTCAGGTAAGCCCTGGCTCCCTGGCGCATACCCCAGACACGGTCTGTATCCTGATCTTTAGTAGTTACCATAATGATCGGAATTTCACCGGTATTGCTGTCTTTGCTCAATTGGCGGGTGGCCTGGAAACCGTTGAGACCCGGCATCACAATATCCATCAGGATCAGATCGGGGCGTTCAGCGCGGGCTACTTCAACTCCGCTTTCACCGTTGGGAGCGGTGATTACTGCGTGGCCATTTTTTTCAAGAATGGTTGTCAGCTTGTGTGTTTCTGTAGGAGAGTCATCAACTATTAGTACTCTTGCCATTATTTCCCCCATGACATCTTTTCGGCAACAACTACTGCGCTCGGCGGTTTTTGTTGTGATTATCCTCGCTAGCATGTGCCGAGATGCACTATGACTACCGATAGTGTGGGTACAAAAATCAACCAATCTGTAACAACCGGAAAATCTGTACTCTAATTAAATTTTGGTACCGAGCTTGTGGGCACAATGCCCACAATGGAGTCCGTTATCTATATTTTCTTTTTCTGTAGGCCACTTTTATGCGGCATGGTGCGGCTTGGCATGAGCGGAAATAGCACCCAGCAGCTCGCTCTTACTAAAAGGTTTGGTCAGATATTGATCGCAACCAACAACACGCCCTTTTGCCTTATCGAACAAACCGTCCTTACTCGACAACATTACAACAGGGGTGGAGCGGAATTCGCTGTTATTTTTTATTAACGCACATGTTTGATAGCCATCAAGGCGCGGCATCATAATATCGACAAAAATGACATCCGGACGGGAGTCCGCGATTTTTGCTAACGCATCAAAACCGTCTGTCGCGGTGACCACGGTACAGCCCGCCTTTTGCAGCAACGTCTCCGCAGTGCGGCGAATTGTCTTACTGTCGTCGATCACCATGACAGTCAGACTTTCCCAGTTAAGCTCCATAGTCTTTTTTGAATCCCCTGTTTACTTATTTTCGGGCACGCGAAAACTTTAGTTGCGCCCTTTTTTCAAACCGCTTGCGGGGTCCGGGCGCCTAGCCTGGCGAAGGTCGCACGCTGAGACGAACTTTTATCACAGAACCCCAGGCGAATCTAGCTGAGTCGACACACTGCAGGCGACGCAGTTCAAATTATCACCACTTATACATTCATTGGAGGTATTGCGTTAAGAAGGTTGCACCTTCGCAAAGCTGCTCTTACCTTATCTATCCAACAACGCTGGTAGCGGCCACAAATTTGGGAGCAAAACCAGTGATAACTGGGATAGAAATACCCAACGATTTGGAAACCCGTATGAATTATTCCCTCGGTGTGGTGATGGACCCCATCGCCCAGATCAATTTTAAAAAAGATACGACGCTTGCACTGTTACAAGCCGCACAAGATTGTGGTTTCCAGCTGTTTTATTTCGAGCAGAGCCATCTTTACCTTGAGAATGGGCGCGCAACTGGGCGCGGCTGCCCTATGCAGGTTTTTGATGATGAGAATCGTTGGTTTTCTCTGGATGAGTCTAGAGAAATGCCACTCGGCGACCTGGATGTAATCCTGATGCGCGTCGACCCTCCCTTTGATAATGAATATGTTTATTCCACTTATATTCTCGAAGCGGCAGAGCGCGAAGGTGCGACGGTAGTCAATAAACCCCAGGCTCTACGCGACTGCAATGAGAAAATTTTTGCAACAAGTTTCCCCCAGTGTTGTCCACCGGTTCTAGTTAGTCGCGACATGGCCAAGCTGCGGGAATTTCACCGAACTCACCAAGATGTCATTTATAAACCTCTGGATGGCATGGGTGGCGCAGGAATCTTCCACTGCAAACCAGATGGCGCCAACTTGGGAGCAATTCTGGAAATGCTTACCGACCACGGCCGCCAGCAGATTATGGCGCAGCGTTACATCCCCGAAATCAAAGACGGTGACAAGCGTATCCTGGTCGTTAACGGTGAAGCGATTCCCTATTGCTTGGCGCGAATTCCGGAAGCAGGCGAGACTCGCGGCAATCTTGCAGCCGGCGGGCGCGGAGAAGCACGCCCCCTGACCGATAGAGATCGTTGGATCGTTGAGCAAGTCGCTCCCACTTTGAAAGAAAAAGGTCTGTTATTTGTCGGGCTGGACGTTATTGGTGACTACCTAACAGAAATTAACGTTACCAGTCCCACTTGTGTACGGGAAATTGATGCCGCCTACAATACGGACATAGGCGCACGACTAATGAGCGGCATCACACACCTGCTGGCACAAAAAAGGTAAACTGGGCGTTTGATAACTCTCAGGGCGGTTTACCACTGAGAACAAGGCTGTGTGAAACGCACGCCCGAATAAGTAGTAGTTGATAATAGATAATGAATTCCTCTGCCAACGCGACACAGTTTCATGCAATGCAGCGTGAACGCTTTGTGTTCTCATTATTTCTAGCCGCCGCGTTACATGCGCTAATTGTTTTCGGAGTGGCTTTTGCTGCTCCGAAAGGTGCACAGGCGCCACCGACACTTGAAGTCACACTTTCTTTGCAAAATTCCGCTCAGGCCCCAGAGGATGCTGACTACTTGGCACAGCACAACCAATTAGCCAGTGGTACCGCAGACTCTCGGAAAGAGTTATCCACTAAGCGCCGTGCCGAGTTTGCCGATACGCAAATTCATCGCGTGACGCCTTTGCCACAACAACAATCTGCGCGGCCAGCAGAACAACGCCGCCTGTTAATTACCACAGTTGGTGAGAGCCCGATTCAGGCTCCTGAACTTTCGGCAGAAGATAAGTTATCCGAGGAAAAGCGCGGCGACGCACCCAATGACCTGCCATTGAGCAACCCTAAAATAGCTAGCCTAGAGGCGCGTCTCGATAAAATTCGCCAAACTATTGCCGAGCGCCCCCGAGTACGCAGATTGACATCTGTAGCTACCAGAGCCTCAGCCGATGCCGCTTATTTACATGAATGGCGCCAGAAGATAGAAGCTGTTGGCAGTGATAACTTTCCCGAAGAGGCCTTGGAAAAACAAATTAGTGGCGAGTTACGCATGATGGTGCGGTTGCTTCCCACCGGAGCCGTCGAGAAGGTTGTTATTCTTCAATCCTCCGGGGAGCGCATTCTCGATGATGCGGCCCAACAAATTGTGCGTCTGGCTGCTCCCTTCGCTCCCTTCCCAGTAGAGATCAAAAACGAGGTTGATCGACTGGAAATTATCCGTACCTGGCAATTCGAAAGAACCGGGGGACTTACTACTTCTGCGGGGGATCTGCCCAGCCGAGGCTAAAATGGGCTTTCAACTGGCGGTTTATTACTGATCTATGCCTAATTCGAATATCGATAGCGACCTGACTCACGGAAACCTGCGCGGCCAGTTCCTTCTGGCCATGCCCGGTATGGAGGACCCGCGCTTCAAACACGCTATCGCACTGATTGTTGAGCACAATAGCGACGGTGCCATGGGCATAGTGATCAATATGCCCAGTAAAGTGCACTGGCACGAGGTATTCGAGCAGCTGTCTCTGGAGGATCTCAGCTTGCGCGGTGACGAACCAGTTCTACTGGGCGGTCCCATGTCACCAGAGCAGGGATTTGTACTGCACGGCACCGGCATGCACTTCGACTCTACCACCGAAATCAATTCAGATATCAGCCTGACTGCCTCCAAGGACATCCTCGAATCCCTCGCCGCAGGGCGCGGCCCTGACGATGTACTACTCGCCCTCGGCTACGCGGGCTGGGGGCCCGGTCAGTTGGAGCAGGAGCTGACAGAAAACGCCTGGCTGACACTGCCGGCAGAGCCCGAGACACTATTCGCCACACCGGTCGAAAAGCGCTGGCAAAGCGCCGCCGCCCGCCACGGCATCAACCTTTCCGGCCTCGGCTCCCAAGCTGGCCACGCCTAACAGAAAAATTACTGACCTCTATGAATAAACCCGTCACAGCGCTAGCTTTTGACTTTGGAACCCGCTCTATTGGCGTAGCTTACGGCCAGAGCCTTACCGGTGGAGCACGGGAGCTGGCCCCACTGCCCGCCAAAGATGGCAAGCCCAATTGGGACTCCGTCGAAGGCCTGATCAATGAGTGGCAGCCCCACCTTTTACTGGTTGGCCTCCCCCTAAATATGGATGGCAGCGAAAGTGAATTTGGCGTGCGTGCGCGCAAATTCAGCCAGCGCCTGCACGGTCGCTATGGCCTACCGGTCGAGCTCATTGACGAGCGTTTAAGCACCCGAGCCGCCAAAGAAGAGGCCAACGAACGCGGGCATCGTGGCAACTACGCACAAGACCCAGTGGACTCAATAGCCGCACGGATAATTCTCGAAGACTGGCTGCGCACCAGGGGCTAGCCCCTCGGCTACAGAGAACCTCACGGCATTGCGACTCTGTTAGAATGGCCGCTTCAACCAATAAGTGATTGAGCCGCATGTCTATAGATCGTATTCGCATTGCCACCCGACAGAGTGCTTTGGCTCTGTGGCAAGCCAACTATGTCAAAGACCGCCTGCAGCAGGCGCACCCCGAACTTCTTATCGAGTTACTTCCCCTAACCAGCCGGGGTGACCAGGTTTTGGACATCCCACTAACCAAAGTGGGTGGCAAAGGCTTGTTCGTTAAAGAACTGGAAGTGGCGATGCTCGAGGGCCGTGCGGACATCGCAGTTCACTCGATGAAAGATGTCCCCATGGAATTCCCCGAAGGACTTCACCTGCCGATTATTTGCGAGCGTGAAGACCCCCGCGATGCCTTTGTCAGTAATATTTATGACAGCCTTGATGACCTGCCCGAGGGAGCAGTAGTCGGCACTTCCAGCCTGCGCCGACAATGCCAATTACTTGCCCGTCGCCCGGACCTCAAAGTCACCTTTTTACGGGGCAATGTGAATACTCGACTGGCCAAACTGGATGCCGGCGATTACGACGCTATCATCCTCGCTGCGGCCGGACTGCTGCGACTTGAAATGCCGGAACGTATCCGCAGCTTCCTGGCAACAGACATCCTGCTCCCCGCTGGTGGACAGGGCGCAGTGGGTATCGAGTCGCGCCGCGATAGCGAACTGGAAGCCTTGATCCAACCGCTTCACTGTCCGGAAACCGCAGCTCGACTCAGTGCGGAGCGCGCCCTAGTTAAGCGCCTCAACGGCGGCTGCCAAGTGCCTATCGGTTGCTACGCCGAGCTGGATGGTGACACCCTGTGGTTGCGCGGACTCGTTGGCAGTCCCGATGGCAAAACCATGATATATGCCGATAGTCGCGGCCCTGCCGCTGAGGGAGAGCGACTGGGTACTGAGCTCGCGGAACAGTTACTGGCCGATGGTGCCGATAAAATCCTCGCCGCTATCTGATATGAGCGATCTCACCTCCGACCTGCTGCAGAGTAAACGTATTCTCAGTACGCGGCCAACGCAGCAGGCTGATAACTGGTGTGCGCTACTGCGCGGCCTGGGGGCCGAGGTAGATAACATCCCCATGCTCGGCATAGAGCCAATTGAGGATCAAGCTGCCATACAGGCCTTAAAAAACTCAATCCTCGATTTCGATCAAACGGATGTCGCGATCTTTGTTTCCCAGAACGCCGTGCGCTACGGCGTAGACTGGCTTGAAGACTATTGGCCACAACTACCCCAAGGACCTCGCTTTTTGGCGATCGGCGCGGCAACCGCAAGCGCCCTGGAGAAGCGCGGTATACCCAGCGAGCAAAGCGGCAATACGATGAACTCCGAGGAATTGCTGCGCCTACCCTGGTTACAGCAGTTGGACGGGAAAAGAGTTCTTATTTTTCGCGGCTCCGGTGGCCGCCCTCTTATCGGCGACACCTTGAGTAATAGGGGGGCGCGAGTAACTTATTGCGAACTCTATCGAAGAGTGCTGCCACCGGAGGCTGCAACCTCCCTGGCTGAGTATAAATTCCAACCCGATATTATCAGTGTGCACAGCGGTGAAACACTCGATAACCTGGTTACCTGTATCCGCCAGATAAACCGAAATACACTCTTTGAAACCGCTCTTATCTGCCCGAGTATACGAGTTGCCACTCGGGCAAATGAGCTTGGTTTTGCCCATTGCTATAGCGCGCTAAATGCCGGCGATAACGCTATGCTGGAAACACTGCGTAAAGCCCTCGGCTGATTTGCAATCGAATTCTCGATCGCTTTGCGCTAAAAATCTTAAAACGGCGTTTAGCCCGCTATTAAGGCTCGCGCCACTCGTTATAATCTGACGACATTTTCCACCTGCGCCGCCATACCCATGACCGATAAAAAAGATCAAAATGTAGCCGCGACCAATGAGCCCCCGGAAAACACAAAGCCCGTAAAAGGCAAAAGTAATTTCGCCAAAGCCTCAGAGGGAAAAGCCTCTACGGGTAAAGCCAGCGGCGGTGCTGCGGCCAGTAGATCCAATGGGCTGTGGTGGTGGTTACTGTTCATCATCATTTTGATTGCTGTGGCCTCACTGGCCTGGTTTAACTCTCCGCAGCTGCGCGAACACCTTGGCGCTTACCTCAACTATCTACCCGGAAAAACGGCAGCCCCGAAGAGCACCACCACTATTACCCCTGCAACGGAAGTGCCGGCTGCCGCTGAAAACACCACCCAAGCGCCGACCTCCAATATCACTTCGGAAGCCCCTGCTGCCACCCCTGCCCCAACTGAACCCCAAACCCCCGATTATTCCGGGGAGTTCAATCAGCTGGAGCAAGCCGATGCCAATTTGCGCAATCTACTGGAGCGACAAAATCGCACTATCGCCCAACTGCAACAGCAACTGGCTTCCATGCAACGCAGTGTCACCGCACAGGGAAACCGTTTGGGTCAGCTGGGAAATGTAAGCCGCGACGATTGGCAATTGGCTGAGGCAGATTACCTGTTGCGTCTAGCCAACCAACGCCTGCTTCTCGAAGACGATAGTCGCGCTGCGCTGGGGCTTGTCGAGCGCGTGGACGAGATATTGCGCGATGTGGACTTACCGGATCTGTACGGGGTACGCCAACAACTTGCCCGCGATATCACCTCACTGAAACTGGTCCAAAACATCGATCGCCAGGGTTTATACCTCCGTCTCAGCGCCTTGGAAGAACAGCTAATCCGCACAAATATTCAACCGCGATTCGATATGGCTTCGGCAGAACAACAACCCAGTGAAGAGCAGCCCAGCGTTGAGGAGAGTGCCCCCCTGTGGAAGCGGGAGTGGCACAACTTCACCCGCTTTATGCGCGAATCGGTACGCCCCATTGATGGAGATATCAACCCGGTAATGCTGTCCCCACAGAGTGAAGCTCGCTTTCGCCAGACTCTGCGCCTATATATGGAGCAGGCCCAACTGGCATTGCTTCGCGGCGATACCACGGTTTACAGGGACGCTCTGGATAGTGCGCGGTCGCTACTACTCAGTTATGGCACTGCCAGTCCGCAGCGCGATGCGCTGGCCCAACAACTGACGGAACTTAGCAAACAGCGTATCCAGGTCGAAATGCCTGACCTCAGCGCCTCCCAGCTTGCCCTGCGCAATTATATTGAGCGCTTACACAAAACATCCGGCACCGCCACACCAACTGCCTCGCAACAGGAGGAGAACCAGTGAAAAAACTGTTCTTCACCGCTCTGGTACTACTGCTGCTCGGCGCTTTTCTACCGGAGGCTATTAACAATTATCCCGGCTACCTGGTAATCGGTATTGGCGGTGAGCTGAATAAAGGCTACGAGATGAACCTCTGGTTCGCAATGTTCTCGCTGGCAGCAGCTCTAATTATCCTGTTCTTTGCCATTTGGCTGGCTCGCAGTATCTTTCGCGGATTCCGAGGTAGTGTCGACCGGCTGAGATTTGGTCGCCAGCGTGTAGCGCGCCGACGCCTGACCAGCGGCTTGGTGGAATTTATGGAGGGCAACTGGTCCCGGGCGCGCCGTCAGCTGCTGAAGAGCGCCCCTCGATCTGAAGCCCCGCTGATCAATTATTTGGCGGCAGCGCGCAGCGCCTTTGAGCTAGGCTTTCGTGAGGAGGCCAATGAATTACTCGCCAAAGCGGAGGCCTGTGGTGAAGATACCCGCCTGGCTGTAGCCCTAAGCCAAGCTCGTATGCAGCTCCTTGATAAACATTACGAGCAGTGTATTGCCAGCCTAGAGCGCGCCAAGCAGCTCGAGCCGAAACATCCTGCCCTGTTACAACTTCTCAAGCAGGCTTATTACCTTCTGGGCGACTGGAGCCGTCTTCGCGCACTACTGCCCGAATTGGAGAAACATGCGAACATGCCCGAAGCTGAGCTGCACCAGCTTGAACTCGAGGTGTATCAACATCAGCTGACCGAAGCTGCTAATCGCAAAGATATCGATAAATTACACGATACCTGGCAAAGCCTGAGTGGCCGCTGGCAACGCAACGAAGCCCTGCGCAGTCTCTACGCACAGCAACTGCATCGGATTGGTGAAGACACAGAGGCAGAGAAGCATTTGCGCTGGCTACTCAATCGAGCTTGGGACCCCAAGCTTGCCGAACTCTACGGCTTCCTGGTGGGGGCCGCCCCTGCGGCACAAATATCAGCAGCTGAAGGTTGGCTGAAAGAGTATGGGGAGAGTGCCGCACTGCTAACCTGTCTCGGACGCCTCTCAATGCGCAATGAACTTTGGGGCAAAGCGCAGCAGTATTTCGAGAAAAGCCTGTTGTTGCGCCAGGATCCCGCTACCTCCGCTGAACTGGCTCGCCTATTTCAATCCCTTGGGGAAAAAGACAAAGCAGCAAAACTCTATGAGGAAGGTTTGCTACAAGCAGTCAAGGACTTGCCCCAGTTGCCTATGCCCAGCCAGGGCACTCCCCTACTAGGCGCACACGCCTGAGTCATCCCCCTGAAAGGCCGACGGGCCTTTCAGCCACTCCCCAATTGCGCCTATAGTGAACTCCCGTTTACCAATAAGGACATGGCTGTGACCCTCTTTGTGCGCTACATAGTTGCCTTACTTTTTACCGCCAGTGTGTTTTTTACCGGCCATGCATCTGCTGAATATTCAGTAACACCTCAAGATAAAGCCTTAACTGATTACGAATATCCCTATCCAGTTCATCACTTTCATTTCGAACAACAGGGGCAACCACTGGCAATGGCCTTTATGGATGTACCGCCTACAGAGGGTAGAGATGCAAGAGGCACGGTACTCCTGTTACACGGTAAGAATTTTTCGGCGGCTTATTGGAAGGAGACTATCTCCCAACTCAGTCAGCTAGGGTACCGGGTTATAGCACCGGACCAGATCGGTTTCGGAAAATCCAGTAAACCGCTTACCCAATATACTTTTCAGGGGCTTAGCAACAATACCAAAGTTTTATTGGATAAATTGAAAATAAGAGAAGTTATGGTAGTTGGGCACTCTATGGGAGGTATGCTGGCTACCCGGTTTACCCTGATGTACCCGGAGCAAGTCAAAAAGTTAGCACTTGTAAACCCTATAGGCCTTGAAGACTGGAAGCGATGGGTTCCCTATGAACCTTTGGACCAAGCCATTGCTCGCGAGAAAAAGCAAACGCCAGAATCTATCAAACGCTACATGAGTAAAGCCTACTTTTCTGAGCAGTGGCGCGAAGAATATAACCCGCTACTGGATATTCAAGCTGGCTGGACCCTGGGACCCGATGCGGCTCATATGGCAACCGTGGATGCCCTAACCTCCGAAATGGTATTCACTCAACCGGTACTTTATGAGTTTGCCAATATCAAGGTGCCCACCCTACTGATTATAGGTACCCGAGATCGAACAGCTATTGGCCGCGCCCGCGCGCCTGAAGCTGTACAAGAAAAATTAGGCCGGTACGATCAATTAGGAAAGCGTACAGCAGCAGAAATCCCCAAAGCCGAATTAGTTGAGATGGAGGGGGTTGGACATTTACCCCAGTTCGAAGCCTTTCCAACTTATATTGATGTTTTAAGTAAATTTCTTGCGGCTCCTATTGGAAAGTAGGACCTACAGCCTGCCCAGTAGAAACCCTATCTAGGAAACACATCATTGGCACAGAGACTGATGTGTAGAGCGTCCATTTTTCAGAAAGTTATAGCTTGTACGCAAGGAAACTATTAGTAATCAATGATAGTGCAAATGGCGTTTTAACATTCAATAAGTCGCCGCTTGCAGATTTTCTACGAGAATTTATTTCGTTTTTAAACAGCCCAGGGCAATCCCACAAAGAGTAGCATGGCAAAATAAGTAATTACCCCTTGTAAAAGGGCGATTAGAATAGCCTTTAAAAAACCCGTACCAAGTACCAGCATATAGGCAATAGCAGCCAGGGGAATTGTCATTAAAATCCCAGCGCTATCCGTCACACCCGGCAACATGCCGCCAACAATTCTTTGAATAATTAGGGCCAACAGCAAAGCGAAAAGACAATAAAAAACACCCGTATTTTTCGCCCCCAACATGGCAGCTGCCAACTTCAGAGGCAGAACAAGAACTGCCACCATAATAATTACAAAAATAATTAATTCCATTTGTTACCTCTCCATTTAATTTTAGTTATTTACTCACTTCCAACTTCTACCGTTTCCCAACCCCAGGAATTAGATATCCACTTGTTTTCAATGCAGCATGTCGCCATAAGCAAAAACACAACCCAGGCACAGCCTGCACTGTCACCCCATGCCAATAAACTGGCAGCAGCATGCAAATTCAGTCGCGAATCATACTTATATAAACCAAAACCACAATAAAGTTCACAAATAAAAAAGCTGGCGCGAATTTCGCTCCAGCTTTGAGAAATAATACATCTAAACTATCAGTTAATAACGATTTGGCAGCTTATTTACGTACCAGAGTCAAGGATGAGGGTAACTGCTCCCCGTTCTTCAAGTAAGTCTCTTCCCGTTGTAACTTGCCGTTACCTAACCAGGTAAAAGTGAGGCTATCCAGACGACTCTTACTGTCCAAAGTAAAATTAGTTACATCCTTGAAAGAGAATGCCAAAGTATCTTCAGCACTATTTTTTTGCCAGCTTAACCTGGGCTGATTACCCTGGGGGCAATAGTGCGTCACTATTAAATTGTCGTTATCCAAGTGGTAGGCCGTCAGGGAATGTTGGTGCCCGTTATAGAGCCAACTTTCCAGTACCACACTTCCTCCAGCTGTATCAGTAAAACTAATAACAAAATCGTCATTTTCCGTCCCTTCCTCTCTCCATTCTCCAGCTAGCCCTTTGATCTTCTCAAAAATTGCCTCTGCATCATTATCCTGGCTGGCAATCACAGGCTGAAATATTGCTATCCCCAAAAATAGAACTACTAGTTTTGATAAATTTCCTATCATATTCCCGTCCAACCTTAGAAAAATACACAACAAGCCCCCTCAAAATAGAAATTTCGGGAGTGGGCATTCCACAGTTGTTTTTTTATATTTTCATGAGACGAATAGCAATACGCTTCATCGCATTGGCCGAGTTAATATCCATATCTCTGTTTATCAAGAACATTAATTATATTTAATTTCCAATTCAAAAATAAATGGCGACAAATACGCTCGGATTAGCCCCCACACTTTTATTCTGGCAATGGATGTTCAAGGTATGGCTGCATACCAATTAACTACAGATATAAACTCTTCGACATTATTATTTCCAGTATTTTATTCCTGTTCACTTGGTACTAATACCAAAACACGAAAACAACTATCTCTATCAGGCGTACTAAATAAATTCTCCTCATTAAAGCATTCCTTATAGTTAATTCAGAGCCACGGTCGAACCCATACCTAGCTGCGACGCCAGCAATAAATTATATATGTAGAGAAAGAGGAAAAATAAAGAGTGACCGCTAAGCGGTCACTGTACTGAGCGCCACCAGAGGCGCTTATTCGGACAGGAGTACTGAGAATATAACGCCGTGCTTATTCGAGGCCCAATTTTGACCACATTTCATCAATCTTTTTAACCACATTCGGGTCGCGCTCAATAGGTACACCCCACTCACGACTAGTTTCACCTTCCCATTTATTAGTCGCATCAAAACCTATTTTTGAGCCTAAACCGGAGACCGGTGAAGCAAAATCCAAATAATCAATCGGAGTATTTTCTACCATCACCGTATCCCGCGCCGGGTCCATACGCGTGGTCATCGCCCAGATTACATCTTTCCAATCCCTGGCATTGACGTCTTCGTCAGCGACAATAACAAACTTGGTGTACATAAACTGACGCAGGAAGGACCAGACACCCATCATTACCCGTTTGGCGTGACCTGCATACTGCTTCTTCATGGTGACCACGGCGAGACGGTAAGAGCATCCCTCCGGCGGCAAATAGAAATCGACAATTTCAGGAAATTGCTTTTGTAAGATTGGCACAAAAACCTCGTTTAAAGCCTCGCCTAAAATCGCAGGTTCATCCGGTGGACGCCCGGTATAGGTGCTGTGGTAAATGGGATTTTTACGGTGCGTAATCTTCTCTACCGTAAATACAGGGAAGCTGTCCACTTCGTTGTAGTAACCGGTGTGGTCCCCATAGGGCCCCTCATCAGCCATATCATCGGGATAGATAAAGCCTTCCAGAACATATTCGGCACTGGCAGGCACCTGAAGATCACTGAGTAAGGCATCGGTCACTTCTGTCTTATCCCCCCGCAGCAGGCCGGCAAAGGCATACTCAGACAAAGTATCCGGCACTGGGGTAACGGCCCCCAGAATTGTGGCGGGATCGGCACCCAGGGCAACAGCTACCGGATAGGGTTCACCGGGATGCTTCTTGCACCAGTCCCGATAATCCAGCGCCCCCCCGCGATGACTGAGCCAACGCATAATCAGGCGGTTCTTTCCGATTAATTGCATCCGGTATATGCCCAGATTTTGCCGTTTCTTCTCAGGCCCTCGGGTAATTACTAAGGGCCAAGTGACCAGCGGAGCGGCATCTCCCGGCCAGCAGGTTTGGATTGGCAGCTGATGCAGATCAACCTGATCCCTCTCAAGGACTACCTGTTGGCATGCTGCACCCTTTACGACTTTTGGCCCCATATTCAGGACCTGCTTAAAGACCGGCAACTTCTCCCAGGCATCGCGGAGATTTTCCGGTGGCTGCGGCTCCTTGAGAAAAGCCAGCAGTTCTCCCACTTCACGCAGTTCGGCAACACTCTCTCTTCCCATCCCCAGGGCGACTCGCTCTGGTGTTCCGAAAAGATTGGCAAGAACTGGGGTCTCAAAGCCTACCGGGTTCTCAAACAACAATGCAGGCCCCTCAGCTCGCAATACGCGATCGGAAATTTCTGTCATTTCCAAAATGGGGTCAACAGGGTGCTTGATTCGTTTTAGTAGGCCGCGCTTTTCCAGCAACTTAATAAAGTCGCGTAGATCTTTATATTTCATGGGCTAACAAGGCGTGACTATAAACCAGAGCGCAGTGTAAAACAGAAGGCGCAGGATGGGTAACAACACACCAATTGGAATGAAGAGAGAGGCGGGAGGGAGTCGCGGCTCGCAAGCCTAGGCTGCGAGCCGCGGAAATAATAAGCTTTTTACAGCTTAGAAGCGGGGGCGACGCGGACGATCTTCGCGAGGCTTAGCTTCGTTAACGCGGATGTTACGGCCAGACAGCGGTTGGTCGTTCATCTCTTCGATAGCTTTGCGCGCTTCATCGTCGTTAGGCATTTCTACGAAACCGAAGCCTTTAGAGCGGCCAGTCTCACGGTCGGTGATAACAGTAGCCCGAGAGATCTCTCCGAATGCACCAAAAGCTTCGTGCAGGTCGTCAGAGGTTACCGCGTAGGCCAGATTTCCAATATAGATATTCACAAAAGGTTCTCACTAGGTGTGTGGGCTGTCGTGCAGTCACAAATGGATAACCAGCTCCACCAGATTAACCATTTGAGATTGGCCCTTTGCGGAGAAATAAACCCCTGGGCCAATTCAGTAAGGCGCGTTGCCTAAAATCCATATCAAGCGCCACAATGTGGAACTTTATATGCCTAATGGCTCGCCTTTTCAACAGTAATAGACGCAATTAATCGTCTTATTCTGCTCCTAATAAATAAAGAGCGCCTTTTTAGGCGCTACTTTATATACAAAAATTATTTCCGTTTCATGGATAGGAAAAATTCGTCATTTGTCTTGAAATCTTTCAATTTATCCACTAGGAATTCAGTCGATGCAACATCTTCCATATCGTGTAACAGCTTACGCAAAATCCATACCCGCTGCAGCTCGCCCTCAGGCATTAACAGCTCTTCCCGGCGAGTGCCGGATCTGCGCACATTAATGGCCGGATATACGCGTTTTTCAGCAATTTTGCGATCCAGCTGCAATTCCATATTACCGGTACCTTTAAATTCCTCGAAAATCACTTCGTCCATTTTCGAGCCGGTATCGATAAGTGCAGTAGCAATAATAGACAGACTTCCGCCTTCTTCAATATTTCGCGCGGCCCCAAAGAAGCGCTTCGGGCGCTCTAAGGCGTGAGCATCAACACCACCGGTTAATACTTTACCGGAGCTAGGAACTGTTGTGTTGTAAGCGCGAGCCAGGCGGGTGATAGAGTCGAGCAAGATAACCACATCTTTCTTGTGCTCAACCAGGCGCTTGGCTTTTTCAATTACCATTTCCGCAACTTGTACGTGACGTGCCGGCGGCTCATCAAAAGTAGAGGCAACAACTTCACCGCGCACTGAGCGCTGCATTTCTGTCACTTCCTCAGGACGCTCGTCAATCAGAAGTACGATCAAATGGCACTCTGGATTATTGCGCGTAATGGCCTGTGCCATATTTTGCAACATAATCGTTTTACCGGCCTTCGGCGGCGCAACAATCAAGCCGCGCTGGCCTTTCCCGATTGGAGCTACAAGATCAATAATACGACCAATCAGGTCTTCGGAGGAGCCGTTTCCGCACTCGAGGGTGAGGCGATCGTTGGGGAATAGAGGAGTGAGGTTTTCGAAAAGAATTTTGTTACGTGCGTTTTCCGGTTTGTCAAAATTAATTTCGTTAACTTTTAATAAGGCAAAATATCTTTCACCTTCCTTCGGTGGGCGAATCTTTCCGGAAATTGAGTCACCCGTACGTAAATTAAATCGGCGAATCTGACTTGGAGATACATATATATCATCCGGTCCCGCAAGATAAGAGGAGTCAGCAGAACGCAAAAATCCAAAACCATCTTGAAGGATTTCTAATACGCCGTCGCCATAAATATCTTCACCGCTTTTGGCGTGGCGCTTGAGGATATTGAAAATAATATCCTGTTTGCGCGAACGGGCCAGGTTTTCAAGGCCCATGCCTTTGGCTATTTCAATCAACTCTTCAATGGGTTTGGTTTTTAATTCGGAGAGATTCATACCAATTGCTTATTAATGTTTCTGTTGTCATATGGCGCGGACACGCCTGAAATTTTGAGGAGGGGTTTGATATTAGAGATTAGCTCGTTTATTTACCCGATACACCTAGGTACCTTTTCCTACCAAGACCACAGTACTCAGTAAACTTTTGCTCTCCATAATCAATTTATGGAGCATTATCAGAACAAGTTCAACTCGAGGAGTATACGCGCCGGGGATGGTCAGGGACCCTGTGGAGGGGCGTTTTGTCAGCTCGTCTCATTTAATTCAAGACCGCTGAACTATTTCAGAATTACAGCCAGTATAACGGGTGTTTCCAATCCTGCAAAGAAATTTACCCCCTTTGCAGGATGGAAACGACAGTCTTACAGCTGACCGTCGATAAACTCAGTCAGCTGCGCGCGGGACAGTGCGCCGACTTTAGTACCTTCGACATTGCCGCCTTTAAACAGCAGCAGCGTGGGGATACCACGGACATTGTATTTGGCCGGGCTCTCTTTATTCGCATCAACGTCTACTTTTACGATCTTCAACTTATCGCCGTAGTGGCCTGCCAGGTCTTCCAACACTGGAGCGATCATCTTGCACGGACCGCACCACTGTGCCCAAAAATCTACCAACACCGGGCCTTCAGCTTTGAGAACTTCTGCTTCGAATTCAGCGTCAGATACGTTGACGATTGAGTGCTCGCTCATATTGCATTCCTGTTCTTTAGTTACTCGATGCGTGGGCACCGCCAACGCATCTTCTCACGGTCACAGCGGTGGTTATACAGCTGCGATGCACCATTGCCCTCAAAATTGGGGCGCAAAATGGGATTTCAAGTCTTTCCTGCCACAGACTTACGCCTGCTCCAGGAAGCGCTGCAAAATCTCATCGATATAGTCAAAGCCAAAAGCCGTGGCAGCAATCCGCTTATCCAGACACTCTACAAGCTCCATTGCCATCAGGGTAGGCCATTGTTTTTGCAGCTCGGACATCGGCAATCCGGTGTAGCGGGTGAAAGTATCACTGGGAACACCATCCGCCAGGCGAAGGGCATTCATAAGAAACTCCAGTGGCAAATCCTCATTCTCAACCCTGTCAGTATGGGGTTCAGACAAGGCACTATGCAGCAGCTCGGGATGTTGCCTGGCGATAGACAAGTAGTCCCTCGGAGTGCGTGTGCGACGACTGCGCAGAATTTTCCCAGTTTCAGCTAGAGTTACCTTGCCATGAGCACCGGCACCAATCCCCAGATAATCTCCGAATGACCAATAATTAATATTATGGCGGGATTCAAGTTCGGGTTTGCTATAAGCCGACACCTCATAACGACGATAGCCCTCGGACGCCAGTAGTTCGCGTCCGCTGCCCTGCATACTGGCGATCAGCTGGGAGCCGGGGGTGACTGGTGGCGCACTGTAGAATGCAGTATTTGGCTCAATCGTTAATTGGTACCAGGAAATATGCTCTGGAGCCAAGGAAATTGCTCGGCGCAAATCGCCAAGGGCTTCTACCTCGGTCTGATTGGGCAATCCGTGCATCAGGTCGAGGTTAATATTGTCAAAGCCCGCGCGACGCGCCATCGTCAGGGCACCTTCGGCCTCTTCTCCGCTGTGAATACGTCCCAACTGCTGTAGCTGATTGGAATCGAAGCTTTGCACTCCAATAGAAAGACGGTTAACTCCAGCAGATCGATAGCCAGTGAACTTGGCTTGCTCAAAAGTGCCGGGGTTGGCCTCCAGGGTTATCTCGATCCCCTCAGCAAAACCCACCACCTGCTCAGCAGCCTCCAGGATCTGCCCAATTGCTTGGGGGGAGAACAGGCTCGGCGTACCGCCACCAAAAAAGATGGACTGCAATTTCCGTCCCTGCACCCAAGGCAACTGGCTGATCAGGTCCTGGCGCAATTGCGCCACATACTCGGATTCCGGCAGGGCGTAGTCGGAATTAGCCCGGTCTCTATCAGCCTGGTGGGAATTGAAATCACAGTAGGGACATTTGCGCACACACCAGGGGATATGGATATACAGGCTCAGCGGTGGCAGCTGTAATTCAGCAATCTGATCAGGCAAGGTTGGCACCCTGCATATTTTGCTGCCATAAAAGCTCAAATTGAGACATGGCCTGGGCTCTGTGGCTCAATCGATTCTTCAAATCTCTCGGCAGTTCAGCGGAAGTCATTCCCTCAGATTCAACAAAGAACAGCGGGTCATAACCAAAACCCTGCTCTCCCGCCGGCTCCCGCAAAATCGTCCCGCTCCACTTTGCACTAGATACCAAAGGCACCGGGTCATCCCATTGCCGCACAAAAGCCAGCGCGCAGTGGAAACTGGCAGTGCGATGCTTAGATTCAACATCAACCATGGCCTCCAATAACTTCGCATTGTTTTTTTCATCAGTCGCCCCAGCACCTGAGTAGCGTGCAGAGTAAATTCCCGGCGCACCACTCAATGCATCTACCGACAGCCCGGAGTCATCGGCTAATGCCGGCAGGCCACTGATACGGCTGGCGTGGCGGGCCTTAATCAAAGCATTCTCAATAAAGCTCAATCCGGTCTCATCAGCGTCACTCACCCCAAAGTCAGATTGAGGAAGAACCTGTATATCCCATGAGGCGAACAGCTGTGAAAACTCGCGAAGTTTGCCGGCATTACCGCTGGCAAGAACAATTTTATTTACCATATTGCTTCAAACAAAAAGCGGGCCTCGGCCCGCGGTGAATCTTAAAGAAGGGGTTTCGACCAGCTCTCAGCCAGTGGAACCTTGGCAGATATCTATCGGTTCAGTCTGCGACGGAAAGTGATCGTCTCACTTTTACCATTGGGCAGCTTGATATCTACGTTAAAAGTAAGGGTTTCCTCATCCTCAAAACGCAGGGGCGCGAGATAGTAAACAGCATCCCCTTCCCGAATTTCTTTGAACTTAAGTGGTCTTGACTGCTGGATCAGGTTGGTAGCTGTACCAGACATCTCAGCGCTGAGGCCATGAGTTCCGCCCTCTTTCTTGACGACAGAGACATTTACATAGGCCCGATCTTTTGCTCGAGCCAACTGGTACTGACGGGCGATATCCGGCTGGATAAAATCGCTATTGAACACTGAATAGACTACTCGATAGTCGCCAAAATCAACGTAGTTCTTAATCGTACGCGCTTCTTGCGCGGCAGCGCCGACAGATAAAAATAGCAAGGCCACAGAAGCAGCCAGGGTAAGGATGCGTTTCACGCTCCACCTCCAGTTGTTATAGGCGCCACCTCTCCCGGTAGGTTTGGTGGTCAATTCCAGTCAGGCCCCCTCAGGAGTGCCTCTCTCGATCTATTTATCGCGCCAAAGTCCTCCACAAAAGAGCTGGCGCAAATCTTAGTTTAGCGAGTTAGATGATAGATGGCTGTCTCACCAAACAAATTTGGTAAAAAGTCTTTGAATGCCCGCCCAACCGTGGACTCAGAAACCACTTGCCGATGCAGAATCGCCCAGCCATTTTCCCGGCATAACACCTCAAAGTCTGTAAAAGTACAAAAGTGAATATTGGGAGTGTCATACCATTCGTATGGCAATAAGTCGGATACTGGCATGCGCCCGGAGAATGCGAGGTGCCAGCGGGCCTTCCACTGCCCAAAATTGGGAAACGTAATAATACAATCCCGCCCAACCCGGAGCATTTCCTCTACCACTAAATGAGGCTGACTCAAGGTTTGCAGTGCCTGGGTCATCACCACAGCATCAAAGCTACCATCAGCAAAATTTCCCAGCCCTGTATTCAGGTTTTGCTCGACAACATTGACCCCACGGGCCACACATCGCTCTATTTGCTCGGGATCAATCTCCAGGCCATAGCCTTTCACATTTTTATTTCTTCCCAGCTGATCGAGCAGTGCACCATCGCCACAGCCGAGGTCGAGAACCCGGCTGTTGGGAGCGATCCATTCCTGGATCACATCCAAATCTATCCGCATCAGTACACCTCCTCAGCAATTTCTGCCGCAACTCTCTGCATATAGGCACGAAATACACCTTCATAACGACCATTGGGCAGCAGGAAGGCATCGTGTCCCATTGCTGACTCTACTTCGGCATAGCTGACTGGAATATCCGCGTGCATCAGGGCATCGGCGATTTCCCTCGAGCGCTCCGGCGCAAAGCGCCAATCAGAAGTAAATGACACCAATAAAAACCGGCACTTGGCATGGGAGAAGGCCTCTACCGGGTCATCCCCGTATTCCCGAGCTAAGTCGAAGAAATCCAGCGCTCGAGTCATCAGAATGTAAGTATTGGGATCGAAGGTGGTGGAAAAACTGGCTCCCTGGTAGCGCAGATAACTTTGTATCTGAAACTCCACCTCTTCATCCGACCCCTGCTGAAAGCTGCCACTGCGCAATTCTCGACCAAACTTGCGCCCCAACCCATCGTCAGATAGATAAGTGATGTGCCCGATCATACGCGCAACGGCCAGGCCTCTACGGGGTAACTTATCCTGTTGGAGGTAGTGCCCATCACAAAAGTCTGGATCGGATGTTATCGCTTGGCGTGCGGTCTCATTAAACGCGATATTCTGTGCAGATAACTTCATCGCAGAGGCAATCACCACACAATTACGCAGGCGCTCAGGGTATTCCAGTGACCAGCGCATCGCCTGCATTCCACCGAGACTGCCGCCAACAACCGCCGCCCACTGTCGAATGCCTAGCATATCCGCCAGACGCGCTTGACTGTGGACCCAGTCGCGGACGCGCAGTGATGGAAAATCCGGCCCCCAGGTAGTGCCGGTATCCGGGTTGATGGATACGGGGCCGGTAGATCCGTGGCAACCGCCGAGATTATTAACGGACACCACAAAGAAATGATTAGTATCTATCGGCTTACCCGGACCGATATAGTGGTCCCACCACCCCGGACGCTTATCATCGATACTGTGTCGCCCCGCAGCGTGATGATGCCCAGACAGAGCATGACAGATCAGAACTGCGTTAGTCTTTTCCCTATTGAGTTCACCGTAAGTCTCATAAACCAGAGTGTAATTTTTCAGTACTCGACCACAGGCCAATTCCAGCGGTTCACTAAAGTGATGGCTTTTAGGCTCAACAAGGCCCACGGAGCCTGGGTCACCGGTAGTTGCGGTTTGGGCTTCCGCAGAAGCGATAGGATTTTCCGTTGACAAGGCACTGTATCTGTCAGGTTGATAGGTGCTGCCTGGCAAATTGCCGAAGCAGTCAGTGAATAAGATCACTGCAACTTATAACAAATGCCAGTCAGAACCAATATCAATTAGCACCCAATTCAGGTGGTATGGGAGGCCTTCAAGGGGGTTACATTGTGCGCGCGCGGCGCCGGCGCAACCGGCTGTGGTGCAGAGCTGTTGTGCCGCAGTAAATCCTCTAACGCCACCAGCGCCTTATCATTGCGCTGAACCTCATCCTCGAGAGTTCGAAGATCCGTGCGACGACTGCGAGTTTTCTGTTTCAACTCGGTGAGCTTAATCAAATGGCGATTGAGTAATTGTTTCTGATACTGCGCATGCTGTTTAAGAGGCTCAAGAGCCTGCTCTAACCAATTTTCCGCTTTGTTACCCATATCGTCGTACAGCCGACCCACTTCACTGGCAAGCGTGGTAATAAAGCGCTCGCTGAGACGGCTGCGGCGCGCCAATAACAACTGCGGGGATCGCCTCAGCTGAGCGGCCTGGCGATGCAGTCCACGCAACGCGAAGCGAAATTTGCGGATAGTAAAATACTGCTCGGCATCATCCACTTTCTTTAAGCTGGAGCGCTCAAATACAGCGTCGAGCAAGCGATTAGCCTGATCCACTTCCCGCTCGAGATTAGACATCTGATGGTCTACCCCTTCCATAAAAGTATCGATAGCCCTGGCCATGCCCATGGGCGTCCAACGGCGATTGAGAGTAGCCAGGGTATCGTCAATCAGCGCCTGCAACTGCTGTCTGGATATCGGCGCCAACAAAGAAGTGCTTTGTCGTGTAAGCATTCTCTGGCTGGATTTGAGCGTCAGCAATTCCTGATGACAAATCTTATGCTGCTCGCGCACGGTCGTCTGCAACTGTTCCAACTCTGCCAATTGCTCTGAGGTGTTGCCACTATTGCGCTGCAGGTGAGCCAACGCTGCCCGGCCACTATTCAAACGACGCTTGAGTAGATCGCGGGTATCAGCCATCAGGGTGAGAGCTTGATGCAGTGAGCGGTGCTCGGCCATTTTATGCCGGTGCTCCAACAGGCGCTGAACCAGCATCCTTTCAAACTCACCGAAGCGGCTGCTTCGCACCAAATCCGCATCCCGCTGCTGGCGCCCCAACAGAGCCATTTTTGCAGAGACTCCGGCAACACTTTCCTGAGGCAGAGACAAGAGGCCGGCCACTTCGCTGCGCATGCGTCGCAGCAGCAGCTCAGCATCCTCCTCCGGATCATCCCAAAGCACATCCATCTTGTTGAGCAGGGCCATCACGGATGTTCCGCGATGCTCTTGCAGTGGCGCCAGGTGAGTCTCCCACATACTCATATCGGTACCACTTACCCCAGCATCGGCAGCCAGCAGAAAGGCAACCGCCTGGGCCCCGGGCAGTGTACTCAATGTGAGCTCCGGCTCATTGCCGAGGGCGTTCAGTCCCGGGGTATCAATAATACGCAACCCCTGATCCAGCAATGGGTGCGGCAGACAAATCAAAGCAAAACGCCAGGCGGGGATCTCAACTAGATTCCCTTTGCCATCTAAGTGGCGCCGATCGAAGCCATAGCGAGCGGCCTCTTCCGGCATTACTGACTTGGTCGAGGCAACCTTCAATAAAGTCTCTCGGGTCGCCTCGGGATCATTGGCATCAAACTCGTGAGTTACCCACTTTTGCGGAATTCGACGGAAGCTCTCCAGGCTGGTATTCGTCGCCAGGGTCTCAATCGGAAGCAGCCGCAAACTGGCGCGCTCGCCGCCATCACTGAAAATTTCCGTGGGACACATAGTGGTGCGCCCCGGTCTTGAGGGCAGTAGACGCTGTCCGTAAGTTTGCGACAACAGGGCATTGAGCAGTTCAGTTTTCCCCCGTGAAAACTCCCCAACTAAAACCAGGGTGAACTGATCATCTGCAAGTAGGGCGCGGGCCTGCTGTACAACCTGGCAGGCACCAGCAGAATTAGAGAAGTGCTGTTCAAGCCATTGGCTGAAGTGGGCAAACTGGCGATCGAGATTCTTTTTCCAACGGTCGTAGTCAGAAATATGCTGGCGTAAAAGTGCGTCTTCCATTTCACGGTGTTCTTGTTATTGAGACCCGGAACTACCGGCCCCTACTAAGACAAGAGAAAGAGCCGTCAGTCGATAGTATAAGAGTCTAACACCGCGCCAAATACGATCTAGTGCGCACAGGTGAAGAAATGTTCAGCCGGTCACAATTTAAGAAACCTTCGAACAACTGCGCAAGCCCCAGAGGGCGGGGCTTGAAAGGTGCAGGGGATATTTTGGGGTGATCAGAGTCCGGTTAAAAGCCGGGGATATGCCAAAACAGGCTGTACACGAAAGCCGGCATGTTGGCCATTTGGGCAAAACCAATAAGCAGCCTGTTAATCACAGTGAGCAGGATAAAGACAAATATCGGGCTGATATCAATCACCCCCAACGGCGGGATCAAGCGTCGCACAGGTCCGCAAAATGGCTCCAGGAGTTGGTGCAGTAAAATTAGAATTGGATGGCCGCTATTCGGCGCAATCCAACTGGCAACGATGGAGACCAATAAGCCGACAAACACCATCGCTATCACAGTGGAGACACAGCCGATCAACGACCACAGCAGGGCACTGAGGGGGTTAACCAGGCCGTAACCTGCGATCATGGCGCAAGCCATAATCATCGCCCAACCGACTATCAACGCCAGTACTACTGAGGCCATATCGACGCCAAAAAGTCCTGGCACCACTTTGCGCAGCGGCAGCACCAAAGGGTTGGTAACCTTCACAACGCCCTGAGATATGGGGTTGTAAAAATCCGCACGGCCCAACTGCAATAGGAAACGCAATAACACGGCGAAAAGGAACAAAATGCCCAGTATGCCCACGACATAAACGCCGATATCGCTGAAGGTATTGACCATGGATAAACCCTAAACAAAAAGATTTTCAGCAGCCACCGCTGCACCTACCCAATTGGACCGGAACCTGTTACCGATCCAATTCCTTTGCCATTTCTGTCGCCCGCTCCTCGCAATCGCGCATGGCATCGGCCACTAACTGCGGCAACCCACCCTTCTCGAACCGTTGAACAGCGCGCTCAGTGGTTCCACCTGGTGACATCACATTGCGCTTCAACTGGGCGACGTCAACATCGCTGGCGACCGCCAGTTTGGCGGCGCCCAGGGCAGTTTGCAACACAAGGCGCTCCGCATCTGCACGAGGAAGGCCACCGGCGGAAGCCGCATCAATCATGGCCTCCATAAACTGGAAAAAGTAAGCCGGCGCCGATCCCGCTACCGCAATCACCTGATCGATGCCGCGCTCTTCCTCAACCCAGTATGAGATGCCTACCGCATCGACGATGCGCCCGGCAAGTTCCTTCTGTTCGCCCGTAACCTTGCTATCGGCATAAAGACCGGTAACTCCGGTTTGCACCAGGGCCGGGGTATTAGGCATAGCCCTGACAATAGGGAGGTGCATTCCCATCCAACGCTGGTAAGCCGCGAGCGGAATTCCCGCAGCAAAAGTGATAATCAAGGGCGAGCGATCCACCAAATGGGGTTTCAGTCCCTCACAAAGTTCTCGCATAACCTGCGGTTTCACCGACAGCACAATTACACCGGCATCGACAATAGCGGCAACATTATCGTCACTAATAGCTACCCCGTGGCTCTCGGCAAAAGCATTGAGCTTGTCCCGATCACGGCCTGTAGCAGTGATCCGGTCCGCCGGATAACCGGAGGCCACCAAACCACCGATCACTGCCCCCGCCATATTGCCGGCGCCACCAATAAAAACCATCTTAGGGTTCTCTGTACTCACTCATATCACCTTGGGCGGTTACAAAAATTTTGTCGCTTTTCCCCGTTCGGGGCATTCCGCTAATATGTGGCCGCCAGATTCAAATAACAAGAGAGCCATACCAAGTGGCTCCTAACGGAGGACAGTATGCAAAAAGGATGGCGTTCACTGCTTGTAGGAGCACTGATCACTGCGACCAGTGCCGCTGGTGCAGTAGAAACTCGTACGCTAAATAACGGCCAATTGGTACTCGAAGATGTGCCAAACATTCCCCAAACTATCATCAATGAGCTCAATCGTTATCAAAACGTGCGCTCAGCTAGCTTCCGGGGCTGGGACCTTGACGGTAACGGTATCTATGTCAGTACCCGCTTCGGCGAAGTTTCTCAATTACACAAGGTAGAGAATGCAGGTGGCGCTCGCCGACAACTAACTTTTTTCGAAGAGCCGATAGGCGGCATCTCTACCCGCCCGGAGCACAGCCAACTGGCATTCACCATGGATGCCGGCGGCAATGAATACGCCCAGATTTTCCTGTTTGATACAGAAAACGGCACTAGCGAGATGATTACTGATGGTGAGTCTCGCAATGGCAGTATTCTCTGGAATAAGCAGGGCTCAGCTATCGCTTACCAGAGTACTCGCCGAGATGGCAGGGCCAATGATATATGGCTAACCACTTTCGACGGTGACAAAAAGGAAGACCGCTTGATCCTTAAGTCTGAGGATGGCAGTTGGTGGGGCCCCAGTGATTTCTCACAATCCGGCAGCCAAATTTTGGTCATGCAATATATCTCCTCCACTCGATCTAATGTTCATTTGCTGGATCTCGACAGCGGCGAAGTCTCACTACTCGCCGGTACGAGCGATGAAGAGGCTGATTCCCGCAATTTCCCAGCGGGTTTCAGTTATGACAATCGCTCGGTTTATATCATCTCTGATAAAGGGCGCGAATTTACCCAGCTGATCCGCAAAGACCTGGAGAGTGGCGATGAAAAGATAATTACCTCCGATATCCCCTGGGATATCAGCAGCTTTATCCTCAGTAAAGACGGTCGCCGCGGCGCTTTTGTCGCCAACGAAAATGGTATGTCCACCCTTTATCTATACGATTCACGCAATGACCGCTACCGCAAGATCGACTCGCTGCCGATCGGTCTTATCGGTGGAATAGAATTTAACCCCGAAGGTGATAAGCTGGCCCTAACCCTAAACACACCTAAAACTCCCTCCGATTCCTTCGTAATGGATCTTGGCCGCCGCCCGCTATCCAGTGGTGACCTTACCCGATGGACATTTAGTGAAGTCGGCGGTCTCGACAGCGAAAGCTTTGTCGAACCCGAACTGGTGCACTATCCCACTTTCGATGAGGTGGATGGAAAGCCGCGTGAAATTCCCGCATTCGTCTATAAGCCGCGCAATGCCAAAGGCCCTGTACCTGTGGTTATTTCAATCCACGGTGGTCCTGAAGGACAGTACCGCCCCATGTTTTCCAGTACATACCAGCTGTGGCTAGAAAAACTTGGTGTTGCTGTAATTGCCCCAAATGTACGCGGGTCCGCTGGTTATGGTAAGAGCTATCTAGCCATGGATAACGGCTACAAGCGCGAGGACTCAGTCAGGGATATCGGTGCTCTTCTGGATTGGATTGCTACTCAGCCTGACCTGGATGCGGAACGCGTTGCAGTGTTTGGTGGCAGCTACGGTGGTTATATGGTGCTGGCCAGTAGTGTTTACTATTCCGATCGTTTAAAAGCAGCAGTGGATATCGTCGGCATCTCTAATTTTGTCACCTTCCTCACCAATACCAAGAGCTATCGTCGCGACCTTCGTCGAGTCGAATACGGTGATGAGCGGGATCCGCAGATGCGCGCCTTCCTGGAAAAAATCAGCCCCAACAACAATGTAGACAAGATCCAGGTGCCAATGTTTGTAGTGCAAGGACAAAATGACCCTCGGGTACCTGTCACCGAAGCTGAGCAAATCGTGGCTGCACTTCGCGAGAATGGCAATCAAGTCTGGTATATGAACGCACTCAATGAAGGGCACGGTTACCGCAAGAAAGAAAATAGTGATGCCTTTACCCAGGCAACAGCTCTCTTCTTTGCCGAACACCTACTAAGTGAAGATCAAAAAAAGCAGCTCAGCTTGAATGAACAATAATTATTTGTTCCCAGAAAAAGAAAACGGCCTTTAGGGCCGTTTTCTTTTTAGAACTTAACTATGTAAGGAGCCCCTGATTAACTAAACAAAAAAGGAAATGTTTCCACAATCGCAATCAAGTTCAGAACAATCGCCAGTATCCAAAGCCAATAGCGGCTCTTATCTCCGAATATCCCAATAACTGCCGAATTCAAAAAACCGGTAACCAATGAGATTTTGGGAGAAACAAATGCAATCAGGCAGATAAAAGCCAACCATTCAAGCGCCACCCAAGTCACCAGTACACTATTCGTTACAGACAGAGATAGCACCGCGCTCACTGATAAAAGCAGCAGCAATACATCTACAGTCCCAGATTTTGTCATCCCGTATCCCAAAAAAATCTACTTGCGTACTAATTCTGTCATGCAGAATAGTTTCGTGCCCCAAAAATATCTGTGCCGATACGCACAATAGTGGCGCCGCAGGCAATAGCAGCTTCCATATCTTTAGACATCCCCATGGATAGAGTATCTAAGGTCTGCTCAGGAAATTCTTCACGAAGACTTTGCAGCAACCCTGCCAACTGGATAAATGGTTTTTCCTGCTCAAATACATTGTCACGAGCAGCGGGAATCGCCATCAAGCCACGCAGGCATAGCCCCGGCAATGTCATCACTTCACGCGCCAGAGCCACCAAATCCTGTGGAGCTATGCCAGACTTGCTCTGCTCGCCATCGATATTCACCTGCAAGCAGATATTGAGTGGTGCCATATTACTGGGACGCTGTGCCGACAGACGTTGGGCGATTTTTAAGCGATCTACCGTGTGCATCCATTGGAATCGCTCTGCCACAGCGCGGCTTTTATTCGATTGAAGCGGCCCAATAAAATGCCAGTGAATATCCAGGTCGGACAGGGCATCCTGTTTTTGCAGGGCTTCCTGTAAATAATTTTCGCCAAAGTGATGCTGGCCAGCTGCAAAAGCAATCCGCAGGTCTTCCGCCGGTCGTGTTTTGGAAACCGCCAGCAGGGTAATTTCTGCAGGGTTGCGATCGCAGTTGTTGCAGCATGTCACAATCCGCTCACCTACTGCATTCAGGTTTTCGACGATTGTCTCTTTGCGCATATACTGATGCCCTTACCGATTTGAGCGGCGATTTTACCTGAGCCCAAACAAGAACCATAAGGTAGCAGTATGGATATCACTGAACTCCTCGCCTTTAGCGCCAAGCAAAACGCCTCGGACTTACACCTCTCGGCGGGCCTGCCGCCGATGATCCGTGTCGACGGCGACGTGCGCCGTATCAACCTGCCCTCAATGGAGCACAAGCAGGTACATGGCCTGATCTACGAGATCATGAACGATAAGCAGCGCAAGGATTACGAAGAACTACTGGAAACAGACTTCTCTTTTGAAGTCCCCGGTGTCGCCCGCTTTCGTGTAAACGCCTTTAACCACAACCGAGGTGCTGGCGCCGTATTCCGGACCATTCCCTCCAAAGTTCTCACTATGGAAGACCTGGGAATGGGTCAGGTGTTCAAGCAGATTTCGGATACTCCCCGTGGCTTGGTGCTGGTGACCGGGCCCACGGGTTCCGGTAAGTCCACCACCCTGGCGGCGATGATGGACTACATCAACGACAACAAATACGAGCATATCCTCACCATCGAGGACCCGATCGAATTTGTGCACGAATCCAAAAAATGCCTGGTGAACCAGCGTGAGGTGCACCGGGATACCCACGGCTTTGCCGAAGCACTGCGCTCTGCACTGCGTGAAGACCCGGATATCATTCTCGTAGGTGAGATGCGGGACCTGGAGACCATTCGCCTGGCGCTGACTGCGGCAGAGACCGGTCACTTGGTATTCGGCACCCTGCACACCACTTCCGCCGCCAAAACCATTGACCGTGTGGTGGATGTATTCCCGGCGCAGGAGAAAGCCATGGTGCGTTCAATGCTGTCGGAATCCCTACAGGCCGTTATCTCCCAGACGCTAATGAAGAAAAACGGCGGTGGCCGGGTCGCTGCCCACGAAATTATGCGTGGTACCCCAGCCATCCGTAACCTGATCCGCGAAGACAAAATCGCGCAGATGTACTCGGCCATCCAGACCGGAGCCAGCGTCGGCATGCAGACCATGGACCAATGTCTGGAAGACCTGGTGGCACGCCGCATCATCAGTCGCGAAGTGGCTCGCGAAAAAGCCAAGATGCCGGAGAACTTCTAAACGGCCAAAACCCGCCCCCAATCTGGGGAAGAAAAGTCGAGATAAAACGCGGTAAACACCATGGATATTGAAAGACTTCTACAACTGGTTGTAGAGAAGGGCGCTTCGGATTTATTTATCACGGCGGGCGTCCCGCCCTCCATCAAACTACACGGCCGAGTGGTGCCCTGCAGCAGCACCGCGCTCACGCCAGAGAAAGCGCGCGAGTTGGTGGTGGGAACCATGAACGAGAAACAGCGGCGCGAGTTTGCCGAGCAAAAGGAATTGAACTTCGCGATTGCAGTGCGCAACGTGGGGCGTTTCCGGGTATCGGCCTTCTTCCAGCGCAATCTGGTGGGTATGGTGCTGCGTCGCATCGAAACCAAAATCCCCACTATCGATGGACTCGGACTACCCGATGTACTCAAAGACCTGGCCATGACCAAACGCGGGCTGATTATTTTTGTGGGCGCCACCGGTACCGGTAAGTCCACATCCCTCGCCTCCATGATCGGCCACCGCAATGAGAACACCAAGGGCCATATCATCACCATTGAGGACCCGATCGAATTTATCCACCAGCATCGCGGCTGTATTGTGACCCAGCGCGAAGTGGGCCTGGATACCGAGTCTTTCGATGTAGCCCTGAAAAACACTCTGCGTCAGGCACCAGATGTTATTCTGATCGGTGAGGTACGCTCCCGCGAAACCATGGACCACGCCATCGCTTTCGCCGAGACCGGCCATTTGTGTCTGTGTACCCTCCACGCCAACAATGCTAACCAGGCCCTCGATCGGATCATTCACTTCTTCCCGGCAGACCGCCACAAACAGTTGTTTATGGACCTGTCCCTCAACCTGAAGGCGATGGTGGCCCAGCAGCTGGTACCAACCCCCGATGGCGATGGCCGCCGTGCCTGCCTTGAGATCATGATCAATACCCCACTGATGTCGGACCTGATCCGCAAAGGCGAAGTGGATAAGATCAAGGAGTTGATGAAGCGCTCTGGTGAGCAGGGAATGCAGACCTTCGACCAGGCACTCTACGAGCTCTACGATGGGGGAGAAATTACCTATGAGGATGCCCTCTCCCACGCCGACTCCGCCAATGATTTGCGCCTGATGATTAAGCTCAAATCCGAATCCGATGCCGAGTACTTAAATAGTGCCGCTGGCGAGTTGAGTCTACAAAATGATTCAGAGTACGGAGACGGTGGTCCTCAGCTCTACTAGCCCCCGATCCAGCCAGATCAAAACCGTTTACAGACATATCAAAGGTTCCCAGCCTGTAAACGGTTTTCACCCGGTATAATCCGCTGCTGATATTTCCGCAATGCAAAAGCTGATCCCGCCCGATATTGAATGATCTCGCAGGCTCTTTTCTGCAGCATTTTTATTGGAAGAAAATAGCCTTTCAATAAGTCTCTATTTTCCTGCGCAATATCCCGTTAAAAGAGTGACCAATCAATATGAATAAAAAAGTCGCCTTGATCACTGGTGGCAACCGGGGCATTGGTGCCGCGACAGCCAAATTACTTGCCCATAGGGGGTACCAGATTGCCATTAGCTACCGGCAGCGCAAGCAGCAAGCGGAAGAACTGATCGCCGAGCTTCGGTCTTTTGGTGTTTTAGCAATAGCCGTTCGCGCCGATATCTCCTCAGAGAAAGATATTGTTCAGCTATTCAATACGGTCGACGAGCAACTAGGCCCAATTAGCTGCCTGGTTAACAGTGCGGCAATCATTAAACCGCAAATGCGTGTCGAAACGATGGACGCTGAGCGCATCAATGAAATCCTGCGTACCAACGTCACCGGCACCCTGCTCTGCTGCCGGGAAGCAATCAAAAGAATGTCTAACAAAAATGGGGGCACTGGAGGAACCATCGTGAATATTTCCTCTGCTGCCAGCCGTTCGGGATCACCTAATGAGTACATCGACTATGCAGCGAGTAAGGGCGCTGTCGATACGCTGACCATCGGGCTCAGCCAGGAGATTGCCGATGAAGGGATTCGCGTAAATGGTGTAAGGCCCGGATTTATCTATACGGAGATGCACGCTGATGGTGGCGAAGCAGATCGAATTGAGCGAGTAAAGTCTGCAATTCCACTCAAGCGAGGGGGGCGAGCAGAGGAAGTGGCTAAAGCTGTGGCTTGGCTACTCGGTGATGAATCCACCTTTACTACCGGTTCATTTATTGACGTTGCAGGCGGGAAGTAGGACCAAAAATTATGTTAGAAGCACTCTTTTCACTAATTGCAGCAACCGCTCTGTTGCTCGGCTCCCCTGGCCCGGCACCACTTGCCCTGGCCGCATCGGGAGCGACATTTGGAGTGAGAAAAAGCGGCGGTTTCCTTATCGGCATCCTGCTTGGCCTGAGTGTCGCCATTGTCGGGGCAACCGCCGGCATCGCCGCACTACTGGCAGCCTGGCCAGAAGCGCGCTTGGCGGTTCAGCTTTGCGGTGCCTTATATATTGGCTATATCGCGATCAAAATTGCCACGGCCCCGGTACTGGAGCAAGGCGAATCGTCGACGGCTCAGCCTCCGTCGCTGCTGGATGGGTTTATTTTTAACTTATTGAATCCCAAGGCCTATGCTGCTTTTCTCGCCATATTCTCCCAATTCTTACTACCGATTGAAGAGAGTGGCCTGAGCTATTTAGCCACAGGCTTGGTCTGTTTACTGGTAGCCGCTGCGGTGGATTTTATCTGGTTGTGCTTAGGAGGAAGCCTGAGGCCGGTTTTTCATAAACCCAGGCAGGCGCGAATAATCAGGGTATGTTTTGCGGTATTAATGGTGGCAGCCGTACTCGCTGTTTTTATCCGCGGAAGCATTTAAGCTCTAACACATCTCTGCGATCAATCCTTTTACCGAGGGCAGCATGCGCCGGCTCACCAGCGGCGCTGCTGTTACGCCATCCAGCTCCACCCGGTAATTTGTACCTTCCCTGCGCAACCCAACAATATATTGCACAGCCACTAGCGCGCTGCGATGAATACGCACGAAACGCTGTCCAAACTCACTCTCAAGCTCTTTTAGAGACTCATCCAGAATGGTCTCTCCAGCGGCGTGATGGGCTACAACATACTTGCTGTCCGCAACCAGACAGCGGATAGAATCTACATCCAGCAGCTCCACCCCCAGGCGACTTATCGCCTTAATGCGGCTGCGGCCACTGGGCTCCTCCAGATCCTGCTTAGTTGTTAACAACTGCTGCTGCGGCTTACTCAGACGCTGCGCTTTGGAAACTGCCTCGCGCAACTGTTCGACATTCACAGGTTTTAATAGATAACCAACCGCTGAGGTGGCAAAAGCGGGCAAAGCAAACTCATCGTGAGCAGTGCAGAAAATTATTGCCGGCGGACACGCGAAGCTGGATAACTGCTGAGCCAATTCCAGGCCGCTACCACCGGGCATTTCAATATCCAGTAGCACAAGGTCCGGGTCGAGTTCGCGGATCTGTGATAGTCCGACTTCAATATCTGCCGCTTCTCCCACAGCAATACAATTATCGATCCTCTCCAACTGCCGGTGCAGACGGGCACGAGCCAAAGGCTCGTCATCAACAATCAGTACGCGCAACTGGGTCACTCCATCACCTCGAAAGTCTTCTTGGAATTTGTGCTGGACTCTATTTCCCGCCGGTCCACTTCCCGGGGAGATAAGGGTAGCTGTAGTATGACCCGGTACCGGCCCTCCTCCCGACGGGCGGTAAATTTGAAGCGATCGCCGTAGTATGCAGTGAGACGCTGGCGAATATTCTCTGTCGCCATGCCATTACCAGTCTTCGCAGGAACTGCACTGTCCTGTGGCAATGGGTTTTCAATAACAACTTTGAACATGCCCCCCTCTTGCGAGAGTTGTACACTGATCTCTCCGCCTGCCCGCAACTGTGCCACACCGTGCAACACCGCATTCTCCAATAGGGGTTGAAGCAACATACTGGGCAGCTGAGCCTTATCCAATCCCTCGTCTAGCTGCCAACTCTGGCGCAAACGCTCCCCCAGACGTAGGGCTTCAATCTCTAGATAGCGCTGGGCTAGAGTGACCTCTTGCGCCAAAGGCACCAGCTTTGGATCGGAAAGGCTTGCACGAAACAACGCACACAAATCCTCCACCAGACGCTCCGCACGATCAGGGTCAACGGCAATCAAACTAGCCAGGCTGTTCATACTGTTAAAAAGGAAGTGGGGGCGAATCCGCGATTGAAGTGCCTCGATTCGGGCGCCGAGCTCCGCCTGCTGCTGGTTGTAGAGTTGCTGTTGAAGATAGGCGTAGCGCAATACCACCCCCGCACAAATAGCCCCAAGCAGGCAGTCGCCCGCAAACCCCCAGCTGTCAAAGCTGGTCTGTAACAGCACCGCGCGCAGGGAGCGCTGCACTGCCATCACCAATATGAGTACCGACAGCACTGCAATAAAACTCAAGCCGCCAGCGAGTTTGTGGGGCATTTTCGCCAGGCTCGGCCGAAGCCGGCAAAGTAGCGCGGCCGAGGGCAATATCACCCATTGGATCACCAGAGAGATCAACCCCAGGCGCTGCCAACTGAATTCCGGTAAACCATCCAGGGCCAGGACCAGCACCAATGCCAGCAATTCCCCCATCAACACCAGTACCGCCAGAGAGGTGACACTGCAAAGGTCTGGCAGAAACGGAAGCTGCCCAGATTGCGCAGAATCCTTATTTCCTGCGCGATATTTTCGAATTTTCTGCGTTATAATGCCCGACGGCCAGGGGAATGACATGCAGTTGTTATTCTTGATTGTCCCAAAGTTCCAAGCGCAAGATATCACCAAGCTCCCCAGCCTTTCATCTCACTGCAGCCAGGAAAACCATGAGTAACGAAAAATCCCCCTCCGAGTCCGCCAACAATCCTGCCGCCAAACTCTGGGGCGGCCGCTTTAGTGAAGCCACCGATGCCTTTGTCGAGCGATTTACCGCCTCGGTGACTTTTGACCAGCGCATGGCCATGGAAGACATCCAGGGATCACTTGCCCACGCGCAGATGTTGTCAGAAGTGGGGGTATTAAGTGCTGATGAATATCACAAGATAGCCGACGGCCTGAAAGGCATCGCCGAAGAGATAAAAGCGGGAGAATTTCCCTGGTCTGTGCAGCTCGAAGATGTCCATATGAATATCGAAGCGCGCCTGACCCAACGCATTGGTGCCACTGGCAAAAAACTGCATACCGGCCGCTCGCGCAACGATCAGGTGGCAACCGACATCCGCCTGTGGCTGCGTGGGCGCATCGATCTGATTGCTGCCGAACTGACCCGCCTGCAAAATGGCTTGGTCGATTTGGCGGAGCGCGAAGCCGATACCATTATGCCCGGCTTTACTCACTTACAGAGCGCGCAACCGGTGACCTTTGGCCACCACTTACTGGCCTGGAATGCCATGCTGAGCCGGGATTTCGAGCGCCTGATGGATTGCCGCAAACGGGTTAACCGCTCACCGTTGGGGGCCGCAGCACTGGCCGGCACCAGCTATCCGATCAATCGCGCACGCACAGCCGAGTTGCTGGGCTTCGATGCCCCCACAGAAAACTCCCTCGACTCAGTCAGCGACCGGGATTTCGCTATCGAGTTCTGTGCTTTCGCCGCGCTGCTGCTCACCCATCTGTCTCGGGCCAGTGAAGAGCTGGTGCTGTGGACTTCCAGCCAGTTCGACTTTATTGACCTGCCCGATCGCTTCTGCACCGGCTCCTCAATTATGCCGCAGAAGAAAAATCCCGATGTTCCGGAGCTGGTGCGCGGAAAAACCGGCCGGGTTAACGGCCACCTGATTGCGCTGCTCACACTGATGAAAAGCCAACCGCTGGCCTACAACAAGGACAACCAGGAAGATAAAGAACCGCTATTCGATGCCGCCGATACCGCACTGGATTGCCTGCGCGCGTTTGCCGATATGGCGCCGGCACTGAAGGCAAAAAAAGAAAATATGCTGGAAGCTGCGGCCAAGGGCTTCTCCACCGCGACGGATCTGGCCGATTATCTGGTACGCAAAGGGGTGGCCTTCCGCGATGCTCACGAAATTGTCGGGCAGTCCGTATCCTTTGCTATTGAACAGGATAAAGACTTATCCGAACTCAGCCTGGCCCAACTACAACAGTTCTCAACAGAAATTGGCGAAGATGTATTTGAGGTGCTGACTTTAGAGGGCTCGGTTGCGGCTCGCGATCATATTGGCGGTACCGCACCGAACCAGGTGCGCGCGGCCTGTAAGCGCGCACGGGAAGAGATTTCGCAGCGCGTTTAAGCGTTGTTTAAGCGGATAATCCGAGGGAAACCTGTTCGCCTTGCTGCTCGCTCAATACGCGGTCGAGCAAAGTCGGCAGGTCCTCACCGGTCGTGGTGCACTTCCAACCAGGGTTTTCAAAAGAAAGATGGTAGCCACCGGATTTGGCGGCGACCCACAACTCCCGGTTGGCGGACTGGCGCGAGAGAATTACCTGGCTGCCATTGTCTTCCAGGGTCAGGGTCAGCACCGCATCACTGCGTTCGTAGTCGATATCCCAATCGCAGTGATCGAGTGCATCCTCAATACCGATTAGAGTCTGCTCCACAGCCGCATCATATTCCGCTTGGCTCATCTTTGGTTACTTCTGTTACCGTGTAATGTGTTGAATCAGGTGGGCCGCTATACTATCAGGCTTTTGCCGGTTGCCGCTGTGAATCTCCGACTCTCAGGATGTTATCGATGCTCAAAAAACGACTCTCTCTATTAACAATCACCATCGGTGCCACTGCACTGTTACTGGGCTGTGGCCAAAAAGGTCCTCTCTATCTTCCACAGGACCCCGCCATGCCCGCCTCCAATATTCCAGGTGGCCCGCCGGAGACAGTACCCACCAGTGGTGCAGCACAACCCGGCGAGCCCGGCTCTGCAGCAGAGCAAGCGGTGGAAACCGTTGATGAAATTGAATCTGAAGACGGCTATGGGCCCGACTTTGATATCGATGACACCATTGAGACCGGCCCGACTATCGAAGTCGACGACGAATCGGGCACAGCGGATGACTCCAATGTCGAGGAAGATTTAGAAGAGTAAGAACCGGTCATATGAGAGAGTTTAGTTATCGCGACGGTAGCCTGTGGGCTGAGCAGGTTTCACTGGAACAAATAGCTGAGAATTTCGGCACCCCCACTTATGTGTACAGCCGCGCACACTTTGAACGGCAATATCGGGATTACGCCGAGGCCCTCGGCAATCGTCCCGGCCTAATCTGCTACGCAGTGAAAGCCAACAGTAACCTGGGCATTCTGTCAGTGCTGGCACAGCTGGGGGCGGGCTTTGATATTGTTTCCGGCGGGGAACTTGAGCGAGTGCTGCTCGCCGGCGGCGACCCATCGCGAATCGTATTTTCCGGAGTGGGTAAAACCTCAGAGGAAATGCGGCGCGCTCTGGAGGTTGGGGTGCACTGCTTCAATATTGAATCAGAAGCGGAAATTGATCGCCTTGAGCGCGTGGCCGCAGAGTGTGGCAAGACCGCCCCAATTTCCATCAGGGTCAATCCCGATGTGGATGCCCAAACCCACCCCTATATTTCCACCGGTCTCAAAGAAAATAAGTTTGGCATCGCCATAGACAAGGCGATCGAGGTTTATCAGCACGCGGCGGATTCCGAGCATCTGAAAATTACCGGTGTGGACTGCCATATCGGTTCCCAGCTCACCGAAGTCGCCCCCTTCCTGGATGCACTCGATCGCCTGCTGGTTCTTATCGATCAGCTCGCCGAGCTGGGAATTACCCTGGAACACCTGGATCTGGGCGGAGGCCTCGGTGTGCGTTATCGGGGTGAGGAACCACCCCCTGTCGGGGATTACCTGGCGGAGGTCCACAAGCGTATCGGCGAACGCAATTTATCCCTGATTCTCGAACCCGGCCGCTCCATTGCCGCCAACGGCGGCGCCCTGCTGACCCGGGTCGAATACCTGAAGCGTACCGAAGAGCACAACTTCGCTATCGTCGACGCCGCCATGAATGACAACCTGCGTCCGGCCCTTTACCAGGCATGGCAGGATATTGTGCCAGTGACACCGGACGAGAGTGAAAGTACTCTGTGGGATATTGTCGGTCCGGTATGCGAAACGGGTGACTTCCTGGGTAAAAACCGCTCCCAATCTCTGCGAGAGGGGCAACTGTTAGCCATGTTGTCGACCGGTGCCTACGGTTTCACCATGAGTTCCAATTACAACAGCCGCTGTCGCGCTGCTGAAGTACTTGTGGATGGCGACAAAACTTACCTGGTGCGTGAGCGGGAGACTTTTGCCGACTTGGTTCGCGGTGAGACCACTGTCCCCAAAAAAGCCTGATCAGCTACTTGCATCGCAGTGGGGTCCATTTTTCAGCCCGGGCCCCAAACCGCAGCTAACGCCGCGGAAAATCAGTACGAACAGAGAAATGGAATGCGCGTTAAATTCAGCAAGATGCATGGGCTCGGCAACGATTTCGTGATGCTCGACGGCGTCAGCCAAAAAATTAAACTGACCCCGGAAAAAACTCGTCGCCTGGCAGACCGCTGCCTCGGCGTGGGCTGCGACCAGGTACTGCTGGTGGAGCCGCCCCGCACACCCGAGGCGGATTTTCGCTATCGCATATTTAACGCCGATGGCAGCGAAGTGGAAAATTGCGGCAATGGCGCCCGCTGCTTTGCCCGCTTTGTACGTGAACGCCGCCTTACCGGTAAGAAAAATATCCAGGTAGAAACTGCCGCCGGTTTACTACACCTGAGAGTACTGGACGGGGATCAGGTTAGTGTCGATATGGGAGCACCGGTCCTCGAGCCCCAAAAAGTACCTTTTTCCGCCGATCGCCGTGCAGAGTCCTATCCCCTGGAAGTGGACGGGGAGACCTTCACCATTGGTGCTGTATCCATGGGCAACCCTCACGCGGTTCTGCTGGTGGAAGATATCGCTTCCGCACCGGTAGAAAGACTCGGGCCCCTAATTGAACGCCACCCGCGGTTCCCACAAAAGGTCAACGCTGGCTTTCTGCAAGTGGATACACGCACCGAAGCCCAGCTCAGGGTATTTGAGCGCGGGGTTGGCGAAACTCGTGCCTGTGGCACAGGCGCCTGTGCTGCCATGGTATACGCACGCCTGCGAAACCTGGTGGATGACAAAGTCCAAATTCAGCTCCCCGGCGGCATACTGACAATTCACTGGAGCGGACCCGGCCAGCCAGTTACTATGATCGGGCCCGCAACCACGGTTTTTCACGGGCAGATTATTCTCTAAACAATTGTCCGGGTATTTGGCAGTAAACCCGCCACAAGCGGGTACGGGATAACTCAGAGAGCAGAACGCTTCATCACATCAGTTGTCCGATGCCCCATCCCCGTGCCAGAAAAAGCAAACACAATGGAACACACAGACGCCAATCAGCCCCCAGAAGAGATTGCCGGCGACACTCACAAGGAAACCCAGCGTGACGATAAACTGCTGGCACGGCAGGTAGCTCGCTACCTGATTCAAAATCCAGAGTTCTTTGAAGAGCGCATGGAACTGCTGGAAACCATCAAGTTGCCGCGGGAAAATGGCAAGACCGTGTCGCTGATGACCCACCAAACGAATTTGCTGCGAGAGCGCAATATCGAAATGCGCCAGCGCCTCGACCAGCTCTTGCACAACGCCCGGGACAACGACCAGTTATTTTTCAATAGCCGCCGACTTATCCTGGCACTGCTGGAAGCTGAAAATATCGGTGAAGTCACAGAAGCTCTCTATGCCAGTTTCGCCGCTGACTTCAATGTTGAGTTCACCAGCCTGACTCTATTCGAGCCATTATCTGCTCCCCGCCAAAGCCTAGGACAAGTTCAGACCAGCACATTTTCCGATGCCGAGACGGCAATTGGCGGAATAATTCGTAACGGCCGCCCCATCTGTGGTGTTTTGCGCCAGCGGGAAAAAGAATTCCTATTTGCGGAAAAAGCGCAATATATCGCTTCAGCTGCCGTAGTTCCTTTGGGCAATCAACTTGGCACCCTAGCGGTAGGCTCTGCTGATCCCCAGTACTACCGGTCTAGCCTGGGTACTTTATTCCTATCCTATATCGGCGAAGTCCTGGAGCGCCTGCTACCGAAACTGCTCAATCGGTAAAAGCTCTGAGAGGGGTTTGGCCAACTGTCACTCCTCCTGCTGGAGGAGCAACAGCGACCAGAGAGATTAGATAGGGCGGCTGCCGTATTTTGGCTGCGGTTTGCGCGGGGGGTCGGCGGTAACTTCTGGATCAACTTCACTAATCGCGCCGCCACCGGCGAGAAACTCCTCTACATCGGAACTTAACTGGCTTCTGGCACGCTGGCGAGAGGTGATACTGCGTTCTTCTGCAAATTCCTCGGAGTCCTTGCTGCGAGAGTTCTTACCCTGATCTTCATAACCATCTTTCATAGCTAAAACCCTGTAACCTTTACTCCTGTTACAGAGGGAGTACCTCTGTGCCGCCCCTTTCCCGCGGCATCTACAAAACTGACAACCACTTTCCAGTGGCGATCCCCTACCGCGTCAATAGCGGCGATTAATTTATAGGCAGTTCCCCACCCCCGTGCCAGTAACACAAGGAGGAGGCTGTAGAGTTTTTTGTTGGGAAATGAAATGGGAATATTTCAGTTAGTTATGCAGATTTTTGCGCCTGCACCGGTAGCAGGTATTTCAAGCAAAATAGATAACAAAGATCGAAGGCGAGATAGCGGGACTTATCAGAAGTGCGTATAAAGCCCCTTGCGGGGCTTATGATACTCAATCGCTACGTTATGAAAGAGTTATCAAACAGGTTACACAGCTTCGCTACCGGTTTCACCGGTACGGATACGAATGACTTCTTCGAGAGCCGTGATAAAGATTTTGCCGTCACCGATTTTGCCGGTTTGCGCCGCCTTGGTGATTGCCTCGACAGCGGAGTCCACCATCTCATCATCAACAGCGAGTTCCAATTTTACTTTCGGTAGGAAGTCCACCACATATTCGGCGCCACGATAAAGTTCTGTATGGCCCTTTTGACGCCCAAAACCTTTTACCTCGGTGACGGTCATTCCTTGCACGCCCACTTCAGACAGGGCAGTGCGTACATCATCCAATTTGAAGGGCTTTACTACAGCCGTAATCAATTTCATCTTGAGTATTTCCCCTGATTCGTCCTCGTCGAGAGAACCTTACCCAGGCTACTGCCCCGCCTATGGGGCAGCACCGACACTGTTAACTTACTTGTTCATAAATTCCGGGTAAGCTTCCATTCCGCATTCGGTCAAGTCAACACCCTCTTGCTCCTCATCTTCGCTCACACGGATACCAGTGACGAGCTTGAGCAGGTACCACACTGCAAATGAACTGACGAATACCCAGCCAAAGATGGTCAGTGCACCAATCAATTGCCCGCTGAAACTGGAATCATTGTTAGTCACAGGTACCAATAGCAAACCGAGCAAGCCGACAACGCCGTGTACAGAGATAGCGCCCACCGGATCATCAATTTTCAACTTATCCAGGGTGATGATAGAGAAGACCACCAACACACCAGCGATCATACCGAAGAGGGTTGCCTGCAATGCAGTCGGGGTCGATGGCTCCGCAGTAATTGCTACCAGACCGGCCAGGGCGCCATTGAGCAACATGGTCAGGTCAGCTTTACCGAACAGGATACGGGCGGTGATCAGTGCAGCAATAGCACCACCGGCAGCAGCGGTATTGGTATTCACAAAGACCATGGCGACGGAGTGCGCACTGGCAGCATCGCCCAGCTTCAGTACGGAGCCGCCATTGAAGCCAAACCAGCCCATCCACAGGATAAAGGTACCCAGGGTTGCCAACGGTAAGTTAGCACCGGGAATGGCATACACTTGGCCGTTGGGGCCGTATTTGCCTTTGCGCGCGCCCAGTAGCAGAACACCAGCAAGCGCAGCCGCTGCACCCGCCATATGCACGATACCGGAACCGGCAAAATCAGAGAAACCGAGATCGCCCAAGTTGTACAGGCCGAAAACCTCTTTACTACCCCAAGTCCAGGCACCTTCCAGTGGATAGATGAAACCGGTCAAAACTACTGCAAAGGCCAGGAAGCTCCACAGCTTCATACGCTCGGCAACCGCACCGGATACAATGGACATAGCGGTAGCTACGAAAACCACCTGGAAGAAAAAGTCTGAAGCTCCGGAATAAACGGAGTCACCCTCAAAACCATTTTCTGCAGAATCGCTGAGGACGCCTTCCAGACTAAACGCCTCAATACCGGACAATGCCCAGCCACCATCGTACATAATGGCGTAGCCAGTCAGCAGATACATAATGCAGGCAATCGCAAACAGGGCCACATTCTTGGTGAGAATTTCCGTGGTGTTTTTGGAGCGCACCAAACCGGCTTCCAGCATAGAAAAGCCGGCGGCCATCCACATTACCAAGGCGCCGCACATCAGAAAGTAAAAAGTATCAATTGCATACTGCAATTGAAAAATTTGGTTCTCCATATTCCTCTCCGTTCAAATCTGGATATTTATTAAAATTATGTTTTCGGTTTTTAATTAAATTGCTGCATTACCGGTTTCTCCGGTACGTATGCGCACGACCTGCTCAAGCTCTGCGACAAATATTTTTCCGTCACCGATCTTGCCACTCTGCGCACTGGAACCAATTGCTTCGATAACCGCATCCAGTTGCGAATCTGCCACCGCTATTTGCAGCATGGTTTTCGGAAGAAAATCCACCACATACTCTGCGCCGCGATACAATTCCGTATGCCCTTTTTGGCGACCAAAGCCCTTCACTTCAGTGACCGTTACACCATTAACCCCCGACTCCCGCAGGGCATCTCTCACAGCATCCAGCTTGAAGGGTTTAATGATTGCAGTGATTAATTTCATGGTATTCCCCTAAAGAAAAACGAGCCCTCGCATTAACGAAGGCTCTTTTGTATTACCAGGTATAAGCCGCGCCGGCGAGCAATGTAGGTTCGCACCAGTCGGTCTCGTAGCACTCTTTATCGCTGACATCGGTGCCCACGAAAGAAGCGCTCAGGCTCAAGCCGCCAAATTCTTTACTGAGGGAAACGGAGTAATCGATATAGGAATCAGATCCATCGAGAAAACCTTCTTCTTCAAAAAGGTTTAATCCCAGATGTAGATCGAGAGAAAAATCTGAGGGAAGAGCGAAACTATATTCCGCATAAGGGTAATAAAACTCACCTGTATCCGCCCAATAATCATCGGAATAGGCAAACCCCAACGTTAAGTCTGAAAAACTCAGGCTGCCGTATATTTCCTGATAATCTTCATCTTCACTTCCGCCGTGATAGGCGTAATAAATGTAGCCAACATCAAAGCTAACGCTGTCATTGATATCCGCACTATAACCGCCGTAAAAATCCTGTTCGTAGTCAGTTTGATCAGTCTCGTAATCAAAATCCACTTGGGATGCCCAGGTGCCAATATAAATGCCGTTTCCAAAATCGACATCGACACCACCCTGTAATGCGGGGCCTCCATCAGTCTGGCTAATACCACGGAATCTATAGTCAGAAACAAGACCCACATTGGCACTAATGCTGGGACCGCCCTCGGCAGCTATCGATAAATTTGCAGCGCCCAGTGCGAGAACGGCACCGGTGACGAGAGTGGCAACTTTATACATTTTATTTTCCACTTTAATCCTCCAAGGCTTTTGAAGCTGTTTTTTCGAGTGCTTTTATGGCGCCGCCTGCAATCAGTCCTTCACTGTCGGGTGTGACAGAGGGTCGCTTGCGTCTCGTGAACTGCTACTTTCCCAGACTCCCAATGATCGTTAATGGGACACCTGCACAGATTGTTTGCAGACTTGATGCCAACACTGCAACCGCAAGCAAAATCAATAAGTTAGGAGTAATTGAATTATTAAAATTCGTACGAATAGAAACTCGAAGGCAAAGTGTTGCACCAACATGGAACTGCCTTTCTTCCTTTGCACTGAAGTGGGGAGGTAAAGATTAAGGTGCGCTCAGAACGGTGCGCTGTTAGGCTGCTTTTTCCAAAAAATGCACTGGGTTACAATCCCGTGCTATTCATATCCATCTTATTTAGCGAGGAAATGCCCGTGGCAGCAGATAAACTGCAACAGCTGCTGAAAGAGCTACAACAACAGGGCGCCGTGGTGACCAGTGACCTGCGCAGTGCTCTGGAAGTATCACTGGATAAATTGCCATTGGTCTCCCAGCGAGAGTTCGACACTCAGGTGGAGATACTGCGCCGGACCCGGGAAAAGCTGGCACGACTCGAAGATAAGGTCGAAATGCTGGAGCAAGCCCTGGCGCAGAGAGACAGCGCCGCCAAGGACTAAGCCCAGGGAGCCACTTCAAGGATGAAATCGTGAGCCTCTCAGTCACCTACTCCCGAGCTCAGCTCGGGGTCTCTGCACCTCTGGTTACCGTAGAAACCCACCTGGCAAATGGCCTCCCTGCCTTTCATATTGTGGGTTTACCGGAAGCGGCGGTGCGGGAGAGCCGCGATCGTGTCCGCAGCGCCCTAATCAACAGCCATTTCGACTTCCCCCAGCGCCGAATTACCGTCAACCTCGCCCCCGCCGACTTACCCAAGGAAGGTGGCCGCTACGATCTGGCCATCGCCATCGGCATTCTCAGCGCCTCGGGACAGGTTCCCACCGAAACTCTGGAACGTTATGAATTTATTGGCGAGCTAGCACTCACCGGCGCCTTGCGGGAAGTAAGTGGTAGCTTACCGGCAGCCGTAGCCTGCACCAATGAAGACCGTAAACTCGTTGTGCCTACCGAGAACGGTGCGGAAGCCGCGCTGGCAACCGGCGAAGTCAGCATTGCCAGCTCCCTGCTGGAAGTTTGCGCCGAACTCCATGGGCGTGAATCTATGCCCAAAGCTGTTGCAGAGCCTATTGCCGAAGAGCACCTGTGCGCAGACTTGGCCGATGTACGCGGCCAACTGAAGGCTCGCCGCGCTCTCGAAGTGGCAGCAGCCGGGAGCCACAATCTGCTTTTTTACGGTCCGCCCGGCACCGGCAAAACCATGCTGGCCAGCCGCCTGCCAGGAATATTGCCCCCGCTGACAACTGAAGAGTCACTAGAGGTAGCGAGCGTTTACTCCAGCGCAGGCCTACCCCACCAGAGTCTGCGCCCTTTCAGGGCCCCACACCACAGCGCCTCACCAACAGCGCTGGTCGGTGGTGGCAGCACCCCAAGGCCCGGTGAGATATCCCTCGCGCACCGGGGAGTCCTATTCCTCGATGAGATGCCCGAATTTCCCAGGCACGCTCTGGAGATACTGCGGGAACCTCTAGAGAATGGTGAAGTGCGTATCTCCCGCGCCCGAGCCCAAGTCACCTACCCCGCCCACTTTCAGCTGGTCGGGGCTATGAACCCTTGCCCTTGTGGCTATTTAGGCGAACCCCGCTGTCGCTGTACCCCAGACCAGATAGATCGATATCGTAACAAGCTCTCAGGCCCTCTGCTGGATCGTATCGATATGCAGGTAGAGGTGGGCGCTATGAATGCTGTGCAATTACAGGATTCAGCTCCCGGAGAAACTTCCGATACCGTGAGAGAGAGAGTTTGTGCCGCACGCCAGCAACAAATACAGCGGCAAGGCAAGACAAATAACCTGTTAAAAGGCACAGAACTGGAAAAGCACTGTGCCTTGGGGGAAAAGGAGAAGCACCTTTTACGCCAGTCAGTGGAAAAACTGGGGCTGTCCGCGCGTAGTTACCATCGGGTCCTTAAAGTAGCCCGAACCTTGGCAGACCTTGCTAGTTTGGAAAGTATCAGTACTGCGCAAATTGCCGAAGCCTTGGCTTACCGCAATTTGGATAGACGTCAGGCGGTAATTTCTTCAAGTTAGAAACTATTTATTCAATCTTGCCATTAATAAAAAACATTATCCTGATTTAGTACAGAAATCATTATTTTATTGACCACCAGAACAATATGATTATCATGATAACTATATTATTATTGATGAGTAGTAATCATGAATCACAATCTCTTCATTATTGCCAAGATTTCCCCCAAGGCTGAATTCTTCATACAAGCCAAACAGGCCATCCTGTCCATAGTGGCTAATACATTGGAGGAAGAGGGCTGCCTGCAGTTTTCTGTGCACGAGGACGGGGAAAACCTGTTTTTATACGAGGAGTGGCGCAGCCAGGAAGACTTGAACAAGCATTACGCTATGCCCTATATCGCTCCGATATTCGAAGCCTATCAAGAGTGGCTAAAAGAGCCTGTGGAGATCAATAAGCTGGAGAGGTTAGCTTAAAACCCTTATGTTTTTTCTCAAAGAACTTCCCTCACAACAGATGGTTGAGGGATATTCCAAACGATTTTCTGTAAAAGATCCCACTGCCGTTCAGGACGCCCTTACCATGATGCGGGATGCGAGTCTGCTATTGCGGGAGCTGGAGGGGTATTTTTCTGAACACGGAACCTCCCAGCTGCGCTTCCTGGTAATGATCGTTATCGACCGGGAGCCTCAAAGAGATAGTTTGCTGGCTTCAGAAATCGCAGAGCGCATCGATGTTTCTCGCCCGGTAATGACACGAACCTTGAAAAGCATGGTGGAAGATGAGCTCATCGTTATGGAAGCAGACTCCAGCGATGGCAGGGCAAAATGTGTAGCACTATCCAAGAGTGGAAAACAATTTTTACAAAAAATCTTACCCGGGTATTTTAAGACAATTTCTAAATTTATGGAGGAGTTGAACAAATGAAGAAACCGATACTACACGCCCTGTGCATCTGGGCATTGGTTTACCCTATTGTTACTCTATTACTTCTAGGGATGCAAGCACTGGAATTGCAAATTGCAATTGGTTTAAAAGCGCTAATAATGACCGCTATTCTGGTCCCACTAATGTATTTCTATCTTGTGCCAAAGGTACATCAATTTTTGGCCCGGCATTAATTTGTCGAGCCATGTTTTGTAGCGCCAACATCTAGTCAGCTGGATCTTTCTCAGCTTCCAGCTTTTCACTTAATTTTTCTTCTGCTTTCTCTGCATATTGATGACAGCTGACTGATTTTTTCTGTATAGCTTTGTTTTTAAACTCCCAACCGCTGGCAGGTGCATGAGGGGTAAGTAGTAAATCACAAGGTAAATCCCGCACACGGGCAAAGCTTGTGCGGAAGTCCTCTACGATATTGGGATAGCGGCGATTATCAATCAGTTGATAACCGGGCGCTGTAAGGCTATCCACATAAGCTATATCTTTAGTTTTACCATCAACTTTGTCTTCCCAGGTCCAGGCCATACTGCCTGGTGTATGGCCTGGGATAAAATGTACGCGTAGACGCAAATCCCCTAGAACCACTTGCTCGCCATCGTGCAGGATACGATCCGCCTTTATTGGCGGATATAAAAGTTCGTCGGCAAAGTGAATATCATTGGCACCACCGCGAGCCATTAACACCGCTGACTCGGCATTGGTTACCACCTGTGCACCAGTTACGCGTTTTAGCTCAGCTATAGAACCAATGTGGTCTGCATGAGCCTGACTGTGCAAGATTATTTTGAGATCCGAGGGGGCGACTCCCAACCTGCGCATATTCTCCAATAAATGCTCAGCCGTCTGCTCCATGCCACCGTCAATTAGAATCGATCCCTCTTTGCCTTTTAATAACAGTGAGGTAATTCCCTCGGTACCTATTTGCCATGTGTTATCTGCAATCTTTAGAGGCGCTACTGGCTGGCGCCAGGATTCTGGTACCTTGTAGGTTTCCAGTTGTGGTAAGACAGCAAAGTTTTCCGCTGCCGAAAAACTGGGATAAGCTGCCATTACTATTGCGGCCAATTTGATTCTTATCTTCATCCACTATTCTCTATATTTCTGCACCAGATATAAAAACAAAAGCTTCACTTAATACAGTATTTTTAACCCCTAAATTCAGTCAAAACTATAAGCCATCAGGAATAATTTTAATTTCCTGTAGTTTATGGTTTCTATTGCCTCCCCAAAAAAGCTTGATCCCATCTGAGCGCTGAAAATCTTGAATCGAGGCCAGTCAAATCAAATCTTTTGCCACTCATCAGCACTCAATCGATAAAGACAATGCCGCTGTAAATTACTGTCATTAGGGACCAAAGGGTGCTCAAAGACAAGAGAGTCTCTCTGCATCCCAAGCCGCTCCATCACCCGCTGGGAACGAAGGTTTTGCAGTGCAGTAAAGGAAACAACTTCGCTGAGATTCAGGGCATTAAAAGCTACATCCAAAGAGGCTTGTGCGGCTTCAGTGGCATAGCCTTTTCCCCAGTGGGGAAAGGCCAAGCGCCAGCCTATCTCTACCGCTGGAGTGAAGGGCAAATCTTCAGTCACATTTTTCATACCCACAAATCCAAGAAGCTCTTTAGTCTCTCTCAGCTCCAAGGCCCAAAAGCCCCAGCCGTATTTCTCAATATGCGCAATACTGCGATCCACACCGGCGTCGCTCTGTTGTCGCGTCAGCAATGAGGGGAAGAACTCCATCACCCTGGGGTCGGCATTCATTTCTGCAAGTACAGGCTTATCTTCCTCTCGCCACTGGCGCAGCTGTAAGCGCTCTGTCATAGGTTGTATTAATTCAGGCATGGAATATTCGCTATTCAATATTTTGTTTCTGCTGAAAATCTACAGACGGTGCGACCATAAAATCGCACTGATCCAGCCATTTTCGCTGCCCTGGGTAAGCCGCTTCCTCAAAGCCCAATTTCTGGTAGAGAGTCCGTGCCGCTAGATTAGTACGCAGGACAAATAAAGAGCACTCGATTGCATCCAGGGTTCTGGCTCCTGTTTGTGCAAGCTGTACTACTAGCGAACGTCCTAATCCGGCTCCGCGATGATTAGGCGAGACAATTAAGCGACTTAGGTGGCAGCGGCCCAGGTGTTGATAATACTGCCCAAAAGCCAGCACATCGCCGCTGCTGTCCTGAAGTGCGTAGCTGGGCAACTCCGGCCAACGACAATCCTCCAAGAAGGACCTCCCCTCGAAGGGAAACCTGAAGTCAGGACCACCCCACTGTTGGCACTGCTCCCTGTCAGGCAGCCAGGACATCAATGTTGGGAATTGCCACTCTTCCATTGGCTTCAGTCTCAAGTTCTCCACGGCAATTCTCCTTAAAGTTACTTGCGACTCTTTGCCAGCCATCCATCTAACTGATCGGCAAAAGCTTTGCGGTCTGCCTGACTAAGGGCCGGTGGTCCGCCGGTATGCACGCCGCTGGAGCGCAGGGTATCCATAAAGTCCCTCATATTCAGACGCGCGCGGATATTGGCTTTGGTATAGCGCTCCCCACGGGGGTTAAGGGCTTCAGCACCCTTGTCGATCACCTCTGCCGCCAGGGGGATATCGCTGGTAATAACCAGATCCCCCGCCTCACAGCGCTGTACAATCTCGTTATCCGCCACATCAAAACCGGCTGTCACTTGCACGGAGCGGATATAGCGCGACGGCGGCACCCGCACCGCTTGGTTAGCAACCAGTGTCAGTTCTGTGGCTGTGCGCTCAGCGGCGCGAAACAGGATTTCTTTGATGGCAACCGGGCAGGCGTCGGCATCGACCCAGAGTTTTGTCATGGCTATACAACCTTTTCGAGCGTATCGGGCGGTGCACCCTCATCGCATTTCTTGCAATTGAGCTGGAATCCCAGCATGGACTCGCGCCCTTGTTCAGTGATCACCCAGGGCCGGTTGGTCCAGGGAGGATTGTGGCGTACATGTTGGAAGTGGCCACAGGCGAGCTCCGCCACCCAGTGATTATCTTCATCCAGGTGGTAGCCGGCGATGGGTTGTTGCATGGGGTTACACAAGCAGGGAGTAAGGCGCAGTTATAGCCAATCCCAAGGGCAAAGTATACGTGTGGCCGGTGGTTCGCACTGGTACTGGGATGATTCGAGCCAAGACTGCTAGAATCTCCCGCTTTTCCGCGACGCGAAGATGCAGCCCCATCTATGACCCAGCTCAACCCCCGCCAATCCGAAGCCGTGAAGTATGTCGATGGCCCCTGCCTGGTGCTGGCCGGTGCCGGCTCCGGCAAGACCAGCGTAATCACCCGCAAGATCGCCTACCTGATCGAGCAGTGTGGCTACGCCGCGCGCAATATCGCCGCCCTCACTTTCACCAACAAGGCGGCACGGGAGATGAAAGAGCGGGTCAGCAAACTGCTGGCAGGCCCGGATGGCAAGCGCTCCAAGGCGAGTCACGGCCTGACCGTATCCACCTTTCACAACCTTGGGCTGAATATCCTACGCAAGGAATACCGCGCCGCCGGCTTCAAGCCCGGCTTCTCCATCTTCGATGCGGAAGACGCCCGCGCCCTGATCAAGGAACTGATGCTCAGGGATGGCGACCTGGATACTGACCTGTTGGATCGGGTACAGAACCAGATCTCCAATTGGAAGAACGATATGCTCACCCCGCGCCGTGCCCTGGAGCAGGCACAGAGCCCCGGTGAGCAGGCCATCGCGGTTGCCTACGATCGCTACTGTGAAGCCCTCAAAGCCTACAATGCCGTCGACTTCGACGACCTGATCCTGCTGCCGGTACAGCTATTCGACAAAGACCCAGAGTTGCTGCAACGCTGGCGCAAAAAGATTCGCTACCTGCTGGTGGACGAATATCAGGACACCAACAACTCCCAGTACCTGCTGGTGAAGCTGCTAGTGGGCGGGCGCGGCGGCCTCACAGTGGTGGGAGACGATGACCAGTCTATCTACGCCTGGCGCGGCGCGCGCCCGGAGAATATGAGTGCGCTGAAGACCGACTTCCCCAACCTTCGCCTGATCAAACTGGAGCAGAACTACCGCTCCACCAGCCGCATCCTCAAAGTGGCCAACCACCTGATCGCCCACAATCCTCACGAATTCGACAAAGCATTGTGGTCCGATCGCGGCCTGGGTGAGGAGATCCGCGTGCTCAAGGTGGCCAATGAAAACGAGGAAGCGGAGCGGGTCGCCAACGAGATTTTTCTGCAAAAGAGCCGTCGCGGCTGCAAGTTTATGGATTTTGCCGTGCTCTATCGCGGCAACCACCAAGCGCGCCTGATCGAAATGAAATTGCAGGAACACCAGGTTCCCTACCAGATGTCCGGCGGTACTTCCTTCTTCGCCCGCGCTGAAATCAAGGACGTAATGGCCTACCTGCGCCTATTGGTGAATCCGGATGATGACAACGCATTCCTGCGCATTATCAATACCCCGCGTCGCCAAATAGGTACCAGCAGCCTGGAAGCCCTGGGCAACTACGCCAAGGGCCGCGAGATCTCCATGTTCAAAGCCTGCTCGGAACTGGGCTTTAAGGAGCATATCAACGAGCAGGGCTACGAGCGCCTGAATCGCTTCGCCCTGTGGCTCGAAGGGGTACAGCGCAACTGTCGCGATACCACCGCCAATGGCGCCCTGCGTGAAATGCTGGAAGATATCGACTACGCCGGCTGGCTCTCACAAAACGCCAGCAGCGAGAAGGTGGCCGAGAAGCGCATGGAGAATGTGTATTGGCTGCTGGAGAGCCTCAACAAGATTATGGAGGGCACCGACGATGAGCTGGAGCAGGATATTCGCTTGGAACAGGCCATCTCCAAACTGATCCTGCGGGATATGCTGGAGCGCCAGGAAGAAGAGGAAGCCACCGATAAGGTCAGCCTGATGACCCTACACGCCGCCAAGGGCCTGGAATTCCCCCACGTATTTATGATCGGTATGGAAGAGAACTTACTTCCCCACCGCAACAGTATTGAAGACGACAATATCGAAGAAGAGCGCCGCCTCACTTACGTAGGCATTACCCGCGCCCAGCGCACCCTTACCATGACCCTGGCGGGCAAGCGCAAACAGTTCGGCGAAACCCAGGACACCACACCCAGTCGCTTTATTGACGAATTGCCGGAAGAAGATGTGTTGTTGGAAGGATTTGGTAAGGCGACGCCGGAGCAGAATCAGGCGAAGGGAGAGGAAACTTTAGGGTCTTTGTTGAGTATGTTTGATTAATATCTTGTTGATTAAATATTTTCAAATATTAACGTACCTACAAAAACAGATACCCAAAATAAAAAAGGCCGCTCAATGAGCGGCCTTTTTCCAATAGGGAACAGCTTATTTACTGTTATCCACCATGTAATTCACAGCAGCTTTGATCTCGTCATCGCTACAATCCATACACAGGCCTTTGGCCGGCATGGCATTGATACCGTTAATGGCATTGTTGTAGAGAGTGTCCATGCCCTTGGCGATACGGGGTGCCCAAGCTGCGGCATCACCGAATTTAGGCGCACCTGCAACACCCATTGCGTGACAAGTCTGGCAGCTTGCGTTGTAGATATCCTGACCACTGCGAGCAGCGCCGCCGCTAGCACCCTCAGGAGCTGCCGCTACTGCCGCTGCACACTCTTCACCTTTCATGCAGGTTTCACCTGCCGGAGCAATTCGCTCTGCGATTTCTTCATCAACAGACTGCTGGGCCACTGCCGTAGCCGCACTGACGGCCAATGCCGCCACAATACCCAAAATACGCTTCATCATATTCCCCCAAAAGGACCGAAGTGAGTTGGCCCACAAACGTTCAAAATATCGTCGCAAACTCCTACGCCGCGCATTATAAGCACTGCATCGCCACCTGCCAAAGACTATATAAGCCAACAGAATGTCCTTTAACCCGCCCCCCAGCTTCTGTATAATCCGCCTCCCATTGGCACAAACAGCCAATATCCGCCCGTAGCTCAGCTGGATAGAGCGTCGCCCTCCGGAGGCGAAGGTCAGAGGTTCGAATCCTCTCGGGCGGGCCATATACAAAAGAGCCCGCTAATGCGGGCTCTTTTGTATATGGCTAACTCCCAGGTTTCGTTCGAACTCAGGTTCGACTCGGAGGCAGCAAGCTGCCGTAGAGCAGCGAGCCCAAAGGGCGAAGCTAATCCTCCTGCACACCACCCGCTTATGCGGGCTCTTTTGTATATGGCTAACTCCCAGGGTTTTGTTCGAACTCAGGTTCGAATCGGGGGGCGGCCAGAAAGCAGCGAGTCCTTGGAGCAAGCTAATCTTCTCACAAGCTATTAGCCTAATCCGGATTTCATATATGATTTACTAAGCTTCGTCGGAGCTTAGATTTGGCTTTGGGAAAGCCCAGCTAAACCAGTTTAGGGGGAAGTGATTTTTATCGTCCACCGGACTCTAGATAAATTTCCGTTAAAGAATATGACCTTGTCATTTTATCAATTTTAAACTTACGAAGAGGAATCTTTTTTCACTGCCTTCTTTTCTGCAAGATCAATCGCGCTTGACCAATTTTCTCCAACGTAATAAATCGCAATTGCAACTAACACCCATGATATAAAAGCCAAGATTAAGCAAAAAATGACAGCCCATGGATTAGATATATATCCAATAGATATTTGTGATAATGCACTTAAGAAAGAAAGAACGATTGCACACAGAAGGAGCCGAGAAAAATTCTTTAAAGGGGTATAAAACCCAACATCACTTCCTAATTTTCTTGCCTGAGAAATTTTCTCTTGGTAGTCTTCACTATCGTAAAAATCATCTTTCATAGTTTTCAATATGAAAGACTTCATAGAAAAGAGGAAAGATCCAATTGTAAAGCCAGACACAAAAATGGCAGTTCTAAACTCTTCGTGATACTGAATTAACTTACTCAAAAGCACCATTATGAAGACTCCGTTTCAGGCACATCCTGAGGCAAGGACGCTTTATTTTTTATATCTTTTGCACTAATTATCTTCCATGAATCGACAGATGGAACTTCGCCAAAAACAACACTGTTATCACGCATCTTAGAAATAAGATTTTTCATGGCGTCACAATTCTTATACTCCTTCCATTTCTTACCTGGAAGCAGCTCTACATATTCATCATACTCCATGCGGCCAAAATTACTTGTATTATCACCAACCTGCATTGCCAAATCTTCACCATAATGACCAAGACCATAAATCCTTAAACTAGTCTCTTCCTGCTGTTTCGCATATGGCTTAAAAACGTTTTTCACAACCGATGAAATACCCTTTATTAAGCTGCCCCTTTCAAAATCAACTTCTATCGTTGCTCTTTTTGAGTTTTCATCTAGCGGTGTATATCGCCCTGCATCTGACAATGCATTTGACGCCATCAAACGAATCTTTCTTACTTCTTTATAATTTGAAAGCACTTGACTTAAATCAGCAGGAGTTGCAAGCAGAGAGAGAGAAAAAGCGCCAGGATATTTTTCCAGTACTCTTTTACCAATTTCTTTTATAGACTTCTTTCCGAACTCCGTTAGCTCTTTTTGATATTGATTTTTTTTAAACCTTAACTCTTCATCATGGCTTTTTTTAAACAAGGAAGACAAACCAACAGGTGAAACAGACCCCTGATAGCTATAGAACAACCCTCGCAAATTTATAGGATTAATAGCAAAAAGTGACACCTCTGTACCATATTCATTTTTACTTAGTGTTTTTTTGGAGACCATTAAATCTCCTGAATCATCCCTAAGAGTTACCAATGATTTTTTATTATCCTTATATGATATAACTAGCCCACATATTAAACCATGAATCACATCTGTATAAAGAACTGTTCTTCGCGATTTTATTTCTATTTCTTTATCTTCTATACGTTCCAGTCTTTGATAAAAATCACCAACTGTTACGCCAGTAGCAAACAACAGCTCAAATCCAAGCGTTTTAACCTTCATTACCATCCTTGAGAATATTTTTCTTTTATTAATAGAGTAGTATTTACAACAAAATATATCACCCTATTCTAAAATATCCCAAGTATTAACTTTATGAGAATAGGTAGGCTAATCGATCATATTAAGATAAGTGGTGAAATATCTTCTTTAGACATAAATAAAAATTCCTTGAATTCCCTAAAACTAACAAACGAGTAACTGCCTACTAACAAATTATAGGAATAAGAACAAGACAGGTTTTCTCAGCTAATTAATAAGTAGTGCCCAAGAAATTACTTGGCTGGATTAATCTTATCGGCTTTTGGTATGATCGACCCAATTCAAAGTGGTTCATACCATTATATAAGAATTGAAAATAAAAAAAATCATATATAACCATTATTCGGGATAACTCCCCCTACCCCAACGGCACCCTCAAAGGCTCAATCACCACCTGCTCCCCAGCCTCTACACTGCCACTCTCTCGCGCCAAAACGATAAAGCAGTTAGCAGCAGCCAGACCGGAAAGAATATGGCTCCCCTGGGTACCAACCGGTTCTACTACCAATACCCCGTTTTCATCACTGCGATATACACCCCGCTGGAAATCGGTACGGCCGGGCTTTTTCTTAAGGGGTTTTAACAGTTTTGCCTGCAAGGCCTGCGGGCCAGTCCACTGATCGCCTTTCATCACACTCAGGGCGGGCACGGCCAGCTGGTAGAAAGTTACCAGGGCGGAAACCGGGTTACCGGGTAAGCCGAAGAAAGGGGTTCCCTGTAGGAAACCGAAGGCAAAAGGTTTACCGGGCTTCATCGCCACTTTCCAGAAGCCGATCTCTCCCAGTTCTTCCAACACTTCACGAGTGTAATCCGCTTCGCCAACGGAGACTCCACCGGAGGTGATAATAGCATCGGCCTCTTCGGAAGCACGCTGCAAGGCATTGGTAATAGCCTGTTTGTTATCGGGCAATATACCCAAATCCAAAATATCCAGGTCCAGCTGTTCCAGGGCGGATAACAGGGCAATGCGGTTGCTATCGTAGATATCGCCCTTACCCAGGGCTTCGCCGGGCTGGCGCAGTTCATCGCCAGTGGAGAAAAGTGCGACTACCGGTTTGCGCACTACAGTCACTGTGCCCACACCGGCAGCAGCGAGCAGGGCAATATGTGGAACGCTGATGCGCTCTCCGGCCTTGAGCAGGCTAGCTCCTTCAGCCACATCTTCACCGCAGCGGCGAACATGGTCGCCAGCGCGAACTTCACAATTTATTCGTATCGACTCCCCCTGGGCATCGACATTTTCCTGCATCACTACCGTATCTGCACCGGCGGGTACTGCGGCTCCTGTCATAATGCGCACGCAAGTGCCGGGGTTCACCACACCGTCAAAAGGTGCACCGGCAAAAGATTTGCCGATCAGTTCCAGCGGCAAGCCACTAGCCAGGTCTTCAAAGCGCAGGGCGTAACCGTCCATTGCGGAGTTGTCGCAAGGCGGTAGGTTTACTGTGGAGATAACATCCTCAGCCAATACTCGACCGGCGGCTTGTGCCAGGGGCAAAGTCTCAGTGCCACTGATTGGGCTCAGTGCCTCAAGAAGTTTTTCGCGGGCGCTTTCGATGGGCATCAGGCCCGGTTGGCTACAGCAGTCGATAGTGGGCATGGACAATATCTCTTACTTCATTCCTTTGCGGTTGGGACAAACTAGTGGCTGCGGTTTTGGGATTCCGGTCGCTTCTGATTAACCATCCACACAGCAGCTTCCACCCGGGAGCGCATGCCCAACTTTTTCAATAAGTGTTTAACGTGAACCTTTACAGTGGCATCACTGATATCCAATTCACGGGCGATTAACTTGTTACTGAGGCCATCGGCGATCAATTGCAAGATCTGGTATTCGCGACTGGTGAGCGTCGACAGGGTATCCGCACCGGAATTGTCCGGCTTGCGCAGGGCGGAGGCGAGGATCTCGGTAAGGCGCTGGCTGATAGCGAGCTTGCCGTGTGTAGCCTGGATAACCTGATCGAGAATATCTTCCGGCTCCATATCCTTGAGCAGGTAACCATCGGCACCGGCACGAATACAGGAAACTACGTCCGCGTTGTTATCGGAAACGGTGAGTATCACGATACGTGAGGCTACATCGGCTGCACGCATTGCCCGCAGGGTATCCAGCCCGTCCATACCGCGCATATTCAGGTCCAATAGAATAAGGTCCGGCTCGTGCTGTTTGGCCAGCTCCAGCGCTTCCTCCCCGCTACTGGCCTCGGCTACCAACTCCAGGCTGGGCTCCATAGCAAACAATTGCTTGAGACCTTTACGAAACAGAGGATGGTCATCAACCATCATTACCGTGGCAGAAGAAGTCATGGGGTGTCCTGCTTCATTGCTGTAAGTTGTACTAATTCTGAACAGTGACTTTAACACAGGGCTCAGTGCCTGCGCTTACCCCCAAATGGGTAGCTATTACGCGCGGGGGCAAAGGGGTTACTTACTGTTGGTAATTGAGCAGGGATAAGCACCGGCCCATAGTGGCCGGACGAATCATTTCGAGGAGGAGTGGCCGCCGTGTCTGACATCTACGAGTGGGCCCCAGAGGACAGCAAATTCTGGCAGTCCAAGGGCAAAAAAATCGCAAACCGGAATTTGTGGATATCCATTCCCAGTTTGCTGTGCGGCTTCGCCGTGTGGCTCTACTGGGGCATTATTACCGTTCAAATGCTCAACCTTGGCTTCCCCATTGCCAAAGCCGATCTGTTTACCCTGATGGCAATTGCCGGCCTCACCGGTGCTACTCTTCGAATACCCAGTAGTTTCTTTATTCGATTGTTCGGTGGGCGCAACACCATTGTCTTTACCACGGCCCTATTGATGGTCCCTGCCCTGGGCACGGGTATCGCCTTGCAAAATCCTGAGACCCCACTGTGGGTATTCCAGTTGCTGGCTCTGCTGTCTGGTATCGGCGGTGGTAACTTCGCCTCTTCCATGTCCAATATCAGCTTCTTTTTCCCCAAGGAAAAACAAGGGTTGGCACTTGGCCTAAATGCAGGCTTGGGTAACTTCGGTGTTACCACCATGCAGATCCTGGTACCGCTGTTTATGACCTTCGGTGCCTTCGGCGCTGCCGGCGGCGATCCCATGACCCTGGTGAGCAGCTCTGGCTCCCTGATTGGTAAAGTACCAGCCGGTTCTGAAGCGTGGATTCAAAATGCCGGTTTTGTATGGCTGCTGTTCCTGATTCCACTGGCCTTTGTCGGTTGGTTCGGTATGAACAACCTGCGCACCGACGAAGTCACCCCGGATGTGGGCAGCTCTATCGGCGCGATGTTGAAGATGACCATGATGTTGGGAATCGGCCTCTTTACTGCAATCGCAGGTCTGTGGCTGTTGCTTCCCGAAGCGGCCAACGGTTCAGGCTGGGGTGTGCCCAAGGAAATCGTTCTGGTACTGGTAATCGCCGCTACCGTGTTCGGCTTGAAGCTGCTGCCCGGTGAGATCAAAACCAGCTTGCAGCGTCAGTACCGTATCTTCAACAACAAGCACACCTGGGTGATGAGTGTCATTTACACCATGACCTTCGGCAGCTTTATCGGTTTCGCTGCGGCCTTCCCCCTGGCTATCAAGGTGATCTTCGGATACAGCCACGTGATGGTGGATGGGGTTATGACTCACGATACCATCAACAACAATGGCCCCAGCGCCCTGATGTACGCCTGGATGGGTCCATTTATCGGCGCCCTGATTCGCCCGGTGGGTGGTTGGATCTCCGACCGCATCGGCGGAGCCCTGGTTACCCAAATCTGTGCTGCAATCATGGTGGGTAGTGCCCTGGGTGTGGCTTACTACATGAAGGCTGCCTACGGCTCAGCCACTCCGGAAGAGTTCTTCCTGCCCTTCTTCCTGCTGTTCCTGGTGCTGTTCGCCGCTACCGGTATCGGCAATGGCTCTACCTTCCGCACCATCGCCATGGTGTTCCCGAAAGAGCAGGCAGGCCCGGTATTGGGATGGACTTCAGCCGTTGCCGCCTACGGTGCCTTCTATATTCCCAAGGTCTTCGGCGAGCAGATCAAAGCCACCACCCCGGAATACGCTCTGGCAGGCATTGCTATCTTCTACGCGGTTTGCCTGGTGGTTAACTACTGGTTCTACTTACGCAAGAACGGCGAATTCTACAATCCATAATTTGGTCTCACGGGCGGGGAACCGCTGTTGCGGGGAGGTTTAACCTCCCCTTTTTTATTTCACCTGAACCAATATCGGCGTTATATCCGAACCTTCAAGCAAGCTGGAAATCAGCTGCCTATCAGTATCCCTGCGATAGTAGATCGTCACTTCATCCAAGTCTTCAACGGTCGGCATCGTCGGGCATAGATGCCTGGCAATAGCCATACACATCTGCTCATAAAAATCTAAATCGTGCAGCTTATCCAGATAGATATGGCACCCTGCGATATCCTCAGCACTAATCGTATAGTTGTAACCTATGGGCGGCTGAAAATAGTAGCCCTGCACAGTAATAGACCCATCTGCATTTTCAGTGACTTCGTATTGGACAAGTCTGCCGCAGATACTCTGTTGGTACCCAACAAGATCCTCCGCAACTGAGGCAAGACTGTCATCCGTCTCAATGGTGCTCTCAATTTCACTGTAGGCTTGATGGATAGCTTCAAAGCAGCTCAAGCAGGACATAACACCCGCTTCTTGCAGCTCTGGCAGCAGTTCTGTCGCCATATCTTCAAGCAATTGCACTAACTTTTCTGCCGAGATGGCGTCGCGAAAATAGTAAGAGCCTTCTTTCTCAAGCGCCAACTGGAAGATTTTTAGCTTGCGCTCCGGGCAATAGAAATCGAGGTGGTAGAGAGGCTGTTCTGGATCGGAAGTGTGGTTGTTTAGCTCTACCTTGCCCAAATACGGGATAAAGAAGGTAAAGGACCAGTACTCCGGGCAGTGAATAAATCGCCGGCAGTGCTCTTCGATATAACCGGGCAAATATTGAAGGTCGAAGAAATTGGCCAGATGATAGTTACCACCACCCTGATATTCCGCTATGGAGTCATAGTTATAAAACGGGTGCTCGCCGTTGAAATCTATCTTAACTCTCTGCCCACTGGCTGCGCGGCAAGCCAGATGAAAGTACAAGGCATCGTCTTTGTAAGTAGAGTGGATAACGATAGCGTCGCCCTTTCGGCGAAGCTGATAATGGAAAGCATCGACCCGGTAGGGCTCACAATCCTCAAGTAGCTCGGCAATTTCCAGCTCACCCGATTCCAGGCGGCATACTCGATAGTTGTGCCCGCCTTCTTCTATGCAACGAGTAAGTACTGGGTGTAGATCCTCAATGGTCACAGCTTTCGCTACAGGTAAGCCCTCGACCTGTGCTTTTTCCCGGTAAAACTTATCGCCCTCGTTAAAGAGGGAAATTCCCAACACAACGCCCATAGGAGCACCACTAAGTTAGCTGATGTTCAAACTTAGCAAAAAAATTGCTGGGGTTTTAGGGATCGAAGAAATGCACTTTCAGAAATTGCCCTGGAACTACTTACAAACCAGCAAGACTACCGGCCTTAAACTGGGCAAAGTAGGTAGTGCCTTCACGCAGTTCTAGGCGCTCGCAGGAGAGACGGGAAATATCTGCGTAGAACACCTGATCAGCAGCGGCTAGCTGTAAACGAATACGGCCATCGGCAAGGTTCTGCTTAGCAACTAAAGTTACCGGCAAGCAATTGAGGATACTGGACAGGCCCGGCTTCTCTACACTGAGGCTGATATCTCCGGCTTCCAACAGAAAAGCAGCGGTATCGCCTTTTCGATAATGGCCTGCCACCCTATCTGCAAAGATGGAAATCCCACCTAAATCCAAAGTGAGCAGACCATCGTTTAGGGATTCCACTCGCGCTTCAATCCGGCTGCGACAACTATCCCCTACGCCGTGGCTATCCAGACGCTGGGCAACTTCAGGTAAAGGAAGTGGTGCGGACAAATTGGCAGAATCCATCCATAAACAACGCTGGGCCAGCAGCTGGATTTCATCAAAGTCGTGACTGGTCCAGATTACCAGCGCCGGATATCGGGCCCAGAACTCCCGTAGGGTCGGCAATAGGCGCCGTAGTACCTGGGCGCGGTCAACCGCTGAAAGCGGCTCATCAAATAATTGCAGCGGCGCGTTGTTATAAAGCTGGCGTAATACAGCCACTCGCTGGGCCTCTCCACCAGAGAGTAACTCCACCGGCTGATGTAGCAGCGCTTCAATACCAAAAGCCTTTAGCAGCCGACCACACTCTTCCTCGGGCAGTGGCCTGCGGCTGTAACGGCGGGCCAGTGCCAGGTTATCTGCCACCGACTGGCCGGCAAACAAGCGGCTATCCTGAAAGCCCAAAGAAAGCGTTCTTTTGTGGGTAGCCAGGGCGCGGCGTCCGCGCTGCCAAACCGTATTGGCAAAAGTGATATTGCCACGGCAATGGCGTTGGCCAGCCAAAGCAGCCAGTAATGTGCTCTTGCCACTGCCGGAGGGACCGGTAAGGCCAAAAATTCCAGAGGCTGGCAGCTCTAACTGCCAGGGAGTTGCAGCGATAAGCGGAGTCACCAGCCCTGCAACACTCAGTCCGTTGGAATCAGAAGTGGTAGACGTAGTACCGAATAGGGGTAAGGTGATTTCCATTAGCCCAGCACCCCCATTACCGGTTTAGCGCGCTCACTGTTTAATCCGCGCGGGGCCAAACTATGTCCCAGCCAACGGGCAGCGAGTAGCAGTACCGTAGTAATTCCCATCAACATCAAAGCCAGCCGGTGCGCCGCACCGTATTCCATCGCCTCCACATGCTGATAAAGGGCAATAGAAACCACCTGGGTCTCACCGGGAATAGAGCCACCAATCATCAGCACTACCCCGAACTCACCCAGAGTATGGGCAAAGGTTAAAGCGCAGGCACTCACAATAGCGGCGCGACTCGCCGGCAAAAGAACTTTTAATAGTGCCGCCCAGGGCGGTATACCCAGCGCTGCGGCAGCCTGGGTCAGGCGCTGACCATTGGCATTAAACGCGGCTAGCAGCGGCTGCACCATAAACGGCAGGGAATAAATAACTGACGCAAATACCAAGCCGGTAAAGGAAAACACCAAGGGGCCATCAAAAAGTTGTGACAGCCACTGCCCGGGCGCATAGTTAGGGGAAAATAAAAGCAGTAAATAAAAACCCAACACCGTGGGTGGCAGTACCAGCGGCAGGGTAATTAATACCTCTATGCCATGGCGCCAGCGGCTCTGCCATTGGCTCAATTTCCAGGCCAAGGGCACGCCGATAATAAACAGGAGCAAGGTAGTTAAGCCGGCCAATTTTAAAGTTAGCCACAGGGCCTGCCAGTCGGCAGCGGCGATATTCATAAGCCACTCCCTCCATCTCTACTTCGATCTTGAGTTGGCAAAACACCGTAACCCAAGTGCTGTAGTTGCACCTGCACTTCCGCTGAACGCAAATAGTCAGCGAGGGACTGCGCCTCTTTAGGCCGACGGCTCTGGGTGGGAATCAGCAGCTGCTGTTCAATGGGTTTGTACAAACGCTGCGGCAGCAACCAGTAGTTATCGCGGCCGGCTGCTTGCATCTGGCTTGCGGCGACAAAGCCCAGCTGCGCATTGCCGGAATCCAGCATTAAATAGGCTTGGCCAGCATTGTGGGCCCGGGCTAATTGAGTTTGTTTTTTCCTCCACAAGTCCAGGCTTTGCAGCGCCTGCCGGGCGGCACTGCCAAAGGGCGCTACTTTGGGATCGGCTAGTACAATTTTATCGGGCCAGGTTTGCAGTAACTGCTCGATATTCGATTCCGATTTTGGGTGCCATAGAGCCAATAAACCCAGGGCATAAGTCTGGCGACTGTTGCCCAGTGCCCCACCCTGCTTTTCCAACAGTTCGGGGCGCTCGCGATCAGCAGACAGGAATAAATCGAAGGGCGCGCGGTGCGCTATTTGCTGGTAGAGCACCCCGGAGCTGCCGCTACTGATTTGCACCACACAGGCATGGCGACGCTCAAATTCCGGCAGTACCTCTTCCAGTGCCGGGCGGAAGCTGGCCGCTACCGCCACCCGCAAGGTGCAGTTATCCGCATTAACCGGTAGCGCGATGGCTACCAGTAAAGCGGATAGCAGCAGGCTCAGCCGGCGGACCACTTTTCCATCTCCGCAGCATCACTGGCCCGGGCTTCGACCCAGCGCTCTGAAGACTTACCCGACTCATCCGCTACCGCTTCGCGCTTCCAGAAAGGCGCCTCAGTTTTGAGGCGATCCATAATGTATTGGCAGGCGGCAAAGGCAGCCTGGCGGTGGGGGCTGGTAACACCGACAAAAACAATTTCATCGTTGATCTGCATGGGGCCAACCCGGTGGACGATAGTCACACGCCCCAGGGACCAGCGATCGCGGGCATTATTGATAATCCGTTGCAGGCTTTTTTCCGTCATGCCCGGATAGTGTTCCAGGGCCAGGCCGCAGACATCACTACCGGCATTGAAGTCCCGCACCGAACCCACAAACAGGGCGCAGGCACCATCACCACTGTTGCCTTGCAGCGCAGTATATTCAGCCGCTACGTCGAGGGGCGTTTCACAGACTTCAATACGATCAACGGCTGTCATATTGGCACCACTAACCGCCGGTAACCGGCGGGAAAAATGCAACTTCATCCCCGGCCTTCACCTGGGCTCCAGTTTCTGCCAGCTCCTGGTTCAGGGACATACGAATATCGTCTCTTTGCAGATGCGGGCTCCAATCCGGGTGTTGGTCACATAGGGTTTTGCGAAGATCATCGAGACTGCCGGAAAAGTCCTCCAGGGTAGTCTCGCCCATGCCCAATTGCTGGCGCAGACGCGCGAAAAACAGAACCTTTACCATCGCTTTACACCTCTGAAATTTTTACGCCTTGTCCGCAGCATCGCCGCGCCAGTGGCCGCGCTTACCGCCGGTTTTTTGCAGCAGGCGGGTCGGGCCGATTTCCATCGCCGGGTCCACGGCTTTGCACATATCGTAAATGGTCAGCGCCGCTACCGAAGCTGCGGTTAACGCTTCCATCTCTACTCCGGTGCGTCCGGCCAAGCGGCAGAAAGCGGTGATATGCACACTGTGCTTTTCCGGCTGTAATTCGAAATCCACCGCTACTTTGGTCAACGCCAGCGGATGGCACAGGGGAATTAAATCCGAGGTTTTCTTCGCGGCCTGGATGCCGGCGATACGAGCTACAGAGAGCACGTCACCTTTTTTGTGCGCCCCTTGGCTCAGCAGTGCAAAAGCCTCTGCACTCATACAGATGCTGCTCTCGGCCAGGGCGCTGCGGTCAGTGATGTCCTTCTCGGTAACATCCACCATGCTGGCTTCGCCGCGCTGGTTTAAATGGGTTAATTGGCTCACAAATTACCCCCGGCTCTCGCAGGGCGCGCTGGCAAAGCGCACATGAGGGATAAAGTTACAGGGCTTATGGCGGGCATCCAGCTGCTCCAGCAATATGCCTTCCCAAGCCGTGCGGCAGGCTCCGGTGGAACCAGGCATACAACATATCAGTGTGCGATTAGCCAGGCCGGCGAGCGCGCGGGATTGCACGGTGGAGCTGCCGATATCCCCCAGGGAAATATGGCGGAACAGCTCGCCGAAGCCGTCGACGGTTTTATCGAACAGCGGGCTCAGGGCCTCCGGCGTGGAGTCGCGATCGGTAAAACCGGTACCACCGGTCACCAATACCACCTGCACTTTGGGATCGGCAATCCAGGCGGAGACCACTGCGCGCATCTGGTAAACATCGTCCGGGGTAATGCGCTTATCTGCGAGCTGATGGCCGGCAGTTTTGAGGGCTTCCACCAGATACTGGCCAGAGGTATCAGTCTGCTCGTTGCGGGTATCGGATACGGTAAGTACCGCGATATTGAGCGGTACAAATTCTTTGCTAGCATGTGCGGACATAATCAGTGGTCTCTCAAAAAACTGTTTTCTGGAGTTTTATCCGGCGTACTCAAGCCGAGATAATCTGCCGGCGTATTGATATTGCGATGCCAATCGCCAGCACTTTTTATGGGTATGGATTTGGCCCCCAGGTGACGCAGCAGTGCGCCGACAGAATTGCGCGCACTGCCTTCGACGGCACGGCGCAAATAATCCAGGCAATCGCCATTTAAAGGCAGCCACAGGGGAAAAAAGAAGTTTTCAAAATAACAGGGCCGGCCACTTGCCTGCCCCTCCGCCAATAACTCTGCGAGGTGCTCTCGCCCGAGCAAGGGCATATCTACCGGGATTACCAGGGTCGCATCGGCACCGGTTGCTAGGGCTACCGAATAAAGGCCGCCCAGTGGGCCACGCTCTGGCACCAGGTCTTCAATCGCTCCGGGACGGGCGCCGCTGGTGACGACTTTTTCCAGCGGAAGCTCACTCAACAATGCCTCAGCATGCTGCAAGAAATTGCCCTGTTGAGGGTGGGCCAGCAATGCCTTATCACGGCCCATCCGGCTGGAGCGGCCGCCGGCCAGCACCACGCCGATTGTCGATTCACTAACAAGAGCCCTGGCCATAACCCTAGCCCCCCAGCATCGCCAGGTTGCGGGTAGCGCCGGTAAAACCTTCGTGCAGCTGGTGGCCTGCGGTCTTATCCACAATCAACTCGCGGATATGGGCCGCCAGCGCCTCGCTATCGCCATCGGCGATGATTTCGCGCATATCAAAACCCTGGTCCGCAAACAGGCATAGGTGCAACTTGCCCTGGGCTGATACCCGCAGGCGGTTGCAGCTTGCACAGAAGTCCTTGCCGTAAGGGGTAATCAGGCCGATACGACCGGCGTAATCCGGGTGGAAATACTCCCGTGCCGGACCGGCATCGCGGGTGCGAATAACCTGCTCCCAGCCTTCCCGCAGCAACAGGGTTTCTATATCGCCGCCGGAGACATGGTTGCTGGCGAAGAACTCGCGGTTATCGCCGGTGCGCATCAATTCAATAAAGCGCAGGGTCACCGGAGTCTCGCGAACCCAGGCGAGGAAATTATCCAGCTCGGCCAGGTTGTACTGGCGCATCAGCACTGCGTTGACCTTGGTATCGATACCCAAGGCCAGGGCGCGATCCAGGCCTGCTAAGGCTTTATCCAGGCGGTTGTGGCCGGTGATATGGTGGAATTGAGTTGGGTCGAGGCTGTCGATACTGACATTCACCTGATCCAAACCCGCGCGGTGCCAGTCGTCTATCTGACTGGGCAGGCGGTAACCATTGGTAGTGATGGCTAAGCGGCGAATCTTATCGCTAGCGCGCACGGCTTCGAGCAGCGGCACCAGGTCTTTGCGCAGGGAGGGCTCTCCGCCAGTAAGGCGTACCTTTTCCGTACCCAGTGAAGCGAAAGCGCGCACTAATGTGCCCACCTCAGCGACTGAGAGAGGATTTTCCCCTTCCAGGGAACGTCCGCAACCGATGCCCTCGGGCAGGCAGTAGTTGCAGCGGTAGTTGCAGATGTCCGTCACGGACAGGCGCAGGTAGTAAAACCTACGGCCAAAATTGTCTTGTAACATTAAACGCCTTTCCAATTTCGGGAGGCCGCGCAGTTTCCCGCTAGACCCTGGTGGCCGGTACGGCCACGGTCCCGGCACCTTGCAACGTCAATAAAAAACGACGCGGTTTAGGTAGCGGGACTCGGTGTTTAAACTGATGTCAGTGTATCAAGCTGGTTAATTTATGCTTGGGGCAAAGGTGGTACTCCCTTGGTGCTCGAACTGATGCTCCTCGGGGAGACATCAAAACGTGGAGCTTCAGTCGATTAAAATTTATAAATTATAAAAACAGGTTCAAGGTGCGGGGAAAACCCCGGCCGAAGCCGGGGGCCTCGCTAAGGAGTTCTTTCAGCCGCTTAGAAATTAGCGGTTACCATGATCCAAAGCTTGTCGGTGTCAGTGCTGTACTCATCAGCACGATAAGTTGCGTACTTAACGAGTGCAGAAATGTCGTCGGTGATTTTGTGCCCGTAGCTCAGGTTCCACTCATCACCGTAACTAACGGAGCCCTCGGCCGCTTCAAAGTTGTGATAGGTCAAGCCCAGCTTGCCACCGGCCACTTTCATAGAACCGCCAACATACAGATCTTCGACACCGTCAGCGGGGGTTCCCAGGAATTTATCAGTGAAACCCTGGAACTTGTGCAAGGTTGCCAGCGGGGTTTTAAAACCAACGTCATTGTCGGAACCCAAAACTTCATAACCGAGTTTTGCCGCAACAGGACCCAGATCAGCGCCAAGTTCTGCCAGGTAATAATTAGCACTATAGTCATACTGGTTGTCACCAATATCTGACTGGTGCGCATAACTCAGGTTGGCTTTTACCGGACCAAATTTACCTTTGTAATCTACCCCATAAGTGCGACTTGCATTATCGGTGAAATCTTCCAGATCCAGATTGTAAACAAAAGCGCTGATTTTATGGTTTTCAGCTACTGGATAAATTGCGTGTAGCAGTTGGATATCGCCGCCCATATCGGAACCAGCACTGTCTTCACCAAAAATACGGTTAACGTTGTAGACGTAGCTGTAATCCAGCTGGAAGCTATCGGCACTGCCGTACTGATAACGAACACCATCGTAGGTCTGCTCGTTTTGTCTCCAGCCAACACCGCCGACAAATCGCTGCCCGTCCAGGTTAATGCGCTGGCGACCGGCGGTAATTATGGAGTTGTCACCATTGTAGCGAATGTAGGCCTGGTTAATTTCAGTTCCTTCCGGATCAACTACAGTCGGGTAGTCAGTTTTACCATTAATGGTGGAGTTGTAGCTGTCATTGCCAACCGCCGTAACATCATCCATTTCCAGGAAGCTGGTAAAGCCACGGTAGCTGCCACTGCGCCAGTTAAGGCGGGTTCTTAAAGTGGATGCAACTGCTTCATCATCAATACCATCCTGATCAACAGTCTCTACGCGGTAACGCAGATTCAATCCGACTTCACCGGATTTCAACGCATCCACCAGAGTGGCATTTTCACTTTCCTGCGCAGCGGCCTGCAATGCAACAGTGCTGCATGCCCCCAACAGTAAGGCACCGAGAATTTTTGGGAATTTGGAAACGGTCATGACGCTTTTCCTTTGCAACAACGGAGTGAACAGTGACAAATTACAATTTTTCAGACTCGACTGAAACCATAGATTTTTTCCTGCTTAATTAATCTTTACTCCCTAGCCTTTACTCAGGCGTAATCCCTTATTGGTAGTGGGCACTACCTATCCGGCAAAGCCTCGGTTTCGCTGGTTTCCTCAAGCAGGAAATTATTTTGCTGTGCGTACTGTAAACGCTGCATATAATTTTCTCTTTGAATCGCCAAATACATAACCAACATACAAATAGCGAGCACACCGTAGAGCAGCATAAAGGCCGCACTGTGGATACCTACTAAGTCCTGAGCGATACCAAAAAGAACAGGCAGGGTAAAACCACCGAGGGCACCAATAGTGGCTACGGTACCGCCAACACTCCCCATATGCGCGGGGAAATTATCGTGCAGCGCTTTGTAAACAGACGCGCGGCCAAATCCCTGGGCGATACCGATAACCAGTAGCAGTAAAGTGAACAGCTCAATACCCACTTCAATATTTAAATGCACATCCCGTTCCACCCCGTGAATAGTCATACTGGTGGGCGGGTAACTGAGGAAGAAAAGACAGACCAGGCAGGTCCAGAAAACACTCCAATTGACGGTGCGCGCACCGTAGCGATCGGCAAACCAGCCCCCCAAAGCGCGCAGTGAACTGGAAAGGGCCACAAACAGCAGGGTGAGTGCCATTGCTACTGGCGTACTGACTTGGTACACCGACAGATAGTAATTCGGCAACCACAATAAAAGCGCGAGAAAACTGCCAAAAACAAAGTAATAGTAGAGCCCATATCGCCAAACCCGGATTTGCGTTAACGGCTTTAAATGACTGCGCAGATCCGGCTTTCCCCGGCTGCGCATATAGCGGGTTTCCTCTGGTGCAAAAAATTCGAATAAAACCATCATCAGGATAATCCCGGCTCCATAAACCGGCCCTATCCACTCACGGCCAAACCAATTTTGAATGGCAGGAGCCAATGCCAAGGTAATTGCAGCTCCGGCATTTCCTGCACCAAAAATGCCCATCGCAGTACCCTGCCGCCCTCTTTCGAACCACGGGCTGATATAGCGAATCCCCAAAACAAAAGACACCCCGGAAATACCCAGCCACAACCCCGCCAGCAAGTGGGCCCCGTAGCTGTCGATAAAGGGCAACAAAAATAGCACCGGCAGCAACAGCAGCATCTGCAATAAAATCAGCTTTTTCGCAGAAAAATATTCCACCAGTAATCCCACCGGAAAACGCAGCAGCGCCCCGCTCAAAATCGGCGCAGCCAGTAGAACCCCGTATTCAGTTGCAGACAGATCCAGTTGCCCGCGAATCTCTACCCCCAATACCGCGTAGAGCGTCCAAACAGAAAAATTAGCGGCGAACATGGCCGAGGCAAATATCAGCGCGCGCCCGGCGAGTTGCTGTGTATATTGCACGGCAGGCATCTCCAAAATATTGGCTGTCGAAAATTAATTGCCACCCCGGTTATGCACCGCATTGGGCCCCCGCCCTAGAAAAGTGATCACAGAAATACAGCGGGGGCGAGAAATCTACAGAGGCAAGCCACTGGCAAGATGCACAAAAAATCGGCTAGCGACAATTACTCCCAAAAACCCTTTTTAATCATTATCAATTTCCACCAACTACCCCTACTGGGGTAGAAACGCACTAAAAACCGCCCCTACCCACTCCGAGCTACTAACCCCAAGGGGTTACTCCCTTCCATATATAAATCGATTTCCCTTCCACTTACCCCTTTTGCGCACTTTCCCTCTGGCGCTGCTCAAATACTATCGGTCATGACCCTATCCACCTCTAAAAATTTCTGAGAAGCCGGAGAAAATAGTCATGAGTCAATCCAGCGGCCTCAATTTATTTAATTGGGGCGATCCCAAAATAAAGACGCTGCACGTTACTTGGTTTGCGTTTTTCCTGACTTTCGTGGTGTGGTTCTCCCACGCTCCGCTGATGGTCTTTATCAAGGAAGCGTTCGACCTCACCAGCCAGCAAGTTAAAGCCCTGTTAATCCTCAACGTGGCACTCACCATTCCCGCCCGTATCATTATCGGTATGCTGGTGGATAAATTGGGACCGCGCCTGGTGTACAGCGGGCTGCTGATGACCTCATCTTTAATCTGTTTGGGCTTCGCCACCGCAGACAGTTATGAATCCCTGGCCCTGTTCCGCTTCCTGCTGGGATTTGTGGGTGCCGGCTTTGTAATTGGTATCCGCATGGTGGGTGAATGGTTCCCAGCCAAACAAGTCGGCCTGGCAGAAGGTGTTTACGGCGGCTGGGGGAATTTCGGTTCTGCTGCCGGTGCCATGACCCTGCCCACCATCGCCCTGCTGTTCGGCGGTGAAGACGGCTGGCGCTATGCCCTGGGCCTCACCGGCATCATCGCCGGCCTGTACGGCATCATCTACTACCGCGTTGCCCGCAACACTCCTAAAGGTTCCACTTACTTCAAACCGAAGAAGAGCGGCGGCCTGGAAGTGACCAGCAAGCGGGATTTCTACTTCTACCTGCTGATGAATGTGCCCATGTACCTGGCACTGGCAGCGCTGGCTTACAAACTGTCTCCCAGCGGCGTAGCCCTGCTGAGCCAGAATGCCACCTACGCAATGTGGGGACTGCTGGTAGCACTGTTCGCCTTCCAGACCCGCATGATCTGGAATGTAAACAAAGACCACCTGCGCGAAGGTGTGCCCGAGCTGGAGAAATACAACTTCAAGCAGGTAGCCATCCTCGACCTGGCCTACTTCGTCACCTTCGGCTCAGAGCTGGCCGTGGTTTCTATGCTGCCCCTGTTCTTCCTGGAAACCTTTGAAGGATTGAGCCCGGTGAAGGCCGGCCTGCTCGCCTCTGGCTTCGCCTTTATGAACCTGGTGGCCCGCCCAACCGGTGGATACTTCTCTGACAAACTGGGACGCCGCCGCAGCCTGATGTTCCTGATCGGCGGCCTGGCAGTGGGTTACTTTGTACTGAGCCAGATCAACGGCGGCTGGTGGATTCCCGCTGCGGTAGTGGCCACCATGTGCTGCTCTTTCTTCGTGCAGGCCGGTGAGGGTGCCGTATTCGCCGTCGTACCCCTGGTGAAGCGTCGCATGACCGGGCAGATCGCCGGTATGGCCGGAGCCTACGGCAACGTGGGTGCGGTTACTTTCCTTACCGCCCTGTCTTATGTCAGCTACAGCCAGTTCTTCCTGATTATCTGCGGCGCAGCAGCGGTGATCTTCTTCGCCTGCCTGTTCCTGGAAGAGCCCAAAGGCAATATCGCCGAAGTGCTACCGGATGGCACAGTGCAGCTGATCAGCGTGGAGTGATCGGAAAGCGGTTATCCAGCAACAAACGCAAAGGAGGGCCAATGGCCCTTCTTTGTTTTTCGCCGTTGGTCTGAGGGGACGAAAAGAGATAGGAGAAAGCTGTGAGCGAAACCAATTCCGGGGTGCAAACAGAAACCGAGGCAAACCCCGAAGCCCAGACACCGCGATTGAGCCACGGCCTCTGCACTAGTGCCGGCATCAAACCGCAGAACGAAGATGCCGCAATCTATCACTGGCCAGACAATCCGCACTTGCAGGAATACCTGGGCGCAGTCGCCGCGCTGGCCGATGGAGTCAGCTCTGCCGAAGCCGGCGCACTCGCCAGCTACACCGCCACCGAGCAGTTTGTGCGGGACTATTACAAGGTGCCGGATACCTGGTCTGTGGCCCACGCCGGACAGAAAATCCTCGCCTCCATTAACAGCAAGCTATACCGCAAAAGCCATGACTTTCCCCAACAGGAAAAGGGTTTCCTCTGCACCTTCTCTGCCCTGATTTTTAAATCCCGCACCGCCCACTACTTCCATATCGGCGACAGCCGTATCTATCACCTGCGCGGCGACAACCTTAAATGCCTCACCCGGGACCACAACATCACCCTGGCCCACCGCCAACAGATGCTATCCCGCGCGCTGGGCATGGATACCGGCCTGCAAGTGGATTACGGCCAACTAAGCCTCGCTAAGGACGATGTACTGCTGATTACCAGCGACGGCGTGCACGACTTTATCAAGCAGGATCTGCTGCGCGAGCTGCTGGCAGATACCGAAATAAGCGAACAGGAAACAGCGGAAACCCTGGTGCGTCTCGCCGAGGAAAACGGCAGTGACGATAACCTCTCCGCATTAGTGGTAAAGGTAAAGGCATTGCCACAAACCACCCTGGATGACTACAGCCGCCAGCTTACCCGCCTGCCCTTCCCACCGGAATTGGAACCGGGCATGGTATTGGATGGTTACCAGGTAGAGCGGGAGCTGTTCTCCTCCCAGCGCAGCCAGCTGTACCTGGTGCGCGACAGTGCCACCAGCGAAACCCTGGTAATGAAAACCCCCTCGGTAAATTACGAAGACGATATCCACTATATCGACCGCTTTATTCAGGAGGAGTGGATAGGCCTGCGTATTCGCAGCCCCCAGGTAGTGCGCCTGCATCGCCAGACCCGCCCGCGCACCGCGCTCTATTACCTGATGGAGTATGTACAGGGCAGTACCCTGGAGCAGTGGATCACCAACAACCGCTTTCCCAAACCGGCGGAAGCGTTTCGCATCCTTAAGGAGATTGCAACCGGGCTACAGGCCTTCCACGATCAGGAAACCATTCACCAGGATTTGCGCCCGGCCAATATCATGATTGACGGCGACGGGCGGGTAAAAATTATCGACTTCGGCTCAGTTTATGTAGCCGGCAGTGCCGAGATTTTCCGCCCCCTGGAACACCCGGAAGCGCTAGGCACCGCCAGCTATTCCGACCCCCACTATATCCTTGGACACAACAGCGGTATTCGCGGCGATATCTATGCCCTCGCCACCATAGCCTACGAAATGTTTACCGGCGAACTGCCCTACGGCGAAGAAATTGAAAACTGCCGCTCCCACGCCGACTTCGAACGCCTGCGCTACCGCACCGCCAGCCAGTTTAATCCCGTAGTCCCCATCTGGTTCGACCGCGCCCTGGAGCGCGGATGCAGTATCGACCTGGAACAGCGCTACTCCACGCTGACGGAATTTATGCGCGATCTGGCCAATCCCAACCCGGATTACTTGCGGGAAGATCCTGCTGAGAAAGGGGATGCGTCTTTGTTTTGGAAGATTCTTTGTGGGATTTGGGTGGCTACTTTGTTGGCGGTGGCGGCGTTGTTTTCGTCTAGTGGTTGAGACTAGATATTGCTGGTACAACAGTACCATTTTCAAACTTAATGGCTTGTAACATTTATAAAACACTCAGGTATAGCGAGCACTAATGGAGGGATATTATCTATTATATTGCGGTTGTTCTGCCATCATACATTTACAGGCCCATCTTTCTCGATTTCGCATGTAGTCAAAATTAAAACTCAGAATAAATTTAAAATATTTATACTAATAAAACGCTAACCTATTGATTTATAGGCATATAAATTCATATAAACATATACTAACCTGCCCCTTTCCAGTCTCAACACACTCAATAATACATTTCTCATCAAGCATTATTTCCACACTGACGGGTATACATAAATGGTAACCTATGTAAACTTTGATACAATCAATGCTTTGTTTTTTCAGTGGGAAACGTCTTTGAAATATATATCTATTGATGGTGATGATGTAGGAAGAAAAATAACATCCTGTTATTTGAATAACGATGAGGATAAATTGCACTCAGTTAGCAAGCAACTTGAAGAGTCCACAAAAAAAATTGCTGACTTATTATTAAGCAGAGGTTTTGATGTAATTTTTAGTGCCGCCGATGGCGTTGTCGCAAGAACTGAAAGTGATTGTAATTTTGAAGAGATTTTTCTCTGTATTTGCTCATGCTCATCAATAGGAATTACATTTTCTGCTGGAGTAGGAACTAGCTTAAGAGAAGCATATATTGCTTTATTAAACTCGAAGAGCAATGGAAAAAATCAATTGTCGCACTTTGATACACTTAAGTGAAGCAATGCATGTTTAGAATAGTTAGATTTGATTTACTTTTAAAAATTGTTGTCATACTCTCAATATTAATTGGAGTTGCAGCTTACGTAATTATTGAAAAACTTACTGGCATTAATGTTAGCATTTTTAAACTTACGACGATTTCAGTAGCTGCATCAACTGTTGTAATGTTTATATTGTTATCGCCATTTATATCTCGTCAAATTTGGCGCTTAGTGAAGTTTTTTAAAAAAGATCTATACCCTGATTTAAATGGGGTTTGGGTTGGGCAAGTTATCACTGAAGACGGAAAAATATTTGAAGTAAGGGCAATTATAAGACAAGCACTACTTATTACTGAAATAGATATGCATGGTGAGACAGTAAAATCGATCACTCTTGAAACGACACCAACAATTGAGCTTAATAAAAAGAAATTATATTACGTTTATCGTTCGACGCCTAAGAATCCATCTTGGGGAGAGTACATAGGATCAACTATTTTCGATGTTATCGAGGATAGTAATGCACTAACACTTTCAGGCAAGTATTACACTGATCGAAAATCAGTTGGCAGGATATCAATAAAACGGGTATCAACGGATAGTAATGCCGACGTTTCGTACTATTAATACCTGATGTGCAATTTCAGGAGAAGCCTACGGCATCACCTAATACAAGCATTCTATATTTGAGGAACTATTCATTAAATTTTCCTTGAAAGAAAAAATATAAATTGCAATGTTTCGCTTGGAAAACATTAAATTTAGAGGTGGTTTGAGATGCAGAAATCTGTACACCCATATGCTATTTTTGATCACAAGAGGCAAATTGTTGGCCGATTTCTAGGCATTGCATCTTTTATTTTAAGCCCAATTATAACTAATTTTTTCATTTCTATCACTTCACTAACAGGTGCGAAGTTTACTGGTACATTTATAATTACAGCTGGAATAATATATTTAGCTTTATATTGGATTTTCGATAACTTCATATGGAAAGTCAGAATAGTTGGAAAATTCTTATCAATACCAGATTTTTCTGGCGAATGGATTGTTGATGGACAAACAATAAATGATACGGGAGATACTCTATATGTATGGAATGCAAAAATTACAATTGTTCAAACATGGGATAATATCTCAATTAAGTTAGCAACGGACCAGAGTGAAAGTTATAGTTATACTGCAACGGCCTTAAAACTTCCCGATAATTCTTGGCAGCTTTCATACAGCTATTGCAACCAGCCTGATCTTAATCAAGTTCATGAACTCAATTCACACAAAGGTTTTTGTGAATTGAGGTTTTGCATCAAAGATGGATACGCAAAAGGAACATATTTCAATTCACACGGACGTAGAACAATAGGAAATATGAAGTTAAATAAATTAAAGGGAGATACTTAATGAACTATGAATCAAAGCTGAATGAACTAAATGCTAGGCGGGCCTTACCTCAGCATATAAAAGAAGGAATGACATTCGATAGCGAATTTTCAAAATCAATAAAAGAAGATTATCAGGAAATAAATGAAAGCGGTATTGTTAAATATATTATAGGCGCCATGCAGCCAGTAAATAGTAGGTATACAGAAATTTGTTTTGAAGAAGGAAACAGGGTAGCACGGGCTTTGAACCAAGATTTGGAAAATCATGGTATATATTCAACACATAAATTTCAAGGTTCCGTCCCTTTGGATATTCATATTAAAGGCGCCAGTGATGTTGATGTATTGATTTTCCATAATTATATAACATACGAAATACCCATGGCCTCACATAAATCATATATTCCTTGCAAAGAGGGCATTTCAATGAGTGTCCGAATGAGAAAATTAAGGTTAAATTCAGAGGCAATATTAAAAGGCAGATATCCAGCTGCCAAAGTGAATATTAATGGGGCAAAATCCATAGCCATGGAGGGTGGCTCACTACAACGCAAAGTGGATATCGTACCGGCTCATTGGCATGATACGCTTAAATATCAGAATAGTAATCAAATCGAGGACAGAGAAGTACAGCTATACGACAAGGAGAGAGATATAACCTTTGGAAACTGGCCATTTAAGCACATGCACCTGATAGATCAAAGGGACAGACGTTATTCAGGCAATGTTAAAAAAGTATGCAGGCTACTGAAGAATATTAAAGCTGATGCATCCAATCACAAAGAAATTTTGGTAAGTTTGAGTAGCTATGACATAGCTGGATTGGTTTATCATATGGATGATCAGTTAAATAGCCCAAGTTTTTATGATCTAGGGTTATTAGGGCGGGTTAATGATTATATGCAAAGCATATGTGCAAACAATTGTTATTTAGGAAATCAGCTTATTACTCCTGATGGAAGCAGGCGTATTCTTGACAGCGATGAAAGGCAAGCTGGCGTTCTAGCGCTCACATTGGAAGTGAATTCTTTATATCGAGATCTGCTTAAAGATACTGCACCAAATCTTGACGAGAGTGCCGGAAGAGTTTATCTAAACAATAGAGCTGTCTATATTTGACCTAGAACATACCTAGGTTAGTTTCAAGTATTAGACCCAGAGTAAACGCATGCATAGGCCCTCCGCTTGGCCACGGCCTATGATGCTGGCATTCTATAGTCGCGACTAAGTTATCAAGAATTCCGCAGCGCCAGTTCTTTTTGGAGGCGGTTATATATTTCCTCGCGATGAACAGGTAGAGATTTAGGAGCACGTATTCCTATCTTCACCTGATTACCCTTAACTTCCAATACAGTGACTGAAACATTGGCTCCAATTCTTAAGTTTTCACCCGTCCGGCGTTTTAAGATCAACATAATTATTTCCTAGTGATAGTCAAACCATGGGTAGACCTTCCCACGATGGAAGGCTGAGAAAGTAACATTGTGAGGAAATACGGGGTGGTGCGCGGGAACGGTAGGCATAGAAGAAGAAAAGGCAGGCACAACGCCTCCAGAGCTTGAGGAATCGCTCCAAGCCGCTGAATGTACTCCACTTTATTGAAGACGAGCGGGTTTCTAGCGTATGATCCATATAGCCATTTTGATAGTTCGCTTATCAATTTGGTTAGCTGGCCCATGGTGTTGCTGCACCTTGGGTCAGCGCCTTTTACTTACTGTTACGTCACGCTACCGTTCTCCTTTGAGAAGATGGTTCTTTAGAAAACTCTTAGATGTCTTGATTCTCTCGAATCCCTTTGGCCTTAGTCATCTGCCTACAAAAGGCCACCCAATTCCGGCCAAAATACCAATAAATATCAATCGATTTTACGCAGCTTTGACACTAAAACAAACTGAATAAAATCCAATAAGATCATTTTTGTGCCTATATTTTTAATGGCGATGCCCTTTCCATTAAGTGCTTCAGGCATGAATATCCGGTACGTAAGTCCCTTTCTACTCATAAGTAATTTTTCCAACCCGGACGATCCTATCGATAGATAGTTTTTTTCTGGATAGAAAAGCTTCCGATTTTTGTAATCAGTTACCAAATGATATGATGCGATTTCTTTTGAGTATTCTGATTTACCTTCGGTAGGATGTAAAAGTGTATAAGTACTTCGGGTTAATAGCGTTAATATTTGTATCTGCCTGCGCTACAAATATACCGGTAGAAAAATTAAGTGGTTTAGAAGTAAGAACACACCTTGATCATGAATACTGGAGCGTCTCACTGCCAGGTAAGTGGAGCCATGAGGATAGTGAGGGGATGATCATCGCCACATCTCCAGAAGGTCAATATGCGCTCTATATCACGGTTTATACCACCTCAGCATCTGCACCCGGTATAGCCTGGGGCAATGAGGAGATTAAGCATCTTAAGTCTGGAAAATATTCAAGGCCGGGGTATCTTTTTGACTTTCAAAAAGAGCAGAGTTATGAAAAAAACGGCAATGCTTATTACGAGCTTGATGGCATAGATGTAAAGAATGAAATGAGGCTTTATAGCAAAGGAATACATCTGGGTAGTATATTCTATACAGTATCATTTCATGATTACTATTATACCGACTCGCAAGAATCAAACAGTATATTGAAATTGATTCTTAACTTGTTTGAGACAAGAGAAGATGAATTCAAGTGGGAAGGTACAAAAAGCTTAGTCCCAGGCAGTACAGCAAGTATGAGCTTTCAGCATGACCTTTAAGGGGAGATCACATACACCCCGACCTGTACAGATATTGAATGCCCGTAGATATCTAAGCCAATAGGATGTATAACTATTGATGAACTTAAGACCAATCAAAACTCTACTAATATATTTGCTAATCCCATGAAGAAGATAGTGATCTTATCTTTAATGATGTTAAGTTTGTATACGTTAGGATTCTTTACTCAAGCCTTAGCTTATTCTCAACTGGGTATTAATCTTAACAAGTATCTATATGCTCCATGGATCAAACATTTAGAAATGGACAACCCTATAAAGGTAACTTACAACAAAAGCGTAGAGTTCTGGTGTTCTCGTGTAGAAGGATGCAGTTATCAGAACCCTAATCTTTGATTGGCCACAGCAATCGAATCGATTTATTAATTAGATGTTATTAGTAATTAGGAATATCTCCCAATGATGTGGAGTAAGTTGAAATCTCTAGTTGAAGAAAAGTTTTCTCCATCCCTGGATGGCCGTATCTCTATCAACAGTACCAGTTATGGAAACTGTTCATGTGGACATGCCTGGTTAACTTTTGATAAGGAGGTCATAGCAAACTTCTGTACAAGGGCCTTTTGGAATAGAGCGAGTGGTAATTGCTATAGAAAAGATAATCGCTGGGTTACTGATTCCGAAGTGCCTGAGCATGTAAGTGAAAAGCAGAAACTATCCTATGGTGAGGTGGAGTATGGAGAGTTATCTCGACAAGATGCCTATCAAGCCTGCTGGGAATTCGTTCATACCCTCAAAGTTGATGAAGCTCTAAACTCCGAGAACCCATTGATTCAGTCCCTAGCCACACTGGATAAGCGTTTAGGCAAGCGTAGACTCAAAGAGATTGATGCAGCAACTTTGCATCCATTAGCAAAGAAATTATTGAGCATAAGATTAGAGTCTGAAGGTATTAAAGCCCCGGCAATCACAGAACAAACCTCTTCAACGCAACATCCATAGGTTATTTAATTATCTAAGTATCCTGCAAGCCATCAAGATAATATTACAAGGTTTAGATAGCAGGGCCGTTTACTCCAACACTTAACACCAGGCATACCCGGTACGATAGTCCACTTTTCAGAAATGTAGCTCCAAATATAGATAACGCGCTCTGATTTAACATAAAACTTTGGGCGAAGATTATCTATCACACCCCATTTTTTTATTTCTTATACTCGGTGTAATGCTATGTTATTTCTTGCGTTAGTAGCATCAAGGTCCAAAGGCTTCCAAGTGCATACCTACTATACACCGTACTAACTTTCTGATTCTTAATGATTTATGTCTGTGATTGATAAATATCAAAAATAGAAGATGTGAAATAGCTTCGTTTTTAGAGCGATATTATCAGCCAAAAATACACTATAACAAACTCAGCAGTACAGGATCTCTATTTTCACTTCCTTGACCCTAATTGGCTATTGTCATCTAATCAAATCGTTCTCGATAAGGAAATTCCACAATAATAACAACTGGGAAGTTAGGTATGACAAAGACATTTTCACAGCATGCTGTAGACAAGATTAATTCTATTATGAATGATCACAGCAATCATGTTGGTAGCCAGCTTAAAATAGGTAACCCCACAAAATATAAAAATCATATTTCTAGCGATTGTATAACAATGGCAATTTGGGTTCTTAAATATAGTTTTGAGAAGCTTGGAAAGCTTAATTCCAGCAAGCGAGTGGGTGGACTTGGAGAAAAAGGTACCGAGTTAGCAAAATACTTGATTAATACTCATAACTGGAAAGGCGTATATTATAATCCTGACGTTAAGCACCCTAGTGATGGTCTTGGTGAACATATTGCGAGCTACTACAATCAGGTAAAGAAAAACTGTACCTATAGTGTCAGTCGTGTGCCGATCAGCAATACTGTTATAAACTATAAGCCGAGCAAAAATAAAGTGACCACCTATTTGGATTTAACCAAGAAACAAGACGCAGATTACAACACATTTTCAAATATTCCATTTGGACTGGGAATGTCAAGTGGCGGTAGGCATGTATGGCTTTATTCAAAAGAGTTCGTGTACGAATCACACTGGGAAAAAGAAGCTGGCGATGGATTATATACTAAGACACAATTAAAAATGTTTCCCTGGCTCTCAGGAATTATTGTTGTACCGCCAGACACGCACAACCTTTTAACTATTACTTCCACCAACTGTAAGTAATAATATCTATGCTAAAACCTATAAAAATCCTACTACTATTTTTAATGACATTGTCATCCTTCACCTGTGCTAGCACGGAAACGGATGATGTTAAACTGGACAAAGCTCAAGTTAATGTTGTTTTACGAGAGTGGAACAAAAAAGGATTCGGCGATAAGATCGAAACAACTACATTAACGATAATAACAGCTCCAGATTACAAGGGTGATATCGTTATTTTACGTGAAAATGAGCCAAAACGTGGTTTCACTGCGGAAGTTTACAAACCAAAGCCAAATGCACTGAACCCTGAGCTATGGGAGTTTGTATCTGGTGATATTGAAAAATCCATAGTGAAACAACCTAATGGCAAATTCCATTTATCCGAGATGGTTGATAAAGGGGTAAGAATAGAAGTTATCGACCTAAGCAATGAAAATAAATAGCTATGTAATTTAGAGTAGCAACCCAGAGCCCCATAGATTTGTCATTTGCATTACTACTTTCTATGGAATTTGGATAGCTACTCTATTTATCATAGCAAGACTATATTCCTCCGGTTTAAGATCAGCGCCATTACAAGTTCCTAATATAAACCTATTAGGAACTTAATAAGGTTGGCATTTAAGTAAACTTAAATATCAGGATTCTGATTATAGCTTTGCCTGCCCCCAAAAGGTTTTGCAGATTGTCTTCCAGAGTTTGCCGACTAGATCCTGATTGGAACGAGAGGCAGATTCTACAATTGCTCTATGTAGATCCTTTTCAGATTCAGTAAATTCGCTTCTATATTTTTCTTCAATCTGTGCATAGGTCAGCCCTTTTGCCTTCATAAACCAAGACAATAGCTGCCCTAAGTAAGATATTTTTTCTCTTGTTTTTTTCAGCTCATGATTTCTCTGAAGTACAGCGCCCTCACCTAACATCTTCCAAATACCAGCTTCAATCTGTTGAGCTTGCTCTACAGTAAGCTGCTTATCTTTAGTTGCTTCTTCAAACATTTCATCTGCAAGTGCCTGTACATTATCTGGCATAGTTGAAAGTGGAACGGAATACTCTCGCTCTCTGATTTTATAATCTTGGATAGTTGCCTGTAATATATAAATTACCGCAGCAATTAATGTGGTGATAAATTTCATTGTTATGCCTCTGTTGATTGAAGATTTTATATAAGTATTTTGAACTCAAGCTGATCCTCTAAGAGCTAAGAAATATCGGTATAAGTTCCCCCTAAAAAGACTGGATTAGGCCCCTACTGATGGATCAAGAACGGAAGACATGCACCAGATCAGAGCATAAAAATCACATACCTGAAAAATGCTATAAATTTAATAGATAGAATTTTTACAGAAATTTATTTGATGAGTGATATATCAAGTTCTATATAATATATATCTAAACTCACCAAATAGAATGACATGCTTTTAATAGAATTAGCTTACCTGGAAAAATATCTGTCAGAGGAAAAACAAACGCCAGAATTTAAATTAAAAACTTTTAAATATTAGAGTGTTATGATTTTTTTGATATTTTCTACCTACTTTAGACAAGGCCATTCTCACTACTAGCATACTTATCTAGTAAGACTTAGGTTTACCAAATAGTAACCACATTTAATTTCCATGCTTCTTTAACGGACAATAAGCTGAATCAAGCTAGACATTAACCTTATGATATCTATGAAAAGCTCTTTCTTTCATATGTTATACAATTCTGTTCTACGTCAACATTCTGTGAGGACTTACATTATATCTACAATGTAAATATGAGATCCTGAAGGAAATTATTTATTGAAAAATTTCTATTTAATATAGATACCCACCAACCATTCAGGCACGATTTTCAACGCTCAGACTTCAATTGTGCCAAGTTCTTGTGCGTTACTTAAAAAAAATAAAATTTTTAAACTTTTAACCTCTTTTTCATCCCCCCTAATATCATTTTTTTACGTCTTCAATCTAGTTGGGCCCCAAGGAAGGCAGTTTTGGCCTTGAAAAAAATAATAGTGAGCATAAGAGAGAGAAACTCAGTATGATGATGCGCCTTCGTAAACAAAAAAATTTGATTGCTCAAGCAATCCCCGCCGCAAACTCAAGCGATTATTCAACCCCCTGGTACAGTGTGGCGATTGCCTGTTTGGTAATAAATACTGCATCTGTGGCAGCATTTGCCCAGGAGGGGCAAGGGGATAAGCCCAGTAACTATTCTGGTTCGGCTATTGAAGAAGTTACGGTTACAGCACAGAAAATTGAGGAAAGCATTCAGGATGTGCCTATTGCAGTTTCTGCGCTATCTGGGGATAACATGGATGCTTTAAAGATCGAAGGGGGCAATGAACTGTTGCGAGCCGTTCCCAATGTTAACTTCTCCAAAACAAACTTTAGCTCTTACAATTTCTCTATTCGAGGAGTGGGAACTCAGTCAATTTCTGCCAGTAGTGATCCTGCCGTTGCAGTAAGCTTTAATAATGCTTCTTTAATCAGGAATCGTCTGTTTGAGCAGGAATTTTTTGATGTACAGAGGGTAGAAGTTCTGCGTGGCCCTCAGGGCACATTATATGGCCGTAACGCCACCGCTGGTGTGGTTAATATGTTACCAATCATGCCGGAGGATGAATTCGCCTCAGAGATTGAGGTTGAAGTGGGCAATTATAATAGTAAGCGCACCAAGGGTATGTTGAATATACCGCTGGGTGAAACTATGGCTTTCCGCTTTTCTGGAGCCATGACCAAGCGGGATGGCTTTGATTACAATACTTATACCAAGAATGATGTTAACGACCGGGATCTCTACTCCACGCGTGCCATTTTTGAATGGACTCCCAGTGATAAGTTTAATGCTAATTTGATTTGGCAACACTTTGATGAAGATGACAAGCGATCCCGCACTGGTAAGCAGCTTTGTACTACTGACCCCGGTGATGACATGGTCGGGAACACAGAGACAACAAGTCTATCAAAAGGTATGACAAGTCAGGGCTGTTTGCCTGGTTCACTATACAGCGCAGATGCTTTTGATGCACCCAATGGAACGGGGCTCGCCTATATACTTTCAGCAGCGGGGCTGATTGACCCATACCTTTTTGGAGGTAGTTTATCAGACTGGAAAGATCCCTACAGCGGTGTAGAGCAGTCGCGAGATTTACGTGAAATATCTACTAGTTTTGACCCAGTATTTCGTGCGGAAAATGACTTGGTACAGCTGAATTTTGAATGGGCTTTATCTGATACCCTCACCTTTTACTCCCAGTCTACCTATGCTAAGGATGATTACTATTCTTCACAGGATTATAATCGGTTTACCACTGGCGCGGTCTTTAATGACCTAGCAGAAATAGGTGATCAGTGGTCATTGGGCCCCACCCCCGGAGGCATTTATACTGACCCACAACTTGGTCCTTCTGACGGTATTTTGGGAGTTGATATCAGCCGTTCCGATAATGAACAGTGGAGCCAGGAATTCCGGTTGCAGACTGCATTTGATGGGCCCTGGAATTTTTCCTTCGGTGCTAACTACCTGAATTTTGAAACCCAGGATGACTACTTTGTCTTTAATAATATGTTCACCATGATTGCTGAATATGTTTACAGCCGGGGAACAGATGAGGATGGCAATAATATTCCGATCAATTGCGTTGACCCCACCACAGATTTAGTTGGCTCAGACTGTATATATATCGACCCTAATTCCCTGGATAATATTGATGAAATGGGACACAACTACTTCCTCAGTCGTAACTTAGTAGATACCCGTTCCTGGGCTGTATTTGGGGAGGCATATTGGCAAATCACGGACGATGTAAAACTTACCACAGGCCTCCGCTATACTGATGACGAAAAAACTACCACCCCTATATCCAGCCAGTTATTACTTGGTACGTATCATGAAGATGGTATTACTGTTCCAGGTAACAGCTCAGGTGGCTATACGCATATGGGATATCCTGAAGGGGAGAAGTTTTCTCAAAGCTGGAAGGAGTATACCGGACGAGCGGTGCTGGACTGGCGAACAGATACCCCCTTTACCGATGATACAATGTTCTATGTTTCTTTTGCTCACGGTTATAAAGGAGGCGGCTCCAACCCACCACGGGCGGAGATTGACCCTGCGCGGGTTCAATATCAGCCACTAGACAACACTTTTGAGCCGGAATTCGTAAATTCCCTTGAATTCGGCACCAAGAATGTTTTGCTGGATGGCCGCCTAAACTTAAACGCAACTGCCTTCTATTACGACTATACCGACTACCAGGTTTCTCAGATTGTTGACCGTATCGCATTAAACGAAAACTTTGATGCAGAAAGTATGGGACTGGAGTTAGAGCTGGCATGGCAAATGACAGAGAGTACCAGGATGAATATGAATGTGGGTTACTTAAGAACCCGCATAGCGGAAGGGGAGGAATCCATAGATGTCATGGATCGTACCCAGGGGAATGAAGATTGGACCGTACTGCGGCCCTCCTTACAGGTACCTTCCAACTGTATTGCCCCAGTCGAGTATGTTGAAGCTGCTATTGCTTTGGAGCCTATATTTTTCATGACACCCCTATGGGCATTATGTGCAGGCTCAAGCCAGTGGGGCTCATACTCTGATGCGATTGACGCTCCACTAAGATATGATCAAATTTTAGCTCTTTTCGGTTACGATCTGCCCCAATATAACCCCCTAACAGATGCCCCAAATGGCGGGCGTGGTTTTTCTGCTGACCTAAGTGGCAATGAATTACCAAATGCTCCTAAGTTAACGTTTAACTTAGCAGTGGAGCATGTTATTCCCCTTTCAGATTGGGAATTAGCTTTACGTGCAGATTACTATCGACAGTCTGAGAGTTATGCGCGGGTCTATAATACCGAGTATGACCGCTTAAAAGCCTGGGATAACTTCAATGCGTCAGCGACCCTTACTCATCCGGAATCAGAATTGCAAATGCAGTTGTATGTGAAGAATATCTTTGATGATACGCCTATCACAAGCGCCTTTACCAATAGCGATGACTCCGGCCTTACCACCAATGTATTTACCCTGGATCCGCGTATTATAGGCTTTAGTCTAAATAAGCGTTTCTAATTTTTATATTTCCAGTAAGACACTAATGGTTCTATAGTGTCTTATTGGTGTTTCAGACTGGCTATACTTGAAAATACCTCCATTTCTAATCTTCTTTTCACTCATATAAATCATCGATCGATCGTATAGCGGGCGGTTGATGATTGTTTGCTAAGGCTAGCCACACACCTCCCAATTGTACTTTATTTTGGGAATATCCTAGTCTCCCTGCATTGTCTTCTTATAAAGATCTAAAGTAACTTTGAGGCGAAAATGAAAATTTATAACAAACCATATAACTGTACATTTGGTATATTATTAACATCCCTAGTTATAAAAGCTAACGTATCAACTAATGGAAGGCATATTAAAAAAAGAGGATGAGAAATTTACTTTCTGACAATGATTGATATTTAAAAAAACATATCTTGGGTTTTTATGAATATACAGATGTGGCAAAGTAGAGTAGCCAGTACTTTCTAACTACTCTACTTTAGATATCAGACTTTTTAAGGCTGCTTATGGCACGAAAGATGCCTGGGGATTTGTGGAGATAGTTCCGCTTATCTCGCAGTCCGTACCAATACCAACTCTTGGGATTACTGCAGCATTAAAAGTAATTTCTCCTGTAGATTGGTTAAAATCACCGTTTATATCACCAAAACAATTACCGGTAACACCTGAAATGGTTACGTCTTTTAAGGTAACTGTATCACCTACATTACCTACCAATGTATATGGCAGATTGTTAAAGAAAACTGCTCCACAAAGAAAACCAGTATTCAGTGACAAACTGCCCAAAGAGGCGTTACCAGCTGAATCTATAGTAATACTACCGGATAGACCACAAGTAAAGTGGTAACTACTGGATACTCTTATATCACCGACGTTGGCCATACCGATAGTACCTTGAGGATACCAGGTGTCAGCAACTGCGCCGGTGCTAACAATAGCCAGGGCGAGTGCGGCAAGGATCTTTTTCATTGTCATTGTTTTCTGTTTTTAGTAATTAGAACAGGTAGAAGCGTGAGTAGGATAGGTATCCATCTCCTGCGGGTAATGCATCTACATTGATCGTCGCTTGAGAAGCGAGAGATCGGGCTCACTTAAACTGCTTTGATATTTAACTTCGAAGTCCTCTTATCTCCACTCCTATAAGACGCTTTTATTCATCGATTCGGAGGGATACAAATTTTGATAAACATGGTATTTGATGCCAGTTTTAGAGTGACTCTGGGTATATTGATATGGAGAAGCGTGAAGAGTTATAAGTACAGGAGGCGGATTGGTACATAGCAGTGAAGCCGAGCAAGCTAAAAACTCTTCCAGGGCGTGATGCGCTCCGTAAGGCAGAAAAGATCAAGTCGCAGATAAGAGCGAAGGTCGAACACCCCTTTCGCTACATCAAGCTGGTATTTGGTTATGACAAAGTCCGCTATCGGGGACTGGTAAAAAATACTGAGAGACTGTGCTCGCTAGCAGGCTCTACCAACTGACTAAAAGAAGAAAATATTTGACTGCCTGGGGAGGATGGACCTGAAATCTTCCTATTGAGGACTTCAGGTGAAAAATCAGAGATCTATTACGAGAAAATTAAGCGTTTGCGCGTGAAAAATTCATTTTAGGCTATTCAGCTTAATTCTAGAAAAAATACTTCGTTGATCAGAGGTTACCTAAAAACAGATTTCTTTATTTTCCTTGAATATACAGACCGGGCAAAAGTAGAGTAGCCAGTACTTTCTGACTACTCTACTTTAGATATTGGGTTTTTAAAGGTTACTTATGGCACGAAAGATGCCTGGGGATTTGTGGAGATAGTACCGGTTATTTTGCAGTCGCTACCAAAACCTACGCTTGGGAGTACCGCGGCATTAAAAGTAATTTCTCCGGTTGATTGGTTAAAACTACCGGTAATATCACCAAAACAATTGCCGGTAATAGCTGCAACAGTTACATCTTTTAGGGTAACGGTATTCCCTGCATTACCTACCAATGTATAGGGCAGATTGGTAAAGCTAACTGACCCACAAAGGAAACCAGTATTCAATGACAAGCTGCCCACAGAGGCGTTACCTGCTGAATTTGTAGTAGAACTACCAGATAGACCACAAGTAAGGTTTATACCCTTAGATACTTTTATATCACCTACATTGGCCAGGCCAATGGTACCTTGGGGAGACCAGGTGTCAGCGGCTGCACCGGTGCTAACAATTGCCAGGGCGAGCGCGGTAAGGATCTTTTTCATGTTCATTATTTCCTATTTTTAGTAATTAGAATAGGTAGAAGCGTGAATACGCTGGGTATTCATCCCTTACGGGTAATGCATCTACATTAATCATCGCTGGAGAAGAAAAAAATTGGGCCCACTTAAACTGCAGTAATATTCAACTTCCAAGTCCTCTTATCTCCACTCCTATAAGACGCTTTTCTCCGTCAGTTCGGAGGGATACAAATTTTGATAAACATGGTATTTGATGCCAGTTTTAGTTATATTTTTTTCGTGAGGATAAATATCGGAAGTGTTTATTAATTTTATGAATTTATAAATTACTTAATGATTTTCATTTATTCGCGAATATATTTATTTATAATAAGTAAGCCACAATCTGGGGGCGTAAAACTCTTTATCTTTGTCTGCTTATCCTTAATTTCTTGTTACTAAATTTGAATAATTTTTAAATATCGAGTCTTCAGTAATCGAAGGTTTTAAGATAAGTCTTTTTGTCTCCTATAGATGTTCGAAAATCAGATAGAACTCAGACGATAAAGTGGCATATAAAGTAGCGTTTTAGGAAAAGCAGAGTGCTACGGGGAGCAGCAAGCGCAGAATAGGAGAAAGAGAGATTTTAGCGTATAACTCACATATCTAAATTGATGTTCAAATGATCAATTTGATTTTGTACTTCTAAAAGTTGTTCAGCTCTTTCTAGGGTTTAGCCTTCTTTTTTTGCCAACTGATTATCTCCTCACCAAAATCTATCTCTAGCTCTAGCTCTAGCTCTTATTACGCCAGTATCCCGCGATCTTGAGTGCATTGGCTTTATTTCGCAGCTTAAGTAATTCAGGTATTTGAGGGCCCTATCAGTAATAAACCGCTATTTATTTATCATATTAGGGATTTAATCACTGTGTCTTGCACTCAGTGCAGTATTGGGAGTTAGAAGAAATAAAGATAAGCATGGGTCGAACATGTGATTGAGGATAACGGTATTTATGGTTACCCTCTTTGTAGTTTGGAAAGAGAAGGCGGTATCGCTCCGCCCTACCTGATGCTGATAGCCGTCGGCTTTAGCAGAAGCGAAGCGGAATCAAACGCTGCATTCTAAAAATATTTAAACGCAACTGCGCTATTTATACTTATGGTCTCGAAGGGGATAAAGCAGTTATAAACTCACCCCTCCTCCTGCACTTCACCATAAACATGATAAATCTCTGGCACCTGGCCGCGGTCGTCCATCCGCATTCCCAGATCTCTAATTAGGCCGTCGCGAATATCGTAGATCCAGCCGTGCAGGCTGAGGCGTTGGCCTCGGTCCCAGGCATGCTGGACTATTTTGGTCATGGCCAGGTTTTGTACCTGCGCCATCACATTTAATTCACAAAGGCGCGCTGAGCGGGATTCTTTATCGAGGGATTCCAGCTCTTGCCGGTGGCGGGCGTAGACATCCTTGATATGGCGCAGCCAGTTATCCACCAGGCCACATTCGCTGTGGCCCATGGCGGCCTGTACGCCGCCACAACCGTAATGGCCACACACCACCACGTGTTCCACCTTGAGTACTTCTACGGCGTATTGCAGCACCGAGAGGCAATTAAAGTCCGTGTGTACCACCACGTTGGCGATATTGCGGTGAACGAACAGCTCCCCCGGTGCCATGCCCACAATCTCGTTGGCGGGCACGCGGGAATCGGAGCAGCCGATCCATAAATACTTGGGTACTTGCAGGCGGCTCAGGCGTTGGAAAAACTCCGGGTCCTGTGCCGTCCTATCTTCCGCCCAAGCGCGATTACGCGCGAACAGTTGGCGAATCTCTGCCACTTCAGTGGGCCTCCCCCAATAAGTCCAGGCCAGAGATTTGCGCGGCCTGCACCATTTTTTGCAGGTAGTCGCTGGTCATTTGGCGGCGGCGTTTTTCGGTCAGGTATTCCTCGATACGCTCCGAGACATATTCGTATTCCAGTGGGCGGCCCGGTTCGCATTGCTCCACATAAATCAGGTGCACACCGTATGGAGTCTCCACGGGTTCCGCTACCAATCCGGTGCCCTGCTCGAACACGGCGCGTTCGAAGGAGGCGACGGTATCACCGCGCCCTACTTGGCCGAGGCTGCCACCGGCTTCGGAGGAGGAGCAGGCTGAGTGGGATTGGGCCAAACGAGCGAAGGATTGTAGCGGATTGGAGTCGGCGCGAATCTGTTCCAGCATATTCTCGGCTGCGGTGCGTGCCTTGGCGCAGGCCTCGGAGTCATCCGGTGCAGCCGGGATCAGGATATGGCGTACTTCTGCGAGGGGATCGGAGCGGAACTTATACGGGTGGGCTTCGAAGTAAGCGCGGCACTCGGCGTCGGTTGCCGGGTTCACCTGTAGCTCGCCTTTTAATAGATCTGAGACTGCGCGATCGAAAGCCTCACTGTGCAAGTCTTCGTCGGCAGCGCAGAGACCCTGCCCTGCGGCTCGATCTCGTAACAACCAGCCGATAACCAGAGCGCGTGCGGCGCAGTAGATCGCCTGACGCGGAGAATCGGCAGGCTGGTACTGCATCTCTTGGTAGATCAGGTCGGCGGGGATTTCAGTTCCGTTGACGGCCACTACCTCGGCCATCTCAAATTCGCCGCCGGCAGCATCAGTGGCCAGTAATGTATTCATGACTCAACTCCACACTGGGCCCGCTCATGGCGGGCCATTTAATAGTTGCAGGGATTAGCGCGCGGCTTTGGCGCGAACTACCTGGTAATTGCGGCGGAAGTACTGCACCGGAACACTCCATACGTGTACCAGGCGGCTGAAGGGGAACAGCAGGAACAGTGTCATGCCGAGGAAAATATGCAGCTTGTAAATGATGTTCACTCCGCTGATTGCAGCAGCTGCACCGGCACCATCTAGCGTGACAATGGACTGAGCCCAAGCCATCAGTTTGAGCATTTCAGCACCGTCCATATGGCCGGCAGATACCACAATACTGATCAGGCCGAGGATCAATTGCGCGTAGAGCATCAGCAGTATGGCCAAGTCCATTTTGGAAGTGGTGGCGCGTACGCGCTTGTTGGTGAGGCGGCGCTTCACCAGAATGGTGAGACCGATAAAGCAGATCACCCCGAAGAAACCACCGATCCCCATTGCCATCATCTGCTTGGTGGAAGCTTCAATGCCGAGGAAGTGCCACACCGCTTTGGGTGTGAGTAGGCCGACAAAGTGGCCCGCGAGAATGGCTATCACGCCGATATGGAACAGGTAACTGCCGATGCGCAATTGCTTGCGCTCCAACAACTGACTGGAGCCGGTGCGCCAAGTGTACTGATCCCGGTCGTAGCGGATCAGGCTACCCACCAGAAATACCGTGAGGGCGACAAAGGGGTAGATGGCGAAGAGCAGCGTATTCAGATAGTTCATCTTGTTACTCCTGTGGTGCGGGCTGGGCAGAATTCTGCGCGGCGTTGGCCCAGTTAAGGGGCTGGCCGTCGCGCAGCTGCGCATTGCTGGGCCGCGTTATTGACTGGTCGCAACTGTTGGCGCCGCTAAAGCTAACGGCCTCTTCCTCCCAGATCTTGTCCAGCGCCTCGGGGGTATCGTCACGTTCTTCGTTGGCGACTTCTTCCTTGAGTGCTGTGAGATCGACATATACCCCTGCCATCTGCAAGAGCGCATCCATCAACAGGTGGTAGGGACTCTCACGCTTGGACAAGCGCGCGCTCAACAGGGCAATCACATGGGTAATATCGTGAACCCAGCCGTAGGCTGCTTCCCCCTGGGTGGCACAGAACTCCAAGTAGGTGGGCAGGTAATCCGGCAGTTCGCGCTCATTCAGCTCAAGACCAGCGCTGCGATAGCGCGCGGTCAGGTCTACCATGGCTTGGCCACGATCACGGGATTCGCCGTGGATATGCTCGAAGATATGCAGGGATACAGCGCGGCCGCGCTCAAACAGACCGTCGTATTCGCTCTGCCAATCGAGCGCATCCATACGCTCGTAATGGGAGATAAATGCCAGCAGCTTGTCGCGCAACGGAGCATCCAGATCCTCGGATTCAGCCAACCAGCTGGTCAGCTCATCCAGGTGCGCCACCAGCTCATCAGACGGGTAATCCAGCAGGCGAGCGATCAGGTTTAGTACTTTCATCGGTATTCTCCGCTCGACCTTAGTCGACTACTTTGGCGGGTATTACTTCGCGCACCGCTTGTTGCTTGCCACCGAAAATATTGGTGCTGTCGTTGCCGGTGCTACAGCCGTTGCCGAAGCTGAAACCACAAGAGGACTTCATGTCGTAGGCGTTTTCGGCGTAGGCCTTATGGCTTGAGGGCACCACGAAGCGATCCTCGTAATTGGCCAATGCCATGTAGCGATACATCTCTTCTACCTGGGCTACGGTCAGACCAGCCTCTTCCAGCAATTCGCGCTCCTGAATGCCGTCCACATGGATGCCACGCATATAGGCGCGCATCACAATCATGCGTTCCAGGGCACGGGCCACTGGCTTCTCGTCGCCGGCGGTGAGCAGGTTGGCCAGGTATTGCAGCGGGATACGCAGGGTGGAGAGATCGGGGATCTCGGCGCCGCGACCCACGGTAACGGTTTCCACTTGGCCGGCCTGTACTGCGTTCTGGATCGGAGACAGGGGTGGCACGTACCAAACCATGGGCAAGGTGCGGTATTCCGGGTGCAGCGGCAGGGCGATCTGCCAGTCGATAGCCATCTTGTACACCGGAGATTTCTGCGCAGCTTCGAGCCAGGCTTCGGGGATACCTTCAGCGCGGGCAGCTTCCTGGACCTTGGGATCGCTGGGGTCGAGGAAGATATCGCACTGGGCCTGGTAGAGCGCTTTTTCGTCTTCTACAGAAGCGGCTTCCTCGATGCGGTCAGCGTCATAGAGCAGTACGCCCAGGTAGCGGATACGGCCCACACAGGTCTCGGAGCAGATGGTTGGCTGACCCGCCTCGATACGTGGGTAACAGAAGATACACTTCTCAGATTTACCTGTTTTCCAGTTGTAGTAGATCTTCTTGTAGGGGCAGGCGGATACGCACATGCGCCAGCCGCGACATTTGTCCTGATCGATCAGAACAATGCCGTCCTCTTCGCGCTTGTAGATGGCACCGCTGGGGCACGCAGAAACACAGGCCGGGTTGAGGCAGTGTTCGCACAGGCGCGGCAGGTACATCATGAAGGTGTTTTCAAATTCACCGTAAATGTCGGCCTGCACCTGCTCGAAGTTTTTGTCCTTTTTACGCTTCTCGAATTCGGTGCCGAGAATCTCTTCCCAGTTGGGGCCCCATTCGATTTTTTCCATACGCTCACCAGTAATCAGCGAGCGCGGGCGGGCTACCGGCTGGTGCTTCTGCTCCGGTGCCTTGTGCAGATTCTGGTAGTCGAAATCGAACGGCTCGTAGTAGTCGTCGATCTCCGGCATATCCGGGTTGCCAAACAGGTTGGCTAGTACCCGGTGCTTGCCACCAATCTTCGGCTGCAATTTACCGTTCTTCTTGCGGGTCCAGCCGCCGTTCCATTTGTCCTGGTTCTCCCACTCTTTGGGGTAGCCAACACCGGGTTTGGTCTCGACGTTATTGAACCAGGCGTATTCAACCCCCTCGCGGGAGGTCCACACATTTTTACAGGTCACCGAGCAGGTGTGACAGCCGATACATTTATCGAGGTTCAGCACCATGCCTATCTGGGCTCTAACTTTCATTGCTACACCTCCTCTCGCGTCGGCTCTTTGACGTCTTCGCCATCCAGCCAATCGACCTTGTTCATTTTCCTGACCACCACAAATTCATCCCGGTTACAGCCCACAGTGCCGTAGTAGTTGAAGCCGTAGGACTGCTGGGCGTAGCCACCGATCATATGGGTGGGTTTCATCACTGCGCGGGTTACGGAGTTGTGGATCCCGCCCCGGGTACCGGTAGTTTCCGCTCCCGGTGTATTCACGATGCGCTCCTGGGCGTGATACATCATGGCCATACCGTCGGGCACTCGTTGAGATACCACTGCGCGGGCAGCAATGGCGCCGTTGACGTTGAAGATTTCGATCCAGTCGTTGTCTTCAATACCTGCCAACTTGGCGTCGTACTCACTCATCCAAACGATGGGTCCACCACGAGACAGGGTGAGCATCAGCAGGTTGTCGGAGTAGGTGCTGTGGATGCCCCACTTTTGGTGCGGGGTGATCCAGTTCAGCAGGATCTCCTTGTTACCGTTGGGCTTCTGGTTCAACACCGGTTGCACGGTTTTCAGGTTAATGGGCGGCTTGTACACACACATGTTCTCGCCGAAGTCACGCATCCACTCGTGATCCTGGTAGAACTGCTGGCGGCCGGTGATGGTGCGCCAGGGGATCAACTCGTGCACATTGGTGTAGCCGGCGTTGTAGCTCACATGCTCATCTTCCAGGCCAGACCAGGTGGGCGAGGAGATAATTTTGCGGGGCTGCGCCACGATATCGGCGAAGCGAATTTTTTCGTCTTCCTTGGGCTTGGCCAAATGGGTGTGATCGCGACCGGTAATCTCACCGAGGGCTTCCCAGGCCTTCACGGCTACATGGCCGTTGGTTTCAGGAGCCAGTGAAAGAATCATTTCGGCAGCATCTACCGCACTGTCGATACGGGCGCGGCCATCGCGAGCAGTTTCGTCTTTCCAAGTGCGATTGAGCTTCTTGAGGAAGTCCACCTCATCGTCAGTGTTCCAGCTGATGCCCTTACCGCCGTTGCCGAGTTTCTCCAGCAGCGGGCCGATAGAGGTAAAGCGGTTGTAGGTGTTGGGGTAGTCGCGCTCCACCTCAATCATGCTCGGCGCGGTAACACCGGGGATCAGGTCGCACTCGCCTTTCCACCAAGCCTGTACACCGAACGGCTGGGCGATTTCTCCGGGGGTATCGTGGTGGATCGGCAGAGTCACCAGATCCTTTTCCACCCCCAGGTGGCCATCGGTCAGGTTGGAGAATTCCTTCGCTATGCCTTTGAAAATTTCCCAATCACTTCGCGCTTCCCAGGCCGGGTCCACCGCCTTGGTGAGCGGGTGAATAAAGGGGTGCATGTCTGAGGTATTGAGGTCGTCTTTCTCATACCAGGTGGCCGTCGGCAATACGATGTCGGAGTAAAGACAGGTGGTGGACATACGGAAGTCCAGTGTCACCAGCAGATCCACTTTGCCCTCACTGGGGGCGTCATGCCAGGCCACATCTTCTGGTTTTTTGCCGCCTTCTTCACCCAGGTCTTTGCCCATCAAACCATGCTTGGTACCGAGCAGATGGCGCAGCATGTACTCGTGGCCCTTACCAGAAGAGCCGAGCAGGTTGGAGCGCCAGATAAACATATTGCGCGGGAAGTTCTGCGGGTTATCCGGGTCTTGGTTGGCGAATTTGAGCGCACCGCGCTTGAGCTGCTGCACCGTGTAGTCTTTGGCAGACATACCGGCGGCGGCGGCATCTTTAGTCAGTTGCAGAGGGTTGATCCCCAGCTGCGGCGCGGAGGGCAACCAGCCCATGCGCTCGGCGCGGCTGTTGTAGTCGATGATGGAAGCCTGCCACTTGCTCTTGTCGGCCAGCGGCGAAACCACTTCATCCATCTCCAACTTCTCATAGCGCCATTGGCTGGCGTGGTTATAGAAGAAGGAGGTACCGTTCATATGGCGCGGTGGACGCTGCCAGTCGAGACCGAACGCGAGTGGGGTCCAGCCGGTCTGCGGACGCAGTTTTTCCTGTCCCACATAGTGAGCCCAACCACCGCCACTCTGGCCGATACAACCGCACATCATCAGCATATTGATGATCCCGCGGTAGTTCATATCCATGTGGTACCAGTGGTTGAGACCCGCCCCCAGAATTACCATGGAGCGTCCACGGGTCTTGTCGGCGGTGTTGGCAAACTCACGGGCTACCTGGATGACATTCTCACGACGACAACCGGTCACCTTTTCCTGCCAGGCGGGGGTGTAGGGCTTGTCTTCGTCGTAGTTCTGAGCACAGTTGGGGTCGTCGAGGCCGTGCTCGACACCGTAGTTCGCCAGGGTCAGGTCGTAGACGCTGGCTACTTTTAGAATCTCGCCATCTTTGTTTTGAACAAGCTTTACCGGCACCTTGTAGTCGATTACTTCATCGTGTTCGGTGTGCTGGAAGTAGTTGTGCTCGTGGGTCTGGCCGCCGAAATAGGGGAAGGCGACCTGTGCTATTTCATCGGCGCAGTCTTTAAGGCTGAGCTTCAGCTCCAACTCTTCGCCACTGCGACCATCGCGCTGTTCAATATTCCACTTGCCACGGCCTTCTTTCGCTGAGGGCTCTCCCCAGCGATAACCCATGGAGCCCTGAGGGGAAACCAGCTGGCCATCGTGATTAACACCGATGGTTTTCCATTCCGGGTTGTTATCCTGGCCGAGGTTGTCCGCCAGGTCAGAGGCGCGCAGGAATCGGCCCTGTACCAGCTTGCCGTCGCGCTCTTCCAGGGTCACCAGCATCGGCATATCGGTGGTGGTGCGCACATACTCGGTGAAGTAGGCGCTGGGCTTGTCGACGTGGAATTCTTTCAGGATCACATGGCCAAAGGCCATCGCCAGGGCCGCATCGGTACCCTGGCGCGGTGCCAGCCAGGTGTCGCCAAACTTGGAGCACTCTGAGTAATCAGGGGTGACCACACAGGTTTTGGCGCCCTTGTAACGCACTTCACTGAGGAAATGCGCATCCGGAGTACGGGTTTGAGGCACATTGGAGCCCCATACGATCAGGTAGTTGGAGTTGTACCAGTCGGCGGACTCCGGCACGTCGGTTTGCTCACCCCAGACCTGCGGTGAGGCGGGCGGCAGGTCACAATACCAATCGTAGAAACTCAGACAGTTGCCGCCGATCAGAGACAGATAACGAGCACCAGCGGCGTAGGAAACCATGGACATGGCGGGAATCGGCGAGAAGCCGGTCACCCGGTCGGGACCGTATTTCTTGGTGGTGTAGACGTTGGAAGCGGCAATCAGCTCGTTAACTTCATCCCACTTGATCCGCACAAAGCCGCCCATACCGCGACGCTCTTTGTAGGACTGCGCCTTGGCCGGGTCCTCAACAATGCTGGCCCAGGCCTCCACCGGATCACTGTGTCTCAACTTGGCTTCGCGCCAGAGTTTTACCAGACGTTTGCGGATTTTCGGGTACTTGAGGCGGTTAGCCGAGTACATATACCAGGAGTAGCTGGCACCACGGGGGCAGCCACGAGGCTCGTGGTTGGGCAGGTCCGGGCGGGTGCGCGGGTAGTCGGTCTGCTGGGTTTCCCATGTGACCAGGCCGTCTTTGACGTAGATCTTCCAGCTGCAAGAGCCGGTACAGTTCACCCCGTGGGTGGAGCGCACAATCTTGTCGAACTGCCAGCGACGACGGTAGCCATCTTCCCAGCTGCGGTCGTCATTCGTCTTTTCCCCGTGTCCTCCGGAAAAGGGCTCTTTTTGTTTCTTCAGATATTTCAGTCGGTCCAGGAAATGGCTCATGCGGTACTCCCAGGGCATCGGCATGCGGTTAAAGCATCGGTTTACCGGGAATATAAAAGGGAGGGACGGCGGGATCACCTGACCAAAAAGGGGTAGATAAGCGACGAACTACCCCCGAATAGGTAGGGAAACGACGCCAGGGGGCCGCTATGGTGGAGCCTTATCCCAGCAATAACAGGGCCTCTGTGCAAAAAACAGGCGTCAGGTTAAATTATGTGCAAAACTGGCGATCTTTAGTGGTACCCACAACTTTGTGCGCCAATGGACGGCACAATAGAGATCAGCCATCCACAACCGCCCCAGGGCAAAGTGAATCCGATATGCTGAACCGAATTCGACAGTCCATCGTCTACCGCATCGGCACCCTGATGCTACTCACTGTGCTGGTAGCACTGAGCTCTATGGTGGCGTCCTATATTATCTCCGATGCCGCCGAAAACGATGCCGCCGCCGTTAACCTGGCCGGCTCATTGCGGGCTATGAGCTACCGACTTGCGGCCACTGCACCCTCTGGGGATGTCGAAGCCACAGCTGAGTTGGCAGACGAGGTGACCGCACGCCTGACCCGGGTGCTCAGTATTTCCGACTTCACCGCCAGCGATAACCTGCCCGCAGCGCGCAATTACCGCAAGGTAATCGAAAGCTGGGAGGGAGAAATCCGCCCACTGCTGGAGTCCATTGCCGCCAGGCGCACTTCTATGGACTCCTTGCAGTTAGCCAACCGTCTGGAGCCCTTTATCGGTGATGTGGATACATTAGTGTTCGATTATCAGACCATCGCCGAGGAAAAAATAAGCCTGCTGCGTTTGGTGCAGGTGGGCTCACTGTTTGCCATTGTAACCCTGGTGTATCTCTCTTTGTGCATACTGCACCGCTCTGTGGAGCAGCCTCTCAAGCAGCTGACCAACCGCTCCCTGAGCATCGCCCAGGGAGACTTCAACCAAAACCGCCTGGAGATTAACAGCGAGGACGAGCTGGGGGTTTTAGCGCGCACCATCAATTATATGAGCGATGAAATTCATGCGACTCACCGGGATCTTGCCCATCGCGTGGAGTTGAAAACCTCACAGTTACAGAAGAGCCATGAGGCATTGGACTTCCAGTACCGCTTGGCTCGACGGATAAGCGAGGGGCCGCTCTCGGGAGCGGAATTGGGCCAGTGGCTTGGAGAGTTTGCCAATGTCGCCAGCCTGGACAACCTGGATCTGTGTCTGATGACCCCGGAGGGCGAAGCACCCTACGAGCATCTGGTACAGGGGCTCGGCAACACTCAGTGCACAGGTAGTGAATGCCACATCTGCGTAAACACCTGCGGCCCCTCTGATGAAGACCAACAGCGCGTGTACCGATTCCCGCTGGAAGTGGACAAACGCAATTACGGCGTACTCACCTGCACCCTGCCCCGAGGTGAAAGCCTTGATGAAGAACAGCAACAACGCTTGGCTACCTTTGCCGACAGTGTCACTGCGGCCATCGCTATTAATGAGCGGGAGGCACAGGAGCGCCGTGTTGCCCTACTGGACGAGCGCGCGATCATCGCTCGGGAGCTACACGATTCCCTGGCCCAATCCCTGTCCTATCTGAAAATTCAGGTTACCCGACTCAACCGCGCCAATCGCAGTGAGCAGGTGGACAAGTCCAAGGTAGAGGAGATTATTACCGAGCTGAAAGAGGGTCTGGATTCCTCTTACCGTCAGCTGCGCGAACTGCTCACCACCTTCCGCCTGCAAATAGGTCCCGGCGGCCTGCGCAGTATCCTGGAGCAATCTATCCTCGCTTACCGGGAGCAGCACCCGCAAATTAATGTGCTGCTGGATTACCATCTGGACGAGGTGCCCCTCACTCCCCACGAGGAAATTCACCTGTTACAACTGGTGCGCGAGGCCTCGCAAAACGCTGTGTACCACTCCCAGGGCGACATGGTGCAGATCAGCCTGACCCAGGCCGACAACCACTCCCTCAATGTACGTATCCTCGACAACGGCATCGGTATCAGCAACGCGCCGGAGAAACGCAATCACTTCGGTATGTCGATCATGCAAGAGCGCGCCAGCAACCTGAATGGCAATCTGAATATCCGCCGCCGCGACGAAGGGGGCACCGAAGTGCGTTTCAACTTTATTCCTCTCTACGCCCGCGAGCGGGAGTTGGTGTGGAAGGACGTGGGGTGATAACTCTCTACCTTTATGAAAGGTCACTTGGGGCGAGCACATAATTGCCGCCCCTATCATTCGAAATCCGTCAGTATCTTTATTACTAAAAAGGGAGAAAGAGAGAATACACCGCACTCGGAACCCTATGAGGCATGGATGCCGATTAGGAGGTTACAGGGATGTATTCACTGCGTGTCTCGAGTGCGGTGTATTCTTTCCTTCCACCCCAGTAGTAACTATCTTCAACGACCTTATTACCTATCCAAACGCTCTTCCACCCTGAAGCTCCTCCAACACCCAAGTAGCTATCGTCAAAAATACTGACTCTTAAATTGACCCCCGAGGGCCAATTGCGAGCCCATATGCTACAAGTACTTATCGCTAGCCTATCCCGTGATTCACACCGATGACATTGGTGAATATCAGCTTCCTTGATGGCCTGGCATCCAACCATTCCATCAAGCAATGACTATATCGATTTAATAGAGAGGAGAGGTTTATGAAACTGAGTTCATTGCCCAGAGCCACTTTCTTAATGTTGGCAGTATTTCTGCTGGCTTATTCTGCATTCACGGTTTCCGATAGCCATAACAAAAAAGAGAAAGATCCATCAGCTGCCAAGCATGGGGCTGGTGGTGAGAAAGCCTGGTCCAAAGCGGGCAATGACAAGATGTTCACCATCTTTAAATCTGACTTAACCACCGCTAATGAGAATATGCTCGGCAAGAAGGTGAATCCGCAAACCCCCAAAGATGCCGATGGCTTCTTTATTGGCGCCTACGACAAACAGTCACATATGCTGCACTTTATGGTGGGTTACAGCGATCTATCAAAGGGCGGGGTGGCAATGTCGCACTTCCATATGCAATGTGCAGGCGATGGCAAAGAGCCCCCTATTTGCAAGCCAGGTAAACCCAGTGGCCCAATTATTCAAACCATCTGCGGAATGCCCAATCACCCGGGTATGGTTCCCGACTGGCCCGAGACTAAAACTGACAAGGGCAAGCACGGCCTGGCAAAAAAATGTGCTGAAGGCACCAGTGGATATATTATGGGTAAATGGATGGTGGAGGAACCCTATCGCAAGGCGCTAATGGATGGGAAGGTCTTTGTTAACTTGCATACCCAGCTGGACCCCAAAGGCGAAGTTTCCGGCCTGTTAACAATGGATAAGTAGATTACAAATTTACTGCTGAGACAAGAAAAAGCTGGGCTTCGTTATATACAAGCCCAGCTTTTTTATATCTACCTAAAAATTGTTAATTAACAAAAATCAGAATTTTGCTGTAAGCATCAACCAGAGCTTATCGGTATCTTCACTGTAATCTTCTGCATTGTAAGCTGCGTATTTTACCAACGCTGAGAAATATTCATTAAACTCGTGACCGTAACTGATATTCCACTCAGTCCCGTAATCTGCTGAACCTTCATTGGCCTCAAAACTGTGGTAAGTAATTCCCAAATCTCCCCCGGCAAGCGCCAAGCTGGCACCGAGATATAAATCTTCAACACCATCCGCTGGAGTTTCAATGAACTTATCTGTGTAGCCCTGGAATTTGTGTAGTGTCGCCAGTGGTGTGCTAAAACCCACACCGTCGTCAGAACCCAGAACTTCATAACCCAATTTGCCTTTTACTGGCCCTAATGGCGCGGCAACTTCAGCAAGGTAATAGTCGGCTGCAAAATTACTGGGATTATTGCCGATATCCTCCTGGCGGGCATAACTCAGCTGAGTTTCAAACAGGACAAAATCTCCCCGGTAAGCGGCACCGAAAGTACGGGATGAGAAGCTCTCAGCATTATCCAGGTCCAAGTTGTAGAAGAAGGCAGTTAACTTATGCGCTTCTACCAATGGATAGCTGGCATGAAACAGTTGAATATCCCCATCCAGGTCCGATAAGTCACTGTCTTCACCAAAAATACGGTTTACGTTGTAGATATAGCTGTAATCCAGCTGTAACTCCCCTTCCCCGCCAAATTGGTAGCGCAGGCCGTCATACGTCTGTTCATTCTGGCGCCAACCCACGCCACCGATAAAGCGCTGATCATCCAGGTTAATTCGCTGTCGACCAGCAATCACCATGGAGTTAAAACCACTGTACTTTAAATAGGCTTGATTAACCTCTGTGCCCTGGGGGTCGACAACCACGGGGTGCTCGGTATTGCCATTCACGGTGGAATTGTAATTGTCGTTGCCAATTTCACTAATATTATCCACCTCAAAAAACGCATCAAAACCTCGGTAACTGCCACTGGTCCAATTCAGGCGGGTTCTCAAGGTTGAGGCGATAGCAACATCGTCCATATTGTCCTGATCAACATTTTCTATCCGGTAGCGAAGATTTACCCCCGCCTGCCCTGAAGTCAGGGCATCAGTGAGTGTGGCGCTTTCATTCTCTGCTGCAATTCCCTGAGAGCCGGAAATGCCAAGGATGATGGCCGCGATTACGGTGGACAATTTCTGTTGTTTCATTCGCCGTTCCTTTGCAAAAATATTTTGGGTGGAAGGCAACTGCACAAATATGATCGAAACTATTACCGATCACAGCAGTTATCCCAGTGCGAGTGAATTATGCAGGCGTAGTACCTAGCGATTTATTGATGTATATCAGATTGATGCCTCGCTTTTAGAAAGATTTACCGGAGGTTTATGAATAAAAATTTCTTACGGGAAAAAATATTGATTAAGCGCAGTTGAAAATACAAAGCTAGCGGCTACTAACAAAAAACGAAATAGCTTTCATATTTACCAGAAAAATTAATGGGCTTAAAAACTTGTGAAAGTAATGCCAGCTGCTAAAAGTTATATTCAAATTCGCTCCAGCAATGAAAACAAAAGGGAAAGACAATCATGCCTGACTACACCACCTCTTTCTTAAGCCCTGTCACTCAGGAAGAAGCTTACCGGGCAGTTGCTGAAAAGATGTCCCAATGGTGGACGCCAACTAGCGGCCCTTTCCTGGCAGTGGGTGATACCGCCAAGACCGGATTTGGTGGCGAGTCCTACTGGGTGTTTCGCGCCAAAGCTTTGGTGCCGCAGAAGTTAATCGAACTTGAGTGTGTAGAGTCTTATATGGTTTCTGAGCAGGTTGATGATCCCCAAGAGTGGCAAGGCAGTACTCTTCGCTTTGAATTTGCTAGCGAACCCGGTGGTACCCGCCTCACCTTTACCCATATCGGTCTCTCGCCAGAGATGAAATGCTGGAAGATGTGCAAAAGCGGATGGGATTACTATTTGCCAGGAAGTCTTCAGGATTACCTCAAAGATGGGACTGGCAAACCAAATAGCTATTAGTGAGGTAAACGTGCCCCGCAAATGCGGGGAACAAAAGGTGTGAAAGCAGGGCTTTTAATCGCCTTCCGGTTTACCGCTGCATCTACAGAGAACACTAAAACTCTAACCTATTGTTTTTAAACAATTTTTCGACGGCTTTGGCAATATCTCAGGGCTGGGGCAACCCAGCCCCTTGTACCTAACATCGGGCTTTCTTTTCTCTTAGCAGTTCTCAACCACTACTCGCCACTGATCCTCTCCCACTTGGTTCAAATCGATGGTCACTCCTGTTATCTGACGCACAACTTCGATATTGGTCAAGAGGTGGAGGCTCGGCTTCAGGCTAGTGAAGCTTCCACCGGCCCCCAGCACCAATGGGAGTATTAGCTGGTCGGCCAGATGTTCGCCCACTGGCACGCCGGCGTGCATATAGCGCTGCATCTGCCGAATCGCGCGATCGGCAACGCGCTCAGCGCTAACACCCTGCTCCCCCATAGCCTCAAACACCTCAGTCACTTGCTGGGATTGCAGACGCAGGGAAAGTACATTGCCAGGCCCTTGGGACTTCACCTGCCTTTGATGCAGACGCTCCGATCGCCATTCGCACTTCTTACGTACCTGTGCCAACTCCCGCTGGGCCACATGAGCAGGAATATGGGCCGAGGTCGCCACAGCTTCAGCATCCAGAAGTTCACCCCGTTCTGTCAGCTCCAGTTTTGACCACTGCGATAGCGGCTGGATACGTGTGCGCCATGAACCACCCCCGGCAGGATAGAAACCGTAATCATCCAGAGCCACTTCCACACCAGCGCCCATGCGAGCCAACAGAGGTAAATATGCCTGGGCTATAAAATCAAAGCTGGGAGCCTTTTTATTATGAGTGCCGCCTTCAAGACACAGCTCACTGACACCATCGGACAATAACAGCGGTAGCAAGACGGTTTGAAACACCAAACTGGTACTACCGGCCGAGCCAATAGGGAAGTGGTATTTACCGGGACGTACTTTTCCCGGTGCAAAAGTTATTTCCGAAGCACCCAATTGTTCGCCGCTAACTTCGGCATGGCTAATCGCTTTAGCTGCTCGCAAGCAGGCTAGGTGCTGACGCAACAAACCGGGTTTTTTACGTCCCGCTCGAATATTCTTAATTCGAACCGGTACCCCTAAACAAACAGACAAGGTGAGGGAAGTCCGCAAAATCTGTCCGCCGCCCTCCCCCTGGGCGCCGTCTATCTCAATCACTGTTTAATTCCTTAAAATTTACATCTTTTTTTGGTTAATGGCGCCTTTAAGCCGTAGGACGTAACTTCACCAACTCATTCATCACCCCATCGAGACCGCCATATACGGAAATTTTATCGATGCGGGTACTGACCCGTTCCAAAGCTTCCAGTTCTTTCAAGCGCAACAGTACCGGGTTGTTATCCATCAGCTTGGCGGTATTGTGCAGAGATCTCATTGCTTGGGTTTCTTCTCTGCGCTTAATCAGATTTGCCTCAGATTCCTTCTGCGCTTCTACAACCTGATTAAGGATCATCTTCATATCACCGGGCAAAATAATATCCTTGACTCCCACACTGGTAAGCTCGATACCATATTTCGCCAGCTTGTCGCGGATGCCGGTCGCAATCACAATATTCAACCTGTCCTTATCAGCCAGAAGGCTATCCAGGGTTTGAGTACCCACGGCCTCGCGCAAGTGCAGCTGCAATTCGCGATAAATAAAACCTGTACTATCGCTGAGCTTTAGCGCTACTTTTTTTGCATCGGCAATTTTGTAAGCGCCAGTCAAGTTGATACGCAGGCTGACCCGATCCTTGGTCAGAATTTCCTGGCCGCTAACTTCGATGGTTTTCAATCGCAAGTCCAGTACCTTGACCTCGATAGAGCGGTTGTATTTCCAGTAGCCATAACAGCCGGGCTGTAACACCTTTTCTAACTTACCGTTGACCATTAACAGGCCCACGTGCTCATCGGGAATCTCGTTGTAGTTTACCGCCTGAAGGGCGGTGCGCATTTGTCCAGCACGTACACCTCGCCCCAGTAAACCCAGGACTTTTTTATCGATGGCGTATTCCTCAGAGATATCCACGATTTCCACCCGCACGGATTCACCGCCCTTCCACACAGCGCGAAAAGTACCCGGTGGCAAAATATCGACCAAGTGATTATCCCGGTAAAACAATCCCACCTGATGGTCTGATAATTCATAGGATTGCAGGTATTCACCAAGGATCTCACCATAGGTGTTTAACAAAAATTTGGCTTTGATTTCACCGAATACCACATCGGTAATATCGTAAGTTTCTGCCCGTACATCACCGGACAATAGGGATATACGATGGCTGCCAGGTGGCAGCACCCCTTCAAAACGGTTGCGGCGAAATAGCAACACTCGCTCGCTATCCGCAACATCCACGTTCTTCCATATTTTGAACAGAGATATCATGGTTCTTATCTTTTATTCCATTTCCATACTGCGCTACCCCATTGGGCCGCAAGGGTGGGGCCCGTCCAGCGACAGGTGGTAAACCGTTTGTGCCGAGCGGGGCCCAGCGGCAGAGGAATTACGATTTTCCCCACTTGGCTCCCCCTGAGCCTGCAGCCAAAATCCTTGGCCTGGAGACACAATCATAAATCTTGCCGCTGGATCGCACAGGGCAGACCCACGATTAACGACACAGTTGCCAGAATGCCCCCGCAGTAAATCTCTAAATCCTATTTACCGTATCGAGAGGCTATCGGACCCCAGGTAGATTTTTAATGGGGAGTCGAACCCCAGGCTCTCGCCTCTTTCCAGGTCGTTTGGATAACGATGAGACTTTGGCAGGAATCGAACCTGCTACCAATCGATAAGTTATCGACTGCTCTACCAAATGAGCTACAAAGTAGGCGTTTGAACTTCTATCCCGTGGGTACACCTGCCGCCATAGGCGGTGGTGCCGGGCCGGGATTCAGAACCGGCTCCGCTGACGGGCTAAAGGCCTCAAACTCGGTTGCGGCAACCCGGCAAATTCGCCCGGCAACCTGCATGCTTTAGCAATTGCTTTAGTTCGGCCGATCCCTGGCCTAAAACACGTCAGCCTTTGACGCAAACCACTTGCTTGAGGGTGTAGACGATTTCCACCAGGTCTTTCTGTGCTGCCATAACCTTTTCAATAGGTTTGTAGGCCGATGGGGTTTCATCGATCACGCCCTCGTCTTTTCGGCATTCCACATCGGCGGTGGCCGCGCGATGCTCTTCCAGGGAGACCAGCTTTTTGGCCTTAGTACGGGACATCACTCGTCCGGCCCCATGGCTACAGCTACAGAAGCTTTCTTCATTACCCAGCCCCCGCACAATAAATGACTTGGCCCCCATACTACCGGGAATAATACCCATTTCGCCGGCACGCGCTCTTACAGCGCCTTTCCGGGTCACCAACACATCTTTGCCGTAATGATGCTCGCGGGAAACGTAATTGTGGTGACAATTCACCGCTTCCATCCGTGCCTCAAAATCCATCCCCAGGGCCTGCTTCACCGCGCTAATAGTTCGCACCATCATTACTTCGCGATTGATACGGGCAAACTCCTGCGCCCACTCCACCGCCTGCACATAGTCATCAAAGTGCTCTGTACCTTCCGGGAAATAGGCCAAGTCACTGTCCGGTAAGTGGATATGCCAGCGCTCCATATCCCGCTTGGCTTTCTCAATAAAGTAAGTACCTATTCGATTTCCCACTCCCCGAGAACCACTATGCAGCATCAACCACACGCTTTCCTGTTCATCCAGGCACATCTCGATAAAGTGATTGCCTGTACCAAGTGTTCCCAAGTGATTGATATTATTAGTATTTTTTAATACCGGATGCCTCTCTTTGAGTAGTTCAAACTGGGCGGCTAGAGGCGCCCAACCGGCAAGTGCATCGTCCGGTGGATTCTCCCAGGCCCCCTTGTCCCGCCCTCTCCCCCGGTGCCGGCCAGTGCGGCCGTGGGGCACGGCGCGTTCGATGGCGCTGCGCACTCCAGCCAGGTTGTCCGGCAGTTGCCCCCCCGTCAGACTGGTGCGAACCGCCATCATGCCGCAACCAATATCCACCCCTACGGCAGCGGGAATTACTGCCCCCAGAGTTGGGACCACACTGCCAATGGTGGCGCCCTTGCCCAGATGTACATCAGGCATCGCCGCGACCCATTTATGGACGAATGGCATCTGCGAGATATTTTTGAGCTGCGCTTTGGCTTCATCTTCAAAAGGCACACCCAGGGTCCAAGACTTAATCGGTACCCCACCTGCCTGCATTACTTCATATGGCATTAGTTTCATCTTCCACTCCTTTTGAAACCGCGCTTGGTATTCATGTGTTTCATTTAGTTATTGATATAGCGAATTGGGTGCCAACTTTTGCAGACAACTGAAAAATACTTGTAACCTATTGTTTTTTAACGATTTATTTTTTATCTCAAGATTTTTTAGTAGATTTCTTGAGACAGGGGATTCATAAATATCTATCTTTTTTGATAGATAAATCATATTTTAGATAGCATGAAGACAATCGCTATCAGTATTCTCGGTACCAGTAAGGACCGGCGCGGCAAAGGCGACAAGCGCTGGGATAAGTGGCGCCCAAACATTTCCATGTGCCAGCACGATGACCTATTGATTGATCGACTGGAGCTCCTTTTCGACAACCACTCGAGAAGCCTGGCTAACCAGGTCACAGAAGATATTGCGCGGGTCTCTCCAGAGACCGAAGTGGTCCACCACCGGGTGAACTTCAATGACCCTTGGGATTTCGAGAGCGTGTATAGCAATCTGCTGGATTTCGCCCGCGCCTATAGCTTCAAGCCGGATGACGAGCAGTACCTGGTGCATATCACCACCGGTACCCATGTAGCTCAGATCTGCTTGTACCTGTTAACAGAGGCGGGGTATTTCCCCGGGCGTCTGCTGCAAACTTCCCCGGCGCGAAAGAACAGTAGCTTGTCGGGCGAATACCAAATCATCGATTTGGACCTGTCCAAATACGACCAGATTGCCTCGCGCTTCCAGAGGGAACACCAGGAGGGCACCACCTATCTGAAGGGGGGAATCGAGACCAACAATCTCGCTTTTAACCAGATGATCGAGCAGCTGGAGCAGGTATCGATTCGCTCCGACGCCCCCATACTAATTACCGGTCCCACAGGGGCAGGTAAATCCCAGCTGGCCCAGCGTGTCTATGAATTGCGCAAGCAGCGGGGCAAGCTGGAGGGTGGCCTGGTAGCCGTTAACTGCGCTACCCTGCGCGGCGAAAATGCCATGTCCGCCCTGTTCGGCCATCGTAAAGGCGCCTATACCGGTGCCACCACCCACCGACCAGGCTTGCTAATGGAAGCAGATAAGGGCCTGCTGTTTCTCGATGAAATCGGTGAGTTGGGATTGGACGAGCAGGCCATGTTATTGCGTGCGATTGAGCACAAACGCTTTATGCCTTTCGGCTCTGATAAGGAAGTAAGCAGTCACTTCCAGCTGATCGCCGGTACCAACCGGGATCTGGTACAGCTCTGCCAAGAAGGTAAATTTCGCGCGGACCTGCTCGCCCGTATCGATCTGTGGACCTACCGACTGCCCTCTCTACGAGAGCGTATTGAAGACCTGGAACCCAATATAGATTTTGAGCTGGAGGCTTTCTCCAGGAAATCCGGGCATCTTGTCAGCTTTAATAGAGCAGCACGGGAAAAGTACCTGAGTTTTGGGCACTCCCGCGAGGCCAGCTGGTCTGCGAACTTTCGCGACCTTAACGCCAGTATCCTGCGTATGGGTACCCTCGCCGATGGTGGGCGTATCACGACTCAAGTAGTAGAAGAGGAAATCCATAGGTTGCGGATTAAATGGCAAAATCCAGTAACAGATTCATCACTATCCCTTGCCCGTATCGAAGCACTGTTGGGTCGTGACCACATCGAGCAGATGGATTACTACGAGCAAATCAAACTAGCTGGGCTAATTCAGGTTTGTGCAGAGTCCAATTCGATGGCAGAGGCCGGACGCAAGTTATTTCAAGTGAGCCGCACCTCAAAAAAATCCAACAACGACTCACACCGGGTACGCCAACTTTTAGATAAATACGGTCTTAAATTCGACCAGTTGAATAAAACATAGAGGCCCTCTGGCATCTTTTTTTGTTAGTCTGATTCCAAAAGCCGGACGCTGGATCATGGAATGAGATACACCTATTTAACCCCGTTTATTTTCTTACTCAGCGCCTGTGAGCCAACCCAGTTCGCAGGTGGTACCGCCTTGCCAGATGGCTCTGTTTACAAAGGCGAGATGCTTAACGGTCTGTTTCATGGGCAGGGTCAGCTCGAATGGCCCAATGGCAGCCATTATCGTGGCGACTTTCGAGAAGGTCGCATGACAGGTGAAGGTGTATTAACTGGAAGTGATGGCTGTAGCTATGAAGGGGAATTCCTCAATGGAGAGCCCCACGGCAAAGGTCGCTATAGTTGCGATGAAACTGAGTGGGCGGGAGAGTTCCATGAAGGGGAGTTGCAAAGCGGTACTTTAAATTGGGATGAAGGTGGTAGTTATCATGGTGAGTTTTTAAACTTTGATCCCCACGGCGAAGGCAAACTCTCTGCAGAAGATGGCAGCTTTTATCAGGGCAGCTTTGAAAACGGTTTTTTAATACAAGGTAGCTACTCGGATAGCGATGGTCATCGTTATACCGGCAATTTCGAATACGGCTCCTATTCCGGCGAAGGTGAACTCACACAGCCCGACGGTACGATTATCCGTGCTACTTTCCGCTATGGAGAAGCAGAAGGTGAAGGCGTACGAATAAGTACGGATGCTGAAGGAAACACTGTCGAGGAATCTGCCTATTTCTCCGGGGGTACCTATTACCCCAGCGAAGACGCCTGGCGCGCACAGACGGATATTCCCGGTGCCCAAGCAGAAGCCAGGCTCTACAGTGAGAGTGAGCGCTTACAAAGTGCCATAGCCGCCCTCCCCTCACAGCGGCCCGGCGTACGCGATATTTACACCCTACTGATAGGTGGTGACGGTACCTCTCCAGTATTTGCCAGGGAGCTGGACTGGGTGGCAGAGCGCCTCGATGAAGCCTTTAGCATTGACCAACGTATGCTGCGCCTCAGTAACGGCGGCGGATACGGTTTCCCCCTGGCTACCCGCACCAGTATCCAGGAAAGCCTCAATGCTATTGATCAATTAATGGACCCCAAAGAAGATTTACTTCTCATACACCTGGTCAGCCATGGTGCTCGAAGTGGAGATTTCAAAATTGCCGAAGGGGAGATTCCCCTAAATGATTTCTCACTGAAAGATGGGCAACGATTGCTGGACAATATTAACGCCCAGTACCAATGGATCGTTGTTTCAGCCTGCTTTTCCGGTCAATGGGTAGAAGCCCTACATAGCCCCAATCGGGTCATCTTTACTTCGGCCGCTGCGGATCGCAGCTCCTTTGGATGTAGCGATGATTCCGAGCGCACCTGGTTTAGTTCCGCGCTTTACGGTGAAGCCCTCAATCAGGGAGTGAATAATCCTGAGGCATGGTTTGAAGCCGCCAAGTTAAAAGTAACCGAGATGGAACAGGAACAGGGGATTAAAAGAAGCCGCCACTCCCTGCCCCAATATTCAGTGGGAGAGAATTTCCTAATGTGGTGGCATGGAAAAAAATCGATTTATTAATTTTGGAATTCCGGTGCAAACCGACTAAAAAATTATTTTTGGTACTAATCACTATCTACCATAATACCAAGCGAAAGGAGATACCTTCTTGGAGTTCGCTAGCCTCTCTGTAGAGTTATTGTTTATATTGTTTTTCGTCGCCGTTATTGCGGGCCTACTTGATACACTAGCAGGTGGGGGCGGCCTGATAACTGTACCGGCCCTTATTCTTAGTGGCGTCCCGCCACTAGCTGCCTTGGGCACCAATAAATTACAAGGCAGTATTGGTACTGCAACTGCCACCTACATGATGCTTAAAAATAACAAGATCAGTTGGGATGGGATTAAAAATCTAATGCTATTTGCCTTTATCGGCGCAGCCATGGGCACAATAGCAGTACAGTTCATTAATACTGATGTTTTGTCATTTATTATCCCTGCTGTTCTTTTATTCATCGCTATTTATTTTATAGTTTCTCCATCCCTTACTCATAGTAGTACTAAGCCCAAGGTCTCAAGAAAGAAATACCAATATGGCGTAATCCCATTTATTGGTTACTATGATGGTATGTTTGGCCCCGGAACTGGATCATTTTTTGCCTTATCAGGCGTTGCCTGTAGAGGACAGGATTTACTAACCTCCACGGCCAATGCAAAACCTCTCAATTTTTCCACTAATATCGCATCTTTAATCGTATTCTTATTTGCCGGTCAAATTTTATGGGTTGCGGGAATCTTAATGATGATTGGACAAGTTATAGGTGCCTGGCTGGGATCTCATTTTCTATTTAAAATTAATCCTGGTTATTTACGGGGAATGGTAGTTCTTATGTGTGGTGGAATGTTAATAAAATATATCCACTCTATGGGATGGATAGATTATATCTTCTGAAGGATATGGAGGTGGCTGGAACTCAGAAAAATCAGATTAAACATTAAGACTTTGGATTGTTTTATGGAGCATCTAAAAAGATCTTTAATGAACTTCTTTTTTAAGCTCCATCAACTCCTTCTTGATCTCGGTGATTTGATTCGATAGCTTGTTCTCAAAATCCTCATTGATTATCGACATATACTGCTCAAACCGGCTCTGTTTTATTAGATATTCTAATCTCTCTAGCAATTCATCATTGGAAACTCTTCTCCTGGCTCGTTTCCTGGTAAATTTTATCAGTGGCTTTACCCAGTCAGGCAGTCGATAATAAGTATTTTGAAAACCTCTGCTCATGGAGTATCTAAAACCATTTTGCCGTATATAGCTAGATAGCTTTGATGGTAGCAACCTATAAAATAGATTTAAATATTTACCTATCTTATTGCAGTCAGAATACCACTCTTTCACCAAACTCTGCTTATCTCTGTCCAACTTCAGATTGCCCAAAGCTTCATTAAATTCTCTTTCTGTATATTTTTCGACTAATTTTGATTTGGTTAATAGAGAAATTACTTTTTTATCACCATAAAGCGGTCGTAATTCTATCAAATACAGCAACCAACATCCCAGAAGATCATTCTTATAATCCGTATCACTAGCATTTTTTGTTAAGTAGTCAAATACAAAATGGTATTGATTCACCAATCGCTGAACCATTAGATCACTTTTCTTTTCATCCATGTTGACTAAACTATACGACCCAATTTCTGGCAAAACTAATATTGATTTAGCCTTGACGGTTGTTATCCAATGTAGAGAGTGACCATTAACGCAGGAACCCAAAATAAATTCGGATATTTTATTTCCATAAACAAAGTCCCTGCGATAAAACCTCCTGACATTTATAGAATTTATTTTTAAAACAAACCTGGATTTATCACCAATGGATTCTGAGAATTTTTGTAGGGGTATATTATGGCTAAAAAATACTACATCTGGATTCTCACTATTGACTATATCCTGTAATTTAGGGATCAATGTAGGGTACCAACAATCTCCCTCATCGATAAATCCAACATACTCCCCAAAAGTATTTTTTACTCCAAATTCAAAAATTAGCTGGTCATCAATCTGTGAAGTACTCGGAATATGAATACTTCGAATTCTGGGCATTGAACCTGTAAAGTTATTATTCCGGCTTCGCTCATCATTTTCGCAAAAATAAAGAACAAGTATCTCTATGTCCTTGTACTGCTGTCGAATAATACTCTGCAGACAGGTATTGAGATAGACACCGCTAGACTTTGAAATAACGACAATCGAAATCATGCGCATACCACTGAAGTTCGGTAATCTAATACAGAATTAGCAGTATCTGGATCTTTGTCAAAGAGCATTCTCAAATCCGCATTGCTCAATGATAGAAAAGATCTTGTAAACTGAGATTGAAAGCTCCCCCTATACTCTTCGTCAAGATTACGCCAGCACCAGTTAAACAATGCTAACTTGCTTTTGACATACAAGTGGTAAAATCTATCTCTAAGATTAATATTCTTATTAAAGAAGTCTTCAACCTCATCAAAAACCTGTAATACAGATGTACGCCGTGCATCTGAAATATTTGACAGCCTATTTCCTGTGGAATCTACATTATGAATACAAAAAGGGGATTCAAATAATGCAATATATTTAGCATTTGTGAGCAAATTCCAATGTGCTAACACATCATTATGTACAGGCGTTTGTGAAAATCTAAGGGAAACCCTTTTTGCATAACTGGTTTTAATCAATCTATTCCAAGGAAAAGGTGTTAAACATAGAATGCTATCATGATCAAAAGTGGAAAAAGTCCTGTTACCAAAGATTCTAATCGCTCTGTAGAAAATTAAATTGTCATCACCTGCCATACCGAGATTAATAGTGCTTCCCGGAAATCTACACTGATAGGCCATCAACAAAACATCACTGTTAACTTTTGTAGCAATTGAAACAGATCGGTCCAACATATTTGGGAGGATTAGATCATCGGCATCAAAAAATAAAGTCAGCGGTTCAGCTATTTGATCGAGAGCACTATTCCTACAATAGCCTGCCCCATTATTACCATCGTTTAAAATAATTTTATATGGAATTCTATTTTTCTGAAGAAAATTAGCGGCCAACCCAACCGTGGTATCTGAGGAATTATCGTCAGATAAGTAAATTTTTACATCAGTCGAATTATTATGAACAATAGAGTTCAGCGCATTAACAATATTATTTTTTTCATTATATGTTGGTATCACCACCCCAACTTTACTGTTAGGCATACAAATTCTCTTTATAATTCTCTCAATTATCCCAAAGCAGCAGAGTTAAATGTAAACGCAATAAGTAAATTAATTTGAATATAATCAAGGCTGATAAAGGCTGTACCACTTAAAGTAGACAGCTATACACCTTTTTTCAAATTTATTGATTGATGATTTGCTTAAGCTAGATGATTTCAGGAAGGCTAAGTTATACAGCAAAAGAATTAGACGCCTACTCAAGGCGCCTAGATTTACCAAAACCAATTCTTAGAGTTTTGATTAGGTGCTATATGGCAAGAATAATGTCTTCAATCGACTTATCAAATTTTATTAAACCTTTATTTTTCTCATCCTTATAAAGCTTGATATAAGCTTTAAACATAGCTGAAGGTGATTCCTGCAAAAGTGAAATCAGATAATCCCTACCCTTTAACTCTTCGATTCTATTGCCGATATAGAAACCTACAAAATACAACGGACTATCCCATACTGCAGAAAAACCCAAATGATAGATTTTGTCGAAGTCTAAACTTGAGTCACGGCATGCACGAAAAAGCATTGTTTCAAATAATACAAAGTTACTATCTATTCGTTGTAAATTTCTTTTAAATTTTTTCTTAAACCATTCTGTGTACTCTTTTCCCTCTGTAACACTTAATGGAGAACCCACAATAGAGGCTATCCCCTCCAGGCGGGTTTGATTTAAGATTTTCTCACAATTAGAGTCTGAATTTTTTCCCTTTCCATAAAAATTGGACTGAGCAACATGATATAACTCATGTGTTGAGAGCGTCAGTAAACCTTCATAATCTCCTTTAAAATACTGCAGCGCAATGTAAAAGTTATCACTATGGGCCCAACCGTCAGAAGTACCCCCGACCACCATAAAAATATTGGTATCAAAGGAAATATATTTAGGAGAATAATCACCAATTCCCCTCTTTACGCTATTTAAGTATTGCTGAGGATTGCGCTTTATTATCTTGAGTATATCTTCAACTTCGGTCAATCGTTCATTTAACTGTTGAAATCTAAAGGGATCATTTTTAACTGGATTACCTTCAACAACATCGATCAAACTAGACCGAAATGACTCAGCATTGGCTTTATTGTCAAATCTTGAGGTTTGATGGATCGTTGCTTGTATACCCTGCAAGCTCATCAGCTTATCTAATTGATTATCAGATACTTTGTTTCCAGATAAAATATCAACTAATCTATCAGCACTCTCAAAATCAATTGTTATATTATCAGTTACTTTCGCTGAGGAAAAAGCCATAAGGCTTATCAGTGACAAACCTAAAAAAATCACCCACTTAAAGATATTCATTTTACCTCTCATAAAAATGTAAAAGAGAAGAATAACCAGGTATTCAACCTAAAAAGATTGCTTATTGTGTGATTATTAGACCTTTTTTGCCAACACAACCTCCACTCCAAATATGAGACAAAAATATTGCAGTTTGTGCCACTAAAGGAGCTTGTGTTTTCAGCTATCTAAAAGAAAGTTTTGCTTACGACAGAGGACATCTTGAAAAGATTGAATCCCATCCACAGGTTGTGAATGGGATTCAGGGTAGGCTTAGGCAGACTTCTGCTCTTCAATAAAGCGCTGCATCCGCTCTTCCAGCATCGAAAGAGGCAAAGCACCATTACTTAGCAGTGCATCGTGAAATGATCGCAAATCAAACTTATCGCCAAGCTCTTTTTCCGCAAGAGCTCGCAGCTGTCGAATTTTAATTTCCCCCATCTTGTAAGATAGCGCCTGACCCGGCCAGGATATATAGCGATCTACTTCTGCACGTACATTAGCCGGAGAGAGGGATGTATTATTGGAAAGAAAGTTTAATGCCTGCTGTCGTGACCACCCCTGAGAATGAATGCCAGTATCAATCACAAGGCGTGCGGCACGCCACATTTCATAGCTGAGTCGCCCAAAGTGCTCGTAGGGAGTGGTGTACAGTCCCATCTCTTTACCCAGTCGTTCAGAATAAAGGGCCCAACCTTCTCCATAAGCGCTCAGGTAAAGGTTGCGACGAAAGTCCGGTACATTTTCAAGCTCTTGCGAGAGAGCATTTTGTAAATGATGCCCCGGTACAGCTTCATGCAAGGTAAGAGCAGGTAGCTCATACAAGGGACGCTGGTCCAGCCCGTGAGTATTCAACCAGTAGGCACCACCGCGAGTACCGCCAATGGCGGCTGGATTATAGGAGGCCGTAGTGTAGTTAGGTGCTATTTCACTGGGGACTGGTACCACACCATAGGGAGTACGCGGCAATAAATTAAAGAACTCCGGTAATACATAGTCAATCCGCTTGGATATATAGGCCGTTTCCTTGAGCAGCTGTTCCGGCGTTTTAGCGTAAAACTGTGGGTCTGTGCGCAGGAATTGAGTGAATTCTGTAAAGCTGCCCTTAAAGCCTGACTCCTTGATCAGAGCTTTCATTTCCGCGCGGATTCTCTTCACTTCGGCAAGGCCCGTGCGATGAATCTCCGCAGGGTCCAGATCCAGGGTCACGTAGTAGCGAATATTGTGGCGATAGTAGTCGCTACCACCAGGCATCTGTTCAGCACCCAAAGTCTTTGTGGCCGCCTTTAGGTAGTCGCCCTCAAGGAAATCCGCTACCCGTCCGAATGCGGGAATAGCTACTTGCTTAATCACAGCTAAGCCCTGCTCTCGCAGACGCTTCTGCTCATCGGGCGCGATGTTTTGCGGCATCTCAGCAAAAGGCTTATACAAGCTGCTCTTACTGGGATCTTTATATACTTGAGCGCGAACAGTTGGCGCTATACCTTCTACAACGATTTTGGGCAACACAAAGCCAGAGCGAATACCTTCGCGCATATTGGCAATGTTCTCATCGAAGTAGCGACCAAATTCACCGATACGGGCAATATAGTCCTCGTAGTCGGCGATATCCCTCATCGCCAAACCACTATTTGCCTCAAGCGCACTTGCGTAAAAACTTGAGAAGGTGTTTAGGGGAATTCGGTCGAGAAACAGTTCCTCTTCCTCAACTGAGCTGGCAAGAACCCAAGAGAGAAGCTCACTATTGACGCGGTCTGAAGCACTTAACTTACTTTGATCGATAGCCTCAAGGCGCCGGATAAAGGCCTGCTCAGCCTCTATACGACGTTGACGATCCTCTGCAGTTACCCCGGGCAATTCTCGATTGTAATCGGAAACGCCAACTCGCCCGGCAGTAATCGGGTCTTCTCTCAGCGTGTATTGCCAGTGATCGTTAAGAACACTTTGAAGCTCTTCTGTAGCAGTTGCTGCCCAGGCTGAGGGCATCAATAGGCTAGTGGCAATAAGCGGTCCTGTTAGGGACTTGAGGTAGTAGGTAAGTGATTTCTTGAATTTCACCCTTGGCTCCGTAGTGCTGTTGGTATCTAAAAAGAACAACAGAGCTTGCTCTTTTAGTTACCCTACAGAGTAGGCGTGGCAAGCTTGTACCAGCACTATACACGAAGGATGGATAATAGTGACTCAGCGGAATAGACATACCGCCACAAGTGAGGTGGAGGAGTATAATTTCCTCCACCAAGTGGTCAAACAGTTGGCTGGTGACTTAGGTGGCATGCGCATAACAGCGCACGTCATAGCTCCCACTCAGACCAATGGCATACATAGATGTATTCCAGAAAGAGTTTACAAACCAGTTGCGGAATGCGTTCTTGGTTGGGAACCAGAATTCTCCAAAATTTGGGTCGAAAAACAACACATCTTCCGCAACCCAGGCTGCCATGGCGTGGGCACCCACCTTACCTGAAATACCGATTTTCTTGTAAGAGCCAGCGCTTCTCGTCGGCTCCCTAATAATTTCATCGGCAAGCGCTGCAGAGTTGCGCATAGTAGTTTGCCCACGATCTAAACGAGGGCCTGTAACCACGTGAATTTGGCGCTGACCATTTGGCCCAGCGATACCCACACCGCCATTATTCTGAAGAGGCAGAATATTGTGAGATTGCAGCCACGTCTCTGAGACCTGATCCTGGTTTGGTGCATTTCCACCAATCTGGTGCAAGGTCATCACATGAAAAAGATGTTGCTCACTCAATGTATTATTGGGGAATAGCCAATTCCAAAGGCTTCCATCCTCTGCGTGAAATTTAATCCAGTGGGCACTCAGGGATTCACAGACTCCGCCAGCAGTATCCTGGTGTATGGTGATCTGTGCCTTCACCGGATCCAAACACTGACTGAAATTATATTGAAGTGTGCCACCGTGCTGGGCCACAGATCGCTGAACAGGACCAACCCTTGTCCCGGTAAGTGCAAGTACTGTTTTATCAAACCAAATCGGCATGTCCATCTCCCCTGTATTCACAATGTAGAAACACTTATTCAGCGATTAGTTAACTACTTCTGAGAAGTGCTTTCCGGTATATGCATTAGATTGAAACAGAAAATTTACAGAGCAGATAGGTGTCCATTTTTTTTTAAAATCGACTCTGGCACTCTTTTCTCAGGCCATAGATAGCAGTTCGAAATGGATTGAAGCGCAGGTATTTATTTGACTCTGGCACTATTTTTTATGGGTAGGAATATCACGGCTATTTACGATTAATTCCATGTTAGAACAGACCCAGTTACGCTTGCCAGTCAGATTACACAGGTCCTTTAATTCGACTCTGGTACTATTTTTGGTGCAAAAAAATAGACCTATGACATAGAAACTATCTAAATGGAAATATTTTTTTGTAGTTGGCGACAATTGGTTTTATCTTTCCAGAGATAGAGCTTATTACCTTCGGATAATTTCGACTTAAAAATGAGTCAATGATAAGAAGTGAAATAGGTAGAAGTGGTAACAACTAAAAATGCAGCCGGGTGAATCCGGCTGCCGAGCGCCCATGGGGGAAGGGCTAAGAGGAAAAAATTGGTAGTGGATTGCTAACCACTAAAAACAGCTACTGCCAATTTATGTGCGGCGAGCGTAAGAGCGAACTTCATAGCCACCGCTTAGCCCTACTGAATACATAGAGTTATGCCAAAATGATTGGGTAAACCAATTAAAGAATGAATTTCTGGATTCGAACCAGAATTCACCAAAGTTGGGGTCAAAAAAAGTAATGTCCTGCGCAACCCAGGCAGCCATTGCATGACCTGCAAAAGTGCCATCAAGGCCTATCTTCTTATAGCATCCAGCACCACCCGTCTGATCCAAAATAATCTCCCTGGCCAAAGCATTGGGAGAGAAAACGCCACTCTGGCCTTGCGCTCTACGGGGATTGTGAATTCCCCGGATAGTATTTCCTCCCCGGCCATTCGGAAAAGCTCCACCAAATACATTTTGACTGGTAGGGAAGATATTTTGTGTGCTCAGCCAGGCTTCTGTAGTTCTGTCCTGGTTATTCTGTGTGCCCGCCTGTTGCAGGGTCATTACGTGAAATAAGTGCTGTTCATCCAGTGCACCCGCCGGCATTAACCAATCCCACAAGCTCCCTCCATCAGAGTGATGCTTGATCCAAAAGGCGGAAAGCGCTTCACAAACACCGCCAGAAGTATCTTCGTGAATAGTGATTTGTGCTTTTACCGGATCCTTACACTGGCTGAAGTTGTATGTCAGTTGACCCCGATGATTGGCTACAGATTGTTGTACGGGGTTTACGCGTGTTCCAGTTACAGCGAGAACGGTTTTATCGACCCAAATAGGCATATTCGATCCCTCATTTTATGAGATAAAAACGCTGCACAAATCCTTTTTTAAAAACTGAAAATTTGTAGCGCCTGTGAATTGGGCGGGCATTGAACCAGAAAAGTTCCAGGGCCAACAGAGTATAAAAGCGCTTTTTAAATCGACTCTGGCACTATTTTTTTATCTAGCGTTAACCTTGCATGAATCCTACTTTGTTGAAATCTACTAGCCAAAAATAATCTGGCAACAAACAATATTTAGCCGTTTCTAACTGCGAAGACAAAATAGAGATAAGAAGATATTTTTACTTATAAATATTTATCATTCTTAATCTCAAATAGGACGCATAGCAATTTATAGAAAGTATACTTTTACAAAACTCATCAGTTTAAAAAAGTGGCTTGTAACAACAAACTGCTAGAGTAGGTGTGCAAGTAAAAAGCTATGCAATAAATTGCATAGAAAACTAAACAACAACGCCTGTGCCAGTCTCTTTGCCAGCACACTTTTAGCCACTCAATACAGCACTACTAAGTTGGTTGTGAAAAATTTAGGCAGGAATGATTCAACAGCAAAGTGGTAGGTAAGATGCCTCGACCAAAATCTGTCCCTAGGTCGTTAACTCCAGGGGATAAAATCCGGTCGAGGTTTGGCTAAGCGGTGTTAAACCTGCTCTACAGTCTGCTCAATACGTCCAAAGATAGATTGCCCTTGATCATCGAGCATTTCGATGGAAATGGTATTTCCAAAGTCCATAAATGGCGTGCTTGCAGAGCCATTCTGGATGGTCTCAATCATGCGAATCTCAGCAATACAGCTGTAACCAACACCGCCTTCTGCTACAGGCTTACCGGGGCCGCCATCCAACTTATTGGACACCGTTCCAGAGCCAATAATGGTGCCTGCGCAAAGTGGACGAGTTCTGGCCGCGTGGGCGACCAGTTGCCCGAAGTGGAAGGTCATATCCACACCGGCATTGGGCTCGCCAAACTTCTCACCATTCAGATGGGAAACCAGTGGCAGATGCAATTTACCCTCGCTCCAGTTTTCACCCAGCTGTTCAGGGGTTACGCAAACAGGGGAGAAAGCACTAGAGGGTTTGGACTGGTAAAAACCAAATCCTTTGGCCAGTTCCGCAGGTATCAATCCGCGCAGGGATACATCATTGACCAACATTACCAACTTGATATGGGACAGTGCATCCTCAGCGGACACCCCCATAGGAACATCGTCGGTGATCACGGCAATTTCTGCCTCGAAGTCGATGCCAAAGCCATTGCTTTGCGGCATCTTTACCGGCTCGCGTGGATCCAGGAAGGTATCGGAACCACCTTGATACATGAGCGGATCGTTGTAGAAGCTCTCCGGCACCTCGGCACCGCGGGCTTTGCGCACCAGCTCAACATGATTCACGTAAGCACTACCGTCGGCCCAGTGATATGCGCGCGGTAAAGGCGAAGCACACAGAGTTTGGTCAAAGGCTTCCCCTTGAATCTCGCCACTTTGCAGGCGTTCGTGTAGCTTCTCCAACTCGCTGCTGACTGATGCCCAATTGTCCAACGCACTCTGCATGGTGGGGGCAATATCGCCAGCTGGCACCATACGGGTAAGATCGTCGCTAACAACAACCAATTGGCCATCGCGGCCGGATTTAAGGCTGGCTAACTTCACTGTGCCTCCCCTTCAGTTTTTTCCACAAATTCTTCTTCCCCATGCATCCAGGCGGCGTGCCTTGGGGCTTTTTTAGTACGTGACCACTCTTCCAACATATCCTCAGCAACCCGCTTCAGCTCTTTGTGCATACCGGGCTTGGCGGTATTGGCGGCCAGCTCGATACGATGGCCGTTGGGGTCGAAGAAGTAGATCGACTGGAAGATAGTGTGATTGGTAGGGCCGAGTACGTCGACCCCGGCCGCTTCCAGTCGCGCTTTGGTCTCAAGCATTTCTTCCATGGACTCCACTTCGAAAGCGATATGCTGTACCCATTTGGGTGTGTTCTCATCGCGCCCCATCTCCGGGGAGTTGGGGATTTCGAAGAAGGCAAGCACATTCCCCATACCCGCATCCATAAAGACGTGCATGTAAGGGTCCGGCTCACCGGTTGAGGGTACCTCGTTTTCGGCAATGGCCAGCTGGAAGTCCATGCCGAGAAGATCGCGGTAGAATTCCACTGTCTCCTTGGCGTCCCTACAGCGATACGCCACGTGGTGAATGCGCTTAATGCCCATTGAAGCCTCCGTTATTATTCCTTTTCTTTAATGACGCCACGCTTGAGCTGGTCGCGCTCAATGGATTCGAACAGGGCCTTAAAGTTACCCTCACCAAACCCTTCATCTTCCTTGCGCTGGATAAACTCAAAGAATACCGGGCCGAGCATATTAGCGGAGAAAATCTGTAGCAGCAGGCGTGGTTGGCCGCCCTCAGTGGTGCCATCCAGCAGGATGCCACGGCTCTGGAATTCTTCAGTAGGTTCACCGTGCCCAGGCAGGCGCTCTTCCAGCATTTCGTAGTAGGTGTCCGGCGGCGGGGTCATAAACTCCATGCCGCGCTCTTTCAGGCGATCCCAACAGGCAATTAAGTCATCACAAGCAAAGGCGATATGCTGGATACCTTCGCCGTTGTACTTCATCAGGAACTCTTCGATCTGGCCGCCACCACCAGCTGCTTCTTCGTTCAGCGGAATACGGATCTTGCCATCCGGTGCAGTCATCGCCTTGGACAGCAGGCCGGTGTATTCGCCTTTGATATCGAAGTAACGAATCTCGCGGAAGTTGAACAGGTCTTCGTAATACTTGGCCCAGTAATCCATACGGCCGCGATACACGTTGTGGGTAAGGTGATCCAGAGTGTGGAAACCACAACCTTCGGGGCGGCGCTCTACGCCCTCTTCCCAGATAAAGTCGATATCGTAGATGGACTCACCATCTTCGTAGCGGTCAATCATGTACAGGGTCGCACCGCCAATACCTTTGATTGCCGGCAGGTGCAGTTCCATCGGGCCGGTATTCACATGAACAGGCTGTGCACCTTTACGCAGGGCCTCTTCGTAGGCGAACTTGGCATCTTTTACGCGGAAGGCAAGGCCACAAGCGGAGGGACCGTGCTCTTGGGCGTAGTAATAGGCGTGACTGTTGGGCTCGTAGTTGGTGATGAAGTTGATATCACCCTGGCGCCACAACTCTACTGCCTTGGAGCGGTGACGGGCGATTTTCTCAAAGCCCATGGCGGTAAAAACGGTTTCAAGGATGCCTTTTTCCGGCGCTGTAAACTCTACGAATTCGAAGCCGTTAAGTCCCATCGGGTTTTCAAATAAGTCGGCCATGCGGTCCTCCATTTCTTATCATCGCAGCACTTCAAAGCGTGGCTGCGGATTGTGGATTTAAAGCGCAAACGAAGTTAGTTGCAGATGTAACTAATGTCAAGAAACTCTGGATCAGCTAACAAATGAGTACTTGAAGTGTGCTTTTAGTCACCAGCCTCCAAAGCTAGCGCCTGGGAGAATAACCAGCTGGCAACGGGTCCTTGAACAGGACCGGGAGAGTAATCGGGAGCCGGGTGCGACACAGTTGTTGCGTCACACCCATGCACAGCCGACCTTATTTACGCGTGCATTTTCCGGTATCAGTACGACACATATGATCCTTGTGAAACTTGCCGGTCATCTGGTCGCACTGGGATTTGCTCACATCTCCGGCACAGGCATTTTCGGCATGCTGGCAGCAACCGGTTTCAGCGGTGCCCATCCCTTTATTGCCGTCCATCCCTTCATCTTTCTTGCGCTGTTCGCAGGCAGACAGGGTCAAAACCATCGCCGCGGCCAGTATCCCAATTGAAGCTTTGAGTCTCATAAAGGCCTCCTAAATACCCGGCTTAGCGGCCGGTGACATGGATATCGCGGAATCTGCCGCGCATTGCTTTGTGCGACCCGCGTAGATTTACCCGACATCTCCACCAGCTCAGGGATTTTGCGATTAGGCGCGCCATCCCATTATCACCCTGCAGATTTACCGGGCCATGCATTGACTGTAGCCCACACTGGCAGCGAAACCATCTGACTGACGGGACATTTACGTTAATTTGCCCCTGACAGCCCATCCAAATAACTGAATACCTTTTTGTATTTGTCAGAGCCGGTACAATCGGCCCCCGTTTGTCGGGTAAAAACCCCGCCTGAATGTATTTATTGAGGACCCCCTATGCTTCTCGCCGCTGCTGCCATCATTGCTGGCTTTATTGTGCTGGTCTGGAGTGCCGATCGTTTTGTGGATGGAGCTGCCGCCACTGCTAAACATTGCGGCATGCCCACACTGTTAATAGGCATGGTGATTGTCGGCTTCGGTACTTCCGCTCCGGAGATGGTGGTCTCAGCCATTGCCGCCTTGAATGGCAACCCCGGCCTCGCCCTGGGTAATGCCTACGGTTCCAATATTGCCAATACCGGTTTGATTCTCGGTTTCAGTGCCCTGCTGATCCCACTATCGGTACACTCAAAGATTGTGCGTAAAGAGCTGCCACTGCTGCTGGCAATCACCCTGCTCAGTGGTGCCTTCCTGTGGAATGACCGCTTGGAGCGCTGGGAGGGTATTGTTCTGTTATTCGGTTTCTTCGCCTTGATCGGCTGGAGTATCTTTTCTGCCATGCGCAATAAAGGTGACCAGCTTGAGGGAGAAGTAGAAACTGAGCTGGAAGACAACCCTATGCCACTCGGAACTGCCATATTTTGGTTGGTAGCGGGGCTGGTACTATTGATTGTCAGCTCCCGAATCCTCGTATGGGGAGCAGTAACCATTGCCGAATCTTTGGGGGTCAGTGACCTGGTGATAGGCCTGACTATTGTTGCCCTGGGAACCTCACTGCCGGAACTGGCCGCAACTTTAGTGGCCGCACGAAAAGGTGAGCACGATATCGCCATCGGTAACGTTGTCGGCTCCAATATGTTCAATCTGCTGGCGGTGGTTGGCATTGCCGGCACCATTGCTCCCATGAACAACGTACCCCACGAGGTGCTGTCCCGGGACTGGCCGATGGTTCTGGGCCTCACAATTGCCCTGTTTATTTTTGCCTACGGCTTCAAAGGCCAGGGCCGAATCAATCGCTGGGAAGGCTCCGCGCTGCTAATGGCTTACCTCGTATATACCGGCTACCTGGTAGGAACCATTACCAAAGCTGCACTCTGATAATATTCGGGGTGGTGCCGCACCACCCCATAGTTACTGCCTGAATTCACCATAATTCGCCACCTCTGCGCCCATTTCTCTTCCCAAAAACTGACTAATATCTGCAACACCTACCAAGGAAAAGTGCAGAGCAGCTAGATGAAGAGAAGCACCATTGGCAAAACCGTAGCGCTAACAGCCCTATTTGGACTCGGTGCAATTTACCTACTCAATGCCTCTTGGCTGGCGACAGCCCAGCAAGGAAAACCAATCCTGATTGCCCATCGCGGCGTCTACCAAACTTACAACCGGGATAATTTAACCCGTGACGAATGCACCGCAGTCCGTATCTATACCCCGGAACACCGCTATCTGGAAAACACGATTCCCTCTATGAAAGCTGCCTTTTCTCATGGCGCGGACATTGTCGAAATCGATGTCCATCCCACCACTGATGGCGACTTCGCGGTATTTCACGACTGGACCATAGACTGCCGCACGGATGGAACAGGTGTCACCCGGGAACAGTCCATAAAGGACTTAAAGAAGCTGGATATTGGTTACGGCTATACCTTTGATGGCGGTAAGACATTTCCCTTTCGTGGCCAGGGGGTGGGTTTACTTCCCACTTTAAAAGAGGTCTTGCTGCACTTTCCCGGCAAGCAGTTTCTGATCAACATTAAGAGTAATGATCCAACAGAAGCAGAGCGATTGGATAACTATCTTCGGCAACACCAATTGCCTATTAATTCCCGGCTTATGGTCTACGGTGGCGATCGCCCAATTAAAAAGATGCGGCAGTTGCGGCCAAATGCATTGGCCTTCAGCAAGACAAGCGCCAAACAATGTGCTCTGCAATATGCACTATTTGGTTGGAGTGGCTACTTTCCCGAGTCTTGCCGGAACAGTATTGTTGTTGCACCCAATACCTGGCGATGGGCTTTGTGGGGTTGGCCCAATCGCTACTCTGAACGAGTGGCCAAAGCCAATAGCTTGGTGATGGCAGTGGACCATAAAAATGGCAAGCGGGGCTTGCCCGGTATTTACACACCGGAAGAACTCAGTTTTCTACCCGAAGGGTACAGCGGAGCTATTTGGATTGAGAAGATCGAGCTGATTGGCCCATATCTACAAGCAAGACAATAGATAACCTTAGCGTTTTCGACCTTTCTCCAGCCGTGCCAGATGCGCCTCAAGACGCTCTATTTCTTCCAGCAGCTCTATCGCTAATGCAGCGCCGGCAAGATTTACCCCCAGATCCCGCTCCAGGCTGTAAACCCGGCGCACCCGGCGCACACAAATTCCGCTAAAGCGCCACTGCACTTCCCTGCTACGTGGCTCAATAATTCCCTCCTCAACCAAGGCAATGATGCGCTCCGCCGGCACACCACAAGCCCGACACAGTTCACTCAAAGTTAACTCACTCTCTTCATCCAGGAGAACACCGCTAAGCTGCTCAACCTTTTTAGGCATCACAATTATCCTCCCATGGACTGACGCGGATTGAAGTTGAATGCGTCGCCAAACTGACGGTATGCCGCGCGTTCATTATCAGTAGTGGCTGGCGGCGTAACAGTTTGCATCACTATATACATATCCCCCGGCTGCTTTGCCGGGATACCGCGGCCCTTGAGGCGCAGTTTTTTACCATTGGTGCTGTTTGCTGGAATGGTCACTTTAATGGGGCCATCTGGAGTGGGTACCTGAACCTTGGCTCCAAGCGTTATTTCCCAGGGAGCCAAAGGCAAATCCAGGTAAACAGTTTTACCTTCTGTATGGAAAAGGGGATGGGGGTTGAAAGCAATTTCCAGGTAGAGATCACCAGGCTTACCTTCTCCAATGCCAGGCTCACCCTGTCCAGCCAAGCGAATCTGTTGCCCTTCAGTGATCCCCTTGGGAATTTTTATATTAAGAGTGCGCTCACGTAGTTGCGGTCGCCCATCTGCACCCAATACCGAGTGCTTTAAGGTTACTTGGCGTGTACCGCCACGATAACTATCTTCGAGGTCTACTGTGATGCGGGCATAGGTATTTTCACCCTGGGCACTATAAGAGCGGCGCTGCCCCTGCCCATAAGCCTGACGAAACCCGCCGCGGCCAAACAAGCTTTCAAAGAAGTCACTAAAAGCTTCAGGATCAGCTTCGGTATATCCACCACCGTGAAACTCAAAACCCTGGTCCCAATTGGGGGGCGGTCGGAAGTCCTGGCCAGACTGAAAACCACTGCCGAGCTGATCGTAAGCAGCTCGCTTCTCTGGATCCTTCAATACTTCATAGGCCTCATTTACTTCCTTAAAGTGTTCTTCGGCGCCCTCCTCTTTACTGACATCCGGATGATATTTACGTGCTAATTTCCGATAGGCACGCTTAATCTGTGCCTGATCCGCACTCCGATCCAGGCCGAGTATTTTGTAATAGTCCTTGTATTCCATGGCTTTAATAAAAGCCGATGGTGACGGGATTCGCCATATATTTATGATATAAAATCGGTAAGAAGATTAATTGAGATCCTCCCCCTTCAACTAAGATTTAATAATATGGCGCCGATTAGATAAACGACGCCAAGTTGCAGAATTAATAACCGGTCTCGTAAAACATTGATCCATCTAGATACTCGATAGACCCATCGGTATAGTGAATATAGACCTCGGCAGGATTTGAGGCATACGCTCGCACTGTCACAGAACAGTACAAACCAGAGCTACAACACAACGATTTGTTCCGTTGCCAATTACTTGCCCCCCAGCTTTGACGTTAAGGTTACATTTAAGATCAGCAGAAAATGCAGGCAATGCAACGGCAGAGCCAGCCAGCAAAGACAGTACTATTAATATTTTTTTGACATCCATTTGTAGAACCTTAAGATTGTTTATTATTAATTGATAAACCAAAAACAACAAACCTCGTTAATGATGCTATCACCGCCAACAAACACTTCCCATAACAACAAAAATACAAATTAGATAAATAATATGAACTGGCTATCAATATAATTAAACCAATATCCAATAGCATGAAATTTCAAAGGAGACGCTTGTTCCGGGTACTTGGAATCATTGAACAGCCAAAAAAATGAGATCCAAAGCCACTTTATAACTAACATTATTCGAATAAGGCAAGAATAAAGAAGATAGATATATAGATAAGTTAAAGGAATTTAACTACAACTACTCAACTTCTACTTATAAAAAATATATTAGTGTATTTAACAGAGAACCCAATTTTCTTTGGTTCTCCAAAAAACAACCTCTATCGGAGACTATCGTTCAGCAGAGTAAGGATCTTCCGCATTTAAATAGGCCAAAACATCTACTTTCTGTTCGGTTGAATTAAGCCACTTGCGAACATCTTTAACTTTATCATATAAGTCATCGCCAAATTTACTCCGATACATTTCAGAAAAAGTCTCTTGGGCCTTATTCTCCCTGATCTTTTTCTGCCATTCATGAGTGACTAAAAAGTTAATTGAGCCAGCGAGCCCTTCAGCTTTTAGTAAATCCCACTCGCCTTTATCTAACCAAACTCCACCGACAACAGTGCTGTAATCAATACGATGTTCACTACTAGCAATAATTTTTATCTTTTGCATTATGGAACCAGACACCGGGCACAAGATAGCTCGCTTAGTATCTTCGACAACTACATCATTCAGGTTACTAATGTCTTCTGAAAATTTGTATTCAGGATTTTTTCTTTTCCAGCTTAAGTAATCTTCAATAAGTATCCAGTTACCCTCACAGGAAGAGCAAGTATATCCACGAAATAACTCTTCGATAAATCCTGGTTTAAGAACTCCATCTTTACAGCTGGTACAGCGCTTCATATTTTGCACCTTAATAAAAAATAACCCGGATCTGCCTATTTAGATCCGGGCTATAAGAATCATTTATTTCCAAAATAATAGTGAGTTTTGTACTATATAATTTAAAAAATGTACGTTGCTCTAACTATCAATCTCAGTGGTCTTATTCAGGTCACCAACTCCAGCTTCTTTTAAGAGCGAGTCTACCAGCGGCGCCATAGCCCGATGTTTTAGAGCGCTACCAACCAGAGCCTCAGGCAAGCTTTGCCCTTTGGATTCAGCCTCGCCATCTAAAATGCCGCTGCTTGCTCTACCATCGACACCATTTAAGCCTTCAACAGAGATAATTTTCATTCCCTCAATACTTTCCATCGGCTTAACACTCTCACGGATAATATTGGGAAGATTTTCGTGCAGACTGAGCACCTTCTTAAGTGCAATCTGGGCCTCATTGAGGCTATTGAAAGCCTCATTCATCAGGCGCTGACCCTCAGCGTCCACTGCATATTTTTCACGATCAGCTTCAACTTTAATACGAATAGCCTCAGCTTCAGCAGCAGCCTGTAAGCGCAATGCTTCGGCCTTATCCTCTGCAGCTGCTTTCTCCGCATCGGCCATTACTTTAATACCCGTGGCCTGACGTTCCGCTACTTTTTGAGCTTCAATAATTTCAATGCGCTTATCACGCTCGGCAACTTCAACATCCTGAGCTGTGCGAACTTGCTCTTCGGCTTTTACTGCTTCAGCTCGAGCTACGTTAGCCTGTTGGTCCGCAAGAGATTGCTCTTTGGACTTTTCTGCAACAGCAATTGCACGTTCCTGCTTGGCAATTTCCACTGACTTCTCTTTGGAAATACGCTGCTCATCGAGAATACGCTCACCTTCAATCTCTTGTTCTTTCAAGCGACGCTCTTTCTCGATTTCCAGTAACTTAGTTGCCTGTTCCGCAGCAATTTGAGATTGGCTCACTTCGCGCTGGGCTTCAATTTCAGCCTTGCGTGCGGCGCGCTCCTGCTCTGCTTGTTCACGGGCGATATCCGCCTTCTGAGCAGCTTCACGATTCTCCAGCTCGCGCTGCTGCTCCAGATGTGCGTAACGTTTTTCTTTATCAATTTCTAACTTTTGGCGTTCAGCTTCGAGATTTTTCTTCTCGATCTGTACCATAGTTTCCTGCTCGACATCATTGACCTCTTTACGACGTGTCTCAATAGAGCGGGTCATGCTGGCGAGGCCCTCAGCATCAAACACATTATCCTGATTAAAGAATTCTTTATGGGTTTGATCCAAACCGGTCAAAGATACAGCCTCTAGTTCCAATCCATTTTTTAATAGATCTTCGGAAACTACCTGCTGAACTTTTTGTACAAACTGACTGCGCTGCTCATGCAATTCAGCCATTTCCATTTCAGCCGCCACCGAGCGTAACGCATCAACAAATTTACCCTCGATCATTTCTTTCAATGCTTCGGGGTCTAAAGTACGCAGCCCCAAAGTCTGTGCAGCATTGGCTATCGCATCTGCATCCGGTTTTACCCGCAGATAAAATTCAGCAAGTACATCAACACGCATACGATCCTTGGTGATCAGCGCTTGATGCTCTTTACGGGAAACCGCCAGGCGCAAAGTATTCATGTTCACAGGAATAATTTCATGTAGAACCGGTAGTACCAATGCACCTCCATTCATTATGACCTTTTGACCACCCATACCGGTACGCACAAATGAGCGCTCTTTTGAGGCTCTCGTATACAGGCGCGCAAAAATAGTTCCAATAACAATTAAGGCCACTAGTACAGCCCCGGCAATAAATACCATAACCGGTAGGTTTCCTATCACTTCTAGATTCTCCATTTAGTTATTCTCCATAAGATGTATACTGCTGGGGCTAGTTACTCGAAAATGTGCTCCCAGCTCTTCAACCAGTAACACCTTATCCCCCTGATTAAATGTTTCACTTTCATCCGGTTCCACCATTACATAGTGTGTGGTTCCGTATTCATCACTAAAACGCGCTTCTGCTGGTGAACCGATTTCTGCTTTACCGATCGTAATAATCGCTACACGGCCTATAAAGGAATTTCTCTCAACTGCCTCGGATTCATCACCCACAGCAAAGCGCCGCATAATGTTGCCAACAAAACGTACCTGAGGTAGCGCAAGAAAAAAGACTGCCACAGCAAGTAAACCGCTCGGCAATAAATACCCAACAAGAGACTCTATGAGCATTTGGGCTACTAGGCCCGTCACCCCAAAGCTAACCAGAAAAGTTACTAGCAGTATAAGTGCAGGAACTTCACCGAAACGCAACCACCCAAGCAGCTTAGTCATCCCCCCAGACAGCCCTGTATCCGGCACGTCAACATCAAAATCTGGTAATAAATTATCCAGTAAATCTGAAATACCAACACCAATCAATGTCATGACGCCTTCAAGAAGCGCTATCATAAACATTAACATCAGCGCACCGGTAAAGACCAGGTTTTGGTCTTGCAGTAAAAATATCATCAGCCCCCCGATTTAATCTTGGCTAAACGTTCTTTTACACGATTATTTCGCGCGAACTCCTCAAGCTCTGCTAATTTGCTCGCATCTATCCCAGAGTCAAATGTCGATATAGCTGTATTACCTACTGCTCGATTAAATGCATCGGTAGCTTGTTCAACCTGGGCTTTTGGCTTTCTATCCCTGCCATATTCATCGGCAGCAACTCTACTACTTACCTTTTTATTGGTTGCAATAAATTCTTGTAATTGCTCACGCATTTCACGTTTCTTACCTTGCAGGGCAAGAATATAGGAGCCTAGTTCCTTTATTTCTAACTCATTTTCATTGATCACTTTTTCTAAAATTGGAAGTTGCGCCTCAATATCCATTTGTTTGGCAATGGCGACTTCAGCCAGATCATCACGACCTTCATTTATAGCAATATCAATTTGTTCAGCTAAACGCTTATGACGTGTATTTTCATCGCTTAACGCTCTACTGTTTAGATACTTGGATGCCTCTGCCTTCCCTAGCTGATCTCGCATATCTGCAATTGCATCATCCACCTCCCGAATTGCCTGCTCCATCACTGACTCTGGAGCAGTGGCTTCAACCGAGTCCACGATGGCATTGGCGGACACAGAGATTAAACGTGATATGCGCTTTATAAACCCTTCACTCATAACCTACCTCCTGCTCCCAAATAGAAGAATACACCTTATTATTAGCTACAAACTTCAAGTGAAGTCGAAACAGTATCCAATCTCTACCATAGATACTGTTTATACTTTCCTGCTATGACGGCAAGACAATTTTTCCGCAAAGTATTACGAGTCTGCATCAGAATTTTTATAAGTAGCTCAATAGGATTGGAATCAATACTAAATTATATCAATGCCGTATTCTCTACAAGCAATTCCAATATCATTCAAATTAGTAAACTGCGATGACTTTTCCCAAACAACAAGTCATTAATGGAAGGAACGCTTCTACACAGGAAAGTTATGACCGGGCAGATTTTTTTGCTCTGCCGAACCTCTCTACAGCAATCAATTTACGCATTTTTTACTTTGTGTGACAGCGCTACTGTGATCGATCGACACCATGGTAGGCATAGTCATCAGCCGATAAACACGCCGAAATTCACTGGAGTCCATTGAGCATGACGTTCCTTTGCCTCACATGCATATAAATGTACACATACCAATAGAGTAGGTCAATCAATAGGAGGTAAAATGAGCGGATGATAAGTTTTTAAACGTGGGTCGCTTGCTTTTATACTTTGCTAAAGTAGCAGCTATTAGCGCTGTAAAACTGAACATTGTGGTTGGCATACAATTCAAAAATCAATTACACGCTATAACAGCAAGCAAATAGTGACATAAAATCGACGCCAACTTATGGTTTTGAAAATATGAACGCGCCCAGTTCTAATTCATCCTTTCAGTGCCTGGAAAATCCTATTCTCAATGTCGATAGCTATAAAACTAGTCATTATCTGCAGTACCCCCCAGGAACATCACACATTAGTAGTTATGTAGAGTGTCGTGGTGGTGAATTTGCGTCGACGGTATTCTTTGGCTTGCAGGCGTTTATCAAGCAGTACCTGAGCACCCCCATCAGTTCTCATCACATTGATGAAGCTGAAAATATTTTAAACCCCCATGGACTACCATTTAACCGTGATGGATGGAATCATATTTTAAATGACCATAATGGTTTAATGCCTCTTGAAATTACAGCGATAGAAGAAGGACAAGTCATTCCAGTAACCAATGTTTTAGCTCAGGTTGTAAATACCTGCCCCTCCTGCTTTTGGCTCACCACTTATATTGAAACTGCACTTTTACGGAGCATCTGGTATCCATCAACCGTAGCTACCCAGAGCCGCGAAATAAAGAAAATTATCTCACAATATTTATTTGAAACGGCGGAAAATCTGGATACGCTGGAATATTGTTTACATGATTTCGGGGCTCGGGGAGCCAGCAGTCTCGAAACAGCGATGCTGGGAGGTATGGCTCACTTAGTTAATTTTAAGGGGACTGATACGATATCCGGAATATTAGCCGCAAAAAAATTTTACAACGCCGCTGTACCTGGAGCTTCCATTCCCGCCGCTGAACACAGCACTATTATCGCTTGGGGACAACAGCATGAGGAAGATGCTTACCGTAATATACTTGAGCAATTTTCTGGGGAAGGAAAAACTGTGGCTGTTGTCAGCGATAGCTACGATTTGTGGAATGCTATAGAGAATATCTGGGGAAAAAAATTAAAGGATAAAGTTACTCACAGTGGCGGCACATTAGTAATAAGACCTGACTCCGGCAACCCAGAGGAAGTCGTGATAGAAGCAATAGAAAGGTTGATGCGGATATTTGGCTCGCAGAAGAATAAAAAAGGGTATCGATTACTACCCCCCTTTATTCGCGTTATACAAGGAGACGGTATCACCCGCTTTGTAATCCCGAAAATTCTCCAAGCAATGAAAGAAAACAATCAAAGCACAGAAAATCTGACCTTTGGTATGGGTGGAGGATTACTACAAAAAGTTGACCGCGATATGATGGGGTTTGCAATGAAAGCCAGCGCTATCTGTATCAATGGCAGTTGGTACGATATTTTTAAGAATCCGAGAACCGGACCCGAGAAAAGGTCCAAGGGTGGCCGCCTTGCCTTGATTCGCGGCGATGATGGTGCACTTCGAACTATTGCGCAGAGCGACCTAAAATCAGAGGCTAACCTGCTGAGGCCCGTTTACCGCAACGGTATCCTGCTTAAGGACATTACTTTCGACAAAGCTCGAAGAAATGCTGCCCTTTGAATCCCTATCCACCCTCACAACGTCTTACCCCTACGAAACTTCACTTTACCGAGCGAGTACTTTACAACTTTAGGTTGGTCCTGTTAGTTGTGCGTATCCAAAGTCTGACCTCCGTGCACACAAGGCCTCCAGCGTCAGTCGTAATAACAATAAGTACCCGCAGAGAGTGCTCGTGCTCTCGTGGGAAAAGGTAGCCAATGGAAAGAAGAAAATTCCTCAAGATCGCCGGTGTCGGCTCCAGTGGTATTTTGTTGCCTCTACAGGGCATTCAGGTCAGCGCCGAGCAGCTGCTCAATGAAGGCATGCACAGCTCCCATAAAAGACACCTGGCTGATGTAGTCTTGAATACCGCGCGCAAAGCCGGGGCCAGTTATACCGATGTGCGTATCGGCCGCTATCTGAACCAGTATGTTATGACCCGCGAAACCAACGTGGAGAATATCGTCAACACAGAATCCCTTGGCGCTGGTATTCGTGTGATCGCCAATGGTACCTGGGGCTTCGCCGCCACCAACGACCTTACAGCGGATGGCGTCGCCCTTGCCGCGCGCCAAGCAGTTGCCGTAGCTAAGGCCAATGCCAAATACCAAACTGAGCCCGTGCGTTTGGCACCGGTAAAAGGGGTGGGCGAGGTTTCCTGGCAGACACCTATCGAACAAAATGCCCTGCAGGTCACCATCAGTGAAAAAGTCGATTTCCTGATGGATGTTAACAATGGGGCACTCAAAGCTGGGGCCAGCTATATCCGCTCTTCCCTGTATTTGGTGAATGAGCAAAAGTACTTTGCTTCTAGCGACGGCTCCTATATTGACCAGGATGTCCATCGCCTATGGGCACCTATGCAGGTGACCGCTGTTGATAAGCAGAGCGGTGCTTTCAAGACTCGCAACGGTCTCAGTGACCCAGTGGGAAGAGGCTATGAATACCTGGCCGGTCACGACAAAGACAAGATTCCTGGTCAGACCACGCTCTATAGAGCTTCCTATGATATGGCCGAGGATGCAGTGCTTGCAGCCGAGCAAGCCCAGGCCAAGCTATCAGCCAAGTCCATCGATCCGGGCAAGTACGATTTGGTACTGGAACCCTCGCATCTGTGCCTGACCATCCATGAATCTGTGGGTCACCCATTAGAGCTGGACCGCGTGCTGGGTTACGAGGCCAACTATGCGGGAACTTCCTTCGCCACCCTGGATAAGTGGCGCAGCGGTAAATTCCAGTACGGCAGCGATAAGGTCACCCTGTTTGCCGACAAGGTGCAACCGGGCTCCCTCGGCGCCGTCGCCTATGACGACGAGGGGGTAAAAACCAAGCGTTGGGACTTGGTAAAAGACGGCATCCTGGTGAACTACCAGGCTACCCGCGATCAGGTGCATATGATCGACCAAAAGGAATCCCACGGTTGTAGCTATGGCGATAGCTGGTCCAGTGTGCAGTTCCAGCGCATGCCCAATGTCTCCCTGGCTCCGGGCGAGAAGAAGTACTCAGCCAAAGACATGATCCGCGATGTGGAAAAAGGCATTTACATTGTCGGACGCGGCTCTTATTCCATCGACCAGCAGCGCTACAACTTCCAATTCGGCGGGCAGCTGTTCTACGAGATCAAAAACGGCGAGATCGTCGGCCAGGTTGAGGACGTCGCCTACCAGTCCAATACCCAGGAATTCTGGAATTCCTGCTCGGCGATTTGCGACAGCAGTGATTACCGCTTGGGCGGAACCTTCTTCGATGGCAAGGGCCAGCCGAGCCAGGTGAGTGCAGTCTCCCACGGCTGTTCCACCACCCGTTTTGACCAAATTAATGTAATCAATACCAAGCGCAAGATTTCCTGAGCGGCGCACAAGAATAAGTAATTGGAGAAAAGGCAATGGCCATTCTGAGTAGAAGTGAAGCGAAGCGTATTCTCGACAAGGTTTTAAAATACAGCCGCGCCGATGAAGCCAGCGCGCAGCTGGCCGGCAGCGAAACCGGCAATATTCGCTACGCGCGCAACAGCGTTTCCACCAGTGGTATCGTCAATGATATCGAGCTGGCCGTAGAGGCCCGTTTCGGCAAGAAATCCGGTGTGGCCACTATCAATGAATTCAGTGATGCCTCACTCGAAAAAGTGATGCGTCGCGCCGAAGAGTTGGCCAAGCTATCTCCGGAAAACCCGGAAGCCATGCCGATGCTGGGACCGCAGAAATATGTCAGCGTAGACGGCTTCGCCAAGTCCACTGCAGATATCACTCCAGACCAGCGCGCCAAGGCTGCGGCAGATTCCATTATTGCAGCCAAGGAAAAGAAAGTGGTTGCCGCAGGTTACCTGGAAGACCAGCGTTCTTTTGCTGCAGTCGCCACCAGTAAAGGCTTGTTCGGCTACCACGCTTCTACCTCTGCCAATTTCACTGTAACTATGCGCACCGAGAATGGCCTGGGTTCTGGTTGGGCCGAAAGTGACGTTACCGATTTCGGTGCAATGAATACCGGCAGCACCTCCTCTGTCGCCATCGACAAAGCGGTCCTGTCCCAGGAAGCCCGTGCCCTGGAACCGGGCAAGTACACCGTGATCCTGGAGCCCAATGCGGTGTCCGGCCTGGTGGGTTACATGATGAGCGGCTTCGATGCGCGCAGTGCCGACGAGGGCCGCAGCTTTATGAGCAAAAAGGGCGGCGGCAACCGTACCGGCGAGAAGATGTTCGACAAGCGAGTAAATTTCTACTCCGACCCCACCAGCCTCGATGTGCCGGCTCAACCCTGGACCGACGGTGATTTTATGCAGCTGGGACGCACCGAATGGGTGAAAGACGGCGTAGTGAAAAACCTGGCGCGCAGCCGCTACTGGGCCGAGCAAAGCAAAGGCGAAGTGGTCCCCGAACCCAACAACCTGATTATGATCGGCGGCGATAAAACCACCGAAGAACTGATCAAAAATACCCGCCGCGGTATTTTGGTATCCCGCACCTGGTATATCCGTATGGTCGATCCACAGTCCATGCTGCTCACCGGCCTCACCCGCGACGGCACCTTCTATATCGAAAACGGCAAGATCAAATACCCGGTGAAGAACTTCCGCTTCAACGAGAGCCCGGTAATCATGCTCAACAATATCGAAGATATGGGCGTCCCCCAGCGAGTGGGTATGTGGGGCATGTCCGCCATGATTCCCGCGTTGAAAGTGCGCGACTTCACCTTCAGCAGCCTTTCCGACGCCGTATAACAGCCAGCACCCATCGAGGATAACGAAATGGAAAGAAGAAAATTTCTCCAGCTCAGCGGTGCCGGCCTGGGTGTTTCCATGTTGCCGCTGTCCGGCAATCTGGTCGCCGAGAGCAAACTGACGCAAAGCGGTATTGATCTCTCGGTAAAAAAAGAATTTGCCGATGTCGCCCTGAATACCGCCACTAAACTCGGCGCCACTTATGCCGATGTGCGTATTGGTCGCTACCTGAACCAATACGTGATCACCCGCGAGATGAAAGTGCAGGACGTGGTGAACACCGAATCTATCGGCATGGGGATTCGGGTTATTGCCAACGGCACCTGGGGCTTTGCTGCCACCAATGACCTGACAGCCGATGGCGTTGCTCGCGCCACCCGCCAGGCAGTAGCTACCGCCAAGGCCAACTCCAAGTACCAGCAGGAGCCCGTACAGTTGGCTCCGGTAAAAGGCCACGGCGAGGTGAGCTGGCAGACACCCATCCAGAAAAACGCTATGCAGATCCCCCTGGCCGACAAGGTGGACCTGTTAATGGACGTGAACAAGTCCGCTATGGATGCCGGCGCCAGCTATATCAACTCCATGTTGTACCTGGTGAATGAACAAAAGTATTTTGCCTCTACCGACGGCTCCTATATCGACCAGGACGTTCACCGTTTGTGGGCGCCCTTCTCGGTCACCGCAGTGGACAAGAAAACTGGCGGTTTCCGTACCCGCCAGGGCCTCAGCCAGCCGGTAGGACGCGGCTTTGAATACCTGGATGGCCGCGCCGAAGACAAGATCCAAGCACAGACAGTGCTCTACCGCGACTCCTACGATATGGCCGAAGACGCACGCCTGGCGGCGCAACAAGCCAAGGAAAAGCTTACGGCTAAATCGGTCAAACCGGGCAAGTACGACCTGGTGCTGGACCCAAGCCACCTCTGGCTCACCATCCACGAATCCGTCGGCCACCCACTGGAGCTGGACCGCGTGCTCGGCTACGAGGCCAATTTTGCCGGTACCTCTTTCGCCACTATCGATAAATGGCGCAGCGGCAAATTCCAATACGGCAGCGACAAGGTCAACCTGTTTGCCGATAAGGTACAGCCCGGCTCTCTCGGCGCCGTCGGCTACGACGATGAAGGCGTGAAGACCCGCAACTGGGATCTGGTAAAAGACGGTGTGCTGGTGAACTATCAGGCCACCCGCGACCAGGTACATATGCTGGGGCAAAAGGAATCCCACGGCTGCTGCTACGCCGACAGCTGGTCCAGCGTGCAATTCCAGCGCATGTCCAACGTTTCGCTGTTGCCTGGCAAGGAGGAGCTGAGCGTCGACGATATGATCAAGGATGTGGAGAAAGGCATTTATATTGTGGGTGCCGGTTCCTTCTCCATCGATCAGCAGCGCTACAACTTCCAGTTTGGTGGACAACTGTTCTACGAGATTGAAGACGGCAAGATTACCGGCATGGTGGAGGATGTCGCCTACCAGTCCAACACCCAGGAATTCTGGAATGCCTGTTCGCAGGTCTGCGGCAAAGATGATTATCGTCTGGGTGGTTCCTTCTTTGACGGTAAGGGACAGCCGATGCAAACCAGTGCCGTGTCCCACGGTAGTTCCACAGCACGCTTCGACGGTATCAATGTGATCAATACCAAGCGCAAGCTGGGCTAACCACTGATCCACACGGGAGCTGGCCAGCAAACCAGTCAGCTCCCAGTATTGAAAATAAATGGGTAGAAGGAAAGAAGGTGCTCCGTTCGAGACCGTATGAGGCATGGATGCCGATTACGAGCGTACAGGGATGTATTTACAGCGTGTCTCGAACGGAGCACTTTCTTTCCTTTGCTCTCAACAATAAAAACCAACGCAGTAACAGAGTTATCCCGTGTCCCTCACCCGCAAGGCTTTTCTTCAGCGCCTGATCCTGGGTAGCTGCGCCGCAGCGCTGCCTCTGGGCACACGCGCACAAAATACAGCACCGGGTAGTGCACAGGAGCACTACGATTTTTATTTCACCCGCTTGATGTACGAATCCGGTGACTGGGATGTGGATCAGCGCATGCCCTCCAACCTGCTCAATTCACTGGTGGAATACACCAATCTCAGGGTTGATCCCAAAGAGCACATAGTGCCGCTGGCCGATAAGAAAATGCTGCTGGCGCCTTTCTGCTACCTGGCCGGACACAAGCTGGTGCAATTCACTACGGAAGAGGCAAAGAATTTTCGCGATTACGTCAATCGCGGTGGCTTTGTATTTGTTGACGACTGCAACCACGATATCGACGGTCTCTTTGCCAAATCCTTCGAAGCGCAAATGGCCGAGCTGTTTGGCGAAGACTGCCTGCAAAAACTCCCGGACAATCACGACCTCTACCGCTGTTTCTTTCAATTCGATGAATTGCCGGTAACCAGCTTTGAATTAAATGGCTGGGGTGATGATCTGGTACACGACTACCTGAAAGCCATTGTTGTAAACGGCCGTATCGCCGTGCTTTACAGCAACAAAGATTTCGGCTGCGAATGGGACTACGACTACCGCAACAAACGCTGGCTCGCCATCGATAACACAAAATTTGCGGTGAACATTGTTATTTACGCACTGACGAGCTGATTATGCTGACCACCCTGGAAAATAGTATCGAAGAACAACTGCACAGCCTCGACAATCTTCAACAGGAAATTGCGCGGGTGATTGTCGGCCAGAAACCTGTGGTGGAACAGATGCTGATCTGCCTGTTGGCCGGCGGCCACGCCCTACTCGAAGGGGTGCCGGGACTGGGTAAAACCCTGCTGGTAAAAACCCTCGCCGATGCCAGTGCGTTGGATTTTAAGCGGGTACAGTTCACCCCGGATTTAATGCCCGGAGATATTCTCGGCAGTGAGATCCTCGAAGAGGATCACAGCACCGGCAAGCGCTTTTTTAAATTCCAGCAGGGCCCGGTTTTCACCAATATCCTGCTCGCCGATGAAATTAACCGCACACCGCCGAAAACCCAGGCAGCCCTATTGGAATCCATGCAGGAAGGCTCGGTAACCGTGGGCGGTAAAACACTGAAATTGCCCGATCCTTATTTCGTACTGGCCACACAAAACCCCATCGAGCAGGCCGGCACCTATCCGCTGCCGGAAGCTCAGCTGGACCGCTTCCTGTTAAATATTCATATCGACTATCCCGATGAGCGGGATGAAGTTGAAATCCTGCGCTCCACCACCGGTGCCAGCAGGGTCAAACCCAGCCCCAGCCTGGATGCGGAGCAATTGCGCGAAATGCAGAAACTGGTGCGGGAAATTCATGTCAGCGACGATTTGTACCGCTACGTGGCGGCACTAGTGCGCGCTACCCGTATGGAAACCAGCGGCAGCGATACCCTGCAACAGTGGATCAAGTGGGGCGCCGGCCCTCGCGCGGGGCAGGCTCTGATTCTCGCCGCCAAGGCGCGGGCCCTGTTGCAGCGACGCCTCGCCGTCACCCGCGAGGATATCCGCAGCCTGTTACTGCCGGTACTGCGCCACCGGGTACTGCTCAGCTTCCAGGCCCAGGCCGATGGCGTGCAGATGCCACAGCTGATTGAAGAATTACTGGCAGCGGTGCCTGAACCGGGCCAGGGCTAATCAGCGTGGAATACCTGTCCCCCAAAACCCTGGCCAGCTGTCGCGATCTGGTATGGCTATCGCGGCATATTGCCGAGGGCGTGATGCTCGGTGTGCAACACAGCCAGCGCCGTGGCACCGGCTTGGAATTTCATCAATACCGAGGCTATCAAGCGGGTGATTCCATCCGCCATATCGACTGGAAACTGTTTGCCCGCAGTGATCGCTACTATGTGCGCGAGACCGAGCAGGAGAGCCGTATGCACGTGTGCTTTGTGCTCGATACCAGCGCCTCCCTGAGCCAGGCAAGCTTTGTCGAGCCCAGCCTGAATAAACTGCATTACGCCAAGTGCTGGATTGCCAGCCTATGCTGGCTGCTCAACGCCCAGGGAGACAGCTATTCCCTATTGGCGTTTAACAGCCGTCGGACGGTTTATGTGCCCGAAGGCCAGGGCGAGAGCCACCAGCGTCAAATCGCTCTTCAGCTACAACAACTCGACGCCAGCGACCACTGGCCAGATCACACTCAACTGGCGCCACTGTGGCAATACTTTGAGCGGCCCTGTCAGGTGGTGTTACTGAGTGATTTTTTTGAACAGGGTAATGAGATCGGCGATTTTGCCGCACGCCTGCATGCCGCCGGCCGCCCCTGCCTGCCACTGCAATTGTTAATTGAGGCAGAACAGACTTTTCCTTTTGGCGGAGAGCTAAAGCTGCTCAATCCAGAAGTAAGCGCCAGTACTCCCGCTACTTTAGAAGTGGATGCCGAGCGGCAACGCCAGTCTTACCTGGATGCTTTTGCTCAAGCGCAGAGCGAGTTAAAAGCACGCTTTGCCACACAGGAGTGTTCACTGCAGACCGACCTTATCGAGCAGCCTGTGGAAAAGTCACTGCGGCAATTTATTCAACTGCACGGCAGGTTGTGCTGAGATGTTGTGGATAAATAACTTATTTCAATCCCCACAGTGGCTATGGCTATTCACAGCCCTGATCATCCCTATCGCCATTCATTTGCTGCGCCGAAGTAATCCACAGCAGATCTCCTTTGCTGCGCTGCAATGGGTACAAAGATATTCACAGAGTCGCGCGCGCCGCCCTATTGTGGATAACAAGTGGTTGCTGCTATTGCGCCTGCTAATCGTCGTACTGCTGGCAGGTTTATTGGCACAGCCGCTGATTAAACGGGAAATTTATCCCCAAGAGGGCGTGATACTGATAGACCCCAGAATTGGGGCGGGCGAAGCGAATACATTTATCCACAATTCACTGCCACAGCTTGTCGGGGAAGGTTATAAAGTACTGTGGTTATCCCCAGAAACACCTTCCGTAACCTCACCCCCACCACAAAATGTGGACCTGTGGAAAACTCTATCAGTACTATCACGCCGGGCGGATTTGCGCAGGGCTCATATCCTGTTGATAAACAACGGGGTTCCAGCATCCCACCAGGCACTAAGAGTCAGTCCCCATTGGCAGTGGCACGGCCTCGACAAAACATCCATAGCTCCGAGCCCGGTATTACCGAGTATCGCTTTAATGGGCAAACCACCCAGCTGGTGGGCGCCAGTGCTGGAAGACTGGCAAAGCAATATGCCGGGACTATCGGTGCATATTCTGGAACAAGAAGAGACACCCAATGCCGAGCAGGCAGATTGGTTGATCTACACGGGCCCCGCTCCCCTGCCACAAGCCGTGCTGGAATTTGTTTCAGATGGCAGCCTGTTAATCACCGACAACAGCATCCCCCCTGCCGATAATCTCAACTTCGTTGCTGTGGATAACAGCCAGTCAGCTCAAGCGGCCTCAGTGGGACGGGGAAGTTGGCTGCGCTACGAAAGTGACTGGTACAGCGAGGCCTTTTATCGCCGCGCAGATTTACCTGAACGTTTATGGCAGCACTGGTCTGGGCAAGACTGGGCTCTGCAACACCAAAATCGTGGCCACTGGTCTGCCAATAAAGTAGTGGCAGGCCTTCCTGTAGAAGACAGCGAGGTGGAAAACCGCCGTATTGAACAACTGCAACCCTGGTTAATAGCCGCCCTACTGTTACTTCTGGCTTTTGAACGCCTAATTGTCCTATCGCGACCCGCAGTCATCATGGCAACCGATAGTAACGGGGAGGCCGACCATGGATAAGCGTGAGTCCACCCTTAACGCTGTGCGCAGGCGCTGGCAACTGACAGCCCTGCGGCCCTATCTCTGGCTTGCCACTGGCCTCAGCCTTCTGGCTGGCTTGGGCATTTTTGTATTCGGCTGGCCACAGTGGCTATTGCTCGCCTGGCTCGGAATTACTGTTGTAGCAATTCTATTGGATCGCAGCTGGCGCCCTAGCCCTGAAAGCCTATGTCGACAGTTGGATGGACAATATCCACAGCTGCAAGACAGCAGCCAGTTGCTTAGCCAACAGAAAACCAACCTAAGTCCATTGCAGCAATTACAGCGCACGCGTATTGAAACAGAGCTGCAACAACTGCTGGAAAGTGGCGACCGGTCGTCTTTCGGTCCAAAAAAACTCCGCAGTACCCTGACAAATGCCTTCGGTGCCTGCCTGGGATTGTTGTTATTTGTGCTGAGCGATTCTCACTTCACTGGGGATAAAACCGAGACCACGCAACAAAATACAGCTATTCCCGTTGCCGAAAAGCTCGCCATAACACGCGCGGCAACCCATATCCAGCCGCCCGCCTACACTGGGCTCACAGCCAACAACCAATCCCTACAAGTCGATGTGCCGGAGCAGTCTGCGGTCGAGTGGCTACTTGAATTGAATCAACCGGTGCAAGGGCTGGAAATGCTGGCCGAAACTGAGCGCTTCGCCTTTTCTCCACTAGGTGATCTACCCAGTAAAAAATGGCAATTACAACGCACAATCGCTAAAGCAGACTTTTACCAGCTCTCAGTGCAACTCGCGGAGAGCCAAATGCTATTGCCGGAAATTCATAATATTCGGGTGCAAAAAGACAATGCTCCGGAGTTTACCTTTGAGGCACCCAGCCTGCGCGTCGATACCATTCAAGGGAGCACCCAGGGTATTCCCGTAAAAGTAATCATTAATGATGATTACCAGGTGAGCTCTGCAGATTTATTGGTCACCCTCGCCAGCGGCACCGGGGAAAATTTACGTTTTCGCGAAGAGCGTATTGCACTCACCAGTTTGCAATCCACTGCTTTATCAACAAACTCCTCGGAAGATAAGAAAGCAGCTCGCTACGATTTCCTCCTGCCCATCCACCAGTTTTCCATGGAAGCGGGAGATGAACTCTACTGGTATCTGGAGGCCAGGGATAACCGCGAGCCCAGCGCCAACGTTGCCAAGAGCCAACACTTTATCTTGCGCTGGCCGCAAGAAGAGATTTTCGGGCTGAGTGACAGCGAGGGGATGGCGATTAAGATATTACCGGAGTACTTCCGCAGCCAACGCCAGCTGATTATTGACACCGAGGCCTTGCTAGCCGAGCGAGAGCAGCTGCATCCGCAGGAGTTTCGCAAACGCTCCGAGGGTTTAGCCTATGAACAGAATTTGCTGCGCATGCGCTACGGCCGCTTTCTCGGCGAAGAGGATTCGGAAGCGGAGCATTCTGGAGCAGAGAGCGAGAAGCACGATGATAAAGAAGAATCCGAACACGGCCATAGCCACGATCATACAGAACAAGGTGAGCACCAGTCACATGGCGAAGAAAATGCCACTCCCTTTGCACAGCGAGACTCCCATTTCCAACAGGCAGAGCGCATAGCGGCTTCTGCCGGACACCGGCATGACAGCTCAGAGCATGCCACCCTGTTCGACCCCCAAACCAAGGAGCTACTGCGCAACGCGCTGAATGCCATGTGGAGTTCCTGGCGCGACCTGTCGGTTATAGAGCCCCAAGCCTCCCTGCCCCACCAGCACCGGGCTCTGCGCTTTATCAAGGAAGTACAGCAGGCTTCGCGTATTTACTTACAAAGAGTCGGGTTCGAGGCGCCCCCGATAGACGAAAGCCGCCGGCTTAGCGGTGAAGGGGAAGAAGTAGCGCCAGAAACTGTCGACAGTGCATTTGAACAAATACAAAGAGCACAGGTACTCGCCCTAATGGCCCAGGTAGATGCTGGCGCCGAACTCGATACCGATCTGCTGGTGCAGATAAATGAGCTAGCTGCAGAGCAATCACTAGATCTTGGCCTGGAGCTGTCCAAACAGCTGCGTTTATACCAGCAGCGCCACCAGCAACCGAATTGCATTGATTGCACAAACTCCCTGAATCAGCTGCTCTATCAGCTACTGCCAGCACCGGAATCTGCGCCTTCACTGCCTTTGCAAACTGAGGCAGACGGCCATTTCAGCCGTTGGCTGCACCAGCAAGGGGAGAAGTCATTGTGATTGATTTCTTGATACCCGGCCTGTGCCTGTTGGCCTGTTTAGTATCACTCGTTCTGTTGCGCCGCCGTGGCGCCAAGCCGTTCGACTATGGCCTGCAACTGGCGATTTGGTTGAGCGCCTGGATACTTTGGCAGCCGCCGGCAATCTTTCCCGCCGAGCGCAATATCTCTATCGACAGCAAACAGCTGGCGAGCTCACATCCAATAAATCTCAATGGTGTGGAAAATATCTCCCTCAATGGGGAGCCACTCGGCCGCGACAAACTGCGAGACCTGGCACCAGTGCGCCTGGAGTTATCGAAGATCCAGGAATCTGATGGCCGCTGGGAATTGGACTGGCAGCGGCGAATTACCCTGGGTGATCCTTTAAAGTTAAAGATTCACAACAACCAGTCACTGAATGAAAACGTAAAAATTAGTTTGCTCAATCCCTACGGCCATATTGAAGACAGTCTTGAGCTGAAAGTGGGAGAAGCAATTCAGGCACAACTCACTGCCACTCCAAAACTCGCAGGCCCCCAGCTATACCGAGTACGGACGGAAAGCGAAGCCGGCGAAACCCATACAGATCCTTTACCCATCCTGGTGCGTGAACCGCTCCAACCCAAATTGTTACTGTGGCTGGCACGCCCCTCTTTTGAGACGGCCGCCCTCTCTCGCTGGCTGCGCCAATCCGGTGTAACAGCACAAGTGATGACCCAGTTGGCACCTGAAATTAGTAGAAAAGAAACTCTCAACGGCCTTCCACTTACCGAGTCTGCGGATTTATTCACGAATGAAAGTCCCTTCGATTTAGTGATACTCGACAGCAGTTTGTGGCCACAATTTTCCGCTCTGCAAAAGCGTCAGCTCAACGAACTGGCCACTACAAAGTCACTGTTATGGTTAGTCAGTGACGATAGCTCTGAAGAGTTTCTCCAATACGCTGCTGCCCAATCCATGCCTCTACAAAAGGAAGAAGCCACCCACTTACATTCCGGCTTTGGCTACCAAAAAGCGGACAATCCGGAGATTCCCCCACTGCGTAATCTTGGCTTCAAAGTCACACAGCCCGGCTCCTACGACTTTTTACTGGGCAATGGAGAGCCCCCACTTTTCTGGGGGCGTTCGACTGAGACACAACACCTGGGGTTTATCCTATTTAGTGACAGCCATCGCTGGTTAACCAGTGGCTTTACTACTGAATTCGCCAGCCTGTGGAAGTCCATTATTGATTACCAACTCAAGCATTTGGGTAGTCAGCAGCCAGTAATCCTCTCCAATGAGTTACCGCGTACACAGGAACGCATCACCCTATGCAGCCCACTTTTTTCTGATCAGAGTCCATTCTTATCAGAGTTTCAAGATAGCTCCCGCTCTACCAAAGGAATCGCCGCAAGCAGAAGTTCCCAGGGTCAGTGCTACAGCTTCTGGCCCCAAAATTCAGGTTGGCACCAGCTTTGGACTGAATTGAAAGGGGAGTCGGTACTAGACTTCTATATCTTTGCCAAAGAGGACTGGCCTCTATGGCAGCAGTCCCTGAATGCCAGGGAAACCCAACTAATGGCTGCCGCACGTTTGGGGCCAGAAGCAAATAATCACGCAAACAGGGTTTTGTTGGGGCGCCAATGGCCGGCCCTTATATTGCTGTTACTAGTGTGTATAAGCTGGTGGCGGGAACGCAGGCTTTTGAACAGATCACGACCCTGAGGGCTGCACCGAGGGCTTATTTCCGGGCTTAGCCTCTTGCTTGGGAAATATCATCTGGTCGACGGGATACCCCAAAGCTTTGGCCTTCTGTAAAAACTGCTCCAACACATCCTTGGGCATGGTTGGGGTGCGGGACAATATCCACAGATAGGATTTATCGTAGCCAGATACCATCGCGTATTGGTAGTCATCCGATAGAGCAATCACGATATAGGATGAGTAAAAGGGGCCAAGAAAAGAGACTTTCAAATGGCCCACATTTTTCGGGCCGACAAACTCGGCCCTCCCCTCCGCCATTTGCCAGGCATCACGCGCTTTTGAATAGCCGGTATTGATCACCGCGACAGAACCATCATGGTTGAGACTGTAGTCGGCAGTTACCTGGGTCAGGCCGCGCTCGAATGAGTGATCCAATCGAGCAATCTCATACCAGTGACCTAAATATCGCTGTAGCTGGAAGTTTTGGACAGGCTCAACCCCCTCCGGCACCCGGGTACAGGCACCCAGCCAGAAAAAGGAAATCAGTAATACACCCAGTGAAAACAGCTTCATCTAGCCACTCCCAGCAAGCTCCCCTCAAGTCAGAATAGAAGGCAGGGGTTTCACAAGATCAGGATAGTTTCGGGAATCTGTATTTCACCCATAAAAAAACCACCGCGAGGGTGGTTTTTTTATCGCTGGACTGACCAACTTATTTTTCGACGAAAGCGCGCTCAATCACATACTCGTGAGGTACACCTGCGCGGGTCTCCTTGAATCCCCAGTCATCGAGGATATTGGTGAGATCCTTCAGCATTGCCGGGCTGCCGCACAGCATAAAGCGATCTTCCTCAACACTCGGCTTGGGCACACCCAGATCGGTGAAAAGCTTTCCGGACAACATGAGATCAGTCAGGCGGCCGGTATTGCGATAGGGCTCACGGGTCACGGTTGGGTAGTAAAGCAGTTGCTCGCGTACCATCTCCCCAAAGTACTCGTGTTCCGGCAATTCGTTCTCGATCTGCTCCTGGTAAGCCAGTTCAGAGACATAGCGAACACCGTGAGTAAGGATTACCTGGTCAAAACGCTCGTAGACCGTGGGATCTTTGATGATGCTCATGAAAGGTGCCAAGCCAGTACCCGTGGACAGCAACCACAGGCGTTTGCCCGGCAGCAGGTGGTCCGCCACCAGAGTACCGGTGGGTTTTTGGCTCACGTAGATCTCATCGCCCGGCACAATCTTCTGCAGTCGGGAGGTCAGGGGGCCATCGGGAACCTTGATACTGAAGAACTCCAACTCGTCTTCGTAGTTGGCACTGGCAATAGAGTAGGCGCGCAGCAGTGGACGGCCATTGTCCTGCTGCAAACCGATCATCGTGAAATGTCCGTTCTCAAAGCGAAAACCCGAATCCCGGGTGGTCTTGAAGCTAAACAGTGTGTTGTTCCAGTGATGGACTTCCAACACCTTCTCTATATTCAATTTGGACATAAACTTAAAACCGGTTATTCCACGAGTCTCTTGATAGTTGAATTTTAGCCCTAGAAGATCTATTGGCAAAGTGGGATATTTCGATATTCCTTATCTATTTTAACGATCAACTGGAGATTTCCCTTTGCGCTACACTCTCCGCCAGTTAGAGGTATTCCTTGCCTGTGCTCATCACGAGAATGTCAGTCGTGCTGCGGAGAGCCTGAGTATGTCCCAGTCCGCAGCCTCCACAGCGCTGAAAGAGTTTGAACAGCAGTTTGAGTTGCGCCTGTTCGAGCGCACCGGTAAGCGATTGCGTCTCAATGAACTGGGACGGCAATTGTGGCCAAGGGCGGAAGAACTCCTGGAGCGAGCCCAGGAACTTGAGCAGACACTGGCCACTCACCGGGAACTGGGAAGCCTGAAGATCGGAGCCACCCTAACTATTGGCAACTACCTGACAGCCAGCGTGATGGCTCGTTATATGGAAGAGCAGCCCGGTACTCAAGTACAACTGGAAGTTGCCAATACCGCAGCGATTGCCGAGAGGGTGCTCAATTTTGAATTGGACCTGGGATTAATTGAAGGAGAGATCAATCACCCGGATTTGGAAATCATTCCCTGGCGCCATGATGAGCTGGTTGTTTTCTGTGCACCCAACCACCCTCTGGCAAGCCGCAAGCGCCTCGCCGATAAAGACCTGATCAGTGCAACCTGGATCACCCGGGAATCGGGCTCTGGAACGCGACAGACTTTTGAGAGAGCCATGGCAGGGCTATTGCCACAACTACATATCCTATTGGAATTGCAGCATACAGAAGCGATCAAGCGAGCCGTAGAAGCGGGATTGGGAATCAGCTGCCTTTCCCGTGTTTCATTAACTGATGCTTTAAAGCGCGGCTCACTTATTGAGCTACCCGTACCACATAGAGACTTTCATCGAGAGTTTTATTTTGTCCTGCATCGACAAAAATACAGAAGCGCGGGAATTAAGCGATGGATGGAATTATGTGACTCAGCAGGATAAAAAAAGATTAATTATTTGAGAAAATTTGTATTTAAATCATAGAGTTATCTAGCTTGCTTAAAATCAGTAGAATTACACCATTTCAGCCTATAAGCCATATGGGCTAACCCTGAATTTTGCATATGATGAGTTCTCATCCATGTCCATCATCAATTCAAGATCTACTACCCATCTACTTATTTTGGTAAATTACGCAACCTAAGACGACCTCCCCAACTTATAGTTTTATCTATGATTATTTAAGTGGTCTGCTCCTTACTTACAAAGAGATTATATGAAGATTAAAGGAATTTTATTGTTTGGTGCTGTTTTCGGCCTCTCACTATCCGCTTACGGAAATGGCCTGATTTCCATCAATAAAAAAGCCGAATATCACGACGAAGAATTAATTGCATCCAATATAGTTAAAGAGTGTAATAACCTTGGTTATCAATTTTCTAGCTCAACCAAGAAATTTCTTGGTAAACATGGAGTTGCCAGTTCACTAGACCCAGAGTTGGATATTCAATCAGAGGGATACAGTCTTAAATTAACAATTCTCAATGCATATAGCGGAAGATATATTTCAGGTAGCCATCAAAAATCAGTCTCAATTGAGGCTGAACTCTACAAAAACGGCGACTTAATAGATACTCTCAAGACCACCAGAAATTCAAGTGGAGGTTTATTTTATAAATTCAAAAGCTCCTGCAGTGTTCTCGAACGTTGTGTTCACACCCTTGGTAATGATGTAGCCAAGTGGATCTCTAGAAACCATAAAATTTAGCTTCACCCCAATAAGGAAATTTCATGGATTATATTATTAAATCTATATCTATTGCAGCCTTTGCATTAATAGTATCTGGCTGTACAAGTAATCCGGTTATGAATATTGAAAGTAGATTAATTCCCGATCGTCTTGACGGGTCAGCTCAAACTCAAGATTCAATTAAAACATCAATTATTGCAGGATGTATCGCGAGAAACTGGACTTGTCAACAAGTTGCTCCTGGGAAAATATTAGCCACCATTAACGTTCGCAAGCATCATGCTGAAGCAGATATTATATATAACCTTAATAGTTATAGTATCACCTATAAAGACAGCGATATGCTTGACTATAGTGAAAAATATTACACCATTCACAGAAACTACAATCGCTGGGTTAGAAATTTGAATGACGCAATTATAAAAGAACTGTCCATTTGATAGCTTTTATATCCCCAGTAGCTGTGACTACTGGGGAACTATCTTAACTGGAAATCAGATTTTCATGCCCAAATTAATAACAAACGGAATATCTATTCCATCATTGTCACTGAACAGGTTGGCGTTGGAGAAGTGTTTCCAGGAAACCATTAGCACCAGATCTTCTTTCCCTCTCCAGTTAATTCGCGCAGCATATCCAACCTGTGCCTGGAAAGAAAAGTTATTATCCTGACGACGGTTTCCCAATTGGTTGCTGGAAATATAGCTAGGACCCAACGCTCTAACAAAGAAATAAGGTTGCCCCCAACTTCTTTGCCTGGGATATAGATTCAATTGAGGATAGATGGAAAACGCTCTTATACGTTTATTTTCATCAGCATCAGTAGTTAGCTCAGTATAGCTAACACCTATATCAATATGCTGACGGTAACTCTTTTTAAATGTTTTAAAGGAATAATCTATCCCGTAGGTTTTATTATTCTGACTTGAATCAGGTTGCGGGCCACCGCCAAAACTCACTAGGAGCTCATCAGCAGTAACTGGCTGAGCCAAAAGAATTGTCGAAACTACAGCCAGTACCCACTTCATATGCTATCCCTAGGTTAAAGCTCTCTAAGAGAAAAATTAAATACGTCTTTTAAATATTAAAGATGTATTGATTCCGCCAAAGGCAAAATTATTACTCATCACATACTCAGTATCGATGTGCTTTCCACTGCCCTGGATATAATCCAATTCCGCACAGTCAGAATCAACCTCTGCCAAATTAATCGTGGGATGGAACCAACCGTTACGCATCATCTGAATGCTTATCCAAGCCTCCAATGCGCCACAGGCACCCAATGTATGACCGGTATAGCTCTTAAGTGAGCTTATGGGTACTGCACGCCCAAATGCATTACGGGTTGCGTGACTTTCCGCAATATCGCCTCGGTCCGTAGCTGTGCCATGCGCACTGACATAACCTATTTCGCTAGTCTCTACCCCAGCCTGTGCTATTGCCTGCTGCAATGCCACCTGCATAGTTGCCGATTGAGGTTGGGTGACGTGGCTGCCATCAGAGTTGGTTCCAAACCCTACGACCTCTGCATAAATCCTGGCTCCACGGGCAATCGCGTGCTCATACTCTTCCAAGATAAGTGTACCGGCGCCCTCGCCGATAACTAATCCATCCCGGTTGCGGTCGAAGGGACGAGGAGACAATTCAGGGGTGTCGTTCTTTGTTGAAGTCGCATATAAGGTGTCAAAGACCGCAGCCTCAGTTGCACACAACTCCTCTGCACCACCGGCCACCATAATGGTTTGGCTACCATTGCGAATTGCCTCATAGGCATACCCAATCCCCTGGCTTCCAGAGGTACAAGCGGAACTTGTGGTATAAACCCGTCCACACAAACCGAAAAATACCCCAATATTGACCGCCGCCGTATGGGACATCATTTTTATATAACTGGTCGCATTGAGGCCGTCGGTGCGGTGATTTATCAACATATTGCCGAAATCAGCCACTGCTGACGGAGTGCCTGCTGACGAGCCATAGGAGACTCCGACAGCACCACTTTTGAGAATGGGGTCATCCAACAATCCCGCATCCTCAAGCGCAATCTCACTGGCGCGAACCGCCATTAATGAAACGCGCCCCATGCTACGCACACGTTTACGGTTGTAGTGAGCCGGTTTTTCGAAGTCCTTTACCGGCGCGCCCAGTCGGGTTTCAAGCCCCTCATACTTATCCCAGTCTTCCATGTAGGAAATGCCTGAAAGACCGCTCTGTAAAGCCTGACTAACCGAGTCCCAACCCTGGCCGATAGGGGATATTCCGGCCATTCCTGTAACAACCACGCGCTTCATTAGCAGAGACCACCATTTACTGAGATAACTTGACGGGTGATGTAAGCGGCACGTTCGTGCATCAGGAACGCTACAGTTGCCGCCACTTCTTCTGGTTTACCCATTCTGCGGGCAGGCACCATTTTTAAAATTTCTTCAACGGGCAAGTCTTCATCCAACATATCGGTGTCAATGAGGCCCGGAGCAACACAATTCACGGTAATCTTTCGCTTGGCTAACTCCAACGCCAATGCCTTACTCGCACCGATCAAACCCGCTTTGGATGCGGAGTAATTTACCTGGCCGCGATTTCCAGCAATGCCGGATACAGAAGTCATCACGACAATACGGCCGGGCGCACGGCGCCTGACCATTGGCATGGTTAAGGGGTGTAAAACATTGTAGAAACCATCCAGATTGGTGTGTACAACAGAATCCCAATCTTCTGCAGGCATCGCAGGGAAAGCATTGTCAGCAGTAACACCAGCATTGCACACAATGCCGTAGTAGCAGCCATTACTCTCGACATCTTCCAATAAGACATCCCGTGCTTGCTCCCGGTCGGCAATATCAAACTGCAAAATTCTGCTTTTTCGCCCTAACTTAGCAATCTCTTCTGCTGTTTCCTCTGCTTGATCACGGCGGCTGCGGCAATGTAAAACAATATCGTAGCCATCTTCAGCTAACTGAAGTGCAATCGCCCGGCCAATACCACGACTGGAACCGGTAACTAAAACCCACTCTGACATTTAGTTTTTTTCCTTCAAATACTGTTCTACGTTATCCGGCTGATAAACATTAAGCCGCGCGCTCTGCTCGATAGATGAGCCGGTTATCACACACTCAAATGTCGCCATGCCATTTTCAGCCTGGAGAATGCGCTGGACATCAATTGTTAATTCTTCCCCGCAGCGATAACTCTCGATATTTGACAGGAACTTGCGAGTACCCAGTAAAAAACCCAGGCGAACGTCTTTACCCTGTTCTTTTGCATGATATCCGGAGAAGGCTGCGATGGATTGGGCCATATATTCAATGCCCACGTAAGCGGGAACACGACCGTTGCGGGAAAATATTCCATCATCACGAACTCGCAACTTTGCCTGTAGCTGCTCCTCGCCTACAGAGATCACTTCATCGAGGAGTGACATATTTCCACTGTGTGGAACCAGTTCTTCAGCAGTATATTTGTGCATCTATTTTACCTCTGACTGCCCAAGATTACCGAGCAATTACTCCCACCAAAGGCAAAAGAGTTACTCATTACATAGCGCAATTTTCCAGGAGCCTCGTGGCCTTGATACAGGTTCAGTCGCACTATCTCCGGATCATAGTGGCCATCATACTGATGGCGGGGAAATTGATCATATTGTAAGGCAAGCCAACAAAAAGCCGCTTCAAGAGCGCCTGCAGCACCGAGTGTGTGCCCGGTGAGAGGTTTTGTGGAAGAACACGGTAGCTTGCTTCCAAACACTCTTTCAACGGCTAGAGCCTCCATAGAGTCGTTATGTGGCGTTCCCGTACCATGAAGATTCAGGTAATCAATGTCGGCGGTATCCAAGCCAGCATTCTCCAGAGCCCCGCGCATACAGGCTTCCGCACCACGTCCTTCTGGGTCTGGGGCCGACATATGGTGGGCATCAGACGTGGCAGCAACACCGGATAGAACCACAGGACCAGGCTCTTTGCTAAGCACAAACATTGCTCCAGCTTCACCGAGGTTAATACCATCCCGATTAACGCTGAAAGGATTGGTCTGGCCGGCACTAAGTGCCCCCAGGCTATGAAAACCCCGGACTGTCATGCCACAGAGGGAGTCCACACCGCCAACAACAACGGCATCACAAGTACCGGTTGATATAAGGCGCCGGGCACAGGCAAAAGCATTGGCACTGGACGAGCAAGCTGTGGAGACGGTGAGCTGAACGCCTTGGATTCCCAGGTACTTCGCAACAAAGGTACTTAAACCAGCCATTTGCTGTTGAAGCCGATAATTATATCCGGTCTCTTTCTCACCACTTAAGTAGGCCTCACCTGAGTCTATTCCCGAGGTTGAGGTTCCCATCACAACGCCAATTCGGCCCGCACCATGTTTTTCTATTAGTTCAGCGACTGCACTTTCAATTTGAGTCAGCACAGCCATAGCCAGCTGGTTATTGCGGCAGTGGTAATCTTGCAACGAACTCGGTAAATCAGGCAGCTTCCCCTGTACAATACCCAGATTCCCTCTGTATTGTGGCAAATAGGTTTCATCGACCTGCATATGAGAACTCTCATCACCGAACAAGGAATTAGCTACTGCCTCAGCAGTATTTCCCAGAGTGCAGATGATCCCCATATGATTAAGATAGAAATTTTTCATACTTAGAAATTCCTAATGCTTAACCTATAACCCAGTAGTTTGTGCTCCAGCTCAATTTGGGCCCTCCAAATATCTTTACTGCTATAGCGAGCCACTGAATTCACTTCACCATTGCGTGAGAGTTTTCGCGTGTAAATTCCCTCGACAATAGCCTCGTCCAAATTCCAGCCTACGGGCAATACTTCACGAAGCTGGGCAATTGGCCAGTATACAAACTGGATATCTGCCAGCAATTTCTCTGGTGGCACTCTCTCTGCTCTACTCATGTGGTAATGGGTGCTGACCTCATTACCATCGTATGTAACATCCAGCAGGCTTATCCCTTCAGGGCTGAGAAGAGATAGCTTTAAACTCTCCATAGTGTGGAAAGTAGCCGCCATCAATTCATACTCATCGCCTTGATAGACAATGCGTAAATGTTGATTGAGCTGGCGCGGTCCCTCGCTCAATAACGGGGCCAAAGGCCAACTTTGCAGCTCTTCTTTCCTCCCCCCTGTGGACATACACCCCACCAGAGTAAGAAAGCTCAAAAACAGTATTACTTGGCGGAACATATTTCTACCAGCGTATTCAATCGACGCTCAGCAGCGGCAACAAACGGATTTTTTTTATCCCATGCATAACCAGCCAAGATTGAGCAAATCATGCCTTTTATTTCTTTTTGGTCGGTTTGATAAAAAATTACATCCTGGAAACGACCGTCATACCAAGCTTTGACATAGGTTTTAAAAACTTCCACACCGTGCTTCAGGGGTTCAATAAACTCTTCATCCCAATCAACCGCTTCCCCTGAGAGCTGGCGATGCAGGCACTCAACTGCTAACTCTGAAGATTTCATTGCAATGGTAACACCGGATGAAAATACCGGGTCTAGAAATTCACCGGCATTCCCCAAAAGCGCAAAACCAGGGCCGGCCAGTTTGGTCACATCACTGGAATATCCGCGAATACGTTGTATTTCTGTATCGAATTTGGCATTGCGCAGAGTTTTTGCCAACTCGGGGGCGGAGGCAATAGCCCCTTTCAATATCTGTTCCGGATCCTGCCCCCAGGTCGAAATCTTTTCTTTCTCACCTACAACCCCAATAGAAGCTCTTCCATCTGCAAAGGGAATCAACCAGTACCAAATATCCCGCTCACTGGGATGCACAGTGATTAAGATTTTATCCCGGTCAAAATGGCTATCATCAATATTGTCTTCAACATGTGTAAATACGGATTCTCGAACAGGAAACTCTGACGGACGATCGAGATCAAGTAATCGCGGTAAAACTCTGCCAAAGCCACTGGCATCCAATACAAAGCGCGCCTGGAAAACCAGGTTTTCGCCGTCATTCTCGGCAATTAACTTTGCGTTATTCTCAGCAATATCAACTGACACTACAGAATGGCGATAATAGACCTTAACACCCTGGCGCTCTGCTTCATCAGCCAGGATTTTATCAAACTTAGCTCGCTGTACCTGGAAGGTGGTGCCATGCCCAGGGGAGAACTTCTCCCGGAAATCAAATGATGTACGAGCACCATCCCACTCAAAAGCAGCACCATTTTTATATTGAAAGCCCGCTGATTTCACAGCTTCTAACATATCTGCTTTTTCAAGATACTCGATACATTGAGCCAGTAGGCTTTCACCAATAGAAAAGCGAGGAAATTCTTCCCGCTCAACTATCGAAACTTGCCAACCTTTTTTAGCCAATAACGCACCTGCGATAGCTCCGGCAGGACCGGCACCAATAATAACAACGTCAGACTTAATTTCTTTCATTGGCTAATATCCCTTACCCCGTGTACAAAAAAATAAAAATGCCAACAACAAAGTTAATACTGTGCCCACAGCCAGGACTAACCCAAAATTTGCTATCGCCGGTGTGCCAGACAATGCTAACAAACCAAACCCTAAAAAAGTTGTTAACCCAGCCATAGCTATCGCCAGCAGGGTATAATGCTGCTCAGCCTTCCTGCTTGTATGGCTAAATATTGCGTAATCTATACCAATACCAAAGACAAGTAATAAAGCCGCAACATGAAATAAATTAATTGCTGATCCCTGTAAAATCACTATCGCCAGGGTGCCTAGTACTGCGCTGGATGGAAGTGCAACTATACTTAAGGCTTGTTTTATTCCTGTTTTAGTTGCAGTTACCAGAAATACAACAATGAATATTAATGGCAGTAATTGCAGCAACAGATCACGCTGTTGTGACATAACATTAGAGATACTTCTGGTAGTATCAACATAGGTTACTCCAGGCAGTAACTCTAAAGATGACAAATCTTCTTTTAAGCCATAAATACGTACCACAGAATAACAGTAATTATTTTCACAACCCAACCATAGTCCTTTATATTGCCGACCTGCAACTGGCAACCATTCAGAGAAATTAAAGGTATTGAATGGCTGTATTTTAGAACTTAACTGCTGGTTAATATCTTGTTCAGAATAACCCAATTGCTGATAAAAAGACCTGACAGCATCCCCACTGTAAAACTTCGACAATAACTTCCAGTCAGCTTCTTGAACCTCTTTTGGAGGTATCCGGTTAGTTACCCCCTGAAAACCACTAATAATTTCCTTTTCTACTAAATAGCCTAGTTGATTTCTAAGTTCCCATTCTCGTGTTAATACCTGTTGTTCATCTTCACCAAAAACCAAAAAATAACGGGAGTCTGGCCGGGATTTAATCAGAGAATTTAGCTCTATTTCATCTTGTGTAAGAAATTCTGGAGGCTGGTAAAACAGTTTTAGGTCATCATTAAATTGAATTTTCTGAAGCGCCGCAGATCCAAACATCAACAGCCCAACCAATGGAAACAGGTAGTACCTAATATTGAGTTTAGGAAACTGACTGGAAAACGATAAAGGCCTATGCTTAATATTAATCCAGCGTGGGAATAGCAGGATCACAGTCAACCAAGCCCCTATTAAACCACAGCCGACAAAAACCCCTATTTGTTGTAAAAGCGGAAAAGGTGTTAATGCAAGAGAGAAAAATGCCAAGCAGCTTGATATCAAGCCCAGCAATAGCCCAGGTAATATATCCTTATCTTTTGGCTTGCCCAGCCTCAATCTATTACAAATAAAGTGAAATGCGTAGTCAATCGCCAATCCAGAAACCGTTGTACCAAATACAAAAGCCAGTATATGAATTTGGCCCAAAATAATAATAACACCAGATATACCACTGGCCACGCCACATAGAATTGCGAATGTACAGGCTAGTAGAGGTTTTAATGAGCGAAAGACAACAATACATAGACAGCAAATAGCAAGGATCGAAAGGGAGCCAATCAGGCGTATTTCATCCTGTGCCATAGCAGCAGCATACTCTGTATGCAGGGGGGCTCCAGCTACCAGCAGCGAATAACCATTTTTTTGAGCCCATTGCTTTAATTCTGACTGTAAAGAAAGAAGTGATATATCGCTCTCTCCAGTCAAATCAACTGGTGCGGCCAGCGTATAAAGCAGGGTAAAAACTTTATGTCCTTCTGTATGTACCGGAATTCCATCAAAGACTTGTGGAGTAATTCCAATATCTGCGGTAAAGTAATTGCGAAAAGTTGAGAAAGTATCTTTCTCCAAATCAATTCCAGCGCCGTCAGGCCCGTATAATTTACTCAATTGACGCTGTATAAGTTCCTCTGGCGTAACGTCTAATAACGCCCTATCTTCAGGGCTGAGTAGCTGTTGGCGCAGAGGAAAGAGCAGCTCCCACTCCTCTTTATAGCTTTCAGAATCGGCCCAACGATATTCAACAGACTCTAAAGATTTAGCGGCCTTTAGTTTCTGCGCCAACTCTTGGGTATGCATGGCCAGACGTTGTGATTCTTTTCCTTCAGAAACTAAAACCCAAATTAAACTTCCCTGTAATTGCTGACTGACTTTTTTCTGGATGCCAGCACTACTTACCGAGTCGGAGTTATTATCAGCTAATAACAAAATATCTGTTTGTAGCCAGCTGGATTGATAGCGTAATACAGTTATCCCAATAATTACACTAACAAAGGAAAGCCAAATAACAACTCGACGTGACATGAGATTATTTCTGGTTATCTTCTGAGAATTCACTCAGCAGTTGACTGTTATTAGCTTCAACTGAATGTAAATTTAAAATATCTATTTCAGTAATTGCCATGTTGGCTTCAGCTAGTACTATTTTCCGAATCTTTTTGTCTCCCACGACCTCTATCGATTCAATAACCTTTCTAAAAGCCTCTTGCTTGGGAATTAAGTTAATTCTCCATTGCTCTTCTGCAATCTGTGGTCCCACCGTAAAAGTCTGATCCAGTTCGCTAAAATCACCACTGATAATCTTTAATAGAGGATCAGCCACATGATTTCCTACAATATTGCTATTGACCCGATTCCCAGAATCAGCATCATCTAGCTTAAATATTCGATGGGATTCTATTGGATTCTCTATTCGCCAGCTTAATCCTAACTCTTCAGAAATAGCCAGGATGCCTGAAGAAACCAGAGGCCTGGGCAACTGGGGCAGCCTCTTTGTCTGGGAAAAAGTGCCAAGCATCTGTGGAGATGACACAATATTTTTCTCTATCTCCCGCAAAACTGCCTGCTGCTCTGAAGTCAAAGCAGAAGTTACTGTGGAAAATAGAAAGCAAATAAAAAATAAAACCAAACGCTTGGCAGTCATCACTAATTTACCCCCAATTTTTCCAGCAAAATTGGAGGCGATGCAAACAGCATTTCGGCACTGCTTATTTCGACAGCTACCTGTACGGTATGTCCTTTTGTTAAGCGTACACCGGTATCTCTATCTGTTATTGTATAATTGATCTTAAATCGATTTTCATATTCTGAAACCTCAGCGCGAATAACAATCCACTGCTGAAATCGTAAAGGCTTTGCATATCGTACGCGCAAATCTATGACCGGCCAGGCAAAACCTGATTCCTTCATCTGTTGGTAGTTATATTCCAACTGATCAAACAATGCACATCGGGCTATTTCAAAGTACTTTGCATAATGCCCATGCCAAGCTATCTCCATCATATCCACATCGTGGAAAGGAATTTGTAGTTCAACTTGTGCCGTCCATTTTTCAGGGCGCATAGGTTTATTAGTTTTCATATAAGCGCCAATGTCTTTGCTGAATTAACGAAACGAATTTTCTCAATGGCAGTTCAAGCTCTCTATCTTCCTCCAGAAAAGAAAATTCATCTCCTATCTGCTTGATTGTGGTATTAAGAGCGGTAGATAATTTTTCCAAATCCACTCCTCCACTACGAACTCGAAGCTGAATGCCCTGCCAAGCAACCATCAGTGCCGCTGCGGTTGTTTGCTCCGTTAACTGTAATACCCTGATACAGTCCCTGGCAGCAATGGTGCCCATACTGACCTTATCCTGGTTATGACACTCCGTTGATCTGGAAAAAACACTTGCGGGCATGGTCTGCTTTAGTGCTTCAGCAGTCCAGGCACTCGCACCAATTTGAACAGCCTTAAAGCCATGGTTAATTGATCTTCGAGGCCCGGTTACACCTGATAGGTTTGCCGGGAGCCCATTATTGAACTTAACATCTACCAGTTGGGCTATTTGTCGATCCAGTAAATCAGAGAGGTTTGCTACCGCATTCTTCAGGCTATCCATGGCGAAGGCTATATGCCCACCATAGAAGTGCCCACCATGAAGCACCCTCTCGTTTTCACCATCAATGATCGGGTTATCATTGGCACTGTTTAGTTCGTTATGAATAAACTGCTGGAGCCAGGGCAGAGAGTCCTGTAACACACCAACTACATGGGGAGCGCACCGAAGTGAATAGCGATCCTGCAATCGACTATTTTGTCTTGGAGCAGCACCAACATTGAGATCGTCATGAATCCACTTTGCAATTTGGTTTTGACCGGGGTGAGGCTTCACTGCAAAAAGCGCGCTATCGAAATGATAGGCATTGCCATCCAGTGCAATGCTCATCATGGAGGTAATACGAGCACTCAGCTGTGCTAGATACTCTGCCCGTTTGTAGGCTAAGCACGCCAAGCCAGTCATTGCGGCGGTGCCATTCATTATTGCTAAACCCTCTTTTGGATATAGCTTTAATGGCTCAATCTGTAATTCATCGAATACCTCAGCAGTATCTCTCTGGTGGCCTCGGTACCAAACTTTGCGCTCCCCGCACAAAACCGCAGCAACATAAGACAGTGGGGTCAAGTCGCCACTGGCTCCCACAGAACCCTCTTGGGGAATTACCGGAATAATGTCTTTCTGAAGTAACAAAACCAATTGCTGCAACAGCCGATATCGGACCCCTGAACTGCCCTTTGCAAGGCTGGCAATCCGGGCAGCAACAATCGCTCTACTTTGCTCAAGAGTAAAGACTTCCCCCATTCCACAACCATGGAAGGTAAATAACCGATGAGGTAACTCTTCCACCAGGTCTGCTGGAATACTTTCGGTACAGGAATCACCATATCCAGTGGTTACTCCGTAGATCACACCTTCCTTCTGCCAAAGGCTATCCAGGAACTCGGCACCGCGATTTATCCTTGCGACAAAGCCCTCTTCATCAGATAGAGAGATATCGCCACGGCCAGCTGCAATGGTGTTTACCTGATCAATAGATAGATCTGTGCCATCAAAGACTATTTGGGTTCGTTGTAGTACTGCTGAATTCATTTTTGCTGATCCCAGAACGGGTAAAAGTTATACCATTGCAAAGGTGCTATATGACAATAGCGCTCCAACCGTCGTGCAAACTCCTCGACAAGAGAGCGAATATGCCCCTCTCTGTCACCGCGTTTCATCACAACGCGATCGCAGAGTTTTTCCATATAAATATCGTATCCGGAAGTACTGCGCAGACAGAAAAGCGTGTACACCGGGCATTTGAGCAGCGCAGCAAGAATATAGGGCCCCTGGGGAAAAGGCGCTTTTCGCCCTAGGAATTCTGCCTCGCAGGTGCGCCCCATAGAGTTAATAGGTGTTCTATCACCGACAATAACAACCAGCTCCCCAGCCTCAACAGCCTCGGAGAGTCGCATCGCTAAAGCGGGAGTTACTTCTGTCACCTGGATAAGCCGTACTTGACTCAGGGGATTGAGCATCTTCATCATGCGATTAAATTTCACCGCATGCTTTGTATGCACTAGCACATTTACCCGTACCTTTGTCAGGCTGCCAAGCGCTCTGCAAACCTCCAGGTTCCCGAGATGGGAGCCAATTATTAATCCACCCTGGCCACTAGCCGCCAACTGGTGAAGACCCGCTCTTTTTGGGAAATTTACCTGACTATCCGGGATACCCACAAACCAGGCTTCAAGCTTTTCTCTAGCGCTGTTAGCAAAATTAAGAAAAATTCTAAATCCGGTTTTCCAATTCGGTTCTATACCGCTAGATGGGTAGCGTTTGGTGAATAATTCCAAGTACTCACGGATCGAATTGCGGCCACTCTGATTTTTTAGGTAATAGCATAAAACTACCGGGTATACCGCAACTTTAAAGGCAATCGGACCCAACCAGTGATGCAACCAGAATAAGAACTTGATGCCCAGGAAAAAGCCTTGTTCCCGGTATTTTGACCAGTGTAAATTACTCACGCTTTTCGCCCTACTGTCGAAATACGCAGAGTTCTGGCCAACATGCCAAAAAATAGACGGGTGTGCATTGCCGATATAAGGAAGTTATCCTCAAATCCCCGGAAATGGGAAACGCCATCTATTGGGTAGCTCACATTAACAGGTACCTGGCTAAGACCGCCTTTGCTCCAATACCACCGTACCAAGATCTCTGGATCAAAATCCATTCGATCACCGGTATACTCGTTATCTAACAAATCTACAGTTCGAGATAAGGGATAACAACGCAGCCCACACATGGAATCCTTAATCTCCAGAGAAAGAGTATTAATCCAGATCCATACATGAGTTAGATAGCGTCCCCACAAACGAACTTTAGGTACTGATTTATCGTATTGCGGATAGCCACAAATCAGTGAATCAGGGCACTTTCTGCTTTTCTCTAGGAATTGAGGTATGTCAGCGGGGCTGTGTTGACCATCGGCATCGACTTGAATTCCATGACTATATCCAAGCTCTTTCGCAGCTCGCAGACCACTTTTTACCGCAGCACCTTTTCCACCATTAGCCTGGCGAACAACCAAGTGAACCCGGGGACCATAGCTCTGCTCTAAGCGTTGTAGTTCAATTCTACAGGGTTTATCACAGCCATCATCTACCAGAATGTAAGGCAGGTTAAAGCCATCCAGAGATGCCAGCGTCTGTGCGATCGCCCCCTCATGATTATAAACGGGTATTACAAAACAAAAGTTAGACATGGCTGAAGCACAACCTACCACTGCTATATTCTATATTGCCATCTTGAGTGTTTCGAAAAGAATAATTTAATTTGTTCTTTTCCTGGCTGAACTCCAAAGATAAAGTGACAGCATCACCGGGCATCATTAACTGCTTAAATTTAATCACTTCCATTTGGGTAAACGTACTGCCGGCTTTTACAAGTGGGCGGCCAAAATGCATAGCCCAATCCAGCTGTACCACTCCCGGCACTACCGGTGAGCCTTCAAAATGACCATCCAAGCAAGGCAAATCGTCATTAACCGTAAAATTAACTTGACGAGTATTATCTAATATTTCGCTGCTAATAATCTGTGGCACCATTGCTGCCGGAATTTCATCAAAAAGTTGCATTAGCAGGTCTCTCGTTATTTTTCCCTGTAAGTTAGTGGGAATTTCATCAACAAAACGCCAAGAACGTGGCACAGCCACGCCATCAAGATCCTTGGCCAGGGTTTCTCTAAGTTTACGAACAAGAGAAGCCTTTCCTTTCTTTTGCAATAGTTCTTTCCCGGATTCCGTAAGTGTGGCAACAGCGGCAACTACTTTTCTTTTACGCTCCAGGACAAGTGCATTGGCTTTTACAATATATGAGCTACCAACTAGTAGGGACTCAACCTGTGTAAGAGAAATTCTTTTCTCTTCAATCTTAATAATGCGATCAGCCCGCCCCTTAAGTTCGAACATACCGTCTGTACTTATTTGTACTTTGTCCTGACAAATAAACTCCTTGGGTAACCACGGAGAAGAGACTTTGAGTAACCCATCGCTATTTTTTGCAATGTTCACTCCTTTTAGTGGACTCCAACTTTTCTGACACAATTGATTACGCCAGGCAATCCCCCCGGTTTCAGTGCTTCCATAGACCTCTATGGGCTGGATTCCACACAACTGATCAATCGCCTTTGCATCTACTTCCAGTAAAGGCCCCCCAGAAGAAAAGATATCCACTAAGGACTTTCCTAACTCCCATGGCCAGGAAGAAATACGGCGGCTTAATTGTGCAGGGCTTGCAACCCACACGGCAGGCCCCCATTTCTGGGCGTCTTGGAGTAATCCCACAATATCCACATAAGTCTTACTAACAAATCGACGCCCGCTGGCTAGCGGCCACAGTAATTTAAACAGTAAGCCATATATATGCTGGTGGCTTACTGTTGCCAAAGTAGTTGTATTAACCACCCGGGATGACCACTTCAGATTATGGGCCTTAACCTCATTGAGCAATTGATATAAGGTTTTATCAACGATTTGTGGTTCACCACTGGTTCCTGATGTGAATAATTGAATACCAGCATCAAAATAACTGGGAACAAAAAGCTCTTCGCTATATTGATCCGGAATATTTATACTAAATGCCGAGCTGTCTTCCCAGCTGCCCAGTAATAGGGTTTGCTCACCCAGTTTTTGCTGGGTAAATCGCTTGTTATTTGCCGGAATAACAACGACTTCACAACAAGACATAGCGGCAAAAAAAAGTAAACTAAACTCGTAACTATCTTCACAGAAAATGGCAGCTTTTTTGATCCCAGCTTCGTTTAGGGATTCTTTTAGCTTTCGCTCAACAAATGCCAATTCACGCTTAAATTGTGCGAATGAAATTTCCCCACGACTTGAATAGCTAACTACTGCTTGGTCATTCGAGTAACCAAACACCTGTTCAAACTGTACTTTGTCCACGACCTTAACTCACACCTTATTTTGGACGCGACGACGCAGTAGCCATTCACTACCCATCATAATTCCCATTAGCACATATGAAACAAGGCCATTGTAAAGAGTCCAGACTTTCATATCGCCGTTTAAAACAGTTGCCAGTGCGAGGCTTCCATTAATTAAAAAGAATAGACACCATGCCTTGGTAACCTTTCGTGTATATAGGACACCTTCAGCTAGTAAATCTGGAGTCGTAAGGCGAGCAAGCCGTTCTACTAATGTTTGCGGTTGACTCAAACTGTAAAAAAACAGTGAAAATAGAATCAGATTACAAAGAACTGGATACCAAAGAAGTCCGTTTGAGTCGCCCCTTAACCAGGAAACCCCAACAACAAAAGCCAAGGCCACAGCCATTAACTTGGTGCCAATTGCCTTATTCGCGCCGCCAAACAATACCCTTAAAACCGCAACTATCAACAGCAGTAACAGAATACTACTTAAAGACAAGTATTCTATGCCAAAGTAAATTGCCATAGGGTACAGTGTCAGAATAATGACCAATATTAGCTGCGCGAATCGACTCACTTCTCTGCCATTACCTTTTCAATTGCACCAACTACATCTCCAACAGTTCTTACACTTTTGAACTCTTCAGGTGCAATTTTCTTTCCTGTTACTTCTTTCAAGCGAACAATTAGGTCCACAGCATCAATACTATCTATATCAAGATCATCAGAGAGGTGGGCTTCTTCTGTTATATCTGCCTCATCGACCTCAAACATCTCAACCAGAATTTCGGTCAATTTTGGTAAAATTTCTTCTCTGCTATTCAACATAAATACCTCTATTATGCGCGACTGCTGCTGACAAAATTTGCCAGGCTATTCACATTAGCAAAATGCGATTTTGTATCTTCGCTTTCTGCATCTATTGATATGTTGTATTTTTTTTGCAGAGCAAGACCTAACTCTAGTGCATCAATAGAATCCAGCCCCAAGCCCTCTCCAAAAAGGGGCTCATCTGCTACGATTTCTTCTGGAGTAATATCTTCCAGATTTAATACATCAATAATCAGAACTTTAAGCTCTTCAACTAACTCTTTCACGCAGCACACTCCTCGGTAAAAAATGCTTTTAATTCTTGAGTAACCTCTCGGGCTACTTGTGGTGTTTCATCTTTTTCTTTTACTTGAATAAAACTCTCTGATTCATTCACATCGAATTGAAAATGTGGTCGACTCAGAGGAATACTGTACCAAGGAATATTTTTCATCAGCATCGGTGGATTACACCGTATTGTTACCAGAGTTGGGGTCACCCCGGAGCGTAACGCCATGTAGGCTGCCCCACGCTGAAACCTAAACGGTTGTCCTGGTACAGAGCGAGTTCCCTCTGGAAAGAGAACTACTGATTCCCCTTTTTGTAGTGATTTCGAAGCCAGTTCGATAATCTGTTCCGGGTCATCATTAGGTATATAGCCTGCAGTCATTACTGCGCCGCGCATAAACGGGTTTCTAAATAAACTGGCTTTTACAATACAGTTGGCATTCGGTATTCGGGATATTAGAAATACCACATCAATAAGCGATGGATGATTTGCCAATATCAATTGGCCTGGTTTAGCTAACTTTTGTTCATCACGAAATTGATAGGTGTAGATACCCGTGATATGCATAAAGCCAATAAACAATCGAAAAGCGTTGTGGATACACAAACGAGCCTTGCATTTTCGAACTTCTGTGTCCCGATAGATCACCTTTAATGGTGGGAACAGAACAAACCGCAGTATCAATCCACCGATACCGAACAGGCTAAATGCTATCGCCGTAGCGACCAACCTTAGCCAATACTTGTCTTTTTTCTTTGCCGGCAATAAGTTAACTGGCATTGATCTGTAGCTCCCATCTCTCTGAAACAGGTATACGCCCCTCGCGATCAATCAAAGATCTAATCAACGGAAGCTGGTAATCAGGCTCTGCAAATACTGACTCAGCTCCCGCACATTCACTGGCAGTTAACGATAGTTTTATATCTGTATCACTAGATTTATGTTTCGCCAAGCGCATAGCCGTTGCGCAAATATATGTTGAGCTCTCAGCGCTGGGATAGTAAATCTCAGGTAGTGTTTCTTCACAGAACACTAAAAGCAATTCCTCAGCACCCTCTTGGAGTAGACCAGCAGCCTCTATAAAACCCGACTGCATAGGAAAATCCCCCCCAGCTAAAGCAAGTGCTGGAGACCTGGTTTTACAGGCAATAGAGAACTGTCCTGCAATTGCGTTGTGTACAGAAAGTCCAAATGCAGTTGGCGATAGGTCTTCACTTGCTGCAACGCCTTGTAACAAGGAATAAGTCCTCATTGCTTCGCCATGCACTGAGCAAAGCAGTAAAGGAATATCTTCCTGCTCTAATAGCGGAAAAGCGGTATTAAAAACGGCTTTAGCCAGCGGACTCAACCGACGGCGCTGCATTGCAGGAAGAAAAGACACATCCGCCTGGCTATTTCCACCAAGCTGCTTTTCTCCTCTACGCCAACCCTGCCAATCCGATTGATCTGATATTCCCGAGCACCATGCTCGCCAATTACTGACAACAAATTCCATAACCAAACATTAATTCTGGAGCAGAGCTCCATCCCCCAAAATCAAAAAGCTGAAGCTGGCCTTTCCCACCATTATTTTTAGTTGGCTAATAGGTATTGCGCGACCAGAGACAGGGCGGGAATGGTACACAAAATGACCAATAGCCGCCAGTAAAAGCGCTGAATTATAGGTCGATGCGCGGCCTTAGATTACAGTGAAATACACGGGCTTTTCCGGCCACTTATTCTCTCGTACTATGGTACACATTTGCCATGGGAAACTTGTATTGCACAGCCCCCCAGCCGTTAAAGTGAAGGTTTTTTAAGTTGACCAGATTCCATCGCTTCCAAAGGGAACAAATTCTTAGGGGTTATCAAATGCCTTACTTTACCTGCTCTTCCTTCAATAGCTGGTCAGGAAACTGGCAGGGAGATTCCATTCACCTGCTGGGAAGCACTGAGCTCTCACGGCTGGAGAAAATACACAGTATTAAACGCCGAGCCCAGTTCCTGGCCGGGCGAATATTACTGCGCACTTTAATTGCGGAGCAATACGAGTATTCACCTTGGGAAATTACAGTTGAGGCTGAAGCACCGACCATTGCTATGATTAGAGGAAAACCCCTTTGTCATATTTCCATAAGCCATTCCGATGACTTTGTTGCCGTAGCAATAGCGGAAACTCCAGTAGGTATTGATTGCGAAAATGAGTCCCACCAAAGGAATTGGTTGGCCATGGCTAAGCAATACTTCCACAAGGCGGAGATAACCGAACTAAACTCGCTCCCGACATCGCAAGTAGCTGCTTGTTTCCTCACTAAATGGACCGCCAAAGAAGCATTAGCTAAATGTTCTGGTGTCGATTTGGGGCAGCTGCTGGCCTCAGCTCCTGTAATTAACCGACCTCAGCAATTGAACCATCCGTACAAGAATTACCTATTGTGGACAGGACAGCCGAAGCCTGGAGCCTACCTAAGCCTTGCGGTTAAACACAATCAAGCCACCTCTGTCGTAAACCCAATAGGCACATTTAGAGCTAGCCACTGCGGGAGAACAAGCGATAGTACTATCCTGAAGCCAATCAATGGTTTCAGTTAGGGTTGCTCCCAGGGTGTTCAAACCGCTCAATCCCTGGAAAATAAATCCCCAAAGAAATCACCTTCGTACCAATATGGTTGACTGTCGGCATCGGCAACTTGCCGGGCAATCAGGTAATTTACCTGGGTAAATTGCTCAGCCGCCTCATAATTAATCTGCTCGTCCGCAGCATCCCCTGGCTTGTGGTAGCGCTCGCGGAAGAAAGCCATCTGTGCAGCAGTACCATCCACACTGGGGTCTTTTGCCTCCCTTCCGGTAATCAAGTAGATTGAGGGCACTCCGCGACGGACAAAATTGTAGTGGTCACTGCGCACGAAGATAACTTCCTCCGGCATAGGATCGGGACTGAGTTTAAGCCCGGAACGGTTTGCAGCCTCCTCCGCAACTCGCCCCAAAGATGAATGTTCAGCACCGAAAGCAATAATATCGCGGAATGGATAGAGCAGCATGGGCATATCAAGGTTGATATTGGCTACGATCGATTCCAGTGGCACCGTGGGGTACTCGGCAAAATAATCCGATCCCAGCAAACCTTTTTCCTCTGCGGTAACAGCAACGAACAGCAGTGATCTTCGAGGATTTTGCCCAGATTCAACAAAAAGACGTGCGGTTTCCAACATCACCGCGATACCGGCAGCGTTATCCTGGGCTCCGTAGTAAATCTCGCCGTCCTCTTTCTTTCCAACATGATCCAGGTGTGCGGAAAAAACAACATATTCAGCTTTCAGGAGTGGATCACTTCCCGGTAAAACGGCCACTACATTCGGGCTGGTTACGCGCTTGTGGTTAGAGCTGCTGCTCATTTTTGCACGGTAACTAAGGGGGAAGCCTTCTGGAGTTTTTCCCTGCTCGATATCGGCAAAAATACTTTCAAGACTGCGCTCAGCGCCATCAAACAGCTTGCCGCCTGCAGTGATGCTCAACATAACTCCCGGGTGCATCCCCGGGATTGCACTACCGGGCATACCAGTCTTTTTCACCCAGTCAAAAGTGTCGTCAAAACGGTGCTTCGCATAGTAGTCAAATGGGCGGCGTTTCTCCCGCTCAGGCGTATACAGGCGAACAAAACCCACAGCGCCATGTTTTGCGGCAACCTGGCGTTTGGTGCGAGGAGAGGAGTGGTGAGCCCCCACTTCACTGGGCAAGCTCTGCGGCCGGCCTGCTAACACAACGACAATCTTTCCCTGTACATCCAGGCCGTGATAGTCATTAATGCCAAAATCCGGAGCCTCAATACCGTAACCGACAAATACCAACTCGGCATTGATCTGCGAGCGCTCACTCAGTGCGGAGGGCGATGCTAGAAAGTCCTCGCCAAATTGCATGGCGATTTCATCGTTCTGGCCCTCTAAGACAAATTCAGGATCACTCCCATCCCAACTGGCACTGCGAAAAGGCACTTCCTGGAAGTAACCTTGCTCCCCTGCTGGAATCAGCCCCATCTTTTTAAATTGGCCAGCCACATACTGTGCCGCTTGGCGATAACCCTCGCTACCGGTATCGCGACCCTCTAGTTCCGCTGATGCGAGGAAATTGATATCTCTACGGATGTAATCACTATCTGCAATGGGGCCAGTGCTGTTAATGCTGGAGGTGGTACAAGCCACCAATAGTGCCATAGCCAGGGCACCCAATAGACTTTTAACTCTCATGGGGAGTGCTACTTCTCAGAAATACAAAGCGTGATTGTTGATACGGACAGGTCATTTGAAATCGCACCACTACAGGTGCTTGTGGACCGTCGAGCAATTGCCCATCTTACCACGATTTAGGGCAATCTAAGCTGAGGCCCAGTGAGCTGCGCCCTGACTGTGCTCGCTAAACTCATCTATGCAGCCTTCCCCAAACCGGGGAACGCTTGTCCAACCGCATAAGCTACTTTCTCGTAGGCATTATCCGCACAAAAATCTCCATGAGCCGCAAGAAAGTGCAAAAACGGCTGCCTTAGGATTTGTTCGAAGTCGTACTTCAACCACAGCCTGGGATTTTTATCACTTGGTGTCACCCTTGCTCTCCAGGAGGGAGCAATCTGCATACCTCGGCGGATACCAGAAAACCTCAGCAGGTTTTTCCCAAACCAGGTACATCCATTCCATGACTGCCAGTACTGCAGGGCATCACAACTGACCAGTAGTCCGCCACTAAACGGGAGCCACAATACGGCCTCTGGAAACTGACTTTGGGAAAAGACAATAAAGCGCCCCCCCGGTATTGGACAAACATCCTCCTGTCGCAACACCTTATCTGCTTTTGGCGGATAAAAATCGGAGCCGCGCTGTGTCCAAAAGGTAAGATCAAAGTGGTCTCTGTAGTAGAGATCATCACGCCCATGGTGATAGCCGAGCCGTATCGCGTGACTCACACGCCCGAGATCTTTTAACTTTTCCTCCTGCTGTGGACGCAATCTGATGGGATTAATCAAGGTAAGGTGATCCTGCCAGCGAGCGATTCCCATATTGCGATTGATAGTGACCCCCGGCGCTAGTTTGATAGTTCCGGGAACATAAAAAAAATTAGGCAACAGTTGGCGAATCTCGCCGTGGGGCTCTGTGGGGGGATAGTTGATACGCACTGGCAGGCTACATATCAGCTATATTGAACTCGATTTCGAATACCGCGCAGAATTTTTACTGCAAATTCCGCGCGCTCATCAGGGACAAAAATGTGGTCACGGTGTAGTGTGGATACCACGCTGGTATCTATTCCAGCCTCCATTAATTCCTGGGCGACCACAGGAATAACCCGCACCGCATCAAGACCAGCCAGGATCTGCAAAGTGATTTGGCGAAAGGGGGCGCTTGCGGCAATATCTAATTGCCGAGCCGAACGTTGAGGCAGTATCACACTCATTCCCTCACCTTCTCGGAAGAAACACAAACTCTCTGACAAAATATCTGTAAACCGACTATCTGAAACCTGACAAAACACATAGATTTCATCGTGCAGCTTGGGATACAAAGTTCTCAATGCTCTCACTACGGATAGATCAGCTTTCATGCTTTCTTTGCCGTCTGGAAGTTTTCTCCAACCTGATTAATACGACCGGTTTCTACACGGTCGCACTGCTTTTGGATCAATCTTTCTGATTAATACCTGTCTTCAGGTGAAAATAGTCCAACTCTAAAACTACTTTTTGTGGGCTCTCTATTACCCGGCAGCATATTTTAATTTGGAAAAAATAAGATCACGCATTTTTTTAGAATTATTTTCCTAACAGAGCTGGCAGTTTAATAACTAAATATTTTTAAGAATTTTCCTAAAGCTTCGAGAAGTCGGGTTTTAGCTGGTGGAAAGTTAAAAATATATTGATGGGGTTAATTCTTATTGAGAGAAGTTGACCCAATGACTGTGAGAAGTTACGGATTTCTCAGCTCTTCACCATCAAATTCCGGTTCATTGGGCGCGGGAGTTGTATCCACTTCCGACGAATCCTGTTCAACCTCCCAGCTCTTCAGCACCGCGTCAATATCCTTTTCCAGGCGCACACGGGGAAATTTGGGGCAGGGTGAATCTCTATCTGGATCATGCCATGCAGATAGGGGGGCTACAAAAACTACATAGGATTTATGCAGGCGATTTCGTCCAATACTCACTTCTGTCCATGTTGTTTGCCAGGCAAACTTTCCCCTCACCGCATAGTCGCTTTCGTAGGATTTTAAAGTGAGAAAATAAGGATAAATCTTCCCTCGCTTGCAAATAATTCTGCGTCCGGTCTTTATATTGGCCATTTGAGTAAATGGATCAAAATACCAATTAATATCGTATCCAAATACGAATTGCATCTCTCCATTTTGCCTTAAAAAAGCGTAGGATCTCCCAGTGCCATCGGGCTTAAGACTCCAGACATGCCGCGCTTCACCATCGCGGGAAATCAGCCAGGCCCCAACCCATTGACTGGCATCGTAGCGTGATTTTGCATGCCAGCCTTCATTGAGTGTTTTTCGTTTCCCTTCACTGGCATTTGCACTTACGACAAAAATTAGCAGTGGCAGGAAGAGATAGAATTTTATCCATTCCCACCCACTACTCATCTTTTCCACGCACGGATTAAATAGCGTTCGCACGGAAGTAAGCTGCTAGCGACTGACAATATCCGGGCAACTTGCACCGGCCTTGGGGGTTCGCCAATCAGCTAACCGACGCTGAAAGCTCAGAAGTCCGCCGCCCGCCTGCAGCCAATGACGGCCATCAATCACTGCAAATAGGAGGGTGGCACGGCTCCAATCTCGAAATGCGACAGATACAACCCCGCCCTTACAGCGCACCGAGGTTCCAGTTTTAACTCGCACCCGGTCACCATCCAATTGCCAGTTAATGGCAAAACCATGGGTCAATAGGCCTTTGGCATTAAATCCATAGGCATATCCGGAGCCATCGGCATGCAGTTGCCACACTAATTGATCATCGCCTTCACTCACAACCAGCCAATTTCCCGCCCACTTTTGCTGGGCGGACTCCGCCGAGGCCCACATTGGTATCGCTAGGAAAATTGCTGTGACAAATGGAACAACCGGCTTGATAAAATGCCGCTTTGGTAAAAGACGCAAAAACTTCATGCGCTGCCCTACGGTATCGGCCCCAGTGCATTACAGGGGGCGGGTTATTCAAAAGACGACTGGGGAAGTCGCCAATTTTCCTTTCCGATTACGGGGCTAAAGCCTCACTTATCGGCATGAAAAAACGCTTCGGCGCTATTTTTCACATCCCTCGAAAAGTAAGGCTAGACGCAATTTACAACGGTGGCAGGTTAAACGTTAAAAATATTCAAATTTACGACAAATTCACAAAAAGAATGCCAAGTCATTTTTACCGGTAGTCCAACTATCTGGATTTTGCTTCGGAAAAATTCTTGTCTGCTCTCCACACCCGATACTTTAACTGCACGCCCTGTGGCAGATATATAACCATTGGCAACTTACTGCTATAAGGCAGCATCAAGCCATCACCGCGCACGGTGATAAATCGCCGGGATTCACTGCCTTGGGCACAGACCTTTTGCGTATCTGTGGTCGGGGTCAAGTCGGACAGGACATAGAAGGGGTAACCCCAGCCTGGGAGTATGTCCTTACGCAATGGGGCGCTAAAGCTTTGCAAGTTGCATTCCGCGACTTGGCTTTTTCCCGGTATCAACTCAACCCTAAAGCGACTTTCATCGACAACCTTGGGCAGCTTGATAACGTGACGTAACTTGCCATCAACCTCCTCTGGAAATGCATCCAGAGGCTCAGAACCGTGGCAATCCAGGGCCAGTAACAACATGAAGGCAGTGGCAACTAATTTTGACATGGTATGGCCTCACTACTGCGCCGGGAAATGGCGGACAAAACTTTTTAAAGTCTAGTTCGCTTTTGTCTTCGCAGTCCCCACCAGAGCAGCGCCCCCAAACCAATTGCCAAAGCAAACAGAGCGGCAGTCCATAGGTATCGCTCCTCCCCCATCGCAGGTGGCTCCAACTTGGAGTGGGCCAGATTGAGATCCGCCCGCAGATTTTGAAACGCGGCAATAACTTCTGTAGAACTGGCACCACCAATCAAGCCACCCCGTAATTGCTGCCATTGGACCTGAAGCTGCTCCACCAGTACCCTGTCACGAATCAGCAGCTCCTGTCGTAACGGCCTATACCCATCACGATAAGCCAGCATTAACTTACCGTATGCCGCTGTTATATCTCCTCCTCGATAGTCCGTCTCCGCCAGCTGCAGCAAGCCAATTGCGCTGATAAGAGGGGGGATCAGAGTGCGTACAAGGTGGGGGTTTCCGCGCCACCACATCAATGCTTGTTGCAGAGTTGGATCAAGTTCCGCCGGTTTAGTGGTCGCCATTCCCGGCAGTCCCAGTAAGCCGGGGTAACGGGTCGCCAAGTCGGAAGAGGGTGGCAACTGATTTGCCACTGGAAAAGCAGCGACAGTCACCGCTAATGCCCAGCGCTGTAGGCCGGTCAAGTCTCCATCAATGTCGACTGTGTGAATAGAGTCAGTTTCTGGGTCCAGGGTGTTATAAAGATCATAGAGACTGAACCCCGCCATTCTCTCGAGATCATTGAGGGCTGGGCCTTCATTACTACCCTCACCGTCGACACCGTGGCAGATGGCACACCGCTGCTGATAAACAGGCATCATAAAACCCGGCGAGGGCAAAGAGTAACTGGGTGACCGCTGCAGCTAATACAAAGCAGCAAGGCGGTCGGCGATTGCATTGGCTCGACGGCGCACCTCTGCGCCGGAATCCTTATTCTCAATCGCCTTACGCAAGTCCGAGAGGCTTTTCTGCAACCCCTGCCGACCAGGCCGATCGGGGAGCTGAGTGACCAGGCGCAGTACTTCTTCTACCTGTTGCTTCTGTAGTTCATACAGAGGAGTGTCCAGTCGCTGCCCGTTCTCTACAGCATCGTCGTAGTCTACCGCTATATAGGAGAGAAGATTGCTGGCCTGAGCGGCCACAGTATTGCTGCTTGAAGTGTCCTGGGCTGAAACAGGTGCGATTAAGCCAGCTAGGAGGGTAAACAGTAAAATCCATTTGAATCCCATTAGTGGCTTCCGGATCGGGCAAGGTTGATCGATGTTAGTAGCCTCTCGACAGATTGCGGGGCACCTTTCTTAGGGTAGAAATAAAAAACCCCGCTCGAGGCGGGGTTTCTGCAATCGGAAAGCTTAGCCGCGATCTGCTCGCTCTTTGGCAATCAGGTAATCCGCCACTTGCAGCATCAGCTCCTGGCCATTGCTCTTACCTTTATATCCGGGGAAAGAGGAACTGATGCGGTATTTGCCCGCAACAACTACTTCCGGGGTACCGGTCATTTTGTAAGCGCGCTGATTGGCCATGCCTTGCTTAACTTTGCTGTTGATAGCGAAGGAATTCATCAGCTTCGCAGCTTTGGCACCATCTTCACCATGCTTGTTAAACAGAGCCTCGATAGCCTTTAAGTCAGGCACCCAGTTGCGACCTTCGCGGACAGCCAGCATCTGGCGCTGAGTGTAGATGGTGTTAAAGATAGGCGTGTGCATCTTTTCCAGAACACCCATGGAATCTGCTACGTAGTAAAGGCGAGCGTGCACATCCATAACCGGCTGCCAAATTGCTGGCAATTTCAGCAGCGCAACATCGCTGGGCATCTTTTCTTTCCAGCGCTCCAGAGTTGGCTCAAAAGTGAAACAGTGGGCACAGCCGTACCAGAACATCTCAGTCACTTCGATCTTGTCGTTGCTCTTCTGTGGTACAGCCTGCGGCAATACTTCATAGTGCTGGCCCGCTTTAAACTCGCCACTTTCCTGGGCGCAGGCAACGAGGCTGAACATTACAGCAAAAACCATCGTGATCGGGGCGAGAAATGCTCTCATAAGTCTTCTCCAACTTTTATTTAGTGGTGCGAACGCCATCTAGCGGCGGGCTGTCGAGCCACTGAGGACACAATAGACAACGCAGATTATTTAAGTTCCCGGACCCTCGTGCAAGGGAACACTGCAAAAACTGCCTAGTACGTCTATGGAAAGCGGCTTTATGCTCAGACGGCAGGCACAAAAAAGGCCGGTTGCAGACCGGCCTCAGTGTACTCAAACCCTGTGACTATTAGTCAGTCAGGCCTGCGATATAGTTGGCCAGCGCCTTGATCTCTGCATCGGAGAGTTGCTTGGCCACGGTGCGCATAGTGCGAACTTCACCGTCATTGTTGCGGGTACCCGCACGGAATGCTTTCAGCTGGGCTTCGATGTACTCTGGATACTGACCGCCCAGACGAGGGTAACCCGCCGGTGCATTGCCCAGTCCAGCAGGTGAGTGGCATCCCATACAGGCGGGAACACCAGTCTCCATATTGCCACCACGGTAGATTTTACGTCCAAGCATCAGGCCGTCGACGTTCTCACCGTTGTTTAGCATCACGGAAATAGCCTCAGATCCGGTCAGCTGCATTGGCTGCGAGGCAAAGTAAGCGGCGATATCCTGCAGGTCCTGATCGTTGAAGTTGTCCAACTGACCGATCATTTGCGGCACATCGCGGGTTTTGCTTTTGATATCCTGTAACTGCTTAAACAGGTATTTTTCACCGAGTCCGGCAATCTTTGGAAAAGCCGGAGCAATACTGTTACCGTCTGCACCGTGGCAGGCTGCACATTGAGCGGCCTTTGCCTTGCCCGCAGCAGCGTCACCCGCAGCCAGCGCCAAGGGCACGGCGCCCAAGCCGAAAACTAAACCGAGTGCCAGAGCAGTGTTCTTGATAATGCTGTTCATACGTCGTCCCGTTGCGCGCTGAGAGATGGCGTTTCGCACCGCCCCCGATAGTCCTGCGACGCGAAAACGGCGGCATTATATACTTGCGCGCCAAGCGAGTGTACCGAATAAACAGACTTATACGATGTCAAATTCAGAATTTAAAGCCCAACCACCAAAACTGAACTACCGTTCCATACAATTTCTCACCAGTGCCCCCACCCTGACTGAGTGTCCGGAGGACTTTGGTGCCGAGGTGGCCTTTGCCGGTCGCTCCAATGCGGGGAAGTCCAGTGCCATCAATGCGCTCACGGAAAACAACAAGTTGGCGCGTACCTCTAAAACACCGGGACGCACCCAGTTGATCAACTTCTTTCGCCTCTCCGACCAGCAGCGCCTGGTGGATCTGCCTGGCTATGGCTTTGCCAAGGTCGCCCGCAGTATGAAAGATGAGTGGCAGCGCCATCTGGCCACCTACCTTGAGAAGCGAGAGTGCCTGCGTGGACTCGTGTTACTAATGGACATTCGCCAACCCCTCAAGGAATTCGATCTACATATGCTCACCTGGGCAGTAGAGGCCGAGCTCCCAGTGCACATCCTGCTAACCAAGGCCGACAAGTTGAAGAACGGTCCAGCCAACAACACTCGCTTTGCAGTGGAGAAGACCCTCAAGGAGCAGGGACTCAATCACGGGGTCACTCTGCAGATCTTCTCATCGACCAAAAAAACAGGCCTGGACAAACTCGAGCGCAAGCTCAATGAGTGGCTGGAAATCCCAGAGGAAGCCGCACCCTCCGACGATTGAACGAGCTGGGAGCCCGGGGGCAGCGCCCCCCGAGCAACACAAGCACTTCAATTTTTCTCACACCGGAGAAAATTCCTAAAAGTGAACTCCGGGCACACCAGTTGCCGCTGCTTTGCGCTTCTGTTCGGGGATCAGGGAGCGAAGCAGTACCCGGTGCAGCCGTCGGCGTGCCCCCGGAGTTAAACAATGCAATTCCTCTGCATGTAAGTACCTCTGCGCGAGAAGAGCGGCAAGGGTTTCTTCGTGTATGGCAATCGTCAACAGACGGGAATTGCCATCGGCATTCATCGTTTCATTCCCCTCAGTGCACTCTGTTTCCGCCATTGATACAGGCGGATATTCTGGCTGTGGAGAACTCGCGTACCTGCTGCTGTGTCTCTCCGGGGTAGAGTGAGCTGATGCAATCCGCCGCAACCCTTTGCTTATGGCTATCGCCCAACTCGCGGGCGAGTACTGAGCTGGCGCCGGCAAGTATGTAGTTTCGAAGTTTTTCATCACCCAGCTCCCGGTAGGCAGCCATTAACCAGATAGCGCTTTCACTAAAACGCGTTGCCGAAATGGCATAAGTTGGCCACTGCTTTTCCAGAAGAAAGCTGGCCAGATCGAAGGCGCATCCCAAATAAGGTATTGCTTCGGCGTAATTGCACTCTTCAAGCAAAAGCTTGCCGCGCTCAATCCAATCGAGCCATGCCTTTTCTGCACGATCCGTGTCAGCGGTCAACCATTGGCGATGGTTGGCACACAAGTAACGTAAATTCACCGATAACCCCCCATATTTGATTTAACTTAAAGATAATGCGAACCATTATCATTTGCAAGCGCATTCACGAGCAACTTTTGTTTTCTTCTGTGATGGAGTCATTTAATGAAATAAAAAAAGCCGGCAGATGGGGGCTGCCGGCTAGGGGACAGTGCCCTTGGGGTGGGGCACTTGTCAGACGCACCCAGGGGGACGGGTACGCCTGAGGGTTCTTTTCATCCCAAAATTTCTTTTCATGCTTCGATGGTAGGCTGAACTTTCATGCTTCCCAAGCGCATGTTTGAGCCTTTGGGTTAGACCTATGCCATGCCCCAAAATCGATTATGCCGGAAGTGGATAACAGGCAATGTAGTCGTGGGACCCAGGGGTAACTGTGAAAAACCTCTGCGGGAGTTTTGGGGAGAGCCAATCTAAGGGCCTGCTCGCCGCATACGAAAACTTAAAGTAGCTGAGCGGCTCACAAAACGATTTAAGCGCTTAATTCAAAAAGGAAAGGACAGATACCCCGATGAATGAAATTACAGAAATTCACGAAAGACATAAAAAAACCCCGGAGTTGGGGACCATCCGGGGTAGAAAAAGCTAAACGCTTTGGGGTTAGGGAGCAACAATGAACTGATTACTTGGATAGGCTCTTAAGCCCGATGGTTCCCGCTCCTTTGGTAAATAAGTGTAAACAAAATACGTGTTTTGGCGCCTCATACGTTCTTCTAAGTAAAGGCAGTCGATTTTTATCAAATTGTTAACTCAGCCACAGGCCCATTGCTGTGCAGGCGGCGAATACAATCTGCAATCAACGGCGCACAATCTATCCACTCACAGTTTCCTCGCAGCTGCGACTGAGGAAGAGAATTAGTCACCACAATTGATTCCACCGGCAAGCGCGCCATTGTTGTATGGGCATCGCGACTAAATTGTCCGTGGACACAAAACACCAAAATCCGCCTCGCTCCCGCTTTTATCACCGCGTCCACTGCCCGTGTAACTGTGTGGCCAGTAGCAAGTAAGTCATCGACGATAATGACCGTGGCATCCTTAACTTCCCCGATCAAAGTTCCCCCACTCAACAGAGCACCGCTGCGATACTTCTCCACAAATGCGCTAGCCACCGGCACCCCCAACTGATCCCCAAGGGCCAAACGGAATTTTTCTGCACGCTTTATCCCTCCTTCATCTGGAGACAAAACAACCAGGGGACCCGGGTCTCCGGACAGACGCATTCGCGCCACTTCAATCAACAGGGGGTTGGAAACCAGGTGAACGGTGCGGCAGCGGAATGCGTTCTCAAAGGCCGCCAGGGAGTGAACATCCATAGTCACGACTACATCCACTCCGGCGGCTTCCAGAAAACTGGCCAGATAGCGACTCGGCAGGGGGTCGCGCAACTTGGTTCGCCGCTCTTTTCGTGCATAGCAAAGGTAGGGGATGACCGCAGTCACTCTCGCGGCACCGGCATCGCGAAGCGCCCCAATGAAAAACAGGCAGCGCATAAGTTTCTGGTCAACACAGCTGCTGTTATCGGTGTACAGGGATTGGACCAGAAAAACATCCGCCCCTTCCACGTCATCCAGTGGCCGAACTTTGTGTTCGCCATCATCGAATTGACGCTCTTCATGGCGAGATACCGGTTCACCGAGACTCGCGGCGACACGTCCGGCGAAGTCTGCTCCCACATCGAGACTGAATAACTTAATGCGGCTCATAAGCTCAGTACCCTGCCTGGCGCCTCACACTCGCTAAGCGCCTTGCCCACGTTTTAATAGAAGTATGGACAGTGGAATTTAGGATCTGGAGTACTGCGGGTGTTGCAGTTGTTGCGGCTTGCGTAGATAGGGAGGATCAGAGCTGAAAAACAGGCAAAAAAATGCCCCGGACTTGGGGGAGTACCGGGGCAAACATCTGACTTCCTTGGGGGATGATGACGCATTCCAACGATCTTGCCTTTTTAGAGGGGCTGTCGCCGGAACAGTTCCACGGAATTTCAAAAAGATTGTAAAAACGCCTAACAAAACACAAAAATTGGCATTTTATTCATCCGTACCAACAAGAGCGCGCCAAATCATTCCGAGCAGCGCGCCCTACCCTCAATTCTTAGATGGTTTCTTCTGTCAAATTAGTGCGCCTGATCCCAATCTCGGCCCTGCCCCAGATCCACAATCAGGGGAACGTGGAGTTCTGCCGCGCCTTGCATCAATTCAACAATGCCATCGGCCACAATTTCGACCTCATCCTTGGGTACTTCAAGAACCAATTCATCGTGTACCTGCATAATCATCCGGGTCGCCAGCTTCTTCTCCCTGAGCCAGTTATCCACAGCGATCATGGCCCGCTTGATAATATCGGCGGCAGTACCCTGCATTGGCGCATTAATTGCGGTCCGCTCTGCTGCTTGGCGCTGCATGCCATTGCGTGAGTTAATTTCCGGCAGATAGAGACGGCGTCCAAACAGGGTTTCCACATAGCCCTTTTCTGCGGCCTGTGCACGGGTATCTTCCATATAGCGCAATACACCCGGGTAGCGCTCAAAGTAACGGTCGATATAAGTTTGGGCGTCAGCCCGGGGGATATCCAACTGCTTGGCCAGGCCAAAAGCCGACATGCCGTAAATCAAACCAAAGTTGATCGCTTTGGCCCGCCGGCGCTGCTCATCAGTCACCTCATCCTGAGCCACTTCAAAGACTTCTGCCGCCGTCGCGCGGTGAATATCTGCGCCTTGAGCAAATGCATCCACCAAACCTTTGTCCCCAGACAGGTGAGCCATAATACGCAGCTCAATTTGGGAGTAGTCCGCAGCGATGATCTCACTGCCACCATTGATTCTTGGGTCAACGGTGAAGGCCCGACGAATACGGCGCCCCTCCTCTGTACGAATGGGAATGTTCTGTAAGTTAGGGTCACTGGAGGACAGGCGCCCGGTAGCCGCTACTGCCTGGTGATAAGAAGTATGTACACGACCGCTCCCCGGGTCGATCATCTTTGGCAGTTTATCGGTGTAGGTATTCTTCAGTTTGGCCAGGCCGCGATACTGCATTATCAGTGCGGGCAGCTCGTGGTTGTGGGCCAATTCCTGCAATACAGCTTCAGCGGTAGAGGGCGCACCTTTGGGGGTCTTCTTGATCACTGGAATCTGCAGCTTTTCAAATAGGATCACTCCCAGCTGCTTGGTGGAGCCCAGATTGAACTCTTCGCCGGCTACTTCGTAAGCCTGCTGTTCCAGCTCTCGCATTCGCTGCTCAAGTTCAGCACTCTGCTCCGCCAACATCTTGGCATCGATATAAGCACCGTTACGCTCCATACGTGCCAAAACTGGTAGCAGGGGCATCTCAATTTCATCGAGTACCTTTACCAGAGTTGGCTCTCGCTCCAGACGCGCACTCAACTCATTGTGAAGACGCAGGGTGATATCTGCATCTTCAGCCGCATAGGGGCCCGCTTTGTCCAGCTCGATCTGGTTAAACGTCAGCTGTTTGGCGCCTTTACCGGCAATATCCTCGAAGTGAACCGTGTTCTCCCCCAGGTACTTGAGTGCGAGACTGTCCATATCGTGACGGCTGCCAGTGCTGTCCAGAACATAGGACTCCAACATGGTATCCCGTGCGATGCCGCGCAATTCAATATCGTAGTTGGCCAGGATATGACTGTCGTACTTCAGGTTCTGCCCCACCTTCTTGTGCTGTGGATCTTCCAGCAGGGGTTTGAGTTTGGCCAGCACCTCGTCAAACGGCAGCTGCTCTGGTGCACCCATATAGTCGTGGGCCAGGGGAACATAGGCTGCACGATAGAGCTCCACCGCGAAGGACACCCCCACTAATTTTGCCTGCATATAATTGAGGCTGGTGGTTTCCGTGTCGAAGGCAAAGATGTCTGAACTCTTCAGTTGTTCCAGCCAGGCATCGAACTCCGCCATTTCTGTGACGATGACGTAATCGCGCTCAACGGCTTCCGCCATGGCTTCTTCAGCCTCTTCACTGGTTAGCTCTTCTAACCAGCCGCGAAATTCATTCTGCGTGAATAGCTCAACCAGTGCCTCTGTATTGGGCTCTGAATTGTGCAGTTCCTGGGGGTGATAAGGCATCTCCACGTCGGTTTTGATAGTGGCGAGCTTATAGGAGAGTTCTGCCGCCTCGCGGTGCTCAGCCATCTTTTTGCCGAGGGTTTTTGAGCCACGGAACCCCAGCGGTGCAATGGCATCCAGGTCGGAATAAATGGTCTCCAAGCCTCCCAGATTCTGTAACAGTGCCAGAGCGGTTTTCTCACCCACACCAGGAACTCCGGGGATATTGTCTGATTTATCTCCCATCAGGGCGAGAAAATCGATAATCAGTTCTGGACCTACACCAAATTTCTTAGTCACGCCCTCGCTGTCCATTTCGGTATTGGACATGGTGTTAACCAAGGTAACGCCCGGACGCACCAGCTGTGCCATGTCTTTGTCGCCGGTGGAGATTATGACTTGCTGCCCCTGACTCTGGGCCTCCAGCGCCAGGGTGCCAATCACATCATCAGCTTCAACACCGTCGACCACCAAGCGCGGCAATCCCATAGCGTCGATGATGTCGTGAATGGGCTGAATCTGCTCACGCAAGTCATCTGGCATAGGAGGGCGATGGGATTTGTATTCGGCAAACATCTCATCGCGAAAAGTCTTGCCCTTGGCATCAAAAACAACCACTACAGGACTGCCTGGGTGCTCCTTGAGGTGGCGACGCAGCATACTGATTACACCGCGCACCGCACCAGTAGGCTTACCCTGGCTGGTGGTCAATGGCGGCAGCGCGTGAAAAGCGCGATAAAGGTAGGAGGAACCATCCACCAAAATCAACGGGGCGGCTGAGGTGTTTTGTTTACTCATAGACGATGAATTCTTGCTTGCTTAGTTTGGCGTTCAGGACGCGCGGCAGGCCGATAGGATAACGCCCTTCGCTCTGTTTTTCCGCTTACTGATTCTTTCCCGCCAGACACCGTAGGTAACCTCTGCACAAAAGCCCACTCGACTTACCCCGCCGATTAAAACTATCGGCGCATCGATCTCACCAAATCTCCAGGCTTGGCTAGTCTTGCCGGTAGCGACCTTATGCGTTCGCTACTCCCCGGAAATCAAATTGTCACAGGCTGCCCCCAGGCAGTCAGGGATCTTTTATTTCCAAAAAACTGTGCCACCCGATGTTGAAGGAAGGATTCGAAAGATGAGAGGAGTGATGCGTGCCACCCTGTTGCTTGCCGCAAGTATTTTTGCCATTTCGGCAAGTGCCGGCTCGGATTGCAGTGGAGAGCATACCGCTGAAGCCGAGGCGACTGATGAAATACACTCACAGCAGTCTGAGGTAGAAGGCCATGAGTTAATACTCAGGCAGGCTATCCGAGAGAGAGAAAATGATTTGCTGGAGAGACAAAAACAGCAGCTGGAGAAACTGCAAAAACAAGCGGAAAGAGATGCTGCCCGGGTAGAGAAACTACAGCAAATAACCAATCGTTCCTAGAAACCACCCTACCAAGTCCCGCCGCCCTCCCTGGGAAGGCGGGATACTTGGTGCCCTCAAGGAGCCTCTGATTTATCCTTGCTGCGGTCGGGAACCTGACTCAAGCAAGTGCGGGCTTGAGACAAGAGGGACTCTATTAATTCCCTGTAATCAGCATTTTCATTCAACTGATCTCCCAGCAGATCCAAAGCGGCGTAACGCAGCCCCAAATTTTCTGCCAACTGTTGATCTCGTTCATTAGCCGGCATATCTCCAAATAGACAGCCGTCGCCAATCTGTGACAAATCCAGCATTGCCTTGGCACCATAGCCCCCGCCACTGCCATCGCCCAGGGCATGGGTTTTCACTCCTGCGGAACCAAAAAAGTGACCATAGGCATCGTGCGTAACAACGATGGGAACTTCGCGATATCCGTACAAGGCCCGATCGAGTACTTTCTGCAAGTTGGCCATTGCACTGGAAAACTGCCGTGCACGCCCCATAAACAATTCCGCCTGCTGCGGCTGTAATTGTGCCAAGCGCTCAGCGATCTGCGCCGCTGCTATTGCCGCATTGCGGGGGCGCAGCCAGAGGTGGGGGTCGGTAGCACTGGCTCCCTTATATTCAAGGGTCTCTATATCCAGCAGCTGCATTTGCCGACCTGCTGGTAACAGCGCTGCCTGTTTTGCCAATACCCCCTCCATTTGTGGCCCCAGCCACACCAATAGTAAGGCGCGCTCAAGTGCAGCCCGATCGGAAACCGAAGGGGCATAATGGTGAGGATCTGCTCCCTCAACTAGCACCCGAACAGGAATATCCTCACCGGTTATTTCCCGGGCGATCAGGGCTAAAGGGCGCACGCTGACGACCAGCTCTCCACCACTGTCGGATTCCGGTTTGCTACAAGCCGGGAGAAAGAGCCCGAATAGAAGCACCGTGGAGATTGTAAAAAGACGTTTGAAGGGATACATCAGAGACATTAGGCGGCGAAAAATTGCGATATAATCACAACCAGCGCCAAGCTGCCAGCCTGGTTGTCCATATCCGGTAAAGAAGGTATGGAAGCAAACATCTTAAAGACTTCCCTGCGGAGATTGAATTCTGAATCCACCCCAGCCGCTTATCACAGCTGACAATATCGCCCTTCAGGTGGGCGGCAGACAGTTACTTAAAGATATTACAGTCGAATTGTCCCAGGGGGAGATTGTCACCTTAATAGGCCCTAATGGAGCCGGCAAAACCACTCTCCTTCGCCTTCTGCTGGGGCTCAGCCAGCCGACCCAGGGCCGCGTGTGGCGACAAACTGGGTTGCGTATTGGCTATATGCCCCAGCGGCTTCATATCGATAGCTCAATGCCCATGTCAGTTGAACGCTTCTTGCAACTTGGCCAATCGACCATGAAGCCCGAGCAAGCGCAGTCGGCATTGGACAGGGTGGGCGCAGGGCAGCTTAGAGGCGCCTCTCTGGCAAATCTATCTGGTGGAGAAATGCAGCGGGTCTTACTCGCTCGTGCCGCATCGCGCAAACCTCAGCTGCTGGTCCTTGATGAACCCACTCAGGGAGTCGATATCGGTGGTCAAAGTGAGTTGTACCAGTTAATTGCCACTCTGCGCGACGAGCTCGGCTGCGGTGTGTTACTGGTTTCCCACGACCTTCATTTAGTTATGGCTGCAACCGACCGGGTCCTTTGTTTGAACCAGCATATCTGCTGTCACGGACACCCGGAGCAAGTAAGCCGCCACCCTGCCTATCTGGAATTATTTGGGGACAAGGTCGCCCCCTATACCCACCAACATAACCACCAACATAAATTAAGTGGAGATATTGCGCCCGCAAGCAGCTGCAATCATCAACACACTCACACAAATACAAAAAACAAAGAGCAAAAATAAGTGGTCGATTTCGGCGAATTACTGCACAGCCAATTTCTCTGGTACGCCCTCGCCGCCGGCCTTATGGTCGCTGTTGTCAGCGGCCCTTTGGGCTGCTTCGCCGTGTGGAGACGCATGGCCTATTTCGGCGACACCCTGGCTCACTCAGCCCTTCTCGGAGTGACGCTGGGTTTTGTACTTCAAATTATGCCAACGGTGGCTGTCGGTATTACTTGCTGTGTACTGGCACTGCTGCTGATGTATTTACAGCAACGCCAAAAGCTCGCTGTAGATACCCTGCTTGGCATACTGTCCCACTCCATGCTGGCACTGGGTATTGTCACCGTCAGTTTCTTCAAGATTAAGGTGGATCTCTTATCCCTGTTGCTGGGAGACTTACTCGCGGTCAGTGGCCAGGACCTGGTACTGATGGCCATTGCCGCCGCCACAATCCTGGGACTGCTTTATTTCCTGTGGGAACAGTTACTGGCTTTCACCCTGCACGAGGAATTAGCTTCAGTGGAAGGTGTCCCTATCGAGCGACTGCGAGTCGCTCTGATGTTGATGCTGGCAATACTGATTGCGATCGCAATGAAAGTTGTCGGGGTTCTGTTAATTACCGCCCTGCTGATTATTCCCGCGGCTACCGCGCGAAAACTGTCGCACACTCCAGAGCGTATGGCGGTGCTGGCCTCATTGCTGGGATGCTTAGCGGTAGTGCTCGGCCTTCTTGCCTCTATCCTGTGGAATACACCCGCGGGCCCCTCCATTGTTCTGGCCGCAGCACTGTTCTTCCTCACTTCACAACTGCGAGCCAGCTAAAGGTGGCCTGCCGGTTAATCTCATCCTAATTTCTTATTTTATTTCGTTATTTGTCGCACATTGTCGCGTAAATCTACCCATTGGTGAGATGCCTGTCACCGTTTATCGCAATAAGCTGATGCTTAGCCGCTAGCTAATTGTGTCAATTTTCCGTCGTTGCTAGTGTTGCCCGACGACCAGCCGTATTAGGCCGGTCACCAATAATGACAAAAAAATGGACGCACAACGATATGGAAAAGTTCTCTCTTCGTCGCAAGGTATTAACTACAGCCATAGTGGCGGCAACCGCTGCCACTAGCCCACAAACACTCTTTGCCGCCGAGGATCAGGCGATGGAAGAAGTAGCCGTTGTGGGTTCCCGTATTAGTCGCAACGCTGAATTTGAAACAGCTACCCCGATCCAGGTAATGGATCGCGATGCCATCGAAAAGTCCGGCTACACGAACTTGCAGCAGCTTTTTGAGAAAAACCCCGCTGCAGGTAATGGCACCTTCTCAACCCGGGGTAACAACCAGGACTCTACCGCTAACGGGGCTGCCGCTGTGAGCCTGCGCGGTATGGGTGCCGACGCCACTTTAGTACTGGTAAATGGCCGCCGGGTGGCTATCAGCGCATTTGCCGAGAGCATCACTACCAACTTTGTGGATATCAACAGTGTGCCCCTTGCCGCGATTGAGCGGGTCGAAGTCCTAAAGGATGGCGCCTCCGCAATTTACGGTTCCGATGCCGTTGCCGGTGTGGTCAATCTGGTGTTACGTAGGGACTTTGAAGGTACTGAGGTATCCGTAGATTACGGTGGTGCCGATGGCTATGACGAGCAATCCATGTCCGCCGTCTGGGGCATCAATGGGGATGACTCAAACTTGACTGTTATTTTTGACCACCATAAAAACAGCCGCCTATCCAGCACCGAACGCAGTGGTTTGGATACCGCTAACCAATCCGGCCGTGGCGGTATGGACTTCCGCTCCTCCAGGGGCTATCCCGGTAGCTTCAATGTGGGCGGTACCTTTGTTTCCGACCCCAGCTGTCCCGAAGAGCGCGATACCGGTGAAGTCTGCGTCTATGACTACGGCCCCTGGACCCTGATCACACCCGAAGCTGAGCGCACAGGTCTATTAATGCTGGGCCATACCCAGTTGGCCGAAAACGTGGAGTTCTTTAGCGAGGTCGCTGTTCAGCACAATACCTCCGTAGCCCAGGGTGCACCTACTCCCCTCGATGGCGACGCGGGTCTCTATGTACTGGCAGATCATCCCAATAACCCATTCGGCGAAGATGTGGATATTTACCGCTATCGTACCGTGGATGCAGGCGCCCGCCAGTGGGATATCGAAACCGATAACTTGCGCGGTGTCTTCGGCCTGCGCGGCTCTGTCGCCGACTGGGACTGGGAGGCTTCTGTGCAGCGCTCCCGCAGTGAAACCACCCAGACCGGTGACCGCTCCCAGGGCTGGGTGCGTACGGACCTGTTACAGGAGCAGATTAATGCCGGTAACTACAATCCGTTTGGCGGGGTTCAGAACCCGGACTCGGTCATTGATGCCATCACCACCAGCCTGGTCCGCCAAGGTAAGTCCGACCTCACCAGCTATAACTTCTCAGTCAATGGAGATTTAGTCGATACTGCCAGTGGCACCATCGCTATGGCCGCAGGCCTGGAATACCGGGAGGAAAAGGCTTCCGATATCCCTGATGACCAGTTCCAGCGCGGTTTGATCTTCGGTACCGAATCCGTATCCGCCAGTGCCAGCCGGGATATCTCCTCAGCTTATGTGGAAGTTGCTATCCCCCTTCCTGCCAGGTTCGATCTGACTGTGGCCGCCCGTTACGATGATTACAGCGACTTTGGCAGCACCACCAATCCAATGGCAAATCTGCTGTGGACAGTAACCGACCAGCTATCCTTCCGAACCTCTTGGGGTACCGGTTTCCGCGCGCCTTCCCTGGCGCAGGTCGGCTTAGGCCCGTCACAAGAGTCCTTATTCTTCGCTGATACCTATGGCTGTGAAGTTAACGATGCCTACTGTGCAAAGACCGACTACACCATTGTCTTCTCCGGCAACCCGGATCTGGATGCAGAGGAGTCAGAATCCTTCAACATCGGCGCTGTTTACGAGCCCATAGAAGACCTGCGACTATCTCTGGATTATTGGAATATCACCCAGGAAGGTAAGATTGACGAGGTCCCCTTCGGCTATATCTACAGTCTCTATTGCTGGGATCAAGACAGCACCGTGTGCCGCCGCGATACCCCGATTGATGGTGAAACCCTTGGCGCCCTGCAATCTATCGACAGCAGCTTCACCAATATTGGTGAACAGGACGTATCGGGCGTCGACCTAAGTATTGTCTACAGCGGATTTGAGCTAGTGGGCGGAGAGCTTGGCCTGCGCCTGGATTACTCTTACCTGGCAGAATTTGAGCGTGTTGAACTGAATTCCAGCGGCGACGCATTTATCACCCGCGATCTGGCCGGTGAATATGAGTATCCACAACACCGTTGGAACGCTACCGCTGACTGGACCTTTGACACCTTCGGATTTAGTGCCGGGCTCAGCTACATTGGTGAGTTCGAGGATACTCCGGATATCGATTTCGACGGGACACTCGACTATGACAGCAATAACTCCCGCACCGTAGACTCTTTCCTGACCATGAATATGCAGGCCCGTTATACCGGCTTCGAGAATATGGTGTTGAGCCTGGGTGCGGATAATGTCTTCGATGAAGAACCGCCCTTCGCTATCGGGGATGGCGACGGAGACCTCTATGGTTATGTACAGTCACAACACGATCCCCGTGGTCGCTTTATCTACGGCAAGATGACTTATAGCTTCTAAGTTTTTTGTAAACCATAAAAATTACAAAGGGGAAGCATTAGGCTTCCCCTTTGTAATTCCTAACTAAGAGTAGTTAAGGACGACAATCATTTTTCTACGCCATTCTTCCGCACTCTTATTGCTGCCGACTCCAAAGAAATACGCTGTTTAGTCAATTCTTGCCCTGCCTTTCGAAACTCACGAATGCCCAGTAGAATTCCTATTAACTCAAAAAGCGAAACCGCCACTCCAATCAATAACAGATAAATTTCAGGCACAACTATCTCCTGCGAGCTAGCAAAGCCGTCACTTTGAAATAGATGCCCAGTGTCAGAATAGTGGGAACCCAAAGTGCGGTAAAAATTCCTTGCTCCTTATAACCGCTAAACCACAAACTCGCGGATAATATCAAAGAGATTAAAACTGCCAGTAAGATAAAGAAATCTGATACTTTGAGCACGCACCATATCCTCTAATCTTCATCAAATTCCCAGAATCCAATTGCCGCCATCAGCAAACCAAAAACTGTAATACCAGCTGGAATCCGCATCCACAATACGCCAAAAACGTCCAGCATTGAGGGAATAAATGAAAGAAATCCTAAAATTCCCCATAAAAAGAAAATACCGGCAATCGACAATCCAGTCCAACCCACCATCAATCGTACTTTCTTAGATCGAAAATAACCGGCCAAAAGCATTTTCTGCATTAATAATACAAAACAAACGGGCTTTGCCCGTTTGAACATTATTGACAGAATAGTGCAGCCTCAGCTGGTTAGAGGAGTGTGAGTCTCATCCTTTATTGCGCTTGGCGTAATCTTCACTAGCTTGCCAAACTCTAACTAAATTTCCGCCTAGAATTTTTTTAATGTCCTGCTTGCTATACCCACGCTTTAGCAGGCCTTCAACCAAATTAGGATATTGAGAGACGTCTTTTAAGCCGACGGGCAAGCTATCTCCGACACCGTCAAAATCCGATCCAATGCCTATATGATCCACTCCCACTAAATCACGAATATGGTCGAAATGATCAAGAACATCTTCCAAATCTGCATAAATGAACTTCTCAGCTGAAAGCTTATCGGAGTACTCCTCAACTTCCTTACTATCTTTGGCTAAACCCTTTTCTTTAACAAATTTCTCAACCTGATCAGTTATTTCACGATATGAATTCAGTGAATCACCACTAATAAAAGTAGAGCCAAAATTCACCATGATGATACCGCCGTTGTCAGCCAACGCCTTTATCATTTCATCATTCATATTTCGTTCAAATCCCGGCGTAAAATGCCTTGCCGAAGAGTGTGAAGCGATAACAGGAACAGCGGATAAATCAACAACTTGCCAAAAAGCTGCATCTGATACGTGGGAAATATCGATCATTACTCCCATCCGATTCATCTCTCGTACCAAGCGCTTTCCGAATGCACTCAAGCCTTCCCAGGGCCTGTTTTTATCATACGAGGAATCAGAGATATGATTGCTCTTTGAGTGGGCTAAGGTAATGTACCTCACCCCTCTATCAGAGAAATACTTTAAATTGGCAAGATCCCCCTCAATAGGAGCCCCGTTCTCTATACCCAAAGGTAAGGAAATTAAGCCGGCATCGACTTGCTTTTGTAGATCATTTATTGACTTAGGTATTGCAAACTTATCCGGGTGCTGTTTGACCATTGCTTCCACTTTATCAATCAAAGTATCTGCATACGATTTGGCAATACCCTCATCCTCCTTTTCTGCTGGGACATAAATAGACATAAAGGGGGCATTTAGTCCACCTGCTTTAGCTCGAGGGTAATCAAAGTCTCCCTTATCCGTGCTAAGTCCAACATCTTCTTCAGCTTGTTCGAGACGATAGGGAACATCTACATGTCCATCAACAATCAAATACTCTTGAACCAGCTCTTGAGCTAGATCTTTACCTTCAACTGCAAATACAGGGTTGCAAGTTAGTGCACATAATGTCCCAACTAAAAAATAATTTTTCAAATGACAATCTCCCTATTTGTATGAATATATCTAGAAAATTTACCGTAGATGGTGCTCATCTAGAATCACATTTCTTAAATACATTAGTTTGATTTATTAATCTACAAAGATTAAATCGTTGTCTTTATTATAACTGCAGATTGGCTGAATCTTAGGGATAACAATAAAACAATGATCCAAAGCAGATGATATATGGCCTAGCCGGGTAACGGGTAAGGCAACAAGAGCATATGCAAAAGATTTACCCCCCAATGCGTCATTACGCATATCCAAAAATTCTGCCGCAATGTCCAAATCAATGCATAACAGATTGAGGCGACTATCAATAATAGAACTGCGGAGATATCTGTTGACCACCCTCCATGTAGAAGCACAAACACCGTAGCTACAACTGGTACGGATAACCAGCGCCAGCGTCCTAATAGTTCTTCGGTACCCCGCTGTAATATCCACCGGAAGAACCCCTCTTCAGAAATGCAAACAATTACTAAGTTTATCATTACCGCAACGGCGATAGTGCCAGTAAATTTTATCGAAGGCGTATATAGGAGTAGACCCAATGCAACAGGAGTAAATATAGCCAATAAAAGATAGGGTAAGTCCGTAAAACGGAAGGTCTGCTTCATGCGCAACATAAAAGCCAATAAGGCAATAGCAATAACTGCTTTACCGCTGTTTATGCTGGCATAGATAAGATTACCACTTGCATCTGTATAGGGTGGCAATACCTGGATATGTTCACTACCGGGAAGCAAATTTAACCCCGATACCAGCATTAGAACTGCTACAGAAAGAAAAGACAACGCTCTCGGCCAACTGCTAGTAGACTCTATTGTTCGCAGGAAAATCCAGATTAAAGGGGCTATAAGCCCACTCCAGCCAAAAGGAATTATACAAAGTGATAGCAAGATAGGTGCAGCCCAAGGACTCACCATACCAGATGGTGTCTGATCTCCTCTTCTCCTTAAAGTAGCAACTTCATTTTGCATCGATTGGCCCAGAATTAATATCTAATTTGATAACAATAGCTCATGCGATTCCTTCACTATCCATTAAAGGTCGCTCGTATTGAACGATAGGTCAACTTCATTTTCGCAGGATCTAGAGGTGCCTTAAAAAAGGCGTGATAATGTCCTCTAGGATTAATTAATACAACTTGAGATCCATGATCGATAGTATAACCGCCCTCAGCAAGAGAAACTTTATTAAAAGGTACATTTAGCTGAGTGGCAAATTTCTTCAGCTTAAAAAAATCACCGGTAATACCACGAAATTCAGAATTAAAATAACGGACATATTGGCCCAACTGTACCGGCTTGTCTCTACTTGGGTCAACCGAGACGAGTACTACGTCTGTAGATGCTCTGGTACTTTCGTCTAAAGTTTTATAAAAATTATTAAGTGTAGATAGAGTTGTTGGACAGATATCTGGACAGTGGGTAAACCCAAAAAATACCAGAGTCCACTTACCTTGAAAGTCTTTAGTATAGAAATCTCTACTGTCATCAGACAATAATTGTATATCTTCTATGATTCTTGGTCTCTGCAGTTTTACAGTGCCATTAATTCTAAGTTCCTCATCAGTAATAATACGAGGCTGTCCGAGCTTATGTATAAATCCAGCAAGCACAGCAAGAATCAATACTAGAAGAACAATAACGGTAATTCTAATTCCACGTTTCTGTTTATCGATGGCAGAATATTGATTTTCCACTTTTCCCTCACACCTCGATTAAATAATGATCTAATAGCATGATAAAAAATAGTGCCATTAAATAAATTATTGAATATTTGAAAGTCTCCATGCCAGCATTGGGATCTTTTCCAATGAGCATTACAAGGCTCCAATAAACAAAACCAAATCCAAGTACGACAGCTCCCAGCAAATATAACCACCCAAACATCGCGGTGGCAAAGGGCAATAGGCTAACGGCCAGTAAAATAAAGGTATACAAAACTATATTTAGGTTTGTATAGGGTATTCCATGTGTAACCGGCAACATAGGAACATCAGCTTTTGCATACTCTTCTTTTCTATGTACGGCAAGGGCCCAAAAGTGTGGAGGAGTCCAAGCAAAAATAATCAATACTAACAACAATGCATGCCCATGCACTTCCCCAGTAACCGCAGTCCATCCCAGTAGGGGCGGAGCGGCTCCTGCAAGCCCGCCAATAACAATGTTTTGTGGTGTGGCGCGTTTCAGGAACATGGTGTAAATCACCGCATATCCGAGAAGAGATATTAAGGTTAGCCAAGCGGTAAGGGCATTTACAAAAACCAACAGGATAAACATTCCTGTCACACCCAAGATAAGAGCAAAAGCAACCGCTTTAACTGGCTCAAGCCGTCCTTTCGCAATCGGGCGATTACTGGTACGAGCCATTTTTGTATCAATATGACGATCAACTAAATGATTTACTGCCGCAGCACTACCCGCACAAAATGCAATTCCCAAATTACCAAATACTAAAATATCTAGCGGCACCATTCCTGGAACAGCTAAAAACATTCCAATAACAGAAGTTAACAGCATAAGCATAACTACTCGAGGCTTAGTAAGCTCATAGTAGTCCCGCCATTGAATTTGATGTATTCCCGTGGAGTTTATGGCCATATTCGCACCTATTTTTATATTTATATACGCTTAGTATCTAATTAAGATTGGATACGGTAGTTAAACCTTCTCCCCGCTCTATTACTTCCACATCGACTACCTCTTGTTTATTTATAATGACGGCATTCATTGTGTATATTCGATAACAAAAAGTTAGCAAACTAAGAAGTAGAAGAGCTGCACCAGCATTGTGTGCCACAGCAATCCCTAATGGTAGAGACATAACAACATTTGCTATTCCCAAGCTGACTTGAAGAAGTAGTACCCCGGTAAGCCATAATGACCAACCTCTCAATCCATATCTCCAAGCTAAAACTGAAAGAATAAGTACAATTGCTGTTGTAATCAGTGCTCCAATACGATGGGCAAGATGTATGGCTGTACGTGCATCATTCTCTAATGCACCACCTAAATAATTTGGGCCAATTTGTTGAAAAATATTAAAGCCTTCTACAAAGTTTGCCTGTGGCCACCATTGGTTATGACAAGTTGGAAAATCTGGACAGGCTAAAGCTGCGTAATTAGAGCTGGTCCAACCGCCGAGTCCAATCTGTAGAATTACTATTGCAACGGCAGTCAGAGCAAGTAGCCGTAATCGCCTTATTCCCGGCAAATACCTGCTATGTAATTGTCTAGGTTTATCAGCCAACCTTTCACAGAGAATCCACAACATAGATAATGTTGCCATTCCACCTAATAGATGAGCAGTAACTACCTGCGGCCAAAGCTTCAAGGTTACCGTCCACATCCCAAAAGCAGCTTGCAGTATAATAATAATTAAAAGAATATGTGTTTGCTTAAAGGTTGGAGCTTGCCGATCTCTCCAAGCAAGATAAGTGAGTAATACAACGAATAAAAGTAAAGTTCCTGCAAAGTATCTATGAACCATTTCCGGCCAAGTTTTACTAACATCTACCGGAGAGTCCGGAAAAATCATATTGGCCGTTTTAATTTCTTTTATATCGTTCGGCCAGGTGAGATGACCATAACAACCAGGCCAGTCTGGACAGCCCAAACCGGCATCCACCAGTCTAGTAAATGCACCTAGAACAACAACTACGACAGCTAGCATACAGGCCGCCCAGGTAATGATATGTCGCCAATTCTTAGGGGTTTCTTGTTTAGACACTACTGAAAATCTCCGAATAATAATCTTATTGTTCGTAGGAGTACTTCAATAATCTTTTTATATCTTTAAGTAATTGGTTTCCGCTATGCTGCCGATCATAGGCCATCATTGCATAACCCTCCTGATCAACCAGCAACGCCTTGGTTGAAGTCACACCGTCATGATCAGTTTTCTGTACCAACTGCTTAAAGTTTTCATCATCCAAATTCACTATTTTTAGTTTCGGATGCTCAATTTGTATTTGTTCTTGTCGTTTTTCATCCAAACTATCACCAACCACCAGTAGCCTCTCAACCCTATGAGCTTTTTCCCCCAGCCGAATATGAACCTGCCTACTTATATACAAGAGATCTTCACAATCTTTACCACAATCACTGTCACTTAATATTAGATAGCGCCATTTTGATTCTCCCTCTTGTGCCAGGGATTGCTGTTGTCCTTGAAAGGTGATTTTTATTTCAGTGATATCAAATGGGGGCTGCAATAATTCACCTTGATTAATCGTCTCTTTAGGCATGCCTAAGCCTGTATAATAAACGATATAGGCAGCCGTAATTGGAAGTACGACGGATGCTAGCACTGAGAGTCCTTGAATGATTTTATTCGCTGACTTCCTTTTGCTCAGATTTCTTTCAGGTGAAACTGGCTGACTATTTGATTTCATTTTAAAACTCCTTTTTCAAACTTCTACTCAATCTACGACGTAATCTAAAAATAATATTTGTGGCTGAATAAGCCCATAAAAGCCAGACAGCTATTGCCATCGTGAACCACTGGAAAGCATACGCTTGATGTTTTTCAGGGCCACTATTGAAAAAATTCCAATCAGTAATTAAAGCTGCACCTGAATCCGCAAACAAACGGATCGACCATCCATTGTTAACTAAGCCTATAGTCTCAATGAAATTTGAATTTATTTGTTGAATTCTATTATTAAAAACCGGGTCTAGACTAACACTCGAGGAGGTTTCAGTATCGATAGGGTATAAGTAGCCCTGAAGTGATTTCACATCAAGTGAAGCTGTTACTTCAGGTAAGCTATCTCGGTCGCCAGTAGAGGGAATCCAACCTCTATTGATAAGCCAATCAGTACTTTCTGTTGAAAATACTTGTAGTACTTCATAGCCAACACGACCGTTTCTTGTTCTGTTATCCAGAAAATATATTTCCTTCTGGAAAACTCCCGCTAAAGTTACAGACGCATACTCTTGATAAGAATTTAGATTTGAGATTTCCTGCGGTTGCAGAGAGAGCCTACTCTCTACCTTTTGTATAAGTTCGACTTTCTGCTTTGCTCTATCAAGCTGCCACAATCCTAAAAAGATAAAAAGGATGAATGCACCCAGAGAAAATATCGTGATGGGCCAATTGCGAATCAGTGGTAAACTGATATCTTTCGCAGAAGCTGATGGAATATCTACTATCATGCGCAACTACATAAATAATGGAAAATAATAAAATGTGGCTAAAGATTGTTATTGTTGTCCTATTCCTTTCCGTACTTGCCAGTCTTTCAAGTGCACTTTTTTTTCTACTTAGAGATATGGGAACACCTCAATCCAAGCGCACACTCTACGCATTAGGTATTAGAATACTCCTAGCGTCACTCTTACTTCTTGCCATTTGGTACGGCTTTGAAAGTGGCATTTTGGCAAAAACGGCACCTTGGGCTGATAAATATTAAGAAAACAAAGGCTTTCTATTAATACGATAGAAAGCCTTGCTCACATTAAGCACCTAGAACATATACAAATATAAACAGCCCGACCCAAACTACATCGACAAAATGCCAATACCAACTTGCTGCTTCAAAGCCAAAGTGATCATCAGGTCTAAAATGATTGGCTATCACAGACCTTAACAACATGATCAACAACATAATTGTACCGAGTGTGACATGGGCACCATGAAATCCGGTCAGCATAAAGAATGTTGTACCATAGATTCCTGACTCAAGTGTTAACCCCAAGTGTTGATAGGCTTCGTAGTATTCTTTACCTTGTAGAAAAATAAACGCCCCACCCAATGCCACAGTGATTGCCAGTAATATATTGAAATTTTTTCTTTGATTCTTTTTCAGGAAAACATGTGCGAAGTGTACAGTTACACTGGAGGTGAGAAGTATGATGGTGTTCCATAGTGGCAAGTGCCATGGGTCTATCACATCTTTAGGCCCCATAAATTTTGCCGTTTCTCCGTTTGCTGCGGCGTCAGGAGTCACATATAGAGGCCAGCTACTTTCGAATCCCTCCCAAAGCATATTGGAAATTCCACGATCACCTTCACCACCTAGCCAGGGAACTGTAAAATTGCGTATGTAATAAAGTGCCCCAAAGAATGCAGCAAAAAACATCACCTCAGAAAATATAAACCAGCCCATCCCCCAAACATATGATCTCTTTAACTGTTCACTGTTGAGCCCTGCCATATTCTCCTTGATTACGGCAGCAAACCAAAACCACAAAACTGCGGCCATCGCTAACGCACCGGTGAAAAAAATATAAGAGCTTCCTCCATTAATCCAATTTGCTGCGCCGAACGCTATTAGGAATAAACCTATCGTCGCAAAAATTGGCAGCCTGGATTGTTCGGGCACGTAATAACTGCTTTCACTAGCCATAATTTTTTATCCCTCTCGCTCGGGGTCGATATCATTCTTATCGGTTTTATTGGCAAACCTTTCCGTTACATCAAACAACGTATAGGAAAGCGTTACAGTATTAACACTTGCGGGAAGATCTGGATCCACAATAAAGCGTAGTGGTAATTCTGCAGTCTCTCCCGCTTTTAATTCTTGCTGGTTGAAGCAAAAACACTCTGTTTTATGAAAGTACTCAGCAGCTTTGAAAGGAACCATACTGGGAATTGCCTGACCAACCATATCCCTAGATGTCTTATTTTCTGCAATAAAAACAGTATCTTTAATTTCTCCAGGGTGTACTTTCAAAGACATCACACTCGGGCGAAATTCCCATGGCATATTTTCATTATTGTTTGCCACAAATTGCACTGTGACCAGCCTATTTTTATCAACCGCAGCTGGCACAGCTTCATAACGACCAGCGGTTTTACCATTGAGTCCTGTGATTTCACAGAAGACATCGTAAATAGGCGGCATAATGAAAATTGCAAATACCAGCATGCTGGTCGCCACGGCCAGCAGCTTGATAGTTACCTTTGCATTTGCTCCAACTTTCATAGGTTAGCGTACAACCGGTGGCGTACTAAACGTGTGATATGGGGCAGGGGAAGCAACCGTCCATTCCAGTCCCTCAGGATCATCCCAAACCTGATCGGATGCTTTTTTCCCGCCCATTACAGTTCGTACCACATTAAACAAAAATACTATTTGTGCAGCGCCAAACAGGAAGGCACCGATACTGGATATTTGATTGAAATCCGCAAATTGCAGTGCGTAATCAGGTATCCGACGTGGCATGCCGGCCAGACCAACAAAGTGCATTGGGAAGAAAGTTACATTGAGACCAATAAATGCCAGCCAGAAATGTACCTTGCCCATGACTTCGCTATACATATGGCCAGTCCATTTGGGCAACCAATAGTAAACACCAGCAGTAATTGAGAAGATTGCACCAGGAACCAGCACATAGTGGAAATGGGCAACCACAAAGTACGTATCGTGATATTGGAAGTCTGCAGGCGCAATCGCTAGCATCAGACCAGAGAATCCACCGATGGCGAAAAGAATGATGAATGCAATTGCAAAAAGCATCGGGGTTTCAAATGTCATGGATCCCCGGAACATAGTGGAAACCCAGTTAAAGATTTTCACTCCTGTAGGTACAGCGATCAGCATTGTGGCGTACATAAAGAACAGCTCACCAGCAATCGGCATTCCCACAGTAAACATATGGTGCGCCCATACGATAAAGCTCAGGAATGCAATTGCTGCGGTGGCATATACCATGGAGCTGTATCCAAAAAGAGGCTTACGAGCGAAGGTTGGGATAATTGCAGAGATAATGCCAAAGGCCGGCAAAATCATGATGTAAACTTCCGGGTGTCCGAAGAACCAGAACACATGCTGGAATAAAACCGGATCACCGCCACCGGCTGCACTGAAGAAACTTGTGCCAAAATGAATGTCCATCAACATCATGGTCACTACTCCGGCTAACACCGGCATTACAGCAATCAAAAGGTAAGCAGTGATCAGCCAGGTCCATACAAACAACGGCATTTTCATCAAGGTCATACCAGGAGCACGCATATTCAAAATGGTAGCGATAATGTTGATCGCACCCATGATGGACGAGGCACCCATAATATGAATGGCAAAAATGAAGAAGGTTACGCTGGGTGGCGCATATTCCGTTGAAAGTGGCGCATAAAATGTCCAACCGAAATTAGGCGCTCCCCCTTCCATAAATAAGGTCGATGCCAACATTGCGAAAGCAAAGGGCAAAATCCAAAAACTCCAGTTATTCATTCTTGGCAGTGCCATATCTGGCGCACCAATCATCATTGGTATCATCCAGTTAGCCAACCCCACAAAAGCCGGCATAACTGCACCAAATACCATGATCAGACCATGCATAGTGGTCATTTGATTGAAAAATTCCGGCTGTACAATTTGTAAACCGGGCTCGAATAATTCAGCGCGTATAACCAATGCCATACATCCGCCGAGCAGGAACATCGCAAAACTAAACCACAAATACATAGAGCCTATATCTTTGTGGTTGGTCGTATAGAGCCAACGCTTTATACCGGGCTGAGGACCATGTGCCATTCTTAAATTCCTCCGGGCGCTTACTGCTTATTCTTAAAGTTGAGGATATCTACGGGTTGGACGGTATCACCCATCTCATTGCCGAAAGCGTTTCGCTGGTAAGTAATTACCGCAGCCAGATCCACTTCTGATAGCTGCTCACCAAAAGCCTGCATTGCGGGGTTTACCGTAGAACCATCGATAACGATATCTAAGTGGCCATTGAGGGGACCGGTAGCAATTTTTGAGCCAGCAATTGCCGGGAATACTCCGGGTACTCCCTGCCCGTTCGGCTGGTGGCAGGCGGCACATGTGCGTGTATAGACTTTTTCACCCTGAGCAAAAAGCTCTTCGAAGGTAAATGTCTTCGCTGTAAGTTCACGCATTTTCATGGCTTCTGCTGCACGAGAACTCAACCAGGCATCGTATTCCGCCTGTGGCACAGCTTTCACAACAATAGGCATAAATCCATGGTCTTTTCCGCACAATTCAGCACACTGTCCGCGATATATTCCCGGCTCCTCAATACGCGTCCAGGCATCATTGATAAAACCGGGGATAGCATCTTTTTTAACGGCTAGATCTGGGACCCACCACGCATGTATCACATCATTGGCAGTAATCAGGAAGCGGATTTTTTTCTTGATAGGAACAACCAGGGGCTCATCGACTTCTAGGAGGTAGTTAGCACCCTTAGGCTGGAGGTTATCAATTTGAGCTTTTGGAGTGGACAAGCTGGAAAAGAATGAAACATCAGTGCCCCGATATTCATATTTCCACTTCCATTGATAACCGGTGATTACGATATTGAGATCTTCTTCCTCAGTATCGTAAATATCATAGAGCGTTTTGGTGGCCGGAATCGCCATCAGAATCAGGATGACGGTGGGAATAATAGTCCATACCAACTCCACAACCGTGCTCTCATGAAATTGGGCCGCTTGGTATCCCTTACTTTTGCGGTGCCGCCACATGCTGTAGAACATGATGCTGAACACCAATGCCCCTATAGCCACACAAATCCAAAAGATCAGCATGTGTAGCTCGTAGGTGGTCTGGGCGACTTCTGTCACCCCCTGGGGCATATTAACCCCCCAGCGCTCAACGTCCTGCTCATTCGCTAACACCGCTTGTGCAGACAGCGAAGTAGCCAGCAAGGCGAACAGCCGATCAAAGCCTTTCAACATCGCCTACAGATCTCCGTGGTTGCGGGTCTCTCAGGGAAACCCGTAATTTTTATTTTGGCCACTGGCCTTCACGGATAAGCGAATTTTACCTGTATCAACTGCCTAACAGGATTAATTCCACACAAAATTTGTGGACATACTGTAGTAACACAAGACTACATACACTGGGCGAGGAGACCACCTCGCGTTACTGCCGTCAGTGCAACTTGTTATTCTTAGTAAAAGATTTTTTACTCCAGATGCCGTCGTCCGGAAAGGTACAACCAACAACCAGTTTCTTTATTTGTCGCAACTACTGCAGGTACAAAAGGAACACATCGACACGAAAAAGTCAATCGGGATCATTTTTGAATAACGTTGCTGCTTTGTGAAAAAATTCGGTGATTAACAAATAAATTTAACCTCTTTGATAGGATACTTTTCCACAAGTAGAAAAAATATCGCTCTAAATAGAGACATGGCAATTTATTTGGTGAAAGATGACAACTAATCAAGCATTAATAATGCTGCCAAGAGAAGTATAAATTCTCGGGTTCAAGTGCCCCTGATTGCTTTTACACAGATTGACAACGATTTTTAATCTCTAATACTAAATTCTGACTGCTTCACACAACCAAGGCAGATTAGTTTCAATAAGCTTGAGGATTATCAGGCAGATCAATACAGAATCCTGTACTATCTACACTCAATCGAAATGATTTTTCCGCCAAATATTTCGTTTCGATTTTGTAAGCGTTACGAAATGAATTGCAAATAGCAGTATTGGGAGTCCGATTTAGGAAAAGGGTCTTATCAGCTCTGTACTGTTATCATTGGTAGAATCCGCCTGCACAGCTTTTCTTTTTCCGATTTCGGCTAGAAGCCAATCTATCCGTTAGTTGTTATGACTTATGCCTTCTTCTACAAAACTTGAATCCCAACCCATGTCTCGCGTCTGGAATCTGGCTTGGCCAATGATACTGAGTAATATTTCAGTGCCCTTACTCGGGATAGTAGATACCGCAATTCTTGGTCACCTCCCATCTGCAGAGTACCTATCCGGTGTAGCTATCGGGGCTAGCGTAATGTCGATGCTTTTATGGGCATTTGGGTTTCTGCGCATGGGTACTACCGGACTGGTGGCTCGGAGTACAGATCTTGGGATTCAATGGTTAGTACGTGCACTAGTATTAGCCATGGGGCTGGGAATCACTCTGTTTATTGTTGCCTCTCCTTTAATCTACTATATCGTTGAGTGGATGAATGCCAGTCAGGAAGCACAACCCCACGCACTGGCCTACCTACAAATACGTCTGTTATCTGCCCCCCTGGCTCTGGCAAACTTTGCCATTCTGGGTTTTTTTATTGGTCGACAAGATAGCCGTGCGCCTCTATATATACTTTTCGCTGCCAATCTACTGAACATAGCCCTCGATTTCCTATTTATTCTTGGCCTGGGCCTAGGGGCAAAAGGTGCAGCAGCGGCAACCGTACTCGCTGATATTTTTGCATTTCTACTGGGTCTATATCTTCTTACCAGGGTTCATGTTGATATCTGGGCCTATATACGCAAAGAAATTGGGCAGAAGAAACTTCTCCCCTGGATCGATTCATCCCCATGGATTAATCTTTTAAAGATAAATACAGACTTATTTATAAGAACCTGTTTGCTCTTGCTAACACTCACTTTTTTTACTGCACAAGGGGCAGCCCAAGGTGATAATGTACTTGCTGCAAATGCTATTCTTATACAGTTATTAATGATGACTTCCTATGCCCTGGATGGTTTTGCTCATGCTACCGAGGCCTTGGTTGGGGAATCCATGGCAAAGAGATCAACGGCTCTATTCAGAAATACCGTTCGCAGTGCAGGTTTGTGGGCCCTGGGAAGCGCTGTCCTGATTACGCTGGTACTAGTTTCAGGGAAACCCTTGATTCTATCCTTATTTACAGATATCAAACCAGTAATCCACCAAGCGGAACAGGTATATTGGTGGCTCTGTGCACTACCTTTATTAGCGGTTTGGAGTTATCAGCTCGATGGTGTTTTTATCGGTGCTGGGAAAAGTCGCGATATGCGTAATACTATGTTTATAGCCTCAGTACTGGTTTTCTTTCCCGCCTGGTGGTTTACAAGGGATTGGGGGAATACAGGCATATGGTTCAGCTTGTTTTTGTGGATCGGAGCACGATCTTTAGGACTCATAGTATATTTTCAATACTACACTGTAACCAATTCCTGGATACGTAAATTACAGTAAAACTGTGGCAGGATATTTAGAGTTATTTTTTAATGTATAAATAACAGAATATGACAAATTTTGAGATTGAGAAATTAACTATTTCAGTCAGGATTACTCACTATCAAAATAGTAAATCTCTTATGATGCTACAAACACATTTAAAGCTATAATCTCAGGTTGGTAAATAATGAGCGGGCAAAGCAACAAATAATAAAACCCGCTCATATTTTTAATAGCTTGAAGACTGCACCTGTTTTTGCACTAGAATTTGCTTAAAATTTCCATAAAACGCTCCCTCCCCCTGTATAATAGCGCCATATAGGTCTTCAACCTTCTGCTTTAATTCTTGGCTATAAAAATATAGGCTGCCGTTTCGGACACTATAGGACTTTGGATTCTCAGCCATGGTTTTGTAAAAAAGGGATACTCTTTCCAGATAGGTATCTGCCTGCTTTTTGGAAAAATTACCTTGTTGGTAATTATCTAAAACCTGCGAACTGATTTTTTGAAGAGTTAATTCGCGCTCTTTATCTGAAAAACGAAAGGCTTTTAATTGCGTATTGATATCTCGCTTTAGGTCTTTCATATAGCGAGCTGCAGCTTCTGCTGATTCATATAGTGCGTGAATAGTCTTTTCCCGCTTCCGCAGAGCACCGCGATCTTTCAAGGTATATATATTGGAGATTTCCTTTTCGGAGAAATCGCCCAGGGGGCGAAAAATAGTGACATGTTGCAAATTGCTATTCCTTGTGAGCTTGTCACAAATCTTTATTGCATGTCTCCACTTTTCAAAAGATTCTCCTTTAAGGATTTGATCAGGTAAAGCTTTTACAGCCACTCCCAACCTATTTTCCTCTTCAATGTAAAAATCTGGATGGGCTTTCCAGTCATTAGCTTGTAAACGGAATAACGTAAGTATCCCCTGATTCACACAGCTCGCCAATAGGTAGGCAACTTGTTCTCTCTGCTGCTCTGTTTTTTTTCGATGGCGATCAAGGCCATAGAGACCTATGATCGCAACCGCAATAAAAACCACCAGTATAAAAAATATTTTTTTCACTTTTTACGGCTACTTGTGGGTTGGATAAGTTTCACTGGCTCCTCGTGAATATCTTTCTCTGTATCTTGGTTAACACGAGTAGACAGTTCTGTTGGCGCTGACTGCAATCGAATTTCATCCTTAAACCCACAGGCAACACATTCCCTATAATTTTTCCCATCCTTGTGATAGTTAATAATTTTATCCATTTCGCTACAGCGGGGGCACACAGCCCCTGCAATAAAGCGTTTTTTAACGATCTTACCAAACTCAGCCGAATCTTCTTTCTTCATCATGACTACTACTCAATATTTCATGATTGACTTATCCGTTACACAGGACTGATATTCAGCTCTTGCTGCTCGATACCAGAGTGACGCAATAGGGCATCAATTTGCGGCTCTCGTCCACGGAATTGAACAAACAGCTCCAACGCATCACGGCTACCACCCTGTTCCAAAACACTGTGCAGAAATTTATTTCCCGTCTCTCTATTAAAGATACCATCTTCCTCAAATAGAGAAAAAGCATCTGCCGAAAGTACTTCTGCCCATTTATAGCTGTAATATCCTGCGGCATAACCACCAGCAAAAATATGGCTAAAAGCATTTTGGAAGCGGTTTTCTGCGGCGATAGGCACAACAGCAACCTCTGCTCGTACCTGATCCAGTAAAACTTGAACTTTATCGGCGGTCAATGCCTCTTCGCTGGCATGGAGGCGAAAATCAAAAAGTGCAAACTCCAACTGGCGTACTGTAAACATGGCAGACTGGAAATTTTTCGCTGCCAGCATTTTATTCAGTAAAGCTTCGGGAAGGGCCTCTCCAGTTTCGAAATGTGCAGAAATTATGGAAATAGCCTGGGGTTGCCAACACCAATTTTCCAGAAATTGGCTGGGCATTTCCACCGCATCCCAAGCAACACCATTAATACCAGAAACTGCTGCCACATCAATCTGTGTCAGCATATGGTGGAGGCCATGGCCGAATTCATGGAATAAAGTGGTTACTTCCGTGTGGGTTAAAAGTGAGGGGATATCACCTGCAGCCGGACTGAAATTACATACTAGATAAGCTATAGGCAACTGGAGTCCGTTGAGCGTGTGGCGACGACTACTTACTGTATCCATCCAGGCCCCGCCACGTTTTTTCTCACGCGCGAACGCATCCAAATAGAAACCAGCTATCTTTTCGCCATCTCTCAGCAGCCAAAAGAACTGCACGTCGGCATGCCAGGTAGCAACGCTGGTATCTTCTTCAACTGTGATTTCGAATAATTTGTCCACCACAGTAAAGAGGCCGTCAACGACTTTGGCGTAAGGGAAATAGGGCCTCAATTCCTCTTGGCTGATGGCGTATCGCTGCTGTTTGAGCTTTTCTGCGGCCCAGGCCACATCCCATGGTTGCAACTCTTCAATACTGAGTTGGTCTGCAGCAAACGCTTTCAGCTCAGCCATTTCTCGTTGGGCAGCTGGCCTGGCTCGTTCTGCCAGATCCTGTAGAAATTCCAAAACCCGCTCTGTATTTGGAGCCATTTTGCTGGCCAATGACAACTCCGCATAGCTGTTCATTCCCAGTAAACTGGCCTGTTCAGCGCGCAATGCGAGAATTGCCTCCATCACTTCGGAGTTATCGTATTCACCTGCCTGGGGACCAACTTCGGATGCGCGACTAACAAAAGCCAAATGGACATCCCGACGCAGAGATCTATTTTCAGCGTGGGTCATAATAGCGAGAAAGCTGGGCCCCTCTAAGGTAATCAGCCACCCATCCAGGCCTTTTGCCTCAGCTGCATTCCGTGCAGCGGCGAGAGCAGTTTGAGGAAGCCCCTGAAGCTGAGCTTCATCATTCGTATGCCAGGTCCAGGCATTGGTTGCATCGAGGACATTGTTGGCAAATTGGCTGGATAACTCCGCCAAACGCTGACTGTTAACGGCAAACTTTTCACGGGCCTCTCCTTCAAGGCCTACACCACCGAGTTCAAAGTCTCTGACTCCCAGCTCCAAAGACTTCTTGCGTGCCTGTGGCCAGTTTACAAACTCGGGCGACTGCATTAATTGGAGATACAGGTCGTAAAGTTCGCGATTTTGCCCCTGCTTTGTCCAGTAAGCCGTCACTTTGGCTAAAGCGGCCTCATAGGGCGCCCGCCAGGGGCCACTTAGAACGCTATTCAGGTGACTGACTGGGGAGAAGGCTCGATTTAGCTGGTCTTCCGCCTGCTCCAGAGGCACCAGCGTATTATCCCAGCTGGGGGTCTCCAATCCCTGTTGAAGGGTTTGCTCACACGTTTTAATCAGTTCGGCGATGGCGGGTTCCACCTGCTCGGGCTCGAGATTATCAAAAGGCGGCAGCAGCGGGATATTCAACAGTGGATTGGACATATAAGACTCTGTGCTCGAATTAGGATAAAGCTATGATAGAGGATTCATTGTACAGGAGCTTATTTATGTCCCCACTGCGCAGCCACGATGATTCCCACGGCGAGAAGTTTCCAGAACTTGGCGACAGCGTATATATCGATCCTCAATCCGCAGTCATTGGTGACGTTACCCTGGGGGATGATTGCTCCGTATGGCCCATGGCCGTTGTGCGCGGTGATATGCATAAGATCCGAATCGGCGCGCGAACCAGTGTACAGGATGGGGCTGTTCTCCATATCACCCATGCGGGACCATTCAACGCCGACGGTTGGCCGCTGACTATTGGCGAAGATGTCACTATCGGTCATAAAGCCTGCCTGCACGGTTGTACCATCGGCAACCGGATCTTAATTGGTATCGGATCTATTGTTCTCGACGGAGCCATTATTGAGGACGATGTCGTACTGGCAGCCGGAGCACTGGTTCCGCCCGGTAAAACCCTGGAGAGTGGTTATCTCTATGTAGGCGCCCCCTGCAAAAAGGCGCGCCCCCTGTCTGACAAGGAAAAGGCTTTCTTTAAGTATTCCGCTGAAAACTACGTGAAACTGAAAGATCAGTACCTCCTTAAACAGCAACCATAGTGACAGCCGGCTCCCCGCTATGCTTAACCTGAATATGGACCAGCTGCATATTTTTGTGCGCTCCTGTGAAGTCGGATCTTTTTCGGCGGTTGCTCGCGAAGTGGGCCGGGCTCAGTCTTCTGTAAGCAGCTTGATTCAAAATCTTGAACTCGACCTGGGGCTGACTCTCTTTAACCGCGAAGGGAAATATCCCCAACCCACCGACGCCGCTTTGGCATTACTGCCATTAGCACGTCAATCGTTGGGGCAGTTGCAGCGCTTCCAACAGGCAGCAAATTCCTTCCAGCGGGGAGAAGAGCCCCAGCTCAATATATTATTTGAAGAGCTGGTAATGCCAGATCGACTCAACGATATGCTGGTAACTTTCAGCGAGCGCTTCCCGCATACTGAGCTTCAACTCGGCAGTGTTACTGGGGAGGAAGCAGTCCAACAGGTGACACATGGTGAAGCCGATTTTGCCTTTGTCACCTCAAGGGATTCCTATCCCAGCTCGCTGGATACCAGTAACCTGGGACAACAGCGGGTACTTAGCCTGGCCTGTCCGGAACATCCCCTGGCCCAGAAAAAACAATCCTCATTGAATGAAGCGGCCCAGCACCGACAGATCACCACAGCACCAGAATCCCAAAGGTACCGTTGGCAGCTCTCTGCACAGACTTGGCGAAGTGATTCTCTGCTACAGGCCCTGGATCTGGCATGTAAGGGGGTTGGGTGGGTCAATGCGCCCTACGAACTGGCCCGCCCCTTTTTAAAAAGCGGCAGGTTGGTTGAGCTCAACTTAACCGGTTCTCTCAATACCTGGAGCCTCGGTGTGGATCTGCTCTGGTCCAAGCAGACGCCACAAGGCTTAGCTGCGCAATGGTTCGCCCGAGAGGCCCGGCGACTCTACGGTAACTTTTACAGCCCACCTATCGAAATATCCGATAGAAACTAATTTTTACCTATCAGGCTTTTGCATAAGACTTGGCGTTGTAGGCCGATGGTCTGTAACTCAATCCGACTGATTAGGAGCCAAACTATGTCCAAACAGCAATATCTCCAGGAAATGGAGGCCTTCTCCGAAAAATACCGCTATGACATGGACTACTTACGCGAGTTTCTCCAGGGCTCTCCTGAAGGCTTTGAAAAGTTCAGAAATTTTCAGCCCTTATCCATGCACAGGGAGTTTTTACCTATTGATGTTTTTTGGGTGGGTAAGATAGCGGCAATGCAAGTAGCTGATTGCGGCATGTGCCTGCAACTGAATGTGCGTATGGCCTTAGAGGCTGGTGTTGAACCCCACTTGGTGAAAGCTTGTATCCAAGGCGGCAGCGGCCTGCCTGAGAACTTGCAGGACATTTTTGATTTTGCAACAGCCGTGGCCAGCTACAAAACAATCGACCCTGTTCTCAACGAACGGATAGGTGCACAACTGGATAACCGGCAGAGAATCGAGCTGGGGGTCAGCGTCGCTACCGCGTCAGTCTTCCCCACGATCAAGCGGGCTATGGGATATACCCAAAGCTGCAGCTTGGTTGAGATCGAATTTAAACAGTGATGTGGCAGGCCTTGGCAACCAAGGCCTCCTCACTATTTACCCTGTAGCCGCAGCAGTGCCGATGCACCTATCCCGCCAATGGCACAAGCCAAAACGATAACCAGGGGCGTCATTTGTCCCAGTACCAGAGCACCGTAGTCATAACCTCTCTGCGGCAGAAGATATAACAACATCAACCCTGCCGGCACCAGGGATAAGAGGAAGCCCCGTATTAACCAGGCGTTGCGCAAAGGCAACAAAAACAGCAACCCGAAAACTCCACCCCAAACTACGCGCTGGTACAGGTAGGCATTGCTCAGGGATGGCGCCAAATCTACCCCTAGAAACTGGGTGAAGCCATACCGCCCCATGGCCCATAGCCCCACGGCATAGCAGAGCCCACCGAAACACCCCACAGCAAAACAAATCGACAGGTTTCGCACAATATCACGCACAACGCTTTCTCTCTTTTAATTATCGGTTGTCTGATTGAGGGCCCGGCGCAACTTGGCCATGATCGGCGCTGTTTCAGGACGTACACCACGCCACAGCAAAAATGACTCAGCGGCCTGCTCTACCAACATCCCAAGGCCATCAGCACTCTCTGCGCCCTGTCCACGCGCCCATTGTAAAAAAGGCGTTGGCTCGGCGGCGTACATCATGTCGTAAGCTTTACCATGACTGGCGACACAGCCTTCAGGAAGCGGCGGCAGCACACCGCCAAGGCTTGCGGAACTCGCATTGATAATCAGGTCGTAGCAGCCTCTCAATTCCTCCAGGCCACCACCACTTAATTCGCCCAACTGGGAAAATTCTGCCGCAAGCTGTACCGCTTTTTCTGCGGTGCGGTTAGCAATATGTAAATGTGCTGGTTTTTCCGCAAGGATTGGCAGCAATGCTCCCCGGGCGGCTCCGCCAGCTCCCAGCAAGAGAACTTTCCGATCCTTGATTTTCCAGCCCAAGTTGGTGCAAATATCAAATACCAGGCCGGCCCCGTCGGTGTTATCGCCGAGAATCTTTCCACCTTCAGCCAGTGCCAAGGTATTCACCGCTCCCACTGACGCAGCCCGCTCGGTCAGGTTATCCGCCATCTCAAATGCTTGCAGCTTGAAGGGCACCGTCACATTAAGGCCACAACCACCCTCAGCAAAAAAAGTTCGCGCGTAATTAACAAAGCCATCCAGGGGGGCAAGCAGTTTACTGTAATCGATATCCTCGCCTGTTTGCGTGACAAAGGCTCGGTGTATCTCCGGTGAGAGGGAGTGCTCTATAGGGTTACCCACCACCGCATAGCGGTCACTCATGATTCCGCCCTTTTGCGCTCTCTCGCTGCCTCACGAATCTTGGCACTTTCATCGACAATTATTAAACCGTCAATTTTGAGGCCGTCGGCAGCTTCGGTGACTAAATAGCGGGTTTGTGAGCTGTACAGCTCTACCGCCTTTTCTTCCCCCTGCGGGTGTAACAAGGTCCAGCGCAAGCTCGCAAGGGTGCTGTAATTATTCAGCTCTATCACCTCGGTAACAGTGCCGAGAATCTGACAGACACCAAGGCGTCGATAAGCATTGAGGAGCTTAACCACCTGCTGGATAAACTCATCCCGTTCTACGGTGAGCTTTACGCCATCTTCCCGGTAGTAGTGCAGTGGGAAACGATAAAAGTCAGCAATCTGCTCAACATCTCCCGTTTCAAAATGCCGCCTGTAATCGAGAAACAGGGAGTTGATTCCTTCCAATCGCGATGGGTGCACAACAAACCTCCATTGTGACAAATTGCTTGGCTATACCCAGTCTCTGTGTGGCAGAAAATCAGTGTATAGCTTCTCTTCCGCAGATCCCGGCTCTGGTTGCCAGTCATACTTCCAACTCACCAGTGAGGGCAAGGACATCAGAATGGATTCTGTACGCCCACCACTTTGCAATCCGAACAGAGTGCCACGATCAAAGACCAGGTTGAATTCCACATAGCGCCCACGGCGGTAGAGTTGGAATTCACGCTCGCGCTCACCGTAAGCAGCCTCTTTGCGCTTCTGCACAATGGGTAGATAAGCCTCCAAGTAACTATCGCCAACAGCGCGCATAAGCGCAAAAGCATTGTCGTAGCCACCTTCGTTAAAATCATCGAAAAAGAGTCCGCCGACTCCCCGAGCTTCATCCCGATGCTTCAAGTAGAAATATTTGTCACACCACTGCTTAAAGTGAGGGTATACCTCGCTGCCAAAAGGCTCACAGGCCTGCTTGGCCGTTTGGTGCCAATGTACAACATCCTCGTGATAGCCGTAATACGGGGTCAAATCATAGCCACCACCAAACCACCAGATGGGCTCAGCTCCTGGCTTTTTCGCCACAAATAGACGCACGTTTGCATGGCTAGTGGGTACGTAAGGGTTGCGCGGGTGAATGACCAGGGAGACGCCCATTGCTTCAAAAGAACAACCGGCCAGTTCGGGGCGATTAGCCGTGGCCGAAGGCGGGAGTCCATCCCCATAAACATGGGAAAAGTTCACTCCGCCTTTTTCGATCAGATTCCCCTCTTCCAGCACTCGAGTTCGACCACCGCCACCACCGGGCCTGTCCCAGTTGTCCTCACGAAATGACTGGCCGTCTTCTTCGCTCAGGGCATTGCAAATACGGTCTTGTAGGCCGAGTAGATAGGCCTTTACTTCCTTGGTATCGATATCACTCATAGGCGAAAACTACGTCTCTGTTTGAGGTTAGGCACCCGCCCTCAGCACACGGCCGCTTTGCAGATCGCGAATTTCACTGGGGGCGCTGCGGCCGCCGGTCGAGCCGCCGCCGACAAAGTCGAGATCGCGGCCGAAATAGCGCAGTACCTGGTATTTATTACGGGCGGGCTGAGACCCGGCCGGGTTTGCTGACGTGGATACGATAGCACCGCCAAAGGCGCGTGTTAACGCAGCTGTAAACGGGTGATCGGTGCAGCGCAGGGCCACAGATTTATGTACTCCACAGACCCAGGCAGGAATTAAGCCCCGATGGGGTACGAGCCATGTCACCGGTCCCGGCCAGCTGCAATCCAGCTGTTCCTGCTGCTGATCACTAAGGTTTCTAAGGAGCGGGTCAAAATGCTTTCTATCACCAGAGACCAGGATCAAACCCTTCTCAAGCGGGCGATGCTTGAGTTGTAGCAGGCGCCTGACAGCCTGCAGGTTATTGGGGTCGCAAGCCAGGCCCCATACAGATTCAGTGGGATGGGCAATAACACCACCCGCTGCCAGGGCCCGGGCAGCCTGTTTTACGGAAAGTGGTGAGTACTTCATCTCATTAATGCCGGTTTTACTTCATCTTTACGCTGCTGCAAATCTTGCTGCAAGGGAATATGGAACGGACACCAAAGGCAACTTCCACTACAGGCACATCGAAGTCAAAATCCACGAGGATCGCTCCAAAGGGCTTCTCTTTCGACTTACTTTACTGCCGAGCGAGGTAAACCACTGCAATCTAGCGGATTGCCCAACTGCGCACAAGATGTAACCGCCTTGCTCAGCCCAGCTTTCTATTTGAGCAAAGGCTGTGGCAATTTATATTAAACAGGGCCTGCGGACCGCTCTTCAAAGCGCCATTTTTACCCCTGCGGCATAGCTGGGATGTACTTTGTGGAACTCAGCCAATTGTCGCTTAATTATTTCATTCGGTACACCCGCCATCGCTTCTGCAATATTCTTATATAAGCGCTGTTTTTGTTCATCGTCGAACAAGTCAAAGAGCGCTCGAACCTGACTGTAATCATCATTGTCTTTGCGGTGGTCATATCTATCTGCCGCACCGGATATTGGTAACGGGGGTTCTTTCGCTTTTGGGTCCTCCTCTGCTCCAGAAAAACTATTCGGCTCATAAAAGGCATCCGGATTGCCACTGCGGATACCCGTACTATTCATTTCACCATCCCGATAATAATTATGGACAGGACAACGCGGTGCATTCACTGGAAGACTCTCATAGTGAGTTCCCAAGCGGTGACGATGTGCATCGGCATAAGAGAATATACGCGCCTGCAGCATCTTATCCGGTGAGAAACTGATACCCGGTACGATATTGGATGGAGAGAAAGCTGCCTGCTCGATTTCTGTAAAGTAGTCTTGCGGGTTGCGATTCAACTCCATGGTTCCCACCTCGATGGGAGGGTAATCACCGTGGGGCCAAACCTTGGTGAGGTCAAAGGGGTTGTAGCTTGTTTTGCCAAGGTCTGCCTCGGGCATGACCTGAACTTGGAATGTCCACTTCGGACATTCCCCATTTTCTATCGCGCTGTACATCGCCTCCTGGTAACTCTCCCTCGAGCGTCCAATCACAGCTTCAGCTTCCGTATTGGTGAAGAACCTATGTCCCTGCTGAGTCTTAAAATGAAATTTGACCCAGAAGCGCTCTCCATTGTGATTCCACAGTGAGAAGGTATGGGAGCCATAACCATTCATATGCAACGGGGATATGGGCAAACCGCGATCGGAGAACAGTATGGTCACTTGGTGAAGACTCTCGGGGCTCAGCGACCAGAAATCCCACATGGCCGTAGGGGAGCGCAAGTGAGTGCGGGGGTGGCGTTTTTGTGTGTGGATAAAATCCGGGAACTTGTAGGGGTCTCGTACAAAAAAGACCGGCGTATTGTTGCCGACCAAATCCCAATTGCCCTCCTCCGTATAAAACTTCAGTGCAAAACCACGAACATCCCGTTCCGCATCAGCTGCACCCAATTCACCGGCCACGGTTGAAAAACGGGCCAACAGTGGGGTCTCTGCCCCCGGCTGCAGTACCCGGGCACAGGTGTAGTTAGAAATATCACCGGTTACCCTCAAAACCCCATAGGCGCCCCAACCTTTGGCATGTACCGCCCGCTCGGGTATACGCTCACGATTTTGATGCGCCAGTTTTTCGATAAGCTGATAATCTTGAATCAATAGCGGGCCATCTGGCCCCGCTGTAAGGCTATTTTGATTATCGGGAACCGGAGCGCCGGCATCAGTGGTGAGTTTGGGTTTATCCGCCATAATTAGACTCCACTTTTGGAATCCACTGAGTATTAGCGCTGTCCCAGAACTGCGCGAATTGATCGGCGGCTACACCATCAAACACGGGGATTCTTACTAATTCTTTCCGTAACTTCCGAGCAAGACCTTTAGAGGCTCACTGGCTCCGCAGGGGGTTTAGCCAGTTTTTTCCCTTCTGTATAACGGCTGCCCTTCATTGTTAGCTGGTAAGACCCTGTGAATTGCTCTACCAAGCCCTCTAACTCCAACTCCATCAATACAGCCATCAATTCACCCGCCTCAATCCCGGTATCACGAGACAATAGCTCGATACTCCGAGGCCCTCCGGCAAGCGCTCTGATGATATGTTGCTGAAGCTCGGGCAGTGGTTTACCGGGGGGGAGTTCAGTGGGTGTGGGCTCTGCCAGTAAACCGCCGAGCTGGCCGGCTACATCTGCGCTGGTTTCAACCAGTGTCGCACCTTCTTTAATCAGGTGGTGGCAACCCCTGGCCATTGGATTGTGGATAGAACCTGGTATCGCAAAAACCTCTCGATTCTGCTCCAGCGCCAAACGTGCCGTAATCAGAGAACCTGAGCGCATTGCTGCTTCTACCAGTAATACCCCCATTGAAAGGCCACTGATAATCCGATTCCTCCGAGGGAAATTCTTCGCTTCAGCATTGCTGCCAAGAGGCAATTCGCTTATTAGAGCACCGCCTGCAGAGAGAATATCCTCCGCCAGGGGGCGGTTGTGTTTTGGATAAATACGGTCAACTCCACTACCCAAAACTGCGATCGTGGAGCCCGCTCCCTGCAACGCCCCTCGGTGAGCTGCAGTATCTACACCCAGAGCCAGCCCGGAAGTGATAGCAAATCCGGAACCTGCCAATTCCGCGGCGAAGGCCCGGGCATTATCCAGACCCGCCACAGTCGCCCGACGGGCACCCACCATCGCTACCTGCGGTAGATTTAGAGCGCTTTTTTCGCCACGGATATAAAGCACAGGCGGGGGGCGCGAGGTCTCCGATAAAAGGGCGGGATAATCGGGATCGCTGTGACAAATCAGCTGCACGCCCAGGTCTGCGCAGCGGGCTCGCTCACGCTCAACCCAATCAGCGAGCTCACTGGCGGCAGATCGGCTGGAAAATTCCCGCCACTGGGTTTGGGCCCGCGGTGATAATTTTTGCAGAAGAGGTTGAGGAAACTGCTGGAGAGCCTCTTCGGCAGTGGCAAAGTGCTCCAGTAATTGCCAGTAGCGAGCCGGGCCAATTCCCTCGAGACGCAGCAACGCCATAGTAGCGGTCAATGCATCCATGCAACTTACCATTTTCTGTTTTGAAAGTTGTGCGGCAGGGCAAACAGCAACACCTGCCGCGAGATTTTCTGGAGCGGCTTAAGGGTTGCGTACCATATCCATCACTGCCAGCGGGCGACGAGCATCCAGTACCAGGGCTAGGCTCATTTTTTCAAAGGTGCGGAATACCATCAGCTCACCGGCACGGGTATCTGGAAGCTTCACCACGTCACCGGCAATGCGGTCACGTACTGTTGAACCGGCTTTGTATATCGCCAGGACATTGCCGGCTTGCAAGCCATCCCGATTGCCAGAATTAAGGATAACCACATCAAACTTGGCAATCTGGCTCACCCCTTCATCGACCCCAACAATCAACCCATCAATCGTGACTGCCGGTGCACTGGGGTGGAACAGCGCATCAATTGAGCGCTCCTCAACCGGCATTAAGCGATCTTCTAGGCGAATCTCCCGAGAGGTATTGCGCACGCCCATTGTCGCTATCGAAAAGTTCGAGTTGTCATCCGGATTGCTATCTGGGTCCAGCTGTAACAGATCTAAAGCACCTATACCAAGTGCCTGTCGTCCGAGAACTTCACCGGATACCGGGTCGGTATAAACCGGGCCAGGGCGATAAAGCCCGTAAGATGGTAAAGCTGCAGTAAAATCACCGCGAGCATAGAGAATATCCCCAGCGCCCATCAAGATATGATTGTCTGACCCAGACACCACATAGGGAGTCCCCTCAAAAGCACCGGGCTCCACAATACGGGTACGGGACAAGAAAGCATTAATCGCATCCAGCGGAATCGCCGGAATTGCATCCTCAACTGCCTGGCGGCGGATCGAGGGCGACAGGCGGTTGCCATCAACCCCCGGCGACAGTTGATACGCCCGGGGGCCGCGCTGCAGTTGTAATTGTGGCTGACCATCGATGTAAACAAGACGCAGGCTATCTCCCGGATAAATCAGGTGGGGGTTTTCCACCTGTGGGTTCACTTGCCAAATCTCCGGCCAGTACCAGGGTTGCACCAGGAACTGACTGGAAATATCCCAGAGCGTATCGCCCTTTTGCACCACATAAGCGTCGGGGTGACTGGGGTTCAGGCGAACCTGATCCTGTGCTTCGACACCAAGGGCAACCGCTAACATCGAGATCGCGGCCAGGATAATTTTTTTCATGGAAGCATTCCTATGCTCTTTATCGCTATAATTCTCAGCGCCGGGCCACTCCCGTGAAGGGAGTGAGACCGGACCCGGGCGCATAGCGCCAGCAAAAACAGGGGTCCACTCGGTAAATTTTGAGCGCGATCATAATGTTATCAGCGCACGTTCAACGAATACTAGAAGTTTGTCACAGGTGTTATGGCTAAACTCGAGATACTGGAATTTCCCGACCCGCGCCTGCGCGAGGTCGCTAAACCCGTCGCTGAAGTGACCGACGCCCACCGCCAATTGCTCGACGACATGTTTGAAACCATGTACGCCGCGCCCGGCATCGGCCTCGCCGCCATCCAAGTCAATGTGCAGGAGCGCATTGTGGTGGTGGATATCTCTGAAGACGGCAATGAACCGCTCGGGTTTATCAACCCCGAGATCGAAGTGCTGGACCCGGAAATCCACCAGTACGACGAGGGCTGCCTGTCGGTGCCCGGTTTCTACGAAACAGTGGAACGCCCGCGCAAAGTGCGTGTTAAAGCCCTGGACCGCAATGGCGAACCTTTTGCCCTGGAGGCCGAGGGATTGCTGGCGGTCTGTATCCAACATGAAGTCGATCATTTGGACGGCAAGCTGTTCGTGGATTATGTCTCCCCGCTGAAGCGCAACCGCATCCGCTCCAAGCTGGAAAAATCCCAGCGCCGCCGCGCCTGATCTACGCCAGCCGCAGGAGCCCGGAGCTGCCGCCTTACGGCAGCTCTCCCACCCCCATTACCTGAGAGCAAGTCAGTGAATATTATTTTTGCCGGCACACCGGACTTTGCCGCCGTGCACCTGCAAGCGCTGCTCGACAGCGAGCACAATGTCATTGCCGTTTACACCCAACCGGACAGGCCGGCTGGGCGCGGTAAGAAGTTGCTCGCCAGCCCTGTGAAACAGCTGGCACTCTCCCACAATATCCCGGTGTACCAACCCCTGAGCCTTCGCGATGAGACGGCCCAGGCAGAGCTCGCTGCCCTTGGAGCGGATATTATGGTGGTGGTGGCCTACGGCCTGATACTGCCGCAAGTGGTGCTGGATACCCCGCGTCTGGGCTGTATCAATGTGCACGCCTCTCTGTTGCCACGCTGGCGTGGCGCAGCGCCAATCCAACGCGCAGTGGAAGCGGGCGACAATGAAAGTGGCGTCGCCATTATGCAAATGGAGGCGGGCCTGGATACCGGCCCAGTTTTGGTGGAAAACCGCTGCGCCATTACCGAATCTGATACCGGTGGCAATTTGCACGACAAGCTGGCGGAACTCGGCGGCCCATCCCTCCTCCAGGCCCTGGCTCTACTGGAAAGTGGCAGTGCCAACCCTCAGGTACAAGACGATACCCAGGCTAACTACGCCAACAAAATTACCAAGGAAGAGGCGCGGATCAACTGGCAGCGCCCCGCTGCTGAACTGCATCGATTAATACGCGCTTTTAACCCCTTCCCGGTGTGCTGGAGCACTTATCAGGACAAGAAGGGCGAGCAGCGCCTGCGTATCTATAGCGCCGCCATCGAACAGGGCTGCCACAGTGATCAGCCCGGTACCATTCTCTCCAGTGACGACGAAGGTATTTTAGTGGCCTGCGGCCGGGAGGCCCTGCGCCTCCAGTTAATACAGCTACCGGGTAAAAAAGCGCTTCCCGCAGCAGAAATTTTGAAAGGCTACCGGGAGCAGTTCGCCCCGGGTACCAAACTGGGATAATTATGAGCAGAGATGTACGCGCCGAGGCCGCCCGAGTTATCGCCTCACTGCTGGAAGAACGTGGCTCGTTGGCAAGACTTCTGCCTGCCGCCGAGGACAAAGTCGAGGAGCGCGACCGCCCTCTGTTGCGGGAGCTCTGTTACGGCAGTGCCCGCACGGCACCGCGCCTGCAATTGATCGCCGCCAAGTTGCTGCGTAAAAAAGTCTCGGATATTGAGATCAATGCACTGATCCTGCTGGGCATTTACCAACTCGAGTACACTCGCATACCCGATCACGCCGCCATATCTGCAACCGTCAATGCCGCGCGCAGCCTCGGTCTGGACAGAGCGACCGGGCTGATCAACGGGGTGCTGCGCAACGCCCTGCGCAACAGTGAGCAGCTTCAGCGCAAGCTGTCCGGCAATCCACAGTTCAGCTCTATGCACCCGGCCTGGTTACAGCAGCGGATTAAAGCCGCCTGGCCTGAGAAGGCGTCAGATATCTTCCGCGCCAACAATGCCAACCCACCCATGACCTTGCGGGTAAACACTGCCAAGATCTCGCGCGCGGACTATTTACAACAGCTCGATGAAACCGGCCTCTCCGCCGAGCCTTGTACTATTTCCCCAGTCGGTATCACCCTGGTTGAGCCGGTTTCAGTCACAGTGCTACCGGGCTTTGCCGAGGGCTTGGTCAGTGTTCAAGATGAGTCCGCACAATTAGCGGCGCTGCTGTTACAGCCGCAGGAAAATGCCCGGGTGTTGGACGCATGTGCGGCACCTGGAGGCAAGAGTTGCCACTTATTAGAGCAGGAATCCAGCATTCAGTTGAGCGCGTTGGATATTGAGGAGGACCGCCTAGTGCGGGTCGAGGAAAACCTCGAGCGCAACGGGCAGAGTGCCGAGCTTATCTGTGCCGATGCCACGTCTCCGAATGAGTGGTGGGACGGGCAGCAATACGACCAGATACTACTGGACGCACCCTGTTCGGCAACCGGGGTAATTCGCCGCAACCCGGATATCAAACTATTGCGCCGAGAAGAAGACATTGCCGAGTTAGTGGCTTTGCAGGGCAAGATCCTGCGCGCTCTGTGGCCCCTGGTTAAACCGGGTGGGCAGTTGCTTTACGCCACCTGTTCCAGCCTACCGACGGAAAACAGCGAAGTCGTCGCAGCGTTCATTGCGGAGACAGAGGATGCGAGCGACAATACCCCTGAACTGCTAAACGATAAGCCCTGGGGCGAGAAACAAGTTGCCGGTATGCAGCTTCTACCCCAAACCGGCGGCGGTGACGGTTTCTACTACGCTCTGCTGAGCAAAGCTGAATAACGACGTCGCTAGTCGCGAGTCTCATCCGATATGAAAATTGTCATTCTCGGCGCCGGCCAGGTGGGCGGCTCTCTTGCGGAGGCCCTGGCCTCCGAGCGCAATGATATTGTCCTGGTGGACAGCGACGAGAAAACCCTGCGCGAACTGCGCGACCGCATCGATATCGGCGTGGTACTGGGCCACGCCTCTCACCCGGATATTCTGATGGAAGCCGGGATTGAGGATGCGGATATCCTGGTTGCAGTCACCAATAACGATGAGACCAATATGGCGGCCTGCCAGATTGCGCACTCTCTGTTTCGCGTACCCACCAAAATCGCCCGGGTACGAGCCTCCTCCTATCTGCAATACCCGGAATTATTCGATACCCAGGCCATCCCTATCGATGTACTGATCAGCCCGGAGCAACTGGTTTCAGAGTATATCTCCCGCCTGATGGAACATCCCGGTGCCTTGCAGGTGTTGGATTTTGCCGGCGGTCGCGTACAGCTGGTAACGGTTTTAGCCATTCAGGGCGGGCCTCTTGTTGGGCACCAACTGCGCTATTTGCGCGAGCATATGCCCAAGGTAGATACCCGGGTTGCAGCGATTTATCGCCGCAACCGGCCAATTATTCCCCAGGGTGATACGGTGATTGAAGCCGGCGATGAGGTGTTCTTTATTGCCGCGCGAGCAGATATTCGCGCGGTAATGAGCGAACTGCGTCGATTGGAACACGGTTATAAACGAGTGGTGATCGCCGGCGGCGGCAATATTGGTTTGCGCTTGGCCACCCGGCTGGAGAATCGCTATTCGGTAAAAATTATTGAGCAGAGCCACGAGCGCTGTGTATTTTTATCCGAGGAGCTGTCTCACACCATTATCCTGCACGGCAGCGCCTCCGATCAGGAGTTGCTGCTGGAAGAGAGCATCGAAGATACCGATGTTTTTCTTGCCCTGACCAATGACGACGAGGCTAATATCATGTCGTCACTATTGGCCAAGCGTCTGGGCGCACGCAAAGTGATGACCCTGATCAATAACCGCGCTTATGTGGACCTGGTACAGGGTGGTGAAATCGATATTGCCATCTCACCGCAGCAAAATACGATTGGCAGCCTGCTCACCCATGTGCGCCGAGGAGATATGGTCAACGTCCACTCCCTGCGTCGAGGTGCAGCTGAAGCCATTGAGGTTATCGCCCACGGTGACGAGCGCACTTCCAAGGTGGTGGGGCGCAAGATCGAAGATATCGACTTGCCCGAGGGCGCCTCGATTGGCGCCATAGTACGGGAAACGGAAAATGGCAGCGAAGTTTTGATGGCACACGATGATGTCATTGTGCAAAGCGATGACCACGTGATTGTCTTCCTTATCGACCGCCGCCAGACTCGCCATGTTGAACAACTGTTCCAAGTTGGTTTTGGCTTTTTCTGAGCAAATAATATTTTCGTTTTCCGGCGATAACGGTCTCCGCCGTCCAGATAACATTGCAACAAATAACGATAGGCTGATAGGCGCCAATGCGAATTGCGGTAATTGCGCGAGTTTTTGGAATTCTCTTGACGGTGTTCAGCCTGACTCTGCTGCCGCCGATTGGCGTATCCCTGTGGTATGAAGATGGTACTCACAGCGCATTTGTCGCAGCCTTTGTCATCACTCTGATCACCGGCCTGTTCATGTGGCTGCCAGTGCACGATTTACGCGAAGACCTGCGCACCCGGGACGGGTTCGTAGTGACATCTTTGTTCTGGCTGGTACTGGGCAGCTTCGGTGCCCTGCCCTTTATTATCAGCCCACAGCCTGACTTGAGTATCACCGACTCTATTTTTGAATCCATCTCAGGGCTAACAACCACCGGCGCCACGGTGATTACCGGGTTGGACTCACTGCCTCCTGCCATTCTCTACTACCGCCAGCAGTTGCAGTGGTTTGGCGGTATCGGCGTAATTGTTATCGCCCTGGCCATCCTGCCGATGCTGGGTATCGGTGGTATGCAGCTGTATAAGGCAGAAATTCCCGGCCCGGTAAAAGATACCAAATTGACTCCGCGTATTGCCGAGACAGCGCGGGCACTAATTGTTATTTATGTGATTCTTACAATCCTCTGCGGCATCGGCTACTGGTGGGCCGGCATGACGGTATTCGACGCCGTTGGCCATGCGTTTTCCACTGTGGCCAATGGAGGCTTCTCCACCCACGATGCCAGTATGGGGTTCTACGCCCACAACCGCGCGATCATGATTATTTGTATCGTGTTTATGTTTACTGCTGCCATTAACTTCGGCCTGCATTTCTTCGCATTTCGCAACAGGACCCTCAGCCACTATTGGCGCGACTCAGAATTCCGCTTCTACGTTATGCTGATTCTCGGTGCCGGCCTGTTGATTAGCTGTTACCTGTGGATATTGAATATCTTCTCCCCCGGTAACAGCCTGCTACACGGTTTCTTCCAGGTGGTCTCGATCAGCACCACTGCCGGCTTCGCCTCGGAAAATTTCTCAGCCTGGCCAGTATTCTTACCCTACGTCCTCTTGCTGTTAGGTATTCTCGGTGCCTGCGCCGGCTCAACCTCGGGGGGCATTAAGGCGGTGCGCGGTATGCTGATTATGAAGTCCGGCATGCGCGAGCTGAATCGCTTGGTACATCCCAATGCGGTTATCCCAATCAAGATCAATCGCAAAATTGTCCCCGATCGAGTTACCGACGCAGTGTGGGGCTTCTTTGCGGTCTATGTTTCATCCTTTTTTATCCTCGCCATTATCGTCATTGCCACCGGTGAGGACTTTGTCACCTCCGTTACTACAGTAGCCTCCTGCCTGAGTAATATCGGGCCCGCCCTCGGCGAAGCCGCTGCCCACTATGGTGCGGTTAATGAAGTCGCCAAATGGTTTCTTATCCTGGCGATGCTGATGGGACGCCTGGAAATATTTACCCTGCTAGTACTACTTACCCCGGCTTTTTGGCGCCACTAGCGACACAAGATGTCATGGCCACGCTAACGCGTGGCAATATTTTTTAATTTCTGCCACAGTTGCTGTTTACAGGAAGTAACTAATAAAAACAGGCTGTATGAGCAGAGATACTAGTGCGCTGCTCGGTCAACTCAAAATTGATCGGGAAACAGCGCCCGAACCCAGTTCCCCATCGCGCAAAGTTATATTGGCGGCATCTGTCGGCCTAGTTACTGGCATAGTTATAGGCCTTGCCGGCGCTTCTCTATTTGCAGAAGACAGTACACCAGTGCTCCCCCAAAGTAGCGAACCTCAAGCCAAGACTCTCAGCTTGATTCCCAGGGAGGAAAAATTTCACGAGACCATTCTTAATGCTTCCGGCTATATCACACCGAGGCGCATGGCTACGGTCTCTGCAGAAGTAATGGGCCTGATCAGTAGTGTGGATGTCGAAGAGGGAATGCAGGTCGAGGAGGGGCAGGTTCTGGCCCGCTTGGATGATGCCAAAGCGCGGGTCGCGCTGGATTTTGCCCAGGCACAAATTCAAGTGCTTCAAGCCAAGGAAGCGAGTATTTACGCGAAGTTAAAAGAGGCTGAACGCCAATATCGGCGTTTTGCCGGACTTCGAGACAAAAATTATTCCAGCAAAGCGCAGCTCACTCAAAGTGAATCCTCGGTAGAGGGGTTACGGGCAGACTTAAAAAGTGCCCGCGCCAATATTCAAGTCGCCATTCTTGAAGCTGAGAGGCAGCGAGAACGCCTGGCAGATCATATTATCCGCGCGCCTTTTGCCGGCGTAGTCACGACAAAAAATGCACAACCTGGCGAGATAGTTGCCCCCAGCTCTGCCGGCGGAGGTTTTACCCGTACTGGAATCTGTACCATCGTGGATATGAATTCACTCGAAATCGAAGTGGATGTGAACGAGGCCTTTATCGGCCGGGTCGCCAAGGGACAGAAAGTTAACGCCAACCTGGATGCATACCCGAACTGGGACATTCCAGCTACCGTTGTCGCCATCATTCCAACGGCCGATCGAGCCAAGGCGACTGTCCGGGTACGAATCGCTATCGACGACAAAGATGCTCGAATCCTGCCGGATATGGGCGTTAAGGTGGGCTTCCTCGCAGGCGAGGCTGCAGCTCCCTAGCAAACACCAATAAAAACACAACAGTATTTATAAGAGGGAATTTGAGATGACAGAGGAAGTGTTGTTTCAGCTGAAGGATGTCAGCAAAAGTTTTACCAAGGGCAAAGAGACCATTTCCATTTTTGAATCCCTGAATATGGAAATTGATCGCGGTGATTTCGTTGCCATTATGGGGCCTTCGGGCTCCGGTAAAACAACGCTGTTAAATATGTTGGGCGGCGTCGATCAACCCAGCGGTGGAGAGATATGGTTTGACAGCGAGCGCATTGACTCCCTCAATGAAGGCGCCCTAACCCGCTGGCGAGCGAGAAATATTGGTTTCATTTTCCAATTTTACAATTTAATGCCGATGCTCAATGCCCAGCGCAATGTAGAGCTGCCGCTACTGCTGACAAATCTGTCCAAATCTCAACGCCGCCACAATGTGGAAACCGCACTGGCCCTGGTGGGATTAAGTGATCGGGCAAAACATATGCCCAGTGAAATGTCCGGCGGGCAACAACAGCGTGTTGCCATCGCTCGCGCCATCGTTTCCGATCCAAAACTGATTCTGTGTGATGAGCCCACTGGTGACCTGGATCGGGCCACAGCAGATGAAATACTGGAAATGCTGCAATTGTTAAACCGCGATCACGGCAAAACCATCGTGATGGTTACCCATGATCCTGCGGCTGCAAGATACGCCAAGCGCACCCTGCATCTGGATAAAGGACAATTTGTGCAGAGGGAAATAGTGGCATGAGTGATTTTTATTTGGTTTTTAAAAATATGACAAGGAAGCCCTTGCGGCTATTCCTTACTTGCTTTGCTATTTTTATCGCCTTCTTGATTTTCGGTTCGGTTACCAGCCTCAAGTCCGCATTAAATTCCAGCGTGGAATTATCCGCTGATAATCGCCTGGTGGTATTCAATAGAATTAACTTTACCCAGTCACTACCCATTGCCTATGTGCAAAAGGTTGCAGCCGTCGAGGGAGTGAAACATGTAACTCATCTCAACTGGTTTGGCGGTTATTTTCAGGAACCCAGCCGGCAGGTCGTTTCAATGGCTGTAGATCCAGAATCCTATTTAAAAGTCTATGAAGAAATTGTTATTCCCGAGGAACAAAAGCAGGCTTGGTTTAACAATCGGCAAGGGGCTTTGGTTGGGGAAAAACTCGCGCAGATTTACGGCTGGAAAGTGGGCGATAGGATTCCTTTATCCTCCAATATTTTTTCGCACAAAGATGGTGGCTACACCTGGGAATTTGTGATTTCCGGGATTTTTAAAGGGGATACGGAACAGTACGATACACGCCAATTATTGTTTCATTATAAATATTTTATGGAGACACAGACTTTCGGTGGCGACTGGATTGGCTGGATGGCACTAACAACCGATGATCCCGCCATCAATGAAAACGTCGCAAAAACTATCGATGACAATTTTGCCAACTCGCAGAGTGAAACCGATACCAGTACCGAGAAAGCCTTTAATAAAGCCTTTATTGAACAAATCGGAAATATTGGCTTAATTATTTTTTCTGTAGTGTTTACTGCCTTTTTCACCATATTGGTAGTGGTTGGCAACACTATGGCGCTGGCTATTCGCGAGCGTACCGGGGAAATTGCCGTATTAAAAACCCTGGGTTTTTCCAGCACCCGTATTTTCCGAATGGTGCTGTCGGAGTCCCTGTTAATTGCCTTTGTCGGCGGCCTTTCTGGCCTGGCCGCAGCCTGGCTGCTGGTCGAAGGGGTAAAAACCTTCCTTGCCCGCTTCCTGCCCAACTTGATTTTGGATGGGGATATAGCCCTGCAAGCCATTCTATTTATGTTGTTGTTGGGTCTGATTACCGGGCTGATGCCAGCCTTTCAGGCTCTGCGACTTAACATAGTAACTGCATTTAACCGACAACAATAAACTGGTGCCCCACTGAAACTACACAATGGTTTTCACTGGGGAAGCCTTAAAGGAGAAGAAATTATGGGTTCTCTTATTGCACAAATTGTTTCGGTAACCCTGATGAATCTGGGCAGCCTGCGTCGGCGCCTGTGGATGTCACTGGCCATGGTATTTGCCTCGGCAGTTGTCGTCGCAATCCTGCTGGCGTTTCTCGCTATGGCCAAGGGATTTGAGGCGACCATGAGTGGGGCCGGCTCCAGCCAGATCGCTATCCTGATGCGAGAGGGGTCTGCCAGTGAAATCAACTCTGTAATCCTGCAGGACCAGGTCAACCTGATTGCGGAATCGGCCGGTGTTGCCAGGGATACGAACGGCCCGCTGGTATCACCGGAGCTCTACGTTATTGTCGATGGCCTGAAGAAATCCACCGGCACCGAAGCCAATATCCCCCTGCGCGGTCTCAATGAAACCGGCATGGCCATGCGCAATAACATGCGTATGGTGGAGGGGCGTATGTTTACTCCCGGCACTAACGAAATGATTGTTGGTGAAGGGGTATTGCGTGAATTTAATGGTTTCGGAATCGGTAAAGAAGTGCGCTTTGGCAAAAACCTGTGGACAGTTGTTGGGGTCTTTTCCACAGGGGGTAATATATTTGAAAGCGAGCTGTGGGCAGATATCAAAATTATCCAAAGTCACTACAACCGGGGTAACAGCTACCAGTCAATCCGTTTGCAATTGGAGAATAACGGCGATCTCAAGCCCATTCAGGAAACCATCAAACGCGAGCCCCGCCTGAACCTGGAAGCGCAAACCGAACAGGAGTACTTCGCCAGCCAGGGTAAACAACTGCAATATATCGCTACTTTTGGCTGGATTATCAGCTCTGTGATGGCGCTAGGCGCACTGGCCGGGGCGCTCAACACCATGTATACCTCGGTAGCGGATCGGGCTCGTGAAATCGCTACTTTGCGCGCATTGGGGTTCAGCAACTTCTCCGCGTTCTGCGGCACTATTGCTGAGGCAATGGTTTTAGCTGTTGCCGGTGGGCTTTTGGGTTCCCTAGCTGCTTACCTGTTTTTCGACGGTCTCAACACTTCAACTCTGGGAGGCAGTTTTACCCAGGTGGTGTTTAGTTTTGAGATGTCCCCAGACCTGTTTGTGCAGGGCGCCGTATTGGCGCTGGTGATCGGTTTTATCAGCGGCTTCTTCCCAGCCTGGCGCGCGGCACGCATGCCAGTTGTGGTCGCTTTCCAGCACGCGACTTAAATAATTTTATGTGGGGGCTTCTATGAAGAGCCCCTACTTTTTCTTGCGGTAAATTTTACTCTTGCCTTCCGGCTGTTTCCTGAAGCGCTTGTATTCCCACTGATACTGTTCCGGTGCCTGGGCAATACAGGCCTCCACTCCCCGATTCATCGCCGCCAGGGAAACTTTCTGCTCATCGCTATAAATGGCCTTTTCCGCAGGAACAAATACCAGCTCAAATCCACCTTCAACGCGCTTGCCGAAACCAAACACCACATGGCAATTAGTGCGCTGTATCAAATTGTGAACCAAGGTCATCGTCAATGCGGGGCGCCCAAAGAAAGGAGCAAAATCACCGCCCATATCCGGCTCCTGATCGGGAAGTATCAGGGCAAAATTACCGGCTTTGAGAGCCTTCAGTAACGAGCGAACCCCATGTACGTTGGTGGGAACCATCTTGCCACCAGTCACTTCCCGCCCATTGCGAATAACCGGGTCCAAAGCTTCAATTTTGGGAGGCTGGTATAGCACTGTGCAGGGAGCCAGGGTGCCTACATGCAAGCCAAAAATTTCCCAGTTGCCCGTATGCGGCATCAGTACAATTGTGCCGGTCCTGCCTTCTTCACTCCCGTCGAGCAAGTGCTGGTTGCGCACTCCCACAATCGCATTCTTACTTTTGGCCCAGGGGGTGTTCCATAGGGCCGCCATCTCAAAGCCGGTCATTGCAGTACTGATCACGCTCTCTCTGGCGAGCCGTTCGCGCTGCTTTGGGTCCATGGCCGGATAGCACAACTCCAGGTTTATACGGCTCAGACGCAGCCCCTCGGAGCGCGTCCACACAGCAATTTTGCCAACGAGTAAGCCGAGGCGTCGCGACCAAGACAACGGCAGTTTGCCAATGATTTTCAGTGCCCCTACTGCAAGGCGCCCTTTAATATCCACTGAATTACTTCCTATCCACAAAAGCCATTTTGAGACGGCTATCTAGTTCGAGAATGAACATTGACACCTCCGAAGCGGCTATAGCGCTTTAAGCACAGGAGCCGCTGCCGCTATAATTGCGTCCCTTTGCCCACAGCAGATACTGATCCGGAGATAGCGGTGTCCAAGCAATACGATCTCAGTACCTTTCAGGGACTCATTTTTGCCCTGCAGGATTATTGGGCGCGCCAAGGGTGCGTCATTCTACAGCCTCTGGATATGGAAGTGGGCGCCGGCACCTTTCATCCAGCGACCTTCCTCCGTGCCATAGGCCCGGAAAACTGGAATGCGGCCTATGTACAGCCCTGCCGCCGCCCCACCGATGGCCGCTATGGCGAGAACCCCAACCGCCTTCAGCACTACTACCAATACCAAGTAGTAATGAAACCATCCCCGGACAATATCCAGGAATTGTACCTCGATAGCCTTCGCGCCATGGGCGTAGATCCCGCTGTCCACGATATTCGCTTTGTTGAGGACAACTGGGAATCCCCAACCCTGGGCGCCTGGGGCCTCGGCTGGGAAGTTTGGCTGAATGGCATGGAAGTTACCCAGTTCACCTACTTCCAGCAGGTTGGCGGCCTCGAGTGCTACCCAGTTACCGGCGAGATCACCTATGGTCTTGAGCGTATCGCCATGTACCTGCAAGGTGTCGAGTCTATCTACGATTTAGTGTGGACCCGCAACCCGGATGGCAGCCCCGTCACCTACGGCGACGTTTTCCATCAGAACGAAGTGGAAATGTCCCACTACAACTTTGAACACGCCGATGTGGAGTTCCTGTTCGCGACCTTCGATCACTGCGAGCGCGAGAGCACACGCCTGATTGAGCTGGGCCTGCCGCTCCCCGCTTACGAGCAAGTTATGAAGGCCTCCCACGCCTTCAACCTTCTGGATGCCCGCCACGCCATCTCAGTGACTGAGCGCCAGCGCTATATCCTGCGTGTACGAACCCTGGCCCGCGCCGTGGCACAGGCTTACTACGATGCGCGCCGAGCCTTAGGCTTCCCCATGGCAGATGAAGCACTGCGGACAGATATTTTGGCGGAAGACATCGAGCAAGAGGAGAAGCAGTAATGGCTCAGGATTTTCTGGTAGAGCTGGGCACCGAAGAGCTGCCGCCCAAGGCGTTACACAAATTAATGAGCGCTTTCGCCGATGGTATTACCCAGGGCCTCAAAAGCGCCGAGTTGTCTTTTGGCGAAGTTAAAGCCTACGCAGCCCCCCGTCGCCTGGCCGTAGCGATATTCGGTTTGGCAGATAAGCAGCAAGACAAACAAATTGAAAAGCTGGGCCCGGCCGTCAAAGCCGCTTTCGATAAAGAGGGTAAGCCCAGTAAAGCCGCTGAGGGGTTCGCCCGCAGCAACGGCGTAACTGTTGAAGAGCTGGGGCGCAAAGAGACCGACAAAGGCGAGCGCCTGGCCTTTATCAGCGAGCAAAAAGGCGCTGAAACCGAATCCCTGTTAGCAGGTATTGTCGAGAAGGCTTTGGCTCAACTGCCAATTCCCAAGCGCATGCGCTGGGGTGCCCGCCGCGAGGAGTTCGTGCGCCCGGTGCACTGGCTCGTCATGCTGTTTGGCAACAAGGTAGTCAACGGTGAAGTACTCGGCTTAAAAGCCGGTAACACCAGCCGTGGTCACCGCTTCCACTGCAATCGCGAGTTGGAGATCCACTCCGCCCACGACTATGCACAGGTTTTGCGCGAACCCGGCTACGTAATGGCTGACTTTGCCGAGCGCCGCGAAGCCATTCGCGCCCAGGTGATTGCCGAAGCCAACAACGTCAATGGTGAAGCGGTCATCGATGACGATCTGCTCGACGAAGTGACTGCACTGGTTGAATGGCCTGTCGCCCTCACCGGTCGCTTCGAAGAGCGCTTCCTGGAAGTACCTGCTGAAGCCCTGATCTCCTCCATGAAGGAGCACCAGAAATATTTCCATGTGGTAGATGAAGATGGCCAATTGCTGCCTTTCTTTATCACCGTGTCCAATATCGAGAGCCAGGATGCCGCTCAGGTTATCCACGGCAATGAGCGCGTAATCCGTCCACGCCTGGCGGATGCCGCCTTCTTCTTTGAGACAGACAAGAAGACCAGCCTGGAATCACGCCGCGAGAAACTGCGCCAAATCGTGTTCCAGCAGCACCTGGGTAGCGTCTACGACAAGACTGAACGGGTAGCCGCCCTGGCCCGCACCATCGCTGAGAAAACCGGAAGCAACGGCGATTGGGCCGAGCGCGCCGGCCGCCTGTGCAAGTCGGACCTGGTTACCGAGATGGTGTTCGAGTTTGCCGATATGCAGGGCATCGCCGGCTACTACTACGCCGAAAATGACGGCGAGCCGTTGGATGTGGCCAAGGCCATGTACGAGCAGTATATGCCCAAGTTTGCCGGTGACGAGCTGCCCGCCAGCGATACCGGCACTGTAATCGCCCTGGCGGATCGCCTGGATACTTTGGTCGGCATCTTCGGCATAGGCCAACCCCCCAGCGGCTCTCGCGACCCCTTCGCCCTGCGCCGCGCCAGTCTGGGTATCATCCGCATCCTCGTAGAAAAGCGTCTCGACCTGGACCTGCGCGAGTTGCTGGAATTGGCCCGCGACAACTACCCGCGCACCGCCCTGGGTGAATATGACAAGGTGGTGGAACAGACTCTGCAATATGTACTGGAGCGCTTCCGCGCCCGCTACGAAGACCAGGGTATCGCCACCGAAGTATTTATGTCCGTTGCCGCGCGCAAGCTGTCGCGTCCACTCGATATCGACAACCGCGTGCACGCGGTCAACGCGTTTAGCCAGCTGCCGGAGTCCGGTGCTTTGGCCGCCGCCAACAAGCGCGTTTCCAATATCCTCGCCAAGTTAGACACTGCTGTACCCAGCAGTGTCGATGAAGCTCTGTTGCAGGAAGAGGCGGAAAAGGCTCTGTTCGCCGCAGTACAGGTTGCCCGCACAGAAGTCGAACCTCTGTATAGCGATGCGCTCTTCGCCGAGGGCCTCGCCGGTCTGGCTGGCCTGCGTGAAACCGTAGACAGCTTCTTCGACCACGTGATGGTAATGAGTGACGACGAGCAACTGCGCAACAACCGCCTGGCCCTATTGGCCCAGCTGCGCGCACTGTTCCTCGAAGTTGCCGATATTTCCCTACTGGTTCCTGCCAAGTAATGACTTGCAGAGGCGGGGCATTAAACCCCCGCCTCGCAAATCAGGGAGATACTAATATGGCAATTATCATTCTCGGCCGCGACGGGGTGATCAACGAAAATCCCGATAAATTCGTCAAATCCGCCGACGAATGGCAACCCCTGCCCGGCAGTATTGAAGCACTGGCAGCGCTCAGTCAGGCCGGCCATCAACTGGTGATAGCCACCAACCAGAGTGGCCTGGCGCTAGGCCAATTTGATCTGGATGACCTGGAAGAAATGCACGCTAAAATGCGTACTCAGGTGGAAGATGCCGGTGGCGAAATCGCCGCTGTCTTCTACTGTCCCCACGGCCCTGAAGATAATTGCCGCTGCCGCAAACCCCTGGCGGGTCTGCTGGATGCCATCGAGGCGGAATTTGATACCAGCCTGCACGACTGTTATTTGGTCGGAGACAAGCTGGCAGATCTTTATCTGGCGTTGGAGAAGGGGTGTAAACCCGTTCTGGTAAAAACCGGTGCAGGTGATCAGACGTTACAGCACCTAATCGAGCAGCCCGACCCCCGCCTGGCTAATACTTCAGTATTTGTTGATCTTTCACATTTTTCTCAGTTTTTATTATCCTCCTAAACCGCTCCCTCTCTCTTTTCGCTAGATGATTCGAGCGTCCAATATTTAACCTGGCGCACTATTTTTGCGATCAGTTGTTCACCCAGGCGCCAACTTATTGAGCTGTATGGCGCATTCCTTTAAAAGCAACTAGCGGGAGGGCGAGCCCATTGTTGTATCAGCGATTCGTGCCAAGCCAGGGATGGGTGAGGCTTGAATGACGCTCTGAACATTCCTGTCGGGGAAAAGGAGTAATGCCCCAGCGACGAGCTCTTTTAAGCCTTTTGTTGCCGCCTGCACAAAACAATAAAAGGGATACTCCAATGAAAAGACAAATTCTTACTGCCCTGACAGCCGGTATGTTGTTTTCCAACAGCCTATTTGCTGAGTCAGCCACAAGTAAGTTTGCCCCCAATCCGGAAAAACCAAAAAAAGTTTATATTGTTCAATTAGACAGCGAGCCTCTGTCTTCCTATAGCGGTACCATCCCCGGTTTGTCGGCCACCAAACCATCCAACCGTGGCAAACTCGATCCCCAAAGCAGCAGCTACCGACACTATTCCAATTTCCTTCGGTCGCGGCGGGAACAAGTTCTATCCACCATTCCCAGCGCACGCACTGTTCATGAATACGACACCGCTTTTAATGGCTTCGCGGCGGTAATGAGCGAAAAGGAAGCGGCAGCTCTGCGCGGTCGCGCCGACGTTAAAGGTGTTTGGGAGGATGAATTACTAAAGCCCCATACCGACTCCACCGCAGATTTCCTCGGCATCACAGATATGCCCAGCCCATGGCTCTGGGGGATTACTGGTGAGGATATAGTGGTGGGCATTATCGACTCGGGAATCCATCCAGAGCACCAGAGTGTCGCCGATATCGCCACCCCATTACAGGGCAACCTGGGACCCAATGTCCCCTACGGCTCTATTCCCGATTCATTTACAGGCAACGGCTGTGAATTCGGCAACAGCGACCACAACCCTGGCGACGCCGCATTTACCTGTAATAACAAGCTGATTAAAGCCAAGTCTTTTTCCGATGCCTTCCTGACCAACAACGAATTGGCAGATTACGAATTCCTGTCAGCCAGGGATGCAGACGGGCACGGTACCCACACCTCGACCACTGCCGCCGGTAACTATGGCGTTATTACCCCGGATGGAAAAACCCTTACCGGAATGGCGCCACGAGCCCGCATCGCGGTGTATAAAGTCTGCTGGGATGCTCCAGATCCCGACGATAGTGGTTGCTCATCGGCCGACTCCATGGCGGCTATTGATGAAGCCGTGGCCGATGGTGTAGATGTTATTAACTTCTCGATAGGTGGCGCCAGCACCACCTTTAGTGGTGCCGATGACATCGCATTTTTATTTGCCGCCGATGCCGGCGTTTTTGTCGCCACATCTGCCGGTAACAACGGACCCGGACCCGAGACCATGGGCACTCCTTCGGGAGTACCCTGGATAACCGCAGTCGGTGCCTCAGAGGATGACCAAAGCTTCGGTTTAGCCCTACAAGTATCCTCGCCAGAATCCATTTCCGGAATTTATGAGGGGCGTGAAGGCAACGGCACAGTGAGCCTTGAAGAGGTTGGAGCAGTCTCTGCTGAGGTTGTTCTCAGCGAGCCGTTAGAAGCTTGTAGCGAAGTCACTAACAGCGAGTCTTTGGAGGGCAGTATTGCTCTGGTAAGACGTGGGGGTTGCTCCTTTACCGATAAATATAATAATGCTGCTGATGCCGGCGCCTTGGCTATTGTTGTTTACAACGATGGTACCTCGGACGATCGCATCAACCCGATCACCATGTCTGCCCCTGATACCCGTATCCCCGGAATGATGATCTCGTACTACGAGGGTGAAACTCTCGCAGCCAGTAGCGAAGTTTCTGGAGTTATCGATCCGTCTCAATTGATCCCCAGGGAAGACCGCGTCGCAAACTTTTCATCTCGCGGCCGGAACGGTGGAGCTCCGGATATTATCAAGCCGGATATCAGTGCCCCGGGGGTTGGCATTATCGCGGGAATTTCTCCGGTACAGAGTGGAGGAGAACTGTTTGGGGCTCTGAGTGGCACCTCTATGGCGAGTCCCCATGTGGCCGGTGTGATGGCGCTGCTAAAGCAGGCTAACCCGCACTGGAGCCCGGCAATGGCCAAGTCCGCATTGATGACGAGTGCGCGCAATGACCTGCGCAAGTCTTACGGACCAGCGGATGCAACACCATTTGATATTGGTGCTGGTGCCATAGTGCCCCGTGACGCCTTTAAACCGGGGCTGGTTTACGATGCGGGCTTCAATGATTATCTCGCCTTCCTATGTGGCGCTGAACTCCAGCCCGAGATGGTCGATAGCACAACCTGTGATGCGTTGACGTCCCTGGGATACTCTAGCGATTCCAGCGACCTGAACCTCGCTTCTATGGGGGTCGCCGACCTCCTCGGCAGCCAGACCATCAAACGCCGGGTTACTAGCGTCGCCCCCGGCCAGCGTTGGTATTGGGCATCCATCAACGCGCCACTCGGTATCGATGTAGATATCAACCCGAAAGTGCTACGCCTCAGGGAGGGAGAGAGTGCTGAGTTTGAGGTGACCTTCACCGCCACAGAGTCCGCCGAAATGAATACTTGGGTTTTTGGTGACCTCACCTGGCAATCCGTAGGCTCCCAGATCAGTGTGCGCAGCCCAATTGCTATTCGGCCTGTTCCTCTAGTTGCACCACAGCAATTAACTGGCAGCGGCACCGATGGCAACCTCGAACTCAATGTGGGCTTCGGCTACAACGGTGATTTCCAGGTGAATGTCACTGGCCTGGCGGAGGGTGAGGCCACTACAACCACTGTTGAAGATGGCGATGTTCAAGTAATTTTCTTTGATATACCTGAGGGAACAGAGCTTGCGCATATCGCTATGTATGATGCCGATGTGGGCGACGGTAGCGGAAGTGACGACCTGGACCTGGAAGTTTATGGCCCAGCGCCAAACTATCCCGAAGTCGGTACCAGCGGCAGCGCCACTTCCGCAGAGTCAGTTTCCCTGGCTAACCCCTCTCCCGGCCAATATGCAGCTGTTGTTGTCGATTATGCGACATCCGCCGGCCCCACCAATTTCAGCTTGTTCAATTTTAATCTGAACGGGGACAATGGAAATACCGCAGTGGATGCGCCGGCTCAAGCACAGATTGGTGGAACTGGGGTAGTTTCTTTGGAGTGGATGAACATTACTCCCAATACCCGCCATCTTGGTATTTTGACTCATGGTGACGGAGAAAAAGATTTTTCCGAAACCCAGGTCATGATTAATACTCAATAGGCCTCACACGCTGATAATTGATGGTAGGAAGTGAAAGTCAAAACCGGCCGGAGTTTGGCCGGTTTTTTATTCGCAATTGAGTGCATTCTGCTGATGAATAAAAGCGCTCGCTATGTCTGGGGATAATCGACCCAAGTGCCAAAAAGTTTTTGTCTTTCGATTGATATTCACAGCAGCAGAAATCCTACACTCCAGTAGTATCATCAACCCGGAAAATTTTTCCTATGTTAAAAAATAAGCTTCGGTAAAAAAGAATGAGTAAGTTCAGTTGATATGCAGTTAAAACAACAATTACTTTTTACTGCGCTAAATATAAATCTCCCAAATTAAATATTAACAATTGGCTGCAAGTAATTAATAACTATATTTTTAGTAAAAACGCTTTCGATATTCACTAGGCAAAATACCCTTGTGCTTTTTAAAGGCTCTTCTCAATTGCTCTTGGGATTGAAATCCACAGAGTTTTGCCACTTTATCCTGTGACTGATTTTGTTCGGAAAATAATTGGCAAGCTCGTTCCACTCTTATTTGCTCTAGAAATCGAGCAGGCGTTACACCAAGTTCTCGTACAAAGCTCCGGGCAAAATTCCGTGGGCTCATAGCGGCTTCCTGAGCCAGCCTCTCCACCGTTATAGGTTTCTTAATATTCTGGTACATCCATTCAATCAAAGTTGCAAAACGATCGCTGTTTATCTGATTTTCCAATCGCACACTAAATTGCTGCTGTCCTCCATCTCTCTTTAAGTAGAGAACAAGAATTCGAGCCAGGTTGAGTGCCAAGCCCCTCCCATGGTCCTCCTCGATCATCGATAGAGCCAAATCAATTCCAGCAGTAATTCCGGCCGACGTATAAACATTACCGTCGCGGACAAAGATGGCATCCGGATCCACTTCTACCTGGGGGAACCCCTGCAACTCAGGAACATCCGCCCAATGCGTCGTAGCACGCCGCCCATTGAGAATGCCTGCGTTGGCGAGCATCAAGGCCCCACTACAGATTGAACCAATACGAGCAACTTTTTTCTGCTGCTCAGCCAGCCACTCCAGAACAGAACTATTGGCACAAGCGCGCTGACAGGAGTCCGGTGGCATGCCGCTCACTAACAGGGTATGAATCCCCTCAGCTTCATGAAACGGAAGGTCTATAAAAACCTTAACCCCTGTCGAAGTCGTAACCGGACCAGACTCAAGTCCCACCAACTGAATATCATAGAAATCCTGGTTGAAACGCCCTTGTTTGCGCAACTGGTCATTTGCCAAGGCAAAAACCTCTAGGGGACCTGTGATATCCAGGCTGGTTGCACCCGGGCAGACCACCATGGCGACTTTCCTAGCTCCATTTTGTGTTTGTTGGTGCTTATTCATCTCGGCAGTTTTCCACAACGGCTGGGGATAAGAATGACTTACAGGCGCCAGATTCTGCCAGTTATAGCCAGCTTAGACACCCTGTTACACCAAATTGATAGTCATTTTCTCCGGTACTGACGTATAAACTTTGACGGATATGAGTAACCCTCGGGTGACTATTGGTTCTCAAAGCTCCGAACGAGCCATACATCAGCTTGCAGGCTTGACCTTCACTTAGCTGTCCGCACAATTGGCCCCTAATTTGTACACATCAACGGAGATCCCCTTTTGGTGGAGTTAATACTGAATCGAGGCGCAGAGCGCCGACTCAAGCGTGGCCACCTATGGATTTACAGCAATGAGGTGGACACTAAGCGCTCTCCATTAAAGGGAATTGATGCGGGTAGTCAGTGCCAAGTTCACGATAGCCAGGGCAAGCTGCTCGGCACAGCCTTTGTAAATCCGAGCCAACTTATTTGTGGACGAATAGTCAGCCGTAATTCTGACTTTTCCACAGATACTGTTTGTGAGCGCATACAAACTGCATTTGAACAGCGCCAACGGTACTTTTCCCACCCCAGCTACCGGATGGTATACGGGGACTCTGACTGGCTTCCGGGCTTGGTAGTGGATAGGTTTGGGGATTATTTAGTAGTCCAGGTCAGCAATTGGGGAATGGAGCGCTACCAACAAACGATTGTGGATAAGTTGGTGGAGATGGTTAACCCCAAAGGCATCCTGCTGCGCAATGATCATCAGGGTCGCGCAGTTGAAGATATGCCGCTGGTACACACCGTAGCCTTTGGAGATGTACCCGAGATGGTCCCGTTCGAGGAGAACGGCGTTCCACTTCTGGCCCCGGTACACCAGGGGCAGAAAACCGGTTGGTTTTACGATCACCGGGAAAACCGCAGGCTGTTGAATCGCTGGGTCAACGGCAAAAAAGTATTAGATCTGTTTTCCTACGCGGGCGGTTGGGGTATTCAGGCACTGGCCAATGGTGCGGCAGAGGTAGTGTGCGTAGACGCCTCTCAGCAGGCCTTGGACTGGTGTTTGCTCAATGCGGATCACAATGGATTCGCCGACAAGCTCAAAACCATCCAGGGTAAAGCACTGGATGTCCTCAAAGGGTTGGTCGCAGAGGGGGAGAGGTTTGATGCGATTGTGCTCGACCCACCCGCTTTTATTAAGCGGAGGAAAGATCATAAAGCCGGCTTGGCGGCCTATCGCCATATCAATGAACTCGCAATGCGTTTGTTGGCGAAGGATGGGCTGTTAGTAAGCGCTTCCTGCTCTATGCATCTGCAATCTGATGAGCTTCTCGACTGTATCCGTGGCGCCGCTCACCGCTTGGGGCGCCCAGCCTCAATTCTGGCCAGTGGTGGTCAAGGGGCTGATCACCCTGTGCATCCAGCAATTCCGGAAACCAACTACCTAAAAGCTCATTTTGTACATCTCGGGGGAAACACCAATAAGTAGGTGCTCATGAACCCCACAAGGCCCCGGTAATGACCGGGGCCTTGTTCTCAGATCGATGAGCCTACTTCAGGTCAAAAGACATACTTCATGCCTAAAGTGGCAGTGCGGGGTCTGTTTGCACGGGCGCCATCTGGACTGCGACTAATAATAACCTGCTCATCCAACAGATTATCCACTTTCAGGTAACCGGTCAGGTCAGCCATGAAATCATAATGCGCAGCAGCATCTACAACCCAAAGTGACTCGGTATAATCAAATTGGTCGGTATCTCCCCGGTTGCATTGGGTATTAACACACATCTCGTCCTGATAGGCTGCAGTCAGGTTCAAACGCCAAGCAGCGCCGCTATCCAGACCCGCAGATATCGCAAAGACATTTTCTGGGAGGTATTCGAGGTTGTCGCCGGCAAGCAGGTCATTACCATCACTATCTTCACTGATTTCTGCATCAGTAAAGGTATAGATTGCCCGCACCGGTAGTATCCAACCGTTTGTGAGCACCCACTCACTTCCAAGCGTAGCTTCCAGCCCTTTGATTTCTGCTTCACCCAACTGGTAGGTACCACTCTCGGCACCATTGGGACATTTCACCGCCACCGAGCAGTTTTGCACAGCATTTTCATAGTCACTGTAGAAGGCGATCAATTCAGCATTCAGGCTTCCGTTATCGAAGCGAGCACCCCATTCATAGTTTGTGGATAACTCCGGCCCCTGGCCATCGGCTGCACCTGCGCCGGGAGGGGCGAAGCCACGGTGCACACCTGCCAGCAGGCTCCACTGTTCGCTTGCCTGGTAAACAAGTCCCAAGCCTGGCAGCCATTCATCCACCTGATTGGAGCGATAGCTGCCCTTCTCTGTACGCTCAGCGTCGTTATAACGCTGCTGCTCGGTCTCTATATCCTCGTAGCGAAGAACAGCAGTGAGAGTCAGCTTATCGTTCAGCTGGATATCGTCGTAGATAAAGAACGAAGTTGCATCCGCGTCTTCAACACGGTTATTGCTGCTTTCTTCAGCGGTATCGGGAATATCTGTGCTCAGATACACCAATTTGCCATCAACCTGCTCATAGTTTTCCACAGGCTGGAATCTATCCACTTCGTCTTGATGCTGGCGCACTCCAAAGGACAGCTCATGACTAACAGAAGCAGTATTAAAGCGCCAATCGGCACTTATCTGCAGGCCCTTAGCCTCGTACTCACGATTGTTGTGCTTAACACCGAAGGTGTAATCTTCAGTGCCATCCAAAACCGCTTGAGGGTCTAAAACTCCATCAACACTGCCGCCGGTATTAACAGCATCTATCAAGTCACCCTCGCTGACCTTAAACCAGTCGCGTTTAAACTTGTTGTAGTAAGCCTGGGTATGCAGGGTAAAACTGTCACTCAGTTCGATACTGTGGTTCAGCTGGATAGTGCTGTGGCGATTCTGCATTTCATCCAGGGCGCTGATACCGTATCGACGGTTCGGATCTTTCTTAAAGTCGGCATCCGTTAGGCCCAGATAACTCATGCCAGACTCCTCTTCAGAGTACTGCAGCTTGATGTCCAACTGCTGGCGATACGTTGCGTCTCTATCGGAACTGATACGACCCTTTAATAGATAGTCTTCTTTAGCAACATCTGCGCTGCCGGCACTATCGATTTGTCTGAATCCATCTGCATACTGCTGCTGTGTTTCCAACAACCAGCCAGTATTTTCTGTACTGGCGCCATAATGAGCATGCAAACGGGTCTCACCGAATTCTCCGGCCTCTAGTTGCACCATACCTTCACTGGCAGTGGGAATAGGTGTGCTCAACATATTGACTGCACCACCCACGGTGAACGGGCCATATTGCAGAGATCCGGGGCCTTTCAACACCTCAATTGCATTCATGCGGCCCGCACTGGGGAAATAATAAGCTTCTGGTGCAGAGTAAGGAGCCGGAGCCACTAACACTCCATCTTCCATCAAGGAAATTTTGGCGGAGCGTCCCCCTTGGGCACCGCGAATCCCGATATTCGGACGCAATCCGTAGCCATCTTCTTCAAGAATGTAGACCCCAGGAACTGAGCGCATCATGCGATTGATATCTACAAACTCGAACTCGGCTAACTCATCAGCATCAACCAAGTGTGCAGAGCCAGGCAACTTGGAAATAGATGAGGAGTCGCCGATTACTGTTACGCTCTCCAGCTGTTGCTCGGCTAAAGTCGGCGCAGCAATAAGAGTGGCTATAGTAAAGACCAGGGGTGTAAATAGAATGTGCTTCATGAACCCTCCAAGGATTATTAGTAACCTTGAGTCATTGTTTTTATAAATACGAATGATTGTATTTTAACATTCCCATTACACTTTATTTACACTCTTATTTTTGTTGTTTAGCGCCACAAACTTCGTTGGAGTGCCTGCAACTTTAAGGTTTTCTTATAAGCAGATGTTTTCTAGGATCTACTCTTCGATCTGACTAGCATTGGGCTCACGTATCCGCTTCGGGTGTGCCCATGATTAGAAAGGCAAAACTCAAAGAGCTGGACAGGTTGGAGCAACTTTGGCTACATGCATCAGCGAACTCCCACCCCTCCATACCCCGCCAGTTTTGGGTGGACCGTATAGCTCAATTTCGTAAAGACTGCCGTAATGCCACTCAATGCCTGGTTTATACCGGTCGCAACAACGCTGTCGCGGAAGCCTTTATCACGCTGCTTAGTGACGGTATCGTCACTCATCTCTGTGTCAGTCCTTTATTTACCGGTTGTGGAATCGGCACTAACCTTATTTCTGCAATTCGTGAGCGGCGTTATCCACTAAAGGCTGAAGTACTTCGTGAGAATCTTCGCACTCGATACTTTCTGCAAAAGCATGGTTTTGTGGAAGTGGAGCGCAGCTATAACGTGGAGTATGGCCAGCATTCAATCTCCATGCAGTGCCCCAAGGCATCTGCAAGATAAAATTTGCAGTATTATGCCCATTGAATAGACTTTCCCTTATAACTGAAGCTTATTGAATCACTTCTTTTTATTGTTTCTACGCGACTCTTGAACCGGGTAGCATGCCTCCCATCATAATTTTCCTGAGCGCTGAATTTTTATGGGACGCAACGCTTCCAGCCAAACTTTACAGCCTATTCCAGAACGCACCTTTCATCACGATGCGGATCTGGAGTCCATGAACCTGCGTTTCGCTGGCGCCAAGCCAAGCGAAATTATGCAGTTCACCATGGAACACGCTCAGAACCCGGTGGTTTTTACTAATTTCCGCCCATTGGCGATAGCTTTTCTTCACTTGGTTACCCGCGCCAAACCGGATATCCCGGTAATTTGGGTGGATCACGGCTATAACACCCCGGAAACCTATCGCCATATCGAAAATGTGGTCAAATCTCTCGATTTGAACCTTCGCACCTACTCACCGAAGATGTCCGCGGCCCACTACAACGCTGTATACGGGGGAATCCCACAGCTGGATACCCCTGAGCATGACTTCTTCTCCAGGACCGTTAAATTGGAGCCGTTTAACCGCGCTATGCAGGAATTGCAGCCGGATGTATGGCTAAACGGTATCCGCCACGATCAGAATTCGCACCGCAAAAACCTGGATATTTTCACCCAGGGCAACCACGGTACTATTCGGGTGGCACCGATGTTCCACCTCAAGGAAATCGATGTGGAAGAGTATGTTTACGAGAATGATCTTCCCGATAACGATATTTATTTTGATCCAACTAAAGGTGAGGAGCACCGGGAGTGCGGATTGCTGTTGGAAAAATAGAATGGACTACTCGGCGAGGACTAGCGTACTTCGCCTATCTCTTTAACAAGGCCTTCTATCCCAGCCGTTTATAAAGTAAATACTTTTTGCGTATTTACCGAATAAAAAAATCTATTACAAAAGGCGAGCCTCGACTCGCTGTATTTTTTTCAAAAAGGAAACTCTTCTATTTACTTCCGCGTAAATCCAGAAGAGTCCTTAAATTACTTATCATGCGATAGGCTAGGCAACTGCCCCTTTTGCAAGATGACCTCCTTTTTCCATATAAATTTTCAGGTCCTTCAGCATTTGCTCAAATTGAGAGCCAGTCATCTTCTTCACCACAGGGCTCAACACGCCTCCTAAAGCATTTAACTCCATATTTGCAGTGAAATTCACTGTTGTGCCTCCACCAACAGAGGGGCTTAATTTAAATTGAGATAAACTCTTTTTAACGGGGAATCCCGGTGGCGTATTTTTGGTTTCAACCGAGACATCCAGTTCATAGTTTTTCTCATCAAACCTTGTAATAGTTTCATCTGCGACAAGACCCGACGGTCCCTTATTTGTCAGCACACAAACCCGGCCTTCTACACTCGCATTTTCAACAGGTTTTCCCTCCTTAGCGAAGGAGTGAGGGATTAACGTCATCCACTCGTAAGCTGTATCAAAATCAACGGCGAGGACTTTCCAGACCTCATCAATTGGGCGGTTAATTGCGATTTCTCGGTTTACTTGGGCTTCTTTCATCTCTGATCTCCTGGGTTTCTCTACGGGAGTGCTATTGACGGGAGACAGATTAACTGGACACTATATGCAACGGAATACAGCAAAATAGGACAGTGTGTTGCATAAAGAGTCCATAGATTGGGGAGATATCCAGTTCTTTATCGCGGTAGCCAGGAGTAAGAGCGCTCGCAGCGTTGCTGACGACTTTAAAGTCAGCCACTCCACAGTCTCTCGCCGTATTGATGCCCTGGAGGAAAAGCTCCAGGCCAAGCTGTTTTATCGCAGCTCCAAGGGCTATCAGCTGACGGAGGATGGCAAAGCGATGCTCGACTACGCCCAATCGGCAGAGCAGTATCTAAATGCCGCGCAGAAGCATTTACAGGGGGGGAGTAACCAGCTCTCCGGGGAAGTTCGCATCACTATGCCGGATGTAGTCGCATCGCACTTAATTATCCCCTACCTAAATGACTTCTCACGTACGTATCCAGAGATCAACGTACAGCTACTGGTTACTAGCCACGTTCTCGATTTGGAAAGTCACCAAGCCGACATAGCACTTCGTATTCTCCCCAAAGGCGACGTCGATGTTTCGGATCGACTTGTTGCTCGCAAGCTCGCCGACCTACCCAGTTGCTGTTACGGTTCTCCGAGGTATATCGAGAAATCTGTACCTGACGATGGCCACTGGCTCGGCTGGAGTGGCGATGACGCCACATTGAATTGGGCCAAAGACACGCCCTATCCACAAATGCCTTATCAGCACCAGATTAATCACGGTTTGATACAGCTAGAGGCAGTTAAGAGTGGACTGGGGCTGGCCAGGCTGCCCTGCTTTCTTGCAGATGGTGCTGAAGGAGTCGTTCGGGTCCCTGGGGCAGCTCCATCCAGCCTGCATGAACTGTGGCTAGTCTCCAACCCAGAGCACCGCAATGTTATGCGTTTTAAGGTTTTTAGGGAGTTTATCGTGGAGTTATTTATGAACCTGGAAGATAAACTGGTAGGAAAGCTTTAGTTGAGGCAATTGGTATATTTCCGAATATAGTAGGCCTATTTTACCCACGACCCTATTGAACTATTCGATTTTTTAACTATTTATTTTTACCGAAATTTGTCTGAGAGGGCAGCAGTTTAGCTTTTGATAAGAAGAAAATTATAAATATCCAATTTATCGGAAGTCGTTTTTCAGGTGAAGAACAATACTCCACAGTAATTCCTTATGTTGGTCACGTAAGAAATTACTGTGAGCTTATCGACTCCTATTAAACGTCGAGGTTTTCCACCGCCAATGCGTTGGTCTCGATAAAGTCACGGCGGGGCTCCACCTGATCGCCCATCAAGGTGGTAAAGATCTGATCTGCTGCGATAGCATCTTCAACGGTTACCTGCAGCATACGGCGGCTCTCTGGGTCCATGGTGGTTTCCCAAAGCTGCTCTGGGTTCATTTCTCCCAGTCCTTTATAGCGCTGAATACCGTAGCCTCTGCGGCTCTCGCCCATCAGCCAGTCCATCACTTCAGGGAAGCTGCCAACAGGGTGCTGCTTCTCGCCGCGCTGGATAAAGGCACCCTCTTCCAATAGACCCACCATTTTCTCCCCCAGAGCGCAGATAGACGCGTACTCGGCAGAATCGAAGAACTCATGGTTAATCAGGTAGTCACTACCGACACCGTGGGCGACGATATGGATATGGGGCAGGAATAGGCCGCGCTCGGTGTTCTCCTGAACCGTCACTTCGTGACGACGGGTTCCACCACTTTCTTCGTCACCAAGTTTCTCCTGTAGCTTCTCACTCCAAGCTGCGACTTTCTCCTGGGACTGCAGGTCTTCCTGAGACAAGCTGGGCAGGTAGATCATGCTGCGCAGCACTTCCTCAGGGTACAGACGCGACAGACGGTCGATTGTCGCCAGTACGCTGCGGTACTCGCCTACCAGGCTTTCCAGGGAGGCACCAGAAAGCCCAGGGGCATCCGGGTTCACAAACAGAGTGGCGCCTTCCAGGGCGGCGTTGGTGAGGAACTGGGTTAGAGCGCCCTCATCCTTCAGGTACTGTTCCTGTTTGCCCTTGGAAATCTTATACAGCGGCGGCTGGGCGATGTAGATGTGGCCCCGCTCGATCAGCTCCGGCATCTGACGGAAGAAGAAGGTGAGCAACAGGGTGCGGATATGGGCTCCATCCACGTCAGCATCGGTCATAATGATGATACTGTGGTAACGCAGCTTGTCCGGGTTAAACTCACTCTTGCCGATACCACAGCCCAGTGCGGTAATCAGGGTACCCACTTCGGCACTGGAGAGCATCTTGTCGAAGCGCGCTTTTTCCACATTGAGGATCTTACCCTTCAGCGGCAGGATCGCCTGGGTGCGGCGATCGCGGCCCTGCTTGGCAGAACCACCGGCGGAGTCCCCCTCCACCAGGTAAATTTCAGATAGTGCCGGATCTTTTTGCTGGCAATCTGCCAGTTTTCCGGGCAGGCCGGCAATATCCAGCGCACCCTTGCGGCGAGTCATTTCACGGGCCTTGCGAGCCGCCTCACGAGCCTTGGCCGCGTCGATCATCTTGGTGACGACAGATTTGGCTTCCTGTGGGTTTTCCATCAGATAGTCTGTGAAGTGGTGGCCCATCTCTTGCTCTACAGCGGGTTTCACTTCGGATGAAACCAGCTTGTCTTTGGTCTGGGAGGAGAATTTCGGGTCCGGAACCTTCACAGAGATTATCGCGGTGAGACCTTCCCTAGCGTCATCGCCAGTGGTGTTCACCTTGTCTTTCTTGCCCAGGCCTTCCCGCTCGATATAGCTGTTCAGGCCACGGGTCAGGGCTGCACGGAAGCCCGCCAGGTGGGTACCGCCGTCGCGCTGGGGAATATTGTTGGTGTAGCAGAAGATGCTTTCCTGGAAGCTATCGTTCCACTGTAATGCCACCTCTACTGCAATGCCATCTTCGCGCTGGCTCTGGAAGTGCAGAACCTTATTAATCGGGGTTTTGTTCTGGTTGAGGAACTCCACAAAGGCACTCAAACCACCTTCGTATTCATAGACCTCTTCTTTACCACTGCGCTCGTCCTTCAAGACAATACGCACACCGGAGTTCAAGAAGGACAGCTCGCGCAGGCGCTTGGCCAGCACGTCGAAATGGAATTCGATATTGCTGAAGGTGTCCTCTGAGGGTTTGAAGTGCACCGTGGTGCCGGTGGTATCGCTGTCACCCACGACTTCCAGGGGTGCCTGGGGCACACCGTGGTGGTAGATCTGCTCGTGGATCTTGCCACCGCGACGGATAATCAGCTTCAGCTCCTTGGACAGAGCATTTACCACCGATACCCCTACCCCATGCAGACCGCCGGAGACCTTGTAGGTGTTGTCATCAAATTTACCACCCGCGTGAAGGACGGTCATAATCACTTCTGCTGCAGAGACCCCCTCTTCCGGGTGAATCTCTGTTGGGATACCACGGCCATTGTCCGAGACGGAAATGGACTCATCCGGGTGGATGGTTACACGGATCTCATCACAGTGGCCGGCCAGCGCTTCATCGATGGAGTTGTCGACTACCTCGAATACCATGTGGTGCAGACCGGTGCCATCGTCGGTATCACCAATATACATTCCGGGGCGCTTGCGCACCGCATCCAGGCCTTTTAATACCTTGATACTGCTTGAGTCATAGCTTTGCTGCTCTGACATTTATTCGCTCCATTAAACTTATTGTGCGGCCGAAGCTTCGGCACTGATCTTCCCATGTTCCACGTGGAACACTTTCGGGCAATTCCAAGGGGCATCTAGTTGCCGCCAGGGGCGACTTGTAGTGCCCTCCTCAATTCCGGTTACAAGCACTTGGCTGGCACAACGCCCAACCCAATGCGCAAAAATCTGTTGGTTACTGTCATCCAGCTCTGCCGGCAAGTCATCTACCAGGAATATTGGCATATCCCCCTGCCTACAGACTACCTCCGCCATGGCGGTGCGCACTGCACACACCAACATCTTCTGTTGGCCTCGAGATAGGATATTGTGGGCAGACTCACCGGCTACGGTAAAACGAATATCCGCCCTATGGGGACCAATACGCGTATGCCCCTGTGAAATATCTGATTCCCGTGATTCAGATAGAGCGCCACGCAGGTCAACTTCTTTACGCCAGCCACGACGGTAACTCATATCAACACGGCTCAATAAGCTCTGTGGTAACTCATCGAGAAGTTGCGAAACAGCGGTCTGCAATTGAGAGAACTGAGCTAATCGCAGATCGTTTACACGCTCGCCACTAAGGGCCAACTGCTCTTCCCATACGCCGATGCTGGCCTCATCGATTTTACCACGACGCAGGAGAGCATTTCGCTGCCGCAGTGCGATTTGATAATTTTTCCACTCCTGGGCAAATAAATGTTCCACGTGGAACACTGTCCAATCCAGCAACCGGCGCCGAACGCCAGGGCCACCATCAAGTGCGGAAAAACTTTCACTGTTTATCAATTGAAGTGGCAGGCAACTAGCAAGCTGTGAGCTGGATTCCGCTGGAGCCTGGTTTACCCTGATTCTGCCCGAGCCGTCTGCAAGGCGCTCTACCCCCAAGTTAAAACCGGTATCGAGCTGGGCAAAAACTGTAAGTCCACCAGTATCATGTTGAATAACCGACTTATGCTGACGAGAGCGAAAGGAACGACCGGTTGCCAGCATATGTACCGCCTCTAGCAGTGAAGTCTTGCCACTGCCATTCGCACCACAAAACACATTAACGCCAGGACCCAGCTTGAGATCCGCAGAGCAGATATTTCGAAAATTAGATAAGAGAAGACGGGTCAGCGCCACAGACACCTCCCCCAGAGTGAAGAGCGCGATGCACAGGCATCGGTTTGTTTATCGGCTACCCCACCGAGCGGGGAGGTAGCCTCAATCCATTCATAAATGAGCAATGGGTGGGCTGCCTTACAGGCGCATTGGCATAATCACGTACAGTGCATCACCTTCTTCAGGTTGCTGCAGCAGTGCGCTGCTATTGGCATCAGCCAGACTGATACGGATCTGGTCACTGTGAATAGCACCAGTGACGTCCAGCAGGTAGGAAACGTTAAAGCCAATCTCCATTGGCTCACCTACGTAATCCACCATCATCTGCTCTTCCGCCTCTTCCTGCTCCGGGTTGTTGGCAACGATCTGCAACAACCCCTCAGAAACCTGAAGGCGCACCCCACGGTATTTCTCGTTGGAGAGAATCGCCGCTCGGGAAAAGGCTTGGCGCAACCCCTGGCGATCCGCATAGACCACATTGCCCGCGCCTCGCGGCAACACGCGCTCGTAGTCAGGGAATTTGCCATCTACCAATTTAGAGGTGAAAGTAAACTGACCACTAACCACACGAATATGGTTGTTACCCAGCACTACCTGTGCCTGTGCATCGCTATCTTCAAGCAAACGACCCAGCTCAAGTACGCCTTTGCGCGGCACAATAGCCTGGATAGGCGTGGAGACATCCAGGCCGGGGGCATCGCGATCGCAGAGTGCCAAGCGGTGGCCATCAGTAGCAACCGCGCGCAGCTGCTGCGGGCGGCATTCAAGCAGTAAACCATTCAGGTAATAGCGCACATCCTGCTGAGCCATAGCAAAACTAGTGGCTTCTATCAGGCGGCGGATCTCGCGCTGGGAGATATCGAAACGGGTCTGTGCACTGGCCTCTTCCTGGTTGGGGAAGTCCGCTGCGGGCAGAGTCGACAGCTGAAAACGGCTGCGGCCACTGCGCAGTATCAGGCGCTCACCATCGCGCTCAAACTTTAGTTCAGCACCATCGGGCAGAGAGCGACAGATATCCAGCAGCTTGCGTGCGGGAACGGTCACCTCACCTTCCATTTCTACACCGTCTACACCGAGACGGCCGACAATTTCCACTTCCAGGTCAGTACCGGTCAGGGAGAGTTCCTGGCCCTGTAACTGCATCAACACATTGGCCAGGACTGGCAGTGTTTGGCGTTTCTCAACAACACCGGCCACCAGTTGTAACGGCTTCAGAAGGGCGTCCCGGCTCACATTGAATTTCATCGGTAGTTTCGCCTTGTTTTGTCAGTTATTCGATTAAGTGGTCAGCGACCGTGTCAGCAATTTAACGTCCTCGCGAATATCCGCGTCGGACTCCTGCAACTCACGTATTTTGCGGCAGGCATGTAGTACTGTTGTGTGGTCGCGACCACCGAAGGCATCGCCGATCTCCGGCAAGCTGTGATTGGTCAGCTCCTTGGCCAGGGACATAGCGACTTGGCGGGGACGGGCCACCGAGCGACTGCGCCGCTTGGAGAGCAAATCCGCCACCTTAATTTTGTAGTATTCAGCGACAACCCGCTGGATATTATCCACACTGACCAGTCGATCCTGTAGGGCCAACAGGTCTTTTAGTGCTTCGCGCACAAGGACATCGTCAATAGCGCGACCGGTAAATTGCGAATTGGCAATTACGCGGCGCAGTGCACCCTCGAGCTCCCGCACATTGGAGCGAATACGCTGCGCAATAAAGAAAGCGGAGTCGTGAGGTAAATCCACGCCCACCTGCTCGGCCTTCTTCATCAAAATAGCTACCCGGGTCTCGAGCTCCGGAGGCTCTACAGCCACCGTTAATCCCCAGCCAAAGCGGGATTTTAAACGCTCTTCCAAACCGTCGATCTCTTTCGGATAGCGGTCACAGGTTAGGATAATCTGTTGACCACCCTCCAACAGGGCATTAAAGGTATGGAAAAACTCCTCCTGAGAGCGCTCCTTACCGGCAAAAAACTGGATATCATCAATCAGAAGGGCATCAACAGAGCGGTAGTAGCGCTTAAAGTCGCTGATCGCATTTAGCTGTAGCGCTTTCACCATGTCTGCAACAAAGCGCTCGGAATGCAAATACACCACCTTAGCATTGGGGTTGCGCTCCAGCAGTGCGTTGCCAACCGCGTGCATCAAGTGAGTTTTCCCCAGACCCACGCCCCCATATATAAAGAGGGGATTGTAGGCGCCGCCCGGATTGTCAGAAATCTGTTGTGCCGCAGCGAGGCCCAGCTGGTTGGACTTACCTTCAACAAAGGATTTGAAAGTAAAGTTGCGATTGAGTGAGCTGCCGTGCTTGATAGCCCCCTCCACCTCAACCTGCCTGGCCGGCTGCTCCGGTACGGAGCGAGCCATGCCATTCATAGCCGGTGGTCGCAGATCTGTCAGGGCCAGTTCGCCTGTCGTCATCTGTTCGGCAGTCACCTCCTCAGCCATAGCGGGATGAGGCACCGGCCTGCTGGCACCAAACCCAGATCCCAGCGGTGAAGTCACCGGAGGTGGCACAGTGGCAACAGGTGGTACAGATACCGGTGGCGGTGCCACTACCGGCTGCACCGGAGGTGGTGGCGGAGTTGGCGCCGATGGCACGGGTGTCGGTACCGGTGTCGGAGGGGCATTATTTGTTACATGGCCGCGCTGGAAGCGAGCCGGCCGGCGAGCGGTAATCTCGAGCGCCACTTGCAGAGGGCGTCCCGGTGCAAACTGTTGCACCAACTCGCGAATACGGTTCAGGAATTTATTGCCAACCCAGTCCAGCACAAAGCGGTTCGGTGCGATCAGGCGCAACTCGCCCTCCGCACTGACGGGATTGACGCGCAACGGTCTGATCCAGGTATTGAACTGCTGAGACGGCAGCTCGTCCTGTAAACAGCTCGCGCACTGCTTCCATACGGATTCAGTCAAGAAACCCCCCAAAAAACCCCAAAATGGTAAGACCAAGGAGAGACGGCAAGGCCGGGTTAGGAATCACCCGGGGCCATCAAATAAGATCGGCGCAGTATACCTTTCCACCTTTAGGTTATCCACAAGAAAGACTGCATCTGTTGAAAAAACTGCGCAAAAAGATCCACACAATCAAGGATTTGCACAACAATTAGACAGTTGAGGTGGAAACCCTTCGAAAGTTATCCACAGAAAGCTGTGGGTATCTTGGGGTCAATCAGTGGGCATTCAGAGATACCCCTGATGACTCAACGACTTGTCTAGTTGGCGTAAAAAATTACAGTAAACTCGCGCACCAATAAAAAGAATTTCCCTGATTAGCGCGTTGCTTTCGCTGCTGGCTTTCTATACAATCCGCGGCCTTCGCAGCGCGTAGCTCCGTCTGCACCGGCTTTGTGCCGGACCGGAGTCCAGGCCGCGGCCGGGAAAGGTCCCGAGAAATTTTGAACACAAAGTCTCAGGTAGCAAGACTATGAAACGCACATTTCAACCAAGCAACTTGAAGCGCAAGCGCACTCACGGTTTCCGCGCTCGCATGGCAACCAAAAACGGCCGTAAGATTCTGGCACGCCGTCGCGCTAAAGGCCGCAAAGTACTGTCTGCATAAGATCTCTTCCCTTTTAGAGATATCTCTTTATGCAGCAGGTGCGCAGCAGCTTCGGATTTGCCAAGACGCTGCGCCTGCTTAATGCGGCGCAGTATCGCTTGGTATTCAATGAAAACCAGGTGCGCGCCGCACACCCTCATCTGTTGATCCTCGCCCGTCCCAACTCCTTGGAACACCCGCGTCTCGGCCTCGTTATTGCTAAAAAGCATGTACGCAACGCCTCCGACCGCAATCAAATCAAGCGTATAACCCGGGAAACCTTCCGTCTGCAGCAATATGATTTGCCGCCGCTGGATGCCGTGGTGCTCGCGCGCCCTGGGGTCGCAGATCTGGATAAGGCCGAGTTGGCGAAACTACTGAATAAACTCTGGCGTAAACTGGCCAAGCGGGCTCGACAGCCGCAACCCCAACCATGAAGTGGATACTGATCAAGCTGATCCATGTATACCGCTACCTGGCCAGCCCCTGGGTAGGCAACCAATGTCGCTTCTACCCCACCTGCTCCCGGTACTCTGAAGAGGCCATTGAAACTCATGGAGCGATAAAAGGGGGTTATTTAACTCTGCGCCGCCTTATAAAATGCCACCCCTGGCACCCTGGTGGATTGGACCCGGTTCCCCCCACCAGACACAAGAACACGCTCTAGGTAACAAGATGGATTGGCAACGCTATACGCTGCTCGGCGGAATTCTCGCGGTTCTCCTGGCACTTATCTTCCAGTGGAACGCATTTCAAGAGCAACACACTCCTGAACTCGACCGCGAAACCGTCGTGCAGACTGGCGGCGAGACTGTCAGCCAAATACCCGCCGAAACACCCGCGAGCACCGGCGACAGTGATGTTCCCCAACTTCGTTCCCAGGTGCCCGCTTCCGATGAAGGCAGCAGTACTGAGAGCAAGCTGATCAGTGTCACCACCGACGTTTTTGATCTGCTCATCAATCCTCGTGGCGGCGATATCGTCAAAGTGGCGCTGCGCAAACAACAAGAGAAGTTGGATACCCCGGATCAACCCCTGATCCTGTTGAACCAGACCCGCAACCATACCTATATTGCCCAAAGTGGCCTTATCGGTAAAAACGGGACCGACAGCGCCGCTGGCCGCCCGGTTTTCAAGGTGGCAAGAACCGAATATGCGATGGTTGAGGGCGACGATACCCTGATAGTAGACCTGACTCTGCAACAGGAAGGCGCCAATATCACCAAGCGCTTCACCTTCAAGCGTGGAGACTACCTGATCCAAGTAGCCTACCTGGTGGATAACACCAGTGACAAACCCTGGTCTGCGGCCATGTTTGGTCAGATTAAGCGCGATGCCAGTGAACCCGCAACCGACACCGGCTTCGGCATGTCGCCTTTCCTCGGCGCAGCCATCCGCACCAACGAAAAGAACTACTTCAAGCAGGACTTCGAGGAGATTGCTGAAAGCCCCACCCGCGAAACCATCGAAGGTGGTTGGGTAGCTATGGTTCAGCACTACTTTATCAGTGCCTGGATTCCCCCCCAGGACGAGCGCAATACTTTTGAATTGAAGGAGCTATCCAACGGCCTCTTCCGCATGGGCTTTACCGCACCTCAAGTGCAAATCCCCGCTGCCACCCAAGGCGAGCTGAGCGCTTCTTTCTACGCTGGCCCGAAAGATGTCTACCGTCTGGAAGAAATCTCTCCCGGCCTCGACCTGACCGTCGATTACGGCTGGCTCTGGTGGATCGCCAAACCGCTGTTCGGTGTCCTGCACTTTATCCAGGAGCATATTGTCAGCAACTGGGGCTGGGCGATCATCCTGCTCACCGTATTTATCAAGACGCTGCTTCTGCCACTGTCCGCCGCTGGCACCAAGTCCATGGCGCGTATGCGCAAGTTTGCGCCGCAGATGAAAAAGCTGCAGGAGCAGTACAAGGATAACCGGCAAAAGCTGGCAGAAGAGACCATGAAGCTCTACCGCCGCGAGAAGATCAATCCGATGGGTGGCTGCCTGCCGATCCTGTTGCAGATGCCGGTATTTATCGCGCTCTACTGGATGCTCACCGAAACCGTTGAGCTGCGCCACGCGCCCTGGATTTTCTGGATTCACGATCTGTCGGCGAAGGACCCCTACTTTATCCTGCCGGTATTGATGGGCCTGTCTATGTGGTTTATGCAAAAGCTGAACCCGGCACCCACCGACCCAACCCAAGCCCGCATCATGCAGCTGATGCCGGTGATGATGACTGTATTCTTCCTGTGGTTCCCAGCGGGTCTGGTTCTGTACTGGATCGCCAACAACCTGATTACCATTGCGCAAACCTGGTATATCAATAAACAGGTGGATGCCGGTAAGTACTAACCAGTACCGATCTGCAGCAACACAATAAACAAGGGCCGCTAATGCGGCCCTTTTCCGTTCTGTCGAGTAAACTCAGCCGATGACACAAGAAAGCCTCAATCGCGACACTATTGCCGCTGTTGCCACCGCGCCCGGGCGCGGCGGTATCGGCGTTATCCGACTGTCGGGCACAAGAGCCCTGCAAATTGCCCAACAAATCTGCGGGGAAAAATCCCTCCAGCCCCGCTCTGCCCACTACCGGAACTTTACCCACAAAGAGCAGTTAATCGACCAGGGATTGGCGCTCTTTTTCCCCGGTCCCAACTCCTTTACCGGGGAGGATGTGGTGGAGCTCCAGGGACACGGCGGTCCGGTAATTCTCGATCAGTTACTTCAAGCCGCTATCGAGTTGGGCGCTCGACAAGCCCGCCCCGGAGAATTTTCCGAACGGGCTTTCCTCAACGACAAAATGGATTTAACTCAGGCCGAAGCGATCGCCGATTTAATCGACGCCGGTAGTGCCCAGGCAGCGCGCAATGCCATGCGCTCACTGCAAGGCGCGTTTTCCGAGAAAATCGAAGACCTGGTGGAAAATCTTACCCATCTGCGTATCTACGTGGAGGCCGCCATTGATTTCCCCGAAGAGGAAATCGACTTCCTCGCCGATGGCAAAGTGGCAGCTGATATAGAAACCCTACTGGCACAAATGGTGGGTGTGGAAGCCCAGGCGCGTCAGGGTGCGATAATGCGCGAGGGAATGCGAGTTGCTATCGCAGGCCGCCCCAATGCAGGGAAATCCAGCCTGCTCAACACACTGGCCGGACACGACGCCGCTATTGTCACCGATATCGCCGGTACCACTCGGGATATCCTGCGTGAATATATTCATATCGACGGTATGCCCCTCCAGTTTGCCGATACTGCGGGATTAAGGGATGCTCCGGATAGAGTTGAACAAATTGGTATCGAACGCGCCTGGGAGGAAATCCACGGCGCAGATCGGGTACTACTTGTCATGGATGCAGAGCAGCTCCACTCCCTGGATCCCACACAAGTTTGGCCAGAATTTACCAGTCAGCTGAGAGATCTCGATAAACTGACATTAGTACTGAATAAGATTGACCTCACCGACTACAGCGCTGGCCTTCAGGCACACACTGAAGGCGTGCCAGTGATTGCCATCAGTGCAAAAACAGGTGCCGGGCTCGATGCGTTAAAAGAACATTTAAAACAGAGTATTGGTTTCAGTGGCGCTGGAGAGGGAACATTCAGTGCCAGGCGCCGACACCTGGACGCACTGGGCCGGGCACAAGCTTTTATACATCAGGGCCAGCGGCAACTTCACACTAGCGGTGCAGGCGAACTGCTCGCCGAAGACTTACGCCAGGCCCAGCAGGCTCTGGGAGAAATTACTGGCACCGTCAGTGCCGATGAATTACTCGGCAAGATCTTCGGCAGTTTTTGTATCGGTAAGTAAACGCCCCATCCCAACTTCCAAGTTATCCCAAGGGGGAGGCTACTTTATCCTCCCCCGTTTCTCTCCTTCCAGCTTCCCAACATATTTCTCACTTCTTTTACACAGGCTTAACCCCGACTTTCAGGGCGGGTAAATTAAATCCCCAATTTTTCCCGATCTTATTAAATAGATTCGCGAAAAAATCTGGCAAAAAACTCTGCAAAATAAGATATGGCGCCGATCGCGTTATACATGTCCACGGGGATTTCCCGTGGATATATTTTCACTTGCTTCGATCACCTATAAATCACATAGATACAGCACAAAACTCACAGACTTATACAATATTCACTCTTACGCACAATTAACCCCCAAGTCTTATCACCCTCTACGCACAAGCTAAAACCTGAAATTGCCAGGTGTGAGTAAAAAAGGGGATAAACACCTGCGTAAGCAACGAATGCTATGATGATAACTTTCCCGCCAGCACGAGGCGCGCAAAGTTGTCCCGGCTTTCCACAATCGTCTACCGGGGTTGCCCCCCCTTCAGCCAAGGGGTTATTGTCCATGTTTTCATCAGTGTAACCTATTGATTTATAAGGATTTTTTTTGCTTATACATGATTTGCCGGACACTAATAAAAACAACTAAATCAAAAACCTCTCTCTAAGAAATACATTTATTCATTTATATAAACTTAAGAGAGCCAAAAAATAATTTGCTCTAAAGCTAGCTCTAGAAAGTTTCTTTGGAGAGAGAGCCCCAATAGCATGGAACTGGATAGTCTCAGTTTTTACAGCTTTACAAGCGTCTACCAACTAGAGTGCAGGAATATGCTTGTAGCCAATTGCTGACTTACACCTACTGCCTATAAAATGTGCGCCCCCAGTTGTAACCAGTAGCAGCCACTATGGAATTCCCTAAGACCTATGATGTGATCGTGATCGGCGGAGGCCACGCAGGTACCGAAGCCTCACTGGCAGCGGCACGTATGGGAGCTTCCACTCTGCTGCTGACCCACAATATCGAGACCCTTGGACAAATGTCCTGCAACCCGGCGATCGGCGGTATCGGCAAGAGTCATCTCGTGAAGGAAGTCGATGCCCTCGGTGGTGCTATGGCAACGGCAACAGACCTGGGCGGAATTCAGTTCCGGGTCCTCAATGCCCGCAAAGGCCCCGCAGTAAGGGCAACCCGTGCCCAGGCCGATAGAGCCCTGTATCGCGCCGCTATCCGTTCAATCCTGGAAGCACAGGAAAACCTGGAGATCTTCCAACAAGCGGCGGATGACCTGATTGTCGAAGGTGAACGGGTTGTGGGCGTTGTCACCAATGCGGGGGTGCGCTTTCGCGCCAAGACAGTGGTACTGACCGCAGGGACTTTCCTCGGTGGGCGTATACATATCGGCTTGGATAACCACGCCGGCGGCCGCGCTGGAGACCCGCCCTCGATTGCCCTTGCAGATCGTCTGCGCGAACTGCCTTTCCGCGTCGATCGCCTCAAAACTGGCACCCCTCCCCGTATTGATGCCCGCTCGGTAGATTTCAGTGAGTTGGAGGAGCAGTGGGGAGATAGCCCCACACCGGTGATGTCCTATTTGGGCAGCCGCGATCAGCACCCGCGCCAGGTCTGCTGCTGGATTACCCACACCAATGCCCGCACCCATGAAATTATCCAGGGGGGGCTCGATCGCTCGCCCATGTACTCCGGCGTGATTGAGGGGATTGGTCCGCGCTACTGTCCCTCCATCGAGGACAAAGTGCACCGCTTTGCGGACAAAGATAGTCACCAGGTGTTTATCGAGCCGGAAGGGTTGACCACCAACGAACTGTACCCCAACGGTATTTCCACCAGTTTGCCCTTCGACGTACAGATTGATCTGGTGCATTCCATCAAGGGCTTTGAAAATGCGCATATCACCCGCCCGGGCTATGCGATTGAGTACGATTTCTTCGACCCGCGCGACCTTTTGCCGTCCCTGCAAACCAAATTTATCCAGGGGCTCTACTTTGCCGGCCAGATCAATGGCACCACCGGCTACGAAGAAGCGGCCGCCCAGGGACTCCTAGCTGGCGCCAACGCCGCACTACAGGCCCAGGAGCGCGAAGCCTGGTCCCCGCGTCGGGATGAAGCCTACCTGGGCGTGCTTGTAGATGATTTGATCACCAGCGGCACTAAAGAGCCCTACCGTATGTTTACCAGCCGCGCGGAATATCGCTTGCTGCTCCGTGAGGACAATGCTGACCTGCGCCTGACCGAAAAAGGTCGCGAATTGGGCCTGGTCGACGATACCCGCTGGGCAGCGTTCAGTGAAAAGCGCGAGGCGATCGCCCGGGAGACCCAGCGACTACAAGATACCTGGGTGCACCCAAAGACGCCCCAGGCCGCCTCCGTAGAAACCAAACTGCCGCAGCCATTGGCGCGGGAATACAGCCTGATGGACCTGCTGCGCCGTCCGGAACTGGGCTATCAGGATGTGGCGGGTCTCAAAGGGGAAGCGGTAACCGACGAGCAGGTTGCCGAACAGGTGGAAATCTCGGCCAAGTACGCCGGCTATATCGATCGCCAGCGCGAGGAAATTGAGCGCTTGCAGGCCTACGAAGATACCCCGATCCCGGCGGACTTCGACTACAGCGATATTTCTGGTCTGTCCAATGAGGTTAAGCAAAAGCTGGGAGAGACCCGCCCGGATACCCTGGCGCGGGCCTCGCGGATACCGGGTGTGACGCCCGCATCCATATCCCTGCTGCTGATCCAGTTGAAAAAGCGCGGGCTGCTGAAGCGCAAAAAAGCGGTATAAATCGGTTTTCCACAGGGTATCCCGCGAGGCCCTGCGGGGTTTGAGTTTCGCGGGACTACTGGGGGATAGACCCATTTCTAACTCAATGGAACAGTTTCGTCCGCGCCTGTTAGAGGCGGCGGCACAGATGTCGGTGGCACTCAGTGACCGGCAGCAGGATCAGCTACTGGAATACCTGGCGCTTTTTGCCCGCTGGAACAGTGCCTACAACCTGTCCGCCATACGCGACCCAGAGCAGATGCTGGAGCGCCATATTATCGACAGCCTCAGTGTGGTAAATCTCTGTGGCGAAGGCTCTTTGATCGATGTGGGTAGCGGTGGCGGCCTGCCGGGAATTCCCCTGGCAATTGTGCATCCGGAGCGCGCCATCACGCTGCTCGACAGCAATGGCAAGAAGACCCGCTTCCTGTTCCAGGTGGCCAGCACCCTGCCCCTGCCCAATATCACGGTAGTCAATGAGCGGGTAGAAGCCTTTGTGCCAGATCAGCCTTTTGCCGGTGTGGTGTCCCGCGCCTTTGCCTCCATCGAAGATATGGTCAATGGCAGTGAGCACATGTTGGCACCCAGGGGTCGTTTTTATGCCATGAAGGGCAAGCTGCCTGAGGATGAGTTGAGCGCTCTGCCAAAAGGCATTAAGGTCGAGCAGGTGCACCGGTTGTCGGTGCCCGGCTGCGACGGTGAGCGACATATGATTCAGCTCTGTCGCACAGAATAAGATGATAGTTTGGCGGGTTTGTCGCCCGCCCAATCCTGCTCCCCTATCGTGGGGCACAACAGCCGCCGCCCGAAGCTGAGCCGGCGTCGGGGCAAACGCACCCGGAAACAACAAAGGACAAGAATCTTGAGCAAGATATTTGCTGTGGCCAACCAGAAAGGCGGGGTTGGCAAGACCACTACCTGCGTCAATCTGGCCGCATCTTTGGTTGCCAACAAGCGGCGCGTATTGCTGATCGACCTGGACCCCCAGGGCAATGCCACCATGGGCAGTGGTGTGGATAAAAGTGACCTTGAGGTGTCCGGTTACGATGTACTGGCCGCTGAATTACCCGTTGAGCAGGCCATTGTATCTACAGAGAGCGGTTTTGATTTGATCCCGGGCAACGGTGACCTGTCTGCGGCAGAGGTGGAGTTGCTGAATCTGGAGGGGCGCGAATCCCGCCTGCGCCGCGCCCTGGCTGCGGTGAGCAATCGCTACGACTACGTGATTATCGACTGCCCGCCATCGTTGAATATGCTGACGGTAAACGCCCTCTGTGCAGCTCACGGCGTATTGATTCCCATGCAGTGTGAATACTATGCCCTGGAGGGGTTATCAGCACTGGTGGATACCATTACCCAGATCCAGCAGGCCGCCAATCCGGACCTGAAAATCGAGGGCATCTTGCGCACCATGTACGATCCGCGCAACAGCCTCACCAGCGAAGTGTCGGCGCAGTTGCAGGAGTTTTTCGGCGATCGCCTGTATCGAACCTGTATCCCGCGCAATGTCCGTTTGGCAGAGGCTCCCAGCTTCGGCAAGCCGGCGCTGGATTACGACCGCCACTCGAAAGGGGCTATTGCCTACCTGGCACTGGCTTGCGAAATCAATCGCCGCCATCCCGCCAATCAATCTTCCAATAAGAAAAGCCGCCCTGTGGCGGAAGCCGTATAAGGGGTAATTACTATGGCCGCCAAACGCAAAGGACTGGGCCGGGGTTTATCCCACCTGATCAGCAATAAAAACAGCACCGCGATCGCCGAGGCTACCGGTGAAGCTGAAACCGAAACCGCCGTGGTCGACGGTGAGCTGAAGGAGTTGCCGATAGAGTTTTTGCAGCGCGGCCGCTACCAGCCACGCCGGGATTTTCCACAGGAATCCTTGCAGGAGCTGGCGGACTCGATACGCGCCCAGGGCATTATGCAGCCGATCGTCGTGCGCGGTATCGGTGAGCAGAGCTATGAAATCATCGCCGGTGAACGGCGCTGGCGCGCGGCCCAATTGGCGGGACTGGAGAAAGTGCCGGCACTGGTGCGCAGCGTTTCCGATGAAGCAGCCATCGCTATGGCGCTGATTGAAAATATCCAGCGTGAAGACCTGAATCCGGTAGAGGAAGCTGTAGCCCTCAAGCGTTTACAGGATGAGTTCAAGCTGACCCAGCAGGAAGTGGCAGATGCGGTGGGCAAATCCCGTACCGCAGTAACCAACCTTTTGCGACTGTTGAGTCTCAGTGAAGAGGTGCGGACTTTCCTGGAGCGTGGCGATCTGGAGTTGGGGCACGCCAAAGCCCTGCTCGGTCTATCCGGTGCCACCCAGCGCTCTGCTGCGCGCCAGGTGGTCGAGCGCAGCCTTACCGTGCGCCAGACAGAGGCGCTGGTGCGCCGTTTACAACAGCCGGCTGCCCCCGCACCTGAAAAACCGAAGCCCGACCCCAATATCCGTCGCCTAACTGAGCGCCTGGCAGAAAAAGTCGGAGTGCCCGTATCTATCGATCACAACGATAAAGGCAATGGCCGCCTGGTACTCAAATACACCACTCTGGAAGAGCTGGATGGAATCCTCGCCCACCTGGGTTACGCCGAGGACTGAGGCCACAGGGAAATGCGCGTCCTAGTGGCGCGCGCAATAACTGTTGGCAAATACTCACTGCGGCGAGTAATTCCGTGCAAAACCTCCTGAAAATCAAATAAGTTGACGACATTTGCCGGTTGAATCGGCGATGCTGTTGCCGCATAATTCGCACGCCCAAATTTTGGGCGGACAGCGCAAAAAAAGTCGGCTTATCCCGTCTATGACAAAACCCCCGGTATTACGAATAGCCGCGGTACAGCTTCTGCTGATATCGGTGGCCAGTGCGGCACTGCACTTGAGCGGTAAACCGGTGACTGCGCTCTCCGTATTTATCGGCGGTGCCCTGTGTGCACTGCCCGGAGCATATTTTGGCAGGCGCGCCTTTCGCGATAGCGGTGCGCGCGCGGCCCATCGCGTGGTAGGCAATTTCTACCGCGCGGAAACCGGCAAATTTATATTGACCATGGCAGGTTTTGCAGCGGTGTTTGCCACCGTCAAGCCACTGAATGCCGCGGCGCTTTTTATCAGCTACGTCCTCTGTGTAATCGTGCAGTGGATTTTGGTAGCGCGCATGGTCCGCTAGCCGGTGGATAAGAAAAAAGAATTCTTACTTTTACGATTGTTGAGGAACTATGGCAGGCGAAGCTCAAACCGCGACGGGGTATATCCAACACCACCTGCAAAACATGACTTACGGCAAGCTGCCGGCCGGGTATACCCGCGCCGATGGCACAGTGCTGAATGAGTCTACTTGGACTATGGCGCATTCCTCCCAGGAAGCTGCGGACATGGGCTTTTGGGCCCTGCACGTAGATACCCTGGGCTGGTCTATCGGCCTCGGTCTGATTTTTTGCTTCCTGTTTGCCCGCGCAGCCAAGAAGGCCAGTGTGGACAAGCCCACAGGCTTCCAGAGCTTTGTGGAACTGGTTACCGACTTTATCGACAAGCTGGTTAAGGAAACCTTCCCCCACCGCAACACTATGGTTGCCCCGATGGCTCTGACCATCTTTGTGTGGGTGTTCCTGATGAACCTGATGGACCTGGTACCGGTAGACTGGCTGCCGATGGCTGCCGCCAAGATCTCCGGCAACGATCACCTCTTCTTTAAAGTGGTCCCGACTACCGACCCGAACGCCACCCTGGGTATGGCCCTGGCGGTGTTTGCGCTGATGATTTTCTTCAGTATTCGCGAAAAAGGTGCCATCGGCTTCCTTAAAGAGCTGACTCTGCACCCTTTCCATACCGGCAAGTTGTTCTTTGACATCCTGCTGATCCCGGTGAACTTCCTGCTGGAAGCAGTATCCCTGATCGCCAAACCGATCTCCCTGGGCCTGCGTCTGTTCGGAAACCTCTACGCCGGTGAAATGATCTTTATCCTGATCGCGATTGTCTTTGGCGTTGGTGTTCTCGGCTTTATTGGTGCGGGCCTCCTGCACATGGGCTGGGCGATCTTCCACGTACTGGTAATCGTGCTGCAGGCGTTCGTATTTATGGTATTGAGCACCGTGTACATGGCGATGGCACACCATCGCGACGATGAGCACGAGCACGATCAATAAGTTTTTAACCCTTTTTTCGACCTTTACAACAACTCTTTAACTTTGATTTGGAGAACACAATGGAAGCATTAGGTCTGGTTTACATCGCAAGTGCACTGCTGATCGGTCTGGGCGCCCTGGGCACCGCAATCGGTTTCGGTACTCTGGGTGGCAAGCTGCTGGAAGGTTCCGCTCGTCAGCCTGAACAGGCTCCGGCTCTGCAGGGCAAGATGTTCCTGATGGCTGGTCTGCTTGACGCGGTTCCGATGATCGGTGTTGGTATCGCTATGTACCTGATCTTCGCCGTAGCTCCTGGTCTGGTTTAATTACGCCGTTCCAATTGCCCTTAACCCTATTTAAAGAGCAAGAGGTGTCGGAGTGAATATCAACCTGACTCTAATCGGCCAGTCGATTACTTTCCTGTTTTTCGTCTGGTTTTGCTGGAAGTTTGTTTGGCCGCCGCTTTTGGGCGTGATGAAAGAGCGTGAGCAGAAGATCGCAGATGGTCTCGCTGACGCCGAACACGCACAGAAAGATCTGGAACTGGCCAAGCGTAAAGCTGCCGAGCAGTTGAAGGAAGCTAAAGATCAGGCTAACGAGATCATTGATGGTGCCAACAAGCGCGCCAACCAGATTCTCGATGAAGCCAAGCAAGCGGCTCAGTCTGAAGGCGATCGCCTGAAAACTGCGGCCAAAGCTGAGATCGACCAGGAAGTGAATCGCGCTAAAGAGCAACTGCGCAGCCGTGTGGCAGACCTGTCTGTCCTGGGTGCGGAGAAGATTCTCGCGGTCAATATCGACGCTAAGGCGCACGACGACCTGATCGATAAACTGGCAGCCGAGCTGTAAGCGAGGAACCCAATGGCGGAACTCAGCACACTGGCCCGGCCCTACGCTAAAGCTGCATTCTCTTATGCGCAGGAAGCCTCCCACTTAGGTGGTTGGAGCACTGCGCTGAGCACTGCGGCAGCGGTCAGCCAGAACGAAAAAGTGCGTGAGCTGCTGGATAATCCCCAGCTCACCAGTGAAGAGCGCGCAGATAAATTCCTGTCGATCTGTTCAGACGAACTCGGCGAGCACGGAAGGAACTTCATCCGGTTGCTGGCGGAAAACAACCGCCTGCAGCTGCTGCCGGAAATTTCCGAACTGTTCGAAGAGCTGAAAGCGCAAGCGGAAGCCACCCTTGAGGTGGAAGTTGTTTCCGCGCACGCCTTGAGCGATGCACAGGCGCAAGCACTGGGCCAAAAGCTCAGCGCGAAGTTTGAACGCGAAATACATCTGCACAGCTCGGTGGACGAGAGCCTGCTGGGCGGCGCGATCATCCGCGCCGGTGATACAGTCATCGACGGTACCGTACGCGGCCGTCTGGCCAAGCTCGCCGAGGCGATGAACTCCTAAATTACTCTCCCCGTTGGCGTTAGCCGGCGGGGACTTGAGGAACAGAGCATGCAGCAACTGAATCCCTCTGAGATCAGTGAAATCATCAAGAGCCGCATCGAAAATCTCGATGTGAGCACTGAAGCCCAAAATGAGGGCACCATTGTTTCCGTATCCGACGGCATCATCCGCATCCACGGCCTGGCCGATGTGATGTACGGCGAGATGATCGAGTTCGAAGGCGGCGTTTACGGTATGGCGCTGAACCTGGAGCGCGACTCCGTTGGTGCTGTAATCCTGGGCGACTACAAGGCGCTGGCTGAAGGCCAGAAGTGCCGTTGTACCGGCCGTATCCTGGAAACCCCCGTTGGCCCGGAACTGCTCGGCCGCGTTGTAGACGCGCTGGGTAACCCGATCGACGGCAAAGGCCCGCTGAACAACAAGCTGACCGACGCGGTAGAAAAAGTAGCGCCTGGCGTTATTGCCCGTCAGTCCGTTGACCAGCCTGTACAAACCGGTTTGAAAGCGGTTGATACCATGATCCCGATTGGCCGTGGCCAGCGTGAGCTGATCATCGGTGACCGTCAGATCGGTAAGACTGCTGTGGCGATCGACGCCATCATCAACCAGAAAGGCACCGGCGTTAAGTGTGTCTACGTTGCCGTGGGCCAGAAGCAGTCCTCTATTGCCAACGTAGTGCGCAAGCTCGAAGAGCACGGCGCTATGGATCACACCATCGTAGTAGCCGCTGGCGCCGCCGATCCGGCAGCGATGCAGTTCCTGGCTCCCTACGTCGGTTGTACCATGGGTGAGTACTTCCGCGACCGCGGTGAAGACGCCCTGATCGTATACGATGACCTGACCAAGCAGGCTTGGGCCTACCGTCAGATCTCCCTGTTGCTGAAGCGTCCGCCTGGACGTGAAGCCTACCCCGGTGACGTTTTCTACTTGCACTCCCGTCTGCTGGAGCGCGCCGCGCGTGTAAACGCCGACTACGTAGAGAAGTTCACCAACGGTGAAGTGAAAGGCAAAACCGGCTCTCTGACCGCCCTGCCGATCATCGAAACCCAGGCCGGTGACGTATCTGCGTTCGTACCGACCAACGTGATTTCCATTACCGACGGCCAGATCTTCCTTGAGACCGATCTGTTCAACTCCGGTATCCGCCCAGCGATCAACCCGGGTATCTCTGTATCCCGTGTAGGTGGTGCAGCGCAGACCAAGGTGATCAAGAAGCTGTCCGGTGGTATCCGTACCGCTCTGGCTCAGTACCGCGAACTGGCGGCATTCTCCCAGTTTGCCTCTGACCTGGACGAAGCTACCAAAGCCCAGCTGGATCACGGTGAGCGCGTAACCGAGCTGATGAAGCAGAAACAGTACTCTCCGCTGTCTATCGCGGACATGGCTGTTTCCGTTTACGCCGCCGACAAGGGTTACCTGAAAGAAGTAGAAGTTGCCAAGGTTCTCGATTTCGAAGCCGCCCTGCTCGCTTATATGAACAGCGAACACGCAGAGCTGATGGAGAAAGTGAACAGCACTGGTAACTACAACGACGAAATCGACGCAGCTTTCAAAGCCGCTATCGAGAAGTTCGTCGCTACTAGCAGCTGGTAAGAACTCCCTGGAGAGCGCGAAAGAGCGGCGTGTCCGCTCTTTCGGAATCTAACTTCCAGCGAACAAGGTAAATCACTATGGCAGGCGGAAAAGAAGTACGCACAAAAATTGCCAGCATCAAGAGCACGCAGAAAATTACTGCCGCAATGGAAATGGTTGCAGCAAGTAAGATGCGTAGGGCTCAGGATCGCATGGCACTGGGGCGTCCCTACGCCCAGCGCATACGCGCAGTGATCGGCCACGTCGCCAACGCTTCGGCCGAGTACCAGCATATTTACCTGCAAGAGCGCGAGGCCAAGCGGGTCGGTTTTATCCTGGTATCCACTGACCGCGGACTCTGTGGTGGCTTGAACGTCAATATGTTCAAAGCCGCTATTCGCGAGATGCAGGCGTGGTCCGAGCAGGGTGTCGACGTCGAAGTCTGTGCGGTAGGTAACAAGGCGGCCAGTTTCTTTAATGCCATCGGCAGCAAGGTTGTCGCAGCGGTACGCGATCTGGGCGATGCGCCCCAGGCCAACCAGCTGATTGGCTCAGTTAAGGTAATGCTGGACCGTTACGCAGAAGGCGATATCGATCGCCTGTTCCTGGTATCCAATGAGTTTATCAACACCATGTCCCAGAAGCCGCAGGTTGAGCAATTGCTGCCGCTGCCGAAGGACGAAGATGAAAAACTCATGCACGAGTGGGATTACCTCTACGAGCCGGATCCGGTTGAATTGCTGGATGGATTGCTGGCTCGCTACATCGAGTCCCAGGTATACCAGGCAGTAGTTGAAAACAAAGCCTGTGAACAGGCAGCGCGTATGATCGCGATGAAGAGCGCCACCGATAACGCCGGTGAGCTGATCGATCAGTTGCAGCTTGTCTACAACAAGGCGCGCCAGGCGGCCATTACCCAGGAACTGTCCGAAATTGTCGGCGGTGCGGCGGCGGTTTAATCCGCTGCCAGTAATGGTCAGCCTAGAAAGAATTTAAAGCTGAGGATCCGGAAATGAGTAACGGGCAAATTGTGCAAGTGATCGGAGCGGTCATCGACGTGGAATTCCCACGCGATTCTGTTCCGAATGTATACGACGCACTGGTGGTTGAGGACAAGAACCTCACCATGGAAGTGCAGCAGCAGTTGGGTGACGGCGTGGTACGCGCTATTGCCATGGGTTCATCCGAAGGTGTCAGCCGCGGTCTGTCCGTGCGCAATACCGGCGCTCCGGTTTCTGTACCGGTTGGCCTGGAAACCCTCGGTCGCATCATGGACGTGCTCGGCAACCCGATTGACGAGTGTGGCCCTATCGGTGAGAAAGAGCGCTCCTCTATCCACCGCGCTGCACCGACCTACGAAGAGCAGTCCAGCTCTACCGAACTGCTGGAAACCGGCATCAAGGTAATCGACCTGGTTTGCCCGTTCGCCAAGGGTGGTAAGGTTGGTCTGTTCGGTGGTGCCGGTGTAGGTAAAACCGTAAACATGATGGAACTGATCAACAACATCGCTACCGAGCACTCCGGTCTGTCCGTGTTCGCAGGTGTTGGTGAGCGTACCCGTGAAGGTAACGACTTCTACTACGAGATGGCTGAATCCGGCGTTGTTGACCTGGAAAACAAAGCCAACTCCAAAGTGGCGATGGTTTACGGCCAGATGAACGAGCCGCCCGGCAACCGTCTGCGTGTAGCCCTGACCGGTCTGACCATGGCGGAGAAATTCCGTGATGAAGGCAAAGACGTACTGTTGTTCGTCGACAACATCTACCGCTACACCCTGGCCGGTACCGAAGTATCCGCACTGCTGGGCCGTATGCCTTCTGCGGTAGGTTACCAGCCGACCCTGGCGGAAGAGATGGGCGTTCTGCAGGAGCGTATTACCTCCACCAAGACTGGCTCTATCACCTCTATCCAGGCGGTATACGTACCGGCGGATGACTTGACTGACCCGTCTCCGGCGACCACCTTCGCGCACTTGGACTCCACTGTAGTACTGAGCCGTGATATCGCCGCTAAAGGTATCTACCCGGCTGTTGACCCGCTGGACTCCACCTCTCGTCAGCTGGACCCACAGGTAATTGGTCAGGAGCACTACGAAGTGGCTCGCGGCGTACAGTCTGTACTGCAGCGCTACAAAGAGCTGAAGGATATCATCGCGATCCTGGGTATGGACGAGCTGTCTGAAGAAGACAAGCAGACCGTAGCCCGCGCCCGTAAGATCGAGCGTTTCCTGTCCCAGCCGTTCCACGTTGCGGAAATCTTCACCGGTGCACCAGGTAAATACGTTTCCCTGAAAGAAACCATCCGTGGCTTCCAGGGCATCCTGAACGGTGAATATGACCACATGCCGGAACAGGCCTTCTACATGGTGGGAACCATCGACGAAGCTGTGGAAAAAGCCAACAAAGCCAAGGGCTAATCGAGAGAGGCATATACTATGGCCATGACAGTACATTGTGACATTGTCAGCGCCGAGCAGTCTCTCTTCTCCGGGCTGGTAGAGATGGTGATTGTGAGCGGTATCGAAGGTGAGCTGGGGCTCTCCTACGGTCACGCCCAGTTGCTCACCGCTCTGAAAGCCGGTCCGGTGCGCATCATCAAGCCCGGTGGTGAAGAGGAAGTACTGTTCGTCAGCGGTGGCTACGCCGAGGTACAACCTAATATGGTGACTATCCTCGCTGATGTAGCCGAACGTGAGATCGATGAAGACGCCGCGCAGAAGGCCCGCGAAGAAGCGGAACACGCCCTGCACAAGGCACCGTCTGAAGTCGACTACGCGCGCATCTCAGCCCAGCTGGCCGAAGCCGAAGCGCGTCTGCGTACCCTGCAGGCAATTCGCAAGGCGGCCGGTAAGTAAACAGTTCTTACTTTCTCGTAAGGCCTGTTTCCAGGCGACAAAAAAGCAGCTTCGGCTGCTTTTTTTATATCTATTTTTTCGAGTGGCTCTTATAAAGTGAAGGGGGTTAGCTTTCCCGCCTATATATGTGCCGTTACTCCTCTACATCAAAGAGCATTTATGTTGAAAACCTCTTTTAGAAACTACTTATTAATAACCTTCCTGATGTACTTAATGGTTGGATGCGGAGGGGGTTCTTCTTCAGGGGGCAACGACTCTTCGATACCGAAAGAGGAAACCGATAGTGAATACCCAAGCGCAAGTATTATCTTTCCCGCTAGCGACGGGCTATGGAGTGATAAAGAGCAGCTGGTTGTGCGTGGTAGTGCAAATGATAATGTTGGTGTTGCCAGGGTATCAGTAAATGGAATTGACGCAACATCGGATGATGATTTTGCAACCTGGCAGGCTGAAATAACGCTTGAGGAAGGCACTACGACTAGCATTAATATTGAGGTAACAGATATTAATGGGAATACCTCCCCAGCTGCTGCCTCAGTGAGTGTTAATAGCTATGACGGATTTAATAGCTACAGATTTTGCGGTCCGTTGGCATTTGATAGCGATAGAAATCTAGCGTACGCCTTTAACCCTACTAGGGTATTAAATCTGGAAAGCATGCAGGAAGATTATATTTCCTCAGAGTTCTCCGATGTGGTCGGAGCTGAATTTGACCACACTACGGGTAATTTCTTAATAATCCAAAATGACCAGCTAATTTCTATCGATCGTGAATTTAATAGCTTAAATATCATTTCCGAGTCAGGGGATGATTCACTGTCATTTGGGAGAAGACCACAAATTTCTATTGATATCAGTTCTGGTGATATCTATGTGCAAAATTATTTTCCGAGCTATTTAATAAAAGTAGACCCTATCACCGGGGACCGTGAAAAAATATCCTCTTTTAATTATGAAAACGGAAATTCAGTAGGCTATTTCAATCAAGGTTTCGAAATTGTCGACGGACGATTTTTTGTTGTAAGTGAGGATGGATTACTGGAGTTAAATCCTGCTACTTGGCAGGCAACCGAATTATCAGGAGTGAGTGTAGGCTCGGGAGAGTCTCTACAAAACTTGACAGGCTTAACGATTGATTTGGAAGTCAACTTAGCTTATGTCAGTGATACCCACAGCAGGTTGATTGAGATCGACCTAATTAGTGGTGATCGAAAGCTAGTGTCGTCAGAATTAGACATAGGTGATGAAAACCTCAATTTTGATGAAGCGAAGAATGGTATCATTGATACGGGTGAATCAATTCTAATTAGCGCATGCTCAACAGGGCATACTCTTTTGGTTAATAAGGAAAATGGAAGCCGAACACTAGTATCAAAAAGAATAAGAGGAAAAGGTCCCCTACTCTCGACAAATTTTGACCTAACATATGATGAGTACAATCAAAGACTTATTCTACTCAATCATAACTATGCAGAATCCCGATACTCTAAATATGAATATGATGATATTCACCAAGTAATAGCGATAGATCCACAAACTGGTGATCGGGAGATTATATCTGGTCCAAATAATGGAGAAGGGCTAGTCGAGGGTCACTTTCAAGATTTGGCAGTAGATAGTCGAAACGGAAATATCTACGTACAAGAAATAAATTCTCAAAGTATAATTAAAGTAGATCCAGAAACAGGGGAAAGATTGGTTATTTCTGGTCCTGGTGTCGGTATTGGAGAGAATTTTAATGGCCTTACAGGACTATCTATAGATACTACTCGAGATAGAATACTCGCTATTTCTAGTAGCTCACTGATATCGATAGACTTACAGTCTGGCGATCGAACTGAAATCAATTCTTTCCCCGATATGGGGTTCTGGTATCCAAACCATATCTCAATAAATGCAGAATCTACAGAAATATACATTTCAGATATTCATGGGAAAGTTGTTGAGTTTAATCTGGAAAATGAAATAACAAAAATCATATCAAGTAATGAAATTGGCGCTGGAGAAAGTGTCCATGAATTAGGGGATTTGGCGTATAGCAGTGAAGGTAATCTAATATATGTAGAAGATTACAATCACACAGACAGCGATGATGAACCAGTTAACATGGAACTTTTGGCTATAGATAGAGAAACTGGAAATAGAACCCTGCTTTTAAGTGCCATACAACAAGAGTGGGAGGATATGCTGCTTACTCCAGCAGTAGATCAAGCTAAAAATGTTCTGTATATCTCTATGCCAAATCGAGGCGTTGCTGTTTTTGATGTTGAAACAAAACAGTATCTAATGGTGTCACAATAATTTATTTAGCAGGTATAAGCTATATGAGCTAATACCTGCATATAAAGGACGATAAATATAATAACTGTCTCACTTGATAGTTAAGTTCACATATAAAATAGAAAGCTATATAGAGTACCTTGTTGCTACACTAACTAATGAAACTTTATGGATTCATATTAAAGATGTTTTCAACGATGAAGCACTTGGCATTTGGCGTATTGATTTTCACTTTTGTTGTTTTATATGCTCTTTCTAAAAATACACATGCTGAGGGCAGCCCCCCTACTTTGGGCGCTAACTTGAAGCAAACAGAACGCATTTTTTTGCATGGAAACATTGTGTCATCGACAGCTATAAATCCAGGTAATATTGTGCCAGAGCATCTAACGGATTTTGGATTTTTTCATTCCGGTTGGACAATAGATGAAATTGCTCAAGTTGCGTCATTCACCACTTTTGTAGACGTATATTACTATGACATAGATATAATGAAAGAAGCCAGAAGTCATGGATTAAAGCTTTGGATACAACTAGCACCTATATTTTTTGATGGTTATCCTACCTATAGGAAAAGAGAGGATTATCTTGAACGCTGGGAAAGAGCAAAGAGGCAGTTAGAGCCATTTAGCGATATTATAATGGCCTTTGACCCGCTAGATGAACCATTTTATCGCTCAAAATTAAGTAACATAACGCTTAAGCTCTATCTTGAAGAGATCGCTCAACTAGTTAAAGATAGTTTTCCAAAAGCAAAAAGAGCAATTACATTTATGAATGAAACGGTCAGAAGATCACGTTTTGAGGAAATGGTACCAAAAAAATATAATCTATTTGCTGTAAATTATTACGTAGGAGTAAGTTTTCAAAATAAGATAGTCGAAAAACTAATGAGAAGAACATCACATTTAGATGCAAAATATTATCTTATCCCGAGAGCTTTTAAAACATCGAATAGAGCCTTCGGTAGCATTACAGAGCCACAATTAATTAGCCAGGCTAGGCAAGCTTATGACTTTGCGATAGGAAACCCCAAGGTAATTGCCATATACCCTTTTGTTTGGGAGAGTATGTTTGGCGATGGTGAAGAGTACTACCTTGGGGTTGATAACCTAAATCGAATACAAGAAGAATACCGAAAAATAGGTAATGCGATATCAAGTTCTAGATGAACTATTTTCTATTTCCCATTATATATGTGCTATGTATAGCCCTGTCATCACCGAGTACCTGAAGTGCAAATAATTTCTCTTCGAGGGTTCTAGCCGACTTCATTCTAAATTTCATTAAATCGGTGGCTTTTAAATCAATTACGATAAAATCAGCTTCCTTACCCTTCTCAAAACTCCCGACTTTGTCATCAATATCTAATGCCTTGGCAGATCCCAACGTAGCAAGGTAAAGTGCTTTTAATGGAGAGAGGGTTTTCACTCCGGTGTTATTGCCGATGGATTTTTGTAGCTGAATCACCTTATAGGCCTCATCCATAGTCTCTAACATCGAGAAACTGGTGCCAGCTCCTACATCGGTTCCCAGGCCCACACTAACATTGATTTCTTCAGCTTTATTAAGCGGGAATAATCCGCTCCCTAGAAACAGATTAGACGTTGGGCAAAAAGCTATAGCGCTACCTACTGAAGCCATACTTTCCATCTCTTGGTCATCCAGATAAATACCATGAGCAAACACTGAGTGGTCCCGATTTAATCCATATATGTTATAAACATCAAGATAACTGTTTACTTCTGGGAACAATGATTTTACCCAATTAATTTCATCCTTATTTTCGGAAACATGGGTATGCATATACACATCGGGATATTCATCTAGTAACTTAGCTGCCTGCTTAAGCTGTTCAGGAGTACTTGTCGGGGCAAATCTTGGAGTAATGGCATAGCTCAATCGATCCTTATTATGCCAACGTTCGATTAGCTTCTTGCTATCGGAATAAGCACTTTCGGGCGTATCTTGCAGGTATTCTGGAGCATTGCGATCCATCAGTACCTTGCCTGCAATTAGTCGCATGTTTTCCCGTTGGGCAACTTCAAAGAGAGCATCTATAGACTCTGGGTGAACGGTACCAAATACAAGTGCTGATGTTGTGCCATTCTTTAGCAACTGACTAATAAAGAACTCTGCAACTTGCTTCGCGTGTTCTTTGTCGGAAAATTTACTTTCAGTTGGAAAGGTGTATTCTTTAAGCCACTCTAATAATTGCTCGCCATGAGCCGCAATCATCCCCGTCTGTGGATAGTGAATATGAGAATCGATAAAGCCGGGAAGTATTAACTTGCCACGATAATCTACAATCTCTGCGCCTCTTTGTTTTTTCGAAATTTCTTCTTCAGAAATTATCTCGGCAATTATTCCATCTTTGACAATTAATCCACCATTTTCAATATATTCATAAGCTTTACTAGTCTTCGCCGGGTCGGCAGTAAAATGAAGTATGTCACCTTGATATATAGTTGTCTCTGCATAAACAAAGTTGCTAGAGGCTGAGAGTAATAGAAATAATTTAGCTAAATTGGACTTTATATTGCTGCTTAAGGATAAAGTTTCGACCACCAGTTCACTCCGTTAAAACAATAAGCAAATCTATATATTTAGCATTTGAAAGATAATGTGACAAATTTATTTCGGTTGTCTCTAGAAGAGCTGGAATACAAAACAACAAATTAACTTATATATTGAGTAATAATCTACTTAAAAATACAGAAATTTGATTTGTATATTTTGTATTTGGAAAAACCTTAATAAATTCCATCTAAACTTGTACTTAAATCTAGATTGAAGGCTCTCAATCCATGTTTAAACATCCAGATCACGTAACAGTAGTTGTTACGAAATTAGAGGAAAGTGTCAGTTTTTTTGAATTGCTGGGTTTTGAGCTTCTACTCAAAAATTTTCTAACTGGCGAGAAAGCGTCACGGTATCTCCAGGTGGATAATGTAGAAGCAGATCACTTTACGATGGTACTAAAGCAGTCATCTCCGAAATTCGAGATACAGCTACTTCACTACCGAAATCCAGTGGTTAAAACTAATCCATCACTAATTGACTTGGCAAGGCCCGGTTATAACCATTTGTGTTTGAAGGTAGATAATTTGAATGAGGCTTTAGAGTATTTATCGAAGCAAGGAATTAGCACAAGAAGTGGAATATTGGAATATCAAAATAAAAAATTAGCATTTATCTTGGGGCCAGAGAATATAACTGTGGAATTAGCCGAGTGAATTGTCCAAGCAAATAGATAGTACTTCTACTAAACAACTTGACATGTAAAGCTCTCGAATAAATGATACTAGCCTAGCTAAAATTTATGTCTCCATATAAATTCGAGATATTGAAATGGCAAATAAAATCATCTTTTATACGAACCCTCAATCGAGAGGCTGTATTGTTCGATGGATGCTAGAGGAGATATCGGTATCCTATCAAACTAAAGTACTTGAATATGGCGAAGACATGAAATCGCCACAGTATCTTGCTGTGAATCCTATGGGAAAAGTTCCAACACTAGTGCACGACAACAAAATAATAACTGAAGCAGCAGCAATATGTGTCTACTTGGCAGATGTATTTTCCGGTTCAGGTTTGTCTCCGATAAATAACGAAGAGCGTGCCAATTATTACCGGTGGATGTTTTATTCGGCTGGACCTCTGGAGTCCGCCATTGTGAATAAATATATCTTTGATGAAGATGTGGCTAAAGATAAACAGCAAATGTTGGGTTACGATAATTATAAATTGGCACTAGATACGCTATCTAGTGCGATTAAATCAAACCCGTATATTGTTGGAGAACGTTTTACAGCAGCAGATGTATATATTGGTGCACAGCTGGGGTGGGGGTTACAGTTTGGAACTATAGATAAACGTGAAGAGTATCAGGAGTATGTAACTCGTTTATCTCACCGTAAAGCATTTCAGCGAGCTCATGAACTTGATGTAGCTTTGGGAAAAGATATGAATATAAGTCCCGCTTAAATTTAAATATATTTTGTTTGAACTAAAAGGTCAGAAATTATACTTCTGACCTTTCTAATTTATCCCAAATACTAGTTTTCAACTAAAAATTCCGCTTTTTATTTGCCGAACAGCTCTGTTGAATCGAAAACGATCATTTCTGTCTATAGAAGTATTTTCATCCATCATATGCTCATAATCACTTTCAACTACTTTGAGATAATCTAGTGCTTCATCTTTATCCCCTTTCATTGCAATAAGGTATGAGCGAGACAAACACATTCTCAATTTATGAGCATCTGTTAGATGTTCTTTAGGATGATTATCGTGGAGCTTCAAGCATTCCTCTAGGCTAGCCTCGGTGAATGGGTCGTATTCTGCTACTTCCTTAGGAATTGGTTTTTTACACTTATAGATCGAACTTGAAAATACTTGCCCATACCAGTCGAAATAATCTTCAAGATATCCCATGGTTACTTTAATCCATGGTAAACGGTCAAAGAAAAAATCCTGATTAATGAAAAATGATTCTCCCTCAATAAGCTTTGGCATAAACTCTGCTGAAACATGTTTATTTAGGTCCTGAGTTTTACATACGTCAATAAAACAAATTTCAATTGGATTATCAGGCCAGGAAAACTCATTAAAATCACCGATATTTAGTTCTATCAATGACTGAAATGGAGAAATGCTATTTTCTAGAATAGGAACAAAAGATTCTCCAAATTTATAGGTTAGTGAATCACACTCCCAAACACGATCCGAACCATTTGCAGGCTTAGGTAGAAAACCCAATTCATAACTACTAATAGGTTTACTATCCAATATATTTGAGTTTCTGTTGTTTGAAAAATCTGAGTTACTCATCAACCCATGTGCGAGAGAAACCACAGACGCTCCCATAAAGCTTCCGGCATCAACAATATACCCTTTTTGCTGGAAGTTTTTTGACGCCAATGAATAGAGTAATTTACGTTCCGCAATCGAGACCATCCCTGGTGTCTCAAATACGCTCTGGGGAACTTTAGTTTTAGAAAATGAAATTTCTGGGTGTACATAACAACCCCTTGCAATTTCCGCATCATCAATTTCGTACATTATTTTGCTCCGAAAAAAATTGATTACTTAGCGTAAGCTACACAAAAAACAACATTTGTCTTCATTTCATCCAGTGTAATATCAGGAATTTCTTCTCTTACTCTGGTCTCTATTTCCGGAGTTAAACGCTCTAAAACATTACTATGGGAAGGCTGTAGCTCCCAGGTTTCGATATTAAAATACTTACGTGTTAATGCGCGTAATTCATCGATTCGAATTCGATTTAGATGTGTGTGTAAATAGTGATCGTGTGGCAAATGGCGAACAATATTAATATGGTTCCAGTCACAAAACTTAAGATGATCTGGATTTCCCTCGTCTAAAACTGATGGATTATGAGGAGGCATATGGTGCCCACTCCATCCATAAAAGTTGTGATGCAGAAATATAATTTTTCCTCCTTTGGTTAACAACCCCGCAATATCCTCGAATACACCCTCAATTTCCAATAGGTGCTCAGTGACATTGTGTAGGCAAACCGTATCAAAAGTCTTTATACCGACGAGATCGCGGGTAGAGCACTGGCGTAGATCAATATCCGGGATCAAATCCATGATGTCCTGGCCGGACATTGGAGCGTTAACCCACTTTCTTATCCTTTTATTGCGAACCCTCCTGGAGTCTAAAGACATTGCAGGGTCTACACCGGTATAACTGTTCGCCCCAGCACAGAGGTAGCCCATGGCATAGCCGCCAAAACCACAACCGACATCTAAAACATTGCACCCTTGTACATATTTATGTAATTTTCTTGGCCATGAGCAGTAGCCGAGTTCAACGGCACTAGTGATGAGATCCGAATCAAAATTCTTTAGTGCGTGGCGTATATTAGTGCAGTTGTGGAAAAATGCGATTTTAGCCTGCAATTCATGATTGTCCCAATCTTCTAAAGGTTCTATTTTCTTCAGTTGTTTTGCTGCCTTTGAGCGGGAAAGTTTTGAAAATGCAGGGTGAGAACGGGAAGTGTCTAAAATTTCAATCGCTTCCCTGGCGTTATTTTCGATTCGTATCAGTTTGACTTGGTCAAAGACTTTCAGAGCTCGTTTATGTTCTGGGTTGCACTTGATTGCTATTTTTATATCTTTTTCAGCTTGATCTATGTCTCCTTTAGCTATATTTAGCATAGCGGAGATTATTCTCATGCCTACATGGTGTGGATGTCTTGAGATGAAGGTCAGCGCATACTTATCACAATTTAGAATCGAACCATTTTTTGATTCGGCATAGCACAGAAAATAAGTAGCCGGATGAAAAGGGTTGAGATCGGCAATTGGACGCAATAACTCTCTCGCCAGGTCTATTTCTCCAGCTAATGCAGCTTGCTTCCCTTGTTCAAAGTTATCCAGCTGATTGATTTCTAAAGTAGACATTTAATTTTCCAAGTAATGGTAACCAGGTTTTTTGGCGTGGATATTGACTTGCATGCTGCAAATAGGTGCAGTTGCGCTCGATTTAAATCAAATATAATAAGATTGCTTATTATTGAGTACATGCTCGCAGCTAGCACTGATTTTCTTAAGCTATGAAAATATTCATAAATGTGAAAGTTGGAGCTGTCAAATAATAAATTTATTTTCTCTGAGAAAACTATTCAAGGTGCAATCTATAAAAGTTGGCGCGGATGCTAACTCGTATAATCGGTAAAGCTGGAAAGCCTGTGTTATAAATTGGATTTTGTAAGATTCACGTTATCCAATTAAGCAGCAGACGATAACACCTCAATCCTGAATAAATTGATCTGCCAACGGCCTGGTTGGCAAAACTTGTGGAGGTGGCTCTTTGAAACTGATAATAGTCGGTGGCGATGGCTTTTGTGGATGGCCAACCTCATTACATCTGAGTAATTTAGGTCATGAAGTTATTATTATTGACAATTTTTCTAGAAGAAAAATTGATAGTGAGCTCAATGTAGAATCATTAACACCGATTCGAGAACTGAAAGAGCGTATTGATACCTGGTTTGAATTAACGGGAAAGGTTATTCGCTTTGTGGAGTTGGATGTTTCCCAGAAATTTAACGATCTTGTAAATCTCCTAGAGGAGGAAAAGCCAGATAGTATAGTTCATTTTGGTGAGCAGCGCGCTGCGCCCTATTCGATGAAAAGCAGCTCTACTAAAAATTATACGATCGCTAATAATATTTGTGGTACTCATAATATTCTCAATGCGATTGTAGAGACGCAGCTTGATATTCACTTGGTTCACCTCGGTACAATGGGAGTGTATGGTTACGGCCATGAGGAGCCCATACCAATACCTGAAGGTTACTTGGATGTAAAAATAGAGACAGTTGATAATCGTCAAATTTCAGACTCTATCGTTTATCCGCCTAATCCTGGCTCCATTTACCATATGACCAAGACGATGGATTCGCAGATGTTTCAGTATTATGCGAAAAATGACAGGCTTCGTATTACTGACCTTCACCAGGGGATTGTTTGGGGAACGCAGACTGAACTCTCTAGTTTGGATGAGCGTCTGATAAATCGATTTGATTATGACGGGGACTACGGCACAGTCCTAAATAGATTTCTAATGCAAGCGACTGTCGGTTTCCCACTGACTGTTCATGGCACAGGTGGTCAAACTCGCGCATTTATCCATATCTCTGATACTTGCAAATGTATTGAGCAGGCACTTTTACATCCACCGGAGCTCGGTGAACGGCCACTGATTCTCAATCAGATGGCGGAAACGCAAACACTTTCCGATCTTGCACAATTAGTTCAATCACTGACAGACTGTGAAATAAGTTATCTGCCAAACCCGAGGAAGGAGGCAGAGAGAAATGATCTCAATGTAAAAAATGATTTACTTCGTTCATTTGGATGGCAGCCGATTCTTATTAAAGATAGTCTTCTACAAGAAATTACAGATATAACAATGCAATATCAAGATCGGGCTGATCATACAAAAATACCTTGCGTTTCTTATTGGACAAAGGGTAATAAACTTGCCGATATTTCCTATCGGGAAAAAACTAGTGAAGTTACTGAAACCATTTCCTAGTGGGTAGCTTTAGCTATGTCTACGCGAATCCTTATTACTGGTGGATGTGGATTTATAGGTTCAAATTTAGTCAAATATCTCAGTACTTTGAGTTTATATGACGAAATTTTAGTTTTAGATAATGAGGTCACTGGCACTACCGCAGCATTAGCCGGAATACCTCACCAATTTATTAGAGGAGATGTTAGAAATCAACGGGATGTAGATGAAGCTGTAAAGCAAGCTGATGCTGTTATACATTTAGCTGCAGATACACGTGTTATTAATTCAATAAATAACCCCGTCTATAATTTTGAAGTAAATGTACAGGGGACTGTTAATCTTCTGGAAGCAATGCGAAGGTATGAGGTTAAACATCTCATTAATGCTTCTACAGGTGGGGCGATCATTGGAGAAGCTGATCCACCAGTACACGAATTAATGCCAGTGAATCCCGCATCGGCTTATGGTGCGTCTAAGGCTGCAGCAGAGGCCTACTGTTCTGCATATTCTCAAAGTTATGGATTATCAATAACTTCTTTACGATTCTCTAATGTTTATGGTCCGCTTTCCTTTCACAAAGGAAGTGTGATAGCAGCCTTTATTAAAAATATTCTGAAAGGACAGGTCTGTGATGTCTACGGAGATGGCTATCAGACTAGAGACTTTATTTTTGTAGGCGATCTCTGCCAGGGAATAATTAGGGCTCTGGAAAAGAGAGAAAATGGGGTATTTCAGCTGGGTAGCGGCCAGCCGACGTCAATTAACGAAGTAATTAGTTTACTAAGGGATGTCTCGGGCTGCCATGAAGATCTTGAAATAGCTAACCACCCTTTCAGGGCAGGTGAAGTGCGCCATAACTATACGGATATTACTAAAGCAAAACAGTACTTGGGCTTTAGGCCGGAGGTATCATTAAGAGACGGTATTCAAATTACATGGGATTACTTTGTCAATAAGGAGGATGTTCTGAAGCCTAGCCTCTCGCAGAGGGCCCTACAGAATGCAGATTGACAAATTTTCAGTAGATTCATTCCCTGATTTAAATGCTTATGCAGGTTTTGAGTCGGACCAGAAGCTCAGAGTTTGTATAGCCACAGAAGAAATCCTAGGTCCGGTGAGAAATGGAGGGATTGCTTCAACCTACTATCACCTAGCGAAAGGACTGGCAGCACATGGGCACGAAGTACATGTGCTCTACTTAAAAGGTGAAACAGTTGAGAATGAAACACCTGAGTATTGGGTTGAGGAATATTCCAATTTTGGTGTTTCACTGCACTATTTGGTGCACACGGATGAAACAATAATTGGCCCCTCACAGAGTTGGCAGCGACGATATAGTGCGGCATACCGCTGGTTAATTGAACAGAGACGTTTTGATGTTATCCACACTTCCGAATGGCGAGGTGGATTAATTTATGCGTTGATGGTTAAGAAGTTGGGATTGGCGTTTAAAGATACATTATTTATTGTAAAGACATCGTCCCCGCACCTCTGGAATCGCCATTATCAAATGCAGCCATTGGTAAAAAGGGAGCTGTTACCAGCGAGTTTTGCTGAGCAGAAATGTGTTGAATTTGCCGATATGGTAATTGGTGGTAGCGCACATCTACTTTGCTTTATGCGCTATGTCGGTTATAAGCTGCCAACATCAACTTATGTTCAGCCAAATATTCTCGATTTTTCTGAAGTTTCCGTTGATGATAAACGCATTAATCGACAGCCTGGTGATGTAGTTCGCACTAACGAATTGACCTTCTTTGGTCGTTTGGAAATGCGGAAGGGATTGGAGCTCTTTTGTACCGCTCTGGATTTACTTGAGCGGACGGGGAATTGTCCTACCAGAGTTAATTTCCTAGGTAAATATGGTGAAGCCTTACCTAATCAAAACAATGAGAAGGTTGCGGACTATATTGAGCGAAAAGCATCTACTTGGAGTTTTGAAGTCAATTGCATCACAGATTATAACCAGCCGGAAGCTCTCTCGTTTTTATGTTCCAGGGATATGATAGCGGTAATGCCCTCCCTGATTGAAAACTCCACCATGGCAGTATATGAAACACTAGAGAATAATATTCCTTTTATTGCAACGCGAGTAGGGGGAACTCCAGAGCTTATCGCAAAAGAAGACCATGAAAGTTGTCTTATCGCACCCTACGCATTTGAGCTTGCGAAAAGGCTAGCAGAGGTACTGAAGAATGGGCATAAGATTGCGCATTCCAGTTTTGATAACAATTATAACCTTCAAGTTTGGTATGGTTTTCATGCCTACTTAGCAGATCTTTTTAAGCAGTATAGTGGCGCTGAAGCGATCACCAAGATTACAGGCTCTCCCACCTTAACAGCTTCTAATGAGATGGAGCTACCGACCCTAGAAGTGGTTGTTCTATTGCGGGATACTGAGAGTGTTATGGAGTTTTCTGAGGCACTTTTAGTTGATAGACCCGACTCCATCAAATTTTTATTAATTGATCCCTATCTTGAAAATATTGCTGAGAGAGCTTCTAACTTTCTATTGGAAGCCGGTCTCAATTGTAGTTTGGTGGATTTCATTGGATTTCCAGCAGGGATTGCACTGGCAAAAAGTCTTTCTGAAAGTACTCTAGATGCTTGCATTCTCTGTGATGGTACATCCTCTAGATTAGGTGGAAAATTTTGTAGTGAGTTACGCAAAACTCTTCAAATAAATCATGAATTCATAATCACTAGCTTTTTATCTCTACCTGAAAACAAGGTGGTAATGCCGATAGGTGGAGATATCGTCTCTGAGATCAGCTTTGGAAATGCAATAGGCACAAATATTATTTGTATCCCAAAACTGGTATCAAGCAAGGTGGGGTCAATACTCCCTTATGATATTCGCTACGGTTTGGTACAAGAATATATTTTAAGGGCGAACAAAGAATTTGGGTTTGAATTGATGGTTATTCCTGAGTGCCATCTTCGTAGTGATTACTATTTAGAGGAATTGGAAGAATCTCGAAATAACGCTAACTCAGTCTACCTTCGCTCAATGTCGTTGATTGAAAATGATAATATTGCCTATCGTAAACTAGCCCTTCTTCCTTCAGCTCAGCCTATTGGAGCTAAATTAAGACCAGCACTTTATCGGGATAAGAATCGTTTGGATGAGGAACCTGTGTGGCTTTTACATGCCGACCGGCCTCGTAAAATGAAAAATCGTAATCCGAGGGTAGTTGTTGGTTTGGACGAGAGAAATTCCCATTTGCTCTGTGTAGCTAAAGGTCCGGGAAATAGGCAATTAATTGTTAATGGTGAGCCCCAGTCAATTTCTTTGGAGCTACAAGATAATGAACTTACTTTACATAGATTCCCAATTCCAGATAAATGGGAAGAAGGTGAAAAATTTAATATTAAGTTTCTGTTAGAAGATCAAGAAATGACTTACACCCGTTTTATACGGGTTATAAAACTATCTAAAAATGTATTTGCAGCTATCTCTGGAAGTCCAATACTTAATGAGGTAGCTGTTGAGGAGATATTTAACCAAAAATATACCTGGAGTTTCTTCTCTAAATCAGAAAATAACACACCTGAAAACATTCAAGGGATAGATACTGAAGATACCACTTTATATGAGCAAGGTCACGCAGAGGTAGGAGAGTTTGTAGACAAGGATTATACAGTAGAAGGTAAGGATGAGCCTGAACATGATATTGCAAAAATTATCCATGAGCAGGGAAAAATCAATGAAACTGAATTTAAACCCAAGTTTAGTTTTCAGGCTGTGATTCAAAAATCAGGTACTACCTTGCAACGTATATTTAAGGGATATACTGGCTCACCTATTAAGGGGTCAATTCCACCACGAGAGCTTTTTGCACTCGATCCACGGGTTCTTGAGGGATGGGCATGGGATAGAAGCAATATAGCTAAAAATTTAGTGATTGTCTTAGAGGTAAACGGAAACATTGTAGCTGAAGCCACGGCGAATCGTTATGTGGAACGTTTCGGTACTCGAAACCCGAAACTAGCTTGGTATGGATTCCGGTTCTCATTAACCCCTGAAATAAAGCAGGAAAACTCAGAGATTACCGTACGTGTTAAGGAAAATGGACTTGTCTTACGAAATGGCCGATTGCGTTATCTTAAACAAATGCTAGTTGCGATCTAAGGTGGCTTGAATAATGAAAGAGCTTCACGAGGATTTACGCCTTGAAGCTGTTCAGAAACCTAAACGTATATGCATCCTAACGGAGGATATGTTTGGTCCAATAAAAAATGGTGGCATTGGAACGGCTTACTTTCATTTGGCTGTTTTTCTACAGAGATCTGGTCACAAAGTCACCATCTGTTTCGTTAATGGTTTAGCAAAAAATCCTGTGAAAATGAAAATCACAAAAAATTTTTTTGCAAAACTTAATGTTGAATTTCATGGTGTTGCACCGCAGGCACTAGCTAAAACGACAATGGCTCGCACTATGGCAATGCCCTATGCAGCCTATGAGTGGCTCAAGAGAAATGATCGCTTTGATATTGTCCATGTTTCAGAATGGCGTGGAATGGGTTATATAGCATTACTTGCCAAGAGTCTTGGTATTTCATTCCAAGATATACATTTTGCTGTTAAAGGTTCTTCCCCAACACTCTGGTCTGCCGAAGGTAATCAACAATTCCTTAAAGAGGAACGGCAATTGGGGTGGGTATTTATGGAGCGTAGAAGTGCTGAGATGGCAGATACTCTGATCTGTGGGAGTCAGCATTTAGTCTGCTGGATGAAAAATAATAAATACCGCCTGCCTGACCGCAGTTACTATTGGCCAAATGTATTTTTGGACGATCTATTACCTGATAATGAAGCCATAAAAAATAGTAACTTAGAGACAAAAGAATGGGTTTTTTTCGGGCGTCTTGAGCCTCGTAAGGGGATTATTCTTTTTGTGAATGCATTAAACACTCTTGCTAAAAGAGGAGTTAGATTACCATCGATTACTTTTTTGGGAGGGTACTCTTATCGATTTGATGCTCGAAAATTCATAGAGGAAAACCAGAAGCATTGGAGTACAGATGTCTCCTTTATAAGTAATTGTAATGCTATACAGGCTGTAGAGTATTTGAGTGGAGAAGGACGTTTGGCTGTGATCCCAGCTTTGTTAGAGAATTCTCCGATTTCTGTCTACGAATGCCTTGCAACTAAAGTACCATTTATTGCTGCTGATACTGGTGGTACTCGAGAATTACTTGATGACGAAAATGGAAAAAAAATCCTCTTCAAGCCCAATCATATTGCTTTAGCGAGAAAGTTAGAATTACATGCAAAGAAACTGCCTGCGCCGGGTATAAAACACCAGAGGCTTAAGAAGTCGTTAGATGTATGGAATAAATGGCATGGCCAAGAGCATTTAATTATTAAAAACGCCCGATCTTCCAATAGACATGATCCCTTGGTTTCTATATGCGTAACTCATTTTGAGCGTCCAGACTTTCTCTATCAAGCGTTAAAAAGCATTGAAGATCAGACTTATAAGAGCATAGAAGTTATTGTGGTTGATGATGGTAGCCATTCACAAGAAGCGCTACACGCGCTGGAAATTTTAGAAAGTCACTATCAGAAGAATGGCTGGCAGTTTGTATACCAGGAAAACCGATATGTAGGGGCTGCTAGAAATACTGCAGCACAAAATGCAAGCGGAGATTATCTACTTTTTTTTGACGATGACAATGTCATGATGCCGGAAATGGTAGATAAGTTGGTTAGCGCGGCAACTTTTGCAGATATTGATTGCCTGACTTGTAGCTCTATCCGATTTAGCGGCAGGGGCGCACCTAATACTCCAGAAGGTAAGCTCGGAACTCAAATTCGTTTTATGGGGCCAGCTAGAGCTTGGGCAACGAAAGTAAATATAGTCGGTGATGCGACATGTCTGATAAAAGCTACTAAGTTTAGAGATCACGGAGGTTATACAGAGAGATATAGAACAGGTAAGGATGATATTGAATTCTATAGCAAGCTAATTTTAGCAAAGGAAAATGTATCCTATTATCCTGATCCTTTATATTACTATCGCACCGGTGACAACTCTATGAAATCCAGAAATCACCTTCAAGAAGAAGGAGATTTCAGGCAAATAAGTCCTTACCTTGAAGGGCTCGACTCGGAAGAGAAAAGCCTCCTACTACTAAGAAAACAGCAAAAAGAAGCCAAAAAAAATAAAGGGGGAAAATATAAGCCAGGGTTTTTAAAGCGAACGATTCGAAGGCTGCGTAAATTCGCTAGGGTGAAAGTTTGAAAGTAGTTAAGTACATTGAAAGTGCTAGTGAAACACGCTTCCCTCTTATTTGTATCTTCCGAGATGAATTGGATATTCTCCCAGCTTTTCTTGACCATTACCGGTCTTTAGGTGTGACATGTTTCCATTTGGTGGATACGGGAAGTAGCGATAACTCGGTAAGCTATCTACTGAAGCAGAATGATGTCCAGCTATACGAAGTTGATTGTGGCTACCCCCAGGCAAACGCAGGTGTAGATTGGGTTAACCGAATTGCCCGGAATTATTGCCAGGGAAAATGGACTCTTGTGGTTGATGCTGATGAGTTTCTCTGGTTACCTGAAATTTCAGGTAAAACTTCCCTGAAAGTTATGACTCAGCTTATGCAGGGTGAATTAGCTTTTGCTCTATATACTCCACTAATAGATTTCTTTAGCGACAACCTTCAAGGGAATACATATGATATAAGAAATCTTTCCGAGTTAATGGAATCAACGCCTAACTATGTATCTTATAAAAGCTTTAAGAAAAAAAGCATATTAGCTTTTCCTTTTTTTGAAATTCGCTCCAAAGCCAGAGCGCAAATATCTGGTATTTCTGATTACTTTGTTAAATCCTATAAAATTCCGCTGGTTTATTGGCGGACGGGTTTTCAATATTTACGTTCAACCCACTCATGTACGCCGGTTCCTCTCAGTAAAAATTGCGCTCATCTTCTCCATTTCAAATTTCGGTCAGGCTTTCAGCAAAGGCTTAGTCGGGAATTGCAGAACCCTGACCGGATGAATGCTGATGTATATCGTATTTCCAAGGCCATCATTAAAAATCAGATAACTATCCCTCAATACACATCGGATCTGCGCAAGATAGATGGATTCGGGGAAAGCGATTGGCTAACAAAGATGGATTTTGATACTGATTGGCAGAATGAAAATAAGTCCAAAAGCCACTATTTCGAACTACTCACACAGCAAAAGATAGCCTCTGAGAGCTTTCTCGCCGATAACTTAAACCGTATAACCAAGTCTTTTAGTTGGCGACTGAGCCGGCCTTTACGCAGATTTCTGTTTCATCGAGGCATATTACGACACGATCACTATCCAGAAAGGCTCGACCAGGATCATCCATTAGTGGATCAGACGATTGCCATCTATGAGTCATTTTGGTGGTTGGTTACGGGAATCTTTAGACTGCCTGTCGCAATCTATCGCGCCATTCTCTGGCATAAGCTGGGAGGACGTCGCCGGACTAGGTAGGGCTTTATACAAAAAAGGCCGGGGAGGTTTGTCCCTGGCCTTTTGTTTGCATCTCAGTTTGTGCCTGAGGTTAGTGTACCCAGTGGTGGCGTTCCATCTTCTCCTGTACCGCTTCTGCCGTAGGAGCGGGCATAGCGCTGATAGGCAGGCGTTCGTGGAAGAATGCCAAGCGTTCGCTAGCCCCTACTTCGTTCATGGTTTCCGCCTCAAACACACGGCCATTAATTACCGTGTAGGTAATGTTCTCTGACAGGCGCAGGTTATCCAAGGGGTTGCCGTCAACCACGATCAGGTCAGCCAGCTTACCAGCCTCAATGCTGCCGATATCACCGTCCATACCCAAGTAGCGGGCACCATCGATGGTACCGGCGCGGAAGGCTTCCCAGGGAGTAAAGCCGCCCTGCTCCATCATCCACATTTCCCAGTGGGCTCCAAGCCCTTCGCGTTGGCCGTGGGCGCCGATATGTACGGTGACACCTTCGTCGCGCAGCTGCTTGGCCTGACGGGCCACATTAAAGTGGTTGTAGTGGGCATCCGGCGCAGTGGGGCGACGGATAGAGCGGGGGTTAACGATAAAATCGGGGGTAAAGCGGGTCAGGCGCTCGTTCTTCCATACCTCCGTGCGGTCATACCAGTACTCCTCACCCCAGAGACCGCCGTAGGCCACGACGAAGGTCGGTGTATAACCTACTTGGGTTTGGCTCCACAGCTGCTCCACATCGCCGTAGACATTGGCGATCGGTAGTGAGTGCTCGATACCGGTGTGCCCGTCCACAATCATGTTCATATTGTGCTGATACTTACCGCCGCCCTCGGGCACTACCATAATGCCGGCTTCGCGGGCTGCCTGCAGCACTTGCTGGCGCTGGTCGCGGCGGGGCTGGTTGTAGCTCTTCACCGAGATGGCGCCCATTTCCTTGAGGCGGTTCACGTGGAACTGAGCGTCCTCCAGGGAGTTGATCTTGGCTTTGTAGCCTGGACCTTTGGCGCCATAGAGGATGGTGCCGGTGGAGAAAATACGCGGCCCAGTAATCAGGCCGGCCTTTTGCATTTCAGCGGCAGAGAAGATCTCGCTGCTGTCATTGGAGGGGTCGTGAATAGTAGTCACTCCAAATGCCAGGCTGGAGAACAGGTTCCAGTTCTGCTGCGGGATAATTTCTTCGCGACCCTGAGCACCGTGGGCATGAGCGTCAATAAGCCCCGGTAAAACGGTTTTGCCGGTGATATCGATACGCTTCGCTTCGGTGGGAATCTCCACTTCCGTTGCGGGTCCCACGGCGACAATGCGGTTGCCCCGGAACAGAACCACACCATTGTCGATAATTTCACGGGTGTTTTCCGCATCACGCATAGTGACAACCTTGCCGCCGGTGAGGGCAACGAGGCCTGCGCGATTGTCGAAGGACTGTTCAAAGCTCAGGTCGATGCCTTCAGAAACTGGCTCTGGCAGTTCCTCCGGAGCGCCGGCGATAAATTCGAAGGCGTCCTTCAGTTCACGCTCGAACAGTTTGGGGCCGTGTGCCCAGCCCAAAGTGTCGCTATCGGCAGACCAATGCAGGTTTTCACCGGCTCGCTTGGATACCTGGGTGACTTTGACTGCTTTGCTATCGGGGCCGATAACCTCGGATTTGCCAGTATGCATAAAGGGCGCGACAAAGGCTTTGAAGTCCTGGGTGAAGGCAACCCACTTGCCGTCTGGAGACAGGCGGAAGGAAGTAATCTCAGCGCCGTGCAGGTGCTCGCGCTCATCCTTGCCTTCCAGGTTGGTGCTCTTCAGCACGCGCTTGCCGCCGTCAGCGTTTTGGTACTCGGAGAAGTAGATACGATCTTCGCTGGCGCCGAAATGAGGCTCATAGCCAGACTTCACGACCCGGCGTTGCCAGTCGCCGTCGGCGTCTGCCAGGTAAATGCCCGGTTCCAGGGAGTACTCAGGGCTGAGCAGATAGCCACCGGTAAAGCGACGGTAGGCCACTGCGTCACCACTTGGAGAAAAGCTTGGTTCAACGTATAGGCCTGGCTGCTTGGTGATGTTTTTACCGCGACCGTTGCGAGCGGAAACTACCCTCACATGGCCCAGGTTTTGGTCGTCCCAAGAGACATAGGTGATCTCGCGACCATCGCGGGACCAGCTGGGATAGAACTCAAAGTGGTCGTCCTGGCGGGTCAGACGATGGCGCTCACCACTGGCGATATCCTGAATATAAATCTTGCCCAATGCCTGGAAAGCGACTTGCTTGCCGTTGGGGGATTTCTGCGCCCAGCGGATCATCTTCACATCGAAGGTTTCCGGCGCTACGTCTACCGGGAAGCGCACCGCATCTGCTACCTGTTTCTCAACTTTCACATGGGCCGCAATCGGTGCGACGCTGTCGCCGTTGATGGAGATGCGCAGGAACTTTCCGCCAGTCCAAACGACCAATGATTCACCATCGGGCATCCAATCGTATTGAACGTAGTTGCCATGGGGGCCAAAGATTTCCTGCAGGTCGCGTTCGAGGCCGGAGTAAACCGGTGTTTCCAGTCCTGTATCCAAATCTTTCAGGAATAGGGAGGTCTGGTTGTCCTGGCGGCGAATAAAGGCCAGTTTACTGCCATCCGGGGATGGTGCAGGTGCCACTGCGCCACCGGGACCGGAGACAAAGGTCTCCTCTTCACCATCCTGGAGGTCATAGCGGTTGATGGCAAAAATTTCCTGGGTGGAGTTTTTGTTGTACTTCCACACGGTGCCGGGGGTGGTATCGATGGAGTAATAGACATAGCGCCCATCTGGGGAGAAGGCCGGATCGGCAATATTTTTCTGGGCGATATCGCCACCGATGCGCTCTTTCAGTTGGCGACCTTCACCCCCACCGTAGTGGTACATCCAGATTTCACCGGCGGGGATACTGCGGCCAGACATAAAGCCTTTACGCGCTACCAGGTACTGGCCATCGGGGCTCCAGTTGGGCGAGTGCAGCAAGTTTTCCTTCTCTGTCGTGAGCTGGCGAAGGTTGTCGCCATTGCGATCCATCAACCAGATGTTGTCGGCGCCGTCACGGTCGCTGATAAACACGATGGTCTTGCCATCTGGGCTGAAGCGCGGCTGCATATTCCAGGCGATTTCATTGGTCAGGGCTACCGCCTCGCCGCCTGCTACCGGCACTGTGTAGATATCGCCGAGCATATCGAACAGGATGGTTTTGCCATCTGGGCTGATATCCAGGTTGCTCCAGGTGGTCTCGCGGGTGTCCAACTGGATCGGTTTGAATTCGTAGGGTGGCTTGTTGATATCCCAGGGTTGGGCTTCTGCCTTTTCTACTTTCTTTTCTTTGGTAGCTTCGAGAGCGCTTTCGGCTTCTGCCACAGCACCCATCGGCAGGGTCAGTGCCAGGACAGTCAGAGCCAACAAATGGCGGCGCGGCTTGTTCTGCTTGGTGGTGTTCATTGAAATATCCCTCCGCCCGATTCTGTGTTTGGCGGCTATATTTGTTTTGTTGGGTTGAGTAACCGGTTGATTTCACAGGGGGTAAATTACCGGGATCAAAGCGGCGCAGCAATCTTAATGCGTTGAATACCAGGGCCCCGGGGCGAACTGTTGTTCGCTTGAGTAAACCGGGTCTAGTGGCCACAATGCACTCAAATTTTGTAGACGATTGGAATATCGACCCGTTATGACTATCGATGTTGTTATTTTGGCCGCCGGAAAAGGCACCCGCATGCACTCTGACCTGCCTAAAGTGCTGCATCCTATTGGCGGTATTCCCATGCTTGAGCGGGTAATTGATACCGCCATGTTGTTGGGAGAGGTGCAGATTACTGTAGTAATCGGGCATGGTGCAGACCTGATACGTGACCGCTTCGCTGATCGTGGTGTCAGGTTTGTGGAGCAGGAGCAGCAATTGGGTACCGGACATGCAGTTGCCCAGGCCGTGCCCCATTTCCGCGAGGGAGCTACCGTTTTGGTGCTCTATGGCGATGTGCCTCTGGTCAGGGCCGGCAGTTTGCAATCACTGCTATCGGCAGCGGATCACGGACCTGCCCTGCTGTCAGTTGAAATGGCCAATCCCGCCGGTTACGGGCGCATAGTGAGGGATAACAGCGGCTGTGTGCAGTCGATCGTAGAGGAAAAGGATGCCGATGCGGATACCCTGGCTATCCGTGAGGTCAATACCGGCATTTTGGCGACTCCTGGAGCACTGTTGGCTCGCTGGTTACCGGAGTTGTCCTGTGACAATGCTCAAGGTGAATACTACCTGACCGATATTATCGGTCGTTCGGTCAGTGAGGGGATTCCTGTAACGGGAGTAATTGCCAGTGATCCGCTGGAAGTGGCGGGAGTAAATAGCCGTGCGCAGCAGGCTCAGATGGAGCGCGCTTTGCAGCATAACCATGCGACCAGTCTTATGAATGTGGGGGTGACTTTATTGGACCCCATGCGTATAGATGTTCGCGGCAGCCTGGAGTGCGATACCGATGTCTCTATTGATATCAATTGCATTTTCGAAGGGACAGTTTCACTGGGTAAGGGGGTACAAATTGGACCTAATTGCCTGCTAAAAAACTGTCGCCTGGCAGATGGCACCAAGGTAGAGGCCAATTCCATTATCGAAGGCGCTGAGATTGGTGAGGCTTGCACTATTGGTCCCTTTGCACGTTTGCGTCCGGGCACAGAGCTGGCCACCGGTGCCAAGGTGGGTAACTTTGTCGAAACCAAAAAAGCCAAAATTGGTGAGGGCAGTAAGGTTAATCATCTCTCTTATGTCGGTGATGCCCTGGTGGGCGAAGCGGTCAATATCGGTGCTGGCACCATTACCTGTAATTACGACGGTGTGAACAAGTCCCTGACCGAGATCGGCGACAATGCCTTTATAGGTTCTAACACAGCTCTGGTAGCCCCAGTAACTGTGGGCGCCGGAGCCACAGTGGGTGCTGGCTCCACCATTACCCAGGCTGTGGGGAGCAAAGAGTTGGCGGTAGCGCGTAGCAAGCAGCGCAATATTAACGGCTGGCAGCGTCCGACCAAGAAAAGCTAAATAACCCTTACCGTAATTGGGTTGCCCCTCGGAAACTATAATTCCGGCGGGCCTTCCCTCTCCACGCCTGTTGATAGCCACCCTATCCATTAAACTTGCGCTTCGGGAACAAAAGGAATGGCCCGATGCACAAGCCCAGATTACAGCTGCTTGCCAGTTTTGATATTGCTTCGCTGCAATATTTGGATGAACAGGGACAGACGACCCAAGCCCTACCGGAATTTGCCACCCCGGATACCCTGATTGCTTACTACCGCCAGATGACGTTGGCTCGTATGGTGGATGATCGCGCGGTAAAAATGCAGCGTACCGGTCAACTTGGCACCTATCCCTCCAGCCTCGGCCAGGAAGCTATTGGTGTTGGTCTCGCAGCCGCCATGGCCAAAGAGGATATCTACTGCCCCAATTACCGGGAGACAGGCGCTCTTCTGGAGCGGGGCGTTACTATCGAGGAGATCTACGCAATCTGGGGGGGCGATGAGCGGGGGCAGAACTTTCGCCATAGCCGCGAAGATTTGCCCTTGAGTGTGCCTATAGCCACCCAGATGTTGCACGGTGCCGGTGTAGCCTTTGCCCTGAAATATAAACATGAGCATTTCGGTGAACCCATGCGCGTCGCTGTTTCGACCGGCGGCGATGGATCTACTTCGCGGGGAGACTTTTACGAGGCGATAAACCTGGCTGGGGATTGGCACCTGCCTTTAGTGATAGTGATCAACAACAATCAATGGGCCATTTCCCTACCGCGAGATGAGCAAACTGCCTGTAAGACTCTGGCACAGAAGGCTATTGCCGCCGGAATACCCGGCTTGCAGGTAGACGGCAACGATGTGATTGCCGTTCGTGAGGCGGTGGGTGATGCCGTGGAGCGGGCGCGCAGTGGTGCTGGCCCAGCTCTGATCGAGGCGATCAGCTATCGCCTGTGTGACCACACCACCGCCGATGATGCCAGTCGCTACCAGCCCAAAAAAGATGTCAGTGAAGCCTGGTCCCGAGAGCCTCTGCAGCGCCTGCGATCCTACCTGGAAAACTGCGGTGCCTGGGATGATGCACAGGAAGAAGAGCTGCAACGGGAGCTGACCCAGAAGCTGGAGAGAGCGGTCCACATCTACCGGGAAACCCCCAGAGATGCCGCCACAGCAATATTCGACCACCTCTATGCAAAGTTGCCGGAGCCTTTTCTGGAGCAGTATCAACAGTTGCAGGGAGATAGCTAATGGCTGAGATAACTTTGGTCGAGGCTGTCACCCAGGCTCTGGCTTACGAGATGCAAGCAGACCCGATGGTGGTTCTATTTGGTGAAGATGTTGGTCTGAACGGTGGCGTATTCCGCTCTACCGAGGGGTTGCAGGCCAGGTTTGGCCGGGACCGGGTGATGGATACCCCCCTGGCCGAGACCATGATTGCCGGAATGGCTGTCGGTATGGCGGTGCAGGGCCTGCGACCGGTGGCTGAATTCCAGTTTATGGGTTTTATCTATCCCGGTCTCGATCAGATCCTTAGCCACGCCTCGCGCTATCGCAATCGCACCCGCGGCCGTCTCTCCTGTCCGATTGTCTACCGGGCCCCCTATGGAGGTGGAATCCATGCACCGGAGCATCACTCCGAGAGCACCGAGGCCCTGTTCGCCCATATTCCAGGTCTGCGCCTGGTGGTGCCCTCCTCTCCTGCACGGGCCTACGGTTTACTATTGGCGGCGATTAGAGACCCGGACCCGGTAATTTTCCTGGAGCCTAAACGTATTTACCGAGCAGTTCGTCAGGAAGTGCCCGACTCTGGTGAAGCTCTACCGCTGGATCGCGCCTTTGTGTTGCGGGAGGGCTGCGATATTACGCTTATTGCCTGGGGCGCTTCCCTCAAAGAGACCCTGCAAGCCGCAGAGCAGCTCGCAGAGGAAGGGGTAGAGGCTGAGGTTATCGACCCGGCCACTCTGAAACCCCTGGATATCCACACGGTAATAGACTCCCTGGAGAAAACCGGGTGCTGTGTCGTTGTGCACGAGGCGGCCAGGTTCTGTGGCCTGGGTGCCGAGTTGGTCGCACAGATTAATGAGTATGCCTTCGATCTTTTAAAGGCACCGGTACAGAGGGTGACCGGTTTCGATACGGTGATGCCCTACTATCAACTGGAGGATGAGTATCTACCCGGAGTGCCGCGTATTTTGTCGGCCGTACAGGAAGTGCTGGACTACGCCAACGGAGGGCCACAATGAAGACTTTTACCCTTCCGGATCTCGGCGAAGGTCTGCCCGATGCGGTAGTGCGGGAGTGGCATGTCAAAGAGGGAGACACCATAGCCGCCCATGAAACTCTGGTGACAGTGGAAACCGCTAAGGCCTTGGTGGAAGTGCCGGCTCCTTGGGGCGGCACTATTGAGAAGCTATTTGCGGCAGTGGATGAGACTGTGAATGTTGGCGATCCCCTGGTGGGATTTATGGCCGAGGGAGAAGTCGCAGTTGAAAGCCCGCCCACTAAAGCTGAAGAATCGGAACAAGAGATTAGTCCTCGGGCCGACAGCGGCACGGTGGTGGGAAAAATAGAGCAAGGGCAAGGTGTGTTGGGGGCTGAGCGGGGGCCGGAGGTGGGCTTGAAGCGACTGGCCACCCCGAGAGTACGGGCCCTGGCCAGGCGTTTGGGGGTAGATTTACAGTCAATATCACCTGCGGGTGCACTGGTAACGGAAGCTCAGGTACGCACTGCGGCGGGGCCGGGAGCAAAGGCCAAAACTGTGGCGAAGGGGCAGCATCCATCACCTGCCCGCGCTTCTGCCGAACAAACTACAGCCGTTGCCCCTCAATTCGATTATAAGTCTGAAGTCATGACGCCTGCACGTCGCGCAATGGGTTTGTCCATGAGCCGAGCGCGGGATGAAGTAAAGCAGATAACGCTGTGTGACGATGCGGATATTTCCAACTGGTGGGGTAGTGCTCCGGCGCTGCTGCGATTGATTCGTGCAGTACAGGAAGCTTGTGAGGCGGAACCTACCCTCAATGCCCTGTATCAGGATGAGAAGCTTGCGCCACAGGGCAGTATCAATATTGGCTTGGCAGTGGACTCTCCACGAGGGCTTTATGTGCCGGTACTCAGGGATGTCGCCCAGCGTACTGATGAAGATCTGCTCCAGCAGGTGGCGGACTTTAAACACCAGGCCCGCGAGACCGGGATCGCCCAGCGAGACCTTCAGGGGGCAAGCATACTTCTCTCCAACTTCGGCTCCATAGCCGGTCGTTATGCCACTCCGGTAGTCATGCCGCCCACTGTTGCCATTGTCGGTGCCGGGCGGGTGTGCCAGGGAGTTGTGGTGGTCAATCGATGGCCGGCACTTCGCCCCCTACTCCCTCTCTCTATCAGTGCCGATCACCGGGCCGTTACCGGTGGAGAGTTGGCGCGCTTTCTTCAGGCAATGTTGGAAACTTTGTCCCTCTAACAGCCTGGTGAGTCCTATACCGGTATCTAATCAGTTGAGTAATGGTTATTGATAAAAGTTGTGGGAACTTTAGTTTCGTTTTGCTATCTTTAAGTTTCGAAACGAAACTTGTATACCTATGTCCAAACGTAACACCCAACAGCGCCGCCACGGCATTCTCCACTTGCTAAATGAAGTAGGAGAGACCAGTGTCGAGCAATTGGCGCGGCAGTTCGGAACTTCGGAAGTTACGATTCGAAAGGATCTGACGGCAATGGAAAATCACGGCTTGTTGCTGCGTCGCCACGGTGGTGCTATCCCAGTGCCGAGGGAGTTGGTCAATGAAGAAGGGCCCTCAGGGAGCAAGCGGGCCATTGGTCGAGCCGCTGCTGAACTGATACCGGATCACCATCGAATTGTGATCGATTACGGTCGCACCACGGCGGCAATGATTCCTGAGCTTGAAAGCAAGCGCGGCCTAGTGGTGATGACCAACTCGCTGCATGTGGCCAATGCACTGCGCGAACTTGAAAACGAACCGACGCTGTTGATGACCGGAGGCACCTGGGACCCACACTTTGAGGCCTTCCAGGGGCAGGTTGCAGAACAGGTACTGAGGGGATACGACTTCGATCGCGCTTTTATTGGTGCCGATGGAATCGATTTGCAACGCGGTACCTGTACTTTTAATGAACAAATTGGCCTCTCCCGCGTAATGGCGGAAGTTGCGCGGGAAGTGGTTGTACTGGCGGAGTCCAGTAAAGTGGGGAAGCGGATTCCCAATCTGGAATTGTCCTGGGAGCAGGTCGATATCCTGGTAACTGATGATGGCCTGGCGGATGCCGTGGGCCAAAAACTGGAGCAGCTGGGTATCCAGCTCATTTGTGCCGCTGAAGACAGGAGCAGAGGCGCTCAGCCTGAAATGTTAATGGGCGGCGAGACTCCCAGGTTAATGAGGAAATAATTATGTGCGGAATCGTAGGTGCGCTGGCACAGCGCAATGTGACGGGGATTCTTCTGGAAGGGCTGCGCCGCTTGGAGTATCGCGGTTACGACTCAGCCGGAGTCTGCTTAAGCAGTGGAGATGGCCAGCTGCAATTGCGCAAAAGCCTGGGCAAGGTCGCAGATTTGGAAGCCAAATTAAGTGAGGAGAGCGCCGAGGGTCATATTGGCATTGCCCATACCCGTTGGGCTACCCACGGTGTTCCCTCCGATGAAAATGCCCATCCCCATCTGTCTGGCCATATCGCTCTGGTTCACAACGGCATTATCGAAAACCATCAGGAATTGCGTTCAGAGCTTCAGGGAAAAGGCTATGAGTTTGAGTCTGAAACCGATACTGAAGTTGTGGTTCACCTTATTCACTCATTAAGTGCCGAGGGCCGCAGCCTGGTCGACTCAGTGACTGAAGCCACGCATATACTGGAAGGTGCCTACGCCCTCGCGGTTGTTAGTCATGAAGAGCCAGAAGTTTTGGCCTGTGCCCGCTCTGGTAGTCCGCTGGTCCTGGGGGTGGGCATTGAAGAGAACTTTATTGCATCTGATCCCATGGCCCTGCGCCAGGTGACTGATCGCTTTATATTCCTCGAAGAGGGCGATGTGGCGGAAGTACGTCGCGGTGGCATCGCAGTTCGAGACAAGTTGGGAGAGGAAGTCAGTCGCCCGGTGCACAAATTGACCGGCGGTCATGAAGCTACCGATAAAGGGCGCTATCGCCACTTTATGCAGAAAGAGATTTTCGAGCAGCCCCAGGTGGTTGCAGCCACTCTGGCGGGCCGTATCGGTGAGCGCTCAGTGTTGGCCCAGGCCCTTGGTGCCCGCGCCCAGGAGATTTTGCCCAAGGTGCAGCAGGTACAAATAGTAGCCTGTGGCACCAGTTACCATGCGGGCATGGTAGCCCGCTATTGGCTGGAGGACTGGGCCGGTATTCCCTGCTCGGTGGAAGTGGCCAGTGAACTGCGCTATCGCAAGAAAGTGGTGCGTCCGGGAACGCTGTTTGTGAGTATTTCCCAATCCGGGGAAACGGCCGATACCCTCGCCGCCCTGCGCCAGGGCAAGGACCTGGGCTACCTGGCCTCCATGACCATCTGCAATGTGCCCAATAGCTCATTGGTGCGAGAATCTGAGCTATCGCTAATGACTGAGGCGGGCCCTGAGATTGGTGTGGCCTCAACCAAGGCCTTTACGACCCAATTGGTAGCATTACAACTGTTCTGTATCGCCCTCGCCAAGGTCAACGGCCTGTCGGCGGAGCGTGAAGCTGAACTGGTCAGCGCCTTGCACCAGTTACCTGAGCTTATGGAGAGTTTTACCGGTCTGGATAAGGTGGTTAAAAACACCAGCAAGGCCTTTGCAGAGAAGAATCACGCGCTTTTCTTGGGGCGTGGTGTCGAATTCCCCATTGCTCTGGAAGGCGCTCTAAAACTGAAGGAAATTTCCTATATCCACGCAGAGGCCTATCCCGCCGGCGAATTGAAGCACGGCCCCCTGGCACTGGTGGACGGCGATATGCCCGTGGTTGTCGTTGCCCCCAATGATGAGCTGCTGGAAAAACTCAAATCCAATTTACAGGAAGTCCGTGCGCGGGGTGGGCAACTGTTTGTTTTCGCCAGCCCCAAGGCCGGATTTACCAGTGAAGAAGGTGTTACCGTGGTGGAAGTTCCAGATTCCCCAGAGAGTCTGGCGCCGATTCTCTACACCGTGCCGCTGCAGCTATTGAGTTACCATGTGGCGTTGCTAAAAGGTACGGATGTGGATCAACCCAGAAACCTGGCTAAATCAGTCACGGTTGAATAACCGTTCACCTGCCGCAAAAGGTTTATGCACAAGCGAGTAAAGCTGTGTGAATTTACTACCTCTGATAGCGTCACCCTGCGCTATCTAGAGGCCGGCAGCGGCCCCATATTATTGATGCTACACGGCTGGTCCCAGGGGGCGGTGTTGTATAAACATCAGCTCGCAGGGCTCAGCGATCAGTTTCGTGTGATCGCGCTGGATATGCGTGGTCATGGTCAGTCTGACAAGCCCAATCATGGCTATCGAATTTCCCGCCTCGCCAAGGACTTGCAAGAGCTGATCTCAAGTCTGCAACAGGAACCCCTTCATTTACTCGGCCACTCCGCCGGCTGCTCGGTGATATGGAGCTACCTGGAAATGTTTGGTGGGGATAGGGTCAGTGCACTAGTGCTAATCGATGAACCCCCCTGTCTACTGGCAGATCCCGCCTGGAGTGAAGCGGAGCGATTGGCAGCTGGAGGCATACTGACCCCGGAGAGCCTCTTCCAGTTTGTGGATAACTTGGTTGGAAAAAAAGGTGCTGAGGCCACCCGCCAAATTCTTATGTCTATGGTCACGCCTTTAATGGGGAAAACCCAACGGGATGAGCTGGTTGCGGTTAACCTGCAGTGTCCCCGTCGCTGGGCTGCAAAGCTTTTTGTGGATAACGTAACAAAGGACTGGCGGGATTTTATCCCCAGGATTGATAAGCCGACGCTAGTGGCTTTCGGTCGTGCCAGTCCACACCCAATAGAGTGCCAGCAGTGGATTCACCAGCAAGTTGCGGGTTCCAGGCTTGAGATCTTTGATGTGGCGGAAGGAGGAAGCCATTTCCTGTTTCTGGAAGCAGCGCAAAGATTTAATGCCTTGGTGAGTAAATTTCTTCTCAAGTTTTCCACAGATAGCCATTTCCCCGTGCCCTAGTTCAGCTTTGTGGATAACTGTGGATAGAGTTATCCATAGACACTGGAATTTAAAAAAATAATTGAAACAGCTTCTGCGAGAAGGCAGTTTTTCCTGTGGATATTCCTTTTTAAGATACCTTCACACTAGTTACCCCATTTGGAAAAGGATAAAACTGATGATGAAGGCCGTCGGTTATCAACAGTCTCTGCCAAGCAGTGATAAAGAAGCGCTACAGGATATAACCCTCCCCATACCGCAAGTCTCCGGCCGGGATCTGCTTGTAGAAGTACAGGCCGTTTCAGTTAACCCGGTAGATACTAAGGTGAGGCAGCGGGCCAGCCCGGATACCGGTCAGTGGAAGGTACTTGGCTGGGATGCTGTGGGCATAGTGAAAGCGGTAGGCCCGGAAGCGGGACTCTTTAAGGTTGGCGATCGGGTTTGGTATGCGGGCGATATCTCCCGTTCGGGCAGCAATGCCCAGTACCAGCTGGTGGATGAGAGAATCGTTGGTACTGCCCCCAAGACGGTTGGCTGTGCCGAGGCAGCGGCGCTGCCTCTCACTGCGATTACCGCTTGGGAAATGCTATTCGACCGCCTGCAAGTTGCGGTGGGTAAAGGGGCAAACAACAAGTCACTGCTGATCATTGGTGCCGCTGGTGGCGTGGGTTCGATTATGATCCAGTTGGCCCGTCGTCTGACCAATTTGACTGTGATAGGTACTGCTTCCCGCCCCGAAACCAAAAGCTGGCTTGAAGAGCTTGGAAGCCACCATGTGATCAATCATCGGCAGTCTCTTAGCGAACAGTTAAGCCGCGAAGGCATCGATGGCGTCGACTATGTCGTTAGCCTCACTAATACCGAAGAGCACTTGGCGGAAATTATCAAAAGTATCAGACCTCAAGGGAAGTTTGGTTTGATTGACGACCCCGCCTCCTTGGATGTTATGGCACTGAAGCAGAAGAGTGTGTCTCTTCACTGGGAGTTTATGTTTACTCGCGCGCTGTTTTCTACCGAGGATATGGTTGCCCAGCATGTTCTGTTGAATGAACTTGCGGAATTAATTGACCAGGGATTAATTAAAACCACTATGGGGCAGAATTTTGGGAAAATAAACGCAAACAATCTTTTAAAAGCGCATCAGCTTATCGAATCCCAGGCTGCAAAAGGAAAGATAGTCCTGGAAGGTTTTTGATAGAGTAAACTCTCTCCTACTCAGGGTCATATCTATGACATCTGGGTGGGAATTTACTTTGAGTAAGCAGTCCTAATTATTCGATAAAAGAAACTAAGTGCAAGATACTTATTTTTCATTATTTGGCAGTAAATTTTTGCTTATATTTCTACCGCGCGAAAATAAACTGATAGAAAAGACATCAAAGTCACTTTTATATTTTTCCGCATTAAGCAGTCACCATTTTATTAAGTTATTAATCCTCGCATAGAAAATAAAAGTCATGCTATAACCATGCCTCGGCATTTTCCAAAGATGAGAGGGCCGCTAGGTGGCTACAACAGAAAAAAATAAAACAAAAACCGGTATTGATGCTGCTGTTATGAATGGCGACATCAATATGTTGCTTGGCGAGCCAACCCAGCCGCCAGAACAAGTTCGTGAAGAGCGTAAGAGAAAGCTGACGGCGGCTTTTCGCCTGTTTGGAAAATTTGGATTTGATGAAGGTGTAGCCGGTCATATCACTGTCCGTGACCCGGAATATGACGATCACTTTTGGGTCAACCCTATGGGGGTTTCCTTTAAACAGATGACGATGTCACAACTGTTGCTGGTCAATCATCAAGGAGAGGTGGTTGAGGGGGATGGTTACCTTAATGGCGCTGCCTTTACTATTCATTCTCACATTCATAAAACCCGCCCGGATGTGGTAGCCGCTGCGCACGCCCATTCCCTTTATGGGAAAAGTTGGTCTACTCTCGGGCGTCTTCTGGATCCCATTACCCAGGATGCTTGTGCCTTTTATCAGGACCACGGTTTGTTGGATACTTTTTCCGGCGTGGTATTGGAAATGGGAGAAGGCGCAGCCCTTGCTAAAGCCTTGGGTAACCACAAAGCACTGATATTGCAGAATCACGGCTTGCTGACGGTGGGTAAATCCGTCGATGAAGCTGCCTGGTGGTATATCACTATGGAAAAAAGCTGCCAGGCTCAGTTACTGGCGGAAGCAGCTGGGCAGCCTATTTTGATCGATCCAGAGGTGGCAATACGAACCAGGGCGGTTGTGGGAACTGAACTGGCGGGATTATTTAGCTTTCAGCCTCTCTACAATGTAATTGCAAAAGAACAGCCGGACATGTTTGAGTAAAGAAACCCCAAAAACGCTGCCAAATTTGCAGAGTAATTTTTTGGAGCGCTGCAAAGTGCCGGCACGTTTTCTCAGAATTTATTCCCTGTTTTCTATTCTCGCATAAACTTCCTGATATTGAGTGAACAGCATTACGGAGTTATTCAGAGGCTCCCTAGTTACTCGATAGAGATCTATTTCAATAAGGCGTCACAGGGAACTGTAGCGAGTAATGCACTATCTGGTTATTGCGCTGGTGCTGTTGTTAGTTGTGGCCATTACCCTGGTTATTGCACGCCTGTTGCCTTTACCTATTCCACTGCCTCTATTGCAAATTGCTGCGGGAGCAATACTGGGTAGCTTTTTGGGAATAGAAATACCCCTCGAGCCAGAAATTTTTTTCCTGCTGTTTGTTCCGCCCTTATTGTTTATTGCCGGTTGGCGAATACCGAAAGGCGCTCTGTTTCGAGATATCGGTGCCATTGTTACCTTGGCTATTGGATTGGTGCTTTTTACCGTTGTGGGTATGGGATATTTTATTTCCTGGTTGGTGCCGGTCATGCCAATGGCGGTGGCTTTTGCAGTAGCGGCAATTTTGGCACCGACCGATCCCGTGGCGGTATCGGTGGTCCACGGTGGAACTTCTATGCCACCACGGCTGGAGCATATCCTCGCCGGAGAGTCCCTGTTTAATGATGCCTCGGGATTGGATATTTTCCGTTTTGCAGTGATTGCTGCCCTCACTGGGACCTTTTCATTTCCCCACGCACTGGCTGGTTTTTTCTGGGTCGCTATCGGCGGTGTGGTTATTGGTGCTGGAGCGGCATTTGCCTGTGGATATATTTTGCGCCTGCTGGTCAGAATTGGCGGTGAGGACACTACTGTACAAGTTCTAGTGAGCTTATTAGTGCCCTTTGCGGCATATATCGCCGCCCATACTTTACAGGTATCGGGTATTTTGGCGGCTGCCAGTGCTGGAATTGCGACTCACTATACCACCTTACACGGCGCGGAAATGTCGACTACACGGATGGACCGCCGTGCAGTATGGAAAACAGTACAAGCAGTTCTTGACGGTATTATTTTTGTTTTGTTGGGAGAGCAATTGGTTCGAATTACCGGAGCCGATTTCTCCGGCGCGCGCCACACCGGTGACTTAACAATTATTTTTTATGTCCTGGCAATATTTGTTGTACTACTTCTCCTGAGATTTGTGTGGGTATGGGTATCACTATATCTCTCACGTTTTGGGCAGAAAGTAGAATCTTTTGGTACCCATTTTTTATTGGTTAGCGTGTTGACTATCGCCGGGGTAAGAGGGGCGATTACATTGGCGGGAGCCTTTTCCCTTCCCCTCGCTATGACAGATGGAAAGCCGTTGCCCGGCCGTGATTTAGCCCTGATTATTGCAATGGGCGTTATCTTGCTTTCCTTATTGCTGGCAAGTTTTTTATTGCCTGTTCTACTGCGCCGTTTACCCGAAGCCCCCAATTTTGCCGCTATCGGTGATGAAAAAGGTGCGCGAATATCTGCTGCCACAGCAGCAGTGAATCAACTAATGAATATGCGTCATGATATTGATCGAGGCGAAAAAGATCGCGATCTCGCTTTTGAGGCGGTGGATCACCTTTTGGCTATTTATCGGCGACGCATAACCCTAGGAGAAGATGAAAGCGAGGATATTATCTGGATGCGTTCCAGGGTTGAGCGTCATTACCACCTTGCCGCACTTTCCGCTGAGCGCGAACAACTGTTGGAATTGCGTGTCTCCAGGAAGATTGATGATGAACTCCACCGCAAATTGGTTTTGGAGGTCGATCTGGTAGAGGCGAGCTTAATTAACAAAGAATAAATTTTCTCTTGTAATAGACACGCTTAAATTGGTGAAAACTTGATATGGAGTTTGTAGAGCTGTGTTCAGTTAATGGGGTTTCCCGTTTTCAGAAAAGAAAAATAGACAGTCCCCAGCGCGAGCCCCTGGGTAATTACTCAATCCCCTATCCCGCCAAGCAGGTGCAGTTCCGGGAGTTTAGCGAGGGGCAGCGTTTTGATTGGCACTGTGCCCCGCAGGCGCAGTTTATTCTTTATCTTGAAGGCAGGGTGAAGCTCACGACCAGCTCCGGTGAACAATATATCTTTGCTCCCGGAGATATCTTATTAGCCAATGATTTACACGGAGAGGGGCACATCAGCGAGAGTCTGAGTCCGGGCAGGGCTGCCATTGTCGTGCTTAATGACAGCCCCTAGGGCCAATAACTGGCCTATTGTTTTTCCATCTCGGGCTTGGCTTCTTCCCAATAGTGATCCAAGTGCAGGTCCTTGTCGCGGCGGTCTTGTTGTAACGCCTGTAAAAGCTGCTCGCGATAGATTCGGCTTTGCGCAATATGCTGGGACTCATCGCGCCAGTAGGGGAAAAGTGCCTCCAGCATACGCTGGTCGTGCTGCTTGAATTTCAAGGCGGCGCGGCGCGCCTGTATGGGACTGAGTCCCAATAGTTCCAGCGCCTTTTCGCCGATGGTCAGGGCCGAGTCCACGGTCTCGCGGAAGATATAGCGGACCCCGGCTTCCATCAAAGCATATTGGTGCATACGGTTGCGGGCCCGGGCGAGGATGGTCACATTGGGGAAGTGTTTTTGCAGCTGGGCCACAATTTCCAGACAGGCGGCCTGGTCGCTCAAGGTCAGGATAACCAGCTTTGCGTTTTGGGCTCCGGCGGCGCGCAGCAGATCCTCTCGCGAGGCATCCCCGTAGTAAGCCTTGATACCATAGCGGCGCACCAGATCCAGCTGTTCTGCATTGCGTTCGAGCAAAGTGGTATTGAAACCGCAGGCATTTAGAAGTCGCCCGGCGATCTGCCCAAAGCGCCCGTAGCCAATAATGATTACCGGTGAGCCGGAATCCACAGGCGGTGATGTATCTATGTTGGCGGGAACCTCTGGGCCGGTGACAAACCGCGGCTGGATAAACTGTTCGTAGATCAGCAGCAGCACTGGTGTCAGGGCCATGGTCAGAGCAATTTGAGCTACTAACAGGTTGCCGACGTCCGCACTCAGGACCTGAAGCTGGGTAGAGAACGCTACCAGTACAAAACCGAATTCACCGGCTTGCGCCAATGACAGAGCGAACAACCAATCCTCGCCCTTTGACATTCGCAAGGTGCGCGCCAGGGCAAACAGCACGGTAAATTTAACCAGCACCAACGCCAATGCTAATCCGATTAGCACCAGCGGGTTGTCCGCGATCAGGGAGAAATTCAGGCTGGCACCCACGGCGATAAAGAAGAGGCCCAACAGCAGGCCCTTAAAAGGCTGTATATCCGCTTCCAGCTCATGGCGGAACTCGCTCTCGGCCAGCAGTACCCCGGCGAGGAAAGTACCCAGTGCCGGCGATAGGTCCAGCCAGGTCATTACCGCAGCTGCGGCAAATACGATAAGTAGCGCGCTCACGGTAAACAGTTCGCGCACTTGGCTGCCTGCCATTAGACGCAGTAAGGGACCGAGCAGGTAACGCCCGGCGAAAATAAAAGCCAGCATGGTGCCGATAACTGCCGATGCGTAATACCAACCACTCAAGCCACTTTCATGGGGGCTGGCAGCGGTACCTGCCAGCAGTGGCAATAGCGCGAGGATGGGAATAACAGCGATATCCTGGAACAAAAGTACCGCAAATGCAGCGCGCCCGCCCTGGCTTTTCAGCAGGCCCTTTTCACTGAGGGATTGCAATACGATCGCAGTTGAGGACAGTGCCAGGATCAGCCCGATAGCCACCGAAGAGCGCCAATCCATCTCGGAAAAGGCGAGAACCAATCCAGCGATGGCCGCAGCGGAAAACAGTAGTTGGGCACTGCCGGTGCCGAGGATAGCACCGCGCATTTTCCACAATTTCTTCGGCTGCAGTTCCAAGCCGATCAGGAACAGCATGAGTGCAACACCAAACTCGGCAACGTGCATTTCATCGCTGGCATCGCCGACTAAGCCTAGGGCACTTGGGCCTATGGCCACACCGGCGAGTAAGTAACCGAGGACTGAGCCCAGGCCCAGGCGGGTGGCAATGGGTACCGCAATCACTGCGGCAGCCATGAAAATTACTGCCTCAATAAGGAAGCCGGAGTGTTCCATTTAATCGTTATCGCTATTTGGCTGTCGGTTGCTGGGGCTCGTCGCGTTCGGGCTCAGAAAACTCCCGGCTGCGACGAATCAATGGCGCTATGGTAGAGCCCTGTACGACGATAGAAAAGAGCACCACGCCATAGGTCATGACCACCCACAGGTAGCGAAGGTCCTGTCCCTGGACGAAGGCACTGCCGGCGGGAATCGACATCGCCAGCGCCAATGCCAGACCACCTTTCAACCCTCCCCAGATCAAAATCCGGTTGGTATAGGGGTGGTACTTGCGGCGACTTTTTAAATACAGGAAGGGTATGCCGACAGCGAAAACTCGGGCGGTGAGAACAATGACAATGCCCACTGCCATCAGTAGGTAGTCGGAGGGGCGCAGGTCGATAGTAATCAGGAACAGGCCCACCAGCAGGAAGAGCAAACCGTTGAGGAAGTCCTCGGTGATGCTCCAGAAATTATCCAGCTCGTGTTGGCTCACCCGGGAAAAGCCGCGCTCGCGGGTAAAGTTGCCAATAATAATGCCACTCACCACCATTGCCAGGGCGCCGGAGACCCCGAGCACATTGGCCAGGGAAAAACCGGCAGTGGGAATAACCATGGTCAGCATCAATTCCAGGCTGTGATCATTGGTACAACAAATAGCCCAGTGGAAAACGCCACCAATGATCAGTCCCAGCAATATGCCCCCCAGTGCCTCGATAGCGAATAGCTCAGCCACTGCCGGTACTGTAGGTTGGCCGCCTTCGAAAGCGAGTGCGTAAATCACCGCGAAGATCACGATACCGAAGCCATCGTTGAACAGGGACTCACCTTCCACCTGAATGGAAACCTGCTCCGGGGCTTTCAGGTTTTTCATTATTGCCAGTACGGCGATAGGATCGGTGGGAGAGATCAATGCACCAAATAACAGGCAGTAAACAAAAGCCACCGGCATATTGATCAGCATCAGGAACCAGTAAAGAAGGGCCCCGACCACAAAGGTGGAAATGAGGGTACCGACAATGGCGAGAAGACCGATCTCCAGTTTCTGGTTGCGCAGCTCCAACAGATCGATATGCAAACTGCCGGCAAAAAGCAGAAACCCGAGCATTCCCTTGAGCAGAATATCCTCAAGGTTGAGGAGCGGCAGAAGCTGATCTGCCCAGGTGCGCAACTCTACCACCCCCAACTTGCCGAGGGCGGTGACCAATAGTGATAAGGCCAGGGCACCGGCGGTAATAGCGATCGTGGTTTGGGCGCGCAATACGTATTGGTTCAAGAAACCCAGAAAAACTGATACGGCGGCAAGAAAACAAAAGGTGTAATAAACTTCCATGCCGTGTGTGGACTCCAGCGCTGAAATATTCTCGGATGGTTTAATGCCATTTTGGGGAGCGCCCCGGCGGCAATTTATATGATGGTGAGTGTGCCGTTATTGTAGTCGTGCAGAGGCTGCTCGATTTCCCTTGGAGTGGATCTAGGGCAACAGGATTACACCGGGGCGGGCCGCGCGGGCACAAGCGGCCAACTCCCTTTTATATGGGCGCGCAATTGTAGCGGCTCTAGGGCGCCAGACAACTGCATTTTTCAGTTTTGCGCTCAAACGGATCGACTTCCCCTACCCACTAAAATTCATTAATGCCTTAGCTTTTTAAACATTACTTCATTACTTACTAACTGCCAATTAGTAGATTCCTACTGACTATTGAAAATAAAAAGGATGATTGTCACGCCAATCTAGTAGTTTTTATCCCTCCTGAGTAAAGGCAGCTACCGACTATCTCATGAATTTTTACGACAGTGTCTACACTGGTTGATAGTCCATACCCATAAATGCGCAATTGAGGAAGTAGTAGTGAAGCATTCGATATTGTGCGACACCTCTAAGCTGATCGGTCGGGTACTGATGTCGCTGATCTTTATATTTGCCGGCTGGAATAAAATTGGCGGCTACGAAATGACAGAGGCCTTTATGGTTTCCATGGGGATACCCGGCTTCATTTTGCCCCTGGTCATCGTTATAGAGTTGGTGGGAGGACTCGCGGTGTTACTGGGGATATTCACCCGGATATCTGCTTTTGTTCTTTTCCTGTTCTGTCTCGCTTCGGCCTTCCTGGTACACCTATCCCCTGGTGATGCAACAGAAATGACCAGCTTTATGAAAAATATCACGATTGCCGGCGGTTTCCTGATTCTTACCTGTGCCGGTGCCGGTCGCTTTAGCCTGGACCATTGGATACGCGGTAAGTAGATTTCAGCAACAGTTGTATAGAGGAATTCAAGCCAATTGCAATCGTGCTTCATTGGGGAGAAATAAGCCGGGCCTATACTGCTGGGATATAGGTAATGACTCTACAGGATTACCATGAAGCTTTTTTATGCACCGGGTGTTTGCTCTCTATCGCCTCATATTGTTGCTTGTGAAGCAGGGATCAATCTGGGCCTGCAAAAGGTCAATCTAAAAACCCACGAGCTGGAAAACGGCGACGACTTTACAAGGATTAGTCCTAAAGGGTACGTGCCGGCACTGCAACTGGAAGGCGGAGAAGTACTGACAGAAGGTCCGGCAATCGTCCAGTTTTTGGCGGAACAAAAGCCCGACGCGCAACTGGCGCCACCAGTGGGCACCCTGGCCCATTACCGGCTTCTCGAGTGGCTCAACTTCCTCAGTGCTGAAGTCCACAAGCTATTTAAACCACTGTTCTGGCATGGTACAGAAGAGGAGCAGGAGGGTTCCCGGGTTAGGCTTATCCGCTGGTTTGACTATATCGAAGGGCAGCTTGATAAAGACTACTTAATGGGAGACGGTTTCACGGTTGCCGATGCCTACCTGTATGTTCTCTCTCGCTGGCTGAAACATCAGCAGTTTGATATGCCCCGGTGGCCCCGGCTTCAAGCATTCCAAAAGAGAATGGAAGGAAGGCCCGCAGTGCAGCGGGCGCTTCAGGAGGAAAGTTTAGAACCGGTGTAAAGAGCTGCCGTTAACGCGGGGTAAAGCGCCGGGTTGCAGGGATATCGGACTCGATCGGTTGGCGAACCTTCGCGACGAATAGTGCAGAGAGTAGTGCCACAAAAGCACAGCCCGCCATAGATCCTGCAATAGGTGTCAGGGTTCCGGTGTGCAGGCTGCTCGCCAGTCCACCCAGTATCCCCCCGGTAATAAACAGAGCGGCGCCGTATAGCGCGTTGGCACTACCGCTGATTTTGGGGAAGAACTCCAAATAACAGGCGGCGGCATTGGGGCCGGTAATACCGATACAGCTCATCACCAGTACCAGGGGAATCATCCACAGGGTAAGTTCTTTGACTCCTGTCATAGTTCCCAGCAGCAGCAGGCCGCAACCCAATAGCTGCAACACAATACCCGCCAGCAGGATATTGCGCGGCTCAAAAAAGTTCAGTAGGCGGATATTCACCTGAACCATGCAAATTAGCCCGAGTACGCAGATACCAAAAAACAGTGGGAACTGATTCGCGCTAACACCGAAGTAATCCATAAACACAAAGGGCGCGGTGGTGATGTAGATAAACATCGAACCGCTGACACAGGCCTGTGCAATCAGGAACCCAATAGCGCGGGGATTGCGCAAAACCTGGCCGTAGCTGCCCACGAGAGACTTTAGCGGCATCATCTGGCGGCGTGCGCGGGTAAAGCGGGAGACGGTCTCCGGTAACAGCAACTGTACTAGTACGAGCATTGCCAAAGCGTACAGTAACAAAAAGACGAATATACTCTGCCAGCCGCCAACGGCTAGTAGTGCGGAGCCGATCACCGGGGCGATCAGTGGTGCAATCAGCATGATGGTGCTAATCAGGGAAATAATTTTTGCCGCCTCACGGCCACTGTGTAGGTCGCGCACAATTGCAGCACATATTACTGTGGCAAAGCCGCCGCCAACTGCCTGGCAGAAGCGCAGGATAATCAGTTGGTCTACATGGTCGGTAAACAGGACTAACAGGGAGCTGGCTATATAGATACTGAGGCCGATGGTTCCTACAAGGCGCCGTCCCCAGCGATCTGATAATGGTCCGCCAAACAGTTGTCCGAGGGCAAAGCCCAGCAGAAAACTGGACACTGAGTACTGCATCCGCTCGACTTCTGTATCCAGGGCCGCCGCCATCGCCGGAATGGCCGGCAGGTAGCTGTCGATGGAAAAAGGTGTCAGAGAAACGAGTGCGGCCAGCCACACCACTAGCCAGCGCGGGGCTTTCTCGTCCGGGTTAGAAGCGATGGATGTCATTATGTTGCTCAGGTACAGCCTGGAAGGATCTTCCCGGCAAAGCCCAATTGGCGGGAAATGGCTTTGGTAGAAACGGGCGGGCACATTGTCCCTTGCCCGCTTTGGATATCAGGGAGTTTAGTGCTTGTCTTCCCGCAATGTGTACAGTCCCTGTTTCAGTTTCAACAGGTGCTCCTGTAGCTGAGGACCTTTGCGCTGGGCTACGCCGATAGCGAGGACATCGATTACCACCAGATGAGCGATGCGCGAGGACAGCGGCGTATAGATCTCAATATCCTCTTCTACATCCACTTCCAGTGGGATGCTGGCTTGCTGTGCCACCGGCGAGCCGCTGGGTGCCAAACCAACCACCAGAGCGCCCTGCTCTTTTGCCATGCTCATGGAGCGAAGTAACGCCTTGGTGCGACCGCTCTGGGAGATAGCTACTACTACATCCCCCGCTTGCATGGACATGGCCGACATATTCTGGATGTGGTGGTCCGAGTGAGCAGCGGTGGCTAACTGTAGGCGGAAGAACTTGTGCTGGGCATCGGCGGCGACGGCACCGGAGGCGCCAAAACCGAAGAATTCCACCCGCTTGGAAGCGGCCATCGCAGTGACAGCGGCCTCGAGGGCACGGTCGTCAATTCTATCGCGGACTTTCAGCAGGGTATCCACCGTGGAGTCGAAAACCTTGCGCTTGTATTCGGCAATGGTATCCGTTTCCGTAACCGCAATCTGGCCGAAGCTGGGGCTGGAAGCCAGCTGCTGCGCCAGGTTCAGCTTGAACTCCTGGAATCCGGAGCAGCCCACGGCGCGACAAAAGCGCACCACGGTAGGTTCACTCACCTGGGCTTCAGTAGCCAGGTCGACGATGCGCATATGAATGATTTCATCGGGGTTGGCGAGAATATACTCCGCCACCTTGCGCTCTGATTTGCGCATGGATGACAGTTGTTCACTGATTCGTTGCGTTACTTCCGCCGGTTTCACAGGACTTCCTTCTCTATGCCAGATGGCGCAGTTTAGCCGCTGTGCCCTCCGCTGGCGAGCGACATTACATTGTCAGGCAGGGCAAAATCCTGTTTATTTACACAGGTCTTGTGCATCAGCTCTGGTACAATCTTCGCCCATGGACGTATCTCAGATTTTAGACCCCCTCAACGACGCCCAGCGCGAAGCAGTAGCTGCCGCGCCCGGCAATCAATTGGTTCTGGCCGGTGCCGGCTCGGGCAAGACCCGGGTGCTGGTACACCGCATCGCCTGGCTGATGCAGGTGGAGGGCGCCTCGCCCTACTCCATTATGGCGGTAACCTTTACCAACAAGGCGGCCCGCGAGATGCGCGCCCGTATCGAAGAACTGCTGGGGGTGAATACCTTTGGCATGTGGGTGGGCACCTTCCACGGCCTGGCTCACCGCCTGCTCAAAGCTCACTGGCAAGAAGCCAAGTTGCCGCAGAATTTCCAGATCCTGGATTCCGACGACCAGCTTCGCCTGATCAAGCGGGTACAGGCAGATCTTGGGCTGGATGATAAAAAGTGGTCACCGCGGGAAACTCAGTGGTGGATTGGCGCGCAGAAAGATGAAGGTCTGCGGCCGCAATATATCAATGCCGGCGCGGATCCCTGGTTGCAGACCATGGTGCGAATCTATTTCGCCTATGAAGAGGCCTGTCAGCGCGGTGGATTGGTGGATTTCGGCGAGCTGCTGCTGCGCGCCCACGAGCTCTGGCTAAATAACGACGCTATTCTGGCCCACTACCGCCGGCGTTTTCCCCATATCCTGGTGGATGAGTTCCAGGACACCAACACGATTCAATATGCCTGGTTGCGCCTACTTGCCGGTGAGCAGTGCCATATCACCGCCGTGGGTGACGATGACCAGTCCATCTACGGTTGGCGCGGTGCCAAGATCGAGAATATCCAGCACTTTTCCACAGATTTACGAGAAGTGCAGACGGTGCGACTGGAGCAGAACTACAGATCCACCTCCACCATTCTGAACGCGGCCAATGCGGTGATCGCCAATAACAGTGGTCGCTTGGGCAAAGAGTTGTGGACCAAGGGTGAAGAGGGTGAGCCCATCGCCGTCTACGCGGCCTACAACGAACAGGATGAATCGCGCTTTATTGTCGAGCGAATCAATGACTGGGTGCGCGACGGTAATCGCCGCGACAGCATCGCCATCCTCTACCGTTCCAATGCCCAATCCCGGGTACTTGAAGAGGGGCTTTTGCGCGAGCAGGTTCCCTACCGTATCTATGGCGGCCAGCGCTTCTACGAGCGCCTGGAAATCAAGAATGCCCTGTCTTATTTACGCCTGATTACCAACCGCGATGATGATACTGCGTTTGAACGGGTAGTGAATACGCCCACCCGTGGCATCGGCGCGCGCACTGTAGAGATGGTCCGCTCTTATGCTCGGGAGCAGGGCTGCTCCCTGTGGCAGGCGGCCAAGCTGATGTTGCAGCAGCGGGTATTGGCTGCTCGCGCCGGCAATGCCCTGCAGAGCTTCCTGGACCTGATTAACCAGCTGGCAGCGAATGCAGAAGATAAAGAGTTGGATGCTATTGCTGAGGATGTGATCGAAAACAGCGGTTTGTTGGAGTTTCACGGCAAAGAGAAAGGCGAGAAAGGTCAAACACGGGTGGAGAACTTGCAGGAACTGGTCACTGCCTGTCGCGGCTTTACCGGTGCAGGTCTGCCCGAGGGAGAGGAAGATGAGGAGGAAATCCCGCTTCTTAACCAGTTCCTCGACAGCGCTGCCCTCGATGCCGGTGAAGGTCAGGCGGATGAGTTTGAGGATGCCGTCCAGCTGATGACCCTGCACTCCGCCAAAGGCTTGGAGTTTCCCCTGGTATTTATGGCGGGTGTGGAGGAAAACCTGTTCCCCCACAAGATGTCGGCGCAGGAGCCCGGCCGCATGGAGGAGGAGAGACGCCTCTGCTACGTGGGTATCACCCGCGCCATGCGCAAGCTATACATTACCTACGCGGAAAACCGGCGTCTGTTTGGCAGTGAAACCTATAACAGCCCTTCCCGCTTTATCGGCGAAATTCCACCTAATTTGGTGCAAGAAGTGCGCCTGAAGACCGAAATTTCCCGTCCTCTCTATCAGGCGGACTACGGCAAGGTAGGCCAGTTTTCCGACCCGGCGCCAGACTTCGATGATTTGCCCCCGCTGGTCCTGGGCGGGCGAGTGGACCATGCCAAGTTTGGTGAAGGAACTGTCATTGAGTTTGAGGGAACGGGTCCTCGAATGCGGGTGCTGGTTAATTTTGACGATGTTGGCGACAAGAGGCTGATACTTTCAATGGCCAAGTTGCAGCCGCTTTAAGTGATGGCTTGAGCTGACACTAAGCATTAAATACTGAGTGCCGGAGCATGTCGGTACTGAGAGGCATGCAGAATTGAAAGTTAGATAGTGGTGAATGGATTCCAGCGATAGCGGGAATCCATCCAAAATACCAGGGTCAGATCACAGAGGACTTCCCCTGAAGACCTAAGTTGGCGACCAAAGCGTCTGCCGATAATTTGTACAATACAAAAATAACGATAAATTAGTAGCAATGAAAAAACTCAATTGGTACCCGGCCATCATTCTCGGGCTCTTAGCCCTGCTCGCCATTACCTTCGCCGCCCTGGTAGCTTCCCGTGCAGCGATGGGCCCTGCCCAGCACTTTTCCGCAGAGGGCAATAAAGAGCTGTTCGAGTGGAAATTAGTTACTACCTGGCCCAAGAATTTCCCTGGCCTCGGCAGTGCGCCGGAGCGTTTTGCCAAGAAAGTCGAGGCGATGTCAGCCGGGCGTCTCAGGATCAAAGTGTACGGTGCCGGTGAGTTGGTACCTGCCCTGGGCGTATTTGGTGCTGTATCGGAAGGCGCGGCGCAAATGGGACACGGCGCGGCCTATTACTGGAAAGGCAAGGTGCCTGCAGCCCAGTTTTTTACTGCGGTGCCTTTTGGCTTGAATGCCCAGGAAATGAATGGTTGGTTGCATCACGGCGGTGGTCTCGAACTCTGGGAGGAGATCTACGAGCCCTTTAACCTGATTCCACTTGCGGGGGGCTCCACCGGTGTACAGATGGCCGGCTGGTTCAACAAACCTATCAAGTCGGTGAAGGATTTACAGGGTCTTAAGATGCGTATTCCCGGCCTGGGCGGAGAGGTTTTAAACCGCGCCGGTGGCACGGCGGTGACCATTCCCGGTGGAGAACTCTACACCGCCCTACAGACTGGAGTGATCGATGCTACCGAATGGGTGGGCCCCTACAACGATCTCGCTTTTGGTTTCCACCAGGTTGCCGAATATTACTACTACCCCGGGTGGCATGAGCCGGGTTCTATCCTGGAATTTATCGTCAATAAAAAGGCGTTCGAAAAACTGCCCACCGATTTGCAGGAAATAGTGCGAGTCGCCGCCCGTGAAGCCAACCAGGATATGCTCGACGAATACACGGCACGCAATAACCGGGCCCTCAAGGAGCTGGTAGAAGAGCACGGGGTAAAAGTGGAGCGCTTGCCGGAAGATGTTCTGTCTCACCTGAAGAAGATCAACAACGAAATCATGCAGGAGACGGCGCAGCGGGACCCGGAGTTTGCCCGTGTTTACAAAGCCTTTAAGGAATTTGAACGGGATGTGAAGCCCTACCACGAGATCAGTGAAGAAGCTTACTACCAAGCGCGAGAAGTAAAAGAAGATTAGCGCCCATCTACTAGGCAAATGAAGGTGCCGGCTGTGTTGCTCTACAGCCGGGGAACCCAATATCTACAGTCAGGGCAGCGGCCTGGTACGGCCGGCATCGTCAATAGCGACAAATACAAACTCACCCTCGGTGACCTTGACCTGCTCACCAGAATCCACCCGCGTCAGCCAAACCTCGACCATGGTGCGAATCGAGGAGCGCCCTTCTTCAATGGCTTCTGCATAACAGCTGACGGTTGAGCCAACCGGAACCGGGCGCAGGAAAACCATACTGCCCACTGCAACGGTTGTGACACGGCCGCGCGCCATGGTTTGTGCGAGAATGGCGCCAGCGAGGTCCATCTGCGACATCAGCCAACCGGCAAAAACATCCCCCTGCGGATTGGTATCGCGGGGCATAGCCAGGGTTTGCAGGGTTAGCGTGCCTGTGGGTTGCGGATCTTCATCGAGAGCTGACAGTGCGGACATCGGGTACTCACAGATTGTTAGAGTTATTGGTTTCCACTACTGGAATGGTGGCGCATTCTAGCACAATTTGGCCAGTAATTGACCAGAATAAATTTCGGCCTTTAGTCGACCGTAGACGCGTTTTTGGCCGTTGGTGCTGCCTCTCAGCCCTGGACGGCTCTCTACATGACGCAGATCACTATTGCTGAACCACCCCCGGCAACCAAGTGGCCAGGGCCGGCCATATCGCCAGCAGGCAGAGCAGTAAAAGTTGAATGGCAATAAAAGGTGCTACCCCGCGATAGATGGCCGATGTCGCGACAGAACTGGGGGCCACCCCGCGCAGGTAAAAGAGGGCAAACCCAAATGGAGGCGTTAGGAAAGAGGTTTGCAAATTGATGGCAATCATAATGCCGAGCCACACCGGATCGACGCCCATTGCCAGCAGTACCGGGCCCACAATTGGTACCACTACAAAGGTGATCTCGATAAAGTCGAGGATAAAGCCCAGCAGGAAGATTACCAGCATCACCAACAGGGTCGCGCCGATTACCCCTCCGGGCAAGCTGTGGAAAAATCCTGTCACCAATTCTTCACCGTTGTAACCGCGAAATACCAGAGAAAATAATGAAGCGCCAATCAATATGGCGAAAACCATTGCCGAGACCTGAAGTGTACTGCGGCCGATTTCCCCGGCGCGCTTAAAGCTTAGTGCTCCGCGACTGGATGCCAGTAACGCCGCCCCCAGTGCGCCGACGGCGGCCGCTTCTGTAGGGGTGGCAGCGCCAACGATGATTGATCCGAGCACAATCAGCATTAAGGCAATCGGGGGCAAAAGACTGCGAAGCAGCTGGGCCTTATCCACTTCTGGAGGCTCGCTGGTCTCTGTGGGTTTGGGGCGACGGGCGATAAATAATAGATAAATGATATAGGCGGCCACCAGCAGTAAGCCGGGAATAATTGCCCCCACAAACAGATCCCCCACGCTGACCGGCTTGGGATTAAAAATGCCCGCAGATAGCTGTGCCTGTTGGTAGGCATTGGAGAGGGTGTCACCCAACAGAACCAAGGCAATAGAGGGAGGGATAATTTGCCCGAGGGTACCAGTGGCGCAGATAGTGCCGGTAGCCAGTTTGGGGGAGTAGCCATTTTTTAACATGGTGGGCAGTGACATCAGCCCCATGGTGACTACAGTTGCACCGACGATGCCAGTACTGGCGGCGAGCAGCGCGCCCACTACCACTACGGAAATGGCGAGTCCCGAGGGAGCCCCCATAAAGGCTTTGCTCAGATTAACCAACAAATCCTCGGCAATCTTGGCTCGCTCCAGTATTACCCCCATCAGCACAAATAGCGGAACGGCAACCAGAGTGCCGTTTTGCATAATGCCGTAGAGGCGATCGGGGAAAGCGCGCAGCAACTCAGCATCAAATACGCCATACACAATACCCAGGCCCGCTGATAGCAGGGCGGTACCCGCGAGGGTAAAAGCTACTGGGTAGCCGAACATAAGCAGAGCGCAGACGGCTGCAAACATCAGAAAGGGGATTAGCTCAATCACACTTCGGCCCCTTCTACCTGCTTCAGTACTGCTTTTGACGACGACATTGGAATGGACTGTTGTTGGGGCAGCATCAATTGCACCAGCGCGCGAATAAACTGGGCCAGCCCCGCCAGAGCCAAGGTGACCGCAGACAGAGGAATCAAGCTCTTCAGTAAAAATACCCCGGGCAGGCCGCCGGCGTTCGCACTGTCTTCAAAAACTGACCAGCTATTCAGTACAAAGTGCCAGCTGCTTATAAATAGAAAGACGCAAAGCGGTAAGAGAAATATCAGATAGCCAATTGCATTGATCCAGGCTTTGGCCCTGGCGCTCATCTTGCGGTAGAAGACATCCACCCGCACATGGGCATCGGTCTGTAACGCATAGGCCAGCCCCAGCATAAAGGCGGCACCGTGCAGGTAAATCACGGATTCCTGTAGGGCGATAGAACCGGTATTGAAGCCGTGGCGCATCACCACAACACAGCTTTGTAACAGGACCATGGCCCAGGTGAACCAGGACAGCAGTTGCCCGGTATGACTGGTCAGGCGCTCGAGTGCCTGCGCGCTGCACAGCAGAAAACGCATGGGGGCTTCTCTCTTTACATCTTATTGTTATTTATGTTGCTCGAAGGTTAACCCTTTGCCCGCTCTCATGCCAGCAGGGTAAAAATACAGCTGTAACCTTTTTGTAATCTTTTATTCATAGAATCGTCACCCGTTGTTCCTAGCATCGCCGCGTGAAATAAAAACACTCATCGGAGTTACACAATGAACAAGCAAATTCTGGCGACTTCTCTGGCAGCCCTGACCCTGGCAACTTCACAGGTTGCTATGGCAGCGCGCGATTACATTAGTGTTGTAGGTTCCTCTACTGTTTACCCGTTTACTACGACTGTGGCGGAGCGTTTTAGCCGCGCAACCCAGTTTAAAACTCCAGTCGTTGAGTCCACTGGTACTGGTGGTGGCATGAAGTTGTTCTGCCAGGGTGTTGGAGAAAGCACTGCGGATATCACCGGTGCCTCCCGTCGCATCAAGCAATCCGAACTGGAAATGTGTAACAGCAACGGTGTTGATGTTGTTGAAGTACAGATCGGTTACGACGGCATCGTTCTTGCAAATGCTAAGAAAGCGGCTCCCTTTAAGCTGACTCGTAAGGACATCTTTCTGGCCCTGGCTAAGGAAGTTCCTAACCCAGACGGTTCTGAAACTCTGGTAGCCAACCCCTACAAGACCTGGAAGGACGTAAACCCAGCTCTGCCCAACACCAAAATCGAAGTTTTGGGTCCGCCCCCCACTTCCGGTACTCGCGATGCTTTTGCCGAGCTGGCAATGGAAGGTGGCTGTAAGAAGTTTGGCTGGATCAAAGCCATGAAGAAAACAGACAAGAACGCTTACAAAGCGATCTGTCACAACGTTCGTGAAGACGGCGCTTATGTTGAAGCCGGTGAGAACGACAACCTGATCGTGAACAAGCTGGTTGCCAACCCCAACGCCCTGGGTATCTTCGGCTTTAGTTTCCTCGACCAGAATGCTGACAAGGTACAGGGCTCCCTGATCGAAGATCAGGCCCCTACTTTCGACTCCATCGCTGACCAGAGCTACCCGGTTTCCCGTCCGCTGTTTATCTACGTTAAGAAGCAGCACGCTGACGTGGTTCCCGGTGTTAAGCAGTTCCTGGCTGAATTCACCAATGAGCGCGCTTGGGGTGAAGATGGCTACCTGGCTGACAAAGGTATGATTCCTCTACCTACCGAGAAGCGTCAAAAGATTGCTACTGATGTGCGCAAGCTGAACGCACTGAGTAATCTCGCAGCCAAGTAAAAAAATTCTGGAGTTGTACTGTCAAAGGGAATTGACGGCCAAGCTCGAAAGGGCTTGGCCGTTCTTTATAAGAAGACTCACAAATTGTCGTCCCCCCTGTGATGGAACGCGGGGATAAAGTCTGGATAATGCCAGCGACGATATTTTTAGTACGGTAATTCAATGCAAACCCCCACACTGTTCGCACTTTTGCTGCTCCTGATATTAGTGGCCTACGGCACTGGCTTTCGCCGTGCAGTGAACGCTGCTCGCAGTCTTGGCGGCGTTCGCAATCTGGCCGCCCTGCCCAGTTACTACGGATTACTCACCGCCCTTTGGTGTGGTTTGCCAGCACTGATATTACTCTGTGGCTGGTTGGTATTTGACGATTCGATCATCCGTGCGATGGTCATGAATAGTATTGCCGATAAGCCGGAGAGCATCTCCGGGCAGAACCTTCTCTACGCGCAGATCCAGAATCTCGCGGCGGGCCACCTGATAGGTGAAAAGTCCCCACAATTGCAGAGTGCTGCGGACTACCTCAGTCAGTTGCGTTCCAGTTCCAATAATTTACAGGCCTTCCTGAGTTTGGTGTTGGCCAGCGGCCTTGCCGCTTTTGCACTGCTGCGCTTTTCTCCCAAGCTGCGCGCTCGCGAAAAAGTTGAAAAAGTGCTGCGCACGGTGCTGATTGCCTGTGCCAGCGCCGCGATTCTAACCACTGTCGGTATTTTGTTATCGGTATTGTTTGAATCCCTGCGTTTCTTCCAGTCCGTGCCGGTGAGTGAATTTCTGTTTGGATTGCACTGGAGCCCACAGATGGCCCTGCGCGCAGACCAGGTGGGATCGAGCGGTGCTTTTGGTGCTGTCCCGCTGTTTACCGGAACCCTGATGGTGTCCGCGATCGCCATGTTTGTGGCGGTACCTGTGGGATTGATGGCGGCTATTTATCTGGCGGAGTACGCCAGTAAGCGCGTGCGTTCCCTGGCCAAGCCAGTACTCGAAATTCTCGCCGGTGTACCCACCGTGGTATACGGCTTTTTTGCTGCCTTAACCGTTGCTCCATTTATTCGCGAGTTGGCCACCTCTATGGGCCTACAGGCCTCCAGTGAAAGCGCACTGGCCGCTGGCCTGGTGATGGGAATCATGATCATTCCCTTTGTTTCCTCTCTGTCCGATGACGTGATCAATGCGGTGCCCCAGTCCCTTCGCGATGGTGCCCTGGGCTTGGGTTCCACCCAGTCCGAGACGGTGCGCAAAGTTGTGATTCCTGCGGCACTACCCGGCATCGTTGGCGGTGTATTGTTGGCGGTTTCCCGCGCAATTGGTGAAACCATGATTGTGGTGATGGCCGCCGGACTCGCGGCGAACCTCACCGCAAACCCGCTCGAATCGGTCACGACTGTGACGGTGCAGATTGTGACTCTGTTGGTTGGCGACCAGGAATTTGACAGTCCCAAGACCCTCGCCGCTTTTGCTTTGGGCCTGATGTTGTTTATCTCCACTTTGGTGCTGAACTTTATTGCCTTGCACGTAGTGAAAAAATACCGGGAGCAGTATGACTGATCTTACTCAGGCGCAGGTTCGCGAGCGCATAGAAAAAAGCCTCGCCAGCCGTCATCGCAAAGAAAAGCTGTTTCGTGGGTTGGGTATCGGCAGTATTGCCTTTGGTGTACTCGCCGTACTGATTTTGTTCACTGACATTATCAGCAAAGGCAGTGGTGCCTTTGTGCAGACAGCTATCCAACTGGAGGTGCACTACGACGAGCAGGTTCTGGGCATCGATAAGGTCGATGATGAAAGTCTGACCTGGGCAAACTTCACCGGTGTTATTCGTCAGTCCCTGCGCGAACGCTTTCCCACTGTGACTGGTCGCAGTGACAAGCGCGAGCTCTACAGCCTGGTCTCCTCCGGAGCACCTTTTACCCTGCGCGATCGCTTAGCTGCGAATCCGGAACTGTTGGGTAAATCCGAGAAAGTCTGGCTGTCAGTCGATGACGATGTGGATACTTTCGTCAAAAGCCTGAAGGACTCCAAAGAGGGATTCCGTGGTCGTACCTCGGACCAGAAGGCCGGTTGGATTGAACAGCTGTTGGACAGCGGTGAACTGAAGAAGCGGTTCAATACCATCTTCTTTACCAATGGCGACTCCCGTGAACCAGAGCAGGCGGGCATCCGCGCAGCCTTGATGGGCTCCCTGTTTACCCTGTTGGTAACTCTCGCACTGTCATTCCCTATCGGTGTGGCGGCGGCGATTTACTTGGAAGAGTATGCGCCCAAAAACCGTTGGACCGATTTGATTGAGGTGAATATCAATAACCTCGCGGCAGTGCCTTCTATTGTTTTCGGTCTTTTGGGCCTGGCGATATTTATTAATTTCTTTGAGTTGCCGCGTTCGGCACCCCTGGTAGGGGGCTTGGTACTGACGCTGATGACCTTGCCCACGATTATTATTTCCAGCCGCGCGGCTTTGAAGGCGGTGCCACCCTCAATTCGCGAGGCGGCAATGGGTATGGGGGCTTCACGTATGCAGGTGGTTTTCCACCATGTGCTGCCCCTGGCGATGCCGGGTATGTTGACCGGCGCGATTATCGGTATGGCCCAGGCCCTCGGTGAGACGGCGCCCCTATTGATGATTGGTATGGTCGCTTTTATTGTCGACGTACCTGCTGGGGTAACCGACCCGGCCACCGTGCTGCCTGTGCAGATTTTCTTGTGGGCAGACAGCCCGGAGCGCGCCTTTGTCGAGCGCACCTCCGCAGCCATTATGGTGTTGCTGAGTGTGTTGATTGTGATGAATACCAGCGCGGTATTGCTGCGCAAGAAACTTGAGCGCCGCTGGTAACAGAGCGCGGATTATCAGAAAGCGGGATATTATATGAGTACCATGACCCTGGATGCCGCCAGCCAAACTGATGCGGCGCAATCCGATGTTGCGGGTAGGCAAATGATGAATGATCGGGCTGATGTTAGAGAAACAGTTGGCCAACCCTTCTGTGACACCGCCAAGTTGCGTATGCGCAATGTGAATGTTTTCTATGGTGAAACCCAGGCGATCCACTCGGTCGGCCTCGATATTGGAAAAAATGAAGTGGTTGCCATGATCGGCCCTTCCGGCTGTGGTAAGTCGACGTTTTTGCGTTGCCTCAACCGCATGAATGACACCATTGAAGGTTGTCGCGTCGAGGGCGAGTTAAGTCTGGATGGTGACCCCATCTATGGCCCCAAAGTGGATGTGGTACCCCTGCGCGCCCGCGTCGGTATGGTATTCCAGAAACCAAACCCTTTTCCCAAGTCCATATACGAGAATGTGGCCTACGGCCCAAAAATCCACGGTATTGCCAGCCGCCGTGCCGATCTGGATGAGATCGTAGAAAACAGCCTGCGCCGCGCCGGTCTGTGGAATGAGGTTAAAGATCGTTTGGACAAGCCGGGCACGGGTCTGTCCGGTGGTCAGCAGCAGCGTCTGTGTATCGCCCGCGCAATTGCGGTGAGTCCGGAAGTGATCCTGATGGATGAGCCCTGCTCTGCCCTGGACCCAATTGCGACGGCGCGAATCGAAGAGCTGATTGATGAGCTGCGCCAGAACTACACTATCGCAATCGTTACTCACTCGATGCAGCAGGCTGCGCGGGTGAGTCAGCGTACGGCTTACTTCCATTTGGGGCATTTGGTGGAAGTTAACGATACTGAAACGGTGTTCACCAACCCCGAGCACGAACTCACTGAAGCCTATATCACTGGCCGCTTCGGCTAAGGTTCCTGCTCGGAGGGAAAACTATGGAAATGCATTTCGATCAACATATCTCACGCCAATTTAATGAAGACCTGGAAAGCCTAAAGACAGAGATGCTGGAAATGGGCGGCATGGTCGCCCGCCAGGTTGCCGATGCGGTTGATGCCTTGGCTAATGCTGACAGTGAGTTGGCCGAAGAAGTGCTGCGTATTGAAGAAGTCATCGATAAGAGTGAGATGGCCCTGGATGAGCACGCCACGCTAATTATAGCCAAGCGCCAACCGGCGGCATCCGATCTCCGTATGGTGCTGTCTGTCATTCGAATTGCCCGCGACCTGGAGCGAATTGGAGATGAGGCGAGCAAGATTGCCAAGATGGCCATAGCGCTGACAGATGAAGGTACGTCGCCGCGCGGGTATACCGAAATCCGTCATATTGCCAATGCTGTGCGCAAAATGCTCAATGACGCCCTGGATGCCTATACTCGTTTCGATGTGCAGTCGGCTCTGCAAACTCTTGCTGAGGATCAGCAGGTTGATATGGATTACCGTACGGCCGTACGTGAACTGGTAACTTACATGATGGAGGACCCGCGCAGTATTTCCCGGGTCATTAATGTGTTGTGGACCCTGCGCTCACTGGAGCGGATCGGTGACCATGCGAAGAATATTTGTGAACAGGTTGTTTACTTGGTGGAGGGTGCTGATATCCGGCACGGGCACCAGGAAAATCTGCGCAAGTCCTAAAGGGTTTTGCTAATTTAAAAAGGCCGCCTAGTGCGGCCTTTTTTTTTACGGAAAACTATTTGTTAGTCGTTAGGTAATACAGAGCATGAAATTTATCTTCGAGGTTCATCTACAAAATGGGTTTAAAGCTGAGGATTATGCCGATGCCTGGATGCGCGCTTCTGAGATTATCCAGCGCTCCCCGGGAGCGATGGGCACAGAGCTTCATCAAAAAATTGATGACCCCAATGTATTGATAGCCATTGCTAGCTGGCGATGTAAAAAAGATCGGGATGCTATGCAAGCTGAGCACAGTAAAAAAATTGATGAAATCATTGCCAGCGTGGCCCCTTTTGTAAAAATTAATCCAATAGGGGAGTTTTATGACCCGCAATGGGTCGTAAATATTAATAGTGATTGATGTTAATCAATTGAACCTGAACGCAGCCTGAATAAATATATGTTCGAATAAAAAATAAAATTTTTTATTTTATTGTTTTTAGCTGGAATTTATTTATTTGGTACATTACAGCCAATTACAGCATTTGTTTTTTCTTGTTGATACATTTTTTGTCGAAAAAAATATTCGCTTTACCGAAAATTTGGCTCTAATTGCTTATCGTGTAATTTGCTGTCGTTGCGCACCAAAAAACTTTTGCTACAATCCGCAGCCCAATTTGGATCGCTACGTTAACGAAGGATTTATCAAATGAGATTCAAGCTTGCTGCTCTTCCCCTGATGCTTGTTGCCACTACTGCTGGTGCCGAGGAATATAACTCTATTACTAAAGCTACCTACTCTGATATCGAAGTTGGTAGTGTTGATGCTGATCGATTTAATCTCGATACGACTTATTATTTCGGTGCTAAGGAAACCCTTGGTCCTCTGAAAGAGTTTGAGTATATCAATAAGGTTAGCAATGTATCTGCTGGATATTCTCACTACAATGTATCGAGCTATGATTCAGACGCTTTTGCCGTGGGCGGTGAATATTTTGCCTCCAATGGGATTGTACTGGGTGCAAGCGTATACGACCTTGGAGATGAGAATCTTGACTCATTGTCAGTAGGTTATCTGTTTAACCCCAATTTCCTGATTACTCTGAATCATGTTGATGATGATAGTGACAATGAGTTTTCAGTAAATGCTCGTTACAACCATCAGTTAAATTCTACTGATTACATTGGTTTCAACCTGTTTGTAGATGAAGAGTTTGATACTCGCTCATTGTCCTCCAAGTATTTCACTCATTTGGGCGGCGATCAGTACTTGACAGCAGAGCTGGCTTATACCAATTATGACGAAGGTGATGATTACTGGCGGCTTGCTACCGAGTACTTCTTTACTAAGCGTACTTCTGTAGGGTTTAGCTTTGATGAGGATGAAAATTATTGGTTGGGTACGACCCACTTCTTCAGCAATAATGTTGCTGTTGACGCAGGTTATGTATCCAATACTGATAGTGATATAGATTACGATGCTTTTCAGCTCGGCTTGACAGTTCAGCTGTAATTTGACATAGAAAAAGGGCTATCGTTGATAGCCCTTTTTATGTCCATAGGCTTCTGAGAAAATAGGCAAATAAAATTTCTTGCCTAAAATTTAACCTTTGCCGGCTATCGCCTTAATTCTATTTTGCGCCATGGCGCCAATTTCCCCTCCCGCACTTGCCGCTTCCTGATAATGTTTGTAAGCACTTTGCTTTTTTCCCTGCCTTTCGTAAGTTTGACCGAGATAATAGTGGGCATAAGCCGTCTCTAAATACCGCAAGGATCTGTTTAAATCGCCTTCCGCAGAATTATAGTTTTTCAATTTAAGGTTAGTAGTTCCCCGCTTTAGCCAATACGAAAATAGCGCCGGATTCTTTTGAATGGCACTATCGTATGCCTTTCGGGCATTTTTATATTGTTTCTTTTGGCTGAGTAAATCGCCTTCTAGCGCAAAAAAGGCAGCTTCTTTGGGTTGCTGTTTTTGAGCTTTTCTTACCAGCGTTAGTGCAGAATTGAACTTTTTATTATTGGCTGCAGCAACCGCATCGTCGTAATTCTTGTAGGCATCGGCATCGCGCTTTAATTGCGCTATGGCTTTTTGATAGGCGGCCCGGTTGGTGATTCCCCCTTTGGGGAGAAATTGACTGTGATTGATATTAGCGCTGACACGGGATTGGGAAGGGGGGTGGCTGGCAAAGAGTGCTTCCAGTCCACCAGTTTGCCGCCCCTCCGACAGTTCAACAAATTTTCTTTGCAGGCGTACGGCCCCCTGGGGGTCATATCCCGCAGCGGCCATATATTTCATGCCGTACTGATCTGACTCTAACTCATTGCCGCGACTGTAGCGGGCAATATAGGCGGAGCCCCCCAGTTGAGTTCCGGTGGAGATCAAGTCAGAGTAGCCAGAGTCCTGGGTGGCAGCTCCCACAATTGCCAGGCCTGCGCCCAGTAATTGTTGTTGGGACATCGCAGTTGCGGAATGTCGCGCAGCAGCATGAACTATCTCATGGCTCAGTACGGCGGCGAGCTCAGCTTCGTCATCGAGTAGTACCAGCAGGCCTCGATTGATGGCAATTTTGCCGCCGGGCAGGGCCCAAGCGTTGGGAACCGAATTGTTCAGAACCACAAACTCGTAAGGTAGCTGGGGGCGGTCTGAGGCCCGCGCCAGCTTTTGGCCAACCTGATTGATGTAGTTTTGCAGGGCCGGATCAATGGTGTATTGGCCGCCCTGTTGCTGTTGGTTGGCAGCATAGTGCTGTTGCCCCAGTTGAACCTCCTGCTGCGGAGATATCAGCGAAACCTGTTTCTCACCGGTGACTGGATTGACAACGCATCCTCCGAGAATCGTGGTTGTCCAAAACGCGACACATGCCGTAAGCGCTTGGGTACGCGAGATCATTGCCTCCCTCCCTGTATAATGTTGAGTCATTAGAATGGTTACTCATTGTACACAGTACGGGAACTGAGGTTTATGACGGCACTTCAAGTCATTGAGTTATTTGCGGGCAACAACCCCGAAGGTGAGCCCGTGGTGGAACGGCTACAGGTTCGTGTGAGCGAGGATGATAGCTGCCAATTGGTGCGATCCCCTGTCTTTATTAAGGGAATCGCCAGTGGGGATTACATTAAGGTCGATAAAGACACCCAGCAATTTGAGTTGGTAAAGCGCTCGGGGAATTTGGCGGTGCGTATTTTTTGTCGCGGCGATAGCACGGAACTGTCTGATAAGTTGACCCCACAGCTGGAGAAGCTCGGGGGCGATTTGGATCTGGAGGCTCCGCGCGTATTGGTCTACAGCATTCATGTCAGTTGTGGATTCGATAAGATTGAGGAGATCCTCAACAGTGCCTGCGATGGGGCTAACAGCGTTTGGTATTACGGCAATGTTTATGACCCTAAGGACGGGCAGACTCCACTCAATTGGTGGCAGGACGTCCTAAAGCCAGAGTAAACATCCGCGATATATTTGGGTCAGCCACAATAGCTTGGTAGTGTGTGGTTGAGGCGATAGCGAAGCGAGAAGGCACCCGATGTTAATAGTTATTTCACCGGCGAAAACCCTGGACTATGAAAGTGATATTCCCTCACTGGAAACCACCCAGCCGGACTTTTTGAAAGAATCAGCAGCCCTGATCAAAGAGCTGCGCGAACTGAGCCCGCAGCAGGTTTCCAGCTTGATGAAAATTTCAGATAAGTTGGGAGTCTTAAATTACGATCGCTTCCATACTTGGAAGCGTCCGTTTACCGATAACAACGCCCGCCCCGCCCTGCTCGCCTTTAAAGGTGATGTTTATACCGGACTGGAGGCGGAGACTATGGGTAAGCGGGACTTTGCCTATGCGCAAAAGCACTTACGTATGCTCTCTGGCCTTTATGGTTTGCTGCGCCCATTGGACTTGATGCAGCCCTATCGCCTCGAGATGGGTACTAAATTTGAAAATGCCAAGGGTAAGAATCTCTATGAATTTTGGGGAGATAAGATTACCGAAGCATTGAATGCGCAGTTGCAGGGCGTGAAGAGTCGCGAGTTGGTAAACCTCGCATCCAATGAATATTTCAAATCAGTCAAAACCAAGCAGCTTGATGCTCAGGTGATCACCCCGCATTTTAAGGACCTGAAAAATGGTCAGTATAAGATGATTAGCTTCTTCGCTAAAAAAGCCAGAGGCATGATGAGTCGCTGGGCCATTGACCAGAGGGTAAAGAAGGCTGAAGAGCTGAAAGGGTTTGATGTGGCCGGTTATGTCTATAACCCGAATATGTCCACTGAGTGGGATTGGGTATTTACCCGGGATGAACCGCAGTGAGTAGTACTGAATTGCCGAATGCGCCCTCCTGCGGGCGCAATCGCGAGCCGATTCTCCAACAACTGACTCGCCTGTTGGCTTTAAGTCGCAAAGTGCTTGAGGTTGGCAGTGGTACTGGTCAGCACGCAGTATATTTTGCTCCGCATTTACCGCATCTTGAATGGCAAACTTCAGAGCGATCGCAACAGCTGGAGGTAGTAAAGTCCTGGCTGGCGGAGGTCCCCAATAGCAACCTGCCACAGCCGCTAGTGCTCGATGTTGGCGAATTTTGGCCCGAGATTTCGGCTGATGCTATTTTCACTGCAAACACCTTACATATTATGTCGGCTGAACTGGTACAAAAGTTCTTTCTGCACAGTGCCGATGTTCTGGAGCCGGAAGGTTTGTTGATCGTTTACGGTCCAGTGAAAATTGCAGGAGAGTTTATTGGCCCTACTAATGCGGATTTTGATATCGAGTTGAAGGAGCATGATCCCGAGCGGGGGATTCGCGATCTCGAATGGCTCGATCAGCTGGCAGAGAGTGCGGGGTTCAGTCGCACAGAACTAAATTTCTTGCCGGCCAATAATCAATTAATTGTTTGGCGCAAAAATGATAATAAGGAGTAACTATGCCTGAGTGGTTTGAAATAGCGGTGATCGTAGCTTTTGCCATTGGAGCCGTATTCTTTTTTGCCAAGTACCGTGAGACAGCGGCGGCACTGCATGAGAGTGAGCGCATGAAAGCCCGTTTGTCGAATGACTTGAATCGCTATCGCGATGTGCCCAAGCTGCGCGCTCTGCGAGATGCCCTCATTGGTGCTAAGGCCCTGCCTACCGATGATGAGGGCAATGAGCACCTACTGCTGCGCGATGGGGATTTGCAGTTGCACCATTTGGTTTTGCGCCGGGAAGCAAACGCTCTGGGTAAAGAGGGCACGGCCAGCTATGTCAAAGACGGTAAAGAAGTAGAACTGCAGGAACTGGAGTAATCGAAAGCCGCTTTAATTAGCGGCTTCAGAACTCAACCTGGATGCTGGCTTTTGAGCCAGCTTTGCTGGCGGAAAGTGAAGCGTGAAGAGACTGCCCTGCCCGGGCGTGCTTTCTACACTCATTTCTCCATTGTGTCGCAGCAACACATGCTTAACGATCGCCAACCCGAGACCTGTGCCGCCACTGTCCCGTGAGCGGCCTGGATCAACTCGATAGAAGCGCTCAGTCAGGCGGGGAATATGGATCGAATCGATACCGATACCATTGTCCTCTACGGAAAAGTGCCCGCCTTTGTCATCCTGCCACCAGCGCAATTGAATTCCGCCCTCTTCGGGAGTGTATTTCACTGCATTTAAAGCTAAGTTGGCAAACGCACTGTGTAATTCGCCGGGGTCTCCATTGAGGTAGCAATCCCCTTTGCAATCAACTTCGATATGATGATGCCGATCGCCACTGAAGCTGCGCGCTTCCTGGGCCACCCTCTCAATCAGTTCTGGTACGGCTACAGCCATATCCCCGCTTTTGCGTTCTGAGGTCTCCAAGCGAGCCAATAGCAGCAGGTCATTGACCAGCGTACTCATGCGGCCAGTCTGCTCCTCCATTTGAGCCAGGGGTTTCCTCCAGGGAGGCGGTGCCATATCACTGCTTTGCAGTGTTTCCAGGTAGCCGGCAATTACCGTGAGGGGGGTGCGCAGCTCATGGGAAACATTGGCGACAAAATCCCGGCGCATCTGCTCGAGATTGTGTAAACGGGTGATGTCGCGAACAATGACCAAAGCCTCATCTTTACCGTAGCGGGTGACTTCCAGCTGTAACATGCGGGCTTCATTGCCAGGTGCGGGCAGAGTGAGGGGTTCTCCGCTGTTATCACCGTGCATATAGCTGACAAAGCCAGGGTCGCGGACAAAGTTGACTAATGACTGGCCGGAATCACTGGCTTGCAACCCAAGGAGTTCACCCGCTGCAGGGTTCCACCAAGCCAGGTTATCGCCGTCTTCCAGGGCTACAATGCCTTCGCGCAGTGCGCTGGTGCTGTCTTGCACTCGGCGCAACATCACGTGCAGCTTCTGCTTCTCGCGGCGGTGGCGCCGCTGCATACGGTAAAAGTCGTCGTAGATTTCGCCCCAAATACCAAAGGCGGTTGGGGCTGGGCCGCGTCTGCCGTTTGCCAGCCAGCGGTTGAAACGTTGCTGTTGCCACAGCACTGAGATCAGATAGCTGGCCAATCCCGCAATCAGGGCGAGAGACCAGCTGCCGGAGGTGACACCGAGAATGGTGCATCCCAGGGCGATAATTACGAAACGCGAGAACTCGCCAATACTGCGATCCAACATAGAGTTGCCGTGTTGCCTGATAGATGGCGGCAGTGGCACAGCCTCTTCCGCCCGCATTCAATACCTCATGGAACCAGGCCCGCACCCGTTAAGCGCGGAGGTTTGATTCTGCAGGGATCGGTACCGATCCAGAGAGGATTGTCACACTTTTTCTGCGGTTTGCACAGAAAACCGATACCCGGTGCCGCGAACTGTCTGGATATAGCGGTCGTGGCCATCAATGGCCAGGGCTTTGCGCAGACGGCGGATATGGACATCCACGGTGCGCTCCTCCACATAGACATTCCCACCCCATACATGATCGAGGAGTTGGGTGCGTGTATAGGCGCGCTCCTGGTGGGAGAGGAAGAAGGTGAGAAGGCGAAATTCTGTTGGCCCCATATCCACCGGCTGCCCTTTGATAGTGACTCGGTGACTCAGTGGGTCCAATATCAATGCGCCGGCGCTGAGGGGTTCTTCCGGGGTTGCCGGGCCCGCGCGGCGCAGTACGGCCTTTAAGCGTGCAACCAGCTCCCGGGGGGAGAAAGGCTTGGTGATGTAATCGTCGGCCCCGGTCTCTAACCCTTTGATTTTATTGTCTTCTTCACCTTTTGCCGTGAGCATGATGATCGGCAATGAGGTGGTGAGTTCATCGCGCTTGAGGCGCCTTGCCAGCTCTACCCCGGAAACATCCGGCAGCATCCAGTCGAGCAGCACTAAGTCTGGCTTCTCGTCGATAATCAGGGCGTGAGCTTCCTGGGCGTTTTCCGCCTCAAGGCAGCGGTAATCCGCCATTTCCAGTGCGACCCGCAGCATATCGCGCACTGCGGATTCGTCATCGACAATCAGGATCGTTTTACTGTGCATTTGCCTGCCATACCCGCTCTGTTGTCAGGGTTTCCCCAGTTATGGCCGAGGATTAAACGGGATTTATATGACAAATATATGACGCTCCACTTCTAGGGCCCACTCATCTTTCAATTCAGCAGAAAATGCAGCGATATGCCGGCGAAAATGGCAAACCCTACCCAATTATTGTTGATAAAAGCCTGAAAACAGCCCTCTCGCTCTCGGTCCCGAATCAGCCACTGCTGATAAACGAATAAACTGCAAACCGGCAATAGCGCCAAGTAGTAAAAAATACCGAGTGAGAACCTTGATCCAATAAGCAGCAGGGCTATTAGAACTAAAAGTTGTAAGGTTCCGGTGATCACCTTGTCCATTTCCCCAAACAAAATGGCGGTGGATTTAACGCCGATCTGAAGATCGTCATCGCGGTCCACCATCGCATAGAAAGTGTCATAGCACAGGGTCCAAACCAAGTTGGCGGTATAGAGCAACCAGGCCTCTGCTGGTACTTCTCCTGTAACCGCTGCAAAAGACATGGGGATTCCCATACTAAAGGCGGCGCCCAGGACCATCTGGGGTAGGTGTGTGTGGCGCTTTGCAAAGGGATAGCCGAATGCCAGAGCCAGAGCTAAAAACGAGAGGAGAATTGTGAGTGTGTTGGTGGTGAGTACCAGAAGGAAGGCGGCAGCGCTGAGGCCGGCGAAAAGCGCCAATGCAGACTTTGGCGTCAGTGCGCCGGTGGCCAGAGGACGCTCCGCAGTGCGCTTTACATGGGCGTCAATTTTGCGATCGGCGAAATCATTGACTGCGCAGCCAGCCGCTCGCATCAGGATCACACCGAGTGTAAATACGATAAACAAGTGGAAGCCCGGCCACCCCTCAGCGGCTAGCCATAGTGCGCACCAAGTGGGCCAGAGTAACAGCAGTGAACCTATGGGTTTGTCCATCCTCGCTAATTGCCAGTAGGGCAGCGCGGTGGGCCAGCGTTGTGCGATCTGTTGGCTGATCACAGTGAATCCTCAGTTGCGATAGTTTTGGCTGCTTCTTGCGCTATGGGGTCACCTGTCGGTGTGAAGTTGGGAAGAAAAGCCTCCGACACCAGTAAAGGCTTGTCCCGCAGCCAGAATAGCGAGCGGCGACCCCAGACTTCAGAATCCTTTTCCCCAAGTTCACGATCGGCGCAGCCAGGGGATTTTTGCAGCAAATTGAGGGCGATCTCCCCTCTGCGAATACCCGGTTCACTAAACAGCAGCTCCCCCAGCGGGCGGGTATCCAGGCTGCGCAGATTGCGAGATTTTCCTTGAAGGCTGCGTTCGGGCAAAACGCTGCGGGCATACACCCAGGGCTGTCCGCAACCGTAGAGCAAAACTTCCCGAATCAGGGCCCGGCTACCATTGTGTAAACCCAGTACAAGGCATTCTTCTGGGCGAGGTGTCTGCCAACCCTGATACAGCACGCGAACATAAAAGTCCCCGTCACTTTGCTGCTTGAGAGCGGCGGTGAGTGATCCGGAATAGGTCAGCCAGGGCACCAGATTTTTGGGTGGTTGCTGCTGGGTTTCAAGAGGCAAACTCTGCCAATCGCCAGAGGGCACAAATGGTGATTGGTGCAACGATAACTCCGCAGTCTGGATAAAGGCCCCATTGTATCCCGGCCGGTGGCAACAGGTCTCTCCCTGTTGCATTTTTGCTCCCCAGCACGGCAATGGATATAGTGCTCACTGCAATGAAAACAACGATTCATAAAGAGAAGCTTGTTATGGGGCTTACTACCAAAATCTTAGTGGGGATGGTCGCAGGCGGTGCCCTTGGTGCGTTATTCAATTATTTGAATATGAGCCAACTGCTTGGTCCAGGTGTTACGAATTTTATTAACCTTTATCTAACTGAGGGTCTATTCGACGTTATTGGTCGAATCTTTATCGCTTCACTGAAGTTGATGGTGGTGCCTCTGGTGCTGGTTTCTCTGATCAGCGGTGCTTGTTCCCTGTCAGAGGGTAGCCGAATAGGACCGCTGGCAGGTAAGACGATAGTGCTTTACATACTTACTACTGCCATTGCCATTACTTTGGCTCTGTGTCTTGCACTTATTTTCCAGCCGGGTGTTGGTGTTAATGAAGCCGCAGCTGAAGCTGCTTCAACTTTTGTGCCGAAAGAATCCCCACCGCTTTCCGAGGTGCTGGTCAATATATTCCCGACCAACCCTGTAGCCGCTATGGCTGAGGGGAATATGCTGCAAATCATTGTGTTTGCCTTGCTGATGGGCTATGCAATTTCCCGATGCGGGGAGCCGGGCCAGCGTGTAGCTGCTCTTTTCAGTGATCTCAATACGGTTGTTCTGCGTATGGTTGGGGTACTGATGGTTTTCGCCCCCTATGGTGTCTTTGCATTGCTGGCAAAGACATTTGCACAGCTAGGGCTCGATGTACTTTTACAGCTAATTAAGTACTTCCTGGTCGTTCTCGGAGCCTTACTTGTCCATGCTTTTGTTGTTTATTCGGTACTTTTAAAGCTTCTTACAGGCCTCAACCCTTTAGAGCTGCTCAAGAAAATGCGTTCAACAATGATGTTCGCTTTCAGCACTGCCTCTTCTGGGGCCACTATACCTGTCACCCTGGCAACCGTAGAGAAACGCTTGGGTGTGGATAATAAGGTTGCTGCATTTACTGTTCCTTTGGGCGCGACTATCAATATGGATGGCACCGCGATTATGCAGGGTGTGGCTACGGTCTTTATTGCCCAGTTCTTTGGAATTGAGATCGGCCTGACCGGCTTTCTGACGGTGATCCTGACAGCAACTCTGGCGTCTATTGGTACAGCTGGAGTGCCCGGCGTCGGCCTGATTATGTTGGGTATGGTATTGCAGCAGGTGGGTCTGCCACTCGAGGGGATTGCCATTGTGATCGGCGTAGATCGCCTGCTGGATATGGTGCGCACTGCGGTCAATATTACCGGTGATGCGGTAGTAAGTAGTGTGGTGGCGAAGAGTGAAGGTGCCCTGGACGAAGAGACTTACTACGATGCCAATTACAAGAGTGTCAGCATTAACGACAACAACACAGTAGGCGCCCACTAGGGCGCTCTCCTCAAGCCTCGGCAAATCGGGGCTTGTTCTGTAACCAGCGTTTAATCAACTGTTGTCGCATGCCCTCTGTCAATTGAGGGGAAATAGCAATTTTTTGCACTTGCGGCAGCAGCTCAGCATCCCTCTGCAAGTCTGCGATGCGGTGCTGGATCTCCCCTGTCTGGCGGGTGCCGAGGATTTCCCCGGGACCTCGCAGACGCAGGTCTTCCTCTGCAATAGCAAAACCATCACTGTGTTGACGCAGCGCTTGCAAGCGGGCGCGGCCATTCTGCGATAGCGGTGTGCCGTACAGCAGCACACAGTGGCTGGCGATGGAGCCGCGCCCGACCCTGCCGCGCAACTGGTGCAATTGGGCCAGGCCCAGGCGTTCGGGGTTTTCGATAATCATCAGGCTGGCATTGGGCACATCTACGCCCACTTCAATGACCGTGGTTGCCACCAGCAAATCCACTTCCCCGGCCTTGAAGGCGCTCATCACCTGCTCTTTTTGCTCGGGCTTCAGGCGGCCGTGTACCAGGGCCACGCGAACGCCTTCGAGCATTTCGGCGAGTTCTTCAGCGGTGGATTCTGCGGCCTGGGCTTGCAGGCTTTCCGACTCCTCGATAAGGGTGCAAACCCAGTAGGCCTGGCGGCCCTCGGCGATGGCGCTTTGCACCCGTTCCATAACCTGGTCGCGCCGATCATTGGCAATGGCAACGGTGTTGATGGGTTGTCGCCCTGGCGGCAGCTCATCGATGATTGAGCAATCCAGGTCGGCGAAGGCGGACATCGCCAAGGTGCGGGGAATCGGTGTAGCGGTCATAATCAGCTGGTGGGGTTGCAGCCTGCCGGTAGCTCCACTTGCCGCCCCTTTCTCACGCAGCTCCAGGCGTTGCTGTACGCCAAAGCGGTGTTGCTCATCGATAATCACTAACACCAGGTTGTGGAAAGCCACCTCTTCCTGAAAAAGTGCGTGGGTGCCCACCACTAACTGGGCATCGCCACTGGCGATCTTGCCCAGCTGTTTACGCCGCTCGGCAGTCTTTAAGCTGCCCGTTAGCTGAGCAACTTCAATACCCAAAGGTTCCAGCCAATTACAAAAATTGATCCGGTGCTGCTCTGCTAGGATTTCTGTCGGTGCCATGACTGCTACTTGAGCACCGGTCCCAATGCCCTTTAGGGCAGCCATAGCGGCGACCAGGGTTTTTCCCGCACCCACATCTCCCTGCAATAAGCGCATCATCGGGGCTTGTTGAGCCAGATCCTCAGCGATTTCCTCGCAAACTCTCTGCTGTGCGCCGGTGAGGGAAAATGGCAGACGCGACAAAAAGTCTCGCTCCAGGGATCGGTTAACGGACAGAGGTGGTGCCGCTACCCTAGCGCTATTGCGCCTCAACTCCAGCAGACTCAGATGGTGTGCCAGTAACTCTTCCAGGGCCAGACGCTGCTGGGCGGGGTGAGTACCTGCTGCCAGTTGATCTAGCTGGGTGCCAGCCGGAGGGGCGTGCAAATACAGCAAGGCGTCCCGGAGGGGGTAGCGCAGAGATTTGGGTAACAGCTCTGCCGGCAAGAACTCGGTAACAGCACCGTTTTTCAGTAGAACCAGTGCCTGCTCCACCAATCCTCGCATACGGGCCTGGCTCACACCTTCTGTTAGCGGGTAAACCGGCGTAAGGGTATCTGCGGTCTCCGCGTTTTCGATACCGACGATTTCCGTTTCCGGGTGGTAGAGCTCCAGGCCGTTGGCTCCGCGACGGGCCTCCCCAAAGCAGCGTATTCGGGTTCCTCGGGCAAAGCGGCTTCTCTGTGCGGCAGAAAAATGAAAAAAGCGCAGGGTTAAGGTGCCGCTGCCATCCTGTAATCTGACCACCAGGCTGCGGCGGCGGCCGAATACGACATCGGCAGCACTGACCTCTCCTTCGATTACCACATCCATACCGGCGGTGAGGCCGGCAATAGGCACCACCCGGGTGCGGTCTTGATAGCGTAGGGGCAAGTGGAAAACCAAATCCTGTAGGGAGTTGATATGGAGTTTGGCCAACACCTGGGCAAATTTATCCCCCACGCCTTTGAGGGTGGTAACGGGCAGCTCGGCCAGGTTGTTATCTATCCCACGGTCAGGTGACACTGGCTGATGGCCTCTCGCAGTATGTCGATTGCGCGGTGTCGGGGGAAGCTTGCCCGCCAGGCCAGTGCTACGGTGCGGCGTGGGCCCGGTGCGGTAAAGGGGCGGGTCTCCAGCAGGCCACTGGCGTACTGTGATGCGGTGGCGGCTGAGAGTGGCAATACGGTAATTCCAAGCCCTGAGGCCACCATATGGCGGAGTGTTTCCAGTGAGCTGCCATCTGCGGCTGTGCGTATGCTGCCGCCGCCCGCTTCTTTTTCCATGGTTAGTTGCAGGTGCGGACAAGCTTCCAGTACCTGATCACGGAAGCAGTGGCCCTCACCCAGCAGAAGCACATTGTCTTCAGTGAGTTGATCCGGGGAGATAACCTCCTGCTTTGTAAGTGGATGGCCTGCGGGCATCAATACAACAAATGGCTCGTCGTACAGGGGTTGGGTGACAACGTCGGGCTCGGTAAAGGGGAGAGCAATAATGATGGCATCCAGTTCGCCCTTGCGTAGCCTCTGTCTCAGCGTGGCGGTATATCCCTCCTCAACATAGAGTGGCATTTCTGGTGCCAAATGCTGTAGTTGGGGAATAAAGTGTGGGAACAGGTAGGGCCCAATAGTAAAGATGGCGCCAACAGACAGGGGGCTAGCCAGCTGGTCCTTGCCGGCGCTGGCAATGTCTTTGATGGCTGCTGATTGTTCCAGAACCAGCTGGGCCTGGGCGACAATTCTCTCGCCCAATGGTGTTGCCTGCACTCGAGTTTTTGAGCGCTCAAACAGGGCGACACCGAGCTCTTTCTCCAGTTTTTTTACTGCGATAGAGAGTGTCGGTTGGCTGACGTAACAGCGCTCGGCGGCACGGCCAAAATGCTGTTCCTGGGCGAGAGTTACGATATAGCGCAGTTCATTGAGAGTCATGGTCGAGGCAATTAGATGGCCATTAGTAATAGTAATTATTCATAAATAATCGCCGCTAGCCAATACCCTGTCTCAATCTGTAAGCTGAGAGCGAATATTGGGAAAATTTACTAGTTTTGGGAATTCAGGTGGGATTGAGGCGCAAAATTTTGCTATATCTGTAAGGGGCACACCGAACGGAGATACGTCATGGGAGTTCTGTCCTGGGTCATTCTCGGGTTGATTGCCGGCGCTTTAGCAAAGTGGATTATGCCCGGGAGAGATCCTGGTGGTTGGATAGTCACTATGGTCATCGGCATTGTCGGTGCCTTTATTGGAGGCTGGCTGGGTGCCCTGATTGGGTTCGGTGGCCCAGTGACTGGTTTCGGAATTGGCGACATAATAACGGCTACGATTGGTGCGATAATTTTTCTTGCGATCTATCGCATGTTCAAAAGGCGTGGCAACTAGTCCGCCTTTGGGGAGAGCCTCGGCGGCGAACTATAAGCATTCCGAATTTGAATTTGCCCAAATGACCCCAGCACCTTAGGACTGAATAGCACTGAATCAAGGGAATAAGGTGAGCAGCAAAGATTGTTCACCGGGAACTATATGACACAACAAGAAAAGCTTTGGATCCTTGGGTGTGGTGACCTCGGGGCGAGACTGGCACTGCATATAGACCGAAAGCAATACGCGGTTTATGGAATGCGGCGCAATCCCCTGGTAGCTCTGGCGAGTAAGCGCCGGGCAGATGTGGTGAATTGGCGCCGGGGGGATGCCACTAAGAAAGAGGATATTGAACGCTTGTTGTCTACGGGGGCGGATGTCATTCTCGCGACATTTACCCCCACTGAGCACACGCCAACCGGCTATCACCGCGCCTATGTGGAAACGGCAAAGGCAGTCGCTGAAGTTGTTCCGCACCTTCCATCCCCACCGCGTTTGGTTATTTGGGTTTCATCTACTCGTGTTTATGGCCAAAGCGGTGATGACTTTATCGATGAGCAAACCTTACCTCTGCCCAGTGGTTTTCAGGGAGATAGTTTGCTTGCAGCCGAAGAGATCATTCGCAACGCAATTCCCAACAGTTGCATTGTGCGCTTTGCGGGAATTTATGGGCCTGGTCGAGATCGCTTGTTGTCGCAGGTTCGCGCTGGTCGCTGCGCTCCTCCCCAGCCACCGCAATATAGCAATCGCATCCATGTCGATGATTGTATTGGTTTTTTATTGCACCTTATTGAAAGGCACAAACAGGGGTGGGTCCCGGAGCCTCTTTATATAGGCGCCGATAGCCAGCCTGTGCCGATGTACGAGCTGCAACAGTGGTTGGTAAAAGCGATGGGATATACCAGTGCCCACCTGCGCGAGATTGTGCAAACGAGCGAGCGCCGCTCGAAAAAGCTCAGCAATCAGTTGATGCTGTCCAGTGGTTACGAATTGAAGTATCCAGATTACAAGGTGGGCTATAGCGCTCTGTTGGAGTCGGAGGGCTGAGCTGCCCTCCTCAATTATTGCCACAGCATCGGCGAGAACTTCTTGCCTCAGGTCACCATAATCGCTTCGGCTTCAAAAAGGGCTCCCCGCGGCAACTCCTTGACGACGACGGTTGCCCTGGCGGGATAAGGCTCTTCGAAAAACTCTGCCATTATCTCATTTACAGCGGCAAAGTTGCTGCTGTCGGTAATGTAGAGATTGAGTTTCACAATATGCTGGAGCGATCCGTCAGAGGCCTCACAGACTGCACTGAGGTTGCGAAAGACCTGGTGGACTTCATCGCTAAAACCTCCGCTAATCATCTGTTGTGTCTCTGGGTCCAGAGCGATTTGTCCCGACAGGTAAACAGTATTATCCACTTTTACTGCCTGGGAATAGGTACCAGCTGCGGCGGGTGCCCGGTCGGTTTTAATAACGGCTCGATTGGGCATGGGGTACTCCATTACTTATCAATATTGTTGAAAAGGAAGACCTATACGGAACTTCCGAATAATCCCTTACTTATTTGCGGGGCTTTCAGAAGTCGGTTAAATATATCGCGCTTTGAAGCCTAATGGCAGTTCCCAATGGGATTCCCTTGTGTTCCTCAAGGGCGGGCGATGCGTATGACAGAAGGGAGGTTGCGCAGGCGCTTCATAACCCGCGCCAAATGTACACGGCCACTGACTTCCAGGGTCAGGGAGATCACGCTGTTGTGAGCATCCTTCTCATCCACATTGATCTGCTCGATGCTGGCGCCCTCTTCCGTAATACGAGTAGCCAGTCGGGCAATAATCCCTCTCTCTGACTCAACTTCTACCCGCACATCACCGAGGAACTCCCCTGTCACATCCGGTGACCAGTTCACCAGCATGATGTTTTCTGGGTGCTCGCGAAAATCACCGGTATTGCGGCAGGTGTCGCGGTGTACTACTACGCCTTTGCCCGAGCTGATATGGCCGATAATGGCATCCCCGGGAATAGGACGGCAACAGCGAGCGAAGCTGATCATCATGCCCTCTTGGGCATCGATCGTTAAGGGAGAAGAGATATTGCTGGCTTCAGTCTCTTCACTGGTGACGGGCGCGAGTAATTTAGCGGCAGAGAAGGCCACTTTACTGCCCATACCTATCTCTTCCAGCAGCTTGTCCAAAGTTGCGCATTTCGCTTCTTTGAGGCCCGCTTCTAATTGCTCTGGCGATAGCGCGTCTAGGCTCGTGTCGAACTTACTGAGTGCTTTTTCCAGCAGGCGCCGGCCCAGGGTAATGGAATCGTGGTGACGCTGGTGCTTGAGGAAGTGACGGATAGCACTGCGCGCTTTGGCGGTTACTACAAAATTGAGCCAGTTAGGGTTTGGCTGTGCAGTTTTGCGCGTGAGAATCTCGACTTTTTGCCCGCTTTCCAGAGGTTGGGACAAAGGGGCCAGGCGCTGATTGATACGCACGGCAACACAGGAGTTGCCGATATCCGTGTGTACGGAATAGGCGAAGTCCACGGCAGTGGCTCCTGCGGGGAGGTCAACGATCTGCCCTTTAGGGGTAAAGACGTAAACTTCATCCGGGAACAGGTCAATTTTTACGTTTTCAATAAACTCTAACGAGTCGCCGGCGCGCTGCTGCATCTCCAGCAGTCCCTGGACCCAGCGCCGTGCGCGCACCTGGCTGGTGCCACCGGTATTGATCACCTCATCGCCGGAGGCTTTGTACAGCCAGTGGGCGGCAATGCCACTGTTGGCCATTTCATCCATTTCCTTGGTGCGGACCTGAACTTCAATGGGCACCCCGTGCATACCCAGCAGCACTGTGTGCAGTGACTGGTAGCCATTGGATTTGGGGATAGCGACGTAATCTTTAAACTCAGAGATTACCGGTTTGTACAGGCTGTGCATAACACCGAGAACCCGGTAACAGGTATCCACACTGTCCACAATGATGCGGAAAGCGTAGACATCCATTATCTCCTTGAAGGACTTCTTCTTGGCGCGCATCTTTTGGTAGATGCTAAATAGGTGCTTTTCCCGACCAATCACCAGAGAGCTGATGCCCTCCCGCTGCAAGCGCAGTTCTATAGCATTCTGAATCTGTTCCAGCAGCTCTTTGCGATTGCCGCGGGCGGCGACCAGGGCGGCGCGCAAGCGGCTGGCACGCAGTGGGTAGATGGCAAAAAAAGCGCGATCCTCGAACTCGATACGAACGTCGTTCATACCCAGTCGGTGGGCGATGGGTGCGTAGATCTCCAGCGTCTCGCGGGCAATACGGGCACGCTTCTGCGGTTTCAGTGCGCCGAGAGTGCGCATGTTGTGCAGGCGGTCGGCCAGTTTGACCAGAATCACGCGGATATCGCGGGCCATGGCTAGCGCCATCTTCTGGAAGTTTTCCGCCTGCTTTTCTGCCGGGCTGTCGGTCTCGAACTGGGTTAGTTTCGAGACCCCATCGACCAGGTCGGCAACCTCTCCACCAAACTGCTCAGCCAGAGCTGCCTTGGGGATACCCGTATCCTCGATCACATCGTGCAACATGGCTGCCGCCAGGCTCTCGTGATCCATATGCATGCCCGCGAGAATAGTGGCAACTGCCAGCGGGTGGGTGACATAGGGCTCGCCGGAACGGCGCTGCTGACCATCGTGAGCCTGCTCCGCGTAAAAATAGGCGCGGCGGACGATTTGGATCTGGTCGGGGGGAAGGTATGAGGAGAGGCGGTGGGCCAAACTATCTATGGTGTGCAATGCCGCGCGCGCCTCTCGTAAAACTCAAAAAGTACCCAGTAAGAGACCTGATCAGACTTGCTGATCTGTTAGGTAGTTGGGGGCAACGATAGGAGCAGGTGCCTCTTCGCGTTCCGGCTCGTCGAGGATGGCGGCATCCACCAAGCCCTCTTCGATTTCGCGCAGGGCAATTACCGTGGGCTTATCGTTTTCTTCGGGAACCAATGGATCCCTGCCGCCTGTAGCGATCTGACGGGCGCGTTTGCTGCCGACGATAACGAGCTCGAAGCGGTTGTCCACATGCTCAAGGCAATCTTCAACGGTAATACGTGCCATAAACTTTCGTTTCCATTTGCTGTGCCCGAAGGCAAATTCTGTACAGGGGACCGGCTATTTTACCGGACCGGGAAATGTATGCAATTCGATCAATTGGTTCAGTGGCGCAACAGTGCCTGAAGTAGATCGCCGTGGCGCAGTTGCTGCAGCTCTAAGCGCTGTCGCTGGGCAACGATAATCGCACGCAGCTCTGTTAACGCTTGCTCGAAGTTATCGTTGATTACCAGGTAATCTGCGGCGACATAATGGGTCATTTCGTCGATGGCCTGGTCCATACGGCGATCAATGACCGCTTGATCGTCCTGACCGCGTCCGGTGAGGCGCTCGCGCAGGGCTTCCTGGGACGGAGGTAAAATAAAAATACCCACTGCATCAGGGCGCAGGCGACGAACCTGTTCGGCCCCCTGCCAATCGATTTCCAGGATTACATCGCGACCACTGGCAAGAGTCTCTTCGATCTCAGCTTTGGCGGTGCCGTAATAATTATCGCCATAAACTTGGGCGTGCTCAAAAAAAGCATCACGCTCCAACATTGCCAAAAATTCTTCTCGCTCGACAAAGTGATAGTCAACGCCGTGAGTTTCGCCTGGGCGCATGGCACGAGTGGTATGGGAAACCGATACGGTAACCTGGCTGTCGCTGTCTACCAGCGCTTTGACCAAGCTGGTTTTTCCTGCACCGGAGGGAGCGGAGACGGTGTAGAGGGTTCCTGTTTGCACAACTGATCCTGTTCGCGAGCAAAGAGCCCATTATAACCGAAGCTTGCGTCTGGAGATGAAAGAGTGTCATGAAGGGACAAGGCTAGCCCCCGACCGGGGTGGGGGTATCTGTTGGGAGATTCAGGGCGCGTTACCACCTGCGCGCCTGGGCCCGGCCGGGATAGCCTCGCGGGAGTTTCTCAATCACCGCCAACCACCTGTGATTAAGGGGATCTCCCTGTTGTTAATCGCTAACGAAAGTGACTCTATCCTCTTTGCGCCGGGTTGCCAACCACCACCATACCAAAGAGCTTGCGAGCAAGTAGGATATGAAGAGTGGTACATATGTATTGTTTAGTAGCGGAATAGCGCAGATGAGTGCTGCGAGTCTCAAAGTTTCGAGGCGCCCTGAAATAGGATGACCATCCAGTATCCTTCCATTAATTGCCAGGCAAATAATCAAGGCAATAACCGAGCCCATAAGTTGCCAGAAACTCAATACGCTGGTGAACCAGAGGAGAGATAAGGTTGTGGCGGTGTAACAGAGGTGTTGTGCGAATGCGTAGTTGCGCAAACCAGGGCTAATTTCAGGGTTGAAACGTTTAAAGTTTGTCAGATCGGTAGAGGCTACTGGCATGGATTTTTCTATATCTGCGGGTCTGTAGCCTGTGGGGCGGAACCAAAGAGTGCACTTGTCCCACCAGCTTTTCGTATGCCAGGCATCAATTGCCATGCGCTTTAAGTGTTGTAAATTGGCTGCTACAGGATCAAAGGTATTCAGGGGTTTACGCACACCGTAAAGACAGGGCTCAGATTCGAGTTCCTGCTGGTAGGTGCCAAATAAGCGATCCCAAAGTATTAATATTCCGCCGTAGTTCTTATCTACGTAGACAGCGTTCTGGGCGTGGTGTACCCGGTGATTCGAGGGGGTAATGACAAACCACTCCAACCAGCGGATCTTGGGTATTTTTTGTGTGTGAACCCAAAACTGGTAAATAAGATCAATTGCTCCGGCGACAATAACAATTTCTGCCGGCAAACCAATCAATAGAAGCGGTAGATAAAATATCCAATCCAGCTGTAGCCCCCCCGAAGACTGACGCAATGCTGTGCTCAGGTTATAGTCCTCACTCTGGTGGTGCACCAGGTGTTCTGCCCAAAAGATGTTTACCTCGTGACAGATACGGTGCTTCCAGTAGTAGCAGAAGTCGTATGCGAGAACCGCCAGGGCCAGGTGCCAGACATTGTCGATAGACCAGTTGAAACCAACCCATTGATAGTAGGGTTGTAGCAACGTAAACAGCGGGATATAGATAACGAGGAATAAGCTTTTATAGGTAAGCCCGATAATACGATTGAGAATCCCCGTGCTGAGATTGCCAATAGTGTCATTCAGCCTGTAGAGCCCCCAGCCTTTCCAGCGATCCAGGGCGAACTCCATAAGCATGGCGGTCAGAAAAAATGGAATGGAGAAAGTAAGCAGGTCCACAGAAACCCCATATTTTTATTATTAGATAGCGTATCTATCGAACTCTGCCACACGGCTACTGGGCCGCATATGCCAGTGAAGCATGGATTCTGAAATCAGTCAGTATTCGCTGAAGGGATTTTGACGTAATTAACTTTCAGGTTTACAAAAGTAGTGCCTGATTGGCACTAATCAAAAGATTGGCAAGAGCATGCGATACGTCGAATTGGTACCACGGCTAGGTGCGACTTTTGATGTTTTGGCATGGTTTTCTTCGTGAAAGGATTTTCTTTGGAGTTTATAAATAGAAAGACCGGCAAATGCCGGTCTTTTTTTACTCTGAACGGGTCGCTATTTACTCGCTAGCTTCCGCTTCCAAAGTCACACCGCTGTAGGATTCATACCCATAGACACTGATGTACCAGGTGCCGGAATCCGGGTTACTAATGGTGCAGCTCTCCTCGTTACCCCAGAGGTATGGACGACAGTCATATCGACGCAGGGTAGGATAGTTACCGTGGCGCACGTAGAGATCAACTTCGCCGGAGCCACCGGACATCTCTATAGTAAGGGTGGAAGTCCCCGACTCAACATCAATGGTGAAGTCATTCCAGCTGCCCTGGCTGCCAGAAAGGTTAGTTTCTGTCCAACCTGAACCATTGCTGCCACTGTCGTCATCGTCGTCGCCATTACCACTATCGTCGCCGCTCGCCATAGCTACAGCTGCTGCCGCGTCCACAATACCGGAGCCGCAGTTGTTGCAAGAAGAGGGGAAGCTGCGAGCGGTGCTGGTGAGGATCGATTCAACTTCATCCGGAGTAACGTCGGGGTTAACCGAATAAATCAGCGCTGCTGCGCCGGCGACATGGGGGGCTGCCATACTGGTGCCCTGGCTGTAATAGTAGCTATCGCTGCCCGCATCGGTAGAGCCGTTGTTGTAGGTGGAAAGGATACCGTCGGAATCGTTTGCGAAGCTCTGTGCGCCACCGGGTGCAGCGACATCAACCACATTGCCATAGTTGGAGTAATAAGAGCGGCCGCCGGTACGGTCAGTTGCCGCAACGGTAATAACCCCATCACAGCTGGCAGGCGAGTATTGGCTTGCGTTGGCACCACTGTTACCAGCGGCGACAACCACAGTAGCGCCGAGGCTGCGCGCAGTGTTGATAGCGCTTTGCGTGGTAGTGTCACAGCTACCGCCACCGCCGAGGCTCAGGTTCAATACTTGGGCTGGGTTTTGGTTGCTTGGTAATCCGCTGACAGAACCACCGGCACCCCAGATAATGCCGTCGGCAATATCAGAGGTATAGCCACCACAGCGTCCAAGCACACGAACGGGCACTATCTTCGCATCATAGGCTACACCGGCGATACCCATGTTGTTGTTAGTAACCCCGGCAATGGTGCCGGCTACATGGGTGCCGTGCCAGCTGCTGTCGCTCTCGGAGGGGATGCTCGGGTCGTCACCGCAGGCTTTATCTGTATACCAATCCCCTGGGTCAGTGGGATCGTCATCACGTCCATCTCCATCTACGGAGACGAAAGTGTCAGAAATCATATCGTAGCCTGGTAGGATATTGTCTACCAGATCGGCGTGGGGGAGATAACCGGTATCGAGTACGGCAACCACTACGCCATCGCCCTGGGTAACGTCCCAAGCTGAGGGCAGGTTCAAGCCGCCGGTGGACTCGTAGTAATGCCACTGGCTGAGATAGCTCGGGTCATTGGGCTCGGCCATCGCTTTCATAATCAGGTCCGGCTCTGCGTATTCCACATCCGGATCCTGTTTCAGGCGATCGATGATCGCGCTTACTTCAGCTCTACTTTTACGGCCTTCCAGGCGCATTACCTGGGCGCCAGTGGCCATACGGCGGAGGTGGCGCATCTTGTGGCCGGCGCGACGGGAAGCTTTTTCGACCGTCTCTGTGGCCATGGTGGCCGCCTTCCCAACTTTAGCGCTCTCCTTGTACTTTACGATGATGCGGTCGGTTAGCAGTGTTTTTTCCGCGTCCGCTGCGTGAGTAGCGAAAGGGGTAGCACACAGTAACGAAAACGCACTCGCCAGAGTCGTCTTTTGCAAAAGACTTTTCAATGATGATTTCATTATTGTTATATCTCCGAGATATTTTAAATCCGGCTATCAGTATCCCGATAGGCCGGAGACTCCTGAAAAACTCCGCACTAACAAAATAAATTTGCTTAACGGATAGGCCTAGAAACTGTCTTTCTCACAGTCGGTAAGTCAGTTTGACCAAAATTGGTACCAAAGTTTCAAAATGGTACTTCTTTATAACGTTCGTGAAATTATTATCCTCAGCTTAAGCCTTTAAATTTGTGTGGCTTTTGGCGACAAATTTATAAGTTTTGGGAAAAAAATCTGATAGTGAGAATTTATCTACGGAAGAGATGTGGAGGGGTTCACAGGGGAGAAATTGGATAATAAACGAATATTTTCAGATAAAAGAATTATCGTGCGTAGAAAAGATGAATCGCTAAACGCTTCTTAGTGACGTGTACGTAGCATTTACGTAGCTTGGCTTTGGGGCCTGCTTCCTGAGGGTACCCCAGTAATGAAAACCTTTGCTGGCTACTACTGGGGTTTGAGGTTAAAAGGTTGGTGTTAGGACATGTGTTTATCTGGCCTTGCTATAACTGGGAACTTTGGCCCACAGCTTTGCAGCCAGCAATCCAAAGATAAATCCAAATAGGTGGGACTCCCAGGAGATAAAACCACCCCGTGGCAAGACACCGAAAATAAGCCCTCCATAAAGGACGGCTACCACTATAGATATTAATAAACGGCTAAATTTCCTGCTGATAAATCCCGCAAGAAGCAAAAAGCCGAAATAGCCATAGATAACTGAGCTAGCTCCCAAATGATTGCCCCTGCCAGCAAAAAGCCAAACGGCCACTCCGGTGGTAATCACAACGAACAGGGTCACTTTAAGGTAAGTTTTTACCCCGTACTGCAGCACTAAGAAACTGAAGATGCATAGGGTGAATATATTCGAGAAGAAATGCCAGCTATTTCCATGCAGTAATGGTGCAGAAAAGATATGGGGGAGGTGGTTGATTGAGCGGGGAACAATACCAAAGTAATTAAGCGATCGGCCGCTCAGAATATTAATAATCTCAATTGCAGCAAGCACTAAAAAAATAGCGCCGACCCACTTCAGGTTGTGTCGCATTAATATTCCTTAAAGGGTGAGCTATCACAAATCCCCCTGTCTGGTGACAGAGGGGCATTCGCAGTCTCGGTGAGAATGCCCCAGAGGGTTATTCGATGTTTTGTACTTGCTCGCGCATCTGCTCGATCAATACTTTGAGCTCTACCGCAGCCTGGGTTGTGTCGGTAACCACAGACTTTGAGGAAAGGGTGTTGGCTTCACGGTTAAACTCCTGCATCAGGAAATCCAGCCGCCGGCCGATTGATCCACCGCCGGCTAAAACCCGACGTGTTTCAGAAGTGTGTGCACTGAGGCGGTCGAGCTCTTCATCCACATCAGCCTTCTGGGCCAATAGGACGATCTCCTGCTCGAGCCGGTCCTTGTCCAGCTCCACTTGCAACTCTTCCAGGCGGCTGCGAAGCTTGTCTCGCTGTGCCTCAAGAATTTGGGGAAGCAGTTCTCGAACTTTGGCCACCTGCTCTTCGATTCCCTTGAGTCGGGCCTCAATAAACTTGGCTAGCTCAGCGCCTTCGCGTTCACGGTTTGCGCGCAGCTGTCCCAGTGCCTCGCGAAAAGCCTCCAATATCGTTGCCGACTGTTGATCGGTATCCGCTTCCGGTTCACTGATAACACCGGGCCACTGGAGAATTTGCAAGGGATTGAGTGGTTGAAAATCCTCGCCACCCGCTACCTGTTTTGCCGCATGAATCAGCGCCTGGGCGAGGGGTTGGTTGATTTCCAGCCCAGTGTCTTCGGCGCTATTGGTCTTCAGGCTTAGGGTCAGTTCAATTTTGCCGCGGGACAGCGTCTTGCGCAGCGTATCGCGCAGTTGTGTTTCCAGGGAGCGAGCCGCTTCGGGCAAACGGAAATGTGGTTCTAGGTAGCGATGGTTGACCGAGCGCAGTTCCCAGATAGCGGTGCCGTTTGCGTAATTGGCCTCGGCGCGTCCAAAGGCTGTCATGCTGCGCACTTTGTTCTGTTCCCGTTGACTGGCCATAGCTGATCCCCTACAGGCGTATTAATCGGCCCGGCATAATAACACAGCGTTTGGATCGCCATGCTGGGGTATATAATGCGGGGCTTTCATTCAATGTTTGAGGTGGACTATGCAGCGTCCCAGTGGCCGCGCCCCTGCGCAATTGCGCCCGGTAAAAATTACCCGCAACTATACCCGTCATGCGGAGGGGTCTGTGTTGGTGGAGTTTGGTGATACTAAGGTTTTGTGTAATGCCTCTCTCTCCAGTGAAGTCCCAAGGTTTTTACGCGGCCAGGGCAGCGGTTGGATTACTGCAGAGTACGGCATGCTGCCACGCTCCACAGGCTCTCGTATGCCCAGGGAAGCGGCCAAGGGCAAGCAGAGTGGGCGCACCGTGGAAATTCAGCGCTTGATCGGGCGCTCACTGCGAGCGGCGGTAGACCTGGAGAAGCTAGGTGAGAATCAAATCACCGTCGATTGCGATGTTATCCAGGCCGATGGCGGTACCCGAACTGCAGCAATAACTGGTGCTTGTGTGGCACTGGTTGACGCCCTGCGTCATATGCAGAGGGAAAAAATCATTGCCGAAGATCCGCTTAAGAATATGGTAGCGGCGGTATCAGTGGGAATTTATGAGGGGGAGCCGTTACTGGACCTGGATTACCCGGAAGACAGTTCAGCGGATACCGATATGAATTTGGTGATGGCCGAAGATGGCGGCATGATCGAGGTTCAAGGCACTGCAGAGGGTGAGCCATTTACCGAAAAGCAGTTCGCTCAGATGCTGGGGTTGGGCAAGGCGGGTATTGATGAATTGATCGCTTTGCAAAAGCGGGCACTGGACGAGTAAAACAGCCGCCCCTTGGTTTGTATCCGGCCCTCTCCCAATAGGGAAGGGGCCGGAACTCCGTGCGATTCAGACTTCGATTTCGTAGTCCATGATTACCGGCAAGTGACTGGAGAATTTCACATTCTTATTGATTGCACCGTACTCAATGCGATTTTTTAGACCGTGAGAAACGATCTGCATATCAGTACGCCAGCCATCTCCTTCTCCGACAGTACCGCTGGGCCACCAGCTAAATTCGTCGGTATCTTTTACTACACGGCGAAAAGCATCGACATAGCCAACATCATTAAACAGTTGGTCCAGCCAGCGCTGTTCGTGACGCATAAAGCCGGGAGAATCCTGATGATCCTGCCAATTCTGTACGTCTGCACGACGGTGAGCCATGCCCCAGTTACCACAGAAAATAAAGTCGCGGCGTTTGCGGCTTATTTTTAGCAAGTGCGCCTGCATGTCCTCAAAGAATTGGACTTTTTTCTCTAACGACGTCTCATCTGAGGCGACTGGCGCGAGCAGGGAGCCAACACTCAGTCGCTCGAAATCCGCCTGTAGATAGCGGCCGTACATATCCTCACCATTGGCAAAGCCCATGCCGAATATGATGGCTTTGGGCTGGCTGCGGGTGTAAATAGCCACACCATTTTCGTGGGGGGTTCCCGAGTCGAAAAAGTAACTGTAATAACCGTCGGGGTGAAATATTGGGTGGTCCAATTCAGGCTCGAGAGAGCGCAGGTCCTGAAGGCAGATAATATCTGCGTCCTGCTCCGCCAACCAATCGTAGAGACCGCGTTGGGCGGCCTGATGAACGCCGTCTACCGACAAGCTTACTATTCGCATTATTAGCCCCTTACCAGCGGACTGTGTATCATTAGAAACATTATATGCATGCCTACCCCCGGGAATGCTACGGGGAGGTCTCCCTTCACCTTAGCCAATAGTTAACAATTTTCCATGCAGCAATATCAGCGCGATTTTATCCAACTTGCCCTGGATCATCAGGTTTTGTGTTTCGGCGACTTCACATTGAAGTCGGGCCGTCAAAGCCCCTACTTTTTCAATGCCGGCCGTTTCCACACCGGTGCTGCACTGGCAGCGCTGGGGCAGGCCTATGCCGAGGCGATAATCGCTTCGGGAGTGGAGTTCGATGTCATTTTTGGGCCGGCCTACAAAGGTATCCCGCTGGGTGCGGTGACTGCTGTGGCTCTAGCCCAAAAGGGGATCGATAAGCCTTTCTGTTACAACCGAAAAGAAGCCAAGGATCACGGTGAAGGCGGAACCTTAGTGGGTGCGCCGCTTAATGGCAAGGTTTTGATTATCGATGATGTTATTACTGCGGGCACAGCCGTGCGCGAAGTGATGCAAATTATCGAATCTCATGGCGCAGAGGCGGCGGGAGTTGTGATTGGTCTCAACCGCCAGGAAAAGGCTAGCGAAGATTGTGAATTCTCCGCTATTCAGCAAGTTGAGAGACAGTACAATATTCCTGTGGTCGGCATCGTGCAGTTAGACGATGTGATCAGCTTTCTCGAGCAGGAGTCGAATGATAGCGATACTCTGCAGAAAATTGTGGACTACCGGCAGCGCTACGGTGTCTAGGGTCAATAGGTCTTGCCCCTTCTAGCTGTGGGCAATTAATTCAGAGAGAAGAGCGATGCGAGTCGCCCCTATAGCACCACTATTAATCAGCACTCTTTTGTTGGTGCCTGTTCTGGCATCTGGCAATAGTGGGCAGGTCATGTATCGATACACTGATCACCAGGGTGTCCTGGTGATCAACGATGCTATTCCACCGGAATTTGTTCCTAACGGTTATGAGATTTTGGCTCTCAGTACTGGCCGTGTGATTGAAGTGGTCGCACCGCAGCTCAGTCCCGAAGAGTACCGGGCTAAGCTTAAGTTGGAGGCTCAGATTGAAGCTGATCGCAAGTTGCTCAAGCGCTATCACAGTATTGCGGATATCGAGAGTGCACGGTCGCGCAAGCTGGCTATCGTTGAGCAGGATATGGCCATTATGCGCTCAAATATTGGCAGCCTGCGCCGGCAAATTGTGCAGGAAGAAGCTTCTGCTGCGCGCACGCAGCGGGGCGGCCGTGAAGTGGCTCCCGAATTGTTGCAGAGAATTGCGGATCTGCAAAAAGAAATCGAGGTGCTTGAAGAGCGCCTCAACCGGCGTGCGGCTGAAGCGGATACCATAGGGGTTGATTTTGATAAGGCGGTAGCCCGCTATACCGAACTTAATGCTGAGAGCTAGCTAATTTCTCAATGCCTGAATAATTTCGGAGGGCTACCGCTAAACAGCCCTCATGAGGAAATGGTTATCTGGCTGCAGCCACTGTCTCACGGAAGAAACCAGCCGTTAATACGGGCCACTGTTCTGCCCAGTACTCTGTAGGCTTACGCTTAAAACCGCTGCGCACGTATTGGACGATACGCCCCTCCGCGCTCGCCAAAAGCAGGTTGGCAGCACCACCGAGAGGAAGAGTCGGGCGCAGGTGTTCGCGCAACTCGGCTTCGCGCAAGATCTGTCTAATTTGGGTTTCCAGTCGATCAAATAACTGCAGGATTCGTCCATGCAGCCTTTCAGTTTCACCGGTAAGCGCGTCGCCTGTGAGCAGGCGAGTGATTCCAGGGTTTCGCTCACAGAAAGCTAGCAGGAGCTGCAGAATTTTCTGGCAGCGATTGAGAGCCGAGGGCTCCTCCTGCAGGATCATTGCGATACGGCTGAAAATGGTCTCCTCAATAAATTCGATCAGCCCTTCAAACATCTTGGATTTACTGGGGAAGTGACGATATAGCGCGGCTTCAGAGAAACCAACTTCCTTGGCCAGTGCTGCTGTTGTAATACGTGCGCCGGGACTGACTTCCAGCATATGTGCTAGAGCTTCCAGGATTTGTTGACGCCGATTGATTTTTTCGCTGCTCATTGACTGCCTTTGGTCCGCTTGGGGGGCGGAATTTAGTTTTGCTCTTGTCGTCTTATTTTGACGGCGGCGGAATCCTACCGATTCGCCGGGCTGTCTTCAATTGCCAAGGGGCTAGTGGTCCACAGTTTGCGCTTCGATGTTGGTAATCAGGGTACCCACGCCTCGATCTGTAAATATTTCGAGCAATATGGCGTGGGGCACACGGCCGTCGATGATGTGAGCGGAATTTACCCCATCCTGAACAGCGTCCAGAGCGCAGGTGATTTTTGGCAGCATGCCGCCATAGATGGTGCCATCCTGAATTAAGCCCTCTACTTCATTGGTAGTCAGTCCGGTGAGAACCTCTCCCTCCTTATCCTGCAGGCCGGCGACATTGGTGAGCAACATCAGCTTTTCTGCTTTCAATTCCTCGGCGATTTTTCCAGCGACGAGATCGGCATTAATATTGTATGAAACCCCATTGCCGTCGACCCCAATGGGCGCAATAACTGGGATAAAGTCACTGTGGACCAGCATATTGATCACATCAATATTAACTTTCTCGACTTCTCCAACCTGGCCGATATCAATGATTTCAGAGGCATGTAGTCCCGCGCTCTCATTTTTTCGGGTCAACTTTCGCGCTTTAACCAGTAATCCGTCTTTACCGGTGATACCTACCGCGCGGCCCCCATTTTTGTTAATCAAATTGACGATCTGTTTGTTGACGGTGCCCCCTAACACCATCTCCACAACATCCATGGTTTCGCTATCGGTGACTCTCATTCCGTCTACGAAGCGGGACTCAATACTGAGCTTATTTAGCAGCTGCCCAATTTGAGGTCCGCCACCGTGCACTACCACTGGGTTCATACCTACCAGCTTCATCAGGATAATGTCTCGCGCGAAACTGTTTTGTAGTTGCTCATCCACCATGGCGTTGCCACCGAACTTGACCACAATAGTTTTGCCTGTAAAGCGCTGGATATAGGGCAGTGCTTCATTGAGGACCTGGGCACTTTTCAGCGCAGAGTTTAGATCTAGGGACATGGGCAGTTCCTTACACAGGGCGAAAGGGAATCAGGTTTGGGGTCCTGAATTGAGTCGCCAACGATTTAAAGCAAATGTGGTGGATTGTTTTCTAAGCAATAGGGGCAGTGGCCCGATGGCGGCGCAGTCTATTCCGCCGTTTTATCTTAATCGAGCAGCTGCCAGTCAGGTACAGTAATTGCGGGAGCAATCTTTCTGAGCTGTCCCATCACCTCAGTACGGATGCGCTCCAGGGCCTGTTCATTTTCAGCCTCAAAGCGCAGGGTTAGTGCGCTAGTGGTATTGGAGGCACGTACAAGCCCCCAGCCATCGGGAAACTCTATACGCAGGCCGTCGATAGTATTGATATCGGCATTGCCAAAATTCCCCTTATCGCGCAGCTGGTCTATCAGTGAAAACTTCTCAGTTTCCTCTACTGGTAGCAGGATCTCAGGGGTGCTGTGCATTTTCGGCAAGGTGTCGAGGAGTTCATCAAGACTTTGTTCGCGCAGTGCCATAATTTCTAGTACCCGCGCAGCAGCGTAGATACCATCGTCGAAACCAAACCAGCGGTCCTTAATAAAGATATGTCCGGAAAGCTCGCCGCCCAAAATGGCTTTGGTCTCCAACATCTTGGCTTTCATCGGAGAGTGTCCGGTCTTCCAAATAATGGGGCGGCCCCCATACTGGCTGATTAGCTGGGATAAACTGCGACTGCTCTTAACGTCGAAGACAATATTTTCTCCCGGATTGCGCGCAAGGATATCCCTTGCCAGCAACATAACCAGTTGGTCTGCCCAAGCGATACGGCCGCTGCTTGAAATTAGGGTAACACGATCACCATCACCATCCAGGGCCACGCCTAGATCTGCTCCTGTAGCCAGAACTTTTTCAGTCAAGGCCTCGAGATTTTCCGGTCTGGAGGGGTCCGGTGCGTGATTGGGGAAGTTGCCATCCACCTCACAATAGATCGGAGTTACTGCACAGCCGAGCTGCTCAAAGAGGCGAGGAGCCAGGTTGGAGGTGGCGCCATTGCCAGCATCGACAACCAAGTGCGGTTGCCCTGCGAGGGCGACATTATTAAAAACTTCATCGATATATTTATCGGTGATTTCTTGCTCCCGATTGGCGCCTTCCCCACTTTTGAATGGGCCTTTTTTCATCAACTGGTAGAGCCCCTGTAGCTTGTCTTCCGCCAGGGAGCGACCTTTCAGTACGATCTTAAAGCCGTTGTATTCCGCAGGGTTGTGGCTTGCGGTAACAATGACCCCGCTACTGGTATTTTTTCCTTTCGCACAAGCGTAATAGAGAAGTGGTGATGGAATCAGGCCGAGATTAATAGAGTTGCAGCCACTATCTAGAATTCCCTCAATCAGGCACTGGCTAAGTGTCTCACTGCTATTGCGTCCATCTCGGCCAACTAGTAAGAGATGTTCTCCAGCGTGCTGTGCCAGGGTGCCGAGCGCTCTACCTAGTTGATAGGCAAAAGGTTCGTTGATTTCCTGCCCGGCGATTCCACGGATATCGTAGGCGCGGAAAACATGCTGGGGATACTCAGAGGTCAGAGGCAGCTCGGGCTTGTCATCGTCACTTTCTGGCAAGTCCTTTGAACTATTTTCTTTTTCTTCGCTTTCTGAGTTCCCCGAATCAGAGTCCGAGATACTGGGTGCTGAGGCCAAGTTCTGCGGCAGAAAATCTGTATTGGGAGCCTGTGTAGTTCCTCCATCAGAGGCTTGTGGGTGCGCCTTATTAAGCTCGCTGCCACTAGCATCCTTACTTCTTTCCCATGGGGCTCTCGAATCGCGAGGTAGGAATTTCAGTAGGGCGAATAGGCTCACCAATATTCCAATGCCGGCTCCGATGTAAATCCAGGTTGTGGGCAGACTGTGCTGTTCGACAAAGGTTTGGGAGGGACTGAAGTGGAGGCTTAAATAGCTGTCCTCAAGTTGCTCTACAGTGTTGTAGCCTTTTCCTATGCCTGCGCGCCACAGTGTTTGTCGGTGGGCATCGGGAAACTTCTGCATTAACTGAACTTGTCCATGACTACCGCCCAGACTTTTTAAAATGTTTTCCAGCACGGAAAAGGGTTGGGTAGCCAGTAGTTGTTCATTTTCCAGGGTGATAACACTATGCAGTTGCCAGCTATTTTCCACACCGGTACGCAGTACTTCCATTGGTTGCTCAGGTGTTTCCTGACTGCGCTTTAACAGATCGACCAAGGCAAAGTTCAGGGAGGGATTTTGCCCTGAGCCCACTCGAACCTGTTCGGAAGAAAAGGCCTGGAGGGAGACCTGCTCAGGTAGTTTGGTAGATTCAATCAGAGTTGCTGCAGGGAGCTTCCTTGATTCAAGGGCCTGCAGGCGCTTCGAATAGTCTGCGACGTAAGACTGCACGACTTCAGCTAGTTCGGCAGTTTTTTGCTTGGCGGCTAGCTCAATCTGCGAATGATTGTGGGGTATTACAAGATACTGAATTAACAGATAGGCACCGCCCAGCCAAGCGACAACTACTAATAATAACGGTAAAAATAACCCTTTCTGCATGGTACCGCCTGGTTTCTTTTTGTTGTTGGAGCCCACAGATATCCCTGATTTGAGCGTAAATGTTGTCACTGAGCCTTGGAGGCGATGAGTTCAATGAGCTGTCGGGCTAGGTCGGTCTTTAATGCGGGAGCTAGTCGGCTCTGACCATCCGCATCTATCACAGTGACAGCGTTGTGATCGCTGTTAAATCCCGAGTCCGGTTGGCTCACATCGTTGGCAATGATCATATCGAGGTTTTTCCGCTGCAGCTTGCTCTGGGCGTGGGCGAGAACCTGTTCTGTCTCTGCGGCGAACCCGATAGTGAAAGGCCGCAGCTCAGTACGCATGGCTATGGCTGCAACAATATCGGGATTTTTGATGAGGGCAATTGCATCATCATCTTGCCCGTCTTTCTTTTTGATTTTCTGCTCAGCGACTTGGGCCGGGCGGAAATCAGCAACGGCTGCTGCACTGATAAAGATATCGCAGTGATCGGCGGCACTTTTGGCGGCCTCATACATATCCTGGGCGCTGATAATATCAATACGATTGACCTTTGGCGGCGTATCCAAATTTACGGGGCCGGCAATCAACGTCACTTCGGCACCGGCACTCTGCGCTGCCGCAGCCAGGGCGAAGCCCATTTTTCCAGAGCTGTGGTTGCTGAGGAATCTCACTGGGTCAATGGCTTCCCTGGTAGGGCCGGCAGTGATTACTACTTTGCGGCCCTGCAGTGAGTGGCTAGTGTGAAACAGGGACTCAGTGTGTTCCGCCAGGTTTTCTGGTTCCAACATGCGGCCGGGGCCCACGTCGCCACAGGCCTGGCTACCCGCGCCTGGGCCCCAGAATATGACTCCGCGCTCCTTTAGGGTCTGAGCATTGGCTGAGGTAGCTGCGTGGCGCCACATGGCTTGGTTCATGGCTGGTGCCAGGGCCAGGGGGGCTTCGCTGGCCAAACAAAGGGTGGTTAAGAGGTCATCAGCCATACCGGCAGCCAACTTTGCCATTACCTGGGCACTGGCTGGAGCAATCAGGATAAGATCAGCCCATTTCGCCAGTTCGATATGACCCATGGCGGCTTCTGCCGAGGGATCCAGCAAGTCTGTATGCACCGGATTACCGGATAGCGCCTGAAAGGTCAGTGGCTGCACAAACTCCTGTGCTCCGGCGCTCATTACCACTCGGACATCGGCACCGCGCTCTTTGAGCCTGCGAACCAGGTCGGCACTCTTATAGGCGGCAATTCCACCGCTGATACCTAAAAGTATGCGTTTGTCGGCCAGAGAGGACATAAATGCTGTTTCCGATTTGGTGCGAGCCGGTAAGATTAGCATTTCTGTGTCGTTTCTTATAAGACTGCAGTAGCGCCTCACAGGGGCAGCATGGAAAAGGTGTTCAGTAGATGTGCGATAGATAAGACACTGACTAACTGGGCTACAAATGAAAATAAAGGACTGGCCGGCAGGTGAGAGGCCTAGGGAAAAGCTGTTGGAGAGAGGGGCTGAAGCCCTGTCGGATGCAGAGTTGTTGGCAATTTTTCTGCGCGTGGGGCTACCTGGCCTCTCAGCAGTGGATCTGGCCAGGGGACTACTCAATGATTTTGGTGGCTTGCGTCCCCTATTAGAGGCCGAGCGGGATGACTTTTGCCGCGCGCGAGGGCTCGGCGACGCCAAGTTTGCCCAGTTGCAAGCGGCGCTGGAAATGGCCAAGCGGCACTTGGCGGAGACGATACAGCACGGCAGCGCACTGTGCAGTCCCGGAGCGGTCAGGGATTACCTGGCAATCCAGCTCAGGCACCGGCGCAGGGAAGTGTTCTGCTGCCTCTACCTGGATAATCAACATCGGGTGATCGCTTTTGAGGAGCTGTTCGAGGGGACTCTGAATGCAGCGAATGTCTACCCGCGCGAAGTAGTACAGCAAGCGCTGTTGAAGGGAGCTGCGGCGGTTATTTTGGCGCACAACCACCCGTCTGGTGTCAGTGAGCCCAGCCAGGCAGATATCTGGATTACCGAGCGTTTGACCCAGGCACTAGAGCTGGTGGATATCAAGGTTCTGGACCATTTGATCGTCGGTGAGGGCAAGGCGCTATCCTTTGCAGAGCAGGGATTGATGTAAAGGTGTCGTTCCCGGCGTTGAAATGTTGTACAAAACTTGCTCCCTACGGGCTCTTTTGGTATAAAACGCCGCTCTTTGCGGCCGGGCCAGATTCTGCACAGGTTCCGCCGCCATCCAGGAACCGGATTAGAATCCCGATTTTTATGTTCCCGCACTACCTTTTCCTCTTCAGGATTGGCGCCATGCGGGCACAAGCGTTTTGAAGAGGCCAACAGATGTCCAAGGTATGTCAGGTAACCGGTAAGCGTCCGGTCACCGGAAACAATGTATCCCACGCTAAGAACCGCACCAAGCGTCGCTTCGTGCCGAACCTGCACAGCCACCGTTTTTGGGTTGAATCCGAGAAGCGTTTTGTGAAGCTGCGTGTTTCCGCGAAAGGCATGCGCGTTATCGATAAGAAAGGTATCGACGCTGTCCTGACTGAGCTGCGCGCCCGCGGCGAAAAAGTGTAACGGCTGTAGCCAGCTAATAGATTGGAGATAGAGCAATGCGTGAGAAGATTCGTCTGAATTCCAGCGCCGGTACTGGCCACTTCTACACCACTACCAAAAACAAGCGCAACATGCCTGAGAAAATGGAGATCAAAAAGTACGATCCCGTTGTACGCAAGCATGTAATGTATAAGGAAGGCAAAATTAAATAATTGCCTACCGCTACTGTACAGAAAGCCCGGTTCTAACCGGGCTTTTTTGTGCGTATTGGAAATTGAGCAGCCAGTTTACACAGGGTAACTCCAGACGATGCCAGAGCTCCCAGAAGTAGAAACCACTCTCAGAGGCCTGCAACCTCACCTGGAGGGGCACAAAATTCGCTCCGCAAAAGTGCGCCAGCACCAGTTGCGCTGGCCCGTGGAAGCTGACTTTGAGCGCCGTGTCCGCAATGCCCGGATACTGAAACTGGAGCGCCGGGCCAAATACCTACTGGTGCATACTGACAAGGGCTGCGCTATTTGGCATCTGGGGATGTCTGGCAGCTTGCGTATGGTCGAGACTGCTCTGGCACCGGAAAAGCATGATCATATCGACTGGCGTCTGGATAGTGGTCTCACACTGCGTTACCGCGACCCGCGCCGCTTTGGTGCCCTACTGTGGACAGTGGCGGACCCACTGGCCCACGACTTACTCAGCCATCTGGGCCCAGAGCCTCTCTCGGAAGAATTTAGTGGTGAGTATCTGTTTGAAACCTCGCGCAAACGTAAGCAATCGGTCAAAACCTTCATCATGGATGGCCGTATCGTTGTGGGGGTGGGTAATATTTACGCCAGTGAATCTCTTTTCCTGGCGGGCATTCGCCCAGATCGACAGGCCGGTTCTATTTCCAAAGCCCGATACCAGCGCTTGGCTGAGTCCATAAAGCAGGTTCTCAGTCAGGCAATCGCCCAAGGTGGGACTACCTTGCGGGACTTTATTGGCGGTGATGGAAAACCTGGCTATTTCGCCCAACAGCTAAATGTTTATGGCCGTGTGGGTGAGTCCTGTCCCTCTTGCGGCCGAGCAGTCAAAGATATGGTTTTGGGCCAGAGAAATACCTTTTTCTGCTCTAGCTGCCAACGTTAAATCGCATCCTTCTGGCAGCTTTAGACAATACTAATATCATCGTATTGTCGATAAGGAGCTGCTTAGTGGTCATGATATTGCCTTTTCTTACGGTCACCCTGTCGATTTGGGCCGTTTGGAATGGTCGTCGCCGCTCTGCAATGGGCTGGTGGTTGTTGACCTTGCTGATCTTCATTATGTGGTGTGGATATCATATGACGCGAGCACTGTCGCTGTCTTTCTAGGGACCGTACCCATGATGGTGTTTATGGTCAGGAGGCTGGATAGCTTGGCGCTGTTAGCGGTAAGCATAATCCTATGGATTGCCTTGATCATGGAGTTGGCATCTCACCAACACCCCTGCCCTCTCTGTCTCTTACAACGTGTTGCCTTTGCCATGATTGGCATGGGATTGATGTTGAACCTGCGCTTTAGTATTCGTGCAGAGCATTACGGCGTTGTTATTCTTTCGTGTCTAGCCGGTCTGGCTGCTGCTGTAAGGCAGGTATTGCTGCATATCACTCCTGGCGATCCAGGGTTTGGCAGCCCAGTATTTGGCTTACATTTATACACTTGGTCTGCGCTGATTTTCTTTGTCTTACTGATCTACTGTGGCGTTGCATTAATGTTTGGCTTTAAGCGGCGAAGTTTTGCCACGAGAGAGTTTACTTTGATTGAAAAGTGCATTGCCATCTCGTTCTTCACTGTCGTGTTGGCCAATTTAGTCGCGGTTCTCCTCGAGTGCGGTCTGGGTCCCTGCACCAGTGGGTCATTTGGGTATCACTGGTTGTGGTCTCGAGGTTAGGCACACAAATGTGTCCGAGCTTTCTACACTTTTCCTGATAAGACCCGAGTCCCGGGGAATTGCGGAAAACTGTGAGGAGTCCCTATGCGCCTGGTCTGCCTGCTCATTTCACCATTGTTAATTGCTTGTGAACGAGCTGAATCCCCCTCGCCGGCCACCAGTGTTGAAACCGCCCAGCACGTTTTAAGGAATGCGTATATCTATACCGTCGACCCGGCCCGCAGTGTTGCCTCGGCAATGGCTATCCGCGATGGGCGCATTGTTTATGTGGGTACAGATCGGGGGGCAGAAGCCCTTGTAGGAGAGGGAACAAAGGTCACTGATCTCAGTGGAAAAATGGTATTGCCCGGTTTTATTCAGCAAATACCTGATGTTGGTATCAGTGACAGTTTGGATTTATCCACATATAAAACTGTAGAGGGGTATGAGAATAGCGTTCGTAAATTTATTCAGGCCAACCCCGAGAAGCAGCTTGTCGTTGGCAGCGGCTGGCGTCATGTCATTTTTGCACCACACAGACCACATAAAGCAATATTGGATCAAATAAGTGATTTGATCCCCATTATTCTTTTCTCAGAAGATGGCGCCAGTGTATGGACTAACTCTGAAGGTATTGCCGCAGCTGGGATTGATATGGAGTCTAATTTTTCTGAGGGCGGTAAAATCGAAAAAGATGAAGATGGTCTTCCCATCGGTATTTTTCATGGTCGTGAAGCGGTGGAGGTTTTTTCCCGTCTGATACCCGTAAATAATGAGGGTGAAAAACCAACTCGAAGTTTTTCAGAGATTAAGAATATTGCGGCTCAGAGAGGCGTAACTACTTTTTTTCAGGCTGTAATGCCGCTCAATGATATAAATAAATATCTCAGCGCCTTCGATCGCCCACTATCGTCAGAGAAATTGAGTTTGCGTATCCGAGCATCCTTTGAAATAGCGATGGATGTCACTGGTAAGAAACTTAGAGAATTGCAGAAGGTTGCAGAAAAATATTCCGGTGATGATTTCAAGATCAATTCGGTCAGCTTGAAAGCTGACAAGGTAGGTTTAGGTGATCAACGTGATTCAGGCCTATCGAGTGAACTTATTTCCAAGATAATTACTCGTGCTAATTCACATAATTTCCAGTTTTACCTGGATGCTAAGAGTAATAAAGAGTTGGCAGCTCTACAAAAGCTCATACAGATATCCCTGGATGGTGGCAGGGAGTTGGGATTGCGTAACACCCTGCTTAATATCAGTTCGGATAATGCTGGGAGTGTATTGTCAGCTGATAAGGAAAAACCGGTTTTATTGCTGTCAGTAGCAGCGCGCTCAAAAGTTTCTCCAGATGATAAAAGCTACTTAACTGAAAGTCGAAAATCTAATACAGAGCCTCGTCATATAGCCGTGGTTATGGACTCGGGATATGTTGCCGGGAGAGAGGTGTCACCAATCCAGAACATCCATGCTGGAGTCAGTAACCAGATATCATTGGAGACAATGATTGAAATGTTCACTTTTACCGGCGCAGTAACGAATCACCTGGAGCGGGATACTGGTAGTTTGGAGGTGGGAAAGTGGGCGGACTTTATTGTTTTGGACAAAAACCTGTTTTTAATTCCGCAGCGAGATATTGGTAGTGTCCGGGTGATACAGACTTATTACAAAGGTCATAAAGTCTATGACCGCAGGCGCTAAGGAGAGGAAGAAACCGAGGGGAAGTGCGCCCCTCGGTTGATCAATGTTAACGCCCTTGGGCGCTGCCCTCGCGGCGGGGGTCGGCTCCCCCGTACAGCTTGTTATTTTGCAAAGCGATGGCATGGATACCACTGTTGAGGCCCCTTTCGACAACCTCGTGTCCACGGGCTTCGAGTTTCTCGATAGTATCGGGGCTGAAAAAGCCGGGCTCCAATTCGACCCTCTTACCGATTGCACCGATATTTCCCGCAGAAATCGCTTCGGCAATCGGCATATTCAAGCCCAGGTGGTAGAGAATGGTGCGCGCGGTGTAGTCAATAATTCGTGAGCCGCCGGGGGAACCCACCAGAAGGCGCATGCTGCCATCTTTGTTGAAAACGATGGTGGGGGACATGGAAGAGCGTGGTCTCTTGCGTGCTTGAATGCGGTTGGCCACGCGCTCCCCACTACTGTTTTTTGGAGTGAAGGAAAAATCGGTGAGCTGGTTGTTGAGCAGGAAGCCCTTTACCATCAGGCGCGACCCGAAGCCGGTTTCAATACTGGTCGTCATACTGACGCCATTACCGTAGCGGTCGACAATCACTAAATGACTGGTGTTGGGCAGCTCTGGCGATTGGGCCATCACCCGCTTCACCCCGAGTTCGGCTGGGGTACCCGGAGTCGCAGCTGTGGCGGAGTCCGGGTCGATTAACTGCGCGCGGCGAGCCAAATAATCCCTGGACACCAGCGATTTACTGGGTACTTGGACAAAGTCGGAATCACCGGAGTAGGTGTTGCGATCGGCAAATGCCAGTTCCGAAGCTTCGATAAATAAGTGGGTGAGCAGATCACTGCCAGGCTCGAAGCGCTCCAGTGGGAACTGTTGCAGCATGCCCAGAATACCGCCTACCGTGGTACCTCCGGACGATGGGGCATCGGCACCACACACACGATATTCGAGAAACTCCGAACACAGGGGCTGGCGCTCCTTGGCCCGGTAGCTAACCATATCTTCGAGACTCAGGAGCCCTGGGTTGGCACTGTCATAGCGCACAGCTTTTACGATAGCCTTGGCAATGTCGCCGTGATAAAAGGCATCCGCACCGCCCTGGGCAATTGCCTCCAGGGTTTCCGCGTAAGCTGGGTTCTTCAAGTTGTGACCCACGGGCAGAGGTTTGCCATCACTGTTGAAGAAGTAGCTGGCAATTGCCGGTCGAGCAGCCACCTTCGGCATGCGCAGTAACAGCTGGTGAAGGCGCGGTGAGATCTGAAAGCCGGATTTGGCCAGGTGTATGGCCGGCTGAAATAACTGCTCCCAGGGTAACTTGCCATCGCGCTCGTGAGCCATTTCCAGCATTCGCACAACACCGGGAACGCCGACCGAGTAGCCGCCGATTACAGACTCAAAAAATGAACGCGGCTTGTTGTCGCGGATAAAGTAATTTTCGTCTACCTGAGAGGGGGCTGTCTCGCGCCCGTCGTAGTACTTGAGCTTCTTTGCCGCAGCGTCATAGCTGAGCATAAATGCTCCGCCACCAATCCCGGAGGATTGTGGTTCTACCAATCCCAATACCATCTGAGCGGCAATGGCGGCATCCACAGCGCTGCCGCCCCGGGCGAGAATCTGCTCGGCAGCCCGGCTGGCATGGGGGTTGGCAGTGACAGCCATATAGAAGTTGGCCGTTGAGGACTTAACGGCTGTGCGACCGGTATCAAACTCCGGTTGTGGTTCATCGGCAAAAGCGAAAGCGGGACTCAGAACCAGTGCAAAGGCGGCGAGAAGGTTGCGCACGTAACACTCCGCGGATTGTGGATAAATCCGCTCGAGTGTATCAGAAATAGCCAGATTCCGGCTTAACGAAATTTCTCTTCCAGCGCGCTTTGTACAGCAGCCGGAACAAACTTGGTGACATCGCCGCCCAGGGAGGCAATTTCACGCACTAAAGAGGATGAAATGTAGGACAAATGTTCTGCCGGTGTCAGGAACAGGCTTTCCATATTGGGCGCTAACTGGCGGTTCATATTGGCCAGCTGGAACTCGTATTCAAAGTCGGACACCGCGCGCAGACCGCGCAGTACGCCATAAGCATCTACCTGGCGCACCAGGTCGGCGAGCAGGATATCGAACCCAATGACTTCGACATTGGGCAGGTGACCGAGAACTTTTTGTGAAAGTTCTACCCGCTCCTCTAAGGTGAACAGGGGGTTTTTGCGATTGCTGGCAGCCACAGCCACGATAACGTGGTCAAACAAGCGGCATGCGCGCTCCACCAAGTCCAAGTGACCATTGGTGATGGGATCGAAGGTTCCGGGATAGACGACTTTTTTCATACGCCAAGGCTTAAATGCGGGCCGAATGGGATGCGAATGGTAAACAATTTACGGCTAAGGTCAAAACCGAATCTTTTTATTCTTCCCTAACCTGCCGGGCCAGCGCGACGAAACAAGCGCATACACACCTGTCCCGCACGTTTTTCTTTTTCCTGTTCCCAGCCAGGTATTGATGCAACCACTGTGTCTCGCGGTGTTTCCACATAGATTAATGCATCCTGCGAAAGATGGCCGGACAGGGCGCCTAGAGTTGCCTGCCAAAGATTGTCGGCAAAAGGGGGATCGATAAATACGAGGTCGTATTTACTTCCATTACTTCCGAGGAACTCTTCTGCACTACAGTTATGGACTTTGGCTTCCCGGGCGTTTAACTGTTTTAACTGTTCCGCCAGGGTTCGCGCAGCGTGAGTATTCAGCTCGACAAAATCTACCGAGCCGGCGCCTCGGGATAGCGCCTCCAGACCCAGGGCTCCTGAACCGGCAAAGAGGTCCAGGCAGTGGGCGTCGGGCAGGTAGAACTGTAGCCAGTTAAACAGAACCTCCCGCAGTCGGTCGCCGGTAGGTCTCAAGCCCTCCACTGGGGCAAACTGTAATTTTCGCCCGCGCCACTGTCCGCCAATGATGCGTAACTGTGAAAGGTTTTGCGGGCTTTGCTTTCGGGATGAACTTCTGGCCAAGGTAACTCTCTACTGGGGGCTTAGCGATGCTAAGATTAGCGTCTTTCTGCAAGCGGTACATCCGGACATACGAATGATTTTTGACTTCCTGCGCAAAAAGAAGAAGCGCAAGCCCGAACAAAGTGAGCCCCAGCAATCCCAGGCGGAGGTCACTGCTGCGTCTGAAGAGGAATCATCGGCGCAGAGCCCAGAGCCTTCAGCGCTAGAGCAAGAGCCCTCAGCGCTGGACAAAATGCCCTCAGACATAGAGGAAAAGTCGCCTGCCCAGGGAGAAACTTCCGCTCTGGAGGAGGCAAAGGTCCCTATCGATGTACCCACTACCCCAGCTTCTGCCCCCCAAGAGGAAAGTGCCGGCTGGGCGCAGCATACTGATGCGGCGGGCGAGCCGGAGGCCGTTGTCGAACCCTCACAGGTGGTTGCAGCAGCAGAGCCTGTAATAAAAGAAGAGGCCGAGAAGCCAGCCCCGATTCAACCCGAGCCAGCTCCAAAACCCAGAGCCAAAGAGCAGCTGAAACCGGAAGTCAAAAAGAAAGAGGGCTTCTTTGCGCGTATTCGTCGCGGCCTCAGCCGCACCAGCAACCAGTTTGTCGAGGGGATGGGAAACCTGTTCCTCGGGGCCAAGGAAATCGATGAAGATCTGCTGGAAGAACTTGAAACACAGCTGTTAATGGCAGATGTGGGAGTTGAGGCCACCAGCGAGATCGTCGAGCGCCTGACCGAACGAGTATCCCGTCGGGAACTGGCCGATGGCGATGCACTTTACAAGGCATTGCAGCAGGAGCTGGCTGACTTACTCGATAGTGTTGATGCTCCCCTGGAAATCGATATCAGCAAGAAGCCTTACGTCATTCTGGTAGTGGGCGTAAACGGTGTGGGTAAAACCACAACAATCGGCAAGCTGGCCCACCGCTTTCTCGGTGAAGGCAAGTCAGTGATGTTGGCTGCCGGTGATACATTCCGTGCCGCAGCAGTTGAGCAGCTGCAGGTTTGGGGGCAGCGCCACGATGTACCGGTTGTAGCGCAGCATACCGGTGCCGATAGTGCGTCAGTTATTTTCGATGCGGTTCAGTCTGCCCAGGCGCGCGGCGTCGATGTGGTAATTGCCGATACCGCCGGGCGCCTGCACACCAAATCCAACTTGATGGAGGAGTTGTCCAAGGTGCGCCGGGTGATGGGCAAGCTGGACCCCAGCGCGCCCCACGAGGTGCTGTTGGTACTGGATGCTGGCACTGGCCAAAATGCGATTAACCAGGCCTCTCAGTTCCGTGAGGCGGCCGGCGTTACTGGCTTGGTGCTGACCAAATTGGATGGTACTGCCAAAGGCGGCGTTATCTTTGCCCTGGCTCGTCGTTTCGGTATCCCGGTGCGCTTTATCGGTGTGGGTGAGCAGGCGGAAGATCTACAGCCATTCCGCGCTCGTGAGTTCGTATCCGCCCTGTTTGGCCGCGATAAGGCCTGATAATTCGCCTAGGAAATAACAAGAACAACAGAAGCCGTGATCACTTTCGATAATGTGAACAAGCGTTACGCATCGGGGCAGGATGCCCTGGTGCGAGTCAGCCTGGAAATCCCCCGTGGCGATATGGTGTTTCTCACCGGTCACTCCGGTGCGGGTAAAAGTACTTTACTGAGACTCCTGACCGCGATTGAGCGCCCTACTAAGGGCAGTATTCTTGTCGCCGGACAGAATCTCAACCGCCTGCGCAATGGCCAGATCCCCTACTACCGCCGCAACCTGGGTATTGTCTTCCAGAATCACCAGCTGCTATTCGACCGCAGCGTTTTTGACAATATTGCCCTGCCCTTGTCTGTTGCTGGTTGCAATAAGCGAGAGGTGGGGCGTCGGGTTCGCGCAGCTCTGGATAAGGTCGGCTTGCTGCACAAGGAAAAGCAAAATCCCATTATGTTGTCTGGTGGTGAGCAGCAGCGGGTTGGGATTGCCCGCGCAGTCGTTAACAAGCCCGCGATACTGGTTGCCGATGAGCCCACCGGCAACCTGGACCCAACACTCTCGCAGGAAATCATGCAGTTATTCGCGGACTTTAACGCTGTGGGGGTTACGGTGCTGGTGGCGAGCCACGACTTGGAACTGATTGCACGGATGCGCCGACGGGTATTGACCCTACAGGCTGGCCAACTGATATACGACGGAGTTCCGAGCCGTGAAGTACACCCAAGCTAAAGCGCAACGGCAGGCCAACCCTGCCGCAGACAAACGTGTGCGCAGCACCGGCGCTGTTGTTGCACAAACAGGGTTGGGCGATCGATGGAATAGCTGGTTGGGGCACCACCGTGAGATGGCCGCCGACTCCGTCAGTCGATTTTTTAGCGCACCCATGGCCAGTGCAATGACGGCGCTGGTGATTGCTATTGCCCTGGCCCTGCCGGCGGCATTGCAATTGGGATTGTTGAATTTCCAGCGGGCGGTGGCCGGTTGGGATGGGCAGCCACAAATTTCAGTTTTTCTACACAAAGATGCGAGACAGGCTGCGGTTAATTCCCTGGCCGACAAATTGCGCAGTGATCCCGCTATCGCGGAGGTAACTTATGTCTCCCCGGAAGATGCCCTGGCAGAGTTTGAACAGGCCTCGGGGCTTGGGGATGTATTGGTTGGCCTGGATGCCAACCCCCTGCCGGCAGTGCTGTTGCTGCGGCCAAGGGATGCGAAGGACGGCGATAAACTTCAGACTTTGGTGGAGAATCTGAGAGCCCAGGCACTGACGGATTCAGTGGTCTTGGATCTTGCCTGGGTCCAGCGCCTCGCCCAGATCACCGAACTGGGACAGCGTCTCTCCGCAGGTCTAGCCCTGTTATTGGCGCTGGGGGTGGTATTGGTGGTGATCAATACCATACGGCTGCATATCGAAAGTCGCCGGGAGGAGATCCTGGTAGTAAAGCTCGTCGGTGGCACTAACGCGTTTGTGCGGCGGCCGTTCCTTTACAGTGGCATTTGCTATGGACTATTTGGCGGGCTGGTGGCGTGGCTGTTGCTTGCAGGTGGTGTGGCTATGTTGTCTGGGCCAGTTGAGAGTCTGTCATCAAGTTATGGCAGCAGCTTCGAATTGAGAGGGCCGGGAGCCAGTTACTTCTTTCAATTAACGCTGGGGGCCTCCTCGCTGGGCCTATTAGGAGCCTGGCTTGCGGTAGCGCGACACACTCGCAAGATAGAACCTCGCTGACCGATCAGTCTGATCAAGAAGGATAAAGTGTTCTGGCAAAGGGAACCTGAGGCGTAAAAAGCCCCTCTAATCCCGCGAAATACAACAGAATACGGTAGTTGTTGGCGGGCTTTCTTATCTGCCCGTGCAAGTGCTACACTGAGTCCAGCTTGTCGCCGGATACAGTATCCGCCGGCAGCGGCCGGTAAGATCGGCCGACTAATAATGACAGGAGAGACCTGAATGGGAACCAGCCTACAGCCAGTGCATACGCTGTCTCCGGGCGCCAACCTGGGAGCTTATATCCAGACCGTCAGTGGTTTTGACGTACTGACCGCTGAACAGGAAAAGCACCTGGCAGAAGACCTCTATTACCGCGAAAATCTCGATGCTGCACGCCAGCTGGTCATGTCACACCTGCGCTTTGTAGTGCATATCGCCAAATCTTATTCCGGCTACGGGCTCAATGAAGCCGACCTGATTCAGGAAGGTAATGTCGGTTTGATGAAGGCCGTCAAACGCTTCAATCCCGAAAAGGGAGTGCGCTTGGTATCCTTTGCGGTACATTGGATTAAAGCTGAAATCCACGAATTTATTCTGCGTAACTGGCGTATTGTCAAAATTGCCACCACCAAGGCGCAGCGCAAATTATTCTTCAACCTGCGCGGTCAGAAGAAAAAACTCGCTTGGTTGACCAATGCAGAAGCTAAGGCCGTCGCCAAAGACCTGAATGTGGATGTCACCCAGGTCCATGAAATGGAAGGCCGCCTGGCTGCACACGATGCGGCTTTTGATGCGGGTGTCGATGACGATGACGATACCGCCTGGCAGGCACCGGCTCACTATCTGGAAGACCGCAGTTTTGATCCGGCCGCCCAGCTTGAGCGGGATAACTGGCAGGAAACCAACTTGACCAGCCTTGCCAGTGCCATGGCACAACTGGATGATCGCAGCCGCGATATTATTCAGGCCCGCTGGCTCAGTGAGGAGAAATCCACATTGCATGAGTTGGCTGATAAGTATGGTGTTTCCGCTGAGCGAATTCGCCAGCTGGAAAAAAATGCCATGAAGAAAGTGCGTGCTGCTATGGAAGCCTAAATCGGCGTTCTGGTACACGGGTAGAAAACCGCGCAGTAGCGCGGTTTTTTTTGTCCCGCCTGTTACAGGCATACCTGTCACCACTGGGTAAAACAAAAAGGGAAGGTAATGGCCAAACTCTATCTGCTGCTGTGCGCACTCTTTGGCGCTAGTGGTGTGGCTCTGGGGGCGTTTGGGGCTCACGGCCTGCGCGGTAAAGTGGCAGAGAACCTGCTAGAGGCCTATAAAACCGGAGTCCAGTACCAGATGATCCACGCCTTGGCGCTGTTTGGTGTGGTACTGCTAATGCAAAACTGGGGAAACCGATTATCGCTGACCCTGAGCGGTGCTCTTTTTACTTTCGGTATTATCTTCTTCTCCGGCAGTCTCTATGCCTTGGCACTGGGAGGCCCCCGATGGTTAGGTCCAATCACTCCTCTCGGTGGGCTGATGATGATTGCCGGTTGGCTAGTCCTGTTTTTTGCCGCATTTAATTTCTCTAAGTAGCCACCTTTACTGGGCTTACACTCAGATACCGAGCCCGAACAAAACATCAAGATATAAACCGTTTCGCATAAGAGGTCGCGAACAATGCAAGACGAATCTGCGGAAGATTTTCCCTACCGCACAGAATTTAAGAAGAAATCTATCCGCAGCTATGTGATTCGCGCGGGGCGAATGACAGAGGGGCAGCGCAATGCCTTTGACAATTATTGGGGGCAGTTTGGGCTCTCCCTATTTGATGGACCTCTGGATCGCCAACAGGTCTTTGGCCGCGAGGCGCCACTGGCGTTAGAGATCGGTTTCGGTATGGGGGATTCCCTGCTGGCCATGGCTGAAGCCGAGCCAGATAAGGATTTTATTGGTATTGAAGTACACCCGCCGGGGGTTGGCCGGTTGATCAATAATGCCGGCAAGGCAGGTATCAAGAACCTGCGTGTTTACATGGCCGATGCGGTCGATGTCCTAAACGATTGTATTGCCGATGGGAGCCTGGATCGTTTCCAGCTGTACTTCCCTGACCCCTGGCACAAGAAGAAACACCACAAGCGCCGGATAGTGCAGCCGGAATTTGTTCGCCTGATTTGCAGCAAGTTAAAAACTGGCGGTCTTATGCATATGGCGACAGACTGGGAGAATTATGCCGAGCATATGCTGGAAGTATTGCAGGGTGAAAACCTGCTAGAAAATACCGCCAGTGAGGGTGATTATGTTACCCGGCCAGAATGGCGCCCAGAGACCAAGTTTGAGCGTCGAGGGCAGAGACTGGGGCACGGTGTTTGGGATCTGGTATACCGCAGGTTACCTGGTGAAGCGCTGCCGCTAACTACCACTGACGTAGATGCGTCAACTGTTGAAGAGTCCAAAGGCGAATAATTCGCACTGACGATCGATGTTTGCCACCGGTGCTAACATGGCACCAGTGGCATGCAACAGCCCACCTCTATTGTTAGAAAAACTCATTCCAGTTTTTCTTGGCGGCTTCCCATCGGCGCTTGTCTTCTACAACATTCAGGTTGCGGATGGTGTTACTGTCATAGGACATCCAGTCCGACAGTTCAATATTATTTTGGGTGCCCGCAAAATAACGCATGCGAAAGCGGCGAATAAATTGGTTGGGAATAGCCATAAAGGCAACTTCACGTCCCTGGGTGACAGTGGAAACCTCTACGCATTGGTGGTTTCTTTTATCGAGCTCATAGATAAAACCGGTAGTGGCTAAGTCACCCTCATTTGTTCCATGCACAAAATAATACCTTTTTGGGCAATAAGTTTTGTTGTGCCAGGCAAAGCGCGCAACAATATTTGCATTGGTAGTGGTTGAGATGACTTGGTTAGATGCTCCGGTACCCAGGTGCGGATCAAAGCGGCCATTTTGATTCATCCAGGGAAAGAATCCCCCGGCTTGCCACAGCTTCTGTGGTGGGCGGGTATCGCCACGGTATAACAGCGTTGTCACTGTGTGCAGATTAAAACCACTGCGGCTAAATCGGTAATTAAATAGTGAGAAAGGGACGTCCAAATGGGCTTCGATGTTGGATATTGCTCTCCTCTCAGAGCTGAAAGCTTCACTGGCTTGTCGATACCAGCAGTAGGCTCCACCGAGTAAAGCTAAAACGGCATCTTTACGGCGTGTTATTCCATCGCTATCGAGTAGCTTGGTGGGTGTGGAGGGATCAAATCCAGTAAGCCAGGTATATAGGGTTTCCACTAGTACTTTGGCGACACGAGTAATCCTTCCATAATCATTTGTTTGAATTTGTACTGCCTGGCTTACTAATTGGTCGATCCGGGTTAGTCCATCACTACTGCGCTTGTGATACCACTTACTGTTGCTATTGGAATTATTTTGGAAGTCCTGTGCGTACTCACGGATACTTTTGGGGACATAGCAGGTGGTTTGTATGTTTTGTGGGTGAACCAAGTTCCTAACATAGTTATCGATATTGGGTGCCAGCAAGGGTTAACTCTCCTGTCTTTATTACTGTTTTTCGCCACTAGCCGTCTATGCTTCTAGTGGTGCTGTGATTATCGAATTTTATTTCCAATAAGAACCGGATTCAGGAAGCATCGCGAAAACAAAATCGAATTATTTTTATTAATAGATATTGATGTTAATAATAATTTGGGGGGTTGATCAAGGAAGGAATCTTGGTGTTTCTAATGAGAAGGCGTGACCCTCTGCTTTCATTTCTCTATAGCCTGCCGTTTATCTTACTCTTTACAATTTCTGAAGTCCGTGCTGATTTTGTTGGAACTTTAAACCTCTATGTTAATGGGGGTAAGCATTGGTTTGATGGCGACCGCCTACAAGGCACACCATTTCGCGGTTTTGAAATGCGAGATACCTCAGGTGTCGGTGCCGGTTTTGGCTTTAACATGACAAATCATTGGGCGATGGAAGGGGTTGTCGACTATTTCGTCGTGAGTGTTGCGGATACGCCCGAGAAAGTAGATGTGTATAACTACCGCATAGATCTCCTATATCAATTTGGAGGGCAGTTCTGCGGTAATTTTTGTTGGCAGCCCTATGTCGCGTTTGGCCTGGGTGAAATGCGTATTAATTACGACCGGCGTTACCGTAAAAAACACTGGCATCCAGATGACCCAAAGTATGTCTATGATCCGGATCATCCCTACGACCCATACTACCCCTATCCCTGGGATTGTCGTAAGAAATTCTATGTCCCTGAGGATCGGCCAGACGGCCACCATTATCCCTACCCGCCTTACCATTGTGACTGGCATGACCGGCAAAATATGGTGAATGTGGGAATGGGAATTAAATATCACCTGGGGCCCCGCTGGCAGGCCCGTGCAGATATACGGCTTTTCCAGGGGGTCGAAGAAGGTGGTGTCGATGGTTTTGCCAGCTTGGCGGTCGGCTATCAATGGCTTGAATATCCGGACTTTTGGTATGACGAAGATGCCGATGGTGTTATTGATGCCACTGATCAATGTCCGCAGACCCCAGTGGGAATCGATGTGCAATTAGATGGCTGCCCGCTGGATACAGATTTTGATGGTGTACCCAGCTATATCGATCAATGCCCAAATACACCGATTGGTATTGCAGTGGATGAATACGGTTGTATTCGTTAAGGACAACTAAAATCGATTTCTTCAGCGGGCGGCAGAAAGGTTCTGAAGCCCGCTGAAGATATTGTTTAAAATGATTTTCTATAAAATTACTCGCCGCGAATTTCTTCGAGCTTCTCAGAAATTTCCAGCCATTCCATTTCCAGTTCTTCCATTAATTCCTGCTGCTCCGACTGCTCTTTATTAAGTCGAGCTATTTCTTCCTGCTGGCCGCCGCTATATAGCGCTTCATCGGCAAGTTTTTCCTGTACTGCGGCCAATGCCTTTTCTGCCGTAGCCATCTGTCGCTCAATATTCTTGAGTTTGTTGGTCAGGGGCTTCAGTTGTTCGCGTAGAGCGGCGGCGGCGCGCCTTTGGGCCTTCTTATCCTCAGGGGCTTTTTCCTCTGTGCCAGTAACAGTGGAGGGGCTCTCCTCTTTGCGTTTCTTTTCCCGGTTAAAGCCGAGCAGCCACTGTTTGTAGTCATCAAGGTCGCCGCTATAGGGTTCGGCGCGGCCATTGGCCACCAGAATAAATTCGTCGGCAGTATTGGCCAGTAGATGACGATCGTGGGAAACCAATATGACGGCACCGGGAAACTCCGCCAGCGCCAGGGTCAGGGCGTGGCGCATTTCCAAATCAAGGTGGTTTGTCGGTTCATCGAGAAGCAACAGGTTAGGTTTTTGCCAGGCCAGTAGTGCCAGGGCTAAACGGGCTTTTTCACCGCCGGAAAAGCCCCCTACAGTTTCGAAAACCCGATCGCCGATAAAACCGTAGCCGCCGAGAAAATCCCGCAGCGATTGCTCCGAGGCATCGGGGCTCAGCCTTTGCAGGTGCAGCAATGGGGAACCGTTGCTATCCAGTGCTTCCAGCTGGTGCTGGGCGAAGTAGCCGATGGCCAAGTGTTCGCCACATTGGCGCTCGCCTCTGAGGGGGGCGAGTGTGCCAGCCAGGGTTTTGATTAGAGAGGACTTGCCCGCACCATTGGGGCCGAGCAGGCCGATACGGCGTCCCGGTTGAATGCCCAGCTGAACGTTCTTCACCACTATTTTTTCGGCATAGCCAATATCCGCCTCGCGCAGGTCGATTAACGGATTAGAGGTTTTCTCTGAGGATGGCAAAGTAAAATGAAAAGGGGAATCCACATGGGCTGGGGCAATCAGAGCCATCCGGTCCAGGGCTTTCAGGCGGCTTTGTGCCTGCTTGGCCTTGCTCGCTTTGGCGCGAAAGCGCCGCACAAAGTCTTCCATATGTGCGCGTTCGGCCTGCTGTTTTTCAAACTGTATTTGCTGCTGGGCCAGGCGCTCAGCGCGAGCGCGCTCGAAGGCACTGTAATTGCCGCTGTACAAGACCAGTTTTTGCTGTTCAAAACTGACAATGCCGTCGACCACTGCATCGAGAAAGTCGCGGTCGTGGGAAATAATCAGCAGGGTACCGGGGAAGCGTTGCAGCCACTGTTCCAGCCAAAGGGTGGCATCCAGATCCAAGTGGTTGGTGGGCTCGTCCAACAGCATAAGATCTGCGGGGCACATCAGGGCACGGCCCAAATTGAGGCGAATACGCCAGCCACCTGAGAAGCTGCGAACGGGGCGCTGTTGCTCTTCGTGGGAAAAGCCGAGCCCGTCGAGGAGTTGCGCGGCGCGCGCTGGGCCACTATAGCCATCAATACTGGCCATGCGCTCGTGCAGTTCTGCCAGTTTGTGACCGTCGGTATCGCCGCTTGCTTCGGCCTCTGCCAGTTGCTTTTGCAATAGCCGCAACTCGCTATCGCCGTCTAAAACGTAATCCAGTGCTGACTGCTCACTAGCTTCTACCTCTTGAGCCATATGGGAGATACGCCAGGTGCTGGGGAGGTCTACCCGCCCTGCATCGGTTTCCAGTTGTCCAAGCAGCAGTTTGAACAGGGTTGACTTGCCACAGCCGTTGGCACCGATAATTCCCACTTTGTGGCCGGGGAAGATTCTGCAATCTGCGCTGTCAAGCAAGTCGCGCTCACCTCGGTGCAGAGAAACCCCTTGTAAATTGATCACTGGAAAAACCTCATATGGATAGGCCGATGAATGCTAGGCTATTGAACAGACCCGGACTCCACAGAGACTGGGGCACTATGCCGATCAGCAAAGGGTCGGGATTCTAACGTGACAAATACTTCACCTCCATCTTCCCCCAAGGAAAACCCCCTCTGGCAGTTCAGCTTGGACTTTTACGCCTACCAGGATGTCGAGAAGTTCCTACTCGACTGCCAGGACAGAAATGGCGCTGACGTGTGTCTTCTGCTGTGGGCGAGCTATACAGCCGTTTGTGGCAAGGAAATCAGTGAAGAGGGATGGAGAGTCGCAGATCGAGGCGTTGCGCCGCGCAGGCGAATGATTCGCAGTGTGCGACACCTGCGTCGTTGGTTGGGGAGTTTGCGCCCCCATACCCAGCGGGCCTACGCACTGTGTAAACGCTATGAATTGAAGCTGGAGCAGTTACAGTTGGCCGCGCTGTGGAAAATTTATGCTGAGGACTGGCCGGGGGATCGTTCTGCACTGGAGCTAGCATCCCAGCAATATGGTTTGCAGCAAAAAGATCAGGCCCGCTGGGCGGGCCTGATCGAAAGCTACTTGGCTCACAGGGGGGCAGCGGGTTAAGCCACTGTTACACCCCTCTGGGCACTGTACTTTTCTGGGGTCGCCGGTAATACAGTCGTGAAAAGTACAGAGCCCAATTAAGCAGCACTATATTTGGCTGCGAGGAGTCCCGAGACTACTCGCCGCTGGGTTGCTCCGAAGAAAACAGGCTGTTTGCCGGAGTGCTAGGAGTAATCGTTGCTGCTGGGCGCGGAGCATCCATCGGTTTCTGCTGCTCAGCTGGAGCCATGGTTTTTGAATCGTCTTTGGGCTTCTCTACGGTTTCTGGCTTGCTGGCAGCCTTCACCTTTGGAGTTTCTGCGCTTGGCTTGACTGTTGCAGGCTTGGCTTCCGTAGAGGGTTTGCTCGCCGCTGGTTTTTTGGCAGCAGTAGTTTTAGCTGGAGCTTTCTTCGCTGGAGTTTTTTTCTCGGCAGTAGAAGCTTTCTTGGCTGGCGCTTTTTTCGCAGCAGTGGAGGCTTTCTTTGCGGGAGTTTTCTTTACAGCTTTAGTGGTAGCGGCGGTTTTTGCCGGTGCTTTCTTGGCACTAGTTTTCTTTTCTGTGGCTTTTTTTGCCACTGTCTTTTTTGCTGTTTTGGTGGTGCTGGTAGTGCTTGCTTTAGTGCGGCTCTTTGCTGCGGTTGCTTTAGGAGCAGCTACTTTTTTTGAGGTGGTAGCTTTACGGGCTTTTGGCTTGGATTTGTTCAGCAGTTTTTCTGCTTTTACACCGGCCTTACGTACAGCTTCGGCAGCTTTCAGCTCGGCTTTTGCCTGGGACTCAGTACCCTTTGCTTCGGCGTGTGATGCCTTTGCTTGCTGGAGTACTTCGTTATGCTTTTCTACATTGGCCTTGGCGGTTTCTACACGCTTTTGAGTGGCAGCTGTCTTTCGTGTCTTGGCTGCAGTTCTAGCGTCTACTAGTTTGGTTTTCGCTTTAGCTAATTTTTCTTTTGCGGAAGTCAGTGCTTTTCCGGCTTTTAAAACACTTTTGCCGGCATCGGTAACTTTCTTGTTGCGGGCTTTGTCCAGCTTGACGGTTAGCTTGGAAATTTGTGCTTCCAGTTCTGCGACTGAATTGACAGCTCTTTGTTTGGCAGCCATGAGTAAATGTCCTGACGTTTATTATCAATTGGAACATCCGGACAGTGTACGGATCAGATCTATATGTAATAGACATATTTAAATCGGGGATCTGAACACTGTAAATTGTTCTGAAACTGAAAAGCACCTCAAACAGTCCGGAACAATAACCGGCGACTGGTCGATAATAGCGCTGTTTTTAAAAAAAATGTATGCCGTAAGCAGCGAAAATAGTGCTGTAAATGTATTTTTTTCTCGCTGGTCCCTGGAACCTTAAGGTGGAATGTGGTGTCCTGCACAGTGTGCGCGTCATCGGTATGCACTTGCAGTCGCCTTAGGTTAGACTTGAGCGGACTGGCGGAAAAGGTGCGCCTGGAGGCTAAGGGCCGAATCAGGATTACTTGATAAGCCGCCGCAGGCATTGACCCAGGGTCAAGCGCGAATCATTCAACGCAATACGGACAAAGAGACAACACCCATGAATAAATACCCTTTGGCTGCAGCAATTGCCCTTGGCCTGGCGCTGACCGGCTGTAACGAACAGGGATCTAAGCAGGAAAAAGAAGTTGCCCTGGACACCCAGGAGAAGAAGGTCAGCTACATCATTGCCGAAGATATGGCGAAGCGCCTTGAAGCTCAGGATGTGAAATTAGATCCCCAAGTGGTGATGATGGCTCTTAAGGATGTCTCCAGCGGCCATGAATCCCGTTTGACTGAAGAAGAAAAGCAGCAAACTATCGCTGCCTTCCAAGAGCAAATGCAGAAGAAGCAGCAGGAAATGCTGGCTCAGCAAGAGAAAGAATTCAAAGAGACTGCTGATAAAAACTTGCAGGAAGGAAAAGCCTTCCTCGAAGAGAATGCCAAGAAAGATGGTGTTGTTACCACTGATTCCGGTCTGCAGTACAAAGTGATTACTGAGGGTTCCGGCGGCCAGCCCAGTGAGAACAGCACTGTTGAAGTGGACTACAAGGGTACCCTGATTAATGGTGAAGAGTTTGATAGCTCTTACGCCCGTGGTGAGCCGGTCCAGTTCCCAGTTAATGGTGTTATCAAAGGTTGGACCGAAGCGTTGCAACTGATGAAAGAGGGTTCCAAGTGGGAGCTTTACATTCCCTCCGAGCTGGCATATGGCCCGGGTGGTGCAGGCGGTAAGATCGGCCCTAACGCAACGCTGATTTTTGAAGTGGAGCTGCACAAAGCCAATGTTGGCAAGGAAGATGGCGCCGAGAAGAAAGAAGAGAAAAAAGAAGAGCCCAAAAGCGAGTAATTAAATTTACTACTTTGGATTCAATAAAGGCGCCCAATGGGCGCCTTTATTTTTTACCTTGAAAAATCAACAGCAAAAATATTCGATTAAAGGCGCCGGCTTCCCATCGCCTTTACAGTGATGAATTCAGTTTTTTAGACCAGCTGGTTTTTATGGGCTGTGTGCAAAAGTGCGATCATTCGATCCTCGGAACTAAAGCGGGTTTCCAGTGCTTCCCCCAGCTGTGACAAATCTGGGTTCAGGCTGGATAGATCGTCGGTTTCCTGGTACTTATCATTGAAATCGACAGCGACATCAGTGGTCACATCAATATCCCGGTAGAGTTCCCGCGCTTGTTGCAGCCCCTGTTTATCATCAAAAGCCTGGCCTTCAAGTATGAGCTGTTCGTATACCTCAAAGTGTCCTGCAGAGACGTAGTCCACCAGCAACTGGCAAAGATGACGAACACCGTTTTCGGTCTCCGAATCCCCATCGTTAAATTCTTTCTTCTCAGATAGATGGTAGTAACTTACCAGCAGGATTTGTCGGGACTGTAGCCAGCGGTCAATGATTTCACTGACGCCACCCCAGCGCTCGCGCGCAGATTTACAATTTTCCAGCATCTCCAAGAATCCTTTGGTTACTTTTGCCGTGATAGCCAGCTTTATTGCTGATCCCGAAGGCCCTAAGAAGATAGGAGATTCCCCCGCCGACGGCAAGGTGCAGAGTGTGATCTACGCCAGAATACAACGATGCCTGCGGCGATCTTCGGTGGAGCAAATCTAGGGTGTTTTATCCACTGATAATGAGCGGCAAAATCAGCGCTGTGAGCGCACCGCAGGTACCCATCGCCAATGCTGCACAGGCGCCGCACAGGGCGCTGATTTCTAATGCTCGTGCGGTCCCCACCGCGTGGGCATTGATGCCGAGTACGATACCAATAATGCGCTCATCGTGAATATTGAGCCTACTCATTAAAGCTGGGCCAGCGATAGCACCGACCACCCCGGTCAAGACCACAATAGCTGCAGTGAGGCTGAGAGAAGCGTGGATTGTTTCCGCCAGGGCCAATGCGATGGGTGTGGTAATAGATTTGCCACTCAACGCCAGTAGTACTGACTTGCCTGCGCCAAATACCAAGGCGATTAATACCGCTATAACCGGGGCCAAAATCGCACCCACAAAAATAGTGACAAGTAGCGGCCAACCGGCTTTGCGGATAATCACTAGATTTTGTTTGAGAGGGACAGCCAGGGCAACAACTGCTGGACCTAACAAACTGTACAGTAATGCACTGGAGCCCTGATAACTCTCATAGGGGATATGGAGAACACTCAATGTTATTGCGGTCAAAATGCTAGCGCTGATGATAGGGTGTAGCAGAACAGTCTTGTAGCGCCGGTAAAGGGTAACGCCGACAAGAAAAGCTATGACATTCAAGGGCAATACAAAGATTGGGCTCGCCAGAAGTTCATTCACTCTCTATTACCCCCAGAGCGAATCAGCAATTTCTTTAGTAGCTGTGCGCAAATAGCGATACTGATCAGTGTGCCAATCACAATAGCGGCGATTAAGGCTAGCCAGTCGGATAGAGTCAGGCCCTGGAAAAAAAATACCCCGACAGCCGCGGGTAGCAATAACAGCGGCAATAGGTAAAGCAGTTGTGAGCTGACTTTGGCAAGGCCTGCGGGAGCCCCACCATTGAACACGAGAATCACCAGTAGCATCAGCATCCCTATGACAGATCCCGGAATGGGTAGTGACAGGCTTGAGCTGGTGAAATTGCCCAGCCAGGTACAGGCAACCAGAATGGCAGCTCCCCCCAGCCAGCGGAGTATGTTGTGCAGCGTGGATTTTGACATGTAGGAAATGGCGGCCGGTAAAGCCGCCGGAGATTGTTAAGCTCTGCGGAATGCTTGCCAGCCACCGAACAGGATCAGACCGGCAAAACCGATAGCGGCCCAACCGGGGATACTCAGGCCCATCATGGTCCACTGTACTTCAGCACAATTGCCATCGCCGCTCAGCAGCGCCTTGAGCACATCGGCCATCGGGAAAACTTCAATCATATAGCTGACGCTTGGACCACAGGCCGGCACTTGGTCTTCCGGCAGGCTTTGTAGCCAAAGCTGGCGACCGGCAAAGTAGAGACCGCCCATTGCCCACAGGGATACCAGCAGGCCGTAGACACGACGGCCAATGGTGGCAGGGTTGTGCAGGAATGCGATCAACGAAACTACACCAACACCCAATAGCATTACCCGCTGGGTAATACACAATTTGCAAGGCTCCAACCCCTGCACGTACTCGAGATAAAAGGCGGAGCCGAGTAAAAAGGCCACCATTAGGAAGACCAGAAGAAAAGTGATGCGCGGGTTGGGTAAGGTCATGGTAATTCGGGTCCTGAATAGTGCTGTCGAAAGCGGTTCGCTTCGAGATTCAAGTCGGTTAATAGTTTATTGAAATTGCTTTCCAGTTTGTTCCGCCCGGCGATAAGTTCAGGCAGTAGCTCCTGCAGTGCTACCGGGCGGCGCAACCGCTGCCCAACCCGCTCCAGGGTCAGCTCGATTACCCGCTCCTCGCGGTAACTTTGCAGCAGTTTAATTTGCTCGGCGCGCTCAATAAATGCCATTGCGCGTGGCGGAATATACCGGCTGTCGAAATGAAAGTCTCTCCAACAGCGCCGGCAAAACTCATCCAGCGCTTCAGGGTGCCACTGCTGCCAGTTTTCTGCCAACAGGTGATCAAACCATATATCCAGTGCGATGCCGGCATAGCGACGCCAGCGCGGGTCCAGTTGCGCCAGGGCATCCCTGTAGGCCGGGTGAGCATCGGTGATGGCATCGATGCGACGGTGCAGGCGAATACCATGCTCAATATCCGTTGGCCAACTGTCATCCAGGGGACCTTTAACAAAGTCCCCCAGGAGCCCACCCAGTCGCCAGCGCGGTTTGGGCCCGGACAGTAACAGGTGTGCCAGATAGTTCATAAGCCTCGCTCAGGCTGCGGCACTGTATCAGCCGCTAGTCCTGGCAGCAGTTGTATTGGGCATAGTAACGGCTCAGGAATGTTTCAAAAGTACCGCTATCCTGCGCTTCAATTTCTTTTTGCTTGAGCAGTGAGGTTTCTGCCTGCTGTAAGAAGTCTTGCAGATAGTCGCTGTCCAGAGGGCGCTCCAGGAAGTAGCGGCGGTGCTGTTCGGCTTTATCCATAGCCCACTGGGAAAAGGTAATGTTTTGTTCGCGCATCTCTGCCAGTATCTGCTGTGCCGGTGTGAGGATATCCCCTTTCACCTTGGCCTTCTGCACGCCCACTGAGCCGCGGTATTGCGAGCCGCCCCAGGCGTTATCCAGCAGTTCTGCCACTGAGTCGACCTCTTCCAATAACTGGGTGGCCCAGTCGCTCAGTTTGCGCTCGCCACCGTTATCCAACAGTGTTAGTTCCGGCTCGTGACCCCGGTAGACGATACGCTGTTGGTTCTCCTGGGTACTGCGGTAATCGGCATCACTGGTTTTGGGGCTGTCAGTGAGCAGGCAGTGCAATAGGAAGCTATCGAGAAAGCGCATCTGCTGGGCGTCAATTCCCAGGGGGGCGAAGGGGTTCAGGTCGAGACAGCGCACCTCAACATATTCGACACCGCGATTATCCAGGGCTGACAGCGCTGTTTCGCCCCGTTTGGCGGGGTTCTTGGGACGGATCGGTGAGTAAAACTCATTCTCGATTTGCAGTATGCCTGTGGACAATTGCTGGTAGTCGCCGCCTTCATTTTTAACCCCCATTTCCTGGTAGGGGCCGTAGGAACTGCTGATCGCTGAACAGAGCGTCGATAAATAGCTGCGCAGGTCGTTGTAGCAAACCACCAGTGACTGCTGCACGTTGCTGTTGTAGCCCAGGTCGCCCATACGCAAGGACGTAGCGTGGGGCACGTGCAGAGTGTGGTCATCCCCATTGAAGGGCTCAAGACTGTGCTCGCGGCCATCGACAAAAGAAGCGCATACCGCAGGTGCGGCGCCAAACAGGTAAATCAGCAACCAGTAATTGCGGCGGAAATTGCGAATCAGATCGAAGTAGCGACGGGTTTTAAAACTCTTTAAATCCTCGCTGCTGCCTTCGATTTCATGCAGCCACAGCCAGAACTCTTCAGGAAGCGAAAAGTTGTAGTGGATACCGGCAATGGTCTGCATGGCTCGGCCGTAGCGCAGCCCCAGGCCCAGCCGGTAAATAGTTTTCATTGTGCCGCTGTGAGAGCTGCCGTAGCGGGCAACGGGAATATCTTTATCTTCGCCAATCGCACAGGGCATGCTGTTAACCCACAGGCGCTCGTCACCGATCTGGTTGTAGGTGTAGCGGTGGATACGGTCCAAGACCTGTAACGCTTCCTCTGGGGTTGCTACTGGTGGCGTAATAAATTCCAGTAGGGCCTCAGAGAAGTCGGTAGTAATACTTTCATGGGTAAGTGCGGAGCCCAGTGCTGTGGTATGCGGCGTTTGCGCAAGGGCACCATCGGGAGCGACACGCAGGCTCTCTTTCTCGACACCGCGGAGGATGCCTTTGAGCAGTTGGGCTGGTTTGGCTTGCGATAGCGCGGCCAGGTGGGAAATGGGCACTCGAATCTCCTTGGTACTACCGGAACGCTTCTTTATCGCTGCCATCTCGGGCGACTCTCTGTGCCGGTGCTGAATGTTCTGGCGCTCAGGCGGCGGATTCAGATTTGTTTTCGTCAGGCTGTGCGGGCGTTTCAGCGGGCGCTGGTTCCGGGGCAACCTCAGGCGCTTCTTCCGGTGCGACTTCAGGCGCAGGCTGGGGTTCTATCTCCGGGTTGGCCTGTTCTGGCAGTTCCTCAGGTGTTGAGGGGGGGATTTCAGGGTCACCCTGACTCACATCACTGGATACCGGTGCCAGAGCTTCCTCGGGGATCTGGGGCTGCCCCTTAATGCTGAGTTCGCACAGTAGCAATTCAATGCGTAGGCTCACATTGCGAGTATTAGCCTCGAACATCTGGTTGATAGCGACGTCTTTATGCTCGCTGCGAAACAGTTTGTTCGGTTCGCGGCCATCGGTCCATTCGCCGCTTTTACTCAGGAACTGCTGGTGCTGATTGGTCAGCACGTACACATGACTCATTATGTTGGGCAACTTTGATGCTGTGACAGAAAGGCAGTTTAGCGACGGGGGCTTTGTGGCTCAAGAACTCCGTTAGAGCGAAAGCGGTAAATGCCTGCTCTAACGGGTTAAGTGAGGAAATCTGTGATCTTTACAGGGTTTCCAGGGGATAGTTGTCCGGGTAGGGCAGGCGCGCGCAGCCACTGTCTACGGCGGCTCGTGCTACGGCCGAAGCCACTTCTGGTAGTAAACGAGGGTCGGTTGGCTTGGGCAGGATATAGTTGGGCCCGAAGTTGAGCTCGATACCGCCATAACCTTCGCGCACTGAATCCGGTACCGGCAGGTGGGCAATTTTGCGGATCGCCTCAATCGCTGCCAGTTTCATCTCTTCATTAATGCGCGCAGCGCGAACATCCAGGGCACCCCGGAAAATAAACGGGAAGCAGAGGACGTTGTTAACCTGGTTCGGGTAGTCGGACCGGCCTGTGGCCATAATCAGGTCGTCGCGCACACTGTGAGCCAGCTCGGGTTTAATCTCCGGGTTAGGGTTAGAGCAGGCGAAGACCACCGGTTTTGGGGCCATGCGCTGTAGCTGCTCGGCGGAGAGCAGGTCCGGGCCGGACACACCGAGGAATACATCCGCGCCGGCGATGGCATCGTCGAGGGTCCGCATATCGGTATCCCGCGCCCACTCACCTTTGTAGGCGTTAATATCCGTCCGTCCCGAGTGGATAACCCCACGGCTGTCGAGCATGGTGATCTGCTCTTTGCGCGCTCCGGCGGCCAGCAGCAGTTTGCAGCAGGCCGTCGCAGCGGCACCTGCGCCCAGGCAGACCATATGCACTTCACTGATTTTCTTACCCTGAATCTCCAGAGCATTGAGCATACCGGCAACGGTCACAATGGCGGTGCCGTGCTGATCATCGTGAAAAACCGGTACCGGGCAGCGCTCGATTAGGGTCTCTTCAATATGGAAGCACTCTGGCGCCTTAATATCTTCGAGGTTGATACCGCCGAAGGTGTTGGCGATTGAGGCCACGGTCTGAATAAACTGCTCCGGGCTGCTGGCATCAACTTCGATATCTACTGAGTTGATATCGGCAAAGCGTTTAAACAGCAGTGACTTGCCTTCCATCACGGGTTTTGAGGCCAGCGGGCCCAGATTGCCGAGACCGAGAATGGCACTGCCATTGGAGATGACTGCTACCAGATTACCTTTGCCGGTGTATCGATAGGCTGCTTCTGGGTCCTTGGCAATTTCTCGCACCGGTTCGGCGACGCCGGGGCTGTAAGCCAGGGACAGGTCTTCCTGGGTTTCGGCAGGGGTCGTCAGTTCTACTGAAAGTTTGCCGGGACTGGGGAGCGCGTGGTAATCGAGCGCTGCCTGGCGCAATGAATCCGTCATTTGGGGGCTTTTCTCTCGAATACTGTGGGCAACACTTAAGTGTTATCCCGGTTACTGCGGGGGCCAGAGAATAACCGAGGGAAGCTTGGCGCTACAAGCGTGAAAATCTGCAATATGTGGTACGGACTTCTATTTTTATCGTGCTTGTCGACGATTTTCGGGATAAATAGCCGCAATATTTTGATTTATAAGGATAAAGTGGTTGCCAATAGCGGTAAGGTTAAGCGATTCAAGTCGATTTTGATTTTGTACACAGACGCTTACGGCTGCTGGATACGATGGGGAATAAATAGATACAAAAAAGGCACCATCGCAGTGCGAGGTGCCTTTTTGGAATGGGCCCTGCCGCAAGCGGCGGGTCCATTCGAGCGAAGAGCCCGGATTATTTGCCGATACGGCTGCCGAAACGCTTCTTGAAACGGTCAACACGACCACCAGTGGTAGCCTGCTTCTGCTTGCCAGTGTAGAAAGGGTGGCACTGAGAGCAAACGTCGATTTGCAGGTCTTTGCCCAGAGTGGAACGGGTTTTTACAACATTGCCGCAGGAACAGGTAGCGGAGATGTCGGTGTAGTTAGGATGGATATCTGCTTTCATGATTGCCTCTTTTCGAAACCGCCACTCGATCTTTTGCCGAGCACGGCATCGTCATTGGTGCAGGAACCAGTATGGTTCCAGGCTGTTTAAAAAGTCGGCGCATACTATCAGATTAATGTCGCGGTTCAAGCACAATTGGGTGGCGAAATAACTGAGGATGGCCACTTGTTAGCATTGCACAACAGCTTTGATAACAATTGACCTCACTAATTCCTCTGTGACGCCTAAGTCGCCAATTCGGCCTTAAGGAGTTATTCAGAGGCTCCTTAACAGTCATTATCCCCGACGAAGCCCTGCAACTTGCCACATCTGCCATTACACTAGCGCCTTTTGCTTGAGTGAGTGGGGGCCAGGTGCAGGAGTCAGTCCAACAGAGAGTCATTTTAAGGCTGGCAGTGCCCGTGCCCCTGAGGCGCTTGTTTGACTATTTGCCGCCGGAGGGACTTTCGCCGGAGTCATTGCGGCCCGGCCAGCGCCTCTGGGTGCCCTTTGCCGGGCGCAAGTTAGTGGCAGTACTGTTGGATATCGTGCAGGAGTCGCCGCACAGCAGTTTGAAGCCAGCGCTGGAACTGGTGGATTCGGAGGTTCTGTTTGGTGATGGCAGCCGCAAGCTGCTGTCCTGGATTGCCGACTATTACCAGGCGCCCCTCGGCGAGGTCTACGCCGCTGCCCTGCCCGTGGCACTGCGCAAAGGTAAGCCGTCTGATCATTGGGCGGAGCAGTGGCTTCAGCTCACGACAGAGGGAAAGGGCTTACCGAAAACTGCACTGGCACGCGCCCCCAAGCAGCAGGCTCTGTTCCAGTTGCTGTTGAGTGATGGCAAGCAGAGCCGAACCCATCTTAAGACCCTCGGCCACAATACCCCCGTGATTCGCGCCTTACAGGATCGCGGCCTGGTGGAGTGGATTCCAGGCCCTACCGTACCTGCGCCGCTACCCGCAGCAGAGAGTACACCGGCTCCGGAGCTGAATAGCGAACAGCAACAGGTGCTCGACAGTATCGATTGCAGCGGCTTCTCTGCTTCATTACTGGAGGGCACCACCGGCAGTGGCAAGACCGAAGTTTATCTGCGCCTGATGCAGCGGGTTCTGGATAGCGGTCGCCAGGCATTGTTACTGGTGCCGGAGATTGGACTTACGCCGCAAACGCTGAGGCGTATTGCCGCACGATTTCCCAAGCACAGTATTGCAGCGCTGCACTCTGGCTTGGCCGACGGCGAGCGCGCTCAATCCTGGTTGGCGGCAGCGGGTGGGCAGGCAGATATTGTGATCGGCACCCGTTCAGCCATTATGACCCCCCTGCCCAGGCTCGGCGTTGTGATTGTCGATGAAGAACACGATGCTTCTTTTAAACAGCAGGACGGTGTGCGCTATTCGGCCCGGGACTTGGCCGTGGTTTTGGGGCGCAATAATAATGTGCCGGTGGTTTTGGGTTCGGCCACGCCCTCTCTGGAAACCTTGCACAACGCTCTGAATGGGCGCTATCAACACCTGCGTATGCGCTATCGCGCCGGTGATGCCAAGCCGCCGCAAATTCACGTAGTACCGACACTGCGGGAGCCTTTGGAAGAGGGATTTTCTCCCCAGGTGCTGCGCCATATCGGCGATACCCTAGCGCGAGGTGAGCAGGCCCTGGTGTTTATCAACCGGCGCGGCTTTGCCCCCGCGCTGACTTGTGATGATTGCGGCTGGCTGGCGGATTGCCCGCACTGCTCGAGCAAGCTGACTATGCACCGGCGGCAACGCCAGTTGCGCTGCCATCACTGCGATTACCGCCGCCCGCTGGTTGATAGCTGTCCACAATGTCACAGCCGTTCGATCTCGGCCCTGGGTGCCGGCACGGAACGCAGCGAGGAACTGTTGGCCCGTCGCTTTGCGGACTACCCAGTGATACGTGTGGACCGGGATACCACGGCGAGCAAACAGGCGCTGGATAAATTGTTAGCACCGGCGCGAGAGGGCGAGCCCTGCCTGTTGTTAGGAACCCAGATGCTGGCCAAGGGGCACCATTTGCCCAAGGTCACTTTGGTAGTGATCCAGGATGCCGATGGCGGCCTGTTTAGCGCAGATTTCCGCGCGCCAGAGCGTACCGGCCAGTTATTGGAACAGGTGGCGGGTCGTGCGGGGCGCGGCAGTCTCAGTGGGCGGGTATTGGTTCAGAGCCGCTTCCCCGAGCACCCGCTTTTACAATTGTTGCTGGAAAAAGGCTATGGCGCTTTTGCGCGCCAGTTGCTGAGGGATCGCACGGTTGCACAGTTGCCTCCCGCGAGTGCTATGGCACTGGTGAGGGCGGAGTGTGAAGAGCCCGGTTGGGCCGAAGAGTTTCTACAAAATGCGCGACTCTTTATGCAGTCCCTGGCACCCCCATCGCCCCAGATCCAATATCTGGGGCCGGTGCCGGCACTACTGGAACGCAAATCCGGGCGCTTCCGATTTTATATTCAGGTCACCGCACAAAACCGAGCCCACCTACAGCCGTTGCTGGCGCGAGTGTGTGCCTGGGCGGAGGGCAATAAAAATCGCCGCCTGCGCTGGGCCGTGGATATGGATGCGCAGGAATTATCGTGAATATGCGCTGGGTTACGCGCCTGGCACTAAATTGGCGGTACAATTCACAAACCGCTAAAACCTTGCAGGGAAGAAATTTTCGATGAGCCGTCGCACCAGTAATCGCCGCAGTAAAAAAGCCGCAGGCAAACCCGCATGGGTTTGGTTTGTCCTGGGGAATTTTGTCGGTGGCTTTGCGGTGGCCGTACTGTTTCTTCAGGGCATGGACAAGGACAGCCGGGGAATAAGCAGCATTAAGCCAAAGGCGGTGCAGCAGCGAGAGGAAACATCGCCTCAACCGCGTTTTGATTTTTATACAAAATTAAAAGAAAACGAAGTCACGGTACCCCCGCCCAAAGTGGCACAACCGGCGCGCCGCAGTGACTCCACCAACAGTTCCCAGAACAGTAGCTCATCGGAACCCGATCGCAGCACCCCGGCACAGGTATATATCCTGCAGGCGGCATCGTTTCGCGATGCCTCTGAAGCGGAGCGCTTGCGCGTTGAGCTGACCCTGGCCAACCTGGATGTCAAAGTGGAATCGGCCACCGATAGCCGGGGTACCTGGCACCGGGTATTGGTGGGCCCTTACAGCAACCGCTCCCGGATGGCCAAAGCGCGCCAGACACTGGCTGAGCATCGCCTGATGCCGCTGGTGCTAAAACGCCCGGCGACCCAGTGACCATCAATTCCGTTTATTAAGGTGTGTTGCCCCACTCAGTAATTGTGACCTCTCTTATTGAAATCGGCGCGTACCGTCCTCACTTACCTAGTCTGAAGACAATTCCCCGGCGCGGGCACTTCGATGCCCGCTGCCAGAGTACACGCGCAATCCGAGAGGTCTCCATTGGAACAGTATCGCGGAACTACTATTTTATCCTGTCGCCGCAACGGCAAAGTTGTGATTGGCGGCGACGGCCAGGTGTCCATGGGCAACACCGTTATGAAAGGCAATGCGCGCAAGGTGCGTCGCCTGTACAAAGATAAGGTTATTGCCGGTTTTGCCGGTGGTACTGCAGACGCTTTCACCCTGTTCGAACGTTTTGAAGCCAAGCTTGAGGCCCACGGTGGCCAGCTGACCCGCGCCGCTGTGGAGTTGGCCAAAGATTGGCGTACCGACCGCGCCCTGCGCCGCTTGGAGGCCCTGCTGGCGGTTGCCGATTCCACTGCCAGTTTGATTGTGACCGGTAATGGCGACGTGATTCAGCCGGAAGACGACCTGATTGCTATCGGTTCCGGTGGCCCCTTCGCCCAGTCGGCAGCCCGTGCGCTGCTGGACAATACCGATATGGATGCCCGCTCTATTGTGGAGCAGGGACTGAAGATCGCCGGTGATATCTGTGTTTACACCAACCAGAACCACACCATCGAAGAACTGGCTTATTGATTACCGGGTACACCCTAGAGTGACCGGCTGGCGGGCTGTTTAAGCCCCCGCAAGAATTTTTGCAGGAATTTGTATGTCCCAGATGACACCCAGAGAAATTGTCCACGAACTCGACCGCCATATTGTCGGCCAGCAGGAGGCCAAGCGTGCGGTAGCCATTGCGCTGCGCAACCGCTGGCGCCGTATGCAGGTTAGTGAAGACCTGCGCGCCGAGATCACGCCGAAAAATATTTTGATGATCGGCCCTACCGGCGTGGGCAAGACGGAAATTGCCCGCCGCCTGGCCAAACTGGCGAACGCGCCCTTTATCAAGGTAGAGGCGACTAAATTTACCGAAGTGGGCTATGTCGGTCGGGATGTAGAGTCGATTGTCCGCGATCTTGTCGAGATGGCAGTGAAGCAGGAACGCGAGCAGGCCATGGCTGGTGTTGAGCAGCGCGCCATGGACGCCGCAGAAGAGCGCATCCTCGATGCCCTGCTGCCGCCGGCGCGCTCCACCGAGCCCACCGATAAGGATTCCAGCACTCGCCAGTTATTCCGCAAGAAGTTGCGCGAAGGTGATCTCGATGACAAAGAGGTTGAGGTGGATCTGGCCGCTGCGCCCATGGGCGTTGAGATTATGGCCCCTCCCGGTATGGAGGAAATGACTAACCAGCTCCAGGGCATGTTCTCGAATATGTCCCAGGGCAAGACCCGCAAGAGCAAGCTGCCGGTGAAACAGGCCCTCAAGCAGCTTACCGACGAGGAAGCGGCCAAGCTGGTCAACGACGAAGATGTTAAGACCCGTGCGATCCGCGCTGCTGAGCAGAATGGCATCGTATTTATCGACGAAATCGATAAGGTTGCCAAGCGTCAGGAGAGCGGCGGTGCCGATGTTTCCCGCGAAGGGGTACAGCGCGATCTGCTGCCACTGATTGAAGGCAGCACGGTTAACACCAAGTACGGCATGATCAAAACCGATCACATCCTGTTTATTGCCTCCGGCGCCTTCCACCTTTCCAAGCCCTCGGACCTGATTCCCGAGTTGCAGGGTCGCCTGCCCATTCGCGTGGAATTGAATTCGCTGAGCTCCGCAGATTTCGAGCGCATCCTCACCGAGCCGTCCGCTTCCCTTACCGAGCAGCAAAAAGCATTGCTGGCCACTGAGGGGCTGGAACTGCAATTTAGTGAAGACGGTATTCGCCGCATCGCGGAAGTGGCTTTCGAGGTGAATGAGCGCACCGAGAATATCGGTGCACGCCGTCTGCACACGGTATTGGAGCGCTTGCTGGAGGAAATTTCCTTTGATGCGGGCGATGGCAATACTTCGCTGAACATTGATGCCGCCTATGTTGACAGCCATCTGGGCGAGTTGAGCCAGAACGAAGACCTGTCGCGTTTTATTTTGTAAATATAATGAAACCGCAAAAAATCCGATTAAATCGCGCAGAGAAAAGCCTGCATCTGGTATTTGGCGATGCTGAATTTACCTTGCCGGCAGAGTACCTGCGCGTCTACTCCCCCAGCGCCGAAGTGCGTGGCCACGGTGCCAGCGAACCGGTGCTGGTCAGTGGCAAAATGCATGTGGGTATCGATACGGTGGAGGCGGCTGGCCGCTATGCGCTAAAAATCGATTTCGACGATGGCCACGACACCGGTATTTATACCTGGGAGTATTTGCACGAACTAGCTGAAAACTATTCGTCCAACTGGGAGGCTTACTTACAGCGCCTGCGCGATGCCGGCCAGGGCCGCGACCCGGATGAGAGTGTGGTGAAGTTTATCGGCTAGTGGCAAATTAATCGGTAATGACAACCGCTCCCCAGGGGGCGGTTCCACGCTTCTCTCTCTTAATATCCCTCCACTCTTCTCAATAATTTATTACCGAAATAATTAATTTTTGGTACGTCTTTGCCAAATATTGTCGCTTCTAGGTAGTTCTTTGATATTCATTGATTTTCAGAGCAAAGATATTAACAACGTAACCGGCGCGTAATTCTTTTGTCACATTTTGGAACTCTAATGCTCGCCAAATTAACGAGTTTCGGAGGCCCCCATGGCAAAAACAATTGTCCGCGCACTGAGCGCCTTTTGTCTGATTCCTCTCGCTTCCGCTGTTTCAGCGGCAACCCTGCCCGACTACCAAATCAATAGTGCATGGTACACGGAAAGTGCTGACCGATTGGAAGAGCGCGCTTCGCTTTCCCGCGAGGCAAAAACTGCGAAGAATGTAATTCTGTTCGTCGGCGATGGAATGGGCATTTCCACTTTAACCGCTGCCCGTATTCTTGAAGGCCAGCTAGTCGGTGAGAGCGGCGAAGAAAATGCACTCTCTTTTGAAGAGTTTCCGTATACCGCACTGATCAAAACCTACAACACCAATCAGCAGACCCCGGACTCTGCCGGTACCATGACCGCCATGATGACCGGTGTAAAAACCCGCGCCGGTGTAATTAATATCGATGGCGATGCACTGCGAGCTAATTGCGCCAGCACTGAGGGTAAGGAATTAAATACCTTCCTGGAAATGGTGGAGAGCCGTGGCAAGGCCACCGGCATTGTTTCCACCGCGCGTCTGACCCACGCCACGCCTGCAGCCACTTACTCGCGCAGCCCGGAGCGCAACTGGGAGTATTCCGCCGAGGGTGATTGTTCCGATATCGCCTCGCAGATGGTTGAGATGTCTGCCGGCGACGGTATCGATGTCATGCTCGGTGGTGGCCGCCGCAACTTTGTTACCACCGACAACGACGGTAGACGTGAAGACGGCCGCGACCTGACCAGTGAATGGCTGGAGCGCTATGACGGCGAGCAGACTGCTGTGTACGTGGAGAGTGGCTCCGAGCTGGAAGGCGTCGATATTGCCTCCACCGATAAGTTATTGGGGCTCTTCACCAGCAGCCACATGAGTTACGATGCGGACCGCATCGCCAAGGACAGCGATGAGCCGAGCATTGCCGAGATGACTGATACCGCCATCGAGCTGTTGGAAAAAGACAGCGATGGCTACTTCCTGATGGTAGAGTCCGGGCGTATCGACCACGGCCACCACGCCGGTAATGCCTACAACGCCTTGCACGATGCCATCGCCTTTGCGGATGCGGTACAGGTTGCTTTGGATAAAGTGGATCTTGAAGACACCTTGATCCTGGTGACCGCCGATCACAGCCATGTGATGACTATCGCCGGCTATCCGACTCGCGGTAACCCGATACTCGGTAAAGTGGTTGAGAATGACAGCAGCGGTGCCGCAGAAGCGGAAGAAGGTCTCGCTGCGGACGGTAAACCTTACACCACCCTGAGCTATGCCAATGGCCTGGGTTTTGCCGATTTAGGTGAAAATACCGACGCGGATGAGCGCTACGATATCGCCGCCGATACCGGACGCAAGGATCTCTCCGGCGTGGATACCGAAGCGCCGGGCTTCCACCAGGAAGCAATGGTGCACCTGGAGTCTGAGAGCCATGCGGGCGAGGATATCAGCTTGCACGCTATCGGCGCCGGCGCCGAGCGGGTACAAGGTAGCCTGGAGCAGAGTGCAGTCTTCCACGTGATGACTGCTGCGACCGACCTGTCGCTGACAGAAGAATAACTGGGGGTAATTCACCATGAGACATTTTAAGAAAACAGTACTGGCTTTCTCTGTCGCCCTACTGGCCACCGCCTGTAGCGACGATAACTCAAACTCTGACGACGTAGTGGAATTACCCGAAGAGGAGCATGTCGGTGTTTCCTCTGCTCAGAGCAACAGTAGCTGGTTCCAGGAAGCCCAGCAGGCGATCGAAGAAGCGAGCGCTGTAGAAATCAACAACACCCCCGGTGCCGCCAAGAACATTATCCTGTTCGTTGGCGATGGTATGGGCATCTCCACAGTGACCGCCGCCCGTATCCTGGCAGGTCAGCAGCAGGGCCTCGATGGTGAGGAATACCAGCTGAGCTTTGAGAAGATGCCGTTTACCGGTCTGGTCAAAACCTACAACACCAACCAGCAAACCCCGGATTCTGCCGGCACCATGACTGCGCTGGTTACCGGTGTTAAAACCAAGGCCGGTGTATTGAGTGTTGCCGAAAATGTTGCGCGCGGCGATTGTGCTACCAGCCTCGAGTATCCGCTGACGACGGCAATTGAGCTGGCTGAAGACCTGGGCAAGAGCACCGGTATTATCAGCACCGCGCGTATCACCCACGCCACTCCGGCGGCTACTTATGCCAAGGTACCTGAGCGCGGCTGGGAAGAAGAAGCCCCGGATGGCTGCACCGATATCGCTGCTCAACTGATAGAATTTGAAGCCGGCGATGGTATCGATGTGGTGATGGGCGGTGGCCGTCGCAACTTCCTGCCCAGTGATATTTCCGATATCGAAGGTGAAGCGGGGCGCCGTGAAGATGGGCGCAATCTGGTGGATGAATGGAAGGCCCGTTACGACGACGGTGTAAATAATATTGCTTACGTTGAAGACACTACCGCTTTTGAAGCCGTAGATGCCTCCGCAACCGACAAGCTATTTGGCCTGTTTAATTCCTCACATATGGAATTCGAGGCTGTTCGCGAGGACGATAAAGCCGGTGAGCCCTCCCTGTCAGAGATGACCGCTAAAGGTCTCGAGATGCTGCAGAAAAATGAGGACGGCTACTTCCTGATGGTGGAATCCGGTCGTATCGACCACGGTCATCACGCCGGCAACGCCTATCGTGCGCTGACCGATGCGGTGGAATTTGCCGAAGCGATTCAGTACGCCATGGATAATACCAGTGCAGAAGACACCCTGATTGTTGTTACTGCGGACCACAGCCACGTGATGACTATCGCCGGCTACCCCACTCGCGGTAACCCGATTCTCGGAAAAGTGATTGGCAATGACGGCCATGGTGAAGCGGAAACTTCCCATGCTCTGGCGGAAGATGGCCTGCCCTACACGACTCTGAGCTATGCCAATGGCCCGGGCTACAGTGCCGGTGATAGCGGAGCGCGTCCGAGCCTGGTGAGCACAGATACTGCTGCCCTGGATTACCAGCAGGATGCCCTGATTCCCATGAGCAGTGAATCCCACGCGGGTGAGGATGTGGGTGTTTGGGCGCGCGGACCGGGTGCGCACCTGGTGAGCGGCACCAACGAACAAAACTTCCTGTTTCACGTAATGGCGCGCGCTGGCGGATTATTGGAACAGTAATCCCATCAGCTGTCGGTGTGGATGGCATGTTCATCCACACTATCACTTTCCCCGGTCAGATCTTGAATTGAGGCTTGGAGAAGAGCGCCTCACAGAGTGCTTCGGTCTTTTTCAGTAGTAGGCTTTGTCGGTGCCGGATAATTTTTAGCACCGTGCCAAACTCACTTTGCAGCTTGTCTCCCTGAGTGATTACCAGCCGTGCCAGCAAATGGAGATCACGCCAGTCACCCAGAACTTCTCCCAACTCCTTTAGTGACTTACAGCGCTCGCCCACAGTGAGCGGATAACGCTTCCTCAATAAGCGGCTCTGGTACCAGTGATCCTTGGCTCTTTTACGCAATAGATGCAGGCGGTTTGCATTTTTGTGCCTGCGTACTTTACGCCATGCGCTTGCGGCTTTTCGGTAGCCGCGCAGGTAACCGGCTTCCGCATCATGCCAGCCGAGTTGTTCAAGCGGCCACGATGGAATTCTTATTTGACCTTTATCGAGGAGTTTCAATGCCGCTTGAACCGCTGAGTGGTTTTGCTCTGCCTGGATCAGTTCGTCGAGGAGATGGTGTAACCGGTGAAAGTGATGTGGCGGTGCCAATCCCAGTAAAGCGATGCGCAGTGCTGTGAGGTCGCGGGTGTGGGCGAGAGTGTTTGCCAATTTTCTGTAGTGGGTATTTTCACGCTGAAAAGTGCTACTGATTTGTGGGCGGACCAGGCGCAGTAGCGCGCGAATTTTCTTGCAGCGTTTGCGCAGTTCGTGGACAGCAGTTTCTCCTCCGTTGCGGAGCAAGTATCCGTTTGCCGCCGTTACTTCTGCCTGGGCGATAGATTTGATTTGCTCGGGAAAAGGAGAGTCACATTGGAATTGATAGCTCATAGAACAGTCCCGGGTGATCCCACTAAATTTTAGTGGTTTCCGCTCTGCTTGATTTCAAGCGGTGCCCCACTGGCTCCGGCAATGTACAATGGCCTTTTAAAGTTTTCGCTCAGCAGGCATAGCATGAAGGATCGCAAGACCACCCACTTCGGCTACCAGGAAGTGCCGGTGGAAGAAAAGGCCGGTCGTGTGGCAGAAGTGTTCCACTCTGTAGCAGCCCGTTACGATGTAATGAACGACTTGATGTCTGGAGGTGTTCACCGCCTCTGGAAGCGCTTCACCATCGAATTGTCCGGGGCCCGACGGGGCCAAAGTATTCTCGATATCGCCGGGGGTACCGGTGACCTCACCGCGCGCTTCTCCCGCATTGTGGGTGCCAGCGGCCAGGTAGTATTGGCGGATATCAACGAATCGATGTTGCGAGTGGGTCGCGATCGCCTGCTCGACCGGGGAATCGCCGGCAACGTGGTGCCGGTGCAGGCGGATGCCCAGTACCTGCCATTCCCGGACAATACCTTTGATTGCATCACGATCGCTTTCGGCCTGCGCAATGTCACCGATAAGGACCTGGCACTGCGCTCCATGTTGCGCGTGTTGAAACCCGGTGGCCGATTGTTAGTGCTGGAGTTTTCCAAGCCCCAGTCGAAGCTGTTGGAGAAAGTCTACGATCAGTACTCTTTCCGCCTGTTGCCATTTATGGGCAAGCTGGTTGCCAATGATGCGGACAGCTATCGCTACCTGGCGGAGAGTATCCGCATGCATCCAGATCAGGAAACCCTCAAGGGGATGATGGCGGATGCCGGTTTTGTCGATTGTGAATTCCACAACATGACCGGCGGAATTGTCGCTTTGCACCGGGGCATCAAGCCCTAAGAAACTGCATAAGCCTATTTTTTCTTTGAGCGCAGGCACGAGGCCGTAAACCGCCATGAGCGACCCCACTTTTCGCGCGGGCTTTGATGCTGCGCTGGAAACCACAATTAATGCTGCCCTCCAGTATGACCCGGCGACACGCGAGCGCCTTTCCGCACTGGATGGAAAGACCATGGCGCTGGATTTAACCGCCCCGCAACTACAGTTTTGCCTGTGTATCGAGGGTGACCAGGTGCGGGTGCGCCAGCACTGGGAGGGGGAAGTTACCACCCAATTGAGCGGCTCAGCGCTGTCTTTTGTACGCCTGATCAAAGACCCGGATGCAACTCCAGCCGGACTGGGGGTGTCAGTGAACGGCTCCAGTGCCCTGCTGGCAGAACTGCAATGGATCTTGAGTGACCTGGATATCGATTGGGAAGCGCCGCTGGCGCAAGTGGTTGGCGATATTCCCGCCCACTCAATTGGCAATGTCCTGCGCGATGCTGCCCGCTGGTTGGGAGGCAACCTGAATCGAGCGCCTGAAGTGGCGGCGGAGGCTATCAGTGAGGAGTGGCAGCTGACCCCGCCCCAGGCCCAGTTCGAAGCATTTGTCGAAGACCTGGCCGAGGCCTCTCTAGCTGCTGAACGGCTCGAGGCGCGCGTACGCTTGCTGGAAGAACAATTTTCCCGCAGGGAGGCCGAGTAGTTTTGCCAGTTCGTCGAAGTCTTACAATCACGCGGGTTTTTCTGCGCTATCGTCTCGATCAATTATTGCCAGCCGAGGAGCGCCCACTGTGGTTGCGGGGGTTGCTACTTCCGGTGAAGTTGCTGCCGCAGTCCCAGATGCCACGGGGCGAAAGGCTGCGCCGAGCCTTGGAAGAGCTGGGCCCCATTTTCGTTAAATTTGGCCAACTTCTCTCCACTCGTCCCGACCTGCTACCGCCAGATATTGTCGAGCAATTAGATTATTTACAGGACAAGGTGCCGCCCTTCCCCAGTGACCAGTGCACGGCTCTGATCGAAGAAGCCCTTGGTGCCAAGGTGGATGAGGTCTTCGCCAAATTTGATCAGCAGCCACTGGCAGCGGCTTCAGTTGCACAGGTGCATGCGGCTGAATTAAAGAGCGGCGAATCGGTAGTCGTCAAAGTACTGCGCCCGGGCATTGATGAGGTAATCCAGGAAGACTTGAAGCTCCTGGGGGTGATCGCTCGTGGAATTGAACGCTTTGTGCCCGAAGGGCGCCGCATGCGCCCGGTGGAGGTGGTTGAGGACTATCGGCACACGATTGAAGGTGAATTGGACCTAACTCGTGAAGCGGCCAACGGCACCCAGCTCCGCCGCAACTTTACCAACTCCCCGCTGTTGTATATCCCCGAAGTGCACTGGGATTACACCCGCGAAAATGTCCTGGTGTTGGAGCGTATCGACGGTATCCCCGTCACCGACCTGGCCCAGCTTCGCGCCCAGGACACCAATATGCAGCTGCTAGCTGAGCGCGGTGTTGAGATCTTCTTTAAGCAGGTATTCGAGTACAACTTCTTCCATGCGGATATGCACCCGGGCAACATTTTCGTTTCCAGGGAGCACCCGCAACGCCCGCAATATATTGCGATTGATACCGCAATCGTCGGTAGCCTGACACGGGAAGACCAGTACTATTTGGCGCGCAATCTCCTGGCGATGTTCCGCCGCGATTACCGTATGGTGGCGGAGCTGCACGTGCAAAGTGGTTGGGTTCGCTCCGACACGCCGATCAATGCCTTTGAGTCCGCTATTCGCTCGGTCTGTGAGCCCATTTTTGAAAAACCCCTGGGAGAGATTTCCTTCGCTCGGGTGTTGATCAGTCTGTTCCAGACTGCGCGCCGATTCGATATGGCGGTACAGCCGCAGCTGGTACTGTTACAAAAGACCCTGTTGAATATCGAAGGTTTGGGTCGACAGCTTTATCCGCAGCTGGATCTGTGGAAGACTGCTCATCCATTTTTAGAGCGCTGGATGCGCGATCGAATCCACCCCAAAACAATTGTGGGTGAGATAAAGCGCTACGGTCCGGAGTGGCTTGAGAAATTCCCGCAGATGCCACAGCTGGTGTACTCAGCTCTGGAGCAGTCGCGGGAACTGGCGCCCCAGTTAGAGGTAATTGGCGAGCAGTTGGCGGGCTCGCAACGCCGAGGCTTGCGCCAATATATTCGGCGGGTTGCCGGAGTTGTGTTGGGCGTTGGCGCCATCGCCGTCAGTAAACCGGAATGGCTGGCTCAGTTGCCGCCGACTGGTTGGGTACTGGGCGTTGCTGCACTAGTGCTACTGCTGTGGCCCTAGGGCGCTTCGGCCTACACTGGAACTTCTAAGGATTGTTAGACATTGACTCAAATTCAAGCAAAGGCCGGTTTTCTCGATAAAGTCAGCTGGAACAGTGATGGCCTGGTTCCTGCGATTGCCCAGGATTTCAAAACCGGGCGGGTGTTGATGATGGCCTGGATGAACCGGGAATCGCTGGCGCTCACTGCCAGTGAGGGTTACGCAGTCTATTGGTCCCGATCCCGCAAGGGCCTGTGGCGCAAAGGAGAAACCTCCGGCTTTCTGCAGAAGGTGCGTGAATTGCGCCTGGATTGTGACGGGGACACCGTATTAATGTTGGTCGAGCAGGAAGGTGGAATCGCCTGTCATACCGGACGCAGTAGTTGTTTCTATCACCTCCTTCAAGATGAAGAGTGGCAGGTGAATCAGCCGGTGATTCAGGACCCGAAGTCCATTTATAAGTGAAACAATTATGAAAGATGTGCTGCAACAGCTCGATGCGGTGTTGGAAAGCCGTAAAAATAGCAGTGATGCTTCTGAATCCTATGTGGCCAGTCTACATAGCAAAGGCCTGAACAAGATTTTGGAAAAAGTCGGTGAAGAAGCCACTGAAGCTATTCTTGCAGCAAAAGACGCACAGAGTAGTGGCGATAATCGAGACCTGGTTGCCGAGACAGCGGACCTATGGTTTCACTCGCTGGTCATGCTATCTCACTTGGGCGCTGATTCTCAGGACGTGGTTCGAGAGCTTGGGCGCCGATTTGGTCTTTCTGGCCTGGAAGAGAAAGCGGCGCGAACTAAGTAAAATTTGAATCACTTGTGGCACCACCCCTGATGGCGGGAGTGCCCGGTAAGAAACTCAAGCCATCCTATTGAATGTAATGGAGACAATTATGGGATTCGGTGGAATTAGTATCTGGCAGTTGTTGATTGTCCTGGTCATAGTCTTGCTACTGTTCGGAACCAAGCGTTTGAAAAACCTCGGAGGCGATCTGGGTGGCGCAATTAAGGGTTTCCGCAAAGCGGTTAAGGATGAAGACAAATCCAAGGATGCTGATGAAGACAAAGATGTCGAGCGCCTCAAGCACGACGAGGAAGAGAAGCCAGGCCAAGACAGTACTGTCAAAAATAAAGATAAACAGTCTCAGGACAAATAATCGGCAACGACTAAGGCGAGTGTCACTCTGTGTTTGATATCGGCTTTTTAGAACTATTGGTAGTTGCTGCCGTGGCCCTGTTGGTGGTTGGCCCTGAGCGACTGCCCGATGCGGTGCGTACCACTTCCCGCTGGTGGTCCGGTTTGAAGCGGACCTTACATAGTGCTCGCGAAGAATTGGAGCGAGAGGTTGGAGCCGATGATATACGGCGTGAACTTCACAACGAGCGCATTATGCGTGAGATTGAGGAGAGTCGTCGTGAGATGGAGCAAACCTTTAGCGAAGCCAATAAGGAAGTTCACGACGCGCTTAATCAGCCTGAAAAACCACAAGTTGCAGGGACACCAGTAGAAAAACAGGCAGCTGGAGTAAATCATCCTGAGGCACCAAAGCCTGAAAAGGCGATAGAAGAACCTGCTCATCCTCGTGCGGAGCAGGAGGATTATTTGCCAGAACAGGATGAAACTGCCGAGGAGTTACAGGATCCGGAATACCCGGAGCATTGGCATGATTTTGGGGACCCGGATTTAAACCCGGACCATCCTGAAAACATCGATGAAGATGAAGAAGAAAAACAAGGCGAGAAGAAAACATCGCAACAGGAAAAAGATAGCCAGTCATGAGCGATCAGTCCCAAGATAAACATCAGCCTTTTATCGACCACCTGATCGAACTGCGTGATCGCCTATTGCGAATCCTCTTAGTCGTATTGGTCTTATTTGTCTGCTTGATGCCATTTGCGTCTGAAATTTATAATTTTATTGCCCACCCTCTACAGGAGCGTTTGGCGGGTGATGTTGGAATGATCGCTACAGAGGTGACTTCCACGTTCCTTACTCCGTTCAAAACGACCTTTATAGTTTCTTTTTTTATTGCAATCCCTTTTGTGCTTTACCAAGTTTGGTCATTTATTGCCCCGGGGTTATATAAAAATGAAAAACGTATTGCTATTCCATTATTAATTAGTAGCGTCGCACTTTTTTATATCGGCATTGCATTTGCGTATTTTGTGGTCTTTCCCCTTCTGTTTGATTTCTTTGTTGGAACTGCTCCAGAAGATATTAAGGTAATGCCAGATATGCGCAGTTATCTGGATCTGGTGCTGAAGCTTTTCTTTGCTTTTGGTTTTGCTTTTGAAATCCCTATCGCGACAGTCCTACTGATCTGGAGTGGGGTAGTGGATGCCAAGACCCTGGCAAGTAAGCGTCCTTATGTGATTGTGGGATGCTTTTTAATTGGGATGCTACTGACACCGCCAGATATAATTTCCCAATCCTTATTGGCCTTCCCCATGTGGCTATTGTTTGAGATTGGCATTTTATTTGGGCGTTGGATGAAGTCTTCACCCAAAGATAAGCCTGCTACCTGAGGTATAAAAAAGTCACCACTGGGCTTTCAGCGGTTAGCTTCACAAGCAGTGCTTGAGGTATTGCAGCTGCGCTCTCGATAGGATTACTCACCTGAGAGCGCTAGCTATACGGGTACAACGCCGCACTCTCTTCTCAATAGCATCAACTCCACCTCTTCCATGACAAGAAGCTTGATTACACGGTTATTTCCTCACTGCAGGGAGGTTGACCCCCCTACCGGCTGTAGAAAGCCCGCTATTAGATACCAGATCGAGAGATAAACGCTAAACTAGCTTGTGCTTGGTTGTTTACAACAACGATGGAAGCCTAGCTATTTATTGGAACCGGTTGCTTGTGCTGCGATGCGTTCCTGCTCGGCAACAGCTTTTTCAACATTGTTGCGAACCAAGCGAACGAAAAACGCTGCCATCAGGAATATAAAGGCAATAACGGCCAAGCTGAGAAGGCCAGAAAAGCTGGTAAACAGGTCAATTAAAGCATCCATTTTTCTCTCCAAATAGGCTAATGCTTCACCTATGCAGTCTAGGGAGCTGTAATGGAAATCTCTTGACCTAAATCAAGCTGGATCGACTTATTGTAAGAATGACGGATTGGTCAACGCAGGGTCATGGCTGCTAGCAGGCAGAGTAAGGACGCGCCACATAAAGAATAAAGATCGTTATTTTCTCGCCTGTCAGGCAGAAGCAGCAAAAGCGCCAAAGGTGGCATAAATAGTGCTATCAGCCCCGACAAGGGGTCGCGACTAAAACCAATAAATAGCAGTCGCAACCAGGCAACAGCACCTAAAACCAGGGCAAATACTGTTAAGACGGCTGCCACTGGTGACATGGAATAACCTTTTGCACATGGAATCGTTTGACTGGTGGGGTTCTCTAAGAAAAATACTAATAGGAAAAAGAGTGTATATCAGTATTTCTGATCTTAGGTTTTTAGCGCGCCCCAGAGTTTGGCTGCTCGTATTAGTATTGTTAGGGCTCTACGGGTGCGAGACTGCGGGCTATTACTTCCAGGCTGCAAGCGGTCAATTGCGGATACTCTCTGCCCGGCAGCCGATTGAAGAGTTGGTTCAAGACGGCAATGCCAGTGATCAACTCCAGAAGCAATTACAGCTCGTTCAGGAAATCCGTGCCTATGCAGCACAGGAGTTAAAACTACCAGTGGGGCAAGCCTATAGCTCCTATGTCCAGCTCGATGATGAGTACCCGATATGGAATGTCTTGGCCGCACCAGAGTTTTCCCTGAGCCCCAAACGGTGGTGTTACCCCATAGCTGGTTGCGCTAGCTATAGGGGCTACTTCCGCAAATCAGCGGCTATGGCCAAAGCAAACAGCCTGCGGAACCAGGGTTACGATGTCTACCTGGGAGCCGTGCCGGCCTACAGCACCCTGGGTTGGTTTAATGACCCTGTGTTATCAAGCTTTGTGAATTGGACACCGGAGAGACTAGCCGGACTCTTATTTCATGAGTTGGCCCACAGAAGAGTTTATGTGCCGGGTGATACCCGCTTTAATGAGAGCTTTGCTACAGCAGTGTCCGAAATTGCCCTACCTGATTGGCTTCGTAGCCAAGGTCTCTCGAGTTCTGCTGAGGAGACTAAGGCTCAGGCACTGGCGGTACGACAGTTAATGACAGCGACGCGTAAAGAGCTTCAACCAGTTTACCAATCCAACTTGCCGGACGCGGAAAAGCGCCAAGAAAAGGAGGAAATTCTGAGTCGATTGAGGCGTTGCTATTGGCGTATGGCAGCAGAGTGGTCTTACCCCGCGCGCTACCAGGCTTATATAGAGAAAACCAATAATGCTACTTTAGCTTTGGCTGCAGAATATGAATCTTTGGTTCCAGCTTTTCGTCAGCTTTATATTGATAGTAATGGTTGGGAGGACTTTTATAATGCAGCTGAAAGATTGGGTGAGCTCGATAAGGAAGATAGAGAGCAGAGCTTGTTGAGGCTGGCGACTCAGTACAGAAGGGAAAATAATACATCTAATAAGTTAATTATTTTTGATGCACAAGCTTGTATGCATGGTAATTCTTAATGGTTACCTCTAGCTAGAAGGAGAGCCATAATTATTACCGGAGAAACTCAATTGTTACTGTTTTATTTATTATGAAAGAGCAGATACTTTTTTGTTTTAATTATTGCACTTGATTCTGTTTTTTTGCTTATTTAGAACTGTATTATTTAAACAGTTTCTTCGCCACATCCAGCATCCGATTCGCAAATCCCCATTCATTATCAAACCAAATCAAAATCTTGGCTAAGCGATTCCCTGCTACACGAGTTTGGCCTGCATCAATAATCCCCGAACGCGGGTCGTGATTAAAATCACAGGATGCGAGGGGTTCTTGGGTGAAGCCAAGTACACCATTAAACTCAGACTCAGAAGCTGATTTTAATAGGGCATTAATATCTTCCCGTCTCACTTCTTTTTGTAGTGAGACTGATAAATCGATAGCAGAAACATTGACAGTGGGAACTCGTAGGGCCTGGGCTTCAAATTTACCTGCCAGATTGGGTAGTATTCTCTCAATACCGCGTGCCAAAGCCGTATCAACTGGGATAACAGAGGTTATCGCTGAACGCGTTTTTCTCAAATCAGTATGGTGATAGGCATCACTTACCGGTTGATCGTTCATCGCAGAGTGAATAGTGGTAATGACCCCGGCCTCAATGCCGAAGGCTTTATCCAGGGCGGCGATAACTGGAACACTGCAATTAGTCGTGCAGGAGGCTGCCGAAATTACCCGTTCCTTGCCCGTCAAAATATGGTCGTTCACTCCGTAAACAATCGTGGCATCGACATCCCGGCTGGCGGGTTGGGAAAACAATACTTTCTTGGCTCCTGCGGCAAGGTGCAACTCCGCGCCTTGTCGCTGCTTAAAGCTGCCGGTGCATTCCAGTACGATATCTACTTGATCCCGTCGCCAATCCAGATCTTCTAACCGCTCGCAATGAGTTACGGCAATAGAATCTCCGTTAACCACAAGGACATCTTTATGCACGGAAACTTCGCCTGAGAAGCGGCCGTGGACAGAATCGTATTTTGTAAGGTGTGCAATGGTGTCGCAGTCAGCCAGTTCATTGATGGCGACTATTTGTAAGTTATCGCGGGCGCCAGACTCATAGAGTGCGCGTAAAACGGAGCGGCCGATACGGCCGTAGCCATTGATGGCAATTCTAGTGGTCATAGCACAACTTTAGGCAGGAGAAAAAATGTCAGCTAAGCGTCCCCGCGCGGCGCTGAGCCAGTGCCGCACGGGGTTGATACTTAAATGATATTCAGTGGAGAGAACAGTATTACTTCAGCAGTTTTTCTACCGCTTCAGCCACATTGTCCACAGTGAAACCAAAGTAGCGCATCAAGTCGCCGGCAGGGGCAGATTCGCCAAAGGTTTCCATACCGATAATAGCGCCATCGAAACCGACAAACTTATACCAGTAGTCTTTGTGGCTCGCTTCTACTGCTACTCGTGCACGTACAGAAGAAGGCAGTACGGACTCACGATAAGCCTCTTCCTGCTCCATAAACAACTCGGCACAGGGCATGGAAACAACGCGAACTTTCTTGCCAACCAGTTTCTCCTGGGCCGCCATTGCCAGCTCTACCTCGGAGCCAGTGGCAATAATAATGGCTTCAGGAGTACCTTCGCAGTCGGACAGTACGTACCCACCGCGCTCAATTTGAGCCAGCTGTGCGCTGTCGCGATCTTGAGGAGCCAGGCCCTGGCGGCTAAAGACCATGGTGCTTGGGCCTTCTTTGCGCGCGATAGCCATCTTCCAGCTCACTGCGGATTCAGTGGCATCACAGGGGCGCCAAGTGTGCAGGTTCGGAGTGGCGCGCAAGGCGCTGAGCTGTTCTACCGGCTGGTGAGTCGGGCCGTCTTCTCCCAGGCCAATAGAGTCGTGGGTGTAGACAAAGACCACACGCTGCTTCATCAGTGCGGCCATGCGCACAGCATTGCGGGCGTATTCCATAAACATCAGGAAGGTAGCGCCGTAGGGCACGAAACCACCGTGCAGAGCGATACCATTCATAATGGCGCTCATGCCGAATTCGCGCACACCGTAATAGATGTAGTTGCCGGAGGCATCCTCGGCGCTGACGCCTTTGGAGCCTGACCAGATAGTGAGGTTGGAGCCAGCCAGGTCGGCGGAGCCGCCGAGGAATTCGGGCAGCAGCGGGCCGTAGGCATTCAGAGCGTTTTGGCTGGCTTTGCGAGAGGCGATCTTCTCTGCATTTTCCTGGCAGGCTTTGATGTACTCATCTGCTTTGCTGAAGAAATCTGCGGGCAGCTCACCGCTCATGCGGCGCTCAAATTCGGTTGCCAGCTCCGGGAATTCTTCGCGGTAATCGGCCAGGATATCTTTCCACTCGTCTTCCTGGGCTTCACCTTTGGCTTTGGCATCCCAGCCAGCGTAGATATCTTCGGGGATTTCAAATGGGCCGTGGGCCCAACCAAGGGTTTCGCGAACCAGGGCGATCTCTTCGTCACCCAGCGGTGCACCGTGACACTCTTCGCGCCCCTGTTTGTTCGGGGAACCGAAGCCGATCACGGTTTTGCAGCAAATAATGGTGGGCTTATCGGTAACAGAGCGCGCTTCTTCAATAGCGGCTTTGATAGCGGCGGAATCGTGGCCATCCACATTGGGAATTACGTGCCAGCCGTAGGATTCAAAGCGTTTGGGCGTGTCGTCGGTGAACCAGCCTTCCACTTCACCATCGATGGAGATGCCGTTGTCGTCATAGAAGGCGACCAGCTTGTCCAGGCCCAGAGTCCCGGCCAGGGAGCAGGCTTCGTGGGAGATGCCTTCCATCAGGCAGCCATCGCCGAGGAATACATAGGTGTGATGGTCTACCAGCTCGTAGCCAGGGCGATTGAACTGGGCACCCATTATCTTTTCTGCCATTGCCATACCAACAGCGTTGGTGATGCCTTGGCCCAGTGGGCCGGTGGTGGTTTCTACACCAGGGGCATAACCGTATTCGGGGTGGCCCGGAGTTTTGGAATGCAGTTGGCGGAAGTTCTGCAGCTCTTCAATCGGCAGGTCATAGCCGGACAGGTGCAGCAGGGAATAAAGCAGCATGGAGCCGTGACCATTGGACAGTACAAAGCGGTCGCGATCGGCCCAGCTGGGGTTGGCCGGGTTGTGCTTTAAGTAGTCATTCCACAGCACCTCGGCGATATCCGCCATACCCATGGGCGCACCGGGGTGGCCGCTTTTGGCTTTCTGGACCGCGTCCATGGACAGGGCGCGAATGGCGTTGGCCTTTTCAGCGCGAGAGGGAGTAGAAGACATAAGAAGAGCTCTCTGGTTTCTTAGCTAGGGTGCGGCGCTGCTCTGCCGGCAGATTCCCGCAACAACAAAATGGTGGCGTATTTTCCCGTAAAGGGCGGCCCCGCGCAAAGCTTTGGTTGGGGATTTGTTGTTGAGTGCAGCAACAAACTTCTAATTCTATGCATTAGGCGGCGCCATTAACATCTATATCAAAAATATTTAATAAAGCTATATCAAAACATTTTGATATAGGTGTGCTCCCCTGCTAGACTTCGCCCCATGTCTGAAAATGAGCCAGCACCCGAACTGAGTCCAGCCGAGGCAATTCCTCAGTTGGCCTTGACCCTGAAAGCCGCCGGAGATCCCCTGCGGCTCGAAATTTTGCGCCTGCTTAGCCAGGATTCTTACAGTGTTTTAGAGCTGTGCCGAATCTTTGATTTGCGCCAACCGGCCCTGAGTCATCACTTGAAAGTGCTCGCCCAGGCAGGTCTGGTGAACAAGCACCGCGAAGGTAATAACCTTTTCTACCGGCGCACTGCAGCTACTCCACTGCTGGCACAGCTATTTACAAACCTGGATCATTTGCCTCTGGCCGATGTGCGGGTGCAGGCGGTATCCCGGATTTCTGAGGAGAGAGCGGAAGCATCGCGACGTTTCTTTGCCGATTACGGCAACCGCTTTCGCGAGCAGCAGGAATTGATTGCCAGCTATGACGTATACGGACCACAGGTGGCTCAGCTGCTCAAACCTGGTCGTCATGCCTTGGAAGTTGGGCCTGGAGAAGGTGAATTTCTACAGGAGTTGGCTCAGCGTTTCGCGACAGTGACAGCACTGGATCTGTCTTCTGCAATGTTGGAGCGGGCCCAATCTTTTGCCGATGAACAGGGTATTAAAAATATCGAGTTTGTCTGTAGCGATACTCGCGCTGCTGCGGCACGGCCGGCCAGTGCCGACACCATCGTGGTGAACATGGTGCTCCACCACACTCCTGACCCGGCACAAATTTTTCATGATTTGCACGGCGCCCTAAAAAAGGGCGGGCAGCTTTTAATTGCAGAATTGCAAGAACACAGCCAGGACTGGGCCAGAGAGGCCTGCGGAGATTTATGGCTGGGTTTTGCTCCAGAGCAGTTGAGTGACTGGGCCGCGACTGCCGGCTTGCAAGATGGGCGCAGTATTTACAGCGCCCTGCGCAATGGCTTTCAGATCCAGATAAGAGAGTTTATTAAGCCCTGACGGGGGTTTGTCAGGCACAGCCTGAAGTTAAAAGATATTCAACCGCTGCGGCGGGACAATGGAGACCTCAAAATGAGTGAATACAGACTGTTTACCTCAGAATCCGTATCTGAGGGGCACCCGGATAAAATTGCCGACCAGATTTCCGATGCTGTATTGGATGCTCTACTGGCCCGTGACAAGCAGGCGCGGGTTGCCTGTGAAACCCTGGTGAAAACCGGTATTGCTGTTATTGCCGGTGAGATTTCCACCTCTGCCTGGGTAGACCTGGAAGAGCTGGTGCGTAAAGTGATTACCGATATCGGCTACACCTCTTCTGACGTGGGTTATGACGGTGAGACCTGTGGTGTTATCAATGTGATCGGTAAACAATCTGTGGATATCGCACAGGGTGTAGACCGCGCTAAGCCGGAAGACCAGGGTGCTGGGGACCAGGGGTTAATGTTTGGTTATGCGACCAACGAAACCCCCACCTTTATGCCTGCGCCGATCTACTATTCCCACCGTCTGGTTGAGCGCCAGGCTGAAGTGCGTAAATCCGGTCTGCTCCCTTGGTTGCGTCCCGATGCAAAAAGCCAGCTGACCTTCCGTTACGACGAACAGGGCCGCCCCTGCGCGATCGATGCGGTTGTTCTTTCAACCCAGCACAACCCGGATGTCAGCCAAAAAGATCTGCGCGATGCAGTGATGGAGCTGATTGTTCACAACACCTTGCCGCTGGAATGGCTGCATAAAGACACCAAGTTCCATATCAACCCGACGGGCAACTTTGTTATTGGCGGGCCAGTTGGGGACTGCGGTCTCACCGGGCGCAAGATTATCGTCGATACTTACGGTGGCTCCGCTCGCCATGGCGGCGGTGCGTTTTCCGGTAAGGACCCCTCTAAGGTTGACCGCTCTGCCGCTTACGCAGGTCGCTATGTGGCTAAGAACATTGTCGCTGCAGGCTTGGCCAAGCGCTGTGAGATTCAGGTTTCCTACGCCATCGGTGTCGCCGAGCCGACTTCCGTAGCAATTAATACTTTTGGAACCGGTTTGGTACCAGAGGATAAGCTGGTCGAGCTGGTGCGCGAAAACTTTGACCTGCGCCCTTTCGCCATCTCCAAATCCCTCGACCTGCTGCACCCGATGTATCAGTTGACTGCAGCTTACGGTCACTTTGGTCGCGATCCGTTTACCCACACTTACAACTGGATCGACAGCAACGGCCAGGAACGTAGTGAGAGCTTTACTGCTTTCCCATGGGAAAAAACCGATAAAGCGGATGCGCTCCGCTCCCAAGCCGGCCTCTAAGTTTCAGAAATAAATATTCATGCCCGCGCCAAAAGCGCGGGCACACAAAATATGCTGGGTACCACTCGGCAAGCTGATAATTTTTGGACTCAAAAACGATGAATCAAATGAGCACTGAATTTAAAGATTACAAAATCGCGGATATTTCCCTGGCCGAGTGGGGGCGCCGTGAAATTGAAATTGCAGAAGGTGAAATGCCGGCACTGATGACTCTGCGTGAGAAATACCGCGCAGAGCAGCCGCTGGCGGGTGCCCGTATCATGGGTTGTATCCACATGACGATCCAGACTGCGGTGCTGATCGAAACTCTGGTCGCGCTGGGTGCTGAAGTTCGCTGGTCCTCCTGTAATATTTTCTCCACTCAGGACCACGCCGCTGCCGCTATCGCTGCGCGCGGAATCCCCGTATTTGCCTGGAAAGGTGAAACTGAAGAAGAGTACGAGTGGTGCCTTGAGCGCACTATTGGTGCCGATGTTGCCGGCTGGCAACCCAATATTATTCTGGACGACGGTGGCGACCTCACCGAGCTGCTGCACCGCGAATACCCACAACTTCTGGATGCTTGCCACGGTGTGAGTGAAGAGACCACCACCGGCGTACACCGCCTGCAGGATATGCTGCGCGAAGGCACCCTGAAGATTCCTGCGATCAACGTCAATGACGCTGTGACCAAGAGCAAGAACGACAATAAATACGGCTGTCGCCACAGCCTCAACGACGCCATCAAGCGCGCCACTGACCACCTGCTCTCTGGTAAGCGAGCGCTGGTTATTGGCTACGGCGACGTAGGTAAAGGTTCCGCAGCATCCCTGCGCCAGGAAGGCATGATCGTACGGGTTTCTGAAGTGGACCCGATCTGTGCGATGCAGGCTTGTATGGACGGCTTCGAGCTGGTTTCCCCCTACATCGACGGCGTTAATACTGGTACCGCTGAGGGTATTAACAAGCAGCTGCTGGCCAATACAGACCTGATTGTTACTACAACTGGCAACGTAAACGTTTGCGATGCCCACATGCTTTCCGCCCTGAAGAGTGGTGCGGTGGTTTGTAACATTGGTCACTTCGATAATGAAATCGACACCGCCTTTATGCGTGAAAACTGGGAGTGGCAGGAAGTTAAGCCGCAGGTACATAAGGTGGTTCGCAATAGCGAAACCAATGATCACTTGCTGCTGCTGTCTGAAGGCCGCCTGGTAAACCTTGGCAACGCTACTGGCCATCCGAGTCGCATCATGGATGGCTCTTTTGCCAACCAGGTTCTCGCCCAGATCCATTTGTTCAAAGAAAAGTTTGCCGACTTACCGGCAGATCAAAAAACTTCAGCGCTGTATGTAAAAGTACTGCCCAAGCACCTGGATGAAGAAGTTGCACGCTATATGGTTGAGGGTTTTAGTGGTGTTATTACCCGTATGACCGAGCAACAAGCTAACTATATCGGTGTTTCAGTTGAAGGTCCGTTCAAACCTGAAAGTTATAAGTACTAATCACCCCTAACTAAAAGGTGCCGGTATCGCCGGCACCTGAATTGTGCGGGGTTGGAGAAATATAATGAAAGACTCCATTCGCATAAGTTTCGAATTTTTCCCTCCAAAAACGCCAGAGGGTCGCGAGAAGCTATACAAAACTCGCGAAGCGCTCCAGGCATTTAATCCTGAGTTCTTTTCTGTTACCTATGGTGCCGGTGGTACCACGAGAGAGACAACGTCGAGTATTGTGACCAATATGCGGCGAGATGGTATTTCCATTGCCCCTCATTTATCGTTTGGTGGTGATAATGAAGAGACCATACTGGGTTTGTTAAATGAATATAAAGAGGCGGGGATTAATCGAATAGTTGCACTGCGTGGTGATATGCCGTCGGGCATGGGTGCAGTGGCGCAACTGGTTTATGCGAATGAATTAGTCGCCTTTATTCGCCGACATACCGGTGATCAATTTCATCTTGAAGTAGCTGCTTATCCAGAGATCCACCCGGAGTCGAACAGCTATGATGATGATATTCGCTATTTAAAAGGTAAATTTGAGGCAGGTGCTAATAGCGCACTGACTCAATATTTCTATAACCCGGATTCCTATTTCTACTTTATTGATCAGTGTGAGAAGGCGGGTATCGATGCGCCTATTTACCCCGGTATTATGCCTATAGCTAATTTTACTAATCTTGTGCGTTTCTCTCGAAATTGTGGTGCGGAAATCCCAAGGTGGTTGGTCAAGCGTATGGAAAGTTACCGTGACCCTGAGGATGTTAGGAAGCTTGGGTTGGAGGTTGTTACTGACCTCTGCGAAACTCTGTTAGAGGGAGGAGCGCCAGGCCTGCACTTCTATACCATGAATCAGGCTGGTATGAGCGCTGAAATTTTACGAGAGTTGAGTATTTCTTCAGAATAAAATACAGATTTACGCCCGATAAAATTCGGGCATAAATCTAGAAAGTATTTGAAAATACTAGAGGCCTTCTGGGCCACATTCATCCTTAAGGTAAGTGATCATTGACTCGAACAGTTTATTTTGATGCTCGAAGAACAAAGTATCTGAAAAGTGATCTGCACCATCTAATTCGACATATTTAAAGTCTTTACCATATTTTTCGAGTGCTTTGCGGTATTTTTTTGCGTGAATTGGTGGAACGCGCTGGTCTACACTGCCATGGATTAGCAGGAGTGGAATATTGACATCTTTTGCATATTCTAGTGGTGAAATGCTGTCTCCCCACATTTTTAGTTGTTCTTCTTTTTGGGCACCACGCATACGGTAGCGATAGTAGTTCACTTGCATTAGGGGGTCTGAAACAGCTGCTCCAGCTATTGCGCATTGATAAATTTGCTCTTTTCGACTTGCGGCTACTAATGCAGCATAGCCACCATAAGACCAGCCAAACATTGCTAATCTTTCAGGATCTGCGAGCCCTAACTCCACTAAATGGAGCATTCCATCATCTTTGTCGTCTTGCATTTTGTAGCCGCCCTGGCCGCCATTTTTAAATGCTGACATATAATGATCTAAACCATACCCCATGGAGCCACGATATTGAGGTTGTAGGACAAGGTAACCATTATTAGCTAACAATTGAGCCCATTCATCATATAAAACAACTTCAGAGACGAAAGGCCCCCCATGAGGCATGACGACTGCAGGATAGGGCGGTTCGCCATTGGGTACTGTCAAATAAGCCGGTATTTTCTTACCATCGCGAGCGGTGTACTCAATGTAGCGAACGTCTGCTAGTTGATCCGCTTTTAACAGAGGTTGGCGGCTTCCCAATTTCGTTAACTTACCTTTATGTAATAAAAAATAGGAGCCTGGATCATGGGCCCCATCATTTCTTATTATCATTGAATTTCCGGAGCTATTGCTATTAGAAATTCTAGCGTAATCGGCATTTGGTATTATGCCCTGAAGTTGCTTTGAAATGGCTGCAGATTCTGTATCAAAGTATTCTACTTGTATGCCATCCTTGAAATAATAAACCCCAATTACTGTATCGGGATTGTTCCATCGATTGCTGTGATATATTACTCCGGCAACATCAACATCATTACGCAGATAGATGGGTTCAATAAACTTCTTTTTACGTATATCAAATTCCCAGAGACCAGCTTTATCCTTGCCGTTATTAGCTAGAACAAATATTATATTAGGGTTATTTTCGTCAAAACCTTCTATTCTAAACTGCTCGAAGCTATCTTCGCTGAGTCGATATATCTCACGCCAATTTTTCTTATCTGTAACTCTCTCATACCAGATAAATTCCCCTTTACCTTCATCAAAACCTCGTGCAAGCCATGGGTCACCTTTTCCATTGAATTCAATTGATCCAAGTTCTAGTTTTCCACGTAGTATAAGTTTTTTACTTCCTCGTTTTAAATCTAACTCATAATAAGCTTTTGGCCTAAAAGCTTCTTTTATTTTAGAGTTTTCTCCGCCAGGATAATATGAATAGATAATTTTATTTTTTTTGTTTGGTAATAAATGTTCAATTTCTGCGCCAAGGTCGTCATATTTTTTTAATTTTTTCTTTTTTATATCAACCGAGGCTAGTAAGGTTTCATATACGCCTTCATTAAATCCATCGATCTTATCGCGCACTTTTTGGCGTAAACCCATTAAAATTACATCATTGGATGCCCAGTTAAAACTCATGATTTCCATTGGGTCAGAGTTGATTCGATAAGGTTCACTATCTGTGTCGTTTGTTTCATATACCTCAATAATAGGGTTACCATCTTTTGTGGGTATTTTTATTAAAGCAAAGTGTTTGCCATCTGGGGACACCTCTACATTTTTAACTACATCTCGTAGGGCCCAATATTCCAAAGGGTAAGGGGTGTTTCCATAAGCTTGATAAGTAAAAAATAAAAAAGAAAAGCACAAAAATATACTTTTTAAATTGATCATCCTAAATCTCATATATGCTTGATATTTAGGGGCTCGCCAAGCGAGCCCCATAAAAATTAAAACTTCATTTGTATATCCATAAATATAGTTCGACCTTGTAGGTCGTATCCATATCCGATCGGAGTGTTGCTTACAGAGGTAATATAATATTCGTCGGGGTCCACCTCTGGAGGTGCCTCGTTAAATATATTGCTAACGCCCAGGCCTGCAGTCCATGTATCTGCATAATAATAAAGGGATAAATTATGAATTAGATAATCATCCGCATAGTCTACATTTCTACAGTCAGTTCCACCATTGGACTCTCCAATACAGGTTGAAGAGTAATAACCTGTACCATTAGTGTCATAAATATCACTGAATTCATCAGTATAAGCAGGATTTTGTTTTACAGAGCTTACGTAACGAGAGCTCCATGTGAGGCGAAAATCATCATATTGGGCTTTCAATTCACTATTACCGGTCCACTTTGCGTATCCAAAAGTACCTGCATAGTCTTCAAAGTCAGTAACTCCCTCATCATTAATATATGTTAAAGAATTTTCTAGGGTTCTATTGATATTTATATTTGCAGATAGCTCTATAGGAGCACCAAAAATTGTAACAGGCTGTTCATATCGGATATTGTAATCAATACCTCTTGAGGTCTCGTTATCCCGATTGATAAAGCCAGCATTGATTCCAGTAATTACACCTGATTCATTTCGTTCTATTAAACTGCAGAATGAACTCTGAACGGCACCAGTGTAGCAATCATTTACCAGATATTGATAAGATGGTTCTACAATAGCATTTTCTATTTCTATATCATAATAGGTCATGCCAAGAGTGAGACCAAAGGCATCAAAGAAAGGCTGTTCCCAGGAAAATCCTACTGTGTATGACTCGGATGTTTCTGCCTGAAGCTCTAATGACCCTCCAGAAATTATTTCTGTGCTATATATATCTAGGCCATTATTAGCAAAAGAAGTTGGGTCTACACCATTAGCTAAACAATTAGCCAATATTTCAGGAGAGCGCTTATCTAGATCCGGGTTATAACCTCCGCCGGTAACATTATCTATGGCACTTTCAGGTATAACACAAGGGTCATAAACATTATTAAAGCCAGTCTGCCCTTTTAAGAAATTTTCACGAAGATTAGGGGCTCGGTAAGAGGTACCGAAAGTTCCTCTCAGCAACAATGAGTTTACTGGGCGATAGCCTACTTTTACAGATTCTGTCCAGTCTCCGCCATAATATTCATCATCGGTGTAACGAGCTGATAGGTTGGTGGTTAGTTCCTCAGCCATAAATTTTCCAGCAAGTATGGGGATCTCGATTTCACCATAAATCTCTCTGGTATCTTTATGTCCTGTAGCTCCTTGATCCGCCGTATACCCAAAAAATAAACCCTCACCGGCTACATCATTAGGTATTGATTTTATTCTGTCATTTCTAAACTCAATCCCTAAACCAAGAACCATTTCACCTGCAGGAAGATTCAATACAGTTCCTGATGCGTAAGCTGATAGAATAGTTTGATAGTATTCCGTACGGAATTTTCTAGTACCAAATACGTAATCTCTTTCTTCCTGTGTAGCGAAATCTCCAATTACACCTTCGTATAATGAGCCTGCATACATATTAATAGGAACACAACCATCGTTATCACCACAAATATAGCTTCCTGGATTGTCTGGATCTTCCCTAGTAGTTTCTAGTGAATAATTTAATTTATCCTCTCTGACTCCCCAGGTAGTAGAACGCCCATCGGATTTACTGAAAGAAGCATATGTTTCGAATGACCAATTTGATAATGAACCTACATTTAGCATTGGGAGATCTCCTCGTAAACCAGTTACGAAGCGAATACTCTCAAGGGATACATCTGTAGTATTCCGATCACCTTTAACAGCAACTCCGGGCCTGCTCATTTGTGCTCCAAGAGCTCCATTCAAAAGGCCAAAGTCACTAGGCGCTGCGCCATAGTAATCTATGAAGTCATCTACTACATTGGGATTAGTTAGTAAGGCGTCATAAGCTAGCCCACAATCTACACCGTTGATTCCTTCAGGGTTACAAATGTTGTATGGATTGTCTGCTGGAACCCAAGGGAATAGTTGAGGAACACTTGTAACAATAGCTGTTTTACGTTTTGAATATAAAGTTTCGAAGAAGGAAGTTAGATTCATTTCTCCCTCAAAAGTATATTCACCAAATGCCATAAAACTGGAGCGATCCTGCTCAGGGAATAAATTTGCAGAATCCATGTATCCATTTAGGCTATAGTCGAGAAAAGACACATCAGTTTGTCCATCTCCATTTCCATCTACACCAACAGAATACAGGTTAGACTCAGAAAAATTTTTCCAGCCTCCATTTGATTGACCAGGAGTATAGTAAACTAAACCTGCCCCGGGAACGGTTACGCGGCTAGCAAGATATCCAACGTCACATCCTCCACTCCAGTCCATACCATAAAGCGTACTGTAATAGGCATCTTTTTTATATGTATTGCCATCTCGTCCGATTTCTATATTTTGAGCACAACCAGATGTCCACTCACGGTCCCCAAAATTGACAGCTGCACTTTCAAAATATTCGGCACCTATACCAATAAATCCACGGTCATAGTTTTTACCCCAACTTAGGCTATAGGTACTTTCCTGGCCGCTACCTTGTGTAGGGTTGTCATGGAAAAATTCAAAATCAAATCCTTCAAAATCTTTTTTCAATATAACATTTGTTACTCCGGCAACAGCATCAGAACCATAAACAGATGATGCGCCGTCTAGTAATAAGTCATATTGTTGAACAAGAGACGATGGAATCAGAGTTAGGTCTGGTGCGGTTGGGGCGCCACCTACTCCCGCAGGTGCCATACGTCTTCCATTTAAGAGAACTAGGGTTCGCCCTGGGCCTAAGCCTCGGAGGCTAATGGTTGAAGATCCAGGACCATTATCTAGTACAAACCCCGAAAATGTCAGGTCAATTTGTTGGCCTGAGGCAGCCTGGCTACTCTGTAGAATAGAGGATGCATCAATTACTCCTGCTTCACGAGTACCTTCAGTATTGATGATTTGTAACGGAGAAATACTAGAAAAGGTGTCTCTAGCTAGACGAGAGCCTGTTACTACAACCTCCTCGACTTCTGATTGATGATCTTGAGAAGCTTCTTGATTGTCTCTAGGTTTTACACTTTTTTCAGTAATTTCTTCAGACGCCACTTGAGCTAACGTATTAAGAGATAATAAGGAAAAAGTACTTGCTACAGAAAGACTTATAAGTTTTTTCTTGAACCGGTGTTCCATTTAACCCTCCAAGGCGATAATATATTCACTTTATGTACTTGCGTATCAATTTATTTTGAGTTTTTACGCAGGAACACCGGATAATATCTTTTCACGTCGATAGTCTCGAGCTATTAATAAAAAATGTGCAGCTTATCATAAATATCATTTTTATTTGAAAAGTTTCTTTCAGGATTAATAGGATGGTTGGGTGTTTATTGCATGTATCTTGTAATTATTATTATCTAACTTTTGGGAAGTTTATCTTTTTTCCTCATTTTAATAAAAAAAATTATGTTATATTTTTAATTAGCCACCTCAGTGAATCTATAGTACCAATCTTTTGATATTTAAGTTTGGTAATTTGTACTATTCTGATTTAGTCGGGTGCCTATACTTATTGTAAGCTCAAGTATAAATTTTTATGATTCCTTTGATCTGAACCAAAACCTTCTCCTCTTTATAAAAAACGGACTTTCCTTACTATAACTTTTAGTCTCTATATTTTGTGATAAGACCTGGGTGTATATTTTTAATGGCTTATCTGAATTTTTTGAATAATATGTGGTTGTAATATTGTCTTAAATTGGTAGCGTGAATTTATATGGGCTGGATTTATAGTAAATAAAAAGAATGTAGTAAGCTTGCCACCGCCCGCGCTGCAGGAGGTGGCTATTTAAAGTGGACTTAAGAGGTATAAAACACGTTTATAGATCGTATGTTATATCTGTTAATTATATTTTAATCTATATGAATTAAATATTTTTAATACCACAATCTTCATTTAAGTAGCTGATCATCGATTCAAATAACTCTTTTTGATGATTAAAGAATAAGGTGTTAGAGAAATGATCTGCTCCTTCTAACACTAGGTACTTATAATTTTTTTCATATTTGTCTAAAGCTTTTTTATATTTTTCGGCATGAATTAATGGTACGCGCTGATCTACACTTCCATGAATAATTAGTAAGGGAATATTTACATCGGCAGCGTGTTTTATCGGGGATATACTATCTCCCCACATGGTGAGCTGTTCTTCTTTTTGAGCTCCCCTCATACGATAACGATAGTAATTTACTTGCATTTGGGGGTCTGAAACTGCGGCTCCAGCAATAGCACACTGGTATATTTGATCCTCTCTACTCGCAGCAATAAGAGCTGCATAACCACCATATGACCAACCAAAAATTGCCATTCGCTCAGGGTCTGCAAGTCCTTCTTTAACTAAATAGAGCATTCCATCATCTTTGTCATCCTGCATTTTGTAGCCACCCTGACCACCATCTTCAAATGCGGATTTGTAGTGCTCCAATCCATACCCCATTGAGCCTCGGTATTGTGGTTGGAGTACTAAGTAGCCGTTATTAGCTAACATTTGCGCCCATTCATCATAAATAACCACTTCGGATACAAAAGGTCCTCCATGTGGCATAACAATAGCGGGGAACGGAGGCTTTCCATTTGGTATGGTTAGGTATGCGGGTATGTTTTTGCCGTCACGTGATTTATATTCAATATAACGTACATCTGACAGTTGATCTGCTTCGAGTAGAGGTTGGCGGCTACCAATTTTTCTCAGTTTTCCTTTATGTAATAAATAGAATGAACCTGGATCATTAGATCCAGTATTTGTAATAACTAAGGAGTTCCCGGATCGGTCTCGACTAGTTATTCTTGTGAATTCTGAATTAGGTATAACCCCTTGTATTTGATTAGCCATTGCGGAACTGATGGCGTCTAAATATTCAGTTTTCACGCCATCCTTATAGTAATAAACGCCCGTTACAGTATCTGGATTTGTCCATTCATTACTATGATAAGTCACTCCTGCGACATCTACATCTTTTCGTAAATATATTGCTTCAGAAAATTTCTTTTTGACAATATTGAATTCCCAAAGACCTATTTTATCTTTTCCGTTATGTGCCCTTACGAAAAAAATTTCTGGATTTTTCTCATCAAAGCCATCTACTTCAAATGTTTCAAAACTATCTTCACTAAGTCTATAAATTTCTTGCCATTCTTTCTTGTTTGTTACTCTTTCATACCAAACATATTCGCCTTCAGAAATATCAAAACCCCTAGCTAACCAGGGACTTCCCTTTCCATCAAACTCTACAGCTCCTAAGGCAAGCTTTCCACGAAGAATTAATTTTTTGCTTCCAGTTTTTAGATCTAATTCATAATATGTTTGTGGTCTAAATGCCTCTTTTATCTTGTTGTCATCTCCACCCGGAAAGAATGAATATATGATCTTATTTTTCTTTTCTGGGAGTAGATGCTCTACTCTTGCACCTAAATGATCATATTTTTTTAATTTTTTCTTCTTTATGTCCAGAGATGCAATTATTCCCTCATAAACCCCCTGGTTAAAGCCGTCAATTTTATTCCTGACCTGCTGTCGAAGATTCATAATTATTACATCATTAGATGCCCAATAAAATCGTGTGATTTCCATTGGATCGGAATTGACTCTATAGGGTTTTTCCTCCATCGCATTTGTATTATAGATTTCAATTATTGGAGAGCCGTCTTTAGTTGGTATCTTAATTAATGCTAGATGTTTTCCATCAGGAGATATTTGTACATTTCTTATTACATCCCGAAGTGCCCAGTATTCTAGAGGGTAGGGGGTATTAGCCAGTGAGGCCAGTGGTAGTAACAGTATTACTAGTAGCGAGAAATATACGTAAATATTGTAATTAATTTTCTTCATCTGGATTTTACTCGAAATACAAATAAAAAAGGCCCGCATAGCGGGCCTAAAAAAATAAAGCAAATTAGAAATTCATTTGCATATTCATAAATATGGTGCGGCCCTGTAAATCATACCCATAACCAATTGGTGAGTTATTAATGGATAGAATTTCGTCGCCATCTACTTCAGGAGGTGCTTCATTAAATATGTTGTTAACACCAATACCTGCTGTCCAGGTATCTGCGTAATAATACAATGATGCATTATGAACTATATAATCATCAGCATAGCCGACATCACGGCAGTCAGTACCACCGTTTGCTTCACCAATACAGGTGTCTGAAGTATAACCTGTATCATTGGTATCATAGATATCACTAAACTCATCCAAGTATATTGAGTTTTGCTCTACGGAGCTGATATAGCGTGAACTCCAGGTAAAGCGGAAGTCATCATATTCTGCTTGTAGCTGACTGCTGCCAGTCCACTTAGCATAACCAAATCCACCAGTGTAGTCTTCAAAGTCTTCGATACCTTGATCGTTGATATAGGTAAATGACCTTTCCAGCATACGGTTAACATTGATATTGGCAGATAGCTCAATAGGAGCTCCAAAGATTGTTACCGGTTGCTCATAGCGGATGTTATAGTCGATACCTCTAGATACTTCTATATCACGATTAATAAAGCCAGCGTCAATAGAAGTTATAAAGCCTTCGTCATCGCGCTCTATGAGCTCACAGAATGAGCTTTGAACTGCACTTGTATAACAGTCGTTAACAAGATATTGATGAGATGGCTCAACAATTGCGTTCTCAATTTCAATATCATAATAAGTCATGCCGATAGTTAGACCAAAGGCGTCAAAGAAAGGTTGTTCCCAAGAGAATCCAAGCGTGTAAGACTCAGAAGTCTCGGCTTCTAACTCCAGCGAACCACCTGAGATAATCTCAGATGAATAAGTGGCAAGACCGTTGTTGTCTAGTGCCGTGGGATCCACACCATTGGCAATACAATTTGCCAGAACTTCTGGTGCGCGTGTATCCAAGTCAGGGTTATAACCATTACCGGTTACGTTATCAATTGCTGCCTCTGGAATAACACAGGGGTCTGTAACGTCATTAAACCCTGTTTGTCCTTTGAGGAAGTTCTCGCGTAAGTTTGGAGCGCGGTATGAAGTACCAAAAGTACCCCGTAAGAGCAAAGAGTTAACAGGGCGATATCCTAACTTAACAGATTCTGTCCAGTCGCCACCATAGTACTCATCATCGGTGAAGCGAGCAGATAAATTAGCTGTAAGCTCTTCAGCCATGAATTTACCCGCTAGCAAAGGAATTTCTAACTCTGCGTAAGCTTCACGAGTATCTTTGTGACCGGTAGCACCCTTATCAGAAGTATAGCCAAAGAATAAACCCTCAGCGGCTACATCGTTCGGAATTGACTTAATGCGGTCATTACGGAACTCAAGTCCGAGAACCAAAGCCATATCGCCAGCCGGAAGGCTTAAGATATTACCTGATGCAAAGGCGGATAAAATAGTCTGATAGTACTCAGTACGGAACTTACGCTCTCCAAATACGTAATCTCTTTCTTCTTGTGTGGCAAAATCCCCAATAACCCCCTCGTACAGTGAGCCTGCATAGAGGTTAACGGGCACGCAGCCATCAGTGCCATCACCACAAATATAGTTTCCAGGATTATTTGGGTCTTCTACTGTTGTGTTCAGGGAATGCATCAAGCGGTCTTCACGTATCCCCCAAGTCGTGGACCTACCATCGGACTTACTAAATGAAGCATAAGTTTCAAATGACCAGTCTGACATTGTGCCTACATTAAGCATTGGCAGGTCTCCACGGAGACCGGTCACAAAACGAAGGCTTTCCAGACTCACTTCAGTTTTATTTCTGTCTCCACGCACTGCAACGATAGGCGTTGTTGACTGCGCACCGAGTGCGCCATTTAAAAGACCAAAGTCACTTGGTGCACCGCCATAGTATGCAGTAAAGTCATCTACGATATTTGGGTTAGTAAGTAGGGCATCATAAGCTAGACCGCAGTCGGCCCCATTTACGCCGTCAGGATTACAGATATTGTAGGGGTTCTCAGCTGGAACGTCAGGGAATAGCTGGGAGGCTCCAGTATTAACAAAAGTATTTCTTTGGGAGTATAGGGTTTCAAAAAATGGAGTAAGGTTCATTTCCCCATCGAAAGTGTACTCACCGAACGCCATGAAACTTGCACGATCTTGTTCTGGGTATAGATGTGCAAAATTTTCTCGACCGTTCAAGCTGTAGTCCAGGAAGGAAACGTCAGTAACGCCATCCCCATTGCCATCAGCCCCTACTGCATAAAGGTTGGACTCAGAGAAATTACTCCAACCTCCATTACTTTGACCAGGCGTATAGTAGATGCTGCCTGCACCCGGTACACTTACACGTCCAGCGAGCAGCCCGACATTACAGCCACCTTGCCAGTCCATTCCATAATTAGTGCTGTAATAAGCATCACTTTTATAGATGTTACCGTCACGACCTACTTCAATGTTCTGCTCACAACCTGATGTCCATTCACGATCAGCATAAGTAACAGCATCGCTTTCAAAATATTCAGCACCGAAGCCTATAAAACCGCGGTCGTAATTTTTACCCCAGCTAAGACTGAAAGTGTTTTCTTCGCCGCTGTCCTGAGTAGGATTAGTTGAGAAAAACTCGAAATCAAAGCCATCAAAGTCTTTCTTCAGAATAACATTTGTTACACCGGCAACCGCATCTGAGCCATAAACAGAGGAGGCGCCATCCAGCAATAGATCATACTGCTGAACTAAGGAGGAGGGGATCAGATTTAAGTCTGGGGCACTAGGAGCACCACCCACACCTGAAGGGGCTAAACGTCTACCATTGAGCAAGACAAGTGTGCGTCCAGAACCAAGACCTCTAAGGCTTACAGTTGATGAACCTGGCCCATTATCAAGTACATACCCAGAAAAAGTTAAGTCAATTTGCTGGCCTGAAGCGGCTTGACTGTTTTGCAAGATAGATGAAGCATCAATTAAGCCAGCAGCTCTAGTCCCTTCTGTATCAATAATCTGAAGGGGGGATACACTGGAAAAGGTATCACGAGAGATACGTGATCCGGTAACCATAACTTCTTCAACTTCTTTTTGAGAGCTGGGCTCTACAATTTCAACTTCTTTTGCAGAAACATCCTCTTGAGTTAACTTATCTTCCCCCTCTTGAGCAATACTTGGGAATGCCGTTAAAGAAAAAGTACCAGCGACTGCTAGACTTAAAAAGCTCTTTTTAAACTTGTGTTCCACTTAACCCTCCAAAGAAACTAGCTAAATATTCTATATGTAATATTGTGACTTATCTGTCACTTATTTTTAGTGGAAGTTAGATATTAACTGGTAGAACAATGAGTCTCGAGCCATTTAAGACAAATCGTTTAAAATGAAATGTTTGTCATATTTTTTAAAGAAAAATAGTTTTTTTATCTAGATCAAATTAAGGAATTGGTCAGTTTTGATTGATGTACTGGAGATGCAGCTAATCTATCAGTTTGATTGGAGAGTACTAGCAAATCTAATTTGGTTAATCTGTACTGTTTTGGTTGTTTATTGGTCGATTTGGTCTGAAAATTAAGACTTTAATCTATTATTATGATTAAATGTATTTTCTGCTTATTGTGACTTTCGTTTATTTTTACGTAAATAGTATACAAGCTAGAAAGATGCCTTCTATTTCGTCAGTTAAAACACCTTTAACTACAAGATATTTAATTTCGTAAGTATTCACTCTAGGTATCGGGCGTTATAGGTTTTATATATATTTAATTTTAATGGTTTTTGAATAAAATATTGTGATAGAAAATTATAGGTAATGCGTAACTATTCACCCCCGGTAAACCCTTTCCTATCTGTGCTATTTGAGGATGAGTCGCTATTAATATTGGAAAAACCAAGTGGCTTACTTAGCGTGCCGGGAAAAAATATAAATCATAAAGATAGTTTGGCTTCTCGAACTCAGAAACAATATCCAGGATCGTTAACTGTTCATCGTTTAGATATGGATACTTCAGGATTAGTGGTTATGGCGCGGAATCCTGAGGTTCACAAGGAAATGAGCATGTTGTTTCAAAATCGAGAAGTTGAGAAAACATATTTTGCGCGAGTATGGGGGGTGCCAGGAAGTGCAAATGGTGAAGTGAATTTCCCCCTTATTTGTGACTGGCCAAATAGGCCAAGGCAAAAAGTAGATTTTGCCGAGGGCAAGCGATCTCTAACCCGCTGGGAGAAAGTCTCCAGCTCTGAAAACAGTAGCTTGATTCGACTTATGCCAGTTACTGGACGCTCTCACCAACTCCGCGTGCATATGCAGGCAATAGGACATCCAATATTGGGGGACCCCTTTTATGCCCATCCTGATGCGTTGAAGGGGGCTTCGAGGCTACTGTTACATGCTAGCGAGCTGAAATTTTCTCATCCTGTAAGTGGAGAAGCATTGCATTTTACTAGCGAGTTGCCCGGAGAGTTTTTAATTGAATAATATGGCAAGAGGGGTTGTCAGAGAGATATAAAAAGGGCGGCCATTTGGCCGCCCTTTTTATCGGTTATTTTTTATTCTTCATCGCCGCCATCAAAATATCACCCATGCTGCCACGGCCATTACCTTGGCCCCCTTTCTGGGAGCGGTTGCCCTGCTGCTTGTTGTAGCGCTGGGCTTGGCGGTTTTCGCGCTGGTCACCTTTTTTAATACCGCCGCTACCCTGCTCACCGGGCTCGTCAGATAAACGCATGGAAAGGCCGATACGTTTGCGGGCAACGTCCACTTCCATCACTTTAACTTTGACAATATCACCGGCTTTTACGACTTCGTGAGGGTCTTTAACGAACTTCCCTGAAAGTGCAGAGATATGTACCAGGCCATCCTGGTGAACACCGATATCCACAAAAGCACCGAAGTTGGTGACGTTGGTGACTGTCCCCTCGAGTACCATTGCCGGGCGCAGGTCTTTAATTTCCTCTACGCCCTCTTCAAATTTGGCCGTGCGGAATTCCGGGCGCGGGTCGCGGCCCGGTTTTTCCAGTTCGGCGATAATATCGGTAACGGTAGGTACACCGAATTTTTCGTCGGTATAGTCTGCCGGATTCAGTCGACGCAGGAAGCCGGAGTCGCCGATGAGACTGTTAATTTCACGGCTATTTTTCTCGGCAATGCGCTTAACCACGATATAGGACTCGGGATGCACACCAGATTTATCCAGCGGGTTATCAGCATTGTTAATACGCAAGAAGCCGGCGGCCTGTTCGAATGCCTTGGGCCCCAGACGTGGTACTTCCATTAGCTGTTTGCGGTTGGTGAAGGCACCATTTTGGTCGCGGTAGCTGACGATATTGCTGGCGATAGAAGCTGTCAGGCCAGAGACTTTGGCCAGCAGCGGTGCTGAGGCGGAGTTCAGCTCGGCCCCAACACCGTTTACACAGTCCTCGACCACAGCGTCCAGTGAGCGGGCCAGCTGAGTCTGGGAAACGTCGTGCTGGTACTGGCCTACACCAATGGACTTGGGTTCGATCTTCACTAGCTCTGCCAACGGGTCCTGCAGGCGGCGGGCGATGGAAATAGCTCCCCGGATAGTAACGTCCAGATCCGGGAATTCCCGCGCAGCAAATTCAGAGGCGGAGTAAACGGAAGCACCGGCCTCGTTAACCACAACTTTTTGAGCCGTCAGCTTATATTGCTTAATAGTTTCCCCAACGAATTTGTCGGTTTCGCGGCTGGCCGTGCCGTTGCCAATGGCGATTAGGCCCACATTGTATTTATTACACAGGGCGGCAATAACCGCTGCAGACTCCTGATGACGATTCTGTGGCGGGTTGGGGAAGATAGCGGTGTGATCGAGTATCTTGCCGGTGGCATCGACTACGGCGACTTTGACCCCGGTGCGCAGACCCGGGTCCAGGCCGATGGTGGCCTTTTGCCCGGCCGGAGCTGCCAGTAGCAGGTCTTTCAGGTTGCGGGAGAATACCTTGATGGCTTCCTCTTCTGCCTTCTCGCGCAGTTCACCCATCAGGTCAGTTTCCAGTGCGGTCAGAAGCTTGATTCGCCAGGTCCAGCGCACTACTTCGCCGAGCCATTTGTCTGCAGGACGACCTTCATCGGTGATATCCACATGGCGGGCGATCATGGCTTCGCAGGGGTGGCTGGAGGTTGGGGAGGTCCCCTCTTCTTCGGCGAGGCCCACACTGATAGCGAGTACGCCTTCGTTGCGGCCGCGGAAAATAGCCAGGGCGCGGTGCGAAGGCACCTTGGACCAGTCTTCGGCGTATTCAAAATAGTCGCGGAACTTGGCCCCTTCCTCTTCTTTGCCTTCGAGCAGTTTGGATTTCACCTGTCCGTCGCGCTTGAGGAATTCACGCAGCTTGCCCAGCAGCTCGGCGTCTTCGGCAAAGCGCTCCATCAGGATAAATTTGGCTCCATCCAGAGCGGCTTTGATGTCTTTGACGTGAAGGGTGGCGTCTTCGTTGTCGGTGTTGAGGTATTGCTCTGCTTCAGCTGCGGGGGCGAGGGAGGGGTTGTTGATCAGTGCATCGGCCAGCGGTTCCAGGCCAGCCTCGATGGCGATTTGCCCTTTGGTGCGGCGCTTGGGTTTGTAGGGGAGGTAGAGGTCTTCGAGGCGATTCTTGGTGTCGGCACTGTTAATTTGTTGTGACAACTCTGGAGTCAGCTTGCCCTGCTCATCGATGCTTTTCAGGATGGCAGCGCGGCGTTCTTCCAGTTCGCGCAGATAGCGCAGTCGGTCTTCCAGGGTGCGCAGCTGGGTGTCGTCCAGGGCCCCTGTCACCTCTTTCCGGTAGCGCGCAATAAATGGGACTGTGGCTCCTTCATCGAGCAGGGATACTGCGGCGGTAACCTGTTGTGGTCTGACATTGAGTTCTTCGGCGATGCGAACGTTGATATCCAGCATTTGATGTTTACATCCGTTTTCCGGGAAATTTCGTACCGTTAAGGGCGATGTTGGACCAGTAAGTAGCCTTTCAGTTTCCGTGGTATTTGGCGGGTAAACGAGAGGGCCCTTACAGGAGTAATTTTGGGTCGGCATTATGCGTTACCCGAGCGCAGCGAGGAAGGTTTGCGGCAGGGCACAAACTTGTGCGGCAGTCTGCATCCAAATTGCCTCTTATGTGCGTCGAACTCCAGTAGAATGCGTACTAACTAAAATTTGACCAATTCAGGTCAGGGAACGGGGTAGAGGGTACCTGTGAAAGTCTCGAGTAAAAACAAGCTGTTATTCATTGTATTGTTAGTCGGGGTGGCTGTTATTGCTGCGGTGGTTGTATTGAAACCGAAGCCGGAGGAAAAACCGCCAGAGGTGGTGGTACCGCCAATGGCCGATGTTCTCTATATAGAACCCCGTCGCCAGACACTATTGGTACCCAGCCAGGGAACCGTTCATGCCCGCCATGAAATCGATGTGATCGCACGAGTCGGCGGTGTGATCGAAAGCGTGGATGATGCATTTGTTCCCGGTGGCTTCTTCAATAAAGACGCCCGTTTATTACAGCTTGAGCAAGCAGACTATCGCTATCAGGTCACTCGCGCAGAATCGCAACTGGCAAATGCCAAGTCCGCCCTGGCTCAGGAGCAGGGCCATGCCAAGCAAGCTAAGCGCGAGTGGCGTGACCTGGGATCTGAAGCTGCCAATGCCCTGTTCCTGCGCAAACCCCATCTCGAAGCTGCCCAGGCTGCAGTGGAAGCCGCGAGAGCTGACCGCGACCAGGCAAAGCTGGATTTGGAGCGCACATCGCTCAAAGCCCCCTTTGCAGGTCGTGTAGTTGAGACTTTTGTCGACCTGGGACAGTACATTACCCCCGGCACCCCTCTGGCAAAAATTCACAGCACCGGTATCGCTGAAGTCCGTCTCCCTCTGACCGACCAGCAACTGGCGTTGCTCGATCTTCCCCTGGGTAAAACTATTGAGAATGGTCCCGCTGTGCGTCTGAAAGCTGTTGTGGCTGGACGTGAACACGAGTGGCGTGCGCAATTGGTGCGAACCGAAGCGAGTATTGATCCCAACAGCCGCTTTATTTTTGCTGTTGCTCAGGTACAGAAGCCCTATGAAGGGGATGTACCGCTGATGAATGGCCTGTTTGTAGAGGCAGATATTGCCGGCAGAACCTTTGATGATGTTGTGGAGTTGCCCCGTCAGGCACTGCATGAAGGGGATCACCTGTTGGTGCTGAATGACGAGAGTCAGCTGATCTACAAAACTGTTGAGCTGTTACAAACCATCGGTGACAGAATCTGGCTCCGCGGGGATATTGCTATGGGTGACCGAGTGATTGTTTCAAGCTTGGGCTACTCCCGTGAGGGTATGGTACTTACCGCTAACCCCCTCAATGAGCGGCCAGCGGGCCTGGGGAGTCTTCCTAAGGATTCAGCAGATCCCTCTACAGTATCCGCTGCTGGTGATGCCGGTGGTGTTAGCAATGCTTCCCAGGGAGGCAAGTGATGAGCGGAATCATCCCGTGGTTTGCGCGCAATAGCAAAGCCGCAAACCTGCTGATGATTATGATAATCATCGGCGGAATTTTTGGCCTTATGAGTATCGACCGGGAGGTGTTTCCCACGCTGCAGCTTGGGATTGTAGAGGTTAATATCTCTTACCCCGGCGCCGGTCCGGCAGAGGTGGAGCAGCAGGTAACCGTTCGGGTTGAGGAGGCTATCTCCGAAGTAAAGGGTATTAAGGAGGTAAATTCTGCTTCCCGACGGGGTAGTGCCTCTATTGAAATCCAGGCGATGGATGGCTACGACGAGCTGCGACTGCTCAACGATATTAAGGTTCAGGTGGATAGTATCAACACCTTTCCCGACGGTATTGAGCGTCCCGTTATTCGCTTGATTGAAGCCAACGCCGAGTTAATGATGATCGCCATCGGTGGGCCAGTTTCTGAGCGTCAGCTCAAGGAAACCACCCTGGATTTGCGCGATAAGCTCAACCTGATTTCCGGTGTGCGCAGAGTTGATGTTTGGGGTGATCGACCAGACGAGTTGTCCATTGAAGTTTCCGAGCTTGATTTACGTCGTTACAACCTGAGCTTTAATCAGGTTGCCGACGCGGTGCGCCGTTCCTCCCTGGATTTGCCTGCCGGCATGGTGCGCTCGGACCGCGGTGATATTCAGGTGCAAACTCGTGGCCAGGCCTATACCGCCGAAGACTTCGAGCGTATCCCCGTAGTTAGCCGTGCCGATGGCTCTGTATTGTTGCTGCGCGATGTAGCGACAGTGCGCGATGGCTTTGAGGAATACAACAACGTTATTCGTTTTAATGGCAATCCCGCCATGAACCTTCGCATTATTCAGGGCGAGCCCCTGGATGTGGTGAAAACCGCTGAGCGAATAAAAGCGTTCCTGGAAGAGACTCGCGAACAATTGCCACCGGGCATGGAACTGGATGTCTGGTTCGACTTCTCCAAGGCATTTGAAGGCCGCATGAATCTGCTGACTACTAATGCCCTGAGCGGTTTTGCCATGGTGTTTGTCATGCTGATGTTGTTCCTGCGCCCGGCACTGGCCATGTGGGTAACCGTGGGCATTGTTGTCGCTTTCCTGGGTGCTTTCTGGCTGTTGCCGGTGACCGGCGTCAGCCTAAATATGCTGTCACTGTTCGCCTTCCTGTTAATACTCGGGATTGTGGTGGACGATGCCATCATTGTGGGGGAGGCAGTGCATGCTGCCCACGATAGAGGTGAATCTGGCTTAGCTGCGGCTGAGCAAGGGGTGAAGCAGGTAGCTTCCCCGGTAATTTTCGCCGTGACCTCCACCATGGTGTTCTTTATTCCCATGCTGTTCCTACCCGGCGTTACCGCACAGATGATGCTGGCTTTGCCGGTGGTGGTACTGCTGTGTCTGGTCTTCTCCCTGGTGGAATCCCTGTTGATCCTGCCGGCTCACTTGGTGGGCATGAAGCCAGAGAAACCTGCCAAATCGACACTGGGAATTAAATTACAAAACATACGTAGAAGTTTTGCCGGTGCGATGAAGATGGCCGGAGATAAGTACTACCTACCTTTGCTGGAAAAGTCCCTTAGCAATAGCCGCACCACAGTGATGAGCTTTATGTTGGCACTGGGTTTGTCGATCGCTGTTTTCCAGAGTGGTTATGTGGGCTCTTCATTCTCACCCCAGGTTCCCTCTGATTTATTGCAATTGCGAATTTCTATGGCTTCGGGTGAACCCTTCAGTGAAGCTGAACGGGTAATGGAGCAGGTACTCACTGCCGCTGATAAGTTGGAAACCGATGAGGGAATGCTGGAGCAGAACAAGGGTGAGTCTTTCTTGCAGAACTCCCTGGTTTTCAATTGGCGTGGCAATATTTATGTAACCTTACAGCTTACCGATGGAGAGATGCGCGATGTCACCTCCGAGTCTTTAGCGTTGCGCTGGCGCGAATTGATTGGCGAGCTGCCTGCTAGCGTCGAGGACATGAATATTGATGCGAGCATCAACAATAGCAGTAATGGTATGAGCCTGAACCTGAGCACAGCCTCAGGGGATATGGGTGAACTGCGCGCTGCTGCTGATTTGGTTAAGGAAAAACTGGATAGCTATATCGGTGTCTATGATGTGCGGGATAACCTGACCAGTGCCCGTCGCGATATTGAGATCCAGCTGAAACCCTACGCCACTACGATGGGTATTAACTTGGCAGACGTGGCCAGGCAGGTTCGTCAGGGTTTCTACGGTGAGGAAGTTCAACGTATCCCACGTGGTCGTGAGGATGTTCGCGTAATGGTTCGCTACCCCATGGAGGAGCGCGCCAGCGAAGAGCAGATGGACCGTATCCGCATTCGTACCAACGATGGGGAGGTACCTTTCTCAGCGGTGGCCGAGGCAGTTTACGTGCCGGGCTATACCACGATTCGCCGCAACGATCGCGAGCGCACCGTGCGGGTATTTGCTGAAATAACGCCGAATACTTCCAGCGCGCAGGATATCCTTAAGGATATGCGCGAGACCCTGGTACCAGATCTGGAGCGCCAGTTCCCCGGTTTCTCCCTGAGAACCGCTGGGGAAATGCAGGAAGAGGAAGAGTTTAACGGTGCTATCCTGGCCTTCTTCGTATTGTCCCTGTTCGGCATTTATGCGTTGCTGGCGATTGCTTTCCGCTCCTACTCCCAGCCGTTGCTGATCCTTACTGCTGTGCCGTTTGGGTTCTTCGGTGCCTTAGTTGGTCATCTATTGATGGGGCACAACATCAGCATCATGTCGATGCTCGGCTTCCTCGCAGCGGCGGGCGTGGTTGTGAACGATAATCTGGTATTGATGGATCGTATTAATCAGCTGCGCGCTCAGGGTATGGCCGTGATGGATGCGGTAGTACACGCGGGCCGGGATCGTTTCCGCCCGATTATCCTGACCTCGATTACTACCTTTATCGGTCTGGTACCGATTATGTTCGAGCGTTCAATCCAGGCCCAGTTCCTGATCCCGATGGTGATCAGCCTGGCATTCGGCGTTCTGTTTGCAACGGCAGTGACTTTGATCTTGGTCCCCAACCTGTACAAAGTGATTGAGAAGTTACGCCCGAAGCACAAAGTTGCAGTAGAAGACGATACCCCGGTCTCATTGGAGACTGTGTAGCGCGGGTACCCAGGCGCAATGGTGGATCGCCTTCACCATTGCGCCTTTGGGGTATAAATGCCTAAACTAACTGCCAGCAAAATGCCGACATTCCTGTCGGCTTTTTTATGGTGTTTGAATAGGATTCTCCCATGCGCATCCCGCGTATTTTTTCCAAGCAGCCTCTGGCTTCCGATCAAGAAGTAGACCTGGATGAGCTGGCTTCCCGTCACCTGGTAAAAGTACTTCGCTTGAATGTGGGCCACCCTTTAGTTCTTTTTGACGGCAATGGCGGTGAGTACACGGCGGAGTTGGTCGAGACCGGCAAACGGGCGCGCGCGCGCACGGGAGAATACTGTGCAGAGGATCGCCAGTCACCGTTGGCACTGACCCTGGCGATCGGTATTTCCCGTGGCGATCGCTTCGATTGGGTGATACAGAAAGCCACTGAGCTGGGAGTGGCGGCGATACAGCCGCTGTTTACCGAACGTTGTGAAGTGAAGCTGTCCGGGGACCGCTTACAGAAAAAACTGGGTCACTGGCGCCAGATTGCTATCAGTGCCTGTGAGCAGTGTGAGCGCAACCGGGTGCCGGAGATTGCCGAACCGATAAAGCTGGCGCAGTATTTACAGAAAGAATCTGCTGAAGCTGAGCCCCAAGCCAAGTTGGTACTGCATCACCGCACAGAGCTGGATCTGCGCCAATGGCAGGCGGAGCGCGGTACACCGGAATCCGCCCTGCTGCTGGTAGGTCCAGAAGGCGGGCTATCGCAGGTGGAAATCGATGCGGCACTGGCGCAGGATTTTATGCCTCTGCGCTTGGGACCAAGGGTGATGCGCACTGAGACAGCGCCGATAGCAGCATTGTCGGTATTGCAATTTCAATGGGGTGATTTGTAAGTCACTGAAGGATTGGACTCGAGAGTATTCAGGGAGAGAAGAGCATGATAAAAGCATTTATCTGGTTGTTGGGCATTGTCATCGTTGTGTTATCACTGGCGATTATTGCCAAGCCGAAGCTGGCACAAAGCCTCAGCGAGCGGCTTAACGAAACTGGCTATGCCCTCTCCGCCTGGGCGCGAATTATTATTGGCCTGATCCTTTTACTAATTGCAGACACTCGCCACTGGTATATTTTGTTCAATGCCCTCGGCGTACTGGTGCTATTGAGTGGTGCCTATATGCTGCAAATTGGTTTTGAGCGGGGCAAAGAATTAGCGGTTAAAATTTCCCGTGGCAATGAAAATTTCCTGCGTATTAGCGGCGTCATCGGTGTCATCCTCGGCCTGATGCTGCTCTCTGCGCGTTAACGATGTAGGTTCCCATGTCTTCTACCGATTTAATTATTTTTGACTGTGATGGTGTGCTGGTAGACAGCGAGAGCATCGTCTGTCGCATATTGGCAGAAGAAATGAATCGCCTGGGCTTGCAGACCACCGCCGAGGAGCTGGACGAGCAGTTCAGCGGTCGCCCGGCCAGGGACTGCTTGGTGGAAATCGAGAAGCGCTTTGGCGGACCACTACCGGATAATTATTTTGGCAATACGGAGCGGCGTATCCGCGAAGCGTTCCAGCAGGAATTACAGCCGGTTGTGGGTATTGAAGGCCTGCTCGACCAACTGCAACAGCTGGGTCTGCGCAGCTGCGTGGCCTCCTCGGGCTCTCACCAGAAAATGCAGCTGACACTGAATAAGACCGGTTTGTACGATTATTTCGACGGGCGGATTTTTAGTGCCGACGATGTATCCCGGGGCAAGCCCTGGCCAGAGCTGTTCCTGCACGCGGCAGATGCCATGGGGGTGGCGCCGGAGCGCTGTCTGGTAGTGGAGGACTCCATTGCCGGTGTCTCTGCGGCGGTCTCTGCAGGTATGCGCGTGGTTGGCTACAGCGCTCACCCAGTGCGGGGCCCCCAGCTGGAACAGCAGGGTGCCCGGGTAGTCACTGACATGATGGCAGTCCTGAACTTTATTTAATGGCCTCAGTGGCCGGGGCTTCCGGTTGATCAGCGCTTTCGCTGTTCTACACTGAATTTGACGTCGAGAAACCGGAAGCTGTACCTATGGCGGGTAAATTCTTGTCTGCCTGTTGCCTATTCTTATTGGCCTTTACTCTGGTGGGCTGTGACCAGTCCGAATCCCCAAAGAAATATACGCTCGAGCCTGTCGATGGAATACAGTCAGGTGACAGTGAGAAGACTGCCCGAAAAGCGGCCCCCTTTGCCGATGAGCTGGTGAGGTTTTTACGGGGAAATAATCGGTCCATCGGAGACACGTTCCGCCTGCGCCTGGAGTTCGATCCCGGCGGTTTTGCCCCCCGCATAGAAACCATTGCCGATCTGGAAGCCTTGCTGGTGATCATGCGCGATTTTTCAGAGATGCGAATCTCCATTGAGGGGCATACAGACAGTGGCGGCGATGCGAAGAAGAATCTCAGTCTGTCCCAGCGCAGAGCGGATTGGGTAAAGCATTTCCTGATAGAGCGGGGCGTCTCCGCTGACCGTATGGAAGCCCAGGGCTACGGCGATACTGATCCGATTGCGGATAATGAGACAGAGAAAGGCAAGCGGGAGAACCGCCGCCTGATGATCCGGGTACTAAATTTTGATCGTGTTCCCAGCAAACTGCCGAGGCGCTAACCCCGAACAGCTTGCAGGTGAAGAGCTAGCTTAGGATAGTGTCTCAGCTAGAGGCATTACCCAATTCCTCACTGGAATTTACCGGCGTCTTTGGGGCTTGGTTGGAAAATATTTTCTTCATTAATTTTCCAGTTTGACGCAATCCAATAATACTCTGCGCTGTGAGCATACCGGAGATCATTGCACCGGCTACGCCGCAGCTCATCACATCCTGCCCGGTAAGGTAGAGCCCTTTGACCCGGCTTTTGGGTCTCAACCAGGATTGCTCAAAGCGGTTGGGATCGTGATCCAGTCCGTAGATCTCTCCCCGTGGGTAGAAGCAGAAATAATCCGTGGATAACGGGGTTGAAAGCTCGTAGTAATCGATTTCCCCACGCAACTGCGGCATGTGCTTATACAAATGCTCCAGCAGGCGCTGGCTAAATGCCTCCTTCAGGTCCTCGTAATCATCTCCCCGCTTGCCCCAAGGCTTGTCGTGCCACTGGGCAAACCAATCGTAGTTGGCCGGTGCCACAATTTCGATAGTGGCGCGGCCCGGGTAGCGCTGGGTAAAGGTGGGGTCTTTCGCAGACGGGAACGAAATATAGACTAACGGTATTTCCTTATCCTGATCGTCGATAAAGGCCTGCATATCCTCTTCGTACTGATCGCTGGAATAGATCCAGTAATTAGTCTTGGGCAGGTTTAATTCTTCCGCAGTTTTTTCCAAGCCAATATACAGACACAGGTGAGACATGGAGCGGTTGACGGTGTCCAGGTCGCGGATATATCCCATGCGCTCACTGGTACTGCGCGGTAACAGCTTCTCGAAGGTATTAAATACCCCTGCGCCGGAGACAACTAATGGTGCTTCGATTTCATGTCCGTCGGACATTCTTACACCGCGAACCTGATCCCCATTCATCAGGATGGTTTCCACCTTGGCATAGGTAAATACATCTCCACCACTGGCCTGGATTTGGGGAATAATCGTTTCGGAGATTTTGCTGGCGCCGCCGACAGGATAGTAACCGCCATAGAGATAATGCTTGGCGATCAGGGCGTGAATAATAAAGCTGCCCTCGGATGGGGTCATGCCATTATCACCCCACTGCCCTGTCAGCACAGAGATCAGCTTTTCATTGCTGGTGATTCCACTGAGAACTTCGCGGGTGGTTTTATTGAGCCAGGCGGGTTCGCGCAGTTTTCTCCACAGGCGAATAAAAGGTCCACACCAGGAGGGCAGCATTTTTTCCATTGCCAGTCGCTGCATAGCTTTGGCAACCACATTCAGCCGTTGCAGGTACTCCTCGATATTCGCGCGCTCATCGGGGAAGTGGCTGACCAACTCATCGATAAATTGCTGGCGGCCGGCTTTCAGGTCGTATTGTTTATCGCCAATACAGATGCGGTCATAGGTGCTGTCCATTGGCGCCCAGTGCAACTGGTTATTGGAAATAAAGTCGAAGATCTTGCGGGTCATGGTGGGGTGTTCGCCCACATCGCCGATATAGTGGACGCCGACATCCCACTCATAACCATTGCGGTCATAGGCGTGGGTGTATCCCCCGGCAGTGTAGTGTTGCTCAAGGACAAGTGCTTTCTTGCCCATGGCACTGAGCATCGCAGCACAAGTCAGACCGCCAATGCCTGAGCCGATGATAATGGCGTCGTAATTGCCTTCCAGGCGGCTCGGGCGATAGCGCCGACCAATACGCAGCCGGCTTGGTTTTGGGGCACTGCGCTTCTTCTCAGGGGTCTCTGTCATGATGGCCTCGCCACTATTGTTTTTATTCCTCAACCATAGCGCCCCCTATCGAGCTATGCAATAAGTTGCATATTAATATTCTGTATATCTATTGTGCGCCTTTATATATAGCGTATACAATTTGTATATAAAACATATCAAGGTAATAGTTATGGGCATCGTCAAGATATCCGATGAGCTACACGATGAGATTCGCAAGGCCAGTACGGTGATGGCCCGTTCAATTAATTCCCAGGCGGAGTACTGGATCAAGATTGGGATGCTGGCGGAGCTAAACCCGGAATTAAGCTACAGCGACTTGTGTAAGAAGTTGCTGCGCAATCAGGCATTAACCCTGGAAGAGCTGACACGTGAGTGAAATAAAAATAAAGACTCCTGATGAGCAGGAGTTAATGCGCCAATCGGGTCAATTGTTGAGCCGTGTATTTGCCATGCTGGACTCCTTTATTGAACCGGGGGTCTCGACAATGCAAATTAATGAGCGGGTAGAAGAATTTATTGTCAATGAACTCAATGCCCGCCCCGCCAGCAAGGGGCAATATGATTATCCCTACGCCCTGAACACCTCAGTCAACGAAGTAGTCTGTCACGGCATGCCCAGTGATAAGCAGCTACTGCGGGAGGGAGATATCATCAATGTGGATATTACCCTGGAGAAATCTGGCTATATCGCTGATTCCAGCAAAATGTATAGCCTCGGTACCGTGACCCCTATTGCCAGAAAACTGGTAACCACCTGCTATGAAGCTATGTGGGCCGGTATTGCCACGGTAAAGCCGGGAGTTACTTTTGGTGATATCGGCAATGCAATCCAGCGCCATACCGAGCGCAACGGCTTCAGTGTCGTACGGGAATATTGTGGCCACGGTATTGGCCGGGAAATGCATGAAGCACCTCAGGTTCTTCACTTTGGGCGGCCTGGTTCCGGTGAAGTTTTGCAGGAGGGAATGACATTTACCATTGAGCCCATGATCAATCAGGGAAATCGCAAAACCAAACTTAAGAAAGATGGCTGGACCGTGGTAACTAAGGATAAAAAGCTATCGGCCCAATGGGAGCATACGATTTTGGTAACTGGTGACGGTTATGAAGTGCTAACGCTTAGGGATGAAGAGAGATCTTCTAAGATTAAATAGCGGCCAATTAGTGATCGTTAGGTAGATAGCAATGGGTAGCGAGACACTTTATATTTTCGCTACCCACTGTTTTCAATAGATATTTTAATCCAGGCATGCAGGTTCTGCTGCGGTAAACGTGTTAAAGACCCAAGTATTGGTGCCGCTGCAATCGCCCGGATCGGTATCATCTTCCAAATCGTAAGGTGAGTTATTGAGAGAGGTATTTCGAACAATCTTGTTAAATTCACTACCCTCAACAAAGATACCGATACCTCCTTCGCCATTACTCTCTACGGTATTTTGAGTTACTAGAGTATTTGAGGAAAGCCTAATCGGAATACCTAAACCAGAATTTCCTGAGACGTTATTTAGTGAAATGGTAGAAAAATCAGCATTGTCAGATTCATCTCCTTCCCCTACGGCAATACCATCATTTAATCCGTTGGTCACTATATTAGAGAAGACATTGGTAAATTGCCCATTTACTTCGATTCCCTGATTGCCACTTCCACTTATCTCATTAAAACTAATATTGTTAAAGGATCCTCTTAATTCAATGCCCGAGTTATCAATACCCGTTATGGTATTTCGAGTTACGGTATTAGTGTTACCATTTAATTCTATGCCATCGCCGCGATCGCTGTTGGTGATAATATTATCCCTGGCAATACTGTTATTGGATTCTATGTAGATGGCATCGAATATCGTATCAATGATTTCCATAGAATAAATACTGTGTGAGCCTTCCCCTTCCGCATTGACCCCGTCTCGACAGGCCGCAATGATCCCACCATATACCTGGGCTCCAATACCAGTTAACAGTATTCCGGCCTGCCCCGTTGCCTCTTCATCATCACAGGTAAGCTGAAAGCCGTCCATATTCAGGCTTCCACTAGGACCCTCTATGGTTAAAGCGACTTCATTTTGTTCCGTTATCACACAGAGCAAATCCCTATCCAGAGTGGTTGGTGCTGTAATAATATCTCCACAGTCAATAGCCCAAACAGAAAATGGACTCAATAATCCTGAAAATAAAACTGTTGCGTAAATGTTACGTATTTTCATTATGTGTACCTTTTAAGTGGAGAGTGTTCCTATGACATTCGTTATGTTCCAATTGCGAATTTATAGGAATTAATTCCACTTTGGTAATATATAATTGGAATCTATTTTCTTTTTTATATCATAATTTTAGATTTATTTATTTTTTTGTTTAGTGGCTGGCGCGCCAATTATTTATGTCGAATTCATAAGGAAAGTATTGCGTTCGTGTAATGGTGACAGTGACGTCAGTCTTCTGTTTCCTTGACAGGTTCACGTCAAATGAAGATATACTGTATTTTTGTACAGTATTGTAGGTGTTTAATTATGCGCCCCAGAGTTATAGTTTTTGATAGTGAACCGATTCGTATCTGCCGCTATAGGTCCAGTTATGACAATCGCCCTATGTACGCGATTAGTATTTTGAACTATGAAAAGTACGTACGTCGGTTTTCTGTTGCTGTGGGAGTGGATTTGCGCAAGGAATTGGAGTTAACCTTGTGCCAGATGAGAGGGATCGAGAGTAATTTAAGGTGGCTGTCCGAATATACTGAAAAAACCAGTTCAGCGGGATAAGTGGGAGGCTCTGGGTGTGTAGTGTCTTTGATGTCAGTGATCATGCGGGTATGGAGCGTTTTCTCGATACCTATGGCATTCGGGGTGCCGGACATATGATTTACGGTAGGCGCCGGAGGCCCACCCAGCAGGTGTCTATTGTAACTACTCGGAAGGGTTCTGCTGAAATAGAAAATGCCATTTGGCATCTCTATCTTGAAAGGCATGGTGATACTTGGCGGCCCCATAAAAAATACTGGTCCATCAACAGTAATTGGAAGAAACTGGACTCCAGACCGGAATATCGAAAATCCCGCTGCTTAATTCCGGCTACCGCCTGGGTGGAAAGCCAAGGTGGCAAGCACCCGGTGGAATTCAGTTATGGTGAGCCTTTTTTCTTTTGTGGTTTGTATAAAATCTGGGGAAATTTGCTCAGTTGCTCAATCATTACTTTGGACTCCCACCCAGCCACTAAGCGCTACCATGAAAAGTCACTTCCCATGATTGCGCCCAATCGCCCAGATTTTGTAGCATCCTGGTTAAATTGTGCGGCGGCGACAGAAGATTTTAGCCCTTTCTTAAAACCATCCATTGAGTACTCGGGGAAAATACTGACAGCCCACCCTTTGTTGCGGGCAACTTCGACTGAGTATATCGGTGATCCTATCCCCGTAATTGGATAATTATTTACTTTTTGATACAGAGCAATCTAAATTATACTTCCTGCGCGGTATATCAATTAGCTTCGTTCTTGAACTTATACTTCTTTCGTGAAGTGCAAAATATGCGCTGGTTTCATCTAGAAGATCTACAAAGCGATTAAGCCGATGTATTTGTTTTTGGTTTAAATTATCTTGAGCAAGAAGTGCATTGATTTCTGTGCTAGCCAGCTCTTTTGCTGCTATATCTTCTGGCAGGCCACTGCGAGTACATAATCCATAAGTCCCCTCAATAAAGTGTTGCCATTCCTCTTCGATATATTGAGAAATTTCGGATGAAAATTTTGGGTTGCTGGATTCGTATCTTAAATTTCGCAATTGAGCTATTTTAGCCATATATCGATTAGCAAAGCATTGATAAATAGAGTTAAAGTCTTGCTTAGCCTCTATGATACCAATCCAGCTGGCGTAGCCTTTTGCAAAGTACTCAACTGTCTGTTTTTCGGAGTGGGGTCCAAAAAAGGATTCACTCTCCCATTGAATATTGAGCTTATAAGAGGGCTTTGGCATAACACCCTCGTCATGGTAGCGCTGCAATTGTAGTTCGCTGATTTGAGTAGCCTGAATAAGCTGCTCTTTGGTTAGGAAGTGTTTATCCAGATAATTAAGCAATTCCACTGAATGTGCTCCAAGGTAGAAATCGAATGAAATTCTAGCGCCTGGAGCACTTAATACTTCGATGTGAGTCGAAGCATCTTTTCCCTTTTAACAGGTCTTGGAGAATTTATTCCTGCAGGAAGAGAATATCCGTTCTAATAATATATTTGATTCCTCGGGTGATTGGAGTAGAGCTGTGAATCCTGTGTAAGGGATGCATTCCATGGGGGAAGCACAGTACGGCTCCGGCAGGGGTGCGGACATCGATGTCTAATAAAGAGTCCCGACTGGGTTGTTTTAGGGGATCATCTGCACTCACCCTGAATCGGGTTGCACCACCTGCAAAATCTTCACTCAGCAGTACTAAAAATGTCATTTCACTATAGCGATCGGTGTAGCCATTGGTGATCAACTGGTTGTTGTCAATGCGGCTACCGGGCCAGGCGCCATCGGTGTGGAACTGGAAGAAATCTCCCTCTCCATAGCGATAAAAGCGGAAACGCCGATTGATGCCGACAGCCTCTCTTCCACCAAAGTAACCATTTAAGTCCTGCGCCAGGTCTCGGCATCGCTGCCAGATCAGTCGCTCTGTAACCTCGTCTACCACCCAGGTCAGGTTATCGTTATGGCGGACCTCCCGGGGCAGGGAGACGGCTGCATCCGGTAAATAACCCACCGCTTCAGTGATATCAATCAGCCGTTGGCACTCGTCTTTGGAAAAGACATTGAGCAATTGGAAGGCTCCGGGTACCTCGGCGATATCTCGTCGTGAAACCGGTTGCGGTGCTTGCTCGGCCAGCGCCGCCGGGTTTTTACTGCGTGTAGCCCAGGTGGGTAGAGCCGGGTGTTCTGCTCCGGGTTCGCGAGCGATAACAAAGAAGTCATCCAAGTGGGTGACAGTATCAATACTTTCAGTCGTGGACATCTGCTGTACTTCTATAGAAAAACTTTTAAAAGACTTAGCGGTTTAAAACGGTAATTTGTGCAAACTGCCGGTGCCCTTCAGCTCCACCGTGGAAGCCAAAGCCACTTTGCTTGGCGCCTACCCAAGGTGACCCGCCGGCGCCCTGGTTGATGCCAATCATTCCCGCTTGCAGCTGGCTGGCGACTTGCTCGGCCTGTTTGCTTTCACCAAACACAACCGCACCGAGACCGTAAACAGAGTTATTGGCCCGCTCGACCACATCGTCCACTGAGCTAAAGCGGTCGATGGCTACGATAGGCCCAAAAGTCTCATCATCTTCCACCAGCATGCCCGGTCGAATACCACTGATAACTGTGGGCGGAATAAACGGCACCTGTGGATCGCGCTCCCCTAGAAGAAGCTTTGCGCCTTTATTCAGGGCATCGTGGATATGCTCCACCACCTTTTGGTGTTGGCGGTGATTAACCAAGGGGCCGATATCCACCTGTGGCTCCTGCCACCCGCCGACACGATATTGCTTCGCCAATGCCACCACGGCATTTTCGAATTTATCGGCAATTTTTTCGTCCACATAAATACGCTCTGTGGAGGTGCACATTTGGCCAGAATTCTCAAAACTGGAGCCAACGGCAAATTGTGCAGCCTGGGGAATATTGGCGCTCTGCAACACGATCATTGGGTCATTGCCACCCAACTCCATAACCAGGCGTTTCAATGCCGGAGCGGCATTGGCCATAATTTTTTGGCCCGTTGTTCGCGATCCGGTAAAGGCGATCATATTGATGGGGGATTTCACCAGGGCTTCACCGGTTGCGCCATCGCCGTGAGCAATTTGTAATATGTCCTGGGGCAGGGTCTGATTGAGTGTTTTCACCAATAAGTCAGCGACCAATGGCGATTCTTCTGAAGGTTTTAAAATCACAGCGTTGCCGGCGACCAGGGCGGGAACAATCAGGTTATTGGCCATGGCCAGTGGATAGTTCCAGGGGGAGATAACCGCAACAACGCCCAGTGGTCGATATTGAATTTCGCTACCGCCACTGCGTTTTGCCCGCAGGGCCTCTCCGGCATCCCCCGCTAACCAGGCACCGCCTTGAACTACGCCGCCGGCTTCATACTGTGCACGCCGGGCATCTTTGCCCATTTCACGGCTGATAAGTTGTGCCAGCTCTCTCTCTTCCGCATTCAGTTTTGTGTAAGCCTGCTGAAGTAGTTGTACCCGCTCCTGAAGAGATTTACTCGACCACACTCGCTGCGCTTTGTGGGCTTTCTCCACCATGTTCTGAATATCTTGGGGCTTGCTGACAGGTAGCGATCCGATGGCCTCTCCGGTTAGTGGATCAATTGATCGAAGTATATTTTCCATAATGAGGTCTCACTCAATCCGGCCACTTTATTGAGTGGCCGGGTGTTTTCTTAAAAGCGTTGGTGTTATTGGTCAAACAGGACAACAGTGCGAATTTCCAGGCTGGTTCTGCGTGGAGCCCCTGCACTTCCCGGCAGGTCGAAAGCGCAGTGGGGAACACCGGTTACATCGCCTCGATGCTGGCTATCGAAGACCCGCAATAAAATGCCTTCGCCGGGCTGCATATCGCTAAACCAAATCCAGCGGTGAACCGGGTTGAAACTCAACACCGAAATCTGCCCTTTTCGCTCCGGGTAAATTAATCGCATATTGTGGAAATCACTGGCGGCGACAGTGCGCAGGTCCACCATTGCCAACGGTGACTCCTGCACCGGGCGCAATAGGGGCAGCCAGAGATTAATAAACTGGTAGCGCGGATAATCTGATGGCTTGTACCCCCGGGCCTCCAGGGTTTCCTTTAGCTGGCGCTCTGCGGACCAGGGTGTGTAGTCGTTGTGCACCAATTTCACAGGGGATCGGCGACTGCGGCTCAGCTCCGGTGTCGCATCAGTCGATGGTTGGGCTCGTAACGTGTGGTCAAAGGTCAGTACCTTTGCTGCACCCAGGTGAGCGCCTATCCAGGATTCAATAGCTGGATACCATTGGGTGCGAATCAACTGGTCGCGCTCCTCAGGGCTGGGGCTACTCCCTGAGGGTTGGTCCAGCGCGTGTAGCGCATCATCCAGCTGGCGCAGGTTTATGCCGAGCATAGGGCGTACAAGCTCAAATCCCTGGGTATCGAGACGAAAACGCTCCCCGGCGGTTTTCAGGGCGCGACCATCGTAGATGTGAACCTGCTGGGAAATAACATTCTCGACCAGATTGGCGGGCCCGGGGCCCTCTGAACGCTTGTCGTACACCAGATCGCTACTGGGATCAGCGTAGTGAATAATTGCTGTAACTAATTGATCCTGAAAGGAGGATCGGGCTGCGGTTTGCATAGTGAACTCTCCCCCCACCGAAGTGGATGCCATACGGGCCAATCTACTCACAATGCTAGGGTTACGTGGATACAATGAAAACCAAGTAACAGTTGTGAGTGATACAGGTTTGAGCAGAAATCATCGGGCGAACCCACTGGAGAGGCTGGAGTTACGTCAACTTCGCTTAATGAACGCTATCTTGCGGGAATTGAACTTATCCCGGGTGGCTGACCAACTGGGTGTGAGCCAGCAAACAGTCAGTGAACAATTGAAACGCCTGCGGGAAATCTTTGATGACCGGCTTTTTATTCGCACCAGCAACGGTGTTATTCCCACCCCCCTGGCCGAGCGCCTGGCTCCCAAATTGGATGAGGTCCTGAATAATGTCGCGGCGCTGCTGCGTACGGATGAATTTGATCCGGCACAGCATCGGGGCATCTTTACCATCAGTGCAACGGACTTTGAGCAGCGGGTGGTACTGCCGGTTCTCCTCAAGCAACTGCGTCAGCAGGCTCCTGATATAAAAGTCGTGGTGCTTAAGTTGGAGATTGATCGCATGGCCCAGCAATTGCAAACCGGTGAAGTGGATCTGGTGTTTAGCACGCCGGGATTTGTGCCGGATAACAGCCCCAGCATGTTGTTGTATCGAGAGCACTACGTCTGCGTATGTTGTCAGCACACCGATATGCTGCACAGCGCCAATCAGCCTTTGGAAATGGAAGAGTTGGCGGCTTTGCCACAGCTGGTGGTATCACCTTCCAGGGGAGATCTGCGGGGCATGGCGGATAGTTGGTTTGAGCAATTTGGTTTGGAGCGCAATGTGGTGCTGTCTGTCCCCTCTTTTGCCGCCGCAGCCGAGTGCATTGCCTCTACCAATACCGTTGCCTTTTTGCCCTCGCGACTGTTTCCTGATCCCCGCCTCAAAACACTGCCTATTGTCGAACAGCCCCCGGGATTTGATGTAATTGCCGCCTGGCATACCCGCAGCAGTCAGGACCCTTTGCACAAGTGGATTCGCGCCCTGTTAGCACAACAATTTCCCAGTAATTAGTGAGGGAGGCAGCGCTGCTAAACTTGAGCAGTCCAAGGATTCAGGTAGTGGTCGCCATGCGTGTAGCATTTTTTCTGCTGATATTTTTAAGCGCTTCTGTTTACGCTCATACCGATTTTACCGAGCAAATGGGTATCCCCCACTTATTTGCCAAAGACGCACTGGTTGAGGAAATTAAAAAAGTGGATTGCACCCTCTCTGAGGGGCGCAAGACCCAATGCTGGATGATTGTGGTAAAGGCTGAACCCAAACATAAAATAGGGCCCTGGTGCCCACGCAATGTTGTCGATCCAATTACGTCTGGCGGCATGATGTTTATCAAACAGCAGATAGAGCCGATTGATGGACCTTTCGTTAAAAATGCTGCGACCTTTTTCTCTGATCCAAAATGGAGCCTATATGATCCTAAAACCGGGGCGATAAAGGTTACCGATTCGAAGAAGGCCTGCGAGATGGCCGCGCGGCCTGATGTAGCACCGGAGTACAACAATTACTGCGTGGAATGCCTGGCCAGCTATATGGGCCCGGATTTTCATACCCGCTACCTGATCCCGGTACAGCCTGAGAAGGCCAAGTCAAAGCAGAATCCCGATGGTTTTTCCGGTTATGGGGTTGCTTTTAATGGGGTTAAATTTGATATCGCCGCGCCCATCGGCGCAATTTTGGGTGCACACACCTTAGCGCCAGTGGATGCCTGCGGTGGTCATGTAAATCCCCACGTGGGCTATCACTACCATGCTGCCCTGGGTTGCAGCCAAGCCTACCCGTCTGCCGCAAGCCATGCAGCGATAGTCGGTGTCGCCATAGATGGCTACCTGATCTATGCGCGGGAGAATGCCGATGGTCGCGAGCCCGATGACCTGGACGAATGCCGTGGCCACGAGTTTGCCGGCCTGGGCTACCACTACCACGCCAACCTCGCTGCAGAAAACGATATCCTGCATTGCCTAAAAGGGGAGAGAGGTTGTGCCCTGGCCGGCAATCAAAGCCAGTGCGATTTCTCCCACCGGGGACCTCCCGGACCACCCAGGCGTTAACTCAGGCCCAATTGTTGCTTCAAATAGTGAAAGACAAAGAGAGTCTCAGCGCTCTTTTTGGTATTGATATCAATAAATGGCGTTGAATAACTGTCTTATAAGCCCAGGACTTGATCTGACCGTCAGGTTTCCTTAATGGCCCTGGGACATAATGCCTCTAACTATTTCAGGTAATCCGGAATACCAACAATGAGCAATGGTACAAATTTCTATCTGATCCGAATGGTGGAATCCCTCGGTGTGCTGGTGCGCACTCGCCTGTGGATGCAGATAGTGGTCGCCATGATCCTGGGGCTAACTGTCGGCCTGCTGCTATCTCCTGAAGGGGCTGCGCTGGTGAGCCAGGATCTCAGTACGGCATTGGCCAGCTGGTTTAAGCTGCCGGGCTCCATCTTTCTGAATATGATCCAGATGGTGGTGATACCGCTGATTATGTCCTCAATCATCCTGGGGCTCAGTGGCAGCGGGAACGTCAGTCAGCTTAAACGTGTCGGACTGCGCATTGCTCCCTACTTTGTCGGCACTACCACTGTTGCGGTGATTATCGGCATTATCTTGGTCCAGTTGATCCAACCCGGCGACTATATCGATGAGTCCCTGCTCAGCGCCGCTACCGAGTTGCAAGTTGCGAGCGCCCCCCAGGTGATGGAGAGCAAACCGCTTCCCGAGCGTATTGCTGAATTGATTCCCGCCAACCTCAACGAAAGTATCGCCATGCGCAATATGTTGCAGCTGGTGGTCTACGCGATTTTTATTGGTGTTGCAGTGATGCTGTTGCCGCAAAAGCAGCGGGAAACCGCAGTATACGCTTTTGGCATTATTCAGGAGGTCGCACTTAAAGTGGTTGGCTGGGCCATGCTGTTTGCGCCCCTGGCCGTATTTGGCCTCCTGGCAGATATTGCTATTCGCGTGGGTCTCACTGCAATTCTGGGAATGTCTGTGTATGTGGGCACCGTGATTCTGGGACTACTTATTCTTCTCAGTTTTTACCTGATAATTGTTTCCCTGGTGACCTCCGTCGGCCCGATCACATTTTTGCAGAGAATTAGCGGAGTGCAGCTGCTGGCATTCTCCACATCCAGCTCTGCTGCGGTAATGCCGCTGTCAATGAAAGTTGCAGAAAGTCCCCTGGGAGTAAAGCCATCCATCGCCAAATTTATTGTGCCCCTGGGCGCTACTGTGAATATGGATGGCACAGCGCTGTATCAGGTGATTGCTGCGGTGTTCCTAACCCAGGTATATGGCATTGACCTGACAACCGCGCAGCTAGTGGGGCTGACCGTAACTACCGTTGGCGCTTCAATTGGCTCTCCCAGTACGCCGGGCGTCGGTATCGTAATCCTGGCGACAATTCTGGCCGGTATTGGTGTCCCGCCGGAAGGTATTGCGCTGATTCTGGGGGTGGATCGGATTCTCGATATGTGCCGTACAGCAGTCAATGTGACCGGGGATCTGACAGCCTGTCTGGTGATGGACCGCTTGTTGGGCAGCGACAACCTGGAGGAGGAAGCCGCCCAAATGGCCTGACTGTTAAAGTGATGGCTTAAATGAGGGGTCCCGGTTTCTATTGCGGCATAACTAGAATTTCCAGAGTACGAGGGTCTTTTTGACCTTCGTAGTATTTCTCCAGGAGTGCATCAAATAAAGTTCTGCCCTCTTCTACCAATGCGGATAAGGCCATAGAAGATTTCATCTTAAAATCTTAATTACTTCTAGTGTATCTAAAGGAAGCTTGAAATAGAAAAAAGTGGCATATGTAAAGTATGGGTGATCTTTATAATATGAAAAAACAAATATAAACTATTTAATATCGTTCCAGTCTTTATATTTTTATAATTTATCTGATTGAAAAATATGTAGAAATACTAAAAGTAATTTTTAGAGATAAAATCCCAAGTCTGTTCATACAGTAATTGATGTCCCTTGGGATTTGCATGGAGGCCATCCTCTGAGAGAAGGGTAATAAATTCCTGATCTCGCCATAAACTGTCAAACTCCAGTATGGGGATCATTTCGGCAGTGGCAGATTCTCTCATAGCTTGGTTATAAAGGTCAGCATCAGCCTGATAGAAATAGCTATCACTATTCCGAAAGGGAGTAGTTCGTTGCTCATCGAACGGAATACCTGTCATTAGGAAGGACGGCGCGATGGTTTTAGACGTTTGTAACAGCTGTCGCACTGTTTGACGGAAAGAGTCCAGCGCTACAGAGTTCTCAGCCTTTGGTCCCCCGATACGGCAAATATCATTGAAACCAGGATATATCCCGATTAAGTGTGGCCTTCTTGGAGGCAGTTCTCGGGAAAGTCTTATGGCTAAAGAGTTCGCGTTCTCTCCGAATATTCCCAGAGCGTAAACTATATTATGGGGATCTAAAGTTTCGAACCGAAACCGGAATCTTTGAACAAATCCGCCTAGTTCTGTATCACCTTTTCCATAGATGGAACTGGAGCCAATAAAGACAATTTTTTTGGGGACTCTTCGTGCCATAGAAAGTCACTAATTTGACTGAACTTTGGATTTTATTTGCCGTTACCATTATAGACATCTACCAGGTCCAGGTTGTATGAATTAGTATCAAATCGTGATTTCGAAAAATTGAGAGTCCAAGGCTGGGGTAGGAATAGCCTTGTTAAAAAACAAATAGAAATTGAATGGAGAGAGTTCTAAGTTGGGCAGCAGATTTATAGTTTCTTTGGGGGAAAGAGGTGCTGATCGGTTTGGCTTAAAATGATGAGGAAAATTTAATACGGGTAGAGTAGTAGATTCTGTGAGTATGGATACTACAGCTTGTACGCCAATATAGTGGTTCAGATAATGATTGCCATCCAGCCTTTCGATCATAAAAAAAGCCCCATCCTTGCGGGCAACTAATGTTGGACAGGAACTTTCAGTATCTCGAAAGTACGAAGGTCCTTCTGTCCTTCATAGTATTTTTCCAGCACCTTTTCAAATAGCTTGTCTTTGGGATCGGCGATAGAAAATAGCGTCATGGATGACTTAAGTTTTACATCATCCGGTGAGCCGAATATCTGGTAAGCGGAGTAATTATTCAGTTGCAATAACTCCTTGCAGCACTCTTTGAGCCTGGGGCCGAGCACAGGGTGCTCCAGGTATGCCCGAGCTTCATCCAGGTTTTTAATTGCAAAATGCTCGGATGTCGCGCTGTGCCCCAGGCCGGAGATCTGGGGGAATATATACCACATCCAGTGGGAGCGCTTATGGCCGCTATGTAACTCACTCAGGGCACTTTCATAAGAGCTTTCTTGCGCCGTCACAAAACGCTCAAGGTGAAATGGTTGGGCCATGCTTTGATTCCCTTTATTCTTATTCCTTTGCAGGCCCAAGGTTAGCAGCAATAAGGATGAATGCGAGAGGATGAACTGCCTGACGGCTGAACTTCCACCAATTAATTGATATTCATCATGATCTCAGCAAGGGCGGGCTCCTTGGCTCCCACAGGAGAATCTCCCAATAGGTTCTTCATATCGACATAGGAAAGTTGAATTAGCCGATGTATGTCATTGGAAGTGTCAGCAGTACAAGGAAAACTACCGCTGACAAAGACGGAAATTGAATTTGTTCGCTGAGTATTAAAAATACGAATTTCCCGCCTGAAAAAATCATTGCCGCGACAGGATGCCGCTCTTCCTGATGGAATACTATTGCCTGCGGGAACGCTTAGCAGTACATCTTTGGATCTTTCTTCAAAGGGGCCACGTCTATAGATCAACATTTCTCGTAGTCCTTTAGACACTGGATGGTTAAACTCCAGACCGCTAATTGCGTCGATAACCTGCAAGCTTTCAACATCGTAGTAGCTGTGAGCTTGTCGATCGAAGGGGCCCTTTAACCCATAGAGAAGCTCCCGCAAACGTCGGGAGACTTGCGACTTGACGGGCTGCTTTTCAATCTCTCCAATAAGTTCAGGATCGGTCGGCAAATAGAAATTACCAAATTCCTTTAATAGGGCCTTGGATTCACGACTTGCTTCCTCATTTTGGAACAGCTTATCGAGTAAGGCTCGAATTGAAACTGATTGGTTGTTATCATCAATTTGTAGTTCCAGCTCATTGTTTCCTATTTTTACCCGTAGGGAACCATTACTTTCACTTTTATAGAGTAAAAAACAAAAGCTCAAAACAATAAGAGCAATGATACTTCCATAAATAAAATGAACACTCTTATTCGGCTTCCCTGCTGGCATATATACCTCTGAAACTTAGCTATAACTTTTTTGTGGTTCACTGCTTAGGTGCAAAAAGCCGCGCATTCTACAGTAGGTAGGGTGTTGGTCCAATTAAATATCTATCTCACGATTGATATTTTTGATTGAAATGGTATTGGCCGAAAAGTTACAGGCTGAGATGATTAGGAAAGGGAAGTGAAATGGTTCAAAATACTGTTAAGCTGATATTTATCTTTAAAAAATACAATTAACATCAGGGTGCCTTCTTATTGCAGAAAGTTTAACTTCGTTGAATGTTACAGCGTAATGGCGCGATTTTTCTGGGGTGTATTTTAATTGTTGAATTTTTTCAAGTTCTGTAAGATTAGGCTCAAAGTCAGCATTGTCTTTATAAAATTTCAAGCTTACTAAAGTGGATAAGCAGTTTAGATATTTTTCTTCATCTAAACCTGGGATATTCGCTATTTTGCTTCCCATGTAGCTTTCTGCCATCAAGGTTAAATTGTTATTTTTTAATTCATTGGTTGCATGTTCTTGAGCTAGTGCTCGGGCTTCATTGAGGATGTTGTCATTGCCTTCTTTTCCGTATAGAAAGCCGTAAATTGATGAGAATAAAATAAGCATTAATGAGGCTGTGCCAACTAGTATATAGTTCTTCATGTTGTATTCTTTTGTGGTTACAATTCTCTTGGTAAAAGACCAACGGATGTATGCATATATTCTGGCTTGCCAAGAAATCTGATAGATTCTTCGGCCTCTTTAAGAGGGATTAGTATTGGGTTTTTATTTTTCTCAAAGATAGCTACATATCTTGAGTTTGCTTCTATTTTTTCCGGTTTCCCACAGCTTGATCCTTGCCGGTGAACGCTAATGAATTTAGGCTGTGGATCTCCCCATCCATATAAAACTATAAAGCCAGTTTGTGCGTCGTATGGATGGTTGGTGTAATGATGATCAACATGGATTTCAACAATAGCGATATTACTAGAATTTTCAATTTTCTGAATAAAATAATCTTTTTCAGGTTTTGGGTATACGTATGTAAATTCTTTATCTGGAGACAGTGGGGGAATAGCGATCTTCTTTTGAATGATTGGCGCACATGCAGTAGATAAAGAGGGGGAAGTGACAAATATAAGGAGAGATATTTCTTTGAGTGTCATTGTTCTGATCCATCCCGTCTAATTGTTGAAATATAGAGGTTGGTATAAAGGCTAAGTTACTATTCTTCAGATATTTTTCTAGTTGAAAATTGATTCATTGATAATGGTCAAAATAGGTAATATTTTCTTACAGTTTCTATTTTCAAGAGCGGAGATAATTAAACATTAATTTGCCCAGATAATACTTATTATAGGTGCTCCTTAAGTTAGATGTCACTTAGCGCTAAGGCGTGGTAGGGCCTTACTAGCAAAAGTAATTGTCAGAATAGATGAAAAAGGGAGGGTTTCCATCAAGCATAATCCAATAATTAATGAGGTCGAGAAGAAATAAAGCAATCTCTTAAAAAGCCGCACTTTGAAGTAGAAGGGGTGAAAGGACTCATGAAGAGAGTGGAGGAAATTGGTCGAGGGGTAAGCTTTCCAGTCCTAATGAGTTAAAAGCAAAAAGAATTTTTAAGGTGAAATGGGGATTGGTGGGGTTAACAGGGCTGGATGAAAAGCAGGCAAGCGTAGCAGAAGGGTGGGCGATTAATAAGTATGCCCTAGATTTGAAAGCTGGAGTTTCATTGTGAATCAAGCATAAAAAAAGCCCCATCCTTGAGGATGAGGCTTTTGGAGATGGTGCCCGGAGGCGGAATCGAACCACCGACACGGGGATTTTCAATCCCCTGCTCTACCGACTGAGCTATCCGGGCTTTGCGATCTTGCTGGGCTTCCCCTGCGTCGCGAGGCGCGTATTAAAGCCCTTCCCCGGGTCAGAGTCAACCCCTTGATTATAAAAAAGTTTTTTTTCTTTGCCGGGGAAGCTTCGGGGCCTTGTGTTACTGCTGTTCCGGCGGAACGTAACCGTCGGCTGCGTCGTATTCCTCGCCGCTTAAGAACTTCATCATCTGCTCGCTCAAGTAGGCGCGGCTTGAGGGTTCCATCATGTTCAGGTGCTTTTCGTTAATCAGCATGGTCTGGTGGGACATCCACTCCAGCCAGGCTTTTTTGGAAACGTTCTCGAAGATATCCATGCCTTTGGGGCCGGGAAAGGGCGGTGCATCCAGACCTTCCAATTCCTCTTGGTACTTGCGGCAGAATACGGTTCTGGACATGGACTCCTCCTGGTTTTAGTCGGCAGTGGTCGGCGTGAGCAGGGGAGCCTGCAGCGCCAGTAGTTGTTTTGCCAGCTTGACGATAGGGGCGGGTAGCCCCAGTTCCTGGGCCGCACGAGGGCGGTTTAAACGCCGCAGTTTATACCAGCCAGCGCCGCTCTCCGCCACCTGTGCTGGGACTTTGCTCAGTTGTACCCACACCGGGGAAATATCCAGGTGAAAGTGAGTGAAGGTGTGTCGCAGGGTCGGCAGGGTTTGGACGTCACTGGCACGCCAGCGCTTTGCCTTGAGCCAGTCGCTGCTATTGTCGGCTTCAGGCGGGCTCCAGAGTCCGCCCCAGATGCCGCTGGGCGGGCGCTGTTCCAGGTAGATCTCACCTTTGTGTTCAAGCAAGAGCAGGGTGGCGCTGCGCACCGGCTTTTCCTTGCGCGGTTTCTTGCCGGGGAAATCCTGTGGATTGCCCTGGGCGTGAGCCACACAGGATTTTTTCACCGGGCACTCCTCGCAGCGTGGTTTCGAGCGGGTGCACAGGGTGGCACCCAGGTCCATCATCACCTGGGTGTAGTCGTTAACGCGTTGGTTTGGGGTGTAGGTCTCGGCCAGTTGCCACAGTTGATTGGCAACCGCTGTCTGTCCGGGCCAGCCCTCCACGGCGTGAAAACGGGCCAGCACCCGTTTGACGTTGCCATCTAGGATCGGCGCCCTGAGCCCCATACTGATACTGGCAATAGCACCAGCAGTGGAGCGGCCTATGCCGCTCAATTCGGTCAGTTCCTCTACGTCCTGGGGAAACTCCCCACCGTATTCCTCCAGCACCGTCTGGGCGCATTTGTGCAGGTTGCGGGCGCGGGCGTAGTAGCCGAGGCCGCTCCAGTGAGCCAGGACTTTGTCCTGGGGAGCGCGGGCGAGACTTTCCAGAGTGGGGAAGCTCTGCATAAAGCGCTCAAAGTAGGGAATAACCGTGGTGACCTGGGTCTGTTGCAGCATGATTTCGGACACCCAAACCCGATAGGGGTTGATGTCTTGCTGCCAGGGCAGGTCTTTGCGCCCGTGTTTGTCGAACCATTTCAGGACGGCATTTTGGAACTGCTTTGGGGTCATGGGGATACTGCGGGCTGGAATCTGTGGTTGAACGCTGGAGTTGTGCACCGGGCGGGCCCCGGTGCACTTTAGCGGGGCCTTAGCGGCCGAAGAGATTTTTCAATTTTTCTTTCAGTTCGTCGACCTTTTCTTCAACTTTATCGCCATATTTCTTTTCGGCTTTGTGCTTCAGTTCTTCCCGCAGCAAGTCGTCGAGGCGGCGGCTGTCGGGTTTACAAGTGCTGATGTTCACATCGTCGAAGTCGCCCTTGCAGCGCAGCGGCAGCGGGCGGTTGCGCCAGCGCTTGTTGCGCACGGTACAGCCGTCGGCGGAGGTGCTCTCGCCCACCAGGGCCAGGCCGAGCTTGAAGTCGAAGTCCTGTTTCTTCAGGTCCACCTCTCCGTCACCGGTCAGGGCGATATTTTCGATACCGGCGAGAATTTCGCTCACATCCACCTGGTCGCCTTTCACCGCGATGGTGGCGCGAAGGTCCTGCAGTCCGGTGCTGTTGGGCCAGTCCCGGGTGGGCATTTCGGTATTTTCCGCGTAGCTGAACAGCTGGCACATGTTTTTCTCCAGATTGAATGGAGAAATCGACATTTCCTTGCTGGAAACCTCAACGGAGGCGCGCAGGTTTTTCTCTAAAGCTGTGGATGTTTTACCTTTGGTGCTGGCACTCCAGTTAACGCTGGCTTCCCCAGCCAGCTGGACTTCTTCACTGGGGAAGAGGGCAGCTTGGACCTTGCCGATATCCACATTGGTGAGACCGCCGCGCATCTGCGCCTCGGCGGACTGGGCGCGAGCGTTGAGCTGGCCATTCGTGTTCAGCTGGCCACCATAGATATCGGCGCTCAATTTTTGCAGTCGGTAGAGGCCGTTATCCACAGTGAGTTGGATTTCTGGGCTGTCCATTTGCAGGTCAGCGGCTTGCAGTTGGTCCAGTGCCAGGTTGATATTGGCGTTGAAGCCGCGCAGGTCGCTCAGTGGCAGGGGTTCTGCTGCGGGCGGTTTGGCAGCTACTGTTCTCTTTGGTTTTTCTGCGGTTTCAGTTTGATCGCTCTGTGCCGCCTGCTCTCCCTGCTTTTTGCTTTCAGCGGCGGGAGCCTGCGCACTCTGTGCTTCCACTCCCTCGGTTTGTTCCGCCGAAGCGGCTCCAGCCTCATCTTCGTTCGAAGGGGGCAGGTAGTTATCCAGGTTAAAGGCGCCGCCGCGCAGGTTCAGGTCCAGCCCGGGCATTTCTGCGTTGCGCAACTGGGCGTTGCCGCTAAAGGTGACGTCGTCCAGTTTCAATTGCAGTGGTGTCAGGTCGAGTTTTTGCTCGGTACCTTCCACGCTCGCTTCGATACTCAGCTTTTGCAGTGCCGCTTTATCGCGGGTATCGATTTCCGTGCCCGTCAGTTCAAACCAGGGGCGCAGAGGGTCGGCATTGGCGTTAACGTTTAGTTGTATACGCCAGGGTTGGGTGTTGCTGTCCCTGCGCAGGTAGCCGCGCATATGCAGGCTGGCCTTGGCGCTGTTCTCAGAGGTGAGGTCTACTTGTAGCGGTTGCAGGCGCAGCCCATTGAGGCCCTCATCCAGGGCGAGGGTGCTATCAATTTTAAGCTTCAGCGGGTGTTTGAGGTCGCTGCCGGTAAGGTCTGCTGCGGCAGTGAGTTTGCCCGGCTCGCCACCCGGTACCAGGTTAATAACGCTTACCTGCAGGTCTTGGACTTTGTACTCTTTGTTAGTCTGGGCATCGCTGTAGAGCACCACGCCCTTCTCGATACGCAGCTTTTGCAGGCTCAGGTCGACCTGTTGTTGTGATGGCTCTTCCTGTTCCTTGGGGATAGAGAGTTTGGGAGGTTGCTTGCTCTGAGCTTCCAGGGCCTCGCTAATCAGCTCCCAGTTGCCGCGCCCTTCTTTGTCGACGGTGAGCTCAATTTGCGGAGCTACCAGGACTATCTCCTCAGCCTCTACTTTGCGTTGCAGTAGTGGCTTGAGGGCCACGCCAATGGCAATTTTTTCTGCTTTCACCAGAGTTTGTTTTGGCAGCTTTAATGGTGCCAGCTGTACATCTTCAAGTTGCAGGCCGAGCTTGGGCCACAGCTGCCAGCCGATATCACCTTCCAGTTGCAGGGAGATGCCCTGTTTGGCAGCGAGTTTTTCTAACTGGGGTTTGTATTGGTTGATGTCGAGTCCTGCTAACAGCCAGGCGACGGCGCCAGCGAGTAGCAGGAAAACGATTAAAAGTGCGATAAAAGTGCGCTTTATCCAGGCCATGGAGAGCATTGTCCCTGTGTATTTGTCGTGTGGTGTCACGCATATGACGCCGCAGCGCGGCTCGATGTTCCCGCGCACTTCTACAAATAGGTTATGCCGGAATTGTAGGAGATGCAGCCCCGCGAGGCTGGGAAAGCACTGCGGGGCCATTGAAGCAGGTGTTTATTAGAAAATAAACCGCACACCGGCTTCGACGCTGCGACCAGCTTCAGGAGCGTAGTCGCGCAGTAGTGAGGTGGAGTTGCGAATTTCTTCGTCGAGCAGGTTGCGGGCGCTGGCGAAGATCACCGCGTCGCTGCTGCCGATGTTGAAGTTGTAGTGGGCACTCAGGTCCATACGGGTATAGCCGTCGGTTTCTTCTTCGTAGGCGCCGGCGCGATCCTGGTCCGCAGCTTCGACTGTGCGCCATTCCCAACCCCACTGGTCGTACTCTGCTCCCAGGGCGAGACCCAGGCGCAGGGGAGGCATGCGCGGCACATCGGAACTCTCACCGGCGATATCTTCGTCGAAGCTCGCGCGCACAACATCGCCAAACAGAGTCAGGTAGAAGTTGCTGCGCAGGGGAAATTTCACCGAGGCTTCAGCACCGTAGAAGGTGGCATCGCGGTTGCCATAGGCGTAGATGGGCAGCTCTTCTTCAAACAACTCATTGGTGTTTTGCGCGTAGATGTAATCGCCGATGCGGTTGTAGAAGACGCTGGCTTCAATCTGCGCTGCATGCCAGCCACTGGCCGCTTCGTTGTGGTGGTGATAGCCCAACTCCAGATTAATGGATCGCTCTTTGTCCAGTTCACTGTTGCCAATTAAGTATGTGCCCTCGGCTAGGTGCTCGCCGTCGGCAAACAGCTCTTCGGCTACCGGGGCGCGTTCGGAGCGGGTGGCACCGACGCTGATATGCTGGTGCTCTTGCAGGAAGTACTGCAGGGTAGCGCTGGTGCTGAATAGGTTGAAGTCACGGTCTTCTTCGTACTCAGGATCGACATCGACACGCTCAATACGCGCGCCCAGGTCCAGGTGCCAGTTGCCCCATTCGCGTTCCTTCATGGTGAAGAGGCCGGCGCTGCGGGTGCGGGAGGGCTGGATAAATGCCCCTTCGTCAGAGGTAAAGTCTTTATCGGATAACTGCAGGCCATAGGCGCCACGCCACTCGCTACCGCTGTCGTGGGTGATTTCCAAGCGCCCTTCCCAGGCTTCGTTGGCATAGCGGGTACCGGCTGCGTCCTCTTCCAACTCTACGTGCTCGTAGTCGTTATAGCCGATACGCAGGCGTAACTTGTCCCAATAGTTGCTGTTGAAGCGGTGCTCGCCTTTGAGGTCGTAGCGAGTCTGCGCCATATCGATACGCACAGCTTCGACTTCGCTCTCCTCCTCATGCTCTTCGTGTTCCTCGTGATCGTCCTCGTCGTGCTCCTCATCATCGTGGTGGTGCTCGTGAGTGCCGAGAGGAATGCCGTAGTTGTTCTCAAGCTTGTTTACTGACAGACCGATATAGCCACTTTCAGTAATCCAGGAAACTCCACCGCTGTAGCTGTGGGCGCGGGCGTTGGTGTTGCCGACGTAGCCGTCGGTGTTGAATTCTTCCTCGTGCTCGCCTTCGTCCTCGTCGTGTTCTTCGTGTTCCTCGTGCTCGACAATAGCGAGGCCGGGAATTTCCGTGTCGTCATTTTCGCGGTAGACACCGTCGAAGTACCAGGCCAGCTGCCCGGCACCGCCGGTAAAGCGGAATACCGAGGCATCCTGGTTGTTGGCAGTGTCGTGGCGCATCTCAACCGCGCCTTCAACTTTCTCGGGTACGTCAGTGGGGATGCGACCGTCGATAATATTTACCACCCCACCGATAGCGCCGCTGCCGTAGCGTAGTGCCGCCGGTCCGCGCAGTATCTCGATGCGCTCCGCCAGTAGAGGTTCGATACTGGCGGCGTGATCGGCGCTGGTGTTGGAGGCGTCAGAGACATCCAGATTGTCGTTCAGGATCTTCACCCGGTTGGCGCTCTGGCCGCGAATAACCGGTAGGCCCACGCCACTGCCAAAGGAGGCGTTGGCCACTCCCGGCTGGTTCTTCAGGGTTTCGCCCAGGGTGGCGGAAGCGGCTTTGCGCAGGGTCTCGCCGGAGAGCACCGATACCGGGGCAGCTACTGCGTCGGCGGGCTTATCCAGGGGAGAAACGGTGACGTTAACTTCTTCCAGTTTGTTGCTGTCTTCTGCGGCGCAAATAGCGGGCACGGCCAAGCTGGCAATAGCCAGGGCTAAAGTATTGAACTTAGTCATTGTTTTTTATTCCTGTCACAGGCGGACAATGCCATACGCGCTCCAGCGCGGGCATTCATTAAAAAAATATCGGTTTTTGGGTGTTAGCTGAGTGACAGGAAGAAGGGAGGGGCGCGCGCACTCTGGCGCTCTGGCTGGCAATCGCGCGCGGTTGGCGCAGAGGGCCGTTCATAGTGACTTTGGGGCTCAGCCTGTACGAGCAATGGCTCGCTGCCGAGTGCTGCAGGTGAATGCATGCAACACAGGTCACACATCTCTACCTGGGTATTGCCCAGGTGAAAGTGCTCCGCCCACAGCGGCTGAGCTGCTACTACGGCGAGTAACAGGAACAGGCTGGCCCAGTAATGGGATTTTCGGCGCTTTAGAGTAACCATGCGGAGCATGATAGGGCTAAACAATTACGAATCAAGTTTCATCTGACACTAGAGAGCCACAGGGGATGTCATTCATCCTATAATTTGCGCCCTCTGTCTTATCGTGCAAATAAGGATCGCTTTCGATGCGTACAGCTAGCGTCACCCGTGACACCCTGGAAACCAAGATTCAAGTCAGCGTTAACCTGGACGGCCAAGGTCATGGCAAGTTCGCGACTGGGGTTCCTTTCCTGGAGCATATGCTCGATCAAATTGCCCGCCACGGCATGATCGACATGGACATTAGCTGCGATGGCGATATTCATATCGATGACCATCATACGGTGGAAGATATCGGCATTACCCTGGGCAAAGCCATTACCGAAGCGCTGGGGGATAAAAAGGGGATGACCCGTTACGGCCACAGCTATGTCCCATTGGATGAGGCGCTTTCCCGGGTCGTAATCGACTTCTCCGGGCGGCCCGGCCTGGTTATGGATGTGCCTTTCACCCAGAAGCGGATCGGCAATTTTGATACCGAACTGTTTTTTGAGTTCTTCCAGGGCTTCGTCAATCACGCGCTGGTAACAGTACATATTGACTGCCTGCGTGGCCACAACGCTCACCATCAGGTGGAAACTGTATTTAAAGCCTTTGGCCGCGCCCTGCGTATGGCGTTGACCCCGGACCCCCGTATGGCCGGCACCATGCCCTCCACCAAAGGAGTCTTGTGATGGGTAAGATTGCGGTACTCGATTACGGTATGGGCAACCTGCACTCGGTGGCCAGCGCCCTGAACAAGGTGGCGCCGGAGGCCGAGGTGGTGCTGGCGCAGACGCCGGAGCAGGCTGCGGGCGCAGAGCGCTTGGTGGTGCCCGGTGTGGGTGCCATTCGGGATTGTATGGCAGGGTTTGTCGAAGCGGGTTTTTCGCCGCTGCTTCGAGAGGCCATCAGTACGGGCACCCCGGTGCTGGGTATCTGTGTGGGTATGCAGATTATGATGCACCACAGCGAGGAGAATAATGGCGTTGATTGCCTGGCGATTTTCCCGGAGCCGGTGAAATTCTTCGGCGACAACATTCCCTCGGCGCAGAGTGCTGAACGGCTCAAGGTGCCCCATATGGGTTGGAACAGCGTTCAGCAGCGGCAGCCGCATCCCCTGTGGGCCGATATTGCCGATGGCAGCCGTTTCTACTTTGTCCACAGCTACTATGTGCCGGCTGCTGAAAACCCGGATATTGCCGGGCAAACTGAATACGGTGTCCCTCTGGCTGCCGCAGTTGCCAGGGAGAATATCTTTGCCACCCAGTTCCACCCAGAGAAGAGTGCTGAGGCTGGCTTGCAGCTACTAAAGAATTTTGTCCACTGGAACGGCCGGGCCCAATAAACCCAGCTCACCGATCACACTGAAATTACTGCCGACGTAAGAAAAGACATGATTGTAATTCCCGCGATTGATTTAAAAGACGGCCAATGCGTGCGCCTGCGCCAGGGCGAGATGGATGACGCCACTGTATTTTCCGATGATCCCCTGGCGACAGCACAGCACTGGGTGAACGAGGGAGCCAAGCGCCTGCACCTGGTGGACCTGAATGGTGCCTTCGCCGGCAATCCGGTGAACGGTGAAGCGGTAACTGCTATCGCCAAACAGTTTCCCGATTTACCGGTGCAAATTGGCGGAGGCATTCGCGATTTGCACACTATCGAGCGCTATCTGGATGCCGGTGTGCAGTGGGGGATTATCGGCACTGCGGCGGTAAAAAATCCCAAGCTGGTGGAAGAGGCGTGTCGCGAGTTCGAGGGCCATATTATTGTCGGGCTCGATGCTAAAGATGGTTTGGTGGCTACCGAGGGCTGGGCTGAGGTCTCCGAACTGAAGGCGACAGAATTGGCCAAGCGCTTTGCCGATTGTGGCGTCAGCTCTATTGTTTATACAGATATAGCCCGCGACGGCATGATGCAAGGCGTCAATATTGAGGCGACCCTGGAAATGGCCCGAGCAGTGCAGGTGCCTATTATTGCCTCTGGCGGTGTTAGCAGCATTGAGGATATCGAACAGCTGCTGGATGTCGGTGAAATCTACGGTGCGATTACCGGCAGGGCGATCTATGAAGACAAGTTGAACCTGCGCGAAGCGCAGCAGCTTTGCGACCAACGGAACAAGTAATGGCTCTGGCAAAACGTATTATTCCCTGTCTGGATGTAGACAACGGCCGCGTGGTGAAGGGCGTTAACTTTGTCGATATCCGCGATGCCGGCGATCCGGTGGAAATTGCCCGCCGCTACAACGAAGCCGGCGCGGATGAAGTCACTTTCCTCGATATCACCGCCACCCACGAACAGCGCGATACCATCCTGCACACCGTAGAGAAAATGGCCCACGAGGTGTTTATCCCCCTCACTGTCGGCGGCGGTGTGCGCACCTTGCAAGATATCCGCAATCTGTTGAATGCCGGTGCGGACAAGACTGCAATCAATTCTGCGGCGGTGAAAAATCCCGAGTTTGTACGCGAGGCCGCCGAGCGCTTTGGCAGCCAGTGTATTGTGGTGGCCATTGATGCCAAACAGGTAGGAGAGGGCCGCTGGGAGATCTTCACTCATGGCGGGCGCCAGCCCACTGGCATTGATGCAGTGGCTTGGGCTCGGCAGATGGCCGAATACGGTGCCGGCGAAATCCTGCTGACCAGTATGGATCGCGACGGCACCAAGAACGGTTTTGACCTGGCCCTGACCCGGGCGGTTACTGAGGCGGTTCAAGTGCCAGTCATTGCTTCCGGTGGTGTGGGAGATCTACAGCACCTGGCGGATGGCGTATTGCACGGCGGTGCGGATGCGGTATTGGCGGCGAGTATTTTTCACTTCGGCGAATACACCATTGCCGAAGCGAAAGCGTTTATGCACAGCGCAGGGATTGAAATGCGCTTGTAGGTAGGTGTAGGTCTTGCACGGCGGGCCCTGGGCCCGCCGTACTTTGCTTACTGCTGTTCGTCTGCGCGGGCAAGGCGCTCGCGCAAACCCCTGTCCCTGTGAGCGTAGAGATTGAGGCCCTTGAGTACATTGAGGGCTTCGAAGATTTGGTTGTCGCGATCCATCCAGTCTTCCCGTTCTTCCTGTTCTCTCGAGCGGTCTTCAGAAGTCCGGTCGGCACCACCGTTACCGTTGTCCAGATGCCCGGCCAAATCCGCTTCAGTGGGTCTGGGAGAGTCGTCCAAGCGGGTGACTTTCACCCGCTCTACCACGATATCCGGTGTGATGCCCTGGGCCTGGATTGAGCGGCCATTGGGGGTGAAGTAGAGCGCAGTTGTCAGCTTGATGGCGCGCTCATTATTGATAGGGATCACCGTTTGGACCGAGCCCTTGCCGAAGCTGTCGGTGCCCATCACCACTGCGCGGCGGTGGTCCTGTAGGGCGCCGGCGACAATTTCCGCTGCAGAGGCGGAGCCCGCGTTGATTAATACAACCAGCGGAGCGCCTTCGGTTAAATCGCCCGGCTCGGCGGAATAGCTCAGGTTGGCGGCTTCATTGCGACCTTCGGTGTAGACCACCAGGCCCTCTTCCAAAAATGCATCCGCTACTTCCACCGAGGATTGCAGCACGCCACCGGGGTTGTTGCGCAGGTCGATAACTAGCCCTTTCAGTGCGCCTTTCTTCTGCAACTTGATCAGCTCGTCGGCCACATCGGCGCCGGTGTCCAGCTGGAACTGGCTGATGCGCAGATAACCGTAGCCATCATCGAGGACTTTGCTGCGCACACTGCGCACGCGCACGGTGTCCCGCTTGAGAGTGACATCGAAAGGTTCTTTAAAACCTTTGCGAGCGATGGTCAAGGTGACACTGCTTCCTTTGGGCCCGCGCATCCACTCCACCGCTTCATCCAGGCTCACGCCCTTCATGGATTTGCCCGACAGGCGCAGTATGACATCGCCGGCCTTGAGGCCAGCGCGGGAGGCGGGGGTGTCGTCCATGGGGGTGACGACGGTGATATGGTCGTTTTCGATGCCCACCTCGATCCCGAGGCCGGCAAACTCGCCGGTGGTGTTGGCTTGCAAATCGTCAAAGGAGCGGCGATCAAGGTAGGAGGAGTGGGGGTCCAGGCCCTGCAGCATGCCTTTGATGGCATATTCCAGCAGGGTGCGGTCGTCCACTTCCTCGATATAGCCCTGGCGAATTTGCTCGAAAACTTTGGCAAAGCTGCGCAGATCTTCCAGCGGCAGGCGGGCTTCAGTGTCTGCAGCCACCTGGGGATGGCTGTCGCCGTCGGTTAAACCCATTAAAGGCAGGGCTGTCAGAGCGGCTGCGCCGATCAAGGTTGTCAGCGCCTTGGGGATAAACATGTTGTTGTGACCTCTGCCTTATTTCTTCGCTGCTTTGCGAAAGTGTAGACCGCAGAGATTGGCAGGGATTCTAAGCGGACGCCAAATTCTACAGTGTCACGATCTTAGTCGTCATAAGCCCAGGGGTCTTACACCTGGGTTGGCTCCCGCTCTTATTCTCTTTTGGCGATAAAAAAGCCGCTACGCCGCAGCTTTTCGTCGTGGTGCTTTCTCATTTAATTAGCACAGCGGCGGGAGTCGTGAGATGAAGTGGGGAGCATTAGGCGGGTGTGTAATCCCGATCGCTGTGATTTGCGAGGGGGCTCTATAACGGGTGCGTGGAAAATGCCCGGGATTTTGCGCCTCCTATTATGCCCTCTGTGCCAGCTCCGATCAGGAGCGGCACCAAACTGTAGGGTCCTGCGCTTTACCCCGATGGCGAATTTCGAAGTAAACACCGCTATGGCTGAGTCCGCCGCTATTGCCAACCCGAGCGATGGTGTCACCACTTTCCACCCACTCGCCAATATTGCGGGTGAGGGACTGGTTGTGGGCGTAGAGACTCATGTATTCCTCTCCATGATCCAGGATAACCAGCATGCCGTGGCCGCGCAGGTAATCGGAGAAAACCACGCGGCCGCGGTGGATCGCCCGCACCGGCTCCCCTTCATTGGCGCGCAAGGTGACACCTTTCCAAGTGATGCCATTGGCGCGGCGCTGTCCATAGGCATTGGCGCGGCGGCCATCAACAGGCCACTGCATCTTGCCCCGCTGGCGCGCAAAGGGTTTTTGCTCGCTGGGGTTTACCAGTGAGGCGATGGCGCGGCCTACTTCGTCGATCAATTTTTGCAGGCGTGTGCGATCCCCTTGGAGCTGCTTGAGTTCACCGCCGCCATCGGAGAGCCGCGCCGCCAGTTTATCCAGCGTGTCCTTGCGATTCTGCTGGGCGACGCGCAGTTTGCTCTGGCGTTTCTGCAGCTGCTCTCGCTCGGCTTTCAAGGTTTCGCGCTCGCGCTCAATGGAGGCGGATACGGTTTCCAGTGAGGTGAGGGTTTCCAGGTAAGTGTCTATGATGCGGCTGCGTTCTTGGAGGAAGTAATCGTGGTAGCGGAGATGGCGGGCGACGTTCTGTGGGTCTTGCTGGTTGAGCAGGAGCTTGATCTGCTCCTGTCGGCCTAGTCGGTATGCGGCGGCGATCTCCTGCTCGACCCGCCGCTGCATACTTCGTCGCGACTCTTGCAGTTGCTGTTGTTCTTGCTGGAGTTCTCGCAGCTTGTCCGAGCGGCTGCGCATATCCTGTTTGATCTTGTCTATGCGCTGGTGCAGCCCGGAAATATCTTTCTCGTTCTCTTCCAAATCCTTGAGCAATTGGTCGCGCTGGCCCCGCACCTGGTTGAGTTCCTGTTGCAGGGACTCAATGCGTTGCTTGATTTGCGCCAGGCGCGCCTGCTCATCTCCCTCTGCCTGGCTCCAGGCGGGTAGGGAAATCAGTGTGATCAGGAAGAGTACGAGAGTTTTCATCAGTCCATTTTTACCAAACTTTGGCCGGTCATTTCCGCGGGCTGTGGCAGATCCATCAACGCTAACATGGTTGGCGCTACATCCGCCAGACTACCTCCGTCACACATTTGCACATTGCGCTCGCCGATATAAACAAAAGGCACCGGCAGAGTGGAGTGCTGGGTGCTGACTTGGCCGGAGTTGGCGTCGAACATCTCTTCCACATTGCCGTGGTCGGCAGTAATCAGCACCTCGCCGCCGGCAGCCAGAGCGGCGTTTACGACGCGCTCTACACACTGGTCCAGGGCTTCGACGGCTTTTACTGCCGCCTCGAAAACACCGGTATGGCCGACCATATCGCCGTTGGCGTAGTTGCAGATAATGGCGTCGTACTCGCCGCTCTCAATCGCCGCTACCAGTTTGTCAGTGACAATTGGTGCATTCATTTCCGGTTGCAGATCGTAGGTAGCCACATCCGGTGACTTGATCAGTTCGCGGGTTTCGCCGTTGTAGGGCTCTTCGCGGCCGCCGCTGAAGAAGAAGGTAACGTGGGCGTACTTCTCTGTCTCGGCGATGCGCAGCTGGGTTTTGCCCTCTGCAGACAAGTACTCGCCGAGGGAGTTGACCAGGTTTTCTGGCGGGAAGGCACAGCTGGCGTGGATATCGGCAGCGTATTCGGTCGTCATGACGAAGTCCGCCAGCTGCGGTTTGGCTTTGCGCTCGAAGCCGCTGAAGTCCTGCTCGGTAAAAGCGCGGGTTAACTGGCGCGCGCGATCCGGGCGGAAATTCATAAAGATAAGGGCATCGCCGTCCTGGATCGGAGCGGGCTCGCCAATCACCGTTGGCGCGACAAACTCATCATTTTCACCGCGCTCATAGGCCGAGGCCAGTCCTGCCAGGGCGTCACTGGCACTGTGCTCTGCTGTACCCAGGGTCAGCATGTCGTAAACGGACTCGGTGCGCTCCCAGCGCTGGTCGCGATCCATGGCGAAGTAGCGCCCGGCCAGGGTAGCCATATGGGCATTGCCGACGGAGTCACACACCTGCATCAGGCGCGCCAGGGAGGGTTCGGCACTGCGCGGTGGGGTGTCGCGGCCATCGAGAAATGCGTGTACATAAATAGCGCGGGCGCCGCGCTGTGCCGCCAGGGTTATCATGGCAACAATATGATCTTCGTGGCTGTGTACGCCGCCTTCGGACAGGAGTCCCATAATATGGACGGCGCCGTTGTTGGCGATAGCCTTATCGACCGCAGTGGTGTAAGCGGTATTGCGGAAGAAGTCGCCGTCCTGGATGGCTTTGTTGATCCGGGTAAAGTTCTGGTAGACCACTCGACCAGCACCCAGTGTCATATGGCCGACTTCCGAGTTGCCCATTTGTCCATCGGGCAGGCCCACCGCCATCCCGGATGTCTGGATCAGGGTTTTTGGGCGGGTCGCCCAGATATTGTCCCAAACCGGAGACTTGGCTGCGTGAATCGCATTGTGCTCGGGATTGTCGCTGTGGCCGAAGCCGTCCAGAATCAGCAGGACCAGGGGGCGTTTTTGCGGGGCTTGCGTAGCGGCCATAGCGACAGTATTCCTCTTCCAAGGGTTAAATTGCGGACGCGGATTTTAACCTGTGGGGCTGGTATTTCACCATGTTATTTAGCTTAAGCCGGATTACAAAGAGGCTGGGGCGGAGGGATTTGGTTGATTAGAATTTCGCCATGATCGTGTATACTCCCGCCGGCATTGGGCGCCGTAGCGCCCTATTGATTACCACTTGAGGATTTTGGGGGCGAAGTGGATTTTCTCGACTTTTTAGCTGAGCAGTGGCTGTTGGTCGGCCTGCTTGTGGCATTGCTTTACGCATTTGTTTTGACTGAGCGATTCAAGTCTGGCGAGCCGGCATCACTTCATGAAGTGACCAAGCTGATCAATAGCGACGGGGCCAAGGTGCTGGATATTCGCGATCGCAGCGAGTTCACTGCCGGTCATATTGTCGACTCCCTGCATATTCCCCACGGGGATGTGGCTGAGCGCATTGCCGAGCTGGAACCGTTTAAAGACAAGACCATTATTGTCGCTGACAAGATGGGGCAGCACGCAGGTCCGGTGGGGCGCATGCTGAAACAGAAAGGTTTCCAAGTGCGTCGCCTGCAGGGCGGAATGAGCGAGTGGGCTAACCAGAACCTGCCTGTCGTTAAAGGCAAAGGTTAACCTGAAGTATCAGTTTGACGGAGTTTTGTCATGCAGAATGTTGTCATTTATTCCACCCGTTTCTGCCCCTACTGTATTCGCGCCAAGCAGCTACTGGATAGCAAGGGTGTCGCTTATCGCGAAATCCCTGTGGACAATAATCCCGGCTTGCGCGCAGAAATGGCTGACAAGGCGGGGCGCCGCTCGGTGCCGCAGATTTGGATTGGCGATAAGCATGTAGGTGGTTGCGACGACCTGATGGCGTTGGAGCGCGGTGGCCGACTCGACAAATTGCTGAAAGCAGCGGGATAAGCGGAAAACTGACGCGGCCGCCAACATGCGGTCCCCAATTTTTGCTATTTATCCGGTCTGGGCCTTGAAACGTTTTATCGAGGCCCCAACTGTTGAGTTATTACCGGAGTCTTTCTCACGGAAGGCATCAATAAACTTTTTATAATGAACAGGCTGTAACATGGCTGAAGAATTAAATGGCGCAGCGGCAAACGCAGAGGCTCCACAAGTACAATTTGCGATGCAACGCATCTACCTGAAAGACCTCTCCTTCGAAACCCCGATGGGTGCCGAGGTCTTCAAAAAGCAGTGGAAGCCCCAGGTTAATCAGGAGCTGAACACCAAGACCGCGAAGATCGAAGACGATCTGTACGAAGTGGCTCTGACCCTGACTATCACCGTAAAGCTGGAAGAAGACACCGCTTTCCTGGTGGAAGTAAAACAAGCTGGCCTGTTCGGTATCAAAGGTCTGGAAGGTCAACAGCTGGCCCAGGCCCTGAATACTGCCTGCCCGCAAATTCTGTTCCCCTACGCTCGCGAAGTGATCGATAACGCTGTAGTTAAAGGTTCTTTCCCGGCACTGATGTTGCCGCCGGTGAACTTCGACGCTCTGTTCGCTGCTGCCCTCGATAAGGCACAGAAAGAAGCAGAGGGCGCTCAAGCGAACGCTTAATTCGCTTTAGCCCAGCTGGCACGATAAAAAGGTCCCTTAGCGGGGCCTTTTTTTATATCTGTAATCTCTCCGGGGATAGCGTCCATTTTACTGACTATCCCTCCGCAACCGCAGCACAAACCTGGAGCCGCTTATGCAGTGGGATCTGCCAAACCCATTTATCACCACAGTGACGGTTGGCGCCAAACATGTGGATGGTCTGAGTCATGCCAACAATGCGGAATATGTGCGCTGGTGTGAGGCTACCGCCTGGGCGCACAGCGCAGCCCTGGGTCTGGATGTCACGAATTATCAGCAGCTTGACCGGGGAATGGCAATTCGTCATAGCGAGTATGACTATATACTGGCGGCCAGAGAGGGGGAGGAATTGCTGTTTGGCACCTGGCTCACTGAGGTGGACGGGCGTCTGAATATGACTCGCCGCTTTCAGGTGTTTCGCGCCGCCGATAAGGCATTGGTATTGCGGGCCGAATGGCGGATGGTGTGCATTGAGCTTTCCACTGGCAAGCCAAAACGTATGCCGGCGATCTTCAAGGAAATTTACAGTCCGGCAGTGACTGCCCCGGAGGCTGAAAAAAATGAGTGAAGAGTTTGTATCCCTGACCAACAATTCAGGGGCGCTTAAGGACAAGACCATCTTTATCACTGGTGCCAGTCGCGGCATCGGCCGGGCGATTGCCCTCAAATGCGCGGCGGATGGTGCCAATATCGTGATTGCCGCTAAGTCAGCAGAACCACATCCCAAGCTTCCGGGAACCATCTTCTCGGTGGCGGAGGAAGTGGAGAAAGCCGGCGGTAATGCCCTGGCCCTGCAGGTGGATGTGCGCGATGAGCAGCGAGTAGAGCAGGCTATGTCGGAGGCTGCCGAAAAATTTGGCGGCATCGACGCTGTGATTAATAATGCGGGCGCGATCAACCTGACCAATGTTGAGTCGACACCACCCAAGCGCTACGACCTGATGCAGAGTATCAATAGTCGCGCGGTGTATCTCACCGCCCACTTGGCGACTCCCTATCTGAAAAAAGCTGACAACGCTCATATTCTCAGCCTGTGCCCACCGCTGAATATCCAGCCCAAGTGGTTGGGGCCCTTCGCTCCTTACGCCCTGTCAAAATTTGGTATGACCATTCTCAGCCTGGGTTTGGCAGAAGAGCTGCGTGAGGCGGGGATCAGCGTGAACACCTTGTGGCCGCGCACACTGGTGGCCACCGCCGCGATTGAATTTGCGGTGGGTAGTCGTGATATGTTTGAGCAGAGCCGCAAGCCCTCGATTATGGCCGATGCGGCCTACGAGATACTGACGACTAAAGATGTTGCCTTGAGCGGTCGCCAGCTAATCGATGAAGAGCTGTTGGCAGAGCGCGGTGTGAAGGATTTCACCGGTTATGCCCACAATCCAGCCAATGCAGACAATTTAACCAAGGATTTATTTCTCGACTGACGCTGGCAGGGGGTATTTGTGAGCAGCGACAGCAAATTATTTAAAGACGCTCTCGGTGAAATGGGAGACGTTAAACCGCTGGCGCAGGAGCGCCGCGTCAATTTGCGCAAGGAGCCGAAGCAATCTGAGTCTATGTTGCGGGAGCGCCGCGCCGCTGCCACGCGCCTGACAGAGCGGGAAATGAACCCCCTGTCCGGTGAATATATTGATCTGGTAGAGCCATGGGATCCGTTGGAATTCAAGCGCGATGGTGTGCAAAACGGGGTCTATCGCAATTTGCGCCTGGGCAAATACAGCATAGATGCGCGCCTGGATTTACATCGCCACTCTGTGGAGATGGCGCGCAGGGCCGTGATGGAATTTATCCGTGATTGTGTTGAAGCGGATGTGCGCTGTGCCCTGATTACCCACGGTAAGGGTGAGGGGCGTAAGCAGCCGGCGTTATTGAAAAGCTGTATCAATCACTGGTTACCGCAGCTGCATGAAGTACTGGCTTTTCACAGTGCGCAACCCCAACACGGGGGCTTGGGAGCGACTTATCTGCTGCTGAGAAAGAGTGAACGCAAGCGGCAGGAGAATCTGGAGATACATCAAAAACGCCGTTAAGGTTCTTTTGTAACTTTTCTGTCACTTATGCAAATTAAGATGCGCCGCTGAGGCTTTCCCCTCAAGAGTGCTTTTTTAGACTCCTAAAGCTCATCTTTTTGATTCTTCTTGATTGTCATTCTGGCGACCCAATGGGTCGCCTTTTTTATAGGGTTGGGCCTGGCGGTAGCTGCGGTCTACTTGTTCAAACTCAATATAGGCACTGCCATCGGTATTGCTGATCATCATCTTGTTACCCACGATAACAATCAAATCAGACTTTCTCAGGGCATTGAGGTAATCGATCTCCAGTTCATCGCTGGGGTGTGCTCCCCCCATGCGCGCAATAGCGGGAATCCGCTCCCAGGTGAAAGCACCGCTGCTAGTGAGAGAAAAGCGCCCCAGGTATGGGTTGGTGCCACTGTTGCCCCTAACGTAACCAAATTGATCGCATTTGAAAAAGGGTCTATCCCGCCAAAACCTGCTCCAGCTCAGGGTTGAATCATAAGTGCGCCCGGAGTAGTACAAGCTCGATAGCACCCACTCGTGTTCACAGGCAGACCAAGCCGATCGTTGGAGTTGGGGAATAGGGGGATTGGGGGTGCTGCAGCCTGCAAGCACCAGGTTGCATACGATAATACTCAGTAGTAAGTAAAAAGCACGACGTGGCATGATGTCGTTCTCATTGATTTTGCGACATTTAACCTAAAAATTTACAGGTCTTCTGTGGCGGCGTTCAAGGTCCGGCCTTTACGTATTCTATATAGATATCACCGGAGGGGTCACGAAGTATCAAACGATTCCCGCGCGATTTGGTAAATGCCTGGCGAGTGGCGGCGAGGGCACCGAGGTAGGCATGTTCTTGCCGCAGCAAGGGTTCGGGGCCGCCCATCTTGGTAGAGACAAAGCTGGAGGTATCCCAAAGTAACTGCCCGTTATCGGTTACCTGCACCTCTCCCCGATAGGTGTTTATGCCACTCCTCCCCATGACATTGCCTTGGAGATTGCACACAAAGGTAAAGTCCGCAGGCCTCTGGATGTCGACCACCCCACCATTGACGCGCAAGCGTACCAGCTGCCACTTCTTACCACAGACCGCTCCCATACTGCCTGAAGATTGAACAACTTGGGCTTCTTCTATTCGGTTTGTTAGACATCCGCCGACAACTAATAGGGCTCCCAGAAGCCATATTTGTACCAACCTACTCATCGACGAATAACTCCCAAACACAAACCCTTCTCCAGCCCACACCCAAGCCAGCCACTTTTCGGCTTTCACAAAAGCTTAGTTGTTGGCTGCCGTGACGAGACGACAGCAGTGACAAGCTATGCTTGCACTGATGTAAAAAAATAGTATTTGGCCATCGATTAAAGGACGGTCGTCGATATGATCAGGCGCACCAAAATTGTTGCCACCCTGGGTCCAGCTACCGATAAAGAAGAAACACTTCGGCAATTAATCAAGGCCGGTGTGGATATGGTTCGCCTTAACTTCTCTCATGGAAAAATTGATGATCACCGGCGCCGGGCAAAATTTGTCCGTGAAGAAGCCGAGCGTCAGTGCAGACATATTGCCCTGCTGGGAGATTTACAGGGGCCCAAAATTCGTGTCGGAAAATTCACTGATGGGCGTATATATCTGCGCAAAGGTGAAGAATTTATTTTGGACCCTGATTGGGATAAAGAAAGTGGCAGTCCTGAAGGTGTTTGGGTTGATTATGAAGCACTCGCAGAAGACTGTAATGAGGGAGACTGCCTGTTACTGGATGACGGCCGATTGAGTTTGCGCATCAAAAAAATTATTGGTCTGTCATTAAAAACCGAGGTTGAAAATGGTGGCTGGTTATCTGATAGAAAGGGAATAAATAAGCAGGGAGGTGGCCTGACTGCGCCGGCACTGACAGAAAAAGACCATCGGGATATCAAAGTTGCCGCCGAGTTACAGGTAGATTATTTAGCCGTTTCTTTCCCTCGCGATGCTCGCGATATTCACAAAGCGAGAAAGTTACTCAGAGAGGCGGGTGGCACCGCACATATTATTGCCAAAATCGAAAGGGCTGAGGCGGTATCCAATGATGCTCGCCTTGAGAAGCTCATCTTGGCCAGTGATGCCATTATGGTAGCGCGCGGTGATCTCGCCGTGGAGATTGGTGATGCAGAATTAATGGGAGTACAAAAACATTTAATCAGCTATGCCCGCTATCTCAATCGGGTCGTTATTACTGCGACACAAATGATGGAGTCGATGATTTCGAGTCCGGTACCTACTCGAGCAGAAGTCTGCGATGTGGCTAATGCAGTACTGGATGGTACTGATGCGGTAATGTTATCTGCTGAGACAGCGGCAGGTGAATATCCTATTGAAACCGTTAAGCATATGGCTGAAGTGATTCTTGGGGCAGAAAAACACCGTAAAATTTATTCCACGCCGGAAAGCCTTCGCGGCGATTACCCTGCGGGTGATGCGTGTATCGCCATGGCCGCCATGATCATAGCGAATCATTGCCGTGAAATTAAAGCCATTATTTGCCAGACCGAAACTGGAAATACTGCGTTATTGATGTCGAGAGTATGTGCATTAATTCCTATTTACGCTTTTTGTCGGCACCAAAAGTGCTGTAATCGTGTAGCCCTCTACAGCGGCGTTGACCCTGTATTAATGGATGTTTCTAATATGGACGGCCCGCTGCGAGATCAAAAAGCAATTTCTTATTTGCTGGATCAGGAACTGCTAATTTCAGGGGACTTCGTTTTGATATCCCGGGGCTATCAACAGGATATTGGTGGTCACACCGATACCCTGCGTATTGTCCGCGTGCCCTGATACAAACGATTAAATTACAAATTCTCACAGTGCAAATAACTTACCCCGCACGAACACATCTAACCAGTACCTTGGTCTCCAATTCCTGCTCAACACAGCGAAACTTCTGACCGTCAAGGGTTAATGACTTTGGGCTTCCCTGGGGCGCGGTTGTCGAACAACCGGCAACTCCTGTTGCCAGGGCCACGGCAAGCAGAATAAGTAGTATTTTCTGCACCGCAGGTCACCTCTGAGTATAAAAATTACAAACTTCATATTTGTATATGCTCTCTCAGAGTAGTGGAGATATCTGCCAGTGTGATGAATTCAGTGCCAACTTGTAAAATATGGCGACATGGAGGTGTAATTCATGGCGAGGTGCTATGGCATACTTATCTTGTAGCAGTATGTCGTTGCAGTTGAAGAAATGAGTATTAGACGTGAAAGGATTCTTGGTATGTATATAAGTAAGTATTTTAATGTTGCCCTGTTGATTTTATCTTTATGTAATTATGCAAAAGCTACAGATCTTGATAACAAAGAAGTATTTGAAGCATATAAAAAAGATCAGGAATGGCGGAATGAACTGTCTAGAAGTCTTGATAAAAATAAAAGTAATACCGTAAAAAATAATCTCTTCTCGTTTGCAGATGAATACAAAAATAGAAAGAGTGTTATGCAGGCACTTGCTAATGGTGAACTTCGCACGGCCAATGATTTTATGAGAGCATTTGTGATTCTGCATCACACCTCGAGGAAGCCTGGAGGAGGGAGTTTTAGCCAGGAGAATCACTATATTGCATTTCTTCTTGCAAAACGGGCCTATGAACTGGGGCATGAGGATGGAGTGTGGGCTCTAACAACTTCATACAATCGATATTTGCTGGGGACTGAATGTAAGGATCATGAGAAATATGGCTATCATCGTTCACAAGATGGCACTCGTATTATTTCGAATGATAAAAGTGTTAGCTCTGATGAGCGCTTGTCTTTTAAGTGTGGAATGTTTGATCCAGAACCAGTTTACTTCCAGCTCGGTTTGTTAGAGAAAGGGTAATTTCTACACTTTTGATTCCGTTTTTGCTAAATAAAAACCCCTATCAGATTCTATTTCTGATAGGGGTTTTTTACTGGTTAGATATTAGCGTCTACCGCGATGATGCCCTCCACGATGGTGTCCACCGCGAACACGATAGTGGCCTCTATGGCCCCGGTAGCCGCGATAACCGCCGCGGTGATAACTTCTATAGCCTCGGTGATGGGCCCGGTAGCGGGCGTGGGGTGACCGAGGATAATAGAAACGGTTGTAGTAGGGCATTCCGCGATAGTAGTAGCGAGCCCGGTAGCGAGGGTGGCCGCGGAATGATGCGGATCGGTAACTGGCGTAGCCGCCGCGGTAGTAGTAGGTATTCACCGGCGTGAAACCAACGGTTTGGTAAACCGGTGTCCTGTAGGAAGTTAAATAGACATTACTCGAAGCGTAATAGTTGGGCGTGGCATAGGGATAAGCGTAGGAGGAGGTGTAAGCGACTTGCCCTCCACTTGGGCCACCGTAACTGGTGTAGGTGGTGTAGTAACCATCGGTGGCACAGGCACCCAGGGCTAGGGCTGTGCACACCGTGGCGGTGAGAATCACCGTTTTTACAGCTCTATTCATAGTGCTTTCTCCGGTAAGTGGAATTTCCCCCCGGAGAGGCCCGGCAGGGGCCAAGCCCCTAGGCGCGCCAACTAGGCGAGCACAGAATCTCAGGTTTAGTAAGGTCTTGCGCGCGGCGGTGGATCGACAATTTGATACTGGGTATTTACAACCGCAGGCGGTCTCAGGCGATAAAAGTTGCCGTCCCAGTAGAAGTTACAGTGCTGCATATTGTGACAGGTGCCATCCGGGTGGCAGTGGGCATAGCGGCCACGCAGGTTGTAATACGTCTTGTTGTAATAAGGGCTGTATCCGTAATAACTGGCGGAACAATCGTTGCCTCCGCAGGGATAGCCGGATGTTCCATTACAGGCCGGTAGAGCCAGTCCTGCTGCGATGGCGAGCGCACAACCTGAGCCTCGCAGCAATCTAGTGGGCAGCGGTTTCATCAAGACCTCCACACCTATTGGCGGGTAACACTTCTACATTCAGCCTAGCATTTTTGGCGCGTGAATCATCATGGGGCAGAGTAAATGTTCTAGCAAAGCTGAATACCGAGGCAGGTCTGTATTGGTTGATGGAAACTCTTCAGTTTCGATTTGATAGACCCACTTGTTCGGAGTCAAAAAAGGTAAGGTCGGCAGGCGGGTGAAACCACTAAAAATTCGCACATTGTGAGAAAAATGGTTCTCTCGCAATGCGCGAATCAAGCATGAAGGTTTTTTAACCTAGTGACTGCTGGGCAGGAGATTTGGGTTTATTGACTCTAAGTACGCGCCGCTGCTCAGCAACTGCTTTGCCTCTTCAATATCCGGGGCAAAGTAGCGGTCCTTGTCATAGAAAGGTACTCGGGTGCGAAGTTTTGCCTTGGCGGCCTCCAGTTTTTCCGTGGATTTTAACGGCGCGCGGAAATCCAGTCCCTGACAGGCAGCGAGTAGCTCCACCGCCAGGATGCCACAGGTATTGTCGGCCATATCCCGCAGGCGACGGCCGGCAAAGGTGGCCATGGATACATGGTCTTCCTGGTTGGCGGAGGTGGGCAGTGAGTCCACGCAGGCTGGGTGCGCCATGGATTTGTTCTCACTGGCAAGCGCCGCTGAGGTGACCTGGGCGATCATAAAGCCGGAGTTCACCCCGCCATTTTCCACCAGGAAGGGAGGCAGGCCGGATAGGTTGCTGTCGATCAACAGCGCCATACGACGCTCGGACAGGGAGCCGATTTCTGCCAATGCCAGCGCCAGGTTGTCGGCGACCATAGCAACAGGCTCCGCGTGGAAGTTACCGCCGGAAATAATGTCGGAGTTATCCGGATTTTCCTCGTCGGTAAATACCAGCGGGTTATCGGAAACACCATTTGACTCGGCCAACAATACTTCGGCAGCGAAGCGCATCTGCTGCAGACAGGCACCCATTACCTGGGGCTGACAGCGCAGGGAGTAGGGGTCCTGCACTTTTTCGCAGAACTGGTGGGAATCACCGATCTGGCTGGTTTCACCGAGCAGGTCCCGATAAATTGCTGCTACGTCGCGCTGAGCCTGTTGGCCGCGGGCGTTGTGAATACGATCATCGAAAGGGCGGCGTGAGCCCTTGGCGGCTTCCAGAGTAATGGCACCGGTTACCAGGGCGCCGGCGAACAGGTCTTCACTGGCGAACAGGCCGAGCAGGGCAAAGGCGGTAGAAGCCTGGGTGCCATTTAGCAGGGCGAGCCCCTCTTTGGGAGCCAGGGTAATGGGCTCTAGCCCCGCAGCTTTGAGGCCTTCGTGAGCACTCTTGCGCTCGCCCTTGATAAATACTTCCCCTTCACCGAGAAGTACCACGCTCATATGAGCCAGCGGCGCCAAATCGCCAGAAGCGCCGACAGAGCCTTTCTCAGGGATGGCGGGGTAGACACCGGCATTGACCAGTTGCATTAAAGCTTCGATAACCTGTGGGCGCACACCGGAGAAGCCGCGCGCGAGCGAGTTGATTTTCAACACCATCAGCAGACGCACGGTGGCTTCACTCATAAAGTTGCCGGTACCGGCGGCATGGCTCAGTACAATAGCGCGCTGCAGGTTTTCCAGGTCGTGCTTTTCAATGCGGGTGTTGGCCAATAAACCAAAACCGGTATTAATTCCGTAAACCGTGCGCCCCTCGGTAATAACCTGGGCAACAGTGTGGGCAGAGGCTTCAATAGCGGGGTAGGCGCTTTTCGCCAGGGACAGTTGCACCGACTCGCGGGCTACGCGGCGCAGTTGCGCAAGGCTCAATTGACCGGGATCGATTTCCAATTGATACATAAATTCATTCACCAAAAAATATTTACTGCTTAGCAGGCTGTTGATAAACAGCCTGCGCGGGCGGTGCGAAAGCGCCTGCCGCAAAATCAAGCACTGCAAATGCTTGATTTGAGTGCCCACCCTTGTGGACATGTGCCGCAAAGATGGCTTGAAAAAGTCGCTTGCTGGCTTTTTCAACACCCTGTTAGGCGCCGGCGGTGCAGCCCGATAAAAATTATTCGAGCTGTAAAAAATTTCCGTCGGCGGTATTTTTATTGCGGTAAAAAATCAGTCGTTCAGCATAGGCAGGTCTAGGCCCTGCTCTTTTGCGCACTTTTTTGCGATCTCGTAACCGGCATCGGCGTGGCGCATTACGCCGGTGGCGGGATCATTCCAGAGAACCCGCTCAATACGTTTGCGCGCAGCTTCGGTGCCGTCACAGACAATGACCACACCAGAGTGCTGGGAGAAGCCCATGCCTACGCCACCACCGTGATGCAGGGATACCCAGGTAGCGCCGGAGGCAGTGTTCAGCAGGGCATTCATCAGCGGCCAGTCGGAGACAGCGTCGGAACCATCCATCATGGCTTCAGTTTCGCGGTTGGGGCTCGCTACAGAGCCGCTGTCGAGGTGGTCGCGGCCGATCACTACTGGTGCTTCCAATTCACCGTTGGCTACCATCTCGTTAAATGCCAGTGCCAGGCGCGCGCGATCTTTCAGACCTACCCAGCAGATACGTGCGGGCAGTCCCTGGAAGTGAATCCGCTCGCGGGCCATATCGAGCCAGTTGTGCAGCTGCGGATTATCGGGAATCAGTTCTTTAACCTTGGCATCGGTCTTGTAGATATCTTCCGGGTCGCCGGACAAGGCCGCCCAGCGGAAAGGACCGACACCTTCGCAGAACAGCGGGCGAATATAAGCGGGTACAAAGCCGGGGAAATCAAAGGCATTTTCCACACCTTCCTCGAGAGCCATCTGACGAATATTGTTGCCGTAGTCGAGGGTTGCGGCGCCGCGCTTTTGCAGCTCCAGCATGGCTTCAACCTGAACCGCCATAGACTGTTTGGCTGCCTTTACTACTGCAGCTTCATCTTTCTTGCGCATCTCCGCTGCGTATTCCATGGTCCAGCCCTGGGGCAGGTAGCCATTTAAAGGATCGTGAGCGGAAGTCTGGTCGGTAACCGAATCTGGCAGAATATTGCGCTTTACAATTTCCGGGAAAATATCTGCTGCGTTGCCCAGCAGGCCAACGGAAATGGCTTCGCCTTTTTCCATTGCGGCTTCAATCATTTGCAGGGCTTCGTCGAGGCTGGTGGCTTTTTTGTCTACATAGCCAGTGCGCAGACGGAAATCGATACGGGTTTCGTCGCACTCTACTGCGATCATGCTGAATCCGGCCATGGTCGCCGCCAGTGGCTGAGCGCCACCCATGCCGCCGAGGCCACCGGTAAGAATCCATTTGCCTTTCGCTTCGCCATTAAAGTGTTTGCGTGCGACGGCGGCAAAGGTTTCATAGGTACCCTGGACGATGCCTTGGGAGCCGATATAAATCCAAGAGCCGGCAGTCATCTGGCCGTACATGGCCAGGCCTTTTTTATCCAGCTCGTTAAAGTGTTCCCAGTTGGCCCAGTGGGGTACCAAGTTGGAGTTGGCAATTAATACCCGGGGTGCATCGGCGTGGGTTTTAAAGACTCCGACAGGCTTGCCGGACTGCACCAGCAGGGTTTCGTCGTCTTCCAGGCGCTTCAGCACCTCGACAATCTTGTCGTAGCACTCCCAATCCCGCGCGGCGCGGCCGATACCACCGTACACCACCAGGTCCTCCGGGCGTTCAGCTACCTCGGCGTCCAGGTTGTTCATCAACATGCGCAGGGGAGCTTCGGTGAGCCAGCTTTTGGCATTGAGCTCACTGCCGCGAGGCGCGCGGATTTTGCGGCTGGGATCGTGGCGTTTGTCGGTAGACATAGCTTCCTCGTCAATTTTTCTCGTAAAAAAATTCACACGTCCCGGATTTGATTGTTTCTTTTCCCAGGGCGCGCGGGATAAATCAATAACTAGAATCTCAGTTGTGCACCGAGGCGGTATCGATTGCCTGGGTGAACCAGGCGCGCGAAGCTCACGGTGCCGGCACTGCATTTAGTGCGCCGCCAAACCTGGAGGCACGCATCTCCGGGGGCAATTTCCAGAGCGTGGGCGATAGCGGCTTCCGCAGCTATGGCCTCGACGGTTGTATCGGCCTCGGTCAGCGGTGCGACTTTGGAAAGATAGGCGTTGGGGGTGGTGTGGGCGAAGTCCTGGTCCAGGTAATCTGGAGCCAAGGCTGGATTGGTAAACCGCTCTTCCCACTGCACCGGCAAGCCGTTGTCACAGTGCACAATAATGGAGTGAAACACTTTTGCCTGTTCGGGCACTTCCAATGCCAGGGCTACATCGGCGCTGGCGACACAGGGCTGAGCTAACAGAATGCGGTTGCTGTAACTGTGCCCCCGGGCCGAGATCTCGTCGGCGATATTGCGCACTTCCAACAGTGAGCTGGCGGGCACCGGCTCGGCGACAAAAGTACCCAGCCCCTGGGAGCGCATCAGAACGCGCTCATCGGTTAACTCGGTGAGTGCCCGCCTTGCGGTCATCCGGCTCACACTGAATTGCTGTGCCAGTTGGTTCTCCGAGGGCACCTGGGAGTGAATTGGCCACTCGCCAGACTCAATTTGTTGGCGGATATGGCGCTTGATGGCCGCGTATCGGGGTTCACTTGCAGTATTCATAGACTCAGGTACAGTGCTTCCGTGGCTTGTATATTGTTGTATATACAAGAATAGTTGCGGCTACTATGGTTTCCCTGCTGCGGGCTGTCAAGTCGAAGAGGGGAGCTGTATCCTGCCCGTTACTGGTTTGTCGGTCATCGGGCCGAGCATCTATGGTTTAAAAGGAAAAGCGTGCCGCTAAAAGCTTATGTCAGAACGCTGTGATTTGCTGATTACCAATTTGAATGCCGCCACAATGGACCCATCCATTGCCGGTGGTTACGGTGTTATCGAGGATGCTGCAATTGCGGTAACCAAAGGTCGGATCGTTTGGATTGGTCCCCGCCGGGATCTGCCCGAGTGCACCCCAGACCGCATTGTTGATGGCGAAGGTCAATGGGCAACTCCGGGCCTGATCGATTGCCACACGCATCTCGTATATGGAGGCCATCGCGCAGGGGAGTTTGCCCGTCGCCTGGGGGGAGAGAGTTACGAAGAAGTGGCTCGTTCTGGCGGGGGTATTATTTCTACCGTGCGGGCGACACGGGGTGCCAGTGCCGAGAACCTGTATAAATTGGCTGAGCCCCGTCTGCACGCCCTGATGGCCGAAGGCGTTACAACCGTGGAAATTAAATCCGGTTATGGCCTGGACCTGGATACTGAACTAAAGCAACTGCGCACCGCGAGACGCCTGGCGCAACACAACTCAGTGGAAATAGTAACGACCTGTCTGGCAGCTCACGCTCTGCCACCGGAATACGACGGTCGTGCCGATGAATATATCGACCTTATCTGCGAGCAGATATTGCCCGCTGTAGCCCGCGAGCAACTGGCCGATGCCGTGGATATGTTTTGCGAGACGATTGGATTTACTGTCGATCAGTGCCAGAGAGTTATCGATGCAGCGAAAAAACTGGACCTGCCAGTAAAAGTGCACGCCGAGCAGTTGGCGCGTACAGGGGCTACTGAAATGGCGGCAAAGTCCGGGGCATTATCGGTAGATCATATTGAATACATCAGCGATGCGGATGTCCGGGCCATGGCGGAAAGCGGCACCGTGGCCGTCCTCCTGCCGGGTGCTTTCTATACGCTGCACGAAACCCAGGTTCCGCCCATTGAAAAATTACGCGAGGCGGGGGTTTGTATGGCATTGGCTACAGACCTTAATCCCGGGAGTTGTCCAATCGCTTCCCTACGTTTGATGATGAATATGGGTTGTCAGCTGTTTGGCTTAACTCCGGCAGAAGCTCTCGCAGGTGTTACCCGTGCAGCCGCTCGGGCATTGGGTTTGTGCTGTTCTCGCGGTGTACTGCGCGAGGGGCTGCGAGCAGATATTGTTCTTTGGCCGATGGATACCCCGGATCAGCTCGCTTATGAAGTTGGCGCTTTAAAGCCTGCAAGAATTTTCCTGGAGGGGCGCGATGTTACAGCTTGCTGATATGCAACTGAGAATCGGGTAAGTTGATTCTTAGGGTGGATGTACATCGGAAATAAGGATAAGTTGGTGCTAAATGAGCAACAATATTATCAACAATTTTTATAAGGTTTTTGCGCCCATTATTATCTGAGAATTGGAATGTTGATCTCTATTTAGTATCTATCGAGGGCTTTATTTTTAGTTCATGAGTGCCGCTTTGTATTTACAATGGGCGACACTTTTTGATACTGCTAGCCAATGTCACAGCGTTGGCTGATAAATAGGGCATACTTATAAACTGTAAGCCTCTTTAGATTTACAATCGGAATAAATAAACGGTCCCCTCTTAACATTAATGATCAGGGGGCTGTAACCGATAAATAAGTAATAAGGATTTTTGTATACCTTACATTTTCACAGGAAGTGCATCTTGCCTTTGCAATATCTCTATATCAGTTAATGCACACTAAATTCATTACTCTAAAGCTAGGAGCTCTTGAAAATGAGTAATTCCAGTCTTTCAGGAGCAGTGGTGCTCCCGCAAGAAAATCCTCGTATTTTGGCCTTTGATCTGACCCGAGGCATTGCCGTACTGTTTATGATTGCTATTCACGTCTTATATCATTATGGACGAACAGACGTGGCAGACAGTGCTATTGGTGTTGCTATCCAGGTATCTGCGGGAACTCCGGCAGCTTCAGCATTTATGCTGATTATGGGTATTTTCATTGGCTATAGTTCGAAGCCGAGTCTGAAACAGGATTTGTTTCGTGCTGCTGGTCTTTTTGCAATAGGGTATTTACTTAATTTCGCCCGTGGCACAGTGCCTATGTGGCTTTCTTTACAGTTTGGCCTTGTCACACAAGAGCAACTGGGAGAATACACACCGCTGAGTGAATTTCTTATGGTAGATATTTTCCAGTTTGCTGGCCTTGCGCTCGCTATTTGTGCACTAGTCAGGCACTTCTTGCCTCATCCTATATACTGGCTCGCTGCGGCAGCTATCGTAGCATTCGGCTCCTCACTCGTCTGGGATATCGGCAGTAACTCCGTTGTTATTGACGAAATTTTACAGTTGTTTTTTGGCAATAAGCGCGAAGGGGTAATGTTCCCGTTATTTTCCTGGCTTGCCTATCCCCTCGCAGGCATGGCAGTTGGCTACTGGTTTAAAAATACAAAAAATATAGATGCATTGTTCTCACGCAGCATATGGATTGGCTTAGCCCTAATGAGCATAGGTGGCCTTCTAATCATGTTGAATACGCAATACTTTTTTGCCGAAAACATGAGAGGTGGCCCAGGTCTAATTATTCTGCTTATTGGCTATACTTTCCTTTGGCTTTGGATTAGTAATTTCCTTTTAAACAAAGTACAGAACAGAAAGCTCATTGACGTAATGGTGTTTTGGGGTAAAAACATAACTCCGTTCTATATCGCTCAGTGGTTGATAATTGGATGGGGATTAATGTTAGTTGGTTCCCAGCAGCTTGGTATGGCCAGTACGTTAACAGCAATGTTTATCGTACTCCTGCTTTCTCATTTTGGGACTCGAGCTTGGGTTAATTTCCGTTCCCATAAAGGGAAAGCTATGGAGCAGCCTGCAGCGTCTGCGGTATAGTACCGATATGCAACACGTGCTGTTGAAAAATGCGGCACGTTAGTGTTGTAGAAGCGCAACTTAAATGCTTCTTTTTCGTGACATATTTTAAGGTACTCGCAGAGGGCATTGCTTGATCGTCTACTTCCAAAAGTATCGGCAGCTCTCGCGTTGGGGCTTTACAGTTCCCACAGCCCACTGTGCGAAGGTTTGCGCGCGCATATTGCGCACGGCCAATGGATATTCCGGTTCAACTTGCCTACAAAGTGGGGGCTTGAAGCCAATAAAGATCTTCCTCGGAGGTATTGATGTTACAACTTGCTGATATGCAGTTATGGAGTGGTCGCACCGACTCTGAGGATGGACGTGCAGGTGAGCGCTGGCACCAGCGGATTTCTCCTTTGCAATTGGATGACCCTCCCGGCCTGACTGTTCTCGGCTTCGCTTCTGATGAGGGTGTGCGTCGAAATAAAGGGCGAATTGGCGCGGCCAAGGGACCGAGAATATTGCGTTTGGCCATGGCTAACCTGCCGGCCACTTTCGATGCGCCCTTATACGATGCGGGCAATGTCAGAGTAGAGCGGGAAGACTTGGAGTCTGCCCAATCGCTATTGGGTGCCCGTATCAATGAGTTGCTCGGTGCCGGTCACTTTCCACTGGTATTGGGAGGCGGCCATGAAATGGCTTTTGGCAGTTATCAGGGGATTGCCCGCTGGATGCGCGAGCATCACCGCGAGAGCAGCCTGGGTATTATCAATTTTGATGCGCATTTGGATTTACGCACACCTGCGCCAAAGGGGTCATCGGGTACGCCATTTTTCCAGATTGCAGAGCAGTGCAGGATAAATGGTCGCGAATTTAATTATCTCTGTGTGGGTGCGGCGGATAACGCCAACACACCTGCTCTCTACCAGAGAGCTGATGAGCTGGGTGCCCAGGTTATTCGGGATCGTGAAATCAGTAGCTGGAATCTGAATACGGTTCAGGCGCGAATCCACGACTTTATTGAGAAGGTGGATTTTGTCTATCTGACGGTATGTCTGGATGTATTGCCGGCAGCAGTTATGCCTGCGGTGAGTGCCCCCTCTGGCAGGGGGGTTTCCATGGAGTTTCTGGAAGTCTTGCTGGATACCGTTTTGGAATCCAATAAAGTTTGTTTGGCGGATATCGCTGAATTTAATCCCTATTTTGATATTGAGGATCATGGTGCGCGTACCGCGGCCCGCCTGGGATTTCAAATTGCAAATCGTGCGGCCAGAAAAATCCCCTGAGTATTTTTAATAATACAGCGCGGCCACTATGGCTTTGGAGGTCGCGTTAACTTCAGTATTAGAAACCACTATTTTAATCTTTATCTACAGCCGTAAGTGACTGGCAGAAAGCTCCGCTTTTGTAGTTGATATGATCAAAGATCTTGAAATTAATCACTTAAAAACCCTGGAAATACTATTCAGGGTTGAAAGTATCTCCCTTGCCGCAGAGCATCTGCAGGTTTCGCAGCAAGCTGTCAGTTTGCAGCTGAAGAAGATTAGAAAAATAGTTGGGGATGATCTATTTGTGCGCACTGGGCATGGGATGGCTCCCACCAGTTATGCAAAATTTATAGAGCCACAGATTCGACAGGTGCTGATGTTACTCAGTGAAATTCCCGCTCCGGGTTCTCTTGATTCAAGCCAGACTTCCCGGACCCTGGTGATCTCTGCTACAGATTACGCGCAAAAAGTGGTTGTTGCCGAGTTGATCCAAAGGGTCAGGCAATATGCGCCGAAAGTGAAATTTATTGTCACTAATATTGAAAGCGTCTCGCTCACCCAGAAAATGCATCAGGGAGAAATTGACTTAGCTTTCACATCAACGGGGTATGTGCCTGATGGAATTAATACACAGGTGCTCTTTAATGAGCGTTATGTCTGTGTATCGGCTAATCCTATGTATAGTTTAGATGAGTTGGTCCCTATTGATCAGTTGATGCAATCTGATTTTGTGATTACATCGCCAGGGGTTGGAGGCTTGCGCGGTTCAGCCGATCGTTGGCTAGAGGGGCAAGGTCTAAAAAGAGAGATTGTTGTTTCGGCGCCCTCTTTTTATATAGCCCAGGAGTTCTTGAAAAGGACGAATACCCTGGCCTTTATTCCCTCTAGGTTGATGCCTTGTGAGGGCTTGGTGGAAATTACCTTGGACAAGTATCCACCTGGCTACGAAGTTGTAGCCGCTTTTCATCCCCGAGTGGAAAATGATCCATTGGTAAGTTGGATTCTCAATGATCTGCACCAACGGTTTTCTAAGTCAATGGCTTCCTGATTGTATCCGTAACAAGCTTTACTCCATAGCTTTGGCAAAGCTGCCTTTCTACTATGATTTTTTCAAAAGCTAGAAAGCGTACAGGTCTGTTATGAGTATTCTGAATATTAATCCTTCTTCACTTTATGATGGCAGTTCTTCCTGCCTATCCCACGCCCGAGTCGATACTAAAACAGGCTTGGTATTTGTATCGGGTCAGGTGGATTGGGATAGTAATTGTGAAGTTAAAAACATAGGGGTTGGTGCTCAGGCGGAAAGCGCCATGCAAAAGTTATTGACAGTATTGGATGAGGCCGGATCGTCGGTAGAGAATCTTTTGCAGTTACGTATCTATGTGCGTGGAGAAGTTAGTGAGCATCTGGGGGAAATAGTCCCCGTGCTATCTAAATATTTGGGTACTACTCGCCCGGCAATCACGGGAGTGGGAGTCACATCCCTGGCGTCGCCAGAGACATTGATAGAAATTGAGGCAGTGGCTAAAACGCTGCTTTAAGTACCTGAATAAAAAAAGCCCCGCATTGCAGGGCTTTTAAGTTTTACTTGAGGTGTTCCCTAAGCTCGGAGCCTGCTTGATCAAGAGCATCCTGCACCGCGGGCACGTCACTCAGGGCATTTAGTAGGCCGTAGTCGTGAATCATGCCGTTATAGCGAACAGCGGTTACGGTCACACCAGCTTCGTTAAGTTTGCGGGCGTAAGCTTCCCCTTCATCTCTCAGCACATCCATCTCAGCAGTCTGCACCAGAGCGGGAGGCAAGCCGACCAACTGGGATTTGCTTGCGCGCAGAGGTGAAGCATAGATCTCGTTGCGCTGTTTGGGGTCGGTAGTGTAGTTATCCCAGAACCACTTCATCATATCCCGTGTCAGGAAGTGATCCTGGGCGAACTGCTTATAAGAAGCGTTGTTGAAGTTGGCATCGGTAACCGGCCAGAGCAGCAGTTGGAATTGCAGATCCGGTGTTCCTTTCTCTTTCGACATCAAGGCAACCACGGCTGCCATATTGCCACCGACACTGTTACCGGCCACGGCAAGACGGGAGCCGTCGACACCGATCTTTTCGCCATTCTCCGCGACCCACTGGGTAGCCGCATAAGCCTGGTTAATTGCAGTCGGGTACTTGGCCTCTGGAGATGGGGTGTAATCCACATACACCGCAGCGGCGCCGGAGCGTTGAACCAGATCGCGGATCAAGCGTTCGTGGGTTGGGTAGTCACCCAAGACCCAGCCTCCGCCGTGGAAATACATAAAGGCGGGAATCTGGCCCCGGGTGTTTTTCGGTTTAACGATAGTCAGTTCCAGCTTTTCGCCATTAACCGTAATGGTTTTCTTGCTGACTTCAGCGGGCGGCAATTGCGCACCCTCTTGGGCTACGACCAGGACGGCGCGGGCATCTTTTGGTGATAGTTGCTCAATGGGTTTGCCGCCACCTTGCGCCAGTGCTTGAAGGAACCCCTGGGTATTTTTCTCCACACCAGGGGAAATAGAAGCAGACGCAGAAGCCATACCAAGAGCAAAGAAAAGGGGTAGTGCCAGCTTGGAAATTTTTAAGCCATTCATAACGGATACCTTCAACTCTCTACCGGTTGCTTAAGCGGATATGTGCAGGCGCACATCAACATTGCCTCGGGTTGCATTGGAATAAGGGCAAACTTCTTCGTGAGCGGTGTTGGCAATTTTTTCTGCCGTCGCCTGATCCAGGCCAGGAAGATCGATGTAGAGGTCAATATCCAGACCGAACCCCTTACCCTGGGGACCGATTCCAACTTCAGCGCGCACAGTGGTTTCTTCCGGGACTTTTACTTTCTCTTTACCGGCGACAAACTTAAGAGCGCCAATAAAGCAGGCAGAGTAACCCGCAGCAAACAGTTGCTCTGGGTTGGTGCCATCGCCACCGGGGCCGCCAAGCTCTTTGGGAATACTGAGCTTTACGCTTAACTTTCCATCTGATGATTGAGCTTCGCCATCACGGCCGCCATTTGCGGTTGCTACTGCGGTGTAAACTGTTTGCATTACCTGTCCTCATTGATGTGTGTTTGTCTGTCAGAAGCCGCCTGGAATGGAGTCCAGTCCTTTTCCCGCTGGATTTATTGAGCTGGGGGTAGTAGTCCGGATTTCTAAGTCAGCTTCTAAACAGCGCGTCAGCTTGGACGCCAGATAAAGTTATTGCGATAACTATTATTGCGATAATTAAATGTTGCTATAAGGACGATAGCTATAACAAATGGAGCCAAAGCGGGGGCCCCGCTAATGGCGGGGCGATAAAAGAGGGGAAGATTAAGGGTTCGCTAAATATTGGCGAAGCGTCTCTATTTGCGTCTTTAGCGCCTGTGCAGACTGAGGATTCAAGCCACAGGCATTCAGCACCTGAGTGGGAATTGAAGAAGCCTCTTTTTGCATCGACCTACCGGCATCAGTCAGCTCGATAATGACTCGACGCTCGTCCTCCGGGTCTCGGTGGCGGTTGATCAGCTTTTGATTCTCCAGTCGTTTGATAACTGGCGTTAGGGCACCCTTATCCTGGCCGAGCCGCAGACTCAGCTCCGTAGCGGTGATTCCGTCGTCTTCCCAGAGCACCAGCATCATCAAGTACTGGGGGTAGGTTATTCCCAGTGTCTCCAATAGAGGCTTGTACATCTTGCTCATTGCCAGGGAGGCAGAATACAGGCTGAAGCAAAGTTGGTTATCGAGTTTTTGGTCTTCGTTTATGGACTTGGCCATAGGCACACCCTACTTACCGGTGGCAGTTTTGCGCCAGTGTAGCGCAAGTATGGACTTACCACGCTTCTTCATTGTTCCAGAACCGACACATACTGCCAATCGAGAGCAGCAAAACTATTTGTAAGGTTTTTTTTAAAGCCGGTACAGTAATTTGCATAGACGATGGAGTGGCCGGTGGATTTACGGGATCAATTATTTCAACAAGCGACTACGGAATATGCTGAAGGGGTTTCCCGGCTGGTGCATAGCTATGTGCGATCAAAAGCTGAGCATGATGACCTGTTACAGGAAATCTGGCTGGGACTCTGGCGGGCTCTGCCGACATTTCGCGGTGATGCCAGTTTAAAAACCTTTGTATATCGTATCGCACATAACCGCTGTGTGACCGAGCTGACCCGTAGAAAACCTTATCATGGGAGTGATGATGAATTACTGGAGCTTGAGGACCACCAGCCGGGCCCCGCAGAGCGATTGGTAGCCGAACGCAAGTCTGAACAGCTGGTTCGTGCAGTGCAGAAATTACCCTTAGGACTCCGGCAGACATTGACTCTTCGCCTGGAAGGCCTGAGCTATGCGGAAATCTCTGAAGTTCTGGGTATTACCGAGTCCAATATTGCAGTGCGGCTCAACCGGGCAAAAGAGCGTCTCAATATCTGCCTTTTGGGAAGTGAAAAATGAATGAATCAGACACAGAAAAACAGTGGCTAGAGCTGGAAAGTATCTGGAAGGGGCAACAGACCAGCGCAGAAATCCCAATTACAGCGCTGAATTGGGTGCGTCGCCAGGAGCGACGAATGCGATTGGTGGTCGCTTTTGAATATCTTTTTGCAATAGCTGGGGTAATCTATTTGCTAGGAGTAATTCTTGCGAAGAACTACCCAGATACCATGTACCGAGTAGCTTTTGTTATTGCGACGCTCGTTTCGGCAATAGTATTTTCGACAGTTAATCGGCGAGGTCTTTGGGCC
>NZ_CP174298.1:4052500-5249552 GCF_052466985.1 Microbulbifer maximicatervae (SeqCode)
CCCGGGGAACTGAAACATCTAAGTACCCGGAGGAAAAGAAATCAATAGAGATTCCCTTAGTAGCGGCGAGCGAACGGGGATTAGCCCTTAAGCTCTTTATGTTTTAGTGGAAGGTTCTGGAAAGTACCGCGATACAGGGTGATAGCCCCGTACACGAAAAGGCATTTAGAGTGAAATCGAGTAGGTCGGGACACGTGTTATCTTGACTGAATATGGGGGGACCATCCTCCAAGGCTAAATACTCCCAGCTGACCGATAGTGAACCAGTACCGTGAGGGAAAGGCGAAAAGAACCCCGGAGAGGGGAGTGAAATAGAACCTGAAACCGTATACGTACAAGCAGTAGGAGCCCTTCGGGGTGACTGCGTACCTTTTGTATAATGGGTCAGCGACTTATTGTCTGTAGCAAGGTTAACCGCTTAGGGGAGCCGTAGAGAAATCGAGTCTTAATAGGGCGTTTAGTTGCAGGCAATAGACCCGAAACCCGGCGATCTATCCATGGGCAGGTTGAAGGTTGAGTAACATCAACTGGAGGACCGAACCCACTAATGTTGAAAAATTAGGGGATGACCTGTGGATCGGAGTGAAAGGCTAATCAAGCCGGGAGATAGCTGGTTCTCCTCGAAAGCTATTTAGGTAGCGCCTCGCGTCTCACCCTCGGGGGTAGAGCACTGTTTGGGCTAGGGGGTCATCCCGACTTACCAACCCCATGCAAACTCCGAATACCGAGGAGTGCAATCGCGGGAGACACACGGCGGGTGCTAACGTCCGTCGTGGAAAGGGAAACAACCCAGACCGCCAGCTAAGGTCCCAAATATCAGTTAAGTGGGAAACGATGTGGGAAGGCCCAGACAGCTAGGAGGTTGGCTTAGAAGCAGCCATCCTTTAAAGAAAGCGTAATAGCTCACTAGTCGAGTCGGCCTGCGCGGAAGATATACCGGGGCTCAAACTGATAACCGAAGCTGCGGATGCTCTTAGGAGCATGGTAGAGGAGCGTTGTGTAAGCCGTTGAAGGTGGATCGGGAGGTCTGCTGGAGGTATCACAAGTGCGAATGCTGACATGAGTAACGATAAGGGAGGTGAAAAACCTCCCCGCCGGAAGACCAAGGGTTCCTGTCCAACGCTAATCGGGACAGGGTTAGTCGACCCCTAAGGCGAGGGCGAAAGCCGTAGTCGATGGGAAACAGGTTAATATTCCTGTACTCGCTATTACTGCGACGGAGTGACGGAGAAGGCTAGGCCGGCATGGCGATTGGTTGTCCATGTTTAAGGTTGTAGGCTGGGGACTTAGGCAAATCCGGGTCCCTAAGGCTGAGAACTGATGACGAAGCCCACTTAGTGGGTGAAGTGGTTGATGCCCTGCTTCCAGGAAAAACTTCTAAGCTTCAGGTAATAGTGAATCGTACTCTAAACCGACACAGGTGGTCAGGTAGAGAATACCAAGGCGCTTGAGAGAACTCTGGTGAAGGAACTAGGCAAAATGGTACCGTAACTTCGGGAGAAGGTACGCCGGTTTTGGTGATGGGACTTGCTCCCTAAGCTGAGGCCGGTCGAAGTGACCAGGTGGCTGCGACTGTTTATTAAAAACATAGCACTCTGCAAACTCGTAAGAGGACGTATAGGGTGTGACGCCTGCCCGGTGCCGGAAGGTTAATTGATGGGGTTAGCTTCGGCGAAGCTCTTGATCGAAGCCCCGGTAAACGGCGGCCGTAACTATAACGGTCCTAAGGTAGCGAAATTCCTTGTCGGGTAAGTTCCGACCTGCACGAATGGCGTAACGATGGCCACGCTGTCTCCACCAGAGACTCAGTGAAATTGAAATCGCTGTTAAGATGCAGTGTACCCGCGGCTAGACGGAAAGACCCCGTGAACCTTTACTACAGCTTTGCACTGAACTTTGAGCCTATTTGTGTAGGATAGGTGGGAGGCTTTGAAGCAGCGACGCTAGTTGTTGTGGAGCCGCCCTTGAAATACCACCCTGGTATGTTTGAGGTTCTAACTCTGGTCCGTTATCCGGATCGAGGACAGTGTATGGTGGGTAGTTTGACTGGGGCGGTCTCCTCCCAAAGAGTAACGGAGGAGTACGAAGGTGCACTCAGCATGGTCGGAAATCATGCAATGAGCATAATGGTATAAGTGCGCTTGACTGCGAGACAGACATGTCGAGCAGGTACGAAAGTAGGTCATAGTGATCCGGTGGTTCTGTATGGAAGGGCCATCGCTCAACGGATAAAAGGTACTCCGGGGATAACAGGCTGATACCGCCCAAGAGTTCACATCGACGGCGGTGTTTGGCACCTCGATGTCGGCTCATCACATCCTGGGGCTGAAGCCGGTCCCAAGGGTATGGCTGTTCGCCATTTAAAGTGGTACGCGAGCTGGGTTTAGAACGTCGTGAGACAGTTCGGTCCCTATCTGCCGTGGGCGTTGGAGATTTGAGAAGAGTTGCTCCTAGTACGAGAGGACCGGAGTGAACGAACCTCTGGTGTTCCGGTTGTCACGCCAGTGGCATTGCCGGGTAGCTATGTTCGGACGGGATAACCGCTGAAAGCATCTAAGCGGGAAGCCTCCTTCAAGATAAGATCTCCCTGAGGCCTTGAGCCTCCTGAAGGGCCGTGGAAGACTACCACGTTGATAGGCTGGGTGTGGAAGCGTTGTGAGGCGTTGAGCTAACCAGTACTAATTGCCCGTGCGGCTTGACCATACAACAGAGATGGTTACTAACGACTAGCTAAGCTAGCGGATTGTGAGTTAGAGACATACGATCGCTTGCGGTGTATTACTACAGATTGTTTTACCGACTTATTTGGGGTTATCGCCGGTCAACAACATGACCGAGGCAAACAGCGATAACACGGCAGGCCAAGCACATTGCTTATAAGACCAACGCCAACCCAAGCCAGTTTGCCTGACGACAATAGAGTTGTGGAACCACCTGATCCCTTGCCGAACTCAGAAGTGAAACGCAACATCGCCGATGGTAGTGTGGGGTTTCCCCATGTGAGAGTAGGTCATCGTCAGGCTTCTAATCCGAAAGGGCCACCCAATAGGGTGGCCCTTTTTTTATGGCTGAAAAATATTATAAAAAACAAAAACAAAAACAAAAAAGCTAAGAAAGGGAAGGCTGAAATTACTCAGTAGAAATTAAATAGAAAAAATAAAAATAGCTCTGAAAAATTTTAATGCTCAACTTTCTATTTAAAAAGTCAGTCAGTAATTAAAAAACGAAAAGTCTAAAATTAGCAAAGCCCTTTAAGTCGCCCTTCGCCTAAAAAGCCTATAAAAATAGGTCTTTACCGATCTTCTCTCCAAACGCCTTTACACTCACTCAAAAAATAATCCAACAAAAATAACCCTCGTAAAAACCAGAAAAGTACCCATACCACTCCCGCCAAAAATTAAAATTAGCCCATAAAAATATCGGTGATTTTTTAGTCTCTGCAGTAATCCCCTGTAACCACGGGGCCTGTAGCCCGTTTATTAAAGTTATGCACAACTCTATCCAGACTTTCTGTTAGTAACGTTCTGGTCTTACTTTTAGTGGATAACCTGACACTTTTTTCGTTGGTTTTTTAATCGAATTATTTCATTGCACGAAATTAAAGGCTTCCAGACCTCTATCCAAAAGTTATGCACAGTACTATCCAAGAATTCTGTTAGTAACATCCCTGTAATGAAGAAAACATCTAAAGAATTCTATTTTTACGATCTACTATCCAGTGTTTCAGTGGATAACCAGGGCTGACTTTTCAGTTCTAAAAGGCTCGCTGGGGTGTGCTGTTAAGGAAGCATTCTATTAGCGACAAATTCCTCCGAGAGGCTTGCTAATGAGAGTTCTACTTTTAATTTCCATGTCATTGGTACTTTTAGCTACTGGATCGCTAAGGGCACAGACGTTGGTTGTAGGAAATAAATATGAAGGCACGGTGAGTTTTATTGACCTGGCTTCCGGCCAAGAGGTTAAGAAGCCCGAAACTGGAGGTTCGCCCCATGAATTAATAGTGTCGCCGGATAAATCTAAAGTGGTGGTAGTTTCTTACCTTGAGGATGGCTACGTGGGAGAAGAGCTGAATGTATTCGATATCGCGAGCGGTAAGCGCCTGAAAAGAATTGATATCAGTCCACACAAAGGCCCTCACGGTATCGCTTGGCTGGGCGATAGTAATAATGTGATTGTTACGACAGAAGAAACCAGCGACGTGATAAAGGTGGATGTGGCTGAAGGAAAAGTATTGGGAGTTGCCCGTACTGATCAGGTAGGTAGCCATATGCTTGCACTATCACCTGATCTGAAGACCGCCTACGTTACTAGCCGGGGGTCGGATACGTTCAGTGTAATTGATACAGAGACTATGGAGTTGAAATCTACAATACCGGCAGGGGATGGGCCGGAGGCGGTGTGGGTAAGCCCCGATAATAGCGAGCTATGGATAGGAAATAATCAGTCAGAAAATATCTTTATTTTCGATACTGAAACGTTAAAGCAAAAAGAAACGATAGATGTTGGTTTTCTGCCTATCCGAATCAGATTTCACCCTGATGGCGAAGTGGTAGCTGTAGCAGACTTAAATGGTAATCGTATACTCGTGTATGACGCCAAAACCCGTAAACAGTTACATGAGATTGATGTCGGCAGCGCAGGGGCCAGACAGCCAGCATCGCTATTTTTCTCTCCGGACGGAAAGTTTTTGTTTGCCGGTTCTCAGAGAGACGGAAAAGTTGTTGAAATAGATACCGCAACTTGGAAAGTTAAGCGTATATTTAATGCGGGACAAGGGTCAGATGGTATTGAGTGGAGTCCAGTAAATATTCAGCAATAAATATTTCTGCACTCCACTGTTAAAATAATGAATCAGGTAGGAACTGTGTAGATTTTCAAGTCCTGGAATATTCCATCAATCGAATAATAATTTGGAATAGTTTCACTATGCACTCCACCTACGCGTTCTGCTACGGCTATGCTGGCACTGTTTTCAGATAAGCAGTGAATTTTCAACGCTTGAATATCGTGCAGATCTTTCAAGTAGCTAGATATTTTATTGATGATTCGAGTTACGATTCCATTGCCATGGCAGCTTTTACATAACCAATACCCTATTTCTGCATTTTGTTTTTTAAGGTCAATTTCCTTGATACCAAAGATCCCGACTACCTTGTCTGAATAGTGGATCTTGTACCAGGATGCTCCGAAACTATTGCTGAATACTCTGTCGGCAATATATTTTTCTGTGGTTGGGAGGTCGACAACAAGCTTTGCCCAATAGAGATATTTCTCTAGCAGTGGTCTGTTATTTTCAATTAAGGCAAAGATGATTTCTGTGTCACTATCCAAAAGTGGATCGAGTTTGATATCACTGTTTACTACTATAGGCTTTTTAGTCATCCTTTTGCCTCTCCATTTTTTAGCGATATTTTTAGTCATTAGCAACCTAACCAACTGGTAGAGTTTTCCTGATTAGGTGAAACAACAGAAAGAGCCTGTGGAAGGTCTCTAGGTTTCCAGCATAAAAGTTACCGGGCCGTCATTGACTAGTGAAACCTGCATATCCGCTGCAAATATTCCAGTGGCGACTGGCGTAAATTGGGCTTTGGAACTTTTAACGAAATAGTTGTAGAGCTCCTCCGCGTATTCTGGTGATGCGCCGCGACTAAAGCTCGGGCGTAAACCTCTATCAGTTTCGGCAACTAGTGTGAACTGACTGACAATCAGGAGTCCACCTCCCGCCTTTTGGAGGTTGAGATTCATACGCCCTTTATCATCGGGAAAAATACGGTAATTCAGGACTTTGTGCAGCAGCTTATCTGCACTATCAGTAGTGTCCTGGGCTTCGATACCTAGCAGCAGGAGGATACCTTTATCTATGGCCCCAACGGCCTCTCCCGCTACATTAACCTGGGCATGGCTTACCCTTTGGATCAATCCTTTCATCTCACTTCTCTCTGCTGCTCTGGAACCGATCGTCTAAATCGCCTAGATTAGCGGACTGTTCCCAGTAGAGAAACCGAGAATAACGGTATGAAGAGACAGCTAGTGGCACTGGTTGCCGGTGCACTTGCTGCGGTGAGTGTTCACGCAGCTGATAGCTATCCGGATAGTAAGCCGGGTGCTCAAATTGATGAATATTTTGGTCAAAAGGTGGCTGACCCCTATCGCTGGATGGAAAAAATGTCCAGTGATGAGGTAAAGAGTTGGGTGGCCAAACAGAATGACCATTCATTACCGCGTTTGAAGGAGCTGCCCGGGTGGCAGAAAATCAATGACCGGCTTGCAGAACTATGGCGCTACGAGCGCTACGGTGTTCCGTACAAGAAGGGCGATAGCTATTACTACAGCTACAACACCGGTGATTGGGATCAGAATGTTTTCTATAAGGCCTCTAGCCTGTCTGCTGAGGGCGATACGGTTTTAGATCCACGCACCCTAAGTGAAGATGGCACTATTGCTGCCAAGCGCCTCAAAGTCAGTCCAAAGGGCCGCTATCTGGCTTACGGTATCTCGGATGGTGGCACTGACTGGACCGACTATCGTATTCGCGACCTAAAGACAGGCAAGGATCTGAAGGAACAACTGACCGGTATCAAGTTTAGTGATGCCAGTTGGGCGCCGGATGAGTCCGGTTTTTACTATAGCCGGTACCCGTTTAACAGAGATGGCACGGCGGATGATAGCAAACAGGTAGCCGTATATTTTCACCGACTGGGAGATGCCCAGGAGAGTGATCAACTGGTCTATGAAATTACCGATCATCCCACCCGGAACCCGGGCGCGACGGTGAGTGACGATGGCAACTATCTCCTGTTTGGCATCTTCGACGGCTATGACTCGAACGGCTTTTACTATCGCGATTTACGCGATGAAAGCGGCAAGGTAGTTAAGCTTCTGGATGACTGGGATGGCCTATACCAGTATCTCGGAAATAAAGGGAGCACCTTTTACTTTGAGACCAGTGCGGGGGCGCCGCTGGGCCGTGTAATCGCTATTGATCTGAATAAGCCGCAACGCAAACACTGGCGCGATCTGGTGCCGGAGACGACTAGTGCCCTGCAGAGTGCCAGTTATATCCGTGATCGCTTTGTGCTTCACTACCTGGAGGATGCAAAATCGCGAGTGCTGGTGACCGATACTAACGGTAAGAAACAGTACGAGCTGAAGCTGCCAGGGGTGGGCTCAGTGAAGGGGTTTTATGGTGAGCCGAATGAAGTTGAGACCTTCTACGCTTTCTCTAATTTTATTACCCCGCCGAGTATCTACCACCTGAATGTACAGACTGGTGAAACCAAACTGTTCAAGCAGCCAAAATATGCAGCAGACTTTTCCGATCTGACTGTGAGTCAGCATTTCTATAAGAGTAAGGACGGTACCCGGGTGCCTCTATTCCTCGTGCATAAGAAGGGAATGAAGCGAGATGGCTCCAACCCGACGCTGCTTTATGGATATGGTGGTTTTAACTCCGCTCAGTTACCGCGCTTCTACAACCGCTTTGTCGGTTGGTTGGATATGGGCGGCACCCTGGCACTGGCCAACTTGCGCGGTGGTAGCGAGTACGGCAATGCTTGGCACCAGGCGGGTACCAAGACGCAAAAGCAAAATGTCTTCGATGATTTTATCGCTGCAGCTGAGTGGCTGATCGAGGAGAAAGTCACTTCTCCTGAAAAGCTTGCTATTAGTGGTCGCTCCAATGGTGGACTATTGGCGGGGGCAACGCTGGTACAACGACCGGATTTGTTTGCTGCGGCATTACCGGTAGTCGGTGTCCTGGATATGCTGCGATATCATACCGCTTCCGCTAATGCCCGGCAGTGGTCGAGCGATTATGGGCTTAGTGAAAATCGCGATGAGTTCAAAGCGCTGCATGCCTATTCTCCGGTCCACAACACCCGTGAGGGCACCTGCTATCCGGCCACGCTAATCACCACTGCCGATCGCGATGATCGAGTGGTTCCCTGGCACAGCTACAAATTTGCGGCAGCCCTACAAAAAGATCAGGGCTGTGACAAACCAGTCTGGCTTGCCGTAGAGACTCGGGCTGGGCACGGTGCAGGCAAGCCGGTATGGATGCAGGTGGAAGACTTCGCCAATCAGTGGAGCTTCCTTGCCTACCAGCTGGGCATGAAAATCGATTAGTCTTTCCAACTAACCCAACAAAAGTAATAGCGAGATTAATTAATAAAACTCCCGGTAGGACGATTGCAAAGGGGTTTAGTTTTGTGGCGGTGTCACTAGTGAAGTTAGTGTGCCGCCCACTCTGTCGGAGTGGTGGTATCACCAACCGGTCTGCCCTTCCGGAAGGAGGTGGCTTCGATAGAGCTAATCACTGGGTATGAATAACGATAACAACTCATCCGGTGGATTTATGAAACACGCATTTGTAACCGGGGGAACCGGTTTTCTCGGCGCTAATTTGGTAGAGCAATTGGTTGGTGATGGATGGAAAGTTACCGCCATGCATCGGCGCACCTCCAATACCGATATGTTGCGCTCTCTGGGCGTTAATCTGGTTGAGGCCTCTCTGAATGACCCTCAGTCCCTTCAAGCTGCAATCCCAAATAATGTCGATGCACTTTTCCATATGGCGGCTAATACCAGTATGTGGCGCGGCGGTAATGCCCAGCAGTGGAAAGATAATGTTGAGGGGGCGGCGAATATTGCCAAAGTTGCCAGGGAGAAAAATGTAGGGCGCATGGTGGTGACCAGCTCAATTTCTGCTTATGGCTACCATAAGGAAAGAATTACTGAAGAAAGTGATAAGCTGGCAGATGACCCTCATCATCACTATCTGTACACGAAAAAAAGAGAGGAAATTGCCGTTCGCAAGGAAATTGAGCAGGGCCTGGATGCGGTATTTCTAAACCCTTGTGCAATTGTTGGTAAATACGATACCACCAGCTGGGCGCAGACCTTTTTTCTGATTGATAAAAATCAATTACCAGGTGTTCCACCGGGCTGGGGTTCTTTTTGCCATGCCGGTGCAGTAGCGCGAGCCCATATCGATGCGGTTGAAAAGGGGCGGTGTGGCGAAAATTATATCCTGGCCGGAACGGATGCCAGTTTTTTAGAGTTCTTTGGAAAGATCGCTGAGCTATTGCATAAACCTGTACCAAAACGCACCACACCGGCATTTCTAATTCAATCTATCGCCTGGTTTTCTGACCTCTGGTCTCGGGTGAGTGGGCAAGAGCCGGTTATTACCCCTGAAAAAGCCACGTTGGTAACGCGGAGAGTCGTTGCTAGTAGCGCTAAAGCTGAATGTGAACTCGGTTATCAATCGGGGGTGGCTTTGGATACTATGTTATGCGAATGTCGCGATTGGTTAGTGCAGAACAATTTGTTGGAGTCGAAGTGAATCGTAATAATATTATTTTTGGGTTAGTTGCCTTGCTTTTGGTTTTACAGCTTATTCAGTATTACTTTTTCTCTGGCGCAAGCTAGTTATAAAAAGGAAGTAATGATGGTGGAAAAGCGCTGTGACTGGTGCCTGTCTACACCACTTTATCAAAGTTACCACGATGAGGAGTGGGGTAGGCCGGTTACCGATGATCAAACCCTGTTTGAGTTTTTGTTGCTGGAGGGGGCCCAGGCGGGCTTATCCTGGATTACAGTGCTCAATAAGCGGGAGAATTACCGTAAACTGTTTAATAATTTCGATGCTGAAAAAATTGCTCGGTACACCCCTAAAAAGGTAGAGAAATTACTTCTCAACCCGGGAATTATTCGCAACCGGCTCAAGGTTGAATCGGCCATCAAGAATGCACGGGCAACCCTCGAGTTGCGCGATCGCGGTATATCCTTAAAGGATTTTCTCTGGCAGTTCACCGGTGGAAGAGTGATTGTTAATCGCCCCCGCTCCATGAAGCAGGTGCCGGCCACAACAGCAGAATCTGATGCGATGAGTAAGGCGTTAAAGAAAGCGGGTTTTAGTTTTGTGGGATCAACCATTATGTATGCGCATATGCAGGCAACTGGAATGGTCAATGATCACTTGGAAACGTGTCCGGCTCATCAGCGTTGTGTCGATGAGGCACAGAATTTAGGTTTGGCTTGAATTTAAAATAGGGATTTATTTTCGAGGGTCGATGAATATTAATAGCTTGCTCAACGAGTACTGGCCCCAAGTAACAGCATTATCCCTAAAGCTGGCGGCCGCACTACTGGTAGTTTTGGTGACGCTGTTTGTGGCCCATCTTGCTCGCAGAGCGGTTGATCGTCTGCCGGACCGGTTTGATATTACCTTGCGCCCAGTACTGCGCAGTATTTCGAGCTGGGCGGTTTATATTGTTGGCGCACTGCTGGTATTGGATGTCTTTGGTATTAACACTACCAGCTTAATTGCTCTACTCGGCGCTACTGGTGTGGCAGTAGCCTTAGCGTTGAAAGATACCCTGCAAAATATTGCTTCGGGGTTCCTATTGCTGGGATTGCGGCCGTTTCGCGTTGGGGATGTGATTCAGTTCGGTGCCATATTGGGCACTGTTCGCGAGGTAGGGCTGTTTACTACGGAGCTGGATACCATGGATGGGCTGCGTATTACCGCACCCAACAGTGCTATCTGGGGGCAAGTGCTCACCAATTTCAGTCGCAATAAGACTCGCCGTATCGAGATTGTGGCGAGTATCGCCTATGGCGATGACATTGATCGCGGCCTAACAGTATTACGTCGCCTAGTAGAACAGGAACCCGGTATTCTCGCTGAGCCAGAGCCAAGTTTCGCTGTTAAGGCGCTTGCTGACAGCGCGGTCAATTTACAGTTGCGGGCCTGGGCTGCCAATGATCAGTACTGGGATGTTTATTGGTCCCTGATGCAAAAGCTTAAGCCTGCACTGGAGGCAGAAGGCTTGACGGTACCCTTTCCCCAGCGAGAGCTACATATCGTGGACCGGGTCACAAGCCGGCGTTAGTCCATTACCGCAGGGTCACTTGTGGCAATATCCTGCTCCAGGTATTAGGTCCACCTAGTCCAAAATCTCCGATTTGCCTCAACTCAACGCAAACATATGGCGTTCTGGGGGGCATGAATCGACACCTCACCGAATTCGTGTCAAAGTTAGCGGCGTTTTTTTGTACAACTTTTGATCGAGATAGGAAGATGCCGATAAAGCTGAACAACCCACTGATCCCCAGCCTGCTGGCTGTCGCTATCCTTGCGGGCTGTCAGGGTGACAAGAGTACCCAGACTGTAGCTAACGCAGATAAGCCCCAAAATGCGGTTGCCGAGGCCTCAGTAACTGTAGATGCGGTTGCCGAAACCAAGCGCCTGACTGAGTGGCTGGATGAGCGTTATGAGGAACAGCTGCAGTTCAGTCCGATTCAGCTGTCCTACCTGGGCCGCAAAGACCACTACGACCAAATCGACGATATGAGTGAAGCCGCAGAGGCTCGCCGCTTGGTTTGGCAAGAGAAAAGTGTTGAAGAGCTCAAGAAGAATTTCGACTACAGCAAGCTGACCCAGGAAGGGAAAACTTCCTACGATATCTGGATTTATCAGTTTGAACAGGCCAAGGCCGCTGCGCCGTTTATCCGTCACGGCTACATCTTTGAGCAGATGGGAGGTGCACAATCGCAGTTGCCCAACTTCCTGCTGAACTTCCACAAGGTCGACAACGTTGAAGATATGCAGGCGTATATCACCCGTATCGGTGGTATCTCCCGCGCGATCAACCAGTTGCTTGACCGCGCCAAGCTGTCGTCCAAAGAAGGTATCCGCCCCCCGCGCTTTGCCTATGAGGGTGCGATTGACCAGTCCAGTAAATTGATTGAAGGCGCGCCGTTTACCGATGGTGAAGACGCACCTCTGTGGGCCGGTGCCAAAGGGAAAATCGCTGAGCTGCTCGAAGCCGGTACTATTGATCAGAAGCAGGCAGACAAGCTGACTGCGGAAGCGCGCAAGGCATTAGAGACTGAGTTCTTCCCCGCATATCAAGGGCTGGTTACCTGGCTCAAAGCGGATATACAGAAGGCCTCAGCAGAGCCTCAAGGTGCTAGTAGCTTGCCCAATGGTATGGCCTACTACAATCAGCGCCTGGCCAACACCACAACTACGGACCTGACTGCCGACCAGATCCACAATATTGGCCTGGAAGAAGTGGCGCGTATCCGTGGTGAGATGGAAACTATCAAGAAGCAGGTTGGTTTCGAAGGTAGCCTGCAGGACTTCTTCAAGTTTATTCGCGAAGATGGTCAATTCTACTACCCGAATACCGATGAAGGTCGCCAGGGCTACCTGGATGATTCAACCGCGTTCCTGGACAACATTACCAAGAAATTGCCGGAATACTTTGGCCTTCTGCCGAAAGCTGAGTTGGTCGTAAAGCGGGTTGAGTCCTTCCGTGAGCAGGATGGCGGTGCCCAGCATTACTACCCCGGCACACCCGACGGTTCCCGCCCGGGTATTTACTATGCGCACCTGTCCGATATGAGTGCCTATTCCACGACTGATATGGAAACTGTGGCCTACCACGAAGGTAACCCCGGTCACCATATGCAGATCTCAATTGCTCAGGAATTGGAAGGTATCCCGCAGTTCCGCACTCAAGCTCACTTTACTGTCTATGTAGAGGGCTGGGCGCTGTACTCTGAGAAGCTTGCTAAAGAAATGGGGGCCTTCGAAGATCCCTATAACCTGTTTGGCCACCTGACCGCTGAAATGTGGCGAGCCATTCGCCTCGTTGTTGATACCGGCCTGCACGCCAAAGGCTGGAGTGAAGAGCAAGCGGTGGAGTACTTCCTGCAAAACTCCGCAATCCCCGAGACTGCAGTTCGTTCCGAAGTACGTCGTTACCTGGCGTGGCCGGGCCAGGCGACCGCTTACAAGATCGGTATGCTGAAGATTCAGGAGCTGCGCAAGCAGGCTGAAGATCAGTTGGGTGATAAATTCGATATTCGCGGATTCCACGATACCGTGCTGGGTGGCGGTGCTTTGCCAGTGCCCGTATTGGAGAGCCGCGTAGCCTCTTGGGTGGAATCAGTGAAGCAATCATAAGCTTCTTAGCTGACCCTTTTAAAAAGCCGGGCATAGCCCGGCTTTTTTATTGGGCTTATTTCTGTGAATATCGTCTGTGTATAGAGGAAAGCTGGTTTTCCCTAAAATAATTGTTTATGGAAAAGTCCCAATGGATTCAAATATTTACTCTGCCCCAGAGGCTGAATTAGATACTGTTTCAGAAGATGAAGCGCAGTTTTATATAGTTTCACCAACCAAATTCTGGGTAATGAGCCTAGGTACAGTGGGTATCTATTCAGTTTATTGGTTTTACCGCCATTGGGCAGAATATCAGCGTGCTAGTGGAGAGAATATGTGGCCGGTTATGCGGGCGATATTCTCTATCTTTTTTACTCATTCCCTTTTTTCCAGGATTCAAAGCCGTATCGAGATTGATAAGGTGGATTACCGCTGGGTGCCGGCACTTTGGGCTACGTTATATGTAGTTTTTGCGATTGCCGGGGCTATTGTCGACAGGATTTCCTATTACTCCGATGTAATTTCATTGATCGATATAGTAAGCATACTTCTCTTACCCTTTACATTGTGGCCACTTTATGAGGGACAGAAAGCTGCCAATATGGTTAATGGAGATATTTCAGGACAGGCTAACTCGAGATTTACTCCCTGGAATTTTGTTTGGTTGGCTGTAGGGGCTGTGTTTTGGGGAGTGGGTATTTTTGGGGCTTATTATCTGCTGGGCAATGTATAAGAGAGGAGTATCTATGAGACGTTCAGGATTTATTATCGTCGCTCTGCTATTACAACTGTTTCCTTCCGCTTTATGGGCGGAGCCAACACCCACTGAAATTACCGTGCGCGCCAAGGCCATGGATGCCAAGTTTATTGGCTCCTCCATCGGTGGTGCCATGGTTATTATTCGCGATGCAGATTCTGGGGAAATTCTTGCCAAGGGGCTTACCCAAGGGAGCACCGGTGACACCACCAGAATTATGAAAACGCCCCGAGAGCGGTTCCAATCTATCGCCGATGGCGCCGCACATTTTACCGCTACACTGAATATCAGTGAGCCGGTATTTCTGACGGTGGAAGTTCTTGCGCCGTATATCAAAAAGCAGGCCCGAGTGGTGGCGCAGACACAGACTTGGCTGGTTCCGGGAAAGCCTATTTCTGGTAATGGGCTGATTGTGGAAATTCCGGGAATGTTGGTAGATTTACTCAGCCCACAGACCCATCTCTATACAGGTTTGGACCAGAGTCCCTTTGAGATTCGCGCTAATGTGGTAATGATGTGCGGATGTTCACTTACCGATGGTGGGCTTTGGGACGGCAGTAAGATAGAAGTTGTGGCATTGGTTAAAAGAGATGGCAAATCATTTGCTCGAGTGCCGCTAGAGATACAGGAGACAATGAATATCTTTAGTGCGCCCTTTGCGACGGATTTGCCAGGTGTTTATGAAATTGTGCTATATGCCTATGATCCCAAGACTGGAAATACCGGTGTGGATCGGGGGAGCTTCATTGTGCGCTAGGCAAGTGCGGCAAGCTGTCTGAGATATGGATTTCTATGGATATTCGGCAGGCTATAGAGAGTGATCTCGAAGGCATGTGGAGCCTCTTTAGTGTTGTGCGAAACAGAGGGGATCTGCCGTTCTCGCATAAGATCAGTCGAGAAGTGTTTTCTGCTCAATGGCTTAATGATGACTTACAGACTTATGTTGCCGAAGAGTTACCTCACTTGCTGGGGGTGTATAAATTAGGGGTTAATTTCCCTGGTATTCATAGCCATGTCGCGACAGCCAACTTTCTCGTGCACACGGATGTGCGCGATCGCGGTGTAGATCGTGCACTGGTCCAGCATGCAATCGCCAGGGCCCAGGACGCCGGCTATTTGGAAATGCAGTTCAACTACGTTCCCAGCGACAGTGAGCCCGCAATAACCCTTTATACCGAGCTGGGCTTCACTATTATCAAAACGCTAGATAGAGCATTTACCGATCCTTTGGGAAGGTTGCAAGATGCTTATGTTATGCAGCGGTTTTTACAGTAGTTCGCCTGGTTATGGACCGGCAAAACCCAAAACACCAACAGGAAAGCCGGGAAGCGCTAATTGAGGAGCATCGACCGGAGCGTATTGAGGCGCGCTTGCGAAGTCGTCCACAGTCACAGTGGCTCTCTGATTTTGTTTTGGGAGCGATAGATGGCTGCGTAACTACCTTTGCCATTGTTGCAGGCGCTTTTGGTGCAGGCTTCTCCGAAGCGGTTGTGCTTGTGATGGGCTTTGCCAATCTTATCGCTGATGGTTTCAGCATGGCGGTAAGCAATTATGAAGCTGCCAGTGTGGAGCGTGAGCAACGAGCCGCGGCTATGCGTACAGAGCGTCAGCATATTGCTTTAATTCCCGAGGGAGAGCGGGAAGAGATCAGGCAAATTTTCTATCGAAAGGGATTTCGAGGTGAAGTTCTCGACAATATTGTTGCCACTATCACCGCGAATCAAAAGCTGTGGATAGAGACAATGCTGGCGGAAGAGTACGGTATAAGCCGCTTAGAGCATAAGCCTCTGGGGGCGGCACTGATAACCTTCGCCGCTTTTTTGTGTGTAGGTGCTATTCCCCTGCTGCCCTACCTTTTCCACAGCCTTAATCCCGCCGAACAATTTTATGCGAGCGCCGTTCTGTCGGTCTGCGCTTTTTTTGCTATTGGCTTGTGCAAAGGACTGGTGTTTTCCCACCACCTGCTGGTGGCGGGCTTAAAAACTCTGTTTTTTGGCAGTAGCGCAGCGGCCCTGGCACTCGTCGTTGGCTATCTACTGCGCCACTTGGTGACTTAATATTTATGCGGCTACCACTTTGTTGCGCCCGCCATTCTTGGCTCGATACATACGTTTATCTGCTTCGGCCAATAGCTGATTGAGTGGCTTGCCATTGGTGCTGCCTTCGACGACTCCGAGACTGATTGAGATTTTTACCGGGCGTGTATAGCGGCGACTGAGGGTGGATACTCTGCGACGAAGTTTTTCTGCAAGGACACTGCCGCCTTTCAAGTCAGTATTCGGCAATAGCAATAAAAATTCTTCGCCGCCCCAGCGCGCCACAATATCCTCAGACCGGGTGTTACTTTTCAGTATCTTGGCAACATCTTGTAATACGCGGTCGCCAAAGGAGTGCCCGTAGGTATCGTTGATCGTCTTGAAGTTATCTAAGTCTCCGATAAGGATGACATATTGATCTTTCAGCTCATCATTCCGGCGTTCTAATTCATGAATGGCGCGAAATGCTTCTCTGCGATTCGCTAATCCGGTCAATGTGTCCGTGGCAGCATAGGTCTCCAATTCACCTGTTAATCGCTGGAGGAGCTGTTGAGTTTGGTGACGGCTACTGTCAAGTAATGCAGTTAGAGCCGTGAGTGCACCAAATACTGCAATAAAACGCGCACGATAGGCCGTATCATATTTGGCCGTGAGCCCTGGGAAATCCGGATAAAACAGGATTGCTGCCGTAGCGAGACCTATGCCGAGCAGTGCAGTGGTGCCGGTTTTATAGCCGTAAAGGTTGATAAATCCGGGGACCAGCATAACTGCCCACATCAATCCGGTATTGTTTACACCACCAGTCATTAGTAAGTAGAAATACAGCGCCAATAAAAGAATTCCCACCAATAATGGCGTTTTCTCGGTAGGACCGATAATGTTGACAGTGATATATGCAAATAAAATAACCACCGCGACGATAAAAAGCGTCGATGCCTGCAGGATATTAGTTGCAGTAAGGGCGATGATCGCCATGGCTCCGGTGATAGCCATAGCGAATATCAGCATATAAGAGGAGGCCAATATCCGTCTGCGCAGATCTATGCGCTGCACTTCATCAATAGAGGTGGATATCGCGGGGTTTTGATTGTTATACCCTGAGCTCATAGTCATTCCCGTTGCTATACCGACTGCAACCTTCCGCTTGCTCGGGACCGTCCTGCATCATACAACTATGCTGGTAGCCACTGCCGGAGTGAAGCAATGGTGAGTATAGGGGGAATCTGTCACCGACCAAAGTAGCAAGCTACAGTATCAGTAACTCAAACTTTAGAACTGAGAAATCGTGACACAAATTCAACTGACTTCTGGCGATATCTTGACGATGCGTGGAGATGCTCTGGTGTGTCCGGCACACAAGCATCTTATTCGGGGGCGGGGGCTTTCAGCGCAGATTTATGCCCAGTGCGGGACTCGGTTAACCCCCCAATGTGCCAATCAAAGAGCATGCCCAGTTGGTGAAGCTCGCGTGACTCGAGCCTATGATTTACCGGTCGATTACTTATTGCATACTGTTACGCCCCAGTGGAGCAGTGGCGATCAATGGGGGAGCCAGGCCATAGTTCTGTTGAGGCACTGCTATGAAAGTGTTTTAGAGTTGGCGATAGAGCGCGGCTGCAAAACGATACTGTTTCCGGCATTGGGAGCTGGCACTAACCGCTTCCCTCACGAGATTGCAGCACATCAGGGGTTGGCCGTTTTACGCGCTTATGCCTCAAGGTTCGAGAGACTCACAGTTTGTTTGCACTCACAAACTGCATTGGCGCAGTGGCAGAAAGTTGAGCAGCGCTTTTATGGCCATAATTGATGTGTCACGGGTAATTGAATGGGATACAGCCTATTGTGTTAATTATTTAGTTAAGCACTATTGATTCCATGCAGTTAATGGTTCCTTCAATAACCTAATGTGGCGTATATACAGTAGTTCTGCGGTGCAGGCAGATCGAACCACGGCATGCCAGTCTAACAAGCAATAACTTACCAAGTCGTCTTCTGATCTCATGAATTGAGAGTTATTCAGGTGCTATACAGTCTTTTCTAACTCTTCCGTTGATTATTAAGTGCTATGGCTCCATCTAACTATTTAGTTCTAACGTGCTAAATATTGAAATCGTTAGTTGTAATGAGTCATCTATTCGCTAAAGATAGTTGTCAATAATTTAATAAATATGCATTATTTTTATATGTATTTTTTAAGCCTAAAAATTTTAGTAACTATGGACCACTGCAAAGTCTGCATACAAGAACAAAATATCTATGAAGGCATAGGGCATAGATGTGCTTTGTGTCGGGGGTGAGTGCCCCCTAAAATGAAAAGAAATCCTCTTTTTTTACAGTTTCCCATGCCGCCTATGAATAGCCAGCGCGTTATTATTCACTGTAAGTAGGACTGGATTGTCATTCTGCTTACCACTTTCATTAGTGGCTCTTATAGTTACTTCTTATTTTAAATTTTTAGTATCTCAGCGAGAACAGTCTTTATCTGAGAACGCTATCTTGGCAGGCCTTACTACTGAGGGATATATTTTATCAATGCGGTCAGTAATGTTTGTTTCTATAATATTGTTTGCGACCTTCTTTAAGCTGCTTACACACTTAATCCCTAAGCCAAAATAGAACTTGATAAAGAGTTAAGTCTAAGATATTGGGGACTATAGGTTGAGGCAATCAATTCGTAAAAATTTTAGAATCCTATCGTTTTTTTATCTTTGATAGTCTTGGGGATAAATAGTTATTTTGTTGCCAGCTCCAATGGAGTGAAATTTAACTCATTATTTTCCCTTTTTCCTAAAGAGTATAATTGGAGTCAAATTCAGGCGGTTGAAACAGCTACTGGCACTGGTCCGGCACCTAGCCGCTGGGTTCCAAAATACATTTTAAGAATGGATGATAAAAAATTAGTTTAATTGATTACAAGCTGCAGAGATTTATTGCCTCTTACACCAGGCTCAGAATTTATCTTCGAGATCAAAATCAAATTAAGTATGAGCAAAATCTGACAAATGATGGAATTCGTTGGTTGAGAAATAATTTGCCAAAGGATGGCTTTGGTGAAGTGATGCATATCTTACAAGGTGCGCCGTAATAATTATTTTAAGCGCGGACTAAATAATAAATAGAAAGGGCCCGATAAGGGCCCTTCTATTAGAACAAACATTGAGCCACCTTCCCTGAGAAGGCGGCCAAAGTGTATCCAGGTTACTGGCAGGAACTCGCCTCCCAGTACTGGGGAGCGTTAGCCGGGGACCACCAGTTGGGTCCAAAGGTAGACACGTAAACCTGGCCTTCGAAGGTTACTAGGTCGCCAACTTGATAGCCTTCGTCACCAGCATATGGCTGCTGGAATTCGGGGCAGGAAGCGGTCTCACCTGAACCTTGATCGCTGTCGGTGTTGTCATCGGAACCGTTATCGGCGTTGTCGTCAGAACCGCTATCGGAGCCATTGTCGTTGCTATCGCCAGAGCCGCTGTCGGAACCATTGTCGTTGCTATCGCCAGAGCCGCTGTCGGAACCATTGTCGGAGCCTTCGCCCTCAGTTTGACAGGTGGTTTCGGTCCACAGCGATGGCGCGGAACCTGGAGACCACCAGTTTGGCTCGTGGGTGGACTCGTAGGCGACTCCTTCAAAGACAACAACGTCACCGACTGAATAACCTGGGTCGCCGGCATAGGGCTGCTCAAACGCGACGCAGGCGCTGCTTCCGCCATTATTATTGCCACCGCCACTTCCGGTGTCGCCAGTATCTCCGGTGTCTCCAGTGTCTCCGGTATCTCCAGTGTCTCCGGTATCTCCGGTATCTCCAGTGTCTCCGGTATCTCCGGTGTCTCCGGTGTCTCCGGTGTCTCCGGTGTCTCCGGTGTCTCCGGTGTCTCCGGTGTCTCCGGTGTCTCCGGTATCGCCAGTGTCTCCGGTATCGCTATCACTGGAGCCACCCTGTCCGAAAACTTCGAGTGCGGCATCAAGTAGTGGATACTGGTATTCATTGTTCTCCAATAACATTCCGCCGCGTAGCTGCCAGATCATCACGCCACCAAGGCCCTGGTCGAGCACATATTGGGCGCGTGCGGCGATAGAAGTCGTATCTTCGAAAGAGATAAAACCGCCATCCTCAAACCAACCATAGTGGGTGACGGCCTCGGGATCGTAAGCGGTCTGGAATGAAGAGTCGCTCTGCATTTTCTCAACGATCTGGTAGTAGCGCGTCTCGGTGTCAGAGCCCCAGTGAGCGACGTCTTGTCCGGAGGCGGCTTCACCGATTGCGGTGGCGCCAGCCACGCTGCGGCCGTAGTGGGACATACCCAGGGTGATCTTCTCAGCGGGAATATTGCCCTCAGTCATCCACATATTGCGGCAGCTGTCTGCGTCGAAGCCTTCGTTGACCTGGCCTTCATAGGGGTAAAGCGGCGAGGTATGCTGGGCTACGGTATCCCAGTCGCCACCAAAGTCATAAGTCATCAGGTTGACATAGTCGAGGACTTCGCCCACAGCAGCAAAATCATAACCCTCTTCTGCAATCGAGGGGCCACAGGCCACGGCAGCGGTCAGTTCCAGATTTTTGCCGGTCTCCGCTTCAACCTCATCGAAGCGCGCGCGCAGCTCTTGCAGCAGGGTGGTGAAGTTTTCTTTGTCGATCGAGCGTCCGCCGTTCGGTGCATAGCCGGGGTATTCGAAATCGAGATCGAGACCATCGAAATCCCAGTCAGTAAGCAGTGTCACTGCATTTTCGATAAAGGCTGCACGTGCGGTGTCGCTCTCCATCATCTCAGAGACTTTGTGGGAGAGGGTCCAGCCGCCCATAGACAGGATCGCCTTGGCACCGTCGTCATGTACCGATTTTACAAAACCTGATTCGTGGTCATTCCAGCCCTGGCAGACCGCGGGCTGAATACTGGAATCGTATTGGCTGTAGGGGTGCCAGAATTGCGGCGAGCATTTTACGGGACCATCACCGGCGCCGCCGGAAAATGATTGGGCGCCCAGGCCGTAGAAAACGTAGGGGTCTGTAAAGTAGATGTTGCCGTCTTCGTCATTCCAGGCAAAGGCGTACTGAACGTGAGTGAGCTTGGAGAAATCCACGTTGTCATGGGTGAAGGATGAGTCGGCCCAGTATTCCCAATCGGCCCAATAGGCAGATACACGTTTAGAGGTTTCTTGTGCGCTGACGTTTCCGCTGATGGCGATTGCTGCTGCGAGTGCCGCCGCAGCTTTTAATTTAAACCCAAATTTAGATCCGCGTTCACTGCGGCTGCCCACCAACATCCTTGTTCGATCCTGAGATTGCAGGAAAGAAAACATTAGATTGACCTCCCATAGGTCTTAATTATGTATAAAGAAATTTGTCGTTATATGTGGAAAAATTTGAATAAATGGAGAGGTAAAAGTTCCGCGAGGAAATGTGGAATAAATGTGCAAGCCACGGAGGGTAGTGGCTGAGTGGTTATATTTATTTCCGCTGTAATTTTATGATGGGGACAATAAAAAGTGCGGGCATAAATTTAATTGCACCTTCCAGGAATAAATATTTGAGCAGATCAACGATAAAAATGGTCGATTATTTAATATCAAAAGAAGATAAATTTTCTTTTTGGGGTAAGAGATCGGAAAAAAATACCGGATTCTGGCGAGCGATATTTACGGCCTCTTGCAGGCAGCCTCCCTGCAGTTTAGTGCAGCACGGCTTCTGTCGAGTTAATCAATCACCTCTTTACTATGAAATGTTGCTACGGAGAAGTTTTTGATTGTCCCTCTTCAGGGATTGAAGATGTCATGATATGGCAAAAACAAAAAAGGGCCCAGAGGGCCCTTTTTAAAGTTGAAGAAAATACTAATTATTTCTTCGCGCGCTTGCGCATATTTTCCTGCAAAATTTTCTTGCGCAGGCGGATAAAGTTAGGAGTCACTTCTACCAATTCATCGTCTTCGATAAATTCCAGAGCCTGCTCAAGGGTGTGACGAATGGGTGGTGATAGAGTGAGTGCATCGTCGGTACCTGACGCGCGCACATTAGTGAGCTGTTTGGCCTTGGTGGGGTTTACCACCAGGTCGTTGCCACGGGAGTGAATACCGACGATTTGGCCTTCGTAGACCTCTTCGCCGTGGCCCAGGAACAGGCGACCACGATCTTGTAGTGCGAACAGACCATAGGCGAGGGTTTTGCCCTTGACCATGGAAACCAGTACACCGTTGATGCGCTTGGCCACCTCACCCTGCTTCACCGGACCGTAGTGGTCGAAGATACTGGTCATAATGCCAGAACCACTGGTGATGGTAAGGAATTGGGAGCGGAAGCCGATCATGCCGCGCGAGGGCACGATAAAGGTTAGGCGCACGCGACCTTTGCCATCGGGCTCCATATTGGTGAGATCGGCCTTGCGCAGGCCCAGCTCTTCCATAATGGGCCCCTGATGAGGTTCCTCAACATCGATAACCACTTCTTCATAAGGCTCGTGGATCTCTCCGTCGACCTCTCTCTGCACCACTTCGGGGCGGGAAACGCCCAGCTCGAAACCTTCTCGGCGCATGGATTCGATGAGGACAGACAAGTGCAATTCGCCTCGGCCGGAAACCTTGAACTTATCAGGAGAGTCGCCTTGCTCTACACGCAGGGCCACGTTGTGAATCAGCTCCTGGTCAAGACGCTCTTTGATGTTGCGCGAGGTAACGAACTTGCCGTCCTGGCCAGCAAAGGGGGAGTCGTTGACCTGGAAGGTCATGCTTACGGTGGGCTCGTCCACGCTCAGGGCGGGCAGGGCTTCTGGAGTATCCAGATCGCACAGGGTATCGGAGATATTTAGCTCACCCACACCGGTGATACACACGATATCGCCAGCACTGGCTTGCTCCACTTCTACACGCTCCAGGCCGAGGTAACCCATAACCTGCAGGACCTTGGCTTTGCGCGAGTTGCCCTCGCGATCGAGAACTACCACTTGCTGGTTCGGCTTCAGGGTACCGCGAGTGATACGGCCAACGCCGATTACGCCTACGTAGCTGGAGTAGTCCAGAGCGGAAACCTGCATCTGGAAGGCGCCGGTGGGGTCAACCTTCGGGGGCTCAACCTTGTCCACAATCATCTGGAACAGCGGCGTCATATCGTCGGCCAGGTCGGTGTCGTCGAGACCGGCGATGCCGTTCAGGGCGGAGGCGTAGACAACCGGGAAGTCCAACTGCTCGTCGGTGGCGCCGAGGCTGTCGAACAGGTCGAATACCTGGTCCATCACCCAGTCGGGGCGAGCGCCGGGGCGGTCGATCTTGTTAATCACCACGATCGGGTTGAGGCCCTGCTCAAACGCCTTCTGGGTTACGAAGCGAGTCTGCGGCATGGGGCCATCTACTGCGTCTACGAGCAGCAGAACTGAATCCACCATGGACAGTACGCGCTCTACCTCGCCGCCGAAGTCGGCGTGCCCTGGGGTGTCGACAATATTGATGCGGTAGTCATTCCAGCGGATAGCGGTGTTTTTCGCCAGGATGGTGATGCCACGCTCACGCTCTTGATCGTTGGAGTCCATGACGCGCTCGGCGCCTTCGTCGCGGCGGTCGAGAGTGCCGGACTGGGACAACAGCTTGTCCACAAGGGTGGTTTTGCCATGGTCTACGTGGGCGATAATCGCAATATTGCGCAGATTCTCTATCACTGGGGGCCTCTGGGCGTTAAATCTTGGTAAGTCGGGGCGGGGGCCTGCGGGGTTTCTACAGCAGCATTCCGGCCAAAGGCGGCGATTATAGGGGGGCCGCATGACAATTGGGAGTGATTTTGAGTAAAAAATCACCGCCCCGGGGCGCTGATCGCTTTAAAACCCGCGCGGGCGGTAATTGCCCGCGCCTTGAGCAGAAGTTACTTCTTAATGGTTTCCGGTCTGTGGGGAATCAGCGGGCGCAGCACGCCCACATTGCGAAAACCTTCGTCCAACAGGTGTGAGGCGTGCAGGCGGCTCATAACGCCTTTGGAGCAATACAGGAGGTACTCACGCTCTTGGTCCAGGTGGGCAAAGCTGTTGTTGAGACGGTAGAAAGGAATAGTCTGCACCTCACAGCCAAGCTCCAGTGGATCCAGCTCCTCCTCATCCGGGTGGCGGATATCGATAACCACAGCGCTGCCCGGCTCTTCGCGGATCTCCACATCCGGTGCTTCGCCATCGACTTCTTCGATCACCTGATCAATATTTTGCATCACCCGATTGCTGATAGCGCGATCGAGGACGGTGAAATCGAAGCGGTTTTCCTCGGACTCCACTTTTTCAATCTTGGCGCGGGTGGTGGGTTTTACCGAGATAACGCCGCAGTATTCCGGCATATTGGCGGCGAACTCTTCAGTGCCGATGGCCCGGGAGGTGCGGATAATATCGGTCTTGTCGGTGGTGATCAGTGGGCGCAATACCAGGGTATTGGTAACACTGTCGATCACCGACAGATTTTTCAGGGTCTGGCTGGAAACCTGGGCGATGGCTTCACCGGTGACTACGGCGTCCACCTCCAGTTCCTTGGCGATCACATCGGCGGCGCGCAGCATCATGCGCTTCAAAATGACGCCCATATGGGAGTCGTCGACCCGCTCGAGAATCTCTGCCACGACTTCGTCAAACGGCACAGTGATAAAGCGCACCCGATGGGAAGCACCGTATTTGTTCCACAGGTAGTAGGCGACTTCTTTCACGCCCAACTCGTGCTGGCGTCCGCCCAGGTTGAAGAACAGGAAGTGGGTGCGGATACCGCGCTTCATGGTCATGTAACTGGCCACGGTAGAATCGAAGCCACCGGATACCAGCGACAAAACCGGGTCTTGCGTGCCCAGGGGGAAGCCGCCCAGGCCGGGATGCTGCTCTTCGATCACGTTGAGCTTATCGTGGCGGATCTCCAGCTTAACGGTGATGTCGGGGTTTTTCAGTTTGACTCCGGATGCCTCGGTGTTCTTGTTGAGGCCGCCGCCCACGTACTGCTCCACATCCAGGGATTGGAAGTCGTGTTTGCCGGTGCGCTTAACCCTGACGCAGAAAGTCTTGTCCTTCAGGGCGTCTCCCCATACCGACAGGGTTTTCTCGTACATGTCATGCAGGTCGCCCAGGGGGAACTGGCGCACGCGGGAGAAGTTGGCGATGCCGGGGGTGTGAGAGAGCACCTCTTCGATACGTCCACCCAGGTGGGACACAGCATCGGGCGCGATCACATCGATCTTTTCCCAATCCTTTCGCACCTGGATACGGTCGTCCAGCTGGCGCAGCAGGCGCTGCAGGTTGTCCTTGAGCTGGCGCGACATGCGCTTGCGCACAGGGTTGCTCTTGATGGTGATCTCTGGAAAAAACTTGACGACAAAGTGCATGGGAATCCGTGGGGTACCGCATGTTGATAGAAGGTGCGGCATTATAAACTAGCCGGAGCCAAGTTGGTTGTGCACTGTTTGCGGGCGAAGCGAGAGCAAGTATGTTCTATTTTGGTGCGTATTTATGTGGCTGCTCGGCCACAATACATCTATCCTGGCTGCGTCAGCACTTTGCTGGGGCTCGCACCGGCGCCAACCGGGACTATGAGGCGATTGCCCTAATTTGGCACACTCCTTGCTTTATTTCACGCCAGGTAGAGAGTGAATGCCGGCAGCGACAGCAAGGCATAGCGACCAATTACTTTTCAAGACCTGGAGGACTGCAATGTCAGCGAAAACGCTCGGTTTGATTAATGAAAGTGAAGCGAAATGGATAGACCTGCGCTTTACCGATACCAAGGGTAAAGAACAACACGTTTCCATCCCTGCGTCGGAAGTTGACGGTGAGTTCTTTGAAGAAGGCAAAATGTTCGATGGTTCTTCCATCGCCGGTTGGAAGGGCATCAACGAATCCGACATGATCCTGATGCCGGACGACGAGACCGCTTTCCTCGACCCCTTCACCGATGAGAGCACCGTTATCATTCGCTGTAACATCGTCGACCCAATTACTGGTCAGGGTTACGAGCGCGATCCTCGCTCCATCGCATTGCGCGCTGAGGAATACCTGAAGTCCACTGGCCTGGGTGACACCGCTCTGTTCGGTCCCGAGCCCGAGTTCTTCGTATTCGACGACATCACCTGGGGTGCCGAAATGGGCGGCGCCTTCTACAAGATCAACTCCGAAGAAGCAGCCTGGTCCTCAGGTCACAACTTTGCAGAAGGCAATATTGGTCACCGTCCCGGCGTTAAAGGCGGTTACTTCCCGGTTCCTCCGGTGGATTCCCTGCACGACGTTCGCGCCGCAATGTGTTCTGCGATGGAACAGATGGGCCTGCGCGTAGAAGTGCATCACCACGAAGTGGGTACTGCTGGCCAGTGTGAGATCGGCGTTGCCGCCAACACCCTGACTAAGAAAGCGGACGAAGTACAGATCCTCAAGTACGCTGTACACAACGTTGCCCACGCCTACGGCAAGACCGCGACCTTTATGCCCAAGCCGCTGGTTGGCGATAACGGTTCCGGTATGCACGTTCACCAGTCCTTTAGCAAGGATGGCGTAAACCAGTTTGCCGGTGACGCCTACGCTGGTCTGTCCGAAGCTGCTCTGTACTACATCGGCGGTATCGTTAAGCATGCTCGCGCCCTGAACGCGCTGTGCAACGCTTCCACCAACTCTTACAAGCGTCTGGTACCTGGCTTCGAAGCGCCGGTAATCCTGGCTTACTCTGCGCGCAACCGCTCTGCGTCTATCCGTATTCCTTTCGTGCCCTCCCCGAAAGGCAAGCGCATCGAGACTCGCTTCCCGGACCCGACCGCCAACCCATACCTGTCTTTCGCCGCACTGCTGATGGCGGGTCTCGACGGTATCAAGAACAAGATCCACCCTGGCGATGCTGCGGACAAGGACCTGTACGATCTGCCGCCGGAAGAGTTGGCTGAGTACCCGACTGTCGCTTCCAGCCTGGAAGGCGCCCTGGATGCTCTGGATCAGGATCGCGAGTTCCTGACAGCCGGTGGTGTATTCACTAACGATGCTATCGATGCCTACATCGAGCTGAAGCGTGAAGAAGTAGAGCGCCTGAACATGACCACTCACCCGGTTGAGTTCGATATGTACTACTCCGTGTAATGGCGACCGGCATCACGATGATGCCGTCGAGCTGTTCTCGAAAAGCCCGCGCCACCCTGGTGCGGGCTTTTTTATTGCGAGTACACTGTCAGTGGAAGTGAATTGAGTGCCGCTATGCGGAGGCTCAGGAATATCCCATTGGCCCGATCTGGGAAGAAAGGAGCGTCCGCCCTGCGGTCGAAAACACTATGGCAAGGTTTTGGCAATTAAAGGCCCTGTTACTCGCAATGCCTCTGGTGGCAGTTGCGGCTTCTCAAGAGAATGAAGAGGCTGGCGCGATCTACAAAGTGGTTGGGCCCGATGGCCAGGTCAGTTTTAGCGATACACCACCGGCAAATGGCAACTCAGAGAAAGTGGATTTAGCCCCAATCAATATTCAGCCAATTGCGCTGCCCCGCCAGCTGCCCACAAGAAAGCTGTCGCCCAAAAGTGATGATGGAGAGTTGGGGCCGGTATCGATTCGAATTGTGAGTCCAATTAATGAGGCGACTATTCCGCCAGGGCAGACACTGATAGCGCTTCAGGTGGATGTGGCCCCCAATTATCCAGAGGGCGCTAGCTTTTATGCGGTTATTGATGGGCAGCGCTGGCAGGGAAGTTCGGCTGGTAACTCCCTGGATATCTCCGCCCTGGTCCGCGGTACCCATACGCTCAAGGCGGTTCTGCTAGGGCCCAAAGGGCAAGTATTGGCCCAGTCGCAAACGATCACAATTCATGTCAAGCGCCCGATAGCTCGGGGGTGAATGTTTGAGGGAGTGCAAAGCTCCCGCTACCCCTTACTTCGCTCTAAAGTCCGCCTGCCTGTTTTTTGACCTATGCACCTTAATGGTGCATTCTCTCTGTGGTCGGCGGCATCCTATTTCTGAGACTGAATACTCGCAATGCCGTTGTTGCTAATCGCGCACTGATTGTGTCCGGTTGAAGCTGCTTCCGCCTACAAATGCCAGCTTATGCGCCATTTTGGTTTGCTTTTTGCACTGACTAGATACAGCGCTAGTTTGCTGGGGGTGACCAAAGGGAGTTTGGTCAGAGCCTCGGAATGAATCGGAAATTTTGTGAATGCTGAATGATCGCCAGTTGCGCCAATTACTCGATAGCCTGACTTCCGCAGTGTTGGTGCTGGATGAAAACTTATCGCTTTGCTATTTGAACAATGCTGCTGAGGACTTGTTTGCCGCCTCCAGTACCCGGGTTAAAGGCTCGAAGTTGGAGGAGGTGGTGCGAGAATCTCCCACTGCCTATGAGGCTATGCGGGAAGCATTGCGCAAAAATGAGAAGTATACAGTGCGCCGGGCCAGTTGGAGGTTGAACAATCTTGAAACCCGGACCGTGGATTACTCAGTCAGCCCGGTCCCCGAGTTTTCTGTGCTACTTGTGGAAGTGCAGCCGATGGATCGCCTGTTGCGAATTGCCAGGGAAGATGCGCTGCTCAGTGCCCAGGAAACGACACGAAACCTGGTTCGCGGTATGGCCCATGAGGTCAAGAACCCCCTCGGTGGTATCCGCGGGGCGGCACAACTATTGCAGCGCGAGTTGCCGGACCGGGAGTTAGACGAATATACACAGATTATCATCGAGGAAGTGGATCGCCTGCGCAATCTGGTTGACCGTTTATTGGGACCACGCCAGCCGGTAGTACTGCAACCGGTTAATGTGCACGAGGTTCTGGAGCGGGTTGCCCAGTTGCTGGATGCAGAGTGTATCGGTGAGCTTCAAATTCGCAGGGATTACGATCCGTCTATTCCCGATGTCCCCGCAGATAGCGAACAATTGATTCAGGCGCTGCTTAATATTGCCCGCAACGCCATGCAAGCTATCGATGAAAGTATTGGTCTCAGTAGCGGGGAGATGGTACTGCGCACGCGTATCCAGCGCCAATTCACCATTGGCCGCCGAAATTGCCCATTGGTCTGCCGTATAGAAATTGAAGATAACGGCCCGGGCATACCGGAGGAAATTCGCGAGCGGATATTCTTCCCGATGATCTCCGGCCGCGCCGAGGGTTCAGGTCTTGGACTTTCGATTTCCCAGAACATTATCAATCAGCACAAGGGGTTGATTAAGTGTGACAGCCAACCCGGCCGTAGCATTTTCCAAATTTATCTGCCCCTGACTACCGAATTAGCAAATACAGGAACCTAGAGAATGAGTAATCGCGTTTGGATTATTGACGACGACAGATCAATCCGCTGGGTGCTGGAAAGAGCGCTATCGCGTGAGGGGATTGATACCCAGTGCTACGAGAGTGGCGACCGCGCCCTGGATGATTTCTATAGCGATTCACCGGATGTGGTAATCAGTGATATCCGCATGCCGGGTTCCGATGGTTTTAAATTGTTACAGCGCTTCCAGGCTGAACGACCGAGCTTGCCGATAATTATTATGACTGCGCACTCGGACCTGGATAGCGCGGTAGCCGCTTATCAAGGGGGCGCCTTTGAATACCTGCCCAAGCCATTTGATATTGATGAGGCCGTAGCGGTAACCCGACGGGCCTTGATGCACGCTAGTGAGCAACGTGCTGAAGAGCAGGTTGAGCCAGAGAATGGCCAGGGTAATAAAGAAATTATTGGTGAAGCGCCGGCGATGCAGGAGGTGTTTCGCGCGATTGGTCGCCTGTCGCACTCCAATATCACCGTCTTAATCAATGGTGAATCCGGCACCGGAAAGGAGCTGGTGGCACAGGCACTGCACAATCACAGCCCGCGCAGGGATAAACCATTTATTGCATTGAATATGGCGGCTATACCCAAGGACCTGATGGAGTCCGAATTATTCGGCCATGAAAAGGGGGCCTTTACCGGTGCCAGCTCCCAGCGTGCCGGACGTTTTGAACAGGCCAATGGTGGCACCCTGTTTCTAGATGAAATTGGTGATATGCCCGCAGATACGCAAACCCGGTTATTGCGCGTGTTGGCTGATGGTGAATTTTACCGTGTCGGTGGCCACACCCCGGTGAAAGTGGATGTGCGTATTATTGCGGCGACTCACCAGGATCTGGAAGAGTTGGTATGTCAGCATAAATTTCGCGAGGACCTGTTTCACCGCCTGAATGTTATTCGCATCCATATTCCAAGACTCGCGGATCGCCGTGAGGATATTCCGCGATTGGTGAGGCACTTCTTTAATGCTGCGGCAAAAGATCTGGGGGTGGAATCAAAGATCCTAACCAAGGAAACTGAGGAGTACCTCTCTGGGCTGGATTGGCCTGGTAATGTACGACAACTGGAAAATACCTGCCGCTGGATTACCGTGATGGCCTCTGGGCGCGAGGTGCATATTGAAGATTTGCCACAGGAGTTGCATCAGCAGGGCGCGACGACAGAAACACCGGCAGACTGGCAAAAAGCACTGCGCTTGTGGGCTGACCAGGCCCTATCCTCTGGGCAGCGCGAAATTTTAAATGAGGCTGTTCCCGCATTTGAAAAAGCGTTAATAGAAATTGCGCTTAAGCATACTGCTGGGCGTAAACGCGATGCAGCTGATCTATTGGGATGGGGTAGAAATACCTTGACACGGAAGCTAAAAGAATTGGAGATCGGTGGGGAATAAAGAGAGTTTGTGCTTGGGGAAAATTTTTCTCCAAGCACATTTTTCAATTAAAATAGATTGCAGCTGGTTTTAGATATCTACTTTTTTAAAGCGGCCAATGAAGCCGTTTTTATAATCTGTCTGGGCTTCTTCTAGTCTTGAAGAGAAGATTTCAAGGTAAGATTCAAGATAGTAGATATCCTCATCGGTATTGATAAGTCGTAATCGCCTTTTTTTCCATAGTATGCAGTCTTCAGATTGTCCCTCGCAGGATGGCAGGTAAGCAGCAGTGGAATTCTCCTCCGTTTCCAGATTTGGATCATAGTAGTGGTTCGAAACTATTGAGCCGTCTGCTGCTATCTCCCACGAGCCTTTGCGTTCATCCGTCATCCAGTCATAGTCAGAAAATGGATTGAATGGATCGAGAGGGTAGGTAAATTCTTGTTGAATAGTTCCATTATCGGAATAAACGACTGCCCAAATATTGGGAGTTGGAAATGAAGTGTGAGTCTCCACTCTTAATGGAGGAGCCTCAAGTAGTGTGTCATCTTCTTCAACCAAAAAACTAGAAAATATATCTGTTGTGCCATCGCTACCTGTGCTAACGGCAATGACCCTGGTCGCATTTCCGAATGTACTCATGGGAATGTAACGTGTTTGTTGGCCACTTTCGTAGTTTATGACTAATTCATTAGTTAGAACTGCTGAAAATGTTTCTTCTTCTTTTAGGTCCGGCCCAAATTTCTCTTTACCAGTATTCTCAGAGTCCATGCTGAACTTTCCAGAGAAGTATTTGCAGTTGCAGTTTTGGTGGAAATTTGGATGGTAAGTTTTAGTTGAAAAGTGACTGGGAATTGATTCCCAGGAGGCGGAATAACTTGTATTTATGGTGTTTAAGTATCTTTTTTCGCTGTATTCATATTGCTCCCCGCTCTGGCTTGTACAAGTGCTATTGAGGTTGATCTCCAGTACCTGGCTATATGGCGTCGAATAAATATGCCTTGTATTAAAGTTGCTGTTTCGAATATCTATACAGTTATGAAGGCTGAACCTGCCCCAGCTTACTCCGTCAGCTATTTGTCCATTAATGTCACCGTCCTCATCCAGTGACAGAGTGAACTCTCCAATTCCAATAAAATTAGCTGTGCCGGAATTTTGTAATTCTTCCTTGAGTTGTATGACCCCGGGTATTAAATTGTCGCTGCCTGAGCTTCCAGTCAAAAAGATTGTTTCTAAGGATTCATTCAGCCTGTAATTCTGTTGGTGAGAGTAATTATTGTCTAGGATTTTCAGTAGAAGCTCATCTGCATACTCTTGATTTGATTGAATTATGTCTTCTATATAGGCTTTTGAGAATGAATAATCTCTGATGAAGTCTGTCGTATTTGAATATCTATCTTCGAGAAAGAAAAAGTTCGTGTTGTCTGAGAACTCTTCATTAATTGCACCTTTTAGGAATATAGCTAAATTAATAGCATCCTCCATAGGCACTTCGAAAATATGTTTTTTTAGGCCTTCAGTGGTTGTGATTTCACTGTTGTTGTTTGATATCTCTGCAAGGTTGGAGATCGACGCTGATAAGCTGTTTAACACTAAACCCGGGTTATTGTTGAGGTAGCTTACTTCATTATTTATTGCTTGGCTCGAGAGTTCACTAAATGACCCAGCATAGGATTTAAAACTGTAACTCCAGTCATCTGAGACCGCACCCTGCGCAATTATGGTTACTAGCTCGTCGCTATGGTCGCCTTCTATTTCAACCGTGAATTCATTGTTGTTTGTTTGCTCGGCAGTATAATGGCTTTCGCCAATGCTGACTGTTATTTCTGGAAACTCAGAGAAGCTTTCGTCAAAGACTCCATGCAGGGTAATTGATGACTCTTCTGGTGCCGGCTCTGGGCTAGATGAATTGCTTCCTCCTCCGCTACATGCACTAACAAGAATCGATGATGCTGCTAGTATTGTTAGGTGTCTGGTCAGTTCCTTCATAACCTCTCTCTATATTCAATATTAATTATTGGCCGTATAATACCTTTGTGAAGTTAAATTGCACGGCATAATAGTGGTACGCATGCATTAGGTTGCAAAGCTAAGTTTTCCTTTTATTTTTTTATGAACTTATAGGGTCGATTAACTCAGCTATTATTATTTTTATTAAATGCTTAATGTGAGTAATCCACAGGTGTTATATGACTCGAGATGAATTGAAAGTCGTTGATGACGTTCCATTCTTGTTTTGGGTAAAAGATAAAAGTGAGAAATATATTTGGGGTAATCAAAGGATATGCGAATTGGCCGGAGAGGATGTGGTTGGTAAAACTGATGTCCAATTGGCCTGGGCAGAGAATGCCAAAGCGTTACGTGAAGCTGACCAGCGTGTATTTTCCTCAGGGGAACCCGATTACCTTCTCGAGCATGTCGTTCAATCTAGCCTGGGTGAAGTTAATCTAAGTGTGTGTAAGTGGCTGGCGGATTTTGAAGGAGAGCAATGTTGTTTTGGAATTTCTTTTTCTATTAAGAAGTGATTTTGCAATACAAATAGCCCAAAATTTGAGCTATTTGATATTTATAGTAATTGATCTGGATTACCCTTCAGGTTGAAACTTTTTTAATTCCCAATTCACCAAGCGTTCGCGCTATATCCTCTGCGCTGGTTGCCGGTTTAATATCCTTGTCAATTTTTTTAATTCGGCCATCTTTACCGATATAAATGGTAACGCGACGGGCGATATTCATTACGGGAATAAGTACATCGTACGCTTTAGCCGTTTCACCGGTGGGGTCACTGAGTAACGGGAAGTCCGCTTCGCTCTCTTCAGCAAATCGGGTGTTATCGTCAAGATCATCTGTACTGGCCATAAAATAGGTGACTTCATAATCTTTGATCAAGTGACCGTTTTGGGCGAGCGATTTACACTCTATGGTGCAGCCACGGGTGAATGCCTTGGGAAACCAAGCGATCACAACAGCGCTTTTTCCCTGGAGGTCCGCCAATGTGTGGGTTTGGCCATCAGACCCCTGTAGAGTGAAATTTGGCGCCATTTCACCAACTTCCAGAGCGAGGCTGGGAAGGCTGATAAACGCCGTAATTAAGAGGGTCAGCAGATATTTCACGAATATTTTTTCCTTGTAGTTTACCGATACGCCTATGCTACTGCCCTAAGGCCTAACTGGCCAATAGCTCTGCTATAACTGCTATGCTTTATGCGCCAAAGTAAGAATATTGGTGCGTCAATGCACCGTTATGGACTTGCCGTTTTGCAGGGGCTTAAATGCGCTTTGACAGCCTTTTCTATACTCTGCCACTTCCACTGATCTATACCATTTCAGTTGCCGTAGTGCTTTGCGCTTTAGCTGTGGGGATTTATCTGGGGCAGCGGCGGGTAGTGAATGCCAGTATCAAGGAGGATTCTTCCCTGGGCAGTGCGGTAGCTGCCACTTTGGGCCTGGTCGCATTCGTTTTGGCATTTACCTTTAATATGACAGCCGACCGATTTAATGAACGCAAGGCATTGCTGTTGCAGGAGGTCAATACCATCCAGGCCGCATATTTAAATGCGAGCTTTCTGCAATTGGATAAGCAGGATAAGGCGCGAGACCTAATAGCTGAATATGCAAATCTTAGGGATATTGACCCATCAATCGCCGTCACTCCGGAAGATGTAGCTCGCAGTGAGGAAATTCACCAGGCTCTTTGGCGTATGATCGAGGCGCACATCGCACAGGATTACAACGCCGATTATTTACGCCAGTTTGCCGAGCAGGTTAACGGGATGGTAGATCTGCACCGCGCCAGGGTTGTGGTTGGGCTGCAATACCGTATACCGGGTCCACTCTGGCTCTCCCTGTACTTTATGACCATTTTGGCGATGCTGGCAATTGGATACCAGTTGGGTATAAGTCGCGGGGGATCTGCTCAAGTAGTTATAGCTTTGGCCCTGACTTTCTCAACAGTGATTTTACTGGTGGCGGATTTGGATCGGGCAAATGAGGGAGCACTGTTGGTTGATCAGTCGCCGATGAGCGATCTCAATTTGCAGCTGAAAGAGCTACAGGAGGCTGCCCCCTGAGCTGTTGTGCGAGTTGACTTTGCATATTAATAGGATGGGGCGGAATTAAGGATTTTCCGCCCCGGGGAACAGGTTAAAGATCTTCAGGTTTTTGTGGCATTAAGACATCTTCGGGATGCACAAACTCACGCATAAAAATCTCCCAGAAGGCGAGAAATAGTGCGGCGAGTAAGGGCCCTATCGCAAAGCCACTGATTCCAAACATAAACAGACCGCCGACAGTGGAGAATAGTACTAAATAGTCGGGGAGTTTTGTGTCTCGACCCACCAATATTGGGCGCAACAGGTTATCTACCAGGCTAATCACGGTGAAACCATAGGCGAGTAAAATCGTTGCCTTCATGGGTTCGCCAATAGCATAGAGGTAAATAGAAGCGGGGAACCAGATCAATGCGGCACCGACGGCGGGCAGCAATGACAACAGGGTCATTAAAACACCCCAAAGGACCGGTGCCGGTAGGCCCAGCACCCAGAAAATAATTCCGCCCAAGCCGCCCTGGGTAATAGCGACTACCAGATTTCCTTTGATGGTTGCGCGAGTGACTTCAGCGAACTTTGCCAACAAAAGGTGCTCGCGCTCATCACCCAGTGGCAGGGCGTGGATAATCAGGTTTACCAGTCTTTCACCATCGCGAATCAGAAAGAAGGTGAGGTAGAGCATTAAGCCCAACATAACGAAAAAGTTAACAGTATTCTGTCCGACCTCAATCGCATTTTTTGCGACGAAGCTACCGGCATTCATCACTCCACCCATCAGGCGCTGCTTGGCCTCCTCGACATCCACGCCAATACTCTCGAGCGTGCTGTTAACCCTGGGGAAAGCACTGCGAATCTGCTCAAAGGATTTAGAAACATCAATTTGTCCTTCCTGGATCCGGTGATACAGAGTTACCGCTTCATTAATAAAAGAGGTGGCCACTACCAATACGGGTATCACCAATAGAACGATACACATAAACAGGGTTAGCAGAGCCATTAAATTAGGCGAATTGGGAAAGCGCTGCATCAGCAGACGGTACACGGGGTAGAAAATCAGTGCGGTGGCACAAGCCCAAAAAATAGGGGTAAAGAAGGGTTTTATTAGGAGTAAAAAAGCTACGCTGACCAATAATAAGGTCAATATAAATGAGCGCCTTTCCAGTTTTTCTTGCACTGCGACTTCCTCTGCTTCTCTTTCGGCAGCCCAGTGGTAGGGCGCCTAATTTTTGCTCTATCTAAGCAGATGCAGTGGGGTTTTACCAGCGCCTATATCCGCACGTATCCACGTGAAATCGAATGCCCCGATAGATTCCGAGGCCCATTTGCCACTCGCGGCCGTTGCGCTTGTGGATATCCCTCAGTACGGGCACCAATTGCTCTCGGGAGAACTTCTTTTTCGGAACTATATCCAGCCCGCAGAAATGCAGATGTTTACTTCCCTTGGAACCCCCGGCCTTACGGTTGTAATCCACTGTGCGCCACCCGGAGACCACTGTTACTGGGCCGACGCGGGGCACTATTTCCCGCTCGATTACCCGCAGAGTATTTACGATGCCCCACCAGAGCTCCTTGGGAGGGATGGCGAATGCGGGTTCGTCCAAATCCTGCCAGTCACTGCCCTGACGCAATAGCTCATAGGGTTGTACAACCTGTTCAACCCGGTTGGAGCGCAGGAATTTTTTGAGTTGAGTAAAGCGTGCATGGTTATTGCCTTTGCTCAGGAAGCGGCTGAATGCCCTCTCGGAAGCTGCCGGATAGCCCTGGATATCGTAAACCTCCGGGATCATTAGCAGCGGTAGGATATCGATAGGGGATTTCATCCGGTCATCAGCCTCGCGCGCTCGTTCGTAAGTAAAAACAAATAGACCGGTGAGAATCGCCAGTGCGATTGCCCCAATGATGATGATCCGCCGGCGCAGTTGACGCTGGCCGATTTCTACGCACTCTTTGTTACTTTGCATAACCATCGGGCAGCTCCCTCAATTACCAGGTGCGATAGCCACAGGTATCGACATGAAACAGGACATCGTCAATCAGGCCCATCCCGACATTGCTGTCGGGACCGAGGCGTGCGTGCAGTGTGCTTAGCTCTTCAGCGAGTTCGTTTTTACCGATATTGGAATTCGGAATTAAGTCCAGCCCGCAAAAGTCACGGTGGCGGGGCTGGTCTTCGGTCACAAGTTTTCGGTTGTAGGCATCAGTGCGGTAAGCGGAAACTACGGTGACAGGGCCAATTAGCGGTATTACCTGATCTCGCACCAGGGTGAGGGTTTTCACAATATTGGACCACTGGTCCCTGGGTGGTATGGCGAATGGGGGTTCCCCCAGTTCCAGCCAGTCCCCCCCCTGTCGCAGAAGATCACGAATAGGAAAAACCTCGGCGACACCCCGGTCCCGAAGCAATTGATTGAGTGCTTGTACGCTGGAGCGGTTACTGCCCTCTCGCAGGAATTTGTTAAAGGTCTCCTCGTTGGCGAGGCGATAGCCACGCTGCTCGACATAGGACTTCTCTTGCGAGGAGAGGAATAGATAGAGCCAGAGGGTAAACAGGATGGCACTGAGTATTAAAGTGAGGGCACTGACGACCACCCGATTGACTCTTTGCCCGGGCGGCTTGTGTGGGAACAGAGTTTCGAAGCGAGTAAACGAGTTACCTGCGGACATAGTGCTCGCGATTGCTGCTGAGAGAGTTTTTCCTCCGACGCTAAAATCGTCGGCGCCTGTTTACTCACTATAGCCGCAAAAATCGACGGGCTGCGGGCTTGGGATCAGCCACAAAAAAAGCCGCCGCTCCTGGGGGAGCAGCGGCTTTTGGGTCACGGACAGCGCACTGTGCCCGACAACCTCTACTTAGGCTTTAGGGCCTGCATTTTTAACGTCTTCGCTGACATTGAACTTCTCAATGTTCTCGGCGAACAGCTTGGCCAGCTTGCCTGCCTGATCGTCGTAAGCAGCTTTGTCAGCCCAGGCTTCACGAGGGTTCAGGTAAGACTTGTCCACGCCGGGCACTTCCATCGGGATATCCAGGTTCAGGGCATCCAGGTGCTCAGTGGCAACGCCTTCCAGGGCGCCGCTCTGGATAGCGGCAACGACAGCGCGGGTTACCGGAATCGGGAAGCGCTTGCCGTTGTCGCCGGAGCCGCCGGTCCAACCGGTGTTTACCAGGTAGACCTTGGAGCCGAACTCTTCGATGCGCTTCATCAGCAGGTCTGCGTATTCGCGCGGTGCACGGGGCATAAACGGCGCGCCAAAGCAGGTGGAGAAAGTCGGGTGGATACCGGCCTCTGCGCCCAGTTCGGTGGAGCCTACGCGGGCGGTGTAGCCAGACAGGAAGTGGTAAGCCGCAGCCTCTTTGGAGAGGATGGATACCGGTGGCAGTACACCGGATACATCGCAAGTCAGGAAGATAACGTTCTTCGGCTCGCCAGCGCGGTTTTCCAGCTGACGCATTTCGACGTGCTCCAGCGGGTAGGAGCAGCGACCGTTTTCAGTCAGGCTGGTGTCGCAGTAGTCAGCAGTGCCGTGATCGTTGGTTACCACGTTTTCAACGATGGCACCGAAACGGATGGCATCCCAGATTACCGGCTCATTTTTCTGGCTCAGGTCGATGGTTTTCGCGTAGCAGCCACCTTCCATATTGAAGACGGCACCCTTGGTCCAGCCGTGCTCATCGTCACCGATCAGGTAGCGCTCGGGATCTGCGGACAGGGTGGTCTTGCCGGTACCGGACAGGCCGAAGAACAGGCAGGTATCGCCATCTTCGCCGACGTTAGCCGCGCAGTGCATGGGCATCACGTCTTTTTCCGGCAGTAGGAAGTTCTGTACGGAGAACATGGCCTTCTTCATTTCGCCGGCGTAGCGCATACCGGCCAGCAGTACTTTGCGCTGACCGAAGTTGATAATTACGCAGCCTTCGGAGTTGGTGCCATCGCGCTCGGGCTCACAGACAAAGTGAGGAGCGTGCAGGATTTGCCACTCTTCCTTGGACTTGGGGTTGTACTTTTCGGCGCGGATAAACATGTTGCGGCCGAATAGGTTGTGCCATGCAGTTTGGGTGGTCACTACCACTGGCAAGTAGTGGTCTTCATCCTGGCCCACATGCAGGTGCTGAACAAAAGTATCGTGACCGGCAACAAAAGCCTCTACACGATCCCACAGGGCGTCAAACTTATCCTGCGGGAAAGGACGGTTGACGTTGCCCCAGGCGATGCTGTCGGCAGTGGAGGGCTCTTCTACAACAAAGCGGTCAGCCGGGGAGCGACCGGTGCGTGCGCCGGTTTCAGTCACCAGAGCGCCTGTATCTGACAGCTTGCCCTCGCCGCGCGTCAGAGCCTGCTCTACCAATTGTGCCGGTGATAGGTTCTTGAAGACCATCGCGGAGTCGTCGATCTGTGCCATTCGTGGAATACCCGTGAAAGTTGGACAGTAAATAAAATGGGGCTGCCCAAGGTTTAGACAGCCGTAGAAAATTTTGGGGGCGCATTATTGCAAAATTCAAAATATGCGGATACCAACTATGGCTATTTTGTAGTCAATGACAGCGCTGTCATGGAAAATAATGTCGACCTAAATTCACACCATTTATGGCTACAATCTTAATTATTCTTTTTTTGAATTTAGTGGGGGAATTAGGGGTGTCAGGTGGTAGGGCTGCGCTGAGGATTCGGCGGTTGCGCAGCCCTGCGCGGATTAGTGAAGGGTGTGGGGGGGAGCGTTGAGGAGCGACTCAATTTGATCCCGGTCAAAGCGGTACTGGGTGTTACAGAATTGGCAGTCCGCGATAATCTCACCCTGCTGTTCTTCCAGCAGGCGGTAGACATCCTCTGCACCCAGGGAAACCAGCGCGCGGGCGCTGCGCTCTCTCGAGCAGCTGCACTTGAAACGAATAGTATCGGTACCCAAGGTTGCCGGCTCCAATTGGTGGAATAGGCGGTGAATCAGCTCTGGGTGGGGAACGGTAAATAACTCCTCGTCAGTTACGGTCTCCGCCAAGTGAATCGCTGTTTCCCAGGCGTCCTGATTTTCTTCTTCCGTGGCGGCATTATTGCCCGGCAGAATCTGCAACATAAGACCGGCGACGGTATTGTCACTGCTTCTCAGCCATACGCGGGTAGCCAGCTGCTCCGATTGCTTAAAGTAGTCTTCCAGGCAGCCGGCCAGGTTGTCCTGCTCCATGGGAACCACACCTTGATAGCGCTCACCGCGCTTTGGCTCAAGGGTAATGGCCAGGGCTCCACGGGGGCCGATCATATCGCGCAGGGTGGCGTTTTCGTCGATTTGTGCACCCTCAGCAACTCGGGCGATGCCGCGCAGGTCGCTGTGGTGAGTGCACTCCGCCATAATCATCGGCACATCGCCTTCGCCACGGGCCTGGAGGCTCAGGACACCTTCGAATTTCAGTGTGGTTGAAAGCAGGCTGGCTGCGGTGAGGAATTCCCCCAGCAGGCGGGCCACTGGCGTAGGCAGCGGGTTGTGTTCCAGTACATCGCGGTAGGAATCAGTAAGTGTCACCACCTGTCCGCGAATATCGTGTTTGGAGAAAATAAAGCGTTCCAGCTGATCGGACATAGGTCGGGGGCTCTCGGTATTAAAACCGCAGGATTTTAGAGGTGGATATGCCTAAATGGTAGCTGTCGCTGATCATTGCTGGTGCAGTAGAGGAAGAATGTAGAGCGCTACCCCTTTATCACAATGGGTCAGCGCTCAAGTAGGAAAGTAACTAGCCGCAATAGTATTTAATTTCCCGCTGGAGCTTTTCAGCTATTTGCTGTCTCTCCCGCTCGGTGCGACGCACTTCTTTGCCGTTATTGTCGAGAAACACAACCCGCCCTTGAATGGCCTCAAGGTCACTGCGGGCCTTGTCGCAGGCTTTCTTCATCTTTTGCTGCTTTTCCTGTTTCTCGCGCAATTGGCGCTCGCGGTATTCATCATCAACCTTTTGAGAAACTCTCGATCTCGTTGCGGTTGTTAAAATAGGCCGCCGACTGCCATTGGAGCCAATAGAATTGATCGGGGCCAGATCCCCCGAAACATCCTCGGCTTTGGCGTCAGTCGGGGGGCGATCGCCAAAGTGTACCCGGCCATTTTCATCGACCCAGCGGTACATCTCTGCGCTGCTTGCGGTTGCACTAGCGGCCAGTATAAGGCCGCCTATTACGGAACGTAGACACAGTAATTTCACGGCTACTCCATGCCTTTCTATATTTCTATTCTTCTTTATTGGCCAGCTGGCTGAATAACCCCTGCGAATGACGCTGGGGGATGTGGTAGGTCTGCAGTATCAGAGGCTGCTGTTCCTGGGCCTCTGCCGAATCCAAGACCATCCGGTATCCAGAGCGGTCGCGCAAATCTACAAAGTCCTGCTTGTTGCCTTCCATCAATTGAGCGAACTCGTCGAAGTCCTTGATGCTGTGGCCATTTACTGAGTCGATGATCCAGTTCTTCCAGTCGTGGTAACCGAGGTTCACATTGGCAGGCAGTACTTTCAGGGCGACGACCAGCTCGCGGCGTTCCTCGTCACTCCATTGATTGCGGGCATAGAGGTAGTCAATAGGCGCCTTGGAGTGCCAGTTTTTGCCCCAGCGTTTGATCAGGTTCATATTCAGGGGCACAAAGACAACACCGCCGTAGATATAGTAGCGGGGCTGGCGGTCAAATTGCTCTCCCAGCACCATAGCGCGTGAGGGAGGTGTTGCGGCCAGCGTGACCTCAGCGGTCTGCTCTTTACCATCGCGGGAGAAGCGCACCGGTAAACGTTCACCGACATGGTGGCGGTCCACGGCGTAGTGGTAGTTGGTGCGCTGGTTTTCCCTCCACTCCACAGTCCGGTCCGCCGCTACTTTAAAGCCATCGACTTCGAGCAGGACATCGCCGGGTTTGAACACTTCGGCTGCGGGGGAGTTGTCGAATACTTTAACGACCATGGCACCATCCTGGTCTTCCTCGAGACCGGCGGCCTTTTTCATCGATGGGCTTTCCAGGCTCTGGGTTACCAGTCCCAGTTCGGGGAACCCTTGGTGCACATTGTCCTTGGCATCTTCCAAGACATGAGCGATCACGCTGGGGGGGACAAAGTAACCCAGGTTTTCAGCGCTCTGGTTGGTTTGCATGGCCACGCCGACGATGCGGCCATTGGAGATAACCGGACCGCCGCTGTTGCCCGGGTTGATTGCCGCATCTATCTGGCCCGCCATCAGGTAACTTTCCGCATGGGCATAATATTGGTGCTCCACGCGGGAGAGTACTCCGCGGGTAATCGAAAGGGATTTGCCGCCAATTGGATAGCCGTAGACGGTGACCTCTTCCTGCAGATCGGGCAATTTGCCCAGGGTCAGGGGGCGGGTATCGTTGAAAAAGCTTTCGTCATCGACGGTCAGCAGGGCGAGGTCGGCATCGTGGGAGACAAATTTCACTCGGGCGCGGAATTTCTTTGCATCGCCGTGGCGCTGGACCTGGATGAAGCTGCCGTTGGCCACCACGTGTGCGTTGGTCAGGATTTGCTGGTTGCGGATAACGGCACCGGAGCCGGACAGCTGCTTGGGGTTGAGCAGGGCCCAGGGGTTGAAATAATCCGGGGCGGCGGCGGTGGTGTAAATCTTGATGATTGAGCGCTTGAGCTGCTCGTGTTCTCGGCTGTCTGCTAGGGCGGTTTGGGTACCGAGCAAAATCAGCAGGGAAATGGCGATCAGTCGTTTCATCATGGCTGTTTTCTATCCGGTTGAGTGGGGGCAGTTTAGCAGCTAAAGTGGGAAATGGCGGAAATTTCACCACTTTTGTCTGCCGAGTCTACTCTTGTTCCCGCAGGAAGCGGTGTATCTGGCGGCGTTGCTTTTTATTGGGTCGCTCCTGTTGTATCCCGGCATTGGCTGCCTGTCGCTCGGTTTTCTCTTTTTCCCGGCGGGCGATACTGTCTTTGGTCTCGCGGTATAAGGTGCGTGCAATATCGGCGCCGCGCCGCTGATCTGATAGAGCGGTTACTTCAACTTCCAGCAGATCCCAGCCCTGGCGGATGCTCAATTTGACACCGGTAGTGACTTCCTTGCTGGCTTTGACCCGCTGGCCATCGGCGTGGACTTTTCCACCTTCGATCGCCTGCTTGGCAATGCTGCGAGTCTTAAAGAAGCGCGCGGCCCAGAGCCACTTATCGATACGTACTTTTTCCATGGTTTCCTTGTGAAATCAGGCGGACCCGGTGTCCAGTCTGCTGCGGTTAAAAGCCATGATCTCATCAAAATGATGGATCGCCGGGAAGTTGGTGATTTCCCGTTTGGGCCCGCGGCTATCCGGTTGGCGAATACACAATAGGTGGGCGATACCGTAGTCCTGGGCCGCGCTCAGAACAGATTGGTTATCGTCGACAAACAGGGTGTTCTCCGGGTCAAATTCCAGGTTATCTCGCAGAGAGTCCCAGAAATTGGCACTCTCCTTGGCATGTCCATAATCATGGGAGGAGATGATGCCGTCAAACCAGCGGTCAATACCGGTGATCTCCAGCTTGTGATCCAGCCCGTGACGGTGCGCATTGGTCACGAGGTAGGTGGGCTTTTGCAGTTGTTGCAGGCCGCTCAGAAACGCCTCAGTGTGAGGGCGCAGGGCGATGCGGGTCTCAATCTCGCGCAATATGCTGAGGATATCCAGCTCCAGTTTTTCCGCCCAGAAGTCCAGGCAGTACCACTCCAACGTACCGCGGCGAGCATTGATCTCAGCCTCGAGCTTTTGCTGGGCTTCCTGTGGGTCAAAGCCGTGGACTTCAGCGTAGCGCTTGGGCAGGTGCGTGAGCCAAAAATGATTGTCGTAATGCAAATCCAGCAGGGTGCCGTCCATGTCCAGCAATACGGTATCGATACTTCGCCAATCGAGCATGGGAGCTATGTACCTCTTTGAAATGGGGCGGGAAGACAAGTTTAGTTGGCTTGCCACTGCCTTCCCGGATCGTTTGCATTATGCCTGGGCGCGGCGGATTCCGTACAGGATACATAGTTGCGCACTGTAGTAGGTGAGCATAATGGCGGCATCGGCTAGCGGTAGAGGGGTGATGAACTTGTTAATAGCAATCAATGTATCTGAAGCCATAAAGATGACCGCCCCGGCAAATAGCAGGGTGGCGTCACCCTTGTGCATTGCGGCGGCGACTGCCATGGCGAGGATAGCCAGCAGATACGCTAATACCGCCGGGGCTAAATCCCCAGCAGCAGGGAGGATAATTTGCGCCAAAAGCAGTGCGGCAATCACTACAGGCAGTGTCCGAATAAGGTTGCGCCGATTGGGGGGCTCCGCAAAACGCAGGAAGCCCAGCGCGTAGATTAGCTGGGCAATAAGAAAAGCACCCAGTCCAAACACAAAGTGTTGGGGGAATTGCATTTCGAGGAGTACATCCCCGATGGCGGAGGAACTGAGGGCTAGAAAAGTGAAAAGCAGGGTTTTGCCCCGCAGCTCCAGTCTGGCAATCATCATTAGGCACAGTATCGGCAGCGCTTTTAGCGCGGGCATCCACAAGTTATCCAGCTTCCAGGTATCCAGAAAGATGAATAAAGTGGCACTTGCCAGGAACATCGGTACCAGGTAAATGCGAAAGTTGTGCTGGGGTGCGGAATTTTCTACGGACATAGGTACTTACCTTATTTTTATTTTGTATACCTCCCCATCAATTTAACGGTTTTCCTCCGCATCATCGATAGCTTGTACTCTCTAATTCCAATTGAGTTTTCTCCAGTGCCGGCCGCGGGACATTTCTGGGGTAATATGGGGCATCGAAAATACATGCCCGGCAGTTGTTTGCCTTGAGCACTAGTCATGGAGAGCCTCACTGATGAAAGCGGCCAATATTCTGGAAACAATCGGCAATACCCCTCACGTAAGAATCAATCACCTCTTCCGCCCCGATATAGAAGTTTGGATGAAGGTAGAGCGTTTTAATCCGGGTAGCAGTATTAAGGACCGAATTGCCTTGGCGATGATTGAGGATGCGGAGCGTCGTGGAGCCCTGCAGCCCGGTGGAGTAATAATCGAACCGACCTCTGGTAATACGGGAATTGGACTGGCGATGGTTGCTGCCGTGAAGGGTTATCGCCTGATCCTGACCATGCCGGAGTCTATGTCGGTAGAGCGTCGCCAGGTCATGAAAGCAATGGGCGCAGAATTGGTCCTTACACCTAAAGAGCGCGGTATGGGCGGCGCTATTGCTAAGGCGGAGGAGTTATTGGCCTCACATGCGAATAGCTGGATGCCCCAACAGTTTAATAACCGCGCCAATGCCCAGGTGCACCGGGACATTACCTCCAAGGAAATTTTGGCAGACTTTCCTGAAGGGCTGGATTATATGATTACCGGTGTGGGCACTGGCGGGCATATCACAGGTTGTGGCGAAGTCTTAAAAGAACACTTTCCCAAATTGCAGGTCTATGCGGTAGAGCCGGAGAAATCACCGGTGATTAGCGGTGGAGAAAAAGGCCTGCATCGATTGCAGGGTATTGGTGCTGGCTTCGTGCCCCAGGTGCTAAATACGGAAGTCCTCGATGGCACTGTTTTGGTCAGTGAGGAAGATAGTTTCGAGATGGCGCGTCGCTGCGCCTTGAAAGAGGGTATTTTTGTGGGTATTTCTTCCGGCGCCAGCCTTGCGGCACTGAAGAAGCGTGAGGGAGAAATGGATGCGGGCAGCCGGGTACTGGTGTTTAGCTATGACACTGGTGAGCGCTACCTGTCCGTTCAGGATCTTTTCTCCGCTTAAGACCTTATAATGGCGAGTTCACAGAGTATGGAGTTGTAATGGATAAAGCACTTTTAGAGCAGGTGATAGATATCTGCAAACGCGCGGGAGAGGCGATTCTCGAGGTATATCACAACAGCGCTGAGCTGGAAGTCGAGACAAAGAAAGATGATTCTCCGGTAACTGCTGCAGATCTGGCTGCCCACAAAGTATTGGCACCGGCGTTAGCACAGCTTATCGAGGGAGTACCGGTTTTATCAGAAGAGCAGGAAATGCCCTCGTTCGAAGAGCGCAGTCAGTGGCAGCGTTACTGGATTGTCGATCCGCTCGATGGCACCAAAGAATTTATCCGACGAAACGGTGAATTTACCGTAAATGTCGCGTTAATCGAAAATGGCGAGCCCGTTTTGGGGGTGGTTTACGTACCGGTACTGAATATCACTTATGCCGGCTGCAAGGGCGAAGGAGCCTTTAAGCGGGATGCCAATGGCGAAACTGAAATTCGGGTGCGTCCACTGAAGCCGCGCCTGGATAATAGTGAAGTTGTTGAGCTTGTGGCCAGCCGCAGCCATGGAACTGGCACCGTCGACCAGTTGGTACAACGTATCGAGTCTGAATTGGGTGCTGTCGAGTGCAAAAATATGGGCTCCTCGCTGAAATTATGTCTGGTTGCTGAGGGTGCAGCAGATTTGTATCCGCGTCTCGCTCCTACTTGCGAGTGGGATACTGCGGCAGCTCAGGCTGTAGTTGAAGCAGCAGGTGGTATTGTTGTGGACGAAGAGTTTAATTTGTTGCGCTACAACACCAAAGACTCTCTGCTAAATCCCTTTTTCTATGTAATTGGCGATTCTTCTTTTGATTGGCAATCCCTACTGCTGGATAAGTCCGCTGCTTAGGGTGTGATGCCAGTAAACATATAGAGAGTATTTTTGTGCCTCCACCACCGCTGGTGGAGGCCTTAAAGGGGATCTGGATATTTCCAAATTCAGGAGGCTCACTGATGTCTGGACCCGATCTGCGCTTTAACCAGGATAAAGGTGAAATTCGCTGTTTGCGTCGGGAACTGGAGGAGGAAATAAACTGGTTGCAGCGGCATTTTGAAGCCCTCTCCAATGCAGTCGATGCAAATGATATTGCGCTGCGGCGCACCTATAACAGCATGCTTTTTTCCCGCCGGGCCCTATTAGGTAGAATGCCCCGTTAACTAAATTCCAAATATTTTCTTGTGTGAAAAACTGTAGTGCTGCAGGTTTTAATTTGAATACGGCAGTTCTTCCTACTCAATGCTGTCACTTATAGTGTTGAATCTGTGCCAGCGCGAAATATTATTTCCCGGCTAATTAGCTAATTTCCTTGCCAAATTCCCCCGTAAAATGTAAAGCAGTCTACGCTTTGGAAAGCTAATACATAAGAGTATTTTTCAATGCGCTACCCGGTTGTGGTGCACAATATTGAATATGCCGGATTTGGTGCCATTGCACCGGATCTGCCGCATTGCCACTGCTATGCCGATACCCTTGAGGGAACCCTGCAAAAAATGGCTGAAACGATTTTTCAGCGGTTGGAAGAGCTCCGTCAGGCTGGACAGCCAATGCCGCAAGCAGGTGATGTAGACAACCTGAAGAAAAACCCGGCTTTTGTAGGAGGCGTCTGGGCCATTATTGATGTAGAAACAACTTGAAATAATTCACTGAGCTTGAACTTGATGACTGGCTTTTTGATGTGAGTGGCGATGATAAAGCTATCTGTCTACCTGCTTTCCTTTTTTATAGCTGCGTCCAGTTATGGATTCGAGGCGAATAATCCTTTTGATGGTGTCGCCACGGGAGAGTACCGGATTATCGGTACCGTTGGTTTTGGGAGTGGCGAGCAGCAGTTAAATAAGCAGCGGGATTCTTTTGGCTATGTCAGCCTTGGAATTACGCCAGCGGTAGGAGTCTGGCAAGTTGAGCTGCGGGCGTCACATTTTGATGATAATCATGTCACAGTAGATCAGGTAGGTTTAAATTTTAAAATTGATTTTACCCTGAATTGTCACGTGCAATGTCTCTATTGGATGGTGGGATATAATTATGCCGATGTGGATTTGAACAATGTTATAAGAAGAGGCTATTGGTATCGAGAATACCCACCATTTTATCCGGATGATCGATATATCTATATTATTGATGCCAGTGGCAGTGATACCTTTTGGAATGCCGGAGTGGGTTACCGAATTATGTGGACTCAGGATTTCGATACTTCATTAGAGTATAACTACAATAATATTGGCAAAATAGAACGTGTTAACCTCGGGCATCTGCGTACCCTGAGTTTGAATTTTTCCTACCGCTTTTAGTATGCCCTCCGCCTTTTAACCTATTTTTCTCAATAATTTATTCGTAGAAATTTCTTAATTAAATACTGATTTTTTAGAGAATGGAAAAGGGGCCCTGGGGCCCCAATAGCTTTTAAATTCGATAAATGGCTTTCAGCCAGAAGGTGCGTCCCGGTTCGTTAACCCGGGTCAACTGATCGAAACCAATAATATTGGCTCCAGAGCGACTGATATGTTCAGCGTAAGTCTCATCGAATAGGTTATCGATACCGGTAGTTACCAGTACACTTTTACTGGGTTTCCAGCCGGCATTGATGGAAACGACGTTGGCAGAGTCGGTTGCACCAATATCCTGACCAACAATATTGCCTTTGCCGATATCCACTCGGTCCTGGCTTGCGATAGCGCGCCATAAAACACCTGCTGACCACTGGGCCTGTTCATAGTAGAGTCCCAGGCGGCCCTCCAGAGGCGGCAGTTGTGCCAAGGTAGTGCCATCGGTTTCGTTGGCACCGCGAACAGATGTTACGGTGAATTCAGTGCGCCACTGCTCATTGAGCTGATATGAGGAGTCAAACTCCAAACCCCAGGAGCGTGCCTGGATGTTTCTGACAATGGAGGTAGTGCGAGTATCGGAGGAGTCCATACCATCCATATTCATACTACCCATAGAGTCCATGCTACTCATTACTGCCGCTTTTTCGTAATCCTTCTCAATCATCAGGTAGTCATCAATCTGATTGACGAATCCGGAGACACTGGCAGAGAGTTTTTTACCGCGATAGATATAGCCGATATCCAGCTGGGTGGTCTTTTCTGATTCGATATCCAGTGCGCTGTAGGAGTCTGCTGTCTCGTAGGAGAAAATTTCCCAATAATCGGGGAAGCGCTCAGTGTAGCCGAGCCCGGCAAAGAGTGTGGCAGAACTATTGGGGCCGCTTTCGAGACCATATTCATAGCGCAGGAAGCCGCTGCTCAATAGCTCTGAGCGAGTTTCTCCCGCAGTGGGGTTATCCACTGAGGACATCATGGATAGAGCAACTTCATCGCGAAGGTCTTTTACTTCCCAATCATCCACTCGTGCACCGGCGATCCAGCGTTGATTGGCTGCGACTTGCCAGCTGACCTCAGAAAATAACCCCAGCTGGCTAAATTCGGCATCGGCCTCTCGCTTCATATCCCGGTAGTCCATGGTGGACTGGTTCATGGTCGAGCGGCCGGTGTGGCGATTTTCCCGGGCATCAATTCCACTGGTCAATTCCACATCGTCCATAGGCGTAAACACCAGAGCCATCTTGAAACCTGTGGTCTCACTATCGAGATTCATGACCATGGGTGTAGCGGTGCTGGATAACTCGCGCAGGCTGTAGTTATCCATGATGTGGTCGATATAGTTGTAGTAGGCCTGGAGCTCAATTGAGTCGAGCCAGCTACTGATATTGCTGCGGACATATTTCGCTTTGTGGCTCTCACGGGCAAACTTGGAACCGTCGACTCCCCGATCTGCATAGGCAGCTTCACCATCGCTAAATGCAGTATCAAACTCGACCCGTGTATCGTCGCTGGGTGTCCAGGCCAAATTGACCTGGCTGCTCCAGCGCTCATAACTGGAATTTACCTCATTGCCATCCCCGTCTTCGTAGTCGTCCGCAGATGCCGAGGTCGAGGAGCTGCGGATAGAAAACTGCGGCGAACTATAGGAGATATCGAATAGACCATCGCGACGCTCGGCACTGGCGCCGAGCAGGCTCGCATGCATATTCCAGTCGCTTTCAGTGGGGCGCTCCTGCTGCTGATTAAATACAACTACGCCGGCGGAATTTCCCGGGCCATAGAGGACGCTCTGTGGCCCTTTAATAACTTCAATTTCATCCATTGCCTCGGGAAAAATATAGGCTGTAGGTGGGTCCATTCGGCTGGGACAACCACCCGCCATTGTTTCTCCATCCACTACCATTCCCAGGCGCGAGCCCCCCATTCCGCGAAGCATCGGATCGCCACTGGTACCGCCTTTACGCACTACGGAAAATCCCGGAATTGTTTTCAGGTAGTCGGCGCCGTCATTGGCAGGTAATGGCTGACGGGGTTTTTTCGGGTCGGTTACCAGGTTGAGGGGGAGTTCAGTCTTTACCCCAGTAACCACCATTTGTTCCATTTCACTATCTTTTAATGGTTCTGACTCTTCGGATTCTTCCGCTGCGAGATGTGCTGAAAAGGTACAGCAGGCAGCAAGTGCCAGGCTGAGAGGTTTTTTCAGAAAAATTTTTGCGTTGATGCTCTGATGCATGGTTTTCAATCCTTTTCGCTGGCGTTTCGAACACGCAGCAGTGAGCGCGCAGGCCTGAGTAATATTTGGTGCACGCGACATATCCCCACCTGAAAAAGTGGTCGTATTTTGGCAAGGCTCAAAGCGCTGAAAATGTTAAGACAGCAATGAGACTTGCGGTCCACAGCGAACTGCGGAGTGATGATGTTGGAATAAAAAAGGAATTAAACCGGGGGGGCGCGAATTAGTGGGCGGCTGTAAGCGTTAGAGATAACGCGGAAAAAAGCCGGATAAGAGGGCGGTTGAGTAAAACCGGGTAGGACTATTTCCAGTTCTGTAGTTGGTGCGCTGGCAATACTGGCAGCGGCGGAAAAATTACAATGGTTATCGGCAAATGAGTGAGCGGTAAGCGTATCGTGGTTGTGGCTTGAAGAGTGGTCGCCGTGATGATCGCTGTGAGAGCTCGCTTTGAGGGTATTGAGCAATAAAGCGCTGCGGCTATCGCCATGGCAGAGCCCATAGGGCGTTCCCGCTGCAAAATCTGCCGGCATAAAACCTGCAGGAACCAGGCCTCGCGCGCTGAGAAATACCAGCAATAGCAATAGCGCCTGCCACTGGGACAGACGGGAACAGTATTGGGTGGTGCGCTTACCGCTCATAAATAAGAAGGTCTGTACTTTGCCCGGGCCCATTTTAAATACCCGGAGATGAGTAACAAGAGGTTAACGGGTGATACAGCAAAGTGCCACTGCCCCAAGTTAACTTTTGCGAACTAATACGAGGTAAATTGAGCTTTATCAGGTTTTGTTGGAATTTAATTTCTTTTCTTCCGCGCATTCTAAAAATAAATCTAACTTTGCTGGAAGCTAAAGGTTCCAGGAGGTAGCGCGCTCAATAAGAGATTCCCGGGATTGGGGAGAGTTCCCGGACAGCCCTGGATTATTGCGGGTAGTGGGAAGGTTATAGAGAAGGTTTAAATAGTGGGGGCTCGGAGAGTCCCCACTCGGTGAATTTGACGATTCAGATTCTGCCGCTGCGCTTTAGGCGCCAATAGGCCTCTACCAGAGACTGGTGCAAAAGCTCCGGCCTCGAGTCAACCACTATGACATTGTGTGCCTGCAAATGCTGAAGTAATTGCTCCCTGCGGCGCAGGAAGTCCCTCGCTGCTGCGCTGTTTACTGCACTGTCAAAGTTCTGAATCGGCTGTTGCAGCAATTTGTCCACAGAAGTCTCCCGCAGACTGGCAATCATCACCAGGTGATTGCGCGACAGCAATTTGACTGCTGCTAGGAGTTCGTCACTATCTTCATCGCGCAAGTTGGTAATCAGGATTACCAGGGCACGTCGCTTGTGGTGGGCCATCAACTGTTGTGCGGCGCTAGTGTAATCTGCGCTACTGGTGCCAGAGTGGAGGTCGTAGACATTATTCAGCAGTAGGTTGATTGCACTTTCGCCTTTTACTGGAGGCAGCTGTCCACCACTGCTCTCCTGTGCCGCAGCAAATGCCTGCAAGCCGACCGCGTCCCCCTGTTTGATGGCGACATAAGCTGAAAGTAGCAAGCCATTGAGTGCGTGGTCAAAGTGGCTCAACTCGCCGTCTTTGGCACGCATCCTGCGGCCGCAATCCAGCATGTAAATAATTTCCTGGTCGCGCTCGTCCTGGTATTCACGGCTGATCAGTTTGCGCAGCCGTGAGCTCGCGCGCCAGTCCACCTGTCGCTGGCTGTCTCCCTGGCGGTATTCCCGCAGTTGGCGGAAGTCCATGCCCTCACCGCGACGCTGCTGCTGGTGCAACCCCATCAGGCGCAGGCTCTGTTCGGTGGAAAGAGATTGCAGTGAGGAGATACCGAGAAAATTGGGGTAGACCTTGACGGTCTGCTCCTGTCCCAACCATACCCTTGTCTGCCAGAGTCCCCAGGGAGAGTTGGCCAGTACCTCGATTCGTCCGAAAGAGGCGCTGCCTCGGCGACGGGGTACCAGGTCGTACTCGATGGTGATTTCCTGGTCGGGGTTAAGTTGTGCGGAGCGCGGCAGCCCTGTCGATCCCAGTTGCTGTGGGATTGAGTCGGAAACCTGGAGTAATAGTGGGCGTGGGCCGGTATTGTGAAGTTTTAGCCGCGCAGTATTGCGTACGCCCAGGGCCAGGTTGCCTGGCAATCGCCGCAGCCCCTGCAGACCGGTTACACGGTAACCGGTGAGATAGTCCAGCAGGGTGGCGCTGATTAACAGCGCACTCGCTCCCCACCAAAGGTTGCCGATAAATGAGCTGGCTTGCGGAAACCAAATTCGCGCTGCTGTAATTGCCAGAGCTGCCAGGCACCAGTAGCCGAGCAGTTTGACCAGGCGCGGACTCGGGCCGGTGCGACCGCTTTGTGCTGGTGCTGCCTGTTGCTCTGTTGCAGCTACAGTCTGTGTCACAGTCGCGGCGCCTCAACACTGTCGATAATCATTGCCAGCGCCGTATCAGCAGTTTCACCGTCAATTTCCATATCTGGAGATAGGCCGATGCGGTGGCGCATTACCGGGATGGCCATGGCCTTGATATCATCCGGCAGTACAAATTCCCGTCCCTGTAACAGCGCATTGGCGCGAGCTGCCTGCAGCAGGCCGATACTGGCGCGCGGGCCGGCGGGGCTGCGCAGCTGGGGGGATTGACGGGTGGCACGTACCAGGCGCACAGCGTAATTCAATACCTGCTCGTCCAAGCCCACCTGAGGTACCAGGGCCTGAAGTTGCTGCAATCCCTCGACAGTAATTTCCCCGGCCAGCTTTTCCTGCAGGCTGCGCTCAATTCGGCCACTGCTGGCGGCGGCGGCCAATTTCAGTTCCGCTTCGAGGCTGGGGTAATCGATGAGGACTTTCAGCAGGAATCGGTCCAGTTCCGCCTCTGGCAGCGGGTAGGTACCTTCCTGCTCGATGGGGTTTTGAGTGGCGAGTACCATAAATGGACTGGGTACTTTCAGTGCCTGGCCGTCGATAGTGACCTGCTTCTCTTGCATCACTTCCAGCAGGGCGGCCTGGGTCTTGGCGGGGGCGCGGTTGATTTCATCCGCCAGCAGCAGGTTGGTAAATATCGGCCCGCGACGCACCTCAAAGCGGCTCTCTCCCATGTTGTACATGGCGTGGCCGGTAACGTCGGCGGGCATCAAATCCGGGGTAAACTGGATGCGGCGGAAATTGCCGCCAAAGCAGTTGGCCAGGGTGCGCACCAGAAGGGTTTTGCCGAGTCCGGGTACACCTTCGAGTAGTACGTGGCCAGAAGCCAGCAGAGCTACGAGTACCTGGTCAACCACCTGCTCCTGGCCAATCAGCAACCGGTTGATATTGTTGCGCAGTATCTGAAGTTTGGCGGACGCAGCCTGCCAGTCAGGTGACGGGCCCGTGGTTTGTTGTTCTGGTTGAAGGGTGGTCTCGTTCATAGGACTGCCTCAATTCGCTGCAGATTACGCATGTGTTCAGTAAATGTTTCTTCGGTTGTAGGGGGCTTGCCCCACAAGGTTTCAACTATTAGCCGTTCATCCATACCGGTGGAGGCACAGAGCTTGTCGCACAGTTTGCGTTTTTTAGTGGCGTTGATATGGGTGGCGCCAAGGCGACGTAGAAGCTCTTCCCGATGGCCGCGCAGCAGGGTTTCCCCCTGGTCGTCCTGCCAGTAGTAATGGCCGCAGGCGGATATATGTTCTAGCAGAGAACGGCGGGACACTTCTGGCTCCGGCTGCAAGGGGCCGAAGCGGCGCCCGTGTAGTAATAGCCAAGCGAGTAAGGCCAGTGCGCCGGCGAGAAAAAATTCTGCAGCGTATTGACGAGCAACCTTGGAAAGGGTTTCAAAGCGGGGGCGGGTGAGAAAGACAAACTCTCCTTCGCCGGCCAGCAATTGTAAGAAATAGGCGTGATCGAAGTGGCCAATACGCTGGGACTGCCACAGGGTACTGTCAGTCATCAAGGTAATTACACCGTTGCCGCGCTCGAACTGCATAAACGGTACGCCGACATCGCCGCGTCGTACCTTAGCCCAGAAAACAGGCCCACCGTCGATAGTCTCGTCATTAAACGAAGGGTGGTAGAGCAGGTGGCTGGCATCGAGGTATAGCTGTATATCGCTGCCGCCCTCAACAGGCAGGGTTACCAGATCCTCCTCTGAGACATCGGGGTTGCGAGACTCCTCTTGTTCCTCTGGCTCATCTTCTGTTTCGCCTTCGTCCAGTTTGCGATTGTGCTCCCGCATGGCATCAGCGGGGCTCTGCTCAGGCTCGAGTACGGCATCCTCCCCGAGCAGTTGCTCCAGGGTTTCTTGCAGTTCGAACTTGTTGTGCCCCTCTTCGATAGAGACGTCCATGGACTCAAGTAGCCAATCGCGGTTTTCACTGCGCCCGGAGTCGCTGTCGAAGTTGCCGGTATAGGCTACAACGATGGCGTGGCCACCGCGTTCGACCCACTCGAGAAGCTCTTGGGCCTTGCTGGGGTTATAGACCTGGCTGGAGCTGCTGATAAACAGGGTGGCATCGGAGGAGAGGCCTTGGAGTACAGATATATTATCTGCCTGACGCGGCGCCAGTTGGATATCGGTGAGGTATCTTTCTGCTGCCAGGTAGGGATTTCGTCTGGCTTCCATGCTCCAGCCGCTGTCGATCTCCTTGGAGTAGCGCTCGTAGAAAGTGAGGAATAGCCATACAAGTGCAACGCCACTTATGACCAAAGCTGCCAACAGAATTCTCTTAGCGGTCATTGCCAAATTCCTCCTGCCATTGGCTACAAAGTGAGCTTACCTGAGCCTCTTTTGGCGGCCGGTGGGCATAGGCAAGCTGCTGCCAGTTTGCAGTAAGCTCTTGTACAAATTGACTCAGGGCGGGACTTACTGGGCGCTGTACTTCATTCGGCTCCTGTTGCCTTACTTGTACCAGCTGTGCGCATTCACTTTCGGTAAGGTGATCGCCAAAATAAAACTCGAAGTCTTCAATCAGGTGAGAGAGGGTGGCGCGGTACAATAGTCCCAAACTGGCTCGCTTGTCTCCCTCTGTCCACAGGCGCATGACCTCAGCGCAAACGTCATCGGGCAGACTCGATTGGCGTACATCCAGGCCGAATAGGGTTTCGGGGACGGGCTGCTTTTTCTTTGGCTTAGGCTGCCATTTCAAGCTCTGAAGAATTTTATCGTGATGTCTCCAAAGCAGATAGCCCAGGCCGAATACCAAGCCAACCCAAAGCAGTAGCTCCAGGATTTTCGCAATTGTTGGGCCCCATTTAACTTCATCGTCAACTTCAGGCGTATCTTTAGAGTTCTCAAAAAGCCATTCGATAAAGTTAATTAACCAATCGGGGAACTTCTCTTTGACGGCTTCTGTTTCAGATTTGTCTTTTTTGCGCCAACCACTGATCTCTTTCATTTGATGAAAGTCATCGCCGGCGAGAATTTCGTCAATATGCTCTTGGGCCTGCTGCGGGGTTTCCAAAGATGCGGCACTGGCGGGGGGCGCTGGAACTAATGAGCCAAAGGTGAGCCCGCAGATCAGGATTAGGGCAGCAGTGCTTGGTTTTCTTCTGCGGTGAGACTCCTGTTCACGCTGCTGGCGTTCCAGCAGGTCCCGAAACTGGATTTCTATATCCCAGCCTTCCAATTCAATACGACGGCCAATATAAAGGCAAAATCCGCTAACGATATAGAAGGGGGCTACTGCTGCCATAACAAACAGGTAGAGTCCGTTATATATCCATTCCAGCCATTGAGTATCCCCTTGGAGCAGAGGGATCCAATCGATCCCATCGGAATACTGTTCAGGGATAAACAGAAATGCCATCACACTTAATGCGGCAAGTAGAAATATCTCAATATGGTAAAGCGTTAGTGTTAGCCAGGTGGCGGCCCCAGAGTGTTTGCGGTGCAGTACCCCAAGGCGCGAGGTACGGGCCTTGCCCGTGGATTGCTCCAGCACGGTAACTGGCATATCGAAAGAGCGTGTGGGGCTCAGCCGACGGAGGGTAAGCCACATAAACCAGTCGCGACGATTCTGGCTAAAGAAATGCTTCAATGCCTCACCAATGGATACCGGTGAGCCAAATAATACGCGGCTGATCATAAACAGGGGCAGCCGATCAAATACGGGTTTCAGCCACCAAATAAATAAGATGGAGAGCGTTGGTGACTCTGGAAACAGCCAATAACACAAAGCAAATAGCGGTGCTGCAGGCAACAGGTAGACTATAAAAAGTTGCCACCAGTATTTTCGTGCCAGGGCGATACCGAGATCGACAGACTCCCAGGGAGAGCGCAAGCGGGCTCGCACAGCCAGATTCTTAATTTGCATGAGTTGCGCCCTCCCTGCGTCCCGCCAGGGTGAAGTACGCAAAGACCAGTACCCAAAACAGGGCACCTACCCCGAGCTTGATCGCAATCGGTGTGCTGGCACTGGAGGACCAGAAGGCTTCAAGGAAAGCGGCAATCACCAGCATCAGGAAAGTGCCGTACATAATCTTCATTGCTTCGACAGCGGCCAAGCGCAGTGCGACCGTGCGCCTGTGCTGGCCCGGATCCACTAGAGAGCGTCCCAATATCAGGCCCGCTGCTCCCGCCAGTACTATGGCGGTCAACTCAAAGGCGCCGTGGCCAATCACAAATGGGTAGAAGGTGGAGACAAAGCCCACCCGGGTGATATGCCCAAACGCTGCGCCAATATAGATGCCGTTAAACACCAGGAAGAAAATTGAGCCGAGGCCAAACAGTACACCGCCGGCAAAGGTGCGAAAGGCGATGCCAATATTGTTTTTGATATAAAAACCGAACATGAACAGGTCGGTATCAGAGCCGCGCTCGCGGCCCAGTACCCGGTTGCCCGGATCATACATGGATTCAAAACCCATAACCTGTTCCGGTGACATTACTGCGTACACCAGGGCATCGTTGTTGTAAGTGCCGACTCCCAGGATCAGGCCAGGTATTAAAAACAAAGCGGATGCCAGCAGTACTGCGCGGCTATTAGCGCGCACGGCTTGGGGAAAACCCGCCAACAAATAGTGCAACCATCCCTTGCGGCGCAAGGTTTCCTGGCGGTAGACACGGTGATGTGCCGCCATAACCAGCTGGTTGAGGTGGTCTATCAGGCGGTTGGTATATTGCCGCTCCTTTGCCATTGCCAGCTGCTGGCAAAGGTTGCGATAGGCGACGGGTAGGTCCAGGGCCGCAACTTCGGACTTGTTCCGATCCGCTTTCAGCCAGGTTTCTAATTGCTCCCAGCTGTCGCGGTAGCGATTCTCAAAGTCTCTCTGCTTCATAGGTACCTCTGCCTATCCCCTGCCACCGAGTAGCCAACTGCCCACGGAGCGCAGGTAGCTCAAGGCATCGCTGTCCCTTTTCCGAGTAATCGGTTCGAGCAGATTGGCGAGCTCTTGCTGACGCGCTTCGCTTAAATCCTGGTGGCGCTCCAAAAGGCTGACTAGTGCCTGCTGGTCTTGCTGGCGAAGGTTCTGCGGTGGTGGGAGCGGGGTGGTATCCGGCAGGGCAACTGGTGCCTTTTCTTCTTCGCGATAGACCACCAGGGTGGCTGCTGCCAGGTCGCCAAGGCGCTGGAAGTGACGTCCCAGTGTCATGCTTATTACGCCAGTGGCGTAGGCAAATGGCATAAAATCCGCGAAGCGTAACAGGTTGCGAACGATGGATGCTCCCCAGGATACCGGCGTAAGGTTGTCGTTGACCACCATTAGACCAAAGGCCTTTTTGCCCGGTGTCTGGCCGCTCCGCAAAACTTCAAAAAACACCGGGTAAAACCACTCGAGAAGAAAGGCGCAGACGAGCCAGATACCCGCACCGGCAAAGCCGGCAAATAGCAACGCAAAGCCGATCGCAGCCAATATCAATGATCGATAAAACACATCCACTGCATACGCAAGGATACGTGGCACGGGCCCAGCGGCCCGCGCGCGCAAATCAATCCCCTCGGGTGTTTCGACGTTATAGGTGGTATCCAGCAAGCCACCGCTCCTGTCTGGTAGAGAAATTTAATTGTGATTGGGAACGCCGAAAACTTTTCGGTAGGCGACACCAAAAGCAATACTAATCAGCGGTATCGCCCAGATTAGGCCTATAAGTAGGGGGAGGCTGCCAACTAAAAAGATCAGCAAAATGACAATTGCGAAACCAAGGAAGGCAAACCAACTCTTAGTGATGGCTTTACGGGAGGTTTCCAGAGCTTGCCATGGGCTCAGATTGCGATCGGCAATCAGGGGCATTGCCAACATATAAGCAATCATCAGGTAAATGCCCGGAATCACCAGCAATATCAGACCGACCCCAATTAGTAGATAGATCAAGATGGTTGCAAGGCCGAGCGGGACTATCTTGTCGAAGTGTGCAAACACCTCGGTACCGGAAGTCTGCTCGTCGCGGGCGATCTTGATACCAATCATTGTCATACCCACCGCCAAGGGTGCGCTGGCAAAGGTCACGATCAGCTGAGAGAGAATCTCGGCAAATGGCCCTGGGTTGCTGTCGGGGCTGAATGCTGCTGTGCCGCCAGTAATTAAGGTGGCGACGATAGTAATTGCAATAATGGCAACGAAATAGAGCAGCGCTCCCACCCAAACAGTGCCTTTGTTGCCGCTAGTGCGCTGCCAGGCTTCGCTGAGAGTTTCCCCAATAGAAAACGAATAATCCCCGGCAATACCCTTTTCAATAGAGCCTGAGTCGCCATTCTCTGGGCTATTGGCCAAATTTGCTTCAGGGGCCTTATAGATGTCACTCATCCTGTTAGCTGTCCTTATTGAGATTTAGATTATTTATGGGGTGCAGAGTCTTGGGAGGGGAATATCTCATAGGCGGGAGTGGCGAACAATGCCACGCCAATACATCGGCAAATTAGGTGATACATCTTTCTCAGCATAAAATCCCCGGGGAGTGACCAAGGAATAGAATTGATGAAAAAAATACTGTGGATGAGCGGTCTGGTTTTGGTGTTGATTACCGCTGGATATGTCGCCTTGCCGTTTTATTCCATCGAGCAATTGCAGCGTGCGGCGAAAATGGCTAAATCCGATCAACCGCAGGTTAGAACTGAGAGTATCGACACGTTAGAGCGCTATGTCGATTTTCCTGTTTTACGTGACAATTTAAAGATCCGCTTACAGCAGCAACTTAGGAACTCCCTAAGTAATTCTATTCCTCAGGAGTTTGATGAATTACTCAGTGCTGGTGCAAATTTCTTTATGGATCCACTTTTACAACAGTTTATTACTCCTGAGGGCATAGCCGACCTTCTTCGTGGGGGAGAGGATCTGGAGGCATTTCAGCGGGAAATTTATCGACAGGGTAGTGAAACACCGAATATTTCCGCGAATGAGACGTCTGCAGCGGAAGAGAAAGAAGATTCCTGGCAGCGCATGGGGTGGCATTTTACCGACCTCAATCATCTGAGTGTTGAATATGGTGAGCATGGCCGGCCTGAATTGCGCCTGTTGATGCAACGCAATGGTCTGCGCTGGCAGCTGGTGGATATCCAGCTAATTGGTGATAAAAGTGGAGAGAGTCAGGAATGGAGATAGAAAATTCAGTCAACGTCTTTGGCGATCCACTGGTGCCTTGTAGCCTGGACCCGAAGACAGGCTTCTTTCGCGATGGCTGCTGTAACACCTGTAAAGAGGATCTCGGTTCTCATACCGTCTGCGTTGCCGTGACTGATAAGTTCCTGGAATTTTCCCGCAGTCGTGGCAATGACTTGAGTACACCGGTAGAGGAGTTTAATTTTCCCGGTTTAAAGGAAGGGGATCGTTGGTGTCTCTGTGCCGCGCGCTGGCTCGAAGCGGAGAAATTGGATATGGCTCCCCGGGTATTTTTACAGAGTACACATGTGAAGGCGCTGGAAATTATTCCTATGCAAACATTGCGTCGCTATGCGCTGGATTTACTTTAGTTAATTGGGTGGATCAGCTTCTTGTCCACCTATTAACTCCCTTCAAATGGCGGCACGTCCCTGTGTCGCCACGCTACAGACAAGATAGCTACTCGGAACTTAAGAGGGCAGGAAGTCGATTGAGTAGTTTTTGGTAGTACTCTCAACGTTGGCAGAACCAAAATTGATCATGCGGATTCTCGCCAGCAACTTGCGTTCAAGTGCCGGGTTATTGAGCTCGCTCTCTACCAATTTGATCGACGCGATAGCACCATTCGGTGCGATCACCAACTGTACGGTGAGCCTTCCCTGTAGAGTTGGGTCCCTGCGCAGCGCGCGATTATAGATTCCAATAATGGCCTCTTTATTGGCTTCCATAACACTGCGAATGGAATCGTCGGTACGTATGGATTTTTGCCCTCTGGCCTTGGCCACCGCTTCTTTGGCTGAACCCGTTGCCTGGGTACTTTGTACTCGGGTGTTCTCACGACCGGCCAGTGAGACACCACCGGTATCGCGACTCACTCTACCGGCGGCAACGCCGCCACTGGAGGATTTTGACTTATCCGCGATCATACCGCGTTCTATTTTAGAGGCAGTAGCATTCCCCGAGCTGAGCTGGCCCCGGCTAATATCAGAGGTATTAAAACTCTCGCGCATATCCAACAGATCATCGGCGAGTGCATTCAGGCCGCTATTGGCCGCTTTCTCCCGGGCCTGCTGTACTTTGGCAACCGGGGGATTTTCAACCTTGCGCGGCTTCTCCACAGGCTTGGGCTTGTCGGGTGTTTCCGCTTTCTTTTTGGGTTTCTCTTCGGGCTTTTTCTTTTCCTCGGGCTTCTTTTGCTCTTTGGGTTTCGGCTTTGGCTTGGGTTTTGGCAATTCCTTTTTTTCCAGAATCACTTTGGCCAGCTGTGGTGGCACCCTTTCGGCCTGTTCCCGGGTGAGTTCGGGTACTGGCGCCAGTGCAACGGCAATGCCACTGATGGCCAGGGCTATCAGGCCACCGCGCAGCAATTTGATAAAGCGCTGATCCTCCTCTCTTGAGGCGGACCAAGGTAGCACTGTTTCCTGTAGTTGCCAGGGGGCGTAACTAATGGTTGCTGTACTCATATCAGGATTCCACCCCCGAGGGATCTTCCGGCGCTGTTTGTTCTACGGCGAAAGACATATCGCGGAAGTCTGCGGCTGCGCAGGTGTGCATGATCTGCTTCAGCAACTCATAGGGAACTTGTTCATCACCTAAAATAGTCACTGCTCGGCCCAGAGTTTTCTGGGCTTCGCTCAGCTCTCCCGCTCGTTCAGCACGGTATTTAAGCTCTGTTACCAGGGCCTCAATATTCTCTGCGCTGGGATCGATGTCATCGATGTTGGCGATAAATCGGTCCCCGACAAACAGCTGTTTATTGTTGACCCGCACTACAGTAGTCACCTCGGGTTTCTGTTGTGAGGTGGACTTGGGCAGTTTTATGGTTTTATCAGTCTGCAGAACCTGAACATCACTGGTTGAGTTCACCAGAAGGAAAAACACCAGGATGGTGAAGATATCCATCAGTGATACCAGGTTCAGTTTTGACTGCTGCTTTTTTTGCCTTTGCCTGCGCTCTTGCAGTTTTGCGGCTGCATTTATCTTCATAGTTTGGCCCCGCTATTTTGTCTGCTCCGGTGCATCGCCGAGAGATATCTGGGGGAACAGTTCTGCATCAACAACAGATGCGGCCACTACAGCCCGGTAGCTACGTGCAGTATCCATGGCGGCGACCAGAGTTTTGTAAGGCGTTCCCTTTTCTGACAGGATCACCAGATCATCTTTGTCGATAGATTTTTCTCGCAACTGCCGTTTTATCTGCTGTAAAACGATAGATATCGTGGAGAAATCCGGTGAGTTTTCTTCGTGTGGGATGCGTTTAACCCGCTGCCCAGCGGGATAATTGATATCAACATACTGCGTACGCAAAACCAGTTCGAGCTGGCGATTTTCCTCCATACTGCTGGAACTTCCATCGCTGATACCCGGCAGATTCAGCTTGAGCACGGAGATATGGGAAAACACCATATTTAGCAGTAGCACAGGAACCAAAATGGTCATCAAACTCATAAACGAGGTGATATCGAGTTCCGCTTCCTCATATCCACGCCGGCGAATATTTATGTTCAGCATGGCGGTATCCCTTAGCTGTTAGCGGTGCGTTGTTCCGCTTTCTGTGGGCGTCCCATGGTCAGCAGATTAAGGAATTTAACCCCGGCCATTTGCAAACTATCGACAATCTCATTGGTTTTATTTTGTAGCATTGAGTTAAACAACAGCAGGGGAATGGCAGAAATCAAACCGAATGCTGTAGTGTTCATCGCTACGGAAATACTGGTGGAGAGCATGGTCGCTTTTTCAGATGGGTCGGCACTGGCTACTGCAGTAAATGCAGCAATCAGACCCATAATAGTGCCGAGTAGGCCCAGCAGAGTGGCAATATTAGCGAGAGTGGCCAAGTAACTGGTGCGTTTTTCCAGACGGGGAACAGCTTCGAGAATCCCTTCCTCAATAGCCAGGGCAATATTTTCCTCGCGCTTCGCAAATTGCAAAGTGTTGATGCCCGCTGCGGCGATACGGCCCATTGCTGCATCGTTGTCTCGGGCCAGCTGCAAGACACTTTGATAGCTGCGTTTTTGCAACATGGGCAATACTTGTTGATACGCCTTTTTATTGGCATTCCGCGCGCGTGATAAAAATATCCAGCGCTCTACTACCATTGCCAGTCCGATAACCAGGACCACTGCAATTGGGTACATGAAGGGTCCGCCATTTTGGAAAAAACGCAGCATCTCTTGAGTGAATTCCATGATTTAATTCTCCACAGATAAAGTTATAAATTTGTAGTGCAAAGGGAGAGCGATTGAGTTCCCACCCTTGGTGTATAAAGAGGGCCGCGGGACGTTGAAGCCTGCTGCGGCGGTTCCATGTCTTCGCTGTATAAATTCAGCAGCGCCGCTTCCATACGCCGCAAAAATTATTTTTTATTTTGATGGGTCGGCCTAATCGGTTTTTTCCTGTTCAGCTTGTAACAGCTTTATTTCCCGCCGAAATTCCGAATATTCCTGATGTTCAAATACAGAGGAGAAAGTTTGCGGCAGAACGCTGTCGAGCCTTTGTAAACTGTCGGCTTGCTTCCAGGGAATGATATATAAAACCTTAGGTTGTTCCTGACTGCCAATTACAGTGGACTCCAGCGTTGTTATTTCCTCTGCTGTTGCGCCATATGCAAAGATAGACAGGCTCAGTATGAGGCTAGAAAATAATTTCATTGTTAAAGTCTCCGCTCCAGCTCGAGTATCCATGCACTGAGCAATTTATCCTGTTCAGTACCGGAATCTTGCGCTGCCATATAGTGCTGAAGGGCGCGCTCGGGTTGTTGCAGGTAAAGGTCGTAGAGGATTCCCAGGTTGCGGTGTGCATCGGCATAGTGTGGCCAACGCTCTATGGCGGCGTTGTAGTATTGCTCTGCATCTTCGAACCGCCCCCGGTCACGCATCAGCGCAGCGAGACGATTCCAGGCAAATACATTGTTATCGTTTACCGCAATAGCCTGGCGAAAGCTGCGCTCGGATTCCTCGTATTTCTCGCCGGACTGTTGCACGATTGCCAGATTAAGCCAGGCTCCAGAGAGTTCCGGCCACTTTTCAGTAATTTGGAGCAGTTGCGATTCAGACGCAGGTAAATCATTTGCCTGAAAATTCTGGCGAGCCAGTTCCATCGCCGTACGGGCCTGTTGCGGTACTCTTTTACCATCCCGCAAGTAGGGATTCTCTGTAAGTTGTTGCGCGGCGTCACTATCTGCGGGCGATGTCGTCTTTTGCAGGCCGCTACATGCAGAGAGTAGAAAAACCAATAGCGCAGTAGTGAATAACCGTGCGATTGAAGATAATTTCTGGGCGCTAAATTCAGTGCAGTGCATCACTCCACTCCAGGGTTTTTTCTTCTTTTTTGTAGCGTGCGGGTAACAGCTCTCCCAGTGAATGGAAGCTGCATTTAACCCAGTCGTCGTAAATACCCACAACCGTGCGCTGGATATTGGCCTCGTGAAGTTCTATGGACTTCTCCTCGAAGGGATAGGCCTGTTCCTCCAGTAGAATTTCGTATTGTTCCAATTCCAGCTCGTTCAGGTTTTTAGGGCGCTGTGAGTCCATCAGGTCACGGCTGAGCTGTCGGTACACTTCCGCGAGGCGATAGTTTGCTTGAGGGGTGAATTCTGCGATGCCAAACTCCAGGACTTTGCGGTAATCTGCCACGGTGGTTTGCATGGCCCGCTTTTTATTAGCGAGACTGGTCTTTAACGGCAAGCGAAGTGCCAGTTCAGCAAATTTCGCATAACTTTGTTCCGCCAGTTCACTTTGAGAATAAGCGGCCAGGTAACGCCCGCGGGGTGACTGCAGCGAGTTCTGTGAAAGTTGTTGTAGCCAGTAATTCCGCTTAGTGGGCTTTTTGGTCTGAGCGTAGATTTCGACCAGCTGAAATTGCGCTTCCAGACGTTGCTCAGCGGGCTCTGGCCACAATTTGCTGTAGTTGCGATAGCTTTCAATAGCCCTGTTGTACTCACCGGCTTTTTGCAGGTTTTCTGCTGCCATAAACAGGGATTGACGGCGAACTTCCCGATCCGGATCTGTAGCGGCTAATTGCAGTAATTCTGAGGCGGCAGCCGCCGGCATTTCCAGAGCTTCAAAGATAACGATGGCTTTGGCAGCCAGTGTCGGCGTCAAGGTGTGCGCGGGATAAAACTGGCGGAAATCAGCGAGTTCTGTGCTGGCGCGCTGCCACAGCCCTAATTGAATAAGAAAATTAATCGCATCATATTGGGCGGTGGCCGCAACCTCTGTGCGCCCGCTATCGCGGATACGCAGCAGGTGATTGAGGGCTTCCTCACTGGGAGCGGCATCCTCACTCTCGCGCTGGGCCAAAATGATTTCTGCCTGGCGATAGATGGATAACTGCAATTGGCGCAATGCGTCTTTGCGCAGCTTATCGTCTGGCTGGTAGCCGAGCGCGCGGGTATAGGCAGCCTCTGCCTGGGGATATTGCTTCAGGGAAAAATGGCTGTGGGCCAGTATTATTGCAATACTTATTTGCTGTTGCCTATTGGCTGGCGGTTGCCATTGATCGGCGTGCTCGGCAGCGGCGATGGCTTCGGTAAAGCGCGATTGTTGTAACAACTTATCGGCAGCGGCCAGCTGTACTGGCAGAGCTCTCGGGTCTTGGGGCCAGCTCTGTGCAAATTTCAGGCTCGCTTCGATATTGCGATCGAGCCACAGGATTTTCTGTTCCGACTCTTGATCCGGAGTTTGTTCATGCACTCTGGCTGCACTGAGGATGGCTCCGTAGCCGGCTTCGGCAGCATACTTGGGATCTTGGTATTCCCAGGCGACCTGGCTGTAAGCGCGCCAGGCGGCGGGGTGATCTGCAGCCTGCTCAAGACACTCCGCCATCAGGAAAACCATGGATGGCGTGCGTGGATCTTGTGGAAAAGTCTGCGCGTATTCCTGATATAACGCGGCGGCGCTGCGATAGGCACCCAGTGATTGTGCGCTGACAAGGCGACGTTCTTTCACCTTATTCGCGGGTAGTTTTGTGACCTGCTGAGCCAATTCCTGAGCGCGGGCGTGGTCAAACTGGGCCAATTCATACAGCCATGGTTGCAGGGTTTTGGCCAACTCCTGTTGTTGAGTTTCACCTGCTGCTTGCCAGTAATCACTGTTCACACCATAGCGACGCACAAAGTCCCGCTTCGTGGGCAGAACTTCCTTATGTAGTCTCCCCGCTTGCAAGGTTTCAACGGCGAGAAGATGAAGCTGTGGGGCTTGCTGGGTTTGTGGGTAGTGATTGACGAATTGTAAAAAGGTATCGGCACTATTGCGGAACAACTCTTTTTCCCGATACCAGGTACCGAGTGCACTGTATAGCTGGTGCTGATAGGGACGTGGCTCTCCATTGAGGTTAAAAGACTCAATGGCTTCAGCACCTCCCAGGTAGCTGAAGTTTAATGCGAGCCCACGCAGGCTGTCTTCACGCAGGCGCTGCCGCCCAACAGGGAGTTCCTCCCCCTGTTCCTCACTGTGCAAAATATCCAGCGACTGGAGAAAAATTTCTGTGGATGCGCGGTAATTGCTCGATTTAAATTCTGACCAAGCCAACATATAGCGAGCATTATCTGTAAATGGACTCGGCCCCTGCTTGAGCAATGCACGGAAATCTCGGGCGGCACTTGGGTAGTCTTTGCGATTGAATGCCGCCTCGCCACGGCGGAATAAGACTTCGCCGATAAACGGTGAGTCCGGTGCGCTACCGGCTATCTTTTCCAATGCCTGTAAGGCTGCAGGCATTTCCCCATCCAGTGCCCGGGCGCGGGCTAAGCGATAGAGAATGTAATCATCTTTTGGGCGCTGGGCAGAGAGACTTTGGTAATAATCTACCGCGCTGGAGTAGTCGACAATGGTATCCGGATTGTCGGACTGTTTTTGCTCCAGTCGTTCCATTTCCAAGTCAGCAAGGCGCAGATGGATTTGTTGCCGAACCTTGGGATCGGCGTGGCTGTCCAGTGCTGTGCGGTAACTTTGCACCAGGTTTTCCAACGCGATAGCGGTTTGCACGGGCGGGCTTTGTGGTGCCTCTTCCTGGGAGCTGGGCGGGTTGGCACGGGGCAGGTCAGCCAGGGTTTGTACCGGTTGATTGCCACAAGCTGTCAGGGCACAGCAAATACCAATAGCCAGGGAGCGCAGGGTAAACACAGCTGCCGGATGCGGGGCGTTATTCATTGTCTGAGGCCCCGGTATTATCCGTGTCACTGTCAGCCTGAGAGGTTGCGGGGATCGCCTGCATTTCAGCGTCTTGCAGACGTGCGATAGCCAGGCGTGTGTGGGCCATATAATTGTGAATTTGCTGCTGCTCCCTACCCAGCTGGGCGATAACCTCTCGGCGTAGGTCGGCTTCAATCAATTCGCTGGCTCGACCAATCGCCGCTTGCTGAGCTGGAATTTCGTCATCGGCGGTGACCACCCGATAGGCTAGTTGGCGCAGTTGTGGCCCCCGCTGTGCTTCGGTATCTGTTTTCTTGCGTTGTTCCCGCCCCCTGCGTAACTGCTCTTCGAGCAGCTGTAGGGATTTTCGCTGCTGCCACAACTTCTCGTGATACTGTTCGTTGGCTTGCCAAAGCAAAATCCCCCGGGCTTTCGCCAGGGTTTCCGCTTGTTGTTGGCTGGCTTTGCCGCTGTCCTGGATTTTTTTAAGACGTTCTTGAGCGCCGGTGAGAATTTCCAGTAATTCGAGGGTTTCACTTTGTTCATTTGGAGTGGCGGTGGTCGCCAATAAAGTGAGTGCGTCGCGCTCCTGTTCAATATGCTCGAGAGCTGCCCTCAAATGATCGTATTGCTGGGTTGCCATCTGCAACTGCTGGTCAAACTGGGCGCTATTGTAGTTATCAATAATCGTTGTACGGCGCAGGTGACGCTCTTCGATAACGTCGGCAAATTGGGGTAGTTTATCTTGCCAGGTCTGTAGTACCTGGGTGAGCTGCTGCAGATCGCGCAGCTCGGTGAGCCGCAATTGGAAGCGGTCACTTTGCAGGATTGGCCGCAGAAAGTGCTGGTTATCGCGCAATAGGGGAGAGGCCTGGGCCAGTTGTAACCAGCCATAGCGCCATGCCTCGCGCTGAACAGGATCATAGGCCAGTGGTTCCGTCGCCAGGTCTTGTTGTAACTGGTGTAACTCAGTAAGTGTTTCCAGGTAATAAGCTTCAGCGCTTTGATATGCTCTGAGGGCTACAGAGCGATTTTCCAGTTTTTCGTAACCATAAGGCAGGGCTACCATCGCTTCCCGTGCGGCGGGACTGTAGCGGTGCTTATCCAGTAAAAACTGCAGTGCGTCTATGCCCGCTTGGTAGTCTTCACCATTGATAGAGGACCAAGCCATCCCTAGGAGTGCGCGAGTTGCCCAGGGCGTGTTGAGGCGAACCCTGGAAAAGGCTTCTTTAGCTGCGCTGTGTTGCTCTGCAAGAGCCAGGGCGTACCCCATACCAATATGGGCTTTATCAATGAGTATGGGAATTTCAGACGAAGGAATATCAATTGTTTCTGCAAAATCAACAGCGACTTGATATTCGTGAATTGCTGCAGGCAATTGGCCGGACCTGGCAAAGGCTGCGCCTAAGTTGATATGTCCCAATAACTTTTCCGCAGGGTATAAATCGCTGGTTTCCAGTAATTTTTGAGCCGTGGTGAGGTCTTTATTGCGCAGCGCTAAGTTGAGAGGTAGTGAGGACTCCTCGGCAACCCCTGACTTTTCCAAGTGTGCTGCAGCGCTGACAAAATCACCGTTCAGGTAATTTAATTCGGCCAGCTTTAACCAGGCAGTGCGGCGATATTTTGGTGCAGCCGCGACATTACTCTGCTGCTCAAAAAGTTCAGCTGCTCGTCTATGTAAACCAAACCCGAGGCTGATCCCGCCCTCTATCAATGCGGCGTTATCCCGGTGAATTTGAATTGAATCCCGCTGCTGAGCAACCAGCAGTGTGCTAAGGGCATCAAAGTAATTCCCTTGAAAATACTCGTAAAGCGTAGCGCCATAAGCGAGGTCTTGAGCCCTTTGGTATTTTTGTGGGGCTCGCTGCTCATTGCTGGGACCGTTTGTTTCGGCCACAGTATCAGCTTCCTGAGCGCAAAGGTTACTTGCGGCAAGGGTGAGCGCCAGGGATAGGATGCGGGTAAAAGATGGGTAGTACATGGCTAATCAGGGCGTTGGCCACTGCACCAACTCAAACTCCGGCTGTTGTTTTCCGGAGTTGTCTGAGATAACCAGTTCAATAACGGCGGGCTCATCACTTTTATTCAATTCCAACTTGGCTGCCCGCTTGTATTCGCGCCCTTCGGGCCCAAGGCCAGTTATAAAAGCAGAAATAGTGTAATCACCGGATTTTAGGTTGCCTTTGTAAAGCGGTTGAATACCACCGCGAATCAACGCTTCCCGCTGATGTTCCGTATACAGATGACTTGCACTTAACTTGTTATCGATGTGTAGCTTTACTGCATCCAAAGTAAAATAGTGGCCTACATCCATAGACACATAAAAGGCGATTTGGCTCTGTGCGGGATAGAGCAAATCTTCTTCAAGAATCAATAAATCCCTGTTTAATTTAAGTACATCGCGCTTTAATTCTTCCAATTTCTCCGCAGAGAAATCGCTTTCCTGAGCCTGCACAAACGCAGAGCCTAAAAGGCCGATAAATAAAATAAAGCACTGAAAGGGGCGTCTCATGGCAGACCTTTTGATAGGAATTGGCATTATTCTTTGGTCGGCGCAAATTATGTCAGGGGATCAACGATCTGATGTGATCTTGTTGGCAAATTTTCTATGAAGATAAAACGGATTACTCAAAGATTCTCCAAACCGCGACTGAAAAACAACTTCCGGTTACTATCGATAACTACTGCTTCAAATTGGGGCAATCGATTAATAAGTGCCAAGCCTTTCTCTTTTCCCAGAACAAACACACTGGTAGAAAGGGGGTCGGTATCAAAGCCGCGGGGGCCAATAATGCTGACACTAATCAACTTATCAGTGTCTTTTGCAGAAGTTTCCGAGGGTTTTCCTGTGGATGGATTAAAAATATGGTGCACTCTATCCTGCTGCTCATCAATAAAATAACGCTCGTAATCACCTGAGGTAGAGATAGCAATATCACGCAGGGGGATAACCGCAGCATTTTTACTTTTTTCACGGGGGTGGCGAATACCCACTAACCAGGGTTGCCCCTGTTTATCTCCCAGCATGCGTGCATCGCCACCGGCACTGACACTGGCGCAGCAAATGTCTGCCTGCTTGAGGATCTCAATTGCCTGATCAACCGCATAGCCTTTGGCAATGCCCCCTAAATCTATTTTTGTGTTTTCGTGGCCAAAACGGAGTGTATTGGCCTTTTTATTCAGTTTTAAGTGGCGGTAATTCAACGCTTCTAACAACGAGTCCGTCAGCTGGGCGTCTGCCTGTTTCTGCTGGCGAAAATCATAGTGCTTGCCCAGGGTGGCGTAGCTGATATCGAATGCACCATCGGTGAGCTGACTAAACCAAAGGGATTTATCAATCAGGTTGGTGAGCTCTTTGGAAATATTGACGTTTCCCCGGCCAGCTGTGCGGTTAACGAGTGATAGTTCACTGTTTTCCTTATAGGGCGAGAGCTGATCGTCAAGTCGATGAAACTCTGTCATGACCTCCTCAATAAGGTGCTCGGCTTCAATGCCGTCCTCGTGCCAAAGTTGCAGGCGAACCTGGGTTCCCATAATTGCACGTTCAGCGTAGTGCCATTCGGCCACCGAAGGAATTGCGCAAAGTGTGGCACTACACAGTAATAGCAATTTAAAAAAGCGGAACATCACTTATCCAAGTTAAATAATGGGGGCGAAGGCAGTCATACTGTCTTGTAAGTTACTATCGCCGAGACCGTGATTCGGAAATAAGGTTGAGAAATTACCTTGCTCCCCGTGCAGGGCCATATAGTTGAGTACTACAGTTTCCACCAATAAATTGACGTTGTTAGCGGCGGGGGTGGATGTTGTTTCTACATCACCGGAGCTGCGCATATAGCCGAGTTGCTGGTGGATCGCCTGTTCGTCCGCCGTGCCACCGAGTAATTGTGGTCGGCCCGCCGGGTTGTATACCAGGAAAAATGAGGCGGCTGTCTGTTGATCATCGCCAGTCCAGACGCCTTTGCCACGGCCTTCTACCGAGTCGTCCAGCATTCCGTTGGAGAAAACGGAACCATCACTAAAAACGTAAATCATCAGGGGCTGGTTGCGGCGGGCGGCATACTCCAGGCAAGCGCCAATACAGCGCCCAGCGCGCAAATCGCGAATCTCTCCTGTGGCGCGGTCGCCGGTATGGTAGTCATAGCCACCCATGGTAATAGTGCCTGCACCGGCATATCCATTGACGACCAGCTTCATCACTGAGGCGGTCTTTTGGAACTCTCTGTCTCCACTCAATTCTGAACTGGTAAAAACACCGGATGGCCCGACGATATCAGGATCGGATTCGGGATTTAAATCGGCAGGGTTGCCAAAGCGATCAGCCAGGTCAGCACTTTTCATATAGCCGCAACGCACCAGGTCTTTAATGACTGCATCGGTGCTGACTTTAGTATTTACGTTGCTGAGTTTCGCTTCGGAGATACGGTACATGGACTCCATCACTGCGACAGTGTCCTCCTGACTGAGCAGCCCCACCAAGTCTCCTACATCTACAAGGCCGGTAACGTCGGAAGAGCGATCCACTTTGGTGGGGCGAACTTCGGGGTTGATCATGGCGGAAGGAGCCATGGAGTTACCACCGGAATCACTGGAGCTGGAGCCGATCAGGGCCAGCAGGGAACCGTTTGCTCCCGCCTGGTTAATACCGTACATGGGATTGTGTGGGTTGTTGCCGGTATCATTTTCCGAGCGAGCGGGAATAACTGCACCGTTGGTCGCCGATGCTGTGCCAGCAGCGATTTTTTCCAGGATGCCTCGCAACATGCCGCTGTCACTATGGAAGGCGAGACCCAGGTCAGTATTGATAAATTCATCACCGAGGGAGGGAACCATATCCCCGGGGAGGCCTTGCTTGTTGTAGCCGGCTGTGCCGAGAAAATCCATTTGTCCGCCCTCTTTGCCTACCAGCACATTGGAGCCTGCAATATTGGCGCCGCCGGCGAGATCGAAACAAATAAAAGGAATTTTACCGGCACCGAATGCACTGACATCGCAGGGACCGCCATTGGTTTTTCGTAGCGCTTCCAGGTCCGAGGAAAGGGCTGCATGGGCGCTACGGGGATTGGCAAACAAGCTGAAAACAGAGCCGCCCAGTACTGTTCCCATACCTGCTCGGAAGCCTTGAGCGAGAAAGTCGCGGCGTGTTACCGGGCGGTGGTGGTCCGGGTGCCGTAGGGGCTGGTCCAGATCAAAGTGTTTTTTCTTGCTCATAATATTCCCGGATATAGTTTTCAGTGTGCCGGCTTTTTATTGAGGAGGGGCTTTATCGGTGAAAGTTTTGCCGACAAAGCCGCTAGTCTTTTTTATGCGATCAGTGAATCAGGATCATGGCGCTGCCCATGGTGGCAGCACATACGGCTTTCACCGTAGTTTCTGTGCGGCCTGAATCGCAGCTGCTACCACAGGCGGTCATGGTGTCGATAAGCGTGTCCAGTTCTGTCTCTACAGAGGCCAGGTCCGGGGCGCTGGCAAGCTGCGAGACGCTGCCGTCGTGCCAGTTCATCTCGTGGCCAAGCAAACCTTCCATGAGCGGATCGATAATCTGCGCGCGCTTGCTGGCGCTGTCGAAGGCGGTGTCTGCGGAAGCGCTGAAGTCAAACCCACTGAAGTAGCTGCTGCGCTCACTGGAGTCCACCAGGGTGCTGCAATACTTCACTGCCAGCTGGGTAATACCCATTTGCTGTGCAGCGAGGAATCCTTCGATGTCACTTTCAACTGGAAGCTGGCGTTTCACAGTTTCCCAGGTTTCATAAATATCCGGGTGGGACATGGAGACTCCGGTCGCCTGGGACAGGCTTGCATGGATTTGTTCAAATCGGCGCAGACCTATGCGCGATTGCGCTTCCAGATCAGCGGCATCCGCAGGTTCAGCTGGAGTAGCCTCAACCCGGTTATAGGTTTCGCTGCCGATTTTTTCGAAGGTCAGGAAAAATTCATCATCGAGGGGGCCCTTATCCAGAGTGATAATGGTCCCGAGCCTGGAAAGCTGCTGGCCTTCACCTGCTAGGTAGCTATTGTCGACTGCAGTGGATAACTTGGACCAGGCCTGGCCCACCTCCGCTTCGCGGCCATTAATACCGATACGCATTCCCTCAATGGCGATTCCAGATGGATCGACACTGTCATCGAGGCTGATAAAGGTGGGTTCACTGAACAGGTAGGCATAATTATCAAATTGCTGCACGGTAAACATGACATAGCTTTCGGCAATGCCTGTGTGCTCTTCAACTTTGAATAACAGCAGGTATTTTTCCCCGACACCGACTTCGTAGTTGGTAGCGATATCCTCTTCCGATAGGGCGCGGGAGTGAATCGCCAATAGGCGAATGGAGCCTTCCCAACTATTGCCGTTACTGACTTCGCTTCCTACTGCGAGGGCAAAGGTATCGTCCCAGGTAGAGAGCAAACCGGATTCACTTGGGTCAGGCTCCCCGGTATTTGCACCATTAACGTAAAGCTTGCGTCCGTTAATTGGATCGTAAGTGGCCACCACATGCTGGAGACTGGCTTGTACAACCTGGTCGGCATCATCGGTTGCCAGGGCAGGCATACCGTCCGCATCGGTGTTGTCATTGCGGTTTTGCACGGTGTAACTGTATTGATCTTGGCCGAGAGTGAAGTTGCGAATATCATCGCCACCGGAATAGGTGACGATACGCGCGGGCCCATCCTGTGAGACGTTGGCGGGTGCCGCCCAGATTTCAATTGAGTATTCACCGGTGGCTGTGAGTGTATCGTAAAGTTTGCTGCTGGTTGCAGTAGCCCCCTGTGCTTTACCCCCCTTCAATTGCAGTCCCCAGGAGTCGATCCACTCCACATCGCCAGATAGGGCGAGATCAATTGCGGGGTTAACTCCGGAGGTATCGTAGGCAGTGGTGCCGCTGCCGGTTTTAAATTCATAGAGAGCAATTGCATTGCTCTCTATACGGCCGCCACTACTCGCAACAATACCGTCTGTGAGGCGCAGAGCCTTACTGATAACCCAGTCGGGGTCTACCTCGGTGACACTGATAGTGTCGGCGAAGGCTTGGATCGCATCGGTCATTTCCGCTTCGTTATCTGAGCAGTCACCCCAGCAGTTGTGAAATTCACTGCCCAGGCGCACAGAGAAACGGGAGTCGGCCGGAGAATCCAGGTTAATTTTGCTGACCGCAGATGCGTAGGCGAGATCGACATCAGAGCTGGCAAAGTAGGGGGTTTGTGCCGTTGTTGCATCTTCACTGTGACAGTTGGCACAGTAGCTGCGCAACAGAGGGTAAACTGTAGTGCTAAAGCTGCCGCTGGATTCGGGGAAACTTTTACTGGCACCCACTTCACGCTCGACAGGTGCGACAAGGGTGATTGTATTGCTAAGGCCGCCGCTAGCCCGAGCCCATTCCTCGATGTAGTTGGTAATAATTTCCGCACAGGCATCATCGCTGGAAAGCCAACAATTGTGCCCACCACCAACCTTGGTTACCAAACGGGATTCATCGGGAACTGATAAGTTAATTAACTCACGCCCGGCATCGTAGGCAGCATTGATATCATCGCCGCGGACAAAATGTGGGCTCTGGTTATTTTCAATATGACAGCTGCCACATCGATTTGTCGCCGCCAGGTTATCCCAGATGTACTGTTTATATTGATTGACATCATCGGTTTCAGGATCCGGTCCGGAATAAGCAGCGGTGCCATCGTTGTCACTGGTATCCGGTTGACTTTCGGTGCCCTCTCCACTGCCACCACTACAGGCACTGATTGCCAGGGCAGCACAAAACAGTGAAGCGATACGAAGCGTGCGAGCTGTCAGTGTATTTTCTATCACTGGGAGACTTTTATAGGTTTTCATTTTTTAATCTCCCGCGCAGTAAACCGCAGTATCTGCGTATACCTGCTTAAGTTTGTAGCCGGTATTGCTGAAGTCATCGGTAATAGTTTCGATACGGTTGCGGTCGGTAGAATCTTCCGGCTCGCGCAGACAAACTTGGCGAAACACCTTAGTTACTTGGCATTTGGCAAAAGCTCGGCTGTTAGACAACTCCTCTCCCAGGGATTTGATACCGTTGCCGTTGCCGGACAAGGTGTCGCTCCAGCCCAGATGCATATTTATGCCCTCGCGCCAGTAGTTAACCCAGCTGTCGTCGGGAATAATAAAACCGTGGGGGAAATTGCCGCTGTTGATCAGGTTTTTGGCCTTAACACGGCTGCCGGTTTCTGGATCTATATCACCGGCTGCGTTGTAATCCAGGGCTCCCTCTTCACCATCGGGATCATTGTCTGCATCGTATACATAGTCGTAGTAAGCGAATGCCTGTGCCATGGGGTCCATGCCGCTGTGGCAACCGATACAGTTATTTTGGAATACCCGACTGTCGCCCCCAGGGCTGCGGCTTACATCCTGGCGAATACGATCCGGTGAGCGGGAAGTATCCTGCACCTGCTCCATGTCGTTACACAGGTGATTGAGCATGGTAAAGCGAAACATGGCGCGATTGGTTCCCGCACTAAAAAAAGCCTTGGCGGCGGCGCGGCTGGTAAGAACGCCGGCGGTGGCATCTGCGGGGAGACCATTGAGAGAGGATTGAGCTTCCTGCACCAGATTGTCCTGCAGGGAATAACCCCCGGCTTCCAGTGTCTCGTAGTGGTCATTATTTCCCGTGTTGTAGGAGGGCAGGCCAGAAATATCACCGGTGTAGAGAATATTTGCCGAGAGCAGTTGGCGGAAGTCCATATCGTCCCGAACCATGCCGATTACCGTCGCAGTGTAATCATTTAATGGTTCAAATACGTCCTGCTCCTCATTAGTCCAGGGAGTGGCCAGATTTTTTAGAGTGACATTATAGAAGGCGTCATTCTCCATTGCCGTATACGCCGCAGCGGTGGGATCACCGTTTTCTATATCCTCTGCCATATCCAGCAATACACTCTCGCTAGGAATGGTTCCGGTGATGCGGCTGTGAATTTGGAGAGCCTGGTCCTGCGATGCTGATAGGGCAGAATTACTCCACAAACCTACTCCGAGCAGTGCGGTTACCGTGGTGAGCCGGAGTACACGCGCTCGAGACGAATTATTTTTCATTGGACTATTTTTGTCGGTGAGATCACTGGGATGTGGCAAAGCAGTCTAAAAGCAGATTTCAACAATGTCAGAATGACTTTCAATATTTGCGTCCCAGTTGGCAAACTTTTTGTGCGCAACTTGCGAGAATTAGCCTCAGCGGTCAAAGCCGTATAAAAAAGTTCTTAGGCTAAGAGCACAAAAAAGGCGTGTGCTGCTCGTGCCAAACCCGGGTGGATAACAAAAATGAAATGTTTGCGTGCGCTACCGCTTTTGCTATTGGTGACGGCCTGTAGTGGCGGTGGCAGTTCCAGTGGTGGTGAAGACCAAGCCGAAGATCCCGTGGTGGAGGACTATCCTGTTGCTTTTGTACTTCGTCAATTAAGTAGTGACGATGATGGCAGCCTCCTTCAGGATAATATTTATGAGCCCGGGGAATTTTTTGCCGGAGCTCAACTGATTTTAAAAGACCGTGCAACCGCCAGTGCTGCAGAAACTGTCATTACTGCAAATATATTTGACGGTGATTACGATGTAAAAGATCTGAATACTTCAGCAGATGGCAGCCAGCTTATATTTGCTATGCGGGCACCGGAAATAGAAGACGCTGATGACGATGAGCAGCCTACCTGGAATATTTGGGTATACAACACCGAAACAGAAGAACTCAGTCGGGTAATTGAGTCAGATTTAACTGCTGAAGAAGGCCAGGATATCGCTCCCGCTTTTTTACCCGATGGACGCATTATTTTTTCTTCTACCCGCCAGCGGCGCTCCAGAGCTCTTTTACTGGATGACGGTAAACCGCAATTCTCGGCCCTGACTGAAAATCGAGAGGAGCCGGCATTTGTACTCCATGTAATGGAAGCGGACGGAACCGATATCACTCAAATATCGTTTAATCAGAGCCATGATTTAAATCCAGTTGTATTGAGCGATGGACGGGTCCTGTTTAACCGCTGGGACAATGCGGCAGGTATCGATAAATTAAGCTTATATACAGTAAATCCAGATGGTTCTGACCTGGCGGTTTATTACGGTTATCACAGTCAAAATACGGGTACAGAAGAGACTGAGGCCGCCTTCAATCGACCGCACGAAATGCCGGATGGCCGCCTTTTGGTAACGTTGCGCGCTCCCTCTGGGCTCACTTATGGTGGCGATCTCGTGACTATCGATGGAATTGTTTATAGCGAAGCCTACAGTGAGCCGGAGCAAAGTGGTGAAATGGTCGGGCAGGCTTCTATCACTGTTGGAGAAGTCACTACCGACGATACTATTTCTCCCCATGGTACTTTTGCTTCCGCATGGCCATTCTACGATGGGACAAGTCGTTTGTTGGTAACCTGGAGTGAATGCCGGGTTATCAATGAAAAAACCGAGCTGCTGGAGACCTGCCCGGATACTCTTACCGAAGACGAAGAAGTTCAATTGGCAGACCCACTCTACGGCCTGTGGATTTACGATTATATCGCCGGTACCCAGCTTCCTATTGTGGTTGTGGAAGAGGGAGAAATGATATCCGAAGGGGTTACTCTGGAGCCTCGCACTGAACCCACCTATATTCCAGATCCCGTCCCGGGAGTCGATATCGATGCGGATCTGGTGGAGGAATCTGTCGGAATCCTGGATATTCGCAGTGTTTATGATTTTGATGGTGAAGATATTGCCGGAATCGAAACCTTGGCGGATCCCGCCCAAACCACAGCAGATTTGCGGCCTGCACGATTCCTGAAAATTTCCAAGGCCGTGGGCATTCCCGATGATGATGTTCTGGACTTTGATGGAGCGGCATTTGGCCGCAATGGTAATCAGGGCATGCGTGAAATATTGGGTTATACCCCAATCCAGCCCGATGGCTCCGTAAGGGTAAAAGTTCCAGCAGATATGCCCCTGGCAATTTCCGTTGTCGATGCGGATGGAAAACGCATTTTCGATAGTCATAACAACTGGTTACAGCTACAAGCGGGTGAAGTGCGCAGTTGTAACGGTTGTCATACTAGCGATAGCGAAGCTCCTCATGGCCGCACGGATATGCAGCTGGAATCAGCTTGGGTTGGAGCGCCGACCTCGGCAGCACCATTTGCCAATACTGAGCCCGCGCTACTAGCGGAAATGGGCGAGACTATGGCTCAATTATTGGCCCGGTATATTGGTGAGGCTGAACTTGAAGGAGATCTGCACTTTACCGATTTATGGACTGATCCTGCGGTACGGACTAAGGATGATGAGTTATTGCTTTCATACGGTGATTTGAGTACGGATGCACCGGTGGAATCCACCTGTTTAACAGAGTGGGAAAGTAACTGTCGAATCGTCATTCACTATGAACAACATATTCAGCCGCTCTGGGATTTCCCCCGTGAAGTATTGGATAGTACAGGAGCAGTAATAGCTGATTATACCTGTACAGGCTGTCACTCTCCTGTTGATGCTGCTGGGGCAACCCAAATACCCGATGGGCAATTAGATCTTACAACCTCGGCTTCCTCTGTTAATGATGCTTGGTTTGTTTCCTATTCCGAGCTGGTGGCCGATCGCGCTGAATTGGAGTTATCCAGTGGGGTGCTAACACCGCGGCTTGTACAGGAATTTGATGATGATGGAAATCCTGTTTACGAGGTTGATGAGGATGGTGAATTAGTTCTCGACAGTAACGGTGATCCGATTCCGGTAATGGTCACCGTCAATATTTCCTCTCCCTTGACGAGCTCTGCTCTTGAGAGCTCGTTTTTTTCCATCTTTGAAAATGGTGGCGCACACCAAGGGTACTTAGAAGATGCCGAGTTGCGCTTGATTGCTGAGTGGTTTGATATTGGCGCTCAATACTATAACGATCCTTTTGCAGCGCCGGCAGATTAAACCATGTTGAAGTTACACCAAAATTCTATTGGCAGTTTCGCGGTATTTGTATTGCTGCTACTTTTTTCTGGGCAGGCTTCTTCTGAACAAACTTTGATGGAATCTGATTCTTCAGATGATACCCCACAAGAAGAATTGGTTGAGACTGAGACTGAGACTGAGACTGAGACTGAGACTGAGAAAAAATATAAAGGCCTTGAGGATGCAGAGCCGGTTACAGTCGGTAATGCATTTATTAATATTTACCGAGGCCCGGGGCGCGGTTACCCGATATTCTATGTCGCTGAGTATGGTGAACAAATTTGGCTGCTTAAACGCCGCACCGACTGGGTAAAAGTGCTTACTTCACGCAATAAAAGTGGCTGGGTAAAAGTTGACGACTTACGTGAAATCTACGGAGAAAATAGAGAAATTGTTCGAGTTCCTCTGCCGGATTTTTCCGATGTTGACGACGGTTACTTTTACCTAGGTTTGAATTACGGTGATTTTGCTGGAGCGAACTCCCTGGGAGTTAGCCTGGGCTACCAATTTACTGCCAATCTAGCTACTGAAATACGTGCAACCCAGGCGGTAGGTTCCTATTCAGATAGCCAAGTCTATCAGGTGGCAATGGTCCACCAGCCATTTCCACGTTGGAAAATATCCCCTTATTTTGTTTTGGGAGCCGGGATAAATATTACCTCTCCAAACGCAACTATCGTTGCCACCGAAGATCGGCAAGATACAACGATGTTGGCGGGCGTAGGGTTGCGTACTTACTTATCGCGCCGTTTTGCCATCAGGGCTGAATACACAAATCACTACTTGCTTACTACGCAGGAAAATAATCAGGAGATAGTCGAGTGGAAACTTGGTTTCGACGTATATCTGTAGGCTCTGCGGCGCTTTCCGCACTGGTGGGGACCCAGGTATGCAGTGCTCAGCAGGATGATGAAGTACTTACGGATATTGTCGCACCTGAACTGGAGCGGCGAGAGATACGTGACGCCCTGATAGATAGTGAAAATATAGAAATTGGTCTGTTTGCTGGTGTTATCAATGTCGAGGATTTTGGCTCAAACTCCCTGTACGGTACTTCGGCGGCCTACCATATCAGCGAAGATTTCTTTATTGAGGCCACCTATGCCCAGACTGAGTTGGGAGAATCCAGCTTTGAAAGGCTGAGCGGTGCCGCACCACTGCTGACTGATGAGCAGCGTGAACTCAGTTATTACAATACCTCTGTGGGCTGGAATATTTTCCAGGGTGAGTACTTTGTATTTGATGATTGGGCTTTTAATGCCAATTTTTATGTTGCGGGAGGTGTGGGAAATACCTCGTTTGCTGACGAGGAGCACTTCACTTACAACTTTGGTGCAGGAGTGAGAATGCTTGCCAACGATTGGCTCGCAGTGCGCCTGGATGTTCGCGACCATGTTTTTGAGCATGAATTATTTGGCGAGGCCCAAGTCACCAATAATCTGTCTGCCCAATTGGGACTTACCATCTTTTTTTAATTGATCATCAAAAAATAACAAGGACTCTTCCATGAAATACCTGGCTGCTTTCCTGACGCTGCTTTTATCGATGTCACAGGCTTCCGCCGCAGAGCCCTCTAAGGATTTTACCTTGAGTTCCAACCAGGGCGGAAATTTGAGGCTTGCAGAGCAGCGCGGCGATGTCATTATGCTGAATTTCTGGGCTTCCTGGTGTGGCCCTTGTCGTCAGGAAATGCCGCTGTTGGATCAGCTACATGCTCGCTATGAAGCTGCTGGCTTCCAGGTTTGGGGAGTCAATGTGGATGCACAGCGTAAGGATGCGGACTCGCTATTAGCGAAAATTCCAGTGGATTTTCCGATTCTTTTTGATAGCAAAGGGGAAGTGAGCAAAATGTATGGTGTTGCCGCTATGCCCAGCACCGTATTTATTGATCGTGATGGCAACGTTCGCTATATCCATAAAGGTTATCGTGATGGGGATGAAGCTGCCTATAAAAAAATGATTAAGGAATTGATTCGGGAGTAGTGTCATGCGTGCACTATTGCTAGTTTGCACTTTCTTGATGAGTACAGGTTGCACTGTTAACCCGTGGATTGCACCCTACGAACGACAATTTCTTGCGGATCCTATTATGGGGTTTGAGCAGGATCCAGTAGCTGCTCGCTATATGAATCACGTGTATGAAGCTCGCGAAGCTGCGCGTGGAGCTGAAGGAGGCAGTGGAGGTGGATGTGGTTGTAACTAAGCTTCTATCTCGCTGGGGCGGGTTGGCATTTTTGGCACCGCTCGCTGCCGTGGCCGCAGTGCTTCCCGAAGAGCGGGCAGATAATATGTATCACGCCTATAGCGGTGGTGGAGTGACCATTGATGGGCCTTCAGTATTGATTCGCCAGAATGTTGGCAACAATGTTTCCCTGTCTGCCAATTACTATGTGGACATGATTTCCGGGGCCTCTATTGATGTGGAGGCCACGGCCAGTGAGTATTCGGAGCAGCGGGATGAGTACTCCTTGGGTGCTGACTACCTGGTGGATAAAACTACTATCAGCGTGGGGTACACCAACAGTTCTGAGAATGACTACGAGGCACAAACCGTTGCTTTCGGCATCAGTCAGGGTTTCTTTGGCGACCTAAGTACTATCGACCTGCGGGTTAGTTACGGAAGTGATGATGTGTTCCGCAATGGCGACGATAATTTTGCCGAGGAAGCGCAACACCGTCGCTACGCATTTAGTTGGAATCAGATTCTCACGCAAAAGCTGATTGCAGAGGTGAGTGTCGAAACTGTGTCGGATGAAGGGTATCTCAACAACCCTTATCGCAGTGTTAGGTATCTCGATCAAGCATCTGGAACAGGATTTAGCTATCAGGCCGAGGTTTACCCCAGAACTCGTAACAGTGATGCGGTTGCCCTAAGGGCCAAATATAGATTGCCCTATCGCGCAGCGATTAAAGGGGAGTATCGACACTATGCGGATAGTTGGGGAATCGTTGCAGACAATGTAGAGTTTCGCTATACCCATCCTTGGAAAGAACAAGACGAGTGGGTTTTTGAAGGAAAGATCCGTTACTATCAGCAGAGTAGTGCAGATTTTTACAGCGACCTTTTTCCCTATCTCAACGCTACCAACTTTCGTGCTCGTGATAAGGAGTTGAGCAATTTCACAACCTTGGCCCTTGGCCTGGGAGTGTCCTATGAGTTGCCACGGCGCTGGTCTCTATTAAATCGCAGGAATACAATTAATCTTTACTGGGATCATATTCTATTTGACTACGATGACTTTCTCGATGTCACAGTACACGGTTCAGCTACATCTATCAGTCCCGGTGACGAACCCGCTTATAGTTTCTCTGCCAATGTAATTCGATTATTTTGGTCGGTCCGTTTTTAGGAATGGGGGCCTCTGCGTTCTGTTTTTCAGTAAAAGAACAAGATGCAGAGGCTTTATAGTTTGAGTCAAATTTGACTGTTGATTTATTGCATAGAGTAATCCCGAAGAATTTTTCCAATCCTTATACGATAGTTGTCAAATAGTTGTTTTTTGCCTAGGTGTTGTGCATCACAATGAGCCTTGTGATTTTTCCAACTCACTACAGATTCTTCATCCCGCCAAATAGAGAGTGACAAAATTTTTTCTGGCTGATTGAGGCTTTGAAATCTCTCGACTGAGATAAATCCATCGAAGCTGATTAGGTGTTCTTTTAGATCCGCTGCAACGGCCAGATATTTGTCTTTTCCTGAAGATTTTGGTGTAACTTCAAATATGACGGCGATCATCAGTGACTTTCCTGTGGGAATTTCAGGTAGGTTTCTGGCACAGCATTTAAAAAGCTTCGCTTCTCTTCAAGAATAAACTTCTCTCTCGTCGCAAACTGAAAATTTTCACTGCCCTGAGGAGACTGCTTAAGCAGTTTTCGATATTGTTCATAATGAGCCAAGCTATCGAAATTAATAATACCAAAGGCCTGAAAGTTGGTGCCCTCAGAAGGTAGAAAATATCCTAATAGTCGTCCGCCACAATTGGGAATGATCTTGCCCCAGTTCTCAGCATACTGCCGGAAAGCATCAAGCTTAAACGGATCGATCTTGTATTCAATAAAACAGGTTACAGTCATCTAAGTTGCCTCTATTCATAATTTGCTGGCATTCTAGATGGTTTAATTTTCTATACTTCGGTGGTCAACGAACTGTTGCGAGGATAACCATGGAACCTGACATTTCGGTAATATCCAGTTTGATTGGGGATCGGGCGCGCTCAAAAATATTGATGGCGCTTATGAGTGGAAAAGCACTGACAGCAACAGAGTTAGCCTGTGAGGCTGATGTGACTGCACAGACTGCAAGTAACCATCTTTTCAAGCTGGTAGATAGCAAGCTGCTGATAGTTCGCAAGCAGGGTAGGCACAAGTACTTTCAGCTGGCGAGTCATCAAGTTGCCGAAGCGCTAGAGGCACTGCTCAATCTGAGTAGCACCCTGGTACCTCAAAAAGTTACCACTGGGCCCGCAGATCCAGATTTAAGGAAGTCCCGCATCTGCTATGACCATTTAGCAGGAATGGCTGGTGTACTATTGTACGAGGCCCTATTGGCTAGTGAGTTGCTCTCTGAGCAATCACAGCAAGTTTCCTTGACCAAAGAGGGTGAAATATTTTTTCAGGAACGAGGAGTAGCCGTAGCTAGTTTTAAGCAGCGTAAGCGCCCTGTTTGCAAGTCATGCCTAGACTGGAGCGAGCGAAAAAGCCACCTTGCAGGAAGCTTGGGCCAATGGATACTCGAAGATGCCTTGGCAAAGCAGTGGGCGGTTAGAAGAGCGGACTCCAGGGCGATTACTTTCTCCCAGAAGGGGCTTTTACTGTTCTCGAAGCGTTATCAGATTGATCACTCCAAGTTGCTATAAATTATTTGTCAGCTCGTTATCAGATTAAAGGAAAGCCCCGTTAACCATATCAACTGTGCTCCATAGCTGAGACGTTGGTGCAGACCGGGGTTGGTTTTTTCTTCGTAGGCTTTTTTTAAGGTAACAGTAAAATAGATAGAAGCGAGCAAGCAGGCTGTACTAAATAGCCTGAATTCTATTGAGAAGTAACTACTGAAAGTACTTAGCAATGGCGCAATGAGTAAAGACAACAACATAAGCATCCCCGCCCAGGAGTGTATCTGGCATTCAAGACTAGGGGTTTTTGTATAGGGATCTGCATCCATAGGAAAATAACCCGCAACCCAGGTTCCAATACCGTGGATGATAATTAAAACTCCAATGATGGTAAGTACAACTGGGGCCTGTTCAATTTGAATTATATGCAGGCCAAATAAGAAGAATAATATGCCAAGTGGGTAGTTGTTAATGAGGGGGGAGAGCTTCTGGGTTGGGCTTCCAACGGCTCCTAGTTCGCTACAGAATTGTCTTGAGTGGCTATAGCCAGAGTATTTTGCTCCTGCCAATGTAACACCTACAACCATCCATACCAGCGAGATAAACCCCAAGTAAGCAAACACTGTATGAGCCCCGACTGGTTATGTTGGGGCAGAAGATAGCACCAGATAAAAAGTCCTTTCAAGTTAATCCTTGTCTTCAAACGTGCCAGGTTTATTGCTATTTCAACTTTATCTAAAAGCGATTCTTGCCATAAAGATAGGTGTTTTTGTCCTTATTGTTCGTATCGTTTTAATTATTTTTTTATTAGTTTAAGTTTAATAGAGTAATTAATTTTTTATACTAGATCAGGTACTGGAAAAGGAGTTGAGGGGTCGAAAATGGATAATAATGACAGCAAAAATTTTTCTAATGCCATAGAAGTACTATCCTTGGCAGCGCGGTACGCTGAGGAATATGTTGCTGATATTCGCGATCGTCGCGTAAGTCCGTCCGCTTTTGATATTGATCAAATGCAATTTTTTAACAGCGACTTGGCCCGGGCTGGGGAACCGGCAGAGGCCGTTGTCGAGAGTCTGCACCGTTATGGTTCTCCGGCAACAGTTGCCAGTACCGGTGGGCGATTTTTCGGATTGGTGGTAGGTGGGGCTACGCCAGCTTCTATGGGCGCGGCGGTAATGAACGCCGTTTGGGACCAAGTGGCGGTTCTGGAGGCGTCGGCGCCTTCTGCAATTTATCTGGAGCGTATTGCGGCAAACTGGATATTGGAATTGTTAACCTTGCCGATGGAAAGTAGTGTGGGTTTCACCACAGGGTCATCTATGGCCAATATGGTGTGCTTGGCTGCTGCGCGAAATACACTTTATCAAAAATTAAATATCGACCTGGCAAAAAGCGGGCTAGCCGGTGCGCCGCCACTGCGTATTGTTGTTTCTGAACAGTCCCATGTCACAGTTCACAAGGCACTCTCTATTCTTGGATTTGGTATGGATCAGGTGATTAAAGCGCCCTGTGATGAACAGGGGAGGGTGCGAGCAGATACTTTTCCCGAGGTTGATGAAACCACCATTATTTGCCTGCAGGCGGGCAACGTAAACTCCGGCAGTTTTGATCCGTTTGCAGACATAATTCCCGAAGCTAAATCCAGAGGTGCCTGGGTACATGTCGACGGTGCCTTTGGTTTGTGGGCAGCGGCATCTCCAGCGAAATCAGTGTTGACTACTGGAGTAGAACAAGCAGATTCCTGGGCAGTAGATGCCCATAAATGGCTAAATACGCCTTATGACTGCGGTTTGGCAATTTGTCGAAAGCCGGGGGCTGTACACAATGTGATGACAACCCAGGCGCCATACTTGCAAGTGGGATCGCTGGTGCCCCCCAAGGATATGGTGCCAGAATTCTCACGTCGGGCCAGAGGGGTGGAAGTGTGGGCGGCGATTCAGGAGATGGGCCCGAAGGGAGTAGCGGCGATGATTGATCGCTGCTGTATCCATGCCCAGCATCTGTGCGAAGGCTTAGCAGAAATGGGCTATGAGATCCTTAACGATGTAGTGTTAAACCAGGTGGTGGCAACTATTGGCACTGCGGAAGACATTCAAGAGATAGTCAGGACCATACAGGAGGAGGGCGTTTGCTGGTTTGGAACGACTACCTGGAGAGGAAAAACGGCCCTGCGTATTAGCATCTCTTCCTGGGCGACTACCGATAATGATATTGCCCTCACCCTGGATGCTATTTGCCGGGCGACGGAGGCTCAGATGTCCAGATAACCCTTTGTGTGACTTGAAGTACTAGGGGGCCTTCTAAAGTAAATAGCACCTAATATCTGCATCTTTTAGGTTAGGCAGGGATATTGGTGAATTACTAAGAGGTTCTCTTTTTTCTACCTTTGGCCCTAGCAGCCAGTTTCCGTGGCGAGCGCCGTCTATCCTTGTTGAATGGGCGCGGATCTGGGCCATTTTGCGGTATTACTATTTCCGCCAACTCAGCCACTTTTTCAGCGCATAAAGGTGAGGGAGTCGGGTAGAACGATGACTTTTTGGCTGGTTTTAATTCTTTTTCTAATTCTATTCTGGCTTCTGTGGATGGCGTTTTGTAGTCCCAGTTTAAGTCGCAATGAGCTACTGAAATTCTCTTTTAATCAACTTACGCTGGCTGGTGGTTTATCCGTTAATTATCGCGAGATGGGGCCTGTTGATGGCGTTAATATACTTTGTCTTCACGGTGGTGGTGATTCACTGAGCGCCTGGAATGCCTGGGCGACAAAATTGGCAGAAAAATATCATGTTATTTTGGTGGACTTACCTGGGCATGGATTGACCGACCCGTTACCAGGAGGCACTTATACACCTAAGCATTTTGCCGATTTTATTGCAGAATTTGTCGCAACCCTGAAACTTAGGGACTATGTGATCGCTGGCCATTCATTTGGTGGAAATGGGGTTTTACGTTATTTAACAGGACATCCGAATATACCCAAGGTCGCCATTCTTATCTCTCCCGGTGGTTATAAATGTGGCAAGGGACTGGAAATGCCTGCTGGTATTGCTCGATTTGCCACCAGCCATTGGGGGCGAAAAATGGTTGCGCACATTGGTAGTCGTGGATTATTGAGAAAAATGCTGGCTTCCAAATTTTTCTACAATCCGCAGGCTCTGTCGGGGGAAATGTTGGAACGAATCTATTTGCTTTCCCGCTATGAGAAGAATCGCGGTACAGCGATCAATTTGGTTGCTAATGCCACAATCAATTTCCAGTCGTTGCCGGACTTGGAGACTATTAAAATTCCAGTTTTATTTATCTGGGGGGCAGAAGATCAAATTATTCCCTTGTCCGTAGGAAAGTATTTCTCTGACAAGTTGCCTAATGGAGAGTTAATCGTATATCAGAAGATGGGGCATATGTCCCATGTCGAAAATGCTGAACAAAGTGTCACCGACGCAATGGAGTTTTTGCAGCGTCAGGGGCTGTGACAATACAGTGGAAAATTTAAAAAAGAGGCCGCAGTGCGGCCGAGTTTGGGGGGATGAAAATCAAGAGCGCCTAATTGATGACAACCAGGCCGGCTTTCACTATGTCGTAGTGACTGAGTTCTGGTACCTGCTGATGTAGGTCGGTTTCCAGTCGATCGATGGATTCCAGTTGTGTACACAAGCGGTTTGCAGACTGCTCAATACTTTTACCGCGCTGTTCCAGTAAGCGCTCCGCCTCTTCAGTGGCCTGTTCTTCAATGCTTTCCCCGCCGGTAAAGGCAGCTTTGAAGGCATGCCAGGCAATAGTTCCCGCGGATTCCATAGCGAGGCGTTCGATACGGGGTTCAAACTCTTCAGAGATGGTTTTCTCTATATAGTTACCCATTTCCTCGTTTCCCAGCTGGTAGATCTCGCCCTCTCGATTGAGGCGGTCCTCAGTGCGCTGGATCAGGTCGGCGGAAAACTGTTGGAGTTCGAGGATATCCGGGTGGTCCGGCCCGGCGAGGGTGCTGATGGCAATGGATAGGCCATCCATTGCGATATCGACCGCCTCAAGGGTGAGTACCAGTGTGTCACGACCGGCGATGTGAAGCTGTTGACGGTACTCCTGAAGCAGTTGCTCCTGCTGAGAATTGAGGGGCAGCAACTCACCATCCACTGATAGCTGGTTGGGCAGCTGAAATGTCACCAGTTTTCCGTCTTCCCCATCGACGGTGAAAAAGTCCGGGCCTACTTCAATGGCGTAATCTGTGGACACGTTGCAGTCGTTGGTATCGACATGAAAAGAATCGTGGGCCATTGCCTGGGTACTGATACCGAGGCCTATCAGGGTTGAAAGTGCGATTGGCTTCCACATATGCCGGTTTCCTATTGTGTGTCTTTTCAATGTGACGCGCCTGAGTCGCCGAACAGATGCAGGCAGCTTGAAATATTTTTCATTTTTTCCTGACGCAGGCCCAGGGAGTGATGGCCAAGCGTGGATGTTCCAGCGGGTATTCTGTATTTTTAGCCCATAACACTTAATAAATTGAGGGTATTCAATGTCCATAAGCAGGCACATTGCCGCACTGTGCTTCTTGATAGTCAGCACAATGGCACAGGCCGGGAGCATCGCGGAGTACACCGCAGGCATGCATAGGCACAGCGGCTTCCACGACTTTTACTGGGACGAGGCTAACGGCCGGGTGTTGCTGGAGATCGATGAGTTTGAGCGCGAGTTACTCTTGCTCACCGGGCTGGCCCAGGGACTGGGTTCAAACCCGGTGGGCCTGGATCGGAACCAAGTGGGTGAGAGCCGCTTGGTGAAGTTCCAGCATTCGGGTAATAAGGTATTACTGCATCAGGTGAATCTGAAATACCGTGCCCAATCAGCAAATGCGGCTGAGCGCCGCGCGGTTGAGGAAGCTTTCGCTTCGTCCGTACTCTGGGGCTTCAAGGTGCTTGCTCAGAGCGATAAGGCAATACTGGTGGACTTTACGCCTTTCCTGCTGAGCGATCAGCACGGCATTGCTACACGTCTCAAGGGCGCAGAGCAGGGCAGTTACAGTGTGGATAAGAGCAAGTCAGCAGTTTATCTGCCCCGCACAAAAAACTTTCCCAAGAACAGTGAGTTTGAGGCCCAGTTAACTTTTGCTGGATCAGCTCCGGGAAACTATCTGCGCGAAGTGGTTCCGACCCCTACATTGGTGTCCCTGCGCCAGCATATCTCCCTGATTGAATTGCCAGATAACGACTATGAGCCCCGCCGTTTTCACAGCCGCAGCGGCTACTTCCCGTTCGCTTATCGAGATTACGCTACAGCGATTGAAGAGCCTCTGGACCAGCGTTATATCTACCGTCATCGACTGGAGAAGAAGGCGGGTAGCGATGAGGTTGTGGAGCCGATTGTTTACTACGTAGATTCTGGAGTGCCTGAGCCGGTGCGCAGCGCCCTGATCGAAGGGGCGAGCTGGTGGGACCAGGCATTCGCTGCAGCAGGATTTAAAAATGCGTTTCGCGTAGAGATTCTGCCGGAGGGCGTCGATCCTTTGGATGTTCGCTATAACGTGATTAATTGGGTACACCGCTCCACTCGCGGTTGGTCCTACGGTTATTCGGTTTACGATCCCCGCACCGGCGAAATTCTAAAAGGCAATGTTACCTTGGGGTCCCTGCGTGTTCGCCAGGACTTTCTGATTGCTCAAGGGCTTGTACAGCCCTACCGCGGCGACACCGTCAGTACTGAGCAGCTAAAGAATATGGCCCTGGCCCGTATCCGTCAGCTATCCGCTCACGAAGTAGGCCACACCCTGGGGCTGGCGCATAACTTTGCTGCCAGTAGCGAAGAGCGCGCTTCAGTAATGGATTACCCGGCTCCGCTGGTCTCTCTGCTGGGAGGTAAGTTGGACCTGACAGATGCCTACGCCACTGGCATCGGCAGTTGGGATAAGTTGGCGGTTCGCTACGGCTATGGCGAGAGCGATGATGAAAAAAGTTATCTCGACAGTGTTATCGCTGAGGCCAGGGAACAAGAGCTGCGCTTTATTTCAGACCCGGACTCCCGCACCATCAATAATGCTCACGCAGTCTCACATCTTTGGGACAACGGCACCGACCCATTGATGGAATTCCAGCGGATGGTCGACTTGAGGCGTCATGCCCTGGATAACTTCTCTGCGGCGGCAGCGCCGTTATCCGCGCCCCGCTCTGACCTGGAAGAGACCCTGGTGCCTGTGTACTACGGTCATCGCTACCAGGCGGAGGCTGTGGGCAAATTGATTGGTGGCTTGGACTATGACTATGTCTACAACGGTACCGATCAAAATAGCTATACCCTGGTGCCCGCAGAGCGACAACAGCGGGCAATTGATGCACTGCTGGATACACTTTCGCCGCAGTTTCTCACCTTGCCGGAGCAGGTCTTGCAGCTGATTCCGCCCAAGTCCTATGGCTACGAACGTACTATCGAGAGCTTCCCCTCATATACGGGAGTAGCTTTTGATGGGGTGGCTCTGGCGGAAGCGGCTGCTGGGCATACGCTATCAATCCTGATGGACCCGCAGCGCGCGGCGCGAATGAATCAACAGAGTGCCCGCAGCAGTGAGGTACCGGGGTTTGCTAGCCTATTGCAGCGCTTGAGCGCACTGGCTCTGCAGGGTGAGGGTTATACCGGTCTGCAGGCGAGTGTGCACCAGCGGGTTAATCATGCCTATATCGAGCAGTTGATGTTACTGGCCAGTAATGCAAAGGCAGACGAATCAGTGCGGGCCAAAGCGCATTTGGAGCTGGCAAAACTTCTTCAGGAAATTGGTTCTATGCGGCTGTTTGGCGATGATCCTGAGGGCTATAGTGCGCACTATTACTATGAGGCACAGCGCATCGATGCCTTTAAGCAGGGCAAGCTGGAAGTAAAACCTGGTGCGGTTAAAGCGTTGCCGCCAGGATCTCCGATCTGATCTGAAACGGATAAAAGGGGGTGGGCTGTAAACGCTCACCCCCTTTGGGCATTAACCGCGAATAAACTGGGACTTCTTTACCCAGTGATTTCCTCGGTACTGTCGAGTGGGGGTTGGGTTTTTCTTCGCCCAGAAAAAGTGGCGGTTAAACTGAAATTCCGCATCGTAACCCTCCGCCAGCGCTGCCAGGGGCATGGCTTGCCAGCTGGTCTGGCGGCGTTTGCTGGTTGCCTCCAGCAGGTACTCTTGATCGTTCAAGATGGCCACTACCCAGGCGTGACCCTGACCTTTATGGGTTCCGAGTGCCACCCGCGCATCAACTCCCAATTCGATCAGCCAATCTGCCAGTAAAATAGCGTGGTCTTCACAGTCACCCCGCTTTTGGTAATAGGCCTGCCGGGATGTTTGCCAAATGTCTGACAAACCGGCGTATTGCAGGTGATCGTATTGGTACTCTTTATTCATAGCCAGTGTATAAAGAGGCACCCAAAGCTGTTGAGTCTTAAAGGGCTTGAACCCCACCAGGTAGCTGTTGGCAAAGTGGTGTTGCTGGTCCAGTCCCCGGGCGGACGCTGTCGCCGCCTCAATTCCCTGCCAGTTCCACACTGAGACATGAGCGCTCTCTTCCAGTGAGCGTTTGTCGACTACTTTCTGGATGGTTTTTTCTTCCAGAGGATAGCGGGTACCCACCACTCGCACTACTCCTTGTTGTGAGTCCACAATACTGGCTAACTGACTGCCGCTGCTACCAAAGCTCCGTAAATTATCGGAAAGGGGGATTTCCGGTGTGCTTTTAGTTGGCGGCTCCTGTGTATTAGCTCGCCGTACAAGTTCAGGAGTGATCAGTGCGAGGGAAAGTATCAGTGTGATAGCCAGCCACTTGCGCATAGTGCTATCCCTTGAGGCCAAAGGAAATAATGATGGCAACAAATATCAATATGGTTGATGCAAATATAGATACGGCGATATTGCCATTTTTTAGCTCGCCTTCGATATCTACAGAGCGAAGCAGTTTCTTATCAATGGTAATCAGTGCGGTGATACCAATAAATAACGCTAGCAGCGTATAAATCAGGTTAATTCCCAGGTTAAACAGGGTTGCCGTTAAAAATTCCAGTTCCATAAATCCTTCAGGCTAATTATGTTTATTAGTGACTGTTAATGGAATAATTTAAGCATAGGGCCTGATTGAGTGCAAAGGATGACCGACCCAGATAAACCGACAGCTTAATTTACAGGTGATTATCAACCTTAATTGGCAATCCGGACTTGTTGATTAGTATTTTATTTGGCTGGGTTGCTATTGGGGAATAGCTCTAGACGAAGAGTTGCTCCGTCGAAGGGCTTTTACGCTTAATTTACCGGGAAAGCCTTTTGAAGAAGTGTATTTATTAGCTCGGTGTTATCCAGGCGGGAACCTGGATAACACTGAGTTTGATTAGTTATCAATCTCGGTCATTTCATTCAATACAAACTCTTCAACGGCGCCCTCGGTTGCCTTCATATAGTCTTCCAGGTGCTTATTGTTCATGTGGGTTTGCCACAGATCGCGAGTTTCCCAATTTTCATAAAACAGGAAGTGTGCAGGATTGTCATTGTCCTGATGAAGGTTGTAATTAATGCAACCAGCTTCTGCTCGTGTTGTATTAATGAGTTTTAACAATTCAGATTTCACCAGGTCAATTTTTTCGGCCTTGGCTTTAATGTTGGCAACGATAGTGAGCCTGCTCATGTGAACACCTCTTTGTTTCAATATGTGTTGGATTAAGGTTTGTACTCTTTTCCTTGATCCTTTCAGAGGAGACCTAGTGAACAGCTTAGCTGTCTCCTGGGTAAGGACTGGGGTGTCGAGCTGATGAAGTCATTCTAGATCTAGATTGCATCGCTAGAAACACTATAATCTTTGAATCTTTATCAAAAATATATTGAAAATATGCAGCTTGAAGACTTGAGGGTCATTATTAAAGTGGCCGAGTTTCGCAGTATCACTGCAGCCGCCGCCAGTCTCGACTTACGCACTGCAACTGCCAGCGCAGCGATCAAGCGTGTGGAGAGCGCGCTGGGAGCGGACTTGTTTATTCGCACTACGCGGCAATTGCGGCTATCCAGTGCTGGGGAAAGGTTTATTCCCAAATGTGAGGAGGCCCTCCTGACTTTGGACCTCGCCCGGCAAAATCTCAAGGAAGACAGCGGTCAGATAGATGGCGAGCTTCGCATAGGTGCATCCTCGGACCTGGGAAGGAACCTCGTAACTCCTTGGTTAGATCAATTGTTGCAGGAGCACCCGGGGCTGAGTCTAAGAGTGAATATCAGTGATAGCCAAGTAGACTTTTACCGGGATCCTGTGGATATCGCGTTGCGCTACGGCCCCCCAGCGGATGCCAACCTGTATGGTTTTAAGATTTGTGACGTGCCCCGTTTATTGTGTGCAACCCCGGCCTACTTACAGGAAAAGGGTTCCCCGAAAACACCGGAGGATCTCTCCGCACATAATGGCCTTTTTTATCAGCTTCACGAGATTGTGCACAATAATTGGGAATTTTTTCGGGGCGAAGAGATATACAAGATACGTATGTCTGGGAACAGGTCGTCAAATGACGGTGACCTGGTGCGACGTTGGTGTACCTCTGGCTATGGACTTGCCATTAAGTCATGTCTGGATATGTCTGCGGATTTACTTTCCGGTCAGGTAGTGGCCACCATGCGAGACTATAAACCCAAGGCGACGGAGCTATGGTTGGTATCTCCGGGGAGGCAGTCAATAACACCGACGGTACGATTAGTGCGCGACACTTTGAGAGAACGGTGTTCGGGGGTTTTAAAGCAGCTGCTCGCTGAGGGATTACTCTCTGAGAGCGATTTCAGTACGGGGGTGGATATATCTTGAGTCCCAAATAGTTTCTTAACCCTGTGGCTATCTATAAAAACTCTCAACAGGTTTTTCTCGGTTCTGGCAAAGGAAAGGGGAGCTTTGCTCCCCTTTCTTATTTAAGCCCTAGTTAATCCGAATGGGATCAGGAGCCGGAGCAGCCGTAGGTATCCAGGTAGTCATAGGCTGCTTTTGCCTGGACGAGGCCGTAGCCGTAAGCATTATCTCTTCCCGCATCACCGAGATCTTCCGCTGTGGCTGTAAGGGCGTTGCGGATCTCCGTATTGCTACAGTTGGGGAAGTGGCTCCATACCAATGCGGCAACACCGGCAACGTGTGGGGTAGCCATGGAAGTGCCATTGAAATATTCGTAGCTTGTAGCCTCATTTTCCAAATCTACGCTGGCACTCAGCTGCGTGAGTAGAGTTGCACCATCAGTGTCAGAAATACCAACCGAGGGAATAGTGGTTACAGTATCGCTCAGGGTTGCGCTGGAGAGTAATCCCTCTTCATTGTTGTAAATAATCGCTCCGATACCACCACCGGACTCACAATTTAAAACTTTCTCCGCAAAGCTGATATTGCCTCGCGCAATCAGGCAAATCTTACCTGCCGCACTGGTGCAAGCGGATTCAGCCGTACCACAGTCTTCCATTGAACCGGTGATTGCACCAGCTGGGGTGCCTGATATTGGGGCTGATTCGATGTCAACACTGCCGACGGTTAAGCTAGAGATTCTGCCAGTGTCGGTGGGAACAGAAGATAGAACCTGTACTCCGGGGGCGGAAAGTTCTACCTGGTCAGTCTGCTGAGAGGAGGACCAGATAGCTTTATCGCTATCGATAGCACCGACGGATACAACAGAGGAGTATGAGGCTGGGTAGGAGTGCGCAGTGTTACCGTCGTTTCCGGCTGCCGCGATGGACAGGATTCCCTGGCGATTTAGATTGTTAAAGGTTCGTCTTTCGAGGAAGTTGGCACTTTCACCGCCCAGACTCATATTGATGATGTTGGCACCATTGTCGGCACAAACCTCTGCGGCTGCCATTAGGGAGGAGGAGTAGGCCCAGCCGTCGCCATCAAACACTTTTACAATATGCAGGTTAATATTACTGCTGGGCATCACGCCAACGACACCGGTACCATTATTCATCGCAGCGATAGTGCCGGCTACATGGGTGCCGTGACCGCTTTGATCTTCATACCAGTTACCTGCGCCGCTTGGGTCACTGGTACCAGTGACGGCGTTTCCGGACAAATCTTCGTGAACCAGATCGTAGCCGGAATCAATAATACAGACTGTGCGGTTGCCGGCCTGAGTATCACCTAGTTGATCTGCCTGCACCATGGTGATCCCGTAGGGGGTTTCCTGGGACATCGGATACCGCTTAACGTCTTCTTCAATAAAAGCAACATCCGGGTTCGAGCGCATTTCTTTTAGGGTTGTTGCAGACATATGTGCTGCCATCGCATTCTGGCGGCGTATTTCAATAGCCTGTCTTCCGCCTCTCTTCTTCATAAAAGACTTAACGGATTCGCCTTTTCCCTGCTTGAAAGTCACGATATAACGCTTGTCCTCAGCAGTGGCGTTGCCGGTCACGGCGAGCGCTAAAATGCTGGCTGCAAATACAGACAAGGATTTATTCATTGGATGCTCCTGAAGATTTCTATGTTTATTGTTGCTTTTGTCGACGTTCTAATTTCAAGTTTTTTGGTTGTTGATATTTACTTGAGCGTCGAAGAGGGGAATTTATCAGGCTTTTCTTGTCGTATGAATAATTATTTTTTAACTGCTGTTGTTTTTGTTTTCTTATTGAGTTTATATTTTGTTTTATTTATATCTTTTTAAGGATGTTTTTAATTTTTTTATATGTGGTCGCAGCTTTTATTTTTTGTTTGCTAGGTTTTTAGGTTGTTTCTATTTCTGGGGGAACTATTAGGGTTTTAACGTTGAAACTCTGAGTATCATCTTGATACCTAATGATGGAAATTGTGAGTTGGAGCAAAGAATTCTAGTTTGAATGCAGCATGTCAATTATTATTGACTAGGTGGGTAGCATTAAGGTGTGTTTCTATTTTTCATTGGTATCCATCCGTTTGGAACGATAGAAGGCGGCCAGTCATGCATGAGAGTACAGGCTGGCCGCTATCGCTAGCTTTTATCCCTCTTCGGTCGAAGTTTCGCCAGGTAAATCCTTATCTACTTTGAGCTCGGTAACTGATCCTATACCAAGTTTACCAATTTTATCTTTTATCTTGGTTTTGTCTCCAACGATAATCCAGGTAAATTGATCAACCTTTAAAGTATCTCGAGCAAGTGAATGGATCGAAGGTAGATCGACATTGCGAACTTCATTTGCATAACCTTCCATATAATTCAAAGGTCGATCGTAGGTAACCATTCCAGAAATAGCTCCTGATACAGCTCGAACTGTTTCAAAACGGCCGGGCAACTCATTGATTCGCTTGTCTTTAATTTTCTGCAGCTCGTCTTCTTTTGCTGGAGAATCGCCGACATAGGCTTGGAGTTCTTTATAAAGCTCTTTTAAAGATTCACTGGTCTTGTCCGTTTGAACTGGTGCATAGACTAAGAGCGGTTGCTGTCCTTTGGCCCCAGTCATAAATGAATAGGCTCCATAAGCCCAGTGCTTATCCTCCCGCAAATTCATATTAATTCGTGCGGTAAAAGTGCCTCCAAATATATCATTCATCATATGTAAGGCTTCTCGCTGTGGCACCGTTTCCGACGGAGCCAGGAGACCGCCAATAATTATGCTCTGTTCAGCCCCCGGTTTATCAATTAGATAAATTCTGGTTTTTTCTGGGTGCGCAACCTGTTGTAGATTCTTTGTAGGTAACGGCTCTTCGGGTGCTTTCCAATCCGCAAAGTGCTGCTCTAATTTTTTTGTCAGATCACCCATGCTGATATCTCCGACTGCAACCAGAGTGGCATTATCGGGGCGCATCCAGGTTTTGTGGTAATTTACCAGATCTTCACGGTTCAGGGAGCTGATAGAGCTTTCTGTTCCCGAACCGGTGAGAGGAACTGCATAAGCATGTCCTTCACCATATAAAAGAGGTGGCAGATTCCGCAAAGCCATGTTTACCGGCTGGGTTTTTTCCTGCTGGATTCCTGCTATCCACCGAGCACGTTTCCGCTCAATCTCTTCATCGGAATAGGCTGGATGCATTACGATATCGGCAAACAAGGATATGGAGCTATCGAGATTGTTTTTTAATGCGTTGAGCCGTACAGAAGAAGTATCAATGTTCGAACCAGCCGAGATTCTGGCCCCTAACATTTCTGCTTTGGCATCAATCTCTAAGGCGCTTAATTTTGTAGTCCCTTCCTTTAGCATGGACATGGCATAGCTAGAGGTTCCCAATTTAGCACCCTGGTCTGCAGCGTAACCGGCATCAAACATAAGGCGAATATCGACTACTGGCGCAGAGTCGCGTTGGGCAAGTATCACTTTTAGACCGTTAGAGAGTTTCGTGGTCTGTAATTCTGGAAATGGGATGCTGGGGAATTCACCGGTATCGGGTAATTTAGACCTATCTGCACCAGTCTCGGAAGTAGTGTATTTGGGGAAAGGGTGTACTTCCAGATTATAATCACCACTGGAAAGCCATTTTACTGCGGCTTCTTTTACCTTTTGAGGGCTGGTGTTTTGCATTTTGGTTAACGCTTCCAGGTAAGCGTTGGGATTGTCGAGGTAGAGTTCACCCCGAGCCAAAATTACGCCCTTACCGCCCCAGCCACCTACCTGCTCGAGGTTGCGTGCTTGGGATGCATAGTGACTCATATTAACCCTTGCAAGTTCCTCTTTGCTTGGCCCTTCCTTGAGAAAACGTTGTAGTTCTTCCTCAATGGCGGCCTCTACTGTTGCGAGTTCAACCCCGGGCTTTACATCGGCAACAATAGGGAAGATGGAAGACAATTCAAATTCATGCAGCCCAATATTAACTTTGGTAGCGATTTGATCTTCGTATACGAGGCGCTGGTAGAGCCGGGAGTTTTTTCCATCCCCCAAAACTGCTGCTGCCAAAGCAATAGCTCCAGCATCGTCGTGAGCTAGATTAGGGGTATTCCAGACTTTATAAAGACGCGATTGAGCAACTTGATCAAACATCTGCTCACGGCTGGACTGATCTCGCTTGGCAATCCACGCTTTTTTCTTGATAAGAGGAGGGCCGGAGGGAATGTCGCCAAAAAAATGGGCTGCTTTTTCTTTTGCTGTTTCTACATCAATATCACCGGCAAGTACTAGTACGGTATTAGCTGCGCCGTAATACTGTTTAAACCACTCGTGAACATCTTCAAGAGAAGCTGCATTCAGGTCTTCCATTGAGCCGATGGTGGTCCAGGAGTAGGGATGCCCAGCTGGATAAATTGCTTTCTGCATCCGCTCCCATACTTTCCCATAGGGCTGGTTCTGGCCCTGGCGCTTCTCATTCTGCACAACGCCACGTTGCTCATCGAGTTTTTCCTGAGTAATTGCGCCCAATAGATGACCCATTCGGTCAGACTCCATCCATAGAGCCATGTCTAAGGCGTTGGTGGGTACTGTTTCGAAGTAATTTGTACGATCCAGCCAGGTGGTACCATTCATACCAGTTGCACCAGCTAGTTCAAACGGTTTAAAAAACTCGTCATTATAGTTTTCTGAACCATTGAACATCAGGTGCTCAAACAAATGCGCAAACCCTGTTCTTCCAGGCTTTTCATCTTTTGAGCCAACGTGGTACCAAACGCCCACGGAAACAATAGGAGCCTTGCGATCCTCATGGACGATTACACGCAGGCCATTGGGCAGAGTAAATTTCTCATAACCTATTTTTAGGGACTCAAACTTATTTTCTAAATTCTCGGAGGCAAACAGATCTTTCTTGGCCTCGGGGTTTTTATTATTTTGGGGAGCGTCACTGCAAGCTGAGAGCGCTATAGCGAGCGCTAATGGAATGCTGTACTTCCGTACTGTTTTCATAATGGTTTCCTTGTCCCTTTTTCCTTCAGGAGAGAATTATCGTTCCATGGCTTTAATTTTTTATAGTTCTAAACTGGCATCAGGTGATTTTCTTTGCACTCTCTTTAAGTTAGATTGGGAGCGCCAAACCAGCATTAGTAAACCCTGCATTGATATAAGCAGAGAAAAACTGCCAGAAAGTCTGATAATAAATGGCTGGCTTGGGGCTTAGCAAATTTAAGTTGTACTTTTTTGGGCGTACGACTCAGTAAGCTTGGCGTATGATTTCAATACCCGGAAGGATTGCTCGATTCCAGGCAGCGTCAACTTCTGGCGAATATTCCTCGTCGTGCTGCCTAATGGTGGCGAGTAGGGCGTCGAGCCAGAGGCGATACCATTCTGGGCGGATATTATAGCCGTTGCGATCGTGACTTTTACCCAAAGCGCGCAGCTTGGTGTCTGGCATGCCGCGTGAATAAAGCACCAGCTGCATAATGCCGTTACGCAAAAGATGGCGCTGGGCTTTCATATCTGTATTGGCAAAGAGCTGACGGATGTCTGTAGAACTTCCCATAAAACGATCATAAAAATCCACAAAAAACTGTTCTTTATTGCAACAGCGTCCATAGCTTTGAAAAACGATATCACTATCCGTTGGTTGCATCGTTTTGGTTACCTCTTATGTTGGCCACCCTCAGTTTTACTTTTAAGTGGCCTCTGTGACTAATATGCATTTGGAAGGGGGGCGGCGATTCTAGCGATCGAATTTAGAAGCGGGAAGTACAATTTGGCTGTGCCTGCTTGTTATCTGGCGTAATTAATTAGTAACTCTCTGTGTGTGAATGGCTGATTCACGGCTGATACTCTGAGTTCTACAGGGCTTTATTTACATTGTCTGGTGTCGATTGCTACTTGAATCGCAATTACATGGCCTTTTATTTATTTAACTGGCTTAGGTAGTCCTTTGGAGGTTGGAGGATTGATCCTGAAAGCATTGTCATTAGTTGGCGTTAGGTGTCAATTCTACTTGAAGTGACTACTCGCTAACTTCCTGGGCGAACAGCTATCAACTAAGGTCGCTTTTGGCTTGATGACCCCTAAGACAGTATCAGGTGCGCTAATCATGCGTAGATTGGCTGATATAACAACGTATTCCCCTGTTTTTAATATCGGCATCAATAGGCTCCAGTTGATATAATCGCCGCCCACATTTTTCAGTTAATCGAAGTAGAAGAGGATTGGCTAATGGCGGTCAAACTGATGGCAGATCTCGATCTCGCTGGTAAGCGCTTACTTATCCGTGAGGACCTGAATGTACCGGTTAAGGACGGTCGTGTAACTTCCGATGCACGTATTCGCGCGGCACTACCGACGATAAAAGCCGCCATCGAAGCCGGGGCTAAAGTGCTGTTGATGTCCCATCTGGGGCGCCCTACAGAGGGGGAGTACGCGGAAGAATTCTCCCTGGCCCCGGTCGCCGCACACCTGGGTGAGCTGTTGGGCCGTGATGTGGCGCTGGTCAAAGAGTGGCGCGATGGCGTTGAGCTGGCCGATGGGGAAGTTGCCCTGCTGGAAAATGTACGTTTCAACAGTGGTGAAAAGAAGGACGATGAGTCTCTAGCAAAGGCCTATGCCCAGTTGTGCGATATCTTCGTGATGGATGCCTTTGGTACTGCCCACCGGGCCCAGGCTTCCACCCATGGTGTGGCTAAATTTGCACCGGTTGCTTGCGCCGGCCCTCTGTTGGCTGCTGAGCTGGACGCATTGGAGAAAGCCCTGGCTGAACCGGCGCGCCCGCTGGTTGCTATTGTTGGTGGTTCCAAAGTTTCTACAAAATTGACGGTACTCGAAAGCCTGGCTGACAAAGTCGATCAGCTGATTGTTGGTGGTGGTATTGCCAATACCTTCCTGGCAGCCAGCGGCAAGCCAGTGGGCAAGTCCCTTTGCGAGCACGATCTGGTAGATACCGCCAAGGCCCTGATGCAGAAGTGTGATATCCCTGTGCCAACTGATGTAGTCACAGGTAAAGAATTCAGTGAATCCGCTGCAGCAGAAACCAAAAGTGCCGATGCTGTGGTTGAAGACGATATGATTTTTGATATCGGTCCGAAATCCTCCGAGCAACTGGAAGAAATTCTCAGCAGTGCGAAAACCATTATCTGGAATGGTCCTGTAGGTGTGTTTGAATTTGACCAGTTTGGTGGCGGTACCGAGCACCTCTCTAAAGCCATTGCCGAGAGCGCAGCGTTTTCTATAGCTGGTGGCGGCGACACCCTGGCAGCTGTGGATAAGTATGGCATTGCCGACATGGTTTCCTATATCTCCACGGGTGGCGGTGCCTTCCTTGAATATGTTGAAGGTAAGAAGCTTCCAGCGGTCGCTATACTGGAAAGCCGCGCACAAGACTAAATAACGAAAAATAAGGCCTGTCGCAATTTGCAGGCAGGTCATAAAAGCAAAAATACAAATACTACGAGTAGACGAGAAAGGAATTAATTATGGCTCTTATCAGCCTGCGCCAAATGTTGGACCATGCCGCAGAGCATGGCTACGGTGTACCTGCATTTAATGTAAACAATCTAGAGCAGATGCGTGCGATTATGGAAGCGGCCAAAGAGACCGATTCTCCAGTAATCGTTCAAGCCTCTGCGGGCGCCCGCAAGTACGCCGGCGCTCCCTTCCTGCGCCACCTTATTCTTGCCGCTATTGAGGAGTTCCCTGAGATCCCGGTAGTTATGCACCAGGATCACGGCACCAGCCCCGCCGTTTGCCAGCGCTCTATCCAACTGGGCTTTAGCTCAGTGATGATGGATGGTTCCCTTGAGGAAGACGGCAAGACCCCGGCTTCTTACGAGTACAACGTAGATGTCACTAAGCGCGCGGTAGATATGGCCCACGCCTGTGGTGTTTCTGTTGAAGGTGAGCTGGGCTGCCTGGGTTCCCTGGAAACCGGTATGGCGGGAGAGGAAGATGGTGTTGGCGCTGAGGGCAAGTTGTCCCACGATCAGCTGCTGACCGATCCGGAAGAGGCCGCTGACTTCGTACAGAAAACCAAGGTGGATGCCCTGGCAATTGCCTGTGGTACCAGCCACGGTGCTTACAAGTTTACTCGTCCGCCCACAGGGGATATCCTGGCCATCGACCGTATCAAAGAGATTCACGCTCGTATTCCAGGCACCCACCTGGTAATGCACGGTTCCTCTTCTGTACCCCAGGAGTGGCTGGCTGTAATCAATGAGTTTGGTGGTGAGATCCCGGAAACCTACGGCGTTCCTGTTGAGCAGATCTGTGAAGGTATCAAGTACGGTGTACGCAAGGTCAATATCGATACCGACCTGCGTTTGGCCTCGACTGGTGCCACACGTCGCTTCCTGGCTCAGAACTCATCTGAGTTTGACCCGCGTAAGTTCTACAAAGCCGCTATGCAAGCGATGAAGGAAATCTGTATCGCTCGTTATGAGGCGTTTGGCACAGCTGGTAATGCCAGCAAGATTCGTCCTGTTAGCCTCGATGTTATGAGCGAACGCTACGCTGCTGGTGAGCTGGAGCCGCAAATCAAGTAACGGTCATCCACTGTTGCGAAGAGGTGGGCTCTATGCCCACCTTTTTTCTTTTCAGGTTGTCTTTCCCGCTACGATATCACTACCCCTACCGCCAAAATGCAGTACCATTGCACTAATGGATACTTTGCAAGACCTCAGCACCTACGATAGTAGCCCGGTAATAAAGCGACCGGACTACTCTGCATTGCGTCAGAAGTTGCCTGAACTGGATTTTGGCGCTGACGAAACCCCTCTGTGCAAAGAGCTGCGGGATTATCGTAATTTTTACGATTTGCATTTTCCCCGAGCCTATAAGACCGGAGTCGGCACTTTTAAAGTTGCCGGATTTGAACTGGTTTCACAGTATTGGATGGTCGAGAATCCCAAGGGCACCTTGTTTATTTGCCATGGCTATTTTGATCATACGGGTATTTATGGTCCGGCAATCCGCTTTGGCCTGGAGCGGGACCTCAATGTAGTGATTTTTGATTTCCCCGGACATGGTTTATCCAGTGGTGAGCGTGTAGCTATCCATACTTTCCTGCAATACCGCCAGGCGTTTGATGGACTGTTGGAAGTTGCGCGAAATAAGTTGCCCGGGCCTTGGCATGCAATGGGCCAGAGCACCGGTGGCGCTGCACTACTGGCCCATCTGCAATACAGCCGCTGGCAGCCACTGGATAAGGTCTTTTTGTTGGCTCCCTTGGTAAGGCCGTCAAACTGGGCTTGGCTAAATCGCTGGAAATATTATGTGGGCCGTCTGTTTATCCGCGAACCCGGCCGGGCCTTTACGATTAATACCCACGATGTGGAGTTTTCTCGACGTCAGGCACTCAGGGACCCCCTTCAATCTCAATCAATCTCTATGAGCTGGCTCAGGGCGATGGTGGATTGGTTGCAGACATTTCCCCGCACGGCACGCAACCCACGCCCGATCCTTTTGGTTCAGGGAACGGATGATAAAACCGTTGATTGGCGTTATGGTCTTCATGCTGTTCGGAATCGTTTTCCCAATTGCCACCGGGTATTGATACGCGGCGCTCGGCACCAGATGATTAACGAAACCCAACCTTATCGCCATCAAATATTAGCGGCGATGGATGAGTGGTTAACCAAATAGGCTGTGAGCGATAACTTGTATCGCTCAACTCGCAGAGTTTTAACTTGCACTTTTCACTCGGAAAGCCTTAGCGAATCTACTTAGTTAGAAGAAATGAACACTCTGTAAATTTCCACTATAAGGTCGAAGGCGTCATCCATGCCTTATACGGCGGTGCCCAAGTACAATATGTTCTTTCCTTCTCCTTTGGTCAGAAACTCTATTAATGCTCTTCATGTGGCCAGTGCCAAGCCAGCCAAATAATAGCTAATTTGAGAATAATCTCGATAAATCCCAGATAGAAGTAGAAATACCAGGTGGACATTAAAAATGTTACAAATAAGAAAATAATGAAAACTGAGGATATAACTATATTTATCCAGCGAGAGACAGATGGATTAAGTAATAAAGTAAGGGCAACCATAATGCAGGGGAGTGACACGATGATTGATACAGCAAGTAGTGACTCTTGTGTGACCGCTCCAAATGGCCCGAACCCCTCAATTATTCTATCTATTTTTCCTGTCTTAAATAGCCCAAAGAAATCCCCATAGATGTAAAGTAGTACTACTGAAGCCCATAGCCCGGCTATTTTAATCTTAACATCTATATGATTGTCAGTGAGCTTGGTCGATGTGCTCTTTAAGTTGTCTTTATCGTTCATGACATTTTCTCGATCTTACTGGTAGATAACTTTTGATTTGATTCGGTAATAGTTGGTGGGGTTCTAACGCCCATAATTAGTAACCATAGACAGGTTCCGATCTCCCCTAGAGAGGCGGGTACTCTAATAAAAGCGGGGATTTGATATTCAGGGAAAAGTATATTTGCGCAGAATCTTACTAAATAGCTAAGGCATCCTACCATTAATAGTATGCCCAGTATTTTTGGTAGTAAGTTTGATTTGTAGACCAGGTATCCGAAAGGAAGTAACCATAATCCCCAGAGTACCTGGATGATTTGGATTCCGTTACTATACGATTTTAATAACAATAATACCTGAGTATAAATTTGTTCTTTTTCAAAAGTTAGGAGATATTCTGCTCCGCTAATAAGTGTGAGAGCATCAACTTTGTTAACTATATTGAGTAGAGTAAATGGAATGCTGATGAGGACAAAAATAACCATTAACAACGCACATTCTCTATTTACAGATTCAAATGTGCGATATAAAGCTAGTGGTAGTATTGAAAACAGTATGTAGAGAAGTATCCCGCCTAAAATTCCTATTCTATATAGAAATTCATATTCCAGGAAATTTTGCGCTGTTAAAGATGCATTTTCCCACGCTGTGGGAATTTGAGAAGGCACGTATACTAAAGAAAATATTCCCAGCAATATAACAAGTAAATAAATAAGCCCAGAAAGTCTGGCATATTCTTTTTGAGTCATTTTATATCCTTGTAAAATCAAATTGACAGATAGAGAGCCAAAAGTTGGTTGGGTCCTAGTCGCTGTAGCTATATAAAGGGTGCTACGGTGAACTTCCAACCACGGTAATCAGCTAGAATTTCATAAGAAGAATATGGTCAGCAAAGACGTGCTTATGGTGTTGTTCTGTTGTGAATAGAGGTAAAGCTTCTGTATCTCTAGCGGTACTACGATTATTGGGTGTGGGGTACTAGCTATTGACGCCATGGTGGTCTCTTTAGAGTCACTGTATGCAAAGAAACCTATTGGAATATTGAGTTGTGCGCTACCCAGCTAGGCATAGGCTGCGGAAAGCGTGGTTTGAAGTGCGGAATAGTGAGATAAGTGATTTGGGATGGTATGGCCATCCAGAAGATTTTTGAGCCGCCAACTGTATGCGGCTCACACTGTTTAGCCTGCTGTTAATCGGGTTGTTGACTGGCTTTCTTGGATTCGGAGGGACTCGGTGTGGAGGCTGGCTTCTTGCGGGGTTTATCACTTTTCTCCGAAGTCTGTTTTGCACTTGTGGGAACTCTGTTAGTAGGGTATTCAACCTTACAGGTACCCTGTCCATTGTCCGATAGCACAATTTCATCCAGGTCATCCATTACCCGAATTGGGCCCGAATAGAATTTACGCATTCCCTTAATAAAGCCGATCTTGTCAGCTTCAGTAACGGGGGGTGGTATTAGGTGTGTTAAGGCAATCGATTTTACTCCCGCTTTGGTTGCCATCTTGGCAATGTCCAGAGTATTGGAATGGTAGTGGATAATTTGATTTGCCTTCTCATATCGCAAACGAGCGCGACGGTTATCCCCGGTTTGCTTCAGCTTGCTGATGTATTGGGCATAGCTGAGAGCCTCAGAAATCAGTAGATCGGCATCCCGTTCAATTGGCTCTAGCGCATCGAAAACATGGGTATCACCAGTAATGATGACTTTACAGGGGCCAAAACGTATCTCGTAACCAAATGCGGGAAAAACCGGTTCGTGATGTACGGCAAACACAGAGACATAAGTATCCCTGTGGTGCCACACATCTTGTACGACCTCGCTTTGATCCCCGGCAATATTCACTAGGTGGGGAGTGGCGACCGCTAGGACTGGATCGAGAATTCCCTGCCTATTTGCCGATCGAAAAAGGATGTCCGGCCCAAAACTCTTGTTAATTCCATCCAAAATGCGATGGATGCCGTAGGGTCCGTAGACATTAATAGGCGAGTCGGCACCAACAAACCAGGACTCGTTGATCACCATGGCCAAACCACCAAAGTGATCCGAGTGCCAGTGGGTAATAAAAATGGGGTCCAGCTGGGCGAGATTAAGGCCGAGCTGGCCAATTCTTGCTGTAGCTCCTTCGCCGGCATCGACGAGGAATAGTTTCCCACTGCTGCGAATAGCAACACAGGCGGGATGGCGCAAGTATTGATAGGCCGGATCTGGCGTGCCAGTTCCACAAAAGTAGATGTGCATTTTGCCATCATTTTCCACATAAGGTGGGTAACGCTTCAGAGATTCAGGCTGCTCGGCCAGGCTTGAAATCGCGAAAAACACCCCGAGGGCAAGAGTGGCAAATATATCAACGATCAGTCGCATGGTTTTATAGATTCCAGTCAGTACGGAAAATATATACCAAGGATATGCAGACATTTTTAAACGTACAAAAAGATGATTAAAAATTTTGGTCAAGTCTGTAGATGACGTGGACTCAGGCCTTGTAAAGGATCAGGATTTAGGCTGCTATTAACTTAGTTTGTCATCAGGATTTTTATAGACGGTGGTTGGCTGTCCTTCCAGGCCCGAGTAAAAGAGAATAATAGTTACCGGAGTATCACCATCATTGCGCCCATAATGCCATTTATCGGTAACTTCGATAAATGCCTTACCCGCCCCCAGAGTAAGCGTTTCCTTCTGTCCTGGAAGTACAATGGTTAAAGTGCCCTCTGCTACATAGACACCATTTAGCACTGGATGCTTGTGTACGGGCATCTGTTCGCCCACCGGAATAGTAACGCTAACAATCGTTAATTCCGGTTGCCCCGGTTTCATTTTTGGTAGGGAATGTCCTTCCCAGTCCTTTGTAGAGGAAACTAGTGTTTCAAACTTTACGTCGTTGGTTTTGTCCTGGCCAAATATATTTTCCGAGATAAATGCAAGTGTCAGAATGGCAAGGAAAAGGAGGTGGCGGCTCATTGAACTTTCCGGCAATCTTATGGAGATTTATGTAATTCTCGTTCAAGAATTAATGCTGTCCAATAAATTCGCGAAAATCTCTACGGACCAACATCGGAGAAAAAATTGGCTTTCAAATGCCCCCTACTAACAAACTGATTACATTTGGCGGAATAGATGCAGGTAACGCCGGCTTACGGGGAGTGTTTCCTCCCTATTTAGCAGGGTAATTTGAGCGGTATCTCCGTCCCTTATTACGTGGCGGATGGCCTTTAAATTGACGACAACAGAGCGATGAACCTGGGCAAAGAGTTCGGGATCAAGTTGGTGGGTTAGTTCCTTTAATGGTGTGCGAATACAGGCCTCCAGATTGTTGTTGCCGGATTCGCTCCAGGCTACCAGGGTATACTTCTCATCTGAACGCAAATAGTGCACATTTTCTACCGGTATCATCCGCAATTGCTGGCCTATGGAAGCGCGAATCCAGCGGAGGTATGGTTTGTCTCCCTTGGATTGAAGCTGTCTCGCTAATTGCTCGAGTAACTCCTGTTGATGATTGACGGGTTTGCAACTGCTGAGTCTTTCCCTAAGCCGCTCGGCGGTATCGGCGAGCCGCTCAATCTCTACCGGTTTTACCAGGTAGTCCAGTGCACCCTGGCTAAAAGCTTCCACGGCGTAGTTGTCGTATGCGGTAACGAAAACTAAATGGGCCCGACGCCCGATACTCTGGGCTGCCTCAATACCGGACTTACCCGGCATATGGATATCCAGAAAACAGATATCGGGCTGCTTTTCTTCAAATAGTTCTACGGCTTCACGACCATTGCGGGCCTCCGCAACAACCTTCATCTCCGGCCAAACACTTTTGAGTTTGCGGACCAAAGACTGGCGCAGCAGTGGTTCGTCGTCAGCTACTAGGGCGGTGGTGGGCGTGGCACTCATATTTGCTCCTCGGCGGGGAATAGCAATTCGGCACAAAGACCTGTGGGCTGTTGGTCGATCAAACGCAAGCCTGCACTATCGCCATAGGTCAGTTGTAGCCGCTCTCTCAAAGTTGCCAACCCTGTCCCGAGACTGTTGGAATTGTCCTGGATGCCGATACCGCTATCGGTGACGGTGGCAATACAGAGGCCCTGTTCCAGCTTTATTTCAATATCAATACGTCCCCCTTCCTCACTGGGGTCTATGCCATGGCGGACGGCATTTTCAACCAGTGACATCAGGGACATGGGCAGGCAAGACTGACTTCGCACCTCGTCACCAGCGTTGATAGAAAATTCCAGGCGATCCGGCATACGCATTTGCATCAGGCCCAGGTAAGCCTGCACCAGAGTTAGCTCTTGCTCGACGGTACTTTGCTCCGACTCAAGTTTCGGTACTGCGGCGCGCAGGTAGGCAATCAGGTTGTTCAGTAGTGCGGGTGCCTGAGGGGATGAAGATTCTACCAGCTCTTGTACATTGGCGAGTGTATTAAATAAGAAGTGTGGGGCCGCCTGGGATTGCAATAAACGCAGCCGCGCATTGAGCGCCTGGTGCTCCAGGGCGCCCCGCTGCCGTTCAAAAAGTTGCGCCTGCTCTCGCACAGTAATATCCCGCTGGCGCAACAGCGCAGACATAGCGAGCCAGGGCCCGAATAACATGCCGGTCACCGCTATCAGGAGAAAACTCCAGTGTCGGCTGTGGTCCTGCCAAAGTGGAAGTGCCCCCGGTTCTGTCAAGGCAGGAGACAGGATTAGCAGCGATAGTGGAATAGAGATTGCCACACCCACCACCTGTATTACCCAGCGAGGTAATCGTTGAGGCAAGTTGCGCGGCCATTGCTCGAACAGGCAAAAAGTAACCAGTGCTGATATGGCAGCTGTGCTGGTTTGCAGTAGGAGCTCTGTATAAGTACCTTTCCAGCCGAAGCTGAGTAGCAGGGTCCAAAGCAGAGTAGCGAGCAAAACAGTCAGCGACCGCTGCCTGCTGGGTAGCAGTCTCACTTGAGGTGGGTTGGCTGTCGGCGAGTAATTCATGATGGCCGCCTTCGGTTAATTTAGGCGGCCATTTTTACACAGGTTTTACCGTTAAAGCGCAGCTTTACCTTGTAGATGCAGCTTTCTCCGCTGTGCCAATGCATCGATAGAGTAGAGCGCTAGCCCCAGCCAAACAAACATAAAGGTGGTGAGCTTTTCTTCGCTGAAAGATTCGCCCAATACCTGGGTGGCGACCACCAGCATCAGTGTGGGACCGATGTATTGCAGGAAGCCCAGTGTGGATAAGTTGAGCCTGCGCGCGGCGATCGTAAACAGCAGCAGGGGAACCAGGGTAATGGGGCCGGCAAAGAGCAGCAGGCTGTTTAACTCCAGGCTGTTGTTCAGCAAATTGCTGGTGGGGCTGTCGCTCCAAAACAGGTAGATCAAGGCCACTGGCAATATAAAGAGAGTTTCCACCGCGAGGCCGGTAAGGCTTTCCACTGGGGCTTTCTTGCGGGCCAAACCGTATAGGGCAAAGGAGAAGGCCAGGCACAGGGCTATAATCGGTACGTGACCAAACTGCCAAAGCTCATAGGCAATGCCGGTAGCGGCCAGCGCTACAGCGATCCATTGCAGTCGCCGCAGTTTTTCACCCAGGAACAGGACCCCCAGCAAAATATTGATCAGTGGGTTGATGTAGTAACCCAGGCTGCCATTGATCAAAAGGCCGTTATTGATCGCCCAGATAAACACCAGCCAGTTACTGCCGATCAATACCGTGGTCAGGGCCAGCATCCGCATCTTCTTGCCATCGCGCAGGGTTGCCAGAAAATCCGGCATTTTGCGTACAACCAGCAGAATACCAATAGCGAGCACCAGCGACCAGATACTGCGGTGGGCAAGGATTTCCGCAGCGGGGATATCCCGTAATTTATTGAAGTACAGTGGCGCCAGCCCCCAAATGAGGAAGGCGGAAATCCCGGCGAGAAGGCCGGTTGAGGCGGAATCATTACTACGCAAGGAAGCACCTGCTGTGGATAACTCTGGTTTTGATTCAGGGGTGGCACGTGGATGTGGTCACCTGGGCCTGAAGCAAAAGAATAGGTTTGGCCATTGTAGAAGCGGTGGCCAGGGGGGATCAATCTTTTTTACCGCGAGGAAGGCTCCGATTGGCGTGTCGTTGGCGGGTATTTGTGGGTACCCGCCAACGACCGAAAGGCTTAGAAAAGCACGCGGCAGCGCAGGGTGCCGGGGATACTCTTCAATTTTTCCAGTGCCAGATCAGAATACTCAGCGTCCACATCGATCACTACATAGCCCACTGTCTCATTGGTTTGCAGGAACTGTGCGGAGATATTGATGGCATTTTCTGAGAACACCTGGTTGATAGCGCTCAGTACACCGGGCACATTCTTGTGAATATGCAGCAGGCGGTGGGTATCCAGGTGACCGGGCAGTGCTACTTCCGGGAAGTTCACAGAGCTGGTGGTGGTGCCGTTATCGGAGTAGTGAGCAAGTTTCTCCGATACTTCTGTACCGATATTCTCCTGGGCCTCCACAGTGGAGCCACCTACGTGAGGGGTCAGCAGCGCCTTATCGATTCCGCGTAGGGGAGAGACGAATTCGTCGCTGTTGCCACGGGGCTCAACCGGGAAGACATCGATTGCCGCACCGGCCAGGTGATTGCTCTTTAGTGCTTCTGCCAGGGCATCAATATCTACCACAGTGCCGCGAGAGGCGTTGAGGAGAATACTGCCGGGCTTCATCTGCGCGATTTGCTCGGCGCCCATCATCATTTTGGTGGAAGGCAACTCTGGAACATGCAGGGAGACCACATCGGATTCCGCCAACAATTCCGGTAGTGAGTTTACTTGGGTGGCATTGCCCAGCGGCAACTTGGTAATCACATCGTAGAACCTGACTCGCATCCCGATAGCTTCGGCCATAACAGAAACCTGGGAGCCGATAGCGCCGTAGCCGATAATGCCCAGGGTTTTGCCACGGGCCTCATATGAGCCCACCGCTGACTTCTGCCAACCGCCGCGATGACACACTGCGTTTTTCTCTGGAATACCGCGCAGCATAAAAATAGTTTCTGCAATAATCAGCTCGGCAACGCTGCGAGTGTTGGAGTAGGGTGCATTAAATACCGCGATACCCAGTTCCGTCGCCGCCTGTAAATCCACCTGATTGGTGCCGATGCAAAAACAGCCTACGGCTATCAGTTTGGACGCATGTTCCAACACTTTGCGGGTTAACTGGGTACGCGAGCGAATACCGATAAAGTGCGCATCGGCAATTTTCTCGATCAATTGATCTTCAGGCAGGGAGGTCTTGAGGTACTCCACATTGGTGTAGCCTCGGGAGCTGAGTAAGTCGACGGCGGACTGGTGTACGCCCTCCAGCAACAGGATGCGGATTTTATCTTTTTGCAGGGACTTCTTTTGATCGGAACTGTGCGGAGCCATAAACTATCTCTTCACTGAGTGCGAATAACAGGTGCAAAGTGCTTAGATCACTTCTTCGGGGGTGCCGCAATTTTGGCGAAGGCGCGATCATAGCACATGCAGCCTCCAAGGCTTTATTCGAAATTTCTATCCTAACTATCTTGTTTATCTATGTACCAACATCAATTTACCTGTGGCAGTGAAGTACCGTTTGGTTTGGGGAAGGTTGTCTGTGTGGGGCGCAATTACGCAGACCACGCGGCGGAGTTAAATAATCCGGTGCCAGAAGAACCCCTGCTATTTATTAAGCCGGCAACAGCCGCGGTACCTATGGTAGAAACCATCCATTTACCAGCGGGGCGCGGCAGTTGCCACTTTGAAGGGGAGCTTGCCCTGTTGATTGGTAAGCGCTTGAGTAATGCCAACGTGGCAGAAGTCCCTGGGGCCATTGCTGGCTTGGGCCTCTCCCTGGATTTAACTTTGCGCGACCTCCAAGCGAAGCTGAAAAAAGCGGGACATCCTTGGGAAAAGGCCAAGGGGTTCGATAAGTCATGCCCTCTTTCTCCCTTTGTGAAACTCGATTGGTTGCCGGACTGGGACAAGCTCAGCTATTCCCTATGGCTGAACGGTGAACTGCGCCAGCAGGGTAAAACCGAAAATATGCTGACACCAATTCTCGATCTGGTGGCCTATGTCAGCAGTTACTTTACGCTCGAACCCGGTGATGTGGTTTTGACGGGCACACCGGCGGGAGTGGGCGAATTACACCACGGCGATAATCTGGCGATGCAGTTGGAAGATGATTGGCTGCGTGTGGAAACGCAGGTGGCTTAGTTTAGAATGACTTCAGCCCTTTGATTTGTGATCACATTTTCGATATAACCGGGAAAACTATCTCCAAATTAAATGAGGTGTGTCATGTCAGCGAAAAATAATGTCCCCCAAAACCTGCAGGAATGGCAGGCTCTGGCGGCCTCACTGAAAATCGAGGGCCGTGCCTTTATCAATGGCAGCTATGTCGATGCCCTCTCCGGTGAAACTCGCGCCACTTTTAATCCCGCAAATGGTGAAGAGCTGGCGCAAATTGCCAGTTGTGGTCCAAATGACGCGGACTTGGTGGTAAAGGTGGCTCGGGAAACCTTCGAGTCTGGCGTTTGGTCGAAAATGCCGCCAATGCAGCGCAAAAAAATTATGGTGCGCTTTGCAGAGCTGATTGAAGAGAATCTGGTGGAAATTGCCCTGCTCGAGAGCCTCGATGCGGGTAAGCCGATTGGCGATACCATGGCCGTGGATGTCCCTGGAGCGGCCACTACGATTCGCTGGAGCGGTGAAGCAATCGACAAGATTTACGATGAAGTGGCCCCGACCGGCCCCGGCGAGCTGGGCTTGGTTACCCGTATGCCCCTGGGGGTGGTGGCCGCCATTGTGCCCTGGAACTTCCCTTTATCCACCACCGCCTGGAAACTGGGGCCGGCCCTGGCCACCGGCAACAGCGTTATTCTGAAGCCCGCGTCTAACACACCGCTGACAGCGATTAAGCTGGCGGGCCTGGCTAAGGAAGCGGGCCTGCCGGATGGCGTGTTAAATGTGCTACCGGGACCGGGAAGTAGCTTGGGTAAAGCCTTGGGCCTGCATATGGATATCGATTGCCTGACCTTTACAGGTTCTACCGAAGTAGGCAAAACCCTGACCGAGTACTCAGGTCAGTCCAACCTCAAGCGTACTTTCCTTGAGCTCGGCGGTAAAAGCCCGAATATTGTATTTGCCGATGCAGATCTGGATAAGGCGGCAGAAGCAGCGGCCCTGGCCATTTTCTACAACCAGGGGGAGACCTGCACCGCCGGATCGCGTCTGCTGGTTGAAAAATCTATTGCCGATGAATTTATTCAAAAGGTGGCTAAAGCGGCAGAGTGCTTTAAGCCCGGGCATCCGCAAAACCCAAATACCCGTATGGGTGCCCTGATCGACCGCAGCCAATTTGATACGGTTGAATTTTACGTGGCCAAGGGCCTGGAGCAGGGTGCCCAATTGGTTTGCGGCGGCAAACCGGTAGATGAAGTAGCAGGCGGTTACTACTATGAGCCAACGGTATTTCGCGGTGTCACCGGCGATATGACGATCGCCCGTGAAGAAATCTTTGGCCCGGTGCTGTCTGTTATCGAGTTCGAGACAGAGGAAGAAGCACTCGCCATAGCCAATGACTCAATCTACGGCCTGGCGGCGGGTATCTGGACCAATAACCTGGGTCGTGCCCACCGTATGGCCCGGGATATATACGCCGGCTCTGTTTGGGTCAATAACTATTTTGGCGGTGATATCACCGTACCATTTGGTGGTTTTAAGCAGTCTGGAAACGGCCGCGATAAGTCGCTACACGCGCTGGATAAGTACTGTGAACTTAAATCCACCTGGATTGATTTGAGTTAGTTCTTTAGCGGCGTATTGGTACTCTGCAATTAGGCCCAAAAAATAAAAAAAAGAAATAAAAATTGAAAGACAGGCCTATTGAATAAGGTTAGGCTGTGAGTAAATAAACATAGCCTATTGAACCTGTTCAATAGGCTGTAAAGAATATCTGTACAACACCATAAAATATCTCTGGGCCATCAAGGCACATCTACTGGTAAATCATAGGAAGATAAGAATGAGTGGTGGCTTAAATGTTGGCAGTTCCAGCACTGTTATTCAGCAACAGCGAATCGGTCGGGTTGCAAATCAACGAGATGGAGCCAATACCCAATTCGGAAGAATAGGATCGATGCGCTCTAGTGAGAAACAGACATTTGCAAATAGGCTGGGCTTTACCCCTCGGAGAGATGAGCCTCCTGCACCTACAAATATACAGCCACCTAATGTACATCCCCCTGCCCTTAATAATATCCCCCTGGTGCAGGCTGTTTTAATTCTGCCAGCTGCTCCGCAGGGTGCGATTCCAGTGGCAGTACCTGCACCTGCACCTGCACCTGCACCTGCACCTGCACCTGCACCTGCACCTGCACCTGTGGCTATACCTGTGGCTATACCTGTGGCGGCACCTGCGGTTAACATTGATGAGGTTCCTGTTTTGGAGCCTGTTCCTGAGAATCCTCCAGTAAATACTACACAAGCAGGGACTATTAATAATCAATAATTCCTTCAAGGTGCCGGCGAAGAGAAATATGGGATTTAAGAATGAGTGATAACCAATTTTTTGTTTGAGGCTTCAATAACACTCCAGTCAGTTTTAGAAAATTGGAATTCCAAGCTATAAGGCTACAGCCACAGCGAGGCCCGTTTTATTGCAAGTCTGGCGTACTTTAAATTATCGATAAATGGTCAATAGGGCCCTAAGCTCCAGGATTACCCGGTTAAACAGTTTGAAGTATTGCTCTGAAAGAAAGCGGCGTATCTGGTTAATATATAAATACCAAATAATCAGGGCCATGGCCGGGGTATGGTCCGTGATATATGTCGCCTTTGTTTGGACATGGATTGCCAGTATAAGTTACTTGGGTCTACCTGGACCGATTTGAGTGCATTCTTTAGCGGTGAATTGACGATCTATGATTAAGCCTCAAAATGAAAAAGCCAAACTTGAAAGACTGGATAGTTAAATTAGATTAGGCTGCGGCTGAGTAGATCTTTTAATTAAATTTTTTAATAGGTACTAGGCAGTGCCTGGACAGCTCTGACATATTTCTCTGGGGGCTGCGGAGCCAGTCCTTTAGTACACCTATAAGTTGATCATAGGAGGATAAAAATGAGCGATGGCGTAAAGCTTAATGGCTCTAGCGCGGCTATTCGGCAAGAGCGAGCTGGAGGGGTTGAAAATCAACGGGATAGAGGCAAGGCCCGGCTCGGAAGAATAGGAGCGATGCTCGCGAAGGGAAGGCAGGTACTTGCCAAGAAGTTGGGCTTTACTCAGCAGAGGGGGGAAACGCCCACACCTGCACGTATAGTGCCCGGCTTTGCGCCGCGAACGCCTGGCTCCCACCCCTTGGTTGAGCAACCTGGCGACGCTGGCAATCCTGCGGATGTATCTGATGATATCCCTGAGGCAGAGTTTACAAGTGCGGATGACGCTGGTTCTTCAGTTGCAAAACTTGTAACTGAAGAAGCTTCCGGAACTAATATCCCGAAAGCTGAGACTGTCGATTCTAGTGAGGCTGGAGCAAAAGGTTCACTTGTGGCTAAGGTAGTTGGTGAGCGCCCCAAGAATTACTACACCCAACCGAAGGAGATGACGACAAAATTTAAAGTGAAGCGCGGTGAGGCTGGAGCAGAAGGTGCACGTGAGGCTAACGTAGTTGGTGAGGGCCCCCAGAAATACTTTGACCTGCCGCCAGGGCTCAAGAAAGGATTTAAAGAGAAGCACTAATAACCCATTTTTTTATGTGCAGCTCTAACAACACTCCGGCCAGTTTTAGAACGCTGGAATCTTGAGCTTGTAGGAATAGAATCACAGCGAAACCTAATTTATCACCAGCCTGGAGCTGCGCCAGACTGGTGATAAGTAACGAGTGGGGATGTAAGTTCCAAAGTCACCCGGCTAAAACTGCGGGAAGTATTGTTTCAAGAGAAAGCGGCATACCTGGTTAATATGGGAATGCCAAATAAGCAGGGGCGCGCCCACTCTATGTCCAGCGATATATGCCGGCTCTGTTGGGGGAAATAACTATTTTGGCGATGATACCGTCATACCATTGGTAATTTTATGCAGCGCTGGTAGCGGCGGTAAGTAAGTCACTTTATGTGCCGGATACATACTGTAAATCTAAACCAGCCTGGATCGGAATGAGTTAACAAAGGTGGACTGGAGCACACCATTAATGTTGAAAAATAAAAAAGCCAAAATGAATTGCTGCCAGCCTGAAAGGCTCCACCACAGTAGCAACTAAGCCTAATAGGACAGGCCTGGAGAATTGCAGAGTTGTTCAGAGATTCCTTAAGAGAAGAGAAATTCAGGCACTAAACCCTTTCTATAAGTCTCAGTGCCAACACACCAGCTAACCTAAGCAATCTTGGAGTATAAAGAATGCCCCCTAAACTTCCATCGTCATCGTCATCGTCATCGTCACGTCCTGATAGCGCATCACATCATCAGGCTGAAAATTCACACAATAGAAATGCCAAAGGCTCACAACGTTTGCGGAAAAATTTTAATGCTCTCAAGGGCCGTTTTGCAAATAAGCTAGGTCTGGAGCGCTCAAAAGAAACATCCCCAAGCCCCAGCAAAATCTCTGCTATTGGCAGGCCATCACAGCCAAATATTGGGCGCGACGCTAATATCAGGAGGGATTCAACCCCGGAAACTTCCAGCACTATCCCTCTTGCAGAGGCCATTAATACCGGTGATTTATCGACAGAAAATCGAAAAAATATACCTTTGGCGGAAGTTGCCGGCGAGGGGGGGGCAAAGGATAGATTAGACAATAGAAAGAGGAACCTATCGGTTTCTACACTAGGGCATCATGAGGAATCAGGTACAGAGTTGAGCCGGGATATAAATAATTTACTTAGCATCCAAGACTCAAGAAAAATTAGTGAAGAGCTAGAGGAGTTCCTCAAGGATGGAGCCCCAAGCCAACTTACCGATGAGCTAAAGAAAATTTTATATCGCGAAAAAACCGACAAGCCTATCAACAATCCAAATAGAGGCCTCCAGTGAACTTTCTGAGAAAGTAATGAATATTCTCTACCAGAAAAAGCAGTGAAACTACTGGCAAATTAAACAGGCTCCTCGCCAGACTGCCGAACCCCAAGAAACAAGCTAGGAACGACAGGTTCTTTTTAATAAAAGGACCTGCGTAAAAAATGGGCTCTTTATGGATTCTGGGGAGCTACCCCAACAACAAAATAAATAGTCCAGGAATGGCCAGCTTCCCCCAGCGTCTTAGATTGTGCAGGCACTCAAAGAAGCTAAGATATAACGGAAGTTTCTCTTGCGATAGACCCCGGAGAGGGCGCGGGCATAGCCAGGATCGTAACAATGACCAGAAACCCTCCAAGGTATTAACATGAACTTCATGAAAGCCGTCACTATTCTCGTCCCAGGCATACTCGCCCGCACTATAGCAAACAGATTTGTGGACATCACCCCACTCCTCTAAATGGTCATAAATATTATATTCATCCGTGTAGACCAAAGTACCTGAAGCGATAGTGTTTTCAATGAGTGGTTGAATCGTTGCTTGCTCTACATTTTCAAGCATACGTATTGCAACCTGCCCACCTCTCTGGACCATGCCAAAAATGGGGGCGCTTTTCCTTTTCCAGAGTACCTCACCCTCAAGCGTCTCCCAGTCGGTTCCGTTGCCTTCTACGGCCTTTTTTTAACTGCTTCAGGCCGCCTTTTATGGCCCGCAACAATATAGACCTCGTTACACTCTACCTCCCCCTCAAGGGAGATATCGGGAGCTTTGTTACAAACGGCTTTCCTGAGCTGCAGTGTCATTTTCTGAACATCATCTTTGTTCAGATCGAACTCTTTACTAACCTGTAACTTGGATAAATTCAATAACATGAGGTATAGGCAATGTACCCAGGCCTTTAAAGGCTGGTGGCACCCTGAAAAGACTGATAACGTCAGGTCATCAAAACGCCGCTGACAACCTTTACAGCGATATCGGTGCTTCTCAGGTTGTGTATCATCCTTTCCTTGTCGGATAACATCCTGGCTCAAACAATGAGGGCAACACACCCCGTCGGACCAGCGATACTATCGTCTCTGTTCGTAGCATTTTGCATTCTCAAGGCGATTGTGAAATTTAATCATGAGTCTGTTTTTACAGACATTCGGCTACTAATTCTATTGATGATGTCTCAAATATTGAACTCCCCGGAATCCATAAAAAGCCAAAATTGAAAGACTTGATAGATAAATAAAACTAGGATGTGACTGGGTGGACATTTATACTGAGTTAACCGCAGGAAGATAAGAATGAGCAATGGCATAAATGTTAATGGTGCTAGCACTACTAATCGACAAGAGCTAACCGGTCGGGTTGAAAATCAACGGGATAGAGGCAATACCCGACCCAGAAAAATAGGACCGCTGCTCGATAAAGGAAAACAGTTGCTTGCGAAAAAGCTGGGTTTGACCCCGCAGAAGAAGGAAGTTCCTATACCTGAAGCTATTTTGGTAAAGGAGGGTGATATACCTAAAGCCATTGCGGTAGATATACCTGAGGGGGTTACTCCCCCAGTCGCAACAGTGGTTGATAAAGCTCCAGCAGGTAGGTCTGAAGCTCCAGCAGGTAGGTCTGAAGCTCCAGCAGGTAGGCCTGAAGCTCCAGCAGGTAGGCCTGAAGCTCCAGCAGGTAGGTCTGAAGCTCCAGCAGGTAGGTCTGAAGCTCCAGCAGATAGCACTGCAGAACCAGAAACTGTAACAGTGGAGTTGATACCCGATAAGACAGGGAAGATGATAGATCGTTTCGAGCTTACGAAGAAATATCAAGAGCAGGGATTCAAGTTCTAAAAATAATTCACAAGCAGAGTGTTTAGCTCTTTTGCACCATAGCAACTCGCCTAAGTGAGTGGATAAGTAGGGTTGATATACCGCTTGTCCACTAATTCGTAAACTAAACACAAATAGGCCGATAAATTGGGCAGACTGCAAGATTTGCCGCCTCCGCCTCCGCCTCCGCCTCCGCCTCCGCCTCCGCCTCCGCCTTAGCTGACTGATAGGTGCTTCGAGAATTATCTGGCGTGAATTATCTAGTCAGCTATACCTAACTTATTGCCCTGAGAAAAGCTTGGGGCGACATTTTCAGGATATGAGTATTCCAGTTCACGAGTTTTATAGCGTGTAGGGGTGCTGATTTGAACAAAACTACCGTTCTATTTGTGGCTTTAAGTGCCATTGGTGCGACCTATGCCCATGCTGAAAAAGTGCCAATTTTTGGCGAAATAGCAGGGCTTGTTAGCGCAGAAAAAATTTATACGAGTATGTCTCACAATAACAATCTCAAGCAGAGGCAAAGAGAGTGGATCAGGCTATTTGTCAATCGTGGTGATCAAGTCAGAAAAGGGCAGAAAATTGCTGAGCATCGTAATAGAAAAGGAAAAGTTGTCCTTGAATATATTGCCAATCGCTCAGGCAGAATTCTATTGAACAGCCGTTCAGCAGTTGACTCCGTAGAGTCTATTCTGGAGATCATTACGGTTGGAGAAGAGAAATACTGTGAATATGAAAATTGTGGTTTGATCGGTGTGCGCTGAGAATTTTCAGGGATTGCCGGCTTGGCAGAAACCGGGTTTGTTTGCAGATTAATAGCTGTGTAATCTGGGGATTCCTGATATTTGTGCGGCCCAATTATGAAACTTATTTATACCCATGAAAACCGCTTGTTGGTTGAGTTGGCAAAGAGTCGACTTGAAGTTGCGGGAATAAAAACACGATTAAAAAATGAATATGCCCAGGGGGCTACTGGTGAATTAGCCCCCAACCAGGTTTGGCCAGAATTATGGTTAGAGCGTGACCGCGATTTGGAGCGAGCCCGACAGGTCCTGGCTGAGGCTGAGGTGGATTCGAATAGCTGGTTCTGCCAGGCATGTGGGGAAGATAACGGTGCAGCTTTTGATTACTGCTGGCAATGTGGAGAACCCAAGCCAGCAGGAGCTGACTAAAGCGGAGTTTTGTGGGTCGCATATCACAATGCAAGTACTTCTCAACATTGATGTCGATGACTTAAACCGGGCGATCAATTTTTATCGAGATGCATTTGGCCTCTACGAAGGTCGCCGCCTGGGAACGGATATGATTGAGATGCTCGGTGGCACTGTGCCTATATTTCTACAGCAAAGGGATTCGGGGATCTGGCCGATAAACAGTAAAAAAAATATAGGTAGCTATGATCGGCACTGGACGCCGGTAAATATGGATATTGTTGTAGAGGATTTGCTTCTGGCAATAGAGCAGGTGGTCGATGCTGGTGGACAGATACAGGGTGAAATCCAGCAAAAAAAATGGGGAGTTAAGTCTTCATTAACTGACCCCTTTGGAAATGAGTTCTGTCTGGTACAGTTTAATGGCAGTGGTTCTGATACTATCAGCTTGTAAGAGAGTAGCTATTCAAATACTTAAATCTATCACCTTTCAATTAATATGATCTTTTTATCTTAACTCATGAATTCATGGCTTTTTCGATGACTAAAGTATGGATTATGTAGTGATAATTCGTAAAAGATTTACAGGTGTCTTATGGCTGTTACGTCCCATGGTGTGTCTATCGGTTTGGAACAGAAATCCGATTATATTTTCCTTACTGTGAAGGCCCGTGGTAAGTTGACCCATGATGATTACGAAACAATGGTACCAATGTTAACCGCAGCAATAGAAAAAGTTGAGCACCCAAAAATAAATGTATTTATGGATGCTCGAGAATTGGAGGGGTGGGAGCCTCGGGCGGCTTGGGATGATTTTAAGTTGGGTATTGAATACGGCCGGGAGTTTAACCGGGTTGCCGTACTTTCAGATAAACGCTGGCTAAAAGTCGCCGGAAAAGTAGGTAGCTGGTTTATTGGTGGTGAATATCGAACATTTGAATCAGAAACTGAGGCGAAAACTTGGCTGGAGGAAGATACCTAGATTTTGAAGTGATAAAGCCAGAATAGAAAAATAAAGTATTTGTCCATTAAAGGCTTATTAAATAATAAATTATATAAGGATTAGACCGTATGTTTGAGTGGATAGCCAGCCCTGAGGCCTGGATAGCATTGGCCACGTTGGCGGCGCTGGAGATAGTGCTGGGCATCGATAATATTATCTTTATCTCCATTTTGGTTGGACGGTTGCCTCCAAAACAGAGAGAGCCCGCGCGCTTTATTGGTCTTACCCTGGCAATGGTGACCCGGTTGGCTCTGCTTTTCTCTATTGTATGGATTATGGGCTTGGTCGAGCCACTATTTAGCATCTATGGCATGGAAATTTCAGGTCGCGATATTATTTTGGTTGGCGGAGGGCTGTTCCTAATCGCTAAAGCTACCCATGAAATTCACAATAGTCTCGAGGGCGAGGAGGAGAGTGCATCCTCTCTCGGTAGTGCGGGATTTTGGATGGTGCTACTACAAATTGCACTATTGGATATTGTCTTTTCCTTGGATTCTGTAATTACCGCTGTCGGATTGGTCGACGAGATCTCAATCATGGCAATAGCGATTATTCTGGCGGTAATCGTTATGTTGGTAGCGGCTAAACCAATCGGGGATTTTGTTGATCGTCATCCTACTGTGAAAATGCTGGCACTATCCTTCTTAATTATGGTGGGCTTAACTCTGGTGGTTGAAGGGTTTGATGTCCATGTACCTAAGGGATATATCTACTTTGCCATGGCGTTTTCAATGGCTGTGGAGTTCCTCAATTTGCGTATGCGCAGCAAGAAAGTCCGTAAGACCCCACCGGTAAGGTTACATCACGCTCTACGTGAAGATAGTTAATATAGTGAGAGGGTGGAGGTGTTCCTCCACCCCGGATTACTGTCTGGTTTGCAATAGTACCCTTAGTTACTATTTTTAAGCTTCAATATTAAGTAAGTAAGGCCCAGCGCGAGAGTGGCAGTAGATAATCCCAAAAGTTCGCCAGCATTGACCTTATCCAGATCTAAAATAATAAATTTTCTGGATAAAGCCAAAATAGCAATAAGTACGACAACTTTGGTTTGAATAATACTCTGTTGACGTGTAACTACATATTGAAGTGTATGGCTAAATTCCAGTGCAATCAGTAAAGTAATAATCTCGCCAAATATTGTTTGAAATACTTTGTGGTCCAGAGGGTCCTGCATGCCCACCAGTAACATATTGTATACAGAATATCCCAATCGACTGATCGCGACTATTACGATTACAACAATAATAAAAGTCAAAATTAAGGCAATCAGGCTTTCAAATTTTCGATAGTAGTTGTGAATTGCCTTATCTGTAATCGAAGTTTTTTCTTCTGGGCTGTCCATGCCTTACTTCTCGTTAAACTCATAAAATTAAAGCTAGTTTCTGTCAGTGAGCTTCTTAATCCAATCCTGATTTAATTTCCTGTTTTAGTAATGAAATTACCTTGCTACTTAGCGGCATCATTCGATGTAGTATCACTGGAACTTCGTAGGATGTTCCCAAGCCCAGGATAGCACTACTATGGGGCATAATGGTTATGTCATAGGGTGTCCAGATTGAAGCCGGCTCGGTAACCTCCAATTTTTGAATGCCCAAGTTCAACGCGCGTAAAAAATCACTGCCGATCCGCAATTGTTTCCCACCTTTGTAAGGAAGAAAGTTTGCCCAGTAACTACCATGGTGGGGAGAGGAAATTGATATAAATTTATGCACCCGCTCCAAACCATTAAGGGCTTGTAAATAATACCGAGCGATTATCCCTCCCATGCTGAATCCCACCAGGGTACAGGTAGTTTCTTTATCTACGATGTGCTCCAATTTTGCGAGAAGCTGGGACGAAAGGTGTTCCATACCATGCCAGCCGGAGTTATAGCGTAGGTGGATATAGTGTACGTCATAATTTTCGGCAGCTAATTCGTGCTGCATTCTAAGTAAGGAGGTTCCTCGATCAAAAATTCCAGGTATTAAAAGAACAGTTCGGCTTTTACGTTTCATTCTTGTCGCAGGAGATGTGATGCGTTAGGAAAAGCTTCAATCGCAATAGTTATTTGTCTGCCAAAAACTATTGGGAGATTGATAGAGAAGTGTAGTTGCAGAACTATTGTTGGATGCCACATAGTAGCAAAGTAGTCTTAAGGGATAAGTTGGAATGCCGGCAACTATGTCTTTTATTTATATAGACGCCGGCATCTGAAATAGAAAAGTAATTCAAGCGTCTGTTTGAGGGTTTCCAAATAGAAATATTAATATTTCATCGAGTCTAGAATTCCATGATTTCTCATCATGGGCATGACCCTCAAATACTTGGGTTTGCCAATTTGAAGAGGAATACCCTTTCTGGCGCATGATTTTATCCACAGTCCGTTGCAGAGGTGGGTAATAAGCATCCAGGGTTTCTGTACCATGGTCAAAATAAAATCGGTGACTTCCAGGCTTAGGTAAATTTGCCTCTAGATAGTCGCGAATAGCCTCAGCTATCGGTAGTTTGTCGTCGGGGTTAATCCCTGGCCAATGGGTGGATATAGCTGCAGCCGTAGAGAACACTTCGGGGTACTCTGTGACCGCATAGAGTGATATCAATCCCCCCATACTCGCGCCGGCAATAAAGGTGTCGCTGGGATCACCACTCACAGCGTAATGACTATCAATATAGGGTTTCACCTTGGTCACCAAAAATTGTAAGTAAAGATCTCCACGCAATTCGGCTTGGTTAAATGGATGTTGGACCTGTGAAGCCTCTTTAGGTAAAAAACTCCGAGCTTTCTGGGGGAAGTAGTCACCGTGGCGAAGTGTCTCAATGTTATCGATAGCGACAACTATGAAGGGACGTACCTTCTTTTCTGCTATTAACCGAGAGGCGACTTCATCCATGCCCCACTCCTGACCATTCCAGGTGGTTTTACTGTCGAACAGCATCTGTCCATCGTGCATATAAAGGACGGCATAGGGTTTCTGTGTAGGATATTGATCAGGCAGCCATACATGAATTGGGCGCTCAGCAAGTCCTTCCAGTGTCAGGGAGGGCAGTGTTTCAAGCTTTCCTGCCGATACTTGTACTTCTTTAGGGGGTTCTTCAGCTGTACACGGTGGTATTAGACTGAAAAGAATACCGAATAATAAGGTCTTATAGATATCCATAGCGCCCTGCCTTTGGGGTGTAGATAAAGTTCTACTCTATCTATAAAACCAGTGGCAGGGCTCCTCCCCCTAAGGGGCTGACTTTGGTGTTGAGCCTTCTTTAGAAATAACTGCGGACATCCCAGGTTTCACGTTTATCATCCAATTCGAGCATCGGTCTCATTATAGAGCTATGCCCCTGTCCACCTAGAACGAAAACTTTGGTACCCGGTTGGGCGACGGCTTGGATATTGGCATACATACGGAAGTTTCTGGACCACCATTTGGAGGATAGATCGGCCCCTATAAAGTTATCACCTTGACCAACGTCATTGAGCATTATATAGGAACCCACGTTCATTTTATCCTCAGCGGGGTCATTGTGCTTGTCCAGAATTTCCTCCAATGACAGTGAGGCATGCATCTCATTAAATCGAATGCCCCAAGCCTTCAAAAATTCATCAGTTATTTTTTTTCGCTCGGGCGAATTACTTTCTAGATAGGATAAAAGTTCGCCATAGGGGAGATCTTGGCTAGCATCATAGCAGATGACTTTAGGCAGGCCGGCCTTCTTGGCTACTCTGAATCCCAGCTGTTCGCTTTCTCCTCTATTTAGCTTGTGCTCACCCTTGACATATTTGGCAAAGCGCTGATTCATTTTACTTTCGTCATTGGTGTGGCATTCCAGAAGAACATGTGTTGGCGAGTCGGCGGCAATCCGTGAGGATAGGTCCTCCAAATACCTTTGACTTTCTTCGGTATAAATATCAATAACTTGTGTTTTCACCACATCTTTACTGGGTTTGCTGAAGTGGCTAAAGTGAAAGCTACCAAAAAGCATAACTTGTGCGGGTTCTGTACTTTCTACTGGCTCTGCATAGGCACTTAGACCAACAAGTCCCAAATAAAGCATAATTGAGCCAGTGATTTGTCTTGTTAGGTTTTTCATTTAATATCCTTATTTTATTATTTAGCTTCTATAGTTTGGCTAAGTACTACACGAAATGAATAAGTTTGAATTTGACAGCGATAAAACAGCTTAAAATTGAATGCTTTAAATTGGTAATGCCTGCTTATAACAAGATAAATAAAGTGATTTTTCTGATCTGAAAAATTTTTTATTAATTTATTGCGCTGGGACTTGAGAACTCAGGGCTATTTTAGTAATAGCCCCAAGTTGGTACGGTATCATTGTTAATGTATGTTTACTTAAGTACCACTTCTTAATCTGGTCACTTCAACATCTGCATTACGCATTTTAGCTGAATGGGCTACTTCCTTGCTGACAATAGTCTTTCCTATCGGAGAGAGTGAAATTGCCGCAAGCTTAAGGTGCTGCAAACCAAAAGGTATACCAATAATGGTAATAAAACAGGCAATAGCATGCAGAAGGTGGCCAATAGCAAGCCAGATACCAGCCAATAGGAACCAGATAATATTTCCGACTAAACCAAAGCCGCTTGTCCCAATATCACCGCGCAGGGTGAGTTCTTCTCGGGAAATTGCCTCCTTGCCGAAAGGGAAAAAGGAAAATTTGCCGATTACAAAGCAGGCTCTTCCCCAGGGAATACCAATAATACTGATAAAGGCAATCAGCGAGCAAAACCACCAGCAGAGTCCCATAAAGACACCGCCAAGGATAAACCAGAGGAAATTTCCAAGTGTTCGCATAACTACCCCTACCAATTCGGTAAAATTTATTAGTGAAAACGGTAATCTACTGATGTTACCGCAAATCCTAATCGCTATATCATTTATTTAAATTACAGTAGTTAGACGCAAGTCCTCACGTTTTAGATTCAGTTATGGATACTTTCCTCGGTCTATACATGACCAGCTGGTCAGCCTGGGCGTTGGCTTGGATTTTACCCATTGGGTATAAAATTTACGGTATCAGCTCATTTGCCGGAGCATTACTATTCAGCAAGCGATGACATTGACTACTTCCTGTTACTGGTTGACCTGACTGCAATATACCCAATTGATCCAAGACAGTCGCTTGGTCCCAGTAAATATGCTCAGAGCTGATTTTTCTATTGGAGAAGCTAATAATTCCCACATGGGGGACTGATAGCTTCTTCCCTGTTGCTTCGATACCAGGTGCGAACCAATCCATACGAATAGAATGGGTAAAGTGAAGGATAAACTCATCCACTAAGCTGTCTTTGCCCACGGTGCGGGAAAGAAGCTGTAAATTTATATCCGCTGGCATTTGAGGAATAAATATATCCCTATAAAATTTTCGTAAGGGTTCTTTTCCCGTTGCGCCGGTATTAACCGGTACATGAATTAATACGGGATTTTCTGTCATGGTAGCAATTGCGGCGTCGGCATCTTTTAGATCGAATTCGGCCTCGGTATGGGTTTCCCAAAGTTGAATTAAGTACTTTTCATCGTCATTGTATTCCATCTCATTCACCTTCCCATTTGAGGCTCAATATTACTAATCGTTGAGTTAATCTATCTTGTGCCAAAGGCAGTATCGCAATGTTTATAAATATCAATAAGGTCGAGAGCGTCAACAGTGAATATGACGATCTTGCAGCTACCTATAGTGATGGCTAATTTTTAGTACAGAATCAGAGAGTTTGTAGTACTAAAAGACCATAAATTATTGAGGAGGAGATGAAGGGAAGTTGTTTGAATGTTTGCAGATCTAGAATGCGTTACCCGTTCTACAATGATAACGCATTCTTAATCCTTTAGCCGCGCCAGTAATTATTGGCTGCTGCAACGGTTTGGAAGTTAATGGCAACAACCTGAGAGGAGGCGATCAGGCTATCTGCATTTTCCTCATAGGCGGACCTCAGCTTACCCCGTACTTCATCTGAAGGCTGGGTATATTTTACTCCCATCCTGGATAGTTTCATTGCAAGTTCAAAGCCTTGTTGTGCATTTTCAGTAATTAGGCTTTCTAACCAGATTTGCGACATGGACATCCCTCTCTACTATCGGGTTGATTGATAAAGTTGTGGGAGCTGCTGAGCCCCAGTTATTTTGTGTATTTACTAAGGGTTGAATTCAGTCCAATATGTATTGGCTGATATATTTGTTGAACTGAATAAGATCGAAAGAACCTCTTATTTCGAACCTTACCTTACCGATCTCGCTTAAATAAACTTCTATTTCACAGTCCAGATCAAAAGTGCCAGCGGTCTCAACAGAGAATGCCTGGATCTTGCTGAAAGGCAAAGAGGTGTAGTCTACTTTTGAGCCCGTGATACCCTGAACATTGGCGGCAATAATGCGTTTGTTGGTGAAAACTACCTGATCGCGAATAGTTTTAAAACCTGCAAAAATAAACTCCCCCTCGATCAGGAACTTATTAAAGTCATCTCTGGATTCAGAGATATCTATAGGCTTGAGTTTAAATACTGGTGAGTTTTTAAAATCTATCACGGGTTATCCCTGTAATTCTATTGGAGGAGGAGATTACCACTGTGGCGTATTAAGTTACAGATGATTTACTTTTTGGTTGTATTTTTATGTTTAAATTTATTTAATTATTATGACAACTTCCACAATAGAGGATCGATCATAAGTAATTGGTAATTTTTGAAATGCTTATCTCTCTATTCACTGGATTCTTGACTCGATTATTTCAGTATCACTAGGGATAAACAGCAGTGGCTATATCTGTCTATTGATTTGCAAGGCTTCCAAAAAAAGCTGCACAGCGGGATGAGTTGTTGCACTTTTTTTGAAGGTGACAGCATTTTGTATTTGGTAGTGAAACTTCTCCGGTAGCAGGGGGAGCAGGGTTCCTTCCCCGACATATCTGCGGGCCAGGTATTCCGGTAGGAAACCCACAAAGCACCCAGAAAGTATCATCGCCAACCTGGCCGCCATATGGTTGGCTGTGGATCGCTTGGGAAACAATCGATACAGGTGCGCCGCACCAGAGAGAACAGTATGACTGGGCGCAGCTAACTCCTGCTGGGTGAGTAGCTCCTCATCAATAGCTGACACCTGGGCACAGGGGTGGCTGTTACTGCAATAGAGAATCGATTGGTGATAAAACAGGGGTTGGTACTCCAGCCCCGGTCGGCGTGAGTGCAGGGGGTTGATACCGATATCGGCGCGGCCTGCGAGGATTTCCAACTCGAGCTCCTGAGGGGCGGCCAGTTGTACTTCCAGGTGGAGTTGCGGGGCCTTCTCACGCAGTTGGGTGATAGTTCCGGGCAAGTTCAGTTGCGGTATTTCCAATACATCGTCGGGCATTACCAGGCGCAGGGTACCGGTGAGTTGGGATTGGATTGCATTGACCTGGCTTTTGAAGGTATCCAGGTGCCCATCGAGTTCCAAAATAGCCCGATACAAGGCCTCCCCCTCCGGGGTCAGTTTGAAGTCGGCCCTGCCTCGAGAGCGCAAGCACAACTGCATACCCAGCCGTGTCTCCAGGTCGGAGATATGCACACTGATCGTGGAGCGGCTGATATTCAGGGTGACTTCGGCAGGGGTGATGCCTCCGGCGTGCACAACCTCGCGGAAGACGCGCAGCAGGCGCAAATCCATATCGCTGAGGCGGCCTCCCAGGGCGTTTTTGGTTTTGCTCATGGCTGCACTTCCAGGTTGTTTTCGGCGCTGCGGGCTGCGGATTCGATTAAAGTTTGATAAATATAAACTTTAGTTGGAAAAATACTACTATTCTCCTCAGTCAGCTGCGGCCAGAATCGCCGCATACTACTAATAACATCTATTTACTAGGAATTTTCCTGTGAAACTTGCAAATTCGGACCTGTTGAAATTTCAGAACTATATAGCGGGCGAATGGCGTGACGCTGCCGCTACTGTAGATGTATGTGACCCGGCAAATGGTGAGTTGCTGGGCCGTGTGGCCGACGGTACCGCAGAGGATGCCGAGGCGGCGGTGGCGGCGGCCAGTGAAGCCTTCCCCGCTTGGAGCCGCCGTACAGCCGGTGAGAGAGCTGCGGTTCTCAAGCGCTGGTACCAGCTGATCGTGGATAACAGCGATGACCTGGCAATGATCCTTAGCCTGGAGCAGGGCAAGCCGGTAGCGGAAGCGAAAGGTGAGATTATCTACGGGGCTTCCTTTATTGAGTGGTTCGCGGAAGAGTGTCGCCGGGCCTATGGCCAGACGATCCCGACTCACAATCCGGCCATGCGCCTGAATACCATCCGCCAGCCGGTGGGTGTGGTGTCCTGTATTACCCCCTGGAACTTCCCCAATGCCATGATCACCCGCAAGGCGGGTCCGGCACTGGCGGCGGGCTGTACTGTGGTGATCAAACCGGCCCTGGAGACGCCACTATCTGCGCTGGCACTGTGCCAGTTAGCGGAAGAAGCGGGCCTGCCCAAGGGGACTATCAATGTAGTTACCGGCAGTGATGCTCCGGGAATTGGCAAGGTTCTGACCCAAGATCCCCGTGTGGCCAAATTCACCTTCACCGGCTCCACTGCTGTGGGCAAGCTGTTGATGTCCCAGTGCGCCAGCACCGTGAAAAAAATGTCCATGGAGCTCGGCGGCAACGCGCCGTTTATCGTATTTGACGATGCGGATATGGATACCGCAGTCAGCGCCTGTATGGCGACCAAATTCCGCAATGCGGGCCAGGTGTGCGTGGCCACCAACCGTATTTACGTGCACGAATCCGTGCACGATGAGTTTGTGGAAAAACTGCGCGAGCAGGTTGCCGCCCTGAAGATCGGTCACGCTACCGAGGAAGGGGTCAATATGGGCCCGATGATCTTCCGCAGGGCTGTGGACCGGGTTCAGGGGCTGGTACAGGACGCGGTTGAGGCCGGCGCAAAAATTGAAATTGGCGGTGAGCAGCTGGCCAATGGCGATAACTTTTTTGCGCCAACCATCCTCACTGGAGTTACCGATACCATGCGTATCGCTCAGGAGGAAATTTTTGGCCCTCTGGCGGCGGTACAGAAGTTTTCCGATGAGGAAGATGTGGTTCGCCGTGCCAATGAAACGCCTTACGGCTTGGCGGCGTACGTGATGAGTGAAAACATTCGCCGTGCCAATCGTGTGGTAGAGGCGCTCGACTACGGCATGATTGCCTGTAACACCGGAGTGTTCTCCACCACTGTGGCACCTTTCGGTGGTGTTAAAGAGTCCGGCATTGGCCGCGAGGGCGGCGTCGAGGGTATGGCCGAATTTTACGAGACCAAATATTGCTGTTTCGGGGCCTGAGCCCCGGTCTGAACACAACTGGCCTGCGCTTGTCCTAGGTGACAAGCGCCCGAACAGATTTTCGGGAGCCTGTGGCTCCCCTACTTAAGAGTTTGAAACTTCAGGGAACTTGCGGAGATTAATACTATGTCTGAGATGCAAACCGATGCTTTCTGGATGCCGTTTACCCCCAACCGCACCTTTAAGTCTGCACCGAGAATTGTAGAGCACGCCGAGGGGATTTATCTCACGGAGAAAGGCGGTCGCCAGGTTATTGATGCGACTGCGGGTTTGTGGTGCAGCAATGCGGGTCACTGCCGTTCTGAAATTGCAGAGGCAATTTACCAGCAGGCAAAAACACTCGACTACAGCTCTATTTTTAATTTTGGTCACGAGTTGGGTTTTGAGTATTCCGAGCGTCTGGTAAAGCACACTCCCGATGGCCTGGACCATGTGTTCTTCGGTAATTCCGGTTCCGAGGCAGTTGAGAGCGCCCTGAAAATTGCCCTGCAATACCAGCGTGTACGCGGCAAGGGCTCTCGCACTATGTTTATCGGCCGTGAGAAGGGTTATCACGGAGTAAACTTCGGCGGTATTTCTGTGGGCGGTATACCTCCCAACTACCAGGGTTTTGGCCAGCCGGTGAAAGCCAACCATATGCGTCACACCCTGGACATTGAGCGCAATGCATTCAGTCGTGGCCTGCCGGAACACGGTATTGAGTTGGCTGAAGACCTGGAGAGACTGGTAGCTTTCCATGGTGCCGACCAGATTGCCGCTGTGATTGTTGAGCCGTTTGCCGGTGCCGGCGGTGTGGTACTGCCTCCCAAAGGCTACCTGCAACGCCTGCGGGAAATTTGTGATAAGCACGACCTACTGCTGATTTTTGATGAGGTCATCTCTGGCTGGGGCCGTACCGGTTCTGCATTTGCCTCCACCGAGTTCGGCGTAACCCCGGATATGATCACCTCTGCGAAGGGGATTACCAATGCCACAGTGCCCCTGAGTGCGGTATTTGTCAGCGACGAAATTTATAAAACCGTGATGAATGCGGCTCCCGATGGTGCGGTGGAATTCTTCCACGGTTATACCTACTCAGCACATCCGGTTGCCTGTGCTGCGGGTATGGCGACTCTGGATATTTACGAGCGCGAAGGCCTGTTGACCCGCGCTGCCGGTGAAATTGGCCAGCACTGGGAAAATGCCTTACACAGCCTGGCTGACCTCGACAATGTTATCGATGTGCGCAATTACGGTTTAGTGGGCGCTATTGAGTTGCGTGCGCCGCAGGACCTGAAAGGGAAATACGGAGCCAAAGTCTCTGGTATGGCCTGGGAAGCTGGAGTGATGGCTCGTGGTATTGGCGATGCCCTGTGTATGTCCCCACCGCTGATTATCGAGAAGCATGAGATCGATGCCGTTGTGGATAAACTGCGTGGTGTGATCGGCGCTCTGGCCTGATTATGCTACTGCGGCAGCCCGTTCGGGCTGCCGTTCTCTCCAAATTACTCTTGTGTCAGAAGGAAAGAATACACTTCTCTCGAGACGCTCCGTGTATACATCCCTGTAAACTCATAATCGGCATCCATGCCTCATACGGTCCCGAGTGCAGTCTTGCCTTATTAGTTTTCTCCCTTCCTCTCCTTTCATGACCCGCAGGGCAGTTTGCGTAACTTCCCTATTGTCGTTTAGAGCTACACTGAAAATAGTGGTCTGCGGCGCGGTCACAGTCTTTGCAGAGTCGACTGCCTGGCCGCGCTCGTAGGCTGCCTTTAAAAACCGCCGGGGAAAAATTCAATTCCCTGATGGTAAGGGATTCTTCAATATGGAAAGTTACTCAACCTGGGGACTTTTCTATGTCCGCTGACACTCCTCCCCTGGCGACCGGACCTATTTTGCAGGTGTTGTCTGCAAACTGGTGGCTACTCCTGCTGCGCGGTATTGTCGCGGTGATTTTTGGCGTGCTGACTTTTGTCTGGCCGGGATTGTCCCTGTTGACCCTGGTGTTGCTTTTTGGGGTTTACGCTTTCCTGGATGGTATTTTTTCCCTGGTTGCGGCGGTGATGGGGCGGCATAAGTCTACTCCACTGTGGTGGTTGATTGTTTCGGGGCTGATCAGTTTGGCTGCGGGAATTGTGACTTTTATTTTCCCGCAGGTTACCGCTTTAGTGTTGGTCGTTTTTATCGGTGCCTGGGCCCTGGTACGGGGTATCTTTGAAATTGTCGGTGCTATTCGCCTGCGCAAGGAAATTGATAACGAGTGGCTGCTGATCGCTATTGGTGTTCTCTCGGTGATTTTCGGAGTTGCGATTTTAGTCAGCCCCGGGGCTGGTGCTCTGGCGTTGCTCTGGGTAATCGGTGCCTATGCGATTATTTTGGGACTGCCATTGATCTGGTTATCTTTCCGACTGCGCAAGCATAATAAATCCGCTTCTTCATAACCGTTTAACTCAAATACGCTCAGTAATAAAAAGGCCGGTATTACCAAGTAATACCGGCCTTTTTGAACCGCTATTTAAATAACAGCTTTTATTTTATTTATTGTTTAGCGGCGAGATTGACTGCCTTCGGCAATGCCCCCATTAACGCTTTGCCTTTTTTCTCCAGTGCCATACACAGCTGGATTCGCTCCTCGGCTTGGGCGAGGCTGCGCTGGTATCCGGGGGCTAAATCACCTTGCTGGGCAAAGAGTTGTTGCAGTTCGCCCAGGTGCTGTTTATCGCAGAAGGCAGCGGCAAGTGATGGGGTGCGGCGGCGGATCTGGGCCGGAATCTTATCTACTACCTTGTCAAAGTTCTGTTGCAGCCACTCCCAGTGCTGTTCCTGAACCCTGGGCTGGGCCAGGGCGTAATGGATCAGGCCAAATGATTCTCTCGGCCCCATTTCATCGCTGAGCGCTAATGCTTGAATGGTTTCCACTTGCTTGGGATTGTTGCTGGTACCGATGGCATTGGCACTGGCATTTTCAAAGCGGGGATCATCCAGCTCGGCGCGGACTTTGATCAGGTGTGCGAGGAAATCCTCCCCCGCATCCTGTACTGCCACACTCAGGGCTGCCTGGTATAGGTCAGAGCTTAACGCCTTCGCATCCCGTTCCTGTTTAAAGCCGGTAAAGGCGGTTGCCATTTCCTGTAACTGCTTGCGTGAGTCAGGATCTTCTGCAACTTGCGCCATAAAGGTTAGCAGGTCGCTGTGCAGCATCTGCTGGTCGCTATCACTGCTATTGGCGCTGCGATTTAGTATCGGCAGATACAAGTTCTGGGCAAAGTTCAGGAATGCAGAGCGCTGGGATTCACCCAGGTAGTTATCCCGGTACTTCTGCAGGTAGCGCAGTGGCATGGTGATCACCTGGCGCTTGTCCGCCACTGCGGATTTGCGCACTACTTCGAGGAGTGGTACTGCGGTGAGATTGCCGGCCTCGAAAGCTGAGAAGGCGCTGTCAATAATGGACAGCTGCTCAGTGGCAGAGAACTGGGCAAATTGTTTAATCAGTGCCTGCCACTGCGCCTTGGGAAGATTCCAGCGGTAGTAGCCGCTGCCCTGGGCATTGGGCATTACCCAATTTGGGCAGGCACCGCCGGTAATCTCCAGGGTCTCCCTTGGCTCGGTCAGGATCTGGCACTGCTGCACGCCGCTATCGGTGCTGAAGCAGAAGGGGATGCTCCATTTATCGCTGGCGTCGGCGATAGGGGAGCCGAGTGGCTTGTAACGGCTCTGCTGAACCACTAGCGAGGCCTTGCCGTCGCTATTGCAGTCCATGGAGATATCCAGTTGTGGAACCCCTTTTTGCTCGACAAAACTGCGGAAAGTCTCGGTCAGCTCCGGGGTGTTGGTTTCCTGGCCGATCACTTTGTAGAAGGGTGGTGAGTCGGCCACGCTGTCGGAGAAGGTTTCCAGGTAGCGCCCCAGTGCCGGGCGGAAGTTTTCCGCTCCGAAATAGGTGTCCACCATGTGGATAACGCCCAGGCTCTTCGAGTAAGTGATCGAATCGTAGGCGTTGCGAATATTGTTGTTGTCCGCGATGGGCTCACGAATGGCGCGGGTGCTGGCCAGAGAGTCCAGCTGCATGGCGCCGATCGCATAAGTCGCTGCGTTGAGGTCGTGCCCCTCTTCAGGTTCCATAATGGTGAGGGCCAGCGCCTCCCCCCAGGTAGCGAAACCTTCTTTCAGCCATAGGTCGTCCCACCAGGGAGGGGTGACCTGATTGCCAAACCACATATGGGCAATTTCGTGCGCATGAACTTCTACGAGAGCCAGGCGGGTGCCGGGAGCGGGGTTGTCGCCCACCAGAATACGCTGTTCGCGATAAGTAATTGCCGCAGACAACTCAGTAGCGCCACTGGGCCACTGGGGGGCGGCAATAATGTCCAGCTTCTTGAATGGGTAGGGGCGTTGCAGCTGGGTCTCGAAGGTCTCCACCATTTTGGGGGTGATATCGAGGATGTAGTTCATATCCTCACCGCGACCTTTACGGGCGAAGCCGCGCAGGGGTATGGGGTCTTTGCGGTACTTGCTCGGCGGTATGGCTGGGCGCTCAACTTGGTCAAAGGGGCCCACTGACAGGGACAGCAAATAGGTTGACATCGGTGGTGTGGTGGCGAAAGTGACTTTCTCCATGCCGTCACCTGCCGCTTCGCGCTTCAGCTCGGGCCCATTGCTAATCGCTGCGTAGCCTTCGGGTATTGTCAGGCTGACGGTAAAGGGCGCTTTCAGGCCTGGCTCGTCGAAACCGGGTAAATATTTGCGGGCCTGGATCGATTCGGATTTTGCCAGGGCATAGGCATCGCCCTGTTCCTCGACCTTAAAAAGCCCGGCCAGGTTGCGATCAAATGCAGCACTGTAGTCGATATGCAGTTTGAAAGTGCCCGCATCGATCTTCTCCGCAAACTCTACTGCGGCAACACCACTGTCCAGTACTTCCCGGTATTCGGCCGGAATCTGGCGGCCGTCATCGAGCTGTGCATAGACTTCGCGCACATCCAGGTTTTTGCCATGCAGCCAAATATGTCGGGCACCTTCCGCCAGCTGGATATCGATATCCACCTTGCCGGTGAAGGAGTCTTTGCGCGGGTCCAGCACCAGTTCCAGCTGGTAATCCAAGGGGGTAGTGCCCTCGGGCAGGCGCCCTTCGGGAGCCTTATCAAAATCGAGGCCTTTAGCCTCGACTTCCTGGGCAGTATTGGTTTTTGCTGGTTCCGATGCTTTTTCTGCGGGGTTACAACCTGCTACTGAGAGCAGGGCCGCAGTTAGCAGGGCGAGCGGGATGTTCTTTTTCATGGTAGGGGGAGCACTCAGCCAAAAGGCTGATTGTACCGCTTTGGAGAAAAATTACGCGATGTAAATAGTTGGGCTGAGGGGAAGGTGGGAGGAAACCCGGCAGTGGATGCCGGGTTTCTGTGGGGAGACCTACAGGTGCGGTACGGTCAGGCTAGAGACCTTGCTGCTGCTGTAGGGCACTGTGATGGTGTAATTGGTATTTTCCGGCTTCTGGTAGATATAACCCTGAGTATCGATGGCTAATACTACACGGTGGCCAACCGGGACATCGTAGCTGGTGGTGAAAAAGTCCACTTCGAACTTTTGTTTTTGCCCAGATTTGTCTGAATGCAGGGTAATGGGGGCGTGAGTTATCAGGCGCCCTAATCCCAGCGGACCCACATCGTAGAGGTGCACGTTGAGTTGCACTTCTTTTTTGCTGGGTTCCACCCACATTTCGAGTTTGGGTTCGCCGCGAATCTTCAGGGTTTCCCACTGAATCGGTGATTTGTACTCGATGGCGTAGTAGCCATTGATAGCGATCATGGGCGCGTAAACGGGGATACCGAAGCCTTCCAGTGCATCGGAAACCAGCGGGATACCGGTGCCTGCAAAGGTATCTGAGCCGCCGTGGAATTCGTTACTCCAGCTCCAACCGTCGTACTTGTCGCTCTCCATTTTTGCATTGTTAAACATGGTAAAGCGTGGCTGCAGGTACCAGGTGGTGCTTTCGTCCGTTACCGGGTAGTCCTCGAATTGCTCCAGCTCATTGCTGATGCGCACAGTCATATCCACCTTGGGTTCGGTGTCGATCCCGTTGTCTTCGCCCTTTAGGTAGTGGTCGAACCAGCGGAAACTGGTGGACCAGATATGGCCGTTGTTACCGGTAAGAGTTTCGGTAATCGCGTGGGTGCCGGGGTTTAGCATGAGTTTCTTGGGCCCTTCGAGCAGGGAATAGAAATCGGTCATGCTATTCGGCTTAAACAGGTAGTCGGCGAAATTGTTTGAGAGCAATACCGCTGTGCCGTTTTGATTGATTTCGTCCACGTAACTCATTGCGGAGCGCTCAGCACCGAAATTAATTACCTGTTCCATATTTTCGCCGTCGCGCAGGTTGCTCCATACCTGCTCGAGTTCGGCCTCTTTCTGGAAGGCCGTAGTAACAAGCAGCGTGCCCCATACCAGGTTGACGGTTTCATTGGGGTACAAAGCTTCTACTACATCTGCCCAACCGGATAGCGCAGCTACTGCATCGACGCGAGGGTGCTTGGCAGCACTCAATAGTGAAATTCCACCGCCGTAGGAAATTCCGGCCATACCCAGCTTGCCCACCGGGTAATTGGTTTCCAGCCAGTCGATCAGGACTCCCACATCGTTAAGGCTGTTATCCCCTGCGACGTCAACAAGTCCTCCTGAGTGCCCAAATCCCCGGGTGGAGTAGCTGAGCACCAGGTAGCCGTTTTCTGCCAGCTCTTTGGCCTGGAAGTGGTACTGGTGCTTCTCCAGCCCCCAGCTGTTGGTAAAAATAACGGTGGGGTAACCGTCTGCTGGAGCAGGCGTCTCCGGGATAAATAAGTTCGCATCCAGGACCGTACCGTCAAAAGAAGTAATATCCACGTCGGCGATATATTCCGGTGCCGACCAGGCATGAGCAGACATTAGGGCGCCGCCAAGCAGCGCCAGTAGTGGCTTGGTATTCATTAGTTTTCTCTCATCTGATGAAATCATTATTATTTTTTTGACCAGGATTCCCTCCTTGGTCGACCCCGTACTATAGGAGTTCATCCTAGTTTTGTACGTAAACAGGGCTAAATTTGAGACGTTTGTCTCGCTTCATGTCGCAATCTGCTGCAGAAAACTGTTTGTGAACAGCTATCTATTTTGTGTCTTCCCGGTCACACAAAAACAGGCGAAAAGCCGTTTTGTGATCAAATTGATCTTTTTTTGATCAGTGAAAACCGGTACTGTGTCGTCTTCGCTAATCAGCTAGGGAGGGCTTCAGCAACAATGACTCGGTGGCCCGAACTATGGTTTCTCGTTCAGTTGTTCTATTAGTACTTTGTTTCGGATTTATCGCTTCAGCCTACGCCGCGCCGCGTGGTTTGGGGGAGGTGACCTGGTATGAAGTCGACAGTGATAATTTTCGCGTGATTACCGATGGTGATCCCAACGCAGTCAAAAGTCTGGTAGCAGACCTGGAGCGCTATCGCGCAGTGGCCCTGGAGCTACTCGATGCAGATCCAAAAAGTGAACGATTAACTATTTATGCGGCCGCAGACCGGGACACCTATGCAAACCTGGTGGGTGTTGAGCTGGCGGATATGACCAACGGTTTGTTCGATACCTCTGCGGAGGGTAACTATGCCCTGGTAAACCTGGATGGTCGCAGCGTTGAGAGGCAGCTCAAAGCGCGCGAATTCCTGTTCCACGAATACACCCATTTTCTGAGCTATAACGGCAACACTACCCACTACCCCTATTGGTATAGCGAAGGGTTTGCTGAATTTATGGCAACCATGTCATTCCCTGAAAAAGGCACCTACGAAATTGGCTCCATTCCCAGCGAACGGGCCATGACCCTGATGTATACCGGGCTTATGCCGTTGGAAGACCTGTTGCGCGCGACGGTGTACAACACCGATGCGGACGAAAAGGCAGATGTCTATGCCGGAGGTTGGATTCTGTCTCACTGGTTGATGATGAAAAGCGGCAAGCAGGATAATTTCGATAATTTCGTCAAAGCCTATAACGATGGTGCCGACCCAGTACTTGCCCTGGAAGAAGCGCTTGGGATGTCGGTGAAAGAAATCGAAAAGGCCTATGTAGCCACTTATAAGGCGGATAGCTTTGAACATTTTAGTGGCGCTATCCCCGCGGACTTTAAAGAGGCCAGCCCTACGATTAAACGCCTCAGTAAAAGAGAGTCGGTGAGTATCCTGGCTGGATTTATCGCCCAGTCCGGTTACAACCTGCTGGCCTTGGATGAGTTGATTGAGTATGCCTACAGCACGGGTATTTACAGTACTGAGCTGGCTGCGATTAAAGCGAGTGCCGATCTGCGATTGGGTAATTTCCCCCAGGCTAGCCACCTTTTGGCCAGTGTCCCCACTAAGGATCGAGGCCAGCTCTGGTACTTGAGTGCCCATGCCTGGTTAACGGTTAATCAGCAGGCGGTGGCGCCCGGTAGTAAGCGGGACCTTCGCAGCCTGAAAATGGCGCGGGAAGAGTTCGACTTTCTGGTGAAGGAAGAACCGAAAAATGCATCTCACTGGTTTGGCCTGGCGATGGCTATGGAGATGCTGGATTACCCCCGAGAGGAATATCTGGAAAAGCTGGAGCAGGCTTACAAGCGTGCCCCCCGTGAGCTGCATATTGCCCAGTGGCTGGCAGAAGAGCTCTACCAAAAGAAAGATGCGGAGTATTTTGCCCGAGTGGCGAAGCCGCTGATGTTCGAGCTCCCAGACGAGGAGCAGAACAAAGAAATAAAAATGAGGTTGGCAGAGCTGAAGGGCAAACCCAAGTCATCATAGCAACCATAAGAGCGCTCACTGAATAAAAAAGGCTTGTCACTCTGTGTAAGAGACATCCGACATTCGCCAACGTATATTTGCCCGGCAATTGACTTTGCCGGGCTTTTTTTTAGGGGATAATTTCCCAGCAAACTGGTACGATTTCTGTAACAGCGGCAATTCCATATTGTGAAGCATAGCGTGCGCGTTAAGGGTAATGCTTCTCATAGAATAAGAAAGGGTGCACTGTGAGCAGAAAATGGTTTTTCGTTATATTTCCGCTATTTGTCTTAATATTGCTGCTTGCCGCATGCGAGAGTAATAGAGATCCTGTTGTAGAAAACTCAAAGGTTTTAACGGGATCTCCCCAACAACCGATACCAACGCCGCAGAATAAACAGCCCGCAAAGCCGCAGTTTGAAAATTATGTAGAGCAGGGAGATTTGCCAGCCCTGTTAGAGCGAGGTGTATTGCGCCTGTTGGCTCCAAGGGGCCCCCAGGAGAGCGCCTTACCACGAGAAGGACTACCTGCAATAGAGTGGCGAAAACTTGCGGAAAATTTTGCTCGTAGCCGGGGATTAAAGCCTCAGTGGGTTTACGTAGATAACTTTTCCGATTTAATTCCGGCGGTTATTGATGGACGTGGGGATCTAATCGCCACCAATTTTTCCCGCACCGAAGAACGCAAATTATCACTGGGTTTTACCCGCCCATTACAATATGTTGATGAGTTGCTAATTACTCATAAAGAGTTCGAGGTGGAAGAGGCTGTGCCCTTGCAAGTCGTGCTGCGGCGGGGCAGTGCATTTGCTGAAACCCTGGAGCAGCAAGTCGATAGGGAAAATTACAGGATCACTTACCTCGATAAGCCGGTTGCAACCAGCGAGCTTATCGCGGCTGTAGCAGCGGGTGAATACCCCGCAACAATTATTGATAGTAATTTGGCCGATGTACTTCTAACTGATTACCCTCAACTCACAGCCACCACAGAACTCGATTCCCGCAGGCCTATAGCCTGGGCTGTACGCAAAGGTGCTATCGCTTTGAGACGTGAGTTGAATGAGTTCTTAACCGCAGAATTGGTATTGGCCAGTCAGAACCGAGAGCAGCCACTGAGAGATTGGCAGGCAATAAAGGAGAGCGGAACTTTAAGGGTGCTTACTCGCAATCACCCCGCTTCCTACTTTATCTGGCGCGGTGAGTTGATGGGGTTTGATTACGATCTGCTAAGGAAGTTTGCCCGTGACCATAAATTACGCCTGAGCATGGTTGTGCCCGATAAAGATCAGGATTTGGTCGAGGCATTGAATGATGGAATGGGGGACGTGATTGCTGCATCCCTTACTGTTACCGAGGCCCGCCGCCAGCAGGGATTGGCATTTTCCAAGCCTTATATGACAGTTACGGAACAGGTAGTGGCCGCAAAATCAAAGGTGCCTGATAAAGAGCTACCCCTTCCCGAGAACCTGCTTTCTGGGCAAACAGTAGTGGTTAATCCCACCACGAGCTATCACGAGAGTCTGGTCAAAATAATGGAAAAGCAGCACGGGCAAGATATGGTGCCGCTACAGATCCATCGTCTAAAAAGTGCTACCAGTGAGTTTCTTATTGATGCAGTAGCCAGGGGTATTTTTCCCTATACCGTAGTTGACTCACACTTGGCCGCCATTGAGAGCACTTACCGGGATGACTTTACTGTAGTGGGGGAGTTGCCAGGGGAGCGAGATATCGCCTGGGCCGTTCGAACTGGCCAGCCGGTATTATTGGAACAACTGAATAATTTTCTGAACAAGCACAATCGGGACCTGTTCTTTAACGTTACTTACAATAAATATTTCAAGGAGCAAAAGCGTATCCTCCGACATCAAGGGCAGCGCCTGCGCAGCACTGATGAGCTATCGCCCTTTGATCCCATAGTAAAGAAATATACTGAGGCTACCGATCGGGATTGGCGTATGGTGGTTGCGCAGATGTACCAGGAGAGTCAATTTAACCCCCAAGCGCGCTCCTTTGCAGGTGCTCAGGGCTTGATGCAGGTATTACCTCGGACTGCACGACAGATGGGAGTTAAAAATTTGTATGATCCTGAAAACGGGATCCGCGCAGGTGTATCTTATCTGGGGTGGTTGGATAAACGTTTTCCTGAAAATATACCCCTAGAGCAGAAGATCTATTTTACCCTGGCTGCATATAATGCGGGTCACGGCCATGTCAGGGACGCCAGGACGTTAGCCCGACGACTGAAGTGGGACCCTAACCAGTGGTTTGGCCATGTTGAAGAGGCCATGTTGCTGTTGTCCCAGCCTGAATACTATCGCGATAGCCGTTTTGGTTATGTGCGCGGCAGGGAGCCAGTTAATTATGTGCGTGAGATACGGGATAGATATATTGGATACTTATCTACTCGGCAGAGTGGTAGTGGCATTTGATTATTGATGTGGACTATAAAGAACGAAGAAAGCAGGCAAATACTATGCCGTGTTTGCCTGCCGATCTTAGAGGGATTAATACTAATTATTATTCATTAAAGAGGAAAATTCTGGGTGTGTAACGATTTTGTTTATAAGGTCAGATACTGCGGGCTGGAAGGCTTGTGCTACTTGTTGACAAGCTTTATCTGCAACCCAGTTTGTTGAAAAAGGATATATCGACTCTACCTGATATCCATTATGAGACGAAGAGGAAATAGTAGCTGAAAGCTTCCATTTTCCAGCACCTATGTTGGAGTTAAAATCCAATTCAGAGATTTCACCTCGAATAGAAACTTCCGAGCTTTCATCATAAGCCTCAGCCATCTTTAGCTCATTGATAAATGCATTATGGATATAAGACTCGAATGTTTGGTCATTTTGATTTTTAATGGGTCCTGCAGCTCGGCAGCCAATAGAAGAGCGCTCTTTGCCTGAAACAGATGAAAATTTATCAACAGAAACTCTGTTCTCACCAGCTGCCTTGATAGCATTTACATTTTCTGGAGTGGCTCCATAGTTGGTAGTTACATAGCCACAGCCGATCATATAAAGGGTTGAGAAAACTACAGAGAATAGCTTAATTAGCTTCATTGAAACCTCTTCTTTTGTATGTTTTTTAATCGTGTGCGATATTGTTCGTCGAATATTTTACTATATTTTTATAATTAATAGAGAATTTTGTTGTGTATGGGTCTACTCTTCAGTCTTTCAATCTTACTTGTACTAAAGAAGCGAGAGTTTCTTGCGGCCCCACTTTTTTTGCTCCACCTAATATGTAAAGGGTATTACCGATAACTACTGCTCCGTGACCGTGTCGTGCCTGGGGCAAATGACCCTGATTGTTCCAATCATCTGTGACTGGATCGTAAATCCAAATATTGTTAAATGCAGTACCGGTCTTCCAGTTGCCATTGGGGCCAAATGCCTCACCGCCGGCAACTATTAATTTATTATTTAATGGGGTTGCTGTGAGCCCGGCAGCAGCCTGGGGTAGGGGGCGGATCTTTTCCCATTTATCCAGGCTGGGGTCATAAACTTCGGCATAAGTTAGATTCCTGGCCTTGCTACTATTGTCGCTAACCTGGCGGCCACCAACAACATATATTCTGTTATTTAAGTTTGCCCCACCTGCGGAGGTTCGCTTGATACTGGCTGGCGCTGCTTGCTCCCAATGATCCCCTCTTGTAAGCACATAATGAGAATTGGTATCTCTATTTTTAGACTGTTCGTCGGGGGCCCTACCGCCAATGACATGGATGTTCTCCCCAATGTTGGTGTAAATAGATTCAGCCAAGGGCCGGGGGAGAGGGCTGGTTTCTATCCAATGCTTATATTCGCTGGAAAGTTTATAAACGGTATTTCGGGCTTGCCAAGCGCTATCAGAATCGCCAAAAAATCCACCTATGCCATATAGGCTGTTGGAATTGCTGGCCATGCCAAGGTGATGTCTTGACTCAGGTAAATTGGGCCCTGGCCTCCAGTTTTGTTCCCGCGGAGAAAAGATATGTGTTTGTTTAGTTGGAGAGAGACCGAAGAAAACTGCAGTATCCGATGGGATAAATCCCCCTGCTACATAGATCTCGCCAGAAAAGACTGCGGGGTAAATCTCCTGTAAAGGCATTTCCAGGCTGGGAAGACTTGATATAGATAGACTGGAAATAGCCTCTTTAGCGGTTAGATTGACTCCACCAAAAGTAAGGGAAGCTAAGCTGGAATATTTAATAAAGGATCTTCTGGATAGCGTCATAGTAACAAACACTCTCACACTGACTGATAAAGAATACCTATTAATTATAATTTTTTACCTAAAAATAGGCTAAAAGGGTCATTTTTATAGTGACTGAAAGGGTCGCAATCGTCAAATCCATAACGGCGATAGAGAGCGATTGCGGGAGCAAAAGCTTCAGCGCGGCCTGTCTCCAGCTTTATCTCTTTATATTTACGCTGCTTTGCCTCCTCCAATATTCTTTCTATCAAGGCGCGGGCAACGCCTTTGCGCAGGAACAGAGGATGAGTTTTCATGGATTTTATTTCACCCAAATTAGGGTCGATCTCTTTTAGTGCACCACATCCGGCCAAAACTCCATCAATTCTTGCCCCCCAAAAGGTAATCATGGCGTCATTTAACTCATCAGGATTTAGTGCGTGAACGCTCCCAGGTGGGGAATGTCGGTACATTTCCCGTAGATGAGCTTCAAGAAGATTGTTAATGGAACCGTCGGACAGGTCGTCTAATTGTACTGATATATACATCTTTATTTGATTGTCTTTCTTTTTAAAACAATGGTTTAAATAGGAACGCCCGTTAAACTTTTAGGCTTTGAAATGTCACTGTAGCAAGATTTTTAGAGAAGGATAAGTATAATTTGGCTGGTGCAATAGATATGCTTTATTAGGGGGCATAGAGATAAAATATATATTTTTTGCACCGTTTTATTACGCGTAATACCCAGCCAAAAGCCTGGTAAGGGAAACTAAGGGCTGGATATTGCCCTTAGTTCAACATTAATAGCTAGTTTAAAGAAGATTTAGAGTAATCGCTTCCCGATATTGATACAGCGTTCACCGGAGTAGCGATTATTTTTTAGTGCTTTTACCAATATGGGCTTAAGTTGTGGTTTTTCTTTTAGTGACTTAGTAATCTCATTTACATTTTCTCTAGAGCACATTAGCGGTAAGGCGTAAGCATAAGCAGTAAGCAATTCCTGAGATTCATCTTCATTGACCTGAGCCAGTGAATCAAAAATCGGTTGACCGTGGATGTTAAATAGCTCTATTTGCTCTGGTGCAAAAAGGGACTCTGTAATTTTTCGAATTTCGCTTAACTTGAATTTGTCTCGATTAGATATAAGGTTAGCTACCCACTTTGATTTGTTTTCGGGTTGGGGGCGAATAACTTCAGCAGATAGTGCGTTGAGTTTAGATCTGTCGGAGTTATCTTTTTCCAATTCTCTTGTGATTGCCTGCTCATAATCTGAGAACAGATAACGATTCTGCAACTTGATAAGTTTCCAGCGCATATCAGGATCGAGTTCCAGTCCTTTAATGGCAAACTCTCCCATTAATAGGTCTCTAGCATGACTTAATGCTGGAGTGGAGTGGGCGATATTGGTAAAAACACCAAACCAGACTTTTTGTTGATCACTACCTTCAGCCGCCTCTAGTAGTTGACCCCAGACAAAGCTCTCAACGGTCTGAGTAAGTTCGTTACGGCGCTTTGTGCTTAGGGGGATTTGAGTCAGAAAATCGTAAGTGAATTCAATATATCTGGCATTCAAACGAATAATATTGATGTCCTTTTCGTCGGCGCCATTATTCACTATAAAACTAATATACTCATCCAGAGGGAGCTTTGCGTCATAGGTGCTATCAAATAGACTTTGCCAGAACATTAGTCGTGCAAACGGTTCTTCAATATCATTGATATGCTGAGCCATATTCTTGATGGTAACTTCATCCAGATTTACCTTCACATAGGCCCAATCTTCTTCATTGGGGTATAGCCCCTCTGGGCAGGGTAGCCCCACGGCTTCTTTTACTTCGGTTCTGGCACCACTATAAAGCACTGGAAGGGTTGCAACCCGTTTCATACTTCCAGCTTTCATTTGGTAAAACCCCAGCTGTGTGCGCTGTTCCCTTAATATCGGATATTCCTCTGGTGTTGTTTGCTGAATTACCAGATGATTGATTTGGTCATCATCGCACTGGAAGCTGGCTTCAATTGTGTTGAGGCCGGCCTGGTAAAGCCACTGTTGCTGCCAGGAATTAAGATCTTTATCCGCAGCTTTGCCCAGGTGGTTGATAAAGTCATTGAGGGTTGAATTGTCATAAGACAAAGCCTTTAAGTAATTACTGACGCCTTTGCGAAATTCTTCTTTGCCCAAATAGTAGGGCAATTGCTTGAGTATTGAGCCGCCTTTGCCATAAGTAATTCCATCAAAATTGGCAAAGGCTTCGTCAGTATTGTTGACTGGTAGTTGAATAGCGTGGGTAGTGGGGCGTTGATCAGTGTGGTAAGCCCATTGCTTGGCGCCTAAATAATAGTTCTCCCAAGCGGTAGTGAATTCGCTATTTTCGGCTAGAGCCAGATTGGCCATGTAAGTGGCAAAACTCTCATTGAGCCAAAGGTCATCCCACCAATTCATGGTGACCAAATTACCAAACCATTGATGGGCCAGCTCATGGGCAATAACATTGGCGAGGCGCATCCGCTGGGCTTGGGTCTTTTTTCCTCGGGATATGTAAGAATCGTTAAATGTTACAGCCCCAACATTTTCCATAGCGCCCGCGTTAAAATCAGGTACTAGTATTTGATCATATTTTTTAAATGGATAATCAATTTCAAAGTAGGGCTGAAAGAACTCAAAGGATTGTTTGGTGAAGGTAAACCAGTCTTCTGTTTTTACGTAATTTGCCAGGCTCTGTCTTGCCATTAAGCGAAGGGGGATATCTCCTACCTTGTCTTCCCAGATGTGGTAAGGACCTGCATGTAAAGAAAATATGTAAGATGAAAATTTCTTGGTTTGTGGAAAAAACCAGTGGTTTGACTTTCTTTTCTCTTCTACTCTCTCCTCTCTTTCCGCGCTAACTACTACCCAGTCTTTTGGAGCTTTTACATCCAGGGTGTAACGTGCTTTCAAATTGGGTTGGTCAAAATGTGGGAATAGGCGATTGGCATCATAAGGTTCAAAGTCCGTATATAAATAGACCTTTTCGTCTTTGGGGTCTTTAAAGCGATGTAATCCTGAGCCATTGTTAGAGTACGGGTGTTGATAATTCACCGTAATCGTGTGGGATTTTTCTGGTAGATTTTGATAATCAATAGAAATAAAGTAGTTGTTGTACTCAAATGGAACAGATCTTCCATCGACCTGGATTGAATCAACCGCACCACCGGAAAAATCGATAGTGAGCGGCTGTTCAAGTATTTTTCTAAAATTGATATCTGCGTGCACAATTCCGGAGAAGTTCTTAGCTTGACTATCCAGATTGATGCTCAGCCGATAGTCCACTTCAGCAATTTGCTGACGACGAATGTCAGCATAAGATTCTGAAAGTCCTGGGGCTGTGGTTCTAATAGGAGATGAAATTTTCTTTGCTGGTGAGCTTATTTCTTGCTTAGTAGTTCTTTGCTCACAGGAACTTAATAAAATACCACATAGAATCGCTATAACCACTTTGTACTTTAGTAATACATTTGTAAGGCGAATATATTTGTTCATGGCGCTATTTTTAATATAGAGTTATTGAATTACTATTTGCGATTTACTTTGTATCATTAAAGATAGCTAGGCGGCGATATAAATTTTCCGTATCAGTAGGGGGAATCTTTTATACAGAGTGAGAAGGAATAGGTTCTGGCTACTGGCCGTTTGCGATCTCAGTAATTGATTCCGCTAATGCGTTGATAACTCCGTCAATCTCCTCTGCCTGTGCTATAAATGGTACGCCGATTTGCAATGTGTCGCCGCCGTAGCGAATATAAAAGCCTTTTTCCCACATCTTCATAGCAATTAAGTAAGGCCTGAGTAATGGCTCATCCGGAGCTGGTTCGATTGTTAGGCCTGCGGCAAGTCCACAATTACGAATATCTTCTATTAACGGTAATCCATTGAGTTGATGGATATGGTCTTCCAGGATATGGGCAAGCTCCGCAGATCGCTCAAATAAATTTTCTTTCTTTAAAATATCCAGTGTCGCCAATGCCGCTGCGCAGGCTAGTGGGTGCCCAGAGTAGGTATAGCCGTGGGGAAGCTCCAGTTGGTATTGAGGTCCTCCATTTTCCATGAATATCTCGTAGATATCTTGACGCACAGCCACAGCGCCCATGGGAACAGCGCCATTTGTAAGCTGTTTGGCTGTATTGAGCATATCCGGGGTCACTCCAAAAAACTCTGCTCCGGTGGCTTTCCCCATGCGTCCGAAAGCGGTAATGACTTCATCAAATATCAACAATATGTCGTATTGAGTACATATTTCCCTAAGGCGATGGAGATAGCCTTTTGGTGGGGGCAATACTCCCGCAGACCCCGCTACGGGCTCGACAATAACAGCGGCAATGTTTTCAGAACCGTGCAGTTTGATAAGTTCCAGCAACTCGTCTGCCAGGAAACTTCCCTGTTCAGGCTGTCCTTTAGCAAAGCGGTTGTGGGGTAAAAGGGTGTGGCGAAGGTGGTCAGAATCTAAAGATGAGCCAAAGATTGCTCGATTAGCACTAATACCGCCCACACTAAGACCGCCAAAATTAACTCCGTGATAGCCTTTCACGCGTCCGATGAATTTTGTTTTCCCTGGAGCACCCATCTTCTGCCAGTAGGCTCTAGCTATTTTTAGAGAGGTTTCTGCGGATTCAGAGCCGGAGTTTGTAAAGAAAATACGATTGAGCCCCATGGGCATCATCTGGCTGACACGCTCCGCTAGTTGGAAGGCTCCCGGGTGGCCATATTGGAAAGCGGGGGCGTAATCCAGAAGGGCTGCTTGCCGGGTAATGGAGTCAATAATCTCCGGACGGTTGTGTCCGGCACCACAGGTCCACAAGCCAGAGAGACCATCGAAAATGGGGCGGCCATCAGCACTACGGTAATAGCAGCCGCTGGCTGAGGTAATAATACGGGGATCTCTTTTGAATTGGCGATTCCCGGTAAAAGGCATCCAGTAAGCATCGAGCTGCGATTTACTAAGTCCCGCTGATTTGTCGTTCATTTTTATTTTCCGACATTTGGCCTTATCGCATTAATTTTGGACCAACTTTTCTACTTTATAAATTGATTCTCACTAACTTTAGTTTCATAAGTGGGATTTATTAATAGAGTATTGAAGTATTGCCTATGGCAGGGGTTGAGTGCCGGGGGAGGGTTTGCCGGAATGGCCTAAAGGAGAGAGGGAGATGAGAGGAGAAAGAGAACCGGGGGCATTAGCCCCCGGTAATATTGCTGATTAAACAGCAGTGGCGATTCTGTCCACATAGGGGGCGAGCTCTGGTTTGTTCTCCAGAATCTCCTGCCGGGACAGACCGTCGATCTCGTGGGGGAATACCAACCACTCTTCGGTCTTGTGGATAAAGTAATCCGGCTCGCGCTTGGCCTTGTTGTTCTTCGGCTTGTAGTAAGGGGTCGCGATACGAATCTCCGGCGTGTTCTTCTTACAGGCAGCGCGCAGGTCTTCGATAGTTTGCTCAATACTCAGGCCAGAGTCGTGCACATCGTCCACGATCAACAGGGAGTCGTGGGACTCCAGGCGCTTGATCAGGTAGTTCAGGCCATGCACGCGCACTTTCTTATCGCGCTCACCGATACCGAGATAGGAGGAAGTGCGGATAGCGATATGGTCTGCATCCACTCCCATCACGTGCAGCAGCTCTTGTACAGCGATGCCCACAGGAGCGCCACCGCGCCAAACACCGACAATATAGTTTGGGCGAAAGCCGTCCTTATAGATTTGCTCGGCGAGAGCATAAGAGTCTATCAGGAGCTGCTGTGCGCTAATAAAGTGCTTTTTCATCAATGTACCCCTCAGAAAAAGGCAAACTTGGCAACAAAGAGTGCCGCTAACACGTAGACACTGATGCTGACGTCTTTGCTACGTCCGCTCAGCGTTTTAATAACTGCGTAGGAAATAAAGCCCAGGGCGATTCCGTGCGCGATCGAGAACGATAAAGGCATCATCACTGCGGCGATTACTGCCGGTGCGGCCTCGGTAATGTCATCCCAATCAATAGATGACATACCGGAAGTCATCAGGACGCCAACATACAGCAGAGCACCTGCGGTTGCATAGGCCGGAATCATACCGATTAGGGGCGAGAAGAAGGTCGCCAACAGGAATAGCCCGGCGCAAACCACAGCGGTCAGGCCTGTGCGACCACCGGCGGTAATTCCCGCGGTACTCTCTACATAACAGGTAGTAGTGGAGGAGCCCAACACAGAACCAACGACAGATGCGGAGCTGTCGGCCATCAGGGCCTTGCCCATTCCAGGCAACTTGCCATCTTTATCCAGCAGTTTGGCGCGATCAGAAACGCTTAACAGGGTGCCTGCGGTGTCGAACAGGTCGACAAACAGGAAGGCAAAGATCACGCTGATCATGCCTACTTCGAAGGCGCCAGCGATATCCAGCTCCAGGTAAGTCGGTGCCAGGCTGGGAGGCGCGGATATCAGACCGGTGAACTCTACCTTACCAATTGCCAGGGCGATGACGGTTACCGCAAGGATACCGATCATCACTGAGCCCAGCATACGGCGATAGGACAGGGCCACAATAATAAAGAAGCCCAGTGCTGCCAGGATCGCCTCAATTGACTTGAGGTCGCCCAGGGTTACCAGCGTTGCGGGGCTGGCCACAACGATACCGGCACTCTTCAGGGCAATGATCGCCAGGAACAGGCCAATACCCGCTGCTAGGGATTGTCGCAAGGAGAGAGGAATACTATCGATAATCCACTCTCGCAGCTTGAAGATACTGAGCAGCAGGAAGATTACCCCTGATATAAACACCGCCCCCAGGGCTACTTGCCAGCTGTAGCCCATTTCACCGACGACAACGTAGGCGAAGAAGGCATTGAGGCCCATACCTGGCGCCAATGCGATGGGGTAGTTGGCGTAGAGCCCCATAATCAGGCAGCCAATAGCGGCTGCAAGGCAGGTCGCCATAAACACAGCGCCCTTATCCATACCCGCTGCAGCCAGGATATTGGGGTTCACAAAGATGATGTAGGCCATCGTCAGGAATGTGGTAACGCCGGCAATCACTTCCCGGCGAACATTCGTCTGGCGCTCTGAGAGCTTGAACAACTTCTCCAGGAATGAGGCATTGCCTCCCACCTGCGGGATGTCGGACCCTGGGGTCGCCGATGTTTGGATATCAGTGGGTTTCATATCAGAAGTGGTACTTTACTAGCAGGTTAACGTTGCGCTCGTTGGAATCGACACCATAAGTGCCATCTTTGATTCCGAACTTGTCGTTCCAGTGTACGTACTCAATACCCGCGTACAGGGTCTTGGGTTCACCCCAGGTGGCGCCGGCATCCCATTTCAGCTGGGAGGTAAAGTTAGTGCTCGGATGTGAATCTTCAGAAGCACTGGTCCAATCGATAAATCCGTCGTAGACAAAGCTGGCATCACCCAGGGTAAAAGGCATGGCCCAAACCAGGGTCAGCTGCTCGTTGCTGGCCTTGTCATCGTTATCGCGGTGGTAAACATTCGCCTGTACAAAGGAGAAACCGGGAACCGCGAGATCAAAGCCCACACCTGTCAGGTAATTGGTGAAGTGGGGGCCTGTGGCCGTCAGGTGATCCGGGTCATCCATATTGCCTATCTCCACAGTTGTGGCGACAAGCACATCGGTAACCGGTCCGAAAGCCAGCTCACTGCCGCTGAGCTTGCCTAAGCTCAGGCGGGGAGAGATCTCACTATACAGCTCATTGGAGCCATCTTCCGAGTCCAGGTAGTCGGCAAAAATAAAGAGGTCACCCCAGCTGTGGCCACTGGCGTGCTCGAAAGTTACTACGGATCTTTCAGAGTCATCCGTGTTGAGGCTGTAGTTAACCTCGTAATCGCGGCCGTAAAGGAGGCTCAGGCTGTTGTCACTCCAGGTCATCTCAGCTTGGGCAGCTACGGACAACAGGCTAGAGGCCAGCAGTAGCAGGGGCTTGGTTGGTTTCATTCTATTACCTCTGTTACAGCGACAGGCGAATTTCGCACTGGCGGCCGATGAGAAAATCGGCAGTTGGTTAAAAAATAGTCGCGGAATGTACCAGAACTTAACCCCTGTTTTCCAGTGTTTTTTCTCGGGATTTACGCTTTTTTCCGAGCTTTTTAAGTAACTCTGCACCAAAAAAACACGCTTGGGGAAAACGAGATACTCATTTGTTGGTTAGCGATGGGTTGGTGTAGCAAAAAAGTATTGCTTGATTGGTTTGATAGTAGGGAATCGCTATATTGCAGGGGCAAATTAGGTAAATAGTCCAGAAAGTCGGCATCTGCTCCCCAGTGGTGCTTGCACAGGCAACATGAATACTTTTGGTGCTTTTAGGGGGCGCGATAGATGTTGTTTAACTGAAGTCATCCGCTTGGTAGCAGAACAAGGATGGTTGAAATGTATCTTCTGAGCGCCTTCCTTATATAGGCAGGCATCGGCCTCAGGTCGATGGTTATAGTTGGGAAAAGTAAATCGACTTTTAACCTGTATAAAAATTATTTGGCTGTTTGGTTTTTTTTGCTAGTTCGTAGGAAATTGGCCCAGAAAGGAATCTGGATGGATTGCAGTAGCGGGGGGCGACTTTAGGGGGGCGCAGGTAATGCCTACCGAGCCCCGTATTATCTGGTGGTGATTGGTTACACTTTGCAGCTTTTGAGACCTGGGGCGAGTATTGTTATCGCCCCAATATGCCTTTTCCGATTCGAGTTTGGAGTCAGGCTACCTGCTGTTCTGTACCTGACTGGTGCGCCAGGTATTCCTCGTAAGTGCCTTGAAAATCGATCAGTGCTTGGTCTTTGATTTCAATAACTCGGGTTGCCAGGGATGAGACAAACTGACGATCGTGACTCACAAAAATAAGTGTGCCCTCATATTTCTCCAGTGCCTTGTTTAGGGCTTCGATGGCTTCCATGTCCAAGTGGTTGGTTGGCTCATCCATGATGAGCACATTGGTGTCCATCATCATTAGCTTGCCAAACAGCAGGCGATTTTTCTCGCCGCCAGAGCAGACCTTTGCCTTTTTATTGGCATCATCTGCGGTAAATAATAGTCGGCCCAGAATACCTCGCACGGCCAGGTCATCGTGCTTGGGGGTGCGCCACTGGGACATCCACTCAAATATTGTCAAGTCACCATCAAAATCTGTACTGCTGTCTTGCGGGCAGTAGCCGATAGCGGCATTTTCTGACCACTTGACGACTCCGCTGTTTGCTTGGATCTCATTGACAAGACAGCGCAGGAAGGTTGTTTTACCAACGCCGTTCTCACCGATAATTGCCAGGCGCGCACCGGCTTCCAGCAGCATTTCGCCACCTTGAAATAGCGTTTCACTGTCAAAACCATGGGTAAGCCCCTCAAGAGTCAGCGCCTGGCGGTGCAATTTTTTACACTGGTTAAACGTAATATAAGGGCTGATCCGACTGGAGGGTTTGATTTCGTCCAGCTTGATTTTTTCCATCTTCTTCGCGCGGGAGCTGGCTTGCTTGGCTTTGGATGCATTGGCAGAAAAGCGGTTCACAAAGCTCTGTAGCTCGTCCAGTTCGGCACTTTTCTTGGCATTCTCTGCGTGAAGTTGTTCTTGTATTAGCGTGGAGGCCGCAACAAAGTCCTCATAATTGCCGGGGAAAACCCGCAATTCACCATAATCTATGTCGGCCATATGGGTGCAGACAGAGTTCAGGAAGTGGCGATCGTGGGAAATGATGACCATGGTGCTTTTGCGTTGATTCAGTACATCTGCCAACCACTTGATGGTGTGGATGTCCAGGTTATTGGTCGGCTCATCCAACAATAAAATATCCGGGTCGGCAAATAGCGCTTGGGCGAGTAATACACGCAATTTCCAGCCGGGAGCTACCTGTTTCATCAGGCCAAAATGCAGGGATTCGTCGATGCCAGCTTCAAGCAGGATTTCTCCCGCACGGCTCTCTGCACTATAGCCATCCAGCTCAGCAAATTGGACTTCAAGCTCGGCTACGCGCATGCCGTCTTCTTCGCTCATTTCCGGTAGCGAGTATATACGGTCACGTTCCTGTTTAATTTCCCACAGGCGGACATCTCCCATGATGACCGCATCGACGACGGTGTACTCTTCAAATGCAAACTGGTCTTGGCTCAAAGTACCCAAGGTGCATCCAGGCTCAATGGATACGTTGCCGGCCGAGGGCGCCAAGGCACCACTCAAGATCTTCATAAAGGTTGACTTTCCACATCCATTGGCCCCGATAAGGCCATATCGGTTGCCATTGCCGAACTTTACAGAAATGTTTTCAAACAGTGGTTGGGCACCAAACTGCATGGTGATATTCGCGGTGGAGATCAAGAGCGTATTCCTGAGGATTACAAATGGGCTCTGGTAAGCCAGTTTCGCCAAAATAGGAGGCGTGATGTGGGGGCCGCACTATAAGGATTTGGCGCTGAAGTGTCGAGGAGTACGTTCAATAACTAAGCAGTTTCTCCACGGGTTCGATATTAGAGATTGAAATATATATGTTAAAGTATACTCCTAGGCTAGGAGGATATTCCATTTCGGGGTGGGGTGCGATGATATGCATCTGTATACTCCCTGAGTTCGGGCTCTTTAGCTAAAGCTATGGGCCCTAATATTAGGAATATTCCCGGTATAAGTTGCCAGCGCGTAAAGCGGCCACTTTTATTTAAATAATTAACGGGATCACTTGATCTTATTTGTATCCTTTGGGTGGCTCCGACGGCAAAGTAAATGTTAAGGCTGTCAGGGGGGGGAGGGTTGAAGGGCTAATGACTAGCAGATGTCAGTCAATCAATTTTTGATCTCTATGAGGAGCTAGCAAAGGATGGAGGCTATATGAAATCGAATTGTTTGCACCTTGCGATTCCGGCAGGGGACCTGGAAACCGCCAAGAAATTCTATTGCGATGTCTTAGGCTGCAAGACCGGCAACAGTGAAGAAGGTCGCTGGGTAGATATCGACTTTTGGGGTAACGAACTCACCCTGCACCAGAGTGATGAGAAGCTCCCCAATGTTCGCCACAAGGTGGATATGGGAGAAGTGGCTGTTCCTCATTTTGGCATTCACCTGCCGGAAGATGAGTTTCAGGCACTAAAAGGCCGTATCGAAGCTGCCGGGCTGGAATACCTGGACAAGCCTTACCGTCGCTTTGTCGGCAATGAATATGAACAGGAAACCTTTTTTATCGAAGATCCAAATGGCAACGTTCTGGAAATGAAAACGATGGTTAATCCTGAACTGATGTTCAAGTAATCGTCTGGGCCCTGCAGATAGTTGAATCTGCAGGGCTGGGTTTCTCCGGCTATTCCTAGCCCTCCCTTATCCTTGCTAAGAATGCGATGCCTTAATCTGGGGTTGAGTTCTGATTGCCTGAATAATACCTCCGATAACTATCAGTAAGCTGCCGGCATAAGTATTCCAGGTTGGGAGTGTGTTATAGACCAACCAATCCAATATGCCGGAGAAAATCAGGCTTGTATATAAATAGGGAGATAAGCTGGCAGGTCTGTTTACCCGACGATAGGCTTTAGTGCGTAAGGATTGATTGCTGATTGTCGACAGGCTAAAAGCAATAATCACAATCACAAAACTTACCGAGTCCGATAGAGATACCGCGACTTTTGTAAGCTCCCCAAGATTTCCTTCAATCAATAAAATAGCAAGCATATAGAGGCTGGATAGGCCGAACATCTTGGTGGTTGAAGATGTCGTATTTTGCTTCTTTGAAGAGTGGTGCATTACAAACTGTGAACAAGCTCCAAAGAAGCCCGATAGCAGGCCCACTATCATATAGCTATCAAAGCCAGCAGTTGGCTTCAATATAAAAGCAACGCCGATAAAGCTGATTATACAGGCTGCTAATGTCTTCTTTTTTATCGGATCCTTTTTGGCAAACCGGGTAATAAAAGGGAGAAATAAACCTGACGTTGAAAATAGAAGGGCGGCGACAAGTAGAGAGCCTTTGGACAAATAATAAAACAGGCAATACTGAGCGAGACAAGTGAATAACGCCCTTGCACCATCAATCATGTCTATTCGATGAGTTACAGGGTTTTCATCGAAAACAACGAGGCAAATCCAGGTTAGGAGTAAAAATGGGGCAAAGAAACGAATAAAGACCACCAGGGATAAGGAGCTAAAAGTAGTTAGTTCTTTACCAAATAGCCCGGTTAGCGACATACAGCTGGCCGCCAGAATTGCGGTAATGACACTTAGGGCAAATTCTCTATTGGAAATGCGGGTATTCATGATTTACTAGCACCTTCACTAGCAATAATCTCATCGACAGTTTTTACACTGCCTATCTTTGCGAGGAAGTTCAGGCTATTCTGTTTATTGTTTTCCGTGTCAGATTCACAGGCATTTGAGGCAATGAATACTGAAAAGTCTCTATCGTGAGCTTCCCTGGCCGTCAGTTCGACTGTATTTTGTGTTGATACCCCACAGAGAATAATCCTTTCTATATTGTGGCTAGTAATAAGTACTGGGAGTTCGGTCCCATAGAAGCCACTGACACGCCTCTTATAAATAGATATATCGCTATCAGTAATATTGAGTTCATCAACAAAAGCAGTGCCCCAGCTTTTCTGACGGAGGGCGCCTATATCTTTGATATAGCTGAAGAGAGGAGAGTTAGAGGAAGCTTCCCTGTAGTCGGTGGAAAAAGCGACCCTGATATGGCAAATAAGATGACGTCGTGCTCTTCCCCACGTAAGGAGTTTATTGGTGTTCTCAATAACTCTATTCTTATAGACTCTTGGGGCCGCTGCTGATATTTTTCCCATTGGATGACAAATATCGTTGATAAAATCGAGGGTAATGATTGCAGTCTTCATGACCAGAGTCTATTGAGGCGAGTATTGGCTTAGTTTAGTAATGATTAAGGAAGCCTTCGATAAAGGATTTTATGATCTATATAGAGATTACGATTTCTTTGTCATAAATTGCTTTGCCCTTTTTTTTATTGCTGTCACTTCACTCTTCTCAAGCTTATCCAAAAGGCTGAACATCATTGTCATTCTATGATTGCCCTCTAGCATTTTTCTTTTTTCAATTAAGAAATTCCAGTAGAGGCTGTTAAATGGGCAGGCCTTCTCTCCAGTTCGTTGTTTGACGTCATAAATACAGTCGCTGCAATAGTTGCTCATTTTGTTGATATAGGAGCCACTACTAATATAGGGCTTTGTTGCAACCAATCCACCATCGGCGAACTGGCTCATTCCCCGGGTGTTAGGCATTTCAACCCACTGAATAGCATCTATGTAAATACCGAGATACCAACTTTCCACCTGGCCAGGGTCAGTTTGTGTTAATAGCGCAAAATTACCGGTAATCATAAGCCTTTGGATATGGTGAGCATAGGCATTTTCCAAACTATTCCTGATGGTGTTGTGAAGGCAGTTCATGGACGTTTTGGCATCCCAGAAAAAATCTGGCAAATTATTTTTATTCTTCAACTTATTCTGATGCTCATAACTGGGCATAGACATCCAGTAGACACCGCGCATATATTCTCGCCAGCCCAATATTTGGCGTACAAAACCTTCAATCTGGTTAAGTCCTATTGAAATTTTTCCATCTTCCCAAGATTTTATCGCTGTATCGATAACCTCTTTTGGAGATATGAGTTTACTATTTAGGGAGAAGCTAATTCGGCTGTGATAAAGAAAGGCTTCATCTGGATCCATTGCGTCCTGAAAATCGCCAAAATGAGCAAGTAGATTTTTACAAAAATGACGAAGTAGTTTTATAGAATCCTCCCTGCTGGTTGGCCATATAAAATTCTCTGGATCAATCTCTCCAATACTCTTAACTCCAGACTTTTTTATACGGGATAAAGTTGAAGTGACATTACTTGTTATTTTTCCCTGCTTGGGTTTGCCCAGCTTTCCATTCCATTTATTTCTATTGCTTTGGTCGAAATTCCACTTTCCTCCTTCAGGTTTTCCATTGTTCATCAGAATGTCATGCTTCTTCCGCATATAGTGGTAGAAGCTTTCCATAAGTAGTGATTTTTTCCCCTGGAAGAAGTCTGCCAGCTCTTTTCGGGTGGTCAAAAAGTGCTCAGTGTCGTAGGCTTGAAACTCTATTGATAGTCTCTTCTCTAGTTGTAATAGTTGCTGATCTAGTCGGTACTCATCGGGAAGTTGGTACTCAAATTTTTCAATTTTGTGTTTTCTAATAATATCTTCGATATTTTTTGTAAGGTTTTGTTTGTTGTTTTTATCGTCTATTCGATAGTAGATGACATTGCAGCCCCTATTTTTAAGCCACTCTGAGAAAATCTGCATAGCTTCAAAAAAGGCAACGATTTTTTGGATGTGGTGAACAACGTAATCGGTCTCTTGGCGCATTTCAGCCATAAAGTAAATCTTATCCTCCTGGTTACCTCTAAACCAGGAGTGTTTTTGGTTCAATTGATCTCCTAATAGCAAGCGCAGCGTTTTCACATCTCACTTCCTTTATTTAGGTCTTAATATGCCTATAGATAGACCCTTCTATTCACTCCCACATTTTCTACAAAAGTAGAGTCATGGGAGATCAATAAAAATGTTCCAGGGTATTCTACCAGCGCAGTTTCCAGCGCTATACGCGACTCCAGATCCAAGTGATTGTCCGGTTCGTCCAGTAGTAGCAGGTCTGGTGCCTCAGTGCCACGAGTAGCGGCAAGTAAAGCAACCTTTAGTCGCTCCCCTCCACTTAAAGTATTGGTAGAGCGAAGTGCAGAATCACCTCGAATATTCATTGTGGCTAGGGCTGTGCGCCAGAAGTTGGTATCTTTATCAGGGTGCAGGCGGGATAAAGTTTCCAAGGCAGATAGATTCCCATTTAGTTGACTTAGGTTCTGATCCAGATAAAAACAGCTGCCAAAAGTTTTACACAAACCGCTGCGAGGTTTAACTCGACCAGCAATGATCTTTAGTAGCGTTGTCTTTCCGCTACCATTGGCGCCAAAAATATGCCAGCGATCGCCACTGTGCATGGTAAGTGATATGGGATCACTCTGAATACCGTAGGGCAGTTTGAGATCCTCAACATGCAGACGAATACCACCCGTTAGCCCTGTTTTGCTAAGTTGCATATTTGGGAGCTTATGACTCATATAGTCCTTTTGGCAACTTTCTAAATCTAGCTTTAACTTATGGTGCTGACGATCCAGGTTTCTAGTCAGCTTGCCTAAACTTTGCCCTGCACGATCTTTTTTCGCATCTAGTAGCGATTTACATTGGGAACCTTTTAATTTCTTACCCTGGTTTTTTCTGGTTGTAGTTTTTTCAGCAGAACTTTGCTTAAGTTTGTTTAGGCTTTTTATATTCTTTTTGGTATTTTCAATTTTCTTTTCTACAGACTGTCTCTGTATCTCTTTTTCTTTCTTGTAGTGTGAGTAGTTACCACCATATGTGCGTAGTTTTCCTGAAACTAGTTCCACTATCGTGTCAGCTTGTTGGAGTAAGCTTCGATCATGAGTGACCATTAGAATTCCGGCAGAATGGTTTCTAATTTTCTGCTGTAACCATTTTCTACCGTCTGAATCTAGGTGATTACTAGGCTCATCCAGTAGCAGGTAGTGTTTTTTATGAGAGAAGGCATTGGTTAAAGCCAGTCGGACTCTTTCACCACCGCTAAGATTGCCGATAGGAGTGTCTAACGTGAGGTTTATTCCGGCGCTGTATAAATGCTGTTGCCAAATTATAGGTAGCTCCCATGAATCTGAGACACGTATCAGATCTTCCTCACTCTGATTGCCAGATTCAATACGTGAAAAACAGTCATAGAGGCCTGTAGGGTCGAATATATCTACAATTCGCTTGTTGGAATTGCTGCTCACTTGATCCACTTTAAGGTAGTCCGTATACCAAGTTATACTTCCCTGTTCAGGCTTTAGTTTCCCAATCAAAGCCTCTAAAAAAGTCGATTTCCCACTGCCATTATTTCCCACTAAGCCAGTAAATCCCGGAGGGAAGTCAAGATGGATCTCTTTAAATAGAGATTTCTCAGGGATGTTTAAGTAAAGATTTTTTATAGAACAAATGCTCTGCATGTCACCCTCCGGTAGTCGGAATGGGTGGCGCAATACCATGATCTTGAGAGAAAGTTGTAGAGAATGGAGTACGCCACTTGCACGGGAATTGATGGCCTCTTAAGAAACCGGTTTATCTCCAGTGTGTGCAAGGCTTAATTCATTGGCGTAGATAGCTCCAAAAAGAAAAGTTGTTAAGTGTTAGCTTAATAAAGATTCAAAAATACTTCAAGCCCCAACCTAAAAGCGCTCACTTGGTACTCTCAACTCTTAAAATAGAGTGGTATAAGAGTATTATTGATATTACATTGAGATGATGCATTTTTACGACTTGATTTAGAGCAATAAGTGTTTAAAAGCGGGGGTTACTATGGTATCTGAAGGTTTTATAGCAATTTGTCTATTGATCGTAAGTACTATACTTTTTTTCTTTTACCGAAAATCACATCGGGAACGATTTTTAAGAGGCTATCAATTCCATCCGTCTCTCAAACAAAGAGTGAAGAACAAATACCCTCATCTCAGCAACAAGCAGCTCGGTATGGTACTTGATGGGTTAAGGGAATATTTTATTATCTGCCAAACGGCTGGTAGACAAATGGTCGCTATGCCATCTCAAGTGATTGATGTCGCTTGGCATGAATTTATATTAAGCACACAGATGTATCGAAATTTTTGTAATAAAGCTTTTGGACACTTTCTGCACCACACACCCAATGAAGTTATGCCAGATAAGGATACAGCTAGTGAGGGGATTAAGAGAGTGTGGCGAATTGCTTGTGTTCGTAGTGGTATAAGTCCTTCCAAGCCAAAATCGTTACCTCTGATTTTCTCAATTGATAAAAAGTTGGGGATTAAAGATGGATTTCATTATTTGCTAAACTGTCGATCGAGAAATAGTCCCGCTGCGGATCACTGTGCCAGTCATATTGGTTGTGCCGCGAGCTGTCAAGGCGGAACTTCCGGCAGTGCCTTCTCTGGAATTTGGGGTGGCGGCTCCTCTTCAGATTCTGGAAGCAGTTGTGGTGGGGGCTGTGGCGGGGGTGGCAGCTAGAGGCAGCTATCACCGCTCTAGCAACCTTGTTCAACGTGATTAATGAGTGACACCCTGAACTTCGCAAAGCGCTTCAATTTCTTCAGCGCTAAAGCCGAGCTCACCCAGCACATTGTGATTGTGCTCTCCCAGAGCTGCCCCTCGGTTAAATAAGTGGGGCTTTTGGCCGTTAAATCTAAAGGGTGTGTTGATCTGTTTAATGTCTCCATTCACAGAACAGATCATCTCTCTGGATTGGATAAGATCGCTATCAGCAGCTTCTGTAAAATTAAGTACGGGTTCAATACACGCATCAATATCCTGAAATATATCAATCCATTCTTTCTGGGTTTTTGTGGCAATAATTTCTGCAATATCTTTCTTAAGTGTTTCTTGTTGCCCGTCTTGGACAATGCGAGTCAGCCACTCCTTTCGACCTATTTTTGTTAAAAATTGCTCAGCAAATTGTGGCTCTAAACTTCCCACAGAAAGATAGCGGTTATCTGCCGTGCGATAGTAATCATAATAACTTCCACCGTTTAGCAGCTCGGATTCCAGCTTGGGATCGGTATTTAAAGCCAGTGCATTGGCCCCACTAATTGCGTTTAACGCGAAACTACAGTCCGTCATACTGATATCGATATAACTGCCTTCCCCGGTTCTCTGGCGATGATATACAGCAGCCAGTATCGACATAACCGCATGGTGTGAACCGCCGGCGATGTCTGCTATCTGTGTGCCGCTCAGGCAGGGGCCATGGTCACGGTTGCCGGAATAGCTGGCCAGGCCAGATAGTGCGAGATAATTGATATCGTGCCCAGCACGTTGCTTTAATGGTCCAGTCTGGCCATATCCGGTAATCGAACAGTAAATAATGTCTGCGCGCTGTTGGCTTAAGCTTTGGTGGCCAAGGCCCAGCCTATCCATCACTCCGGGGCGGAATTGCTCAATCACAATATCGTATTGCTGAAGCAATCGGTGAATCACCACTTGCGCCTTTGGATTTTTTAGATCGATCGCCAGGGAGCGTTTGTTGCGGTTAATGGTTGCGTGGGCGGCGGATAGGGAGGCAATGTCATCGACTAAAGGCGGAAAGCCCCGTAGTAAATCTGGCCGTGTGGGAGACTCGATTCTTAGTACTTCGGCGCCTAAGTCCGCCAATAGCAAAGTGGCATAGGGACCGGGAAGTAGGGTAGAAAAGTCGAGTACTTTTAGCCCCTCAAGAGGGGCGCAATGATTCTTCGTTTGCTGTTTCACTTTTTATTTCATTATTTTAATTGAGAACAGAAATTTCAATCTAGCACTTTAATTTAGTCATCGCGCAGGAGGTCTCGGGAAATAATTAATTTCATAATTTCATTGGTTCCGGCATAAATACGTGCTACACGAGCATCGGCCCAAGACCGGGCGATGGGGTATTCCCACATATAGCCATAGCCGCCATGTAACTGAACACATTCATCCAAAAGTTTGCATTGGAAATCTGTACTCAATAACTTGGCTTTCGCTGCAGTTGCAACGTCGAGCTCCTTTTTATAGTGAAGCTCCAAGCAGCGATCGATAAATACCCGAAGAGCGGTTAACTCACTATCCAGCTCAGCCAGCTTGAATTGTGTATTTTGGAAGGCAGAGATGGGTTTGCCGAAAGCCTTGCGATCCCGTACGTAATCAATCGTCCATTGCAATGCTGCTTCTGCATTAGCTATTGCATAAATTGCCACACTTAAACGCTCTTGAGGCAATTCCTGCATTAAATAAATAAATCCCTGTCCCTCTCCACCGAGAAGGTTTTCCGCAGGGACTTTGACATCATCAAAGAACAGCTCTGAAGTATCCTGGGCCTTCATGCCTATTTTTTCTAGGTTACTGCCTCTCTTGAATCCAGGGCTATCTGCTTCCACAAGCAGCAAACTGACTCCAGAGGCCCCCTCGTGAGGGTCGGTTTTGGCCACGACAATAACCAGGTCTGCCTGCTGTCCATTGGTAATAAAAATCTTGGAACCATTGAGCAGATAGTGATCCCCTTTGCGCACAGCTGTGGTTCTCACGCCTTGGAGATCCGATCCTGCACCAGGTTCGGACATGGCGATAGCGGTGATCATCTCACCACTAATGCATTTGGGTAGGTACTTTTTCTTCTGTTCTTCCGTGCCGTAATTAATAATGTAGGGCACTGCAATATTAGAGTGCAGGCCCCAGCCAATACCGGAAAGTCCCGCTCGGGCTACCTCCTCATCAATAATGGAGTTGTAGCCATAGTCCAGCCCCAAGCCACCATACTTTTCATCAACTTGCGGACACAGAAAGCCCATTTCTCCAGCTTTATTCCACAGTTTACGATCTACCTGACCATCTTTTTCCCACTGATGGTGGTAGGGTACAGCTTCATTTTCTAAAAATTTACGTAAAGTTTCTCGAAACTGTTCGTGATCTTCGTTGTAAACAGTTCTTGGTACCATCCTTACACCACCGCATTTTATTACTGAAAAATTGAACCAGTGTTTTGATTGGCGATGTAAACAGCGAGATTTTAAAAGCCTGTTTACATCGCTCAAACCCCTGGGTTAAGGGTTGTCCGCCAGAGCTTTTCCTGACTCTGCCAGATCCAGCAAAATTGCTGGCGGGGCAAATCGATCCCCATAGGCATCAGCCAGTTGCTGGGCGCGTTGGGTAAACGCTTTCAGGCCAAACTGGCTGATGTATTGCAATGCACCACCGGTCCAGGGTGGGAAGCCGATACCGAAGATAGAGCCAATATTGGCATCTCGTACGCTGCGTAGCACATCCTCTTGATAACAGCGAAGTGTCTCCAGAGCCATAATAAACAGCAGCCGTTCCTTCACATCTTCTATCGGCAGTGCCTCTTTGGCGGGAAACTCCTTCTCAAGGCCACTCCATAAGTGCTTTTTCCCGCCCTCAGGGTAAGTATAGAAGCCGCCACCTGCAGCCTTACCAGCGCGACCCACTTCAAGCATTCGGTCGATCACTCCGTCGGCGGGATGCGTGGGGGCGGGTTTACCCTCTTTTTGCAGGTCGTTGATGGTCTGCTGGCGTATCCGGCTCATCAGCGTTAGCGAGACCTCGTCACTAACAGCTAGAGGGCCGACTGGGAAGCCAGCTAGGGCTGCGGCATTTTCAATGGTGGCGGGATTAACCCCTTCGCTAAGCATGCCGATACCTTCATTGGTAAAGCAGCCGAATACCCTTGAGGTGAAGAAGCCACGGCTGTCGTTAACAACGATAGGAGTCTTGCCAATCTGCAATACAAAGGCGAAGGCTTGGGCGAGAGTCTCATCACTGGTTTGCTCCCCACAGATAATTTCCACCAGTGGCATCTTGTCGGCAGGGGAGAAGAAATGTAGACCGATAAATTGCTGGGGACGGTCGGAAGCTTGAGCGAGCCCAGTGATCGGCAGTGTCGAAGTGTTGGAGGCAAATACTGCATTTTTCGGCAGCTGTGCTTCGGCTTCCTGGGTAACTTTACGCTTGAGTTCCCGGTCTTCGAAAACTGCTTCTATCACCAACTCACAATCAGCCAGGTCGGTATTGCTGTCTGTGGGCGTGATACGGGAGAGGATCTGATTGACCTTGTCCTCGGTAATGCGACCCCGCTGTAAGCGTTTTTGCAGGGATTTCTCTGCATATTGTTTGCCGGCTAAGGCACCTTCCATGGATACATCTTTTAATACGACATCAACACCTTTACTGGCACAGGCATAGGCAATGGCTGAGCCCATCATGCCGGCGCCGAGTATGCCAATTTTTTGCATGGGTGACGTTTTATGATCGCGGGCGGCGGCGGGCAGCGATGCTCCGGCTTTGACTTCGTTGAGTGCAAACCAGAAAGTACCGATCATGTTTTTGGCAACCTGCCCGCAAGCGAGGCCTACAAAATGTCGGGATTCAATTCGCGTAGCAGTTTCGAAGTCGACCCGGGACCCTTCGACGACGGTTGCCATTATCGACTCTGGCGCCGGCAGACATCCCTTGGTTTTTTTCTCCAGCATTGCTGGGGCGATCATCAGTAACTGCGCATTTTTAGGGTTCTTTGCGTCCCCTCCCGGCATCCGGTAATCCGGTTGATCCCAAGGCTGAGCAACAGGTTGCTCACTATTCTCTCGAATATAAGAGACAGCCTTCTCTAGTAATTCACTTTCACTGGTAACGAGCTGATGTACCAGACCGGCTTTGAGAGCCTGTTGCGGCCTCACCTGTTTTCCTTCCAGTAAGTAGGGTAGAGACTCCTGGATGCCTAAAAGGCGGGGCATACGTACACAGCCGCCACCACCAGGTAGTAAGCCTAATGTTACTTCAGGCAATCCCAGTTTTATTGCGGTGCTATCGATAACAATGCGCTGATGGCAGCTGAGGGCGATTTCCCAGCCACCGCCCAAAGCTGTGCCATTAATCGCAGCAACGACGGGTTTACCCTGGGTTTCCAGCCAGCGCAGGTTGGCTTTCATTGATTCGCAGGATTCGAAGAAAGGCTTAGCTTCTTCAATTTTTGCCGCAAATAAAGATTTGAGGTCACCGCCGGCAAAAAAGGTATTTTTTGTGGAGCGAACAATAATTCCAGAAAATTCTTGCTGCTTGAGTTGTTCAACCGCTGCGCTCAGCGATTCGGTAAAATCCCGATCCATCACATTGGCTGAGGCATTGGGGTTGTCCATGATCAGGTGGACAATATTGTGATCGTCTTTTTCCAGGCGAATGGATTTCATAGTCTGCCCCCTAAACTCTTTCGATAATGGTTGCTACACCCATACCGCCGCCCACACATAGTGTGACCAGGCCGTAGCGAAGTTGCCGTTGTTCCAGCTCATCCAATACTGTGCCGATCAGCATTGCACCGGTCGCGCCGAGGGGGTGGCCCATAGCGATTGAGCCGCCGTTAACGTTGAGTTTTTGTGGGTCCACGTCCAACTCGTGTTGGAAACGCATCACCACTGCCGCGAAGGCTTCATTCACCTCAAAGAGGTCAATATCCTGCACCGTCAGGCCTGCGGCCTTCAGGGCTTTGCGAGTGGCGGGCGCGGGGCCTGTGAGCATGATAGTAGGCTCAGTGCCCACTACCGCAGCGGAGACAATACGGGCGCGGGGGCTGAGCCCCAGATCTCGCCCGGCCTGTTCACTGCCGATCAGTAGGGCGGCTGCGCCATCGACGATTCCTGAGGAATTTCCCGCAGTGTGAACATGGTTGATTGATTCGACCTGTGGGTAACGGGATATGGCAATGCTGTCGAAGCACAGGTCACCCATCCCGGCAAAGGATGGCTTGAGTTGTGCCAGAGCCTCTATGGACGCATCTGGGCGCACCAGCTGGTCGTGATCGAGAATGGTCAGGCCATTTTGGTCACGTACGGGAATCACAGATTTTTCGAAAGCACCGCGTTTCCAGGCGGCTGCCGCTTTGTGCTGAGAGTCCAGCGCAAAGTTATCCACATCCTCGCGGGAAAATCCTCCGAGTGTAGCGATCAAGTCCGCGCCAATGCCCTGGGGTGCAAATCCAGTATCTATTGCTGTGCGTGGGTCCATCGCCCAGGCGCCGCCGTCGCTGCCCATGGGCACCCGCGACATGGACTCTACGCCTCCGGCCACTACCAGATGCTCCCACCCGGAGCGAACTTTGGTAGCGGCGAGATTGACCGCTTCGGCACCGGAGGCACAGAAGCGATTCAGAGTTACGCCACCGATATCCCAGTCCCAATTGGCAGCTAAAGCTGCAACTTTTGCGATATCGGCACCCTGATCTCCGATCGGTGTAACACAGCCCATAACGATGTCGTCCACTTTGGCAGTGTCGAATCTATTGCGGGTCTGTAATTCTTTCAGGAGATCTGACAGCAGGGTGATAGGTTTGACTTCGTGAAGGGCACCGCTGGATTTGCCTCTGCCCCGCGGGGTGCGGATAGCATCGTAGATGTAGGCTTCGGTTGGCACGGTTTTAGCCTCTTTTTATTTTATGGTTTCGCTTATTACCATAGTGCGGTGCAGCTTGGGTTCAATGATAAAAATTGCCACGGAAGATGACTCAGCTTCCAGGTACTACCGAAAAATTCCTAGTCAAATATCTTTTTATTTATTCCAAATTAACCTAACCATGTGGAGGTACTGCCGTACACTCAAGTAAGGCGCCTAAATCTATTGAAATTTTGGCACGGTAAATTGGCACTTAAATTATCTTTGCGGCTGGAGGAATTCCATGTCAGGCAGGGTAAAGGGTGATTCAGGGCATCTGAGAAAAATTTGAATGGGTAACACACGGGTGACCCCGGACAAATAAATGTACTTTGACGGTCCCTGAGGTGGTGAGCGAGGTTTGGCTATGGCGGATAATGTTTTGGATATGGCTACCGGCCAATTGGGCTCCGGGGGTATTGATGCGCTGACAAAGGCTTTGAATTTGCCGGCAGGGCAAGGTGAAGCTGCACTCTGCTCAGGCGTTGCTTACATACTGGCTGGTATGTTGAACAGGGCCAGTAGTAAAACAGGAATGGGTTATTTATTTAATTTAATTTCTGAAAGTGAAGCGCTGGATTTGTCTAAATTCGCCACCGCTATTTCCTCACCAGAAAAGTTGAAGTCAATTACAGACATCGGTGAGAAAATGCTGGAAAAAATTTTCAGCAGTCGTAAAAAAGAGGTCCTGGAAGTTGCAGCGAATAATTTGGGGAAAGAGGGCGGAGATCTATTGAGTGTATCCGCGCCGATAGTTACTTCGTTGATGCAAAGCCAGGCCAAAGCTCAAAAAATGGATGTTTCCGACTTGGCTTCATTCCTGATTGGGCAGCGGGAGCATTTACAGGGGTATATACCGGATAACCTTCTTCAAGCAATTGACGTTCCAGATTTTGGGAAGTTGGGAGACGCTCTGGTTACCCATGGCCACGCCAAACCCCAGGAACCTCGGGCCACAGCAATTCAGGGGCCTGAAGAGAAACGTAAACCGGTGAGTTTCAGTAGCTGGTTTTTTCCTTTGCTGTTGGTACTTGTGGTTCTCTACGCATTGAATATGTGCATGTTGAAAGGGAAAAAGGAAAATTCAGAAAGTAATCCTTCCATGACCTCCCAGGAAGCGAGCTTTATGGAGTCCGCTTCACAGCCGGTAGGGGATTCCCCCCTTGAGAAAGCGGAAGAGGAAGCGCAACTGGGCCCCGATAACTTTTCCAGTAATTTGCGTGATTATCTCAAGAGCTTTTCAGACAATCCCGACCGGGAATTCCCCATGCGGGTGAACTTTGAAAAGGGAACCGCAAAAATCACCAACCCTGCAGCTGAGGATATCGATGCTCTGGCAAAAATCATGCAGGACAACCCCAACTTAACCATTGCTATTGAAGGGCATGTAAAAGGTGAGGGTAATGAAATTGCAGAGCAGGAAATTTCCCAAGAACGTGCGGATGTTGTGAAAGAACTTCTACTGAAGAAGGGGATAGCGGCAAATCGTATCACCGCAACAGGAATGGGCTCGGCTAAGCCTGTTGCGGAAGATATGTCAGAGAAGAGGGACCAAAAAGCCCTCAATGTTGAGCGAGTTAGTATCCGGGTAGTGACAAACTCTCAGGAGTAGCCGGGATACGGGAATCCCTTTAAAGGATATTTTCCAAGGTGGATTTCATTTATAAAAAATCCCGGTCTTTTGACCGGGATTTTTAGTGCCGCCTTAACTACGGAATTTATCCCTGTAAGCTCCGGGAGCTAGCCCTGTCCACTTTTTAAATGCGCGATTAAAAGCGCTGGGCTCGGAAAAGCCCAGGCGCTCGGCAATTTCAGCTACAGCAGTTTCCTGCTGCTTCAACTGGTAAACCGCCATATCCCGCCGAACAGAGTCTTTAATATCCTGCCAGCTGTTGCCCTCCTCTTTGAGGCGGCGGCGCAGCGTCTGTGGAGATGTGTATAAACGTGCGGCGACATCATCCAGTGACAGATTTTCGATACTGTTTTGCTGTTGCAGCATACGGCGAATACGACCGGTGAAACTGTGGTCGGATTTGTATTGGGTCAACAGGCACTCGGGGGCGCGGGACAGGAAGTCTGCCAGCTGTTGCTCATCGCGTACCAGGGGCATTTGCAAATAGCGAGTGTTAAATACCAGGCAGGTTTCACCTTGGTTAAAGTAGTGCCTGCAAGGGAACATATCGCTGTAGTCTTCGTTGTAGTCGGGCGGGGGAAACGCCAGAAGAACGCGCTCTAATAAAATGGTACGGTCGATCAGCCAGCTAAAAAAGCGCAACCAGATTACCGCGATAGATTCGACGAAAATTTGGTTGGGCAATTTTTTTTCATTGGTGTGGTGAATGATCAGTCGAGCTTCTTCACCATCCTCGACCAGCTTGATGTGCAAGTCGTCACTCACCATGCTGATAAAGCGGCTGGAGCGAAGCAGGGCTCGGCGCAGGTTGGGACAGGTGATACAAGCGTGCCCCATCATGGCAAAAGTGCCCGGCAGCCAAGGGCGCGCCAGGAATCCTCCTGACTCATCGTTCAGAAAATCCCACTCAAGGCGTAACAAGTTGGCCATCTGCTCCCGGCCAACGCGGCTATCGGGATCATCTAGCTGGGCGGGGGCGATTCCGCTATCGATGAGTAGTTGTTGGCAATCCAGTCCGGTCGCTTGTGCACCAACCAGATGGGCCTTTACCGCAGCGGCGGGAATACCTAGCCCCGCTTCGCGGAGTTTGGGGTTTTCATTGTCCACTCTTTCAGCCTCACAATTATTTTCTGTCTGCTGCTGTATTACGGTATGGATTATGCGCAAACGGAGAGAGAAAGTCAGGCTTCTGCTTAATTTATATGCAACTGTCTGTGCTTTTATTAGTGGTGACAGTTTCGAACTTGATGGGCTTATGGAATAAAAGTTGTCTATTTCTGTCTTTTAATGTGTATTTTTTGCGTTAACGACTGAAAATCCCAGTTTTGCTCTCAACAATTTTCTATGCTTGATCCTCTGTGGACTGACAGTTCTTTTAAAGTTTGATAGCGATAGTGAATCACTATTTCCTCGACCTGTAAGTCATATTCGTCAACAATAGGAAAAATTCCGTTAGTGAAGGACTGGTCAAATGTCACCGACGTCTGTTGCAAGTCTGTTAAACCCGACCATCTGCCGGCGAATGTTGATTGCTTACCTGATCGAGCATATTCCGCGTCCCAATAATCCTACTTTGGAGGAGGCAACTGGATGGCCTCGCCGTACGGTGCAGGACATTATTGCGAAAGGATTGCCGGGGCATGGCACAGTTGTAGAGTTCATTCAGGAAGGCGTGCGCCATAATGACGGCTACTACCTGCTGCGTGATTGGGGGTCTTTTGACAAGAATTGGGTGAAAACCAATTTGCCGATTATTTGCCAGGTGTTAGATGTAAAGCTGGATTTGAGTGACGCAATGAGCTGATCAGAGCGCCACTCACAAAATTGGATTACTGCTGTGGCGCGTGGCTTTGCTGAAGAATTTTGTTCACTTTCTCCAGTAGGGCGGGATTCGATTTAATGCTGTTGGCAATTTCCTGGTATTTGGTTTTGGAAAGGCCGGCTTTTTCAATTGCGGCGATCATTTTTCCCTGTGCTTCTTTGTTGATCGCTTCCGCTTCCTTGATATCGGCAGCCGCTTTCAGTTTGGGAGCGTATTCTCGACTCAGCATCACGATAGAGCGATAGGCGTTGGCAAATTGCTTGAGCTGCGGTTCGCTAAACGAAGCTTTGGGGGCGGTTGTTTGGCTGGTAGCAGGTTGTGCGAAGGTCATCGGCACGCTGAGTGATATTGCCAATACAGCCAGGTATTTCAAAAAGAGCTTCATCGGGCACTCCAAAAAGTATAAGGACGCTTTTGCTTCTCAGAGGGAGCACCCAGCGTCACGTTGGGGCTGTAAATTTATGCTTGTGGCGGAGCTTTAGTGACCTGTACCAAGTCTAAAGCGGGTAGCTATTAGTCTTCAGCGTAGTCAGTTTCTGGCGCCTTGTAGCGCCTTTTTCCGCCAGCAAGGAGAATTTTTCCTGGAGTGGTTGTGAGGTCATAAAATTTAGCGAGCGGCTGCCGCCGCTCATAATGCAGGAAAACTGCACCGGATTTAAACCGAGGTGGGCCTTGCGACTAACGGTCGCTGTGATCAGCTAGAAAATCCAGAGAAATTTCTTGCGCTTTTTCAGCGACTGTTCGCAGCTATTGAGTTGTTGCTGATATTTTTGCGCCCTGGCAGATACCTTGTGGGATACATTCTTTAGCCAGGCTTTATTGTGGAAAGTGCGCCGATTAAAACCACCGTGCCCCTCGTGGTAGGCGAGGTAAAGGCTGTAGGTGTCATTGGCGCGTATCTGGCACTGGCGTGCACTGGTGTTGTTATACCAGCCGATAAAATCGATGGCGTCGCCAAAATCATCCCGATCGGCACCGTAGTTAAAGGAAGACCTTTGGTAGTGGCGCCAAGTGGTCCCCAGAGCCTGGGGATAACCGTAGGCATCGGACGGCCTCGGGCCGGGGATAAAGCCCAGGATCTTGGTGCGCGGGGGCTTGGCATCATGCACAAAACGGGATTCCTGGTGCATGATTGCCATCATCACTGCAATTGGAGAGCCCCATTTTTCCTCCGCGTCTTTTGCCTCGCCGTACCACTTCTTTTTTTCCTGGAAAATAGAGCAGACGTTGTCGAGATTACTTGGAGGCGCGGTTGCACAGCCGCTGCTCAGTGCAACAGCACTGAGCAAAACCAGCAGTCCGCATTTTTTATTTTTTTTGTGCATAACTATTTACGACATGTTTAAACGGTAATGGTCTTCACTCCGGCACTGGTGCCAAGCAGTAAAATACCGGCGGAGCGCTTGGCAAAGATACCGTTGGTCACCACACCGGTAATGTTATTGATGGTTTCTTCAAGGACAGTGGGGTGTTCGATACGCAGATTGTATACATCGAGAATGGCATTGCCATTATCTGTGATCACACCTTGACGATAAACCGGATCACCGCCCAGTTTAACCAGCTCCCGGGCAACCAGCGAGCGTGCCATGGGGATAACTTCAACCGGTAGGGGAAACTCTCCCAGGACTTTTACCCACTTGCTCTCATCGGCAATGCAGATAAATTCTTCAGAGCAGGCCGCCACGATTTTTTCTCTAGTCAATGCAGCACCACCACCTTTGATCATTTCAAGGGCCGGGTTCACTTCATCGGCACCATCCACATAGAACTGGATGCCGTCGACGGCATTAAGTTCATAAACGGGAATGCCGTGGGATTTGAGTCGCTGTGCGGAGGCTTCAGAACTGGCCACAGTACCGTCAAAGGTACCTTTGATCTCCGCCAGGTAATCGATAAAGAAGTTAGCGGTGGAACCGGTACCTACGCCGACAATGGAGTTGTCCTCCAGGCGCGGGGCGATATAGTCGATAGCGGCGCGAGCTGTCGCCTGTTTCAATTCATCCTGGGTCATACTCTGGATAGTTTCCTTTGCAATTATTTCGCCTTAATTTGTATCTGGCGATAAAAAAAAGCGCGTCTGGTTGTTTTTTGTGGCAAATATGCTTCTCAAGGCTTAGACTGTCATGCCGGTGCTGCGCTTCACACAGGGCCTTTGTAACCCTGCTATTAGTCTACGCTGAGTCGCGCACAGTAATTAACCGCTACGGCCGTCAAACACGTCATGCCCAAGTCCTATATCAAGCGCATTTTAGACGCACGTATTTACGATGTCGCTACCGAGACGCCATTGGAGCAAATGCGCCAACTCTCCCATCGCTTTAACAACCGGATTCTGTTGAAGCGCGAAGATCTGCAGCCGGTGTTTTCCTTCAAGATTCGAGGGGCATACAACAAGCTCCTGCAGTTGCCCGCCGAGGAGCGGGCCCGGGGAGTGATTGCTGCATCGGCGGGTAACCATGCCCAGGGGCTTGCCCTGAGCGCTGCCCAAATGGGAGTGCGCGCCACTATAGTGATGCCCAAAACCACCCCGCAAATTAAGGTGAGTGCTGTGCGCATGCGCGGTGCCGAAGTCGTGCTACATGGAGATACTTTTGATGAAGCGGCGGCGAGGGCTCGCGAGCTGGTTGAAGAGCGGGGGTTGGTATTTATCCACCCCTACGATGACCCCGATGTAATCGCCGGCCAGGGCACCGTGGCTATGGAGATGCTGCGACAGCACTCGGGTAACCTGGACGCGGTGTTTATTCCGGTCGGAGGGGGTGGTTTAGCTGCGGGTATGGCCGCCTATATCAAATATGTACGTCCGGAAACCAAAGTGTACGGTGTAGAGCCGCAGGATGCTGCCTGTCTGGAGGCCGCGCTGAAAGCCGGCGAGCGCGCTCGGCTAGCGGAGGTGGGCTTGTTTGCCGATGGTGTTGCCGTTGCACAAATCGGTGAGGAGACCTTCCGGGTTCTGCGCGAAACCGTGGATGGGGTTATCATTGTTAGTACCGATGAAATCTGTGCGGCCATTAAGGATATATTCGAGGATACACGCTCTATCGCTGAGCCGGCCGGGGCCGTCGGTTTGGCGGGGCTGAAGAAATATCTGGAGCAAAACGACAATCGCAATGGCACCTTCGCCACAGTGTGCAGTGGAGCCAATATTAATTTTGATCGCCTGCGCTACATTAGCGAGCGCACTGAGATCGGTGAAAAGCGCGAGGCGGTCCTCGCAGTAAAAATTGCCGAGCAACCGGGAAGTTACCTGCAGTTCTGCCGGGATTTAGGGGACCGCTCAATCACTGAGTTTAACTATCGTTTTGCCAGTGATAACGAAGCGCATATCTTTGTGGGTCTGCAGGTGGTATCTGAGGAAGACCGCAGCCAATTGGTCAGTCAGCTTGAGTCCAAAGATTATCAGGTTACCGATCTTACCGATAACGAAATGGCGAAACTACATATTCGCCATTTAGTGGGAGGTAGAGTGCCGGGCTTGCCCGACGAAGTCATTTACCGCTTTGAATTTCCCGAGCGCCCGGGTGCCTTGCGCAAGTTCCTCGAGCATCTCGCCGGGCGTTGGAATATAACGCTGTTTCACTATCGCAATCACGGGGCTGCTTATGGGCGTGTTCTTGTGGGATTGCAGGTGGAGCCGGCAGCGAGGGACGAACTACAGACACTATTACACCAGCTTCAATTTCGTTTTTGGGATGAAACGCAGAATCCGGCTTATCGGTTATTTTTGGGCGCTTAAACCATCGCTGCCCGATACCTGAGAAAGACGTCTCATTTATCGAAACGTGTATAGACTGCAAATCCTGTTTTGTCGAACTTGCTTGTCTAATTTTGAGACAAAAAACTCATAAAATATCCAATAAACGGTTACTATTACGCCGCTTCTTGAGTATTGTCTATTCGCGTGGAACTTTTGCTGTGGCTCTGGTCATAAGCGGGGCGAAACGCATATAAAAACAAAATTATCGTACAGGATGGTCCCAATGAAAGCCGATGCGCTGACAATCGCTGTGGTTGTCTTTGTCGCGGGCGTTCTGTTGAGTACTAGTGGTTTATCTGAGGTATTTTCTTCCGAAGCTGAACCGCCGGCTGCTCTGCAACAGGGAGTGGTTACCCGTTAGGCTGATGCCGGGGGGGCGCTCTGCCCACGAGCAAACACAAAAAAAGCCGGACATTTAGGTGTCCGGCTTTTTTTGTGCTCCACTATCCACTTTTTAGCGGCAGCGGTAAATCCTTTGCTCTGTAACCACCATATCCAGTGGAATATCCCAATTGTCTGTGGGCAGGTTATCCACACATTGTAGATGGTGCGCCGCGCCGATAAGTTGTGGTCCAGTGCCTGGTAATAACTGTTTGCGCTCAAAAGTCCGATCGTAGAAACCGGCCCCCATACCCAAGCGCGCTCCGCTGGGGTCGAAGGCGACCAGAGGAACCAAAACAAGATCCAGGAGCTTGGGAGCGCGGTAAGTTGTGCGCACAGGCTCCGGAATGCGATAGCGATTGCGAAAAGCCAAGGGTTCGCCTTGCCAACGCCTGAACCGGAGGTGGGGGTGTGGTTCTGCCGGCAGCTGTGGCAAATAAAAATGTTTTTGTGGAAAACGTTGCAGCAGATAGCGGACATCCAGCTCGCCATCAGTCGGCCAATAGATACCGACATGCACTGCTCGATTCATTTGTGGGATACGGCTCAGGAGAGTGATGGCTGCACGGCCATGCAAACGCTGTTGATAGGCGCTGAGTTCCCGTCGCCCCGCGCGCATACGGCGGCGCAGTTGCGTTTTGGTTTCAGTCATTGTGGGAAGAGAAGAGCATGAAGAAATAGGGTACCCCGAGTGTGCGGCTGTAGACGGAGCCTTGAACCGTAAGGTTCAAGGTGGTGGGATCCGGAGTACATAAGGCTTTCCGCTACAAGGCGGACTTGCTCACCAGCACCCGCTGGAAACCACCGGGGTAAGATTATCGGCTCAAGGACATAGTCTGCTGGCCAACACCCCAGGGTATGAATCAATTATAACTTGTAGAGCGGGGGGCTGTTAACCAGAAATTTAAATGAAGTGACCGGTAGCAGAAAGTGGCTTCTTGTCACCTTACTCCTGAAGTTTTTCTTCCGAGTCTATTTCGCCCAGTGCACTTTGCACCTTATCAGTAAGCCGCTCCAACATTTCCTCTTGCAGGGGAATGGAGCTGAGCTCAGCTTTCGCCTGGATAAGCTCGTGGGCAATATTAAGCGCTGCCATTACGGCGATACGCTCTAAGCCGATGACAGTACCTGTTGCGCGGATGCGGGACATGCGTTCGTGTAGCAGGTGTGCCGAAGCCTGTAGTCCGGCACGCTCGCTTTCCGCGCAGGCGACACGGTACTCTTTATCGAGAATAGAAACAGTTACAGTTTCGGAGGGTGATGCGGTTTCAGACATCAGGTATCTTGCGTTAGCCCCTTAAGACGGTTAATCATAGCTTCTACCCGCGAGCGGGCGGCCTCGTTATTTTTTATCAGGCGCTGGCGTTCACGCAGCCAGTCGGCTTCCTGCCGGCGTAATTCACGATTGTCATCCGCCAATTGTTGACAGCGGGCAATGAGTGAATCCACGGTGCTTTCTAGCGCTTGCAGCTTATCCATATTTCCTGCATTTGAGGTCGACGTCTGAGTTCGCAACACGACAGACTGCGAGGGATTCCGCTACTATATTGCCGGCGTATTGGTGGGTCAATCGCTGCACCTGCGCGGACAATCACAAAATTGTCTCTTAATGCCTCAAATTCCCGGTTTGGCACCAGTGTGACGGCCGGATTGAAAAGCCTAATTTACAAAAAGCTGTACGGTAACCATGACTTCTGAAGCTAGCCGATTTGAACTCCTCGCCAACGCCATTCTCTCAGCTGGGGGGCAGGCTGACCCCAGTGAATTGCACGGTTTTATCTGTGGCATTTTGGCGGCGGGCGAGCGACCGGACAAACAGCGTTGGCAGAATGAGCTGGCCGGATTGCTCGATGTGGAGGCTGTGCCGGCAGATCTCAATCGGGATTTTTTCCAGCTGACTGAGGAAAGCCACAAGCAGCTCGACGGCTCTAACTTCGATTTTCAGTTGGTGTTGTGCGATGACGAAGATGTTGTCTCCCGCGCTCTGGCGCTGGGTCATTGGTGCGATGGGTTCCTGCACGGCTTTGGTGTCGGCGGGGCCCGGGAAAAATTGATGCCCACCAGTGACGAAGCTTTAAAAGATATTAGTGCCATCGCCCAATTGGATGCCGAACATGTTGAAGAAGGTGAGGAGACTGAGCTGCAACTGGTGGAACTTCAGGAATACGTACGCGTAGCCGTACTCAATATATTTACTGAGGTAAAGGGTAAGGACTCCAATACCGAGCCCACCATTCACTGATGTCTAAGACCCCGAAAACCACAGCGGGAATCAGTCGATCTGAGTACGCCCGCCGACGCAACCGCCTGATGGCAGAATTGCCCGCAGGTAGTTTGGCAATCGTGTCATCTGCTGGGGAGCAACTGCGTTCCCGGGATACTTTTTTTCCGTTTCGCCAGGACAGTGATTTTTTGTATCTCACTGGGTTTGATGAACCGGAAGCGCTGCTGGTTTTGGTGCCGGGACGAACACAGGGAGAAACCCTGCTGTTCTGTCGCGAGCGCGATACGGAAAAAGAAAAGTGGGATGGCCCGCGCCTGGGGCCGGAGCGCGCGATGCAGCAGTGCGGCTTGAACGATGCATTTCCCATCGGTGATCTCGATGATATTTTGCCGGGGCTGCTAGAAGGGCGCGAGCTGCTCTATTTCCCCATGGGCCGCTACGCCCATTTGGATAAGCGAATCCGCAATTACCTTGAGCGTATTACCGCAGCGCCGAATACCGGGGGTGCACCGGAAATGGTCGACCTCGATTACCAGTTGCGGGAAATGCGGCTGATTAAGTCGGCCCAGGAAATTCGCTTAATGGAGCAGGCGGCGAAAATTAGTGCCGAGGCACACAGCCGGGCTATGACCCGATGCCAGCCGGGCCTTTACGAATACCAGCTGGAGGCTGCCCTCCTGCATACCTTTGTCGACTCCGGAGCCCGGGAAACAGCCTACCCCACTATCGTTGGGGGTGGCAGCAATGCGTTGGTGATGCACTATTGCAGTAACAATGCCCAGTTGCGCGACGGGGACTTGGTGCTGGTGGATGCGGGGTGTGAGTACCGTGGTTATGTGGCCGATATTACTCGCACCTATCCGGTTAATGGCTCATTTAGCGGACCGCAGTGCGCACTTTATGAGATCGTTTTGGCGGCACAGCAAGCGGCGATTGAACAGGTTTCAGTGGGCAATCACTGGGACCATCCCCACGCTGCCAGTGTTGAGATAATCACTCAGGGGTTGGTTGATTTAGGACTGTTGCGAGGCGACACCCAGGGGTTGATAGAGTCTGGCGCTTATCGGCAGTTTTATATGCACCGGGTTGGCCATTGGCTGGGCATGGATGTGCACGATGTGGGTGATTATCGCATTCATGGAGCCTGGCGCCAGCTGGAAGCCGGAATGGTAATGACGGTCGAACCCGGAATTTATGTCCCGGAGGACGATGAGAGTATTCCCGCAGAATTTCGCGGGATCGGGATTCGAATTGAAGATGATGTCGCACTTACCAATAGAGGGCCTCAGATCCTCTCAGCAGCGGCTCCAAAAGCGATTGAAGATATTGAATACACCATGCTTCACGGGCGGGACTTACTAACCCGTTAGAAGTGATTGTTGGATTGTTCGGCCAATAATATTTCAATGCCGAATAATCAAAGGGGGAATTGGGATGGGTGAGTCGGCGCGTAAAGTAGATGTGGCCATTGTCGGTGGCGGTATGGCGGGAGCCAGCCTGGCATTGATGTTGTCACATTTTTGTCCTCAACTCAGTGTGGCGCTCCTGGAGCAGAGAGCACTGCCGGATGCCGCTGCCAGTATTCAGTTGCCGAGTTTCGACACGCGAGCCACGGCCATTGCCGCAGGCAGCTTGCAGTTGTTTGCGGAGCTTGGACTCTGGCCTGCTCTTCAAGCCTACAGCGCTCCGATTGATCGTATTCATGTGAGTGACCGGGGGCATGCATTTGGCGCCTCCCTCTCGACCCGTGAGGGACAGGGAGTCAACTTTGAGGGCATTCTGGGCACAGTGATAGAAAATGCAGCGCTGGGCCCGATTCTCCACAGTGCCCTGACTAGCACTTCCACCCAATTATTAGCGCCGGCGCAGGTTACTGACATTACCATGACCTCTGCGGGCGCAAACCTGTTGTGGCGATCCGAGGATAATTCCCCCGATCAGGCACTGCCCTGCGGATTGGTGGTCGTTGCCGATGGGGTGAACTCTCCCCTTTGCCGCCAGCTGGGAATAGAAATCAGCTCGGTTAAGTACCCTCAGAGAGCGCTGGTCGCTACGGTCGCTCTGCAACAGCCTCACCAAGGTGTGGCTTACGAGCGCTTCACCCGAATGGGCCCCATGGCACTTTTGCCGCTGCCAGATAGAGAAGGGCAGCACCGAGCGGCACTAGTGTGGGCTTGCGAGGAAGCAGAAGCTGAGCGTGTCGGTGTAATGCCTGAGGCTGAACGCCTGAAAAAACTGCAGCAGGTATTTGGCTGGCGTGCCGGACGTTTTATTAAGGTTGGAGCCGTTCAGGGGTATCCACTGAGTTTATCGATCGCCCAGGAACAGTGGCGCCGGAATGTGGTGTTGATGGGCAATTGCGCCCACTTTCTGCACCCAGTAGCAGGGCAGGGTTTTAACCTGACTCTGCGGGACTGTTATGGATTGGCACAAGCGCTGTCGACAGTGACGTCGGATACATTGCCAGGGCGGCTCGATTTCCTGCAGAAATACGGAGAAATGCGCCAGATGGACCAGCAATTGACGATTGGATTCAGTGACCGTATTCCCACACTGTTTTCCTCTTCCGGTTGGCTGCAACAGGGAATTCGTCAGTTGGGAATGCTCGGCCTTACAATGGTCCCGCCGCTGCGCCGGGAATTTGTCAGTCAAGCGGCGGGATTTGGGCTTTAAAAGGTGCAGGGTCGGGGACGGCTGCTGCCACTTCAGCGGAATTGGCTTTTATGAACAGACATCGTTTGGATTTTGCCATTGTGGGTGCGGGCATGGTGGGCATGGCCCAGGCAGCGCTGCTGGCAGTTCGGCACCCGGGCATGCGTCTGGCCTTGCTGGAGGCGTCCCCGGAAACAACGCCGCAATTGTCACCGCAGTATGAACCTCGCGTGGTGGCCCTGACACAGGCCTCCCGCGAGCTGCTCGAAGAGGTGGGAGCCTGGGATGATATTGCCAGCCGCCGCGCCTGCCCCTATGTGGAAATGCGGGTTTGGGATGCAGATGGAACCGGCTCAGTAAGCTTTAACAGCCGCGATGTGCAGCTGCCGAATCTCGGTCACATCGTCGAGAATAATGTCATTGTCGCCGCGTTAAGAGCACGGCTGATAACCCTGCCCAACGTGGAATTGGTCAATGGTTTTCGCCTGGAGAGCTGGTGGCGCGACTGCGGACTCTGGCATTTACAGCCTCGCGGTGAAGATCGCTTAAATGAAGAGGATGGTCTGCGCGAGCAACCTGAGATAGTGCGCACCCGCCTGTTAATCGGTGCCGATGGCGCCCGCTCTAAAGTGCGGGACTTACTGCATATCCGCTCCCAGGATACCGATTACCATCAAACTGCGTTGGTGTGTGTCGCGCGCAGTGAGAAATCTCACCGTCACACCGCTTGGCAGCGTTTTTTACAAACGGGTCCACTGGCATTTTTACCTCTCTCGGGGTTGGGGGATGACAATCACTGCGCCGTGGTTTGGTCTGCGGATGAAGAGCTGGCGCAAGAGCTATTGATGCTGGATGACCAGGCCTTTGCCCTGAACCTGGAAAAAGCCTTTGAGAGCCGCTTGGGCAAAGTGGAATCCGTCAGCGAGCGCTTTTCCTTCCCCTTGCGCGCGCGCCATGCGGAACGTTATCGCGGCCCTGGTGCTGTATTGGTGGGAGACGCCGCCCACAGTATCCACCCCCTCGCGGGCCAGGGTGTAAATCTTGGGCTGCAGGATGTACGGGTGCTGGCAGATGAAATTGACCGCGCTATGGCACGCGGCCTGGAGCCCTCTCACTCTTCAGTGTTGGCCCGCTACGAACGCCGCCGTCGCGGCGACAACGCCGCCACTATGAAAGCGATGAGCGCCTTTAAGTCTTTGTTCGGTGCTGGCGATGTGCACTGGCGCTGGCTGCGTAACACTGGGTTGAGCATGGTAGATGCCAGCCCCATGTTGAAGAAGCGGATTATTATGCGGGCTATGGCGGTTTAAATTTGCTATCCCCGTAAAAATGGATCGGGAGAAAGTGCTCAGTGGGGGTGTCAGAGAAGTTGCTGGTGTTTACCTATCTACTAAGTGGCTTTTCCCTGAGGCAGAGGGGAATTAAAAGCCTTGCCGTCGGTAAAAAAGGTTAATTTCAATTGAGTCACTGGATTACTGTTTACTCATTTCCTATATCAAAGGATCTCAGCGCGCTTTTTCGCTTAATACAGCGTTACCAATTGCCATTGAGAATTGCTGAGGAAAAAAATCAGCAGGCGTTGTTGACGACAGATTCAGGTATAGCTGAATTGCTGAAGCCGCTTTTGCAAGATTGGGAGCGGGGATTAGTTGATCTGGACAGAGTTCAGCTAACAAAGGCAGAACCAGAGGCCGGCGAACATTTACCGGGTGAAGAGGGACAAGCATCAAAGGAGAAAGCACCTGTAAGCCCCTCATTTTTACCGACTTTCCCAATGGATAAAACACCGATTAGTTTACTGTTAATCGGCCTGTGTTTTTTTGGTTGGTTTTTACATTCCAATAATCTGTCTGCCCCGCTTTTAATATATCCAGATACCAGTGGTGGCCCACTTTTCTCACAGTCGTCTTTAATGTGGCACTTGGAGAGAGGGGAGTTTTGGCGATTGTGGACTCCTGCAATCATCAACTTGTCTTTTCAGCATGCCCTGTTCAATGCTCTGGCTATCTGGATACTTGGGCGTCCATTGGAAGCACGCGGAGGGCCATTTATTTATAGCCTTCTGGTGTTGCTCGGCGGGATTGCAGCTAATTTATCCCAATATGCCTGGAAGCCCGAGGTGATATTCGCTGGAATGTCGGGTGTTGTATACACGCTGGTCGGATTTGCTGTGGTAATGCAGCGTTGGCAACCGGCATGGAGAGATATACCCCCGGGTATTATTACCCTGGCGATTGTGTGGATGATATTGTGTGTTCTTGGAGTGATTACCTATTTTACTGGGATCGGCATCGCCAATGCTGCGCATTTAGGAGGCTTTTTTGCTGGTTTTTTGATTGCGCTGGTTTACTGCGTTGCTGGTGGTGCGCGAAAATTTAACTCTTATCCCGCTTCAACCTGAATTTTATGATTTTACTGATAACCTACGTTTTTATTGCCCTTGGCTTTTCTTTTCTGTGCTCGATAGCAGAGTCAGTTATTCTCAGCGTAACAACGCCATACGTACGCTTGATGGAGCGGGAGGGGCATAAAGCGGGGTCTTTGCTGCGCAAATTAAAATCCGATATTAATGCCCCCCTGGCCGCAATCCTCACTCTGAATACCGTCGCGCACACAGCGGGTGCTGCAGGTGCTGGTGCCCAGGCAGCAGCGGTTTTTGGCAATGAGTACCTGGGTATCGCTTCAGCGATCCTGACCCTGCTGATCCTGGTTTTTTCTGAAATTATCCCCAAAACCCTGGGAGCCGTGTACTGGCGCCAATTGGCCCCAAGCACCGCTTATGTATTGCGCGGCCTGGTTTGGTTACTCCACCCGTTTGTAAAAATGTCCGAGTGGTTGACCAAAGGACTGTCCCACGGCCCAACCCTGACGGGCTTCAGCCGCGATGAGTTCGCCATTATGGCGGAAATTGGCGAGGCCGAAGGGCAGTTGGAGCAGCGGGAGTCCAGCATTCTGCGCAACCTGTTCTTCACCCTGCGGGACCACTCCGTGCGCGAGGTGATGACTCCCCGTACGGTAGTCTTCTCCCTGCCGCAGGACATTACTGTGGAAGAGGCCTACGAGGATGCAGAGAAAGGGCGTTTCTCCCGTATCCCTGTCTATGAAAATCGCGACCCGGATTGTGTGGTGGGTTTTGTATTGCGACAGGAGCTATTGCTGGCCTACGCCAAAGGTGAGCACCAGAAAACTCTGGCGGATTATCGCCGTGAAATGTTGATCCTGCCGGAAACAGCCACTATCTACCAAGCGTTCCAGAAAATGCTGTCCCGCCGCGTGCAGATTAGTGCGGTTATGGATGAATATGGCAGTCTCGAGGGCTTGGTGACCCTGGAGGATCTGCTGGAGACCCTGCTCGGGGAAGAAATTGTCGACGAGGCAGATAAAACACCCGACCGTCAGGAGTTGGCTAAGCGTTTGTGGCGCTGGAGGTCGAAGAAGTACGGCCTTAAAGTCGACGAATCTGCAAACGCGGAAGAGAACGCGGAAGAGGCTGGTCAAGGGCGCGACCGGGGCAGCGACTGATAAGAACTTCATTGGTTGAAAAATGATCATTTCTGCGCTAGCCCAACACAGTGGGTATTGGGTATTGCCCGATTCCATAACGTGAGCGAAAGCAGGATAGAGCGCCAGCGGAATCTTTGACGGCCTCTGTGAACCTGGACAGGTTTTACTACCAATGCCTGCTAGGCTTGCAGAGCATATATATTGCCGCGCCTGCCCCGCTGGCAAGGCCGGTACCCAAGCCGCTAGAATACGCCGCTTCGGAACCTGACGGACTGAGATTTTAAAAATGGGAAATAGAACTCCTCTGTATGACACGCATGTCGCTATGGGCGGCAAAATGGTGGATTTCGGTGGATGGGACATGCCGCTGCACTACGGTTCGCAGCTGGATGAGCACAACAAGGTGCGCACCGATGCGGGGATGTTCGATGTCTCCCATATGACCGTGGTCGACGTAGATGGCGCCCAGGCCCGCGACTACCTGCGCTACCTGCTGGCCAATGATGTGGCCAAGCTGGATGGCAACCCGGGTAAGGCCCTTTACACCGGCATGCTCAATGACAAAGGCGGTGTGATTGACGACCTGATCGTCTACCTGCGCGATCCCGGCTACCGAGTGGTTGTTAACTGTGCAACTCGCGAGAAAGATCTGGCGTGGATGCGCAAGCAGGCAGAGTCCTTCGATGTGACCCTGACAGAGTGCCCGGATGTAGCGATGGTCGCTATCCAGGGCCCCAATGCCATCGAGAAAACCAAAGAGGTTTTGGGCATTGATTGGACTTCCGCGATTGATGCACTAAAAGTTTTCCAAAGCGTTGCCCGGGGTGGCTGGTTCGTAGCGCGCACCGGTTACACCGGTGAAGATGGCCTGGAAATTATGTTACCGGGCGAAGACGCCAGTGGTTTCTGGCGCGCCCTGACCGAAGCGGGCGTTTCCCCTTGTGGACTGGGTGCACGCGACACCCTGCGCCTGGAAGCGGGTATGAATCTGTACGGGCATGAGATGGACGATGAGACCTCTCCGCTGGTTGCCAACATGGCCTGGACGGTTGCCTGGGCGCCGGAGAGCCGCAACTTTATCGGCCGTGGTGTTCTGGAGCAGGAAAAAGCCGATGGCGTTAAGCACAAGCTTGTAGGCCTGGTGCTGGAAGAGCGCGGTGTATTGCGCGCTGGTCAACCAGTAGTGGTAGACGATAGTGATGACCGGGGTATCATTACCAGCGGCACTTTCTCCCCCACACTGGGTTACTCTATCGCCTTGGCGCGAGTTCCGGTGAGTGTTGGTGATACCGCACAGGTGGAAATCCGTAAGAAACTGCAGCCAGTCAAGGTGGTTAAGCCCTGCTTCGTACGCAACGGCAAGTCAGTTATTTAAGCGTCGCCCAGAGGTGTACGCGTCACTAAGACAATAAACTTAGATGCTTAATCAAGGGATAACAGCATGAGCGAAATCCGCAATGAATTGAAATACCTCTCCAGCCACGAGTGGGCACGCCTGGAAGAGGACGGCACCGTAACCATCGGCATCAGCGATCACGCTCAAGATGCCCTGGGTGACGTGGTTTACGTTGAGACTCCAGAAGTGGGCACCAACCTGGCTGCTGGTGACGAGGCAGGTGTAGTTGAATCCGTTAAAGCTGCCAGCGATATCTACTCCCCGGTTTCCGGTGAAGTCGTTGCTGTCAATGAAGCTCTGGAAGACGCTCCGGAAACTGTAAACTCCTCTCCTTACGACGATGGCTGGTTCTTCCGCATCAAGCCCTCCGACGTGAGTGAGCTGGACAATATGCTGGATGCAGACACATATCGCTCAGAGTCCGAAGACTAATAGAACGAATGTGCTGAAAAGCATATTAAAAAAAGGCTGTGGGTAATCCCCACAGCCTTTTTTGTTTTATAAGCGTCTAAATCAATTTCTACTTATTGATCAAACGATACTGCGTTGCGAACTTCCTCATCATTCACAATCTGATCTAGCTGGGCTTAATAGGCTCGCAAGATATTGTTTTGTGGAGATTCATTAGCCTGCTCATCAACGACATCCCTTTCAGCAATATTCTTGGCAAGTAACCTCCCTTCTTCCAGGCTGTATACGAGGATGTCGGTATTTGTGTCGAAGTTGAATGCTGAAACCCAGTTCAAGTTAACGCTGAAATACCACTCATTAAGCACAAGACTAATTATTTCTCATTACTTACCTCAATTTTTATTGAATTGAGACAAACTTGCTATATGTGCTATTCACCCGTAGAGAGGAAGCTTAGTTACGTAGCCTTATAAAAAAAGAAGCGCCCAACCAAAGAGTAGCACCTACCACAAATCCCCCCGTAGTAACTACTAAAGAATAAATCAGGCTCCATAGATCCATACCGAAAAATGGAACAGTCAAAATATATAGAAGCAATCCAGCAATGCCACCAGAGATAGCAGCGTTGATTAAAGGGGCCTGAGCATCACGTTTTACCACCACTATGCCTGAGAGAATAGACGATAAAACTAGGAGTACCCCTGTAGCGCTAAGTGGAACGGCTAGAAAATTTATCATCAGAGTCAGCATGACCCAAAGAATACTGAAACTAATCAGACCCCAGGATATAGCCTTCTTGTTCAATTTTGTATAAAGCACTCTGGTCTTTCCAGCAAGGTTATAATATTTTTTTGTAAACAGCGTTGTATAAGCTGCATTGTATTAATTCTATTATTAACAGCAAGCCCATGCCATTGCTAATTGTTCCTTATGTTCTGTGCACTGTGAAATATGTGCGCATCCAGAATCTCCAAACATATAAGGAATATTTCCTGAGGAGTCTATTTGAAAGATAAACTGCATTTGTTTATTACATATCTTGCAGGATTGATATTCAATTCCCTGGACCCAATGCGGCCACCCCAGTAACTTTTCACCAGAGAATGGAACTTCGTCTTCGCATAGAAAATCTTCTTCGTCTTCTGAGAGCTCTACACCTAACTCCTCGAGCTCAAATGTATCTGGGTAGTCTTCTAACTCTTCCCAACCAGTTATTTTTAATTCTGGATAATCTGAAGAAGGGGTTAATGTAACTTCTGTTTGAGCCGGAATATTTAGTGGCAATATCCTTAATAGTGTAGCTTTTGAATTTGCAGCCCACGTATCACAGTCAGCCTCGCAGCTTGAATTTTCGTTAACACAATAGAAAACTTGTAATATTCCATCTCCAAAAGGGGTATTTGAAGCCTTTGGGAGATCTTTAGAGTTCAATTGTACAAAGAGCTGCATAGGTTCATTGCAATTTCCACACTCAGGCCAGCCTTCTGCTGTAAGTAGTGGCATTCCACAAAATTTAGAATCTGATATTTCAGTCACTTGCTCTTGTGTTTGAGGTTCCCACGCGATTTTTCTATAGGGGCTGAGTTTGCTTTTTAACTCTTCCCAATATTTCTCCCAATCAATTTCAGACAAAATTTAATACCTCATGCAAGTTATAAGAATCTTATTAATAAGTCAGTCAGATTATAAGCATCACTTGGATTTGTGTGTTAGCTTACCAGACCAGTGAACCAACTCCCGACTTTCATTGTCACCAATTATTGACATACTTGGGTGGTTTCGTTCGTCAACTTTTACAATTGAAACACCATTCGATGCTAGATCGCTATAGATGTTGTGTGGAGCAATAGGATCTGAAGATGATGAAAAAATAATTATAGGTACATTAGAAGATCCAATAATTGGCTTAATGTCCGTCTGTTCAAGGGTGATATCGGATCTAACTAAACTATCTAACGCTCCTTGCTTGATGCTTTCCTCTGAGAAAAGCATTATCATACTCGGAAAGTTAGCTTTAGTATAATTTAAAACTGCCTTATCAAATCGAAGCATTGGAGCTTGTAGTATTATTCCATCAATGTCATTTCTTAAAGTAGAAATGTGCATTGTAGTTGTGCCACCCATAGAGTTACCAACAATATACAGGGTTTTATTTTCATATTTATTGATAATTTCGTTAACTAATTTACTATCACCAACACCGTATTCTTTATCCTCATCAGACTCACCATGCCCTAATAAGTCAGGGACTATAACTCTAAAGCCTAACATTCTGAAGTACAGAGCCGAATTCAGCATAAACTCTTTAGATGCCCTAAAACCATGTATAAGAACAACTGTTCCTGAATGTAAATCAGGTAGTGAGCTTTTTAAAATGTCTAAACTAACAGTGCTTTCCGCACCGCTAAATGATTCTAGGGAAACCGTATAGTGAAGTTTCTTGTTTTCAAGTGGCTCGCCTAGAAGGTAGTTTGTGCATACTTTATGCTCTGTAGAGCAATACCTGTTGTTTTTAAAGCCATAATTTTCAATAGTATCGAAAGAAACAATCTCTTTAAAATCAAAGCTATTAGATCGCTCAATATATTCTGTAACTACTGTGGAGCAGCCAATAGCTATGTTGCTCACAAATACTAATACCAATTTCTTAATCATAATCTCTAATGGTATAGGGAAAGATAATGCTTTTACCTTTTACACTTGATGCCAAAGCTCAATAGATTGTGTGGTTGGGCCGTCTCCCCACCTTATTGTGATATTACCCCTACCGAGAACAGATGGAGTATTAATAAAGATAACCACTTTATCAGATTGTGCTGTGCACGCGCTTTCACCACAACTTATAATTAAAGCGGTACATGCTATAAGAACTAGAAATTTAAGTTTTACAAATTTACGTAACAATTAAGTTTGGACCCTATTGCTAATAAAAATACATCTATTGACAAATTCTCAGTGCCGGTTGAACTAGTATCTAAGACACTATTTACACTTACTTCTGATTTTTCAAAATTAAATACAAGGTCATAAACATTTCCATTAAACTCTCTAAAAGCTATCGATGGGTTAAGCTTGGCTTCTTCAACAGTCGCTTCAATACGCCCAATCAAGCGCTCGGAGAGTTCTTCACGAATAAAGTTTTCTAGTAATACACCCATTGTTAGGCCTTTCCGCTAATTAGGTTCCACCTCTGTATTAAACCAAGCGAATAGGTTAAGCCGAGAATTAAACATATGCCTGAGCTGGTTAGCCAGAAAGTTAGCGAATTATCTGGGAAGGCTGGCATTATGAAATAAAAACCCAGCGCACGAGCCAAAAATATCGTTGAGATTAGTATCAGGCCAAGCCGAATCAGCGGTAACCTAACAATTAAACCCGCCCCAGAAAAAGCGTAGCTAGCCCAAAGCAGTAGAACGGCTGAAATTACGCTAGTTACAATAGTTGGGTAAGGGTGGCCACTTTCTGCTAGTTGAGCCATATGCTCACCGGCACCAAGAAACCGATACCAATCACCGCCAAATACTATACACCCGATATGAACTAAAGCAGCGAACACTGTGAGTATCCCTGCTACCTGCAAATAGTTAATTCTCTGACTGACCATTTACTCTCCTTGGCTGGTCTATTCGTATATTCGAAAGTGGACGAAATCATATCATTTATCAGCATGCCCAGAGAATGGAAAATGACTCAAATCAGGGAAAGATACCCACTAATAAACTAACCAGTATCGATTGAATAAAATTCCAGTGGCCATATCACGCGTACAGTATATTCGCTTTGAGTCCTCTTTTAGAAAATACAAAAACCGTTATAAATCAGTGGTTTAGGATGGTTGGTGCAGTATTTTTAATATCAGAATGTATGATAAGTAGCACCCAGCCAAAACAGACGGCTTAAGAAGAGTAATTAATGAGTTTTCAGGGGCATTGAACTTGTAAATAGGTACGATCATGCAGGATACCCCCCCTAAATTCCTGGCGGAATATCAGAGTGCCAATACCAATGGGTAAGCACATAAAATCCACGGCAATATATCCAATACTTAGAAGATACTTAGCCTTTCTCTTTTGAAATGAGGAGTACGTTTACGTATTTATTTTTGGTTGTCTTGTGCCTTGAGGTTCTAACGTAAAGGCCATTAAAGATTGCCAATACGATTGGCCATTTTCTACATAAGCCGATATTTTCCAAGGCGGTAACTTACAAAAAATAGGCACAAAAATGATCTTATTGAAATTTATTAAGTTTGTTTCAGTGTCAAATCTGCGTAAAATCGATGGACATTTATTGGTATTTTGGTCGTAAATAGGACGCTTTTTGAAGGCCTATAACCAAAGAAACTCAATAGAATAAGATTTTTATAAAAGATCCACCCTCTCAAAGGAGAACGGTAGCGTGACGTAAGAGTAAGTAAAAGGCGCTGACCCAAGGTGCGGGAACACCTGGGGCCAGCTAACCAAATTGATACAGAGACTATCAAGATGGCTATATGGATCATACGCTAGAAACCCGCTCGTCTTCAATAAAGTGGAGTACATCCAGCGGCTTGGAGAGACTCCCCAAGCTCTGGCAGCGCTGCGTCCGCCTTTTCTTCTTCTATGCCTATCGTTCTCGCGCTCCCCCTGCATTCTTCAACAGATTAGTTTCTCAGCCGTCCACCAATAAAAGTCTACCCATGGCTTGAATATCAGAGAATAGAATTATGTTTATCTTAAAGCGCAGAACTGGTGAAAACCTAAGGATCGGAGCCAATGTCTCAATCACAGTATTGGAAGTTAAGGGAAATCAGGTAAAGATAGGAATACAAGCTCCCAGATCACTTCCTGTTCACCGTGAAGAAATTTACATGCAAGTCCAGAAGGGAAGGGGGCAGGGGAATAGAAACTGTTGAGAATTTGGCCCTAATTGTGGAACATCCAAAGCATCGGCATCAAAACCTTAGCAGAGCTGCGGTCTTGGTGGCAGGTGCCGTTGCTAGCTACGTCTATTCACCTGATGGTACAACTTGATAAATACCAGCCCCATCTAGTAAAACGCCATTGGACATCATATAAGAAAAAATTAACACAGATAAGATAACTACAGCTAAATGAACCTTTATTGCTGAAATAGCGTACTTAGAAAAATAACCCAGGCCATTATTTTGGCCTGAGGTGGCTGCAATGGCGAATGGTAAAAACACAACTATTGCTAGTCCAGCCAAGAAGAAGTACGAAAGATATTCCTCATAATAATAAGGGAACCATGACTCATAGAAAGCTGTAAAAGTAAGGTAATATGCAGCAAGTGCAAGTAGGAGTGTAATGGTAAAAATCAATAGTTTCTTCAAATCAAATACCAAGACTTTCAATAGAGCGTAGGCTCCTGTAGTTAACAAGTTTTACAGTGAAGGGTTCTTCCTCAGAAGAATAATAACAAAAGATGGGCGCTAAAGCTCACCCTATCAATGAGCTTGTTGCAAACTCTCTTCATTATCTATCACGGAGATTGTTCTCTCTATGAATCTTTTGTAAGCCTTTTCAGGTATAAATGTGGCTTTATCGCTCGCGTTGAATTTCAGCAAAATACTCTTTAATTGTGTATCCGCCATTATTTTCTCTAGATCTGATTCCTTATGATAAAGTTCTCGAACTCTATTTATCCATGCAAAAGTATTTTCTCTAAATTCAATTAGAGATAATTTATTGGCAGTAACACCATGCCCGGGTATGATTAAGCTTTGATCATCACCCATATTTAAAATAGTATCAACTGCGCTGCTGAAGCCTTTAATTCCACCAGCATAAAATGTGGGGTGCCAGCTAGCATCGAAAATATCACCAACAAATATTGAGTTACTCTCCTTATGATAAAATATATTGTCAATTGATGAATGAGATTTAACTCTTATGTGAGTAAACCCTTCTAGGGGAAGGTCACCTGCTAGAAGCTTTCCACCTTTATTCTCAAAATACTTATTGCCTCCAGTGTGATCAGAGTGTGCATGTGTATTTAAGATAAAAATAACAGGCTTATCGTAGATCGACTGAATTACTTGGTCTAATTCACTCAGGTGATTATCTCCCGGCATAGGGTCAATTAATATCAAGCCATTTTCTACAGCTATTAAACCAATATTAGTACCATATTCCTTTCCACTTAAGATATATAGTTGTTCAGATATTTTCATCTTAATTATGCTTGATGAAGCAGTGGAGCTGATGAGTATGAATATTATTGAAAGCAGAATTTTGAAAATATTCAAAGAAAATCCTTTTGCATTTTAGTTAAATTTCATCGATATGTTAAACACCGTAAGACGTGACAATCAACATATCGTGAGCTTTGGTTTCAAAATTTTCCTTACCTTACGTAATTTAGATGCACCTCTGTGTTAGGGCTAAATCTAACTATATAGGGTGTCTACTAAATGTGGGTAAGTCTTGGATATAACGCCTTTAGTCGCAGACAGAAAATTCGTTAGTCTTTTTTTGTGATCTTTCCCTGATAAAATGGATACACTACTGAAATACCGCGTTAAATTTCTCTTTATCAAGGTGTTTCTCAAATGCTCCTAGCGACTGACCAACCGAGGGCTCAGCCATTAGTTCTTGCATTGCTACTTCTCCAACAACCTTAAATGCTTGATCAAAGGCAGTTGAACCCAGTACTTTTGAAGCCGCCTTAGCTTGACTGGGGCAATCTTCAGTTATAAGCCGGGTAATTAATGCCCCAACATACTTACTTGAATCTCCAATATCTGACTCGGTAACCTTTGAAAAAGGTTTGATCGAGCTATGCGAGGACATGCCAAAAAAAATCCATTTGGCCAAATTTTTCCTTTCTTTACCATTCATCGAGTCTGTGAGGCATATACTAAGCTGCTGCGCCTCTTGGCTGGCATATGCCGCACCAGTAGCGATGAGGGATGAGGACAATACTATTGCTTTAATAATTTTATTCACTATTAACTTCTCCACTTGAATTCTACGACCTAACGTTTTTATTTCCGAAACAGCGTCAGTTGGTTCTGCAACCTAAACTTAGTACGCACAACATGGGTGCGGACTAATGGGGTGAAAGTCCCTTGTAGGAAGATCACGATTTAATAGGCTCCATTAAATGCTAACTACTAGCGAATGGCAACTGCAACACCGCGAGGTCTTGTGGGGAGGAAGTCGCTGGCAAAGCTATGTGCTGACGAACAAAAATATAATATAAGGCTTAGCCTGGAGGCGAGGTAGCGAAGGATACCGAAGCCAAGTGACCTAATGGGTAGAGTAAATGATGCAGTGTGCTGTGAAAGTTTACGTTCATATCTGGGGAGATCTGTGACACTCAACTCAGATGAAGATCTGCTTGATACTATCATTGGGAAGAGATTCATCACGGATAGGGAACCGCTCATTGCGGACCCGCACGGTGGGTGGTGTGGGGGCTGGTAGCTAGAAACTACCGGCTACCCGATTTAGGTGCCACCACCTTCAACATATATGACTTTAGTGTTGCAGCCTTTAATATTTGAATCTTTAACGTATGTGGTTGTTTCAACGAGTTTAGACGCTGATCGATAGAACAGTGCACAGCGGTCAGTGGCTGTACTTGTGTCAATATTTACAGGCTTTGAGTTTTCAAGGTCAAAAGAGACATAAACTTCACAGGGGCCAAATGAGAGTATGTCTACACCTGCAGCAGTCTTGCTAGGGTAGATCTGTTTTCCTGGGATTAGTATTGCGTTGTCGCAAGGAGTATTAGCCATTAACGGCGTGCATAAGACTAGAAGAGTTATAGTGAGAAATCTCATGGCAAGAAGCGCCTGGGGTGCGTAGCAGCCGTACTGCCTAAACTGGTTATGCATTTTTTGCCTTTATATGTGACAAGCCGAACAAAAGGCCAATAATCAAAAATATCAGATGCATGTTCCAGGGCCAGACAAAGTAATTATATAAGCTTGGCGGCCGATGGCTGAATACAAGCATATAGAGAATTACAGCCAAAGGCCCAGATAGGGTACAAAAAAGTACCGCCCATCCCTTTAGATTGAATTTACTTGAAATCCAAATAATTGGAGAGCCAACTAGCAATAGATATATCGCTACGATAGCCAAGGAGAGCAGCCAAGCCTCTATGCTGTCAGAAGCCCAAAACCACCCCAGCTGTAGCCAAGCAATGCACTGAAACATTACAAAGCCAACTGTTCCCAATAGCAGAACGTGCTTAATGTAGTAGATGATAAGTGCCTTCATGTTCTTATACATAACGTCCCAGCCAGCTGGCGTCTTGAATGGCTTGTTATAAGTTTTTATCTCTTAGCTGTTTTAATATATCTCGGCGATAGTGTTCCGCGTGATCTACTGTATAAGAGCAATGGCTATAGCTGGTATATTTTTTTTCATTTTTCCCACAAACTAAGTATTTACTACCTATCGTTGGATATTGGTCACAAGACGAACCAATCATATGCTCAATCTTAAGCCCTTTTACTTTACTAGGATCACCTTGAAATACTTCAATCGGGGCACCAAATTTTCCCTTTATTTCGCCTCCTGACTCATCAGATTCTTTATATTCTGCTTTTACTAACCGAGCGATAAACAAAGAATCACACGAAGACAAATAATCCTCGACTTCAATATTTGAACAAGAGCATGCCATACCCATTTTGGGAAGTATTAATACCAATAGAAATATCAGGACATTCTTCATTTTACACTTTCTCATAACGCTAAGCTAAACGGCAGGCGAAGTAACGCGTAGCCTGTCCGGTGGAGGCCGCGCTTTTTGCGGCCGGAACGTATTTGAGCGCATTGTTATAGCCCACTACTTTAGTGCCTCGGCGACAAAACACTTTAATAGACCTTCGTCTTCATAGAGTTCTCGGTACTCTGCTAGAGGAAGGTTGCCCTCGTTATATTGTTTTTCAAAAAATAACCGCAACCGCCACTCGTCTGGGTCTGGCTTATCAAAATCGAAGTCGATACCTCCAACATCAGCGGTGCGGTACACGTCAACACCGATGCCATGGGTCACGTACATCCAGTTTGTGCCTGGGATAGATTTTCTCCCTCGGTGTTCGCTTTTGAGGATATCTTCTGCCTTTTCCAGATCAAATGCACGAATCAAAAGCTCCTCTGCCCACGCCTTTTGAGCGTACCAAAGGGGAATTATTTTTTTAATTTTCTCGAGGTTATCCATTATTTTCTTGCGCTATAACGCCCGCGGAGGTCCGAAGGGCTGTAGCATACTGCCTGAGATTGTTAGAAATACTTGGCACTATCTCTTTTTTCCTAAACTTGGCAGCCCACCAGAAAGCGGCCAGGCACCTTGCCTACGATGCCCGAAGCCTGGATTAGATTTACCCTTTGTTTCAGGTGCAAACGGGATAGAACTTAATTCCTGCTGATTAAATACCTCACCAGGATGATTCAAGCCATAGTGGCTTTCTATACTAATAAGCGGTACACGGAGGTTACAAGCTGGACATGAAACTGTGGAATTTTTTAGCTTGAACAATGCTCTCTGATTTCTTATCCGGATTTTAGCCTTAGCTTCACTTTTTCCATTCTTTTTCTTCTTTTTCCTAGCCATGGATCACCAGATGATTTCTAACGCCGCCAACACAGGCCGAGCGCAGCGAGGTCCAGCCCAATGCGTTTTTTTGCATTGGGCAATTGTGCTTGGCTTTGTTAGGCATTTTGTAGTTCGGTTAATAATTGGGAAGCTGATATTACATTTGGTTTATAAACTAGACTTTTAGCCTGATTTATAGACCTTTCTAATTTGGCATCCAAGGTTAAAAAGTAATCTGCCTCATTTATCTCTGCACACCACAAGAAATACGCATCTGCAAGCTGATTGTAATTGGCATCCTTTCCTTGTAATGCACCAGAGAATTTCGCTAACTCTAAGAATCTTGGGTGTTTCAGATTATGAAGGAAATTGTGAAATTGCTTGTCGGTAGGCCCTGAATTTAACCAGCTAGGACCCCCTAGAACCGTATTAAATTCAGGCGGCCGCTCCGCGTATTTGATGTCGCTACCATAAAAGAATTCTTTCCTAAATCTTCCCGCCCTACGCACCTCTGAATAGATATTATCAAAATCCATGATCAGAGTGGCACGGAGAGCTTTCAATTTAGATGCCAGCTCTTCCAAACAATCAATTTCCGCCCTCAGTTTTTGGTTTTTTGCTGGTTTCTTGTTAATTGCTTGAATTGGTCCTTTTCTTACCAATGGCTCACCTGGCTTAGCTCCACCAAAATATATATCCATAGTGCGATATGTTGTCGCTGAGTGCTGAATAATATTGCTATCTAGGAATACCTTCATATCTCGACATGCCTAACGCTCTAACTGTGTTTTATACACATTATTTAAGTCCATTTAGAGCTTCTGCTGCCTCTATATAATGAAGTAGCTTGGTGTATCCCTGCCAAACGGTTTTAACCCCTGGCTCGCCATCCCCTTTACGCCCCAAAAAACCTCCTAAACCTGCCAACATACGGGTTATCTCCCTCATGCTTGGGGGTTCATTTGGTGGAGTAGTTTTATCTCGCATCATCCATATCATACGCCATTCTTTTTCAGAGTAGGCACTTGTACACGGTGCGTCAGGAACTCTTCGTGCATGCGTAGTTATCGAATGTAGCCGCCATCCAATAATCATATAGATCGCAATGCAGTTCAACATTCGCTGCTCTGTTCTAAAACGATTACTTTCTATCTGGCATCCGCCTTTCACCACCCGAAAATAGGTTTCAATTTCCCACCGGCTTAGATACCATTCAATGATGACCCTTGCCTGCTTAAAGTCTTCAACTGGAAGATCCGTCAACAACATCCACTCAATGCCTTTCTCACCCTCTGGTGGGGTTAATTCTTTAGCCAATACAGCATAGAGAGAAAGTGGTCGTTTAGATTTTCCTTTTCCTAGCAACCGTATCTCAGTAGTGGATACGTTGACCTTGGCTTTTCTTCCAGGCTCTCCATTCCGTTTGGGAATATCTACCGTGTATAGACCGACAGATTTCTGCTCATTCATATGATCCCAAAGCAAAACCGTTTCTTCTCCATCGAGCTCTAAAGTGCGATTGGCCTTAGCTCGAACGATATAGCTCGCCCGCCGCTGTTCACTTTGTTCTTCAGCCTGCTGAAACCACTCATGAATATCACCCTCTCTATCAGCAATACTCACAATTGTGCTTTCAGGGCACCGCTCTTGTATCTGACAAGCCGTTTCGTAATGGTCTAGCCAGCGTCGACTCTCCTTATCCTTTATCGACTTTGTGTAGCGGGAATTAGAACTTGATTCCTTATCTCTCTGCCACATACTACCTTCAACAACACCCAAATTAATTCTGGATGGTGTTATCGCGATGGAGGTGTGCAAGAGTTGTTGGTTGGTCTCTTTACGCCTAAGTGTTCCCATCTCTTTACTTTCTAGGTCAGTGGCAAAATTTAGAAAGGTAGTATCTTGTGGGATAAGAACAACAGGCTGCGCCTTGATTCTCTCAAGAGTTGCCGATTTATGGCCGCTCATAATAGAGTCAAAATTGACTTTATCATTTTCGATAAAGCGATAAGCTGCAAACGTTTCTGCCCAAGTTTTGTTTGCACAGGGAATACTATTCTTTGGATCGGAACTTAAACTACTAAGAATGTTGGACAGGCGCTTATTCAAGCGTGTATCACCCATAACCTGACTTTTTACTTCGTCCATGACCCAGTCCTGCATAATAATCCAATCAAATCTATAATTCTTACTAGGCCAAACTGTAACTTATTGATTTACATAATAAAACCGGAAAAACTTGTGTATAAAACTTAGCGCTCTAATAACCGGCAGCCGAAGCGTAGCGTAGACTGTCCGGCGCGCGCCCTTCGCGCGCGAAGTTCATTAGCTTTTTAAGCATAAATTACTCCGAATCTGGATTGTGAACTACTAATACAGGAGGAGATTCGCCCTCTTCGAAATGCTCATGCTCCCAGGAGCAGCCTTTTTTAATGATGCTTTCTGCACAATGCACCAAAAAAGTAGCCAAAGATCTTAGACACTCTGGATTTGCCGAAATTGTTACCTCAGCCAATTCCAGTAGTTCATCACCTGAGGACTTAGAATATCCGTATATTTTCATTTTTGATGCTTAGCGCTGAGTGAATGGGCCGTGTTGCTGCGAAGCAGCGCTTTTAGCAGTCCAGCCCGAAGGGCGATCATAGCACGCTTTAATAAGCATTTATTACACCGTAACCGAGAATATTGCAACATACACTAGAAGTAACTGCCCTAGCCATGCAGGCCATTTTGAAAAGTGAAGAAGCATGATACCAGCGGCTGTTAATGACGACCCGAAGACAATGCCATATAAAGCGTACAGTCCCTCGGCTATCCCGCATCCTTCTGTAAATAAAAAGCAAGTATAACTATGGATATGCGCCAACACAGATACAAGAATTAGAGTGCATCCTGCCACAATTTCAAATTTGGAAATAATTAATTTTATATTTGCCATAGCTTTATTGCTTAACATTTATATAGTAATCATTCTGACCACTTTTATCATGATTACTATTTCGAAATCAATTTTCCCGATATAACGGAAATTTTAAATAAAAATCATAGGGTTAGATGTATTTGGTGCTAAAGTGCAAACTACAAAATGATCACTTTGACTACTATCCCGGTTTTTAACTCAACTTATAACTGACTGATTTGTAAAGTATTTTTACACATTCTATGTGAAGCTCAAAAATAACGGTCAAAATGATCATAATTACCTGAGCTGGCATTCACTAACTTGTCAGAATCATCGGGAATTTAGAAGTGTGATGAGGCCAAGGCTTCAGGATTGAGTGTTGTGAAGGATTAGATATTTTTTTAGTTTTAGTGTACTAATTGAGTATCACGCGTATTTAGTAGTTATTTGTTTTTTCTTTGGGTGGGGGATATTCTGCTATGCCATTGACACGCTTAAAAATAAAGTGAGCTTGCCATTTCTGAAAAGTAGCTTAAGGATTAGGAAACATTGAGAAGTTATTTAGAGGGTCAGAATAATGTAGAGCGATATAGCTCTTCATTAGCCGCTTCGGCAGATATCTTGCTGTTGCGAGGGACTAACGGTTTGGTCGTTAGATGTTAAATTCAGGATTTATAAAATCGGGTAAATTTAGATTTAAATACCACATCATTTATGGCTGCAAAGAGACCTTCAATCCTGCCTCATTAAGAAACCCTTTCACGGTACTTTCAATTTGTTCAGGGCTATTCATTTGCAAAACCTGTTGCAGGAGCTGCTCAATATCAGCTCGGCTAACGGCGCGCAGCGTAGCTTTTATTCGCGGTAAGTTAGTGGCGTTCATCGATAGCATATCGTAGCCCATGGCTACTAATAACAATGCACCGCTAGGTTCTCCTGCTAGTTCTCCACAGATCCCCACCTTGGTTCCAACGGCATGGGCTGCCGTTACGATTTCCTGCAAAGCGCGCAGTACCGCTGGGTGCAGGGCGTGGTAAATATTGGCTACGCGGCTGTTATTACGATCCACCGCCAGGAGATATTGGGTGAGGTCATTACTGCCCACCGATATAAAGTCTGCATGCACGGCGAGTTCCCGTACTTGGTAGACGGCGGAGGGTACTTCTACCATTACCCCGAGTGGGGGCATAACAATTTCGTAACCTTCTTCAAGCAACTCCCGGTAGGCTCTTTCCACCAGTTTGCGCGCGGCTTCGAGCTCGTTCAGGCCGCTGATCATGGGGAGCATAATGCGTAGGTTATTTAACCCCAGGCTGGCTTTCATCATGGCGCGTACTTGCGCCAGGAATATTTCCGGGTGGTCGAGAGTTACGCGAATGCCGCGCCACCCCAGAAATGGATTGGTTTCCTCGATAGGGAAATAGGCCAGTGCTTTATCGCCGCCGATATCCAAGGTGCGCATGGTGACGGGTAAAGGGGCAAAGGCTTCCAGTTGCTCCCGGTAAATTTCCCGCTGTTCTTCCTCGGAGGGAAAACGGTCTCGCAGTAGGAAGGGAACCTCCGTGCGGAAAAGTCCTACCCCCTCAGCGCCGCGTTCCAGGGAGCGAACGACATCGGCCATCAGTCCGGTATTTACCATCAGGCGAATGCGATGGCCGTCGGAGGTGATTGCCGGGAGTTGAGCCAGGTGGTCCAGGTTGCGGGCCAGTTGCTCCTCTTCTTTGACAATATCGTCGTAGCGGCGTTTGAGTTCTGCACCGGGGTGGATATGCAAATCGCCCCGGTAGCCATCCACCACCATATCGACACCATCGATGGTTTCGTAGGGTAGGTCCTGGACTCCCATGACAGCGGGCAGGCCCATGGCTCGGGCAATAATAGCTACATGGCTGTTGGAGGAGCCTTTAACAGATACGGCTCCGATCAGCTTTTCCCTGGGCACTTCTGCCAGTACTGCTGCGGTTAGCTCTTCGCCGATCAGGATGGTGTTATCGGGGAAGTCTCGGTCGCTCTGTTGCTGTTGTCGCAGGTGCATCAGCACTCGAGCGCCTAGGTCGCGAACATCGGCGGCCCTATCGCGAAAGTAGGAGTCGGACATGGCTTCAAAGCGCCGCACATGTTCCAACATAACTTCAGCCCAGGCCCGCTGGGCACTGAGCTGCTGTTGGATGCGATCGCACACCTCGACGGCGAGGGAGCTGTCATCCAACATGCTGATATAGGCATCGAATAGCGCCCGTTCCTCGGGGCTGAGGTCGCTCTTCAGGCGCTCACCGACTTCGCGAATTTCTTCTTGGGCGGCTGTCAGGGCCTGTTGAAACAGGGCCAGTTCAGTGTCCACATCCTCGCATTCGGAGTAGGGCACTGTGCCGAGATTCGCATGCGGGGTGACAATATGTACCCGCCCGATAGCCACACCGGGGGACGCGGCGATGCCGGAAAAGTGAGTTTCCCGCTGTTGCTTGCCAATACAGGCCAGAAGACCGGTGGCCTCGGCGTGGGCTATAACGCCGGCGAGCTGCGCCGAGAGTGTGACCAGGAAAGCTTCCTCCCACTCGTCGAATCGGCGCTTCTCCTCTTGCTGCACAACCAGGACACCCAGTACGACGCGGTGGTGAATAATCGGTGTGCCGAGAAAGGCGCTGAAGCGCTCTTCTCCTGTAGAGGGGAAATATTGGAAGGCGGGGTGGGCTTCGGCCCTTTCCAGATTAATCGGCTCTTCGCGGGTAACTACATTGCCCACCAGTCCCTCGCCGGGGGCCAGGTGGACCTGGCCTACCGCTTTGGGGTTGAGGCCATCGGTGGCCATCAGGACATAGTTACCGTGTTGCTTGTCGCGCAGGTATACGGAGCAGACGCGGGTGTGCATGATTTCCCGCACGCGATGCACAATGATTTCCAGCACCGCGGTGAGGTTCCGGGCGGCATTTACTTCCTGAACGATACTGCGCAGAGATCCGAGCAATGGCCTGTCCTCGCCAATCAACGGAGAAATTCGATGGCCCCGGAAAGTAGAATTTCGATGCTGATCGGGGCCATTTTGTGAAGATACGCTGCTAACTACCCTGTGCGGTCAGCTGTCCTGTCCGCGCAGCCAGCGTCTCTCCAGCTGTATTTGTTGTGGGGCCAGCTCGGTTAGTGCGCGCCGGTATACTTCACGCTTAAAGGTCACCACCTTACTCAGTGGATGCCAGTAGCTTACCCAGCGCCAGTGGTCGAATTCGGGTTTGTAACCATTGTCGAAGCTGATAGAGGCCTCTTCTGCCTCGAGCCTCAGCAGGTACCACTTTTGCTTTTGCCCGATGCACAGTGGTTCGGAGCGACGTCGAATCAGCCTTTGAGGCAGGCGATAGCGCAGCCAGCCTCGGGTACAGGCAATCATACTGACTTGATCGCGAGTAAGGCCTACTTCCTCGTACAGTTCCCTATATAGCGCCTGTTCAGGGGTTTCGCCCGGATTAATACCACCCTGGGGAAATTGCCAGGCGTCCTTGCCACCTACCCGCCGCGCCCACAGTGCCTGACCGCGGGCGTTGAGCACGATAATACCGACATTGGGGCGGAACCCCTCGGCATCGATATTGCTGCTGCTCTCGCCACTCGTGCCCCGGTTCTTGTTACCGGCCGGGGCTTTATCATTGCGATTCGAATGCTTGGCGGGCTTACGGCGGTTCTTTCGTCCGGCCTGTGCCGGCTTGCCGTCGCCCAAAATACCATCCTCAATACTGTTGTGTGCGGCCGTGCGCTGCACTTACTTGTTCTGCATTGTTCCACAGCGGGGGGTTTACAGCAATTCAGTGACGCAGTCCGTGTGCTGTCGTGCGGCGCAAGGTAAAATTAGCGGCCGCGCAGGGGACGTTTCCGGCTTCCTGGCGGTCAAATGCTTATGGGGAACCTATAGTTATGGGAGAGTCGACGGTGCACTTGGCAATCTTTGATCTGGATAACACGCTGATAGGTGGTGATAGCGATCATGCCTGGGGCGAATTTCTGGTGGAGCGTGAACATGTCGACGGGACCCGTTACCGCTCGGCTAACGATCGCTTTTATCAAGATTACCAGCGCGGTGAATTGGATATTTTTGCCTACCTGGAATTTGCCTTGGAGCCCCTGGCTCAGCTTTCCCGTGGTCAATTGGATAACTTGCAAAGCGAGTTTATGCAGGAAGTTATCAGTGAATTGTGGCTGCCTCGGGCCCAGGAGCTGATCGGCGAGCACCGCCGCAAAGGCCACCACATCATGATTATCACTGCGACCAATCGCTTTGTGGTTGAGCCTATTGCCTCGCGCCTCGGTGTCGATACCCTGCTGGCCACTGAGCCAGAGGAGGATGAGGGGCGGTTCACCGGAAAGGTCGTTGGTGAACCCTGTTACCAGGGGGGAAAAGTTGTCCGGTTGCGCCAATGGCTGGCCCACAACCCGGAATACGCCAACAGTGAAAAGTGGTTCTACAGCGACTCCATCAATGATCTGCCCTTACTGGGCGAAGTTGAGCACCCAATTGCGGTGGACCCGGATGATCGCCTGCGCGCAGAAGCTGAGGCTCGCGGCTGGCCGGTGATCAGTTTGCGGGAAGAGAGTGAGTAGGTGCTTGCCAGTATTTGTGAAATGCACAAGATGGGGAATTGAGTGAACGGATCTATTATCCAGTACCGGGCCCTGGCTGTTTTAATCGGGGCCCTGGCCGGACTTTCTGCCTGTGAACAAAAAGCGGTAGAAAAACCGCAGCAGGTATCGCAACAAAGTATTGCGCCGCAACCTGTGAATGAAAAGGCTGCGACCGAATTATCCCTTGCAATTTGGCAGGCGGGTGAGGCCCAGGTTATCCACGCCCATGCCGCTGTTGAAACGTTGCAGCGTGAAGTGGATGGTCTCCTGGCTCAGCCGAATGAAAATAAGCTGGAAAATGCCAGGCTTGCCTGGCTGGATGCCCACAGGGAATTTGCTGCTGCACTGCCTTATATCCAGTTGGCTTTTTCTTCGGGAGAGTTGCGCAGCCAGGGTAGAAAATTACTGTTATCAGTAGATAGTTGGCCGGCCCAGGCGGGCTACCTGGATACAGTGCCGGGTTATTCTGAGAGCGGTATCGTTAACGATACGGCCATTGATCTGACCTTAACGAACCTGCGCAAGCAGCACCGCCTGACGGCACATGAAGAGGCCAGCACCGGTTTTCACGCCCTGGAAATTATGCTCTGGGGGCCCACCAGCGAGCGGGTTGCGGAGCAGTTTTTGGCTAAGTCCGATGGGGAAAAACCCGAGGCCCTGGCCGTCAATCGGCGCCGTGAACTAACCCGCTTGATCGTTAAAGGTGTGGAAGAGGATATGGCAGGCTTGGCCCGCCGTTGGCCGACGGCAGCCAACAGCCTGTCGCGGCCCTATCTATCCCTTGGACCGGTTGCCCGATTGCAGCAAATCCGTGCATCGCACACCCGGGTGATTGATGAGCAGCTGTTGCGCAGGTTGCCGGAGAGTTCCGAGAGCGATGTGGAAAGTAGCCGTGCTGCCGATTCAAAGCAGGCGATATTGGCAATTATGGCAACTCTCCAGTCAAACTGGATTCCCACTGGTGGGGGCGGCTTGGCAGAGCTGTTGCTGGATCGACATCAGGTGACGGCTTTAGAGCAAGCTTTTGTGGATTTCGAGAGCTTGTTGTTGCAAATGGAAGACCCGATTGAACTGGCGGAGCTGACCCAATTGGCGCAGGCACGCAAACTTCTCGAGCGTATCGCCGGGTTGATGGCAGGTACTACCCAAGTGCCAGTATCCGATCAGGATGTGATGCCGGTTAGCTTACCGGTTGATGGCGAATAAATCTTGCTCTCACAGGCATAACAAAAAACCCGGCGACTGCCGGGTTTTTTGTATCTGTTGGGTGGGGATTACCAGCGACGTACAGGGCCAGTATCCACGTGTACGAAGTTACTTTTCGGGTAGTATCCGACACCGCCCGCTTTCAGGTTGAGTGCTGCCTGGCGCAACTTTGACAGGGACACTCCCGGCATACGGATATCCAAGGCCATACCACGTGTGTGGTAACTGCGTTTCGCTACGCCTCGGCCAGCTGCACGAAGCTTGGCATTGGTTTTAGGTGAACGGTATCCAGAGATAATCTCAATGGTGCCGTTGTAATTGAACTTCTCCTTCAGCTTGTAGACGATATCTAGAAGCTTGGGGTCCATTCGGGTCACTTCGTTGGCGCGGTGGTCACGAAGCAATTTGTTGAACTGCTTCAGGCCTCCGCTGCTGTAATCTCCGTTGGTCCAGTAGGCGGCCTCCAGCTTCTCCCCAGTGTGCAGGTTGCGCATTTTCAGGGTGCGGGAGCTACCTACTTTTGCGAAAGTCGGTCCGGCGCTGACGGCCGCCGCAGTTGCGCAGGTCACTGCCAGGAATCGACGTCTGGATGGATTCTTCATAATTCCGCCTCGTCGTTAAATCTCTCGTCGGTTTGCCTTAGTTGGCGCAACCGGGTACGGCGGAAAATGTACAAAAAATAACCAGTTGTTACAAACCTGAAGCTGCTAATTCAGAAATAATTAGATAGCCTGGGTGGTATATTTTTTCTTTTCTGCTACTTGAAGCCGGAATTTTTATTGCTGATTAGTCGATAGTGCTGAATAGGGTGGAGACAGCGTTGTCATTGCACGCTAATCGCTAAAAAATTATTTTTCTGCGACTTATAAGTTTTATCGGGCGGTTTCGTCAGTGTACTTGGGAGCTATCCGATCACCTCTTCGGTCATGAGCTCGATAGCCTTCTTTATTAGTGGCTGGTTTACCCATTTATATACAGAGGACAACCTAGATATATAGAAGATAAGAATTTGTATGTACATGTATATACATGCAGATTGGGCTCTGCCAGCGTAGTATTTCTCCGGACATACAGCTGTTTAGGTTATCCGGCATCCAGGACCGCCCTATATATGGGGGGCGTATTGATCTCAACTTCCTGGAGTCTGCCATTAGCAGCGGACGATAAAAAGAAACCTGGAAAAATAAGATCCGGCCAGTATTGCTACCACAGTTGTGAATATGGCAAAGCTCTAATTTTGTGATGACAAGGATGTAGTCTCCAAACCAAAGCCTGGGTTTAAAGAGGAATGTGAGTAGTGCTTTGAAAAATTAAATAAAACTTGCTTAGGAGGTTATTTTGACCGGTGTCTTTCAAGTTCTATTTCCTGGGGAGCTTTAGCGTTACAGTCCGATTTCAGCGAAAATGAGAGCAGACAAAATCATTTAGCGATACTTAATATTTTTTACTTGCCGATAAGCTCCCTAATTTGGATAAGGCAGCTCTTTGTCACGATGATAAATATCAGGGCGGAATTGGGGGCGCCCATCCCTATCTATCCAGGCGGTCATATAAACGATGTAAATACGGGGTGATCCCTTAACCTTTACATTCAGAGCATCGTGCCCATTGGCTGCCTGCGCTACCCGGGTTCTGTCCCACCCCTGGTCACGGAGAAGAAAATAAGCTAATTCTTCTGGTGCTTGTAGCCTTACGCATCCGTGACTTAATGCTCGCTGGCGAAGTTTAAACAGGCTTTGAGCCTGGGTGTCATGGAGAAAAATAGCCTGCTTATTGGGGATAACAAATTTCACTTTTCCCAGAGTATTCTCAGGGCCACTCAATTGCCTCAAAGTAGCGTGCCCACCGGCTGCCTTGGCAATAGTCTCTTCTGTAATAGGGGACGATTTACCGCTGCGATATTGCACTACTCGATAACCCCGCTTGTGCATGGCTGTTGGGTTGTGTCGTGCCTTGGGCAAAAGCTCGGTGACAAGAATACTTCGGGGGACAGTCCAGGTTGGGCTGAAAACAATATTGGTTATTCGCGTGCGCATATCCGGTGTGCGCGTGCTGCTTTTTCCTACGACGGTTTTCATATCGAGAGCAACTGAACCATCTTCGATAAGCTGTAAGCGATAGTCGGGCACGTTGACAATTACATAGCGGTCATCCTCAGGGAGTTTTAGCTGCTCCCATCGGGATGCATTCAATTCCATTTGCTGAGCGCGCTCCATTGGCGATACAGCTAAGGCTGCAAGTGTGTCTTCATCGGCGATGCCGGTAACGTTCAATCCGTGACGTTCCTGAAAGCGCTCCACTGCTGCTTGGAGCGCACTGTCAAATCTTCGGGGGTCTTTTTGTGGGGCGGAAAGCGGCCCGGGTTGACCGTGATAATCCTTATACATTGCCAACAAGTTACGTAGTTGCAGGACACGAGGGCCTTTGTCTCCGGGCTGTAAAGTTTTTCCCTGGGCAATAGGTCGCCAGTTCTTCGCTAACACTCGGTAGGCCTGAGCGGTATCGCGCAATTGCTGGGTCGAACTGATTGGCTCAATAATGACATCGGTCTGCCCAGTAAATGAAGCATTCAAAGGGCTGGCCGAGGCAATTACGAGGCTTATCAGTGCGGCGATGCCGAGCTGGAATGGGCCATTTGCCATACTGATAACTCAGTAGTCCCTATAGCTCTTAATCCGCTTCACTCCGTCACCTCCTATTACTGATCCCGGTTATAGATATCCGGCCGAAACTGAAGCTGCCCATTTTCATCGATCCAGGCAGTCCAGTAAGCGATATAAACCGGTAGGGGATTTTTAAGGGCAACACCATGGGTGCGACCACTTCCCAGCGCGCGATTGATACGGGCATCACTCCACTTGTTTTGCTGAGCTAACATCATGCGAGCAAACTGCAATGGCTTTTCCAGACGAATACAACCGTGGCTAAAGGCCCTTTGTGATTTTTTAAATAAATGCTTGCTATTTGTGTCGTGGAGAAAAATGGCCTGCCGATTGGGGATAACAAATTTCACTCTTCCCAAAGCATTTCCCGGCCCGCCTTTTTGTTGCAGTGAAACTTGTCCTCGACGCACTGCAGCTACATTTCCACGAGTAAATGGTACCGATCTACCCCGATGATTCATCAGGCGATAACCTTTTGCCCTGAGGGCGGAACTGCCCTTAGGTAAAAGTTCCCGCAGCGCAATACTGGGCGGGACACGCCATACGGGATTAAATTCCAGTCGCGTCATACGAGTAGCGATTTGCGGTGTTTTGTGTTTTGGTTTTCCCACAACCACACGCATACGGAACTGCTCTTTATCGCCTTCAATTAGGCGCAAATTAAATTCCGGGACATTCACGATGATATAGCGAGGCCCTAAATCCTTGGGGAGTTGTTTCCAGCGTTCAATATTCGCTGCCAGAATTTTGGCAACTTTATCTGGCGGGGTATTGAGTCGACTCCGGGTTCCCTCATCAACCAGTGCCGTTTGCTTTAATCCGTGACGTTTCTGAAACCGTTTAACGGCCTGCTGCAGTTTTTTGTCGTAGACATCTGCTTTAGAAGTATCTGCTCCGTATTCCTCGGGATGGTGATCACCATAGAGCATTAACAGGCTTCTCAATTGCGCAACCCGGGGACTGCGACTGCCCGGTGCGATAGGTTGTCCAGCACTGAGTGGTTTCCAGTAATTACCTTGTGCCAGGGTTTGATAGCGTGCTAACGCTTCGCTGAGTAGGGAAAATTGCCTGCCCTGAGGTAAAAAAGGATCGCGACTGCCGATCAGGTCAGGTTCGGCGGTATCTTTAGCTTCGGCGAGTATTTGTGGTGAGTGAATGCCCAGCGATATTGCTATGGCAATCGCAGCGGCACTCGCCCTGAGGGAGGTTAGTTGGTTCCGTGGCAAAAAAGCGCAAAGTGAATTGTTGGCAGCACCCATAAGTCACCCCTGCAAGCACTGAGAAATCAGTGAGATTTATCACTGTGCTCACATTGATAACTTGTGACTGATAGTCTTTAAATAATTTTCAGGAATGGCGCTGCTTGAGAAAGGCTAATTAATGGAATAACACGCTCAATAATTCCCTGATTATAACCGGGGCGACGTATAGCCGCCCCGGTTTCTTTTAAAATTGATTATCGGTCAGTCCATCTTTGCCATAAATATCCGGGCGGAAGTTCAGGTTGCCCTGACCATCAACCCAGGCAGTCCAGTAGGTGATATAAACCTTCACCAGTTGGGACATATCCACTTCAGTGGTTTCCTCTCCTGTGGTCAATTGATCGATACGCCACTGATCCCAATCCCCTTGGGGGCGAAGCAGCGCTTCGGCCAAGTGGCGGGGTTTTTCCAAGCGGATACAGCCATGGCTATAGCCTCGTGTGGTCAGGGAAAAAAGTTTGCGCGCGCGCGTATCGTGCAGGTACACGTCGTGAATATTGGGGATTTCAAATTTGACACGTCCCAATATGTTTTCCTCACCGCCCATTTGGCGCATTAGGTAGGAACCCGCACCTGCAGCAGATAGGTTTTGCGGAGTCAGAGGCAGTTTTTCACCCCTACCGCTAATCACCCGGTATCCCATTTTTTCCATACCCGCAGGGTTTTTACGAGCTTTGGGGAGGATCTCATTCACCAGGATACTGCGCGGTACTGTCCAAGTGGGGTTAAAGACTACCTTGCTGACACGGGTGGTTATTTCAGGCGTTGCGTGTTTTTTCTTACCGACGACGACATTCATCGCCAGTTTGACCTGGTCGTTTTCCACGTATTTGAGACGATACGCGGGAATATTGACCTGGATAAAACGGCTGCCCAATTGTTCCGGCAATTCTTCGCGGCGCTTGATATTCATTTCCACAATGCGGGCGCGTGCAGCTGGGGATAAATTCAGGCGCTTGCGAGTTGAGCGACCGACAATACCATCTGCCCTCAGGCCGTGACGTTTTTGGAAGCGCACCACCGCTTGATGAAGGCCCCGATCGAAGCGATTGCGATCAGTGCCGCCGTAGCTGTAGTAAGACTGGTAATCACCGTATAGGGAGAGCAGGTTACGCAGGAGGCCCACATGTGGGTGGCGTGCACCCATGGTCATGGCAGGGCCCGCCGGGATCGGACGCCAGCGACCGCTGGAGGAAATCTTGCGCAGCCGTTGCAGCTCACCGCGCAGCGCTCTTACATCGTTGCCATAGGGCCGGTTTTCCTCGTAGTAAGGCCCCTCACTGTTTTCAGATCTCACCGGTGGGGCGGCAGTATTTGACCGCCCCTGGTTGTAATAAACGCGACTGCCGGAACCTGAGCCACTATTGTTGTCCCGGTAGGAACGGTATCGACTGCGCTCATAGGTGCGAGTGCTACCGGAATAATTGCGTCCTGAGTAATTGCCGGAAGTATCCGCATTGTATTCCCGCGAGTAATAGCGGCTGCGTACATTGCTGCCGAGATTGGCTGCGCGATCATATCCGCGGAAGTACTTGCGCCCGCTGGGTTCACTGGAAGCCTGCTGTTGAGCTGTGCTGGTCGCAACCAAGCGGAAACCTTCACTATCCCGCAGAACCGGTGTGACACCCCGGCGCGGGCGGGTTTTGGGCTTTAGCCTGTCCAGCTGGGTATCTTGCGCGTAGGAGACAAAGGCATCGGTCAGTAAGATATCCAATACTGCAGCCATCTGAAGCCGTTGTGGAGTATCGCGGAGGGTGCGATCGAAGTATCCCAGGTGGTAGCGGTAGTCGACCATGCTGCTCGGATTGCCGGAGCTGGCAGCTGTGAGTTGTTTCAGCAGGTCATTGGCACTATCACTTAGGCTGTAGTTATCGAACCAAAGCAAGCGGTAATCCGTGCGCTGGTAGATCTTGCGCACAGCGGCGGGGTTAAAAATGGGGTCCTGGGCTGGCCAGGCATCAGGGTTTTCCTCTAGCCAGTGCACTAAATGAGGGCGAACAGCATTCTCCGGTAAAACGGGTACGGTCTTCTGGTTTGCTGCGAAAGCATAATAAAGAATGAAGACACAGAGGCTACCCAGTGTCAGCAGTGGAAGTACAGATTTGCGTCTACGATGCTCGGGGTTGAAATACGACATGGTACCTCAGCGATTCTGCGGGGGCCCGGTGCGATATTTTGGAAAATGCCGGGCGCCAGATCGTTCATACCTTCCCAACCTGTGGCGAGCCCATCCAGATACTCAGGGATATTATCGGTGACTCGCACGTGTCATGCGTCCCGCGCGACTTCCTTTTATTAAGACTGATGTCGGTGTCCTGCTTGCGCGAAACTCAACCAACTTCAGTCTGTGAAAGTAAGTATGGCAATAAATGCAAAATTTGCTTGGCGCTTCATTCTTTTTAGAGTAAGGATTTGCGAATGATGAGTTTTGCGTCAAATATTTCGCTCGTGGGTGAAAAAGGGGCGTGTTTACTGGGGCTTATTTGAATATGGTGCAGAGGCTTGCACAAAAAGTTATGCACAATTTCTCTGCCATTAGCATTGAGCCTGCTTAATTGGGCGACTGGGTAGTGAGGTAGCGCAGGGGTCCATTTTCATTGCCCTGTATAAAAGTCTGCTCCCAAAGTTGGCCACACCCCCTCTGGTCGATGGTGATCACGGTACTCGCGCGGGTACCGTAGCCTCCATTGCGAAGCATTGGTTCTGTCGCCGAGCTATCGGCATCCATTTGAATGAATATCGGAGAGAGTACCCGCTCAATCTCCAGTGGTAGCCCGGTATGAGGGAGTTGTTGGTCCGGCGCGGGGGTGCGATCTTTGAGTAGTGCCAGGGCTGGTTCCACAAAGCTCTCGATTGTTACCAGTTGGTCGGCCGCAGGTATTATTTCTGCCAGCCCCGCTTTGCCCCTTTCCACCTTTGGCCAGGGCTCGTCCGGCGCTCCGTTGGAGATACCGTGAATGCCCGGTCCAAAAGTAAATGGCTTGTGCCGGTTCCCGGCACAGAAGAGAGTGTTTTGATTCTGAATATCAAACAGCAGGGCGTTAAAGCCTCGATATTGCTGGGATTCCAGGTAGTGGATGAAATGCACAGGGCTAATTTGTTGGCTGAGGAATTTCTGCGGTATTTCTCCGCGGGAAAGCGCTCCTACAGGTTCCGGTGTTCCAGGCTCCCGGATATTGGTTACAGCCGCGACCCGGCCGGGGGATACGCCGGCCCAGGTTCCCTGAGCTTCAAGGTCTCTACCCGCAATTAGCCCGGTCCCGGGCCAGTGCTCCGCTGCTGCGGTTGGCCTTTGATAGAACTCATCCCGATTGGCGATCAACAGCAGCGGGTATTTCGGGTGGCATTGATAGGCGAATAGCAGTAGACACATGGGGATCTTCCCTAGGGGCAAGCTGCCCTTCCACAGCGGGGGGCTTTACGACCATAATACGCCCTTTATTAGCAATCGCGATTCCCCCATGCTGACCTATCCCGAAATTGACCCGGTAGCCTTTGCAATAGGCCCCTTAAAAGTGCACTGGTATGGGCTGATGTACTTGGCTGGCTTTGTCGCGGCCTGGTGGTTGGCATTGCGCCGAAGTGCCAAACCCTGGTCACCGGTTATTAAATCCGAAGTTGAGGACTTGATTCTCTACTGTGCCATTGGTGTCGTTATCGGTGGCCGCTTGGGGTACATGTTCTTTTATAACTTTCCCCAGTTGCTCGAAGACCCGATATCACTGATCCGGTTGTGGGAAGGAGGGATGAGCTTCCACGGCGGGCTGATAGGGGTAATGTTGGCCACGGCACTCTACGCACGCAAAATTGGTACAACCTTCCCGGCTCTAATTGATTTCGTTGCTCCTCTGGTGCCCATAGGTCTTGGGCTTGGGCGGATCGGTAATTTTATTGGCCAGGAGCTTTGGGGACGTGAAACTGAAGGCCCTTGGGGCATGGTCTTTCCAAAGGACCCGGACCTTCTGGTCCGGCACCCATCCCAGCTGTATCAAGCCTTCCTTGAGGGGCTGGTTCTCTTTGCGCTGCTCTGGTGGTTCTCCAGTAAGCCGCGCCCTCGACTCGCGGTGGGTGGTATGTTCGTGATGCTCTACGGTGTATTCCGCTTCCTGGTGGAGTTTGTCAGGGAGCCCGATGGGCATATTGGTTTTGATTTATTTGGATGGATGACTCGTGGGCAGCTTTTGAGCCTGCCGATGATTATTGCCGGCATCGCATTGCTGGTATGGAGTTATAAAACTCAGCCGCTTCCCGAGGGGAGAACTGAGCAGAAAGGTAAGAAAGCAGGGTCTTCCCGAGTTAAAGGTGGAGCATAGCAGTAGATGAAGCAGTATCTCGATCTAATGCGCCATGTGCGCGATAACGGCACCGTTAAAGGTGACCGCACCGGCACTGGTACTCTCAGTGTGTTTGGCTATCAAATGCGCTTTAATTTGGCGGAGGGTTTTCCGCTGATCACCACTAAAAAGTGCCATTTACGCTCGATTATTCACGAACTTCTGTGGTTTTTGCAGGGGGATACCAATATCCGCTATCTGCAGGACAATAAGGTGCGGATTTGGGATGAGTGGGCGACAGAGGACGGTGATCTGGGTCCTGTATATGGCCATCAATGGCGCTCCTGGCCCACTTCTGATGGTCGCCAGATCGACCAGATTGAGCAGTTGGTCCACCAGTTGAAAACCCGCCCGGACTCCCGGCGCCTGATGGTTAGTGCCTGGAACCCTGCGGATCTGCCAGATGAAGGTGTTTCACCAGCTGATAATGCTCGTGAAGGGCGCATGGCCCTGGCTCCCTGCCATGCCCTGTTCCAGTTCTATGTCGCTGATGGCAAGTTGTCCTGCCAGCTGTACCAGCGAAGCGCAGACATTTTCCTCGGGGTGCCTTTCAATATCGCCTCATACAGCCTGCTGACCCTGATGCTGGCACAGGTATGCGGTTTGAAGCCCGGCGATTTTATCCACACCTTTGGTGATGCTCACCTCTACTCCAACCATATGGAGCAGGTCGAACTGCAATTGCAGCGCGACCCTCTGCCTCTGCCACAAATGCACTTGAATCCAGATGTGAAAGATCTGTTTTCTTTCCGCTTCGAGGACTTTGAACTCAAAGGTTACGAAGCCTATCCACATATTCCGGCACCTGTAGCGGTTTAAGGGGCAGTAATGACGGTTTCTATTGCTTTGATTGCGGCAGTTGCCCGCAATGGTGCTATCGGCAAGGATAATGAACTCCCCTGGCGCATCTCTGGCGATCTGCAGTTTTTTAAGCGGACCACTATGGGAAAGCCAGTAGTAATGGGACGAAAGACCTTTGAGTCTATTGGTCGCCCACTTCCGGGGCGTGTCAACATTGTCATTACGCGTAATGCTGACTGGGTTGCGGATGGCGTTGAGGTGGTCCAGTCTCTGGATAAAGCCCTGAGTCTGGCCCAAAGCTGCGCTAAGGACAGCGGTGCCAATGAAGTGATGGTTATTGGGGGAGCACAAATTTATCGCCAGGCACTGCCTCTGGCTGCCCGCTTATATGTCACCGAAGTTGACGCAAATATCGACGGGGATGCATACTTTCCCGACATGGATGACTCGTGGGTCGAGTCGGCACGAGAGTGTTACCCGGCCTCGGACAGGAATGAGTACAACTACTCATTAGTCCAATATGACAGATTTAAATAAAAACAATTTGATCAAAAGTTGATCGATCTGTTAAATTCTCCAACAGCTTACACAAGGAACGTCGCCGCTAATGTGTGCAAGTAACCCGGGGATGTTACCCGAGTGTTACCTTGCTACCCAAGCGGGCCGATGCTGGCAATCGGCATTTGAATAATCAAATCGGCTGTTTACAATGTGCGGCTCTTAGCTGTCTTCTAACCAATGTTTTTAAAACAAAAGGACACCGCGTTGTGGCAGCTAACTCATCGCGACCATGTTGTGAAATATTGAACCCACTGGGGGGTCTAATGAAAACCAAGCGATTCATGGCTGTGGCGCTGACCACTGCGCTGTCTGCCGGCGCGCTCTACGGCAGCGTAGCCACTGCGGATACTCTCGATAACGTACTCGCCGTCGGCCAGCAGAAAACCACTGCGGCCCAGGCATCGCAAAAACGCATCGACAAGATTGCCGACGAAACCAGCAGCCTGCTGCAGGACTTCAAGGTGGTTAATAAAGAAATCGATGGTCTGCGCGTATACAACCGTCAGCTGGAAAAGCAGCTGGCCAATCAGCTCGAAGTTATCAATGAGCTGGATGAGTCTATTGCCAACGTTACTGTCATTGAACGTCAGATTCAGCCGCTGATCCTGCGTATGCTGGAAGGTCTGGAGCAGTTCATTGAGCTGGACGCACCGTTCAAGCTCGAAGAGCGTATGGCGAACCTCAACGGTGTTAAGAGCACCATGGACCGTTCCGATGTAAGTGTTGCGGAGAAGTTCCGCCAGGTACTGGAACTGTACAACTTCGAAGCGGAATACGCCCGTAAGATCGACTCTTACCGCGATACTCTGACCGTTGCTGGTCAAGAGCGCGAGGTGAGCGTTCTGCAAATCGGCCGTATCGCCCTGCTGGCTCAGACTACTGATGCAGAAATTGCCCTCGCTTATGACAAAGCGCAAAAAGCGTGGGTTGAGATCGACGCAGGTGAATACCGCCGCGCTCTCATGAACGGTCTGAAAATTGCCAAGAAGCAGGCCACTATCGACATCATGACCATGCCGATCCCGGCTCCGGAGGCAGCGCAATGAAAACCTCTTTCGCCAAACGCGTTTTAGTAGCGGCAGCAGCTGGTCTGATCAGCTTCTCCGCAGTTGCTCAAGAGAAGGCTGCTTCCCTGGACGATCTGTTGAAAATGGTTCAGCAGTCCAAAGTTGCCGAGTCCAAAGAACACAAGCAGCGTGAAGCTGAGTTCCGCCGTCAGAAGGCGAACCAGAATGCTCTGCTAAACCAAGCCAAAAATACTCGCACCGCTGAAGAAAAGCGCTCTTCTGACCTGGAAAAGAAATACCAGGAGCAGGAAGTTGCTGTTGATCAGAAGCGTCAGCAACTGGATCAGCGTCTGGGTTCCTTGAAGGAACTGTTCGGCCATATGTCCTCTACTGCTGCTGACCTGCGTGCCAATATCGGTTCCTCTCTGGTTTCCGCTCAATATCCTAACCGTACTGAATTCATCGATGGTCTTCTGGCTAAGATGAACAGTGCTACCCAGCTGCCGACTATCGAAGAAATCGAGCGTCTGTGGTTTGAAATTCAGCGCGAAACTGTTGAGTCTGGCAAGATCGTTAAGTTTAACGCAACCGTGATCAAGCCCAATGGTGAGCAGGCTGATCAGGAAGTGGTTCGCGTAGGTAACTTCAACCTGGTTTCCAATGGTAAATACCTGGAAATGAACAATGCCTACAAAATGGCTGAGCTGATCCGTCAGCCTGACGCCAAGTTCCAAGGCATGGCTGAAACTCTACAGGCTTCTACCAGTGGCTTCAGTGCCTTCGGTGTAGACCCGACTGGTCCTACCGGCGGCTCCTACCTGAAAGCCATGATTAATAGCCCGGATATCGTAGAGCGCTGGCACCAGGGTGGCATCGTGGGTTACATCATCTCCGCTGTTGGTGCCTTCGCGATGCTGCTGGCTATCTTCCGCCTGATCGTTCTGACTGGCGTTGGCGCCAAAGTGAATGCACAGCTGCGCTCCTCTACTCCGAACACCAATAACCCGCTGGGCCGTGTACTGGCTGTTGCGGAAGAGAATAAAGGTGTAGACGGTGAAACTCTCGAACTGAAGATGGAAGAAGCGGTACTGAAAGAGCGTCCGGCGATTGAATCTGGCCTCAACCTGCTGAAGATCATCGCGATGGTTGCTCCGCTGCTGGGTCTGTTGGGTACCGTAACCGGTATGATCATCACCTTCCAGGCGATCACTATCTTTGGTGCGGGCGATCCTAAGGCAATGGCCGGCGGTATTTCCTCAGCCCTGATTACCACTGTTCTCGGTCTGGTTGTGGCTATCCCAACCGTTCTGATGCACACCGTAGTTAATGGTCGTGCCAAGCGTGTCCTGCACATTCTGGAAGAGCAGAGTGCTGGTATCGTGGCAGAAAACGCTGAGCGCAAATAAGAGGAGGCGGCAACATGCACGCATTAAATGACGCATGGGCCGCCGTCAACGCCTTTATGGCGTCGGGCGGGCCAGTACTGTTCCTGATCGCCGGCCTGACCTTCTTTATGTGGACGCTGATTTTTGAACGTGTTTTCTACTTTAACAAAGGGTTGAAAAGTGACGTTCAAGGTGCGGTAGACCAATGGGAGGGGCGCGGCGAGCGCAAATCCTGGGCTTCGCACCAGATCCGTTATGCAATGATTTCCCGGGTATCCGAGAAAATTCAGGACAATATGGACATGATCCAAGCCTGTGTCGCCCTGGCCCCTCTGTTTGGGCTGTTGGGTACGGTTTGGGGCATGATCAACGTGTTCGATGTTCTCGCGATTACAGGTGGTGGTGACGCCAAGCAGATGGCCAGTGGTGTATCCATGGCAACTATCCCGACAATGGCGGGTATGGTTGCGGCACTGTCAGGCGTATTTGCCAACACTTACCTTGCCCGTAAAGCTGAGCGTGAAACCCAGCTGCTGGAAGATCATCTGACGATGGATCACTAAGCATACACCAGTTAATAAGCTTGCTTATTTACTGTGAAGGTTTAGCCAAGCCAGATACTTTCGCCGGGGGCTCCCTGAGCCCCCGCTGGAAAAGTTCGCTAAGAGAGTTGCTATGAGCAAAAGACAAAATACGGCAGAAGAGGAAGCCGGCGCAATTGACCTCACGCCTATGCTGGACGTGGTGTTTATCATGCTGATCTTCTTTATCGTCACCGCGACCTTTATCAAGGAGCCGGGTGCTGATATTGAGAAGCCGGAATCGACGACCGCTGAACTCAAGGCCGCCTCTATCCTGGTAGCGATCAACGACAGTGACGAGGTTTGGATTGCTAAAGAGAAGGTTGATGAGCGCCAGGTACGAATTGTCCTGGAGCGTCTCTACTCGGAAAACCCGAAAGGGTGGTTGGTAATTCAGCCCGATAAGGGAGCAAGCATTGAGAAGATTGCCCTGATTGCAGAAGCAGCCAGGAAGATTGGTATCAAGAAAGTTTCCGTCGCTACAGAGAAGAGTTAACAGCTATGAATCCGGTAAGACTTCTTGGGGCAGGTACGTTGGCGGTAGCCACGACCTTTGGCCTCATCTTCACCATGCATCAGCTGATCGCGGCAAACATGAAAGCTCCTGAGGATACGGAAACTTTCAAAGTTGCCGATGTGGTGATGCCTGATACGAAGATTGAAACACAGTACGACACCGCAAAGCCGGTAAAACCTGATGAGCCGGAAACTCCGCCACCGGAGATGCCTGAGCCCGAGTTTGAAGAGCCGAATATTGATGGCAACATCAACATTTCCGCTCCGAAGGCCGGAGGCGGCGTTAAGCTGTCAGGTTTCAGCTTTGGTGAAGGTGATTACCTACCAATCGTAAAAGTACAGCCACAATATCCCCGTCGCGCTCTGCAGCGCGGTATGGAAGGCTACGTAATCGTTGAGTACACCGTAACGACTAACGGCTCTGTACGCGACCCGATTGTAATTGAGGCTTTTACGCTACAAGGTAAACCGACCACGGTTTTCAATCGGGCTGCCCTAAAGTCCGCGCTGAAGTACAAGTACAAGCCGCGGGTAGTCGATGGCAAGCCGACTGAAGTTCCTAATGTTAGGACTAAGATCAGCTTTAACATGGCTAAGGACTAAAAAGGGGAAGCACTATGAAGTTGACGACCATCACTAAAGGTTTGTCCAAGTTCGCTCTGCGCACGTCAGTAGCGCTACCCTTGGTTCTGGCACCGACGGTCAGCGTTACCGTGTTGGATGCGGTGGGTGTATCAGCACCTTTCGCCTCTGCGCAGGCGCAGGAACAAAAGAAGCCGAGCAAAGAAAAAACCCGTAAAGTTCCGGCGATGCGTGAAGCTGCGTATAAGAAGCTGGAGAAAGCCCAGGAAGCTGCGGATGCAGAGGATTGGGCGGCCGCACTAGTTGCACTGCAGGAAATGGATGCGGCTAAGAAGCGCTTCAACGGCTATGAAATTGCCCAGATGTATAACTTCTTCGGTGTTGTTTACTACAGCACTGAGCGTTACAAAGAGGCGATTCCCTACTTTAAAAAGGTGTTGGATCAGGGTGAAAAAAACCTGCCGGTAGCTTTAGAAGTGGGCACCCTGTTTACACTGGCTCAGCTCTATTTTGTCACAGAGGATTACAAGCAGGCGATTAACTATCTGAACCAGTGGTTTAAGGTTTCCGATCGCATCACTGCCGACTCCTACGCCCTTCTCGCCCAGGCTTACAATCAGACTGGTGAACAGAACAAGGCTCTCGCGAATATTAATATCGCGGTGTCCATGTACGAGAAAGAGGGTAAAACCCCCAAGGAAAGCTGGTACGGATTGCAGCAGTACGTTTATTTCGAGCGCAACGACTACAAGAGCGTAGCCGCTGTTCTGGAAAAACTGGTGCAGTACTATCCAAAGCCGGTGTACTACAAAACGCTGGCAGCCATGTACGGTGAGCTCAAGCGTGAGAAGGACCAGTTGCATATGATGGAAGCAGCTTACCTTGCCGGTGCCCTGGAGAAAGATAGAGATCTGCTGAATATGGGGTATCTCTTTATGGGGCATGAAATGCCTTATAAAGGAGCCAAGGTGATTGCCAAGGGTATTCAAGACAAGAAGATCCCACGCACGGCTAAAAACCTGGAAACCCTGGCCCAGGCATACCAGATGGCACAGGAGCTGCAAAAGGCGATTCCACAGCTGGAAGCGGCTGCACAGCTTTCCGATAAAGGTGAGATCTATTCACGCCTGGCCGGTATTTACCTGGATTTGGATCAGAACGAAAAAGCCATCGCTATGGGTAAAAAAGCCCTGGCAAAAGGCGGTATCAAGCGGGTTGACCAGCTGCATATCGTAATGGGTATGGCAAATGCCAACCTGAAGCGTTATGACTCATCGTTAAAGAGCCTCAAGCTTGCACTGAAAGATGAACGTTCTGAGAAGTTCGCCAAACAGTGGATTACCTTTGTTGAGGGCGAAAAGAAGCGTGAAGAGCAGTTAGCCATCTAAAGCTGACCCGCTTTCCAGGTTTCTTAAAAGGCCGCACAGAAATGTGCGGCTTTTTTTATGCTTGCCTTCTGTCGTATGCCGATACAAAATTTTGATACAACCTGTATTAACAGACTATTTGCATTTTTTTGTAAATTGGCTAATGATTAATGGTAGCTGATCAGCTTTTCCATTTTCGGCATATGAATGCCGCTTATCGCACCCTAACAATAATAGGAGAGGTGTTATGGACAGAGCTTGCCAGTCGATTTCCAACCCCTTATTTTTCCCCCCACATTTACTCGCGGGTTACACAAAGAGTCTGGGTTTTGCCGCTGCAATCACAGTTGGATTGATCTTTTTGATGAGTCAACTAGTAGCTACTGATATCGAGGAGCCCAAAGTTAGCTTGTTGCCTGCGATAAAACCGGTACATATGCCAAAAAAAGAGATTGTTACCCAAACTTATGAGGAGCCTACACCGCCGCAAGCTGTGCTGGAGCAGCCAACGATGCGGGTTGAGGAAACTGAGGTAACACCGGTTACGATGAATGTAGTGATTGGTACGCCCACTCCTGTTACTTCTACCGGGGTGCAAATAACGCGCAACCCTTTACCAGTTTATAAAGCTAAACCGCGATACCCCAATTTGGCACTGCGCAGGGGGATAGAGGGGTATGCCGTTGTAGAATTCACGGTAACCAAAACTGGGGCGGTACGTGATGCTCGTGTGGTTGGGGGCTATGATTCTAATGGTAATCCCACGAGCGTATTTGATCGCTCCGCTGTAGCCGCGGCAGAGCGGTTTAAGTATCGCCCCCAAATGGAGAATGGCCAGCCAGTGGAGCGCTACGGGGTACGCAATCGAATCAGTTACAAAATAGCGGAATAAAAAACGGCCCTTAGGGGCCGTTCTTTTTAGAGCAGTTTTAATCAGTCAATTTCCCTTACCGCCCCGCGGTCTGCACTGGTGGCAAGCATGGCATAGGCTTTCAGTGCCTTGCTGACTTTACGAGGGCGCTTTTCGATTGGCTTCCAGCCATTGGGATTTTTTTCCATTTCCCTGCGTCGCTTATCGAGTTCACTTTCCTCAATAGCGATTTCAATTTTCCTCCCTGGAATGTCAATACGTATAAGGTCTCCATTGCGAACCAGAGCGATGTTACCTCCAGAAGCTGCCTCAGGTGAAACATGTCCGATAGAGAGGCCCGAAGTACCGCCTGAGAAGCGGCCATCGGTAATCAATGCGCAGTGCTCACCGAGTCCTTTGGATTTTAAATAACTGGTGGGGTAAAGCATCTCTTGCATACCAGGTCCACCTTTAGGACCCTCATAGCGGACGATAACAGCCTCACCTTTACTGACCTTCCCTTCGAGGATATTGGAAACCGCCTCTTCCTGGCTTTCTACTACGTGGGCGGGGCCTTCGAATTTCCACAGCGACTCATCGACGCCGGAAGTCTTCACTACACAGCCATTGGGGGCCAGGTTACCAAAGAGAACGGCGAGCCCTCCCTCAGAGGAGTAGGCGTGCTCAGCAGAACGGATACAGCCACGCTGGCGGTCTGCATCTAAAGTGGACCAGCGGCATTCCTGGCTGAAAGCTGTTTGGGTTGGAATGCCTGCGGGGCCCGCGCGATAGAATTCCAGTACAGATTGGTCGTCCGTGCGGCAAATATCCCAGCGTGCCAGGGCATCGGCGAGCGAACCACCGTAGGCGGTCGGTAGTGAAGAGTCGATAAGACCTGCGGCCTCCAACTCCCCGAGGATAGCCATTACACCGCCAGCGCGGTGTACATCTTCTATATGGTATTTCTCGGTATTGGGGGCAACTTTGCACAGCTGTGGAACCTCACGGGAGAGGCTGTCGATATCTTCCAGGGTGAAGTCAATCTCACCTTCCTGAGCGGTTGCCAGCAGGTGCAGGATGGTATTAGTGGAGCCTCCCATGGCGATATCGAGTGCCATGGCATTGCGGAAGGCTGTACGGTTGGCAATGTTGCGCGGCAGGGCAGTTTCGTCATCCTGCTCATAGTAGCGTTTGGTCAGGGTTACGATCTCGCGGCCAGCGCGGAGGAATAGCTCCTTGCGGTCGGCGTGAGTCGCTAGCATGGTGCCGTTACCAGGGAGTGAAAGCCCCAGGGCCTCGGTCAGGCAGTTCATGGAGTTCGCTGTAAACATACCTGAGCAGGAGCCACAGGTCGGGCAGGCAGAGCGCTCATACTCAGCAACTTCCTCGTCGGAGGCCGTATCTGTAGCGGCGATCACCATAGCATCTACTAAGTCGAGCTTGTGGTCAGCCAGTTTGGTTTTGCCGGCCTCCATCGGGCCACCGGAGACAAAGATAACTGGAATGTTCAGGCGCATGGCTGCCATCATCATTCCCGGTGTGATCTTGTCACAATTGGAGATACAAACGAGGGCGTCGGCACAGTGGGCATTGACCATGTACTCCACTGAGTCAGCGATAATTTCGCGGCTGGGCAGGCTATAGAGCATGCCGTCGTGACCCATTGCGATACCGTCATCCACAGCGATCGTATTGAACTCCTTGGCCACGCCGCCGGCGCGTTCAATCTCCCTTGCGACAAGCTGACCCATATCCTTTAGGTGTACGTGTCCGGGGACAAACTGGGTAAAGGAGTTTGCGATGGCAATGATTGGCTTATGGAAGTCCTCGTCCGTCATACCGGTGGCACGCCACAAGGCGCGGGCTCCGGCCATATTGCGACCGGCGGTAGAGGTGCGGGAGCGGTATTGGGGCATAGTCACAGATTCCAGCTGGCAACAATGAATGCGCCAGCTTAGCAAAAAACGGACTTTCCTGGGATGTCTTTGCGCCCAAACTACCCATAAAAGGAGTAATAAGGATAGATATTTCAAATTTCTATGACTAAGTGGAGTGACTTTTCCCCAGGCGTTTACGCAGGATTCTCGAATTGCGCTGAATGTTGTACAGGGGCTTTCGCGCGGTAGGCAGCTCACTGATACCGACTTGCTCAAAACCCTGCTCGATAAACCAGTGCTCTGTCTGGGTGGTGAGGACGTAGAGCTCATCAACCTGGACTGTTTGCGCCTGTCTCTCAAGGTGGCGCATCAGCTTGGCTCCACGCCCGCCACCGCGAAATTCCGGGTGGCTGGCAAGGCAGGCAACTTCGGCTGCTGTGGTAGTGCCCTTATCATCCTTAATGGGATACAGAGCTGCACAGGCAACTGGAGTGCCATCCACTTCCACAAGCGTGAAGTGTTCAATTTCCGCCTCGAGCTTCTCGCGGGAGCGCCGTACCAAAACGCCATCTTTCTCTAACGGGCGGATCAGTCCAAGAATGCCGCCCACATCGGTAATTCGCGCTCTGCGCACAACTTCGTAGCTGTCCCGGTAAATCATGGTACCGGCGCCTTCACGGCGGAATAGCTCCTGAATTAAGGCGCCGTTTTTACAAAAGCTAAGTAGGTGTGTACGGGCGATCCCTGCATTACAGGCTCGAATGGCGCAGCGCAGAGTTGCGCTTTGCACCTTGGGTGAAACCTGCTCTGCCTGCAAAATACTTAACTCGTGTACCGGATTTCCGTCCACTTGAAGTTGCTCAGGTTCGCGGAATAGCACTAGTTTCTCGGCGCGCAAAACTCTGGAAGCCTCAGCGGCCAGATCCAGGTAATTGATATTGAAAAGCTCCCCGGTCAGGGATGTGCCCAGGGGAGAAAGGAGCACCAGGGAACCCTGATCCAGGTTTTGCTCCAGAGTGCTGGTGTCCATGCGCCGTACGGTGCCGGTCCAGCCCAGGTCCACGCCATCGAGCACGCCACTGGGGCGGGCGGTAACAAAATTGCCTGAGACCACCTTGAGGGCCGAACGCGCCATCGGTGAGTCTGGCAGTCCCTGGGAAAAAGCAGCTTCAATATCGAAGCGCAGTTTGCCCACGACGGACTTAACAATCTCCAATGTCTCTCGATTGGTAATACGCTGGTTCTCGTGAAACCGATTTTCTATGCCGCGCTCATCCAGGGCTCGATTAATTTGTTCCCGCGCGCCGTGCACAACAACCAAGCGAACCCCAAGGCTGGCGAGCAGCGCCATATCGTGTACTAGATTGCGGAAATTGGCGTGCTCTAAAGCGTCGCCGGGGATACCAATTACTAAAGTGCGACCGCGGAGGTCGTTGATGTAAGGTGCCGCGTGGCGAAACCAGTTCAGGGAGGCGTTATCGTCGCTCACTAATTCTTACCGTGTGCAAGTCTTGTGGTGTTAAAGCCCCGGAGGCTGTCGCAGGCAGATTAAAGGCAAAAGCGGCCAATCAAGTCGCGCAGAATGTTGACCATAGGGTTGATACGATCCAGGGCGAGAAATTCATCCGGCTGATGAGCTTGGTCAATATCGCCGGGGCCGAGCACGATAGTGTCAATATTCAAACTCTTCAAGTAGGGCGCTTCAGTACCAAAGGCAACACTTTCAGCGGGATGGCCACAAAGTTGTTCTGCAACTTTTACTAACTCTGAATGGGCATCCTGTTCAAAGGGCGCAGTGCCAGGGAATAAAGAGGCCACTTCCACCTGAATTTTATTGTCTTGTGGAATGGTAAGGATACGTTTGTTTAGTTCTTCCCGCAGGTCCGTAAGCTGCATTCCTGGCAACGGGCGAATATCAAACTGGAGTTCTGTGTGGCCGCAGATCCGATTGGGATTGTCACCCCCATGGATACAGCCTAAGTTCATCGTGGGTACTGGAACGGCGAATCCGGGGTTGTTGTATTTTTGCTGCCACTCTTTTCGCAGTGTTAATAGCTCACCGATAACTTTATGCATGGCCTCGAGCGCGTTGGCCCCCAAACTGGGATCTGATGAGTGGCCGGATTGCCCGGTAATACGCACAGCTTCCATCATAACGCCTTTGTGCATACGTATCGGGCGAAGCCCGGTGGGCTCACCAATTACCGCGTAGCGCGCCTGGGGTTTGCCAGCCTGCACCAGGGCGCGGGCACCACTCATACTTGTTTCTTCATCGGCTGTTGCCAAAACAATCAATGGTTTTTGTAGAGGCTTGTCGAGAAAAGTCTGCACAGCCTCAATAACCAGAGGGAAAAAACCCTTCATATCACTGGTGCCGAGACCGTATAAGCGGTTGTCGCGCTCTAAAACCTTAAAGGGGTCCGATTGCCAGCGCCCCGCATCAAAGGGGACTGTATCAGTATGTCCGGATAGAACGAGCCCGCCTTTATCACCACTTTTACCGCCGAGAGTAGCAATCATATTGGCTTTGTTGGGAGAGCCCTTTAAAGGCATTATCTCTACATTGAAACCAAGTCCTTCAAACCATTCACCCAGTAGCTCAACCACCGGGCGGTTACCCATATCCAGGGAAGGATCGGTTGCACTGACACTGGGGCAGGCAATCAGTTGATGTAATTGGGTCTTCAGGTCAGGTACTGCGATACTCGCCATGGTGACTTTCCCTACTCTTGTTGCGCCATTCATTCAAGATAACAGCGGCTCCGATCAGCCCTCCCCCAAGGGCGAGACGGGTTAGATCGGCATCCCGATTCCAGATTAACAGATTTACCAATAAGCCAACGGGAATCAGTGCATTATTCATTGCGGCCAGGGTACCAGTAGAGACTTGCGTAGCACCCTTGTTCCACAAAAAGTATCCCAGACCTGATGCCACCAATCCCAACCAGAGTAGAACACTCCACTGCTGTGAGCCCTGTGGGTACTGCGGTTTCCCAAGCAGGAGCCAGGCAATAACAGTGATCAAGCTGGCGCCTACAAAAAACCAAGCGAAGGTTTGTCTTGGGAGGGGGCCTTGCTCTCTGGATATCAGGCGCTTGTATGCCACCTGCCCCACGGCAAAACATAGGTTGGCACCCTGGACGACTACAAACCCAACCCAAAAGTCGTTACTGGGAGAGCCCCAGCGAATAGTGGCTGCTCCTAATACGGCTACGGCTGCGATAGTGAGGTTCCAGACAGAAAAGTGCCTGTTAAGGAAGTCCTCAAGGGCGGTGATATACAGGGGAGTGAAAATAGTAAATAGAAGTACTTCGGGGACACTGAGCAGTAAGAATGACTGGTAGTAAAACAAGTACATCAGCCCCAGTTGTACAGCACCGATCACAATTAAACGTATCGCGGTACGGGGAGGGCAACCCTTCCATTTCAGCATGGGTATAAATACCGCTGTGGCAAGGAGCACCCGTGTCATTGCGGAAAAATAGCTATCCACCTGTCCGGCCAGGTAGGCGCCTATCAAACTGAAGGAAAAGGCCCACAGAAGAGTGACAAACAACAGTAATGGCATCAGGGTGAATTCGCAGGCATAGATTGGTCGGCGGGCTGGGCCCAGTTTATTTCCCTAAATATTAATGCCAGAGGAGCGAAATAGATATCGACAGGAAGCCTTACTAAAGTGGTGGATATGAGAGGCATAAAAAAAGGGGGCTTTAACCCCCTTTGCTGATCTGCTTTGTGTGCTGCTTCGGTTTTAGCCGAACAAGCCTTTGAAGAAGTAGAAGAACAGGATCGCAATACCTGCACCCGCTGGGAGGGTGACTACCCAGGATGCGGCGATAGTGGTGATCATACGCAGGTTCAGGGCGCCAATACCCCGCGCCAGGCCAACACCCAATACCGCGCCCACCAAAGTGTGAGTTGTGGAGATTGGCAGGCCTGTACCAGAAGCCAGTACGACGGTGGAGGCCGCACCCAGCTCGGCAGCGAAGCCACGGCTCGGTGTCAGCTCGGTGATTTTCTTACCGATCGTGGCCATTACCTTAAAGCCGTATGTCGCCAGGCCCACCACGATACCGATACCGCCGAGCAGCAATATCCAGGAAGGCATAGTGGATTTAACGGTGATAGCGCCGCTCTGAATGGTGTTAACTACGGCAGCCAGAGGACCAACGGCGTTGGCGACATCGTTGGAGCCGTGAGCGAAGGCCATGGCACAGGCGGTGAAGACCATCAGGATCGCAAATACGCGCTCGACGTTGGCGAAACGATTTTCAGCTTCAGCTGCCGGGTCCCGCTGGACGCGCTTGAGCATGGTGACCCCGATACCGGCGACAGCAAGGCCCACCAGGGCGGCAATACCGGCATCCTGGATAAAGCTGAGCTGGATATTGGCATCTTTAAGAACGTGCTTGAGGCCCTTGGTAAGGGTCACCATGGCAATCATCCAGCCCACTGCAAACATGTAGAAGGGGATGTAGCGCTTGGCATTGTTGAAGGGGTCTTCCGTGTCTAGGATCAGGCGCTGGACACTGCGGAACAACAGGAAAGACAGGGTGCCCGCGAGAACTGGGGAGACCACCCAGCTAGCCACGATGCTGCCCACTTTCCCCCAGGCCACTGCATCTGGGGATATACCTACCGCAGAGAAGCCGACAATTGCGCCGACAATAGAATGGGTGGTGGATACCGGCCAGCCGAGAATACTGGCTACCAGCAGCCAGGTGCCCGCCGCCAGCAGTGCCGAAAGCATACCGTATACCAACAGCTGCGGTTGGGCGGCGAAGACTTCAGAATCGATAATGCCTTTGCGGATGGTTGCGGTAACCTCTCCGCCTGCCAAATAGGCGCCGGCAAACTCAAAGATCATGGCGATAACAATCGCCTGCTTGATAGTCAGTGCACGGGAACCTACGGAGGTACCCATGGCGTTGGCTACGTCGTTGGCACCGACGCCCCAGGCCATAAAGAAGCCTGCTACACAGGCCAAAATCAATAATATATGGCCGTATTGACTAATAATTTCCACGCCAAACCCCCTAACGTGCTAACAACAACTGCAATCGGTTGCCCACGCTGTGGGCGCGATCGGCGAGTTCACCGATCCATTCAATAACCCGGTAGAGGAACATAACGTCCACCGGAGGTAAGTCTTTCTCAATAGCAAACAACGACGCGCGAATTTCGACTTCAAGCTTGTCTGACTTGCGCTCCAGTTCATCCAGCTCTTCGGTCATGCGTTTGGCGATATCCACCTCGCGCCCGGCAAAGCCGCTTTCCAGCAACTCGTCCAGTTCGTTGATCGCGCGCAGTGCCTGTGCAGAGGTGGCGACAGCGCTCTCCACAAAGGTGGTCATCAAGGATTGGAGAGGTGCGGGAATCTGCATCTTCCTGCCTACAGCCAGACCAGCGATATCCTGGGCAGTGTTGGCTACCTCATCCTGGGCATGCAGCAATTCCAGCAAGTCGGTCCTGGACACTGGCATAAACAGGCTGTCCGGCAGATGCAGGCGCAGGTCTCTCTTGATATCGTCAGCGCGGTTCTCCGAGGCGGAGATGCGCAGTTGGATCTGTTCTGCCTCTTTGAGGTCACCTTTGATCAGTGCTTCAAAGAAGGGGATCAGGTCAGCCGATGCCTCGTGGGCCGTAGCCATATGCTTCTCGATTGGCTTAATCGGAGAGCGGCCAAATAAGTTGGCAATATTCGACAGGGCCATGGTTAGCTCCATTGCTCAGAATGCGAAAACGGCGGCATGGTACCCCAATCGGGGCAACTTCGTAACAGTGCGTTAACAGCGCACTTTCACAGCTTGATGATAGGGCTACAATGCAACGTCGCCATATGAGAATAAAGGGGTTACCAATGGCAGAGAGCAGAGTTGCAGACCGCATACTGGAACTGCGCGGATTACTGGAAGATTTGGTGGGGCAGGGCTTTGTTAGCCGAGAGGATGCCAACCGTATTGTTGGGACCCCGCGGACAGCAGAGCAGGCCCAGATGCACCCGCTCAGCTATATCGCCAGTTGTGACCTGGCCAACCGCAAGCAACCGGGTAGTCTGCTCAATAGTGAAATCCTTAGCGCCTGGTTAGCGGAGAGTTCCTCCCACCCCTTGTATCATATTGATCCTCTGAAGGTTAATGTGAGCGCTGTCACCGAGGTGATGAGCTTCCAATTTGCCAAGCGACACCAAATTCTCTGTGTTGAGGCGAGTACCGAAGAACTTCTGGTGGCGACAGCTCAACCGTTTAACCATGGTTGGGAGGAGCAGCTGGAACATACCACTGGCCGCAGAGTACGCCGTGTGGTGGCTGATCCGGCCGATATCAAACGACACTGCGTCGAGTTTTACTCCCTTTCCAATTCAATCTCTGGTGCAAGCGGCCTTCAGGGAACCTCAGCGGCAAATAATTTTGAACAGTTGCTGGAGTTGGGCGCCTTAAAGGACCCTGAAGCTAACGATCAACACATCGTCAATATCGTCGATTGGTTGTTGCAGCACGCCTTTGATCAGCGTGCCAGTGATATCCATATTGAACCGCGCCGGGAAGTGGGACGTATTCGCTTTCGTATCGATGGCGTATTGCACCCGATTCACGAGCTTCCAGACCAGGTAAATGCTGCGGTTACCAGCCGCCTGAAAATCCTCGGACGCATGAATGTGGCGGAGAAACGCAAGCCTCAGGATGGCCGTATCAAGACAAAAAGGCCAGATGGCAGCGAAGTGGAGTTGCGCCTCTCCACACTTCCCACAGCCTTTGGCGAGAAGTTGGTAATGCGGATCTTCGATCCAGAGGTTCTCGCGCGATCTTATTCCGACCTGGGACTGGGTGGTGATGACTTGGCTCGTTGGCAGGCGATGCTGTCACGGCCCAATGGTATCGTACTGGTCACCGGTCCTACCGGTTCGGGAAAAACCACCACTTTGTATACAGGCCTCAAGCAGCTGGCGACTAGTGCGGTGAATGTCTCTACCGTTGAAGACCCTATCGAAATGGTGGAAGAGAGCTTTAACCAAACCCAGGTTCACCATGCTATTGGCTTTGATTTTGCTGCAGGTATCAGAACCCTGATGCGCCAGGATCCAGACATTATTATGGTGGGCGAGATTCGCGACTTGGAAACTGCTCAGATGGCGGTACAAGCGGCACTGACAGGCCACCTGGTTATCTCAACCCTGCATACCAATGACGCTCCAACAGCGGTTACCCGCTTATTGGACCTGGGCTTGCCGCATTATTTATTGAAGTCCACCATTCTCGGGGTGATGGCCCAGCGCTTGGTACGGACACTATGTCCCAGTTGCAAGCAGGAAGACAAAATTGAAGAGGCCGATTGGCAGTCTCTGGTGAAACCCTGGAGGGCGCCGTTGCCGGACAAAGTCTACCGGCCGGGAGGTTGCCTGGAGTGTCGTAATACGGGCTATCGTGGGCGTCAGGGAATTTATGAAATCCTGCCATTTAGCGAGCCGGTACAAGCTATTGTCACCTCCGATTGTGATCTACAGCAACTGCGGCGCCAGGCGATGCGCGAAGGTATGAATAGCCTGAGGCTTTCCGGCGCGAAAAAAGTAGCGGCGGGTTTGACCACTGTGGCAGAGGTATTGAGGGTGGCCCCACCGCCGGATATCGCTTTTTAGCTTGGGTGGCCTCTCTGAGATAACTGTTTGAAGATGTAGGGGCCAGTGAAGTGACGCGAGGGGCGGGCTTGCTCGGCCACTCATCATTATCCGATACCACCGCTAGCTATCGGAATGCCGATAGCTAGGCAGAATTGCCCGCTGATATTCGCACCAAGGATCGACCCTCATGTTTGACAACATTCAGTGCCCAAAACCCATCCGCGCTCAACTTCAGTCACTTTGGCATGACTGGTGTGAGCTGGCGGAGGCTGCGCTTGTTGTTGAGGTGGAGAGCTTGCTGGCAGAGCCATTGCTTGCGCAAGGAGTGGCTCGGAGCTTAATTGGTTCAGAATTTTTTTATCAACAGTGCTGTCGCCGCCCAGAGCTTTTACGGGATTTGTTGCTTAAACAAGATCTTGGACTCTCCCTGCCGACCATAGAAAGTGATGAGGAGTTAGACCTTCAATTGCGCTTATTGCGAAACCGGGTAACAACTGAGGTCATATTTCGCGATTTTGCCGGACAGTGGGATATTCCCCAGGCATGTCTGCGCCTTAGTGAATTGGCAGAGCTATCCATTCGCACGGCGATGCAATGGCACCATGAAAAGTTAGTGGATCGCTATGGGGAGCCTCGTAGTAGAGCTGGCGATAGTCAGTCGATGGTGGTGTTGGGGATGGGCAAATTGGGAGCCCGGGAACTCAATCTCTCATCGGATATTGACCTGATTTTTGCCTACCCTGAGCCCGGTTATACCGATGGCGAAAAGAGTATAGAAAATCAGCAGTTTTTCCAAAAACTCGGCCAGCGCTTGATTAAATCGTTGGATGGAATCAATGCGGATGGTTTTGTTTTTCGTGTAGATATGCGTTTGCGTCCCTACGGTGACAGTGGTCCCCTGGTAAGCCATTTCGCTGCTCTGGAGGACTATTACCAAACTCAAGGGCGTGAGTGGGAGCGCTACGCCATGGTCAAAGCTCGCCCTGTTGCTGGCAGGGAGGCGTTTGCTGAAGAGCTGATGGAGTTGCTGCGTCCATTTACTTATCGCCGCTATATCGATTTCAGTGCTATTGATGCTTTGCGTGAAATGAAAGCCCTGATACAGCGGCAAGTGCGCGCTCGTGGTTTAACGGACAATATCAAACTTGGACGGGGCGGCATACGCGAGTTGGAATTTATTGCCCAGGCATTCCAGTTAATTCGCGGAGGGCGCGAACCCGCGCTGCGCGAGCGCAGCTTGCTCAAGCTACTGCCCCTTTTGGAAAGTGATGGCCATGTTGAACCAGGAGTGGCCAGTGAACTGACCAGTTGTTATTTGCTGCTGCGGAGAGTCGAACACGCACTGCAAGCTTACCGGGATCAGCAGACACAGGCGCTCCCAGCTGAGGAGGAAGAAAGGGAAAAATTGGCATTTGCCCTGGGCCGCGATAATTGGGAGCAATTGGAGAGTGAGCTGGTCGATGTTCGTTCCTTAGTTGAGCGGGAGTTCGATACTGTAATCGCTCCACCAGAGGAAATGGCTGCCCCCAGTGTGGCTGAGGAGTGGCAGGGACTCTGGGCAAGTTGCGCCGATGAAACTGCGAATGAAGAGAATTTGCAGATTTTGGAAAGTGCAGGGTTTCTTCCTCCACCGCAGGCACTCGAGCACTTAACGGGGCTGTGCCAGTCAACAATGGTTGCGGCACTACCTGCTTCTTCCCGTGCGCGCCTGGATCAATTTATGCCTACGCTACTGGCCGCAGCAGGGTTACAGGCTGATCCCTTGTTAGTGCTAACCCGTGTTTTACCTTTAGTGCGCTCAGTACTGCGTCGCAGTGCCTATCTCGTCCTGATTAATGAAAATCCCCCCGTGCTCAATCAGCTGGTGCGTCTTTGTAGTGCCAGTCCATGGATTGCTGAGCAACTTGCGCGCCATCCAATTCTGCTGGATGAATTACTGGATTCCCGCAGGTTACTGGCACCCTCTACGGCGGCAGATATTGCCAATGAGCTGCGTCTCGAATTGTTGCGGATTGATCCTGAAGATCTGGAATTGCAAATGGAGGCGCTGCGATATTTTAAGCAGAGTCAAAGCCTGCGCATTGCGGCACAAGAGGTGAATGGTGCCCTGCCTTTGATGAAAGTCAGTGATTCCCTTACCTGGTTGGCAGAGGCGATATTGCAGCAGTCATTGCAACTCGCCTGGACACAGATGGTGGATAAATACGGCATGCCTGCGGGGGCCTCGGCAGAGGATATGCACTTTGCCATTATCGCCTATGGAAAGCTGGGGGGATTGGAGCTTGGCCACGGTTCTGACCTGGATATTGTTTTTGTGCACGATGCAGATGCGATGCAGGTTACCGACGGTAAAACCAGTATTGATAACCTGAGCTTTTTTACCCGGCTAGCACAGCGACTCATCCACATATTGCAAACCCGTACACTCAGCGGGCCTCTTTATGAGGTAGACACAAGACTGCGCCCTTCGGGTAATTCAGGACTCTTGGTGACTTCATTGGCTGCCTTTGAAAAATACCAGAGGGAGAGTGCCTGGACCTGGGAGCATCAGGCGCTGGTGAGAGCTCGATCTGTCGCCGGTAGCCTCCGCCTGAGTGAGTCGTTTCAACAGTTGCGTACGAAATTGCTTTGCCAGTCGCGAAAGAGCGATAAATTGCGTGATGAGGTGGTGGAAATGCGCAATAAAATGCGTGCGCACCTCGATAAGAGCAACGATAAAAAGTTTGATCTAAAGCACGGTGAGGGCGGTATTGTCGATATTGAATTTATGGTTCAATATGCTGCTCTGGCCTGGGCAAAAACTTCGCCCTCGATCGTGCGGTATACCGATAATATTCGCATTCTCGAAAGTCTAATTGACGCAGGCCTGATGCCGGCCCAACAAGCCGGACATCTGATCGACGCCTACAAAGCCTACCGATCTGAAGGTCATCGCCTGGCACTACAACAACTGCCAGGGATTGTGAGCGATGACCAATTCATAGCGGAAAGAAAGACCGTTCAAACAAACTGGCAGCAATTACTCGGTTAACACCGGGTTTCTACCTGCTGCCCGATTAAACTGTTTTTCAGGATTTGTAGGAGTTACCCATGTCTTTTGCCGACCGCGACGGCGTTATCTGGTTTGATGGTGAATTGGTTCCCTGGCGCGATGCCCGGGTGCATGTCCTCACTCATACCCTGCACTATGGAATGGGGGTGTTTGAAGGCGTACGGGCTTATGAAACCGGTAACGGCACCAGTATCTTTCGTTTGCAAGAGCACACCCGTCGGTTGTTTCGCTCTGCAAAAATAATGAATATCCCAATGCCCTATAGCACTGATGAGCTGAATGAAGCTCAGCGGCTTGTGGTGCGCGAAAATAACCTGCGCCAAGCGTATCTAAGGCCAATGGTATTTTACGGGTCAGAGGGAATGGGGTTGCGCGCGGAAAATCTTTCAACCCATGTGATTGTCGCTTCCTGGGAGTGGCCCAGCTATATGAGTCCCGAGGCGCTGGAGCAGGGGATTAAGGTGAATACCTCCTCATACACCCGACACCATGTGAATATCAGCATGTGTAAGGCGAAAGCCAATGGTAACTATATAAACTCGATGTTGGCGTTACAGGAGGCGGTGCGCAATGGGTGCGAGGAGGCGTTATTACTGGACCCCGAGGGTTATGTTGCTGAGGGTAGTGGAGAAAATGTCTTCATTGTTCGCGATGGGACTATATATACCCCGGAGCTGACTTCATGCCTGGATGGAATTACCCGCGATACAGTTATTGAGCTGGCACGGGAGTGCGGCTATAGGGTGCTAGAGAAGCGTATCACTCGGGATGAAGTCTATATCGCTGACGAAGCGTTTTTTACTGGCACAGCGGCGGAAGTATTGCCCATTAGTGAATTGGATGGGCGTTCTATCGGCAGTGGTCGTCGCGGCCCTATCACAGGGCGTTTGCAAAACCTTTATTTTGATGTGGTACATGGGCGTAGTGCCGCGCATCGGGGCTGGCTCAGTGATGTGGCGGGCCAGGCGGAAGTAAAAATGCGAATAGCATGACGGAAAATAAAAACCCGGCAGATGCCGGGTTTTTATTTTAAGTAAGGTTTACTTAGTAAGAGCTGGTGGTGTCCGGGCGCCCTACGCAGTAATAATCAAAGCCTGCCTCGCGCATTTCCTCTGGTTCATACTGGTTGCGTCCGTCAAACACAACCGGGGCACTGAGAGCGCTGCTTACTTCATCGATATCAAGAGATTTGAACTGTTGCCATTCGGTCGCGACAATCAGGGCGTCGGCACCCTGTAAAGCCTCTGTCTTGGAGTCGCAAAGGGTCAGGTCTTCGCGATCGCCAAAAATTCGCTGACACTCCTCCATGGCCTCAGGGTCAAATGCCCGCACCTTCGCACCCTGCTCCCACAATCGAGCTAACAGCACACGGCTTGGGGCTTCGCGCATATCATCTGTATTGGGTTTGAATGACAGGCCCCAGAGCGCAAAAGTTTTGCCCTGAATATCTCCGTTAAAATGACGTTGTATTTTTTCGGCGAGATAGTGTTTCTGGCGCTCGTTGCGGGATTCCACGGCGGCGAGAATATCTGCAGCAATGCCCAGCTGTTGAGCCGAGGAAATCAGGGCTTTCACATCTTTCGGGAAACAGGAGCCACCGTAGCCGATACCTGCGTAGATAAACTGGTAGCCAACTCGTGGGTCTGAGCCGATTCCGGCCCGAACTGCTTCAATATCAGCGCCCACTTTATCGGCAATATTTGCCATTTCATTCATAAAGCTGATCTTGGTTGCCAGCATGCAGTTGGCGGCATACTTGGTCAGCTCCGCACTTTTTACGTCCATCACCAGGATTTTTTCGTGATTTCGGTTGAATGGTGCGTACAGGTGGCGAAGCTTCTGCTCTGATTCCTCTTCGGAGGTGCCGATAATAATTCGATCCGGGCGCATACAGTCATTGAGCGCCGACCCCTCCTTGAGGAATTCAGGGTTGGAAATAATATCGAATGGCAGATCAGACCGGTCCCGCTTGGTGAGTTCTTCCTCAACGGCAGCCCGCACCTTATCGGCAGTCCCCACAGGTACTGTGGACTTATTGATAATATATTTCTTGCACTCCATGTATTTGGCGATGGTTCTTGCAACAGTTAACACATGGCGAAGATCTGCTGAGCCGTCCTCATCTGGAGGAGTGCCCACAGCGATAAAAATTAGCTCACCGTGTTCTACACCAAAGGCGGCATCGGTTGAAAAAGATAGATTGCCTGTGGTGATACTGTTTTTCACCATAGGCTCCAGGCCGGGCTCATAAATAGGGATAATTCCCTGCTTGAGGCGGTTGATCTTGTCCGCGTCTATATCGATACAAACTACTTTATTCCCAGCTTCAGCTAAGACTGCTGCTTGCACCAGGCCCACATAGCCGGTGCCAAATACGGTTACATTCATCAGTGTGACTCTATCTCTCAGCGGTTACTGTTTTTGAGGGTTACTTTCTTGGATAGTTTTACATTGGCTCAAACCCCGGTCTTCAATGCTGCTTCGCGCCAGCAGGATAGCCAGGGGGATCCAGTAAAAGAACCAAATATAATTGGGCTTAGCCAAAGGTTGCTGGGCGTATGTCAGCATTGCCAGTACACCGAACAGGAACCAAGTGAAATACAAACCAGGAATCCAACTCAAAAGTCTTTCTTTGGATCTCACGGTCCACAGAGTTGCAAGCCCCTGCCAGATACAGGCTGCCAGCCCTAATAGCCCGCTAAAACGCGCGATATCCAGAAGAAAATTGTGTGGATGGGGCACCATCCTGTTTAGTGCAATAAATTTCTTATGCACTAATCCCTGGCCAAATAGTGGGGCTTGCAGGAACTCCTCAAAGGCTTTTTGCCAGAGTGTCAGACGTATAGAGTAAGCGCTACCCCGGTGTAGGAGGGGCAAGTCACCATACAAGGCAAAATAGGTCAATGGCAAAACACAGACGATAGCTACAACAACCAAAATTTTCAGCAGGCGCGAAAGGTTGCCGAATACAACCAAGAAAATTGAAAAGCCCGCCATAACAATTGGCACTTTGGTTTGTGACAAAACTATGTAGATACAGGAAGTGAGTAGGCCCGCTCCTGATAGCCAGCGCCAAATACGGGGTTTTTGGTAGAGGCCGTAGCAGCAAAAAAGAGCGTGGAAGCCGAACAGCATTCCTGTTTTATCAATATTGCCCTCTAGAGATATACCGCCAATCCGGCGGAGATCCTGTAGCCCGCCATCAAGGGAATAAGCAATTAGCGAGGCAATACCGGATAGCAGTCCAATCACAATAAGCGAGAGTAATAGCTTATGGAGGATGTTGTCGCCGTATTGCTCCAATAGGAAGAAAACAGCGCAGTAAAATAGAGCTAGGTATAATACCAATTTCCAGTAGTAATCAGATTGCCTATAAACATCTGCGGCATCCGGAGAGGCCCACAGTGTTGAAAGCGCTAGAATGATAGGCAGGCTGCAAAAGGTTAGGAACTGCCAGGAAATCAGGAAGTGATAGCTCTTTCGCCACGCCAGCAGTAGAAGGGCTGTGGGCACTAAAGTTAGATAGAAGCTGGTTTGTACTCCCGATACCTTGGGGGAAACATAGTAGCCACATACCAGTATAAATAACCCTAGAAAGGCCCACTTAAGCAGGCCTGAAATCCACAACGAGCTTTGCTGGCGATAAATGGGCTGGGAAAGATTGTTTAGAGTACTTCCAAGTTCAGGCATAGGTGCAACTGTCGGCCGTTCAGAAAAGATTGTATTTAGGTGTGCGGAATCAGGCTGTTTGAGTGGGTACTATATAAAAGTCTGTTGTCCATGAGCGCTCAAATTTTGCTTTTTGGTGATAATTGTGGGGCTTTACACAAACTAATAGCGGATGTCTATTTGGCTGAGCGCTTTAAGGGGGTCTCCTGAGGTATAGATTTACCAGGGACACCCGTTGGTGCTCCCTGGGGGGGTATGGTTGGCAGTATACTGGATGTTTTGGGGCTCCCATAGCCTTGTTACTGTAGCCCCACTGGCATGCGCTAGGTACACTGCGCGATATCCTCGGTGTTTTAGTAGTTTAGGGTTCAATATTGCAACTTACTGTTTGGCGTTTTCTGGATGGCAACCGGGCTCATGAAAAGCAGAGCGCTGCTCTGATTGAGGGGTTGCGCAGGAGTTTTGTCGGGGAGGTACAGGCTTTTGACATACCGCCAGAGTACAGCGCCAGTCGAATTGCCCTTAAGCCAGGCGAGTGGCTGGAAAGCCTCCCTACCCCTGATTTTCTGATTGGCACAGGCCGCCGCAGTCGCCTTCCCATGTTGTCCGCCCGTCATAGGTTTGGTGGTCGCGCAGTGGCAATCAATCGCCCCTTATGGCCGTATCGCTGGTTTGACTTCGCCATCGTTCCGGAACACGACCGTCCCCCGCCCCTACCCAATGTCATCGTAAGCCAGGGCGCCTTGACCGAACCACTCCAAGAAAGTGTGCCGCAATCTGGAAAGGGGCTTATTTTATTGGGTGGACCCAGCAAGCATTACAGTTGGAACTCAGCTTCAATCAGGGAGCAGGTTGAGAAGTTATTGGTACAACCCTTGGACTGGTGTATTTCGGATAGTCGGAGAACTCCGAAAGGCACAATGGAGGGGCTGGGGAAAGGGGGCGCAGAGTTGGTTGATTGGCTCTCGTGTCCGCCGGGTTGGCTTCAGGAGCAACTGTCCCAAGCAGAGAGAATTTGGGTAACAGAGGATAGTATCTCTATGTTGTTCGAATCGCTGCAAAGTCAGGCCCAGGTCGGTGTGATTCGGGTTCCGAGTCGCAGTAAGTCAAACAAGGTGCGTTCAGCAGTTTTGAGGCTTTTGGATCAGGGTTTGGTCAGCGAGCAGTTTGAAGTGAAAGGAGGGGGCAGGCGTGACCCCCTTAACCAGTTTCTGTTGTGTGCCCGAGCATTATTACGCCGATCTGGGTTGCCAAGTCGTTAGCGTTTGAGCCCTTCGGCTTCAAACTTTCGCCAGGGGGTTTCTTTATTGGAAATCTCCCACTCGACTCTCAGCCACATACGCTCGATACGACGGTGGATATAGCGTTTCGCGAAGTAGCTGGAAACTTTAGGCAAGGGTAGAAAAGAGGCGCAGCCCAACCCATCAATTAGATAGGTCTGCAGTTCACCATTTTCCTTTCGCAAGACCAGATTGTGGGCGATCAGGTTTTTGGTGAGTACTTCATATTCAAGCAGCCACTCGGAAAAACGCTGCAAAGATGCGCGCACCTCGGCATTAAGGCCATATTTATTCAGGTATTGGCGCAGAGTGGATGCTGGGTTGCCATCTCGATCAAGAATCATGTCGGTAACTGCTGCGGGCCCCAGGTTGGTCTCCTGTATCCCATACCACCTTGGTAAATGCTGCCAAAGCTCATCTCGATTATCGGCAAGCGCCCGTTGGCTGTAGCCTTCCAGCTCGCGAAGATTGTCGTCGAAATATGACTCTCCACGCCAAGTTTTATACCAGGGCGCCCGCCCTAACAGTTCCGCTGTTCGACCGGGACGCATCACCTTGACACAGATTTCAGGCCGCTCCGGGTGTCGGTAGCAAAAGCGATTGCCTCCACTGGCAAACGGCTCGCTTTGGCTCAAATTAATCACTCGGGTTCGCTCCGGTACGCTCTGTGAGTAGGCTTTTGTAGATTTCAATGGTGTGTTCGGCTTGTCTTCCCAAAGTGAAATCGGTAGATAGGTGAGGCTTCTGTTCAGGGCTGTCGAGCAGCTCTTGAGTACGCACGAATAAAGCTTTTGAATCATTGATATCAACTAGCCCTTGAGGGAAACAGGCATTTAGTGACTCTGCCGGACCCCCAATGTTATAACCGATAATAGGTGTGCCAATCGCAGCGGATTCTATAACGGTCCTGCCAAATGGCTCGGGTCGACGTGATAGGTTATACACCAAACTGGACGCACTATACCAGTGGCGTATATCACTACGATGACCAACCAGGGTAAGGTGGTTCTCAAGCTTCATTGAGCGAATTTTTTGCTCCAATTCATCGGCGTAGTGCTGCTTATTCTTCTCCGCTCCGCCGAGAATGATGCCGTGGACATCAGAACGGTTTTGGACTAGCTGATGAATTAGATCGATAAAGTCTTCTTGTCCCTTCCAGCGGGTCAGTCTGCCGGGTAAGAGGAGCCAGCGCTTGCCGGCAAGCTGGGGGAAATCCTGGTGTACTTTTTGGTACCAGGACTCAGATGGCTGGACATCGGGATTGAACTCATCTGTATCTACACCCCGGTATACGATCTGTGGGGGGCGCTTAAGATCGTTTGCATAGTTCTCCAGTAAGTACCTATTCACACACTCTGATATTGCGATTACCTGTTCGGTTTTCGCCATAATCGCACTATATCGATTTATCGAGTAAAGGCCATGAGCCGTACTGACGAGACGAGGGCGTTCAGCGGGGTCAAGGTTTCGCCAGGCAAGATAGGCTAGCCAAGCCGGAACCCTGGAACGCACATGGATGATGTCGGGCTTCTCACGAGAAATAACTTCTCGAAGTGGCCTGACCTGTAACAAGCTAAAGAGAGACTTTTTGTGGATTGGAAGTTCAATATGGGCTGAGCCTTCAGTTTTCAGTTGCTCGACCATGCTCCCCCCACTGGAAACGACAATTGACTGATGACCGTCTGCTACTAGGTAGCGGGCAAGATCAACGGTCCCCCTCTCAACCCCCCCAGAGTTCAGGGCGGGTAAAAGCTGCATAATTTTCATGGGGAGATATACCAGGACTTATGAAATTTGTTTTTTGAATTAATTTGACTAATGGGTTGTGTTTCAGCAGGGAAGGTCAGGCACAAGTACATGATACAGAGCATAGATGCCCTGATAAAGCGTTTGGCAAAAGTGGTATTATAGACAGGTCATTCTTAAGGGTATAGGCTGATTCTTTTTTAACCCAGCTCACAAAGCTTTTATCCGATTTGTCCTTGGTCGTAATCTGGAGTTTACATTGCACCCTTTGTTAGTGATCTGTATTTGTACTTATCAGCGACCAGAGCGGCTTCGCAGTTCTCTGCAAAGCCTGGCCAAGCTACAGCTACCCACGGGCTTAAATGTGGCTGCACTGGTTGTCGATAACGATTCGGATACTCAGGCTGGTAGGGAAGTTGTGGGGGAGTTGTGGGGGAGTTTCCCCTTTCCTCTCAACTGTGCTGTTGAAGAGCGGCGGGGAATCCCTTGTGCACGTAATCGCTGTATCGATGAACTGGATAATATGGGAGCTGACTACCTAGTTTTCATTGATGATGATGAGTGGGTAGAGCCCGATTGGTTGATCCAGCTATATGATTACTCACAAAAGCTGGGGGGCAGTAGCGTGGTTTGTGGCAGTGTTGTTCGGCGTTGGCCGGATTCTGTGCCTGCCTATTACTCACGTATTTTTTATCGGCAGAAACGAAAGACTGGGGAACAGCTCAACTACTGTGCGACCAGCAATGTATTAATACCGATGAGCAGTATCCGCTCGCTAGGCCTGAGGTTTAATGAGCAGGACCCTCTAGGTGCCGGTACAGATGTGATTTTTTTCACAGAGTATAAGGCCAAGGGCGGAAAGATTGTTTACTGCCTGGAGGCAAGGGTTTACGAGGCCGTACCGGAGAGTCGCGCCAATATGCGTTGGTTGTCGCGTAGAAAATTCTCCGCTGGTATTACTCTGGCAAAGCATAAGCTTGCCAAAGGTCGCGGTCATACCAGTATCTTTGTATCGGCTCTGGGGCAACTTTTGATCTCCAGCATAGGCTGTATTTTAGGATTGATTTTCGGTGGTAAGCGCTTGGGTTCTGGGCCTTGGCTCCGCGCCTGTCGTTCAGCCGGCATGGCTTGTGGTGTTTTTGGGGTGCGCTCTGACTTTTACCGGGTGATCGATCACTAATAGCCTGAGGCCTTCCGTGCGGAGGTGTTTTACCTGGGAGAGATAACCGTCATCATAACGTTTTCTCTGGTGGCAATATTGATCTTTAGGTGACCCCTGCTTCATGCAAATATTTTATTCCTGGCTCTTCCGCCTGTTTTTACCTGTTGTCCTTCTACGTCTCTGGTGGAGGGGGCGTAGCCAGCCGGCCTATCGGTTGCGTTTAAGAGAGCGTCTGGGTCAGGTTCCAAAAAGGCATAGCCGGGCACCGTTAATCTGGGTCCATTCTGTATCTGTAGGAGAGACCCTAGCCGCCGTACCAGTGATCTCTAAATTGGCTGCGCGACATACAGACTGGCAGTGGTTGGTAACGACTACAACTCCAACCGGATCCGAGCGCGTACAAGAAGCCTTGCAGCCAATTCTTGGTGGCCGTTTACTTCACTACTACCTTCCCTATGACCTCCCTGAATGCCTGGTGCCATTTCTCAATGCGCTTAGCCCGAGTGCATTGGTGATTATAGAGACTGAGCTTTGGCCCAACCTACTCAAGCTCTGCTCGAGCAGGAAGATTCCAATTTTATTGGCCAATGCACGGCTCAGTGAAAAATCTGCACGAGGTTACGGGCGTTTTCCCTCTTTGAGTCGGACAATGTTGAGCAACCTGGATCGTGTTGTTGCGCAATACCCAGCGGATATGCAGCGGTTTATCGATCTGGGATTACCATCGGAGAGAGCAGTAGCCAACGGTAACATCAAGTTTGACCTCAGTATTGATATGGGATTGGCCAGTGAAGCCCAGGCACTGGCGCACCAGTGGCGGGGGGGGTCTTCCAGGCCTATATGGCTGGCGGCTAGTACCCATGTGGGTGAAGATGAGGTGGTTCTGGAAGCTTTCTCTATTTTAAAGAAAAAATATAGAGATCTATTGCTCGTTCTGGTGCCCAGGCATCCACAGCGCTTTGATAGTGTTGCTCGCTTGTGTCGGGAGCGAGGCTTTGCCTTGGCTCGAAGGAGTGAAGGCGCAGCCGTTAAAGCTAGTGATGAGGTTATTCTGGGAGACACCATGGGGGAGTTACTGCGTTTCTATGGAGCCAGTGATATTGCTTTTGTGGGAGGTAGCCTGGTTTCTGTTGGTGGCCACAACATGATTGAACCCGCTGCCTGGGGTGTGCCAGTTATTTCCGGTCCCCACCTGCATAACTTCGCCACTGTATCCAGCTTGTTGAAGGAGGCTGGAGCCATGGTTGTAGTCGAAGACAGTGAATCGATGGCTTCACAAGTTCAGGCTTGGCTGGAAGATGTGGGGCAAAGAAAAGCCGCCGGTCAGAGAGGGAAAAAAGTAGCTTCAGAAAATAGTGGTGCTTTGCAGCGCTTACTGGGCGAGGTGGAGCGGCTGGCTACACAGAATGAAGACCAGAGAGAGAATAAAAATCCTGCTCTCTGGTAGATGCGTATACGCAGTTACTTCGAAGGTGCTGGAAGGCTGGTACCGCCAGTTTCCTCTACACGAGAGACATTACTTGCAGGATTCAGCATCATATCCAGATCCTGAAGGTCTTTAGGGGATAAGAGTCCTGCAGCTTGCTTTAAGCTCAGTGAATTTAGAATGTAGTCGTACAGCGAGTTGGCGTAGTCAGTTTGTGAATCGAACAGGGTCCGCTGAGCCAGGAGCACATCTACAATATTTCGGGTGCCTACTTCGTATCCTGCCTGAGTGGCATCCAATGCACTCTTGGCAGAAACGACGGCTTGCTCTCGGGCCGCTACTCTCGATACATCGGTGACAACAGCGCGGTGCAGGGTGCGCGTGGTTTGTATGGTATCTCTCTCTGCAAGAACACTGAGGTCCTGGGCCTGGAAGGCTTGGTTTCTAGCCTGGCGACGGTTGGCACTGAGGAGGCCACCAGTAAAGATGGGTACGTTTACAGTCACCCCTGCACTTGTTCCCCATTGGTCAATATCTTGGGGGTAACGCAAAAATTGGCTGCCCGTTATGTCGCTGAATCGATTTTTCTCGTTACCATCTTGAGTGAGTTTATTATATGAAAGCGAGCCAGTGACAGTGGGTAGGTGTTCACTGGCTTCTGCCCGAGCGTTATAGCGGGCGGCATCGGCGCCAAGTCGTGCAGCTTTAAGGACAAAGTTGTTGACGAGGGCAAACTCAACCCAATCGGCGCGATCTGAAGGCACCGGCGGAGCTACCTGGAAGTCATCTACCAGAGGAGCTACTTGATCATGGTAGCCTCCCGTCAATACTGATAGAGCATCAAAGTTACTGAGGAGGTTGTCTTGAGCTGTTAAACGCCGGGCAACGGAACTGTCATAGGCAGCCTGGGAGTCGTAGACATCAGTAATTGCTGTTAGGCCGACTTCGAAGCGCTGTTGCGTCTGTTCCAGCTGTTTAGCCAGGGCTTGTTCTTCGGCAGCAGCTGCCTCGAGGACGTCATAAGCACGTAATACGTCAAAGTAGGCTGTGGCGACACGAATCATCATTTCTTGCTGGTTAGCACTGAATTCTGCTGTCGCCTGCTCTGTTAATCTCTTGCCCTGTTGATAATCGAACCAGGCAGGGGCATCAAAAATGGCCTGGGTCAGGCTGGCACTATAGGTTCTTTCTTGTAAGGAATTGCTAGTTTGGCTCCTAAAGTCCACAAGTTGGACATCACTGTCGTCGCCATTTTCACTCAAATCCAGTAACTGAGCAGAATTTCGGCTCCTATCAGAGTGAGTTCTAGCAGCTTCGAAAGTAGCATTCACCTGAGGAAGTAATAGTGCCCGGGCCTGGTATTTAGTTTCGATACCCGCATGGTAAGCGGCGCGATCAGCTGCTAATTGAGGATCATTCTCCAGGGCCTGTGTATAGATATCCCACAGGGTGTCGGCTTGCGCCTGCATGGCGCCCAGGCCCAGCAGCGTAGTGGCGATTAGTTTTTTCAGCGGACGCAACTTGCGGCCTTGCGGCTCTGTGCGGTTACTTCTTTTCATCTGTTTCGACTTCCTGTGGAGGGTACGGTCTTCAAGCTTTTGCAAGTTATTTGGAGCTGGTGTCATGTAGTGGGGATATAGAGGGCTCCAGCTTGCGGTTATTACTAATATTGCCAGTCTCCCCAATAGCAGTCGCGAGAGTTTACCCGGGGTCAAACCGACCGTCGAGACGGCAATCGGCTTTTTGCTATATCTTCGTTAAACCGACACCTATGTGCGTTTATCGGTAATTTCTTGGCAATAACTAGGGCCCATTGAATAAGGTTGAGGGCCTATATTTCAATAGACGCGCCTCATAAGCATTTGGATGCGGCAAAAATTGTGCAGAATAAGGCAAGGACTGACTGTCCATGAATGAGGAGCGCAACGCAGTGCTGACCGATTGGCAGAGGGTCTGTCACGAATGCGATCTACTTTTAACCGGCGGCTTGGCGCCCCCGGGACAAAAGCTAATTTGCCCACGATGTCGCTGTACTTTGCATCGCAATGGCAATCATAGTATTTACTACACTCTGGCTCTCAGTCTAACCGGCCTATTACTGTTTATTCCCTCTGTTAGCTTGCCATTGCTCGATTTTTCCCTGTTCTCATTTGGTGCAGAAAGTACCTTGCTTAATGGCGTTTACTCTCTTTTCAAGGCGGGGTTTATTTGGCTCTCGGCGCTGGTGCTTTTCTGTAGCGTTCTGGCTCCGGTAGGTAAATTTGCCCTGTTGTTATTTATTTGTTGGGGCAGTGCTTGGGCCTGGCTTGACCGGCCGGTATCCAATGCTGTTCGTTTTTACCAGCACTTAAAAGAGTGGGGCATGCTCGATGTCTATATGCTCGGAATTTTGGTAGCCCTGATTAAATTACGGGACTTGGGCAAGATGGAGGTAGAACCTGGTCTGTACTGTTTTGGTGCCATGATGCTACTGGCAAATCTCTCTTCCCTGAGTTTTGACCAAACAGCAATTTGGCACCGCTTAGCACAGCGTCGTGCGCTTAAGGGACAAGCTTGTGAATAGCGTACCAAATAAAGGTTTAAAAAAAGGCTTAACCAGCTGCCTGTGCTGTCATCAATTAATTATTCTTCCCCAAAATGGTCGTTGCCGATGTCCGCGCTGTGGAGCGAGAGTACACAGCAGAATCGAAGGAAGCTTAATGTTAACTTGGGCTCTGACGATTACTGGCACTTTATTGCTTTTACCAGCCAATGTGTTACCGATAATGACGGTAGTTTATTTAGGTGCCGGTGATCCCAGCACTATCATTAGCGGGGTCATGCAACTCTATAACTCGGGAATGTGGGGAATAGCTTTAATTGTCTTTGTTGCCAGTATTGCAGTTCCTGTGATGAAGCTACTGGGATTGGGATTGCTCCTGATCCAAATTCAGTTGCGCCTGTCCTTCGACCCCATTCAGTCCATGAAAATATATCGAGTAGTTTCCGGCATCGGGCGCTGGTCACTCTTAGACTTATTTATGATTTCAATTTTGGTGTCGCTAGTGGATATGGGATTTATTTCCCAGGTAACTGCTGGAGCTGGTGCTACGGCTTTTGCCTCTGTGGTAGTGGTGACCATGTTGGCGGCACGAACTTTCGATTCCCGTTTAATTTGGGATGCCTATGACGGAGATTTATATGAGTCTGCAGTAGAGCCAGAAACGGCTCATAGGAGCGTCGCAGAAAATGGCTGATGAGCTGCCCCCGCAGGATACGAGTGATGCGTCTCGCTTGGATGGAGGTGCTCAGCGGGGAGTAGTGCGCGCAAGCAGGGGATTACCCCTAGTGTGGATTTTACCTTTGATCGCGGGGCTGATTGCTCTCTGGTTGCTATATCAGGATTTGTCAGAGGGAGACGTTAAAGCCACTATTTTATTTCATTCTGGCGACGGCCTGGTAAAAGGAAAAACGGTGGTCAAATATTCCGGGGTCGATATTGGTATGGTCCAGGATGTGCGCCTTGTACCTAATGCGAAAGAGCTGAATGGAGCCGATGGCGTTCTGGCCGAAGTTAATTTAAATCGCAGTGCAGAATATTTATTGGTAGAGGGCACTGAGTTTTGGGTAGTAAAACCCGAGTTATCTATTACCGGTATTAGCGGTTTGGAAACTCTACTTTCAGGCAATTACATTGCCGTTGAATCAGGTAGTGGAAAGCGCAAGCGCAACTTTGTTGCCCTGGATCAGCCTCCTGCATTTATCCGTGGGGATGGTTTGCGTGTTGTTTTGCAGTCCCGTCGTTTGGGCTCTTTAAGTCGAGGATCGCCAGTATATTATCGTCAGTTGCGAGTCGGTCAGGTAGCGGATTACCGTTTGGATCGAAACGGAACTGAAGTCAGTATCGAATTATTTATTCGTCGTGAATATGCCTATCTGGTTCATCGGGGCAGCCGCTTTTGGAATAGTTCAGGGATCTCTATTGAAGGCGGTATTAGCGGTATCAGTGTCAATTTAGAATCCCTGGCAGCACTTTTTGCCGGAGGCGTAAGTTTTTATACCCCGGAAAATCAACGTCAGTCTCCACTTGCTGTAAATGGTAGTGAGTTTGAGTTATATAAAAATTTTGCCGCAGCAGATGCGGGAATTCCAGTGACATTAAATTTCGATCAGGGGGTGAATGTTACTCCGGATTCTACGAAGGTTTACTACCAGGGCATCCAGGTAGGAGAAGTCAGTGGGACCAAGGCAAACCGCCGTTTGAATGGTATGGAAGTCAAAGTTCTGATGGATCCGACAACGGATGAATTGCTCACCGAAAATACCCGTTTTTGGTTAGCCCCCTCGAGCTTCGATTTTACTGGCGGACTAAACGATTTAATCCAAGGTAATCGCATAGAAGTAGATTTGCGCAAAGGACAGCGCTCCCAGCGCAATTTCACTGCGCGAACCTCTGCGCCACCGATGGATCCCCGTGTGCCGGGGCTGCATTTACGCCTCACTTCACGCAATCCCGGGTCTTTGCAGCGGGGCGCGCCGGTTTATTTTCGCCGTATAGAGGTAGGAAAAGTGCAGGGAATGGAATTGCGTAGGGATGGCGAGGGGGTAGAAGTTTATGTGGTGATAGAGCCCCGCTATGCCCACTTTGTGCAGGAAGGCGTTCGGTTCTGGAATGTGAGCGGATTGCGGGCTACAGCAAGCTTGACCGAGGGGGTGGAAGTGGAGGCAGATTCACTGATGTCACTTCTGCGTGGCGGTATCGCCTTTGGTATTCGCCGGGAAGACCTTGGAAAAGGCGGGCAGGCAAAAAATGGAGACCAGTTCCCTCTTTTCAGCAGTCGGGAAGCGGCTATGGAGGGAGGGATACAAATTCAAGTCAGCCTTGTTAGTGCCGAGGGGCTGAGAGTTGGAGCACCGTTGCGCTACCGCGGGGTACAAGTTGGAGAGATTACTCGCCTGAGACTCGATCGCTCTTTGGGCGAGGTGTGGGCCAGGGCTAAGCTTTATCACCGCGGAGAGCAGTTTGCTCGGGAGGGTACACGTATATGGGTGGTTTCCCCGCAAATTAGCATCGATAAGATTGCTCATTTGGATACCCTGATTACAGGGCGCTACCTGGCGCTCGAGCCTGGCTTAGGAGATCCACAGACAAAGTTTTACGCTTTGGAACAGGCACCGGAAGAGGATCTTGCAGAAACTTTTACTCGCCCTGGACTGGGAATTATTCTGGATGCTGCGAGGCGAGGATCTCTGGTGGCAGGGAGTCCGGTTTATTACCGCCAGGTAAAAGTGGGAGAGGTTACAGGTTTTTCCTTGGGGGAGTATGCTGATCGAGTGTATATCTATGTTCATATCGAACCCCAATACCAGCCCTTGGTGCGAGAGCACACGGTGTTTTGGAATGCCAGTGGCGTCGATGTGAATTTCGGTCTGAAAAGTGGGCTTAATATCAACACAGAATCGGCTCAGGCCCTGTTGCAGGGGGGGATCGCATTTGCCACGCCAGAAGCCCCTTTTATGGGATTTGAAGTGGAGTCGGGCAGCCATTTCCCTCTCTACCCGAAAGCTGAACCCAAGTGGTATACCTGGAGTCCTAAGATAGAACTTTACGGCACGGTCGAACCAGTAAAATAAGTACGGGAATGTAGGAGTTTTTATGCGCTATTTATTAACAGGCTTGCTGAGTATCTTGGTATTGGCGAGTTGCCAGGAGATACAGGTTGAAAAAGCCGCTACCGGGGAGCCACCGGTTGCCTTTGCCACGTATAAATGGGGGGTAGCGCCGTTGAGTGGCTCAGAAGATGCCTCTGCCCAGCTGGTGGAGTTGGATGAAGAAATGCGGGATACCGTTGCCGCAGAGTTACAGCAACGAGGATATCGCCAAGTCTCCCAGGACCAGGATGCGGATATGGTGGTGGATTACCAGGTTGCGGTAGTCGATGAGTTTTTCTCCGGTGATACCCGGGATCCCAGCTGGGACAAACAGTTTGATAGCAATGCGCCACAGGATGTGGTGGAACTACCGCCCCTGACAGATGCCCCCTTGGTGATTATGAGTGTGGGTATTGGGCGCCCGGGCGGGGCTGTGATTTGGGGGGGGAGAGCCAGCGAATTGTTAACACGCCCCGATAGTATTGAGCAGCGTCAACGACTGATCGCCAATGGGGTTAGCGCTCTTTTGCGGGATTTGCCCCCGGCCTATCAATAAGTACGATTTGGCACGAAACGAAAAATACGATTTAGCAGCCCCCGGGTATTCGGTGGCTGCCATTCACCGCTAGCGCCCTTTCTTCATCAGGTTTTCGTATAGATCGATATAGGAGTCGACGATAACCTGTTTCGCATAAGTCGTTGCGTACTCCTCGGCCGCATTTTCGATCAGGCTTTGGCGCAATTCCGGCGACTCGATAACGGACTTCATGGCTTTGGCCAGTTCATCGGCATTATCGATAGGGGTAATCAGACCGGTTTTGCCATTGGTAATCACTTCTCCAGGGCCCTGAGAGTCTGTCGCTACTATAGGGCAGCGATGGGCCCAGGACTCCATCACAATAGAGCCCAGGCCCTCATGTCGAGAAGGGCACACGAACATATCCGCAGTGCGCATCAGGGTGGTGACATCATTGCGCCAACCGAGGAAGCGAACCCGCTCTTCCAGGCCGAGTTGGTGGCATAGGGATTTCAACTTGCTCTCCTCAGGGCCACTACCAGCGAGCCACAAAGTGGCATTGGGAACCTGGGTGAGTGAATGCAGGAGGGTGTCGAACCCTTTATTGATATGCAGGCGGCCTGCAGCCAGGATCAGGGGCCGGTCTTCCGGAGTATTGAAGCTGTTTCTAGGCAGCGGATTAACTGGTGTCTCATCGGCAAAATTGGGGATATGGAAAATTTTATCCTTGGGGATGCCTCCGCCCCTTAAATGCTGGCAGATACCTTTGCTGATGCCGATCCAATAATCTGCGTGACGGTAATACTTCAGGTTGTAATAGTGCCCTAGGCGGCTTACCAACCGGTATTTTTTAGAGTTGGGGGTGATTGAAGTGGCACGTCCCATCCAAGTCATCACGATATCCGGTTGCCATTGGTTCAGGGCATCGCGGTATTTTTTTCGGCCGAGAAAATCCAGCTTGCCACCAAATTTAAAACCTTCGGTTTCAACATTGTTGCTACGCAGTGCCTGTACCCGGTGATCGTGGTTTCGAATAAACGCTTTTTCTGTAATTTCGCTGCGGGGATTTAATCCACTGACGAGACGCACAAAGAAATTCTCAGCACCACCGTGCTCAGCACCGGCGAGTATTTGTGCGACTCGAATTGGGTTATTACTCATAATCTATTGCATCTGATCGAATAGGGTGGGTGCAACACTACCTGAGTGTGCCATCCAGATTGATATCTTGAGCCCAAGCATAGTCGTGGCTAAAAGGCTGTAAGCTTGTGGCTTCGATAATGTACTGAGCGTAGAGCTTCGAGTTCATTTCATTGTGGAAAAACTCCCTGGCCCGTGCAGCCCAGGCGCGTCGCTTGGCATCGTCACCGTTAAATTCGCGGATTTTTTCTAATAGGTCCTGCTCATCGGAGAAATAAACGACGCTCTCAGCAGGCAACAAGTCGTCAAAATGTAATTTATCACTGGTGAACTGCAAAATACCGTTGCCCGCCAACTGCGCCATACGTGCTGAGGAATACCAGTAATGGGTATCCTGGCGATTGAAATTCAATCCCATTTTGGTTTGAAATAGAGCGTGGTCGTAGTCGCGACCCCAAACGGGTGCCTCGCCGAAGCTGCCATAGGTTTTAAAGTTCAGCGAATCCCCCAAGGCATCTTTCAGGTTTTTAACCATTTGCAGACGCTTGGTGAAATTATTGCTGTTACTGCAGAAAAGCAGGTCGATGGCTAAATCTGTGCGTTCAGCGTTATTGAGGTTTTCAATCGAGGGTTCAACCGGGTTCGGCATGTGATAAACACGAGCACCAAAACCCTCAAAAATTTTCAGTTCTCTTCGCCCGGTGGATACAAAAACTGCATCGGCGACTTCCGCGCGGTATTTGATTCGCTCGACATTGCTGGGAACAAAGAGGGGATCATTATTGCAGTGAGCGATAAAGCAATTGGGCAGGCGTTGCTTAATGGCCTTCAGGGTGTCGTTAGTAATCATATCGCAGTGGCCTGCGATGATCAGGTCTGGCTCAAAGGCCTCGACAGTTTCCATCAAGCGTCGGTTCGCCTTTTTTACACCCAGGTCGCGAATACCAAAGGGAGCCTCAAACGCGGCGATATCGCGGTCGCTGAACACTTGGGTGTAGTGGTCATTTTTAATCAGGCCGAAGGTGAGCTTTTGTGCCCAGCTAACCCTTGTCTTGCCATAGCGCCGTAGCTGCTGATAGGCGATATTCAGCACTCTCATGTTGTGTACTCTCGAAATTCAACACGGAAACCCGGATAGCCTCTGCAGTCAGCGGCTGGTACGGTGGGCGCAGAGTATAACAGCTGGTACCCCGGTCTTGTCGCGGAGCAGCGCAGCAAAACCGAAACCTAGGGAAAGACGAACCATGCCACAAGATAACAGTCGAACTGATTTAAACCCGGAGTTTACCGCTGATGCGGTAGACATAATTTCCAGGGAAACCGTGTTTAAAGGATTTTTCACTATGGTGCGCCTGCGACTGCGCCACCGCTTGTTTCGCGGAGGTTGGAGCAATGAAATAGAGCGGGAACTGTTTCAGCGCGGAGAGGCCGTTGGAGTTCTACTTTACGATCCTGTCAGGGACCTGTTGGCGCTTACCGAGCAATTCCGCACCGGTGCCCTGGGACGCCCAGCAGGGCCTTGGTGTCTTGAAGTGGTAGCCGGTATGGTGGAGAAAGGGGAGAGTCTGGAGGATGTAGCGCGCAGAGAGGTGCTGGAAGAGTCTGGATACACTGTGGGCGACCTGCATTTTATCCACAGTTATATCCCCAGCCCAGGGGGCAGCTCGGAGCGGATACATCTGTATTGTGCCCTGGTAGATTTGGAGCAGGCCGAGGGCGTATTCGGCTTGGCTGAGGAAAATGAGGATATCTGTTTGCGGGTATTCCCGAGGCAGAACGTCGTAGATGCGATGCGGGGGAATTACGGCCCGGGAGAAAACCCGATAGACAATGCCACCACACTGATTTCGGTGCAGTGGCTAGAGTTAAATCGGAAGCAGTTTACTCATATGACGCCACCCGCCTGAGCGGTCACAGCTCTTTGCGCTACTTTACCCGCACAAAAGGTAAACTGAGATGTAAGTCACGGCGGCAAATGAATTGGAGTGTTGATAATGGCTCTAGTACGTGAGGTAGGTGCGCGCCAGCGCAGGCAGATGAAAATGTCGCCAAATGGCAACGGTAAAGCAGTATATCGCGTCGATTTACCGTCTTATCATGCCGACTGCGACGCTAACTACCTACGTCTACTGAGGCTGCTGCCTGAGCTTTCAGAGAGAGAGCAATGGTGCTATCAAATCCCTGGTGGCAGCTTAAAGCTGAGAGTGGTAGCGAGATCCAGGTACACCACAGAAGTGTCACTGGACGCAGAGGTAAATCTCAGTGAAAGCCACTGGCTGGCATCTCCCAACCTGACCGCTCGTCTCTATCACGATGCGCGGATGGCAGAGGTGATAGCAGTTAATGGCTGTGGACCGGTAGGTGGTAAAGGAGTGGATATCGCTTACCCAAATTCCCGTATGCAGCGCGCAGATGAGAGGCCTCAGGCCAACCGTTTTCTCGGTGAGTGGCTTGAGTACTGTCTTGCAAATGGTCGCGCAGAATTTCAATTAGTGCTGGATGGCCGAAAAATTTAATTCTGCGGTAGAACACATGGATGTGATTACAAGGTGAGCAAGTGATTCGCGAGCACAATGAGCCTAGCAGGTCCGATAAGACCAATTCATATCGTCTGATCCAAATAACAGACCCACACATCGGCAGCCGGCCGGATTATCAATTACTGGGTTTGGATACCGGTCATACTTTGGATGAGGTACTGTCCGCAATCGTTTCCAGGCAGCAGGCAGCGCAACTGCTGGTGGCGACAGGAGATATTAGCGCGAATGGGGCCGAGGCCTCTTACCGCCGGTTTCTTCAGAAAATGCGCAGGGTGCAGAAACCTTGGTATTGGCTACCGGGGAATCACGACTTAAGCTCTCGTATGAAACAGCTGGCCCCACAACGCTGTACAGAAGTGGTTGCCTTAGGAAATTGGCGCCTCTTGCTTCTCGATACCAGTGTTGAAAACCAGATATGTGGCGGTCTCAGCGAAGCTCAGCTTGAGCGTTTGCAGCTGCTGCTTTGGGAAACCCGGGAACACCCGGTAATGATCATGATGCATCACCAGCCGGTGCAGGTGGGTAGTAAGTGGATTGATGGCCATATGCTGCGCGATGGACGCGAGCAACTCTTGCAAATGGTATCCAAAGCGCCCCAAGTCAAAGCGCTCGTGTGGGGCCATGTACATCAGCAGTTTGATAACCATGAGGGCCGGGTCGGCTTACATGCGACACCCTCCACTTCTGTACAATTTACTCCGGGTAGTGGGCCTTTTGCTGTAGACGACGAGATGCCGGGATATCGTTGGTTCGATTTATATGATAACGGTAGCTATAAAACCGGAGTCGAACGGGTTGAGGTTTCAAAATATTCTGTCGATTTTGCATCTTCCGGCTACTGAGTCACTTCTCCTTGAGATGTGCCTGCTTTTTTGAAGTCCCACTTTGTGGGATTTCTATCGTGTTATTTAAGAGTTTCTAGCTCGCCTTTATTTGTAAAGCCTCCCTTTACGAACTTACCATTATCTTTTTTGTCTTCTGACCGTACAATGAAATTTCCCCAGACTTATGATCATTGATGATATTTGTTTAATGGGGCATACCAGAATCAATAGTAGTATTTGACAGTTGATAAAATACGCTAATAGGTACTGGGGTTTTATTTGCGCTACTGCCCCTCATTTCATGCGTATTTTGCAGCTACTCCGTCCGCTAAGTGGATAACATCGGGAAGTGAGGAATAATAATGAACAGAATATTTGTTTTACCGCTCATTGGCTTGGCGTTATTAGTCGGTGCCTGTGCTCATGATCCCAGTAAGGTGGGGGACTTAAAGTTGGCTGAACAGGAAGATAGCCAAGGTTTGGTTCCCAGATCCAGCTCGCTGGATGAAGTTGCCGCGGCCTTTGCTTTTGATATGAGCGGCTCCAAAGTGTTTATTGCCCCTGTGCAAATTGACTACACCAAGCGTTTTTCTTCGCTGCCGCGCACCCGCTACAGAGAGAAAGATTACGAGCTGGATGATAGGGACCTACAGCAGATGAATGCACTGTTGGTCAAAACGTTTGCCGAGAAGTTTCTCGAACCGCGTAACAGCGTGGTTGCGGAGGAGCAGGAAGAGGCAGATTACACATTGTCCTTATCCTTGGAGAAATTTTCGGTAGCTGCGCCACTGGACCCCTCTCCCTGGACCTGGCGCGTCTACACCGAGCAGAGTGCCTATGGGGTACTGGTTGGAACTCTTTATGATCGAGAGGGCAATGCAGTGATGCGCTTCCGGGATCGCCGCGATATCGGTGAGAACTTTGGTGCCTATGGCCCGGGTGGGCGCATGGAGCGTTTTACCAGTGTTACTTTCTGGTCTGATATGCGTGTAGATATGAGGCGGGCCTTTGCCAGTTTGAATCGCACATTGCTGTGATTCCCACACGGTTTGAGGCTTCTGGTTACATAGCGCCCCCGATTGGCGATATGGGCGCTATAATCACCGCCTATGCAAACTAATGATCTTCAGGGAAGGCCGGTGCTGATATATCTGCATGGCTTCCTTTCATCACCACAGTCCTTCAAATGCCAGTTGATGCGGGAATGGCTCCAGGCCCAATGCCCGCATGTTACCTTCTGTGCACCGCAGATTCCTCCCTATACAGAGGAGGCGCAGAAATCGTTGGTGGCTCTTGTGGAGGATCTCCTTCGGCAGCCCGATCAGGGACCCATTGGACTGGTGGGGAGTTCTATGGGGGGCTTTTGGTGCACTTACCTTGGTGAGCGCTTCCGATTGCCCGCTGTACTGATAAATCCCGCAGTGCGCCCCGCGCGCTTTATTCCAGCCTATGTGGGGAAAGTTTTAAAACCCTATAGCGGTGAAGAAGAGGAATTCCGTCTTACCCAGGTTGATGTAGATGCCATGCAGCGGGTACAGGCTGAATTGGAGAAGCCGTTGCAGAGTTGCTACTGGTTACTCGCCCAGCGCGGGGATGAAGTTCTGGATTATCGCGATGCGCAGGATTTCTACCAAGGACAACGCCAGACCATTGAAGACGGTGGCGATCATAGTTTTCAGGAGTTCGCACGCTACTGCGACCCTATCACCGAATTTCTATTTAACGAGCAGTAATCAATAAGAATTATGGCTAATTATTCCGCCGAAGATATTGAGGTACTCACGGGACTAGATCCGGTGCGTAAGCGCCCCGGGATGTATACCGATACCGCACGCCCAAATCACCTGGCTCAGGAGGTAATCGACAACAGTGTCGACGAAGCCCTGGCCGGACATGCCAAGAAAATTGAAGTGGTGTTACACAAGGACCACTCGCTTTCTGTCAGCGACAACGGCCGCGGTATGCCTGTCGATATCCACCCCGAGCAGGGACGGCCTGGTGTAGAGGTTATCCTCTCCACTCTGCACGCCGGCGGTAAGTTTTCCAATGATAACTACCAGTTTTCCGGCGGCCTGCACGGCGTCGGTGTTTCGGTGGTTAACGCCCTCTCTAAAGTGCTGGAGGTTACTATCCAGCGAGATGGCAAGGTTCATCGCATTGGCTTTAAGGATGGAGAAAAGGCCTCCGACCTGGAAGTAGTAGGTGAGTGCGGCAAGCGCACAACAGGCACCAGTGTTCGCTTCTTACCTGACCCTAAGTATTTTGATTCCGCCAAATTTTCAGTGGTGCGCCTGCGACATCTTCTGCGTGCCAAGGCCGTGCTCTGCCCGGGCCTCACGGTTACGTTTATCAATGAGCAGGATGGCGAGTCTGATGAGTGGTATTACGAAGATGGCCTCAAGGACTATTTGGCCGCTGCAAACCAGGGTTGGGAAGTACTGCCAGCTGAGCCGTTTGTAGGCAGTTTTGCAGCTACTACTGAGGCGGCAGACTGGGCCGTTCAATGGTTGCCAGAGGGTGGAGAGGTCACCGCTGAATCCTACGTAAACCTGATTCCCACCGCCCAGGGCGGTACCCATGTCAATGGTTTGCGGGCCGGCCTGCTGGAAGCAATGCGCGAATACTGTGAAATCCGCAATCTGCTACCGCGCGGAATTAAACTGGGACCGGAAGATATTTGGAGCCAGTGTTCTTACGTTCTCTCTGCCAAACTGGCTGACCCTCAATTCTCTGGCCAGACAAAAGAAAGACTTTCCTCTCGTGAAGCGACCGCATTTATTTCCGGTGTCGCCAAAGATGCCTTCAGCTTGTGGCTGAACCAGCATACGGAAGAGGGCGATAAACTGGCGGAACTGTGTATTGGCAATGCACAGAAGCGTATGCGCTCCGCGAAAAAAGTTGCACGTAAAAAAGTTACTCAGGGACCGGCCTTGCCTGGCAAACTGGCAGACTGCTCCAGTGGAGACACCACGCGATCTGAACTCTTCCTGGTGGAGGGAGATTCAGCCGGTGGCTCCGCCAAGCAGGCGCGAGACCGTGAATTCCAGGCTATCATGCCGCTGCGCGGTAAAATCCTGAATACCTGGGAGGTTGACTCAGGGGAAATTCTTGCTAGCCAGGAGGTACATGATATTGCTGTAGCCCTCGGTGTGGACCCGGGTAGCGACAACCTGGAAGGCTTGCGTTACAACAAGATCTGTATCCTCGCCGATGCCGACTCAGACGGGCTGCATATTGCTACGCTGTTATGCGCGCTTTTCTTACGTCATTTCCGTCCGTTGGTTACTAACGGTCATGTCTATGTGGCCATGCCCCCACTGTTCCGAATTGATATCGGTAAAGACGTTTATTATGCGTTGGATGAATCTGAGAAACAGGGCATCCTCGATCGTATCAGTGCAGAAAAGAAAAAGGGCAAGATTCAGGTAACCCGATTTAAGGGATTGGGAGAAATGAATCCTATGCAATTGCGTGAGACTACGATGGATCCCAATACCCGACGTCTCGTACAGCTTTACATAGATTCAGGAGATGACAGTAATCAACTACTAGATATGCTCCTGGCTAAAAAGCGTGCTGGAGACCGCAAGCAATGGCTGGAAAGTAAAGGGAATCTGGCTGAAGTGGGTTAAGCTTTCTAACATAGGTATTGGTGTTGCCTTAGTGTACTAAGGCAACAGATCAATGCATATGATTAATATGGAGCGCTCTTCCTTTTGAGGGGCTCTATCTCTCTTTCAGAAGTTGTATCAGTTATTCAACTTAATGGATGTTAATTCAGCTGCATATTATTTAATTCCTTCAGTTTAAATTTCTTGTTTTAGCATTATACTTATTTAAAAAAGATAACTTCATTGATACGAAAATATATAGCCTTAGCATCTATGTGATATTTTCGTTAAAAAAGAAGTGCACAAATCCATTCTATTGGTTTTACTATTTTGTCATTTCTAATTACCTATAGTCTAAATTTTAAAAGATGAAATAAGCGCCATGTGACAAGTGCCTATATAATGTCTCAATAGTAAGGCTAGCAGTGTTGGGTATTTTGAAAGTCTAAAGCGACAGCATCAAAAGTTATATAATTAATGCCTGCTTGACGAGATTAAATTTTGAGTATGCTGTGGGATACATTAAGTGCCGTTGGTGAGCTTGTTGGTGCCTTTGCGGTTGTCGCATCTTTAGTCTATCTTGCCGCTTTAATAAGAGTTCAGAATAAAGAATCGAAGATCGCTTCTATGCATGAGATATCCATTGCTCATCGAGAAGCTGTGGCAGCAATTTGTGATGGACCAATGGCAGACATCTTTGCGAAGGCGATGAAGGATTTTGATTCTTTGTCGAGTGCCGATACTTTAAGGATCATTGGTTTTGTATATCGTTTTTTTAAGATCTGGGAAGAAGCTTATTTCCAATACAAGGCAAACAGGCTCGATTTTACTATTTGGGACTCAATGACTCGTCAATATACAGCATACTTATCAATGGAACCTTTTAAAAGGATATGGGAGTTGCGCTCTGAATATGTAGCTCCCGAATTCCGTGATTATGTCAATTCAAGAAAACCAGTGGATTTGGTTTTACCAAATTCAATTAGTAATAGGGGTGACTCCAAAGGTTAATCTTAAATCATGCCTTAATAGGGCTGTGATTTATCTAGATGTTGTAAAAGGAATCGTCATATTAAATTTGGCTACTGGTAGCATCACTCTCAACAAGATCAATAATAATCTAATTGTGAAAGAGGTATTTTCTCTTTCTGAGTACCAATAGAAGGTTGTGTAACCGATAGTCAACCAAAATATATAATGAATGAATATTGTGAGGTCATGGGCGTTAGTAAATCCAAGGTGAAGCCGTGGATTCGAAAATTACATGCAGGCCGAGCTGGAAGAGTTGTTGAGTATCTAATATCTTGAGCTCCAAATAAATATTGGAATACTTGCAAATTTTTGTTGCAAGAAATTATCACTACATCTTTTTAAACTGTTTTCATGCATAAAAGGTATGAGATACGATAAAATAAAACTTTATTATCTGAATGACTAGAAGCCCACATTTCTTATTTTTGACGCACGAAAATTTTTAAGCTGCCATCTCTTCATCGATTTATTTCGTGTAAATATGTGGGATATCTGGCTTCAAGCTGCTAAAAAATTATCCGTATTTTTGTTGGCTAAGAAATTTTGAATCACATTTCTTTATAAGAACGTACCCTCAAGTTCGGACAGATGTCTAGCCATTAAAGACTTTTAGTTGGACCTATTGTTCTAATTCGGAGGGTAAAAATATATTTATTAAAAAAAGTTCACTCTGTCAGTTGAATCTTGTAGGCTGCTTAAAAGTATCAGTGTGTTTAGATGGCTGTTTCATTATGAGTGCCTTATAAAGTCTCGGTTGTAATGTGAAGAGTGATTGTTTATAGATTAAATTAACAAATTATATTTATAGACATTACTATTGGTTTCGTATTGGTCGGTTGCTCCATTTGGTGTGCAGGATGATTGGCGCAAACCCAATAATAAAAGGTAAATAGTATAGACATTGATAAGTGTTTTACACTTTGTTTAGTAGTTATTGCTGCCGGCTGCTGAATAAATAAAACATACATAATAATGTCTGCTTGTCTGAGTGTTTGCCTTATATGTTTTTATGTTTTTTCATGCTGGTTAATTAGCTATTGTGAATTCAAGAATGAATTTCTAAGTCTTAATTGGCAAATTAATAAAGCAGTCTGAGCCCTTAATCCTGTCAAGGCTCTAAAAGAGAATCAAACCTAAATCTACAAAAGGGGATGTTTATTTACGAATATATTCGAAGTTCATTCTAATTTTACTTCTTGCAGTGGTTCTTGTTGGAAATATTTTAGTGCTAAGGCGATGCGAGAATATTCTGTATTTTTGTGTTGACAATAAAAATCATATCTAATTAAGGGATAAGGATAAGATAGTTTTGAAAAATGATACGATGACCTATAAGGAAAGCATATAGTGAAATTTAATATTAACCTAGTAATCTTGATGTTCAGTGTATATCTTTCAGGTTGTAATGGATCTTCGAGCGGGGGAGATGATCCAGACACAGGTGGCGAGCTTACAGCTGCTACGATGGCGGTCCATTATGAGAAACCTAAAACGCTAACCTTTCGCTGGAACGATGTTTCTGGGGCAACTTATTATCAGTTATTTGAAAATATTGATGGGCACTCTGGGTTTGAACCTATTGGAAATCCCATTGCGCCAAAAGAAGAGCGCATTGAATTAGTGGTGCCTTTATTCAAAAAGCTTAATGCCCAATACTTATTGCAAACCTGCGATGATCAGAGATGTATCGATTCTGATGCAGTAGCAATTGATCAGGATGTGATAGGCAGTATCGGTTATTTTAAATCCAGTAATACGGATGCTGACGATCAGTTTGGTTGGGATCTAGCAATTAGCGATGATGGCAACCTGCTTGCAGTAGGTGCTCCTCGCGAAGATAGCGGTGGTGACCAAGAGGATGACCTGACACCTGATTCAGGTGCAGTTTATATTTTTAGTCAGGAAGATGGCGAATGGACACAGCAAGCCTATCTTAAGTCTCCAGATCCTCAAGAAGCTGCAGAGTTTGGAACTGCATTGAGTCTTAGCGATGATGGTTATACGCTTGCAGTAGGGGCATTCAAGGAGAACGGGGAAAATGATAATTTTTCTGCGGGCGCTGTTCATATTTTTTCCCGAAGTAATGAAGGTTGGGTCCATAGCGCCCGACTTCAAGCAGACAATCAAGGAAATAATGACCTATTTGGCTATGCCCTTAGCCTTAGTGGAAATGGTTCTACTTTAGCAGTAACCGCACCCAGTGAAGATGGTGGTCTTGATGGCGATTCTATTGAAGATTCTGGAGCGGTATATGTGTTCCGTAATGAGGAGGGAAGTTGGTCACAGTATGCCTACATTAAGGCTGCTGATAGTTCTGAGGGGTTAGGTTTTGGTTCTTCGATAAGCCTTGATGATGCCGGGGCTTCATTCGCCGTTGGGGCTTATGCTGACAATGCAGGGGCGGGTTCCGTTTATCTATACCAGTTGGATGGTGAATCCTGGGTGGAAGATAGCAAGATATCGGCTAGTAATCCTGTCGCTGATGATTGGTTTGGACTTGCGCTCAATTTAAGTGGTAATGGGCAAACTCTAGCAGTTGGCGCCCCATTACAAAGTGAATCTAACAGTGGCGCTGTATACATTTTTTCTCGAAAAGAAAACGCTTGGGAGCAAACTGCCAATTTGAAAGCTTTCAATCCTCATGAATCGGCTTATTTTGGAGAGGCGGTAAACCTGAGTGATGATGGCAGTTCTATCGCCGTGGGAGCATGGGGAGAGAAAAGCTATAGCCAAGGATTGTTCGGAGATAGTACAGACGAATCTTCAACTAGAGCAGGAGCAGTTTATACCTATATATTTAATGGCGTAGACTGGTCTAGTGAAGCTTATATTAAGGCGAGCAACACAGACTCGAGAGACCATTTTGGTGGCTCTGTTGCGTTAAGTGGAGATGGAGCTAGTTTAGCAGTAGGGGCGAACACTGAAGATGGAGCGGATAGCGGTTTGTTCGCAAACCCTGAGAGCAATGAAGCTGAAAATGCAGGAGCGGTCTATATTTATTAATTGGGCTGTATAATTTATATTTACGTATAAAGTTAGTTGTTTGAGTTTAAATGGTATTGTTATCATTAATCTAGATCGAACGGAATACGCACAATGTAAGTTTTAGAGATCTTTATTCTAAGTATAGATTTTAGGCTGCTCAGGTAAATCAAAAGATTTTCCTAGAGCAGCAATATATCTAGAGTTTTAGCTAAAGCTTAGCTGGATAGTGAAAGAAAATACTATCTTTAAAATTTATAGCTCTCTTGAAGTCTGAGCTTGTAACCAAGTTCTGGTAGTAGGGTATCTACAAGAGAGCCACTCTGCTCAATAGTTTTGCGAGCTTTTAAAAGTTTCCATGGAAGCTTATTTTTGGTTTGATGTCAGATAAACCGAAAAGCAAGGAAAGTAAAAATGCACTTGTTCGCTGTAATATATATGCCATAAGTTTGATGGGGTACTTTAAGTTAAATGTTGGAATTCGGATGTGAGGAATATTCTATGAATACTCCCGCGAAAATGTTTAATATTTTTCTGGAGTGTTTAAAGGTCCGATTTCTATGTAAAGTGAAAATTCTGAATTTAACAATCTGGAACTCAAGAATGCACTGTATATTTATCGGCGGCCCATTTTGAAAGGGTATGGGAGCTTCGATCTGAATATATGGCTCCAGTGTTTTATGGTTATGTAAATCCAAATAAACTTGTTGGCTTAGCTGGTCAAGCTCGTCTAGTGAAGTGTAAGTTCGGCCCTGAATATCAACCCCATATCTTTATTTAATTCAATTTGTTAATGCAGAGTCATTTGTCCTCTTTTTCGTGAGAATGGCGCGAAGCTCCTTTTTGCTAACCTGAGACAATCCTTTTATCGATACTGGGGAGGCAGTCAAATGTGTGGGCTGCTAGGGGTATTCTCTATTGTTGCTACGTATAGCCGGGAACAGATCTCTCGTGCACTACAGACCCTTTCTCATCGAGGACCAGACGGTGAGGGATTCTGGTCATCAGGAGATGGCCGAGCCTGGCTGGCGCATAAAAGGCTCAGTATTATTGACTTAGAGGGTGGTCAGCAGCCTCTGTTGAGCAGTGACGGGGAAATAATTTGTATTGTTAATGGTGAGTTTTATGATTATGTGAAAATAAAAAATGATCTTATTCGACGAGGATATAGTTTTCTCACGCAGTCGGATAGTGAAATTCTGATTGCTCTTTATCAAGAGTATGGTGTTTATTGCCTGGACTATCTTCGAGGAGAATTTTCTTTCGTACTTTACGATAGAGGGAAGAAACTAATATTCTCTGCTCGAGACAGGTTTGGAATAAAGCCTCTTTTTTATTACTGGGCAGATGGATGTTTGAGTTTTTCATCAGAGGTTAAGGCCTTAAAAGCCCTTGGCTTGCCGGTAGAGTGGAACCCGCATACTTACTGGCAAGAAATTAGTTTCTTGCATGCTCCTGCTTCTAGCTCATTTAGTAATATTTTTGAATTACCTCCTGGTCATTACGGTATTGCCTATTTGGATGACCTGCAATTTTCGACCCATCTTTATTGGGACCTCTATTTCCCTACTATTGTTGAGCAAAGAAAGACTCAGTTTAGAGAAGAAGAAGTTATAAGCGAAGTGCGCAAAAGATTTACTGAGGCGATCAAGTTAAGACTCAAAGCTGATGTGCCAGTTGCTTGCTACCTGAGTGGAGGATTAGATGCATCCTCTGTTTTAGGAATTGCTCAGAGCATGCTTGACAAGCCGATAGATGCATTCACCTTGTCTTTTGACCACCCGACTTATGATGAATCATCCGATGCCAGGTCCATGACCGAATATGCGGGGAGTAATTATCATCCAGTTGAAATTAATGGCGATATATTGGTTTCCTGTTTTGAAGAAACGGCCTACATCGGTGAAAAAATGTTCTTCAATGGGAACGCTATTACTAAATATGTGCTTAGTCGGGCTGTCCGAGATCGAGGGTATAAAGTCGTAATAACTGGGGATGGGGCTGATGAGGTTTTTGCTGGTTACGGTTGGTTTAGGCAAGACTTTATCGAGAATTACTTAGAAGATCTTCCCCAGGAAGAAAAAGAATTGATTCTAAAAGATTTGGAGAGTGGCGACCCTGTTTCTGATGGAGTTTTTATGTCCTCTGCGAGACTGCATCAGTCAAGGGTAGTGAAGTCTGCCCTTGGTTTCTTTCCAAATTGGATGCAGAGTTTTATGGATATGGGTATAAAAATATTTCCATTATTTTGTAAAGATTATGCTGATTATATAAAGAACAATCAGATTGCAGATACTCTCATGGAAAATTTAGGTGGCATGTCTGTATTAAAAAATAGACCTGTTTTATCTAAAAGCTTGTATACCTTTACCAAGTCTATGTTTCCTCATTTTGTCTTAACAATGATGGGTGATAGAACAGAAATGGCTCACTCGATTGAAGGTCGCCAACCATTTCTTGACCACCACTTAGTAGACTATCTATCAGTATTGCCAGAAAAATATAAAATTCGAGGATTAACTGAGAAATATGTATTGCGAGAGGCTATGAAGTCGGTGTTAACAGACAGGGCCTACAAGAAGCAAAAACAACCGCTATGGACTCCGCCTCTTACAGATAAGAAAAACAAGAAACTTCATGAGTATATGAAGGATATTATCCATAGCCGTGAGACTCTAGATATGCCATTTCTAGATCAAAAAAAGCTCATTAGATTTTTTGAAAAAGATGAGGGGCACTCGCAGGCAGACCAGAATGTCGTTGATGCTATTAAATTTCTTACCGTTAGTAGTATATTAATACATAAACGATTGGTGATGTGCTAGAAGTTAATTCTCTACTCTAGGCGGTTTTGATGGTTTACTCTGGATATTAAAATAAAATTTCTTTAGCAGGATTTGCAGTGCAGGAATTTCTCTAAATTGAGCCCGAATAAAATACTTCTATCCGGGCGTTTTGGTATTCTAGTTTCTACCAGCAATTACCCCGCCATCAATGTCCCAAATGGCTCCTGTTACCCAACTTGCTTTGTCGCTTAAAAGAAAATCTACGACACTAGCGATGTCCTGGGGGGTACCAATTCTGCCAATAGGGTGAAAGCTATCGAAGGAAGCAAGTGCTTGGTCTATTTCTCCCGAATCGATAAAGGATTCATAAATAGGCGTCTTAACCACCGCAGGGGATACTGCATTAACCCGAATATTGTGATCGGCCAGCTCCATCGCCATATGTTGGGTGAGCGAATGTAAACCGGCTTTGGCCATTGAATAGGCAGAGGAGGGTGTCGCCTTTACCGATTGCTTGGCCCACATGGAGCCAATATTCACTACACTCCCTCCGCCGTTGTCTACCATGTTTCTTGTTACGGCCTGGCTAATAAAGAAGGTGGCACGGTTGAGGTCGAGATAAGTATCGTAGTCTTCCCGGGTATGTTCAAGAAATGCAGTAGGATTAAAATATCCAGCGGCGTTTACCAGGTATTTAAAATGATGATTGCTGGATTTTATATATTCGATAATATTGCTGATATCAGCCTGTTGATAGAGGTCTGCCTGAAGTGCTTCTGCAGAGCCCATCTGAGTTAATTCGTTGTGGGCTCTTTCAAGTTTGTTGAGATTATTGCCAATAATAACTGTGTGAATTCCCTGTTTCACTAGCAGGTTTGCAATGGCGAGTCCCATACCACTGGAACCACCAACGATTAAGGCAACTTCTTTTTGTTCAGTAGAATCTGGTCTTTTAGTGGAGTCACTCATATTATTTCCTCACTGAGATATGCTCATTACGTGAGTGGAGTTTAGAAAAGAACCGGATAGGTTGAAAAGTAAGCACAAAATGGTGCACTAGTTACTTTTTGGTAAGTATTGATGAAATCAGAGAAAAATATGCTCACGCGAAAGCGCCCGCCCAAGAGAAGTGCCAGAATGGTTGAGACTATCTATGGCTGTAAATGGTCCCTTACTGTCTATCAGCTTCTGGCTAGAGGGGTAAATCGACCGGGGGAAATGGTTCGCAGCGTTGAGGGTTTGACTACCAAAGTCCTGAATGAATGTTTACGTAGAAATATGGAGTTCGGGATACTGGAGCGGATCAGCTATGCAGAGATTCCTCCCCGTGTGGAATATAACGTTACAGAATTTGGACAGAAATTCCTGAGAATACTGGACGACTTGGAAAAGCTACAAGAAGAAATTGACGGCTCAGATTTATCTGAAAGTAAATAACTTTATCCCACCAATACCTTCGAGTTACACTAAGTGTCTAAATGATACTTGTCTCTCCCTATGAATGAAAAAGACTATATAGCTCGTTATGAGAAGCGTAACTTTGACGCTCCTTTAGTTACTGTGGATGCAGTTCTATTTACCTATCACGAAGGCTTTCTCAAGGTGTTATTGGTTAAGCGCTCTGCTCACCCAGAGAAAGGGAAGTGGGCTTTGCCTGGAGGATTTGTCTCTGAAACCGAAGATAATAGTCTGGAGGCGACAGCTAACCGAAAGCTAAAAGAAAAGACATCAGTTATACCGCCCTATTTAGAGCAGCTTTATACTTTTGGAGGGCCCAGCAGGGATAAACGGGGGTGGTCGGTAACGGTTGCCTATACTGCCTTGATTGCCCACCAATGCTGTGCGAGTGCAATCAATACTGTGTCGAGTGTGGACTGGTTGCCTTACTCTCAGATATCTCAATTATCTCTGGCTTTTGATCATCAGGAAATTATTAGTCGTGCCCATGAGCGTTTGGTTCAAAAAGCGCTCTATACTATTGTGCCTGCATTTGCATTACCGGAAACTTTTACCTTGCCAGAGTTGCAGCAAGTACATGAGGCAATAATTGGGAAACCAATACAGAAAAAATCATTTCGCAGGCGAATTGAGCAGGCAAATCTGTTAGTAGATACTGGTGAAAAACGTTCTGAAAAAGGCCGGCCTGCAGCGCTCTATCGTTTGAGTGAAAGCTCCGCTGATCATAAATTTATAAGAAATTTAGAGCTTTAACTGAAAAATAGTTTAGATTCTTAAGATAAAAAATTATTAACTAATTTTTTATCTAGCTCAATCAAGTATTGGTATCCATAAGTACTATTTTCCAGGCCAGAGAGTAAACTGAAAGGAAGTTCCGAATCGTACTCTCTGGTAAGTGCTGCAAGCCCGCAGGCAATTGCGGCGACACTATCAGTATCACCACCAAAATCTATACAGGTCTTCAATAGTCCAAGGAAGTCTCGATTACTTTGTAGTGCTGTATTTACCGCAGCCAAGGTTTCTAAGGCATCACAGTTGACCTTGCCAGACCAGCTTCCTATTAATTTTAGGTTGAGCTTTTTCTCAATAAGCTTGGGCAACTCAATTAGAGCTGATTTTTGGTAGATTAATAGATGTGCCATTAGGGCAACTGCTTGAGCAGATAAGATCCCCTCTTCGGTATTGTGCGTAACGCTAGCTTGGCATTTAGCCACTGTTAGTAGTTGATCAATATCGGGAATGAGCCCAAGGGGTACTGAGCGCATTGCAGCTCCGTTACGTTTGCTGTGAGGCCTTATCTTGCGAGTTAAATCCTTTCCAGTTTCACAGCTATCGAGAAGGCCTTGAAAGCCTGATGCATATCCAAGGCGAGGATCACGCTTATAAGTGTGGATAAAAGCTTGTGCAAAGTCCGACTCTTGGGGATTCGAATTCTCAAGAAGGAGCTCAGCAATAGCCAAGCTCATCTGAGTATCGTCGGTATAATAACCGGGTTTGATGCCAAGGGGATGAGAGATATACCCGTTAGCATGATTGTTATTGTTAATAATCTCACGGCTACAAAACTCAAATCCGGCTCCGTAGGCATCTCCAACTGCAATTTCCAATAACATCAAAGCCCCCTAAAAGATTACCGATTAGTTAATATTAACTGGCAACAGCCAATATATCTCTACCCTCAACAATAACTGCCCGTTCCCGAATAGTTTCCAGATCTTGTTCTATAAGTAATTTCCCATTGCGGTAGACAGTTTCCAGCAGATTATTACGGCCGCCAATATCTTGCTCACGAATAGTGTAGGGCGTTCCGTCGGTACGATTTATTAATGCCAAGCGCCCTCTCTTGGAGCGCTTACCGCTATCGGTGGCGGGGTCTTTGTAAACATCCCGCCATAGGCCATCGACTCGAACCGCACTGGCTTTCATGGCGAACCTCATGGTATCTCGGTTAACTTTTTGTAAAAGCTCACCTCCCATACCGAAGCTAATATTTTCAGCGCTCTGTTTTCTGGCCTTCATTGCGCTGAGGATGCCCTCAATGGTGTGTAGAGAAATCCCGTCACCCTGGATCACCCGAATAAAGTCAGGAAGTACTCGGAAACCTTTACTATTAATGGTTGCTCCGAATATTCTCATCAAGCGCTCAATAGTCTGAGTAACTATATCAACGGCATCGCCGCTATCCGGGCGAATTACCAGGGTGCCGCCATTATTTTCTACCCTCTCTTTTAATTCACCGCCCCAGATATTCTCGATTGCACTCCAAAGATCGTAGCTGTCACTCACTACGGCGACCAGACGGTTGTCACCGCTGAATTGCGTCAGCATATTTTCATAGGCTTTGGCTTCCTGCTCGCGTCCCCAACTGGTCATGGTGCTGTGCTCTGCAGCGGGTATTGAAAATCCGGCCATTGGAGCTGCGTAGTAGCGGCGGCCGGCGAGTACGGCGGCAATGGTGTCTGTGCCTTGGAAATTTACCAGGTGGGCCAAGCCCCCAATCGCAGCTGTCTCTTCGCTGCTAGCACCGCGTGCGCCAAAGTCATGTAGCTTAAAGGGCAGTGAGTCGAGACCCTCAGCAGTTTCCAGTAAATATCGTTGAATGACCTTTTTGGCTTCCCGGCTTTGGGTGGCAACTGTGGTGGGGTACCAAATTGCGCGCAGCAGGGCGGTTTCGATATAGCTGGTTAGCCAGAAGCACTGAGGGTCTGTATTGACTACTTGGGCTAAGACATTCCTAGTCGGGATAACGCTGCCCTCGGGAACTGCTTGAATCTCAATGGGCAGGTAACCCTGATGCTCCTGGAGAATGTATTCCCATCCCTCGCGATTAAATGGCAGGCCATGGGCCAGACAGAGCTCCTCAGCCTCTTCGATGTGCTCTGCGTTGATCGGCGTAGTCAGGTACTGCTTGATAAATGCCTGTAGGCCAAAGAAAACAGCCTCTTTGAACTGGCCACCCCGGCTCTCGATATAGCTGCTGACATACTGGGTTCCCTCTGGGTACTGAAGGTAGTGGCTGGTTTTATAGCTGTCGACATTCAGGATTGGGTTGTACTGGTTCATCGCGGAAATCCTCCGTGAGTAGTTGTTAGCACCGGTCTCTCCAGTGCGGGCCTTGTCAATTATTGTCTAAAGGACACTAATAGAGCTAATAGTGTCTTTTAGATACTAAGTTGTCAAGTGTCGGCGTGTTTTTTTTGGGTATTGGTGGGGTAATGCGAGTTGTTGAATGTGCAAGAGGTGGCAATTGGCCACCTCCTACCTGCTTTAGGCGCCGCCAATCAGGGATTGAATGATGTAATAGTGGTCTTCAAATAGCTGCTGAGGGTCCAGATCAGCGAGGGGAACCCAGCGGGCATAGCGAGCGTCGTCACCGCCCTTTACCTTGGGTAGCTGTTGGCTGGGAGCCAGTTCTATGTAATAGGCGTGTGTGATAGTCCTTCCACGGGCCGAGCGATAGGGTTCATCGAATACATCCTGCCGGCGTATAGATCCTTTCAACACTGGTGTCGGGACTTTAAGGCGTGTTTCCTCTCGCAATTCTCGCAGGCAAGCATCGATCAGTCGCTCACCGGGGTCGACAAAACCACCGGGCAGCGCCCATAAACCCCGCCCGGGAAAAGCTCGTCGCTCTATCAGCAGGATATGGCCAGATTGGACCACTACAGCATCGACAGTAACGTGAGTTGGTGGATAGGGAGCGGTGGTCCAGGAGGATCTGTAGCGCTGGATAAATGCCATTTCTTCGCGCATTTCGCCGTAGGCTGGATTGGTCTCCACAAACTCTCTTAAAGCGCCAATAGTGCCCTCTGGCAATTGCTTTTCTTGGTTGAGTGAATTCAACAAGCTATCGGCGCTGTCGGTAAATAGTGCCTCCCTAAAGGGGGTTGCACTGATTTCGTTGTGATTCTCCACCCCAAGGGATTCCCACTGGGGGAAGAGGTTGAGGTAAAAACCGCTCTGGTCTTTCTGGTGCCCGATTAATGCAATTTGGGGTGGCTTGTGGGGAATGCTGTGATGAGCAGTCACTATGCCGTTAACGGAGTTTTGTACATTGCGTACCCACAGTTCATCATTGTAAGGCACATCCATTAAAGGTAGGCAGGTCAGGCGCTTGTTGTCACTCTCGCTTAAGCTTTTCCTGATAAATTGTTCCCGCTCGCGATGAGTCCAGGGGTTGCGAGGATTGCGGGGCTGGTTGGCGGAGCCAATCAGGATAATCAGGTGCTGGGCCTGAGCTAATCCGCACTGGACTACTTTTAGATGTCCGGAATGGAATGGCTGGAATCGACCGATAAAAACGGCAAAATCGTAGTGCTGGGCCATAGCAGCAAGCTCCTTGCTGTGAATAAACCCCGGTCTCTCCAGGGCTTGAATAATGGGTCTTGAAATATTATGTGTCTAATAGACACTAATGGCAAGTGGGCTTAAATTCAATTTTTAGTGGTTTATCGAAGAGGTGGGGTTATATTTCAGTGTCCGAGCCGATTTACTTTTTTTTAGTGTATGAGTAGAACTGATGTGCCGCTGGTTGTTGTTCATTTCCTTATTGAGTTTGGAAGCCTTTGCGCAGGAAATAGAGCCATTTACTACTGATGGTTGTAGCGCATTTCCCGATGGAACTTTTGATCAACAGGAGTTGTGGCTCGACTGCTGTATTGCCCATGATTATGCCTACTGGAAAGGGGGCACATACGAAGAACGCGAGCAGGCGGATAAAGATCTGGAGGGCTGTGTAGCTGGAACCGGAGAAGAAGAAGTTGCACTAATGATGTTACTGGGAGTTCGGGTTGGCGGTACGCCTTTTTTACCCACCCCATTTCGCTGGGGGTATGGCTGGCCCTATTTGCGTGGCTACAAGGCTTTGTCACCGGTGGAATTACAGGCAATAAAACAATCAGAGGGTGAACTTTGACGGTAATCAGGAAAAGATAGTCACAGAGACAAATTGTTCGCGTTTATTTGAGGTACTTTATTCAATGGGACTAACAGCTAAAGCCTGTAAATAAATATCTGCAAAACCCTCCTTGAGCCACTGCATCAAATTGCGCACCCGTAATAATTGGTGGCGTAGGGGCGGGCATACCATCGAGAGCTCGGTAGACTCAGACCAGCCGGGCAGAATTTCAACCAGGCGTCCACTGGCAATATCTGCCTGGACATAGATATCTGCTAGCCGGGTAATTCCAAGTCCCTCAATTGCAGCGCGATGCATTACCCTTCCGCTAATCAATTTAGTGCTGCTTTCAACTTGCACAACCTGTTGATTCTTACCTCGTGTTAGCAGCCATTGATCCACACTGCCGGAAATTAGCGGTACAGATGCTAAGTCAGCAGGTTTTTCTATAGGTCCATATTCTTGAAGGAACTTTGGGCTGGCTACGTATCGGGTTTTGATAGTGTGAAGTTTACGCACGATTAGAGAGGAGTCCGGCAAACTGCCCATACGAATAACCAAATCGTACTGGTCTTGAATCAAATCTACTCGGGTGCTGGAAAAGTCCAGATGAACTCTAACTCCTGGATTGGCCTGCTGAAACTTGATCACCAGCGGAGCAATTAAGCTCTCTCCGATAACGCCACCAACAGCGTTGATGCGGATGTTTCCCTCCAGTCCTCCCTTTGATTCACTGGCCCACTCGGCGGCTGAATCCAACTGCTGCATCGCTTGTTTGCAACGCAAATAGTAACCCTCACCAATCTCGGTAAGACGCAGTTGTCTTGTCGTGCGGTAGAGAAGCTGTATATCCAGGGTTGTTTCCAGCTCTGTGACCAGTTGGCTCAAATTGGCCTTGGAAAAGCCGCTGTCCCGCGCTGCAGCGGTGAAGCTTCCGGCATCGGCCACCTGAATAAATGCACGAATAGCGCGCCATGAGATATTGTTCATAAAAACCAAACAATGTTTTCCGATTGGTTGGGCTAATCATATTAGTCGGAATTCCTATACTGGGTCTACTTAAACAAAACTATCCGTCGGGATAACTCATTGAAGGAGAGAGAGCCCATGTCCAAACCACTCGTTGTTATTACTGGAGCCAGTTCAGGTATTGGTGCTGCCATTGCCCAACATATGTCTGCTGCCGGGCACCCTCTATTATTGTTGGCAAGACGTGTGGACAAACTGGAAGCTTTAAATCTGCCAAATACTCTTTGCAGGAAAGTGGATGTGACTGATATGGCAGCCTTGCGCGAGGCAATTCGTGAGGCTGAGACTCAGTTTGGTCCGGTTGATTGCCTGATTAACAATGCCGGCAAAATGTTATTGGGCAATATTGAAACCCAGAACCCCGATGAGTGGCGGCAAATGTTTGATGTGAATGTATTGGCCTTACTTAACGGTATGCAGGCGGTTTTGGAAGATATGAAAGCTCGCCACTCTGGGACTATTATCAATATCAGTTCTATTGCCGGTGTAAAAACATTTATCAATCATGCCGCGTACTGCGGTACCAAATATGCTGTCTCTGCTATTGGTGAAACCGTGCGTGAGGAAGTGGCGCCTAGCGGAGTACGTGTAATGACTATATGCCCCGGCGCGGTGGAAACAGAGCTGCTAAGCCACACTACCTCAGCAGAAATTATTGAGGCCTATCAACAATGGAAAGAATCCATTGGTGGCGCAATTAATGCAGAGGATATTGCTCGCACAGCACTGTTCATGTACTCCCAGCCCCAGCATGTGAATATTCGAGAGGTTCAAATTGCAGCAACAGGGCAGGGACAGTAATTCTGATTTTGTACCGCCCAAGCACTAATCGTTTTTCCAAGTAATATTTCTTTTGTTAACATCGCCAGCTTAAGCCAGCTAATCGGAGTGGCTTAGGCTGGAAGGGATAGTAAAAGACATGGAGATACCAGTGCGAAGAACGATTTTAATTGCCGGCCTGATTTTATGTTCCTCTGCGTTTGCACAGCAAAATACAGATGAGCAAGAGAGTGGCGTTGCGGAAGCGGCAAAATCAGTAATGTCTAACATCGTCAGTTTTGGCAAAAACCTGATGGATGGCGCCAGTGAAGGTGTGGTTGATGGGCGTAAATCAGGGCAGAGTACTGATGGTTCTGTTCTTATCAATACCCTGGAAGACCTCAATAAGTATCTGGAAACCGATGTTATCGCAGTGACGGCCCATGCAGAGAGTGGTTGCTATGTTGAAGTTGGTTTTAAAAATCAAAATGACTTCCCCGTGAGGTTAATCGACCTGGATAACTCCGAGGCAGTGATCCTTATTGACCAGGATGGCTACGCAACCAACTTGTTTAGGGGCAAAGGAAACCCTGAAGAACTCACGATTCCCAGTAATGCTGGACGCAAACAAAAGTTCTACTTTGCTATAGAGTGGGATCAAGTGCGTGAAATCCGAATTCTCGGTAAAGTCATGCAACCATAGCCAGTAACTGGCGCTGAAGAGAAGTGGAGCTGTGGCTGGGGTTGTGGATACCCAGCCTGCTACGCGGCTAATCCACTTCTTGAAATAGCTTTTGAATAGATGAGAAGTCCAAATCACTACCTCCGCGCAAATTGAGAATTCCATAGAGATTGCGCGCCATTGAGCCGAGAGGCGTATAGCTTTTACTTTGAGTGGCGGCTTCCTGGGCCAACCCCAGGTCCTTACACATAAGTCTTACCATAAACCCACCGCTATAGTTTTTACTCGCTGGAACTTCGGGCATTACTCCGGGATAGGGATTGTAATTTTGTAGGGACCAATTGGCTCCTGAACTCTTTAACATAATGTCGGAGAGCACATTGGGGTCGAGTCCATTATCTACCCCCATTTGTAGGGCTTCAGCGGTACCGATCATATGAATAGCCAGCAGCATATTGTTACAAATCTTTGCTGTTTGGCCAGATCCCGCTGCTCCGGCATAGAAAATATTGCTACCCATTGGCTCTAGAACTTCCCGGGCCCTGTCGACATCACCGGCCTCTCCCCCACACATAAAGCTCAGAGTTCCTTTGCTAGCACCCGCAACCCCCCCGGAAACCGGGGCTTCAATGGCTTGCAGGCCTTTGATTCTGGCTTCACGAATAAGGCGCTTAGAACTGTTGGAAGAAATAGTGGAGCAGTCGATAATCAAACAGTCGCGAGAAATGCTGTCGAGCAGTTTGTCGGTATCAATATACAGGCACTCAACCGCCGCGCTATTAGGCAGCATGCTTACCACAAAATCCGCTTCCTCAACGGACTCTTGGGGAGAGGAACACTTTTTGATGCCGCTTTCTACAGCGGTATCCAGTATTTCAGTGACCGGGTCAAACCCTTTAACTTCAAAGCCCGCCTTGACCAGGTTGGTGGCCATAGGCAGTCCCATATGGCCTAACCCTAAAAATGCGACTGTTTTAGTCATGCTGCTCTCCGGGTAACATTATTTGAGCTGTATGGTTAAGTTGGTATGCTCTGCATGCTCTATATCACTGTCAAACCAGCGTGCCGTAACAGTTTTGGTTTCGGTATAAAACCGTACAGCTTGTTTTCCATAAGCGTGTTGATCACCATAAAAAGACGCTCGCCAGCCGGTAAAGCTAAAGAAAGGTAATGGAACTGGAATAGGTACGTTAATACCGACTTGGCCCACTAATATTTCGTGCTGAAACTTACGTGCGGCAGCGCCACTAGCCGTAAATATTGAGGTGCCATTGCCGTAGGGGCAGTTATTGATTAATTGGATTGCTTCTTCCAGGGAGTCGGCATTTACCAGGCAAAGTACGGGACCAAAAATCTCGTCGGTATAGATCGACATGTCCGAGGTAACATCGGAAAATAGGGTGGGACCAACCCAGTTCCCATTGGGAAACCCTTCGACAGTAATTTCAGAGCCATCTAACACACAGCGGGCGCCTTCCTTTTTGCCCTGGGCGATATACCCAAGCACCCTCTCACGAGCAGCGGGTGATATTAGTGGGCCGAAGCCCGCTTGCGTATCCTTCCAATGACCGGGCTTGATAGCTGACATAGCGTCTTTAATGTCGTCTACCCATTGTTGTGTCTCCCCAACAAGTACAGCGACGGAAATCGCCATGCAGCGTTGCCCGGCAGCTCCGATGGATGATCCAACAATATTATTAATAGCCGCAGCCTTATTGGCATCGGGCATCACGACCATATGGTTTTTGGCACCGGCAAAAGCTTGAACTCGTTTTAGGTGCTGGGTACCTGTCTGGTAAATATGCCGCCCCACGGGGACTGAACCAACGAATGAAATGGCCTGAATACCGGGATGTGTTAGAAGAAAATCTACCTGTTCCCTGCCGCCATGTACTACCTGTAAAACACCTGCTGGAGCCCCCGCTTCAGCAAATAATTCGGCCAGTTTGCAAGGCGTGACAGGGTCCTGTTCAGAAGGTTTCAGAATAAAAGTATTCCCACAGGCAATCGCCATTGGAAACATCCACAGTGGAATCATTGCGGGGAAATTAAATGGTGTGATCCCTGCACAAACTCCAATAGGTTGTAGATAGGAGTAACAATCGATGGTGTTGGCAACATTCTCTACGGTTTCACCCATCATTAGTGAAGCGATATTGGCTGCATGCTCAACAACCTCAATACCGCGCCAGACGTCCCCTTTGGCATCCTCAAAAGTTTTACCTGTTTCCTCGCTGAGGATTTCAGCCAGCAGCTCCTGATTTTCTTTCAGAAGCGCCTGATACCTCAACATAATCCGCGCTCTTGCGGTAACCGGCGTATTTCGCCATTGGTCAAATGCTTCTTTGGCGGAAATTACTGCATTCTCCAGTTCAGTCTGGGTAGACAATGGCACCTGTGTAAGAACATTGCCGGTAGCGGGGTTGGTTACATCCAGCCACTCAGTACTATTGGACTGAATCCACTCACCACCAATCATTATTGGTAACTTGGAAGGAATATTCTTATTCATGTTAATTAAAGCGCCGAGAGGAGGGGATTTTATCCAACAGTTTAGGTGTTTTTTCGCGATTAAAGAGGAATATCACGCTGCTTTTATGATTATCCACTTTTACTGAGCAGAAGGTTGATGGACCAAAAAATTAAAATAAATGTATTTGATTATCTTTGTAGAATAGATCGCAAATAATTAACACCCATAAGAAATGAAAAAATAATCTTGCACTGTACGGCTAGTATCTTGTGGCTGGCAATTCGGCTTTGGATTAATGCCTAGCTTAAATGTTGTTGTCGTAATGTAACTAGTGAAGAGTAAAAGAGGATTATTCAATGTGTTTTATGATAAAAAGAATACTGATTGCAATCGGATTAATGATATCTCCCATGTTTGTTGGTGCTACCACTCTAAGTGACTTAAGTGCACATGAGCCTAGCTCTGACGAAACCTGGGCCGAGCAATGGTTCTATAACATTGCAATTCCCGATGTGGGATATTTCAAAGTTAGTTTACAAACCTATATTGCACCTGACTTTGCAGTTGCCAAGCCTAAAGCCTATATCCATTTAGCTTTTTCTTCAGAGACCGGAGCTACCACGAAGTATGATCTCTTTTTTGATGAAGTGATCTTGAAGCACCCCGAAGGTATTGATAAGTTCTACTATGAAGTACCGGGAGTAGTTGTGGCCGATGAGCAGGGTGTACAGGTCTTACACCCAGATTTCCTGTTTAATATGGAGTGGGCTGGTGAACACCACCATTACTGGCATGGGTTAAACCCCGGTCAAACCCCTTTTGGGTTTATTCCTGAGATACCTGGGGTAGGAGGAAAGTGGTTCCTATATACGGTCGGTACCCCAGTCAATTACAGTTATTTTGATGGTTCTATGTCTCTAGCCGGTGCTGGCTATGCGCAATTGGATAAGGGCTGGTATGACAAAGAATCCAGTGCCGGTATGATCTATTCAATGGGGCTAACAGATGACCTCTACTATATGATTACCGGAGCTAAACTGGGTGACTCAGAGATTGAAATGTGGGCGGGGCGATATGTTTCTAAAGAGTATGACCTGATTTTTTTACCGGCTTTTAATGGTTTCTCTGTTAAGCGGGAAACAGATGCTTGTTCAGGTTATCTAGAAGTTGAACTTAACAAAATTTCATACAAGTTAGTTGTCGAAGCAAAAGCAGACATTGCCAGCTTTTATCCGCTGGAGTTTCCCTCTGTAATTATTTTTGGTGGTGAGCAGAGTTATATGAAATCCATGCAGGCAGATGTCAACTTCTATCTGTATCAATTTGGACAGCTGAAGGAGCAAATTCAAATGCCTCAGGCCTTACTAGAATTTAGTGGGCCATTGGCGTGTGATGATTTTTTTGATTAAGAAGAGTGGTATAAAAGAAGAAATTATTGGGTTTGCAGGAGTTAAATTAACTCCTGCAAATACTTTATTGTATCTGATGGAGAGCGTATTGTATCCATGCAAAGAAAATAGGTTTTCGAAATTTGTGTGAGCAATTGCAAAGCTTTGAGGCATTTTAGTTGTACATAGTTCTTTATGAAAAAGCTTAAATTCAATGTTTTTGGTAGAGAAGTCTTGATCGAAAGGCAGTCGAATAGCTGGGCCACATTCTATCAGGGCAATGAAGGTAAGCGTCGCAGTGCCGGGATATCAATACCTTCAGAAATTAGTGAGAAAGATTTAGCCCAATACTTGGCAGATATCTGCCATGAATGGGCAAGTGAGCGGTACCCTGCTGTGGAGCGTATAAATACAAAATAAGTATATAGAAATTTGGCGGACGGTGGTGATCCAACTTTTCTTGAGGTCGTATTATAAAAGACCAATAACTGTAAGAAATCTGAGGTCGCCAAGGCTGTATTAGGAAAACGATGTAAAGTTAAGTAGAAAATAGGTGAAGCAAGTACCAAGGGCACCTGCTTCATATAGATAAATAAATATAAATATGGACTTAAATTCTTAAATTGCTCACTTACTCCAAATTTATTCGGGAAACTTCCTCTTTGTGACTAAAGCCATTAGTCTCAAGATTGGTTTTCAACTCTAGTGTATAGGTGAGCAGGGTATAGTCTTTGGCATCGGCTTTACAGGTAAAGCCCATGGATTTTGCGAAACTGTCCACTCGTCTATTTTGTGCTGACTCAATCGAATAGATTCGTTCAAGCCCCTGATCCTGAGCGCAGTTGATGAGTCGCTTTAACATTAAGCGTCCCAAACCTAACCCCTGCCAGTCATCGCTCACCACAACGGCACACTCACAAGCGCGTCCGTCAACGTCAAGTGCGTAGTGTGCTATAGCAACGGCTCTCTGTGCTCTGTCACTACTGCAGAGTGCAATAAAAGCTTCATGTACATGGTGGTCGTTATCTGTGAGTAACTCCAATAGCTTTTGGCTGGCTTTACAGCTTCCGCCAATAAAGCGATCGCGGCGAGTTTCTGGAGACAACTGTTCAATTAGTTCTTTCTCAAGCTGGCCATCACTGCGACAGATGGGGCGTATTGAGACTTTGCGTCCATTGCCGAGGGTGATCAGCTCAACTTGGTGTTCAGTATTCACACTGTTGTTGGGTGACATAACGGTTCCTATCCTGGCTGCTTTGAGCAGCTTTGTTTTACAAGTTCGCAACGGGATGGGGTACCTCAAAGATAGACGCTCGCGCTGCGAACGTGAAACTATGTTACGGTCCTGAAGACGACCTCCCCAACAACTGCTCTGTATAAACCTATAAAGGAAAGGAGTTTGGCTGGGTGAAACTATACAGTCAGCCTTTGTGTGGTATAGTACCGCCGCTGATTTTTCTCAGCTGCGTCATTTGTAGGCCGGTGATCCGCCGGTAGCCCCTCCGGAACTTTTCAAAAATTCTTCCAGGAAATTTCTACTGAATGCCGCGCGCCGGTTACGAGGACTGGCGATTAGACGGCTGTACACGCTGGGAGCAATACAGGCTCCCGATGTCGACTCCGATTTCTCTCTTCATTCCCTCAGGGGGAGTGAGTGTGTTTGATTGCGCCTGCGGCGCAGTTCGAGGTTTATTTATGTTGTTTGAAGATCTGGGCCTTGCCCAGGAGATTGCCCGTGCCGTTGCAGAGCAGGGATACACTGCGCCTACGCCAATCCAGGCACAAGCTATTCCAGCGGTAATGAAGGGCAGCGATATTATGGCCGCAGCCCAAACTGGTACCGGTAAGACGGCTGGCTTCACTTTGCCGCTGTTGCATCGTCTTAGCCAGGGTGAGCGCGCTAGAAAAGGGCAAGTACGCGCACTGGTGCTCACTCCAACCCGTGAATTGGCGGCTCAGGTTTTCGATAATGTGCAGGGGTACAGCCAGTACCTGCCTATGCGCCATGCGGTGGTGTTTGGTGGTGTGAAGATCAACCCCCAGATTTCTCGTCTGCGAGGCGGAGCGGATATTTTGGTAGCTACCCCTGGGCGCTTGCTGGATCTGCACAATCAAGGTGCAATTCGCTTCGATCGCTTAGAAGCTCTAGTACTTGATGAAGCAGACCGCATGCTGGATATGGGCTTCATCCACGATATCAAACGAGTATTGAGGATTTTACCGGCTAAGCGTCAGAACCTTCTATTCTCCGCAACTTTTTCACCAGATATTCGTCAGCTGGCGAAAGGCTTGGTAAAAGATCCGCTGGAAATTGATGTCAGTCCACGCAACTCCACTACTAAAACGGTGCGACAGAAGCTCCATCCTGTGGATAAGGCTCGAAAAACGAAACTGCTTAGTCATTTGATTAGGGATAATAACTGGCACCAAGCTTTGGTCTTTAGTCGAACTAAACATGGTGCCAACAGGCTGGTAAAACAGCTCGAAGGTGACGGCATCCTGGCAGCAGCCATTCATGGTAATAAAAGTCAAAATGCACGAACTCGTGCCCTGGCGGACTTTAAAGCCGGCAAAGTACAGATTCTTGTGGCGACTGATATCGCAGCCCGAGGCATCGACATTGACCAGCTGCCCCAGGTAGTAAATTTTGATTTGCCCAATGTGCCTGAGGACTATGTCCACCGTATTGGCCGCACAGGGCGTGCGGGCGCTCAGGGGCAAGCGGTATCCCTTGTTAGCGCTGATGAGATTAAGCAGCTTCGCGATATTGAGCGCTTGATCGGCAAGCCAATTCCGCGCGAGGAAATCGAAGAGTTTGAGCCGGACCACCAGGTGCCCGCATCCGGTAATCCAAAGCGGGGTGGGTTGCAAAAGCCAGGCTCCAGCAAGCGCCCAGCGGGTAACTCTCAGAAGAGTGATGGGCGGCGTGAAGTGCGCGGCAATAGCGAGGAGCGTCGGGGCAACCGCGGTAATGGACGCGGTAAGCCTGAGGGGCGTGGAAATTCTAGCAGCCGCAGTGGTAACGCCTCTGCGGGTAAAGGGGCCCCAGCTAAGCGCACGGGCGGTAACGGTAAAGGGCGCGGTGCTGAGGCTGGTCGCAGTGATGGACAGAAGCCACAACGAGCTCCGAGACGGCGTCCTAGTAGAGGACGTTCGGAAAGCGCTTAGCGTGTTTAATTAAAAGAAATAAAAAAGCGGCTTAGGCCGCTTTTTTATTTCTTAGAAAAAACCTAGGAGGTCCCTTTTAACTTTATCTATTTACCTGCCTAATTTACTTAAAGAAATACATTTTTTGAAAGTTAATTTTTAAATTTATTTTTTCGGTACTAGTGTCTGCTTTTGTGTCTTTTTCTTGATATTTTATTTCATAATTGATCACACTTCATTTTCACATTTTGTGCTAATTTGCTTCCGCTTTTGAAGCGATTTTACACAAGGAGATGTTGTGAAGCTTAAGTTACTCTCGAAATTCTTTGTTCTTCCCTCTATTACCTTTCTATGTGCAAGTGCTGTGAGCGAGGAAGTTCAATTTCAGCCAGCAGAGATTTATTCGACAGGGTCAAGAGCGGAGGCTGTCGCCGTTGCGGACATGAATAATGATGGTCGTGATGATGTGGTAGTGAGTACCTCCAGTAATTTTGATCCTGAGAATGATTTTAAGCTAAAGATATTTTTACAAGATGAGTATGGACAGTTACAGGAGCCCGTAGATTATTTACTGGATGGAGATGGCACAATTCTACCAAAATCCATTGATGTTGGGGATTTAAATGGTGATGGACTTCTGGATATTGCAGTTGCATTTGGCGGTGAGCGAATAGATATTTTCTCGCAGCTTCATGATGGGACACTAGTGTTAAGTGAATCTATCAGTTCATCTCGATCTAGCAAAATAGCTGTTGCAGATGTTACGGGGGATGGAATTGATGATATTGTTGGAATAGGTTCTGAGGAAGTTGGACTTGCCATTTATGCTATGAAGGATGATCCGATAAATAATCGTTTGTCCTATATATATCTTATGGAGCCTGATGATTCAATCAGCTTGGCTCTCAAAGATATGAACAGAGATGGTGTTGAGGATGTTATTACAGTTGTCAAGCAGTCAGAGCGTAGTGCTTTGGCTGTAATGCTTTCCGAGTCAAATGGAAGTTTTGCTCCAATACAATATTATGAAATTGATGAGGCATTTTCAGTAAATAACATTTCAGTTGATGATTTGAATAGTGATGGTCGTGCTGATATATGGCTTTCTGTCGATGGAGATGATTCTGATACTACTGAAATGGTTTTTTATCAAAAAGATAATGGGATATTAGAAAATACTATCTTTGCTCCAGTTGAGAATGCATATGGAATATTGCTGGCCTATGACTTAAATAATGATTTAAGTAGCGAATTTATAGCAGTTCCTTTGCAGGGTAATACGATATCTATTCATAGAAAATTAAGTAGTGATAGGATGTTGGAGCATTTTTCATATGATATACCAGAAGATTCTTATAATAATTTTCAGGGGATAGATGTAGGGGATATTAATAGCGATGGAATTCCCGATGTTGTTATTGCAAGCCCCTCTACCGGTTTGGTCTTGTTGAAGGGAAATACCCAGGGTACTAACTTGGCACCTTTAGCTGATGCAGGAGATGATCAAGAAACCAGAAAAGACCAAATAATATTGTTAGATGGCACTCACTCATCTGATAGAGATGGAAGCATTATAGATTATCGCTGGAGACAGCTGTCAGGTTCCCCTGTAACATTAAATGACACGAGTAATGGGTTTGCTACTTTTCTCGCACCTTTATCTAAATACTCGTATTTGGGTATGGATGAATCTTTGGTTTTCGAATTAGAAATTGAAGATAATGAAAATATAGTTTCTGTTGATAAAGCAATCATTACTTTGGATGGAAATATTCCTCCTACAGCAATTACAAATACCTTTCAGGTAGTAGGTGCGGATGAGGTTGTAACCCTAAATGGTAGTTCCTCAAGAGATTTATTCGGAGAGATTATTAGCTATGAGTGGAAACAAGTAGCGGGTGAGCCTGTAGAGTTGGAGCAAGAGTCAGAAACTACTGTCAGTTTTTCTAGTCCAGTATTAATATCTAGCTATCCGTTTATATCTTTTGAGATATTGGAGTTTGAGTTAGTAGTCACTGATAACGAAGGTCTGGAAAGCAGTGTTATTGCTCAAGTTAATGTACAGAAGCTTGCTCCGCCAATGGCAATTCCCGTCGCTGCCCAAACAGTTTATTCTGGGGAAGAGGTTCTTCTGGATGGTAGAATGTCCAGTGATGCTGACGGTGAAATCATTAGTTATAACTGGCGTTCGCTTTCCGATATTGACGTAGTTAATTATCCTAATGGTACAGCTAGCTTTATCGCACCTATTATTTCTGCTGAATCGAGAGCCCTCCTTACTTTTGAGCTGGAGGTTGAAGATAATGATGGTCTTAAGTCGACTAGTATGATTAACGTGACTGTGGAGCGGAATATGCCTCCAATAGTACCTTCTGATTTAATGAAAATCGTTCAGCCGAACTTTCCCGTTACCCTTGATGCTTCAGGTGCCTTTGATAGGGATGGAGAAATAGTAAGTTATCAATGGCAGCAAGTATCTGGTCCTTCAGTTGCTATAGCTAATTCAAATAGTATTTCCGCTAATTTTACTGCCCCTTCGGAGCAGGCCACGTTAGTTTTTGCTGTAACAGTGATCGATGATGATGGAGAAAGTAGCACTTTTGACACATCAGTTAGAGTTTATGAGTTGATCCCTTCAAATTAATAGATGGAGCCCCAACGGGGCTCTTTTTTACTTTTATTCTGCCTATCTCTATATGCTTATTTGATCTAAGTTTTTTAATAATATTAAAAAATGGTTTTCCTCCAAGCAGTGTGATGGTTGCTTGAGGTTTCTATAAAATATATTTCCTCTAACTCATTGTGTGCGTTCATATTTTAGGTCTTGGTAATTATGATTTGAGACTAGTGTCTGCTTTGCCATTTAATTCTTTGGGTTTTGCTTTTATTTCCATATTTTGTGCTAAATTGCGCCCGCTTTTTAAAGCAAATTACACAAGGAGATGTTGTGAAACTTAAATTACTTGCAAAATATTTTGCTCTTTCCTCAGCTGCTTTTCTGCTTGCAAGCACTGCAATTGGAGAGGTTCAGTTTCAGCCGGTAGAGATTTATTCCACAGGATCAAAAACAGAGGCCATCGCTATTGCTGATTTAAATAATGATGGACTTGATGATGTTGTACTAACTACATCGAGCAATTTTGATCCAGAAAATGACTTTAAGCTAAAAGTATTTCTACAGGACGAATTTGGTGGCCTGACTGAATCTATTGATTACCCCCTTGCAGGTGGAGAGGCAAGTCTGCCTCAGTCTATTACCGTAGGTGATCTTGATAGCGATGGTTTGAAAGATGTTATTGTCGGAGTTGGTGGCGGCGTAACTGAGCTATACCTGCAAGATCCTGCGAACGGTTTAGTATATGCGGAATCCTTGGATAACTCCTATTCTGAGCGAGTCGCAATTGCCGACCTTGGCAATAATAATAAAGGAATCCTTGGAGTTAGTTGGGAAGAGAATGGTGCTGTAATAACCCATAAAGTAGGGGAGCCACCTACCTTTGTGAGTACCGCTAGCGATCTAGCTATTGAAAGTCCAGGGCAGGTGGCACTGGGTGACGTGGATGGAGATGGTATAACAGATATTTCTCTAATTGCTAACGGTTCCCCCCAAAGTAGGTTGGTTGTTCTAGCGCCGGATGATTCTTTGAGGTTGAATGAAATTATCAGTATTGAATTAGATGGAAATGCTGATGTCAATGAAGATATTAAAATAAAAGGAATCGCAATTGGTGACCTTAATAATGATGGCCGCAATGATATTTCGTTATCAATAGTGGGTGGAGGGCAGGATAATTTAAGAATCGCTGTATATTACCAGGGAGAAGATAGCTTATTACAGCAACCTGAAATTCACAGCTTTGGAAGTCCTCCTGGAGAGCTTTTAATAAAAGATATTGATAATGATGGCCTTGCTGATTTAGTTGTCTTGCCGGACAGTGGAGAGTTCTTAAGAATTTATCAACAGCAAGATGATGGTACCTTGGCTTTGAGTGAACAAATTGCCATTCCTGGTGCAACTTATACTAGCCCCCAGAGTATGGCTAGTGGAGATATCAACGGGGATGGTATTGCGGATATCGTTGTCGCAAATCCGTTACAGGGATTGGTTATATTAAAAGGTGGTGCTGGGTATATCAACCAGCCACCCACGGCTATCGCCGGTGAAAATCAAACTGCTGAAGGTAATTCGGCGGTACTGCTCAATGGTACTCTGTCTTCAGATTCCGACGGCAGTATTGTGGCTTACCGCTGGACACAGATTTCCGGTACTCCTGTTATCTTAGATGACTCTGGTAATGGTTTCGCTAGCTTTACCGCGCCCTCCGAAATTACTGGAGTTGTACAGGAGTTAATTTTCGAGCTGGAAGTTGAGGATGATAAGGGTCTAAAGAATACTAGCATAGTGGCGGTTAGTGTTGGAGTTAATTTAGCTCCTGTTTTGATAGTCGACCAGCCAATGTCAGCATTTACTGCCGGCCAAGAGGTTACATTATCCGCAGGCCAGTCTTATGATCCCGATGGAACCATCGTTAGCTATCATTGGCAGCAGGTTTCTAGTGGCCCGCGTATTGAGCTGAAAGAGCTTGATGATGGTTCCGTAACCTTTACTGTTCCAAGGATAGTTGCAGAGCCAGGAGTGTCTTTCTCAGCATTAGTATTTACGATTGAGATTGAAGATAACGGTGGTGCAAAAACTGAACAGAAAAGGTTTTTTTTTGTTAAGGTGTTAACACCTCCTGTGGTCAGGAATGCTTTTCTAACGGTAGAGCCAGGCAAAGAAGTTTTATTTTTTATATCGGCTTCGGATAGTGATGGTCATATTGTAGATTATCGTTGGCGTTCGCTCTCCAATACGGATATTGAATTGGCAGTCAACGCCGATGGAATTCCGAGCTTTACAGCACCTCAAATTCCCTGGGGTACAGAATTAGCACTGGAGTTTGAGCTTGAGGTTGAAGATAACGATGGTCTGACTGCAACGGGTATATACAATGTACTTGTAAAATGGAATGTGCCCCCAAATATGGGTGTTGGAACTATGAGAGTGGTTCAACCGAATACAAATGTGACTTTAGATGGTTCCTATTCAAATGATCCAGATGGATATATTGTGAGCCAACAATGGGAGCAAGTATCGGGTCCACCCGTTGAATTAGTAAATGCTAATAATTTAATTGCCAATTTTAAAGCTCCAGCAGAGCCAGCTGTATTGTCATTTAAATTGAGTGTCACTGATGACAGAGGGGCGACAAGCCAAATGACCGTCAGCGTAGATGTTGAGTTAGTTCCCCCGAAAGTAATAAGCACTACTCAAGAAGTTGAGCCCGGTGAAAATGTCTTACTGGTTCCTGGCATTTCTTGGGATGTCCCTGGTGCGCATATTGTCGACTATCGCTGGAGTTCCCTCTCCGATAGGGGGATTGAATTGATAACTCACACTGATGGTAGTGCGAGTTTTATAGCACCGCAAAACCCGGGAAGTGAGTTTACTCTGGAGTTTGAGCTGGAGGTTGAAGACAACAATGGCCAAATAGTAACGAGTATATTTACGGTAATCGTAGAAGGGAACATTCCACCGTTTATGGTTATTGCATATGGGGCTGTTGGCGGTGTTAAGATTAATACAATTTCGACCTTGAGCGGTGGGGCTTCAAGAGATCAGGATGGAACTATTGTGAGCCAGAAATGGGAGCAGGTATCTGGCCCTGCAGTTGAATTGATTGATGCGGACAAGCTGACTGCTTATTTTATGACACCAGCAGAGCCCGCCACTTTGTCTTTCAAATTCAGCATTACGGATGATGATGGAGCAACAACTGAAAAAACTATAACCTTAGATGTTGAGGAATAGATAATTGTGAAAGAGAGCCCCAAGAGGGGCTCCTTTACAATTACTGTTTTTTATAGTTCGCCATATAATCCAAAGTTAACAGGGTCAGCGCTTCAGTACCCTTACGCAAAGCGTCCTCATCCACATAGAAAAGCGGTGAGTGATTGCTTGGAGCTTGGCTAGCATCCTGATCCCTAGGAGTTACTCCCAGGAAGTAGAAAAAGCCAGGGACCTCATTGGCGTAGTAGGAGAAATCTTCTGCCCCCGTGATTTTGGGTACTTCTACAACATTCTTGTCGCCGACAGCAGATCTCAGAATAGGCAGGGCCATTTCTGTCAGCTCCGCATTATTTATCGTTACCGGATAGCCCTCCAGAATCTCCACATCTGCGCTTGCACCGGAGCTTTCAGCAATTAACTCCGCAGTGGTTTTTAAGCGTTTGAAAATTTCTGCACGGTTATCCATATCAAAATTACGGATGGTGCCATTCAGATAGACACTATCGGGAATGATATTGTTACGGACACCACCGTCAATACGTCCGAAGGAAACGACTGCGGGCTCTTTGGTGATGTCGATCTGGCGGCTGACAATGGCTTGGGTGCCCATTACGACTTGTGCGGCGGCGACAATAGGGTCCACTCCACCCCAGGGGCGTGAGCCATGGGTTTGGCGGCCATTGATGGTAATACGGAATTCATCGGCAGCGGCCATAAGCGGGCCCGAGCGATAGCCGATGACGCCGGTGGGTAGTGATGAAGTGACATGCTGGCCAAAGGCCACGTCCGGCTTGTACTTCTTGAAGATCCCTTCTTTGAGCATCAACTCCGCGCCACCTTCTTCATTGTCCGGTGCGCCTTCTTCTGCGGGCTGGAATATAAACAAGACGTTTCCAGCCAGCTCATCGCGAAGGCCTGCCAGGACCTCGGCAGTGCCCATCAGCATGGCCACATGGGTATCGTGGCCACAGGCATGCATAACGCCAACATCTTTACCTTGGTAAGTGGTTCTCGCTTTGGAAGCGAAGGGCACATCGGTTCTCTCGGTGACTGGCAGAGCGTCCATGTCCGCGCGCAAGGCAACAGTTGGTCCCGGTTTGCCGCCTCTCAAAAAGCCCACAAGGCCGGTATGGGCGATACCTGTTTCAACTTCAAGGCCCAGTGCACGTAAGTGTTTTTCAATATATTTGGCTGTTTCAAATTCGCGATTGCCCAGTTCTGGGTTCTGGTGCAGGTGGCGACGCCACTCGATCACTTTGGATTCAGTATTTTCCAGCAATTGCTGAGGCTTAGGATCGCTTGCAAAGGCATGAGTAGCCAGCAGCGATGCACCGATTGCGATGGGCAGGAGTAGTTTTTTCACAGCACAATTCCTTCATTCTCATTATCGTCGCCCGATTTTAACTCAGATCTTGCGCAGCCGACTCCCTCAAGCTGTCTTGCCTTTATATATTTTGAATTTCCGCTGTTGACATGATGAACCGAACGGTTCAAGATGTTCTGTATAGATTGTGGAAAGAGCTATAACCACAGAACAATGAGGGCTGCAGGAGGTTCTCAAGGTTTTCACGAGACTGGGTGATACAGAAATTGATACTGGTTGGTCATAGGTTGGTCATAGGTTGGTCATAGGTTGGTCATAGGTTGGTCATAGGTTGGGCAGGCTGTTGTACTGCTGTTTTAGTGGGCGCAATGGAATGCCCAGAAGTAGCTACGGTGTCCAAGGCTATTGGTATTGCTGACCAATCACTTTGGGCCTAAATACGTGATTAAAGTAATGGTTGGAAACAATTAGAGATGTTTAACTTGTCGAGCCCCTAATTATTTCTTAGAGGATAATTAACGAGTTAATTTATAGTGATAATAATTGGCAGGTTACTAATATATCTGCCTGTCTTAGGCATATATTAATAATTATTATATTTATTGTTAGATTTACGATATTTTAAATTAGGTATTCTCTTAACTCTACGGCTCTCTGGTGGTCGCCCCTGTGTTGGGGAAAGATAAGCTTTGCCTGATAGTTGGCTACCATTAATTACAAAGAAGTGGTTCTTATAGCGCCAAAAGCGATAATTTTTTATTGATGTCTCGGCAATATATACGGTTTGGCTGATGGCATTAGTGTGCCTTTTTATCAAATTTTGTAGCTGATCTTATATTGGCTATTACGGGATTCTGTGGCCGTAAGTAAATACCCATTTGCTTAGGTTGTTGATTAATTATTTTTCTATCAAGTTGTTTGAAGGAGCTGATTTCATGTCATCCCCCCAATTACCTTCGAATTGGGTCAGCCGTTATGCGGATTGGCTTATTCGATATCGATGGCTGGTAGCCATTGGCGCACTACTGTTAGCCTTCTTTGCGGTAAGCGGAGCAAGATTCCTGGGTTTCAACAATGATTACCGGGCATTCTTTAGTGAAGCTAATCCTCAACTACAAGCTTATGAGCAAATCCAGCGCACTTACACTAAGAATGACAATATTCTGTTTGCGGTAGTGCCAAAATATGGCAATGCCTTTTCCAATGATGCCCTGGCAGCCGTAGAGGAGATGACCGAGAAATCCTGGTTGTTACCCTATGCGCTGCGGGTGGATTCAATCACTAACTTCCAGCACACCATTGCTGAAGAAGATGACCTTCTGGTACAGGACTTGGTGGAAAATGCCAGCAGTTTAGATGCAGAAACCCTGGCTTCTATCAAGGCTGTAGCGCTGGCAGATCCCACTTTGAAGGAGCGCCTGGTAAATAGTGATGGCTCCGTTACAGGGATAAATATCACCTTCCAGCTTCCACAAAAATCCATGCATGAAACCCCTGAAGCGGCTGAAGCTGCACAGGCATTGATGGAAGAGATTGAGGCAAAATACGATGTAGAGGTCTATGCGACCGGTATTATTTTACTGAGTAATGCATTTTTTGAAGCCTCTCAGTCAGATATGAGCACCTTAGTTCCGCTCATGTACCTTGTGATTATTGCAGTTGTATTTTTATTGGTGCGGAGCTTCAGTGCGACTTTTGCAGCGCTGTTGGTTATCGTCTTCTCCATGGCCGCAGGCATGGGTTTGGCCGGTTTTATAGGTGTTAAATTGACACCGCCCTCCGCTTCTGCGCCCACCATTATTATGACTCTCGCAGTGGCGGACTCGATACATATATTGGTGAGTCTATTTGCTGCAATGCGCCGTGGACTCAGCAAGCACGATGCAATTAAAGAGAGCTTGCAGCTCAACATGGGGCCCGTGTTCTTAACTTCGATCACTACCGCCATTGGCTTTTTGTCGATGAACTTTTCCGATGCGCCTCCCTTCCACGATCTGGGTAATATTACCGCGATGGGTGTGATGGTGGCTTTCTTCTTATCGGTTACCTTACTGCCTGCATTGATGGCGATACTGCCAGCCAAGAGTCGCGCCAGTGAATCCAAAATTGGACGCTCCATGGATACTCTGGGAGATTTTGTGATTCGCCGTCAGCGCCCGATGCTACTGGCGGGAGTCATTGTCTCGTTGGGATTACTGGCAATGATTCCAAACAATGAGATTAATGATGACTTTGTTGGTTACTTTGATGAATCTGTGGAGTTCCGAACCGATTCAGATTATATCAATGACAACCTCTCCGGTATTTACCAGCTGATTTACTCGATCGAATCCGGTGACAACAATGGTGTTAGCAATCCGGAGTTTCTTGCCAATCTGGAGCGTTTCACTGAGTGGATGCAGGCCCAGCCCGGGGTGCGCCATGTCAATACCATTGGCGATACTTTCAAGCGCTTGAACAAAAATCTGCATGCTGACGATCCGGCCTACTACAGGTTGCCTGAAGAGCAGGAATTGGCAGCCCAGTATTTATTACTGTACGAGCTGTCTCTTCCCTACGGCTTGGATTTAAATAATCAGCTGAATGTGGCTAAGTCGTCGACGCAGATTATTGTGACTCTCGATAACCTCAAGTCGAAAGAACTCAAATCGGTAGCGGATGCCGGCAGTAATTGGCTGGAGAAAAACATTGGTGTAACTGCCTATGGTGTAGGTCCGGCGATCATGTTTGCCAATATTGCCGAGCGCAATATGGAGGGCATGTTGGTGGGCACTCTGGTTGCGCTGGTGTTAATTTCTGCACTGATTGGTATTGCCCTGCGCAGTGTCAAACTCGGTTTCTTAAGCTTAATTCCCAACTTGTTGCCGGCCGGCCTGGCATTTGGCCTCTGGGGTGCACTGGTAGCTGAAGTCAATGTGGCTGTCACTATGGTGACCGGTATGGCACTGGGTATTGTGGTAGATGACACAGTGCACTTCCTCAGTAAATACCTGCGCCAGCGCCGTGCAGGCTATAACGTGGAGGACGGACTGCGTTACGCCTTCTCTTCAGTGGGTGTAGCGATAGTTGTGACCTCAGTCATTCTGATTGCCGGATTTATGGTGTTGGCCCAGTCCTCCTTCGGTATGAATTCTTCCATGGCACTTCTGACCGCAATTTGCATTTTGATGGCCTTGCTGGCGGATTTCCTGCTTCTTCCGATTCTCTTGATGAAGCTCGATGCCAAGGCGTACGACCCCGCTATCACCCCTATTGAAAATAAGGAGCAAAACTATGCAACCCAGCCGCTCTAATAAACCGTTTTTGACACGGGCCCTAGCAGGTGCCCTGGCTCTGGCAGCTTTATCTGTTTCTGCCAGTGAACTGGATCTGGCCGCAGAAAAAGGTCTGGAAATTGCCAAGGAGGCGGACCGCCGCGACTTGGGATTCGGCGATCTCAGCAACAGCCTAACAATGACCCTGCGCAATAAATATGGTGAGGAGAGTGTGCGGGCTATGCGCACCAAAACTCTGGAGCAGGAAAATGACGGAGATAAATCCCTGGTGATTTTTGACAACCCTCGGGATGTAAAGGGCACAGCATTTTTGTCCTTTACTCATAAAGTGGGCTCCGATGACCAGTGGCTCTATTTGCCTGCTTTAAAGCGAGTAAAGCGTATTTCCTCCAGTAACAAGTCTGGACCATTTATGGGTAGTGAATTCTCCTATGAAGATATCGCCTCACAGGAGGTGGAGAAATACACCTATAAATATTTGCGCAACGAGTCTTTCGATGGCCGCGATCACTTTGTTCTGGAGTTGGACCCGGTTGATCCTAAATCCGGTTATTCCATTCAACACCTTTGGGTTGATACAGAGGAGTACCGCGCATGGAGAACCGACTATTATGACCGAAAAGGGGACCTGATGAAGACCCTCACGATTTCCGACTACAACCAGTACGGCGATCAATACTGGCGAGCCAATAAAATGGAAATGGTTAATCACCAGACTGGTAAATCCACAGAGTTGTTGTACGGCGACTGGGTATTTGGCAATGGTTTTACCGATCGCGACTTCACCAAAAATAGTCTCTCCAGGGCGAAATAGGGATTGCGCCCATGGTTAACCGAAAAATACTCACTTTGTTGCCACTATTGGCGGCGTTGAGTCATATGGCTGGAGCAAATGAGTTGAGCGGTTATGCGGGCCTGGAGGCCCGCGCATTCACCGCAGACCCTTTGGATTCAGCACAAAGTGATGCCGGTCTTTCTGCGTCTTTAAATCTCGAGTACTACCGAGATTTTGACGATGGAAACCAGCGTGTTGTGGCCAGTGTCTTTGGGCGCTGGGACAGTGAGGATAGCGATCGCAATCACGCGGATCTCGGCGAGCTTTACTGGTGGAAAGCTTACGATAGTTTCGAGCTTTATGCCGGGGTGCGCAAAGTATTTTGGGGAGTTACTGAAACCGTGCACTTGGTGGATGTGATTAACCAGGATGATGCGTTGGAAAATATCGATGGTGAAGACAAGCTTGGCCAACCCATGATTAACCTCCTGATGGAGCGTGATTGGGGAACACTGGAGGTGTACGGTTTACTGGGTTTTCGTGAGCGTCAGTTTGCTGGCCGGGAAGGGCGATTACGTGCTCCGCTGCCGGTGGATGAGGATGCTGCGGTCTATCAATCTGACCGGGAGGAAAAGCACATAGATTGGGCCTTGCGTTACAGCCATGTACTTGGAGATTGGGACCTGGGCCTCAGCCATTTTTCCGGCACTAATCGGGATCCATTATTATTGCTTACGGAAGATGGCTTGCTTGCGCCTTACTATGCACAGATCGATCAGACGGGTGTGGACATCCAAACTACCCGTGGAGATTGGTTGTGGAAGTTTGAAGCTATTTCATTTAAACCTCGCGGTGAAGGTCGCCAGACAGCGGCTGTCGGCGGTTTCGAATATACATTTTATGGTATTGGCGAAACGGTCTCAGATCTTGGGGTATTAATGGAGTATCAATTTGATGATCGTACCGGACCTTGGTCTACGACCAGTCAAAATGACATTGCGATAGGTGCGCGATACGCTCTAAATAATACGCAGGATACGGAGCTTTTATTTGCCGTAAGTACCGATTTGGATAACGGTAGTCGTTTTTCCAATCTGGAACTGACCCACCGACTAAATGACCGCTGGTTAATGGAAGCGGAAGCGCGTTTTTTCGGTAATGCCGATGAAGAAGACCCTACCTACAATTTGCGCAACGACGACTATTTTCAGTTGGAATTACGTCGCTATTTCTAAAAGTTAATTCTCACAGGAATACCCCCATTCCCACCCCAAAGAGGCAAGAAGTTTTGGGGTGGGCTTTTTTAGGGAAGTGTATACTGGTCCAGAATTGTGGATAGCTGTTGGTAACTGTTTTTGCCTGCTGTGGTACTGCCCGTGCCTTTATTCAGGGCCACTACGCCTCGGCTTACCGCCATAACCATCGCGGCGAGGGCGGCACAATCGACACCGGCTTGCAATTGGCCATCGTTAATAGCCTTCTGCATACGGGTTTCGATCCGGTTCAGCATATCATTGGTACCCTTGGCTACCAGGTCAGCGAGAAATCCTTCACTGGCACCCACCTCCATAGCTGCCATAGTAGCGATACAGCCTTCTGGAGTTTCAGAGCTCTCCATACCTGACTGAAGCATTTCCAGGAAGCCGCCCATGGCTGTGCGGAAGTCCGGGTGATTCAAGGTATCCATAGCATCGCAGGCGTATTGGGTGTGGAAATGTTCCAGACAGCGGCCATACAACCCTTCCTTGCTTTGGAAGGTGTTGTAGATACTGGATTTATTCAGTCCCATGGCCGATTCAAGATCCGACAAGGAAGTTGCTTTGTAGCCTTTTTCCCAGAAAACGCGCATGGCCTTGTCTAGTACTTGTGACTCATCGAACTGCTTGCGCCCACTCATTTATCGTTACCAAACCTCAAAAAAATGATAGTGACACATCAATCTGGGGTGGGCAAGACGAGAGCGGGAGAGTCTCGAAATTATAGGGGGAAAATAGGTTTTGGCATGAATAATCCAGCGGATTTGCCGGTTCATGAATAGGTGGTCAGATTATTTTGTACAAAGGCCTGGTGCTGACTAATGAGCCCCTTTTAAGTGGTTGCTCAAAGTCTCTGCTTCAAGTGACCAGCTCGTCTTAACCTTTGCTTGCTGTGACCCCGAGGTGGAGTCAGGGCTACCTGCTTGCGGTTCCTAAAAATAGATATTTAACCTATGATTTCGGCCGCGAATGAATAGAGATGGAATAGTAAATTATGGGTATTTTTGATAAAGCCAAGGAACTCGGTGAAAGGGTCAATGAGTCCGTAACCGCTTTTAGCAGTGATGAAGTAATAGCCAATACCGTTATCAAAGCGGTTGAGAAGCAGGAGAAGGTGAATGCCATTCTTAAAGCCAGGGGATGCAATTATCGTGTTGCGGACATCGATCTGGGGATGGGGATTCCACCAACGGTGACTTTTGGGGTGAGGCGAGTTGATGAGCTGGCAGAAAAAAAGGCTGATGAAAATGGTGTTATGACTACACCTGCGCCTGAAGAACCCGCCTTATAGTTACCGACTCTCTAAATGGTGGTTCCGGAAATTTTATAAAGCGATATTGGAATAAACATTATGAAAATAGTGCGTAGCAGAGATTTTACCGGTAGTAAGCCCTGGGAATCGCAACTTATCGCAAATATGAACGGGATTACCACTAAACTGCATTGGACTAATAAACCTTATATTTGGCATATCAATGATGGCCAGGAAGTCTTCGCTGTTCTCGATGGTCATGTAGAAATGTTTTACAAAGTGGCAGGTAGAACCGAATCGGAACTTCTTGGACCTGGTGATATATTCCACGCTTCTGAGGGCACGGAACATGTAGCTCATCCTGTTGGTGAGGCTCGCATTCTGGTTGTGGAATCTGAGGGAAGTGTCTAAGTTGGTTTTCCTTTCTTAGAAATTAATTAATGTGGTTATCTTATCGAGAGATAGTCATCAATTTGATGGTTTGGATAAGCATTTTGCAATGTTGATTTTGTAACAGTGGATCATGTCGGAATTTGTCGATTTACTGTCATTTTAATACCACTATTGGAGAGAGTAAGTCGTTAATATAAAAAGCTATTTAATCTTCCATATATAAAGCTTATACAGATTTTATGTAGTTATTTTCTGTTGGGATAACTTCCTTTGTGTAGGGAGGTTGAGCGAGAAATTAAGACTAATAAACTTCAAAAAATTATTTAGCGAACAAGGAGGGAACTGGGATGCTGGAGTTAAGGCCGAACTGTGAGAATTGCGATAAAGATCTACCGCCAAACTCGGAAGAGGCGATGATATGTACTTACGAATGTACTTTCTGCCAGCCCTGCGTCGAGACATTACTCAGTAACGTCTGCCCTAACTGTGGCGGTAATTTTTGCCCCCGCCCTATTCGACCCCAGGTTGCGCGGCGTAGCGGTGTGGGTATTAGCTATCAACCGGCCTCACAGAAGCGAGTCAATACTCGATTTAGTAAAGATGAAATCTGCTCGTTTACCGATAGCGTGAAAAATATCCCCCCCGCTGATCGCTAAAATAAAGTGACTGAAAGTTGCAGTTTGGTTTTCTGTTGCGAGGTTTATCGAGCTTATCTGGGTTATGTATGGGGTTATGCGGTTTCTTTATAGGGTGAGTTGTCCTCTGTAGTAAGCTTTGGGGCTGGCAATATTTTGTCTGACGCCTTAAGTTATATCGCCTTTTTTAGGGGGAAGTTAGAAGGATAACTATGACGAGTATCGTAGCGGATATCGGTGGGACCAACGCCCGATTTGCCATCGCCAAGCCTGTAGCAGAGGGTTATCAGCTGGAAGAACTCAAAGTCGTTGATTGCCAACGCTTCGAGGGATTTGATGCAGCATTACAGCACTGGCTCGATGGGTTAAACCAGCCGCGCCCGGAAAAGGCGTGTATTGCAGCAGCCGGTCCGCTGGAGATGACCCCAACTGGTGGAAAGGTTTATATGACTAATCTGGGCTGGACTATTGACGCCGGGGAGCTGGCACAAGAGTTTAGCTTTCCCCACCTAGAGCTGATTAATGATTTTGCCGCCTTGGCTCAGTCTTTGCCCCGTCTGGCCGAATCAGATTACCAGGTACTGCGTGATACTCCCCGGCAGGCAGGTGCCCCTATGGCGGTGCTAGGTCCCGGAACCGGCCTCGGTGTTGCCGGACTGGCTGAAGCCGATGGCCGATACCATGTGCTGGCGGGAGAGGGTGGGCATGCCAACCTGACAGTCTCCACTGAGCGTGAATTGCAGTTGCTGCAAATTCTGATGAAAACCCAGCTACCCGTTTTCAACGAATGGGTTTTGTCGGGCAATGGGCTGGTTAATCTCTATCGCGCAGTTTGCGAGCTGAACGGAGAGATTGCTGAGGACCTGACGCCCCCCGATATCAGCGCCCGTGGCCTTGAAGGTTCAGATCCGCTGTGCCGTGAAGCTCTGATAGATTTCCTCAATTTTCTCGGCAGTGCGGCCGGGGATGCGGCTTTGTATATGGGCGCGCGTGGCGGGGTATTTTTGGGTGGTGGTATACTGCCCAGGATCGCTGAATTGCTACCTGAGAGCGAGTTTGAGCAGCGTTTCCTGACGAAAGGGCGTGTCGCTCAATGGATGGAGGCCGTTCCGGTATACGCGTTGAATGCGGGTTATCAGGCCTTGATTGGCGCTGCAGTACAGCTTGAGGGGTAATTGCCCGGTACTTTTGTTGGGTTACGGCCTGACAAACGTGTATTAAATTACACCTGTGATTGATCTCACACTTTTTCCCGTCTCCTCCCCCCTCGGGGGAGGATGTTATGGATTAGGGGCCGCCCTAGGATGCAGGGTCTCAACATAACGATAAGTCCAGGGAGAAGATGATGAGTCTATCCAATAAAGGTAAAGGGGCGCTCAGACCCACTTTGCTATCTGCTGCCATCGCGGCCTCCGTGTCCACCTCGGTTGGGGCCTATGCGCAGGAGCAGGAAACACTGGAAGAAGTAACAGTTACCGGTATTCGCACCAGCGTTTTGGACTCCGTTGAAGCCAAGCGCGCCGCCGATGTTGTGGCCGATGTGGTAGATGCGGGCGCTCTGTCATCTCTTCCCGACCAATCAATCGCTGATGCCCTGGGCCGTCTGCCCGGCGTAACCACCGTGCGATCCAACGGTCAGTCCTCACAGCTAAATATCCGCGGTATGAACGGCGACTTCCTGCAGACCACCCTGAATGGTCGTGAGCAGGCCTCTACCAGTGGTTATACCGAAAGTACTCGCTGGATATCTTTTGACCAGTACCCAGCTGAGCTGATTAATCAGGCCGCGGTCTACAAGACTCCGAAAGCCTCTCATATCGAAGGTGGTGTAGCGGGCTCTGTAGAGCTGAAAACAGCCAATCCTCTCGACGCCGAGAAAGAACACAACTTTAATGCCAATGTGCGTATGTCGTTTAACGATGCAGCAGACGACGTCGGTGCCGACGAGTTCGGTGAGCGTGTCACGCTGTCGTACATGGGTAAATTTATGGATGACAAGGTGGGCGTCGCCCTGGGTTATTCCCACCTTGAGCAGCCGAATAGCTTTGTAAAGTCCCGCACGGGTGCAGACGCCCAGATCGGTTATGAACCGCCGGCAAGCGATTACGATGGTGACGGCAGCGCAGATGCTTTGCCGCGCGCATTCCAATGGCAGTCAGGTGATGGTACCGATACCCGCAATGGTTACCTGGCTAGCGTCGTTTTTGAGCCTACCGATGGTTTCAAGGCCCAGTTGGATTACTTCAAATCTGACTTTGAGCGTGTGGATACTCGCCACGGTATTACGGTTGGTGGGCTGGCCAATACAGACATGTATACCCTTTCCGATACGGAAGTAAACGGTGGAGTGGTTACCGATGGAACGGTAATTATTACCGATCCAAAAACTGTTTACGATTCCAGCCCCTGGTTTGAATCCCGCTCTGAGGATCAATCCACTCAGGCGGACAGCGATAGTATTGGCCTGAACCTGGAGTGGAATTTTGGTGACCGCCATACCCTGGCCGTTGACTACTCCTATAGTAAGGGCACCAAGACGCGCAAGGATCAGATTGTATCCATGCACGCTTACGACCTGACCTACGATGACAATGGGAACTTAGAGACCTGGGAAGAAGCTGCTGGGCAGAGCTTTGCCTATTCCCTTAATGGTGATGGTATTCCCTCAGGCGTTTTCTCCGGTGTAGATTTCACCGATCTGGATACCATGCGTTTGTCGCGCTACGAAGAGTACCCCCACGAGTACACCGATAAGGTTGAAGCCTTCAAGTTCGATTACAAGTTTGACTTGGAGTGGCGAGCCATTGCCTCTATAGAGACTGGATTCCGTGTCTCTGAGCGTACTTTCGATTCTGAGCGTGGTGCTTTCCTGTACGGTAGCCGCGATGGTCAATTCAATGACTACTGCGCGGATAACCTGTCCGACATCGATTGTGAGCCGCAACTACTGGACGGCTATGTCAGCATTGAATCTACCAATGGGATACCACAATTCGTAGTCAACGATATGGATGCCCTGGCTTCCAGTATTTTTGGTGCCGGTAATTACGAAGGTAAAAAGGTATTTAGCCAGGACTGGACTTTCGTTGAGTCCGGTGCTGTGAAAGAGGAAGTTTTTGCCTACTACCTGATGGCCAATATCGAAACCCAGTTGGGTAGTATTCCAGTAACTGGTAATTTCGGTGTGCGGGTTGTTGAAACCGATGTGAAGTCCAGCGGTATCCAAAATGTGGGTGCTGGCAATGGTATCGAAATTACTGATGACGTGGGTGTAACTTCAGATAGCTACGACTATGTTGAGTACGGCCCCGAATACACAGATACCCTGCCTTCCCTTAACTTGAACTTTGAGCTGACCGAGCAGGACTACATTCGCTTTGCTGCAGCTAAAGTGATGGGCCGTCCGCCAGTTGGGCAGCTGAAGGGCGGCGCTGGCTCCTGGAACAGTGTTAACAACGATGGCGCTACGGAGTACAACGTTTGGACCAAGGGGTCTCCCTACCTCGATCCTTTCCGTGCAAACCAGTTTGACCTGGCTTATGAGCACTATTTCGAAGATGGCGGCGCGGTAACTGCAGCCATTTTCTGGAAAGATATCGAAAGCCTGGTAGAAAAGCAGTATATCTACCTGGACAGCCAGGCAGATCGGACGGCGCTGTTTGATTCCCTGGGTATTGAAATTCCCGTTGGTCTGGAAGCCGGCGCTTTTGAGACTTACGTGAACAACGACAAGGGTGGTTATATTCGAGGCATCGAGCTTGCGGGTACCAAAACCTTTGATCAGCTGCCAGGTATTTGGGCTGGCTTGGGTATGACCGCCAGCTATTCATATACTGAGAGTGAAACCGAAGTGAGTGGCGGTAACCTCTATGGTGAAAACCTGCCGTTGCCGGGCCTCTCTGAAAATGTCTGGAGCACTACAGTATTCTGGGATATTGGTAATTTCAGCTCCCACGTCAATGTTCGCTATCGGGATGAATTTATCCTGAATATGCCGGTACCAGGTAGCTCCACACCAGTGGAAGCGCAAGCCTATACCACTGTCGATGCACAGATATCCTACGCATTTGATAATGGTATCGATGTGATTTTCTCAGCGAACAATCTTACGGATGAGGCTGATGTGAAATCATACGGAGTAGATGGCGTCCTCGGTGAATACACTGAGTTTGGACGTCAGTTCTACCTCGGCTTGAACTATAGCTACTAAGTATCGCTGATTCTTTCGGTGTAAACGGAAGATGTGATAAGAGACCGCCCGCTGAGCTACGCTTGCCGGGCGGTTTTTTTTTTGAAATGTCAAATGGCCCGAAAATAAGTGCGGTGCCGAATTTTTGAGAGTCGCCATGAGCAATCAATGTAAAAAAATAATTATTCTTGGCGGGGGTACCGCTGGCTGGATAACCGCCAATCTGATGGCGACCCATTGGCAGAATAAAGGGTTTGAAATCACCCTGGTGGAATCTCCGGATATTGGAATTATCGGTGTGGGGGAGGGATCAACTCCGCCATTGAAAGGTTTTATGGAGGCTATAGGGGTTAGCGAATCAGAGTGGATGCCTGATTGTAACGCTACTTACAAAGTGGGAATTACCTTTAGGGATTGGTCCGTCAAACCGGGCTTTACCGAGTATGTTCACCCCTTTGTCGGCCAGCCTGACCAATTTACTATCCCGGCATTTTTTCATAATAGTTATCTGCGCAGGAAAGGCGTTGACCTGGAGGGGCACCCGAACCACTTCTTTCTGGCCACAGAGATGATCCGACAAAAATTATCCCCGGTCGCGCCGGAAAACTTCCCTTTTGAAATTGCCTATGGCTACCATTTTGATTCTGGTTTATTGGGCCAGTTCCTGCGTCGTGTTGCCGAAAAAAAAGGCGTTCGATATAAGGTGGCGACAGTGGCTGGCGCCATGCTCGATGCACAGGGGAATATAGATCACCTGAAAACCACTGACGGTGAGGTGCTCAAAGCGGATCTGTATGTGGACAGTTCCGGCTTCCGTGGAAGTCTTATACAACAATCCCTGAAGGTTCCTTTCATTAGTAGCGCTGAGAGTCTGTTTAACGATTCTGCGGTTGTATTTGCTACAGACCAGGAAAGGGAGTATGCACCGCACACTATTTCTACTGCGATGAAATATGGCTGGGCCTGGAAAATCCCCCTGACTAATCGCAATGGCAACGGATATGTTTACAGCTCTCGCTTTGTTGACGATGACAAGGCAGAAACGGAATTTCGCGCTCACTTGGGGTTGTTGGACAGTGATGTCGAGGCGCGTAGATTAAAATTCAAGGTGGGACGGGTCGCCCAACACTGGGCCAAGAATTGCCTGGCGGTGGGGCTCTCGCAAGGCTTTATTGAGCCTTTGGAGGCAACGGCGCTTGATATGGTTCAGGAAACCGTGGTGCGCTTTATAGAGGCCTATAACAATGGTGATCATACTGATACATATAGGGATGACTTTAATAATCGTATCAGCGCTCGTTTTGATGCGGTTCGGGACTATATCGTCTGTCACTACCGTATTAGTTCGAGAACAGATACGGACTATTGGATTGCCAATGGCACTAATGAAAAGATATCTCCCTCCCTGCGTTCAATCTTGATGTCCTGGATGGCAGGCAAGAATATTACTGATGAACTACTGGATCAAAAGCTGGATGTCTATTTCCCGAATGTATCCTGGAATTGCCTGTTGACTGGCAAGGGGATTTACCCGGGACAAGAACAGTTGCGTCCAGGTAATGAGTTTGCACACAAATATAAACTGGAAGATATCAAGGATTTTAACCGCCGCTGTGCTCTGAACTTTATGCCGCACATGGATCAGTTAAATCAATTAAGGGTGAGGTAGAAGAAAGTGTGGAATAGTGCTCGGGTTATCTCTGAGCACTATTCCATTTTAATCAGATAGGGCGGTAAATCGTTTTTAATTAATAAATGACTACTCGCTATCCTTTACTTCTATTTTCTCTGATTCTTTTATGCGTAGTGTGTGCTTTTCTCCACGCTCACCACGAATTTTAACCCGATCTCCAGATTTCATACCTTTGAGCTTGGCCTCATCGGCATCCAGGAAAAAGTAGTGGCCAGTCTGCTCATCTTTCAGGGAAAACTTACGCTCGGATTTTCCCGTTTCAAAATCTTCAGAGATAATTTCTTCCAAGGTGCCGGTTACAATCTCCTCTGCTTGCACAAACAGGGAGAAGCTCAATGCAAACGCTATTAGAATGAACTTTTTCATAGTATTTATCCTGCGGTAACGGATTTATAGCCTAATCACTGTAACTGACTAAGATAGTGGCCGACTGTTTGTCTGAGGCCATAGATTGAAACTCAATGGTTAAGCCAATATTTGAGTCGGTAAAACTATCTCCTGGTTCCTTGAGTTCTGCTACATGGTTAAAGAGTCTATTATCGAGATAATGAACGGATACTGAATTTTCCATATGAGACGATGGGTTCAGTATGTCATGGCCTACATGGTAGTTCACGTAGTAATAGTCTTCTCCATTCTGACTACCGGAACTCTCAACTTTCAGCTGTTGGGGCAGATTTCCTGAGAGCTCTCCCGCGGTCAGCTCAATAGCCTCAATCTCCACCTCTTCTGTGCTGCCGGCGGCCTGTGTTACCGTTTGGGTATACTCGGGGAATAAATCATACCAGCCCATGTACTCTCGGTGACCACTGCCAAACAAGCGCGAAGTCCAGGCATTCCCCATAAAGCTCCCATCTGTTCCATACTCGCTTTCGCCACTATCGAAGGTATCGCCATCATTGTTGTCGTCATTGCCGGCATGGCTGAGTCCAATATTGTGGCCAAGTTCATGGCCCATTATTATCTGGTCTGTATAAGCGGTAACGATGCTCCACTTACCACCAACAGAGGCGACACCGGCCCCAACCAGCCCAGCACTTTTGGCCTCAGGAGGATAGATGTAAACGCGGTGGCGCCAGTCGCTTAGGTTGATAGGGTTGTTATTTTCGTCAACTAAATTAGCTTCCGCCCATTCTGTTGCATTGTCACGCCAAGTGTATCCTCCATCTGTATATTCTCCTCCCTGGCTGGAACGGGCTGCCGCATCTTCAACACTTAAAGTGCCACCATCCTGGTTATCTGGAATGTTGTAACTGATACAGTCAATGGAGCTATCTTCATTGCTACCTTCTCCATAGCAGTAATGCTCCAGGGAGTTGTCGCTGATGCGATGGCGCAGGAATTTTAGTTGTCCCAATGAATTCTTTAGGTAGGTATTATCGAGAGAGTCCTCATCGTTAAAGACCATATCTGCAATATCAGAGATATCAGTGGTATCTGTAGGTTCAGCATCAGAGAAGTTCATGAAAATGAATACGATACTGCTTTCATCAGGCTCTAAAGTGACGACAGAGAAGGCAATCGATTGAGTAGTGCCATCGCTAAGTTGAAATGAAATGGTATCCTCTGTGGTCTCGCCATTTTTTAAACTGTCTGCAGAATCATTCAGGCTGTATTCCCAATCCCCGTTGCTGTATAACTTGAAATCGCCGAAGGATCCATTAAGAGTTTCCTCGACAAACTCCGGAGTATTGCCATCGACATCCTCCAAAAGGAATGTTCCTGAAGAAAATTCCTTACCCTCAACAATCAAAGTGGCCAGTGGGCTGGCGGGATTGAACGTGTAGGCATCGTCGTAACCGGTTATGGAAATGGATATAGTGGCTTCTGAATCACTGGAGCCGATACCAATGTTAAATGCGTCGGTCACTAATTCTGAGCCCGCAATTGGATCGGATAGTTCACTGTCCAAGGTATAGGTCCAGCTGCCATCGCTGGATATTTCAAGCTCTCCGTAAGTCCCTTGAAAGTTTCCGGATTCAAAGGTTTGATTGCTGTTTGAGTTATCGACCAGTTGCCCTGAAACCGTTGTCTCGACATCTTCACTGACGCTGCCGCTGTCACCGCTTATGCTAGGGGAGTCATCGCCGTCGTCGTCATCCGAATCTGAACTGTCATCATCATCAGAGCTGGAGCTGTCATCATCAGAGCCAGTATTGCCATCGTCATCATCGCCGTCAGAGTTTGCCCCTGAATCGCTATCGCTGCTTACTGGAGTGCCGTCAGGTTCGTTGTCATCGGAGCTTCCGCCCCCACCGCAAGCAGTAAGAAATACAGATAAACTGATAGCCGTGAGTAACTTCAGTGAATAGGTCATATCGCCTCGATAGATCCGTTAAACCAAATGTAATTGGCGCGGAGTATAAAGAGCTGTCAGTCATATTCTGTGATGGCTGGCTTGCTTTTGAGGCTGATCTTTTGCTTGAGCAAAAAATGGTGCTATCGGTCGCACCTAGAAATTTTTGTCAATAAAAATAAAGAAAATAGGTCGGAAAATAGTTGAGGATTTTAAGGTAGGAAAAAGAGTGGTTTGGGAGTCTGTTGGCAAAATAAAGTTGAACGCGGTCAACTATTCGCTGTGAATAGTCGACCGCAAAAATAATCTTATTCTGCAGGGAGTCCACTCAGAAACTGTTTTAAGTGTGAGACATTGCACTCTTCGGTGTCAGCGCAGTTTTCCAAGATTTTTTTCAATTGTTGGTCGTCACTCTGTTCAGTAGCTAATTTCAAATAGTAACGTACCTGATCAAGGTTTTTGCCTGGATTATCGTCTTGACTATAGGCCTCAGCAATTTTCAGTGAAGCTATGCCGTGCCCTCTCTTTGAGGCTTCCTCGTAGAGTGACATTGCTCGATCTAGATCAACTTCTACACCAAGCCCCTGTTCATACATACGGGCTTGGTTAAAGTATCCATACTTTGAATTTTGATTCGCTGCCTGCTCGAACCAATGAAGAGCCTCGGGATAGTTGTTGAAAGAATCACTACCGGAGTCCAAATATATGAGCCCCAGCTTATTCATAGCGCTTGCTAGTCCCCTCTCTGCTGCTTGAGTGTAATAATAGATTGCCTGTTCCAGGTCCCTTTCTACTCCGTTACCGGCCTCGTAAAGTCCGGCCAACCTGGCACTGGAGTTGGCTGAGCCTTCTGCAGCTGCGAGCCTATAAAGTTGTGCTGCATGGGTCGGATTTTGTTCCACTCCATAACCATTTTCGGCGGAGTAACCCATATTGGTAATACACTCCAGGTGGCCGGCCCGTCCACACAATAAATACCAGGCATAGGCAATATCGGCGTTGGCGTCTGCAATAATATTCTTGGAGTGCAGTATCCCCATTTTTAATTGTGCGGGAAGATGATTGCGATATGCCGCAGCTTGATAGTCCCTGATAGATTGATTGATATTAGCCGGTTGGCCATGGGCGCCTAGTTGTGTGATACGCCCTCTCTCAAAGAGTGCAGCGGGGTTGCCTGCAATTGCAGCCTCATTGAGAAGTGCCATGCCCTCACTGGCTTCTTTTTTCTCCTCCAGCAGGTAGCTGGCATAAAAAAACTGGGCTGGTGAAAATCCGTTATCGGAAGCTTTTTGAATAAGCTGTTCAAATTGATAGTAATTATTCTGCTCAAGGTAACCAATAGCCTGGGTAAAGTGGGCTACGGGGTAACCTCTATTAGCGCTGGCTTGCAAGAATTGTGCAGCACCGGATTCGTTCGCTGAGTTAAATTCCTCTGACGCTAAAAGGGAGTAGAGTTCATACTCCGCCTGGCCCTTTTTCAGGTGTTGTTCGGCACTGGAGAGTAGTGAAGTTGCTAATTCTTCGTCCGGATCAATTCCCAGGCCCATAAAGGCTATATAGGCTAGGTAAACCTTCGCCTCTTCGAGCCCCAGATCCGCAGCAGCAACAAATAATTGTGCGCACTCGTTAACTGCAAATTTTTCAGTTTTGCCACTCAGACACAGCCGCCCTAAACTGATATTGGCGGAAATGGATCCCATAACAATAGCGTCCAGATAAGCCTGTTCAGCCTGTGGATACTGCCCCTCCGCATGAAACACAATGCCTTCGGCGTGTCGAGCGGCATAATCTGTAGAGGCTAGTACCTGGATCACATCTGTATAGAGCTGATCTGATGTGCCGGCAAATGGATACCGGATCGCGAGCAGTCGGTGTAGAAAGCGGGCATTATCGAAGTAGATTTTCGATACCTGATAGCCGCCTACTTCCTTTACGTTATAAACGCGGTATATAGCATTGCGACTATTTGCAAATTCAAAATAGCTATCAATAATTTCATAGCCGGATATGGTGAGCAGGTCTTCTGCATCTGCCCAGCTCCCGACCTCAAAGGCACTGTAGCTATACTCACCACTGCGTCCGGAGAGGATACCAGTAGCAATAAATTCAAACAGGTTTTTATGGTAGTTGGCTGCTTCTAACTGTCCCACAGACTCATAGCATTCTGCAGCGCTGAGATGGGGCGTTAGTGACAGGATGTTGTTGTTTGTTACGGCCTTCCAGTCCACGGCTTCACAAGACTTATCCCCAGATTCAATCGCGGATAGCTCCGCCTGGTAGCGCTCTCTGGCCGCGATATTATTCAGGGGTTGCTGAGACTCAAGATAGGCAACCCAGAAATCCTCATAAGCAACTGTATCTGGAGCGCTAGCAATTTGTTCGGTTAGCAGCCTTATTTCACTATCGCCGGGTTCGATGGAAGTGTGGGCCGCACAAGAGGCCAGTAAGTAAATAACGGGGGCAAAAAGGAATTTTTTCATTATTTACTTCCTGATCAGTGACTTAACCAGGTTTTTCATTGCCTTGCTGGTTTCCTGAGTATTCGAATTATCGCCCTTGGCCCAGAACTGATATTGAAGTGCTTCATCCAGTTTATCGAGTTGCTCCATATACTCGGCAATATCCGTATTGCGGACATGGTCCGCTTTGGATTTAAAGGCGTAGTTCACCGAGATGTTATTGCCAATATGATCGGAGGTTCTGGAGAAGGTGAACCAGGGATTGTCTATCTGTAGATCCTGGGATTCTTCTCTCCACAAAACCTCTCCAGTAATTTTGGCTACTGCTTTGTGGTTGATATCCACAGGATGTGCCAGTGCTAATGGGCTATGGCGAATACGCTTCTGGGGGCTGGTGATGTAAGAGGCGATACTGGAGCCATACAGTGAGAAAATCTTCCGGGCAGAGTTCAACTCGGCAAAATCACTGATCTCATATAGCTCCGATACCTGAAGTACATTTTCACCCCGATTGTCCTGGTGCTTGATATTGGAAGTGATTTCAATACCGGGGTAGTAAGTTGCCATAAAGTTTGCGTAATTACTCTTTATGTATTCAGAGTCCGCTGACTGGAAAAATTGACGCATTTGCTCCGCTTTGAGAGCGCTGTAGGTGGACTCAACAGTTAGCCCTGCGGTATTGGCTCCGGCATTGATTTCAAAATTTTCGGTGACATCCAGTTGCAGAGTGCCATTGGCGGGATAAGTCGTGGTTACTTGTTTTAATGCTCGGGTTCCCTTTCGAATGGGGAGTGCCAATTCATAATCAAAGAAGCCTTTGCTTTTGATATTGGAGCCCTGTCCGGAAGCGGTGCCGTCAACCCAATAATCTTGTCCATTGAGCTCAATGACGCTGATTACATGATCAAATGAACTGGGAGAGGGGATATCATTGGCAAGGTCACGCCCGCGTCCTGAAGACACCAAGGCGGGGTAGGAGTTAACCCCCAGGTGAGACAGCATGGCGGTTATTAATATGGCCTTGTCTTTACAGTCGCCATAGCGCTTATCCAAAGTCTCTCTCGGCGTTCGCGGTTGGTGTGAGTTGATTCCAAACTCGATCCCAAAGTAGCGAATATCCTCCTGAACGTAGGCAATAGCCTTGCTGACAGCTCCCTCAAGGCCTTCCTCTGCGCGCCATTGATCCAATTGCCGGGTGAGTTCCTGTGGCAGGGAGAGGTCAATATCGTAGAGTGTCATTGCCCAGTCGTTTACTTCAGCCCAGCTGTTATAGCCTGAATATTGGATGTAGTTGAATGGGTCATGCCAGTGAGGGTATTCCCCCTCCTGAAGTATCGGAGACACCTGCTTCAGGTCCAGTGTGTACTGGTAAGTGCCATTATTGCGGGTAACGTTCACCGGTACTTTTTCATTGTTAAAACGGTAATTGAGCTTGTTGTCACTGGTAATTTTTACATAGCGCCTGTCGATGGCATCCGGCCATGACAAGTAGAAAGTACCAAAATCCCCGCGTTCAAAAATAGGATTGCTTCCCTCGAGTGTATAAGCGTAGGAGATTTTGTCACCGGGTCGGATATCCTCAAGAATGTAAAGCGCATTCCACATTTCAGAGTAGAGTTTGCTGGACAGCTCCTGCTCAGACTGGAATAACTTGAAGTCCTGTTTGTCCAGGCGATCAATCACTTGATCATTGCGGGTGACGGTAATTTCGTGAACGACCAGCTGCTGGAACGCGGGGTAAAAACTAATGTTCAGTTCCGATACCTGTTTAACCCCCTGTTGATTGAGGGGCTCCATCACCAACTGAAAATAGTATTGGTGTTGTTCGTTCGTATGGGATATCTGGGAGTTGCTCAGGTGATACCTAACACTGCCTTCGGGTGTGGCAACACTACTCGAGAGGTCGACGGCATCCACCCAAGTGGGTGTTGGGGCTATGTTAATTTCAGGGGTAGCCTGGGCCAGCGACACAGCAAATAAGAGAGTCACAGCCAGAATTTGGCCGAAGGAACGATATTTCAAAATGAGCCTCGATTGTTATCTACAGCCTATACCGGCGGAGACAGAATAGATCTTGGGTGGGGAGTAAGCAGAAGGGGCACGCAGGGCACCCTACGATTGATTCGCTCCTGTTGAACCCTGGATCTTCCCTATAGGGCAGTGCCTGTTGCCGTTTGGCAGCGGCGCTCCGTTACCGCTTGGTGTTGGGATCGTTTAGTGAACAGCCGGTAATATACCCCAATGGCTATGGGCTGAGTATCGGATGGGTATGACCGCTGGCGTTTTGAATAAGTTTTTCGGAGGTTCAAATTGATGAAGGCAGGGTTTGTTGTGTCCAGGCGATAAAGTGGTTAAAAAACAACCGAATCTTGAAGGTGGGAGGCCACCCAGCTTGTAAGCTGAGTGACCTGAGATCTGCTTATTGGGTTTGCTCCTGAACGGGCATTTCTTCGAGCTTAGCCTTTATCTCTTTCAGCTTTTCCTTAACTCGGGCTGCATTGTCGGGGCCCATGCGGATCATCAGCTTTTGTATTCCAGGGAGTTTTTCCAGTTTTGGATCGGCAAATTTGTAATACACCGACGGGCGTATCAATTGAATAGGGCCTTCAACATCTGGCGCTGCCAGTACATTGTCGATTGCTCCAATCACCACCTGGTGGAATGACTTGTTGCGAATCCCCAGCTCGCCGTAGGCCTGGGCTAAACGGGGGTACCAGTATTGATACAAGGTGATGATTGCATCAGTGTTAGCCAGTGCGAACAATCGTACTGGTTGGTCGTAACGGCGATAGTTCTCCGGGGAAAGCTGGTAGCCTTCAGCGGATGACCCGGTAACGGTGATGGGGCCGCGAATGGTTTTCAGCGGGCGATGCTTGTGAATCAACTCACCACGGGATGCTGCGTTGGCAGCGGCTACCCATTTACGTATTACTTCATCAGGTACCAGCCAGCGGGACAAGGCGCCGTCGGGTGCCAAGGACATTAATTCGTCATATGCGGCCTTATCGCTCTCGTTCAGGGGGGGAGGTGGCTCTCTGCCGGGCTCCTCTTCGATGACCGGCTCCTCGGGCGGTTGGGCTGGTTCCTGGCTCTCAGGTTGTGCCAGGGCTTCTGGCTCGGGAGCAGTTTGGGGTTCTTCGACAACACCGATGGTGGGAATTTCTTTTTTCTTTTCCTCGCCGGTCCAGAGCCAATAGGCTGCTGCAGCGACAACGACCACCACAATAATGCCGATGATCCACCCTTGCCTAGATTGTTGTTCCGACATTCCCTGCCTCCTTTGACTGCTAACAGAATGTGACGCTTGGACCACGACAAAGCGCTGCGGTTTCTCGCGATCTGCTGGTTTTACATTACTCTGCAAAAGCGCCGCTCGCAAAATAGTTTTACTATGGGGTAATTGCACAACCTTATCGCCGGTCTTGAACCCTGCGCAGTGCCTACGCCCCCGCGCGGGAGGATGTTTGATTTACTGGGCCTATTAGAGTGGTCTGGGGAGCTTCTGAATAATTCTGAGCGGCGAATAAAAGAGAGAACAATGGGAAAATTCACCAGCTTATTGATTGGCCTGATGCTGGGTGGTGTACAAGCTGCCGTGGCTGCAGAGCCGGTAGACCCTTTTTGGCGCAATGCGACAGTCTATTTTATGTTGCCGGACCGTTTTAATAACGGCGATAGCAGCAATGATTTCCCCTACGGCCGGAAAGACGATGCAGCATACCTGCGCGGTTTTGAGGGAGGGGATCTGCGCGGTGTTATCGAGAAAATTGAAGCCGGGTATTTTAATGATCTCGGGGTCGATGCTATCTGGATGGCCCCGGTGATTGAGAACATCCATGGCTACAATGAGTCCGATAAACGCACCTACGCTTTCCATGGCTACTGGCCTAAGGACTGGACTGCCGTAGATGCCAACTTTGGCACTGAAGCAGACCTGGCGGAATTGATTGAGGTAGCTCACAGCCAGGGGATTCGCGTATTGCTGGATGTAATTCTCAATCACACCGGGCCAGTCACTGAACAGGATTCCAGGTGGCCCTCGAGTTGGCTGCGCAATAGTCAGCAATGCGATTGGTCTGACTATGCCGGCAATGTTGAGTGTGCAATTCACGCGAACCTGACGGATATCCTCACGGAGAGCGAGAAAGATGTCGAGTTGCCGCCGCAACTGGTGGCAAAGTGGAAAAAAGAAGGCCGCCTGCAGCAAGAGCAGCGCGAGCTGGATGCCTTTTTCGAGCGCACTGGCTATCCCCGTGCCCCCAAATATTACCTGATCAAGTGGTTAACCGACTGGGTGCGTGAATACGGTGTCGATGGTTTTCGTGTGGACACCGTCAAACACGTAGAGCCACAGGCCTGGGCAATACTGAAAAACGAAGCGGATATAGCCCTGGCTGAGTGGAAGGCTGAGAACCCGAAGAAGAAATTGGATGATCGCAATTTCTTTATGGTGGGTGAGGTTTACCATTTCGGCGTTAACAACTTTGGTCCCAGTGTTGGTCGTTCCTACGATTATAGCGACCGGAAAGTGGACTTTTATCAGTACGGTTTTGACAGTCTGATTAACTTCGATTTTGCCCAGGTTGCGGGCAAGCCAGCGGAGGATATTTTCTCCAGTTATTCTTCCGCCTTGAACAGTGGCGAACTAAAAGGGTTCGGTGTCCTAAATTATCTAGGCTCCCACGATGACCATCACTCATTTGACCGCGAGCGCCAGCACACACTGAGTGCCGCAAGTAAACTGATGTTAGCGCCCGGTGCTGTGCAGATATATTACGGTGATGAACTGGCGCGCCCCATGATTGATGATCGGGCATTCGGCGACGCCTCTATGCGCACAAATATGAACTGGGATGACTTGGAAAAGCCGGAAACCCGTGCATTGCTGGCTCATTGGCAGAAGCTTGGGCAGTTTCGTCGATCGCACCCGGCAGTTGGAGCTGGTGTACACCAGAAGCTGGAGGATAAGCCTTATACATTCTCCCGCACCTTATCTGGTGAGCAGCCGGTAGTTGTGGCGATGGAACTGTCCGCAGGAGAGAAGAGCGTATCAGTTAAAGGTGTGTTTGCCGATGGTATCGAACTGACCGATTACTACTCGGGCAAGCGAGCCAAAGTTGAGGATGGCCGGGTGACTTTTGATACCGAGGGAACTTTGCTACTGCTATCTGCTAAATTGCAGTAAATCCAAAAAAGAAAGCCCCGGCAGGTAGCACTGCTGGGGCTGTCAGCATCCTTGAAAATGGGATGACTTAATCGTTGTTCATTGTTGTTGTGGTGAACTGGTTACATACCATCACATCAACATCTAACTGGCCAATTACACGCTCGGCAGTATTGCCACGCAGGAATGAACCGGTCTCGCCGTACTGATTCATAGTTCCCATTACGACCAGATCTGCATCGATCTCACGGGCCACCTCCTCAACAACATCACTGGTATAGCCGCGCTTTACGTGAATGCGATGGGTGGGGACACCGGTTTTATCGGCAAGCTTGGCCAAAGCACCGCGATCTGGATAGAGCATGGAATCCAGGAAAGCATTTACGAGGTGTAGCTCTGCTCCGTAATGACCTGCGATATAGGTCGCGCGTTCGCTGATCTGGCGATTGAGCTCGCGCTGTTCGAGGGTTTTTGCCTGGTAGTTAACGGTGGCCAATACAACTTTGCGCTCGTCCTTGGCGCCGGGGCGAATCAATACCACTGGGCAGCGCGCTGTTTTCAGGACTCGCCATTTGGATTCGGCGAAGGTAAAGCGACGGCTGCTCTTCGCGTGTACTGGTAGGTAGATCATTTCTGCGTTGCAACGCTTTGATTCCTGCACGATGGCCGCCTGCCAATCACTGGACCAGCAAACAGTGATCTCACAGGAAAGACCAGCTTCTGAGATGGGTTCACGAATTTGTTCACGGAACCACGACTCATCGCGAAATAGGTGGTCGTTAACTGCACGGGTATCCACCGCTTCACCATCAACTGCGACGAATACAGCCAGTCGCGGCTGAGGATTGCGTCCACGTGAAGTGATCAGGGCTCGCTCCAGAGCTACATGCTTCTCATCGTTAGGGTCCACTACAACGAATACGGTGCTTTGCTGCTCCATTTTTTCTCCTCAACTAAGCGTGTTACTGGCCAGTGCGACCTGCAGTTGACCAAGAGGTCTAATCTATCATGATGGGGTGGTCAGCCCGAGTACCTGACTGTCCCATTTGTCGAATTTGGCGCCTATCTCATCGAATAATTTTGTTGCGCATAATGGCGAAGTTGGGGGTGGGGGTATTGAGGTAGATCAAGTTTATAGGTAGCGCGTGCAAGCCCTACTACAACCAAAATGCGGGTGACCAGAATTCAAAATGTATTCTTGCCTGGTAGCGTTATTGAGAGCTGGTTGGAGTATGTTGGGATTGGAATTACTTAGAGAGTGGGGGGCTAACTACAACACCATAAGTAACTATCGGCTACAGGCTCTTTGAGTTAAGCCGTGATCGGTTCTTTTAGTCTTTCCCAAAGAAACTTACTCGGTGAAGAGGGAGCGCGCACTATACGCGCGTCCCTAGTGCTCAATTCGTAAGGTTTAGACTTCCCGATACTGGTCAATGAGCGCTTTGATATTTTTCTTAAGTACAGCGCCAATATCTCCACCTGCACCGCCCACGGACAGATCACTATCGGCGTGAGCCTTGTATTTAACATCACCGGTTTCGGAGTCCTTAACAGTCAGGACAGAGTCAACGCCTCCCTTTCCTGCGCCAAAGCCAACAGCCCAGCGCAATGCGCGATTTCCGTATTGAACCTTCACATCAAGATCAACGAGCAAAGTCTTGCCTTCAGCTTCATCTAAGGAATTGACGAGTTGATAATCGCTCTCTCTGGCAAATTCCTCGAGTTCACTGCGGGTATGGAGCTCCCAACTTTTCATTTTTTCCTGTAGGGCACTATTGTTTTTGGCTGCACTTTCATTTGAGTACACCCTTACGTCTTGTATTAATATATTTTTATAGTCTTCAAAACTTTGCGCTTGAACGTCTGTTTTTACGTGTGCGACACCACATCCGTATAAAGCTGAAAGTGTCACTGCAAGGCAAAATACCTTTATCCCTTTGAAAAATTTCATCCTTTTCCCCTTAATTTGAATATAAAAGCTGAAGCTTCACAGTAGGGATCGAGCCCTAGCTGTCTATTTCAGTTACCGGCTGAGCGGTTTTATAGTTAGTGCAGATGGAATGAACTACATGTTCACTGCCCGGTAAGTTTACAAGGAAAATACATTACTTTCTCTACTGATAAGGTGAGATCACACTTGAATGAAGCTATGGTGCCAAGTTGTAAGGTAATTTCCTTCAGATACACTATGCCAAAACTTGAGCCTGCAGTCTGAGGAACTAATCAAAATTATCTACCGCAATAGCTTAGATGCATAGCAGGTTTTGTATGGCAGATTGCCACATCTGCTGTAGGAGGTAGGTAGATAAACTAAGTGATTTGGGTGTTTAAGTGACAAATTGAAGTGTTTTTAGAAAGTTTCTATGTTTAACGCCCGCTCCTTTTGCTAGCGACTTGTAGAGAGTCCAAAACGCAAAACGTGTATTTGTACCGTCGCTTGTTATACGTATTTTTAGCTACTGACTAAACTGACACAAATCTAGTCTCTGAGTATTGAGGTAACCACATTGTGTACCTAAAACGTAGTTAGACGAAATGTAAGTCCTGAAATGTCGAAGAGGAGTAGTTCATTGACTAGTTATATGCTATTTATCAATTAGCAATTTCTTTATTCATTCTACTTGGCTCATAACGCGCTATAAAAGGTTTAAGCGTTACAGAGAAACTGCGAAGTGAAGCTCCAGCCCTGTCGGAGTGACTTTCATTAATTTATTATGAATTTTCGATATTCCAGTTGTCTACGACATTTGAGTAGATTAATTCTCTAATGCTAATTATTAACGTCGATATACCCAGGGCTAGCGCACCTATACCCAGTTTGAAAGTGTAGTCGCATAGCGAACTAGATAACTCGGCTAGCCGGAAGCAGTTTAACTTTTCGCTTAGCACCATTTCATCTTGTGCAACAGTAAATACGCCTTTGCAAAAATCTTTAATATCAAAATGAGCACAAGAAGATGCAGCACCGAGAGCGTACCATGCAACAAATCCAGATAATAAGGCAAGTGAAAGAAAAGTTACTTGCCGCTTGCTAAATTTCAATTACTGCCTCCATTTACACTTGTCGAACAGTCGAGTAATTTCTTGTAAGCCCAGCGCACATAATGCAGGATTATGTCGATTTTCTCGATATCCTGGATGCAATATTACTCTAGACTACGGTAAACAAGGCATTACTACAGCTATAACGGAGCTGTGTAAACATCCAAATCATATGGAGACGCTATAGCTATAGAGTTGGCTGAAGAGCTTGCTCGTGGAGATAGACCTTGAGGTCGGGCGATTGAACAGGTGGGGGAAGGTTGGGTGGCTGAAGAGGCTCTTGTTATTTCAGTTTACTGTGCCCTTAAAGCTCCAAGCTTCAAAGAAGCGTTGCTGATGGCTGTTAATCACGATGGCGATTTAGATTCTACAGGTTCTATTAGCGGAATCCTGATTGGTGCCAATTAGGGTGTGGGTGCAATTCTTGCAAACTGGTTGGCTCAACTTGAGCTATCTGATGAGATATCAGAAATAGGTCAGGATCTACTGGAGTTTCGAGATTGGCCTGTAAGTGAGTTTGATGAACACTGCGATTATGCTCATGGAATAACTAAGAAATATCTGGGGTATTAATTTCTATCTATCTAGAGTCATCGCTAAGAAGTGCTCACATACCGTCATTACTTCAAGCATTTAAAGCTAGAGTTGTGAGTGATTCTGTTTTCCCGTCTGTTTAAATTTTGGTCTTAAAAGCCAAATTATCTTCGCTATTTAGACCTGTAGCACAAATATCTACTACGCCCCCTATAGGGAGGATGTGCTCTCAAGCACTGATTATTAGCCTTCCAAATGCCCGAATAGTTGTAATTTCGGGTTTGCAGTAGCACAGGAGGTGCATATTACCGCTGCTGTTCGGTATCTATTCACACACTACCGGCTTATTGATGCCTTTGGTGGTCTGTGGATATCTCAGGATGAGTGATCAATTGGCCGGGTATTGAAATCCAGCAGTTTAGATACTGCATAGTTGGGGTTTCCAAATATCTGGCTTGAATTGCAAAAAATAATAAATGGTCACCTGTGATGATAAGCCTGAACTTTTCTTCGCCGCTTTCGGTGCTTCCCACAAATTCTTTTCTTGAGCGAATGCCTATTGGTTGTGTCGCCTGAGGAGAATATTTCTAGCTCCTACTGTGGGGCGAATGCAATCCAAGTATTTGCAAGTGCCTGGGAAAAGGCGTGCTTATAAGTTGACCCTACTTATGTAGAAATGAAGAACCATTAATCATTGGTAGGCAACTGCCTCCGGGGTTCTCCTTATACAAAAAAGATAACGACTAAAGATGAGAGAAAAAGGAAAGCTAAAATGAAAAAACAATTTCCGTTAAAAGGGCTTCTGGGAGGCGCGAGTATCGTACTCGGAGCCATGTCCAGTACCCATGCCAGCGCAGGCACGGCCTTTGTACACCTGTTCGAATGGAGCTGGAATGATATCGCCAGTGAATGTGAGGAGTTCCTGGGGCCGAAAGGTTTTGACGCGGTGCAGATCTCCCCGCCCCATGAACATATCAGCCACTCCACCTGGTGGGCGCGCTACCAGCCGGTTTCCTACACTAACCTGACCAGCCGCAGCGGTACCGAGGCTGAGTTACAGAGCATGATCAGCCGCTGTAATGCGGCAGGTGTAAAAGTCTACGCAGATGTAGTCATCAACCATACGGCGGCCTGGAATGGTGGAGGCACGGGTTGGGGCGGTACCGAGTGGACATTGTTGAATCATCCAGGTGAGTTTTCCTCTTGGGATTATCACTCCGATTGCACTATTGATAACTATAGCGATGCGAATAATGTCTGGAATTGCCGCTTGAGTGGACTTCCAGATTTGGATACTGGTTCCAGTTATGTTCAGCAGACCCTGGCCGATTACCTAAATAAATTGCAGGGTATGGGCGTTGATGGTTTCCGCGTAGATGCGGTTAAGCACATGTCTCCCAGCGATATGTACAGCATCATGAGTAAAGCTGGTAATCCCTGGATCTTTTCTGAAGTTATCGGTGCAGCTGGCGAAGCTTCTGAAATCCAGCCATCAAATTATACATTCCTGGGCCGTGTGACTGAATTTAAGTACGGCACTGATGTAGCGAGTAATTTTAACGGACAAATTAAAAACCTCGCCAGTATTGGCGAGAGTTGGGGACTTTTATCTTCCAGCGATGCAGTTCACTTTATTGACAACCACGATCGTGAACGTGGCCACGGTGGTGGCGGTAACCTGACCTATCACGATGGCTACAAGTACAACCTGGCCAACGTTTTTATGTTGGCACACCCCTATGGCTATCCGAAGGTAATGTCAGGTTATGACTTTACCGATACGGATATTGGTCCCCCCAATACTGGTCCGGAGAGTTGTGAAAACAACGAATGGGTATGTCAGCACCGATGGGGCAATATTGCCAATATGGTGGGTTTCCGTAACTATACCGATGGCACCAGTATGGAAAATTGGTGGGATAACGGAGATAACCAGATTGCCTTTGGACGCGGTGATAAAGGCTATGTCGTTATCAACAACGAGGGTAATTCTTTCAGCCAGACACTGTATACAGGCCTTCCTGCAGGGGACTACTGCAATGTCCTGGCGGGAGATGATGAGTGCAGTGGCGATGTTATTTCCGTAGGCAGCAATGGTTATGCCACCTTCAATGTCGCAGCTTATTCCGCTGCTGCCATTCACGGTGGGCAGCTATCTGGTCCCTGTGGTGAAGAATGTTCTGGGACGGGTTTCCCCAGCCTTTATTTCCGTGGCACAGCTAATAATTGGGAAGCAACAGCTTTTGAATTGGTAGCAGATAATACCTGGCAATTGGTGGTTAATTTTGATGGCCAGGCAGACCAACGCTTTAAGTTGGATATCTATGGTAACTGGGCCGAAAATTACGGTGACGATGGTGCTGATGGCACGCTGGATCAAACCGGAGCAGACATTTATACCTCAGTAACCGGTAGCTACCTTATTGAAGTAAATGATGAGACCCTGGCCTATTCGATCACCGAGCTCTCTTCCCAGCAGGCACCCACTGCAACTGTGACCCCAGTATCCAGCACAGTAGAGGTCAATCAGAGTGTCACCCTGGATGCCAGCAGCTCTACTGATAGCGACGGTAGTGTGATTTCCTATAGCTGGAGCAGTGGTGGTAGTTCTTCCTCGAAAACTTTGAGCTTCGCCAGTGCGGGCACTTATACCGAGACAGTCACTGTTACTGACAACGATGGCCTGACCGATAGTGCTACGGCAACCATTACCGTGACTGATCCCAATGCTGGTTATGCTCAAAACTTTACGGCATTAAATTTCCGCGGTACGCCCAATAGCTGGGGCACTCAGGCGATGACCCTGGTTGCAGATAATACCTGGCGTGCCACTGTGGTGTTTGATGGCAGCAGTAACCAGCGCTTTAAGTTTGATGTTAGCAGTGACTGGGTTGAAAACTATGGGGATAACAATGCGGATGGCTCTCTGGAGCAGGGTGGGGATGATATCTACACCGATGTATCAGGGACTTATATTGTTGAGGTTAATGATGAAACTTTGAGCTACAGCCTGACCTGTGCAGACTGTGGTAGTTACACATCTAACTTTTCCTCACTTTATTTCCGTGGCACACCAAATAGTTGGGATGCTGACGCTATGGAATTAGTTGCCGACAATACCTGGGAAATCCAGGTAAATTTTGATGGTCAATCCCAGCAGCGTTTCAAGTTCGATGTTAATGCTGACTGGAGTGAAAACTACGGCGATAGCGACTCCGATGGTGACTTGGAGCAGGGTGGGTCTGATATCTACACTTCTGTAAGCGGAAGCTACAAGGTGCAGGTGAATGATCAAACCATGATTTATAGTGTGGTTGCACTGTAATTGATAAGAGCCTGCAGGCCAGGAAGTTGGTCTGCAGGCTTCTTTAGTTATTTATTTTCTTTTTCTTTAGCCAGCAGAGCTTGTTGTAGCGCCTGCAATTTTGCAATCTCTTCTTGATTTAACTTTGGGTTCGATTCACAACGAGGATCGGTTTTTTGCAGCAAGGCCAGTATTTCTTTTGTTAATGGTATGGGTTCACAGCCGTGTCCGGTCTCGCAAATTAAATCCCACTGCGGTTTGGCCTGGACATGACAGGCAAAGCAGTTACCTCCAAAACGGTTAACTACATCAACAAAACCTCGGTTACGGATTTTGCTGCCTTCCTCAGAAACATCCAGTTCAAAAAACTCCCAATCTTTAGTGGCGGGGTTAAAGCCCTTTTGGTGTTTGACCATCACTTCCCCGGGGACTAACTGGACCACTGATCCAGGAGGATAAACACCTCCAGTGCTGGAGTTTGCGACCTCTAGAGTCCCATCCAGATCTCCCAGTAAATTATCCACATAAAACCCCCGCACCTTGGTCATATCTCGGATGCAGTTAAAAGTCTCGTCTGTTACCTGGATAGGTGCTTCGCCCTGTTCAGCCTTGTTAGTTTCAGCCATTGTAGGAAGTGCTACTGATGCTAAAAGTGCAGCCAAAATTAGGTTTAGTGGTGAAAAATAGCGGCTATGTTGTCGGTTCATAATGTCCCCTTGCATATCAATTTCGGCTTTTATTTAAATTGTGCACAATATAATTGTGAGCAATATACGTGGAGTAGTGTTTATGTCAAGCGAATTACCTGATGAGTATGGTTAGGGATTGTCGGGATTATGTTGTGAGAAAGGGGGTAGGGTGGGTATAAATTGCTGTGCTTAAGCGTTCTTGGAGGGGATTAGTCCCCTCCGGGGCTGAGTGGCTATTTCTGGGGAGCAGTGGATATTGCAAAGATATGGCTTTCGTAGGGTGCCAACAGGATCTTTGTGGAGGCTTGGTCTTTTTCCAAGATAAGGTTTGCCACCTTATTGGATATCTGGCTTTCAGCCAGGTAGCTGCCCGGTTGTAGTTTCCAGGCCTCTAGAAGTGCTGTAGGCAACTGAAAATCAAACTCCACTGCCCTGTTATCGAAGTTGGCGATTACCAACAATTTTTCATGTTCACTCCAGCGGGCAAAGGAGAATTGTTTTTCCCCATAGCCTGAGTTTTGCTTGCGGTTGTAGCTGTGCAAGTCCAGGTAATCGCCAAGTAAGGCCGGGCTCTGTTTGGAGAAATGAAGCAGGCGCTGGTAGAAGATGCGCAGCTCTTTTTCTTCTTTTGTCAGCAGTGCAGTGTTAAAAGTGCCCTCATTGTTCCAGCGGCGCACACTGGGTACTGACCAGTAGTCGAAAATGGTGGTGCGGCTGGCTTTGCCGAACCCAGCATCTTTGTTGGCGGGCTCTCCTAACTCCTGGCCAAAGTAAACTAAGGTAGGGGCTGGAGAGAGCGCGGCAGACACCAGCATTGCAGGTTTGCCTGCCTCTGGGTTGCCAGAAAATTGTGGGCTGGCAATACGCTGCTCGTCGTGGTTCTCCATAAAGCGCAACATATGAGAGGAGATATCTACCAGGCTTGCCTGCACCTCTGCGATTTTATCTGCACTGCCCTTGTTCTCCATGACCGCACGAATAGCGTCGTAAGTGCCGACTTTATCGTAGAGATAATCCATTTTGCCCAGATGCAGATAATCCCGATAGCGCTCCGGAGTATAGATTTCGGCAAGTAACAGTGTGTTGGGGTTGCGCATTTTGATGGAGGAATTCAGGTAGCTCCAGAATTCTACCGGCACCATACCGGCCATATCATAGCGGAATCCATCCACGCCAAAGTCCAGCCAGTAGTGGGCGATATCGCGGAATTTTTCCCAGGTGTCCGGGACTTTCTTGTCTGCCCAAAACTGGGCGTGGGCCCGGTAGTCACGCTGGGCATATTCCTGGGGTAGCTCAGAAAAATTCTTGCTGTCATCGGGGCGAACGCCAAAATTAATTTTAACGGTTTCATACCAGTCGTGCATGGCAGGTTGTGCACTGCGCGCGCCATTACCGGTCCATTTGGCTGGACTCTCTATAAACTGCCCATCGACAAGATCATTGGCCTCGCCATTGAGAGGCTGATAACTGTCTTCTGCAACGGGCACGCGGAAATCTTCTCCTACCACATAGTAGAAATTGTTGTTGCGGGCATAGGTGACCTGGGTGTTGTCGCCAGCTCCAAAATCCTGCACGCCTTGGGGTTTATCGAGAGAATGATAGGCGCGGGCTACATGGTTAGGCACTATATCGATAATTACTTTCAGGCCGGCCGCGTGGCTGCGTTCCACCAGTGCGCGGAATTCCTGTAATCGCTCTGCTGGGTTATTGGCCAGGTCTGGGTTTACGCTGTAGTAATCCTTGATGGCATAGGGAGAGCCGGCGCGGCCTTTGACCACATCTGGATCATCGTTACTGATACCGTATTCCGTATAGTCGCCAACGAGCGCGTGGTGCAGGGCGCCGGTGTACCAGATATGGGTGGCGCCCAGCGCGTGGATTTCATTCAGTGCTTTTGGGGTAAAGTCGGAGAACTTGCCCACACCATTCTCTTCGAGTGTGCCCCAGGGTTTGTTGGTACTGTTAGTGTTGCCAAATAAGCGCGGTAGCACTTGGTAGATAACGGCTTTTTTCTCCGCAACTTTTTCAGCGGGCTGTATTTCTTCCGGGCTGCTCTCCTGGCTGCAGCCGGCAGTGCCGAATAGAGCAGCGCCCAATAGGGAAGCCGAAAGGAGTTTGGCAATAAACAGGGAATTTAACTTCTTCATTGTTTCCTGATGACTTTAAATTTATTTGTCAGTGAACAGCGGTTTGCTGAATTATTGATTTTTGAGCACTAAATCCAGCGGTTCTTTGTGCCAGTCAAATTTAACCAGCAGTTGCTGCTTGCGCCTGTTGTACCAGGCCCCACGAGGTGCCTGAGCAAAGACTTTTTCACTGTCGAAAATAGGCAGGGATTCGCCGGTAATATCGAGCTGCGCAGGCACTTGTTGCCAGTTGTGGATCTTTAAATTGACCTTGCGGGATTCCGGCATACCGGTATAACCGTCTCCTTCTCGATTAAAGGCGAAGGTTAAATCCTGCTGTTTGTTTTCAGCTGAGAAATGTAGCTTCTCGTATTTGCCTTTTTCAAAAGCCTGCGCGGTAGCGCCATCATCTTCATAAACATAGCGCTCGGACTTTGCTGCTGATGGGTGCGCGTAGTAGTCCAGGGCCAGGTTTTTACTGGAGTAATCACGACTGCTGTGGACATCGTCAATGGTGGGAATAATGGCGCCGGCCCGCACCAGTATAGGAATCGTTTTCAGGTTCACTTCTACCAGGGCCTGATCGCCAGAATATTGTTCATCAGTCCAGTAATCGAACCAGGTGCCGCCGGGCAGCTTTACCGCGACCTCATCCACATCCTCCTCCACGACTGGGGCAACGAGGAAATCCTGACCCCATAGGTAGGCATCCTTGTAGTCCAGTAGAGACAGATCACTTTCGTTTTCGAAAAACAGCGGACGCATCAGTGGCATGCCGGTCTGGCTGTTTTCGAAGGCGAGGGTGTAGTTGTAGGGCAGCAGTCGATAGCGTAGTTTTACATACTCGCGCAGGATATCGCGGGTGCGGCGATCGTGGAAAACCGGTTCGGAAGCAATATGCTCCTGGGCGTGCGGGCGGTAAACCGGTTGGAATACGCCGTACTGTAACCAGCGGATGTAGAGTTCGCGGTCAAATTTCTCACCGCCCGCAAAGCCACCCAGGTCTGAATGGGTGTAGCCAAAGCCCAGCAAGCCCATACTCAGAGCCAATTCCACCTGGGGCTGTAAGCCACCCCATTCCCGAGCGACGTCGCCGGTCCAGGGAATCATGCCGTAGCGCTGGGAGCCGGCAAAACCGGAGCGCATCATAATAAAGGGGCGGCGCTCAGGGTGTTTTGCCGTTTGGCGTTCGTGCAGTAATTGCGCCCAGGTGTGGCCGAAGGCGTTGTGGATTTCATCGGCCATACCGATTGCGTGAACGGTATCGGAGGGGTGAACTTCCGGTTCACCCAGGTCGCCCCACCAGCCGGCTACGCCCTGTTCCAATAACCCGTCGTAAATATTCCAGAACCAGTCGCGGCCATCTTCGGAGAAGACATCGATCAGGCCGGTATTGCCGAAATAGAAATCAAAACGCTTGGGTTCTCCGGCCAGGTTTTTGGCCAGGGCATTATTCGCCACGGCTTCCTGCCAGCGCTCGGAGGTGGAGAGGACAAAAGGTTCGGTCACCAGGATGGTATTGATCCCGCGCTTTTTAAGGTCGGTCATCATCTTTTCTGGTTCGGGAAAGGCTTCCTTGTCCCAGGCAAGATTGCCCATATGACCTTTTATATCTGGGCCAAACCAGTAGAGGTCCAACACCAGGGCGTCCAGGGGGAAATCTTCTTCGGCAAATTTATCCACGGTTGCGCGGACTTCAGCTTCGCTGTGATAGCCAAAGCGCGAGGCAAAGTTACCCAGGGCCCAACGGGGTGGCAGGGGCTGTTTGCCAGTTGTGGATACATAATTTTCCAGCAACTGTGGATAAGTATCACCGGCTACCACGATGTAAGCGGTGCGCCCGGCTACAGCTTCAAATTGCAGGATACCTTCTTCGTTTGCGCCCAGATCCAGGGTGCCGGTGGCAGAGTTGTCGAACAGCAGAATGTATTTGTTGCTGGACAGTACTGCTGGCAGGGAAAAATACATCTGGTTGGATTCGGTGGTGTATCCGTAATGGGCACGGTTATACAGGGGCAGGCGTTGACCGCGGCGGTCCATCCCCATAACCCGCTCTCCGCCACCCAGCAGTTTTTCCTCTGGCGACAGTGCGAAACGGAATCCGCGCATCGTCTCGGTGGCAAAGAAACCACTCTCTTCATTCAGGATTTGTTCGCTACCGCGCAAGTACTCGATTCGGAAGGGAGACTTGTGGATGACTGCAGTAAGCGAGCCAGTGCGGTAAACGAGCTTGTCCCCTTTTTGCTTCAGCGTAGCCTCGGGTCGGCCGGCAGAATCGCTGGCCAACGCAAATGAGGGCAACTGCTTCAGGCCTTCGCGGCGATAGTGCACCGATAGCGCTGACGGACCAACCGGGGTGAGGGTGACCTCGCCCTCACTCGTCTGTACAGTTAGTGAGTCTTCGCTCATGGTGTGATCGCGGTAGTTGCGCTGTTCAGCGGCCAGGGATTGAGCGCTCAGGCAGAGTGTAGCTGCGAGACACACCAGGCGCAGGAGTGGGAGTTTTAGGATCATCGCGCGGGACTTCAGTTGCTTGATTAGGATTCACAGTTTCGTGTTGGCCCGGCGTATACGCATGGGCCTGAGTTTATCCTAAAGCGAAGGATCTGGCCCGCATCCTCCCCTATGGGGGAGGATGGATGCTCCGGGAGTGCGTGTGAGAATGGCAGAATAAGCATAACTAGTGATGCGGTGACCTCTATGACCCAATCAGCAAGCAGCGCCGTTGCGCCGCAAGCCCAGCAACCGCGCTTGCCCTTTTGGCAGGTGTGGAATGTCAGTCTCGGTTTTCTCGGGGTGCAATTTGGCTTTTCCCTGCAAAATGCCAATGCCAGTAGAATCTTGTCTGATCTGGGGGCGGACCTTCACTCCCTGTCTCTATTCTGGATAGTGGCGCCGCTAATGGGACTGATCGTACAGCCGATCGTGGGTTCAGCTTCGGACCGGACCTGGAGTCGCTTCGGTCGCCGCAACCCCTTTATCCTTTTTGGTGCTATCGCCGCAGCCCTGGGGATGGCGTTTATGCCCAATGCCGGGATTGTGGTGGCGATAGTGGCCCCCATTATCTTTGGCGGCGTTATGTTGGCCCTGATGGACGCGGCCTTTAACGTGACCATGCAGCCTTTCCGCGCCCTGGTATCCGACATGGTGCCATCAGAGCAGCGCACCCTGGGTTACTCGATACAGTCTTTGCTGATTAACATTGGCGCCATCTTCGGCTCCATGTTGCCATTCATCCTGACTAATGTGATTGGTCTGGAAAATACTGCCCGTGCGGGAGAGGTGGCGCCCTCCGTTATATGGGCTTTCTATATCGGCGCCACAGTGCTGCTGGGTAGTGTGTTGTGGACTGTGCTGCGCACCAAGGAGTATCCGCCGGAGCAGTACAACGCCTATAAAGGTCTCGACTCCGCGCAACTTGAGCGGGAGAGACAGCAAAAAGCCCCACTGGCAAAGCGCTTGATCGGTTTTTTCCAGCTGCTAATTAAAATGCCGCGCACTATGCGCCAGCTGGCCCTGGTGCAATTCTTCTCTTGGTTTGCCCTGTTTATTATGTGGGTTTACACCACGCCTGCAATCACTCAACACGTTTGGGGAGTGGAAGCCAAGTGGTTTGATCCCGCCTATCTGGAAAGTGTCAAAGAAATTCCCGCACATATCGCTGCCGCCAAGGGTGCTGCCGGTGACTGGGTAGGAATTATTTTTGCTGCTTACTCCCTGTTCGCAGCGATCTTCTCTATTGTCCTGGCCCGTTTGTCTCAGGTACTGGGGCGTAAGCTCACTTATTCCCTATCGCTGGCACTGGGCGGTTTGGGGTACATCAGCTTCCTGTTCTTCCAGGGGGGCGAGCCTACACAGGTGAATCTGCTGATCACAGAAGTTTCCGTACCCAGTGGCGCCCTGGGATTATTGTTACCGATGGTGGGTGTGGGCATTGCCTGGGCCGCTATTCTGGCGATGCCCTATGCGATCCTCTCTGACTCGCTGCCAGCGGATAAGACCGGTGTTTATATGGGGATTTTTAATTTCACTATCGCCGCACCACAGATTGTTTCTGCCCTGGTAGCTGGCTTGATATTGAAAACAGTTTTCGAAAACCAGGCAATTTACATCGTTGTTTTGGCGGGGGTGTGTATGTTGCTTGGAGCTATATCGGTAGCACTTGTGAGGGAGAGTTCAGAGCCCGAGCCCGCATTAAAGGCAACTACTATAGCTTGATAAAAAGTTGTAAAAGATCGTTAGAAAAGCCCCTATTTGGGGCTTTTTTATTGCCGGGAATCCAGGTTTTCCCAAATTTTTCGCATTTATGGGGCTGCAGAGTTTTATGGCGGCATTTTGACAGCCTGGTGTGAGCGTACCTAGACTGGGCGGATCTCACCGGAAATGAATTAAATTATGTCGATATTCCCTGCAATTGATCAGGCATTACAGGCTTTTGCCAGCTTTGTCTGGGGTCCCCCCTTATTAGTGCTACTCGTTGGTGGAGGCCTCGCGCTATTAATCTATTCTCGTGGCCGTCCCTACCGCCATCTTGGGCACAGTATTGGGCTTTTAAGTGGCCGATACGATGACCCCAATGACCCTGGACAAGTGAATCACAGCCAAGCGCTATCCACAGCGCTTTCGGGAACCCTGGGACTTGGCAATATTTCCGGGGTTGCCATCGCAATTACGATTGGTGGGCCTGGGGCGATTTTCTGGATGTGGGTAACCGCCCTGGTGGGGGTGGCTACCAAGTTCTATACAGCGACGCTGGCGGTGATGTTTCGCGGTCGCGATGCCTCCGGGGAACTGCAAGGTGGCCCCATGTATGTTATTCGCGAGGGGTTGGGCCGACGCTGGATGCCGCTCGCAGTACTGTTTGCCGTGGCGGGACTCTGCGGTATGTTGCCGGTGTTTCAGTCCAATCAAACCACGCAGCTACTGCGGGAGTCTTTTGCTGAGCCCTTGGGTTGGGTAGCGCCCGGAGGTTCACTCACTTTTGATTTTGTTATTGGCTTATTAATTGCTGTTGCTTCGGCCTACGTTATTGCCGGTCGTATCCAGCGTATTGGTAAGTTCTCCGCAAGAGTAGTGCCGGGTATGGTGCTGTTTTATTTGGGCATGACCCTTGTGGTAATTGCCAGCTTCTGGGAGCAGGTACCGGCAGCATTTGCGCTAATTTTCTCGGATGCTTTCAGCGGTCAAGCTATTGCTGGGGGTACTCTGGGTTCGGTAATCACAGTAGGGGTGAGCAGGGGTGCATTTTCCAATGAGGCGGGTATAGGCACGGAGTCTTTGGCCCATGGAGCAGCGAAAACCCGTGAGCCAGTTCGAGAAGGCGTGGTTGCAATGCTGGGCCCGATTGTAGACACATTGGTTATCTGCACTTGCACTGCCCTGGTGATACTACTGACTGGCGCTTGGCAACAGGAAGGAGATATTGCCGGCGTTACCCTGACTGCTCAGGCATTTTCTCAGGTGTTTGGGCAGTTCGGCCCAATTTTGCTACTGCTAATGGTCCTTCCACTGGCTTTCAGCACTATTGTTACCTGTTGGTATTACGGCATGAAGTGCTATGTTTTTCTTTTCGGTGGCCGCTGGCAGGGTCTTTATACCGGACTCTACATGGTGCTGATTATATTGGGTGCGGTGGCTTCTTTAAGTGCGGTAAACAGCATCATCATCGGGATGTATGCGGTAATGGCGATTCCAACAATGGTGTCTACTTTATTGCTGGCAAGGCATGTTAATCGAGCGGCTCACGATTATTTTACCCGTATGGATTTAACAAAGAGAAAGGAGGCCGAGGCTTCCTAATTAAAAAAGGCGGACTTAATAGTCCGCCTTTTTTATGCTTGGTAAAAATTTACTTGTTACTTCCAACTCAAGGCACCACAGACACCTTGGTACCAACCTTGGCGTGGGCATAAAAAATCTTAGCCATATGCCAGGGGATACGAATACAGCCATGAGAGGCGGGGTATCCCGGGACGTGGCCGGCATGCATGGTAACGGGGCCATTGATACGCATCATGTAATCCATAGATGCCCCGCGGAATCGAGAACCCGCAGGTTTGCGGTGGCGGCGCACATCCACATTGCTGCGCATTACATAGCCCCGTGGGCTGATGTAGTGACCGTACAGATTTGATCGATGGCTGTATTTCTTCTGTGAAATACGGAAGTTACCGGTCGGTGTGCGGTGTCCGGGTTTGCCGGTAGATACCGGGGACATACCGGCCAGGCGCCCGCCCTTATAGAAGTATGCCATTTGATCACTGAGGTCGATCACAATACGCGGTGTTCCCTGAATATTGGATTTAAACCACATATGGCGGCTATGCCGTGGATTCGCCGCGTATCTGGAATGTGTTCCGTATCTGGAGTGAGCCCGATAATTCCTGTTGTATCGGGAATGCGCCCTGTAATTTCTGTTGTATCGGGGGTGTGCTCTGTAGTCCCGGTTGTGCCTTGAGTGCGATCTGTAATTCCTGCTATGCCGTGAATTTGCTCGGTAGTCCCTGCTATACCTGGAGTGTGCTCCGTAGTTTCCATGTCCATGTTGAGCGCTGTATCTCGAGTTATAGCGGGAATTGGAATAATCCACGGCATAGGTCAGTGGGGCAAGAATTGCAGATCCCACAATCACTACGGCAGCGGCGAATGATGATTTTTTGCGTAGAGATCCCTTCTGTTTCGTGGAAATGGATTGATGATTTTGCAGCGAAGATCGGCTATGCATTACACACCTCTCTACTACCAGTGGGCCGTGTAAACAACCGTGGATTTTGAATCCAGCTACAGTTTGTCTAAGGGCAAGTATTTCTGCCCTTCTACAGGGACAAGTCCATAGCTGGTGATTTCCCCAAAGCAGATAACCGTATACTCGGCCTCGGCTGCGGGTTGGTACTGCGGCGGTATGAACCACTACAAGTCCAAGGGATGGTAAGGTGGGTCTTAAGGGCTGGTGACAACAAAAAGGAATATACTGAGGTTCTCTTAGAGGATGCTCTTCTATTTGTTGGTTATTTTTAGGAATTTTGTCTTAGTTGCTAAGGTTTTATGAGTTATCTACCGTAACTTGCGAGTCAATTTCCAGCGTTCTTGAACCACACCAGAATAATAGAAATAGCGTTCAAAAAGTTTTTATTATTTATTTCATCTTAGTAAGTGTCGCGACTATATCGTTATCCAAAATTATCCCCATTTCTCATTCTTGTTGTGCTGGCCATTGCGCATTAGAAAATTGAATGAAGAAATTTCCTTTTCGGGATCGCTAAAATATTTCTTTCTGGTTTGAAAACCAAGTAAACGAATCCACCCTTTTTGCGTTATGTGATAGCTGATTATTGGAAGCTCCCCTGAAAATGAAATACCAGGGTAGGGATGATTACTTTTAATATTTATTAAATAGGATTTGGCTATGACTGGAAGATCGACGTTATCCATATTTTTTCTAGTATTTATTGTAATGCTTTACAGCAATCCGGGCGTGAGTGTTGAGGTAGAGCAAGCGAATGAAGCTCTGCTTGCTTTGGATGACGAAGTAGAATTAACCCTTTCGATGCATCCACTAAATAGTTTAATGGTTAATGCGCAAGTATCGACTAGCAGTGAGTCGCGAGTGGCGATCAGAATCAATTCGGCGGTAACCGACCGTCGGCGAACAAATTATACCGACTGGGGCACAGAGCATGATATGACCCTAGTAGGTTTAAGGGCCGATACCACTTACCGTTTTACTGCACTGGCAATGCTGGAAAGTGGAGACGTTGTGCAGAGCTCGACTATTTCTTTCAAGACTGGTTCGTTACCTGAAGGCGCTCCCCCAGTTGAGGTAACTACATTTACAGAGCAAAGCGAAGGAGGTGTAACTATTTTTGCACCTTCAGGTGACAGGGATAATACCTTTTGGGGATTCGATGAAGAGGGTGAGGTTGTTTGGTACCTCCACGGAGACATTCCTCTCACCGGAGCTCCGGTAGTGCGAAATTTACAGGATGGCAATTTAATGTTGCTGTTGGATCAGGAAGCAAGGATTATCTCCTTTGCTGGTGAAATGCTGCAATCATTTGAGCTGCCAGCCTATCACCACGATGCAATTCTTCTTGAAAATGGAAATCTACTGGTATTAACAAACGCCTATGAAACAATTGATGGTCAATTGATAAAAGGAGATGCGATTCTTGAAGTGGATGGGCAGGGCAATACTGTATGGGAATGGTCTGCATTCGATCATCTCGATACTCAGCGTTTCCCCGGTGAGTTAGCCAGTCGAGAAGCGAGCAATGGTGCGCTGGATTGGACTCACTCTAACTCGTTACACTATATTTCTGCCGATAATTCGATTTTACTGTCAAGTCGCTCTCAAAGCTGGGTGGTCAATATTGATCATGATAGTGGCGAAGTAAACTGGATTATGGGTAGGGATTTGGATGCTTCCGAGGGATTTCTTGAGAAATTATTTTCATTGCAAGATGGCACCTGGATGGCTTCTCAGCATGCAGCTATGCTTGCGTCAGGCGGAGACATTCTGATTTACGATAATAGGAATGAGTCCGAATACAGTGGTGAGGTCTATAATAGCCGCGCAGTGAAATTCTCTTTAAACACAGAGGAAATGGTGGCAGTGCAAACTTGGGAGTACGTTGCACCAAAGTACACCAATTCTTTAGGGGATGTAGATGAACTTCCCGCTGGGAATATTCTACTTTGCGCGGGCGGCCCATCCATTGCTAGTACCGGCAACAATAGAGATGCATATATTGTTGAAGTCGCCGGCGATCAGACTGCAGAGACGGTTTGGGAGATGATAGTCAATGATACGAGTGTATATCGTGCTGAGCGTTTTACTTGGAATGATATATCAGTGGTAAGTGATTTATCACTTTAGATCCTCTAAATAGTTAGGCGCCAGTAACATACTTTGTTGCTGGCGATTCTTATTAAAGGACTTCTAACCAGATTTGGCAATCAGTGCTCTATAGCATTGATTATGTTTCTAAAGCGGTATTCCCCCAGTAACTGTTTAATATCACTAGATAGGGCTTGAAGTGTTTTAATTAAATATGGCTGTAGTGTGATAATGTTAGCCTTTTTTTGGGGAGGTGTATGGTTTGACGGAAAAAGCTCTTTACCTCCACTGAGGAATTCATCGTTTATTTTTTTGTTTTCCTGTGAATATCGATCTAAAAAATTAGCTCTATCTTCATCAGAGTTCCATAGGTGTGATGACCTTGGTAGTGTTCGCTTGATTATGTTTTGCGTACTGCCAGATTTTATCCATTTTAATAGTTTTATATTTTCAGCTTTTGAGTGTATTTGCTGGTTCAATGTTTGCTTTAAAACGGCCTCTTCATTGGAGAGACTCTCCCTTATGATCTTGTTAGAGTTTGGTAAGCCGGAAACCCCTAGCGAGCGGAAAAAATTAACTGGTAGGTCGCCATTACATAGCTGCTCGTAAATGAGTATTTGTATATTGGGGAAGAATTTTTTGAATGCTGCTATATTTTTATAAAAGTTCAGGTTTCTCCCTTCTATCTTTGATAGGAACTCCTTAAATGACAGTTTCGCTAGTGGAGATACTCCTTTCATAATATGTTCTTTGTAGAGAGACTGGGCAAAATTATCTTGTCTGCGCAAAGTTAAGATGATTTTGGTTTGCTCTGGGGGTATTGTATTGGAGAGTTGTTCTAAATAATGGTGCCGAGCCTCAATCCAGGAGCAATCTTTTGTTTTGTAAGTATGTCGACAAATAGGCTCTGCACTAATTAATAGATCAAGGTTATTTTTCTGCGATTTTGACTTCCAATCATATGCTAGCAACTTTCCTTTGGATATAGGCGGGCTCTCAGGGTGATCGGAAAATGAGTGTGCAAAAAGATGGTGACCCTTATCTATGCTAATTAAATTTCGATAAATAATGGGATATAAAATACCTTTACTTCTTAATAGCTTTCTATATTTATAGGCGTAGCATTGTATTGCTGTGGTGCCTGTTTTATGTAGCCCTGAATGTAAATATATAGTCATTATGTGTTCTTTGTGTTTTATAGATCGTGATCTGGTATCTGCTGCTTTTTAATAGGTGCTCATATCTATTTTGAATGATCTATTTTATATCTTATATTTTATGTGAGTGTTGTGTTTTTGGGGGCGTCAACGAGCCAATATTGAAGGTTTAGTAAAAGATATTCTATTTTCTGGTCTCGGGCTCATTTTGATTTCGGTTGGCGTATGTTTTTCTATATTAATCCCATTTGTAGAGTCTATTGATTTTAGTATAGTTGTATTTTTGTAAATTGTTTTTTCATGCCGATTTAATGTTAGGGGAGACTATGGGTAATTTTTTCACTCAACTACCAGGTGATCACTCTAAGGAGCATTTTGAGAATTTACTAGAGGGGAAAAGCTGCAGGATTGAGCGGGTTATATCTTACGGGCAGTCCTCGCCGGAAACAGGGTGGTATGATCAAGATGAGCATGAGTGGGTGTTAGTACTTTCCGGTTATGGTGTTATAGAAATGGAAAATGGTGAGAGGCACCACCTGGGGAAGGGGGATAACTTGTTGATTAGGGCAAATCAAAGGCACCGGGTGGTGGAGACAGCTGCAGATGAGGCCACTATATGGTTAGCAGTTTTCTTTCAGTGAAGCAGTTATCTTTTAAGATATAAATCTTATGAGCTCTTATCGAGAGTTCTTTATCTATTAATGTAAATCGGATCTAAAGTCCACTGACGAGTTAATATCGTTATTATTAAAAGTAGAGAGACCGCTGACTAGCAGGTCAGCCTGTGCATATCTCCATATACCGTAGAGGTCTGTTAAAATTTTCGGCGCTTTGGTTAAATTGAACGGCTTTAATTTGGTCTGATCGTTTGATACCAAGTCAAATCCTTCTCTGCCAGGTAGTGTATGCTACCTGGTTTTTTATTTTAGCCTTACGTCAAGCAGTGATATCTGCATAGATTTTATAAAATTTTTATTTTTGGTTATCTATAATCAGACCAACGGCTGGATTATCTAGCGGTTATACCCTATGTATGTCTATTCGAGAGGTCTTTTTTATGGGCTAGGCCTTGGGGTGAATTTTTTATAGAAAACTATGTTGCAGTATATTTAGTACTAGGACGAAAAGCTTCAATAGTTATGGGTGGATAGATTCTGCGATAGAAGATAATTTCATTATCCCTGATTATGAATTTGGGTGAACGATATGCAGTTATTTGCTACTGATAACAATTGAATGCTTATTTGGGATCAGTGGCCAGAGGAAAATGATACTGCAGCTGATTTCGTATTGAGGCAGAGTGACTTTGTATAATTTATTGAGAATGACGGCGAGCTGCCCAGCGCATTCACTTTAATTCTTCTGATAGAAATCTATGATTAAAAGATAACTTATTTATTAAATGTTTAAGGAATAATAGAACCCTAATTTTTTAGCTTTTAATTTGTTAAGAATTCTTAAGTTGATGATATTTGGTTTTTATCTCTTCCAGGTTGACAGTGGGGGCAGGGAACTGGGGATTTAATTTTTTTAATGCTTCAGAAATAATCGAGGCTACGGCCAAGTCCCGGAACCATTTGTGGTTTGAGGGGATAACAAACCAGGGCGCGTATTCGGTGCTGCATTGATTTAGCATATCTTCAAAAGCACATATATACTCATCCCAATATTTTGCCTCAGTATAATCACTTTCGCTGATTTTCCACTGTTTGGCGGGATCATCAATACGTTGCTTGAATCTCTCCAACTGCTCATCCTGACTGATATATAGGAAAAATTTCAGTATTATTGTGTTACTTTCAGAGAGTAATTTCTCAAAGTTATTAATTTGATCATAGCGTTCACTCCAAATGTCCATTGGGACCAGGCTATGCACTCGTTCAATCAGTACGCCCTCATACTGAGAGCGGTTGAAGATTGATATATGCCCTCGGGCAGGGGTTACTTTGTGATATCGCCATAAGAAATCATGCTCGCTCTCTTCTTTTGAAGGTTCCTTAAAGGAAATCGCTCTACACATTTGTGGATTTGTTGCGCCTAATACGTGCTTGATGGTGCCATCTTTCCCCGAGGCATCTATTCCCTGCAAGCAGATAAGTAGAGATGTTTTACGCTCAGCGTAAAGCTTGTAAGTGAATGAACGTATCTGCTCATCTATACGCTGGGTATCTGGGAGTGCCTCTTCACGACTTTCGTAACAATGTTTGAAACCCGGATCTATATCGGAGAGCTTTATCTTGCTGTCAGGCTTTACCCTGAAATCTTCGAAACAATTCATAGTTCGACTGCCTACCTTTTTTAGGCTTTTGTAGATGACTCAGATATCACTTAATCTTCGATAAAGAAGTTTCTTGACCAAGTCTAGGAAAAACATCCAGATAATCATGTATAGCCATACCAGACCGATTATAGTCCAGGGTATTGCCGGCACCAGCCAGCCGAATCCACACATCAGTACGGTAAATGCTTGGGTGCCAACAATTGCGATAAACAGAGGGAAAGCGGGTAGTGGTTTGGAAAAGAAAGCTGTACGAGAGCGCACAACGAATAACAGTAGATGTCCACCCGCTACGATCTGTAAAAATACGATAGTTTGAATTTGCTCTCTATTTAATGCGATCCAGGATTGCCAGTTGGTGTTATTGAGCCATTCCATTCCAATAAAGAGAATACCCATTGTTTGAGCAATAGAAAAAAGGCCGATAATGCTGGAGCCCAGTAATAGGTCTCGCATTTGCCAATGCACAGGTTCCTTGGGAAGCAGAGTATTATCGTAGGCAATGGTCATAATGGGGATGTCATCAAGAAGAGCCACTAGTACGATCATAACCGGGGTTAGGGGCGAGAAGCCGAACATTATGGTAGCAAAGACAACCACCACCATAATATCCAGGGTCATGGATACCCGGAAAAGTACGTAGTTAATAATGCGTTCAAATATTTTTCGGGCTTCATCGATGGCATCGACGATGGTAGATAGTCCGGGAGAGGTCAGGATAATGGCTGCAGCCGCGCGTGCGGCGTCGGTTGCTCCGCTAACGGCGATACCGCAGTCAGCTTGCTTAAGGGCCGGCGCATCGTTCACACCATCGCCAGTCATGGCAACTTGGTGACCTCTGCCTTGCAATGCTTTCACAATGGCATATTTATGTTCGGGAAAAACCCGCCCAAACCCATCTGCACGTTCAACGGTGTCGACGATAGTAGATGGCAGGTGGTCCATATCCTGGGACTTTTTAAACACACTACTGGCAGCGAAAATATTTGTTCCAATACCGACTTGGGTGGCGATTTCCTTGCCGATAGCCACATCGTCGCCCGTAATCATTTTTACTTGAAGCCCGTGTTCCCGTGCGCGCTGAATAGTGTCTTTGGAGTCATCCCGAGGTGGGTCTTCAAGAGACAGAATACCCAGGAATTGCCACGGTGAGCCGCTTGCCTTCTGCGCAACGCCCAGGGAGCGTAGCCCCCTGGAGGCCTGTTGTTGCACACAAGCAGTGGCTTTGTCGGCCTTCGCACCACTCAAGTTACATAAGTCGACAATAGCCTGGGGGGCCCCTTTGCTGAAATATAGGCTTTGCCCATCCTGATTCTGTACCTTGACTTCAGTGCGTTTGCTCACCGGATCAAAGGGAGTGAATTCCTCAACCTTATATTTCTTCAGTTCTTCCTTATTTCTCAGGCCGGCAAAAATTGCTTGATCAATTGGATCACTGGCGCCTGCTTCAGATGCGATAGCGGCGGCAAGAATTAACTGGTCGTTGTTTTCCGCGCTGAATAAGGTAGGTTCTTCGAGGCACAATTGGTTCTTAGTGAGGGTGCCAGTTTTATCTGAGCAGAGGATATCAACACCAGCCAACTCTTCGATGGACTCCAGCCGCGAGACGATCGCTTTTTTACGGGATAGCGCCAGGGCACCGAGAGCATTGGTCACAGTGATGACCGAAGGCATGGCAACGGGAATCGATGCGATCAGCAACACCAGTACAGTGCGAAGAATATTGATGATATCTGACCAGTGCCATGTTTCGGCGACCACGATATCGCGGTATAACTCTGTGCCCACCAGAATAACGGCCAGCACCAAACACAGCACGATGAGGAAGTCACCGATATGGGTGACGGCTTTCTGCGAATGTGAGGCACTTTGCCCTGCGCCGGCAACAAGTTGGGCGGTGCGCCCAAAGAATGTATTGTGCCCGGTACCAATGACCACAGCGGTCATCTCCCCGCGTTTGGCGATACTGCTGGAATAGCCAATATCACCGATGCTCTTACTGACGGGTAGAGATTCCCCGGTAAGGGCAGCCTGATCAATACTGATGGATTTCCCTTCGGTAAAGCGCACATCAGCAGGCACGACTTGCCCTAGCTTGATTCGCACTATATCGCCTGGGACCACCATCGCCGCATCGATAGATTGATACTCCCCATCTCTTAATACATTGGCTTTGGGGGCCATGCTGGCCTTCAGTGCTGCCAGCGCATTGGCAGCTTTGTGTTCCTGCCAAAACCCGGCAATCGCGTTGTACAACAGCAGGGCCATAATGATGGCGAAATCGGGCCAGTGGCCAATTAATGCAGAGAGCAATGCGGCCGCTTCAATCATCCAGGGAATGGGGCCCCAGAAAAATCGCAAAAACTTAGCGAGTGCGCTTTGCTCCTTCTCCTGAATGGCATTGGGACCATATTTTTGCAGGCGGGTGCTGGCTTCATTTTTGGTGAGGCCGGCGGGTGATGTGTTTAGTTCAGTGTAAACTGCATCAATATCAGCGTTCTGCAAATCCAGCGATTGCTGATCGCTGTTGTTTTGATTATTTGGCGATGATTCTTGACCTTGCACTTTGGGTTTCCCAATGACAAAGGTTTACCTGTGGAGTCTGTTCCAGCACTAGATAACTCAATCTAGCAGTTTGCGCCATTCGCTATGTGGACATTGGTGACGGTGGTAAGAGAAATTTGAAGGTGTAGAGTTAAAGATAAAATAGCCGGCATTAAGCTGGCGTGAAAAACCATTATTCCTGCGGGCTATTGAAAGGGATATATCCGTGACAACTGATTAAGCCGCAGGGGCAGCCTATCTTGATAACGTCGCGGTTTTTCTACGGGGTTTCGAATAGCAATCCGTACTGTAGCCCTTGGCCAACTGGCCTAAGGTATAGACTACATGAGGGTGCTTTCCGGATATTCCTTAGTTCTCGTTAGCTTATAGTGGATTTTATAACTATATAGGGTACCTACTAAACGTGGATAGGTCTTGGGTATAACGCCCGCGGTATGGACTAAATTGAAGCGCAACGGAAATTTAGTCCTGCGTACCTGCGTTTGTTAAAAAGATCCATCGAGATATGACTGAAACCAGAAATGGGACAACAAGTATAGCTATCATGGTAGATATTTGATTTAGCGCAAGAATCCAAACCGTCACGATAGGTAGATAATAAAAAGTTACTACGAAGACAATAGCGAGCGAATAAATAAGAGATAGACACCAGTTCCTCATATTCATTTTGCAGTTAAGTGTATATGTCAACAATGAAGCAATTAAAACGCAACTTAAAAAGGTAGTTAAGTCAAGAATCTTGCTCCATTCTGAGAAATTTAAACCCATAGGGAATTGATGATTCATTAAGATCTCTAGGTGCCTGGGAACACGTGGATCATACAACTTTCCATCGATTATTAACGAATTAAATAAGTCGATGTAGGAAGAGAGTCCAAGAAGTAATGAAAGAATCGCTGGGTAAATAAATCCGACCCCTATAGAGAATATAAGTTGGGAATGAAAGTCTTTGAATTTACCGATTTTCATGATTAATAATATTTTTTATGACCTGATCTGCGAAGTAGTGACGGCCCGATGAAACCCTAGTGCTGAGATGAATAGCATTAATTTGCTAAATACCTACCTCTTAAGAGAAACATTAAACCAATGATACCACGCACCAATCTCTGCTGCTTGAGCCATTGCTGTTAAGTGAGGACTCATAGCGATGGCGGTGAACACTTAGATTGTCATGTAGCGCCTAATTTTTCTAGAGTTGTTATCATACCACTTGGTCTATCCGTGAGAATTGATCTAGATAGAGATGTATCAAGGGTCTGATACTATTTTAATAACAGCGCGGCCCTCCATGAGGCCGCTTTTGAATCTGCAAACCGATGATTCAGAAATTATAGCTAAGGGCTAATGCAGCGAAAGAAGGGGTTTCGTTATCCATCTTATAGATTGTGTGTTCCAGGCTTATTGCCCAATTCTGATAATTCCAACCTGCTGATATCCCATAGTACCAATCGTAACCATCGTTACGCCATTTGCTTGATTCTGAGTACTCAACAGGTCCCCCAGTACCTGGAGCACCAATAACAGTTGGGGCCGCAAGGTACTCCAAATACTCCCCTTTGAATTTATATTTAACATCCCAGCGCTGATATCCAAATCGAAGCCCTGTATATAATGCTTTTTTCGTATCAGTAGAAATAGATAAGCCTAGTGTCTTTAACTTAATCTCTGAGCTGAGGTTTTCTGTAATGCTAAAGTTAGTATCTGTACTTGAGTAGTGGTACATTCCACTAGATTTTCCTAAATCGCTAAATCCACCTTCTAAAGCGAGAAACCTATTGATCCGGTAACCGGCTGAAAAGCTCCAGCCTTCTGAATCTGACAGTGAATAATCATAACTATCTATAACTTCTTGGGCTTCAATATCTGTGTCAACGCTGCCATAAGATATTCTTAAGTAGTAATTGTCTTCCTGAGCGATGGTATTACTTGTGGCAAATAGAGCGAATAAAAAAAAGGTTGTTTTTTTCAAGAGTTTCTCCGTAAGTAACGCTTCGCACAAAGACAGTCAAATAGCGTAGCGTTTTGACTGTCTTTGAGATCAAAGAGAGCGATTGCTGCGACTTGTATGGTTGTTCTTAATCGATTCTGATGTTGAAAATCCTTTTCGCTAACGGGTAAATTGAGATCCACCTTCTGCGGCCACCGAAGGCCTTGTTTGTCACAGTTCGTTGCTGCGCCGGTTTATAAAACGAGTAGGAACGTGACAGACACTCACTAGGCATAACTTGAATAGTCATGTGGGCCTCTAGCCCGGATAGCAAGGCGGAGATAGCTTATCTTATGGAACCTCAAGAGATCAATGTCAGTATCGATACCGGTAGCAAACAACTGGATATTTATGTGAGACCTACTGATTAATTCTTTAGTTTTACCAGTGATAAAAATGGTATTAAGGATACCATTAAACAACTACAAACTCTTCGCCATACAATATGACCCCATACTAAAGCCGATGTATAAGCGATTAGTCGACTCTGGCAAACCTAAAAAGGTGGCTCTGATTTTCTGCATGAGAAAGCAGATTACGACCCTGAATATGATGGTAAAAAACAACACCTATTGGAATGAAAGTATGGCTTAAAAGCTTGATGAGCGACCATAGTCACTTATTATGAGCTTCTGTACTCTCGGCTAAAATCTATACCTCCGCGTAATTTGTAATTCAAAGCTTTCCTACTCTGTAAAATTGGTGCTGTACGAACGTACATTTTGAAACCAGTGGCGCTTATTTTAAATTTCCCTTCCTGGTAGTCAAAACGAAAATCATGCTCATCGAAGCGACCATTCTTTGTTTTTCTCTCATTCACCATATGCAGATCGGCGACTTCTAGCTCACCTTGCCTGGATTCAATGTCAAGTAAAATATCGTAAGCATTTTCAAATACCATCGTAACGGGAGCAACCCAGAACTTAAAATACGTTTCCCCTTCCCTTGGATGAATCCATTGAAAAATGTAATCGAGATCTATCATGAACTCGAAATTCTCCGTATCAGCCAGGAAACCCCATATTTTGGAATCGTGCCATCCCATTATGGAGAAGTCTTTCTCAGACCAAATGTTCTTTTCAAGTTCGTAGGTATGCACTCTTATGCCTCATAACGCCCGCAGTATGCGAGGCTTTAAAATCAAGGCGAGGCCGAAATGGAAAAGCCGTCGATGTGCCTATCTCTCTCAGCTTATAACCTTGGTAAGATTTCGAGTTGTCATCACTAACTATTGTCTAAAGTTCTCGATTTACCATAAACCATCCCCAAGTAAGCTACCGGCCAAACGAGGGGGCCAACAATGTATCCCTTCAAAATGAGCGAGTAGTTGGTTTTTTCCCTTATCCAATCACCAAATAGGGCAAAGAACATCGCAATCGCCATAACACTTAAAAAATACATCAGGAAAGCTTTTACTACTGGATGTACTGATTTAATCTGCATCGAAAGACCCTAGACACATAACATTCCCAAAATGGCGGAGGTCCAGCAAATATGTAGTATTTGCGATCATGCCTGCGCTTGTCATACTTGATTACGATTAGCTTTAACTTCATTCATGACAACATGAATAAAGCCTCGTGCGAATACTACGATAGCAAAGACCAAAATTGAAATAGCTAAAGCAGCACTATCGCCAACTATACCTACATCATAAATTGGGTTACTTTCACGCTCAGTTTGCAAGAAAAAGATAAGCCACAACAAAAACCATACGGCAGTACAATAAATCAGTAGTTTTTCACCCCAAGGTAATACTAATGGGAAAAATACTGTCACCGAAAGAATGCTCAATATGAAAAGTGCCATAAAGTCTCTTTACACATAACGCTAAGTGAAGGAGGGAGAGCGTAGCTCTGTGTCCCGCTTGCATGGATTGTTAGCTCATTCGCAAGCATCGGCTATATCTCCAATTTTTAGTGCCGCGTTAATCCAAGGGGTGACGTAACTGTTATTTGCTCCACCCTCAAGGATGATTGAACCACCTATGCTATCGGAGTGATACTCCAATCGGTAGCTAGGGCCATCCATTATAGTGATCTCTGACTCAGCCGTCTTTTTAATGCCAACAAATATCTCTGTTGTTTCAAATATGGCACGTTTAATTTCTTTGATGCCAATTTCTATTTGAGGGCAGTCTGAAACTTTGATAATGCGCTTGTCGAGACCAACTTCCGGAGTATAAGCAATATAGAGCACACCATCATTTATGTGGTAACCGTACTCAGATCCAGGTGCATACCAAGGCCCTGTTAGGAAGGTGATGCCGCCAAAGTAATCAAGGTCATCCCCGTATGCGGACTGCAATACATCTTCTTTATTCTCTTGTGACGTACAAGAAGACAAGATCACCGGTATCAGAAATGTAAATACTCGAATCTTCATAGAGAGCTAACGTTACCAGCTGGGGCCAAAAAACCAGAGCGAAGCGGCGGTTTTTTGGCCGCCTCTGGCGGGCTTAGTTATGTTTGTACTTGTTTATATGCATAATACTTGAACAGTATTGCTTGAATTAACGCAAAAGAACCATAAATTATTGCCGTCTCTGCTACACCTGAAAAAATATATATAAAGACAGTAAAAACCACTGCCGCGCCGAAATATAGAAAATAACTTCCATTGCTGTACCTGCAAATTAACCAATGAACAGGAAAGCCAAACAATAGCCAGCCAACGATTGAGAATAGTAAGTAAACCCCCAGAAAAATTAATGAGAACAACCCAAAGCCCGCCCAACTATATAGATCTTGAGGAAGTCCAATTTCATACAATGTATAGATGAGAACAAGGAGCGCGGGTAAAAATACGCTCTTTAAAATTGCTGAATCCCACCTTCCTAAGTTCATCGGATGCACTCAAAAATAAAACGTCTTGCCTACAGGCTGACCATTAGGGCGGTCCAGCCCGGAGGGCGACTGTGCGGCAACTGGTTATATATTGATTGTAGTATAGTCATCTATGCTTTGGACTTTAAAAACTTTGTTATTTGAGAACTTAAACTCTATTTGCGCACCACCAGTTATGCGGTTTGCTGAAACTGATTTTATAACTGTACCTTCAATACCTAACTTTTTGCCCCAATCTATTAACGGGTAGCCAAAATCTGTTTCTCTACTGGCTTTAGGGTCTTCTAGGCCATTGTTGCCTGAGCGCCAAAATAAAATTTCATAATCGAAATAAACTCTGAACCAATCACCTGAAACTTTTATATAAAGGATGTTGGCTTGATCTTCTCTTTTATTCTCACACCAAAATTCTTGAGCGATCAGCTTCTCAAGTTCTTTGTTTTCTATTTCTGGCCAATCGCCATTAATTGAAATTTTATCCATCACTTATAGAGCATAAGCCGTGCTAAACGGCGCGCACCTTTCGCGCGTCCAGTGGAGGTCGTTTTTCGGTCTGAACGGTGTTTGAGTACCTTGTTATGGGCTGCATATATCAATACCCTTTTTCCTAAGATAGGTGATGAGATGATAGTTATATGTTTCCGCATATACTGGCGCAATTACTTGGTACTTCCTTTCTGCGAAGCTATCTATTACGTCGTCAATCTTTAAATACTTGACATTGCTGCCATATTCGCAATTCTTATCAATGAGAGGAACTTCGTTAAGAAGCATGCCTGTAAGGCCAATCAGCCGTAAATCACCATTATCAGCCGCAGAGATAGCCTCGCTCTCTGGATTTGCGTGTAAAATCCAGTCAAAACCCTCTTGGTAATTCTCGGGACTTGAACAAGACGCCACTAATAAAGCTATAAAAATTACTCTAAAAATATTCATACTTTGAGAGACTCATAAGGCTTACAGCACATGCCGTTTTTTTAGGAACAGCAAAAAAACGGTCATGTGCCTGTGATTGTTATATTTGTAGTAGAACATCGAATGAAATCTCACAAAGAGGCCCCATAGATACCCTATGGCCATTTCCGTCTTTATTTCTTTCAACGCGAATATGCGGCTCATAAAACACTACAAACTTTGATTTCTCTAAAAAATCTTTTGACCCACTCAGCTTGTATGAGCGAAAGCCAGTATCTTCCCCTGCATTCTTGAGCGCGATTTTCGCGCTCGGGCTTACAAATGTCGCCCCAGCAAGGTTCATATGCTTCCAAACTAAAGGCACTGACAGCTTAACATGAAGCAGACTCTCCTCACCGGAGAGTTTCGAAGGCTCGAACTCCAAGTAGGACAATAAGTCATCATCCCCACATGATAGAGCAAGCGATGAGTAAAGTAAGAAGCTGAATAGTAACGGTATTCTCATCATAAAATATAACGCCTCAATAATGGGCCGGAACGCAGCAACCTGCTTGTACTCGTTAGGTTTTGGATTAATCAAGTGGATTATCCTCTAGATATGCGTATAGCTCTTGTTGTATGAGACGAAGACATCCCATTTCTAGCCATTTTTCAAATGCTTCTGGTTTAGCGTGTAAACCATATTTCCATCTAGTACTTGAGATTTTTCGTGGCCATAGTTAACAACACAGCGAATATGATCAACGGCAAGCCCAGTCGTATAAAGCTCATCCATGTCTCTTTCTCGATCACCGTTCTTACCGGGAAGATTTTCAAGCAAATCCTCCCGGTTGTAGACCAAATCCCACTCCATAAAATCGAGAAGATCTTGCTCTCTGCCTTCATTCAGTAATCTTCGGATTATGTTCGTATCTGGTTTTGGCATCTCAAGGAAACCTAACGCCCTGCTAAACGGCGAGCGATAGCGAGGCCAGTGGAGACCGTTTTTTGGCCGGAACGATGTTTGAGCAGTTGGTTATATTTTATCTTACCCATAAATTGTGTTTATTTCTAAGTCTATTTGCTATTACAAGCTCAAATGGCTGCCATACTAAAATTGCCAATAGAATATAGATTGCTAAATGAGTATTTTCGTTGAATGAAAAGTAATGGCTGTAAACAGCAATTGTAATAATCAAGAGCGCCAAATACAGCACCAAGGACAAAACCGATAACACCCAAGGAAATGGTTTATACACAGCTCGGGTTTTACAGTGGGGGCACTTTATACGGCTTGGAAGTGCGGCTTTCACTATTGCCAGAACACCAATATCTTTGTCGCACACAGGGCAGTTTTTTCTTTTCAATTATGTATTCCCTTAAAAAATATAACGTTGCCAACAGCGGCGGCCGAAGCAGCGCGTAGGCCTTCCAACTCAGCTATCAGCTGGGTGAGCCTGCTTGGCCTCGTTATGTGTTTTCAATACCTGCCCATGACTGGGCGTGTACTAACTTGACCTCTACACTAATATCTTCAAATTCTGGAGAATAATCTTCAATATGAATAAAGTCAGTAGAAATTTTATTACCTAACTCATCTTGAAGCATCAACTCCAGATCATCTCTCTTTTGATAATACTCATCATATTGCTCGCTGGCGAATAGCTTAAAAACACTTTTCACTTTTTGATAGCCAGGACATTGTATAAAACGTCCTTGAACCATGCCCACACCTAAATCAGCATGCTCCAGTCTCGATTGACCTATGTAAAAATCTTTTGAGAGTATGTAGTAATTCATGTGGTCACATAACGCTGCAATAAAGGGCGAGCGAAGCGAGTCCAGCCCACGGCTTTTTGTGGGCGACCTTTGATTGCCTTGTTATGCTTAAACATTGGATGTAAACCTAACAAATAAAGCGTAAACGATTGCAAGTGAAGCAATAATAGAAATATATGGCAAAGTACCCAAACTATAAAAATAAAGCGTTATTACTAACGAAGCCAAACCACCGACTAAATAGCCCCAAAAATGCGCTTTAAATTCGTTTACCCCAGACAAACCTCGTAATATCAAACACTGAACTGCGTTCCCTAAGCCAACACCTGAAACAGCGACGAGTATCATTGGAATAGCTTGTTCTCGGATTATATAAAGAATAAAGAGCACTAAACCAAGCATTGGTCCAAAAGTCAGGAATTGAACCAAATAGAATATCCACGTTTTCTTTCTTGGTATTTGCTCATTCATATGCATAGCGTTGGGCGTCCCGCGGAGGCCCGAAGGGCCGTAGCTTTACTGCTTGCGCTTGTTAAATGTCTAAACGTTGATGGTGCCATTGGACCATCCATCTACTAGCTGGCTGATATTGGCTGCTACTTTTTGAAATCTACCCTCAGCCGGATAGAAAGCCCAAATCCCAACTTCATAAATGCGGAAACAAAACTCAATACCATCACCGCCAGCATGGCCGATAACTAAGTGCTGATATTCAATGTTTATAGTTATATCAGATATCGGAAGTACCAACTGCAAGAAAGACTCATCATGATAATAGCCACCTTCGTACTTTGATAAGTACTCAGCACAATCATAGTTCTCAGCTAGGAATTTCTTGGTAAACACCCTTATTCCTTATGGCATTTAACGCCAAGCTAAGCGGCGCCGGTTACGGCGTCCTTGCTTGAGCGCCTTGTTAAGTGCGTTTTGATTGCTAAAACCAACCAAATGATAAGTAAAATAGGCCATCCCAAAAACACAACTATTAAAGCTCCATTTCTTAGATATTCCCAAACCTTTGTATCATCTTCCCAACCACCCCACGTAAGATTGATGTATTGCTCATTAACAAGCCAATCCGGGAATTCTCCGCTTGTAAGCCTGCGTGCATAGTGGCCATCTTTTACGCCCCCCAAGAATAAATTTAATGTAGGGTAAGGTTTTAACAGTAAATAATATTCTAAGCTTCCACCTGGTTTATGCTCTACAGTCCAGAACAATAAGAGAGTTATTACTGTTAGTATGATGGTACTTTTTTTCATACACGCACTTAACGCCTCAATAACCGGCGCAGTTTACTGCGTCTGGCGCCGAAGGCGCGAAGTTGATTGACTTGTTAGAAGCCTTCATGCTCGGGCTGTAATTTGAAAACATTCCAACGGCCTTCGGCTTCTTTGCCTTCCTCTTTATGAGTGTGAGGTAGCCGATAACCTTTTCCTAAGGCCGAAAACACACCAATCTCCACCACTTCTGTAGAGTTACTTTCCACCTCAGAGCTGTTATATAAAATATCGAACAATGCAATTTCTCCAGGTTTCAAGACAACAGGAAGTCCAACCACTTCAGCATTTACAACACTTCCATTAGTTGAGAACTCTGCTTCTTTTACTACGATCTGCACATCTCCTACATTACTAACGGAGTACTCCATTTTTCTATCCCTTTCTCCATCATTAATTCCTATAGAAATCATGGAACCAATTAAACGCTCTTTCCTTCTGAGTTGCTGTACATAAAAATTGTATAAAGATACAGCCAAGGCAATAAGGGATATTGTGAGTGTGATGTAATCCTTGAGCTGCAACTGATTCCTCCTAGGCTTCTAACGCCTGGGTATGCGGCGGACCGCGCAAAGCGCGGGCCGCCCGGTGGAAGCCACGCAGTGGCTGGAACGAACATCACCCACTTGTTATACTGTATATCGCTAATTTATTTTTGATCAACCCATACAATAATCTTTTTCCATTCATCCCTTTTAACTAGGCTTTTACAGTCGAATTCCGTTAACCCGCCTCTAGGCCACAACCCAGCGAAACAAAGTTCCGCTTTTGTATCAACTAAGTAAATAAAGTCTTGATGTATCTGTTGAGTGTACATCCCATTAGACCTTTCTTTAATCTTGGGCGGTTTGTCAGCGAAAACACACTGACTAAATAGAACTGAAGCTACAACAAGTATAATTCTTTTCTTCACTTGATAAATCTCATCTTTCTGAACCGAGGTATAACGACTACAACAGGGGCGGCCGGAGCGTAGCGTAGGTTGTCCCGCGAAGGGCTAAAGGCCCGCAGCAACCTGCTTGTACTTGTTAAATGCTGCTTGCACTTACTTGCCTTATAATTTTTTGAATAAAACTACGGCCTTGTGACAAAGGCTTGTTAGTAAAATAAGTTATGACATATACCTTATTATTTATATGAAACACATTATGGTAATAATTTAACCTACTTTCACCCGATTCTCGAGCAGCCTCAGCAACTAGAAGAGTACACTTATTATCACACTTTGCCTCACCTAAGCTTTCACCGTACTCTGATAATATTTCATTACTTTCTTGGATTACTGCCTCAAGATTATCAGTGCTAGCCATGTGAATAACGATCATCTCATACGGATGGCCAGTTTTTTTATTAGGGACAAAGGCTGCGAAATCTATTGAAGAGCCTGTTTCTTCAATGTGATAGTTTGAAGGCAAAGAAATCTCAAAGAACTCACTCTTCCAAGAAGCAGAGAACGCTGTTTGTGCGAGAAACAATATTAAAAGTGGTATCAGACGCATAACGTTTTCTCTAAAGACATTTAACGACTACAACAGGGGCGGCTGGAGCGTAGCGTAAGCCGTCCCGCGAAGGGCCGACGGCCCGTAGCAACCTGCTTGTACTTGTTAGCTTGGCTCCCACTCGGTCCGTATTTTTATAAAGGTATTTATGGTACAAACGACCTGATCCGAGTACAAGCTACCATTACAAGTAATATTTTTAGTCTTGTTATCCGATGCTTCGGCTGAACTCCCACAGTACAGCATTATTTTATGCTCAATTGGCTCAAACATAACAAAGTCATGCTGAAGATTTTCCGGAAAAGGCTCTAGGTATGCCTCTAAATTATATTGAGAATCCGGAAAATTTCCCGTGCTCTTAAAATATTTTTTTGTTGCCTCAATAATTTTTATCATTGTCATTTTCTGGAATTGAACATCGCCTTCACAAGGCGAATCTTCCCAACCAAAGGCAGAAATAGGCAACAAAAGTAAGACTGTAATTATTCCGTAGCTTGTCTTCATGGTTCCTTCACAGCTAACGCCTTGCCCACAGGCCGACCGAAAGGGAGGTCCAGCCCGAAGGGCGATTGTGCGGCAACTTGTTAGGCATTTTTTGCCTAGCCTGCCGCAAACATTGTTACACTGGGATATTCGCCGTTATTCCAATGCTTTCTTATTTTTGCCCTAGCCCTAAAGAAAACCATATTTTCATCATCTCCTGGCATTTTATCAATTAGCTCAACTTCTCCTGAAGATTTATCTATTGATAGCATTCCTTTTACTTTTTTAATAGTTCCGTCGCTGACTTTAGCGTTTGAGCAAAAGCTATACTTGCACATGATCTCATCTTCCAATTCTTTATTGAGATCAATACACATGAAATCTAAATATTCTATGTCTTTCATTTGTGGGTAACTCGGCCGCCTAATGCCGCCAGCAGCGGCCGAGTGAAATGAGGTCCAGCGACCGCAGGGAGCGATGCTGGCTGGCCTGGTTATATTTCATTTGTTTTTGCCCCATATGCTGCCAATACAAAACCAGCTGACATTGACGCAACATAAAACAACGCCGCGATAATACCAACCATGCTAGCGAAGTAAGCCGCTATAAATGGAACAGAATATACACCAACAGCTAGCAACGTAGCTGAAGTTAACGATACAACTTTAGCGCGGCCTAGGATTTTGAAAGAAAGAAAAGAGCTGAAGGTGTAGGCAATGACAATAAACGAATAATAACCAATTGAATGAGCTGTTTCGTACTTTTGCAACGCCACCAAGCAACCTGTGCCTTCAGTTGCTTTGCAAGACTCAAGCGATACGAACATAGACATTACTGCATCTATGATTTGCTTACCGAACTCAGAAAACAACACTTGCGCTAGCAACGCCAAGATAAATGTTGAAATGCAGATTAAAACTATCCTTGTTTGAGAAAGCACGTATTACCCTTTAGAAATATAACGCCCAGCGCAGGCGCAGCCAGCGCGGAGCGCATTTTGTGTTAATGTTTGAGCGCCAGCGAGTAACACAAAAGGTGTGTAGCGTTGGCTGTCGCTCTGCCGCTGCTTGTTATGCATTGCGCTGGCACTTATGTTTGGGCTTAAAATCTAGGACTTTGTTGTACGTGTCACCTACAACGTAGGTCCCTTTTTTGAACCGGTACTTACTTAGCGTCTTGATGGCGGCTCTATTGAATATTTCCGTTTCTGCCTTGACGACCTTTATGTTTTTAGCTTCTCCAGCTTCATCAATTTGGAAAGCTAGCTTTACTGATCCTGATAGCTCTCTACAAACTGGAGGCATTGGGTAGATTGGCTCTATCTCCTCAACTGCCTCTTGGGCAACTGAGATCGCTGAAGAAAAGACCAAACTAAGTGTAAGTACGAATTTTTTCATTACTGATGCATAACGCCGCCGGCAGGGGCAGCTTACCTTGTGCGCGTTTTGCGCGAAAATGGGAGCGTAGCGACCTGCGCAAAAGGTGCACAAGGTAAGCTGTCCCGCGGAGGGCCCCAGGCCCGGAGCAAATTGCCCGGCCTTGTTAACTGAGGTCCTCGTATTGCGCTATGTGCCCCGCTCCGAACTCCCTCAAATTGGCCAAGTTAACATCTAAAGACGAGCAAATTTTCGAGAGACGACCAAAGGGATAGCGTTGATCTGACCATATACTTCCAGCTTCAGGCCCGCTAAATACGTAAATATGATACCCCTCGCAGCCTGTATTACAGATGCGAATAGCGCCGCTCAAGATTCCTTCACTTGTAGTAGAGCGCCCATCGAATGCGCCGAAGACTTCAGCTATATCAACCTCTTCAATCTCATAAGGCTGAAACCACTCTTCTTGTGGTGAGAGCTTGTAATCTCCAACCATTCTTGGATCATTGAGCGCTTGAAACAGGCTTTTAGGAATACTGTCTTTCCACATATTCAGTTAACAGTTAATTCAAAAGAAGCGTCTTTATATCACCCTTCTATATATTTCTGCTGCAGTCATCCAAGATTAACAAAAAAATATAATAATATCAGTAGGTTAGAGGCTTTGGCGCAATCCTCACCAGGTAGATATGTAACAGCGGCTATATATCTACCTGCTTTTCTTGCTCGTGACAATAGTGTCATCCCCTTTAAAGTCAATGACTTAGCTCGCTCTCTCCAGAAATAGGAGAAGCTTCTCTTGAATTCTGATATTGAAAGTAGAACAAGATATGAAATGCTGTATATAAGACTGTTCGAAGAGCAATGTTATGGAAGATATTCACGGTTGAGTACCAAGTAAGACTGAATGCTTCACAGGAGTCTCCCGGTAACATATTTGAAATTAAGTACGGTTGTTTTAGGAAGGGGGGAGAAACTTATACTCACTGGGCTAAACACTTCATGTGCGTTGTTAAGGACAGGAGCCAGACTGATAGTTGGTTTTGAGATTGCGGGGGGAGATCTCACTACGTACTTCAAGGTGGGGTTAAACTAGTTAGTCGATGCTCTCTACTGTTGAGTATCTTGATAGGTTTTTAAGAGCATATTTTTAACATCTAGATGAGCCTGGGACTAGCAGAACGCCGGCCTTGATCTCAGAGATTCTAAATAATTATAGATACAAAATTATTTTATAGCTTTTTTCAATTTTTTGATTGAAGAATCGTATGACATGACTCTCCAATGGCTGTGCTTTAAATTGATATTGAAGGATTCTTAACTCGATGGGTTGGTATTTTTCATTAGTTGATGATTTTTGCCTTGCATTTGGTTATTTCCAATAGCGAAGACTTACCTTGAGAGGGGAGCCACACCGGATATCTTTATCTGGTTTTTTTATATTGCAGGCAATAGATGATGAAGTGCTGGAGTTAAACAGAAAAAAGCCGGCATTGTGCCGGCGGGAAAGCAGACGTCGAAAGGAAGAGACGTTGCAGAGAGACTGTAATTCTTACTCGATGCCCAGGTTCGAACATGAGCTGGGCATCTTTTAAATCTTGCTAATCAATCAGGCTTTTTTACGCAGTAGCACACAGGCATCTGCGGCAGCTAGCTCTAAGCTATTGCCTTCCGCATTGCCAGCAAACAGTGCAGGGGTAATATTGTGTGCACCGGAGAATGCTGCAGGTAATTCCAGGGTGCCACTGTTTTGCCCCAGGTTGAGAACAACCAGCATTTCTTCGCTGTCGCTGCGCCTTACAAAAGCAAACAAATCATTGCCGGTGTCGATCACTTCCTGCTCTGCTGTAGCCAACGATTGGGGTAGCTCCCGGTGCCATTCGATCAGTGCGCGGAAGCGGTTGAGCATGGAGCGTTGGGCGTCCTGCTGAACCTCTACCGCCCGTTGCTGGTGTTCCCCAGAGACGGGTAGCCAAGGTTTTGCTGTGGAAAAGCCCGCGTTGTCGTCGCTGGTATTGGTCCAGGGCATCGGTGTGCGGCAGCCATCGCGGCCTTTGAATTCCGGCCACAGATTAATGCCGTAGGGGTCTACCAGATCTTCATAGGCAATTTCCGCTTCCGGCAGGCCCAGTTCTTCCCCTTGGTAGAGGCAGACACTGCCGCGTAGTGCCAATTGCATCAACAGGAATAATGGGGCCCTGGCATCGGCTTGGTCATCGCTAAAGCCTTTGTTCCAGCGGGTTATTGAGCGGGGTACATCGTGATTGCTGATCGACCAGCAGGGCCAGCCCTTGTCGATTACGTCGCGGTTTTTTTCCAGGGTTTCGCGCAGGAAGCCCGCACTGCAATCCTCGGTCAATAGATCGAAGGAATAGGCCATGTGCAGGCGTTTTTCCGTGGTGTACTCAGCCATGATCTTGTGGGTATTGTCGTCGCCCACTTCACCCACGGTCACAGTGCCGGGATATTGATCCATTAACTGTCGTACCCGCTGGAGAAACACTAGGTTTTCTGGCTGGGATTTATCATTCTGGTGCCACTGGTAATCGTAGTGATTGACTGGTGGCAGGCCTTTCTCATCGAGCTTGAGCGGGCGCGCCGGGTTATTGCCCAGGGCCTGCTGATGGAAAATAAAGTTGACCGCATCCAGTCGGAAACCATCTACACCCCGATCGAGCCAGAACTTCATATCGGCGAGCAGCTGCTCCTGGACTTCCGGGTTGTGCACATTCAGGTCCGGCTGTTCTTTGAGGAAGTTGGCCAAATAGTACTGGCGGCGGCGGGTACACCAGCGCCAGGAGCCTCCTCCGAATACGGAGACCCAATTGTTGGGAGGGGTGCCATCTTCTTGGGGGTCAACCCAGACATACCAGTCCGCTTTGGGGTTGTCGCGGTTGGCGCGGCTCTCCTGGAACCAGGGGTGCTGGTCTGAGGTGTGGCTGAGGATTTGGTCGATAATCACTTTCAGGCCGCGCTCGTGGGCCGCTTCGATCATCCGGTCGAAATCTTCCAGGTTGCCAAAAATAGGGTCTACATCGCGGTAGTCGGCAACGTCATAGCCAAAATCCACCATCGGCGATTTAAAAAAGGGTGAGATCCAGATGGCGTCTACGCCGAGGGATTTTACATAATCCAGTTTTTGCGTAATTCCGGGAATATCACCGATGCCATCTCCGTTGGCGTCGCAGAAGCTGCGTGGGTAAATCTGATAAATAACGCTATTGCGCCACCACTCATAGCTGTAGCCGCTCATGGATTACTGCCTTGTTTCATTATTTGAAAGGGGGAGATAGTCCACCTTTAAAGGATAGGGTGAGTATGGAGCAGTCATTGGCGGGCTTCCTCCTCCCCGGCGAGGGGGGAGAGGGGGGTAAAGGGTGACCGGCCTGGGGTGGTTTGGTATTGGCGGGCGGGGGATGAGGAGCATAGTGGGCACGTCCCTGTGCCGCTGGAGCAGGACTGTTTAGGGCTTGTCCTGGACCGAGCGAAGCATTTGCTCGGCCAGGGCGATGGCCTCCTGGCGATCCTTGACGTCCAGCTTTTGGTAGAGGCTGCGAATATGGGTCTTGATGGTGCTCGGTGCCACCTTAAAGTGACGGGCGATTTTCTCATTCGACAGCCCCGAGTGAATCGCATTCAGTACCTGCCATTCCCTTGGGGTGAGTGGGGAGTGGCGCAGGAAGTCTGGCACGGCATCGCTGGCCAGTATCTCGCGGATAATGGTGTCATCCAGCTCGATGCGAATACCACCGTCCAGCTCTGGCTGCTGTTGTGCCGCTTTGATCAGTTGTTGGGCTTTGCTGGACTCCGCCTCTCCCAGGCTATTTTCCAGGGCGGCTTTCAGGATAACGATTAAAGGTTTGCCGATCTGCAGGAAGCTGGCGCGAAAATCCCGTTCGTGGGAGAGAAGCAGGGCTTCACTAATAGCCTCCACAGATTGGGGGTATTGCTCGCGCAGCCACAACAGGTGAGATTCCAGCACCCGGTTACGCAGGCGATCTGTTTCCAGGCCGCACTCGTTGGCGACTTGTTTTAGGCGGCTCAATAGGCGGTTGGCATCGGACCAGTGGTGCAGCTCAATCATCGCGCGCACATGGTTGCGTCCGTGGCACTGCTCAAAGTGATTGCTGGGCCTGTCGGCGACGGGAGTAGCCTGTTCCAACCAGCTTGCGATGGCCTGCTGATTGCCCAGGGCGCGCCAGGTGCGGATGCGGGTGGCATCGGCGTTGGCGATCCAGTCCCGGTGGTAGCGCCCGTCTGTGAGCAGCCGCTCGATACGCTCTAGCCACTCCAGGGACTCCTCTTTCTCCCCCCGAGCCTGGGCGATTTTTAACAGTAGGGTGTACTCCGGCAGCAGCCAGTGCTCGCCGACCCGGCGGTTGATTTGCATACCTCGGCGAGCGGATTGCTCGGCACCTTCCAGATCGCCGGACTCCCATTGCAGCTGGCCGCGCAGCCGGCACACAAATTCCGAGATGGGCAGTGTGGACAGGTGATTTTTCTGCACCAGGGTCTGCACCTTCTCCTGCAGCGTGGACGCTTTCTTCAGCAGGCCCTGGGCAAAGGCGATTTCTGTCTGTTGGCAGATGGCCCAGGCGGCGCTGGGGATATCCCGTTCGGCGATCGCCAGGGCTTCAACTTCCTGCATATAGCGGTTGGCCTCTTGCAAGGCACCCAGGCAGAAGCTGGTCTCACCGGTGACCAGCAGAGCGGAGATTCTCTCGCCCAGCTGGTCTGCGCGCAGTAGGGCCAGGGCTTCTTCGGCATACTCCTTGGCTTGCAGAGTCTGCCCACGGGCAATGGCCACCTGGGCGCGCATGGTGGCAAAGGCGCCCTCAAAGTCGCGCCACTGTGCGGGGTCCTCCCGCTGCAGCCAGCTCTCGGAGGCCGCCAGGTTTTTCTCGCACAGGTCGTATTCAAAATTCTCCCGTGCCATTTTGGCGGACAGGAGAGTAAAGCGGGCGCTGTGTTGCAGGGCTTCGTCACCGAGCCAGTCGAGGCAGTCCCGCAGCAGGCGCGACTGCCCCGCGCGCAGAAGCTGTTCCCCCCGATCGTTGAGCAGCTGCTTTAACCGCTCGCGGTCGCCGCCGGCCAGAGCGTGGCGCAGGGCCTCCACTGGCTGGTCTAATTCTTGCCAGGTATCACAGGCAGTGCTGTGCAGTTGCAGCAAGTGTTCGCGGTCATTGATTTGCCGTTGCAGGAAGCGGGCGAAGACCGGGTGGAAGCGGAACCACTGGCGACTTGAATCCTGCGCCTGCAGGAATAACCCGCGGCGCGCGGCTTCTTCCAGCAACTGCTGCCCGTCCTGCCGACCGGTAAGGCGCTCCGCCAGTTGGGCGTTCACCCGGGTGAGGATCGATGTGCAGGAGAGGAGCTGGCGCAGTTGGGGTTCCAGCCGTTCCAGCACTTCCTCAGCCAGGTAATCGAGAATATGACTGTGGCCCTGCTCCAGCTCTGCCAGATAGCGATCCACTTCGTTGCTGTCGCGCACTGATAAAGTGAATAGCTGTACAGCGGGAGGCCAGCCCTCACTGAGGTGATGCAGTTGGGCTGCGCGGTCGCCGTCGAGATTAAACGGCAGGCGCTGCTTGAGTAGGGTGGCGATTTCTTCAATGTTGAGGGCCAGCTCATTACTGCCCAATTCCAGTAATCGCCCTTGAACTCGCAGGGTGGCCAGGCCCAAAGGCGGTTGGCTGCGACTGGTGAGAACAATACCGACACCGGCTGGGGCGTGGCGCAACAAAAAGCGGGTAGTGTCGTGCACCTGCTGGTTGTCGATCTGGTGGTAGTCATCCAGCACGATGCGCAGTTCGTTGGGCAGGCCCCGCAGTTCCGACAGCAGGTGGCTCACCAGGGTTGAGGGGTCCGGGCGCTGGGGCGCGGACAATAACTGGTGAGTCTGGGGGACACCATTGCCGGTCGCCCTGTGCACGCTTTCCACCAGGTAGCGGCAGAATTGGCTCGGTTCATTATCACTGGCATCCAGCGTATACCAGGCGACCGGGTTGTCCTGCTGTGAGGCCCAGGAGGTAACCAGCGTGGTCTTGCCGTATCCCGCAGGAGCCGTCACCAACAGCAGTTGATCGCTGTGGCATTGGTTCAAAACCGACAGCAGGCGCGGGCGCGATAGGGCGTGCTCGGGGCAATCCGGCAGGCTGTATTTGGAAGTTAAAAGCATCGCTGCGGGAGGGACTGTTATAAATGTTTGATTTTTGTACAGCCACTATTATGCACCAGGACCCGGGTATTGTTACAGCACTGTAATAGGCCAGCTTTCTGGTGATTCCGCCTCTTGGGTGGCAAATTGGAGTGGCGCCGGTTTAGCTTTGGGCAGTATATTACTATTCGGGTTAAATCGGTCATCTCAACCCGTCGCAATGCAGTTTCTGCGGCTCATTAGTGGGTACGTTAGTTCATATTTACTGTGATGTATCCACACCGGCTCGTAAAGGGATGCATTATTGTGCAGCTTCCCCTCGCGCCACTTTCAGTATTTTTCGATTTTTATTTGGCAGTGAGAATGCCCGTCGTGCGGGTTTTCATCAATGTTCATTCATTTAAAAAAGCCGAGCGCTGCGAAGGCGCCGATAGAATAATAAGAAGAGGAAGCCATGGCGGATATCGTAATCCTTGCTGCTGCGGGTATGGGGGCTGTGGATAACACGTTTGCAAAGCCACTGTTTGCGGCATTGGAAGCCGAATTTGGGGAGGAGTGGTCGCGTCTCTACTGCGCTGAATTACCCGGCCTGGAGCACTTCCAGAGCAACATCGAACGCACCTTTGAGAGTATGCAGAAACGCGAACTGGACTTCCTGCGTGCACGAAAATATTTACTCCTGGGGATGTCGCAGACAGCGGCACAGTCTGGCAATGTGGATCGCCGGGATAGCAACTACGAAAAGACCCAGCGCGAGATCTATGCGGCGCTGGCCAAGGCCGCTGATCAGGTTGATGAGCGGGCTCCGGTGATATTGATCAGCCATTCGGTGGGTTGTATCAACCTATCTAATTACCTCTGGGATGCCCAGCGCCCCAATGTCAGTTGCGGTGTTTGGCGTGATGGTGGTCCCGCAGGCGTTCACAAAGGGTCTGCACGTGAGAGGTTTTTGCGCCTCAAGACCTTGAGCCATTGGTACACCCTGGGGCCGACAATGCCCCTGTGGTGCGCCGATCGACCCCGGGAGCAAATTCATGCGGTCACCTCCAATACCCGGGGATACAATTTTCGCTGGAAGAATTTTTATCACCCCAATGACCTGTTTGGCTGGCCCCTTAAACCCCTGAGCCCCTCCTATAACCAGGCGGTGTGCCGAGACTATGAGACTTGTTCGCTGAGCGATCACGGCGCTTTGAGTTCAGTGGCTTTTCCCTCGCCCCCTGAGGATTACTGGCGGAACCCGAAAGTTGTTGAGCAGCTGATAGAGGATGTGCGCTCCCTGCTCAAGACGGTGAATAAGCCCGCTCATCGGCATCCACAACCCTCTCAGCAGGCTCTCGCGGTATAATCCCCAATTACCTCAACAGTCTCCTGTAAAAGATGAAGGGCCGCTTTCTTATGTCGCTGCAATATCACCTGGTTCCGGTTACTCCTTTCCAGCAAAACTGCTCGTTGCTGTGGTGTGAAGACAGTAAGCGCGCGGCTGTTGTCGACCCCGGTGGCGATCTCGATAAGATTCTGGCGGCGGTGGAGGAGCGCGGTCTCAAGCTGGAGAAAATCCTGCTGACCCACGGCCACCTGGACCATGTAGGCGGCACTGCGGCGTTGTCCAACCAGCTCCAGCTGCCGATAGAGGGGCCGCATAAAGGCGATGATTTCTGGATTCAGCAGTTGCCCATGCAGGCGCAGATGTTTGGTTTCCCCGCTGTCGAAGTATTTACTCCAGACCGCTGGTTGGAACAGGGAGATACGGTTACTGTAGGGGATCAGGAACTGGAGGTGCACCACTGCCCGGGCCATACCCCTGGCCATGTGATTTTCTTCCACCGCCCCAGCCAGTTGGCTCTGGTGGGAGATGTTTTGTTTGCCGGTTCGATCGGGCGCACAGATTTCCCCCAGGGAGATCACGATACCCTGATTCGCTCTATCAAAGAGCGTCTATGGCCGCTGGGTGATGAGGTTCAATTTGTACCGGGGCATGGCCCCATGTCCACTTTTGGCCAGGAGCGCCAAACCAATCCTTTTGTCGCCGACAAGCGCTTTGGTTAAGTGATACCTGGATTCCAATAACAGGCGGGAAGTACAGCGCCGGGAGTCCCATTTTATGTTTGCAGGAAAAATACGTCTTTTTCTCGCCTTGCTGGTGCTGGGGTTAAGCGGCTGCGCAGTGATTTCCGAAGAGGAGTGCCGCGCGGGGCTCTGGTATGAGCGGGGCCTGCAAGACGGCGCTCGCGGTCGCTCACAGTCGCTGGTGTACGATATTGCCCAAGAGTGTGACAGCTACGATATGCATGTGGATAGCGATGCATGGCTGCAGGGCCATGAAGAGGGTGTAGAGACTTACTGCACTGCAGAAAATGGCTATCACCAGGGGCGTAGGGGACGGAATTACCAAGGGGTTTGCACTGGCCCTACTGCTGATTTGTTTTTACAGAATTACGAGCGCGGTCTCGCCGAATACCGTATAGAGCAGCATTACCAGCGCCTTTTGTGGCGTCGGGATAATTTAGAGCGCGAGTTGCTCTCCCTGCATTACGCCTATCGGAACACCGATAGTGAAGCCCAGGCCCAGGCATTGTACTTGCAGCGCAGCCGCCTTCGCTGGGAGCTGCGGATGTTGGATATGGAGTTGTTTCGTTATGGCTTGTTTGGCCCCACTCATTTAACGCCCGGCTATTATCCCCCTGGATTTTTTTCTGCCAGATTATTTTATTGGTAAGTAAAAAATTTATTGGTCCTAAATTGAAGTAAAGAAGTCCGGGTTAATGCCCCGGTATCACACGCACAAGAGATTTATTGTAATGGCAATTTGGCATTTAGATCCTTCACTGGAAGAACTGAACCAGGGAATATCCCAATGCATGCCCGGCTACCTGGGAATGGAAATTACGGAAATTGGCGATGATTACCTGGAAGGGACCTTGCCCGTAGACCATCGCACTCGCCAGCCCTTCGGTATTTTGCATGGTGGTGCCAATGTCGTATTGTCGGAGACACTGGGTTCCATAGGTGCCAACTTATTAGTGGATACCGATAAATTTTATTGTGTCGGTCAGGAAGTTAACGCCAATCATCTGCGCCCTGTCCCCGAGGGAGAGGTTCGAGGTCGTGCAAAACCCGTGCATATTGGGCGCAGCAGCCAGGTGTGGGAAATTCTGATCTATGCGCCCAATGGTAAACTCAGTTGTATTTCTCGCATTACCATGGCTGTTGTAGCTCATGGTGCCTAGTATTAGCTCCTGGGTTGCGAGTGGAGATCCCGCTTGAAACAGGCCCAGGATTTTATTTTTGAAGATATTCCCTATCGCTTGGTGCGCTCGAGCCGGCGCAAGCGACTGGGACTGGTACTGTCTTCCGGTGGTGTGGAAGTGCGAATTCCACAGCGTTGTGCAGCCCGTTATGGGCATGAATTCCTGCAGGAAAATATCCAGTGGGTGAGAGCGCAGTTACTCGCAGCCGACCGGCGCGCCGCGCAGGTGCCGCAATATCAGTACGCTTTTGGTGAGAGTTTTCCCTGGCTGGGACAGCAGCTTCCCTTAGAGCGTGCAATGAGCAGTAAAAGTGCCGGTATTGGCGATGGTGCTATCAGGCTTTATACCCGCTATCGCCAGCCCGATAACACACAGCTGCAAACCGCTTTACAACGCCTTTACCAGCGGGAAGCATTGGCATTGTTAACGCAAAAATCCCATGTGTTGGCCGAGCAGCTGGGGTTAAGTATTTCATCAGTAAAAGTCCGTCGCACCAAAAGCAAATGGGGTCACTGCAGTATCCGCGGTGAGCTGCAGTTTAACTGGCTTGTTTGTCTCGCTCCTGAGCCGGTGGTTGATTACCTGGTGGCTCACGAGGTCTGCCATTTGCAACATCATAACCACAGCCGCGCTTTCTGGGATTTAGTCCAAAGTGTGTGCCCCAGATTTAAAGAGTTGCGCCGCTGGTTGCGCGATAACGGTCACCGCCTGACCCTGTAACTTTTTTCTATTCTTTAGTTGTACTGAATTCTCCCAATTAATTATGAGTAAGAAGCCCCGTTTTATTACTGGCCGCAAGCCGGTTAAAAAAAACTTGCCGAGCCGCGCTGAAGCGACAATAGAAAAATTTAGTCACGATATGCGCGGTATTGCCCGGGTAGGTGGCAAAACGGTGTTTATTGATAGTGCCTTACCGGGAGAGCAGGTTAAATTTCGCTATACCGCACGGCGCGGCCGTTTTGATGAGGGAATTGTTGAGGACGTCATATCGGCTTCAGCGGGTCGGTGCGCGCCGCAGTGCGCCTATGTAGATTCATGTGGAGGCTGTTCGGTTCAGCACCTGCAGCCATCGGCACAAATTATTGAAAAGCAAAAAATTCTTTTGGATCAGTTGTTGCGTTTTGGCGGTATTGAACCTGAAGAAGTACTGCCTCCGTTAACTGCTGATCCCTATGGCTATCGACGCAAGGCCCGTATCGGCATTCGCAAATTGAAAAAGTCCCAGGGTGGCGAGCTGCTTTTTGGCTTTCGAAAAAAGCACAGCAATGATTTGGTAGATATTGATGAGTGCCCGGTACTACATACAAAAATTGCCGAGCATTTAGCGCCGCTAAAAAAACTCGTGGCTGAAAGTGACGGGCGCGCGAACTTTTCTCACCTGGAAGTGGCGGTTGGAGATGATGTGACAGCTCTGGTGCTCCGCCATTTAAAGCCTCTATCAGATAAGGATTTGGCGCTCTGGTTAACATTTGCTAAAAGTACTGGTATACACCTGTATATACAAGGTGGAGGTGATGTCTCACAGGAGAGAATCTGGCCGACAGAGGGAGCTGCTGATCTAAGTTATCAGTTGCCGGAATTTGACCTGACGTTGAGATTTAAACCGCAGGATTTTGTGCAGGTTAATTTTGCGATAAATCGGCAGATGGTGAGTCGAGCCGTTGAGTTACTCGATCCGCAACCCTCCGAGCGTGTATTGGATTTATTTTGTGGATTGGGGAATTTTACCCTGCCATTGGCGCGTCGTGCAGCGGAAGTGATCGGGGTCGAAGGTGTCGGTGCTTTAACTCAACGGGGTGTGGACAATGCCGCTTTGAACCAATTACAAAATGTGCACTTCTATTCTGCCGACCTGAACGAAAAAATGGCAGGTGCGCCTTGGGCAGAAGCAGGTTTCGATAAAATCCTGTTGGACCCACCGAGGGATGGCGCTTTGGAGGCTGTGCGCGGATTGGCGCGATTTTCTGCCAGTAGGATCGTCTACGTCTCCTGTAACCCGGCCACCCTGGCCCGGGATGCCGGTGAATTGGTGAAGTTGGGGTACCGGTTGAGTAAGACGGGTGTCATGGATATGTTTCCCCATACCGATCATGTTGAGTCGATGGCAGTATTCGACAGAATTTAGGGCCTATTGAGGCCGGGAAAACTAACGTAAACTGCGGTAAAACCGTTTAAGCGAAGTTGTTATGCAAAGCGAAACCCTAACCGATAATTTTGAAGATAATTGCGCGCGCTTTTTGCCTGAAGCTGTAGGCCAGGGCTGCGTCTGGGCCCTGCAGGGTGAGGAGGGCTTTGCACTTTGTGAGTCTGAAAAGCGGGCCGATACCGAGGTTATGCCCTTTTGGTCGCAAAGAGAATTTGCACAAGACCACTGCGAAGGAGACTGGGCTGACTATGAGGCAGTGGCAATTGACCTGGAAGAATTTATGGATGACTGGCTTACCGGCATGCATGAAGATGTCTTATTGGTGGGGATAAACTGGAACGCCGAACTGGAAGGGGTTGAGATGGAACCCCTGGACCTACTGGAGCAGTTGGAGCAAGAGCTGCAATAAACTGCGCCATAGTGCCCCACCCAGTGGATAAAAATTACTCAACGGGATGTCTCAAATGGGGCAGATTCTTGGCTTGCGCAAAACAGTCTACGGAGTTGCCAACATTACCGAGGCTGTGGCCTGGTATACGCAGGTACTCGAACAGAAACCCAGCCATGAAAGCGATAGCTATGCGGCGTTTAGTATTGGTGATTGCGAGCTCGGATTAAATGCCGATGCGCGCAGTGCGATCAGCCGGGCCGATGGTGTAGTTGCTTACTGGCAGGTTTTGGATTTGGCCGCGCAGATTGAGCGACTCGGCACTATGGGGGTGCGGCAGCACACGGATATAGAGGAAGTCTCTGGACGTGTGCTGATGGCGAGCTTTCTCGACCCCTATGGCAATGTTTTCGGATTGATTGAGTACCTGCAAACGCCCATTGAGAGATAGGACCATTAAACGGAGCAGTTCCTGTGGATAAGCCGCCCATTTCCAGATTTCGTTCCCCCAATCGAAGTTTTGCTGCTGAAAGCCTTGCGCAAATTGGGCGGGGTTATGTGGTTCCGGATCGAGTGGCTTTAATTACCGGCTGCTCAAGCGGTATTGGGCGGGAGCTGGCTTTGGCGCTACATCGCCGGGGAACCATAGTGATTGCCACGGCGCGCCGCCCGGAAAGTTTACAAGAGCTGGCGGACCTGGGAATTGCCACTGAGGCCTTGGATGTGAATTCCCAGGCGGATATCAATCGAGTGGTTCACGCAGTAAAAGCGGCATACGGGCGGCTCGATATTTTGGTCAATAATGCCGGTTACGGTCAGATGGGGCCATTGCTGGAACTGGACACGCGAGCACTGGAAAAGCAGTTCCGAACCAATGTATTTGCCCCTCTCGCTTTGATTAGGGCCTGTGTACCTTTAATGCGTTCGGAGCAGGGCGGAATTGTGTGTAATATCGGTTCGGTTTCCGGTGTAATGCCTACACCTTTCTCCGGTGCCTATTGTGCTTCTAAAGCGGCCCTACACTCCATTTCTGATGTTTTGCGACTCGAACTAAAACCCTTTGGCATTCGGGTAATGACGGTGCAACCCGGTGCGATCGCATCGGAATTTGGTCGCCACGCTGAGACATCCCTGCGCGGTCTTTTGCCGCCGGACTCCCTGTATAAACGGCAGGAAGAGGCGGTTAGGGCCCGAGCCCAGGAGTCCCAACAGAATGCTACATTGGCAAGCACACTGGCCAAAAAGCTGGTGCGTGAGCTGCTGCGAAAACGCGCTCGTCCTTTGGTGCGTATTGGCAACCGCAGCAGCCTGTTGCCCTGGATGGCACGCTGGCTGCCGCGCAGTTTTAGGGACTGGTTTTTAATGCGGAGATTTAAATTAAATCGCCTCGCTCACAAAAGCTGAGGATTGTTATTCTGGTTTTTGCAGTGAGTGGTTGGACTCCTTCAACCACTGTTGTACTTCGTTGTAGTTGCCTCGATACAGAATTTTCTGTTCCGATTTCTTCATAAGATGGTCGTAGCTGCCGTCATAGTATTCCCGCAACAGTGACACCACGATAGGGATGTACACATCACTATTATTCGTTCTCAGTAATTCTTGGTTAGCTGAAGCTAAGGCTTCGTTGAGCTGCTTGTAGCGCAGCCCTCCCAGGCGTTTACTGATTTTATTGAGATTGAGATGTAATTCTTCCCCCAAAGATTCAGCTGCTGATTTTTCACTGCTTTTAAAGCGCTCTAAGCCCTCGTGAACATAATTTTGCACAATGCGCTGTGCCCGTGTTTCCAATGGCTCCTCGACAAGAACCCGGGGAGCGGCCTTCATAGCGGTTTGCAATACTGGAGGAAGTGCGCAGCGTCCAATTAGACGGCTTTCATCTTCAATCGCAATAGCACCTGTCTGTTGGGAAAGCTTCAGCAGGTCGATACTGATCTGATTTTCAAAATCGATTTGTGAAGGTTGGCTACTACTGGTACGGCCAAAGCTAGAACCTCGATGTTTTGCGATCCCCTCAAGGTCGATATACCGCCGCGCAGCCTGGATTAATTCCGTTTTGCCACTGCCGGTGTGACCAGCAACAACGATAAAGGGCAGTTGGGTACAATACTTTTCCAGCTCGTTTAACAGGAACTGCCGCATGGCTTTATAGCCACCCTCTACTATCGGGTATTCAATATTATTCGAGCGCAGCAGTTTTTGTGTCATTCGGGAGCGCAAACCGCCTCGGAAACAGTAGAGGTAACCTTGGGGGTGTTTACGTACAAATGCGCTCCATTGTGAAAGACATAAGCTTCGCACTTCATCTGTTGCTAAACGCCAGCCAAGGTCAATTGCTGCTTGCTGGCCTTTGTTCTTGTACTCAGTCCCGATCAGTTCACGTTGGTGATTGTCAAGCAGGGGGTGGTTTCTTGCGGAAGGGAAAGCGCCGCGAACAAACTCAACTGGGGCGCGTACGTCCATCAGCGGAATATCATTCAGGAAGATGTCCGTGTAATTCGCAGTATCGGTCCGCAAGGTAGCACTCCTGCTTATTTAGAAAATAGGTGGTATTTGATTGTATCTCCATTTTCTTTTCAGGCCTATGGCAACTGAAGAAGCTACTTGTATATGCAATATATGATGTGCTTAGCGTTAGATGACAGTTTGATATTTACACCGGAAATTAATGCTCAGTATGAGAGAATACTTTTTTAATTTATTGCTCGATAGCTCAGTGTTTACATTTACTTTTTGAACCTAATGCGATTCCAGGTCACAGAAGGTAAATCTTAGCTTACCTGAATTATTGCAGCTGATTTAAAAATCCTGGAAGCATTTGGATTACATAAGGGACGGGTTGCTCCTGCATGTATAGAGGATAAAAACGTGGCTAAAAAATATATCTATATCCCGATAAATAGTGATGAAATGCAGGAATATGCGGAGGGATTGGCGAAAGCCTGGGGCATACCGGTGAATCAAATCCTGGCCAATAAAGTAACCTCCGGTTTTGGAAAAGCCATGTATCGGTGGGTGAACCAGTGTTTGAGTAAGCTGAACCCTGCCGATACCCTTTACATCGTAACCCATGGCACGGGTGCCGGGGATGGACAATTCATTGGTGCTGAGCGCTCCACGAGTAACAACAAGCAGAAAAAAGTATATGTAAACGGCATGCCTAACTGGCAGGGAGGAGAGTGGAAAACCTACACGCCTCGACAGCTAGCAGATACCTTGGTTAAAGAGGGGCTTCCTGCTAATTTCGTTAATTTACATGTTTGTGCCTGTGGTTCCGGCTACGATGGAGAAAAGTTAAGACCTTGGGCTCAACGCTTGCGCCAGGCGATGGTTGGCACCTATAGAAATATTCAGGTCACTGGATATAGAGGTTGGTTCTCCTGCAGTACTGCCAGGGTTTGTATTAAAGTAGGTACTCAGTTTTATCCATTGGAAGAGCGGGCAGTTACTTTCTCCTGAATTTTGTACCCCTAATGTAGCTGGGGTTATGGCGTAGAAGTGCGCTCCATGTAATTTCCTGGGTATACCCTGAATAGATAGCTGAACAGAAATCTGAGCAGCTTTTATATTCAGGGATATCTTTCTCCATGACTGTTGACCAGTTACTAATCCTGATTATTTTAAGTGTCACTATTACCCTGTTTATATGGGGGCGGTGGCGCCACGATATGGTTGCTATAGCAGCCTTATTGACTTGTGTCTTTACCGGTCTGATTCCCCCGGAAAATGCTTTTATTGGTTTTGGCCATCCAGCGGTCGTGACTGTAGCTTGTGTGTTAATCCTGAGTCGTGGCTTACAAAATACCGGCGCAATGGATGCACTTGCACAACGAGTTGTCCGCAAAAGCGGGAGTATCTCAGTATCCATATTGTTACTCATTGGGCTCGGCGCATTTTTATCTAGCTTTATGAATAATGTCGGCGCGTTGGCTTTATTAATGCCCGTGGCTGTGGATATGGCCGAGAAACAGAAAGTGGCACTGGGGAGGGTTTTAATGCCCCTGTCTTTTGCAACGATTCTGGGGGGAATGACCACACTGATAGGTACACCGCCAAACTTGGTCGTTTCCGGTTTTCGGGCGGATTCTGGCGCCGGTAGCTACGGTATGTTTGATTTCACCCCGGTGGGTCTGGCAGTTGCGATAGCCGGAGTTTTGTTTATTGCATTTGTTGGGTGGCGCTTGGTGCCTGCACGCAACCGAACGGGGGCCTCCTCCTTTGAAACTGGCACATATTTAACAGAAGCACTTGTTGAGGAAAAAAGTGTTGCTGCCGGTAAGAATCTACGTGAAATTTCCAAAATGCTGGGAACAGAAGATGCCCAAGTTGTGGGTGTCGTACACAATGATGCCAGGGTCTCTCCCGCGACTCCCTGGCATAAAGTAAATAGCGGTGACATTTTGGTCATTGAGGCGGAGCCGGAGAGTCTTGCTACCTGCTTGTCCAATCTCAGTTTGAAAACAGTGGGAGCCCTTGGGGCAGATTCATCGGGTAAGGCTCGACAATCGGGTAGCAATAACACCGAGAGTGATTCTCAGAATAAGACCCCAATAAAAGCACTGGCGGATCGTACCGAAATGCAGCTGCGGGAGTTGGTTGTCATGCCAGATTCCCCTTTAGTGGGACGCCCTATGAGGTTTTCACGCCTCGCAGCGAGATACCAGATTCACTTGCTAGCACTCTCGCGCCAGGGGCGCCGCTCGGTGCGCCGGTTGCGTTCGACACCATTACTGGCCGGTGATGCTCTGTTAATGATGGGGGCCGATGAAAATCTAAACAGCTTTGCTAGGGAAAAGGGCTGTGTGCCTTTGGCCTCAAGGGATATTAGCATCCCTAACAAGGAGAAGGCGGCCATTGCCCTATTGGCTATGGTGCTTGGTGTCGCTGGTGCAGCGTTCGGCTTATTGCCGGCAGCAATCTCGTTCGCCACTTGTGTATTGGCTTTTATGGCGTTGAAGATAGTGCCGTTGCGAAATGTTTATGACTCTATCGACGGATCCGTCGTCGTGCTATTGGGGACTTTGATTGCTGTTGCTGATGTGATGGAGTCAACGGGAGCTGCAGACTTGGTCGCTCAGGTTTTGTTGGATGTTCTGGCTCAGGGCAGTGCTGTTTTGGCCCTGGGGCTGATCCTGGTGGTTACTATGACCTTGTCTGATTTTATGAATAATGTCGCCACTGCGGCAGTGATGTGTTCAATTGCCATGAGCACCGCAGAACAACTGGCGGTGAATCCAGATAGCTTCCTGATGGCTGTCGCAATTGGAGCCTCTTGCGCATTTCTAACACCGGTTGGGCACCAAAATAACACCTTAATTTTGGGGCCGGGAGGGTTTGAATTTGGTGATTACTGGAAAATGGGGCTGCCACTAGAATTGTTGGTACTGGTTGTGAGTATCCCCATGTTGCTTTGGGTTTGGCCCCTGTAATCGCAGTGAGCTCAAGCAATAGAATCGTCTACCGGCTGGGCCAACTCCGCCATAAACCTGCTACAAAAGCGCAAAATATCAGTCACAGTTACAATTCCAACCAGCTCGCCTTCCCGCATAACCAGTACCGAGCCAATGCCTGTATCCGCCATAGCTAAGAGAATTTTATCTAACGGGTCGTGGATATCTGCAATAAAGGGACGTCTGGCACATAGGTCATGTACATAAAGTTGCTGCTCTTCTAAACGGTGTCCCGGTGCATTGGCTCTTTCGATATCCCCTCGGGAAATGACCGTCTCCAAGTCGCCTGCACGAGTTACCGGCAGGTGGCGTACTTTGTGCTCCTCCATCATTGCCAGAGCATCCTCTACCGTGGCATTGATATCGATATGGTAGGGAAATGGCGTCATCAGAGCGGCCAAAGTCGGTATATGGTGGATATTATTGTGAGTGGACATAGTATGATCTGGGTATCCAATTGTATTTGGCAATATGCTCGATTACCGTTACACAGCGACTAATTTGCAATTGACGACTGCAGCTACAATATAGCTAATTGCGCTCCCTAGGGATATCCTTTTAAGATTGCAGATATGGCCGCCTTTGTTACACTTTTTAGCCCTTATTTTGAATTATTCCTATTATATTCAAAGGTAGGGACACAAATGGTTGATATTTGCCGGTGAAAGATTATTATTCGCGACCTCAGTCGAAAAATATAATCAGTGATTCGGAGTGTTTGCCGAACCGAGCTGAAATCGGCTAGTTTTTAATAATGTATTTGCCGAATATACCTAACACCAGAACTACACGATGTGTAGTGGTATCTACTCATGTATATCGGGCAATTCATAATATGCCGGACTAAACATCACTAAATTGCTTGCCATTGGCCAGCCATGATGTTTGTTGATTTTTTACACGGTATATCCGAAATAACAATCTGTGTCGCCCAGCGCCACAGATATATCTCTGTGTTTTTTAATAACCGTCGTTGAGGTTTATTGAATGTTTCAGGAATACGAACAACTTGAACAACAAATCGCCGAACATCAGGCAAGAATCGAAGAGTTACAAGAGCAAATGGCTCAGGCTGAACGCAAGAAAGATGGCGTAATTGCCTATGATAAAGCACTGGTAAACCTTGCTGCTGAATACCACATGGATGAAGAGGAATTCTTCGTTGCCCGTGGCCAGCAAATCGTTGAGTGGTTGGTAGCACAGCTGGGTGATGAAGATCCTGCAGACTATGTACAAACCCTGAAGGCTCGCGTTGCCCGTCACCTCAAGAAGGAAGGTGACAGCCCCCGTCGCGGTCGTCGTGCAGCACCGGCAGCAAAGGCAGCAGAGCCCAAGCTGGAAACTGGTCACTATCGCAACCCGTATACCGGCGCTACTGTTGAAAAGAAAAAGCGTAATCCTAAGGCCCTGAGCCAGTGGATTGATGAGTACGGTCTGGACACCGTAAAAGAGTGGAAAATCTAATTCTGGATGACCACTCATTTGATGCCGGATATCCGGCATCAAATATTTTTTCAAAAATCGTTCGATTTTAATTCATCGCATTGTTTGGCATTTTCGCCGCATCCTCTCTTTACTTACCTTATTATATTCAGCATATGTCTGCCCCGTTATTTACCTGGGAGTTTATACTGTGCTTTCAAGACTTAAGTCGTTTATTTTCTGTACACTTTTTGTTCTGGTTGGGGCTTCAAATTGGGTTTTAGCCGACTCTTCTGAGTCTCAGGTTATTTACTTAATACGCCATGCAGAAAAAGAGAAAGGGCCCGGGGTGGGTCGCGACCCTCATTTGACTGAGGCGGGCCAGCAGCGTGCTCGGCAACTCGCCTATATTCTTGGGGGAGTGGGTATAGATGCTATCTATAGCACTGACTACAACCGCACCCGGGAAACGGTTGAGCCTCTGTCAAAAGAGCTGGGGCTTGAAGTGGAAATTTACAACCCCAGAGATTTAAAAGAATTTGCTAACTCTTTGCAGCAGGCGGGAAATCGGATTTTAGTGGTTGGGCACAGCAATACCACTCCAAAACTGGCGGAATTGCTTGGCGGTGAAAAAGGGCGACCCATTCGAGAGGCCAGTGAGTTTGACCGACTCTATATCCTTGTGCGTGATAATGAGGGAGTAACCACTTTGATACAGCGCTATGGCCCGATGAAATCCTCGCAGGCAGAAAATGCAGTTTCAGAGTCATCTTAATTAATAATTTCTTTTATAAAAGTATCGACTACCTGTGACGCCAGTCCGTGGCGGTGTTCCTTGAAGGCATCGCCGACACTACTGCGCTCCAGGTTCAACTCTATGGTGTGAGCTCCAGCCTGATTGGCACATTCAACAAATCCCGCTGCTGGATAGACGTTTCCAGATGTGCCAATGCTGATAAATAGGTCGCAATCGGACAACGCCTGATAGATAGTTTCCATTTCCAGAGGCATTTCTCCAAACCAGACCACATGGGGGCGAAGGTTTCCCGCCTGCTGACAGCAACTACAGGTATCAGCTATCGAAAGATCCGAATTGAGGGGATATAGTTTTCCGCTCCTACGGCATCGCGCTTTTAGTAGCTCTCCGTGCATATGAATTAGCTGCTCACTGCCCGCGCGCTCATGCAGGTTGTCAATATTTTGAGAAACCAGTAAGTAATCCCCTTGGAATTTCTGTTCCAGTTCGGCCAAGGCGAGATGGGCGGGGTTGGGATGGATATCTGCAGATAGCAGCTGCTGGCGGCGTTCATTGTAAAATCTATGTACCAGTGCCGGATTGCGATCAAATGCCTCTGGCGTTGCGACATCTTCCAGGCGATGGTTTTCCCACAGGCCATCGGCACCGCGAAAAGTACCTATGCCAGATTCAGCTGAAATTCCTGCGCCGGTAAGTACAACGATTTTTTGATACTGTTTTTTCATTTTATATTTTCACGCTAGGGCTTTGCCTGGATCTACAGAGGAGCTCGCATCCAGCTCAGAGGTCTTAATTGATGGGCTGGTGTGACTCATAATGTTACCGCCCTGGCACTTCCATGTGCAGGGTTTATTGGTAGCACTATTAGTTAATTTTGCACTAACTTTCTAATTTTCCCTTAGCTCCATGGAATTGATCCTTTAGTGCATCTTGAGCTTCGGCTTCACAAACCGGTTCGCCTGTCCGATTAGGTAGAGCAGCATAGCTCTCGGCCAGCCGTGAATTGCCGCCAAGTGCATACGGTAGAGCGAGCGATAGGCAAGGCCAGCAAGGCGCCCTTCTACGGTAAGACTGCCTTTAACCAGCGCCCCCATCAGGTTGCCAACGGCAGTGTACTGACTGAGGGATACCAGAGAACCTCGATCGCGATAATAAAAATGATGCAAAGGTCTATCTTCAAATAGGGCAATAATATTGTCGCCAACCAGGGTAGCCATTTGCTGTGCTGCCTGGGCGCGCGGAGGCACTCGCTGGTGATTGCCATCGATGCAACTGGCGCAGTCCCCCATGGCAAATATCTTTGCGTCAGTTTGGGTCTGCAAAGTAGTTTCCACTTCGATTTGATTGAGTCGGTTGGTACTGAGGCCATCCAGCTGGGTGAGGAATCCCGGAGCTTTGACGCCGGCAGCCCACACTCGGATTGCGGCTGGGAGTTCCCTGCCACAGGAGGTGGTAAGTCCACGTTCGTTTGCTGAAGCAATATGGTGGCCGGTAAGGATATTAACCCCCATCTTGGCCAGTTCGCGTTCAGCATTATTTCCAATTCGTTTTGGTAGTGCTGGGAGTAGGTGCTCACCCCCTTCTATCAAGGTGATTTCCATCGCATTGGGACGAATGCGTCCATAGTTGCCGACTTGTTTTACGGCATCCACCAATTCAGCAGAGAGTTCTACACCGGTTGCACCGCCGCCAACGATTGCCACTTTTAACTTATCATCAACATGTGTCTCCAGCCGCAGGAAACGATTGAGAAGGTTTTGGTGAAATTTTTGTGCTTCGTTGCTGCTATCCAGGAAAAAGCAGTTTTCTCTGACGCCGGGGATATGAAAGTCGTTACTGTGCCCGCCGATACACAGCACTAAATAATCGTATTCCAATTCCCGTGCGGGTACTAACTCGCTACCGTCCTCATCATTAACAGGTCCGAGCCCGACTACCTGTCGTTCACGATCCAGGGATTGCAGGCTACCTAACTGAAATTCATAGCCGTGAATGCGGGCATGCACCTGATAATTCAGTGCATCCATATTGGCATCCAATGCGCCGGAGGCAACCTGGTGTAGCAGTGGTTTCCACAGGTGGGTGCGATTTCGATCAACCAGAGTAACTTGTGCAGCGGGGGACTTGCGGCGGCGCTTAAAGAAAGGGGTAAAAGAAAAATATTGACCGAGCCGTGTAGCCAAATGCAGGCCGCTGGCACCGCCGCCAATAATGACGATCTTTTTCATAGGGGTCTTCCTGTCGATTGCTAAAAGCCGACTCCCCAATCTGTGAAGACCTTTTTTGGTATCGGGAAATATGTCACCGATGTTTTTTCTAACGCCAGTATGTCGCGCTGAAAGACAGATGACAAGTTAGCAGAGTCGGTGAAGGCCTCTCTCAATAGAAATCATACAAAGCTCATAACCGGTTGTTGTTCCGGTTTCGCAAAACCCTTAAACCTGGCCTGGTACCGTCTCGTTGTCCTGTGAAATTAGCGCTCGCCAGTCTGCTGACTTGCGCAAGTGTACGCTCACTTCTGGATTCTGTGAGTCCGTCACTACACCGATAATTGACGCCTGGGTGTAACCGCGCTCTAGCAGTGCGCCCACGCAGGCTTCGGCTTGCTCAATAGGAACAGCAGCGAGGAGTCCCCCGCAAGTCTGTGGATCGGTAATCAGCGACCACTGGGGTAACCGCTGCCACTCCTGGGGGTTTTCCACAAAGGCGTAGGCATTGGCATTTTGCGGTTGCAGGCTGGACAGCCATCCGCGCTCGATACAAGTGGCGGCGCCGGAGATTAGCGGTAGATTCTCAGCGATCAGTGTCGCGCTTAACCCTTCAGGGCCGAGCATTTCCAATAGGTGGCCCAGCAGGCCAAAGCCCGTGACATCCGTCAGCGCATTGGTGTTATGGCGGGCAAATATCTCTGCGGCGTCGGCATTGCTATGCAACATGGTTTCCAGCGCCTGCTGCAACCATAGGCCTTTAGCCTCTCCCGCGCCCTCTGCTGCCAGGATAGTGCCTACGCCCAATGGCTTGCTCAGGATCAAGCAGTCTCCCCCGCGGGCACCCGTTTTTTCCAGGAGTTGCTCCCGCTCGGAAAATCCATTGACGGTTAGGCCCATTAGCATTTCAGAACCTTCGGCGGTATGCCCGCCAGATAGGACACAGTGGTGCCGGTTCAGCTCGTGGATGGCGCCTGCGAGCAACTGCTGTAGGTCTCGCCGGGTAATTTCCTCTGCAGCCGTAGGCAGGGTTGCAAGGATTTGTGCGGTGGCGGGTCGAGCATTCATAGCAAATAGGTCGGATAGGGCGTGCAGAGCCGCCAGGCGACCAAATATCCACGGATCATCTACAGGTGCACGCAATTGGTCGGAGCTCTGCACTAATAAATGATTAGCCGGTAGGTCCACAACTGCGGCATCATCACCGACGCCCTTTAACAGGTATTCCGAATGCTGATCCGGGAGGGTCGCCAGCGTGCGGCGCAGGATGTCGGCTCCAACTTTTGCGCCACAGCCATTACAGCGCATAGGAGATAGAGAAGAGCCTGAGCGCTGGTCGACGATGTCTTTGGTTTTGGCAGTGTGATCAGCCATGTCCATTGGCAGCTCACTGAAGCGTCGCATAAATGTGCGGTCGATAGAGTCTTTCCATCGCCACATCAGACCGCTTGCAGCGGCGAAGCCATTTCTTACTGCCACAGCCCGCTTGCCACCACAGGAGAGCAAGCTGAGAAAATCTTTTTGTGGCCGGTATTGTTTTAAGCGGCGTCCGGTCAGGGAGGCGCGCAGATTGTGAAATAGAACTGGCCCCTGGCGAACGGCGTAAACTCCGGCCTTGGGTAGAGGCTCTGGGGCGAAACTGGCCACATCACCAGCTGCAAAAATGTCTTCCCACCCCTGGGCGCGAAGTGTTTGATCTACCACCACAAAGCCTTTGTCATCGAGGGACAGGCCCGAGTTGGCCAGCCAAGGGGGGGCACAGGCATTGGTGGTGAGTATTACCTGATCGAGGGGCAGGCAGTCACCGCTCCCATTAACGACACCCTGTTCGGTAATTTCATTAACGGTCCAGTTATGGTGTAACTGAACCCCTAGCTCTTGCATCTCCTTTGAGACTAATTTGCGTGCTCTGACTGGATAGCCCTGGGGAATTGCGGCGGCACCATGAATCAGGTGAACCTCTACCTGCTTTTTCTTAACGGCACCTTGTAAAGCGTGCGCCATTGCCATCGACAGCTCGCAGCCTCCGGCACCGCCGCCGACAACTCCCAAGCGGAAGGGCGAGGTGTTTTCACCAACCTGTTTTTGCAGTTTTTGCCAGAAACGGTAGAAATGCCCGATAGGTTTTACCGGGATTGCCAATTCGGAGCCCGGTAACTCGCGGGCGGGAGTCGCGCCGACATCCAAAGAGAGCAGGTCGTACTCTATGGGAGGTCTACCCAATAGGGATACGGTGCGATTATCGATGTCAATTTCGTGTGCACAGGCCTGTATAAAGCGGGCACCAGCGGCCCGGCAGAGCCTGGCAAGATCTATATGAGTGTCTTCCAGGGAGTAATGGCCTGCAACCATTCCGGGCAACATACCGGAGTAGGCGGTTTGCACCTGGGGAGAGACCAGGGTCAGACGCGCGCCTGGCAGAGGGTTCATGGCCCACATTTGCAGCACAATAGCATGGCTATGGCCGCCGCCGACCAAAAGGATGTCCTGGTAGTTTGGATGCTCCTGCATGTCTACTCACTGGCTGGGTAACAGAAAAAATGAGAGGCGGTAAGGATACTGGCTTCCCAAACTTCCGCGCCGCGCAAATACACCCCTGGATAAATAGTAGACAGTTCGCATTTGACTGCGAGCGAATGGACGACGCAGCTGCTTATTATCGCGAATAGCAGCGCCAAGGCAAAAAAATCCCCAGGTGCTGGTCTTTACTGTATGGGCCTAATTGCAGTTGTAATCTGCATAAAATTCATTTTCTGGCGCTTAATTCTAATGCCCCCAGAGCCCGCTTCTCAGAGTGCCTTTTTCCGTCGCTTAATCTGGTGGCTGCTAGCTGGGCTATTGCTGGTGGAAGTTCTTCACTGGTGGGCAGCAAACTGGGTACGGGTAAAAGCTGGCGACTGGATGGAGGAGCGAGGCCTCGAATTCCATGTGGATCACTTGCGCGTATCGCTTCTGGATCTAAGTGTTATAGCGATTGATGTAAAAGCTGAGAATCGCGAAGGGCGGGGATTCTCCGCTCATGAGGTAATGCTCGATTACAGCTGGTGGCAATTGTTATGGGGGCGAGCTCATTTACCCAAGGCATCGGTGAGCGGTGCCTATATGGACCTGCAATCTTACCCGGGTGAACTGTACCGGGAGTGGGAGGTGGGTGGTTGGAATCTTGGAGGTGGAGCGCGGCAGGATCGTGATTTCAGGCTGCTTATCGGTCGCGCCCAGATACGGGATAGTGAACTTTGCTACCTGCACAAGCCTATTTGGAACCAAGCTACTTGCGCAGCCATCGGCAAACTCCAAACCGATAAATTTACGCTGGCATTATGGCGCAAAGGTGATGTTCCCCTGAATGTAGATATTGCTATTGGGGATGTACAGGTCAGTGATTTATTGGCCTGGGAGGGAGGTAAATCACGATACAACACGGTGATAGGCAGTTTGGAAGGAACTCAGGTCAATTTTTCCTGGCCGAGCCTCAATACAGATCTTAACAAGTTTACTGCGGAATACTTTATAGGATGCCCGCCACAGCGTTGGGCCGATGCAATAGCAGGGCTGCAAAGCCTGATTGGACATTGCGCCTCCGCCCGCCGGCTTGCCGCAGAAGGTGATATGAAATTCGGGTTTGGCCGCAAAGCTCGTGCCCAGTGGCGGCAGCTCAATGGTGAGAGTGTTGTACTGAGGCACAGTGATCGCCTTTGGCAGGATTGGCGGGCCGGGGTTATTAGCATCAGTGAGTTTAATTTTGAGCGCCCGAAAAAGCGCTTGGGATGGAGGAGAGGCTTTGCCCAGGCATTTGATTGGTGTCCACGACATTTGCGTAACGCCAATTCCCACCTGTGTCTGCGAGCGGCTAATTTAGACCTGCCGGAAAAAACGGTTTTCGACTGGAACGATCGCTTAAAAATAAATACAGGGGCCAGTTCAATTAATCGGGGCTACCTCTTGGATATGGCTCGATCTACCAGCCATCCCATCAGGGCTAATAATGGTGTATTTGGTCCTCTTCAGTTTTATGCCAAAACGCGAATATTATCTTTTGCCCACCTTGCGATTGAAACAGCCAATGGGTGTGTACCGGGCGGTCTGTGGCAGAAGCCCGATCACTGTGTCTCTATGGTTGGTCTCAAAAGTACAGAGGAGTTTGCCTTTCAGTTCGGCTCTGCTGAACACAATATTGATTGGGGGCTTTCCAGCGGTCCTCTGCAATTGGCTCAATTTTCAATAGGTGCCAGAGGCCGTCCCAGAGCTAAGCTACAGGACCTACGCTGGCAGGCCATTGATACAATAGGTCGTAACGGCCCGCTATCTGCTCAGGACTTTTTTATCCAGTCACTATCAGGGTGTTTGCCGCAGGACTTTCTCCCCTCGGATTGGCAGCCTTTGTGCGCACGTTTAAACAGCTTTTCAGGGCGGGGACATTTTGCTTGGCAGAGAGGTGAAGATGGCTATGCCATTTTGGGAAAACTGCGCCTTCACCGATTACTTCTAAATGATTCCGCGGGTGCAGGAAATGGCTTACAGATACAGCAGTTTGAAAGTGGCGATAGCTTATTTAAAAGAAAGGTTACAAATAATCCTTGGATGGCGACCAGTCAGTTACCGGGTATTCCTCAAGGAGTTGGTGATGATAATTACGGCACCGAAAAAGGAAGACTGGATCAACAAAATATTGATGCGGATAAAAATCCTGACGACTTAGGGCTGGCCAGCATAGAAAACCCAAACCTGGAGCTAAAAAAACTTGTTTTGAAGAAACTGGCTGGCTGTCTCACTGAAGGTTGGAAAAGGTTATTTTATCGCGCCAACAAAAGCCACGAATATCTGCCAGTTTGCTTTGATATCCGCTCATTAGAGCAAAAGGAGCCACTCTTTATATCTTGGCAGCAGGGGATAGATCTCTCTGTAAAAAAAATCTCCGTGATTAGTGCTGAAGCAAAGACAAAGGGGGGCAGGAAATTATTTGACTTAAAAAAGATAGAACTACCCCTTGCCAGGATAAGACATAGACGTACATCAGACTCTGAATCTTATGTCGCTTTGCCCGGTGCAAATGCTGAGCAGTTGAGTGGCTGCTTTCCCGGCGGTAGGCAAGTGAGTTCACTAAATATTCACTGTGTAGATGTTGAGCGCCTTTCACTGGGAGATTACTCCTTCGTTTATTTTAGCCAACGCAATCTAATTGCCAATATGGATGACTCAGCAATTCAATCCGTGCAGCTGAAAAACCTGTCTGGCGCGAATGTTTTTGGCATTGGAGGTGTACTTATACCAAAGCTAGAGTTGCTATGGTCCCGGGAAAAACCTACCCAGTCGAAAATTGCATTGCAGGATGTTGCTGCTGACAGAGTAACCTTGTGTCTTCCCTGGCTAGCGGAGAAGTATAAATCGATACCGACCTGTGTATTTGGGCAAGACATCCATTCGCTAGGGCAAAGCGGTTGGTCGATCGAAGAAGTGGAATTTAAGGAGGACTTCGAAACTGTACCCATGTTGCAACTGGGGCGAGTATTCACGAAAAGAACGTCTTTTTCCTCCAATACACTCGATTTTTATGGGCTGAATGTCGATGATGTTCTGCTTTGTGGGTTGAGGTCTTATTCTTCTGAAAATAATGAAGATATGGGGCTTGCCGATTGCATTGAGACCCCACAAATAAGCTTTGGTGATTCTTGGGTAAAATTGGGTATAGATTCCGGCGCCCCCCGCTTGGATTTAGGACCATTAAAGAGTAAGCCTATCGCGTTTTGGCAAAAGGGTAGCGGCTATTTAGAAGCCGGTGTGCAGAGCTTGGGTTGGAGTCGATTTATCTGGGATAGCGGTGCAGAGTTCTCGGTGTCGAATCTAAGCTTACAGAATATCCGGGTGTGTACGCGGGATTCGGGGCTTGCAGTAACTGTCGATAAGCTGAGTCGGGCCAGGGCAGGTGACTCCCACCATTGTTTTGGGGTTGACAAATTATCAATGCCGGGATTACAGAAAATCAAATTGTCAGACCCCTGGTCAGTTCAAGGTTCTGTAGAATTGGTTGGGCTATCAATACCCAGGAAAAATTTGGGGCCACTGAAAATACCAAAATTTGAAATTGATAATATCTCCTTGCAAGGGGAATCTTTGGCGAAAGCCTCTGGTGCGAGGGGATGTATGCCAGGGGGACTATTAAAAGACGAAAAGATAGCGCCCTGTTATGAATTTGGGGCCTTTAGTATTGGCAAGGCAGAAGGTATTAATGGCACTGGCGGAAGGCAGCTTATACTTTCTGGGATAAAAATAAGTAATGTACAGTTGCATGAGCAAAATTTTCCACAGGAATTGCCACTTAAACTTTTATCTGTATCCGGTATGGGGGCCGGGCACTTAAATATCAGTCGGCAGGGAGTTGATTTCAAGGATTTACAGTTTAAGGAAATTGGAGGATGTTTTCCCAGTGGTTATCTGGATCAGGGAGATCATTGCTTCAGCTTCTCGAGTTTAATGCTGGAGGGAAACTACCGCCGTGGTCAGGGGGCAGAACTTGCTGTTGTGAGGGTCAATGGCATCACTTTACTTTCACCTTCTGGGGAAGAGTTAGTGCACGGTGAGAGCATAACCTTGTCGCATTTGCTCTTTACCGATACCGAATGGCGCTTTGCCAGTGGTGAAGCAATTCACTTTCATTTTTTTGAGAGAAACCCGGATAGTTTGGATTTTGATCGCCATAGATGGATAGCTGATTTTAAGTCCCTGTGGGTTGAAGGTTTGAGCTATTACCGCCCTGAGAAAACACTCACTATAGGTTTTATCGACTTTCTGCGCCCTCGGTTTATTCTCTTGAGGGATTTATCGGGGAAGTTTCCGGTGGCCCGAAAAATTAATGAGCTGCGAGGCTTTGGTGGCATTGACACGTTTGCTTTCAGGGAGAAGGACAGCCCACCGCTACTTTATCATCTTGGTGACCTCTACCTAAAACACGGCACTTTTAGTTGGGTTGACTATCAAGATGAATTCAGGGCCCGCTTACCGGTCCGGGATATCAACTTTAATCTCAGTGATTTAAGTAATTTGGCCGAACACCCCCCTGCGGTGATTGTTGTTAATGGAAGGCCTGGCGGATTTGGTGAGATTCAGATAGGGGGAACTGTAGATTACTTGGGAGATAAAAAGTGGAATGCTGATCTTACTGGCTATCTCACCAGCGTAAATTTAATACCTGCTACGCCTTATATGGCCAAGTTGTTGGGTTACAAAATTCTTCAGGGGCAGGGAGATGCGGTAGTTAATATTCGGGTATTTGAAAATGAACTCGATGGCTTTGCGGATATACGACTGGAAAAACTAAAAGTTCGCCGGGTGCGGAAAGATGATCAGCTACCGGTGAAGTCCACGCTGATTCCCTTGAATATTGCTCTATGGTTGCTAAAAGACGGGCGGGGGGGTATCAAGTTTGGCATGCCTGTTAGCGGCAATATTCGCGATCCCAAGTTCTCCTTTAGTTTTGTATTTAGTGAGTTGCTACAAAAGGCAATTATAGATGCCTTGATAAGCTATTTGACTCCCTATGGCGTTTATTTGTTAGCACGTTATGCCTGGGGGCGTTTCAGGACGAAATCATTTGCGTCTATTGACTTTGAACCTGGCAGTGCAAAATTAACTAATTTAGCACTGACACAACTACAGCGTATGGTCTTTGTTTTACTTAAGAACCCTGACGCACGACCAGGAGTATGCGGCATCTCTAATGCCCGGGACTGGCAAGCCCTGTACCCCTATTCCATGGCAGGTATGAGCAGAAGCGGAAGAGCCCAGGTTGCTTTTTACCAAAACCCATCTCTGGAACTTCGTGAGGAACTTGAAAATTTGGCAATGGAGCGAAGCCGAAATGTCGAAAAGTATTTGATTGATGCGGGAATAGAGGCTTCAGAATTAATCCCTTGCGCGCCTGACTATATTGGTAAGGATTTTGGTGATCCAAGGGTGGAATTTTCGAATTAAGTAAGCATGTAACATTAATATCTATATAAATAATGGTACAAATTTCCGTCGTCCCTTCCTGCCTTACAGCTTGTGGTAGCTTCGTATCGCTATAGGTTTGTTAGGGTGTCAAGGCCGTTATTGAGGGCAGCGTTAATTATTTATTTTGCTGTAATTAGTACGTATAAGATTGTTTGCCTTCTTTTTGTGAAACGATTCACTGTGTTTAAATATACCTCAGTTTTTCGACTTTTTTAAGGTTTGTTATTTGTAGGGTGAGAGTTGGGACCTTTTTACAGGTTGTTGTGGGGTTAAGAAGTTTCCAGGTCTGCCTTTAGATTAACGTAATTTTCAAATTAATTTGAATTATGGCTTGCAAGTTGCTTCCTTGATGCGGTCGTAGAATTCCGGCATAGTGAGTCTGACATTCAATATATCAAAAATTTTTCTCCTAATATTGTGTGTGTTTTTAAGTTCTGAATACTCATTAGGGCTGCATATGAAAAAAATACTAATTATGCTTGTTTTTTTATTCGCCCCTCTTCTTTCCGCAGAGCAGGCGAAGGTAGAGCGGCAACCCCTAAAAACCATGTCCACTTGTTTGATTGTGAATGGTTGGAATGCTTGGGGTATATGGCAGTATGATGTTTATGCGCTTGCCCGAGATAAGGTGCTTATTGGGAGTAAAGATAATCACTTTCTAATTTCTTCTGTGGATACTGGGTATTCTCATGTAATTAACGGGAAAACTGTGGCTTATTATTCCGAGGCTAAATCTTTAAATGAGCTAGGTGAAGCTTGCCAGGAAAATTGCCCGGTTAATTATGAGAAGCGGGTCAGCTGGTTTCAGCGACGCTGCAAGGAATATTGATAAAAGTTAGTTTGTAGTTTTATTTGTGAAAGGTTTCACAAATATTTGATTCTATTCGTTTCCTGATATAAGTAATAGCAAGGTAAAACAATATGACTCAAGTGCACGGAAGTTGCCTCTGTGGTTCAGTGACAATTAGCGCATCTTTGCCCTCTTCAAATCTGGGGGTTTGCCACTGCGGTATGTGCAAAAAATGGGGCGGTGGTCCTCTGTTGGCAGTGGATTGTCAAACCAGTGTTGAGATTACCGGTGAGGAACATGTCAGTGTATTTGATTCATCAATTTGGGCTGAACGGGGTTTTTGTTCAAAGTGCGGTTCGCACCTCTTTTATCGCTTAAAGGAAACTTCCCAGTACTCAGTACCTGCGGGGATCTTTGATCTTCCGGCCGAGACAACAATGACCCATCAAATCTTTATCGATGAAAAGCCGGATTACTACGAATTTGCCAACGATACCCAGAAGATCACGGGGCTGGAGATAGTTACTGAGTACTCATGATAGTGAGTGCTCGCTATCTCTATGGGTATCTTTTAGTCAAGACGGAATATGCGCCCGGGATTCACTTTAAGGTTACTATAGCGTCCTAGGGCTGTATCGCCGCTTCCCTCAATGGTGATTTCAGCTTAGATGGGTACCAAAAGGGTCATCTGCATGGGTTTCGCTCACTGCGGCGGCTCTTTTAGCATCTTTGCGTTGGTATCCGGATGTCTCGTTCTGGAAGCACCTAATCTTTTAAGGTGCCGAGAGCATTAAGATGTAATCGGAAGGTAATACGGACTGGCTAAATTCCATGACTGAAACCCAAATTGTAGAAATTTTCCTGGCCAACCAATGGTGGTCCATCCTGGCGTTGGTGGTAATTGTAATTGGCGTAACTTTATGCTGGTTTGGTGGCCTGATGGCTGCGTTGACGGCCTTGGGTAACAAGCGCTGGGTTTGGGGGATTGTAACGATCGTCCTCGGGCCGATTACCGGCATTCCCTATGCATTGCGTTACAAAGAGGCGGAATATGCCCGATCGCTGATGCTGCGGGGTGTATGGGCCTTGCTGGTAGGTCTGATTATCGCCGGGGCTATCTTATTCTTTGGCCGTTAAAGGTTAATAGAGCGCTGGTTCTCAGGTGTCCGGCGCTCTCCTTCCTTCGATCGAATCATCTCTCCACAGACTTTAGGCATTTTTAATCAGGCGATCAGTGCGCAGGCGCTCCCGCTTATCAAAGAGCTGTCTTGAGGCCAGGGCAACGGCGAGAAAAGTGCCGAAACCGGTGCCTGATGCAATCGCAAAAAGAATCAGGATTTGATATTTGACGGCAATTGTAGGGGAGGTGCCTGAGAGAATCTGCCCTGTCATCATTCCCGGTAAAAATACTATCCCAGCGGCAGCCATGGAATTAATTGTCGGCATCAATCCTGCACGCATCGCATCCCGCCGAAACTCCAAGCTGGCTTGTTGCCAGGTATGCCCCAGCATCAAGCGATTCTCAATAATATCCCTGGAGCGGTGCATACTTTCTGTTAGACGGTCCAGGCTTAGGGCAACACCAGTCATTGTATTACCCAGCAACATACCTAAAAGTGGAATGGAATACTGTGGTTGGTACCAGGGAGTAGGGCCAATCAGTACGGCCAAACTCAATATGGTGATACTGAAAGCGGACACCAGCATTGATAAGGTGCCTACGGCAAAGCTCCAGCCACCGAGCAGGCGATACTTTTGTCGGGCTGCCACTTGCTGCCCGGCAAATAGCAGCATTGCCAAAGCCAGAAGTCCCACCCAAAGTAGGGTGCCAACTGCAAAAAGGGTTTCCAGCACCAGTCCTACCAGGGTGAGCTGGATAGCCGTGCGCAGAGCGGCAACAATTAACGACCTACTTAGTTGCAGCCGCGCTACATGAGTGCATACTGCTAGAGCCAATACCAACCCCGCTGCCAAAGACAGCTGCCACCAGGATAGGTCGATTACACTCATCGACGGATCTCCTGTTCTTCCAGTTGATTATCAACAATGGCCAAGTGGCGGTGAGCTACCCTTCGAATCTGCTCCTGGCTATGAGCTACCCAAATCGTAGGTAGCTTGTGCTCCTCAATGAGCCCTGTCAGCCATTGCTCTACCTCATGCGCAGATTTGGCGTCTAGGTTGGCCGTAGGCTCATCTAGAAGAAGCGCTTGAGGTTTATAGGATATTGCGCGAATAAGAGCCAGGCGCTGCTTTTCTCCCGAAGACAGTCGATTTACTTGCCACTTTACCGCGTCCTCAGGAAAGCCGAGAAGTTTAAGTGCATCATTCATGGGGGTTGCGAAGTGATCGCCGACAGTTTCTTCCCACCAGGCAGTCTGTGCAGGAACCAACATCACATGGCTTCTCCACTGGTGTGCCGGGTAAGCACTTTGAGATTTTCCACCCAGGAATATATCACCTGCGTGAGATTCTAGATCCGCTATGGCTCTAAGTAATCGGCTTTTACCTGAACCAGATGGTCCAGATATGCAAGTAATAAGGCCGGGCTTCATGGCAAAGCTAATTTTCCTCAAGGTACCTATGGAAAGATCTTTGACTTTGAGGTCTGGCATAAATAATCCTAAATATATTAAGCATCGGTAATTATGCTGACGATAATTGGCTATTTTTAATAGTGTAATTCCGACAAAACAAATTGTTAGGATGCAAAAATATAGATTATATAATGTAATTTTCTATTTCATTAATGAAATGTCAGCTTTACACGATTCTCATCCACATTGTCGATAGCTATATAATCCATCGTATCATTACCCTTGAGACTAGCATTAGCTTTTGTCTGTAGTGTGATTCAAGTAATGTTGCTAATAGCTAAATGCTTGGTTGGATTCCCACCAATTATATTTTGAGCACTTAAACGCCCGATGGTTATATTACAAAGGTATGGAGATTGAAAATAGAGTAAGTTGAAATTGGGATCTCTGGGTACACTAAAGGATAACCCTTTGTAGAAGGAAATAGTTTGTATCAATACGATTTCCTGTTTGCAATTTTGAGGGGCTGTATCATTTATATAGATAATCATGTTGTTAGTGATTATTTAATAGTTTTAATGTTGTGAGTCGTTTGGCTGCGTAAGCCAGTAATTTAACCATTTTTACAGAGAAAAGTGGATTCGTATGCAAGGGAGAAATACTGCTTGAAGGTATAGTTGTACAGTTTTTAGCGGAGGCTATAAATTCACCCTTCTTCGATAAATGATGCTTTGTGTTTCGAGGCTATTTACATTTTTTTGTAGCGACACATTTTGGTCAATCTTGTCGCCGAAAGATAAAATGTGTCGTGCACTTTATATTGTTCCCTGCTTTTTTTGGGTTTATGTCACTGGCTGAAGTGTTCATTTTTAATTGCTTAAATGCCCGCAAATGCTAGGGTGAAAAATTAATGTTTTGTTCAAATCGTGCCCACTTTTAGGTTTATAAGTTAATAATTTGTACCAACTGAGCGCTTAATCAAATAAATTTTCCTGACCTCCAAAAAAAAATAGCAGTTCTATTTTTTTTGGAGGTTGTGTCACACTGCGATCGTTGAATTGTGTGTCTACAAGCATCGATAATAAAAATTAAATCCCTGTATTTTTAACGCCGGGTAAAAATATTTCACTTTTGTTTTCTTGGGTGGGGCTGTATGGGAAGGAAGTATTTTGTGCTACTCCTAATTATATTAATGGGAGGGGTTATCTCTTGGGGCTTTATGTATGAGACTAAGGTCAGGCAAAAGGCAGCACCCGAAAATCAGGAGGCTGTACATCTTGAGCCTAGTACTGGTAGTCATCCTGAAGAGCCAAGTTTTATTAAAAATAAAGAACCTTTTTTAGATGCAAAACGTCACAAAGAGACTTTGTCGGAAAAGGATAAGGGGCTAGGTGTGGCTGACACTCCAGCAAATCTCGGTTCAAATCCTGAGAAAGATGTTACCTCCATCACTCGAATGAAAGAAGTAAAGCCTGATAACAGCTTTATTGGTCGTTACAAGCTAACACAGGCATCTGAAGATAATGATCAGTCTTAGTAGGGAAGCTTACCTAATCAATGTACTTAGGTTTAAAGGGTTGTTTATGAGTAGTATTTTTAGAGTCTTGCTGGTATTTACCGCTTTTGTATCTGCTAGTGCAAATTCTGCAGAAATTCGGGACTACTATGAAGAGCCTGGATTAAATCCATTTAAGACTGAGGTGAATGAAAATTTTAATGAATACATAGACCCTTTCTCTGGTCGACTGCAGCTTAAATATACCGATATCCATGTTCCAGGTAATGGTGGTATGGATATCAATATAAATCGCGTATACACAAGCCCTGGGAACTTCGAAACACCAAATCGCACGTCGTATGGTCACGGTTGGACCATGCATTTTGGCAGAATCGTAGCCTCTGCAAGCGATGCTGATAAAATCTGTGCTCAGGGCATTTTTTCTGTCAGTACTAAAGATAATCCGTCATTGGAACATCCTGATGGTGGAAGGGAGCTTCTGGTTCTAAATTCTATAGAGGGTGATGGCACCTTAATTACCAGGAGTAATTGGCGAGCGGAATGTGTTTCTGGGATAACCGGAATGATCGTAACAGCGCCAGATGGTACTAAGTACACCATGGACCATTATGATGCACTCCTGGATGGACCAAGTTGGTATACGACACGGATAGAAGATGTATATGGGAATTGGATAAGTATTAAATATGAAGATACTGATCAAGGCCACAGTTACATCAAAGAGATTTATAGAAGTGAAGAGGGAGAAAATTATCCTGTAGTAACTTACGAATACGATACTACAACAGATGAAGCTGGAATGTGGCTGCTTGAGTCTATTAAGGCGAAAGGTGCAACATGGCATTATAAGTTAGAAGAAGTCCCTGGCGACTTTATGCTTCCTGCGTTTCATTTGGTTGAAGTCGAAAACCCTGAGAATAAAAAGTGGAAATATTCGTATCTGGGAGTGCCTGAAGATCCTAATCCAGACGATGATGTGAATGAGCACGGTATTGGTAGTTATGGATTGGAATCGATGGAGTATCCTGATGGGGCAAAAATCGAATATACTTATCAAAGGGTTTATATTGATAAGGGTGATTCATTATTTTTTACCGCAATAGAAACTAAAGATGTTCAGGGGGTTGCAAAAACCTTTTCAGAGCAGGATGGCCCCATATTTACGATGGGATCAATCGATTGGACATTTAAATTTGAGACTCGCAGTAGCCCTGGAAAAGATACCAGGCTTAAGTTCGATAAAACCACTGTAACAGGACCGTATGGTTCTACTGAATATTACTATGCCGGAAAAGACTCATATAAAACATCTGAAAGTTCATATGAGTTTTTTAGACCTTCTTCTGTAGGTCTGCTTTTTGTTGAGAAGAAGTTGGATAAATCAGGAAAGGTACTCTCACATAAGCAGAATGTTTGGGGGTATAGGAAGATTTCTAATGAAAATATGTGGCATGGGCCAGGTGGTACCTACTGGTTAGAGACAGAAACGTATGCCCCAATGTTGATTGGAGAGTTTGTTGCATACGATGAAGAAACATATAAGGCAGATATTAATCTTTACTCAAGATCTGTAGAGTATTCTGATCATGATGAGTATGGAAATCCTCGTACAATTAAAGAATTTAGTAACATCCAAAACGAGGAAGATGAGAGAACTACAGAAATTGAGTATCTGAATGACCCGGATTTATGGGTGTTGGGTAACGTAGTTAAAGAAGAGGTGCAGAAAGATGATCGTGTATCAATAACTACTAAAAAATACAATAGTAAAGGGCGGCTTAAGGAGGAAGTGGTTAATGGGGTAGCCACTCTCTATGAATACAATTCTGATGGTGACTTGTATAGCGTTGAAGACGCTAATGGGCATCTTACGTTATATACTGATTACAAAAAGGGAATACCACAAAGTGAAGAGTATCCAGAGGGTATAACGAAATCCAGAGTCGTAGGCTATTATGGTAATATTGAATCATCCACTGATGCTGAAGGTAGGGTTACTAGTTACTCTTACGATACTGCAAATCGATTGACTGGAATCGATTTCCCAATTAATGCAGACGTGACTATTAGTTATTCTTATGATTCTCGAACTTTGGAGAGAGGTAATTTCAAGCAAATAGATTACTTTGATGAGTTGGGGAGACTAAGGAAAACTGAACATATAGATGTTTCTACAAATAAAACAATAACAACAGTTACTGATCTTGATAAATTAGGTAGAAAGATATATCAGTCCTATCCGTTCGTTGGTGATGAAGAGGGTGGAATTACTTTTGAGTATGATGTTCTTGATCGAATCATAAAAGAAACAAATTCGGATGGAACATTCAAAGAGTACTCTTATAATGATGAGACTATAGTTTCTACTGATGAAAGAGGAAAGTCTACTACTCACATTTATCGAAATATAGGGTTGGAAGATTCTTCGATTTACTATATTCGTCAGCCAGAAAATATTAATACAACCTTCAAAAGAAATTTATTTAATCAGCCAACGGTTGTTACGCAGCAGCAATATAATTTCATCGGACAGTCTAGAGAGTATTCTTATAATAATAAATTTCTACTTGAAAGTAAGTTTGATCCGGAAATAGGTGTTACTCAATATACTTATGATGCTGTGGGCAACCTGGAGTCATCCAAGATTTCTGAGGAAGTTGCAACCTATTTTCATTATGATGGGTTAAATCGACTGCTTCATATTGATTACCCGGAAAATACAGATGATACACATTTTGTTTATTATAATGATGGTAATCTTAAGAAGTTGATAAATGGTCTCTCCACGTGGGAGTATATGTATGATGAAAATGGCAATCTAAAAGAAGAAAATTTAACTATTGCTTACGGTTTATTGCAGAACTACGTATTTAACTATGAATATGATGAGCTGGATAATTTAAATAAGATTATTTATCCAAACCAGCTTTCTGTAGATTACTCCCCCAATTCCTTTGGTTGGCCAACAAAGGCAGGAAGCTATGCGAGTAATGTTGAATATTTTCCTACGGGTCAATTTAAGTCTATTACCTATGGTAATGGCAAAGTCGTTAATTTTTCGCTGAATGATCGCCTGCTCCTTGAGTCAATTTCCTCCAGTGGGTTGATGGACTTGACTTATAGTTATGACGGTGTTGGAAATGTTTCATCTATCATCGATGGCCTAGATAGTTCGCGTACAGTTAGTGCGAGCTATGATGATCTTAATAGGCTGACTTCTGCTTCAGGTGCGTGGGGAACTACAACATATTCTTATACGTATAATGGGGATATCGATAGAAAAACGAGTGCTAATTCTGATGTGGAGCATTTTTATGCCTCGGGGTTACTAACGAAAACGGAAGATAAAACCTCTATAAATCTATTTGATTATGATTCTCGTGGAAATATTGTAAGAAAGACGAAGTACGGGCTTTATGGGAGTGGGTATGTAAATACTTACTTTAGTAAAGATTATAAATATGACCACGCTTCCAAGTTAAGACAGAGTGTTGCCGGTGGAGTTACAAAGAATTATTTTTATGATGGTAATGGGCAGCGTTATCAAGAGCGTGGTAACAAAGTTTATGACAGTAAATTTAGTGTTTATGTAAACTCTGGAGCACTTCTTTATGAGGAGGATTATTCAGGTTGTTCAACTACTAGTTATATCCAGCTGGGTGGGCAGCTTATAGCTCAATCTGTAGATCAATCTATTCCCTCAGGTTTAGATTCAGACTCAGATAATATTTCAGATTGCCTGGAGACACAGCTTGGACTAAATCCGAATGACTCCTCTGATGCAAGTCTTGATAGTGATTCAGATGGTCTAAGTAATATTGATGAGATTAATAACGGTGTTTTTGTTTCAATAGCTGATACTGATGGTGATGGCATTAGTGATGGTGATGAAGTTAATGTCCACGGTGTTAATCCGCTTTCATCTGATAGTGATGAAGATGGTATTGATGATAAGGATGAAATAGATTCTGGGCTTAATCCACAACTGTCCGATACCGACAGAGATGGAGTTACTGATGGAGATGAGAGGGAATATAGTTTAAATGCCCTCGATCCCAGTGATGGAATTCTCGATCTGGATTCAGATGGGTATAGTAATAGGCAAGAAAGCGCGGTTAATCATAATTTGGCGATTAATTCTGATAAGCCGGATGGAGGCGAACTCGCTTGGTATGCCGATACCTCTGGCACTATCGACAGAGCAGTAAGTGTTGATCTCGAAGGGAATTTGTATGTAGGAACTCGTGAAGGCGTTGTTTACTCAATTTATCCAAATGGCGATATTCGCTGGAAGTTTGAGATCGAGGAATCTGTACTTTCCACGCCTTCGGTTGCTATCGATGGAACCGTTTATGTTGGTGCCAACGACGGTAGAATATATGCAGTTAATCCTGATGGTACAGAGAAGTGGAACTATAGGACTTACGGTGACATTCAAACCTCTCCAAGTGTTGCATCGGATGGGACTGTCTATGTTGCTTCATATGATAGAAGGTTGTACGCACTAAATAACGATGGCTCTCTTAAGTGGATGTATGAAACTCCTGGAAATACAGGATTTTTATCTTCTCCCGCTATTTCTGCAGAAGGCACTATTTACATAGGTGCAATGGACTCTGGTAAGCCATACTTAATTGCGGTGACGGCAGAAGGAGAGCTGGAATGGCGTTATGAAACTGCAGGAACTGTTAAATCCTCACCTGCGATTGGGCGCAATGGTGATGTCTATTTTTATGCGAATGATGGAGTAATATACTCTTTAACGAAAAATGGTTCCTTAAGATGGAAGTATGATTCCGGTGTACAAACCAGCTACTCCCAATATTGGTCAGTGGTACTCGGAAAAGATGATGTTGTTTATACAGGTACTGAAAAAGGTGAAATTTTAGCTCTAGATCGTGCAGGGCAAGTATTGTGGGTGTTTGACCCAATGGGTACTCCCTACACTCCTGTAGTTGGGGAGAACGGGTCTGTTTATTTCGGTACGGCTAATGGCTATTTGTATGCACTAAATCAAAATGGCACCGAAAAATGGAAGTACACACTCGGCCATTGGTATGTTGCACCTCCAATGATCGATATAGATGGCACTATCTATATTGGTGATCGAAGTAGTCGATTGCAGGCTTTTGTTGATAATAATGAAGGCTTATTAAGTTCATCCTGGTCGGCTTTTGGTAAGGATAGATTTAGTTCTGGTAACCAATGTCGCTATGAAACAAAGGTCTATGAACCAGCCTTGGATTCGGATTCTGATCAGATTCCCGATTGTGTTGAATTTGTCTTTGGTTTGGATCATCAAAATGGCGCCGATGCATTATTGGATAGTGATGCTGACACCATCACAAACCTTGATGAATTTTTAGCAGGAACCTCTCCTATACTTGCTGATACCGATGGCGATGGTCTTAATGATAATCATGAGACCTTATTTGGCACTTCAGTTTTGATTCCTGACTCGGATGGCGACGGAATTCTCGATGGAAATGAAGACTATGATTTTGATGGCAGAAGTAATTCAACTGAAGTTGCTACAGGTTCCAACGCTTATTTAAGTGAATCTATTCTTGCAAAAGGGGTTAACTTCATTCACTACCCCTATATAGATAGCAGTGATTTCTCTGCATTTGACCTGCTCGAAATGGTTGGAGGAAGTGACTTTGCTGAAAAAATTGAGAGATATTCAGCCGATGGTAGTCAGACCATTAGTGCGGAGTACGTATCTGGCCAGTTACAAGGAGAAGACTTCGCGATAGAGCCTGGGCAAGGTTATGTTATCCACATGCTACAAGAGGTACAGCTCTCTTTTGATAGTGATGTTGTATGCTCAAAAACACAGCTCTCTGCAGGATTAAACTTAGTTGGTTTTTCCTGTATTTCTGGTGACTTTAGTGCTTACGAGCTACTTGAGCATCTAGGCGGTGAGAGCGTAGTAAATAGCGTTCAACGATTCAATAAGTCAACCGGGAAATATGAGTCTGCGAGCTGGAGAAATAGCTTGCCATCCGGTGTAGACTTTAAATTAAACAATACAGAGGCTTATATTGTTTATGCTGCTCAAGCAGTTGACACTATTAACTCCCCTACCGACTACACAGGTCACTTGGTGACATCGCATAGTAATGGTCAGCAGACAACCGGAAGTCCTGTAAAAGTTAATGGGGAGCTGAGAGCACTTATCACAGTTACGGGTTCTGTTACGGATAATAATGCTACAGTGTGGGTCAATGGTGTTAGAGCATCTATTGCAAACGGTATTTTTTCCGCACAAGTTGTTTTATCTGCAGGTATGCAAAATGTTGAAGTAATCGTTATTAATAGCGATAACCTTCAGACTCGATCAGTAATAGCTTTAGATGTTCAACAGCCCTATGCTTTTAAAGTGATGTCGCATCAGGATGGGCAAAATACGAGTCAGAGTAATCCCATAATCTTTGGTGAAGTGGATCCCATCATTGATCAAGTACTAGTGAATGGAAAAGAGTCTGTAATAGATGGCAATAATTTTAGATTTGGTTTCTATTGTGATTCAGATAGGCATGAACCAAGTGAGTATTGTGACGCTGGGGAATATAGCGAAAGGTTGCAGCTTGAAGCAGGAAATCATGAATTAATTATTGAGGCCTTTACTCAAGGAGAGCTTATTGCTTCAGAAGCCTTAAACCTTAATGTTCAGCGGTTGAATGTATCGACATTAAACCCCGGTGTAACCAGTAAAAGCTTAGAGGCTATCTTAGTTCCTGATGTGATTGCACCATTGGTTGATTCCTATCATGTAGTATTTGAGTCAACAGTTTCCAATGGTGTTGAAAGTAATATTACTGCGGCAAATACCCAGCCCATAATAGTCGATAATACTATCGGGACTTCGATAAATGTTGATGTACTACATGCATTATCGGGGGAGTATGATAAGACGGCTACAATAGTCCTTACTGATGTTAGTGATAACACTTTATATTCAGTAGATTTTCTGCTGGCCTATGAAGTGCCGGTATCAACTGTTGCTCCCGAGTTTGAGATTGATTCACCTCAAGCTGGTGAAGATATTTATTACACGCAAGGTCTTGTATCGGGTCGATATGCTCAATCTGTAAAAGAAATTCGAGTCAATGATGAGGTGGCGCACTATTTTGAGAATGGTGAGTTTTCCCATAGTACTGATTTGTCGTCGGGAACGGTTACTGTAACTGCTGTCGGTGAAACACCTGACCTAACAACTTCCAAGGTTGTTAGTTTTAACCCTGAAGTTTTTGAAGTGACACTGGCGCCAGGTGAAAGCTGGGTCTCACAAACGCTGACAACAACCAATTTCCCTGCGAGTTTGCCTAAAGGAAATATCAGCTATGGCTCCTATGTGATTAAAGGGAGTTACCCTCTTTTTATTAAGAAACATACAGACAGCTTTGGGTATCGCGTCACTGGCATTGAGGGCCCCTATGAAACAATTGATCACAATTTTGGCTTGACGTACTCCGATAGTCTAAGTAGTGAATCAGGAGTCTATAACTTCTATATTGATTGGGTATCATACGGTGCTATGGGCGGTTTTGAGCCGTATATGCATATTCCAATTAAACTGACAGCCTATGAAAGTCGTGAAGCGCCTGAAGTTGAGCTGCATTCCCACTCTGATGGAGAAGTTATTCCAAGTACCCGTACAGCTATTACTGTACTCGTTAGTAATGACACGGCGGCTACGGTAAAAATTAATGGAATTTTAGCTACAAAGGATAGTATCCGTAACGTGCCTTCTGGTGGTAAGCGTATTTATGGGGTGGTCACCGATTTAATTGAAGGTGCCAACACCATCAATGTTGAGGTGCAAGGATTTAACGGGCTTTCAACCAACAAGACATATACCTTAAATGTTGACTCGCAAGATCCTCCAGCTGTTGAGATAACCTCTCATTCGGAAGGTGAAGTTGTTAGTAATGACCCTGTCAGTATTACGATGGAGGCTTCATCTCAGTTGGATGGGCTTGTAATGTACAAGGATTACCTGGCTTATTACCCAACCGTAAATGGCACCACTTATACGTGGGATAACCAGCTGCTGGAGGAGGGAGGTAATTCCATGGAATTTTATATGTCTGGATACCTGGATCCGATTGCAACGCGTACGATATACCTAACACCACCAGCGCCACCGGTAATTACTGTCACCTCTCATTCTGAAGGGCAGTCAGTTAGCCAGTTACCTATGACTCTCAGCGGAAAAGTTGAGAACCCTGTAGAGAGTTTGAGAATTAACGGTATAGAGGTGGCGATGGATGGTGAAAACTTTACCGTACCTCAGTGGGATCTGGCTCCGGGTAATAATGAAATAAGAATTGTTGCCGAGGGTCCAGGTAATCATGGTAAGACCACGGTCCATACCCTGAACCTGTACAGTCAGGTAAGTGAGGTCGCTCAAGAAGTGATTATCGGTGTTGACGGTGAGTCAAAACTTATTCATGAGTTTGCGGTGCCGATTGATTTACTGGGAGATACTGAACTAGATCTATATTTTGGTGGTGGGGCGCCACAGAGCTTATTTGCACCCACATCTAGTTTTAGAACGCTATCCAGTGAAAAGGCTTTAGTCACAGTCGACATTGAAATTTCTGACTATGATGCCCCTGGGCTTTACTCATTCCCGGTAGAGTTTTACATCCTGAATCAGGACTTTGAGGTACAGGTTCTTGAAGTTTTCATGGTGGATTTAACAATTACAGAGGATAGTCGTGTTATTACTGGAACCTCTATTCTTGGGAAGGAGCGAGTTGATCTTGATCCAGCAATTCTTGCCTCTGTGGCGAGTGCACAAATGACACCAGGAACTTTGCCGAGTGGAATATCTCTCAGCTATAACCATAAGGAACTGGATACTAATAATTCCCAGGCATTGATCTACTATGATTTGTCTGCGGATGAGGATGCTGCCTACGGTACTTACTCCGTGCCAGTAGAGATCAAATTCTTTGATGGAAGCTTTACAGAGCTGCTGAGTATTACCAGGGATATAGAAATTGAGGTTGCTCTTCCTCCTGCGGGACCTCCAATTGTGGCCATTGATTCCCATACGTCTGGTGAAACTGTCACAACCTCCCTGGTAACCATCACAGGTTCTATTGCAGACTTTAATGCAACGGTATTGGTCAATGGTCAGTATGCAGTTGTCACACAGACTAATGGCAATGAGGGTGTTTTCTCTGCTGATATAACCCTTGGAGAGGGGGGGAACAGGATCACTGTTGAGGCAACAGGCGAGAGTGGTCTCAAGTCCAGTGATGAAATTATATTGAATCTTAGTACGACGCCGTCTGGCGGTGGTCTGGTAATTGCTCCGGGTGATACAGGTATCTCTTCAGAACCGTTCCAATTTGATTCAAATAGTTTTTATGAGGTTGGCAGCCTTAATCGCAGTATGTCTGGTACTAATGATGCGTTTGCTGCCATTTCTTTAAGTAACCTTTCAATGACACCTATCCAAGGGGAGCTGACCTGGGCAGTTGGTTTTGATGTGTATATCACACCATCGACCAGCCCTGGAGATTATGAGTTATCAATCACCTACACCTTCCAAGATGTAAATGGCCAGGTGTTACTAGAGGAAACCCGAGTTCTCAGTGTTGAGGTAACGGAATAATGAAAAGGAATAGTTCGAGATCTTCCTTGAAGATTTTACAGGGCCTGCTGGCGACTTGGCTGTTATCTCCGATGACTGGAAATACGGCAACTACAGAAATATCTGACTTGGTAATCGCAGATGTAACAGACAGATCCCTTTCTGTGATATTTACTTTGTCTGAGTCGGCACAGCCTGGGTTAGTGATTTATACGGATCAAGGTGCGACTGTTCCAGCGATGGATATAGAAATAGTCGAGTATCCGGTGCATACCGGAGACCCGGAAATTAGTGGGCAATTCCGCTCACATTCCATCGCCAGCGTTGTGAGTGAAGCTAAAAGCCGCCTGATTGTTAAGCTGGATGCGCGCGGTCTTGAACCGGATACAACCTATTACTTGAGACCGAGTGCGGTTTCTGAAAGCTCCGCAGAGGAAACTATTTGTCCAGATGCCGGTATCGATTTTTGCGGTGATATGGATTCGTTCCAGCTCACCGTGGGCACCGGTGTCAGTGGACTTCACACTGAATTAGATAGCGAAAGCGGAATTTCACAGCCCTATTTAAATGATCAGGTAATTGTGAATACCAGCTCTGGTAATAAAGGTGATCTGGCAATCATCTCTGTTGAAGGCTCACGCTACCCATTGAGTGCTTTTGTTGGGGATGGAGTACAAGCACCTTTGGCAGTGATAGATCTCAATAATCTGTTTTCCGAATCAGAAAACAAATTGCTGCGGGTAACTGGCTCTATGCCAGATCCCCAGCGGGGAGATTTTGGTGAAGCAGTAATATTGCGTTTGTATCAGGGGACTGATGGCAAGAGTACTTTATACCGTGGTATCGGCCCTGGTAGTGGTAAGGGAGAGCTGGTTTATCTCAATAACTCGGCACTGGGCGATTGTGATTTGAGTGGCAGTGTTAATAGTTATGACCAGTTACTACTGGACTGGGTTGTTGAGAATAATCCTCTGGCTGAGCTACAGAAAAAGATCGCCTTTCACCCTGCCTTATGTGATTTATATAAAGAGGGAGGAATTGATAACCTCTCAATGTCACCTGAAATTAACGAAGAGGACCTGGCTCGTCTAAAGGAGCTCCTCGTGGGTATCAAGGTTGAGGATGAGTTGCCAGAGGAGCCCACTCCATGAGTAATTTTTGTAAGAAGAAATTGCTGGGGGCCTGTTTAAGCCTTTCGCTCAGCGCCGCTGCTATAGCCCAACAATCTCCCTTTACTGGACGGGCTTCGGTGAATTTGGGCAGTGACCAAACGGCTATTCCCTTATCGACAGTGACAATACCGGTACAGGTGGATTTAAGTGGCGTTACTGCCATGGATATAGACAACCTTGCAGTAAATGCCGCTCTCGGCGCAATTCGTGTACAGATTGCATATAACTCCACACAAATAACCCCTATCGTCGACACGTTTACTGTTCCCGGGGGCGACAATTCTGAATTTGCTGAAGTGCACTCGGCCTATGTGGATGGCCTGGAAGAAATTAAGACCTTGACGATTACAGCCTCTCAAACAGCGGGAGTATCGCCTACAGGCTTGGTCAGCGTTGCCAATATACCGTTTGTTCTGCTGGCTGACTCTGGTGATATCGAGCTGGAGGTGACGGCACTGGATGTTATTAGTGCCATTAATAGTACAGAGGACGGAATTATCGGGGGAGAGCCCATTCCCTACCTAGTTTCAAACGGTCTGATTACCGTTACCGATGCGATTGAGGCGTTGTCAGAAACTGCTCTAGCTCTCCTGGCCACCTCAGATGATAGTGACAACGACGGCATGCCAGATACCTTTGAGCGAACTTATAACCTGGACCCCAACAGTGCTGCCGATGCAGACCTGGATAGCGACGGTGACGGTATGAGCAACCTGGAAGAATTTGCCAGGGGTACAGATCCCAACTATCTGCACGGCGATCTTAATAACGATGGGGCAGTAGACCTGGTAGATGTTATCGCAGTTAAGCGTATTGCCATGGGGCTGGAGCAGGCTAGTGAAGATCAATTGAAACCCGGACACGGTGATGTGAACACCAACGGTGTAATCGACCTCGGCGATGTCATTGTTATTGAGCGCCTGGCTATGGGCGCGCAGGAAACGAATAAGCAGTAGGGAAAGGGAAACATAAATGAAAACTTTAATTGCAAAACTATTTGTCGTATCGGCCTTATTCACCCTGCTAGCTGGATGTAAGGAAGAGGCTCTTACATCCACAGTGCGAACGGGAGATACCGTAATTATCTCCCTGTCTGCCGATGATCTCTCAGAGAGTGGGGATACCAGCGGCAGCGCTATCCTGCGTGTTGAACAACTGAGTGCTTCCCTAGTAGATGCAGCGGATACAGAGCACACTGTGCAGGTGCGCCAGGTCTTCAGGGTTTATGCCGACCCCACCAGCGAAGTGCAGCAAATGGAGAATACCGGCCTCTGGCTAGCGGCCATCGACTTGGTGGACCCACTTTCATCCAGTGCGCCCACACTGGCTAGTGGCACTGCTGAACTGATCTTATCCGCTCCAGGTTACTTTGATGGGGATAAGGTGGTGACTGTTGAAGTGGTGGCCGGCCTGGGTACTCCAAAGACTTTCAGTGACTTGAGCCTCAGTGCCGAAGCTATCGAACCCGCTCCCCAGGCACTGGCTTTTGTAAGTGGCAGCCTCGAAGGCCACCTGCTCGCCGCAGTGCAACACCAGTTCACTATTCCCCATAGCGATACGCTGGATACTGATAGCGGTGCTGTGCTCAAAGCCGCCCTGGTAAAAAAACTACCGGGGCAGGAAGCGGTTAACCTCAATGTCACTGCCACCGCTAGCGAGTCCGGTACTACTGAGGTTCAGGTTTACCTGACTGCAGTAGAGGGCCTGAGTGAATCCCAGATGTCTGAATTTAATATCGCCCTGATCTCCCAGATCGATGCCGCCAACGCCCAGTCCGACTACTGGAGCCAGCACTACAGTGGCAGCCAATATTTTGATACCGAAGGCAATAGGCTCTCACTGAGCACCCAGGTATCTGCAATCCGCTAGTAGGGAACACAGGCGAGAAAAGAATCATGCAACATCTAATAAAAACCCTGTTGGCCGCAGTTGTTTTATTGGCCCTTTCGGTCACCTCGCAGGCAGAGGTGACCGTCACCTACTTGCATACGAATGGTCTAGGTTCAGTAGTTGCCGCTTCCGATGAGGGCGGCGATCTGTTATGGCGCAAAGTCTATATGCCCTACGGCACCATTCATGAGAATGGGCAGGCCAAGAATCCGGCTGTGGGCTATACCGGCCATGTCCAGGATGACGATACCGGCCTCACCTACATGGGTGCTCGTTATTATGACCCAGAGCTTGGACGCTTCCTGCAGATGGACCCGGCTAGTGTCCTGGATAATGTAGAAAGCAATCCGATGATGTTTAATCGGTATACTTATGCTAATGGGAATCCTTACAGGTTTATTGATCCAGATGGGAGGTCGCCAAAAAATAGGGATGGAGGCCATGCTGCGAACCTTGGAGGCGCAATTTTAGTTGGATTGGGCTTTAGGACATCAGAAAATGAGCTTTTAGCACAGGGTATTATCCTCCCGGATGCAAAAGGCACCTCTAAGGCAAAGAGAAACCCTAAAAAGCCAGTCCGAGCTAGTGACTTAGATAAAGTTAAGCCTGACACTAAGGACTGGAATAGTGCGGTTGCAGATTTAAAAGAGTTAGGTAAAGAGAAGCGTAATTATCGTACTGAAACAGCGGGAGATGCTAAGCGATTGCTTCAGGAATCTCGTGGAAATATGGATAGGCAGAAGCAATATACTGATAATAACTATAGAAAAGGTTATGAAACACATAATGATCAAAATGATAGAGAAAGAGGAGCGGGAAATGATTTACAGCATATAAAATGGAAAGATGGAAAATCTGGTGGTCATATTTATTATGATAAGCCAAATTAGAAATGCCGAGAAGGATATGGATGCTAAATTAATTCCTGTAGAAATTTCAGATTTTAGAGAGTATTTTGAGGGTTCAGGTCAAGAGATATATTTGTTGGCTGAAGATAGCGCCGCCGATGTGTGGGAAAAAAATATTGATCCTAAAGCTAGTTCTTACTTTAGTCTTCCTGATCATAGCTGGATTGTAGATGGAAAATTAACGTTGCTTGGAAACTGGCTTGAACCCTTCAATGCTGGAGAGAAAAAAGATATTTCATCTCTAATGAAAGATAACTTCCAGTGGTCAGACGAATGCACTGTGGGTTATTTTATTAAGAAAAAACTTGTTTTTCAGACAACGTGGTTAAAGTTTAGAGAAAACTGGGATGATTTCTTATCCATTGAAGATGATTGTTGTTTGTTGTGTCCTATTGATGAGGATTTTGAAGAGGCTATTTTATTCAGGGCTATTGGAGACTTTTTAAAGATTGATAAATTTATCTAAGTTTTATAAGTTGTGGTCAAATTTTAAATCTAAATCTCCGCTCCTTGTATATAGTTTTATATTCGAGAGTTGGGATGTTAGCTTAAATTTATATAATGAAGGTTTCTATTGATCTTGATTCGGTGGTTGAGTTCATCAAACCCTCCCTTTTACTCTAGTTTCAGCTACCAATAGGTTAGAAGGAGGGTGTTCAAAACTCCGTGTTAGACAAGTGGCCTCATAGGCTGATGTATTTATCCAGGCGATCAGAGAAGTGTACCGCCAATAATGCTCAAAGAAAAGCTGGAATACCCACATCTAGGTCAGGACAAAATTCACAAAGCAGGAGTGGTGTGGATCAACCACGACACCAAATTAAGGAAGGGGCTGATGGAAAGCCTGCGGGAGTTATGGATGGTCGGGCAGATACGAACAACTCTTCAGATCATACTCCGTATCATGTAGAAGCAGGAAAAATAAAGGAGCATGGCCCACTTGTAAATAAAGAGGGTGCACCACGATTAAAGAAGGGTAAGAGTAAGGTGGTTTATGAAAGCGACATTAAAAAAGAGTAGGTTGAAAAGGCACGTACTTGAATTAAAGCTAGTGAGAGAGAGAAATAGAGATCAATACTCTTTAGCACTTACTGGCATCCTGGGTGAAAATTCTTTTGACTTTATTGATGTAGAGATGTTGGAGGCAGGTTGGATATTCCTGTCAACTATTGGGATTGAATCTAAAGCAAAAGCAATGGCTGAAGGGGGGGCATACTTTGATGTGAAAGATAATATTGTTCTGTTTATGGATAAAATATCTAGGGCTTTCCTAAACTTTTCTTCGGAAAGAGTTCTCATTTACCCATTGGAATGGCGATCTATTGGTGGGTTTTATATAGAAACCCATGATTTTTTCAGACATTTGGAAGAGATAATGTATATATTTGATGATGATTTAAAAGTTTTCTCTGAAGATCTTGATAATGCTTTATATTTATCAGGTGATCGGATAAATAAGGATCTATACCTTTTAGAGTTAGTGAGCTTTGGGAAAAAGTGGGATAACTTACTTGGTTAGCAGTTACCTATTTCAGAAAAGACGTCCTTATTAATATCCTATAGCAACCAAAATGCTGCTACACAGTCGATAGTATCGATACAGTTATAGGTTGGCCTCCGTAATGTAATGACAAAGGTGGTGGCTGACCTGGGTGCTCGCTACTATGATCCGGAACTGGGCCGCTTCCTGAAGCAAGTTAAAAAATTAGGAGCTGGATATGGAAAAGGCATTTGATGAAACTACTTTGCGTAGAGAGTTTTCCAAAATGGAGTTTTGGAAACAGCTTGTTTTTCTATTTGCAATTTCGCAGAGATTGCTACCAAGTTTTGTCTTTTTTGCTCGTGAATCAAAACTCTCTGGAGTGGAGCTTTTAGAGTCAGCCATGCATAAGGCATATGAACTTCTAAATGCTGGAGTATCAAATGCCGATCTAACTGAATATGCTTCACGTTGTGAAGCGATAGCGCCTGATACGGAAGATTATGATTCAATTTTTGTTTCTTCAGCTTTAGATGCCGCTGTAGCAGTAAGCTTGCTTATGAAGGCTTTCACTAATAACAAGACAAGCTTCGTGATAGAGGGGGCCTCTTTAGCTATAGACTCTGTAGATATGTATGTTCAAGAATTGGATGATATGGACCCAAATTGCCCTGATATTGAGCAAATGATTCTAAATCATAGACTTATGCAGCTAGAGTTAAAACGACAAAGGTTGGATCTGGAGCTGCTCGCTAATTTAAGCGATGATCAATTTATTTCCATGAAGGTAATTGCAGATAAATTAATAAACCAGGGAGAAAGTTGCTTAGACTTACAAACTTAAATAGTTAAATTGAATCCCAGATGTCTGAATTTAATGTCGCCTTGATTTCCCAAATCGGTGCCGCCAACGTCCAGTCCGACTACTGGAGCCAGCATTACAGTGGTAGCCAATATTTGATACCGAAGGCAATAGGTCCTCAATGAGCGCCCAGGTATCTGCAATCCGCTAGTTGGGAACACAGGCGAGTAAAGAGTTATGTAATATCTAATAAACCTGCTGGCGGCAGTTGTTTTATTGGCCCTTTCGGTCACCTCGAAGGCAGAGGTGACCGTCACCTACCTGCACACTGATGGCTTAGGTTCAGTGGTTGCCGCTTCCGATGAGGGTGGTGATCTGTTGTGGCGCAAAGCCTATATGCCCTACGGCGCCATTCATGAGAATGGGCAGGCCAAGAACCCGGCTGTGGGCTATACCGGCTATGTCCAGGATGAAGATACGGGCCTCACCTACATGGGTGCCCGCTACTATGACCCAGAGCTTGGACGCTTCCTGCAGATGGACCCGGAGGGGGTACTCGGTAATGTAGAAAGCAACCCGATGATGTTTAATCGATATGCTTATGCCAATGGGAATCCTTATAGATTTATTGACCCTACAGGTACAATCCCTGAGAGTAGTAGAGCCATGCAGAGAAAATCTGAAGCCCGGTTTGATCAGGAGCATAAAGGTACTAAACAAGAAGTTTGGATTCAATTTAAAGGAGTAGGTTTTAGAAGGGCTGACAGAGCAAAATATGATAAAAAAACTAATACGTTAACCTTATATGAAATTAAAGCGGTGAAGATTGCGTCTACAAAAAATAAAATTAAACGTAGGACGAAAAGAGCTATAAAGAAGAGGTTTTATTCTAATAGTAATTTTGGAAAAATTAAAAGTGATACACAGCAAATGAGAGATCTCTGGATCAGTAATTCTGTCTCGGAAGATATAAGGAGCCTCTGAATAACTCCGTGACACCCCTGGCATGCAGAGCGGTTCACAATCAAGGCGCGGCTTCGCAGGAATGTCTAGACCTTTCAAGAAGTCGCAACGCGGAGTGTGAATCGCTCCGCAAGCCCCGAAGGGCGGGCCTTGAAGGCCACAGCTGCTGCGTTGTAGCTCTTGCAAAGGACTAGCGGCGAGCTGCGCCTAACATCTGCAGCCTTCAAGACCCGCAGAGGCATTACGGAGTTATTCAGAGGCTCCATAAGTATTTCACGTTTCTCTGATTTAGATTTGTCAAAGATAAACGTTCAAGTTATTTGGACTATCTATGAATTTGACAAGTCAGGTTCTAAGATAATAGGTAAATAAAGTTATAATTTTGATTCCGGCTCTGACTATTGGAGTATTTGGAGTAGAGAAAATCAGTAATGAAAAGCTTTAAATATAAAGAGATGCCCATAGGTTCCATCGGCCCGTTAAGAAAATACTTAAGAATTATTCGTAATAGTAGGACTTGGAACTGGGGTTATTATGCCTGTATAGATCATGAGACAATTTCCCCAATATATAATAAGTGGCTTTGCTTTCCCCGAGGTCGGTATAACCCGGATTATCCAAGGTTAATTGAAGTCATTTTGGACGCGGATGAACTTATAGATGCAAAGTACCGCATTGGATGCTCATTTGATGGTGAAGTAGCACAATTGGCTTATATACTGGCTGAATATTTACTTTCTAAAATTGAATCTTACTCAGATTTTCAAAAAATAGTAAATGATAGAGATGAAGATATCTTTTTTAGAAGTATTGATACACAGATTTTTTTGAGGAGTTTCCTGATGCATGTAGAAAATGGAATGCCTATGGATGGAGCCTTGGCTGAGTCAGAAAAATATTTTGGCAAAGAGGTTATGAAAAGAGATTTCTTCAGGACATATTTTGAACAGAATGTAAATGATTATTAAAGGTAATAGCTAATATAAATTGAGACACTTAAGCTGTTGGGTCAACTAATTCTTACTGTAATCAAGTGGTTTACAGCAGGGCTTCGCTGGAGGTAATCCGTTATTTAAAGCTTCTTCTTGAGTAAATCATCGTGGTTTTGTGTTATCGGCTGATGTTAATGTTCTGCAAAATGGCCCCTGGTGATAAAGAGACCCATTGAGCTGCATGGCAGCCTTTGCTCTATATGATGCTTTCCAATCTGCTCATATGGGCCAAACACAGGTGACAAATTTCGAATTGAGCCAATGATATAGCCCTTTACCACCAGCTCCCTTTGAACCTCCCGCCCCAGTCCGCCATAATCCGCCCCTTCCGAACAAAATAACGAGTGCTGTATGACCGACACCTCTGTTTATGAGGCCACAGAGCGCCTGCCGTTAAAGGAGTACACCGAAAAGGCGTACCTGGATTACTCCATGTATGTGATCCTGGACCGCGCCCTGCCGAATATCGGTGACGGCCTTAAGCCTGTACAGCGGCGTATCGTGTACGCCATGAGTGAGCTGGGCCTGAAGAATACTGCCAAGTATAAGAAGTCCGCGCGCACCGTTGGTGATGTGATCGGTAAGTACCACCCCCACGGCGATAGTGCCGTGTACGAGGCGATGGTACTGATGGCACAGCCGTTTAGTTATCGCTACCCCCTGATTGATGGCCAGGGCAACTGGGGCTCGCCGGATGATCCCAAGTCCTTTGCCGCGATGCGTTACACCGAGTCGCGCATGGGTAAATATTCGGAAGTGCTGCTGTCGGAGCTGGGTCAGGGCACTGTGGACTGGCAGCCCAACTTTGACGGCACCATGGATGAGCCCTGCGTACTGCCTGCGCGGGTGCCCAATATTCTATTGAACGGTACCACCGGTATTGCCGTGGGTATGGCTACGGATATTCCCCCGCATAACTTGCGCGAAGTGGTCAACGCGACTGTAGAGCTGCTGGAAAATCCCAAGGCCACAGTAGAAGAGCTGTGTGAGCATATTCTCGGCCCGGATATGCCCACTGAGGCAGAGATTATTACGCCGCGGGATGATATCCGTAAGATTTACACCTCCGGTCGCGGCTCTATCAAAATGCGTGCCCTGTGGAGTAAGGAAGACGGCGATATTGTCATTACTGCGCTGCCCCATCAGGTGAGCGGTGCCAAGGTGTTGGAGCAGATTGCCCAGCAGATGCAGGCGAAGAAGCTGCCCATGGTGAGCGACCTGCGCGATGAGTCGGATCACGAAAACCCGACGCGCCTGGTAATTGTGCCGAAATCCAATCGGGTGGATATGGAATCGGTGATGAATCACCTGTTTGCCACTACCGATCTTGAGCGCAACTACCGCGTCAATATGAATATGATCGGTATCGACGGGCGCCCGCAGGTGAAGTCCCTCGATAAAATCCTGCGGGAGTGGCTGACTTTCCGCGCCACTACCACCCGCCGTCGTCTCCAGTTCCGTCTGGATAAAGTTGAGAAGCGCCTGCACCTGTTGGCAGGTTTACTGGTTGCCTTCCTCAATATTGATGAAGTGATCGAAATTATCCGTACCTGTGACGAGCCCAAGCAGGAGCTGATGGATCGCTTTGAGCTCACGGATATCCAAGCGGACTACATTCTCGATACCAAGCTGCGCCAGTTGGCGCGCCTCGAAGAGATGAAGATTCGCGGCGAGCAGGCGGAGCTGGAAAAAGAGCGAGATACCCTCACCAAGACCCTGAATAGCGAGCGTCGCCTCAAGACCTTGATCAAGAAAGAGCTTCTGGCCGCAGCCAAAGAGTTTGGCGACGATCGCCGTTCCCCAATTGTGGCTCGTGAAGAGGCCAAGGCGTTTAGTGAATCTGAGCTGCTGTCTTCAGATCCCATCACCGTAATCGTTTCTGAAAAAGGTTGGATTCGCGCGGCCAAGGGCCATGAAATTGATGCGGCAGCGCTCAGTTATAAGGCGGGGGACAGTCTCGGTTTTGCCGCGCGGGGCAAGAGTAACCAGCCCGCGCTATTACTCGATAGCACCGGTCGCAGTTACTCCATTGCCTCCCATACTTTGCCTTCGGCACGAGGGCAGGGCGAACCCCTCAGCGGGCGTATCAATCCCCCCTCCGGTGCCACCTTCGAGGGCTTGTTGATGGGCCCTGATGAGCAGCGAGTGCTACTGGCTTCCGATGCGGGCTATGGCTTTATCGCCAAGCTCTCCGATTTGCAGTCGCGCAACAAGGCGGGTAAAGCCATGCTGACCCTGCCCAAGGGGGCCCAGGTGCTTTCCCCTCAATTGCTGGAGAGTCTCGATGATGTTCTGTTGGCAGCGGTGACCACGGAAGGGCGCATGTTGGTATTCCCTGTGACTGAGTTGCCGGAATTGTCCAAAGGCAAGGGCAACAAGATTATCAATATCACTTCGGCCCGAGCTGCGGCCCGCGAAGAGGTGGTCATCGGTGTTGCTGTATTGAAGGGCAGGGACCAACTGGTCGTTCACGCCGGTAAGCGCCATACCAAGATCAAGATCTCGGAGATGGATCACTATCGCGGCGAGCGTGGCCGGCGCGGCAACAAGCTGCCCCGGGGCTTCCAGAAGGTCGATAAGATCGAGGTTCTGGAGAAATAGACCCATCCCGGATGCAGGTCGAAAGGGCGGTCCTAGTGACCGCCTTTTTTAATGGGGTTTTGGGATATTGATAACTCACACATTGATGAAATAATAAGCAGGCTTATAATGAGCGGCCTTAGACAGGGAGAGCAGATATGTCCAGGGAAGATGCCGTTACTGAAATGAGTTTTGAACTACACAGTGCAGCACGGCTGCTGCGGCGAAACTTCGACCGTAGAGCCAAGGACCACGGGCTGAGTGGATCCCGCTGGCAGGTGCTTTGGCATCTATTGCGCGAGGAGGGCCTCAAGCAGGCAGAGTTGGCCGAGCGCCTGGACCTAGCGCCGATCAGTCTGGCGCGCCAGCTGGATAACCTCCAGCAGGAGGGACTGGTGGAGCGGAGGCCCGATCCCGAGGACCGGCGCTGTTTCCGTATTTATCTGACGGGGCAGGCAATGCCGGCCCTCGAGTTGCTGGGCGGCGTAGCCCAGCAGACCCGCAGTGAGGCACTTGCGGGCTTTTCTGCCGCAGAGGTGGATCAATTGCAGTCGCTGCTATTGCGGTTGCGCAAGAATTTGACACGTGAAGAGATTGAATGTGACTGAAAAGCTGTCCATTAAGCTAGACCGCGCCGGACAACGAGAGTTCGCACTCTCCTTTTTCCTGGTACTGGCCGCCCTGATAGGGGGATGGAACCTGTTGCGCGGTAGCGATATTGTCGAGACAGAGAACGCTTACGTGAAAGCGGACAAGATTTCCCTCGCGCCCGAGGTTAGTGGTGTTGTCACTCAGGTGCTGGTGAGTGCCAACCAGGTCGTGGAGAAAGGGCAATTATTGATTCAGATCGACCGCACGGCCTTCGAACTGGCGGTGACTGAGGCGGAGGCGCGCCTGGCCCAGGTGCGCAACGAATTGCTCGCTCGCCGTTCGGAATATGCTGAAGCAGATGCAGCGCTGCAGCAGGCTCGCAAAGATGCGGACTTTTATCGCCGCCAGTTGGAGCGCAATGAAAAACTGAGCAAGGTGGCGTTTTCCGAGGCGGAGCTGGACAGCGCCCGCCAGCAGCTGGAGCGGGCCCGTGCACAGATCACCATTAATGCTGAGAAGCTCTCCAGCTTGCGCGCTGAACTGGGAGGTGATCCCAGTATTGCCCTGGAAGAGCAGGCAGATTTAAAAGTGGCTCAAGCGCAACTGGATACCGCCCGCTACCAGTTATCGCGCACGCGCATTATTGCTCCTGTGGATGGCACTATTGCCAATACCGTACCCAAGGTGGGGGAGATGGCCACTCTGGGCATTAACCTGCTGCAAATGATTGGCTCCACTGGCCTTTGGGTGGAGGCCAACCTGAAAGAGACTGAGCTGGGTCGCGTGCGCACGGGTCAGCAAGCGGAAGTGACCCTGGATGCCTACCCGGATTTTGAGTGGCAGGCTCAGGTGGACAGTATGAGCCCCGCCAGTGGCAGTGAGTTTGCTTCCACACCGCCGCAGAATGCCAGTGGCAAGTGGGAGAAAGTCGTGCAGCGGGTGCCTGTGCGATTGCGTCTATACCCCCTCAAGGATTCTCCGCCTCTGCGCGCAGGTATGAGCGCCAAGGTACGAATTGATACCAGTGAAGACGATAAAGTGGTGTCGGCCCGTGCAACGAGCGGTGAAAGCGGCAGGGTGGTGCTTTAACTGGGCTTGCGAGAGAGGTTTCTGGGCCCGATAGAACTCGGGCCCGAGAGCTGCACCTAGTTGCTTATTGAACTCGGTGCCAAGTTTGGGTGCGGTAGAGGAAGCCCAGGTAGCCGCGCAGCTTAAGGGTGTTGTCATCCTCCAGCCAGACTTTCAGGTCGTAAACCTTGCCTTTAACCGGGTCGAGAATTTCCCCGTCCTCGTATTTTTTCCCTTTCTTTTCCAGCCCGCTGATGACATCCATGCCGACAATGGGCTTACCTTTCAGGTCGCCTGGGCACTTGTCGCAAACGGTGTCGTTAGGCTTCATCAGAAGATCCACTACCTTGCCGTAATACTTCCCATCCTTTTCATAGATGTTGACGATGGACTTTGTCTCTCCGGTCTCGTCATCGATAGTGCGCCAGTTGCCCAGGATATCTGCAGCACTGGCCTGCAGGGCGAACAGCAGGCCAAAGGTGGCCAGAAGCAGGTTTCTAATCATCACTTATTTTCCTATGTAAAGTAGGGTGACCCAGATATTACATCAAGTCACCTACGAGGGCAGTGGGCTAGTCGTCATCAGGTAAAATCTAACAGTCAAAAAGTAGCATTTGGCCACATATCCCTGCCTTTTCTCTCTATTTGTCCCAATTTCGGGACCTTTGTGAGTTATCCAAAGGCACCTTCAAGAGGAACAGCTCAAGGGGATACGCTTGCCGGATTCTGGCGGTGCACTGGCCCAGACTTCTCGCTCCGGGTGCTCGGCGAAAGGGGATTGCAGTAACTGGCGCAGAGTCCGCAAAGGATGATAGTCGCCATCTTCAGCAGCCTCGATGACCTTCTGTGCCAAATAATTGCGCAGAATGTATTTCGGGTTGACTGACAGCATGGCTAGATTGCGCTCCCGGGAGTTATTTGTCTCCCGGGTGAGGCGGCGATCATAGTGCTCCAGCCACTGATCCAGGGCGCTGTGGTGAGAGGGTTTGAGTAACTCGTGTAAAGCGCTGGCCGGACGCTCCCCCCGGTAGTGGGCCAGGGCGCGGAAAAACAGGCTGTAGTCAGCCTCGCCGTGTTGAAGCAACTTCAGCAGTTCCGAGCAGAGGGCCTGGTCGCCATCCTCTTCTTTTTCCAGGCCCAGTTTGGCCCGCATACGTTGCGCATAGGCCTCGCTTACCACCGGCTGGAATTGCTCCAGGCATTCGCGCAGAGCGTCTACACCGACAAAGGCCGACAGTGAATGGGCTAGAGCATTCAGGTTCCACAGTACGACACCAGGCTGTTGCTCAAAGGCGTAGCGGCCGGTGTGGTCGGAGTGGTTGCAGATAAAAGTGGGGTTGTAGTCGTCCAGGAAGGCGTAGGGCCCGTAGTCAAAGGTGTCGCCAATAATCGACATGTTATCGGTGTTGAGCACGCCGTGGGCAAAGCCTTCGGACTGCCAGGCTGCCACTAGCTCTGCACTGCGGCGGGTGGTAAAGCGCAGCAGTGCTTCAGCTTGGTCGCCCACTGCTATACCCTCTGTACCCGGTATAAAGCGCCGGCAAATAACCCCGATCAACTCCTGTAGGGCCTCCAGTTGCTTGGTGTAAAACAGGTATTCAAAGTGACCGAAACGCACATGGCTTTCCGCCACTCGGATCAGCATGGCCCCGGTTTCGATTTTCTCTCGGGTGACTGGTTCGTCGCTTCCGACAATGCACAGTGCCCGGGTGCTGGGAATACCGAGGCCGTAGAGTGCCTCACTGGCGAGGTACTCCCGTATGGTGGAGCGCAATACTGCGCGGCCATCGCCAAAGCGGGAGTAGGGCGTTTTTCCTGCACCCTTTAAATGCAGTTCCCAGCGCCGGCCTTCACTCTCGATTTCACCCAACAGCAGTGCTCGCCCATCCCCCAGGTCCGGGTTGTAGACCCCGAACTGGTGACCGGTGTATTTCATCGCAAATGGGCGGCTTCCCTTAAACAGGCGGGCGCCGCAGCCCAGCTCGGCCCAGGCGGGGGCAGATTTCTCGTTGGGATCTATTCCCAATAGTTGCAGCACTGAAGGGTTGGTATCGATTACCTTGGGGTGGCGGAAAGGAGTGGGTGCTATGGGGGTGCCAAAGGCTTCCCCCATATCCGCATAGTGGTGTTCGAGAGTGACTTCGCTCAGTTTCATAGCTTTTGATTGTAGGGTGAATATTTGCGTAAAACGCCAGTGTTCAGAGTGGCTCACAAGGGCCCCTGGCTCTTATACCGCCGTTATCTGTAGGGGCCGATTCTGTGAGCGCCAGTGTTGCTCTTCCTGCTCCAACAATTCTGCAATTGCCGGGCTATCCTCCAGCCACTGTTGATCGGCTTCCAGGTGATAGGCGTCTCCCTGGTCATATAGCTTTAAGCCGTCCAGGCTGCGTTCGGTGCGGTCCCGGTGAATAATACATCCGAGGCGCAGGCATAACAGAAGGTCTGGGCTGGGGTGGAAGCCATAGTGCTCCCGTGGCGGTTTGATTCTTCCCCGTTGGTTGTGCACCAGATAGGCCAGGTGCTCCTGTTCACTTTTGGCAAATCCGGCCATATCGGCGTGTTTAACCATATAGGCCCCCAGCTTGCGGAAGCTGCTGTGAGTTAGGGCCAGGCCGGTTTCGTGCAACTGGATAGCCCAGTGCAGTCGCACCTTGCCTTCTGGTGGGTACTGGGGGCGCAACTGCTGCAGGAGCTTGAGTGAGGTGGAACTGACACGTTTAGCCTGGTTGGTATCTACCTGCCAGCGCTCTACCATGGCGGCAATCGTATCTGCACGTCGATCCCCGCCGTGCAAGCGCCCGGCCAAGTCGTGCACTATGCCCTCGCGGATTGCATAGGGGGAGACTTCCATACGCATAATGTCGAGTTCGCAGAATATTGCATGCAGTATCGCTAAGCCGGCAGCGAATACCGGGCGACGCTCTTCATCCAGGTAGGGCAAATCCAGGTCCGCGATATGTTTGGCGGAGGAAACCCGGTGCGCAAGCTGATCGATATCCCCGCGCTTGATCGCCTTTACTTCACCATCATTGCAAATCCTGGCAACCGCTTTGATAGTCCCGGAGCAACCGGTAACTTCCGCGCCTTCGGCAATATGCTGTAGCTCCTGCAATTCGGCCCGCGCCGCTCGCCGCGCGCGCTGGAAGTGGTTTACAGTGTTGCGGCTGATCAGGCCATCGGCGAAGAAACGTTTACTGTAGGAAACACAGCCTATATCCAGGCTTTCCAGTTGCTGTGGAGTATCACCACCGCGAACCAGCTCCGTAGAGCCACCGCCAATATCAATAATGCAGCGCAAGCGAGGGGGGCCATTGGCGGCGGCGAGAACCCCGGTGAAGATCAGGCGGGCCTCCTCGATACCGCTGATAATTTCCACCGGCACACCGAGTATTGATTCCACTTCTTCCAAAAAGCCATCGGCATTGGCCGCAGCCATACGCAGTGTATTTGTACCCACAACACGCACATGATCGAGGGGCAGTTTATCCATCACTGGTTGAAAGCGCTGCAGAGCGGCCAGGGCCCGTTCGGTTACCGCCGGGTCCAAGTGGTGGTTAATATCCAGCCCCTCGGCCAGGCGCACCATGGCTCTGTCTGTGTGCAGGCGTACCATGCGCTGATCGCGAAATTCCGCCAGGAGCAGATGGAAACTGTTTGAGCCCAAATCTAGGGCGGCATAGCGTTCGTTTGGAGCTTGCATCAATATCCCGTTGAAAGCGCTAATGTATGGAGTCGGACGCTCTATTATTCATTTTTCCACTTTTCGGTCCAATAGTGGGTGCAGTCAATATACAGCGCACCAAAAAGGCGCCACCTATAAAAATGTTACAAAATTATTAAATATCTTTTATAAATAAAAGATATTTTTTATTTATTTGTGCCAATTTATGGACTGAAACAGTGTGGCAGAAAACTGTGAAGCCATACTAGATCGTTATATTGCTATAGGCGCTTGCTCACAGCCACATTTCAGTGGCATATTTCTTTACTTAATCTTGACCCTCAGCCCCGTGTTAAGGCTGCTTCCAGAATAATCTGGATTATTAAACTGCCGTCAGATACTGGGTGCGTTTTATGGTTTTGCAATGTCTAACGATGTGCCTCTATTTCCCAAAGAGTTGAGCTGGCTTTCATTTAATGAGCGTGTTTTACAGGAGGTGGAAGATGAAAGTGTACCTGTTATTGAGCGCGTACATTTTTTGGGAATCTTCTCTAATAACCTGGATGAGTTTTTCCGTGTGCATGTTGCAGCGGTACGTCGTTTAGCAGCCTTTTCCGTTGGCGGAGAAAAGAAGGAATATTACAGTAATCTATTGCAATCGATTAATAATCGAGTGTTGAGGTTACAGTTGCGCTATGCGAAGGCCTATAACAAAGCTTTAAAGGATCTGGCAAAGCATGATATCCATGTAGTTAGGGAGACTTCGCTTAGCGATAACCAGCGCCAGTTTGTAGAAAGTTACTTTCACCGGGAAGTGCTGCCGGAGTTGGAGCCATTCTTTATCGATGGGCGCAAGCCCATGCCATTAATTAATGAAACCAGTATCTATTTTGCGATAGCACTTGAGTTGGATGATGGTACCGAGCGCTATGTGGCAATGGAGATTCCTACGGATACACTTCCCCGCTTTGTGGAGATTCCTCCACGGGAGGGGAAGCGGGAGAAAGTCTACATCGTTCTCGATAATATTATCCGGGGATGCCTTAAAGAAATATTTCGCCATGTGGTGCCTATCGCTAAAGCCAGCGCCTATACCTTTAAGATCAGTCGCGATGCTGAGTTGGAGTTAAGTGAAGAGGTAACCCAGAATATTCTCGACCGAATGGAGCGCTCACTAAAAAAGAGAAAGCGTGCAGATCCGGTGCGTATGGCATACGATGGTGATATGCCTGAGGCTTTACTGGAGTTGGTAAAGAAGAAACTGAAAATGGGGCGTTATGATACCTATACCCCCGGTGGGCGTTATCACAATTCTAAAGATCTGATGAAATTTCCGGGAGAATCCGCCCGACTTCGCTATAAGCGCCTCACACCACTGCCAGCCTTACCGAAAAATGAAAGTGTATTTTCACAGCTATGCGCAGGGGATCGGCTTTATTATTATCCCTATTATGACTTCCATGCGATTGTCAATTTCCTGGCATCTGCCGCACTAGACCCTCAAGTTAAAGAAATTCGGATTAATCTCTACCGAGTAGCAAAGAACTCCCGTGTAGTTGCGGCTCTGGTTAATGCGGTTCGCAATAACAAAAAAGTGACTGCGGTGGTGGAGTTGCGGGCGCGCTTTGATGAAAAGGCCAATATCCATTGGTCCCATGAGTTGAGCGATGCCGGGGTGAATGTGGTGTATGGCATGTCCAACCTCAAAGTACATTGCAAGTTAATTTCTGTGCTTCGCCGCGAGGATGGCAAAGACCGTTTCTACAGCCATCTTGGCACCGGTAACTTTAATGAGAATACAGCGAAGGTCTATTGCGATTTTAGCTTATTGACCAATAACCAGGAGCTGGGTCGGGACGTTTACAATGTATTTGAGTTTATGCAGGCACCGCGTAAGCGCCCTTCTTTTAAACGTATTATCACTTCACCATTTTTCTATCGGGATGCGATTACTGCGGCGATAGATCGTGAAATTGATGCCGCCCAGGCAGGGAAGGAAGCGGCGCTATTTTTTAAGTGTAATAACCTTGTGGATAGTCAGATTATTGAGCAGCTGTATCGTGCCAGTGCCGCAGGTGTAAAAATTCGTGTTATCGTTCGTGGGATGTGTGCATTGGTTTGTGAAACTCCGGGCGTATCAGACAATATTCGTATTATCAGCTTGGTAGATAAGTACCTGGAGCATGCCCGGGTCTATATTTTTCACAATGGTGGTGATGAGCTGATGTGGTTGTCTTCGGCAGACCTGATGAAACGAAACCTGGATCAGCGAGTTGAAGTCACTTTCCCGCTTATGAATCCGGAGCACCAGGCTACAGTTCGCAAAATTATGGAATTGCAGTGGAGTGATAATCAAAAGGCGCGGCTGATTGATGCCAAGCAAACAAATTCCAAGTTGGCTAATGAGGGACGAAAAGGTTGTCGATCCCAGGATGCCATCTATCGCTTTTTAAAGCAGCGCGAGGCGGAGTAGTATAGATCGCCAATAATGGGCTGCAGACCTTCCTTAGATTAAATGGTGACCCTTCAGTTTGTCTGTGGGGTCACAAATACCATTTGCACTGCTAACATCATTATTCTACCCAGTTTAGGCTTCACTCTTGATAGAGTGCATCTTTTCTCTATTTATTGATCCCGCTACCAAGCTAGAAACTCTACTGTTGGTTTTATAGCCGATATCACAAGGAGTTAATCCAAAAATACGCTGTCACCTTGTTCTATTATTTTATAGTTAGCCAGATTTTAAGCTCTGTACCAGTAGGGCGGATTTGGGGAGGCTGGTATCTGTATTTTGGTGACCAATAGTAGAAGCGTTGGTGAAGTGCTCTATCTATGCTGAATGATATTCCTCTATTTCCCAGCGAATTAAGCTGGCTATCTTTTAATGAGCGAGTACTACAGGAAGCCGAGGATGAAACAGTCCCGGCTATCGAACGGGTACACTTTCTCGGAATTTTCTCCCAGAATATGGATGAGTTTTTCCGCATTAAGGTGGCTGGTGTACGGAGGTTGGCGAGTATTGATTCTGGTGTGGGGCAGAGGGAGCACTTTTCCCAGCTATTGAAAACTATTAACGATCGTATTTTGACACTTGAAAAGCGCTATGCCGAAGCTTATGTCAAAGTGTTATCGGGATTGAAAAAACATAGTATTTATCTTGTTCGAGAAGATAGCTTAAATAGCCATCAGTTGGGATTTGTAAAAAATTATTTCCATAGCCTGGTTTTACCGGAGTTAGAGCCTTTTTTTATCGATGGCAGGTCAGCAATGCCATTGCTGAGTGACAACAATATCTATTTCGCTATCACTTTGAATTTAAAAGGGGAGCCAAGCAGATATGCAGTTATGGAAATCCCCACTGCTATTCTTCCCCGCTTCCTGGAAATTCCATCGCGCCAAGGCAGGAAAGAGAAAGTTTACATCGTTCTGGATAATATTATTCGAGTGTGCCTGGAAGAAGTCTTCCGTAATGTCCTGCCTATTCTTTCTGCCAAGGCATATATGTTCAAGATAAGTCGGGATGCAGATATTGATCTGGGGGAGTACGTCAACCGGGATATTCTCGAACGTGTTGAACGGTCGCTCAAGCAGCGTAAGCGTGCAGAGCCGGTACGTCTTGCTTACGACATGGAAATGCCTAATACACTGTTGGAGCTGATTAAGAAAAAGCTGAAGATGGGGTCCAGGGATAGTTATACCCCTGGTGGGCGTTATCACAACTCCAAAGATCTTATGGGCTTTGCCCCGGACTCCAAAAGTTGTCGGTATAGAAGGCCGGCACCGCTCTTGGCTTTATCCACCAGTAAAAATATTTTTGACCAATTGCAAGACGATGATGGATTGTTCTGTTATCCGTACCATGATTTTTGGGCAATAACAAATTTCCTTGCTTCGGCCTCTATTGACCCGCAGGTAAAAGAGATACGTATTACCTTGTATCGAATGGCGAAAAACTCAAGGGTAATCGCGGCGTTAATTAATGCGGCAAGAAATAATAAAAAAGTAATTGCGGTTGTTGAATTGCGGGCGAGTTTTGATGAAAAAGCCAATATTTATTGGTCCCGTAAATTAATAGAAGCGGGAGTGTTGGTTGTTTACGGCGTTCCTGAAATGGAGGTTCATGCGAAGTTAATTTCTGTAGTCCGCCGTGAGCAGGGAAAGAATCGTTTTTATACCCAGTTGGGAACAGGAAATTTTAACGAGAGTACTGCTCGTGTCTACTGTGATTTCAGTGTGTTGACTAATGATCAGGGAGTGGGTCGCGACATCTATAACTTGTTTGAATTTATGCGATTCCCCAATACAAAACAGGTTTTCAAGCATATTATTGTCTCTCCTTTCTCATTGAGAAGTTCCTTTGAGCAGGCCATAGACCGGGAAATAGAGGCGGCCCTCGCTGGGCGTAAGGCTGGCATATTCTTTAAGTGCAACAGCCTGATAGACAGCAAACTGATTGCCCATCTTTATCGGGCGAGCGCTGCGGGAGTAGAGATTCGATTACTCGTTCGCGGTGAGTGCTCTTTGCTATGCGACACCCCTGGATTATCCGACAATATTAAGGTGATTAGTTTGGTGGATAAGTTTCTGGAGCACGCAAGGATTTATGTGTTTCATAATGGTGGCGATGAACTGATGTGGATGTCCTCTGCAAACCTGAAAAACCGCTGTCTGGATCAACGGATCGAAGTTACTTATCCGGTAACCAATTCTCGACACCTCCGAACCATTAAGAAGATCATGGAATTACAGTGGCATGATAATCAGAAAGCCCGCTTAATTGATGCCGGTCAAACCAATACCAGATTGGCTAATGAAGGGAGTAGGGGCTGTCGGGCCCAGGACGCTATTTACCGCTACTTGAAGAAGCATTCCCAGAGGTACTAAAAAAGGCAGAAGGGAAATTGTACGGTGCCCAAGAGGCCTAACCGGGTGTCTTTACCGCATGTCTCAAATACGGTCTATCACGCTAGTGGCAACTCTTTTTTCAGTTGGGGCTAAATCCCACCAGTTGTCCATCACTAAATGAAAAACGATAGCCCTGGCCCACCTTCAGTCGCTGGCCGCAGGGGGATTGAATCGTAATACGGGGATATTGTGGTGTTGAGATCCAGGTCGCAAAGTCGCCTCTGGGCCCACGTCCCAGCAGCTGGTAATAATCTCCGTAGTTACAGAAGGCTGCTGGCGTACACCTTTCCGCGCCCCAGACATAGGCAATCACGTCGAATTGTTGGGGGAGGCCGTTTGACTCTACGAACGGTTGTCGCGGATTTTCGGTAAAAGTAAACACTTCATCAAAGGACAGGGTTGGAAACCCCCGGGCGGGGGTTGCGCAGCTAACCACATGGGGTTTTCCTGTGATTCGTGCGTAAGGTGGGGGGCGCTTTGCCGGCGGAAGCTTACCGGGGATGGACATCTCGCTGGGGAAATAGCCGCAACCGCTGGTCGTCAGCAGGGAAACAGTTGCGGCAACTAGAGTCCAGCGAAAAATATGCACGGATTATCCGCTCCCTTGGAAAAGTCCTCCTACCAATATAGTCATAGATTGGTCGTCTACTTTTGTTGTGCACGGTTATGGGAGCGGCGGGGGAAACGCCACTTGCGTCGATAGGGGAAAGCACTCTCCACATGTCCGGCGCGAATACGATCTTGTAAGAGTTTCCAGAAGCGATAGTTGTATAAATCGCCGTGCAGCTTTTCGAATGCCGCGCGCGCGGTGGGATTTCCAGAGAAGAATAAGCGGAATTCTTCCGGGAAGACGTCGGCTTCTGCGACGGTATACCAGGGCTTGTCGGCCAGCTCCTGCTCAGAGGTATGAGCTTCGGGAATCTTGCGGAAGTTACATTCCGTCAATGGGCAGAGTTCATCGTAATCGTAGAAGACTACCCGCCCGTGACGGGTAACCCCAAAGTTTTTCAGCAACATGTCGCCGGGGAAGATATTTGCGGCTGCCAGCTGTTTGATCGCATTGCCATACTCTTCCATGGCCTCCTTGGTTTGCTCTTCATTGGCGTGTTGCAGGTAGAGGTTAAGCGGTTCCATGCGCCGCTCTACATACAGGTGTTTGATGATGACCCGCTTCTCATCAATGATCAGTTTTGATGGTGCCACTTCCTGCAGTTCTTTGATCAGCTCTTCACTGAAGCGATTGCGGTAGAAAATAAAGTAAGAGTACTCCTGGGTGTCAGCCATACGGCCGACCCGGTCAGAGCGGGATACGAACTTGTACTTTTCCTTTACGATCTTCTCGGTGACAGTTTTCGGCTGGTCGAACTCATCTTTAATGACTTTAAATACCACCGGGTAGGAGGGCAATGTGAATACACTCATCACCATCCCTTTAATGCCCGGTGCAATAACAAACTTGTCGTTACTGACCTTCATATGGGCGAGGATATGGCGGTAGAACTCGGTCTTACCGTGTTTGTGGAAGCCGATAGAGTTGTAAAGCTCAGACTTCTCCTTGAGCGGCATAATGGTGGATAGGAAGCGCACAAAGCGGGAGGGGATTGGCGCATCCACCATAAAGTAGGAACGGGTAAAGCTGAAAATGATACTGGCGGAGTCGTTATTGTAGATAAGGGTGTCCACAAAAATACCGCCGCGCCCGTTGTTTAGGCAGGGCAGGATCATGGGGATAACTTCGCCGTTCAGGATAATGCGCCCCACCAGATAGGCCGCTTTGTTACGGTAGAAAACCGACTCCAGCATATCCACCCGCAAGTGTTTCTCGTTGTCCACATTGGCCAGGGGGGCGCTGCGCAGGGATTCGCAGATATGGGCAATGTCGCGCTCCATATTCTCCCAGGGCGTGGAGAAGCTGAAATCCTTGAGAATATCTTCGACCATACACTCGAGGCCGTGGCGGCCGCTGTAACTGATATAGATGCTGTAATCCCGTAGCGGTTTGTCTTCCGGTGCTCGGGACGGCTTGACGAAGATATTGCTGTCGTGAATGTTGGTGTGGTGAAACTGGCTGCAAAACACCGAGTTAAAAAAGGTCTCGGCGATCTCATAATTGCTGTGATTGGCAATCAGCTGTGCATAAGTGGCGCGGGCATCACGCCACAGCTCCAGCTGGCTGGTGTCCTTGCTGGTTACCGAATGGACCAGGTCCACCACTTGGGTGACCTTGGTTTTGTAAAGATCGATCCGGGCTTTATTGGCCTCATGTGCCGCTTGCCAGGAGGCGGTTTCAAAACGGGCCTTGGCGCCCAAAGTGATGTTCTGATAGTCTGCGAAATAGGCGTCAAAACCATTGAGGATGGTTTTAGCGATGCGTCGGGCGGTCGGTGAGTGATTCGTCATGCACTAGACTTTTTTTCTAAGTTACAAGTTACGCTTGCGCCAGCAGTTACCGTAGATAACGGCGTTGGACCCCCTAAGCACACCTCGCTCCGGTCCTGCCCATACTGCCTGGGGCTCTAATTAAGCGGATAGTAGCACGGCACGTCGGAGTCCCAATTGAACGATTGGATCAGTAGCTTTGTCTTTTTCTTTGCTGTGATTGACCCGGTGGGTACTCTGCCAGTGTTTATCGCAGTCACTTCACGACATGCAGAGTGGCAAAAGCGCAGGATAGCCTGGCTGGCAGTACTCGTCGCAACCGGGATCTTGTTGTTCTTTTTGGTCGCAGGGCAATTCTTCCTCGAGGCGATTGGCGTGCCCCTTTCTGCATTTCAGGTAGCTGGAGGCGTCGTCCTGTTTCTGTTTGCCTTAACCATGATATTTGGTGAGAGCAAGCCAGAGCAGGAGATAGAAATCATCCGTGAGGGGCATGAGACAGCGATTTTCCCTCTTGCGGTGCCCTCCATTGCCTCACCCGGAGCCATGCTCGCGGCTGTGGTACTCACAGATAACCATCGATTTGATGTGGTTCATCAGCTGAGTACAGCATCTGCCATGGTAGCGGTGTTGGCGATAGTGATATTGCTGCTGCTAACTGCCAACTGGATATATCGATTTATAGGTGATGCCGGGGCCAGTATCGTAAGTCGAGTTATGGGGCTGATCCTGGCCTCAGTAGCAACAACGAATGTACTTGTCGGGATTCAGCAGTTCTTTTCAATTTAGCTACTGGCATTTGGTTTTGTACTGGTTGAGCTAAGGCTACGTATCTTCTAGTGAAGAGAGTATTGGATTGCCGGTTAGTGTTGGAATTGCGCCCAAGCCTGAATTTCTACTTTATTCATTGTGATTTTGGTGACTTCTGAAGCGGTAAAATGATAGAGCTATTGCTGCTGATTTTTGGCGTCTTGATTTGGTATATCAGCACGCTTGCGGCCGGGGGCGGGGCACTGCTCCTTGTTCCAGTGATTAGCTTTATCGTTGGCCCACACCTGGTTGCACCAACGGTAACCATTGCTAAGTGCCTGGCTTCACCCTACCGGGCCCTGATTTTTTGGTCCTATATTGATTGGCGGGTAGTACGCTGGCTTACCCCGGGAAGCTTAGTCGGGGCATTGCTAGGTGCATATTCCTATACACAGATGTCCCCAGAGTGGATACAAATAGTGGTTGGGCTTTTTTTAATGTCCACGATACTTCAGTATCGCTTTGGCCATAGGGAAAGATCTTTTCCCATGTCACTTCCCTATTTTTTACCTTTGGGATTGGTGTCCGCTTTTGCTTCCGGTCTTATTGGGGCAATGGGTCCGCTTAAGAACCCTTTCTTGCTGAATTATGGCCTCGAGAAAGAATCCCTGATAGCCACTAAGGCCTTTAATGGGCTGTTAATGCAGCTTGTAAAGCTGGGAACTTATATTACATTCTCGGCGGTATCCCTAGAGTTGGCATTCTATGGTGTGGCGGCTGGGCTTGGGGGGATTATTGGTGTAACCCTCGCGAAAAGGAGATTGAATCAGGTCAGCTTTAAAAAGTTTAGGAAATACACTCTATTGGTAATGTTCTTGTGTGGCTTGGTACTAGTGATAAAAGCGCTTTATGACATGGCTTAGATTTATAGGGATAGTATTTATAATTTATTGCTAAAACTAACCGTTTGGAAAGCAAAGAATTAAAATTCGGTCCCCTAATTACAATACTATCATCATAAGAATTAGGGAGTCTCTGAATAACTCCGTGATACCTCTGCAAGCCCCGAAGGGCGGGCCTTGAAGGCCACAGCTGCTGCGTTGCCGCTCTTGCAAAGGGCTTACGGCCATTCACGGCGAGTTGCGCCTAACACCTGCAGCCTTCAAGACCCGCAGAGGCATTACGGAGTTATTCAGAGGCTCCTTAGTACAATTTTTATATTCAGTTTATTAATGGCTGCGCTCGAATCCTGCATAGGTGTGATACTGCTGGGGGGTTAGGCCTGCATGGCGTGCCTGAAGATCTTTGGGAAGATCGCCTAAATAGATGACGCGAGTGGGTTCTGCCGTCTTGAGCCAGCGCTCTGAATAATTCTCCCAGGTATCCACATGTTTATGCGCGGCACTTACATCTTTGAAATGCTCGTATACAATAATTTCTCCACTATCAGAAATATAGTACTGATAATTCAGTGTCCCCGTTTCTTGCTGCGAGATTATCTCTACCATTTCATCAACAATTGACTTAAAGGCCTGTTCCTGTCCGTTCTTTATTTTCGCCTCCACAATCCAGCCAACATTATTAAACATAAGTATCTCCAATACGGTTTAATAGGCTTTGACATAAGTAGTAGAGCAACAACTTTTAGACCCTGGGAGCATGCTGACTGATAAGCAACCCGCCGCTAAATACCAGAGGGGGAGTAACTGCTCTACTCAGGAAGAAGATCAAGCGATGGTCCTAGATATTGTAGACGACATCGTGGCGTCTAGTTTGGTAAAGCTAGCTATTTGATAGCTCTCCAGTTGCACTGAAATTCACCGGGTTCCTTATATCAGAAACCTGCTTGAGGAATGACTGGCGGTTCATTGTTTGGTCTAAGGGAGGGTTCAATACTTGTGTTGTGAGATAAGCCCAATTGTATTCAGCTGTTCTTTAGAGGCTCCTTAATATTTAAGAGTGGCATATTTTCTATATGTACTGATTGGTAAACAACGATGAGATCCCCGGATCAGCAACAATTTCTAAATTTAGCGTTCTAGAGACAATATTTAAATTTGATGTGGGTAGTCAAATGTAATCGTTAACAGGAATTTTCTCTTTGGCGCATTTAAGATTTTGTATTCTTTGTCTCTCCTAATTAATACTTGATTTTAAGGATTAGTCCCAAGGTGTAAGACGGCGTAACAGCCTGTGTACCCTTATTTCAAGCTAAAAGGCATAAAACACATTACTTAAGCGCTTGATAAATGAAGAGTGAAACTGCCAAATAGGGGGAGTAGAAAAAAGTTGTACCTGATAATTTAAAGTCCTTGCTAGTGTGTTTTTTGTACAGGTGCGGACTTGTAGAATTCATACATAGCTATTTTATTTAAGTATGAATTGATGACTTTCTTGTATGGAAGCTATTTCTCTGAAATACAACAAGCATTATCAATTCACTTTGGAAGTCAGTATCCATTATGACTGATTTGGTCTTTATGAAGACGGAAATTGTTGCGTATCTACATAGTAAGAATGAAAAAAACAATTGGTGAATTTGAACTGTGGACTCAAAAGGGTGGTCCTAAATGGCACTACCGTTTGGTTTGCTGTGCAGTGCTGATGTTTGCCATACTTCTTTCTATGCCCAGCTACCCCCATACGGTTGTGGATGTCACCTCGTTGGAGGGAGGAAGTAAACCGAGTGGCTTAAATGCAATTTGGCATGATCCATCGGGGTTTGGAAACATTGTTGAAGCTGAAAAATCTTACAAAAATAAACTTTTTCTTCCCCTGGGAACTGCTGGATCTACCGGACTTAAATCTGGAGCCTTCTGGTCTCACTTCATATTAAAAAACTCCAGTAGTGAAACAGTTTATGTCTCAATTGAATATGTGGATAACCAGCTCGATGGGCTGACGGCCTTTTCTAGGATTCAGGGCGGCAGTCAACCTTATACGGAGCTGGCAAGTCTGTCTGCGAATCAGCCTTTTTCCAGTCGAAAAATCAGGCATCATCGCTTTGCTTTTCCATTGGAAATCCCCCCCTTCGCATCAAAGGAAATGATGGTTAAATTTGATGTTGGAGTTTTAGGTGTTGCCTTTCCCAGTATGCGTATTTGGCGACCTGAACAACTTGAAGAGAGGAGTAAGGCTGAGGCCATTTTAACGTCATTTCTTTTTGGTGGTTATTTTTTGATGGCCATTCTTGCGCTGATTGGTGCTATTAGTGCGCGTAAGAATATCCTGTATTTATACTCGTTATATTCCGTAACGAAAATTTGGGTGTGGGGATCTTTACTGGGATATACCCACCAATATTTGCTTCAAGAGCAATTTGATTGGCGCTATCAATCGATTAGTAGTGCTGTGGCGATCCTAACCGGAATTCTTTTTGCCCGATACTTTCTTGAAACGGCAAAGTACACCCCAAGACTGGATTACTTTTTAAAATTAATTCTACTCAACGGTTTATTCCTGGTTATTTGCGTTGTACTGCAGTGGGAGGCTCTGGGGCACATTTCCATGATGCTCGCTCTGTTTTTCTATCCTGGCGTTGTTGTTGTCGCATTGGTACGTTGGCGACAGGGGGATACTTCTGCGGCCGTTTTTGCTTTAGCCTGGGGCGTTTTGGTGTTGGGGCTTTTGGTACAGGCGATGAGGGATCTCGGTTATGTGGTGCACAATCCAATTAATTATTATTGGCCCCCGGTTGCCTCTTTTGTTGAGATGTTGGCAATAATGATAGCTATTGGATTACTGGTAAAACGTTTACGGCAACAAAAAGAGACTGCAGAAAAGAAGTATCTACTACACCTGGAAGCCTCGAGAACCGAGCTGGAGCAACAGGTAAAACTTCGCACACAGGAATTGGAGTACGCTAAAGCCAAGGCTGAAGAGGAGGCGCGCACAGACCCGCTAACAGGTATTTTTAATCGCCGCTGCTTTTTTGAAGAGGCCAGTAATCTAGTGGTTGTGGCAATTAATAACCAAATGCCATTGTGTGTATTAATGCTGGATATCGACAATTTTAAATCTGTTAATGATATTCATGGCCACTTAATCGGCGATCAGGCACTCTGTGCGACTGCCCGAGTAATTTCCCAGCACGTACGGGATGTGGATATCTTCGGGCGTATTGGTGGGGAGGAATTCGCGCTAGTACTCAGCTCCAATGTCGAAGGAGCTATGAAGGTTGCCAATCGTATACACCGGGATATTGCTAAAATCGTGATTAAAAGTGCCGTTGGGCAAGCTCAGTTTACCGCAAGTATTGGCATCGCCCGTCTGCAGGGGCGAGAAGATATCCTGGAGCTAATGCGACGAGCAGACTCTGCGTTGTATCAGGCCAAACGCGCTGGACGTAATCGTATTGTGGAGTGCGCTGAAGCTACGTAAATTAACGTACGTAGGTAACTGCATTGAGTACTTTTTGACGTATATTCTCCGGAAGGGGCACCAGGCCCAAGCTTCCGGCCTGGCTTTGGGATGCGTTGCTCAACATAAAGACGAGCATTTGCCGCAGTGCTTGTGCTTTTTGATCATCCTGGTCTGCGTAGAGTAACAGCCAGGAAAAGCTGGTAATGGGATAGGCGGTTTCTCCTTTGGGGTCCCAGATCCAGGCGATTAGGTTGGGAGCTCCACTAATTGGTAATGATGCTTTTGGAAATTCAATCTCTGAAAGAGCCTCTGCTCCGCTCTTGGGGCCTGCGGCAATATAATTTCCCGCGTGGTTTTCCAGTAAAGCCACAGGCAGGTTTACCAGTTGGGCAAACCCGTGTTCGACATAGCCAATGGCCCCGACTTTCTTGCGAACCTTAGCGGCTACGCCTTGATTGCCCGGTGCTCTTTTAAATCTGGGCAACTTTGGCCAACTGGGTGTTCTGTCTAAACCAATTTTTTCGCGGAAATCCTGGCTCACGCTACTCATATGTCCAGAAAAGATATACGAGGTCCCCGAACTTTCAGAGCGGGTGACAACGGTAATCTCATCTCTGGGCAACTTGATATCGGGGTTTGCGGCTGCGATCTTGGGGTCATCCCAGTGGGTTATTTCTCCCAGGAAAATCCCCACATAAGCTTCCCTGGACAGTTTTAGCTTGTCGATCCCGGGAAGGTTAAATACCAGTACCACTTCCCCAGCAGTAACCGGCAGTACCACGCCACCACCTTTTAGGTTGCGTAACTCATCGATCTCAATAGCAGCATCTGAGGCGGCAAAATCGACTGTGTGACCGAGAAAGTCTCTGATGCCATCACCGCTACTGCTCATCTCGTAGAAAATAAATATGTTGTTTTCCCGATGGGTGAACTGCCGAAACCACTCTACATAGATTGGGTAGGGGAAACTGGCGCCACTGCCTCGGAGATTTACAGGATTTTCTGGTACCTGGGCAGTTCCCGGTGTGGCGGCAAGGATAAAACTGGCGGTTGCCAGCACAGCGGTAAGGCGGCGTAAAAGGGTTGCACACCTCGATATCATAGGGACCTCGGCTTATAGGCCTCTGGCAACCTGCCTATAGGCGGGATGAGAGGCCGAAAACTGCTTTAGATTAAAATTTTAGCAGGGTCCCTGGTTCGTCATATCAATTGCCTAGCTACCGACTATTTGGTCGTCCTCGCGGTAGATGGCCAGTACCGACGGCCGAGGTGGTAACTGGGGATTATTATCTGGCCACCGGTGCAGGGGATTGTCATAAGTTGAGTTGCGTGAATCGGCGGGGTGCTGCACAGCAATAAATAGTGTTTTTCCGTCGGGGGTAAATTCCGGCCCGCATACCTCAGCCCCTTGCGGGCAACCAAAGAAGTGCTTGGGTGCCGCTCGCAGGGGCCCCTCGGTAGCCATGGCCCAAAGACCATCGTGGAAACCAAAACTCTCACAGCCATCGGTAGCAATCCACATGTTACCTCTGGGGTCGAAAGCAACGTTGTCAGGATTGGCGAACCAGCCGTGCGCAGAAATATCATAGGGAGACTGCTGTCCGTAGGCGCCTCGCTCAGCGGGGTTCTCAGCGTTGGGGTTCCCGCCAAGTAGAAATTGCTGCCATTGAAATTGGGAGCTGGTGTGGTCGCGATTTCCCTTTTCCCCGGGGGGCACTATTTCCAATACATGCCCGGCAGTATTGCGGGCGCGAGGGTTGGCGGTATCGGTATCACTGCGCTTCTTGTTTTTGGTCAGCATTACATAGGTGCAGTCATTGTAGGGATTCGTTTCTACATCTTCTGGCCGATCCATTGGTGTGGCCCCGAGTAGTGCGGCCGCGCGGCGCGCATCAATCATGACGTCCGCCTGGTTGCGAAAACCGTTCTCCGCGGTCAGTGGGCCCTGGCCATGCACCAGCGGTAACCATTTGCCGCTGCCGTCGTCTGCAAAGTGAGCAGCGTAGAGAGTACCATTTACGAGTAATTGCCGGTTTGCGCTGGGATCTTCGGGCTGATAATTACCCTCCGAGACATACCGATAGACAAATTGATGTTCATCATCATCACCGCCGTAAGCAACGATCGGTTGTCCCGGTTTACAGACCAGGGTAAAGCCTTCGTGCTCAAAGCGCCCCAAACTGGTCAGCTTGCGCGGTTTTGATTGGGGGTTATAGGGATCAAACTCCACCATCCAACCGAATCGATTGGGCTCATGGGGTTCTACCTGAATATCAAATCGGCGGTCGTGGTCACCCCAGTTGCGATTTTCCGGTTTTATACCAAAAAGTTGATGGTTTTCGATCTCCCGGGAATCTTCGAGCTTTTTTGGGGCTCCCTGAAAAGCGCCGCCAAACCCCTCTTCGGCAATTAATACGGTTCCCCATGGGGTTTTCCCTCCTGCACAGTTACCTATGGTGCCGAGGACCTGGGTTCCGCTGGGATCTTGGTGGGTCTTCAAACGTTCGTCGCCTGCGGCCGGGCCAGTGATTTCCATTGGCGTCGTAGAAGTTATCCGCCGGTTATAGGGACTGTCAGCCACTACTTTCCAGCCCCGTTTAGTTCTTTGAATTTCCACGATGGAGTGTCCGCAGGCAGCCTGTTCAATGGCCACATGCTCGGCACTCACTCCCCGGGTGGCACTGTATTCGTCGTTATAACCGGGGAACATTAGATGGGGCTGGGTGTATTCGTGATTGACACATAAAAGCCCGCGATCACTATTTTTACTTTGTATATGCAGGTACCCCTGGGTGGAACTCGCCCCCTTTGCCAAGGGCATAAAAGCAATAAAATCGTTGTTGTAACCGAAGCGTTGTTCCTGGCCACTGGCGCTAAGTTCTTCAGGCTGAAAAGATGTTTCCTCTTTATGTAGAGGGTCTCCCCACCTTAGCAGAACCGTGGATTTATAACCCTCTGGTAGATGGTGTTGGTAATCCAGGCCATGGGGAATTTCTTTAAAGGTGAGGGAGTTGTGTGTGGGCTTTTCACTCCCACTACAGCCGGGTAGTAAGCTGCTTACAGCACCGGTGGCGGTTACACCACCCAGGACTTTAAATAGAGATCTGCGTGCTGGGTTTGTGGGGCTTTCGTTCATGACTGCTCCATATTTGGCTTCAGTATATGACGCTTTTTACTGTTAATTGCCTTGATGGTTCTGTTTAAGGCGATTGATATCTGTGTAAATAGCAGGGCTTACATCTATCGTCGCAGTACTAATTGACTATGTGATGACAAGCTTAAAAAAAATGTCACGTAAAGTTCATAGCGGCCTTCTAGTCTGCGTCCAATTCAATAAGCCACCGGCAAAGTGGGAGTGGGACGCAATGAAATACAGAACTTCAGGCTTGCGGTTACTGGGAATGCCATTGGCGGCTCTGGCGACTGCCATCATTAGCGCGAATACTGTCGCAGAGAATGACCAGGCTATGGAAACTGTGACAGTTACTGCTCAGGCGAGTAATGCGCGCAGCGATTTGGATCGGCAGCGCGATGCCAATAAAGTCGTAGCGGTGCAAACATCTGATGCGATCGGTGAACTCCCCGATGCCAATGTCACGGAAGCGTTACAGAGGATGCCGGGGGTATTTATTGCAAGGGATCAGGGCGAAGGTCGTTTTGTCGGGGTTCGGGGTATAGACCCAAATTTGAATGCGGCGACAATTAACGGAGTGAGCCTGCCGGCACCGGAAACAAACACTCGGGCGGTAGCCCTGGACGTTATTCCATCGGACTTATTGGCGAGTTTGGAGGTGTTTAAAACGCTTACGCCAGATATGAGCGCAGACTCTATTGGCGGTGCCATAGAGATCAAAAGCCTGAATGCCCTGGATTATGACAGCAATCGCTACAAGTTCAGCGTAGAGAATAGTTACAGTGAGCTGCAGGAAGAGTACAGCCCCAAAGTGGCTGCGACAATGACAAATATTTTTGAACTTGCTGGCGAGCGCCGTCTTGGGGTGGCCCTGGCATTAAGTCATCAGGAGCGGGATTTTGGCTCAGATAATATTGAAACTGACGGTAGCTGGGAAGAGCTGACGGCTGAAGATGGCTCTGTCGCTAAGGGCGCGACCGAAATAGAACATCGAGATTACAGCATTACCAGGGAGCGCACAGGCGTTGCTGCCAACTTCGACCTGGACCTGGGCAGTGACTCCAGTATCTATCTCCACAGCTTGTACTCCGATTTTTCTGATCAGGAAATTCGCCAGCGCAATTCCTGGAAACTCGATGATGAGCGCGATGAGCCGGAGACTATTTCAGCCAACTCGGCAGAATGGGAAGAGGCCGCGTTGGAGAAGTCCCTGAAGGACCGCCTGGAAGAGCAGGAAATTATTTCTGCGGTATTTGGTGGCGAGCATGATTTTGAGCAATGGGGATTGTCCTATGCCTTGGGATATTCCCATGCAGAGGAATCTGAACCCAATCGACGCGATACCGATTTTGTCTTGGACTCCTTGCGTTTGGGGTATGTTGAAGCTGGTGATACTCCCCGTATGGCGGTGGGAAGTGAGGATGTTGAAGCAGTATTGGACCCGGCCAGTTATCAACTCGATGAGTTGGTCATTGAAGATAACTTTACTGAAGATGAAGAAATCAGCTTCCGTATTGATCTCAGTAGAGAAATGGATTGGGCTGGCAATCCTTCAGTAGTTAAATTCGGATTTCATGAGCGTCAGCGAGAAAAGGCTGGTGACTTAAATGCGACTGTGTATGAAGGGTTTGGTGGGGATTACACTCTGGCGGACTTTTCTCGAAATAGTATCGATTATGGTTTGGATGCATTTGGACCTGGCGTCAATGTTGGAAGCCTGAATAGTTTTATCAATGCTAACCTCAGTGATTTTGATATAGATGAGACGGAGACCGCTTTGGCATCCGCCCGTGACTACGCAATGAATGAAGACATCACGGCCTTGTATGTGATGAATTCTATTGAGTTGGATCGCTCCCAGCTGGTTTTTGGGGTTCGCTATGAGCGCACCGAATTTACTGCTGAAGGAGTGAATGTGGCAGAGTCGGAAGAGCCCCTGCCGGGTGCCGATTTAATTTCAGAAGGGGTTTATGCCACTGAGGTTAACTACGAGCGGGACTACGACAATTTCTTCCCCAGTATTAATTACAAGTTTGATTACAACGATAATGTTGTTCTCCGTGCAGCTTATTCGGAGTCCTTATCGCGTCCATCATTTGGCTATTTGAACCCCTCTCCGGCCAAAATTGAATACGATGATGGGGAACTGGAGGTTGAAGCTGGAAATCCAGAATTAGACCCCTATGAATCCCGCAATATCGACCTATCTGCCGAATACTATGCGGACGACCTGGGTATGTTCTCTGTGGGACTTTTCCATAAGAGTATCGATAACTTTATTGTTATGTCTGAGGTTTCCAATAATACCGATTTTACCCGTTTTGTAGGGAATTTAGCGGTTGATGATGCTGAAGTATGGCAACCGATTAACGGAGACAACGCCCGTATCAGCGGTGCCGAACTGGCCTGGACCCAAGGTTTTGAAAATGGGTTCTTACTCAGGGCTAATGCAACATTAACCGATTCAGAAGCTGATCTGGGTCTCAATAGCAGTGATCGCAGTGACAAAATCTCTATGCCTTCCCAGGCGGATTTTGTCGGCAACTTTATTGTAGGCTATGAACGCGATGCCTTTAGTATACGCCTGTCAGCAGCTTTCCGCAGTGAACGCCTGCTGGAAGTAGACCTTGTAAATGAGGCTAATGATCGCTACGAAGAAGACCATTTGCAATTGGATTTGTCGGCCCGCTACCGCTTTGATAATGGCCTTCAACTTACTTTTACTGGGGTTAACCTCACGGATGAACCTTACTATGTTCACACGTCTGGGTTTAATGGTCAGTACGAAGAATACGGTCCGACTTATGCGATTGGGCTGAGCTATAGCACTTTCTAGAATTTACACTGGAATTTTTGGATTAGTGCAATTTTTTACCCTGATAAAGCCCCTGCAATATTGTGGGGGCTTTGTTTTTGTAAAAATAATATTTTCTGTCAGTTACCGGTAAATCCTAAGCAGGTTTTATTATGCGTTTTTCAATAGTGGGTGTTTTGTCCTGCCTTATATTACTCGGATGTGATCTTGAAAAGGATAGTCAAAGCTTATCTTCACAAAAGATCATCTCTTTAAAGGGGGTGATAGCTGAACAGATTCAGCTGGTCAGTTTCCCTGAGCAGCAATACTTGTTGCTATCCAGTAAAGATAAGGGGCTAGTGCTTGTAGATGAGTCCGCAGAAATACAAGTTCAAAAGGATGGCAGAGTAGAGGCACTTGCCATTCAGCCAAGGGAAGATGGTAGCTACCTGGTGGCGGCTTACGAAGAGCAGGAAGCGCAATTACAGCTATATCAATTATTTACTGATCTAAATGATGATTTGCAGCTTCAACTTTTAGGTAAGTTTGAGAGTGCCAAGCCTATGAGCGCACTCTGTTTTTCACTACAAGCAGGAAGAGATCACCTGTTTGCCATTGGAGAGGACGGACTGGGGTTTGAGTACTTACTTTCTCCCAGTGATGAGCACTGGGACTTTACCGAGATCCGCCCAATATATTTGGGGGAGGAGGTTAATAGTTGTAGCGTGGATAACCGTCGGGGGCGATTACTGGTATCACAGCCGCCTATAGGGATATTGGCATTGAATGCCGATGCAGAGCGAGATGAGGAGCGTGAGCTTTTAATCTCGGCGAAACAGCTCGGTGATGATTTCGGCAGCTTGCAACTGGATTATCAGCAGGACCAAATCTGGATTGCTGTGGAACAGGGAGTACAGGTTTTCGACTTGTCAGGAAGTGGTAGGCCCGACCAGTCTTGGACATTGCCTGCAGAAAGTCCTGCCTCTATAGCAGTTTTTGGTGATAGGTTGGCCGTGTTAAATGATAAGCAGAGTGAAGTAACCTATTTCCCGATAAATACCAAACTGACCAGAGTTACAGATAATCCGCTTGAGATTATTCCCACTATTGCCGCCAGGGGACAAACTGACCCCGTTCACTCTTATGGGGATGCTGCCGATGATCCCGCCATTTGGGTGAACCCTCATTCGCCGGCAAACAGCCTGATTTTTGCTACAGATAAAAAAAAGGGGCTCAATATCTATCATCTATCAGGCGGCTTAAAACAGCACTTTCCGGTAGGCAGGGTTAATAATGTTGATATCCGTAAAATTTCCCACCCCGATATCGATGCGATTGCCGTTGCCTCTAATCGTACTAATCCCGGTTTGGATCTATTTTCTATCAGTATAACGGGCGAGGTGGGGTATCTTGGATACCGGGGTATAGGGCTTCATGATCCCTATGGCTTGTGCCTGCAACAGGACGATAGTGGGCTTTATGCCTGGGTTTCTGACAAGGAGGCCAGCTTGCATCAGCTCAAAATCAATGTCTCTGAGTCCTCCAATGAGTTTGAGATTGAGCAGGGTATCCAGTTTGATGACTATGGACAGGTTGAAGGCTGTGTTGTGGATGACCAGTTCGGAACCCTGTTTTTTGCTGAGGAGGACCGGGGGATTTGGCGGCTGGACCTAAAGTCCTTATCAGAGGCCTCTCCAGAGTTGGTGGCAGAAGTGGATGGTGAAAAGCTGGTGGCAGATATAGAGGGATTGGCACTTTATCAGGATGGCGACAAGGGCTATCTAGTGATATCCAGTCAAGGTAATGATAGCTATGCACTATTCAGCCGTAGTGGGAATGAATTTATTACCCATTTTCGGGTTGGTATGAATCCCCAACTAGGTGTGGATGGCAGTTCGGAGACCGATGGTTTGGCCGTTACCAGTTCAGCTTTGGGTGCGGAATATCCTCAAGGTTTGTTAGTTGTTCAGGATGGGCGCAACCGAATGCCCAGCGCAGCCCAGAATTTTAAATTGGTTGATTGGAGGGATATCAATCGTCTGTTGTCTCACTAGCGGTATCGGGGTTTTCCGGCTGGCTTAAATTGTTAATATTGCGGGCTCTCTGAACCAGGTAAACCAGAGAGCTTGCAAGTATCACTCCAACGATATCGGCGGCCAGATCAAGTAAGTCAAAAGTCCTTGAGCGAACAAATGCCTGGCTTATCTCTTCAATCAGGGCAAAGCCAAGCACTGCGATAGCACCATAGTAAATTCTAATAAAGCCGAGCTTAAAATAAGTGGCGCGGGTGGCAGGTATCAGGATAAGGCCAAAAGTACCAAACAAGGCGATATGGCCTAGTTTATCGCCATAGGGCATAGCACGGACAAGGTCAAAAAATATACTATTCGATCCGGTATTGGCTAGATAGATAATCCAAAGAATAAAGAGAAAAAATAGTAAGGCTGAAGCCTTGAGAAATCTTGACATAATACTTATTGATACAGTTTTGTCTAATCTTGTGAAGCTTGGCTATTGATTTTATAGATATCTGATTGGATCGGAAAGATAGGCCGTTTGGCTATGTGAATTATCCAGAATGTGATGGCTCAGTATCAATTATTTTCGACTTACAGTCTTCACATAGATAGACGATTCCCCTCAGATCTTGCCACCTGCATCCGCTGGTATATTCACAGCGCCGCATCTTGTTATTGCAATTACTGCAGATAGGGGGGTTGTTAATTTTCTTCTGTTCCAGTTGCCAGTTAAGACCGTATAAAGTAAGTATAACCCCAAAGGTAATGGCCATTAAAAGTTCGTCATATCGTTGAGCGTAACCCGAAAGAAAAACTGAAATAATAAGTATTATAGTGAAAAACAATAGTGAAAATGTTTTAATTAATTTATATTCATCTTTTAATCGATTTTCAAATTCTATTTTTGCCCTATAGTCTTCACTGTATTCTTTTATATCTTTTGCTTGTAGATTTTTTTTCTTATTTTTCATTTTTTATTGTTTGAATCGGTGAGCTGATAGCTGTTTTTCTAGGGATAATTAATGTTGAACCTTCCTTACTTTATCAAAAGTTAATACTCCACCCCATAGTGATAGCTTCACTATCTATTTCATCCAGAAACGTATCGCCCCCAATTTTTGAAAACTGTTCCCACTCTATCCGTAGGCTCCACTTACCCCTATAGCTATAGTTAATACCAGCACCATAAGCCCAGTGGAATCCATTGCTGCTATCGGTTAATTCACCTCTGACTGGAGTTAATTGTTCTATTAAACTTCCATCTTCAAGCTGGTATAGGATAAAAACTTCACCCTTCTGAATCTCATTGGTTTCCGCGTACCAGATGCCGGTGCCAAGTTTCCCAAATAAGCTAAATGACTCTCCCAGGGGAAGATACGCCAGGGAAAATATATTGAAAAGCTGGCTATCAAAATCAGAGAAATAGTTTAAATATTCACCATCCCCATATGAGATATGGGTATTCAGCTGGTACTTATTGAAATTTTGATAGCTGGCTTCAATTGCCAGGTAAGGTGTCCATCGAATTCCTGCAAATAGTTTCCAGGCGTTATTTTTATCATCACACCGACTGAGATCCACTTGATCTAAGCTGGCGCTAATTTGTTGAACTCGCTTTTCTGCTTCGCTACACAAGTTATTGGCATGCTGGTTACCGAAAGAAATACCAGCATATTTGTGTGAGTAGAAATCGGCGCAAGCAAGGGCTGGTAAGGAAAGTAGAAAAATAATGAATAGGGGGCTAAAGCGGTTCATGGCTTGGCCTTGTTTAGCTTATATGGGGGACCGCTGAAGCTGATTTTAGAGTGAAATTTTATTAAGGCAACCACCAAAATAATAACGTCTTTTAGATTGGTCGAAGGTAGGACCTACTCTATTAACTGGATTTGTCGCCTAAAGGTAGAGTTCCCAGTAATAGTTTGCGGGAACTCTATCTAATTAGTATAAAGTTATAGGTGTCAATTAACAAAATTCAAAAAAGCCGCCCTAAACCCAGTGATAGTGTTTCTGCATTGAAGTCTACTCCAGTGGGCTCCAGTTTCTCCCACTCCAGTCTCCAAATCCAGTGATTCCTATAGACATAATTCATACCGACCCCAACTCCCCAGTGAGGGCCTTTGTGGTTTTGGGACTTGTCTTAATCGAACGTCTGAAGTTGTGCCGTGAATTGTCCATTGGATAATTGCTGGGGGAGATAAAATTGAGCGGATTGTTGCTCTGATAATTTCCCTCTCCAAGCTCCAGCCCCGACTCTGGCAAACATATTTATATTGGAGTTAACAGGATAAAAACCCAATAAAAAGGCGGTCAATAAATGTGTTTCAACCTGGTATGCAGCCTTTGCATACTCTCCATTTTCATTATTGGTATAAAAGCTGCTTTGCGCAGCTGAAGGTTTTAGATAGCTGATTTCAAGGGCGAGGTATCTGTTCCAGCGCAAGCCGCCATAAAACTTAATCGTACTGCCGCTACTATTGCAATGAAAGCGTCCGTCTGTGGATCCTTGAGGAATCTGTGATTTTATCCGGGGGTTTGCAGATGAGCAAAATTGAGGATAAGAGGTTTCACCGAGGGTAGCCCCAATATATTTCCTGTTGGCAAAGTCAGCGCTGGTATTTGTAGCGAAAGTGAATATAAGGCTGGAAAAAAGCTTATTTTTAAGGTGGTCTTAAAATTATTCATGATCTGTCCTGTGCTTTGTTTATTTTTATTTAAAGCACAGTAAAGCTAGATCAGGGCTTTTACTTAACAAGTCATTGGCGTGAGGGCCTTTAGGTATCAGGCCCTGTATTCAAAGTCAGAGTAAGCAGTTGGCTGTTAATTTCTAAATGCCAAGCTTTGCCCGCATCTCCGAGAGTCTTTTCGAATTTTCTTCCTTGGAAAGTGGTGAGCCGGGGTTTTCCTCCAGCTTTAATTGCTCTGGAGCGGTTAGCTTTTCTCCCCCCAGGACTCGTTCACATATTTTTCGATAGTGCTCGGCAAAGACCGGGTAGGCGATAGACTCGGGGTTATTGGCAAGAAAAAACCAGTTGGATTCCCGCCCCGCGTGGTAGATCGCTAAGTGGCTCCAGTTGTAATTGGTTTTGGGGCTGGGGGCATTGCAGGCCTCGCGATAGGCGGCGCGAGCTTCCGGTAAACCATTCTCCCCAGCGGCGCACAGCTGCAGCATTTTATGTACGGTGGGCAGGTACTCGCTTTGCAGGATCGCTCGCTTGGCACCCTGCATAATATCCTGGGGAGCGAAAGCAAGCAGGGCCTCCAGCCAGAGGCGCTTAGCGTGGTGAAGGGTTTCAGTGTCTGGAAACGCTGCGCTGAACTGGTTGTGATAATTCAGTTTAAACAGCGCAAATACTTCATTGATTGCGCGCTTCTTTTCGTTCAGCAGTTCCTGGCCCTGTTCACTACCAGTTTGTGTCTGTGAGTATGTCGCCGATTGACCGGTCTCGGGTGCGCTGGTTGGTGTTGTTGTGGGAGTCTTGTGGATTGCCATAAGAGTTTCCTATTGCCAGTTTGTTGCGCTCCGCCCACTGGTGGCGCGCGTGACGCACAAATACGGCGTCCCAGCTTTTACGTGCGGCATTTTGACCGCGCCAGTAAATAATAAATTCCGGAACCAGGGATAGAGCAAAGTCGCGATCTATCTCGCATTGGTTCATCAAATGACTCAGGCAGTCACCACTGGGCTGCCAGTTGCGGGAGATAGGTTTGGCCACCGGGTTTTTCTCAATACCCTGGCAGTAATAGGCCCACTCTTCCCGCGCATACTCGATAAACAGTTCACCCCAGCGGGCACTGTGGCCACTGCGCTCGGTCCATTTATAAATAAATTCCGGTAGCAATTCGGCGGCAAAGCGCGGATTGATGGCCAGGCGCTGCAACTGCTCCCAGGTGTGCTCGCTGGGCTGCCAGTCGCGGGACATAGCAGTGGGCTTGCGTTTTTCGATAAATGGCGTGTCCTGCTTCTCCCAGTCTTCCATGATCCAGTCATTGAATTCCAAATCCCAGGAAATGGACTGCTTGCCACTGGAGCGGTGGTAATCGAGAAAGCGCTGTAGGCCGCGGCCGACAAAAGTGCTGGGGACTCCCTCGTCCGCCAGCTTGCGCAGGGTCTCATCGCTGGGTTGCCAGCCGTTGGGCAGTGGCTGCTTGCGCTGAGCCGTTGCGCGAAAAGCCTCCCACTTGCTTTTAACCTGGCGCAGGAACAGGGAGCCAAAGGAGTGGCGGGGCTCGGCGCGCTCGCGCCAGTAAGTGACAAACTCCGGCAGTTGCTCCCTTACAAAGTGCTCGGGAATACCCAGCTGGGCGATACGCGCCATGGTTTCACTATCCGGCTGCCAACTGGGGGCAATGGTGTTGGCATTGCGGTTGGATGGGGTAGGGGGTGTTGCCATCGGGCGCTTGTATTCACCGGGCAGGGCGAACTTCAGAATCTCGCTACTGCCGAATGGTGCCGCCCCCAGCAGAAGGGCACCCTGGTTGCGCAAGCTGGTGGCTACCCGTTGGATATCCGCTGCCTGCCAGAAGGGCAGCAGCAGATATAGCTGCTCCCCCTCGGCGGTATACCAATCCCGGCCTCCGTAGGGCTCCAGGGGAAGGAATGGAGCCAGGTCGCCAAGTGCAGTGAGCAGCACAGCTTCCTCCAGGCCGACAGTGGCAGCTAGAGAAGGAGAGATACTCAGGGGTCTTTCGGGGAGCAGGGGATGTGTCATGGCGCGATAATAACATTCCGTCGCATCGCATGCGCGATCATTGGCGAATCCTCAGCCTTTTCCTGCCCCTGGTGCCAACCACTAAGCTGAAGGATGAATTGACTGCGAAATTTCGGCAGACGGTGCGCTGCCAACTGTTGCCTTCCCCTAGCGGTAAGGTTGTAACTTTGTCGCTGTAATTGGTGTTGCGGGAGAGCAAGATGACGAAGGAGCAACAATCTGCGCCAACGGTGTTCCGTTTGAGTGGAGTCAATTGTGCCGGTTGTATCAACAAAATTGAGACTGCGGTTAAGGCCGTAGCCGGGGTGACTGATGCCCGGGTAAACCTGTCCGATAAAATCCTGTCGGTATACGGCCCGGCGGAGGCTGAATCCTGTATCGAAGCCGTCCGAGGCGCGGGCTACGGCGCTGAACTCCTGCGAAGTAGTGAACGAGAGCAGCGCGCGGAACAGCGGGAGCAGACACAGCGGCACTACCGCCAGCAGTTGTGGCGCTCGGCATTTGCTCTGGGCGTGGGCGTGCCAATGATGGCTTGGGGGCTGATCACTGACAAGGTATCGGTGAATACCCCTGCGGAGCAGCTGGCCTGGGGTGCTATGGGGCTGATTACCCTGGCAGTGCTGGTCTTCTGTGGCGGTAACTTCTTCAGCGGTGCCTGGAAGGCACTGCGCCACCACAATGCCACTATGGATACGCTGGTGGCCCTGGGCACGGGAACGGCCTGGCTCTTTTCCATGATCGTGGTATTGGTTCCCCATCTCTTACCGGAAGCGGCACGACATGTGTACTTCGAGGCCAGTGCCATGATTATTGGCCTGATCAGCCTTGGCCAGGCACTGGAGATTCGGGCTCGCGGGCGCACCAGTGCCGCAGTGGAGAAGCTGTTGGAGCTCCAGGATACATCCGCGCGGGTATTGAGAGACGGCCGAGAGGTGGATCTCCCTATCGAGCAGGTGCAGCAGGGAGACCAGCTGCGCGTCCGCCCCGGCGAGAAAATCCCGGTGGATGGTACTGTGCTTGAAGGGCGCAGCCTGGTAGATGAATCCATGCTCACCGGGGAACCAGTGCCGGTGAAAAAGGCGGAGGGTGACAGCCTCGCCGCCGGCACCCTGAATAAAAATGGCAGCCTGTTGTTTCGCGCAGATAAAGTGGGTTCCGACACCCGCCTCGCGCAGATTATCGAGATGGTAAAGAATGCCCAGAGCTCCCGGGTACCTATCGCGCGCTTGGCGGACAAGATTTCCGGCATCTTTGTGCCAGTGGTGATGATTATTGCCCTGGTGGCCGCACTGGTTTGGTTCAACTTGGGCCCCGATCCTCGGGTTGCCCATATGTTAGTAGTACTGACTTCGGTGTTGATTATCGCCTGCCCCTGTGCCTTGGGTTTGGCTACTCCCATGTCGGTTATGGTGGGGGTCGGCAAAGGTGCCGAGTACGGTGTATTGGTGCGCAACGGCAAGGCCCTGCAACAATCCTGCACCCTGGATGTCCTGGTTGTGGATAAAACCGGGACTCTCACCGAGGGTTCTCCGCGTCTGACAGATATCGATAGTGATGGCGACAGCGATGAACTGCTGCGTTTAGTGGCGAGCCTGGAGCAGGGCTCAGAGCACCCCTTGGCCGAAGCCATAGTGACGGCCGCTCACGATAAAAACCTTGAATTGCAGTCTCCAGCCAACTTTGAAGCAATCACGGCTCACGGTGTGAGTGGTGATATCGGTGGCAGTCGCATGCTGTTGGGGAATACCAAGTTAATGCAAAAGGAGGCCATTTCTCTGGATGCCTGGAGTGAGCGGGCAGCCAAATTGGCCGAGGCGGGACGCACGGTGATGTACGCCGCCGTGGACGGCAAGTTGCGGGGGATTATTGCCGTAGCCGATCCGATTCGCGCTGATGCGCAAGCTGCAATCGAGCGACTGAGCAAACTGGGTTTACGCATTGAAATGCTTACCGGGGACAATCACGGCAGTGCCGAAGCGGTTGCCCGGCAACTGGGCATCGATCGGGTTCACGCAGAGCTATTGCCGGAAGATAAAGAGGGGATCGTCGCCGAGTTGCAAAAAAAAGGCGAGCGAGTGGGTATGGTGGGTGACGGGATTAACGATGCCCCGGCCCTAGCGCGGGCCGATGTGGGTTTTGCAATAGGTGCCGGAACCGATGTCGCTATTGAGAGTGCCGATGTCACCCTGATGCGCTCCTCTCTGCATGGAGTGGCCAATGCCGTGGAGCTGTCCCGGGCCACTTTGCACAACATCAAGCAAAACCTGTTTGGAGCTTTTATTTATAACACTCTGGGTATTCCCATCGCCGCCGGTGTCCTCTACCCGATTACGGGTATGTTACTGAGCCCCATTGTTGCCGGTGGTGCTATGGCGCTTTCCTCCCTGACGGTGGTCAGTAATGCCAACCGCCTGCGCTTCTTTAAACCATCGGAGGCTCGCTAAATGGCTGAAGTTCTCGTAAATATTGTCGGTGTGCTGATGATTCTGGCTGTTATCTGGTGGTTTTGGTTGGGGCCAAAACGAAGTGCCAGTAAGGCGACGCCGAGCACGGATAATTTACAGATTCTGGTTAAGGACGGTGTTTACGAACCGGATCTTATCCGCCTGCCCGCCGGTCGCACAGCGACTTTGCATTTTCACCGGGAGGACCCCAGTCCCTGCTCCGAGTGGGTATTGTTTCCAGACTTGGAAGTCAGCGCTCAGCTTGCCCTGAACCAGGATACCTTGGTGGAAATACCAAAAGCCGAGCCGGGTGAATACCCGTTCAACTGCCAGATGCAAATGTATCGGGGCACATTGATACTGGAGTAACAGTAAATGTGATTTTCTATGGGGGTGTAATAATTCTCCGGGCCAAGACGACATAGATTTAACCAATACCTCAGAGCCGCCTTTCACCTGTATGGAGAGAGGGGCTCTGGTCAGGCTGGTGACTAAGCTCTAATTTGTTAAGAGGTCGTCAACAAATGTCATTTCTTCTTCGAAAACTTCCCTTCGCCCTGGTGGCCATCGCCTTTGCGCTTATTGCGGTGGCGCTTTTTTCCGGCCAATGGGGTGGTATCAAGCGCGTATTTGAATTCTACGGTATCACTAATGAGGAAGTGCTTTCCTCTATACGTTTACTGACCGCCATTATTTTTTCAGTCGCCGCTATTTTGGGGGCGCTCGTCCTTCGCTTTGAGCGGGTAGTTAAGCCCCTGGCAATCCTTCTGATTTTAATATCGCTAGTGCCCCTACTGAGTCTTCTTGGCAGCGGCCATTGGATTGACTCCCTGGGCGGCTTTCCGGCAATTGGCTCAGGACAGGGGATAATTAAGTACTTTGCCCTGTTAACCTTGGGTATTACCTGGTTGTATCGGGATTCGTTGAGTCCACTAAAGTTGATATGGCTCAATTATTTTCCTGTCGGCTTGGTATTACTCTGGATTGGTGGGATGAAATTCACAGCGCTTGAGGCTGAGGGGATTGAAGGCCTGGTAAGCACTTCGCCACTGATGTCGTGGTTATACAGTGTATTTAGCGTGCAGGTGGCCTCAAATCTTATCGGTATATATGACTTGATTGCGCTGGCTATCCTCGCCTTGGGTATTTATATCCGGCAGCTGTTTTGGCCGGGACTATTGCTTTGTGCCGCAGTATTTATAACAACCCAGACCTTCCTCTACTCCTACCCGGGCAGTTGGGTAGCTACCTGGCAACTTAGCTCCAGCGGTATTTTTATTATTAAAGACCTGTGGTTTATCGCAAATCTGATATTAATCTTGGGCTTTAGAAACTCCATGATTAAATCTTAAAGCTGATGGGGTCAAAGAGTTGTTCTGAGGCCCCAAAATATCGGTTTTGATTCATTAGGGATACTATTTGTAAGCTATCGAAAGGTGGCATTTTCTGTGGGCTCAGGGATATCTGGCCGGTATGAATTCAGTGAGGTGAAAGCTTTAAAAAACTAATATTTTTAATTTTCATTGGAAAACCCTCTGCCCGATTAGTTATAGAAGAAGTATTGGCCGTTGTTTTCTAGGTTTTTTCTATTTCAATTTTGTCGTGGGTGCACCGTGTTTTTTTGCCGGTAAGCGATAGGTGGAGTTAGTTAGGGTTTCATATTGATTTCTGGGAGGATTTAAGTGTGAAATTCATAGTTCTTCCATATTTTGTTTTTATATTTTTATAAGCGGTATATTCGGATTTATACCTGACTACTCTTGCTGGAATAAAATACCAATAAATTTCACGCTTATTGATGTTATGTTGTATTAATTCCCCGAAATTGTGGTCTTATTTTTTGTTTTGGTTCGTCATTTGTCTATTTTTCAAGAAATTATTTTGTCATTGTTTGTGTTTTTATTTTTGTGTTTATATGGAACTTTTAATGGGGTGGTATTTATTAAAAACTAGGCTTATCTTTTGGTGACGCGCTAAAAGTTGTTTGCCTAAATTATAAAAACAATAGGAACCGTGCCAATTAGTGGCGGTCCATAACTCTGTCGCTAGCGTTGCAGGATTTACATCCTCTAAAAGTAAAAATTTGTGTTCAGCTGGGGAAGGAAGTTGAGCGCAAAGTAATAAATGGGCAGAGATATGATTCTACGTAAGAAAAAATTAGCATCCGTATTTAAACAACCGATAGTCAATCGCACATTAATGGCAGTGGTATTAGCCGGTGCCAGTTCTAATGCTTTCAGTCATGGTTATGTTGAGGCCGCTGACGGTGGTGTAGCTTCTGCGCGTGGTACCCTGTGTAAATACGCATTAGATACCGGTGAAATGAACTTGAATTGCGGTGCAGTTCAGTGGGAACCACAGAGTATTGAAGGTCCTGAAGGCTTTCCCGATAGCGGCCCTGCCGATGGGCAAATTGCCAGTGGAGGAAGCAGTGCCTGGTCTGAGCTTAATGAACAGACATCTGATCGCTGGGTAAAAAATTATATTAGCTCCGGTTGGCAAACCTTCAAATGGTACTTCACCGCCAACCATGTAACTCGTGATTGGAAATACTATATTACTAAAGAAGATTGGAATCCGAATTCAGTCTTGACTCGCGATCAATTTGATCTCGACCCATTCTGTGAGATAGATGGCAATTATGAACAGCCAGATGTAAATACAACTCATGAGTGTCAGGTGCCGGATCGCGAGGGCTATCATGTAATTCTGGCTGTTTGGGATGTAGGTGATACGGTTAACGCTTTCTACAATGTTATCGATGTAGAGTTCGATGGCGATAATGTCACTAATACCGAGTGGAGCGCTGCGGGTACCATCAATCCGACGCAGGACTTGAACGTTGGCGATAAAGTATATACCCGCGTATTTGATGGCTCAGGTGAAAACTCATCTTACAGCACTGTTTTGGAAATTGCCTCCGAAGAGCAGGGCATCGCTGAAAACTGGTCACACGATTTGGCTGAGTTGATTAATGTAGAGCAGACCGATATCCGCGCCGGTGATTTCGATGGTGATAACAGCTTTGAGCCTCTGTACGGTATCAACCGCATTTATCTAAAAGATGGCAGTGGCCTGGAAAATGTCGAGATCGGTTACGAGTTGAGCGAAGAAGAGCCCAACTATGAAGTAACGGTAAGTGGCCTTGAAAGTGAATACACAATTACAGGCGGTGCTATTTCGCTAGACTTGGCTCTCAGTGCTACGGGAGATGTCAGCGTTGAGGTTACAGTGGTAAATCATGGCGGTGATACTCTAGCAAGCTATAGCAATAACATTGATGATGGTGATACTGCCAGTACTAGCTTGACTCTCTCAGAGACTGTAGCAGGGCACCATATGGTTGTAGTGGTGGTAAAAGACCGCGATGGCAACATGGTTGATCAAAACACTCTGAACTTCTACCTGGTTGAAGACACCTCTGGTGATGATGACTCCTCGAATGGGGATGACGATACTTCCAATGGTGATGATGACTCCTCGAGCGGCGATGATGACGCTTCTAATGGTGACGACGATAGCTCCAACGGCGATGGCGACACCTCTAATGATGACGACGATACTTCAAACGGAGACGATGATAGCTCCAATGACGATGACCAATCCTCAAGTGATCAGGATTATGATTATGTCTTCCCTAGAGGCCATAGAAACTATGCTGCGGGTACTAAAGTCCTGGGCCGTGATGGTAATGTCTACGAGTGTAAGGACTCTGCTTACTCCCACTACTGTAAGGAAGTGAGAAGAGGTGCAAAACAGTTCGAGCCGGGTGTTGGCGGGAACTGGGAGATACTCTGGGAAAGACTGTAATTTGTTCCCGATAAGATAAAAGAGGCCCCTTTTGGGGCCTTTTTTATGAGTAAATTAGTAGGTGAAAAATGGCCTTTAAGGGTAGCGATTCAAGCCTGGTAATAACTTAAAAACATCGCAGCAGTGCGCTCGGCCAGTGCCTCTTGCTCGATGGGGCTCGGTGGACCAGAGAGTTGAAGTAACTGAGGCCAGTAGCAACCGCCCTTAATCAGATTGTGAATCTGCCCACTGGCGACCTCTATGTCGAGAGACTTTAGTCGCCCATCAGCTACGGCAGATTTGATCCAGCGCTGCACCCCGGTTTCATGGGCCTTATATTTTTCCATTTCCTTCTGTAGTGCTTCCGGCTGATGGAAGAAGTAGTCGAAGGCCATGCGGTTAAGCTCAATATACTGCGGGTTGCAGATCGTCTTTATTTCCTGCTCTAACAGTGTACGGAGTTGTGACTGCATATCACTATCCGGGTTGTAGTCACAACCGGAGGGCTGGGTAGCCTGCTGCCAGAGTTCACCGATCAAATGCATCACCAGGGCTTCTTTACTGGAGAAGTGGTTGTACACGGTGCGTTTTGATACCTGTGCTCGGGCTGCCAGCTCGTCCATACTCGTGCCCTGCACTCCCAGCTCCTGAAAAGCCTGCTTGGCGGCATCAATAATAGCTTGGCGTTTCAGCTCACTTCTGGTTGGTTTCTTTTCAGTCATGGGTATCTCTGTGAAATCTGGGCCGGGGGATTCCATTGCCGGCGAGTTACTTCTTACGCAAATTTTACACTATATAGTTTACTTTTATATAGTTAGTTTATACACTGCACTGTATAGTTTACATGGTAAGTGAAATGAAGAAGCGCTGGTGGATTCTGGCAGGAGTGATTGTTATGTCGGTAGGTCTCTTTGGTAGCTGTGCAAATCAACCCGAGAAGTTCCGCAACAGTGATACGGACTACAAAGTCAGTAGTGGCGGTATGATTGAGATGATTGGTGCCTACATCAAGGCAGATCGCGCTGCCCCCGTACCGGTCAATCCCATTCCATTGCGACAGATTCCCGCTGCAGAGCTGGCAGCCCCAGTTGCTGAGAGTGCCGTATATCGTCTTGGGCACTCCACGGTACTGATTCGAATGGATGATCAGTATGTTTTGACAGATCCGGTATTTAGCAAGCGGGCATCCCCGGTTCAGTGGATGGGTCCAAAGCGCTTTCATCCTTTGCCCATAGAGATTCGAGACTTGCCTTCGATTAAAGCGGTCGTTATCAGCCATGACCACTACGATCATTTAGACAAAAATAGTATTCGCGCACTCAAGGATAAAGTAGAGCAATTTATCGTTCCTACCGGGGTGGGAAGTCGTTTGCGTAACTGGGGAATTCCGGCCGAAAAAATTGAGGAGTTGGCCTGGTGGGAATCGTTTGCCCTGGGCAGTTTGCACTTTACCGCGACCCCGGCTCAACATTTTTCCGGGCGTGGACTAACGGATAAAGACTCAACACTGTGGGCCAGCTGGGTAATTGAAGGGCGCGAGGGCCGTATATTCTTTAGCGGTGACAGTGGCTATTTTAGTGGCTTTCGTGAAATTGGTGAGCGATTTGGTCCATTCGACCTGACACTGATGGAAACGGGTGCTTACAACAAGCTTTGGAGTTCGGTTCATATGATGCCTGAAGAGAGTGTACAGGCACATCTCGATCTCGGAGGGCGAGCAATGCTGCCTATCCACAATAGTACTTTTGATCTTGCTCTGCATGACTGGTTTGAACCATTCGAGCGTGTAGAAATTGCTGCGGAAAATCGGGCTGTAAAGCTGTTAATACCGGTGATAGGTGCACCGGTAAAGTTGAGAAATCCATTGCCAACCAAACCCTGGTGGCGGGAACTTTTAGTTGAAAAAACTAAATAAGTTATCGCTTAAGTCGTGGCTAGGTAAATATAAGTTATACATCTTTTGTTCGTTTAAAGTTTTTCCAATATCTAAATATTTAAGTGGCTGTACTATGAAGTCAAAAACTGTATTAATCACAGGTGCCTCTTCAGGGATTGGGGAGGCGTTTGCTTATGAGTGTGCGAATAAGGGAGCTCATTTGGTTCTCGTTGCTAGATCTCAAGCGGGCTTGGCAGAAGTCAGCAAGAAAATTAAAGAGAAATATCAGGTCCAAGTGTCCTTAATTGCTATGGATTTAAGCGTAGAGGGGGCTGCACAGGAATTATTTCAGAAAACGAAAGATAAAGGACTTGATGTAGATATTCTTATTAATAATGCTGGATTTGGGAAGTGGGGCAATTTTGAGGATTTTGACCTTCTAACCTATAAAAGGATGCTGCAACTCAATATTAGTACATTGACAGAGCTTTGTTACCTATACCTTGATGGTATGAAAAGTAAAAGATCTGGAGGAATTATAAATGTCGCCTCAGGTGCAGCCTTAATGCCAGTGCCCTATGCAGGCGTATATTCTGCATCCAAAAGTTATGTCTTGAATTTTTCAGAGGCTTTATATAACGAATTGGAAGGTACAGGTATCACAGTAACTTGTTTATGTCCTAGTGGAACTAAGACGAACTTTGCGGCAGTGGCAAATAATGATGTAAGTGTTGATGAAAAACAGTACGAAACTGCGGAGCATGTAGCCAAAGTAGGGTTACATGGATTTCTTGCCAACAGAAGCTATGTGCTTTCAGGGAAGCAAAAGGTATTACTTAGTATCTTGCCTCGAATCTTAAGTCGCGCTAAGTTATTAAAATTATCTGGGGATGTATTTAAAAAGATAGTGGATAATAAAAAAACAGAGATAGTTAAAGGCCATTAAGTGATTTCCTGGAAGTACTTTGAGGGTAGCCTAGATTGTTTATACCAGGGCTGCCTTTTGAGAGATTTATATTAGAATAGATTTTTATAGGTTTTGGGAGTTATCTTGATTTCCTTATTTTTTTAAAATAAGTAGGCTGCCAACCCCAGTTGTCACACTATTAAACCCAGATTCTCTTTCTTTTAGATCAGTCTTCGTTGGAAGTAGTGGTTGATGTCCATCTCTCAGGCTCAATTATATGCAGAAAACGGGTAAAAGTATCTTTTGGCCTTTTCAGGCCTCTCGAAGAGAGTGTACAGGCGCATCTGGAACTTGGTGGGTGAGCAGTACTGCCTATCCACAACAGTACTTTTGATCTTGCCCTACACGATTGGTATGAACCCCTGGAGCGCGCACAGGCGGCAGCCAAAGACCAGGGTGTTACTCTGGTAACGCCTATCATTGGAGAGGCTGTTCGCCTGCAATCTCCCAAAACAACAAAGGCCTGGTGGAAAGATGAGATGGCTTCGGATTTACGCCTGATGAGTGAGTAGAGAGATTCTGTGAAATTGATATTAGTAGCTGTGTGCCAGATTTAGGTGTTGGTATATTTTCTGTAGGCGAGCTGGAGGTAAATGCCAGCTCGTTTTTTAGTTTTCCACCTTACTAAGTGCCCTTGGCCTAAGGTTCTGAAGAGCAATTATCGTCCTCTGTGATCATATGTAAAAGATAACCTGTACTCCTAACAGATATACGTCCTTCTCTAACGCAGCTTGGAAATCCGTAATTAAAAGCAGCAGTGATTACTGTGTCAGAGGTTCCAGTTGCATCACTATAATAGCTGGTAGATAAAGTGAAGCTTCCGGGATCTATTCCTTTGAAGTTGTCTATAACGTCTTTTGGTATTTCAATTGATGTGTTATTTAGGACAAAAACAAGGTTTTTGACGGTTTTTGTAGTATTCGAAAACTCAGGTTTTAAATATACATCAAGTCTAAGAGTCCCGATTTCTGTCCGGAGAGTTTTGTAATAACTTATCTTGTCCAACTATTTTGGATTTTCCTGTGAGGTGAATGCTAACGGGGAAAAGAAAGTTAGTGTGATAACTATATTTTTCATTTTTAGTGAATAAAAATTTAACTGTATGCTAATTGAGATTGAGTTCAGTTAATTGCCGATTTATCGCCGACGTTTTACTTTTATCCTGGTTGCGAGAAATTTCTAGTGCTTTCTTCAAAACATCAGAAGCCTCTGGGATTTCGTTATTCTGTTGTAACGCCTGGGCCAAACTTTGGTGGGCATCAATAGAATTTGGCCGATATTCTACCCATCGCCTTGCGACATTGATGGCTTCTTGGATGCGACCATCCTTTAGTAACAAATTGGTGATATGGCTTAATTTGTTAACATTTCTCCAACGTGTAGCCCTGGGTAAAATAGGAAAGCCATATTTCTGTGAGAGTGATTGGTAGAAATGATCGATATTTTGTAAGGCGTCACCAGGCTGGGATATCAATTCTCGATAATTTGCGGACCATTCCTCGTGAGGATAATTAAGCTCAATGGCCGATAGCGTAGCTTTTATAAAGGCACCGTAGTGGTTTTCATTGTTAAGAACGTCTATTTTTAGTTTGAGGTTCTCTTTTGCGTAAGGAGAAAGTTTGGTGTTAATTTGACTTAAGATTTTTTCATAGCGCTTATCTTTAAGCATGTCACTGTCGGCCATGGCGAAATAAAAAGCACTGATCTTGTTTGATGAGGTCTGCATACTTGTGGTTATTTCATCAATAAAAGTACCCTCTGAAGTGGGCCCCATACCAAATATGTCAGCTGCAGATAAAAAGAAGTAAGACTGAAATAATCCAGGTTTGTTAGTTAGGGCGTAGAGAGGAAAGATACTGCTAGTTGAAACACCAATAATCATTCGATTGTCGAGTGCGCGGTAATTGCTTTCTAAATATGGGAATAGTTCTTCAGTCAGAAATTTACTATAGGCCTCAGGGTTTCCCAGGGCGCTAAACTTCTCCTCAGCGGTATGTGTCCACATTCCATGTAGGTAGGTTTCCGGTTCATCACCGCCATCATTAAGACTGATTACAATACTTTCCGGCATACGTTCTACGCTACTTAGATGCTTTACTACCCCGGTTAAGGCGTGGAAAAATTCTTTGCCGTGAGTGCCATTAATAAAGATAACCGGGTATCTATGCTGCTTTGATGCTTGATGGAACGTTTGCGGTAAATATATGTTGATTGATATTTCACGACTCAAGATTCTGGATGAGAAAAGAATTTCATTGCCATAACTCAGGTGTTTGGTCGTGCTAACAGAAGAGTGGCTCTGTGGGCTTTCAGGTTCTGCTGATAGTCCCACACACAGTAAAGAAACTGCGATTAACAGTATTCGGGGAAAAATCATATCACCGGCATCCTTGCTGAATTTAAATTTTTTTAAAAAGGCGATTAAGATCTATTAGATGCTATGACAGATTGAGGGGGTGGTAAAGTTGGTTACAGCTGATGCGAAGTGGTACAACTTGTATAGATATAAAAGTTGGATTTTTTCAAAACCAAGCTCTAAACCCCAGTACCCATACGGTTGAGTCCACATCCTCACCTTCTTCACGGGCGAAATCAGCGGCATTGCCCACTTCCCGTTCATAGTGGACGCCAATATAGGGTGAGAATTTCCTGGTGACTTCATACATGAGCCGAAAGCCGACTTCCGCTTCCGATAAGCCGGAACCGCTACCTCGGGCCTCATCGTTCTGCCCAAAAAAGTTCAGCTCGATACGTGGGACCAGATTCCAGTCCTGTGCCAACTTTATTTCATACTCGCCTTCCAGGCGAAATGCAGCACTGCCATGTTCTCCATAGAAAAATACCGCATCCATTTCGAATTTGTAGGGAGACTCTCCAGTAATACCCACAGCAGCCCAATTCCGGCTGGTAGTCTCCAGATTAAAATCGTGGCGAATTCCAATTAGGAAATTCCAGTTTGCTGAAATTGCCCGGCTATAGAGCGCCCAGAGTTCATTTTTTTCAATTTCCCCACTGCTACGCTCATAGTCGACTTCGGCAACAAACTTATTTTGCTCTCCGCCATAACTGAAGTCTCCCTCGATTTCCCCGCCGTTATCACCTCGCAGTTCCACATAGTCGAGGCTGACTTCAGCCATGGGTTCTTCTTCGTTATCCTCGCCAGAGGCCTGGTAGCTGTGGTGCTGATGCTGAGGTTCTGCCTGCCCATAGCTGGCCTGGGCAGCAAGTATCCATAGTGTTGCTGCTATTCCTGCAACATTTTTAAACAATGCGCACCTCCCGATACATACCGGGCCTCTGGTAAAGCATTTGACTGTGTAGAGCCCAGCGGCCATAGGTGTCGGCGCTGATCAAGTAACTGATGCTTGATCCGGGTTGTGCGATCACTGTGTGCTTGCGGGGTAAATACTCTCCGTCGCCGGTTTCCAGCTCACTCCAAAAACCGTGTAAGTGCATGGGTTGGGGAAGCGTAGTGTCATTGACCAGGGTAATGCGCAGGCGCTCCTGGTGCCGAAATAATAATGGGCTGGCATCGCGAAATTTTTCACCATTTATTGACCAGAGATAGCGCTCATAATTGCCGGTCAGGTGTAACTGTAATTCCCGCTGTGGCTCCCGTTCATCCTGGGTGGGTTCACTGCTGCGCAAGTCGCTGTAAGTCAGTACACGGCGGTTATAACGATGTTTATGGTTTCTGAGTCCTATACCGGGGTCGGCGATGCCGTTTGCTGGCGTCAGCGCGCGGTGATCCACCCTGAATCCGGATTCACTTGGCTGGTGAATGATAGGGCTATTACTACCGAGCCCCGCTGCAGCGAGGTTTCCGTAAAACCATCCCCCCTCGGTTGCATCGGGCAAGTCGGAATGGTTTTCGGTGTGAGCAGTCTGGGCTGTTTTAAAGTGTGTGTCTGTCTCTTCGGTTTTTCTCGCCAGTCCCAGATCTTGCAGAGTGAGCACTGGGCGGTGATCCATCGCGGGAATCTCTGCACTCACACGTATATCACTTGTCAGTGTGCCTCGCGCATAGCCACTGCGGTCCATGGACTGCGCAAATATACTGTAGGCCTGTTCACCCTCTGGCTTGATAATTACGTCATAGGTTTCGCCGTTGCCAATACGAATTTCATCGACGCTAACGGGCTCGACATTTTGTCCATCGGCCGCTACCACCTTCATTTTCAGGCCGGGGATACGCAGGTCGAATAAGGTCATCGAAGCTGCGTTAATTAATCGCAGGCGAACCTTCTCACCAGGTTTAAATAATGCAGTCCAATTGGTATTGGGTGTATGCCCGTTAATCAGGTAGGTGTAAGTCTCGCCTGTGACCTGGGAGATATTGCGGTCGGAAAGTTGTTTCCAGTTCCATTGATGCCGGTCCCGCCAGGTTTGTGCGACGCCTTTTGTGCGCACCTCATGCCATAAATCTGTAGCCGTGCGCTGTTGCCGGTTGTAGTAGTCCGGGTCTTTTTTTAGGTGGGTATAAATAGTTTGGGGAGATTCATCGCTCCAATCGGATAGGACAACCACATAATCCCGCTCGTAAGAAAATGGTTCTGGAGATATTGGATCAATGACTATTGCCCCAATTAGCCCCCGTTGTTGTTGAAACCCGGACTGGCTGTGATACCAATAAGTACCACTGTGGCGCACAGGGAATCGGTAGCGAAATGTTTGCCCAGGTTGAATGCCGCTAAAGCTCAACCCCGGTTCGCCGTCCATATCGCTGGGTACCCTAACACCGTGCCAGTGTAGGGAGGATTTGTCGGGTAATTGGTTATGGACATTTAGGGTGACAGTTTCCCCTTCCCGCCAGCGCAAAATGGGGCCCGGTAGACTGCCATTAATGGTCAGGGCTTGTCGTTCGCGCCCGGTAAGATTTACCTGGCGGTACCCGATGGATAAATCAAAGTGGTTACCGCGCAGGGTTGTTGCCGAATCTGTTGGCGAGTTTGGGTGCGAACTGTGGGGTAACCCCAGCAGCAGGGCTCCCGCTCCGAGACCTGTGACGAAAGTACGCCTCGATACGGCGTCGGTGCGGAAGCTCTCTGTCATCGACGTCCCTTTTAAAACTGCTCCTGTGCCGTATTGATTTCGGCGTAAATTTCGCTGCTGCCGTCTTTGTTAAGCAGCATTACCTGATAGGGCGTAAAACGGTCGCCCACTTCCATACCGGGGCTGCCCAGGGGCATACCTGGCACTGCGAGACCAATGGCATTTTGCGGTGGGTTCTGCAAGAAATGCTGTATCAGCTTTGCCGGTACATGCCCTTCAAAAACATAGCCCTGTTCTGACACTGTGGTGTGGCAGGATTGGTAGCGCGGAGAGATATGGTGCTGCTTTTTCACGCCGTTAAGGTCTTCGACATCCTTTGCTACGACGTCAAAGCCACTTTGTTGGGCATGCTCAACCCAAATTTTGCAGCAGCCGCAGGTGGCGGATTTGTAAGTGGTCAGGCTCACAGATTCCTTTTTGGGGTCTGGAGATTCGGCACAGGCACTTAATGCCAGGGTTGTGAGTAGCGCAGCAATAGCGATCAAAATTGAACGGTTCATATGAACTCCGATGATGAGATTTAGGACGCACACAGGCGTGCGAGTATTTATAAAAAATATTTGGAGTAAAACTGGGGAGTGCGCGTATGCCTAGGCATACGGGGCCCGTTAAGTGCGGAATATGGGTGGGCGCAGTGCCATTTCCGGATCTGGAGAGGAATTAAATTCCCGGTAGGCAGTTACAAGTAGATTGCGGTTGTATACAAGGATTTTATATTGAGTGTTTACCGCAGAACTGGTGCCTGGCCCTGCACAGCAGCTGCATTCAGCAGTGCAACTGGAGGGATGGCTGTCGCTGCAGTTCTCAAGGGTTGCCCCGTCGCAGTGGGCTTTTTCTTCTGCAGCGATGGGTGCCGCTGGGGATTCGTGTGTTTCCGCACAGGATGACGCAACTGCTTGGCCGCCGAAGGCCAGTAACAGTGTGAGCAAAAATAGGCGAAAGATCCCGGTGTGCATGGCGGTATTCAGAAAACAAGCCAGCCCGCAGTGTATGGGCTGGCCTCTGCCGGTGCAACTTTCCCGCTTGTGGGATGGTGGGTTAGGAGCGGCTCAAGGGTAGGCGGAAGTCCTGGTGTCGCAACAGGTCCGGCCCACATTCGAGGCGCTCGAGCCAGCCCAGGAAGCGCTCTTTGACACCGCCTGAGGCAAAGTAACCACCGTGCTGGGGCACAATCATTGCGGGGTTGAGTTCCCGAATCATCTTGGCCCAGAGACGACAGGTCCAGTTCCCGCCCATATAGCGGCGGTGGAACCCTTCCATCGACGGCAGATGCTCGTCGAAATCTTTGACTTCGCCCTCCTCACCACCGAGTGAGGCACCGATATCGCCGGAAAATAATATGCGGCTGACCGGATCATAAAAACTGAAGTTGCCACAGGAGTGCATAAAGTGCGCCGGCAGCGCCCAGATCTCACTGTCGCTGAAGGGGATAATTTCTCCCTTATCATCCAGAGGCATGATGCGTTCCTGCCAGCGTTCAGCACCGGCACGCGAGGCGACAAAGCCGGAAACCAGGTGTGGCAAAAACCGCGACCACAGTTTCGACACCGCTACCTTACAGCGCGAATGCAGCATCCAGCGCGGCAGCGAGGCGATAATATCCGGATCCTGGTGCGAGGCCAGGATCAGGTCCAGTTCGCTCAGGTTCAAATGGCGGCTGAGCTCAATGGTGAGGTGTGTGTAGGTCAGATCGCCGCCGGGATCGATAAGCGCCCCTTTGGTGCCGCGGCGAATAACAAATTGATTGGCCTGTACCCCATCGCTGCCATTCTGCTCTTTAACCAAATCGCCGAACCGCGCAACCAGGTGGTGACCTTTTTCAAATAGGATGTCCACGCCGCGACTCCTCTTATTGGACTTGGCCGAGGTATTGAGTGAGCCTCTCCTTATTCATAGCAATACCGGCATTCATGCCTTCGGCATGCTTCTTGGCTTCTTCCAAGTTGGTTGCCTTACCTACCTGAATTACCCCAACCATACCCAGCGGCAGATGTGGGTCGCACTGGTATACGTAGACACCTTCCTGGTTCAAAGTGACAGTCACCTTTTCTCCCATGCTGCCATTCCAGGTAGCGCCCTCGGCAGGGGACAAAACTGAGTGAGTGTTGTGGGCCGCATCAGTGGGCAGGAAGGTGACAGAATCGCCCGGCGCTACCGCGAGAAATGCCGGTTCAAAAGTCATCATGCCGTCCTTGCCCTGGTTCAGCATCTTAACTTCGTGATCCGCAGCCAGGGCGGAGGTCGAGGCCATGGCGAGCGCCAGAATCGCGCCGCGAAGAGTAATAGACGACATACTTACTTCCTGTTCGATGGTTAGTCAGTGTTGTTCAGCGCCTCCCCATTAGTGGGTAGAGGCAGCGGCGGATGTTATCTCGGAGGGGGCTGGGTGAATTGATCTAGATCAATCGCGCAGATAGACCAATTAGAAGGAGAAGATGCCAATAGAAGGGATCCGTGTAGGAGAGTCATTTTTGACCGCTGAGCACCACCCGCCTCGGCCGGATAAGGGGTAAACTGTGCGCCGATCAATTCTGTGACTTTTCGGGAGAGTGCTTTGGCCACAAAACGTAAAACTGCCTACGTGTGTAATGAATGCGGCGCTGACTACACCAAATGGGCAGGGCAGTGTAGTGCTTGTGGCACTTGGAATAGCCTATCGGAAGTACGCCTGGGACCGGATCACAAGGACAGCCGCGCCGCGAATTTTACCGATGCACAAAGTGGCTACGCCGGCTCCGCTGGTGCCGGCAAAGTGCAAAAATTATCGGAAATCGACCTCAGCGAGCTGCCGCGTATTCCCACTACGGCCTCGGAACTGGATCGGGTATTGGGCGGCGGGCTGGTTCCGGGTTCCGTTGTATTGATCGGTGGCCATCCCGGTGCGGGTAAATCCACTGTTTTACTCCAGACCCTGTGCCATCTTGCCACTTCAATGCCGGCGCTTTATATCACCGGCGAGGAATCTCTCCAGCAGGTTGCTATGCGCGCTAAGCGCTTGGGGCTGCCTACGGATTCTCTACAACTGCTCAGTGAAACCGATGTGGAGCGTATTTGCCTGGCAGCCAAGGAAGTGAATCCTCGGGTTATGGTAGTGGACTCGATCCAGGTGATGCACATGAGCGATGTGCAATCGGCCCCCGGCTCTGTGGCACAGGTGCGCGAGAGTGCGGCCTACCTGACCCGCTTTGCCAAGCAGACCGGCACGGCGCTGATTCTGGTGGGGCATGTCACCAAAGATGGCAGTCTCGCGGGCCCCAAGGTGCTGGAACATATTATCGACTGCTCCATTCTCCTCGAAGGCACCCACGACTCCCGCTTCCGCACACTGCGGGCCCATAAAAATCGCTTTGGGGCCGTTAATGAACTCGGCGTGTTTGCCATGACAGAGCAGGGCCTGAAAGAGGTATCCAATCCCTCAGCCATTTTCCTGCAAAGGGCCGAGGAGATCGCAGCCGGTTCTGTGGTGACTTCGGTGTGGGAGGGCACCCGGCCGCTGTTAGTGGAGTTGCAAGCCCTGGTGGACGATAGCAGTCTCGGCAACCCCCGCCGGGTAGCGGTGGGCCTCGACCAGAACCGCTTGAACATGCTGCTCGCTGTGTTGCATCGCCACGGTGGTGTCTTGGTGGGGGACCAGGATGTCTTTATCAATGTGGTCGGCGGGGTAAAGGTGATGGAAACCAGCGCCGACCTGACACTGTTATTGGCGGTAGTCTCCAGTTTCCGCAACCGTGTCCTGCCCCGGGATCTGGTGGTATTCGGGGAAGTTGGGCTGTCAGGCGAGATTCGCCCAGTGCCTTCGGGCCAGGAGCGTTTGCGCGAGGCGGCCAAACACGGTTTCCGCAAAGCCATTGTGCCTGCAGCCAACCGTCTTAAGAACGATATCGAGGGAATGGAAATGCACTCGGTCAAAACCCTGGCAGAAGCGCTGGCGGTAATTGATATGAGCTGACACTCCAGTCGGGGGCGGCTGTTTTGACAGAGGAATACCTTGCGGTATTCCTCTGGGAAAGTGAGTTTTCAGAGCCTCCTGCGCTAGGGGCGCCTAGTAGCTCCCTTGCGCTGGTTGTTACCGGGGCCCCGACGAAAATCCTCTGACGGAGTGCCCTTGTAACAGCGTGGGATAATGGGCCAGTCCTCTGTTAGAAAATAGGCATAGGTGCCCTTGGGGAATTCCGGGGTGCTTACCATTCTGCCGTTGCACTCATCCAATGTGCCGGAGCCAGCCACATAGTGGTAATCATCCACAAAGGTACCATCGTAGTAACCACCGGGTTCTCTACTGCCCTTGGGGCGTTTCCCGGGTTTCACCTGATAGCTTGAAGTCATTGCCGCAATCCCGGATTTCGGTTCCCAACCATCGGCATAGGCGTACAGGGCATAAATGGGGAATCCATCGGCAGCCCAGCCAATCAGCGGCGAATGCCTTTCCTTAGATACCCCCAGGCGCTGTAATAAACCGGTGGGAATTCCGTGATAGTGATAGGCACCATTGGGCTGAACATGGGCGTAGTTATCGTCTACACCCAGCTGAATCGCGCCGGATAGGGCTTCGTAGCGCCAGCGTCCACGATTGCCCAAGTACCATTCCGCAGCACTGGGGTCGAAAGGCACTCCGTTCAGTCCGATACCAAAATTCTGCAACGGAACCGGTGTAGGTTGAGCGGCAATTTGGGGGATAGCCGGAACTCGGAAACGATAGCGCTGCACCTCGATTTCATGGGGATTGCCGCGATTGGGGAAGGTACCAGTCTTGTGCTCGGAAATACCATTGGCCTCAATAACGCGCCAGGGTCCCTGGATACTGATACTCACTTCACTAAAGGTAATCGGCGCTTCGGTAGCGGGAACAGTGTGCTGCAGACCATCGGATTGCACCACTGTGTGTTTGCGAGCGGTGTGGCGTCCACCAGTGGCGCCCCCTCCTGTAGAGCGCGCAGTCGGTTTGCGCTCGGGAACACAAGCTAGGCCATGTGATTGGGGGTGGTTGCGGCAGCGACCACTGACTCGGCCATTGGGCAGTTCCATTGAGCAGCTGGCGCCACTGGACAGGTTTCGACAAGCCTCCAGGGCGCTATCGGGTACGTGAGCCAGCGAGAGAGGCGCAATACTGCAAAGCCCCACAAATAACCACTTCTTCATAATGACATCTCAAGATTTACAGTACCGCTGGCCGGTTGCGATTTATTGGGAGTTACTGTTCTTCATCTTCCATGGGGCGAGGGCCGCCTTTACCCTTGCCGCCGGCAGGTACACAGACCAGCTGCTCAATCTGCGGGGGCATACGGCAGGTGCCCTCCAATGTGCCTCTGGGTGTCTCGACAGTGCAGGCGTCTCCTTCTGCCAAGCTGCTACAGGCATCAATCGCTTCCTGCGGAGGCTGGCGCGGCTGTGCAGATACATTTGTGGCCAGTAAGAGGGCTGCTACTGGGATAAATATTTTTTTCATCGTGTTCTCCTGTCGTAGGCACTTTGAGGGGAGTCCCTAGAGCCTCAACTTTGCTCATTGGGTTTTGACAGAGGTTATTGCTGTCGCCCGAAACTATAGACTCGGGAAATGGCGATTACCGCTCAGCGAAGGGCTGGCTTCTCGAATTGGCCTGGGACTGCCATCGAAAATAGTCGAGGAATGAGTAAGTAATGTGGATCACTTGTAAAGAAGTGTGGGGCTGAAGAGCTCACTTTATGACTAATGATCCAGAGAGCTGACAGGCTCTAATTGATCAGTGGTGGAGGTGGGAATTAGGGGATGAGTAAATAGGAAAGGCTGGGTATTTAATCAGTCGTGACACAAGCTAAAATCTGGCTTGTGTCACGACTGATTCTGTATTTTTCTGAAGGGACTTTAACTTTCAGTTTCCAGTGCAGCTTTCGCCGCAGCTTCACTCAACAACCTGCGGCGAACTTTCATTGGAGTGGTACCAAACCAGCGGTCGCAGGCCCGGTTAAATGAGCTCTGCTCCCGATACCCCAGCATATTGGAAATCTGGGCCATAGGTGGCAACTTTCTACTGAGGTAATGCTCTGCGCGTTCGCGGCGAATACGGTCGAGAATATCCTCAAACACCAATTCCCGATCTCGCAACCTGCGCTGAAGTGTGCGCTTGTGCATGCCCAGCTGATTGGCGACTTCCTGCAGACTGCAGCGCTTTAGCGGCATCAGGCAATAGATCAGCTGTTCTACCTGGTGAATCAGGTTTGATTCACCTTGTTCCAGTACTTTGTCGATATAAGACTTTAATAGAGGTCTTAAAACCGGGTTGCACTTCTCGGTCGGTTGGGCCAACTGGCCGCTACTTAGAATCAAGGTGTCGCTATTTTGTGAAAACTGTACATTTGTACCAAAAAAGTTTTCATATTGGTCGTGGAGCGGCTGTTTGGACTTTAAATGAACCGCCTCCAGATTGAACTTTTCACCACATAATATTTGTAGTGCGACAACAGAAACCCCAAGGAGAAATTCCCGGAATAGCTCGAGAGGCAATGGAGAGTCCGAAGGTATATAACTTTCTAAATCATTTAAACAATGAAAAGTTATAAACGTTTGGAGCCCTTTAACTTCCAATTCAACTCGCAGGTTATAAGGAGGGGCGGCAAATTGCTTTACGGCAGCATTGAGGAATTCCCCGAGGGTCAACGACTGCAATACTGCTGCTCCAAGAGAACTGAGGGCGGCAGCCCCCTGGCTTTTTGCCAGTCTCAGTCCGAAATCCGCGCAATTGAGTTGTCGTGCGGCCTTTTCAACAAGGTCAGTCACTTTACTCAACGGGAGATACCCCTCGAGTTTTTCAACTTGCTCGGGGTTAATACCGGCGCTATTAAGCAGTGTTTCCGGGCAGCCATTTAGCTGGGATACTTGGTCATAAAAGCCGGTTAACAGCTTAGCTCTTATTTGTTGGGTCAATTTCTTCCAAATCCTTCCAAGAACCCAGCCTGATTTAATTATTAGGCGTGCCGGGTCGCAACTTCTATTTGAGCGGAAATATTCAACTGATAGGCGCGCCCGATAATTTTAGGAATCTACAAATAAATGCAAATTCCAGGATTACACATTCCTGGGCATTGTCTGACGGATTTGCAAAACCGTCATATTGGCGAATGCCTGTTTTATTTCGAATTCCTGATATGTATTGTGCGCTATGGATAACTGTTACTGCACTAACTACCACAAAGTGCACACGACTCATCCTGAGAAAATAATATATGAGATTAAAACAAGGCAGCCGAAACTGGCGCGATCCGCCAATCAGTCTCCGCTAAGTATTATTTCAAGGCCTATATTACTTGTTTTTTTTTGTGGATTCGAAGGGCTTTTGGCTTTTGCTCATAATCAAAATGTCACCTAATGAAAAAAAATACCAATTAAAGTTAATACATTGAAACTTTATTCCCTTATGACAGTAAAAAAATTTTTTTGTTTTATGGTGACTCCATATCTGGGAATAATAATTTTTTCTTAATTTATCCACTTTTTTACCCCTGCCTAAAGCTATCTTGAATGACTGGTGATTTCAGGAACGCTTTAACACTTTTTGGGTAGTTACCAGCGGATATAAATGACCAGTTCAAATGTACGGTCATTTTTGGGAGACAAAAAAGCCCGCATAAGCGGGCTCTAGGATTACTGATTAATCAGTGGATTAGCCACCATAGTAAGTAGCTGCACCGGGGCCGACGGGCAGTCCCAGGGCAAAAACCCAGATGAAGAACAGGGCTGTCCATCCAATAAAGAAGAAGATGGAATAGGGAATCATGGTGGCGATCAATGTACCCATGCCCAAGTCTTTCTTATAGCGCGCAGCAAAAGTAATGATCAGGCCAAAGTAACTCATCATCGGCGTGATAACGTTGGTCACAGAGTCACCGATACGGTAGGCCGCCTGGATTACTTCGGGGGCGTAGCCCAGCAGCATCAGCATGGGTACAAAGATGGGAGCTGTCACTGCCCACTGAGCAGAGGCACTGCCCAGCATTAAGTTCACAAAGCCACACATCATGATGAAGAACAGGAACAGTAGTGGCCCAGTGAGGCCGATGCTTTGTAGCGCATCAGCACCTAAAACGGCAAAAATGGTGCCCAGGTTGGTGATCTTAAAGAAGGCGACAAACTGTGCAGCAAAGAACACAAGGACAATGTACATCCCCATACTGTTCATGCTCTTGGCCATGGCATCAATGACATCTCGGTCATTCTTCATGGTGCCGACAACCTTACCGTAAACAAATCCCGGGATAGCGAAGAACACCAGGATCAGTGAGACGATACCTTTAAGGAACGGAGAGCCCGCGACCAAGCCTGTCTCGGGATTACGTAAAACACCCCACTCAGGCACCACCGTCAAAGCGAGTACTGCAGATACGCCCAAAACAGCCAAACCTGCGTACTTAAGGCCGCGCTTCTCGGCGTCGGTCAGGGTGCCAACTTTGTCTTGAGTCAGGTCGACAGATGCTTCACTGGGATCATATTTACCCAGCTTGGGTTCTACGATCTTCATAGTCACCCAGCTACCAACTCCGGTGATCAGGAAGGTACTGACAATCATAAAGAACCAGTTTACTTCCGGGCCCACGGAGTACGTCGGGTCGATCATATGGGCTGCTGATTCTGTGATCCCCGATAGCAGCGGGTCCACCGTTCCCAGCAGCAAGTTAGCACTGTAGCCGCCAGAGACACCGGCAAACGCGGCGGCCAGGCCAGCGATAGGGTGTCGACCGAGAGAGTGGAAAATCATTGCGGCTAATGGGATCAGTACCACGTAGCCCAATTCAGAGGCGGTATTAGAGATGATGCCGGCAAAAACCACTATGACAGTGACTGTGCGTTTGGAGGCCTGGAGTACCAGACCGCGAACAGCGGCACTTAACAGGCCGGAGTGCTCGGCAATCGCAACCCCCAATAGGGCCACCAAAACTGTCCCCAGCGGAGCAAATCCGGTGAAATTCTTAACCAGACTGGTAACGATCATCCTGAGTCCATCGCCACTCATAAGGTTGAAGACCTCAATGACGCCATCTGGCGCTCGGCCAGCAGCGCCAACCGGGCGGGGGTCGGGGACAGACAGGCCAAAGTAAGAAGCGATACCACTAATGACTATCACGCTAACGGCGAATAGTGCGAACAGTGTGATTGGGTGGGGGAGAAGGTTGCCGAGCCATTCCACTGCATCTAAGAAGCGGATAAAGGCTGTCTTGCGCCCTGGGGGACTGTCCTGCCGATCGCTCGGGGAGGTTGTTGTGGTCATTGTTGGTCCTCAGTCGTTACTGCAAGCGACCCTAATTGCCTCTGGGCCGCCTTGTAGCCGAAGGGTTGGCTGAAAAATGTGCTAAAGCCGAGATCATACACAAAACTACTTCAGCTAAGAATGCCCAGAGAGAAATGTTGCTCCTAGGCGGTAGGCCAAAGAGCTATCAGGCGACCCGGATAGGTAAAAGATCTATGATGAAAGATGTGCTGTTATGGCGCTTGTTACAGTGGGGCAAATCTTTCTGATTGCGGTCTCTGATGACTGGATATGCCATAATCCCAATACTATGTAGTCAATTCAGCGGTGAAAATAATGAAGATTGGAATTTTAAAAACCGATGATGTGCGCAAAGAGCTTGTCGGCGAATTTGGGGAGTACCCGGAGATGTTTGCCGACTTGTTGCGCGACCAGGACTCCAATTTGGAGTTTAACACCTACGAAGTCCAGCACGGCCAGTATCCCGACCATATAGATGAAGTAGATGCTTACCTGATTACCGGTAGCAAGACAGGCGTTTATGACGACAAACCCTGGATTGCGCCCTTAATGGATTTTGTACGCAAGTTACATGGTGAGAAAAAGCCGACCATTGGTATTTGCTTTGGTCACCAGTTAATTGCCCAGGCACTGGGAGGCCGGGCTCGTAAGTCAGATAAGGGCTGGGGGCTGGGGGTGCACACCTACGAAATGCAGGAGACGCCTAGCTGGATGTCTGAACCCGCCCCCAACTTTAGTCTCTTAGTAACGCATCAGGATCAGGTGGATCAGCTGCCGCTTGGTGGGCGAGTACTGGCTTCCAGTGAGTTCTGCCCCATGGCAATGGTGCAGGTGGATGATCATATGCTTAGCTTCCAGGCGCATCCGGAATTTACTAAGCCCTACTCGAATAGCTTAATGGAGCTTCGACGGCAGGCTTTTGGTGAAGCTGTGGTTGATAAAGGGCAGGAGTCGCTCAAGAACGATATCCATGAAAATGCAGTTGCCAGATGGATGCTGGAGTTTTTACGGCAGTAAATTTTCCCCATTAAAGAAAAATGAAAACCTCTATATAGCTATTTTCTATTTCTGATTCCAATGGTATCTGACCTTTTGAAACCCCACTTATAAGTGGGGTTTACTCTCATACATGCATTAAACTGCATCGTTATTCACCTTTGTTCTATATGTCTTAAAGGGCATATGAAATTCTTATAGGGTTATATTTTTTAATTTTATTTGAATATAACGATTTAACTGCAAAAATATAATTTTCTCCGGCAACTGGCAGTTATTTTTGCACTCATGTTTATGTTTGTCACTATCTCTAGATTTATATGTTGATAACATGAACCTTTAAGGTTGTTTTAAAAAGTAGTGGGTGTTTAATATGGGGTTCTTCATTTAAAGATTCTTGTTTAGGACGGGTATTCAATTAAATAACATACTTGTGCCAGTTTTATTTTTCTGGGGGCGTGTATGTATTCTAGTTGATTTAAATGGAGGTCTTGGGTGTTCGCAATTAGCTCAGGGAGGATGGATTAATAATTAACACAGCTTTTTAATCTAAAAAAAATCTATAAATATTTCTATAAGCAAAAGGATAGGTTTATGAATTTATTTAAAAGGGCAGTATTGGTCAGTGCCATTGGCTTGTCAGTATCTAGCACTAATGTGCTTGCGGCTGGAAATGTAAACGGGGGAATTGATGGAAGGCTTATTGGAGCAGATGGTAGTGAGATTCCTAACGTAACTATTCTTATTGAAAATGAAGAAAATGGCTTCAAAAGAACTATATCAACTGGTGACGATGGGGATTTCAAGGTCAAGTTACCCAGTGGAGTTTATAAAATAACCGCGCAGAAGTCAGGGTACCAACCGGCAGTAATCGAATCAGTACTAGTGTCTATCGGTAGCACAGGTAAATTAAGTATCCCTTTGAGCCAAGGCGATATGGAAGAGGTTTTGGTTGTAGCTGAGGCCTTACCACAAATACGTACAGGAACAGCTGAATCTGCTCTCAATATCAGTTTAGAGGATATTGAGATGTTGCCTGTAGGAAGAAATATAGAATCTGTTGCCTTGCTTGCTCCGGGAACTGTATTGGGGGATAACACATTCAGAGAGGATAAAGATCTTATATCATTTGGCGGAGCCTCTGTCGGTGAAAATGCTTACTATATTGATGGCTTGAATGTTACCAATTTTCGCAATGGCTTAGGTGGTTCTTCTGTACCCTTTGAGTTTTATGATCAGTTTCAAATCAAAACTGGTGGATATAGTGCAGAGTTTGGGCGGTCTTTAGGTGGCGTTTTAAATGCTGTTACAAAGCGTGGAACCAATGATTTTAAATATGGTGTAGTTACTTACTTTGAGCCCGGATCATTAAGGGAAACAAGCCCGGATACATTATCCACAGATGGAACGCTCTATGATCTCAATTCGGAGAATGAACAGTCTAGATATACTACGGACTACTATATAAGTGGTCCGATTGTGCCGGACAAATTATTTTTCTATGCACTTTATGAACAACAGGAAACTGTTGAAGAGTATAACACTCTCCAGGCCCCAGATACCTTTAATAATAGGGAAGTGGCTGATGACTTTTGGGGAGTTAACTTAACTTGGAATGTGACCGATGATCACATCTTAAGTTATGTTCATTTTTCCGATGAGCGGACTCGAGAAAATAAACAGTCAAACTATGACTACTACAACATGGACAAGCTTGATTATAAAGGCACGATCAGTGATTATCGAGGAGGAGAGAACTGGTTGTTGCGCTACGATGGTCAACTAACTGATAATTTCAGTATGTCTTTGTTATATGGACAAAACGAATATGAGTTAACAACAATTGGAACCACCGATGTTGAATGTCCTTTTATTATTGATGCTAGTGATGGGGCGCTTCCAGGAAATTCGTCTTATTATCCAGGCTGTAATACAAACTCCAGAATTCAAACCGGTGGTGATGAGCGCGAAGCAAGTCGAATAGATTTTGAGTGGGTACTTGGAGATCATACTGTCCGCTTCGGATATGATCGTGAAGATAATTCTTCCTCTTCTGCTGAGACCTATGCGGGCACCGGATTAAGGGATGGAAAAGGGGTCTATTACCGCTATATATCTGCCCTTCCTGACTCCAAGCTTTCTAATGGAGGTATTGTTCCCGATGTGAATGGCAATGGTAGCACGGTTCACTTGGTGCGGTATCGAGTAAGCGATGTTTCAGGATCCTTTAAAGTTGAGTCTGAGGCTTTTTATATCGAGGATACGTGGGATATCACTGATAACTTAACCGTCAGTGCTGGGCTTAGGAGTGAGATTTTCTCCAATTACAATGGTGAGGGTGATGTATTTATAGAAATTGATGATCAATGGGCTCCTCGTCTCAGTTTTTCTTGGGATCCTAGTGGCGATGGAGAGATGCGCGTTTTTGGTAACTGGGGTAGGTACCATATGCCTGTTGCTGCTAATACTAACGTGCGTTTATCTGGAGGAGAATTGGGCTTGGAGCGTTACTTCATTTTTAATGGAAGCTATGATCCAGTAACTTATGTCCCCACAGATATTGATGCAGAAGGGATACCTACAACTGAAGAAATAGGTCCTGTCCAGATTAATTCGAGCGGAGAAGTTCCCGATAGCCGACAATTATCTGATCGGGATTTGGAGGCTATGTATCAGGATGAATATATTCTGGGCTATGAAAAGGTTCTCAATGAAAATTGGAGTGTGGGTGTTAAAGCTACCTATCGTGATCTAAAGTCACATATTGACGATATCAGTATTAACCATGCGGTTGACGCATTAGGCTATGCTCATACTGGGGATGCTCATGGTTATGTTCTCGCTAACCCTGGAAGTGATGTAACAATTCCTTATGATAGGTATGGTACCGGTGAGTTGGAGATGACAACTTTCTCTGCTGAATTGCTCGGGTATCCAGAAGCTAAACGAACCTACAAAGAGCTAGAGTTTTCCGTTGATAAAGCCTTTGACGGCGTTTGGGGTCTAACAGCCAGTTACGTGTGGTCTGAAAGTAAAGGTAATACAGAGGGGTACGTTAAATCTGATAATGGTCAGGATGATGCGGGGATTACTCAAGACTTTGATTTCCCTGAAATTATGGACGGTGCCAATGGCTTTCTCCCTAATGATCGCACCCATAAGTTTAAGATATATGGAAGCTATCAGATAATGGAAAACTTACTATTAGGCGCCAATTTCCTTTTGCAATCAGGAAGACCGATAAACTCCTTTGGCAAAGGGCACCCAGATGGCACTCCCTACTATGGGGATACCTACTATTTGACTGATCCAGATGGTAATTTAGTGCGAACTGAGCGCGGTAGTCGTGGCCGGACGAGCTGGGTGAATCAGATTGACTTATCGTTAATTTATAACACTGAAATTGGTTTGGCTGATGTCGAGTTAAGGGCTGATGTCTTTAATTTATTAAATGCAGACGCTGAAACAGAAGTTGACGAATTTGCAGAGATTAGCCCCGGACTATCTGACCCTGACTGGGGGTTGAACCAATACTACCAAACGCCCAGATATTTTAGGTTAGGCGCCAGCGTACGTTTCTGATTTCAACTTTAATGGGCCGCCAATGTGGCGGCCTTAACTTCAATAGATATAACAATAGAGATAACTTAAGATAACGCTTCCTATTAATTGGATGGCTAATTGACTCCATATACTGAATCTTCCTCGATCTGAATAATTCTTACCCGGATAGGGTCTTCAATCTGAAAATATCGTCTCGCGCTTTCATCAAGTTGAACGGCCAAAGCTTGAAGTTTTTGGTGTGTTCGATCTGGTCTCTTTAAACAGGATACTTCAATATAGCATTCATCGGGTGTAATTTGATGAGTTGTGATAAAAATTATATTTGGGTCTTCTTCAGTTTCAAGTTCTTTGATAATCAATTTTTGAAAAAGCGCAGGGGTTGAGTCTGGGGCTAATTTAAGTGAGTTTAAAAAAATCTTGCAGCTGATCATGTATTGATTCCTGCTTAATACAGATGGAGGTGTTTATTACTATCTGCTTTAGGGGTCGGCGTTATGACCTCCAGGTTTCAATGTATAGTTGCCAATAGTTCCAGCCATTCTCCTGCCTGTTTCTATGCTTGGTATGTAGTAAATTATAGGTCAAAAGTGCGATTCTACTGCGGGAAGTAAAGTCATTATAATATTTATAGTGGCTGCAGCCTTTAATACATTTCTTTAAGTTGTAATTAAATGCATATTTTGCTTTAGCAGCGTGTAGGCTGGTGAGGAGTTGTGTTGTTAAAGTAGCTCAGGTTCCTTTGGGGTTATAGTTTTCTCGTGCATTGGGATAAGGTGCGGTGGTGAGGTGTCTTAAATTTAGTGTCTTAATATATTGACTTTGTACTCTGAGTGAAAATTTTAGATTGCGTAGAATCTCTGTTCCTAGAGTTGATATATTTAATTTCTTAGATTATATGGACTTTAAACATTGATAGATGTTGAGGTAGATGGTTTTTAGGGGAGATATTTGGTATGTCTGACAGCAGGTAAGTGAGCTGTATTAGACTAAATGAAGTAATGCGTAGTTTTAATGAGCTGATAAACAGCTTCTAAGCTATGGTTGTGGGTTGGGTTATCTGAGTTAGTGAGAGTAGATATTTTGATTATCGTCTGTACAGTAATAGTCCAATGGATAAAGAAGGAAAGTAATCATGCATGCTTGAATGCCGTATTTGTGGTCGATAAATGGGAATGCAGTCTACAGTCCAATCAGTCCACTGTGTAAGAGAACTTAGGATTTGTTGAGTTTGTAAGTTATGAATGCGGTTGGGTTTGGTATGAAAGCTCAAAAGGTCCCAATTAAGGGTATTGGTGTTTATGATAAGCAATTTTTGATACGAGCCTCGTAGTTCACCTTCAAAGCCATAATTGAAGGGTTAGGACAAGGTACACTTTAACTTTTAATATCAGCGGCTACTGATGCTGGGTTACTTATTTCAATCTATATTTAGTGGTTAACAACAGTACACGGTAAGTCACCTATTGATTAACCTGTATGATTGGGATGGGGTGCAGGATTGATTGATTTATTTTATTCGGTAAGGGCAGTCATTATGCCAGCGGTGTCTATTGATCCTTTTACACAGGAGGTATAAGGCATAATCAATGGAAATGAATAGGTTGAAGTTATCACTGGTGGAGCTATCAAGAAGGAATAGTTGGTTCTATCCAGCAAGGATGATTACGATGACAAAAATATGGAGTCACTTTACTCACAATAAGTTGCATATAAATACATGCGATAAAAAGCTAATTAAATTCTATCGAGTTTAAGAATTGAACGCTATCAAAGGTACAGGGTGGGCTTGTTCAAAATAAATTGACTCTAGGGTGTGAAAAAATTACCTTTGCTTATCTTGAATCTTTCAAGAAAATTGTAAAAAAATCAGTGGCAAAGTCAAGTTTCGTGGCTATTTTACGCGATAAATGTTAATGGGTTTTTAGTTTGTCAACGCCTTTTTTTCACACTACTCGTTCTATTACATCAGATTCTATCCGTGCCTTGATTGCCGCTACTGCTCTAGGTACCTTACTTCTGGCGGCATGGGCTATATGGTTCTTCACGGTAGAAATTACAACTTATAGCGTAACTGAAGATGCGAGATTAGAGCAGGAACAAAATACTGTTCACGTAAGTACCCAGCGCGTTGGACGTGTTGTTCAAATTGAGGCAGAGCTTGGTGATACTTTAGAGCAGGGCGATGTACTAATTCGTCTTGATACGTCCGTACTTGATTTGAGCCTGCAGGGAGACAGCAAGATATCTGGAAGCTTGCGTGATCAACTTGAATCAGTTCAAAGGGAACGAGAGCTACTGGATAAAAAATTTGGTGAAGATGAGAAGGCTCTCAGTGATCAATTGAAGTTGTTGGAGCAACAGTACCACCTTCAAGTCAGTAATCAGAAAATTCAAGCGGATGTTGCCGATCGATATGAACGGCTGTTACAAAAACAGCAGAGTTCAGAGTTGGATTACCTTGCCGCAAAACGGACGTACCAACAAATGGCGATGGCAACCCTGAAAGTGCAGGCGGATATTCGCGCTTTGGAGGATCGTCGAGCACAGCTAATAAGTGAATATCAACTTGAAGTGAGCGCTTTAAAGCAGCGGCATCAAGATATTGATGGAAAGATTGCGGAAGTTGATACCCGTATTCAGCAAAGCCACCTTGCTGTGAGCGAACAGAACCTGCGTGCCCCAATTACCGGGGTGTTGGCTTCGCTGACAAAAATACGGGAAGGGGAAGTGTTGGTCGGCGGGCAGCAAGTTGCAACGATTCAAGCAGAAGGTGTTATTTCTATACAGGCATTTTTCCCACCCGCATTAGCATTGGGGCATATCCAGCCCGGGCAGAAGGCCCAAGTAAAATTGGATGGATTTTCCTGGGCCCGTTTTGGGCAATTGGAGGCCCGAGTAGAACGGGTCGCTAGTGCCGTCCAGCAAGGCAAAGTTCTTGTACAGCTATCCTTGCAAGGTGAGGCACCGCCCCATCTCCCTTTACTGCATGATTTACCGGCCAGGGTAGAAATTGCCACAGGCAAGAAAACACCATACCAACTGCTTCTACAAAGGACGGGTGAGATACTCTCGGCCAAAGCTCCCGCAGAGACCGTGGAAGAGGGAGCGTAGCAGTGAAAAACAAAAGACGCTGGTTAGTTCCTGAGGTAGTTCAGACCTCTAATATGGACTGTGGTCCGGCTTCCCTGAAGTGCTTGCTCGAAGGTTTTGGTGTAAATACACACTACGGCCATTTGCGCGATGCCTGCCAGACTGATGTAGATGGTACTTCGATAAATACCCTGGAAAAGATTGCGGTAGAGCTTGGGCTTGAAGCTGCCCAGATGGTGGTTCCCGTGGACCATCTCTTATTGAGTTCCACTGGCTACTTGCCAGGATTGGTTGTGGTACGGCTACCAAACGGTAACACTCATTTTGTCGTAGCCTGGAAAAATCATCGCGGTATTGTGCAGGTGATGGATCCCGCCAGTGGTAGGCGCTGGCCCAGCGCACGTCGCTTTTTGGATGAGTTGCATGTTCATACCGCACGGGTGCCCCCTCAGGGCTGGAGAAACTGGGCAGGTGGTGATGATTTTATTGCCCCGCTGAAAAAGCGTATTGCTCAGTTAAAGGTTGGCAATGAAGAGGCCACTGCACTCTGTGAAAAAGCGCTAAAGGATGAGAGTTGGCTCTCGTTGGCATTTCTCGATGCATCAGTTCGAATGCTCACCTCATTGGTTACGTCCGGGGCGATAAAGCGCGGAACTGAGGTCAGTGGTATGTTGCAGCGGCTGTCTGTTGAATTTACTACAGATACCACCCAAGCATTTTCTTTAGTACCAGAGAATTACTGGTGTGCTCGACCGTCCCGTCCCCGTGGAAGTGAGCCTGCAGAGACAATTGAACTTTCGCCGGAGCAGTTGGAGTTTAGTGGCGCGGTCATCGTGAGCGTAAAAGGGGTTCGCGATGTCAGTGAAGTTAAACCGAAATCGGAAGCGCTATCCAGGGCTTTGCGGGAGCCACCGGTTCAACCTCTCAGGCAGCTTTGGGGGGTGATGCGCGAAGATGGATTGATTGCGCCACTCACTATATTTATTGCTCTGCTCGGAGCGGTATTGGGGCTGATGTTCGAAGCCTTGCTTTTCCGTGGCCTGATTGATATCCACAGCGAGTTAGCCACAGAGATACAGCGAGCAGGCACGATTGCATTGCTGTTGGTCTTTATGATCACATTAATGCTATTGCAGTTTCCCGCAGCAAAAGTCCAAATGGTGGTTGGGCGCCGTTTGGAAAATCGTTTCCGCATACGGTTTTTAGCGGCCCTACCCAAAATACCTGATCATTTCTTTCAGAGCCGTCCCACCTCTGATACAGCCGAACGCTCACATCGTATTGCCGCCTTGAGAGATTTGCCTGTTCTCGGGACGAGTCTCATTTTTAAAATTTTCTCCCTATTCGCTACTGCACTCGGAATAATCTGGCTTGCTCCAGCTGCCGCTCCTTTGGTGCTAGTCATGTCGGTATTGCAAGTCGCTGTACCCTTGATGTTCCATCCAGTACTCACTGATTACAGTATGAGAGTACAAACTCATGCGGGAGCCCTGGCTCGCTTCTATATGGATGCGCTGCTGGGAGTTATTCCAATCCGTACGCACGGCGCCGGTGAGTCTGTACGGCGTGAGCATGAAAACCTGCTCACTGAATGGATAAGGGCTGGATACTCATCACTGAGTTTTCAGCTCAACAGCCAGGCGGTACAGCTGTTGATTAATTGTACCCTCAGTAGTGTATTGGTGATTTATTGTGTTAATGCACGAGGGGCAAGTCCCGATCTGCTTTTATTGATTTATTGGGTATTGGCACTGCCGCCGCTGGGTGAAGAAATTGCGGGACTGATGCGAAGTTATCCACGGCAACGGAATTTTTTACTGAGAGCCCTCGAACCGCTGCAAGCAGTCACTGAAACAGACACAGATAAAAGTTCCGCTGATAGTGTGGAATTTTCCCCGGCAAAGCCGGTGGGTATCAAGTTTGAGAATGTCACCGTTAATGCCAGCGGTCGCACTATTCTCGACAGGGTAAATCTGGAAATCAGCCCCGGTGAGCAAATTGCTGTGGTCGGAGCATCCGGCGCTGGCAAGTCGAGCCTTGCCGGATTATTGCTGGGGTGGCACAAACCCGCCAGTGGCCGTGTGATGCTCAATGGTGGAGAGTTGAAGGGAGAATTACTGCATCGTTTTCGCCTTCACTGTGCCTGGGTTGATCCCGCAATTCAGCTGTGGAATAGCAGCCTTCTGGAAAACTTGAGTTACGGCAATAAGCCCGGAGCTCCCCTTTACCCCATTTTACAGCAAGCGGATTTGCTCAAGCTGGTAGCAGCGTTACCGGAGGGGCTGCAAAGCCCGCTAGGCGAAAGTGGTGCCCTGGTCAGTGGTGGTGAAGGGCAGCGCGTACGTCTGGGACGCGCACTTGGCCGCGAGGAAACTGCTTGTGTGATTCTGGATGAACCGTTCAGGGGGCTTGATCGCCAACAGCGGCAGCGCCTGATGAACCGGGTGCGGGAGGTTTGGCAGGGGGTCACCCTGATCTGTATTACCCACGATATCAGTGAAACCCGGGACTTTCCTCGTGTTTTGGTCGTGGACGAGGGTTGCATTATTGAAGATGGTAAGCCCAGTGAGCTTCAAGCCCAGGGCGACACGCGCTATGCGCAGCTACTGGCAGCTGAAAGCAGTCTCTGGCAAGAGTGTTGGCAGAGTAGCAGTTGGCGTCACTTGCGCATGGCCAGCGGTCAATTGACAGAAGTACAAGGAGTTCCTGGGGCGACACCGGCCTCCCGGTTTACGGAGGTTGCCAGTGAGCAGTAAAGAATTAATGCCCTATTGCTGGCCAGTGTCGCAGCTGGAGGCCGCCTTACAAGCGTTGGCAAAATACAGCGGCTTGGAGCCTGAAGTAGCGGAGCACAAATCCCTTGGAAGCACCCTGGAGTTGAATGCCAGGTTGCAGGCAGGTGCTGAAGCTTTGGACTTGCAAGTGGAGCAGGTGAGTTGTAGCTACCCAGAGCTGGAAACCATGCTGTTGGGAGCCGCCCCGGCGCTATTGCGGGTTCGCTTTCCCGAGGGGGAATATTTTATCGCACTGTGTGGTGGCAGGGGGCATAAGTTACAGCTGCTCACACCGGCACTGCACCTGAAGAAAGTTTGCCTAGAGCTGGTTATTCAGCAGCTGGCTCGCGAGCTTGAAGGGCCCCAGCGCGAGCGTATCGAACAGTTGCTGGATAGTGCACACATTCAAGGGCGTCGGCGAAAGAAAGCCATGACTGCCCTGCTGCGAGAAAACCTTGCCGGCATACGCCTGGATGATTTCTGGTTGTTGCGTCAATCCTCTCACCGGTCTTTCCGCCTACAACTTCGCCAGCGCGGGTTGTATTGGCGCTTTGCCGCCATGCTTGCCTGTCACAGTGCCCAGATGGCTATTTTTCTGTGTAGCTGGTGGGTGATAGGTAGGGCTGTGCTCGAGGGCCATATTGATACGGGCTGGCTATCTGCCTGGGTATTGTTATTGGTGACTCAGGTTCCCCTATCCCTGCTCACAGCCAGGCTGCGAGGTGTGGTCTCCGTTGAGACCGGTGCACTCCTGAAGCAGCGATTGCTCGCCAGCGCGCTGCGCGTTATTCCCAGTCGTATTCGCCATATGGGGTCGGGTCAGGTATTGGGCAGGGTTTACGATGCGGAGAATATAGAAGCCAGTGCGTTACAGGGTGCCTTTTTATTATTGCTCGGCGTTGTAGAATTGTTAATTGCAGCCTCAATTTTGCTGATGGGAGCTGGTGGCCTTATCTATGCAGCAATTTTGCCCCTATTTTTAGCGGTTGCGTTTTTCCTGGGGCGGGCACAGTACTACGGCTGCAAAGAGTGGACAGCACAGCGCCTGTCAATGACCCACCGTTTAATTGAGAAAATGATCGGCCACCGCACCCGGCTCGCGCAGCAGGCACCCGGCGAGTGGCACCAGGGTGAAGACAGTGAGTTAAATGACTACCTGGAGAGTTCCTCTCGCATGGATAAGACCATGGTGCGTTTACAGGCTTTTTTGCCACGCCTATGGTTACTTTTGGGGATAGTGGGGCTGGCCCCAATATTTATTAGCGACAGTGCCAGTAGCACCCAACTCGCAATTGCCTTTGGAGGCATGTTGTTGGGGTATCGCGCAGTTTTAAAGTGTATGAATGGTTTTACCAGCGCCTTAAGTGCCGCAATTTCCTGGAAAAAAGTACGTGAACTGTTTTCCCTGGAAGATCGCCACTTAAGGGGCAGTGCGGGTTTGGCAATGGCCGCGTCGGCCGGCCAGCAGGATTCCTCGCAGCCGCTGTGTTATTTACGCGATATCCGTTTCACCTACGAGGGAAAAGATCAAGCAGTGTTGGCGGGATGCAACCTCAGCATTTATCCCGGCGACCGGCTTTTACTACAGGGCACTTCTGGTTCAGGGAAGTCCACATTGGCGAATGTTCTCACCGGCATCCAGAAACCGGATGATGGCCTGTTGCTGCTCAATGGCTACGACCGCGCAAGTATCGGTGCTGAACCTTGGCGCAGGATGGTCGCATCAGCTCCCCAGTTTCATGAAAATCATGTGTTGGGAGATTCATTTCTTTTTAATTTATTGATGGGAGACCAGTGGCCACCTCGCCAGGAGAGTCTGCGCAAGGCTTATGCAATTTGTGATGAGTTGGGATTGACCCCGCTATTGGAAAAAATGCCGGCGAGGATTTTACAAACGGTGGGCGAGATGGGGTGGAGGTTGTCCCATGGTGAGATGAGCCGTTTATTTATCGCCCGTGCGCTTTTGCAAAATGCTGAGTTAGTGGTGCTGGACGAGAGTTTTGCGGCACTCGATCCGGAGAATCTGCAGATGGCGATAGCCTGTGTGCAAAAAAATGCAAAAACCCTGATGGTGATTGCCCACCCATAAAGTAGTAAATTTTTCATGGGAATCATTTGTTTCCCGATTTACTTAAACAATTAAAGGAAGGGGATGTTTTATGTACCTTGAAACTGATATACAAACTGGGCATCATATTAAAATTAGTCAGATTCCCCAGAGCTAGATCATTAGCCTGAACTAGACATCTCGAAAACAGGTGTGTTGCAAAAGGCAGGGTTAGGTGTATAACAAAATTGAAACTCAGGCGTTTGTTCGTGCAGCCTTAACTCCAGGAGCATAAGTAAAGATTGCCATGGAGTATTTTACATCACGCTTGAATAAATAATCTCTCTGGTTTTTATTAAATAGATTGATTCGGCACTTGAAAAGATTTTATGAAGTTGAAACTTTGTAATCTATCTATAAGGCTTTCATCTCCTGTTTGCCCTGTGAGGACAAGTGAGATTAATTGCTCGACTAAATAGATTATCTCAAAGTATATCTGAGTTCACACTTTGTTATGCGTAGCATGATGAACCTTTAGCATCAAATTACCTAACTTATGTCGGCGAGAGTGGCGTAATGGCTCAACTAAAATAGGCACCCCGTCCGTTGATAACTATCCATTCTGACTTCTTGTCTCACTTGGCTTTCTTGCATTAGAGTTATTTTTCTGGGTGCTAAGTTGCTATTAGATAAGGTTTTTCTGCAAGTACTCTAGGCAAGATAGTATACAAAATAGCCTTTTTAGTGCTTTGGAGTGTAAAACCTACAGGGTGCCGTACCATCAGCAATGAGGTTTTAGGCTTCGTTTTAGCAGGGTAGACTAGAATTAATTAATTTCTCCTGGTTGTTGGTTAATTCAGATTTGAATAGGTTTATTATCATAAGTTTTTCTAAGTGACTGATGGAGGTTTGGTAAAACGACATCGACTCTGTAGGAATCCTAATTACGTACCATCGTGCCAAAGTGAGGGGCATGTTTTAATTCTTGAGGCCTTTGGCGCCCCTGTAGAATGAATTTGCCGCCTGCTTTTTTTAAGTTTGGTGGTTTCTATTTGGGGTTTTCAAATTCATTCGGTTTCGCAACTCATTTGGTGCGGAAACCAGTTGTTTTTTAACTAAGCTCTTTTATAAAATGTCGACAGGAAGCAGTATTTGTTGACTTCTCATTATCGCCGCAGCAAGTTGTCTATTGCTAAACCTGTTCGCTGAGTTAATCAGATTCTCTATGAGAATCCTTTTTAGTGTCTGGTAGCCAAGTGAGGGTGAATACTGGTTCTTTGTATCGGAGGTATGGGTCTCCGGTCTTCCCAAAGTGAAAATGGAGGTGTGCTATGCACGTTGAAACTGATATCAAAGCTGGTCCACAAGCAGTTGTAGATGCTGACCCGGAAGCTGCTAGCAATGCTAATAACAGTAATCAGTCCAGCAGTGACGGATCAAACTAGTTGAAGCTGTGAGGGGAGCTTTTTGCTTAAAATTTTTTACAGGTAAATGTTCCTCTCCTTAGATGTAAAGTGTATTTTCCTGCTTACGTAGCCATAATTATATTGATTTCATGGGTATCTCTATAGCGTGATAATCTACGTATGGAGTGATTTCCCTCTGTTGTCAAGAAACTTAATTAGATAATTGTATGGCTTTTTTAGTTGGTGGTTTTTTCAGGTGTCTTAACTTTTTGGTTAGAAAGCGTATTGCTAACCTGTACCATCGTGCAGCCATCAGTCCAATTCTTGCTGTTTTGGTTGAAAGTTTTTTCTGCTAAATTGGCTTGAGAATAATGATCATTTTTTGTGATCTTTTCCTCAAAAAATTTGAGTATTATTGGTGTGATGTAATGTAATCGCGTTAAGCTGTATTGTGTTTGACAGAGAGTAAGTCGAACCAAGTACCTAAGAGATTGAAATGATAAAGGAGACGCATAATGCATACTGAAACTGATATTCAGGCTGGTCCACAAGCGGTTGTTGAGCTTCCGCCTAACTGATCACAAATTTGAGATTGATTTAGATAGATCTCTTGATGCGGTAAAACGTATCGTGAGCCAGAGAATATATACAAAGCAGTCTCTGCTGCTTTTCTCTGGCTTTTTGCCTGACTAAGCATCTCTTTTTATTCTCTACTCTATTCGTTGACACTATTTTCCCTCTAGATAATATAAATCGATTTTCCTATGGAAATATCAATGTGACCTTTTCATAACATCATAACGATATTGAAGCCAGCTGGAATTGGGTAAGCTCTGTGGGAGTGTTTTTATTGGTTGCAGTTATGATCGAATATTCAGAGAAGATTTATACTTCGGGTTCCCATACCACCAGGGGAAAGTTGCTACCTGGGGGGCAGAAATCCTTATTTAGAAATACTCGCTTTAAAGGTGTGTTTGCCAGACCCAAGAACTAATGTTGATACAAACTCAGCGTTCTAAGCTTTGAATTTTTCGGTATTTTATTTAGCGCTTTCGAGAAAAAAGCCCGCTTAAGCGGGCTTTTTTTCTTTTAAAATCAAGTCTTAAGTTTCTTATAGTGCATTCGATGCGGTGTGGCATCTTCGCCTTTACGCTGCACAAAGTCCTCGTGGTACTCGGTGTAGTTACCTTCAAAGAAGACCGCTTCACTCTCACCCTCATAGGCGAGGATATGGGTGGCAACGCGGTCCAGGAACCAGCGATCGTGCGAGATTACCAGGGCGCAGCCGGGGAAGTTGAGCAGGGCTTCTTCCAGGGCGCGCAGGGTTTCGATATCCAGATCGTTGGAGGGTTCGTCCAGCAGCAGTACGTTGGCGCCCTGCTTGAGGGTATAGGCCAGGTGCAGGCGCCCGCGTTCACCGCCGGAGAGTTCGCCTACGCGCTTCTGCTGGTCACTGCCCTTGAAGTTAAAGCGGCCAACATAGTTGCGCGAGCCCACTTCGTAGTTGTTGATCTTGAGCATATCGTGGCCGTCTGAGATGGCCTCCCATACGGTCTTGCTGTCATCCAGATTTTCACGGCCCTGTTCAACGTAGGCGACCTTAACGGTTTCACCCATCTTGATTTCGCCGGAGTCCGGCTGCTCGGTGCCGCTGATCATACGGAACAGGGTGGACTTACCGGCACCGTTACCGCCGACGATACCTACAATTGCGCCCTTGGGCACGCGGAAAGACAGGTTGTCGATCAGCAGGCGCTCGCCGAAGCCTTTGCTCACATCTTTAAACTCAATCACATTGTCGCCGAGACGCTCGCCGGGCGGAATGTAGATTTCGTTGGTCTCGTTGCGGGCCTGGAAGTCCTGGGACTGCATTTCTTCAAGGCGGGACAAACGGGCCTTGTTCTTGGACTGACGGCCCTTGGGGTTTTGGCGGGCCCACTCGAGTTCCTTTTGCATGGCTTTGGCGCGGGCCTGTTCGCCGCGCTGCTCTTGCTCCAGGCGCTTTTCTTTCTGTTCCAGCCAAGTGGTGTAGTTACCTTCCCAGGGGATGCCGTGGCCGCGGTCCAGTTCCAGAATCCAGCCGGCAACATTGTCGAGGAAGTAGCGATCGTGGGTGATGGCAACCACAGTGCCGGTAAAATCGTGCAGGAAGCGCTCCAGCCAGAATACGGATTCCGCATCCAGGTGGTTGGTGGGTTCGTCGAGAAGCAGCATATCCGGGCGGGACAGCAGCAGGCGGCAAAGGGCCACACGGCGTTTTTCACCGCCGGACAGATTGTTTACGTCCGCATCCCAGGGCGGCAGGCGCAGGGCGTCTGCGGCAACTTCCAGGCGGTGCTCCAGGTTGTGGGCGTCCCAGGCCTGGATAATGTCTTCGAACTGTTGCTGTTTCTTGGCCAGGGCATCGAAGTCTGCTTCGGGCTCGGCGTAATCGGCGTAGACCTGTTCCAGGCCGGCGAGGGCGTCGATGGCTTCGCGTACACCGTCCTCTACGTTGCCGCGCACGGTCTTGCTGGCATCGAGTTGCGGTTCCTGGGGCAGGTAGCCGACCTTGATGCCGGGCATTGCGCGGGCTTCGCCGTTAAAGTCCTGGTCGACCCCGGCCATAATGCGCAGCAGGGTGGATTTACCTGCGCCGTTTAGACCAAGTACGCCGATCTTGGCGCCGGGGAAGAAGGAAAGGGAGATGTCCTTGAGGATCTCGCGCTTGGGGGGCACTACTTTGCCCACCCGGTTCATGGTGTATACGTATTCGGCCATTTGGGGTTCCGTAATGGGTGTTGGAATCGGTCAGATTTTGCGCGCAACTTATCAGTTTGCGTAAAAAGTGCAACCGGGCATCTCTTAGGTAGCCCGCTGTACTCGCGTGTGGCTGACGTCAAATGTGATCTGTGTTTAACTGCGACACTATCTAGTACAAGAGCTATAAGACGAATAAAAATGGATCAGGATTCCCCGGTGTTGTTTTCCCGGCGCGGCGCCCTGGCGATCGCGACGTTAAACCTCCCCAAGGCTCTCAATGCCTTAAATTCACCCATGATCGATCTGTTGTCGGCCCAGTTGGACCGCTGGGCTGAAGACACTGAAGTCGCGGCAGTCTGGATCGATGGCAGTGGCGACAAGGCGCTGTGCGCCGGCGGCGATGTGGTGGCGCTGTATCGGGAGTCCGCCGCCTATGGTGAGACACCGGACTACGGCTTCACCACCGACTTCTTCTCCCGCGAATATCGCCTGGACTACCAGATTCACACTTACGCCAAGCCCCTCGTGGTGTGGGGCGGTGGTTTCGTGATGGGGGGCGGTATCGGCATTATGGCGGGAGCCAGCCATCGGATTGTCACCGAAACCACGCGTATGGCAATGCCGGAGATTACGATTGGTTTGTTTCCCGATGTGGGGGGCAGCTGGTTCCTGAATCGTATGCCCGGGCGCCTTGGACTTTTCCTGGGGCTGACCGGTGCGCAGTTTAATGGCGCCGATGCCCTTTTTGCCGGTATGGCAGACCGCATGATAGGCCAGGACCAGCGGGAATCAGTCTTGTCTGCGTTAGCGGGGCTCAGTTTTGGTGAAAACCTGGAAGCCAATCACCAGTTAATTAGCAATTGCCTTAAATCCCAGGAACTGCCCCTTCTGGAGCGGCCTGAGTCTGCTCTACGAGAGCATTATGACCAAATCCAGCAGCTTACCGATTTTGCCACCTTGCCAGAGGTTTGTGCCGCCATCAGTGCATACCAGGGTGTGGATAAGTGGTTGCAGCGGGCAGCTGCCACTTTGGCAGGTGGCTCTCCGCTGACACCCTGGATTGTGTGGGAGCAATTACAGCGGGCTCGACACCTGTCCCTGGCGGATATCTACCGCATGGAGTTAGCACTCGCGGTAAACCTCTGTGCCAGTGGCCACTTCAAGGAAGGGGTGCGCGCGCTGTTGATTGATAAAGACCGCGAACCCCAGTGGCAACCTGACAGCTTGGAACAGATTACACCTGCGCAGGTGGAAAGCTGCTTTGAGGGACCCTGGGGCGGTGAGCACCCGCTGGCCGACCTGTAGATATCGTATTTACCGAGCGTCCCGGGCTGTTAATCGCCAGGGATACCAACAACAAAATAGGGAGTGGCTTTTATGGAAAAGATAGCCTTTTTTGGTTTGGGTAATATGGGTGGCCCCATGGCTGCCAACTTGGCGAAGGCCGGCTATACCGTAGCGGCATTTGATTTGAGCCCTGTTGCTCTGGAACAGGCACAGCGAGACGGCTGCCTGCCCTGTGACAGTGCTCAGCAGGCTGTTGAGGGCGCGGATATCGTAATTTCCATGCTGCCCAGTGGCGACGCGGTGAAAGGGCTCTACCTGGGAGAGGCTGGGTTGTTGCAGCAACTCCCGGCCGATACCCTGATTATCGACTGCTCGACTATCTCCGCGGAACATGCCTGCCTGGTCAGCCAGGCTGCCAGGGAGCATGGGTTGAGAGCGATAGATGCCCCGGTATCCGGTGGTACAGCTGCCGCACAGGCGGGGACGCTTTGCTTTATGTGCGGCGGGGATGAAGCGGCATTCGATGCAGCGCGGGCCCCGCTGCAGGTTATGGGCAGCAAGATATTCCTCGCCGGTGCTGCCGGTGCCGGGCAGGTGGCAAAGATTTGCAACAATCTGTTGCTCGCGATCCATATGACCGGTACCGCAGAAGCGTTACAGCTGGGAGTGGATAAGGGGCTGGATGCCAAGGTACTGAGCGATATTATGCGAGAAAGTTCGGGTAATAATTGGTCCCTGGCTAACTACAATCCCTACCCGGGCACTATGGAGAGTGTGCCTTCGGCAAAGGGCTATGCCGGCGGTTTCAGTGTGGCATTGATGCTCAAGGACCTGGGGTTGGCTATGGATGCCGCCTCAACCAGTGCATCTTCTACTCCGATGGGAGCTCTGGCGAAAAATCTTTTCCAACTGCATGGCGCCAGTGAGGAAAACCAGCAGTTGGATTTTTCCAGTATTCAGAATATGTTCCGGCGCCCGGCGGGTAGCCTTACTTAGCGCCTGTTTAAAGGCCTTGCACCACAGTCTGGCAATGTCGGCAGTGGTGCAGTTTTGGCCTGGTTTGTTTGCCCTTAATACTGTCATCTAAAGAAAAAATTTGCGGTAGTTCTCAATTTGGCAAGATCGTATCAAATACAGTTGAGTGCTCGGTTCCCTCGGACTTTCTGAGCCGCTATCTTCCCCGCCCCTTCCCGGAAACGGGTCTCCCTTAAACAGCGCAATTATCTTGCTGCTACACATTCCAATGGATTTTTTTCCAGGTAATTCGGCAGCTTGATTTGGATCAAGCAGCCTCAGGCAGCCAGCGAGTAACCTGTCCGCGACTTGTGATTGTGCCTGGAGGGGGGCCCTTCCTGAGTCGGGAAAAATGCCTAATCGCTTTATGGAGAAGTTAATGAATCGTATAACTGCTTGTGCGACAGCCGCTTTGACCGCCGTACTTTCTGCACCCGCACTGGCCTATGAACAAGGCAGTTTAATTCTGCGCGGTGGCATGGCCACTGTAGCACCCGATGCTAATTCCAGCGTACTTTCCTTGAATGGAACCGGCATCGACCAAACTGGTGTTGATGTGGATAACGGTTCCGCACTGGGCCTGACCGGCGTCTACATGTTCCGCGATCATTGGGGTTTGGAACTGGTTGCCGCAACGCCGTTCAGCCACGATATCGAAGTTGTTGGCGAGGGCCTGGGCAGTTTCAACCTGGGGGAAACCAAGCACTTGCCGCCGACTCTGTTGGTTCAATGGTATCCGATGGAGCCACAGTCCAACATTCAGCCGTATGTTGGCCTGGGTGTGAACTACACCGCTTTCTTTGATGAAGAAATCAGTAGCACCGCCGATAGCGCTTTCGAAGGCCTTGGCGCCACCGGTGATGCAGAACTGTCCCTGGACAATTCATTTGGCCTGGCAGCAGAAGCCGGTATCGATTTTACCTTCGGTGCCGATCAACGCTGGCTGTTCAATATGTCTGTGTTCTGGATGGACATCGAGACCGACGCCAAAGTCAAAGTACCTGGCCTGGGTGAAGTGACTGCCAATGTGGATATTGATCCGCTGGTTTACATGGCTGGTCTGGGCTACCGCTTCTAAAAGGTAGCAATAAATAGGTCTGGGGTAGAGCAGTCACTGTGGTTTTCTGGTCGAAGACCCGGTGGCTGCTTTTTTGTTTGTGTCGGATTTCCAAGCAAACTACCGAACGAGGTGTGAATGAATATGAAGCAAGAGATTAAAAGCCCCGTGGGAGGGTTGTCTGAAGAACTCTTATCCCGTTATAGCGGACCCTGCCCGCGCTACACCTCGTATCCTACCGCCGATCGTTTTCACACATTAAATGGAATTGAGCCCTGGGCAGCACTGCAGGATATTCGCAGCTTGTCCCTTTATGTTCATATTCCTTTTTGCCGTTCTCTCTGTTACTTCTGCGCTTGTAATAAAGTAATCACTCACCAGTATGGATTGGCTTCCAGTTATCTGGATCACTTGCTGCAGGAAGCCCAGTGGTACCGGGATAAGGTGGCTGATGTCCCCGTTACCCAATTGCACTTGGGCGGTGGTACGCCGACATTCTTGAGTGATAGTGATATGCGTCGCTTAATGGGAGGGCTGGCTGAAGTTTTTGATTTGCGCCCAGGCGACGGGGTTGAATACAGTATTGAGGCCGATCCACGTACCCTTGAGTTAGAGACCCTGGATACCCTGCGAGAACTGGGTTTTAACCGCTTGAGCCTGGGGGTGCAGGATTTCGATATCGAAGTTCAGCGTTCAATCAATCGTATCTGCAGCGCCGACCAAGTCACGGAGTTGACCGTAGCGGCGCGTGAGCGCGGGTTTGAGTCCATTTCCTACGACCTGATTTACGGACTACCCAAGCAGGGGCTGAGCAGCCTGCACCGCACTTTGGATAAAGTGCTGGAGCTGCAACCGGACCGCATCGCTCTTTATCACTATGCACACCTGCCACACCGATTTAAGGCCCAGCGCCTGATTGATACGGATTTAATCCCTTCTGCCGCAGAAAAAGTGGCGATGCAGCTGGCGGCTGTAGAGCACCTGGGTAAGGCGGGGTATGAATTTTTGGGGATGGATCACTTTGCCCGTCCTGGGGATGAACTGGCTAAGGCAGCCCATGCCGGTATGCTGCAGCGCAATTTCCAGGGTTACACCCTAATGCCGGCAGATGCTTTGGTCGGTCTGGGGGCATCGGCGATCAGCTACAGTCGCGATGGCTACTGGCAAAATTTACATCGCTTAAAAGAATATACTCAGGCGATTGGAGAAGGGAAATCTGCAGCCTGCCGCGGCTGGTTAATGGATGATGAAGATCGTTTGCGCCAGTGGATTATTAGTGAATTAATGTGTCGTTTGCGCCTGGATAAAAACCTTGTTGAACAGCGTATAGGTGCTTCCTTTGAGGAGTATTTCTCTGAGGAATTAGCGCGCTTACAGCCTATGTTTGACGATGGTCTAATTTATCAGGATAACGAAAATATTATTGTTACCGAGGAAGGCCGCTGGTTCGTGAGAAATGTTGCCGCTGCATTTGATATGTATTTGCACAGTCAAGAAACAGATGCGAAATATTCACGTGTTCTATAGCTACCGGCAGGAGACTAACGGCTCGACAGCCGTTACAATTGCGGCAAATTAGTTTACCGACCGGTTTAGTATGATGGATTCCTCTACAGCTGTTAGTTGCGGCAACTGTTCAGTCAGGCGTTTGTGCTTGCCAGCTGGTTTGTGTCAGTCTGATATTGATCGGCTAGAGCAGATCACGCGTCGAAAGAAAATAATTAAAGCGGGGGAGACCCTTTACCGAGCTGGCGATCCATTTGCCAATCTCTATGCAATTCGCTCAGGCAGTTTTAAAACTGTGGTGATTGCCGCAGATGGTGACACTCAGGTCACCCACTTCGCTTTACCTGGGGAACTGCTCGGTCTGGATGCCTACAGTACTCGGGTACATCCGAGTTATGCGGAAGCATTGGAAGACAGCAGTGTTTGCCTGCTGCCTTTTACTCAACTGGAAATTTTGGCCCAGCAGGTGACAGCCCTGCAGCAGCAGATTTACAGCATTTTTTCTGAAGAGTTGCGCCAGGAAAACGATATTTTAATGTTGTTGGGCAAGCGCTCTGCCGATACTCGTTTGGCGGCTCTTCTGATTAATATTTCCAGCCGTTACGCTCGCCGTGGATACTCTCACAGTGCGTTTGTTTTATCGATGCCGCGCACTGATATCGCCAATTATTTGGGTTTGACAGCGGAAACTGTCAGCCGGCTTTTCTCGCGTTTTCAGCGAGAAAAATTAATTAAGGTGAGTGGCCGATCAGTTGAGATTATTAATTTAATTGAACTCAGTGAGCTAGCGGGTACTCACTGCGGATATGATGAAGACTGAATTTTGAAATAGTGTCCTGGCTTTATGATCAGTCAGGACACTATCCAATCCACTAAACTTCAGCAACCGTTTCGATTGCTGATATTGCCTCCGCCCACTTTTCTTTATCTGCCTCTGAAATGTAGCTCGCTTTAAAACTATTCAGGGCCAGTTTTTTCGCCTGCTCTTTAGTCATGCCCAGACTTTCGCTAAGGGCCAGATAATTTTTATTAACGTAACCGCCAAAGTAAGCCGGATCATCTGCATTAACAGTGACACACAGGCCGCGCTCGAGGAGTGACAAAATGGGGTGTTGGTTCATATTGTCGTACACACAGAGTGCGGTATTGGAGAGCGGGCAAACGGTCAGGGGGATATTTTCCGCTTTCAGGCGCTCAATTAGTGCTTCGTCCTCAACGCAGCGAACCCCATGGTCGATTCGGCTCACGTCCAGAAGATCGAGAGCCTCTACGATATAATCGGCAGGCCCCTCTTCACCAGCGTGGGCAACTCTCTCAAGCTCTAGCTCTTTGGCCATAGCAAATACTTTCTGAAATTTGCTGGGTGGATGACCCAGCTCAGAAGAGTCCAGCCCTACACCTTTTATTAAGTTGAGGTATGGTTTTGCCGCTTCCAAGGTGGCAATTGCTTCCTCTTCACTCAGGTGGCGTAAGAAGCACAAAATAAGGTGACTACTTATTCCCCACTCATTTCTTGCATCATCAAGAGCGCTGTTAATACCCTTGATAACCACACCGATATCAATGCCCCTCTCTGTATGGGTTTGGGGGTCAAAGAAGATCTCTGTGTGGACAACATTGTCTTCACGACAGCGCTTGAGATAAGCCATGGTCAGATCATAAAAATCCCGCTCATGGATCAGGACCGAAGCGCCTTGATAATAAATATCGAGGAAGGACTGTAAATTATGAAATTTATAGGCTGCTTTAATTTCCTCAATACTGGAAAAGGGAATTTCAATATTGTTGCGCTTGCTCAACTCGAACATTAGCTCCGGTTCCAGTGAACCCTCGATATGGAGATGAAGCTCGGCTTTTGGCAGTGCTTTCAAAAAGTTCAAATCGGCAATGGACATAGAAATACCTTGTTGCGGGACTACCTGTGAACGTGAATGCGCCGGAGGCTATCCAACATTCCGACTCACAGAAACTGTCTGGGCTATAGAAGGGCGCTAATGGTATCAGGTTACGCCCTCTGAGAATAAAGCTGGCGGAGCTTATTTTACGGCTTATTCTGACTCGCCAGCCCTATTGTTTAGCTGCAGCCAGATTAATTGCCAAAAATACACCGATCGGTTTACTTAATGCCATTCATGTGTATACTGCACTGAGTAGTTTACATTTTGAGATTGATTAACGGATACTGAGGATAGAGCAATGAGTAAGGTTGCCTTGATTACCGGGACCTCCACAGGGCTGGGGCAGAGTCTGGCGCTGCAAATGGCTAAGCAGGGGTTTAGGGTCTTTGCCACCATGCGAGATCTCTCCAAGGCCGACCAGCTGATAAATGCGGCTCCTCAGGGGGCGGCTCTCGAAGTGATGGAATTGGATGTAACAGATTCTGACAGTATTCAGAACTGCGTAGATACTATTATCCGGGATGCTGGGCGTATCGATTTATTGATCAACAATGCTGGCGCTGGTTTTGTAAAGACCACTGAACACGCCAGCGAAGAAGAGATACGTTGGGTGACGGATGTGAACTACCTCGGTGTAGTTCGTTGCACTAAAGCAGTTTTACCCTATATGCGCGAAGCTCGCAGTGGACACGTTATCAATATTTCGTCAGTGGGTGGGCTAGTTGGGCAGCCGTTCAATGAGCTGTATTGTGCGGCAAAGTTTGCTGTTGAGGGTTATACAGAGGCCCTGGCAAGTTATATAACCCCTGCCTTTAATATTAATTTTACCGCTGTCGAGCCCGGTGGAATCCACTCAGAGTTTGCCAATAATGTGCTTTCGCAGTTGGAGCGGAGCCAGGGGTATCCCGAAGATGAATACCAGGGGGTCTTCAATCAGTATATTGGTGGTATGAGGTCGCGAAGCCCAGAGCAGACAGCTGAGATATACCAGACATCTGACCAAGTAGCCGAAGTGGTTTTACAAGTGATACAGGCTGAGGAGCCACCTATTCGGGTCAGAACATCCAATTGGGCCAATGAACTTTGCAATTTTAAGAGCGGCTTGGATCAGGATGGCAAAAAACAGCAACGAATGGTAATCGAAAACTTTTTACCTGAGTTTTAATCTTTTAACTTTTAAAGAAATATAAAAGTTGTTTTTAATATGAAACTATCTTTTAACTTTACGAATTTAGCACATAGGGCAAGTTACTAACTACCATGTGTGTCGCTTAGTATTATGGAGTGTGTTTACCAGGACAAGCCGGTTACGAAAAAGTCAAAAAGCTGATTCATGGCCGGTAATAGTATTACTGTCAGTAAAAGAATTTGGTTGCCTAGCTATGACCAAGTCAGCGCAGGCCGTAAGTTGTAGTAACTGTTCAGTCAGGCGTTTGTGCTTGCCTGCAGGGCTGGTGCAGGCAGATATTGACCGGCTTGAACGTGTTACCCGCAAGAAAAAGGTAATTAAAGCGGGTGAAACCTTGTATCGAGCAGGTGACCCTTTCCAAAATCTCTATGCGATTCGCTCTGGAAGTGTCAAAACGGTAGTCATTGGTGCAGATGGGAATATCCAGGTAACACATTTCGCCCTTCCTGGTGAGCTGTTGGGGCTCGATGCTTATAGTAGTCGGGTTCACCCCAGTTATGCGGAGGCACTGGAAGATAGCAGTGTGTGCTTGTTGCCATTTGACCAACTGGAAACCTTAGCTCAGGAAGTTCCAGCATTGCAGCAGCAAATCTATAGTATTTTTTCCGAAGAGTTGCGGCAGGAAAATGAAATCTTAATGTTGTTGGGAAAGCGTGCTGCTGATGCTCGCTTAGCGGCATTGTTGATTAATATTTCCAGTCGCTATGCATGTCGTGGTTACTCCCCCCGTGAATTTGTACTCTCTATGCCGAGAACGGACATCGCCAATTACTTGGGGTTAACAGCGGAGACGGTGAGCCGTTTATTTTCGCGTTTTCAGCGAGATGGACTGGTGAATGTTAGTGGTCGAATGGTTGAAATCCTTGACTTGTTGGCGTTGAGTGAACTGGCCGGAACCCATTGCGGCTACGACTGATATCGGTAAAGGTTTTTCACTTTTCCAATTGATTTTCTGGAACCTATCGCTTCTTTTTTATATCGGCTATTGAGCATGTTGGCGCATAAAGCCTCCTAATTTTAATTTTTATTCCTTGTCTATTTCGGCAGTATCTGGGTCATTTTAGCCAGAATAGCTGCGAATACTGCCGCCCCAAAAGGGTACGATGGTTCTAATTGAGTGCCGCTATTTTAGAAGTGTTTTCTTTTCTCCTTTGTTTAAGAGGGTTTGGCTGTATAGCTTGGATATTTGTAGTTCTCTTGCCTGGTATTTTTTGTATTTCACACCTCTAGCAAATATCCAATAAGCCATAGTAGCCTTTGTCACAGAGCGCTAGTCAGTAAGCCTCAGAAAAATAAGAAGTGAGAGGAAGGGAAGTATGCCTGTCAGAGAATTTGATCTAGTTAAGATTTTTGCAGCGGAAGGAACACAAGTGGGAGATGCTCCCAATCTGGTAATTTCTGCTCACGGTGCAACAACCAAGCAAATTTTTTATCCCAAAGGGCATGGAGGGGATAACCTCTTTTTCTTTTCTCCCCATGGTTACTCTCTAAATGATCCAGGTATTGGTAGCGTCTTGAGTGGCAATGCCAAATATCATGAGTGGGTTGGTAAGGGAAAGGTTTGTCATAACTATACCCTGAGCAAATATCAGGGGTATCATGGGTCAACAACCGGTCAGATTCTAGGCCGCGTTACTCGCCATTTTATTAAAGGTGAGAGCTATGCCGATGTGCAAAAGGCTGTAGATAATGCCCATGAGCACAATGAGAGGGTGCGAAATCTGGATCCCAATAATCCCATGCATCAACCTTATATTAAGAAAGGGGTTAAGCCGGTAATGTCGGCGGACTTATTGACTATTCGCAATAGAGTAAAAATGGATAACCCCACCTTAGTGGATGTTCTAAACATTCTGCATAGAAATAATCTGCACTATGAAAATATCTATTGTTCTTTTTGTCGAAGCGAAGTGAGTTTTAGCAATATCCTTATTGGAACTCCATCCTGGGACAGCAAAATGCAGCGACCAACCACCTAAACGGTGTCTTTTAACTTCGTATTCAATTCTTAAGTAGAGAGAAGATGGTGCCCGTTAAGCTAGAAATGTGAATGCATTTTTATTATGGGTCACCATCTACCAATTTGTTACGGCTCACTTTTTTGAGCTTTGAGCTTTGAGCTTTGAGCTTTGAGCTTGCCAGGCCTGTACTGCTTTCCTCAATTCCTCCTTATTTTTGTCATATTTATTTCGCACCCCACTTACTTGACTAATGCTTAGTCCAAAAAATTTTCCTCTTCGTGACTAATGTCAAAAATCATGCAATAAAACTTGAGTGTGGATGGTTGGTCATAGTAGGTTGTTAGTACGGTTGTTTTGTTTGGAGGGGTGACCCTCTTATTTCTGTACTCGACGTTAGATAGGTGTCATATGCCTGTTCGTGAATTTGATTTAGTCAAAATTTTTGCACCGGAAGGTACCAATGTTGGGGATGCGCCGTCCCTGGTGATTTCTGCCCACGGTGCCGCAACCAAGCAGGTTTTTTATAATAAAGGCCACGGTGGCGATAACCTGCTTTTCTTTGCACCTCACGGTTACACGTTGGAAGATCCTGGACTACAAGATGTTGTAGATGGGAAAGCAAAAGTTCATGAGCATATTGGCAAGGGTAAGATATGCCGTAACTATATGTTGAAAAAATTCCAGGGGTACCACGGCAGTACAGCCGGACAGATTTTTGGTCGCCTATCGCGCCGATTTATTAATGATGGTGAGAGTTACGCTCAGATTCAGAATGTTGTGGATGAAGCCCATAATCACAATGTGAAAGCTATTCGGAATCAGGCAAGACTGCAGCAATATGACTTAAATGATCCCTTTCAAAAGTCTCTGTATGACGCAAAGGTTGGTGCTTCTTTGTACACCACAAAGATGGAAGCTAACTTCTTGACGATTCGAAATAGGCACAATCAAAAGAGTCCAACCCTGGCTGACGTGCTTAATATTCTGCATCGGAACAACTTACACTATGAGAATATTTACTGTTCTTTTTGCCGTAACGAGTTGAGCGTAGGTAATCTTATATTGGGAACGCCTTCCTGGGACAGTAAAAAGAGGAAGGTGAATACTTAGAAATAAGTAACTGAGTAATTTTCGGGCAAAAAAAAGGGGGGCGTAAACGCCCCCTTAATCCACTACTTATCAGGAGTGTGTGGAGAAAGCTAATTCCTTTTCAGATTCCTTGTGACCAATACCCGTCTTCCTTGTTTCCTGTAGCCAATCCATGGCCTCTTGTTGCTGTTTGAAATAGCGGACTTCACCGCTAACAAACCAGCTCCCGACTTTTGTGGCTATTTGCTGCCACTCCTCATCCCCAAGTACAGCGACATGCGAGAATTCATTGCCGTGCTTTAAGGCCAGCTTGAACTCATCCCAGATCGCGTGCATCCCCCAGCCCTCGAAATCCCGGAGATCAATCAGCAATTGAACCTGAGGTTTTTTTACCCCTTCCAGAGCATATTCTAATAGTGGTGTTATATGCTCATAATCCTCATGGGTTAATTCACCAATTGCCTTTATGTAAAGGAAAAATTCATCATTTATGCGTTCCATGCCAATGGATATGCCGTGGCGTTTAAACTGCATTAATATTTCCTCCCTGCTGTTTTGGTGACCTAAGCTAATGCCTGCGCGGGCATTTGATGTTGTGTCAGATCTTTGTGCAGGGACTCGTAAATTTTTCTGGTTGCCCTGTCGAAATATCTGCAGCTTAATTCACTGACCTGTTTCTGAATATAAATCCAGTCGGTAGTCCCCAGGTACTGTTCGATCTGTGGGAAAATAGATTTATTTTCCAAGGCCATATGCTTGCGTTGCAGCTTCAGGTAGGTGTTGCAAGCTCCTTGCAGCACTCTCCGTTCAACGGTCGCATCATTGGCAATAGCGTAAAATAAAGCGCACATGTGTTTTGTCGCTGCGGCTATATTTTCATGCTGCATTTGCGCTTCGTAAATTGATTCCCTGTCATGTACTGGCTTAGTCAACAGCCGGGAAAATATTAAGTCCTCAACTGGGTGGTGATACCTATCCGGGTATGCCGATAAATAATCCAAAGCATCAAGGATCAGTGACAAGGTGTTTGGATCGCGGTCGCCGCAGCCAAAAAGATCCAGGAGTAATTGCTCAAAGGCATTGAGCAACTCTTGCATATGTTTATGGTCACAGCACAGTTGTCGGTAGATGGCATTCATCCCAGACCTCCGCGATTTGTCGATGGGTCTATTGTTGCCATATGTACCAATCCAAAGTTGATTTGGATCAAGTGAGGGGGACTTAGTGGGACTCAAGGTGGAATTTACCGCTACCTACTCAGGGTAGGGCTGGGGTTATCAATAGGTATGAGTCTGACCATGCCGCTGAATTCCTTGGGTCAACTCTTATCTGTACCTCGTTGTATTTGACCACAAGATAAATTAAACCTATTTTCGAGTAGCCCTTTCTTCAGTTTTTTCCACAAGTACGCTCTTCTGTCGGACCTAGATAAGGGTGTGTCTGATCCTTCATATTTTAATAATTTCTAATGACGTGGTGTTGCACATTTAAGCATGCTGCGATGTTTCCCGTTGTTCAATAAATTTATTGGTGTTGAAGTCGTAGGTTGTCATCAAATTATTCCGCAGCGCTCTATTTGTGTGTCACGACAAAGTTAATGCAACAGGATGGGAGTGTTAATGAAAATAGTTAAGGCTGGTATAGGTGTGCTGGCACTCGTTGTTTCAGCGGGCGCAATTGCCGAGGGCGCCTACTGGGGGGGCGTGGCCGGAATAGCTGATTTTGATTTCAAGGGGGTCGATAATCCACTGAATTTGGGACTGCGAGCAGGTTATGTGCGGGCCTCGGGTTTTGGGGTGGAAGGTGAATATACCAGTTCACTATTAAGTGGTGAGACTGAGGCTTATGGTCGGAATGTGGATGTAGACATACGTACTCTTGCTACTTATGCGACTTACAGAACAGAGGGGGACTGGTACCTGAAAGGACGCCTGGGCCTTCTCTATGAAGACGTTTCTGTTGGCAGTGCAAGTAGTGATGACTTGGGTGTCAGCTTAGGGGCTGGAATTGGTTATAGCCTGAATGAAATTTATCATCTGGAGCTTGAGTACACCGTACTAGAGAAGGATGTCAGTTATTGGTCAGGCGGGTTTAGCCTGAGGTTTTAATTGTCCCTTCCTAAGTTTGACTAATGGTGACACCTCTTTTTAAAAGTTCCCAGGTTACATACTGACCTGTCCAAGTGAACACTTGTGCCAGTTGATTGTGCCCCTATAATCCCTGCCCTTTGATCAGACTTCGAGATTTAAGGGGAAGATGGTGGGCTTTAATCTCAAGGCAATGGCTGCAGTTGCCGCTCTGTTGTGTTCCGTTACCGCTTATGGGCAGGGTGCGTATATCGGTGGCGTTTTCGGTGTTTTGGATGTTGATGCCAGGGGGGAGAGCCCTTTAAATGGGGGGATTCGAGCCGGTTATACCTGGGGTTCTGGCTGGGGATTAGAGGCAGAAGTCACCGACTCTGTCATTGATGGTGAGTTCGACTACTACTGGTACGATTACAACTACTCCCTGGCAACACAAGCTGTTTATGCCACCTATCGCAGCCCGGGCAACATTTATCTGAAAGGTCGTATCGGCTACCTCCATGAGGAGTTGGAGATAGATAATTGGGAGAAAGAGTACTCGGATAACGGTGCATCTGCCGGGCTCGGGGCTGGTTTCAAACTGACCGACGAGGCGACCCTGGAACTGGATTACACCATCATTGAGTCAGATGTGAATTACTGGTCTGGCTCTGTGGTGTACAAATTCTGACCGTCTTTTTAAGGTGGACGGGTTGGTCCCGCCACGTCTCTGCATTTGCGCATTCATGCTGCCCTTGGTGTACAATGCGCGCCTTTCTAAAATGCCCAGAATGCATTGAGCAGTAGGGCCATCCCACGCTGGGAGCCTTTGGTCCTACTCATAAGTCTGGGCGCTGTGGTATCGAGTTTTACAAGCCTCTACTCAAGCCCGCTTTACCGAGGGAACACCATGTTTGATTCATCTGTCACTTTAGCTTCTTACGACCCGGAAATTTGGGAAGCCATCCAGGAGGAAGACTCTCGTCAGGAAGACCATATCGAGTTAATAGCCTCTGAGAACTACACCAGTCCAATGGTAATGGAAGCTCAGGGCAGCAGCCTAACTAACAAGTATGCCGAGGGCTATCCAGGCAAGCGTTATTACGGCGGTTGTGAGTACGTGGACAAAGTGGAAACCCTGGCCATTGAGCGCGCCAAGGAGCTGTTTGGTGCTGACTACGCGAATGTGCAGCCGCACTCTGGATCACAGGCTAATGCGGCTGTTTACCAGGCGCTCTGTGCCCCAGGTGACACTGTACTGGGCATGAGTCTGGCCCATGGTGGCCACCTTACCCACGGTGCCCGCGTTAACTTTTCCGGCAAGATCTACAATGCAGTGCAGTACGGTCTGACCCCGGAAACTGGCGAAGTGGATTACGAGGAAGTTGAACGCCTGGCGCTTGAGCACAAGCCGAAGATGATCGTGGCTGGTTTCTCTGCCTATAGCCGAGTGATGGATTGGGCGCGTTTCCGCGAGATCGCTGACAAAGTGGGTGCTTACCTGTTTGTGGATATGGCTCACATTGCAGGCCTGGTTGCCGCTGGTGAGTATCCCTCCCCAATCTCCCACGCCGATGTTGTGACTTCTACTACTCACAAAACCCTGCGTGGCCCCCGCGGCGGTATCATCCTGGCGCGCGCCAACGAAGAAATTGAGAAGAAGCTCAACTCCGCCGTATTCCCCGGTGGTCAGGGTGGCCCGCTGATGCATGTGATCGCGGCGAAAGCGGTTTCTTTCAAAGAGGCCATGACCCCTGAATACAAGGCCTACCAGAAGAAGGTTGTGGAAAATGCCCGCGCAATGGCGGAGACCTTCCTCGATCGCGGTATCAACATTGTATCCGGTGGGACCGATGATCACCTGATGCTGGTTGACCTGATTGGCAAAGAGTACACCGGTAAGGATGCGGATGAAGCCCTGGGTAACGCCAACATCACCGTTAATAAGAACGCGGTACCCAACGATCCGCGCTCTCCTTTCATTACCAGCGGCCTGCGTGTTGGCACTCCGGCAATCACTACTCGCGGCTTTGGTGTAAAGGAAACCCAGCAGCTCACTCACTGGATCTGCGACGTGCTGGATGCACTGGAGAAAGGTGATGTTGAAGCAACTATCGCAGATGTGAAGCAGAAGGTTCTGGGTATTTGCGCAGAGTTTCCTGTGTATAAAAAAGGCTGATTAGCATTGCTGATAAAAAAGCGGCTCATAGAGCCGCTTTTTTTATGTGTCCCTGTTGAATTTGCGATGCACTGTGGCTGTGCGTGCCGCGGTCACACAGTGCAACGGCTGTGGTAAACTGCGGCCCATTTTCCATTCCGGGGATAATCCCACATGCACTGTCCGTTCTGCAGCGCAGAAGAAACAAAAGTAGTCGATTCCCGATTGGTGGCTGAGGGCGACCAAGTACGCCGCCGGCGCGAGTGCCTGGAGTGCCACGAGAGGTTTACCACATTTGAAACTGCGGAGCTGCTGCTGCCGCGAGTGATCAAGCAAAACGGCCAGCGCGAGCCGTTTAATGAAGACAAGCTGCGCGCGGGTATTCAGCGCGCTGTGGAAAAGCGCCCGGTGAGTATCGAGCGGGTGGAGTCGGCGGTATCTCAAATAAAACACGCCCTGCAGGCGACCGGAGAACGGGAGTTGCCGGCGCGTGCTATTGGTGAATTGGTGATGGAGCAGCTGCGTGAGCTGGACCAGGTGGCCTATGTGCGCTTTGCTTCTGTCTATCGCCGTTTTGAGGATGTCAGCGAGTTTAGAGAAGAGATTGAGCGACTGACCAGTAAGGGATCGAAGACAGAATGAGTCAAACGGTTGTACACAGTGCGGAAGCACTGATGGCCCGCGCTATTCAGTTGGCAGAGCGCGGTCTCTACACCACTATGCCAAATCCGCGAGTGGGCTGTGTGATTACTGACGGGGATGGCAATGTTGTCGGCGAAGGCTGGCACAAGCGGGCCGGCGAACCCCACGCTGAGATCGAAGCCTTGAGTGATGCCGGCGACCTGGCTCAGGGGGCTACGGTTTATGTCACTCTTGAGCCCTGCAGCCATACCGGCCGAACAGGTCCCTGTGCCGAGGCGTTGGTAAAGGCCGGCGTGGCCCGGGTTATTTACGGAATGCAGGATCCGAATCCGAATGTCAGCGGTGCCGGATTGCAAATATTGCGCGATGCTGGGATCGAAGTGGAAGGCCCCATCCTGGAAGAGAGGTGTCGCGCTCTAAACCCCGGCTTTATCAAGCGTATGACCCTGGGATTGCCCCTGGTGCGAAGCAAATCCGCCATGAGCCTGGATGGGCGCACCGCTATGGCCAGTGGGGAATCAAAGTGGGTATCGGGCCCTGCGGCTCGCGCCGATGTACAGCGCCTGCGTGCTCGCAGTTGTGCAGTGATCACAGGGGTTGAGACGGTGCGTTTCGACAATCCCAATCTCAATGTGCGCGCCGATGAAATGGCACTGGAAATGCTGGCCGCAGAGCGAGCCGCCGAAGTGCAGCCGCTGCGGGTAATTGTTGACAGCCAGCTGCGCACCCCAGCGAGAGCCTTTATTTTGCAGGGGGATGCCCCCACATTGGTGTGCACGACAGAGCGCGCGGAGGCCGAGCGCCGCGAGCGTATTGAGAAAACGGGTGCGGAAGTCGTGGTTTTACCCCACGACAAAGAGGGCCGCGTAGACCTGCTCGCCCTGCTCAAGGAGTTGGCGCGACGCCAGTGCAATGAAGTTTTGGTAGAGAGCGGTGCGACCCTCTCTGGTGAATTCCTCTACCGGGGCCATGTCGACGAAATAATTGTTTATATGGCGCCAAAACTGCTGGGTAGCACCGGGCGGCCGCTGTTTGAACTGCCTATCGAGCGTATGGGCTCGATGCTGCCGATTACGATTACCGATATGCGCGCAGTTGGTCACGACTGGCGCATTACTGCAACAACCGATATCGAGCGCTGATGTTTACCGGAATTATTGAAGCCTTAGGCGAGATTGCAGAGTTAAAACCCCAGGGCGGCGACCTGCGTGTGCGTGTGCGCAGCGGTAAGCTGGATCTGGGTGATGTGCAACTGGGGGACAGTATCGCCACCAATGGTGTTTGTCTCACGGTTGTTGACCTGCCCGGTGATGGTTACTGGGCGGATGTCTCTGCGGAAACCCTGGATGTGACAACGGTGGGCCGCTGGAAAAAAGGCGACCGGGTCAATCTGGAAAAAGCACTGACACCCCAGACCCGCCTGGGTGGACACATTGTCAGCGGCCATGTGGATGGTATTGGCGAGGTGGTATGGCGCAAGTCCGAGGCTCGCGCCGAGCGGTTCCGCCTGCGCGCACCGGAAAACCTGGCTCGCTATATTGCCCATAAAGGGTCTATCACCGTCGACGGCACCAGCCTCACGGTCAATGCGGTGGATGGGGCTGAGTTTGAACTCACCATAGTGCCACACACGTTGCAGGAAACGATTATGGCCGGCTATACCGCCGGTACTCGGGTCAACCTGGAAGTGGACCTGATTGCGCGCTACTTGGAGCGGCTACTCCTCGGTGATGAGGCAGCCAAGCCTAGTGGTGGGGGTATGACCCTCGAATTTTTGGCCCAGAACGGGTTTTACAAGCGCTAAAGATGGGCCGTGCACCACGGCGAAAACAGCAGCGATAGCCGCTCTATTTGCAATTGATAAATTTATCCAGAGTTAACCATGGAACTAAATACGGTTGAAGAACTGATCGACGATATCCGCCAGGGCAAAATGGTAATCCTGATGGATGATGAAGATCGCGAGAACGAGGGCGACCTGGTGATGGCTGCGGAGCAGATTCGCGCTGAAGACATCAACTTTATGGCCACTCATGCCCGTGGCCTGATTTGTATGCCCATGTCCAAAGAGCGCTGTGAGCAATTGGACCTGCCGCTGATGTCGCGGGACAACGGAGCCCAGTTCAGCACCAACTTCACCGTATCCATTGAGGCGGCAGAGGGTGTCACCACCGGTATTTCCGCCGCCGATCGCGCGCGCACGGTTCGCGCTGCTGTGGCCAGAAATGCCAAGCCCAGCGATATTGTACAGCCCGGCCATATCTTCCCCATTATGGCCCAGCCTGGCGGTGTATTAAGCCGCGCAGGCCACACCGAAGCCGGTTGCGACCTGGCCCGCCTGGCGGGTTTTGAGGCGGCTGCGGTGATTGTTGAGATCATGAATGAAGACGGCACCATGTCCCGCCGACCGGACCTGGAAAAGTTCGCGAAAGAGCACAATCTGAAGATTGGCACCATCGCCGACCTGATTACCTATCGCGCCCTGAATGAGAAAACCGTCGAGTGCGTTAATGAGCGCAAGGTGCGCACCGAGTTCGGTGAGTTCAAGCTGCGCACTTATCTCGATAAGGCCCGACGCGAACGCCACTTTGCCTTTGTTAAAGGCGACCCCACCCCAGAAGAACCGACCCTGGTTCGTGTGCATGTAGGAAATACTCTGCGCGATGTGCTTACGATTCAGCGCGGCGATGAAAAATTCACCCCGTGGACCTTCCGCCGCGCGATGCAGCGTATTGAAGAAGAGGGCAAGGGTGTTGTGGTACTGATCTGCCACAACGAAACCACCGAAGAAATCGAAGAGAGTATTGATTGGCTGATCAGCGGTAAGCAACAGCGCCCCAGCCAGGACCTGGTGTACAAGCAGGTAGGTACCGGTTCGCAAATTCTGCGGGATCTCAAGGTGCGCAAAATGCGCCTGATGAGCGCACCGTTCAAGTTCAGTGCTATTTCCGGGTTTGACCTGGAGGTAGAGGAATACCTGAACGTGGAAGCGCCGCAACCCTAATAAAAGAGTAACAATACTGAAGCGCCGCTACTGTCCTGATAGCGGCGGCGATGGACAAGAAATACGGATTGAAAATTATGAGTAATATTCAAGTGATCGAAGGGGACTTTGTCGGCAGTACGGGCAAATACGCACTGTTGGTGAGCCGCTGGAACAGCTTTGTGGTTGAAAGCCTGAAGGATGGTGCACTGGACACCCTGCGCCGCAAGGGTATCAAGGATGAAGATATCACTATCTACTACGCCCCGGGCGCATTCGAATTTCCCCTGGCGGCACAGAAGTTGGCTGAGACTAAAAAGTTCGATGCCATTATTGCCCTGGGCGCGGTTATCCGTGGTGGCACCCCGCACTTTGAGTATGTGGCTGGCGAGTGCACCAAAGGCCTGGCTCAGGTATCCATGAATACTGGCATTCCCGTCACCTTTGGCGTGCTGACTGTGGACTCCATTGAGCAGGCTATCGAGCGCTCCGGCACCAAGGCTGGCAACAAAGGTTGTGAAGCCGCCGAAACCGCCCTGGAAATGGTTTCCCTACTCGGCAAGATTTAATTGCCGGCGCGCCGGCACAAAAGGTGTGTCGGTGCAGCCCATTCTGTGAAGTATCTACCGGAAAAGACAATGACCGTAACTGCATCCGCCCGCCGTAAGGCACGTCACTACGCCATGCAGGCGCTCTATCAGTGGCAGATGGCCGGCGCCAGCCTTAATTCCATTGAGGCCGAGTTTCACGCCGATAATGATATGAGCAAAACCGACGTGGAATATTTTCGTGATATTTTCCACGGCGTAGCGAAAAACCTCGATGAGGTAGAGGGCGCTTACACTTCGCACCTGGATCGCAAAGTGGAAGATCTGGACCCTGTATCCCGCGCGCTGTTGCGCATGGCCACTTACGAGCTGAAAAACCGTATCGATGTGCCTTACAAGGTTGTCATTAATGAGGCGGTGGCACTGGCGAAAAAATTTGGTCCCACCGATGCCTTCAAGTTTATCAATGGCATTTTGGATAAGACCGCTGCGGACCTGCGCTCGGCAGAGGTAACCGCAGACAAGAAGGGCTGAGCCAGCAATTATGTCTAAAGCGCCGGGGGAGTTTGAGATCATCCGCAATTACTTCGCCCGCGCTCCCCAGGGCGAAGGTGTAGCCCTGGGGATTGGCGATGACTGCGCGCTCTTGCAAGCACCTGCCAGCGGGCAGCTGGCCACTTCTATGGACACCCTGGTAGCAGGTCGTCACTTCCCCGCAGGTGCTGACCCATTCATGGTTGCGAGCCGTGCACTGCGTGTGAATATCAGTGATCTGGCGGCAATGAATGCCCGCCCCCTCTGGTTTACCCTTGCCCTGACCTTACCCGATAGCGACTCTGTTTGGCTGGAGAAATTCGCCAGTGGCCTGCTGGAAACTGCTGGCAAGTTTGGGGTTTCCCTTGTGGGTGGTGACACCACCGCTGGCCCCTTGTCCATTACGATTCAGGTGATCGGCCATACCGAAAAGCCCCTCCGGCGGGACGGCGCTTCTGTCGGCGACAATATTTATGTGAGCGGCCCACTTGGCGCTGCCGCAGCAGCCCTGCCCGTTATTTTGGCTGAGCGGAATGTGACTGAGTCAGTGCGGCGGGAGGCGGAGCAGGCTTTCTATTTTCCCGAGCCGCAATTAGAAACCGCCAACGCGATTGCAGGCATTGCTACCAGTGCGTTGGATATTTCCGACGGATTACTGGGGGATCTGGGCCATATCTGCAAAGCGAGCGGTGTGGCAGCAGAAATAAACCTGGAGTCTCTGCCTATAGCCCCCCTAGCCAATCGATTGGCAGCTGATACTGCCGTAGAGCTGGCGGCCTGTGGAGGGGATGACTACCAGCTTTGTTTTACCGCACCGGCAGCCGCTGTTGAGCAAGTTCGTCAGCTGGGTTTCACACCCATAGGGAAACTCGTTGAGGGGGAGTCGCAGGTACGCTGCTCCTATCACGGCAATCCCTGGGTTGCTCAATCGCCAGGCTATAGGCACTTTTAAGTCATTGTGTAAACCATAGTGCCTTTGTGAGAATTCAATAACATGAGCATTAACAACCCGACATTTTCCCAGCTGTTGCGCGATCCCACTCTTCTGTTGGCATTTGGGTTCGGCTCCGGGCTGGCACCCAAAGCGCCGGGTACGTTTGGTACCCTGGCAGCGATTCCTTTTTGGTGGTTGATGAAGGATTTGCCTCCATTCTGGTATCTGGCCATTGTGTTTGTTACCGGTGTGGTAGGTTGCTATCTATGTGGTGCAGCTGCCAAGAAAATGGGAGTTCACGATCACGGCGGTATTGTTTGGGATGAAATGGTGGGCTACTGGCTCACCATGTTTATGGCTCCTGCAGGTTGGGCTTGGGCGCTATACGGCTTTGTCCTCTTCCGGATATTTGATATTGCCAAGCCCCCGCCCATTGGCTGGGCTGATCGCAAGGTGCAAGGTGGCGTTGGAATTATGCTCGACGATATACTGGCCGCCGTTTACGCGTCACTGGTGCTGCAATTAACCGCATGGGTACTGGGTGTCTAGGTTGGATAGGGAAGATCAATGCGTAGCTATTTTGTATTTATAGTTAGCTTTTTATTTGCACTGAATGTCAATGCACAGCAGGTGCAGCTAAAAGGCCTGTTTGGCGATAGCGCCATGCTGGAGATTGATGGCCGCCAGAAAATCCTTAAGGCGGGACAAAAATCCCCAGAGGGCGTCACCCTACTGGAAGCAACTACTCGTTATGCGCGGATCAGTGTTGCCGGGCAGGAGCAAAAGCTGACCTTGGCGGCTCCTATCGCAACCAGTTTTGCCAAGGCGGCAAAAGCTGAAGTACGGCTTTCCGCTGATAGCCGGGGTCATTACATGACGGATGCCTGGGTTAACGGTATGAGAGTGCCGATGATGGTGGATACCGGTGCTACCAGCATTGCCTTCAATTATCCCACCGCTCGCCGTCTCGGTTTGAATTTGGATACTGCACAAGAAATACGGGTTTCCACTGCCAATGGAGTTACCAGGGCTTACAAAGTGAGCTTGAACAGTGTAACCATTGGCGGAATCAAGCTTCACAATGTTGATGCGACTGTACACTCCGATGATTTTCCCAGCGTAGTGCTTCTCGGCAATAGTTTTCTCAGTCGGGTTGATATGGAACAGCAGGGCGGCGTGCTGCTACTGCGCGCTCGACACTGATTTAAAGAGGTATTAAGTTGACCATTCGTTTTGTGGAATCCTCAAAACTGCCCACCTCTTGGGGTATGTTTGAGATGCACGGTTTCGAGGAAGTGGAAACCGGAAAAGAGCACGTAGTGCTCACCATGGGTGACTTCGATACCGAAGCGCCTCTGTTGGCCCGTATTCATTCTGAGTGCCTGACCGGGGATGCACTTTTCTCCCTGCGCTGTGACTGTGGTGCCCAGCTACAACATGCGATGCATCGCATCGCGATGGAAGGGCGTGGAGCTATTTTTTATCTCCGCCAGGAGGGCCGCGGTATCGGCCTGTTAAATAAGATTCGCGCTTACCATTTGCAGGATTGTGGTGCGGATACGGTGGAAGCCAATGAGCAGTTGGGCTTTGGCGCCGATATGCGGGATTACTCGATTCTGAAAGCAATGATCGAACACCTGGGTATCCATGCCATTCGCTTGATGACCAATAACCCGCGCAAAGTAAAAGCGCTGGAGGACTTGGGCATCAATGTGACTGAGCGCCTGCCGCACCAGTCCGGGCGCAATCCCCACAATGCCGAGTATTTGTCCACCAAAAAAGGCAAACTTGGTCACCTGATCGAAAATGAGGATGAAGAAGGAAAAGAGGAAAACTAACTTTCACTTTTCTTTAAGCACCCCAATAAAAAAGGCCGGAGTTATCCGGCCTTTTTTATTTTGAAGAAATTATTTAAAACTGAATTCGGATATTTCAAGCTCGGTTTTAAACTATTCAGAGGCTTTTAATTCTTAAAGACCTCGCCCCCTTTCATCACAAAATCCACATCTAAAAGCTCATCGATATTATCCAGTGGCGAGCCATCGGTGGCGATAATATCGGCGTACTTACCGGACTCAATGGTGCCCAGTGAATCGCTCATATCGATCAGGTCGGCGGCGTTAACGGTAGCGGATTGTAGGATGGCCATATTGTCCATACCGGCTTCACTCATCAGTACCGCCTCGCGGGCATTGATGCCGTGCTTGGATACACCTGAGTCGGTACCGAAAGCAATTTTTACTCCGGCATTGACCGCTTTACGGAAATTGCCGCGCATGTCTGTGCCAACACGAATGGCTTTTTCCTTCTGAGCCTCAGATAAGACATCGGTATTTTTTGCCAACTGTACCACGGTATCGCCGGCGAGAAGTGTCGGAACCAGATAAGCGCCGGTTTCTTTAAATAGCTTATGGGCGCGGGGACCTGCGTAGGTGCCGTGCTCAATACTGTCTACACCAGCCTCCAGTGCGGCGATAATGCCTTCTTCCTGGTGCGCGTGGCTGGCCACCTTGCGGCCCATACGTTTGGCTGCAAGGACTACCTCTTTTAACTCATCCATTTCCATCTGCTGACCAGTTCCGGTAGCGCGATCGGTGAGTACACCACCGGTAGAGGTAATCTTGATAAAGTCAGCACCGTATTTGATCGCATGACGGGTCGCACGGCGGCAATCGTAGGGGCCGTCGCATACAGTTCTGGTTTTGTCGTCATGCAACGCCATTAACTCGGGGCTGACCCCACTGATATCTGCATGCCCTCCGGTAATACCCACTCCGCCTGCTGCAATAATACGTGGGCCATCTATCCAGCCATTGTTGATTGCATCGCGCATTGCATACATTTCTTCACCGCTATTACCCGCATCGCGCACAGTGGTAAAACCAGATTTCAGAATACGCATGCCAAACATTTGCGAGCGCATCTGGGTCAGTGGCATGGACATCTTAAGGGTTTCGGAATCATTTTGGGCTCCCAGCTCATTTTGCAGGTGAACGTGCATATCCATTAAGCCCGGCATTACGAAGCTGTCCCTAAGATCAATGACTTCGGCATCATCTCTATTTACATAACCAGGTCTGATGGAAGTAATCCTGCCATCCTCGATTATTACGCTTTGCTCTTTTAAAGGTTTTTTACCGGGAACAGCGAGGAGTGTGCCTGCGTGGATAATGGTTTCTGCCAGCACTGAGGGAGAGAAAAGAGCCACTGCGATGCCGCAGAGAAGGAGACGCTTCATGATTTATACACCTATTTATTATTTAGGTACACGCTAAATCAATCTGCGGAATATGACAATTGCGAGTTGATTACTTGGTTAGAGCCGGGAAATAGTTTCTAAAAAATGAAAAAAAGGCCGGAAAATCCGGCCTTTTAAAATTTATGAAGAATTAATATCTACGGCGTGGCTGCACAAATACTGCGGTAGTTCGGCCAGGCAGAGTAAAGGTGCCGCTGCTCCTATCAAATTTTACTTTGTGCAGGCGTGAGTCTACTGATCGGCGCTGACGTGGGTGCTTGAACAGGTACTCACCAATAAGGTTTTCGCTGGTAAATTCCAATGATTCGTCATCGCCATTAAACAGCACCACAATACGTTCAAAGCGGCGATCGATGCTGCCACTGGAATCAGATAACTCCATCACAATCAGCCCAGGAATCTGGTCGGGTCCGGTGTTGAGGAAATTAAGGTGTGCCTCTACGGACTCTGCATCAGACAAGCGGAACAGGGGAGAGCTGTTGCGAATCGCCAGTTGCTCGCGGAATAGAGCAGAACTCCACAAGCGGTGCCGGCGCTCGGGAGCCAGTTCCGGGTTTGCCAGTAAAGGTTGCATCAGGGACCAGTTATCTTCATTTTTATCTGCGATAGGTAAACCCGCACCCCAATTATCGGTGGCGAGGCTGAAGTCCAGTGCATTAAACCAGTCACCGGAGTTGTAACTGTCCCGATCCATCGACTTTGAGCGCAGGAAATCCTGGCCTGCGTGGATAAACGGCACTCCCTGGGCGAACAGAACCAGGGAATTACTGAATGCCTGGATACGCACTCGTTCAGCCAAGTCGGCGCTGTCACTGGCTTTGATCTGTACTCCGTCGAACAGCGTCTCGTTGTCGTGGGCGGCAATATAATTAATGGATTCCTGCGGGTCGGCGGTATAGCCGGTGGGCTGGCCGTTATAGACCAGCTCGCTGCCGGTAATGATATTGCCGTTGGCATCTTCAAAAGGATAATCCGCCAGGTTGCCGGCGAGGGAAACGCGGACTTTATCTGCCAGGGTTAGCAGTGTGGCACGCTCATCTTCTCCCTCAAACTTACCGTTGTTGTCGGTGAACAGACCGGTACCAAAGCCCTGCTCCTCAAAGCCTCCGAAGGGGTTGCCACCACGAACGGAATCGCGCAGGCGATCGTTAAAGGTGCCGACACCGCTGCCGGCCATATTGCCCTGGCGGGCCTGTACAAAGCGAGCATCGTCAGCGACTTCACCAAAATTCCAGCCCTCGCCGTACAGATAGATAGCGTTGCCATCGACACCATCGGCTGCCGGGGTCAGTGATTGCAGTGCCGCTTGCGCTTTGAGGATATTGTCGAGGCTGTGGTGTCCCATCAGATCGAAACGGAAGCTGTCCACCTTGTAGGCCCGGGCCCAGGTGACCAGGGAATCGATCATCAGCTTTTCCATCATGGCGTGCTCACTGGCGGTATTTGCGCAGCAGCTGCTCATTTCCACACCGCCTTCCAGATTGCGGCGGTGGTAATAGCCGGGGACGATTTTATCGAGTACGGAGTTGTCGTATTGGCCATAGGAGCTGGTGTGGTTGTAAACCACGTCCATCACCAGTCGCAGGCCGGAGTGGGATAGCCCTTGCACCATTTGACGGAATTCGCGAATGCGCACAGGTCCATCGGGAGCGCTGCTATAGCTGCCTTCGGGGACCGTGTAGTGCAATGGATCGTAGCCCCAGTTAAAGCCATCGGTATCGCGAATAGCATCTACCTGGGCCTGCTGCTCGCTGCTGTCCGATGCGTAGTCTGAGAGATCGGGGGTTTGCTGCTGCTGCGTGCGATCCTCATTGACTGTGGCAAAGTCAAAGGCCGGCAGCAGGTGGATATGGGTGAGGCCGGCGCGGGCCAGTTTATTGAGGTGGCGCATGCCGTCGCTGTGCTTGCGGGTGAAAGCCTTGAAGGTGCCGCGCTCTGCTTCGGGGACAGTTTGATCCGCAATACTGAAATCGCGTACGTGCAGCTCGTAGACACTGATATCTTCCGGCTGGGTTAACTTGGGCTTGCGCAGGCGGTCCCAACCGCGCGGCTTCAGGTCCTGGTCATCCAGGTTGACGATCTGGCTTTTGCCGCTATTGATGGAGAGGCTCAGGGAGTAGGGGTCGGTGACCAGGTTGGTTTCAATCTGGCGGCTGAAGTAGGAATACACCTCGACCTCGTAGAGGTAAAAGCTGCGGTCCCACTGCTTATCGATATCGGCACTCCAAACCCCGGTAGATTCATCGCGCAGCATGGATACCGCGTGATCGGCGCTATCGCTGCTGGGGTCTGTAAACAGGTGCAGCTTTACTGCCCTTGCAGTGGGTGCCCAAAGATCGAGCTGGATTCTCTCCTCGCCGACACGGGCACCGAGTTCACCGTCGTAGTAGAAGCGATCATCGAGGGCTCCGGCCATCTGCACACCAGTCGCATCCAGTAACGTGCCCTCCGCATCGTAAGCGGCGAGGGCGAGTTGCTGGGTTACCAGATCACTAGTGGAAGCCTGCCCCGGCAATTGCCAGGCACTGAAACTGGCCAGGTGCGGGAATTTTTGTTGGGCGCTGTCGGGCAGGGTGGCGAGAGGGGTGAGATCGATGGTGCCATCGGAACGGATATCACCGTCCTCCAGTTTTAGCTCGGCGCTGTTGCTGTAGTGCAATTTAACCTTGGTGCCTTCCTGTACCTGGATATCCCAGGCAAAGCTGCTGGTATCCACCCAGTGAGCTTTATCGCTGCTCAGGTCACCCTTGGCGAAGCCGTCACTGCTGACGGTGACTTCTTTACTATTCGAGTCAAAAGCAAAGTAGATTTCGTCGTAATCGGCGACCACTGTAAAGCTGACGTTGGCTCCATTGTTGCCGTAGCTCTCCTCCCAGCCTTCGTGCAGTGCTACCTTGAATTCATAGGAACCGGCAGGAAGCGCTGAGGTGATAAAGGTGTAGGTGCCATCTCCATCGGGATCCTGCATCCAGCTGCGCAGACAACTGGGTTGCCAGTCTCCCGGACACCCCAGCAGGGATTGGAAGTTGCCGGCTACAGCGGCGACCACGCTACTGTGGTTGTCGGTGATCCAGTGACTCTCGTGGTCGTAGATAAATTTAACTTCGCGGGCCTCATCCAGGCTAAGGGAAATATTACCGCCGTCCCTCTGGCCGCCCCAGCCATAATTTTCATCCCAGCTGCTGTTGAGAGCGGCTTTGTACTCCCAGTTGCCGGCGGGTATCCAAAAGTTGCCTTGCCATTTGTCGTCTTCGCTGTCATAGCTGAGCAGGGTGGCGACACAACCTGGTTGCCAGTCGCCATCGCAGCCCAGTTGGCTTTGTAGGTTGCCGGGAATATTGACCTCTGTGGGGTCTGGTGTGTCAGATGCCCACACCGGTATTTGGATGGAGCAGAAGACTGCCCCCAGAATCAGCCCCGCCTTTGTGCCGGGCCCTGTAAATTTTGTTGTTGGCATAGCGCTTCCCATTTTTTTTGTACTTGTTGCGGTTCTCTCAGTTGGTATTGAATCGCAGTCACGCATTGACGGCCTCCCACCCCGAGGAGGTGGAGGTCTGGGGGAGGTGGTTGGGGGTGTCATAAAAGCTTTATAAATTCGTCACTTGGTGGAAACACCCGCAGGAGAAGATGCTTCTCGAGTAAACGCGATGGCGAAAGAAAAAGCCGGATCTATACTCAACTGATCGGGTTATGGTGAGTCGAGAAAGGTGATGCACTCGCTGTAATCGGATTCGAAGGCCGGCTTTTGCCGGCTTTGCTTTTTGTGGCGGGGCAATTACTAAGAGGCTTCCCGGGATTATCCTTGCTCCTATCCCCGGGTAGTGCTAATTTGCCCATAGCCCGCCAGGTACTATGGCGGAATCCAGAACTCAATGACTGCGGAGGATGATTGATGATTGTTGCAACCCTCCGTCGGGTCCAGTAGCAGCCTCCAGCTGCCCACGCCCGGCGATAGATTCCTAGACGTCGGGCTTTCCCTGAGAAAGCTCTGTTGGCCGCGTATCTGCGGTCGCTTGGTGCTTTGTTGCGCCCAGAGGGTTTCAATCTTGAGTAAATCTCACTTTACCCGCCGGTCTGTTAATAGATTCGGCACTAAATCCCCATCTATCAAAATTGAGCGGGAAGCTTCTCCGCTGCAAAAACTCGGCTGGAAGTCTTTTTTCCAACAGCAGCTGACGCTCGAAGAACTCGAACAGTGTTTGCCGCTGCGGGTTATGGCTGTACACCGCAGTCGCCTGGAATTGGCCGGCGAGCAGGGGGCTGTGTCCCTTCCGTTAAACGGGAGTCTTGTGGCTAATTTGCCCGCTGTGGGGGATTGGCTGTTGTTAGAGAAGAGCAGTGGATATTTCGTGCGTTTGTTGAGTCGCAGCAGCCAGTTTGAGCGTATGGCACCTGGGGGGCATCAGGTGCAGATGATCGCCGCCAATGTCGATAGTGTTTTTATTGTTTCGTCTCTGAATGATGACTTTAACCTCTCACGTATTGAGCGCTATTTGGCTCTGGCTCGGGAGTCTAGTTGCAGCCCACACCTGATACTGACTAAGACCGATCTGTGTGAAGATACAGCCCCTTTTCTTCAGGCATTGCGTCCATTCGGCGAATTACCCGCTGCACTGGTAAATAGCCTGGATCGAGAAAGCGTGGCACAGCTGCGCCAGTGGTGCTTACCTGGGGAAACTATCGCGCTGTTAGGTTCTTCTGGAGTGGGTAAATCCACTTTGCTAAATGCGCTGTCTGGCGAATCCCTGGCTGAGACTGGGACCATTCGTAAAGCCGACAGCAAAGGGCGCCACACTACACGGAAGCGCTCTCTTCACTCCCTGAGTTGGGGAGCGCTGTTACTCGATAGCCCTGGAATACGGGAGCTAGGATTGGTGCATGTTGAAGATGGCGTGGCGGAGACTTTTTCTGATATCGAGGCCTTGTCCAGAGAGTGTCGCTTTTCTGACTGCCAGCACCAGTCAGAGCCAGGCTGTGCGGTACAAGAGGCAATAACGGGCGATTCGCTGGATGATCGGCGCTTGCGCAATTGGCAAAAACTGCAACAGGAACTAAGCCGTAACGGTCAAACTCTCGCGCAGAAGCGGGCAGGGGAGAGAGCGCTATCCCAGATGTATCGATATGTGCAAAACCAGGCACGTAAACACAAATATTCAGAGGATTAATAGAACTGGCGCCCGGGAATTTTCCCGGGTGCTTCTCAATTAATGAGAGAGTTTTAACGTGACAACGCCTAAGATAATGAGCAAAACTCCCAGGTAGCGTCCAAGGCTGGTGGAGTCTCCAAAGAACAGCACCCCTACCGCAAAGGCTCCGGCGGCACCAATTCCAGTCCAGACCGCATAGGAAGTACCAATAGGTATCTCCCGCTGCGCCAGCCACAGAAGAAATCCACTGACCCCAATAAATACCACAGCCATAACCACACCCAGAAGGCGGGTGTTACTGCCCTGTGAAATTTTCAGTCCCAGCACCCAACCAATTTCGCATAGTCCGGCGAGTATTAAGTAGAACCAGGCCATGATATTCCTTTAAAGAGACTCGACGATTTGCTTTTAGCGGAGAAATCAATGTTGACATGTTAGTAAACAAGTCTTTCCCGTATTAGAACAGATATAGTTGAGAATAGCTGAGATGGCTTTATTGAAAGTCAGGTGGAGAGCTGTGCCTCGCTCCCATCCAGTAATTAATCTCAAAGTGCAGCCGGACCTGTTTGAGCTCTTAAAACGCTATCTATTAGTTACATTGCCAAGAGCATTGTTTCGGCGGAAGTTGGAGCATGCTAAATAAATAAAATCTTTACTGAGAGGACTTTGCATTGTTTTCCAGATGAAATCTGGAAAACGATAAAACTGTGCGAAAGTCTATTTAAATCAGAGCTCAAACTTGCGGGAAATGAATTTTTCTATATCATAGTAATGATAATTATTATCATTTGATGCTGATTCAATACCCCTGTAAATTTAAAATAACTATCAGATAAAGTAATTAACACTTATGTCAAATAGATTGCCACCTGAATGGGCAAAGCAAGATGCAATAATGCTCACTTGGCCCCATGCGGATACTGATTGGAAACCGATACTAAGCGAAGTAGAAGCAGTTTATGTTTCTATTTGCGAAGCTATAACTGCTCGGCAAAAACTGGTAGTCGTTTGTCATGATGAGGTTTTAAAAATACATATTAGCCAGTTATTACATGGGGCTGATGTAATAATTCAGAATATTCAGTTTGTTATTGTTGCCACAAATGATAGTTGGGCGAGAGATCATGGCCCAATTTCAGTAGTGAACAGCCAAGGAGAAGTTGTTGCTCTCGATTTTACGTTTAATGGATGGGGAAGCAAATACCCGGCTGATTTAGACAATCAGATTAACCAGGAAATGTTTAAGCAATTGGGTATCTGTAATTGGCGAAAAATTGACGTCGTTCTTGAAGGTGGAGCAATAGATGTTGATGAAAAGGGTAACCTTTTAACGACTGAGCGCTGTCTGCTAAATAAAAATCGTAACCACCGCATGACAAGAGCGGATATCGAGGGACTGCTAAAAACTGAGTTAGGTGCAAAGAATATTCTATGGCTGGATCATGGCGCATTAGAGGGCGATGATACAGATAGTCATATCGACACTCTTGCACGGTTCGCACCTGGCCAAACTATTGTCTATCAGGGCTGCAATGAAAGTGGTTATCGTTTTTTTGATGAGCTTGAGAAAATGAAGCAGAGTTTAGTACAAATGCGCTCACTTGATGGGCAACCATTTAATTTGCTGGAATTACCATGGCCTAGCGGACAAGTAAATGCAAGTGGCGAGCGTTTACCTGCCACTTATGCCAACTTTCTAATTATCAATGATGCGGTACTAGCTCCTATATATGATGTTGAAGAAGATACTGAGGCGTTACAAACTCTCCAGATGGCATTTCCAGAGCATCAGATAGTTACAGTTAATTGCCGGCCCATTATCGAACAGTTCGGTAGTTTGCATTGTTTAACTATGCAGATGCCGAAAAACCTCTTGACCAATTAGGCGTTAAAAATAATTTATTGCATCTAATCTAAAATTAAACAATCTAGCGAATTTATTAATGAGTAACATAGTTAAAGTGGCACTTGTTCAGCAAAATAACACTGTTAATTGCCAGCAAAACATTGATAGGTCAACTCAGGGAATACGTGCCGCAGCGAGTGAAGGCGCTGATTTGGTAGTGCTGCAGGAGTTGCATCGTAGCCTGTATTTCTGTCAGTCAGAAGATGTGAGTTTATTCGATTTAGCTGAGACGATCCCTGGACCCAGTACGGATTATTTTGGAAGGCTTGCAAAAGAACTCGGCGTGGTCATAGTGACTTCTCTATTTGAAAAGCGTGCTGCAGGTATTTATCACAATACTGCAGTGGTATTGGAAAAAGATGGCTCTATTGCTGGAAAGTATCGAAAAATGCATATTCCGGACGATCCGGGATTTTACGAAAAATTTTATTTCACGCCTGGTGATTTGGGCTTTGAAGTTATAGAGACGAGTATTGGCAAGTTGGGCATATTGGTTTGTTGGGATCAATGGTTTCCTGAAGCCGCTCGACTGATGGCAATGGCTGGAGCAGAATTACTGATTTACCCAACCGCAATTGGATGGGACCCGCGCGATGATGCGGCTGAGCAGCAACGACAACTTGAAGCCTGGAAAATTATACAAAGAGCCCACGCGGTAGCGAATGGCGTACCAGTTATTAGTTGTAATCGTGTGGGCCATGAAAGTGATTCTAGTGGAAGTTCTGCCGGCATTGATTTCTGGGGTAATAGCTTTATCTGCGGCCCACAGGGCGAGCTACTTGCCTGTGCAAGTGAAAGTGATGGTGAGATACTAATTGCGAATATAGATATGGGGAAAAGTGAACAAGTACGCCGTATTTGGCCATACTTGCGAGATAGACGTGTCGATCATTACCAAGACTTAACGAAAATTTACCGTGATTAAGAGTTGATAGTTTGGGTCTGCCAGATTTCCCAGAAATTAGCAGACCCAATTTACTAAATGGCTAGTGGTTCGCGACACTGCTGAAGTTGTTGAATTAGGTATCTATCTCTAGCTAGTGTTTCTTTACAGTCATTACCAAACCATTCCAGTGAAGCTTCAATGTTGCGGACTCTCTTGTCTGGATGTTGACTAATATGACTTACGAATTCCTGATAGTTAACAGCGCCATCAAACAGCGGGACAATACCTTCCCGCGAGCCAGAAGCAGAATATACATTAGCAGGCGAGAACACATTCAAGAATTCTGCAGAACTTACATTTTTTAAGTGGATATGATTAATATTATCTTTTAAAGCCTCAAAAGCTGGGATTACTTCAGTTTTTGATTCCCAGACATGGAGTACGTCAAAATTGATTTGAAGATTGTCACAAGCAACGCTCTGTAATAAATGCTTTGTTGCTGGGACGGAATCCGCATATGTATTGGGATGTGTTTCAATAATTAAGTTGAGATCATGTCGGGACATCCATTGACAGACCTTGCGCAACGTCTTTGTTAATCGTGCAAAGCCATGCTCAGATGTGTTTGCGCTTGCCTCGGAGCCGGCAAAAGTCCTAATTTTCTTAGCGCCCCAATGTTTTGCTAAGTAACATAAATGTTCTACTTGTTTATGTAATTCTGCTTCAGTGGCATATAGTGCTAAATAATCACTTAACATCGTGATTTTTAGGCCGTAGTCCGCCAACCAATCTTTATTGTATTCTGGTTGAGAGGCGAGATTTTTTGCGTGAGTTCCCCACAATTCAATACCCTGAAAATGATTATGCTTCGCCCACTTTGCCAAATGATCAATTGAAACCAGTTGGTGGCGAAAAGAGATTGTACAGATAGATAAAATCATATGCACACCTCATTGAAATGTTCTTTTCTAGTAATAGCTACATGGTTTTGCCATTGTTGAAATAATGTATGTAGCTGACGTTTGATTTTAAATTCTCGCTGATCTTGTTGATCCAGTAGCTGCATGATTTCAGTTTTAATATCTGTCGATGATTCGGATGGATAGTTTCCTTCAGTAGCGTAATTCGCAATTTTCATAGAACGAAATTGAATCTGTTTATAGGTGGAAACTAACTCTTCAATAATGTCGCACCATGTTTCAAATTCATCAAAATCCAAATTCAGCTGCAACATAAAATATGCTAAGCCATGTTCGTAGGCATACTTTCGAATAGCCAATACGGGAAGCTGAGTGAGAGCATGGCTCAAATTAGAGGGGCATAGCTGACTTTCAGGAGCCAAATGTGCCTTGACAATTTTTCGCACAGCATCCGTCATCGGATTGTTGTTTAAGTTCAAACAGGCAGTAAAATAGTCATGGATTGCCTGATTGGAGCTTGGTTTAATTTGGCTGCTATCAAAGATATAACCGCCAGCAACAGCATCCGACTCAATTGCGTGTAATACTTGTTTTTTATTTTGCTCTCCTTCCCAGCGAAAATCAGGATCCCACATAAATAACATTTCTGGATCTTGGCTATTTTCCAGCATTACGTAGTGAGGGAATGGATTCTGGTTAAACTTATTTTCGCGTTCTGGCAACCTATACATATCTAGCATTACCATTATGTTCTGACTGGCAGCTTTATTGTCTAGTAATGTTAGTAATGTCTTAATATTGTCACTTTTGGATAAGCCTTGGTTGTACCAGGACCTTACCTCGACACCATAAATTTTCTCGAACCAGTTTCGAAAGAAGTCATGGTTCAAATTCTCGGCGTGATAGTTGATACAATAATCATCATCAACTACAACATCGGCGTCCCATACGCCAAAATAAAATGGTCTATGGTCAACATGATCATTTGCTTTGATACTCTCGCATAGACAACTCACAAAACAATGTACTTTAATATCCTCAAACTCTTCTGTCTGCTCTTCAGCTTGTTCTGCTGGAGCTATTTCGACTCCTGATTTCTCTTGAGGATCGGTATCTTTGGGAGAAGCGCCATTCTCGCTCTTATAGTTAACCCGGCCTAATATAAACTCACTAAAGCTATCGACTGTATCAAAATCCTTCAAGTTCAAGGCTTCATCGGGTATATCAATTCCCAGCTTTAATTCCAAGCTAATAAGTACTTGCAGGATCAGTACGGAGTCAAGGTATAAATCTTCATTTAGCTTGGAGTGAAGCTGAACATCTTCTATATGTGTTAGATTCAACTCATTAGTAAGTATGCTCTGAATCGAATCTACTATTTCAGTCTTTTGCATAATTAATATATTGTTTGTTTATTCAATAGATAGCCCCTACTTACTAGTTGGCTCTTTCAGCTTGTTTTCCTTCACTGCTTCTATTTGTTCTGGTTAGTATGTTCTGTTGATAGTTCAGCGCAATCTGCTTGCGGTTCACTTTACTGTTAGCCATTCGCATTATCTCGTCGACCGGCTGTAATATTTGCGGTACCTGAAATAGTGCTAAGTGTTGACTGCACCATTGGCGTAGTTCGGCGGGGTCTATTGCTGGGGAAGCGACATACTGTAGGCAAACTCGTTGGCCTGCAAATTGATCATCTATCTTAAATACCACTACATCATTAACTTGCGGGTGTTCAAGTATGATATCTTCTACTTCTGCAGGATATACATTTAGGCCTGATACGATGATTGTGTCATCCATTCGTGCAAGAAAATGCAGTCGACCATTTTCACTCAAATAGCCGACATCCTGTGTTTTAACAGTTTTAATTCCTGATGCCGTTTTTACATAAGCAACTATCTCTTGCTGTTTATTGTCGAGATTACCACAGGTAATTTCGACATGAGGTAATGGCTTTCCTTGATCGTTAGCAGCAGATAAATCTTGTCCTATACTAATACAGCCCGCTTCAGAGCATCCATACTGTTGATATAAGTTTTCTACACGTGCCTGAATTTGCTCAAATACTTGTTGTGGCATAGTGGAACCTGAAGTCATAGCAGCAAATAGTTTGCTATTGGCCGGCCATAAACGTAATAATCCCTGCAACATTACCGGAGAAGAATACAAAAGCGGACGCTGAAAACTCTGCAGCTTCTTGATAAGGTATTTAGGGTTTATATTACTAATTATCAGTGGTGACTGCCCCCGATTCAGAGCAACCATTACGCCACAAATTAATCCATATGAATGGGTAACGGGACAAGCGACAACTGGAGTCATGCTATCCGGCTCGCTAAAAGCCTGGCAATAACTCTTTATCTCAATATCAATATCCGCCCAGCTTCGCAATATGCATTTTGGCTCACCTGTGGTGCCGGAGCTCATTTGAATAATACCTGCTTCTGATTTATTCAAATTAGTTGCCGATAGCTCAATTAATCCTGCTAAGTCGCCATAAATCAGCAATTCGCAGCCAGCCTTTTCTGCCATGCGCTTTGCAGTATCCTTTGGAACACTGGGGTGGATAGGCATGGCAGATATTTTCTTTGACTTTAAGTAATAACATAGAGTCAACCAAACAAAATTATCTTCAACACATACCGCAACAGCGTTACTCTCGTTAATAGTATTTATTGAGACATAGGACTGCTGTTGCTCGTTAAAGTCTTCTTTACTATAAAACTTATCATTTATTGTAAGCATAGGATTTTCCTGGTACTGCTGGCACTGATATTGATGTCTTGGAGGTTTCCTTTTGGGCATCATGTAAAGCAGCGTCTGCTAACGGATTTCTTATCTGATGATGAAATTCTGTTTCACGATTCCCTCGAAATTTCTTATCCAATAGTGATTCGGTTTTAATTTCCGGCTGGAATAAATCGATTTGGGCTATGCGCTTTTGATCAGTTAAGTTTGATTGCTGATAGTTTCTAAAGCTTTGATAAACTGATTTCCAGAATTCACTTTCTGGAAATTGGTAGTAATCTTCAAGTAATACGGCCAGGTCAGATAAATTAAAAACCAATAAGGTATCTACTAAAAGTTCGCGCAAAGCTTCGACACTTTCCATCCAATAATATTGGTTTGGCCCGCCAAAACTATATTCTTCCTCGAAGTCAGTAAAAGTAGGCGCTAATTCCGGTTGTGCTAAGTAATTGTGAACGTACTCCATGCTTTCATGAAAATCACGCACTATAACTTTTTCAGGCCAACCATCTTTATGTTGCAATAAGATATTTTGCCCGTGCGCCTCAATTGCAATACCGTGATGAACTAGTAAGTGCCATATGGGAATAACCACCTTTTCGAGCAGGTTCTCCAGCCAACTATGACAACCATATTCGGCAATCCAGGGCTCGATAAAAGGACTGCCATCTTGTTCTATTATACTTAGGGCTACAAAAGGTATTACATTTTTCTCATCACAGTATGAGAGGAGGCTCTGTCGAAAGATTACACCCAATTGACCATCAAGATTCTCAATCCATGCCTGATGTTCAGTGCCATCATTTGTAGGCCTTATTCCGGCGTACTCCGCCAGCAAAATCATATTTTGCTTCAGGTAGTTATCCGACTCCAGAATTTGTATTAACCAGTTTGATATAGCTGGTGCAGTACAAATAGTGTGACTTTCTATAGTGCGTAGTGAAGAAGTATTAATTATGTTCAGAGGTAGTTTTATATTAGCTTTTTCAGGATGGCTAATATTTAATAATGTACGAATAGAAATGCTGGCTTGATATTGATCGCCAGCCTCTCCAAGATAAAATACTTGTCCATCAGCGATAGCGGTCTCAAGTTTATCTTTTAAGTACTTCCACTGCCACGGATGAATTGGCATCAATGAAAATGCAGCGCTATCGGAAGTTAGATTTTTAACTTTTGTATTTAATTGCTGGTAACATTGTTCGCCAAGCTCAGCTTCCCAAAATATCTTTTCATTAACAGAATTAAATCTACGCTTCAAATAGCACCGTCTAATCGCCAACCAATGTAGTTGAAAATTATTGCCAAACTCTGGACCATAAAGTTTATGATCCAGCTCGCTAAACCCAGTTCGTGCCTTGAAGCATGGATGATAAGGATGCCCTTCATCAATTGCAGACTCTAACTGGGTATATGTTAATTCACGACGGCTTATATGACGGTTTAAATGCTTATTGTTCCACTGGCAAAGTTTAACAGTTTGTTCAAGCTCAATCGCTAGCTTTTTCTTTACTGCTACAGAAGCAGGCAAGTCCTCAATGAGGGCATTTAGTGTTATTGGTTGCCAATCAATACTTTGAGATTTATCTTTTATCCATTGTGCCTGAAATTTTGTATCTACATGCATTTCATTTCTTTGAGAAAAAAACATTTCTTCTGCATTGATTCTAATTCGACTAAAACCAGAAATTCTTCCTGAGGCACGATAAAAAGATCTTCCTAATGTAAAATAGAAAAAACCATCGTGATAAGAGTAATCACAAAGATGCTCGAACAATAATGCTTCCAGGAGCTGGCGAATCACTCTTTTTTCTTCAGCTAAGTAGCTGTCAGAATTTTTATAAGGAGAGATTTCTGGGTCTTGTTGAGATAAATACTGCCGTGGGTTAACTGTGAGCAAGAGTCACCTCGTTAACTTGCTTATGGGTAGTCAAGCTTTCTTGATGCAGGTCGAAGAAAGGATTTCGTATATTAGTGTAAACGGCTAATTCTTTTTCCGCTTCCAGCTCATCAACATCTTCAACGCGAGTTAGAAGATTTCCCTTGCAGGGAATACTAGAATTATTAAATAATCTATCTGTAAAGTTTTTGCCGACGCTTGTCAGTACCCTAGAATTTAGAAGATTAAGCTTGCTGTAACTTAATTGTAATAGTTTATTCTCATCAATAAGGCCATCTTGTCCCATACGGCCAATAATTGAGAATAACTGATTGACAAAAAGATAGTATCCAAACCGGTCTGCAATCATATTGTCAGGATAAAATAAGTCAGGATTATTCCTCAACTCAGGTACAGCTTCGAGCAACTCATCCTGCATTTTTTCTGACAAGTAGAAACCTTGATTGTCTCGATAGTAGTATCTAATTGGACAGTCATCATAAATAGTTAATAGAGAATTTTGTTGGTGAGCCTCTAAACCAATACCCTGACTATCGTAAAGTCTAATTGTTGGTTCAATTGCACATTGCCAATAACAATTAAACCATTTTAACGCTGCTTCTTCTACGCTAATGCCCTGCTTGGAAGCCAAGCTTAAAACTTGCTGCGCTAATTTAGACTGAGTTCCGGATAAGATAGGGTCTTGTACCAATGCAGCGATTGAAACTGTGGGTAGTTCTAGACTGTTTGAATCTTTACTGAATGGATTTTGCCGTATAATAGTTTCAAAGCCTGTTTCCTGCATATTAGGTAATTTAACAGTAATAAAGGCAGGATCTTCAATTAAAACAAACTGTGGAAACTTTTGCTTGAAGTTGCTTAATGAGAACAACTTTCCAACATTTAATCCCGGATCTAATTCATGAGCCATATTTTTTCTTAGCGAATTAGTTATTTTTACAGGAATCGAGAGCTTAATCATATAATTCAGCTCACTGCAGTACAAAGTGCGGACAGAAGAAGTGGGCGTAAACATCTTACCCATAAGACCTAAGTCGACAATTAATCCGTCACGTTGTAAATGTTGAACATAGTCCTGGTGTAACAGCCACTGTGCTTGTAGGGGGTGCACAGGTATTAGTTGTTTATCGATATCGATATCGATATCGGCCCCTAATATATTATTGATAATTTCCTCAACACTCTCGTCGAGTAAAGAATCTTGTTCCAGAAGATCTTTTGACACGGCAAAAAAGTGTAATTGAAATTTAGATTTCAATTCCGGCGTATACTTTTCATGTTGCCAAGAGTGAATGCCTTGGCGTGATTTGGGTGTAGGATGAAGCCAATGTCCAAATAACAGAGATTGCTCAGAACAAATATAATCGCAGCTATTAAGCGTAGGATCATCTAGTCGCTTAGTAAGATAATCCTGCATGATTTGAAGGCTTTCTAAAGTGCGATTTAATAGTTCTATTTTGTTGGCTGGAGTATTTGGCTTATTGTTTTGGTTATTATCTTTTGCATAAATGTTATCTATTAACATCATAATTGCAGAAGTAAAATCTATGGGTTGCCAATTCCATTGATTTGCTAATTTGCGATAGCTTTTAGTAAATACATGTCGGCCGACAATTGAACGATAAGAAGCTTCTAAAGCAAGTGTAACTCCAGTTCCGTTCAAATAAAGTTCTAGCGCATAACCATTTTCTTCTTCAAGAGCCACACCAGTTTGTAATTGCCAATCAGAGCTTGTATGCCAAACACCGGGGTCAACTTCTCTTATATATGCATTAGCAAATGCTTGAAAAGAAGCCTTTTCCGCCAGCTCTTTTGCGGTGAATGGCATGACGATATTCTCCTGGAGATACTAAGTAAAAGAACTTGCCTAGATGATAATGATACACATTCTCACCAGCAAGTAAGTTTACAATTGTTACTATTGTTTTAGAGCTGTATCTCACTTGGCGTTACTTAGACTGAAGTTTGATTCACTTTCAGCTTCGTAGGCCTGTATTGGTAGCAAAAATAGGCGGCCAACAAAAAGGTGCACCATTCTGCTAATGGCAGTGCAACAATAAATGATAAATCACTTATTGCTGCTGGTAATAAGTGCCAGCTGGGCAACATATAATAAAAGGCAATCAAAAATACGGCGGGGAATAATAAGCTGCGGTTAATAGCAATTAAAGCTGAAGGTTTTGGTTTGTGTATTGCTGTTAAGTAACAGGTTAAGACGATGTTAGTCCCATTAATTAAAAATAGTGGAAGCAACAATGGCAGCAATTGCATGCTGACTCGGGATATTTCCTGATCTTGTTCATTGGTAAACCAACTCAGAACAGTTTCTGGCCAAAAAACGAGCAGCGCAACGATTATGATACCCAGGCAGATGGTACTTAATATTGCAATTGACAAAAAAGATTTCACTCTATTTAAGTGCTGAGCGCCAAAATTTTGACTGACAACGATATGAAGTGCATCAGCTAAACCATAACTAAGCATGACACTTAAGAAAATGAAGTAATTGACCAGAGTAAATGCCGCTACACCATCTACGCCTAGCCGCATTATCATTAAAGTATTTAGAATGAAAAAAATAATACCGACAGATATCTCGTTTATAAACTCTGATATACCGTTATAAGCTGAGTTAAGAAGTAGTTTCCAGTTTCTTTGTTGTAATTCGAACTTAAGTGTTCTTTTCTTGCTAAAAAAATAACGGCTCAATACTAAAAATTGTATAACTTGTGCTATTGCAGTTGCATAAGCAGCCCCAGCTAATCCGAATTCCAAGCACACGATAAACCAGGCATCGAGAATAATATTGAGAACAGCGCCGATTACTAATGCACATGTGGCTAATACCGGATGGCCATCAGCACGTACAAAATAATACAGCACCATTGTGGTTAACTGTAAAATGAACACCCAGCGAATGACGTCGAAATATTCCCTTGCTAATACAGCAACCTGGGCTGAAATATTGAGTATTTCAAAAAGTAAATCATTGAAGGCTAAGCTGCCCAGCGCTAACAGAGTGTTAATAACCACAGCGGCAATAAGGGATTGGCTGAAGATGGCGTTTGCTGTTTTCGGATCTTTCTCACCTATGGCTTTACCTACGCTCACAGCCCCGCCTATTGCCAGCATGATGGCAATAGCTATCAACAAGGTGAAGTACGGGATCATTAGAGTGATTGCAGCGAGAGCGTCTGTACCTATGGTGTTGCCGACAAAAAAGCCATCAATCAGGTTGGCGCTTGTTATTGCAACTAAGCCGACTATTGAAGGTAGTACATAGTAAAAAAAAGTCTTGACGATACGACCGGAAAGCGCTGGATTTTGGGCTGACATTAAAGTGTCTCAAATCATGAGAAAATAGGTTCTAAGGCAGTATTATATATTCCACTTGTTGCAAATGATAGTGATTATCATTAATATCGGTAAATTTAGGTTGATACATAAAGCTGCATCGTGAAGTTTTGATGTTCTAAATGTGAATAGATTTGTGTTAGAGCCAATGCAATATTGTGTTGGACACTAAGCGTGCTAGTGGCGTGTCCCATGCAATGGTTGTACAGGAAGTGCGCAGCAGTATTGATGTTTTGCGGTGCTAAATGTCCTGGTAAGTCATATGTGTATCCATTGAAAATAGTTTAGAAAATGTACTATTAAAATTACTGTCAGACGTCAAAAGTAAGAGCTATGTGTAGGTTCCAGTCGGGTTCCTCCATATTAAGCTCGTCGGTGGGCGAGAGTATTTTTGCGCTATGAATAATTTTGGATTCAAAAAATTCAAGTTTTAATTTGGTTGTGGATAAGAGGCTGTTGTGGCAACTGCGCATATTTTAATATTGGAAAGTGATACTAAAATAAGCAGACAATTGAGCGGCACTTTGCAAAAGCAAGGATTTAATGTCACTCAATGTCAAGATGTTAGTGAAGGGTTAATGGTAATGCCCGCAGACTATTTTGATCTTATTTTAGTTAATGCGTTTTTGCCCACCAATGATGATTTATCACCTTTACAGGCTATACGTGGCTGGGGGCAAACGCCTGTAATTGTTCTCTCTTCAATTAATACAACGGCAAAAAGGATAGAGAGCTTTCGGCAGGGGGCTGATGATTTTATATCCAAACCGATTGATTCCACTGAGGTAGTGTTGCGTGTAAACGCAATATTGCGTAGGACTCACAAGGGGGAAAGTAACATTGAGGGTGAGATTGATATCGATCATTTAAGGTTATTAAAATCAAGGCAGCAGGTTTTTTATAGGGGAGATAATTTAGCGTTTACACCTATTCAGTTTCGATTACTTTGGATACTCGCTGAGAACCGATTCAAGGTAGTTAGTAAGCAATTTTTATATCGTGCAGTTCTCAACAGGCAATTTTCCCGTTATGATCGAAGCCTTGAGATGCATCTTAGTCGTATCAGGAAAAAGTTTATTGAAGTTGGTATATCGGCTGACCGCTTTGCTACGATTCATGGCAAAGGTTATAGATTTTCATAATAAAAGACTAGCTTAAGTTAAACGATAAATTTAGGTGTACTAAGTATCGGTTTGGGCATTATTCAAGTATTTTCTCCTTTCTAAAATTATAATCAGGCTTGTTTAACATTAGCAAGCTTAAAGCTGTCTTTGAGTTCAAAACGTTTTAATTATCGACGGTTTTTATTAGCTATTATGCTGCCGTAACAATTGTAAAAGTGGTTTTTTTTGGCCATGAAAGCAATTAACATCTTTGATAATGATTATCATTACCAAAGATGTTAATTGCTGAATACATCTTTTCGTTTAAAAGTTGGCTCGGCATAAAGTGATTTAATTAAGAAGTGGGGATATGAGCACTATTAATAAAGTTGAGGCTGAGCATGATAGCCAATTTTTAGCTTTTTCAACGGTAATTCACATTGACAGTGAGAGGATGATTAGGCGTTTATGTAAGCACTTCGCTCACAAAGTTAATGCCCACTGGAGCAGCGATTGCGGCCATATTGAGTTTGATATGGGTTTCTGTGATATGAACGGAAGTGGAGATCAATTGGATTTGCGTTGTGGTGCTAACTCTGATGAGGAGTTAAAAGAGATCATAGATTGTATTGATTCCCACTTCTTACGATTTGCGCAAGGTGTGGAATGTTCACTTCAGTGGAATCTAATGAATTTTTAATGGTAAAAAGATGTTAGAGAAAGATAAACTCAAGAGTGAAGTTAATACTCAGTGGAATATAGCTGAGGCAGGGAATATTTATGGTGTTAACCAGTGGGGCAATGGTTATTTCGATATAGATTCACAAGGTAATGTTGTCGTAAAAAACCCTAGTGATGATGAGGCAGACGCTGTTCCCTTGATGCAAATTATAGAGGGTATGCAGGACCGCGGTTTACACATGCCTGTTTTACTGCGTGTCGAGAATATTCTTGACAAAAGTATTAGCTCACTTAATGAAACATTCCGTCAGATAATCGAAAAACTGGATTACCAGAATAAATACCAAGGTGTTTATCCAATTAAAGTAAACCAGCAGGCCCAAATTGTCGATGAAGTAGCTCAGTTTGGTTCTCGCTATCAACATGGATTTGAAGTTGGCAGTAAAGCCGAAATGATTGCAGCTTTATCCACTATCGAAGAACTTGATAGCCTAATTATTTGTAATGGCTATAAGGACCAAGAATTTATAGAGTTGGGGTTAGAGGCAACAAAACTTGGATTGAAATGTATCTTTGTTATTGAAACCTTAACCGAACTGCCGATTATTGTAGAGCGAAGTCAAGCGTTAGATATTTTCCCTCATATTGGCGTGCGCGTTAAAATGACGACTCAAGTGAGTGGGCATTGGAGTGCTACCAGTGGTGAGAGAAGTGTATTCGGACTGTCATCAAGTCAACTTATACATGTGGTTGATTACTTAAACGAGCATAAAATGCTCAATTGCCTTGAGTTACTACATTGCCATTTGGGCTCTCAGATTCCTAACATCCGCGATATCCGTGGTGGTGTACTAGAAGCCTGTCGCTATTACTCCGATTTATGTAAAGAGGGCGCGGCATTAAAGTATATTGATTTAGGTGGTGGTTTAGCAGTTGACTACACCGGTAGACAGTCAAGTACTGGGCAAAGCCGCAATTACTCACTTGAGGAATACTGCGAAGATATTATTGATACAATTAAGAGTACATTAGATAGCAATGACTTACCCCACCCGATAATTGTTACGGAGTCTGGTCGTGCTACTGTAGCCTACACATCAATTTTGCTCTTTAATATCCTTGATGTTGTAAGTTTCGACTCAGAAGAGCTAAAAGAAGCTGAGGAAGTTGAGCATCAATTGCTTCAAAATATGCGTGAAATTCTGACTTATTTGAAGCCTCAACGATTGCAAGAGTGCTTCAATGATGCGCAGTTTTATCGGGACGAAGTTCGCGAATTATTCAAGCGTGGCCAAATAGATCTTCGTGTTCGTTCTGTATCAGAGACAATTTATTACAATGTTTTGCATCGTATAAAAGAGACTCTTTCAGAAATGGAGCGAATACCTGAAGATCTGGAAGGCTTGGCAGATTCACTAGCTGATATCTATTATGGTAATTTTAGTTTATTTCAGTCCTTACCTGATAGCTGGGCTATTGATCAGTTATTTCCTGTTATGCCTATTCATAGACTAAATGAGACTCCAAGTCGGCGTGCTATCTTGGCCGACATTACCTGTGATTGTGATGGAAAAATTGAGCGATTCGTGGTCAACCAGGAAGTCGAAAGAACCTTACCTCTGCATTCAATAAAGCACGGCGAGGAGTATTACCTCGGTGTTTTCCTAGTAGGCGCTTATCAGGAAACTCTAGGTGATCTGCATAATTTATTTGGTGATACGAATGTTGTCAGTGTGAGACTGAATTCAGATGCCAGCTTTGAGTTTGTGAAAGAGGTTCATGGGGATACTATTGAGGATGTTTTAAGTTATGTCGAGTATCAGCCGCATGAAGTAAAGACGCGTTTTCGTAATAAGGTTGAAGCGGCTGTTCGCAGTGGGCGTATTAGCGCTCGTGAACGTCAGCAAATAATTAAGACCTTCAATGCAAGTATGCAAGGTTATACCTATTATGAAAGAGATTAGAATAGAGTAGAAAACAGTGAGAGACATGACTTATTTAAATCTTTATCTGTATATATGAAGGCTTAAATCCAAGTATGTCGACGATGCCAGATCTTCGATCTGGCTAAAATATTTAAGCCCTACTCTGTGAAGCTAGCTCCCAACCACGTTAATCAATTCCTTGTTTTTATATAGTTAGGATGTTAGCACCTATCCTGATTTAGTGTTTTAGATTTATATTGGTTACTTGAGCGTCAGCTAATTTTCTATAATGATAGTATATACACTTATATAGAATCTATTCTCCTTTATGGCTATTGCAGAACTCTGAATATACTTACTTTTATACTTTAGTGTGCTTGTACTCGAAAGATAACCTCTCTATAAAAATTGTTAAGAGTTTTGATCTTTCTTGTTTCTTTGTCTAATTGTTACTTGCATTTTTTATTGCGTAAAGAGTAACGAGAAGTAAAATATTAAATTTTACGCCATTTAGTAAGGAAACTAGGGCTAGCTAATATTTATAAGGATTATGAATATGATTTTCTGATATTATCTGATCACAACATAAAATATTCTATCTTTTAAAGAATAGGGATGTGGACTTGAGGATCATAAATAAGATCACTTTGGGTTATATTGCACTGGCTCTGCTTCCGATCAGTTTTTCACATAGCAGTGAAACTCAGATTGAAACTATCGTTGTGACTGCGGGTAGATATGAACAGGATATTTCACAGCGGATGGAGAGTATTTCTGTTGTAGATAATGATGTACTCAGAAAAAGTGGTAATACCCATATTCAACAAAGCCTGGTGAGTGTACCTGGAGCAAACCTAGCAAGAGGGAATGGACAGGAATACCTGCCAGCCCTACGTTCCCCAGTACTGACTGGTGCAGGAGCCTGTGGTGGTTTGTTGACAGCAGAAGATGGGATTCCACTGAGAGCAAGTGGATTTTGTAATATCAATGAGCTATTTGAATCCTTCAGCGAGACAGCTCGGCATGTCGAAGTTATTAGAGGGCCTGCTGGTACCCTCTATGGCTCTAATGCAATGCATGGATTGATCAATGTTATCAGCCGCGATCCAGTAGAAGGAGAGAATGGGTCTCTCAACACTGAATCGGGGCCCCACGATTACTATCGACTGGGTGTATCAGCAGATCATCGCCTCAGTAGTGAAGGTGATGTGATCAGTGCAGATTTGTATTTGATGACTGATGGAGGATATAGGGATCAGTCAGGATTGGACCAGCAAAAGGCTAGCATCCAGTATACCCACCAGGTCGGTGATAGCAGAGTTCGAACTCGTCTAGTAGCGACAAGCTTAAATCAGGAGACGGCTGGTTACCTCGAGGGTGACGGAGTTTACCGCAATCGTCGATTGAGTCGTACCAACCCTAATCCAGAGGCGTTTCGAGATGCCAATTCTCTCAGATTTTACTCTCTGATTGATATACCTGTGAATCAAACTAGTCAATTACATTTGGCTCCTTACCTCCGTAAAACTGACATGCGTTTTCTGCAGCATTATTTACCGGGGCAACCAATGGAGGAAAATGGCCAGGAGAGTGTTGGGATAAGAAGCGGTTATTATCTGGAGCTGGGTGAACAGCTTAATCTGCTAACCGGTATTGATACTGAATTAAGTAAAGGATATCTCCTGGAAGCCCAAGAGAGTGTTACCGAGGGCTCTGAATTTCTGCAGGCAACTATACCAGTGGGAAAGCACTACGATTATGAAGTCGTAGCCTGGAATGTCGCCCCCTATGCATCGGCAACCTGGAAGGTTAATGATCAATTAGAAGTCACTGGTGGAGTCAGGATTGAATCTGCACACTATGATTACGACAATCAAATGCTTCCCGGGCGCACAGATGAAAATGGATTACCCTGTGATTTTGGAGGCTGTCGGTTTAGCCGGCCAAATGACCGAAAAGATAGCTTTAACAATATATCCCCCAAGTTGGGAGCGCTATTATGGTTAAGTAATGAACTACAACTCTTTACTCAATTGGCCCAGGGTTATCGCGCGCCCCAAGCGACAGAGTTATATCGATTACAGCGAGAGCAGACGGTAGCAGAGCTGGATCCAGAGGAAATTAATAGCTTTGAAGTAGGGCTGAGGAAAATAGGCGACTCTTTGTCATATGAGTGGGTGGCTTATACGATGAAAAAGGAGAATGTAATATTTCGTGATGCCGACTATTTTAACCAGTCCAATGGCAAAACCCGGCACTGGGGAGTTGAGTTGGCTGTAGATTATGAATTCACTGAAAGCTTACGGCTAGAGGTGAGTACCAGCTATGCAGAACATCGTTATGCAGATCAAAGGGAGTTGCAAGGTGTAGAACTGGATGGAAAGCTTGTAGATTCTGCGCCAAAGACCTTTGGTAGTTATCGACTTCACTGGTCCCCGAATTCTTTGGTATCAGCGGAGCTTGAATGGTTACATCAGGGTAGCTATTTTACAGATCCTCAAAATGCTTATCGGTATCCAGGACATGACTTACTGAACTTCCATTTGGCCTGGCAGTGGAAACAATATGAAATTTCTACTCGAATACTGAATATTACCGATAAAGCCTATGCTGAGCGCGCGGATTACAGTAGTTTTAGTGGTAGCCGCTATTTCCCCGGAGAGCCTCGCTCAATTTACTTCGGAATTAATTTTGATTGGTAATGTAGAAAGGGCTTGCTTTTAATTTTCAGGTTTCATTTGAGCATCACGAATCAAAGCTGCCATCCGATAAAAACCATGAGCCATTTTGGTGTAGGGCGTAAGTAAAAAAAATGCGAGAACTGCACCCAAGTGTAAATCCAATAGTAGGGGGAGTGCGGCTGTTCCCCCCAGGGCAAATAGTAGGAGACCACTGAGTGCGATGAATAACAGTAGGCCAACAAACCCCATCTCCCCGCTCCAAACCCTTGCCGAGCCCAGTTCTGGATCAGCCTTGAGCTTTAGCTGAATAAGCTTGCTACACCCCACTAATATGAGTAATCCACCGGGAATACCAAGTAATTTGGGTATTGAAAAAATCGGGTATGGCCCTGGCATGTTTAGAAAGTAATACATGACAGTGCCCGAGCAGGTAGCAGCAAAGCACAATAAAAAGCCGTATAGAACAGCTTGGTGTGCGTATCGTCTCTGGTTGCTGAATCGGTCTTCCTCTTCGAAGTTACATCCATCCCCGTGGCCCCCGGATAGATTCTTTAGTTCTCCTGCTGAAATTAATGCACTTCTAAATTGCTCCCAGGTAATTTTTTCCCCGCCGACTTTCCTCCAGTAGCGACGTAAACTTATCCCCAGGCTAAACAGCGGATAAAGAAAGGCCGGTAAAAAAATACTGGTCATAGTGGCGTGAGAAATAATTGCGTAGAAGCCCTCACCACCACTGGGTTTCAATACTCTTATTATATAAAAGATGATAGCAAATCCGATGATAGTGGCCAGGGCGATCAGACTGCCGCGTTTTTGGAAAATTCTGGCGATACCTCCGGGCCAGGCAAAAGTCTCCCAGCTTTTCTGTCGCGCTTCGGCCATGACTTGGGGAATATTGATATTGAATTCGTGGGGATCGGTATACTGGCAGGCGTAGTAACAACCTCGGCAGTTGTGGCAGAGATTGGCCAACTGGGTGATGGTTCCCTCTGAGAAAGAGCGGTGTAGTTGAAGTGCTGGAAAAACGGCGCAGTAGCCCTCGCAATAGCGACAGGCATTACAGATTTCTGCTTGCCGCCGTGCCTCTTCCAAATTATCCATTTGCATAGTTAGCGGCTTCCCTTCCAGCAATACGCCCAAAAACGGTGCCGATCATCATACCCAACCCAGCCAAATATCCCTGACTAAGGATTGACCCGGCCATGGTTTCCCCTGCAGCCCACAAGTTTTTTACCGGCCCTGTGGCAGTGCTGCACTGGGCATTCACATCAATCTTGAGCGCCAGATAAGTGAAGGTAACCCCGGTGCGCAAGCTATAGCAGTAAAATGGTGGCTCGCTGATGGGGCGGGCCCAATTAGTTTTTTCTGGTGTCAGGCCAGTAGTGGCGACACTATCCAGCTCGGTGGGGTGAAAAGCGTCACTACTGCCACAAGCTGCATTGAAGGTTGCTATGGTATCGATCAGTCTTTCAGAGGGTAAGCCGGTTTTTTCCGCGAGTTCCTCCAAGGTATTCGCTTCGGTCGGAGGAAATGCTGATGGCATAAACATTTTTAAAGACTTGGAGTCGATAATTGCAAAAGCCACCTGGTCTGGCTGTTGTGCGACAAGGCGGCCCCAGATGGCATAGCGTTTGGGCCAAATATCTTCTCCCTCGTCATAAAAGCGCTGGGCATCCTTGTTAACGACGATGGAAAAGGGGACACAATCCAGGCGGGTTACTATGCCCCCATCAAACTTCGGCGCTCGCCCGTCAATTGCCACTGCATGGCACTGGGTGGGATCTCCGACGGACTGCACGCCTTGCTCCAGTAAATCTTCCAAGACCACACCCCGGTTATAAGGTGTTCCGCGTATCAGGAAATTTTCAGCAGCTGGGCCCCAGGCTTTTTCCAACCACTTAAGATTGGCTTCGAATCCGCCGGAGGCTGCTACAACTGACCTGGGTTCAATTTGGTATTGCTGTCCCTCGTAAACATAGTCGACACGAGTAATATGATTGCCCTCTAGCTGCAGGTGCTTAACGTGTGCCCGATACAGCACATCAACACCTAATTTGCCTGCAGTTCGGTAATAGGCGTTAACCAGGGACTTACCGCCGCCGAGGAAAAAGGCATTAGTACGTGTGAGGGATAGAGTGCCGGACAGAGGCGGCTGGAAATGAACGCCGTGCTTTTGCATCCAGGGAAGTGCGCTTTCCGAAGAGCGTATCACCAACCGAGCTAACTGCTCATTGGTCTTACCCCCGGTAACTTTTAGCAGGTCTTCATAGTACTCGTCTTCACTGTAATCATCTTCCAGTGGACCCAGGGGGCCTCGGTGCATACAGCGTATATCCCTGGTGTGGCGGGAATTGCCGCCTCGATAGGGCTTGGGGGCAGTTTCCAGGATAATCACCTTGGCCCCAAGTTCGGCAGCAGTTATAGCTGCGCACAGAGCGGCATTGCCACCCCCAATTACGGCGAGGTCGTAGTGAGTGTTCACCGGTAGAAAACCCTTTTGCAATGGATCAGTGTTCCATTGCAAAAGGTAGGTGAAAATTGAGAATAAATAGGCGGGCAGGCAATTCCTGCCGCAAAAAATCGTCAGCTGGTGGCGGGTTGTTCAGCTTGCTGCATGTCGATATGAACAGATACAGAGGCCTGGCTTTTCAGCCAGTTGTCCATGCGCTCTTCAAGAATATTCAATGGCAGTGCCCCAGATCCCAACAGAGCGTCATGGAAACTGCGAATGTCGAAATTGCTATCCAGGGTTTCCTCCGCTTCCGCACGCAGCTCTTTAATTTTGAGCTGCCCAAGCTTGTAGGCCAGGGCCTGACCGGGCCAAATTAAGTAGCGGTCTATCTCGACGGTCACATCGTGGAGCGGTTTGGCGCTGTTCTCCATAAAGTATTCGATCGCTTCCTCGCGGCTCCAGCCCAGCTGATGCATACCGGTGTCCACTACCAAACGCACTGCACGCCACATATCGTAAGAGAGTGCACCGAACTCGCTGTAGGGATTTTTATACAGGCCCAGGTCGTAGCCGAGACTCTCGGAGTAAAGGCCCCACCCCTCTACAAATGCAGTGTAGAAAGTCATACGGCGCAGCGGGTGAATATCAGTTTGCTCTTGTGCTAGGGCAATTTGCAGGTGGTGACCCGGCATTGCCTCGTGCACTGTGAGCGCCTCCATTTCCCATTTCGGGCGGCTGGGCAGGTTGTAGGTATTGGCAAAGAAGATACCTGCACGGCCAGCTTCGTTGGAGCCGGGCAGATAATAAGCCGTTGTTTGGGATTGTTCTGAATAGCTGGGTATCGGTTTCACACCATAGGGCAGGCGCGGCAAGGTGCCGAACAGGGCAGGCAGCTCTGCATCAATGCGCTTGGCAATATCGCGGTAATCCCGTAGTAACCCCTCCCGGCTGGTGTGGTAAAAGCGCGGGTCGGTACGCAGAAACTCGGTGAATGCTTTGAAGTCTCCCTGGAAGCCTGTCTTCTGGATAACTCTATCCATCTCCCCGCGAATTCGCTTCACTTCCGAAAGCCCAATGCGGTGGATCTCCTCGGGGCTGAGGTCGGTGGTGGTATTCTCTTCCACTTTATGGGCGTACCAGCGCAGACCGTCAGGGCGGCTGGTTAAAGCGGTATCCACCTGGGCCTCGGGAATATATTTGCGCTCAACAAATTCAGCCATACCCTGCCAGGCCGGTACCAGTTGTTTGCTGTAAATGGCATAGGCGCGTTGCTGCAGACTTTTCCGCTTAGTTGCTGGAATGGCCTCAGGCATTTGATTAAATGCTGTCAGCAATGGGCTGTGCTCCGGCGCGGTAGGTACCAGTGCGCGTATTTGACGCGGCAGGTCGCGCAGGGTGATTTGTGGTGGTGTGACTCCTTTGCGCAGACCCCGGCGCATCAGCCCCTGGGTTTGTTCAATCAGGATTGGCAACCTTTCCAGACGGCTGATTATTGTTTCGTAATCGGCTGCAGTGCGCTTGGGCATGCTATTGATCACTTCCGGTATGCTGCGTTGGATGCCGCTCATATGGGTAAGCGGTTGCAGATGATCTGGGAACTGGAAGCCTTTCACTTCTCCCAACAAGTCCTGGTAAAGCAGTTGGTAATCCAATTGCTGTTCGGTTGGCAGATCGCTTTGATCGATATTACGTGCAGCCCCTAAAAGGATCCTGGTCTGCTTTTGACGCAGTTCCACAGACTTAAGAGAGTTATCCACCCAGCGATGATTTTGCCCTGGGTAGCCTTCGTAGGTTGCCTGGCTGGGGTAACTCTCCATAATCCAGCGATAGCGTAAATCCTGCAGGGCGGTGAGTCGCTCTGAGGCACTGTTCTCCGGAAGGGATTTATAAGCTTTTCGGAAGGTGTCCTGGTCCATCGCTGAGGCATTGAGGCTCACAACAAGTCCCAGGGATGTAAATAGGGCTTTTCTGATAAACGACATAATCCCCTCAAGTGAAAACGTGTGGCCCAAATAGTGGCCGGATTTAGTCAATGGGTGGTTTGTTACCACTGCCGGCAATTTATTGCCGGGCATTTGAAGAGCAGCCAGCCGCATTAGCTGGCTGCCAAAGGCGGGCTGGGTCAGTTGGCTGCCGCTGTGCGACTGCCAAACTCCTGGTGATTGATCAGTTGCAAGCGCCTGCGAATCTGTTCCTCAATACCGGAGGCATTGAGGCCGATGGCCGCCAGCAGGTCTTTGTGCTTGCCGTGCTCAATAATTTGATCTGGAAGCCCCAGTTGCAGCACCGGTACCGACCGCGCAGTGCTATTGAGGTATTCGAGTACGGCACTGCCAGCACCACCAGCAATGGTGTTCTCTTCGATGGTAACTAAGAGTTGGTGACTCTCGGCAAGTTCATCGATCAGTGCTTCGTCCAGGGGTTTTACCCAGCGCATATCGGCGACGGAGGCCCCCAGCTGCTCTGCAGCGGCCATAGCGGGGCCGAGTAAGGTTCCGAAGCTGAGGATGGCTACACCACTGCCCTGGCGCAACAGGCGCCCCTTGCCGATCGGTAACTCTGTCATTTCCTTGTTGATGGCGGTACCCATACCGGTTCCGCGCGGATAGCGCACAGCAGTGGGGCCGTTGTGTTTGTAGGCGGTATAGAGCAGCTGGCGGCACTCGTTTTCGTCACTGGGCGCGGCGATAGCCAGGTAGGGCAGGCAGCGCATAAATGTGAGGTCAAAACTACCCGCGTGCGTGGGGCCGTCTTCCCCAACCAGGCCGGCGCGGTCGATGGCGAAAGTGACATCCAGGTTTTGGATTGCCACATCGTGCACCATTTGGTCGTAGCCGCGCTGTAAAAATGTCGAATAAATAGCAACTACCGGCTTCTGGTCTTCACAGGCGAGGCCCGCAGCGAGAGTGACGGCGTGCTGTTCGGCAATGGCTACGTCGTGGAAGCGGTCCGGGAAGCGCTTGGAGAACTCCACCATACCGGAGCCCTCGCACATGGCCGGGGTAATAGCGACCAGGCGCTCGTCCTGTTCTGCGGCATCGCACAGCCACTGGCCAAAAATATCCTGGTACTTGGGCAGCTTCTTCTTGCCGGGTATGGCCACTTGGACCTTGGCTTCCGGCTCCAGCTTGTTCAGTGCGTGGTAGCCCACCGGGTCTTCTTCAGCGGGGCCGAAGCCTTTGCCCTTGGTGGTGGCGATATGCAGGAGCTGCGGGCCCGGCTGGCTGCGCAGGTTGCGCAGGGTGTGGACCAGATCGTGCATGTTGTGGCCATCCAAGGGGCCCACGTAGTTAAAGCCCAATTCTTCGAACAGGGTGCCCGGCGTGATCATGCCTTTGACGTGCTCTTCGGTACGTCGCGCCAATTGCCAGGCTTTGGGGATGGCAGACAGTATCTTGCGGCTGCCCTCGCGCATATTCAGGTAGGTTTTACTGGCCAGGATTTTGGCGAAATAGGTAGCCAGGCCGCCGACATTCTTTGAGATAGACATACTGTTGTCATTGAGAACAACCAACATGTCCTTGCCGGTATGTGAGGCGTGGTTTAGGGCTTCGAAAGCCATTCCCGCCGTCATGGCGCCATCGCCAATCACCGCCACTACCTTGCGATCGTCAGGGGAGCCCAGGGCCATACCCAGGGCGGCGCTGATCGAAGTGCTGGAGTGACCAACACCAAAGGTATCGTAGGGGCTCTCACTGCGTTTGGGGAAGCCGGACAGGCCCCCTTGCTGGCGCATGGACAGCATCTGTTCGCGGCGACCGGTGAGGATTTTATGGGGGTAGGTCTGGTGGCCCACATCCCAAACCAGCCGGTCCTCCGGGGTATTGAATATGTAATGCAGGGCGATGGTCAGTTCCACCACACCGAGACCGGCACCAAAGTGCCCGCCGGTCTGGCCGACACAATACAGCAGGTACTCACGCAATTGGCTGGCGAGTTCCGGCAATTGGCGTTCATCGAGGGCGCGCAGCTGCGCCGGGTCGTCGATCGAGTCGAGTAGCGGTGTCTGCGGGCGTGTGCGTGGAATTTCTTCGAGCATCAAATGTATCAGTTGCAACAGATGGTGATATTGAGGGGGATTGTATGCCCGTGGCGGGCATATTGCATCCCAAACCCCACAGGCAAGGCTGTGACTTAGTGTCCGCGCTGCACGATATAGTCTGCGAGCTGCTGCAGTAGCAGGGTATCGCCATCGAGACTTTGCAGTGCCTGGGAGGCCTGGGCGTGCAGTTTTGTCAGCTTGTCCCGGGCGCCGTCGACGCCGAGCAGAGAGACATAAGTGGGTTTGTTGCGCAGGGCATCGGCGCCCTGGGTTTTGCCCAGAACCGCGGTTTCAGCAGTGATATCGAGAATATCGTCCTGAACCTGGAATGCCAGGCCAATAGCTTGGGCGTAGCGGGTAATAACCTCCAGCTCCCTCTCGCTGGCCCCCCCCAGCAGTGCGCCCATACGTGCGCTGGCACAAATCAGAGCCCCGGTCTTCAGGCGGTGCATGGGCTCCAGCTGATCCAGGGTCAGGGTTTGGTCAACGGAGTCCAGGTCGATAGCCTGGCCGGCGACCATACCTCGGGCCCCCGCCGCAGTGGCGAGCTCACGCATTAGCTGTAACTGCAATTGAGGCGCGAGCGGTTCTGCGAGAAGCAACTCGAAAGCCTGGGTTTGCAGTGCGTCGCCGGCGAGAATGGCTGTGGCTTCGTCATAGGCGATATGACAGGTGGGGCGACCTCGACGAAGGTCGTCGTCATCCATTGCCGGCAGGTCGTCGTGGACCAGGGAGTAGGCGTGAATGCACTCCAGGGCCGCCGCTGTGCTATCGCAATAGGCCAGGTCAAAATCGACACCCCGAAAAACCTGGGCACAAGCGTAGACGAGAGCGGGGCGCAGGCGTTTGCCGGGGCCCAGTGCGGCATAGCGCATTGCTTCGAACAGCTTTTCTGAGCCGTCGATCGGGGTGTTGAGCGCCTGCTGGATTCTGCTTTCGACGCGTGTGGAGGAGGCCTGTAGAAAGGCTTTCAGCTCCTCTGGCAGGTTTGCGGAACTCACTTAAACTGGGTCCCCGGAGTTGTCGTCGGCATCAAAGGGGAGCTCGCGGATATTGCCGCTCTCTTCAATTAACAGCTTCACTTTCTGCTCGGCTTTGGCGAGCTTCTGTTGGCACTCCCGGGTGAGTTTCACTCCCTTTTCGAAATCAGCGAGAGCCTCCTCCAATGGGAGATCTCCGCCTTCGAGTCGCTCAACCAGCTGTTCCAACGCCTCGAGACTCTCTTCAAAAGTTGCTGTTTTTTTCTTTGCCGCCATAGCATCGCCTCTTAATTGCGGGGCAACCTTAGCGGCTGGCGCTGCGGGGGTCAATTCCATGGCCCCCTCATCCGGGAGCCTCTTCTCAGTGTCGTTTAGGCGTGCAATTCCTAGAGGCTCGACTCCCGGGATAAAAGATAGTGCGCCAGGGCTTTTTTCTGCACCGCCGTAAAGTTGTAGTTAGGCATTGGTGGTGTTGGGGTGTCGAAGTAGTCAGCCAGGGTCTGCGCTGTGTATTTAGCGGACAGGTTGCGCAGGGGAAACTGGGCCTGATGGCAGTGGGCACAATCGTTAGACCGATAGAGCTGCGCGCCCAGTTGCACCACCTCGGCATCTATTGAAAGCGCGTTGGCCGTGGATGTTTTTTGCAGTTGTGGCTGCTGTGTTGTCAATACAGCTTGGCGAGGGGCCCCTTGGCTCACACGATAAACTGCACCGGCGTAGTCATCGGAAATATAGATGTTGCCCAGTTTATCCTCGGCGATGGCGACAGGGCGGCCGTAAACCGTTTGGCGGTCATTACTGAGAAATCCCCACAGGAAATTCCTCTGTTGAATTTCCCCGTCGTCACTCCAGTGTAGGGAGACAACTTTATAGCCATCTTTCACGCTGCGGTTCCACGAGCCGTGCAGGGCGACCAGCGCTGCATGGCGATAATCCTTAGGCTGTTCCACGCTGCGCAAAAATTTAATCCCGAGTGGCGCGTTGTGAGCGCGAAATTCGTACACGGGAGGAATTGAGTCAGCAATCTTTTGCTGGATTTCAGGGCTTGCATCCACCCCAAAATCCGGATCGGGAACCCGGTCACCGTAGGCGTAGGGCCATCCGTAGAATTGGTCTTTGCGAATCAGGTTGAGCTCATCTGGCGGCAGGTTGTCGCCGAGCCAATCGCGGCCATTATCTGTTGCGTAAAGTCCGCCATCTTTTGGAGACCAATCGAACCCCACACTATTACGCAGGCCGGTGGCGTATATTTCAAAATTATCCCCGTTTAGTTTCATTCTCATGATGGTTGCGCGGCGAGGATCTTTTTCAATACAAACGTTGCAGCTGGAACCACTGCTGAGAAAAAGCCATCCATCGGGACTCATATCAATAGTTTTTGTCCAGTGTCCATTGTCCTCAAGGTTTTCAATAATTCTCTGGTAGCGTCCAGCCAGGCGCCCATCGGAATGATCAAAGGGAACCCGTCCAACTGCGTCACTTTCGGCAATATATAACCAACCGTCGTGTAGCAATAATCCGTGGGGCCGTTGAAGATTATCAATAAGAGTCTTTTGCCCGTCACTGCGGCCGTCGCCGTCTTTATCTTGTAATAAAAGTGAAACTTTGCCATGTTTAGGCTGAGAGACGATGATGTCTCCATTGCGGGTCACTGTGAGCCAGCGTGCGCCGGGAACATCCCCTGCAAATAACTGGACCGAGTATCCATCTGCTGCGGTCAGCCGGCCTGTCACTTCTTTTTCTGTTGTTTTGACACCACCGACCAGTTGGCGCCAAGGCACGCTGACGCTGGATTTAAAGGTGGCTAAGGCGGTAGAAAGCACCGCGCCGAGGGCGATAAAAAATATTAGCGTATATTTCAACGTTTTCTTCATGGTATCGATTGAACTTGAAATAAAGATGTTTATAGTTGCCGCGCTTATCTATTTACCCCTATAGTTAACACGGGATTAATTTCCTGTCTCCCCTCCCTTTTGTAACAGGTAGCTCAGTTTGTGAGATATCTCTTACACAAAATTCAGCAGATTTCCCCTACTTTTTTCTCCCTTGATGTCCATAATTAACTTGCAAGGACGCGAAAGGGACTGCACTACTGCGGCAATGGATAAATGGATTGCGCCGCTCGCCCTAGGGATATGGGCACCATCCTGTGAGACGCACCGCCCGGGCCGGATTGCCTGGGCGGTGTTTTACATTCTGCCTTAACCTGCCTGTTGCTGCCTGCAACGCTTTCCACAATTTACACCTTTCTTTTGTAATTTGCTGTTATTCCATCAGCGGCATGTCGCTGTCTGGAATTTGTAATAGTTATCCGCTTTAATGTTGATAGGCCGGCCAAATTACCCATGGGCCGGCGGAGGGTGGCGCATTCAGTAATCTACCAGCAGAAGTGCCCGTATTACCCAAGGCAAAACTACGCCTGTGGGCATCTGTATTTTCGTTGGTAAAAAAGCTTTCAGACTCCTCCATCTTGTCTGGGAGCAAGATTTTACTTTCGAAGGTGGCAGTTTTTTCTAATGCTGCGAATCGCGCCAGCTTCTGTCATCGTCATCCAGTCCCTTCGATCTGTCACTCCAAAACTTCTTTTTTCTTCTTTATAAAAACTGTTGTGATGACACGGAAACAGTTCCGGGGCTGCCTTGTTCTATTCGACTGTGGGGAGGCGAGGTTATGCACGCGAGAATATTGCGTTTAAACCTGGCGGGACAACCGCTGGAATGGCTGAGTTGGCAAGAGGCATCCTGTCTGTACGTGCGGGAGCTGGTTACATGGTCGCTGGGAGGTGTTGTCCAGCGGGTGAGAGGAGGCTTTAATCGCAATGGCGATCGTTCCAGCCTTGATCTGGCCGCTATTATCGCCTGTGGCGGTGCACGTATGGCCCGTCCGCGCCGGCGCCCACCTCTAACAAATCGAGCACTGTTTTTTCGCGATTCCCATACTTGTCTTTATTGCGGTAATTTCTTTAAAAGTGTGGATTTGACACGGGACCATGTTATTCCTGTTTCCAAAGGCGGAGTTGATTCCTGGGAAAATGTGGTCGCGGCCTGCAGGCGCTGTAACCAGCATAAGGGCAATCAATTATTGGAAAATATCGACATGGAGCTGTTGGCCTTGCCCTTCTGCCCCAATGCAGCTGAATACCTTGCCCTGATTAACAGTGAGCGGATTCGCGGCGATCAGATGGAGTTTCTGCGCGGCCAGTTTTCACGGCGACGTCAACAGGGGTGGTTGTTGCACTAGCCCGTCGGATCGAAATGAGCAAAAAAGAAAAGGGGCCAATAAGCCCCTTTTAATTATGTCTTGTCGTTAGGTGAAGATACCGCAGAGCGGATCAGACCGGCCAGGTATTCGGTGAAATTGTGCCCGTGGTTTTCCATCATTTTGGGGAACATGGAGTTTGGGGTCATACCGGGAAAAGTATTGACCTCATTGAGGTAGAGTTCGCCGGTCTCTGTCAGGAAAAAGTCTATGCGGGACAAATCCTTCAGCTTTAGGGCCTTAAAAGTGCGCAGGGATACTTCGGCTATCCATTGAAGCTGTTCTTCGTGAAGATCAGCAGCTTCGATAAAGGTGACCGCGCGGCTGCCCTCGGCATACTTTTCCTTATAAGTGTAAAAAGTATCCGTTGGGGCGCGTACTTCTCCCGGGCGGGTTGCGATCACATCATCGTTGTAGTGGTAAACCGCAACTTCCAGCTCTCTGGCTTTCAATGCTTTTTCTATCAGCACATAAGGGGAGAGTTTAAAGGCATCCTCGATCGCGGCCTCTAACTCCTCTTTGTCACGGACCTTAAAGCAACCTACGGAAGATCCCTGATTGGAGGCTTTTACAAATACCTCGCCCCAGTTCTCCAGGGCATCGTGAGCTTTTTGTAGTTCCTCGACTTCAGTGCTGTGCAAAAACTCGTAAGGTGTGTTTTCAATACCCAGAGCGCTGAGCCACATCTTGGTTTTAATTTTGTTAAAGCAGATTTTGCTGGGCTCAGGTGCAGAGCCGAAATAGGGGATGCCGAACATATCCAGTTGCGACTGCAAATCGCCAGTCTCTCCCGGGTAGCCGTGAATTGCAGGAATTACGTAGTCCACATCCCAGGAGTTACCTTCTTCATCGCGAATTTTGCGATCGTAAAAGATATGGTAAACCCGGCCCTGGCTGTCGGTAAGGCAGCCACTGCTATCCATTTCCACCCGCAATAGGGCGATGTCCTCTGCTGCTGACAACTTGTCCTCGATAAAATCAGCAGTTCTGAGGGATACGTCGTGCTCGCTGCCGCCACCGCCGCAGATAAGCAAGGTGTTAATCATAAAATTATTCCGTCGTAGTGCCTGCCGAAGGTGCGGTTAATACCTGTTCGCACTGTTGGGGCAAGGTCTTTGGTTTCGGCTTTTTCTGTTTCGGCTGGGGTTTAGTGCCATTGAGAATTGCATAGAAGTCATCGCTAAACCACCAATCCAAGTCACTGCCACAGGCTGCAGTGGTCACCGGAGCCTGGGGCTTACAGTTGGTGCTTCCCTCTGGGCACGCCAGGCGTACATGAAAATGGTAATTGTGCCCCCACCAGGGGCGCACTTTGCGCAGCCACTCGTTATCTTCGCCGGATATTTCGCACAGGTGGCGCTTGATGGTCGGGTGTACAAAAATTCGTTCGACCCGCTGGTCCTCTGAGGCCAAGCGCAGGATTTTGGGAACCCGGTCGTCCCAGTTTTCAGGGATTAGGCGGTGTTTGCGCTCATCAGCCAAGGCAACAGCAGAAATATTATCACGCTCCCACGGGGTGAGGGGACGCTCTGCGGCTCGCCGATCCTGGGAATACCAGATGTCTATGTCCAGGCCGGTTTGGTGGCTGTTGTGCCCACCACTGCCGAAAGGGCCCCCTCGAGCCATAGACATGTCACCGATCTGGATTCTGCCCAGATCTTTCTGCGCCACGCTCTGGGAAAACTCCTTCAGGAAGTTAATGGTCTGGGGGTGGGCAAAATGTCGATCGCGGCCAGTCCTCACCAACTGATAGCCCTCTCCCCTCAATGGTAGGGTCTCCCCGCCACTCAGGCAGCCATTGGTGTAGGTGCCAATACTCGATGGTGTCTGTGCACTGGGCCCTTCGACCTTATCCCAGTCGTTGGCACTTGCGGCACCGCTCGCTAGGGCCGAGGCGAGAATCAGGGTGTGGGTTATTTGCCGTAAAAATCCCGCTTTAAAGGGGCTAACGGCCTCGGTAGTGGATACTGAATTTTGAGCTTTCGGGTGCATAGGTCCCTGGATACCAATAAGTCACAGTTGTCGGGCCACCTCAAGTGGCGCTCGACGAGTATAGACAGACAGAGTGCTAGCTCTGTGACGCAAGTATCTCTTTGCAGTTCCGTATCAGCTGCTCCATTTCCTCATCGGTGCCAATAGAGATACGCAAGTACTCACTGATCCGGGGCTTGTTGAAGTAACGTACGAGAATATTACGCTCCCGCAGTGCCAGATACAGAGCTTCTGCGCCGGGCTCCGGTGGTTTGGCCAGAAGGAAATTGGCTTGGGAGGGAATCACTTCGAACCCCAGGTCTGTAAGCGCCCGCTCACAGCGCTCGCGGGTGGCGATGACCTTGCCGCAATTGTCGCTGTGCCAGGCGGTATCGCGGATCGCTGCAGTGGCCACACGCTGGGCAATGGCATCAATGGGGTAGGAGTTAAAGGAGTTCTTGGCTCTCAGCAATCCTTCAATCAGGTGTTTCTGCCCCATGGCAAAGCCGAGGCGAAGCCCAGCGAGGGCATAGGACTTTGACAGTGTGTGTATCACCAACAGGTTGGGGTAGCGATCGATGAGTGTTGCTGCACTCTGTCCGCCAAAATCGATATAGGCCTCATCAATAACCACCACTCTTTCAGGCTGTGAGCGCAATAGCTGTTCAATTTGCTCTAGCGGCAGGTACCGTCCCGTGGGTGCATTGGGGTTGGGAATAATTACACCGGCTGCAGGGGCTGCATAGTCCTCAAGCTGGATAGAGAAATCACCGTGCAGGGGAACAGTGCGGCTTTTGATATTGAAGAGCTGGCAATAAACCGGGTAGAAACTGTAGGTGATATCCGGAAATAGCAGGGGCTCGCTGCGGCGGAAAAAACTGTAAAAACTCAGAGCCAGCACTTCATCGGAGCCATTGCCCACAAATACTTGCTCAGCAGAGAGATTGTGCTTATCGGCAATAGCGCGGCGCAATTCACAGGACTCCGGGTCGGGATAGCGGCGCAATGCATCGGCAAAGTCGTGCTGCTCCAGGAGCTTTAAAGCTTCGGGAGAGGCAGGGTAGGGGTTCTCATTGGTATTGAGCTTTATCAGGGTTTCACTCTTGGGCTGCTCCCCGGGTGTATAGGGTTCCAGCTGGTCGAGCCCTGGGCTCCAATAAATCTTGCTCATGATTCTACCTCTGCGGTACTACTTTGATTGTCGCTGGAGGAGCCTTCAGCGCCCTCTTTAGTTTCTTTTTTCTTGATGGGGATATCAAACAGGTCGGCCGAATTTCCAATAAATTTCTGCATGGGAACAGGGTTGCGGAATAGCATATTATCGTATTTCAGCTCTGTGGATATCGGCGGAACCTCGCTGAATTCGTCCATATTGTTAACGCTTTCAGCTAAGCCCAGGCCGAGGAATGCCAGTGGCAGTGTCAGTGCCACTGTCCAGCGCCAGCCCCTGGCGAGGTTGGTGGCCAGATAGCAGGCGGACCAGAGCATTGCCGGTAATATGATGGCGAGAACCAGGAAATCCAGGACCTGAATAGTGGTGCCGATGGCAAAATTGAAATTGATTAGCCCCCTCAGCCACTCCCAAAAGGTGTAAGTAAGTGCACCTATGGCGGCGATGGATAGATGGGTGAAAAAGTGCGTTTCATGCCTGACTACCCTGCCGATAAACGCCCAGACTCCGGCGTAAATCACCATGCCAATAATGGCCGTGGCAAGAATGTTGACGGCAATAGTCCATTGATAGTTTCGGGCGTAACCGAGGTAGCTCATCAGTACGCTGGCGAAACCAAAACATAACAGCAGCAGTATTGCTCCCAGGGGGTGGGACAAGCTGGAAAACAGGTTCTCCAATGAATGGAGAGGGGTAGCTTCAGGTACCGGGTCATCCGTATGGAAAACCCGGAAGCGTGACTTCCCACACTGCAGCAAGTCACCGGAGGAAATCCTGTGTTGAGCGATGGTATCGGGTTTAACAGATTTGTCTTTCAGGTTTCCCAAAAGCTGGCAGCCGTTGATCGAATTGAGGTCGTGTAAGACGTACTGGCCGTCCTCTCCCCGCTTGATTTCGGCATGGTGGGCATCGGAGTGGATGTCCTCCAGAATTGCATCGTTGTCGTAAGCGCGGCCCAGGGTAAATTTATCCCCGTCCATTCGGTAGCGCAGCTGCACCCGGTGGGCGCGATTGAGTTCTTCAATAATCAGGGCCATTGGATCTCGCTCGTAAACTTCTGGGTAAAGGCGTCGGCGGACTCCTGGGTAAAGCCGGACAAGGTAAAGTGGCTGACCAGTGCGCGATTTTTCTGATCCACACTTAGGCTCAGGAAGAAAATATCGTAGAGGTCAGGAAAGTCCTTGTAGCGTCTGACACAGTAGCTGGTGCGCGCGATCAGGGGCTCGCGATTGCGATCTGGCTTGGACACCGAGGTTTCATTGCCGCGCTCCTGAGAGGTAAATCCTTGCTGGCAGCGAAAATTGGTTACATCTTCTTCTCCAGCGCTATTGCCTGGGTAAAAGGAGTCCATCTGCCCTTCGTACTCGGCATAAAAGCGCGCGGGCAGAAGATCCTCGGCCTGCAGCCAGAAAAATTCGTACTCTACCCGCCCGGTGTTGAAGTCGTCGGACAGGAAAATAACATCTTGTCCTGTGCAGCCTTTATCAATTCGCTTGATCGGGTTAGTTTCGCTCTCTTGGGTGTTTCCCCAGCATTTAATGGCTGGAATTATTTCACCGACAACCTGTGCCTCACCGAGGGCGCGACGCTGCCAGTCGGCCCTCAGTATTGAGTCGATAATTTTTTGCTGGTTATCCAAAAGCTGTTGATAAGTTACTTGCTTCAGGTTGAGAGTGCCGCCTTCAGAGCGGTAGTGTTTTAAAAGTGACGACAGCTTATCCACTGGTACCAGGAAGCTAACCTGGTTACCTGCAGTCGCCACATTAATGCCCACTACCTGCCCTTGGGTATTGATCGCTGGCCCGCCGCTCATTCCCGGATTAATAGATCCGGCAAAGTGAATACGATCGTAGAAGCTACCGCCGGCAATACCGTTATAGGTCCCGGGAATCAAGGTCATGCCCAGGTCCAATGGGTTGCCCAGGGAGACAATGGTTTCCCCTTTTTTGGGAGTGTCTGTCGCCAATTCCAGGTATTCGTCTCCCGGTTTCTCCTGGCGCAGCAGCGCCAGGTCATTGACTACATCAATATCCAGTAGAGTTAATTTTCCCCGGGTGCCATTAACTGCAAGGTATTCCAGGGAGTACTCGTCCGGCTCGCTAACCGCTTGAGCCACTACGTGGTAATTGGTGGCGATCAATCCATCGGGAGAGATTTGAAAGCCTGACCCCAGGCCGGCTTTTGAATTGGAGGATTTTTCGATAAGTCGAATTTGATAGAGGCTGCCGCGATAATCACTGTAGAGCTTTTCATAGCCTTGCGCCATTGCAACAGTGGATAAGCAGCACAGAATCCAGGCGAAGAGCCACGTGGAAAGTTTCGGCATTTTAAATTGATTAAATTGTGGACAGGAAGCGTGATACTACGGGATATAGGATAGTGCAACAAGCGCCCATCACCGGCGCTATCTACCGGTGATGGTTTTGTTTTGGATGGTTAGAGATAGTCCACAATTTTTGGCTGTGTCTCTATCACTTTTTGGTGCGACTCGAGATAAAAGCGGCTGAAGAGTTTGTCGGCTTCTTCCGGAGCGATAAAGCCCTCGCTAAATCCTGGGCTAACTGGATCGAGATGCAGGCGCGCGCAGTTGATCACATGGGCGGCCATCTGCGCCATATTTTCATCCCCAACAGAAATTCGGATAGTGGTTGGGAATATACCCGCCGCTTCCATCGCTTCAGGTGATAGCTCTGAGTGAGATGTCAGGGCAGGGCAGAGCACCATGGTATTTGTCTGGCCCAAGCTCACCATCTGCCCGAAAGCGGGCTCCAGCGCGTCAAAGAAACTTTTAAAGGCTTCGGTAGGAATTTGCGCAGCTTCCATGTCAATGCTGAATAATGGTGTGGGGAACTGGTAGCGCATCAGCGACTCTCGCAGCCCGGAATTGGGGTGGGTTTCCACTGCATGGCTGTTGACACGAATCTTACTATGACTGGCGAAGAAATGGCTGAGGCTCAAAGTATTAATACACTTGGTGAGCATACGCATTTCCAGGGTGCGCATACCGCAATGCACTTCCCAGGCCTTATCTGCATCCAGGAAAGCCCCCTTGATGTAATAAACATCCCAGAACATGCACTGATCCCAATTAAGGCCTTTTGCGCTGTCGCCTTTTGGGATAAACATGCGGTGGTTTTCGCCGATAACCACACCGGCAGTAGCGGCACCGGTGCCACCGATATCCTTGGTGTAGGAGTGAACAACAAAATCCGGTCTCTCTTCCCTATCTTTGCGGCGTAGTGGCTGATATAGGAAAGGGGTTGCCAGGGTGGCATCCAGGCTTACCAGGATATTTTCCCGGTGAGCGGTTTTACAAATAGCCGGTACATCCAGCATGATCCCGTGGGGATTGCATGGAGACTCAATATAGACGTGTATTTTTGCTCCGGCACTGATTGCGTCTGCGTATGCATGCTGGGTATCAGCCAGTAGCTTTTCGAACTCTTCACCGGTAGTGCCATCAAACCAGGCCAGATTGATAGACAGTTTATCTTTGCGGGCGTAGAAATCCTGTAACAGCTGGTGAGTGCCGCCATAGATATTCCTGGAAACAATTAAAATATCCCCGTGGCGCAATTGATTTGACAGGAGTGCATCGATTGCAGCCATACCGGAATTAAAATTCCAGGCCATATACTCACTGGCTTCAGGTCCGCATTCCAAATCCACAATAGCATTGGCCAGGGAAATGGAAGTGGGGTTGAGTAAACGTGAATAAATATCGTGGCTCGGTTCGCGCCCACGGAAAGCATCGTCCACCCACTCGGTGCAGGCATAAATGTAAGTTGCCGTGCGGGCAATTACCGGGGTTGCAGAAAAAATAGCGGGAATATTATCGAACAGGGGATAACCACCCCGTGTGGTGATATTAAAGTCGTCCCCCTGTAGGCTTTGAAAGCTAGCTCGCAATGGGTTTTGTAAGGTGTCCAATAATTTAGCCAGCTGGAAACTCATAAATCGCTTGGCATTGAAATAGGCAATCTTGTCAGACTTGTCTAAGCGTTGGAGTGTGTCCGTTACCTGGCTCCACAGCTGGCTTAGATTGCCCTGTGCCTGGTAGAGCAGGGTTGCGGTCTGTTCTAACAGTTTTCCATGTGCTGACTCACTATCAATACAAAAGTGCTGCAATTGCTCTTTTGCCAGTTCATCAATATTTTTTGCCTCGGTGCTGTTGCGGCGGGGAGAGAGAATTTTTACATCTTCTAGGTTCGCTTCCATTGTGTCCTCACTACGTGATGCTTTTTGTTATATGGCGACTCTAACAGTCCTGTGCGGCGCATAAAACACTTGGCGGGCAATTAGTGTGTAATTTGCTGTGTTTTGGCGTGATCGATCTGTAATTTGGAAATCTGTACAGTAGCTTCCAGTTGAGGGGGTAGGTGGCTGTGGTATTGGTTGCCGGCCATGGAAAGGCAGCCCCCACAACATTTAAACAGGATTTAATTTCCTCGTAGCCTTAGGTGGCGCGATGAAATAAAGGGATTCAGCGCAAGCTGAACGGTCAAGCTGGAGTCGGCAGGTGTAGAGTCTTAGTCGATTCTCTTGGATGAGCTTGTCCGGGCATGGATGCCAAATTTTGCTCTTGATAGTGTTGTTGTAACCGTCGATGGTTGGGACCATCATTTCGGGCCGGCAGTTTTATTACTGCCGGCTTTTTTTAATTTGGACTCCATTTTGAGAGCTATTACCCATACAATATTTTCCAGTCTTCAAGCCTGCCGTGTAGCACCCAATAAAGTTCTGTGACGCAATTCAAATTAGATTAAATTGGCGAATGGGATCATCGATTGATTTCAACAAGTTCCAAGAACAGTTTTATATTTATTTTAAAAAATATGGCCTGATTTTGGTCTCGGTGTCGCAATAGTGGAAAAGGAATAATCCTTGCGTCTCGGTTCTTCTTAAGTTGAGCGCTGATTAAATATTATTTTTGGCGTACGGTGACTCTGTGCGCGCTATGTGCCCCTTTTATATATTTGGTGTGTGATTGTCTGTAATAAGGTGTGATCGACCTGTAGTCCTTAAGTCTGTACATTGAGGTCCAGTTGAGGGAGTACAGGTGATTGTGGGAACAGTTACCTCGCCATGGAAGGGTAGCTCCCACAATAAAATTTCGGATGGATTTAATTCCCTTATCGCCCATTGCGCGTTAGGGAGTGAAGGGATTCAGCGCAAGCTGAGCGGTCAAGCTGGAGTCGGCAGGTGCAGAGTCTTGGTCGATTCAACTGGATATGCTTGCCCGGGCACGGATGCCGAATTTTGCTCTTGATAGTGTTGTTGTAACCGTCGATGGTTGGGACCATCATTTCGGGCCGGCAGTTTTATTACCGCCGGCTTTTTTAGGGGATGAGCCGGTTGTGATGATACAGTCACGGACGTATTTTATATCAATTAAAATGTCCGTTGATGACACCAAATAACAATTTTTTGGAGAGGGATGAATAATGGGCGAGTGTGATAAAAAGCTCCCACTGGACCTTGAGGTGCCTAAAGAGGGGATGACTTTAGATCTGGTTTTGCGGCCCCAGGAGCAGAAAAATAATGAGCCAGTATACTGGCCATTGCATATTGAGGGGACTCCCGGAGAGGAGTTTGGCAATATGCACTTCAAAATTCACCGGAAGGCTGAACTGATCTTACGAGTGAAGCTGGACCTGTCAGATGTGCCAGGACGTGAGCTTGAGTTTGTACGTTACCGCCAGGGTCATAAGCTTGACGGTCTCATTGCATTGACCCCTGATTTCCGTCACCAGTTCCGCGCTCGCGCACGTGAAGTGGATGGGGATTACACCCAGTTGATTATCCGCATCAAGGATAGGGCAGATATTCAGGACCGCTTTAACTTCCTTTGGATGTGTGTCGACCCTGAAACCGGTATGCATTTTGTATCGGGTGACCCTCAGGCTGTTGTGGATCCTTTTCCTGTCACTGGTGGTGGAGGTGGCAATGCCGGAAGTGGCAATAGCGACTCGGAAGGGGGAACTTAGTCTAGGCAGGCCTGATTAAGCACCAACTGAGATGCTTGGGGTTGAGTACATAGTTTTTGGAATGCTGGTAGGGCAAACCATTCTGTACTCATTCCCTGGCTCAGTAATTGCTCCAAGTAATAGTTAGCTGATTGCCACTCACCTGCCATGGCATAAACTTGAGTTGCGGTGTGCTTGATATAGGTATCGCTGGAAGATTCTCGCAGCAATTCCATGATCAGAGCGATTGAAGTTGCAGTTTCACCCAGGTTAGCCAGGGCTATTGCACGATACTGCTTTGCCCTTAAATCAGTACTTTTAGCTGTAACTTCTAATATCTCATTGAAATATTCGTGGGCTTTTGCCTGCTTACCCTGCATCAGATAGGTTTCGGCAATTTGATTGAGTACGACAATATTATCTGGAGATTTTTTTAAAAGCTCAAAGTACACCTCTTGTGCGTCTTTATATTTTCCCCGTAACAGTAAAATTGTTCCGAGATTGCTTCTCATTCCCCAGGTGTGGAACTCTGGTGGAACTGTTGTCAAGGTTTCTTCGGCTTGAGCAAAATCTCCTTGTTCAAGCTCTATTGCAGCTAGTACGGCATAACCAGGCCAGTAGTCAGGTTCTTTTTGTGTTAATTCTTGTAGATTTTTTTTGGCGAGTTCGTAGTCTGCTATAGCAAACTGGTTTATAGCTACAAGATAATGGTTATTATTGGAGGGGTTGAGAGCCACAGCTTGTGACGCATAATACAATCCCTGCTCATAATCCCCTTGAGAATAATTGAAGCGAGCGAACTCGGCCAATAAGTGAGCGGAAGGATAGCCCTTTGATTGTAGTTTCCTGAGCGTAGATTCGAAGCTCTCTCGGTCGGGCCGTAAAGATTTTATCTGTAGCTGGGCTTCAAGAAGCGCCATTTTATCAGCACCCGAATCACCTCCATTTGTTAATAGGGCAAGGGCTGAAGTAAGTACTTTACTATTGTTTGTTTTGACAAATATTGTGGCAGCTGTTGTGGCGTATGCGGTGTAGAGATTTGTGTTTTTAGGATACTTGCTAATTAAGGTTTCTAGCACTTCAAGCGAAGTAACTGTAGGCGCCTTCCTATCATCTGAACGGGTATCTAAGTAAAGAGAGTAGTCTTCAGGGGCCATGCGAGTTTCAGTTTGCGAGGTTATCTTATATGCATGGGGAAACAACTCTAAGGTTGTATTAATGATTGAATATTGAGCCTCCTGCTGCATATCACTGATGAAGTCAAAGCTCGCTTGCTGTCTTACTTGTCTATCTATAGGGGTGATGCGCTGAAGCTCTATATTACAGCGACTCTTAAGGCATTTGAGGCTTGCAAATAAAGCATCTGTAATACCCCTGTTATGTAATGTCTCCAATTGGGCGTCAATGCTCGTTCCTGGAGTTGGCGTAAAGCTTACCAGAGCACTCGACTTTAGCTTGTTTGGAGTGCTCATCAATGCCTGCCTTACCATTGTAGATACCAAAACCTCTGAGTCTTTGCCCCCAGTTAAGCTCCCGTTAAACTGAATAGGCAATACTGCAATATACTGCGGCGGTAGTTGCATAAATGTATGCCATACCCAAAAACCTACACCACTAATGGTTGCTAAGCCCGCTGCTGCCCAAACAATGCGGCGGCGTTGCTTTTTGGGTTTAATCAGTAACTGCGTAACCGTTTCCGAGTACTGCTGAGTATCTTCATCGATGCCGTGCTTATGCACCAGCTCTAGGGCCTCAAAAACCTGTTGGGCACTATCGGGGCGCTGTTCTGGCCGTTTGGCCAACAAGCGATCGAGAAGGGCGATTAGAGGCCTGGGGATCTCCGGCCAAGTTTTTTGGGGCGGTATATGGGGTTTGGTGGTTATTTGTTGGGCGAAAGCGAGTGCGCCCATCTCTCCGCGTTCAAAAGGTTTTTCGTTGCAGAGCAGCTCATAGGCAATGCTTCCAAGGCTAAAGAGGTCGCTACGAGCGTCCAATTTTGTCCCCTGCAGTTGTTCTGGGGACATAGCCTGAACACTGCCGGCAATATGGTCTTCTCGGGTCAACTGTTGATCACAATCCAGGGCTTTGGCAATACCAAAGTCGGTAATCTTGGCGATGCCATCAATGGTGACAAGAATGTTCTCTGGTTTTAAGTCCCGATGGATGATTCCCAGGCAGTGAGCTTTCCCCAGGCCTTGGCAAATTTGCATCAACAGGTCGAGCTTTTCCGCTAGGGTCGGAGAGTTCTCCCGCATCCAATCCTTGAGTGTTACTCCCTCAACCAGTTCCATCACCAGGGCAATACTGTGCTTTTCTTCAAGGACATCGTACAGACGGACAATGTTGGGATGATTGAGCCTGGCGAGAAGTTGAGCCTCACTGCGAAAGCGCGCTTCTGCAGAGTTGCCAGTCATATCTGAGCGTAACTGTTTGATAGCTACTTTGCGCCCGAGCTTGACGTCCTCGGCAAGGTAAACAACCCCCATTCCCCCGGCGCCGAGGGTACGCTCAACCCTGTATCGGCCCTGATATTCCTCAGTTTTTTCTAGCGCAACTACGTCCATTGTAATCTGTTCTTCTCGGATGGATGGGGGATTTTACCTGATAGTACAATTTCGTGAAGGCATCTGTCGCCCCTTAAAGGGAAATGGTTCACGTTATTCCATTCTGTTTGACTTGCTTTTGACCGTTTAGCTGTCAATCCTGCCAGAACATAGTGTTGGATAACTGATGCGTAAATCATCAAAACTTGCCAAAGTGCAAATAGACTGAAAGTCAATAGTTGTGAACCAGACTGGAGCCATACCTAACTCTAAAGTCTTTCTTATGTAGGCTTTAGCGGAAAGCATATCGCCGCTGGCCATATAAACCTGGGCGCGGCTGTAATTGACAAATAGGCCGTCTGGAGCGGTGTTATCCATCTTTAATAGTGTCTCAATGGCTTGCTCACCCTGGCCCAGTTCAGAATAGGCCCTTGCCCGCAGTAACAATCCAAGCCAGTCCTCCTGCTCTTGTGCCAAGGTCAGGGCGCGCTGGGCAAACTCTTGGGATTGCAGCTGTCTATTTTCCAGGCGGGCAATCTCTGCCAGCAGCAGATATACATGGGGATCGTTAGGGGCTCGTTCAGCAACATGACTCAGGCAGTTTTTTGTATCCTGCAGCTGCTGTTCGATGTAATAGGACAAGCAAAGGTTGAAAGTATCCCGGTCCCCTAAATGCTTTAAGCCCACTTTACTAAGGAGCCGGATAGACTCTTTGGGGCGGCCTGAATCCAATTCATTGGCTGCAAGCAAGGAGATAGCATCAATATATTGATTGTTGAGACGGATCGCATGTAAAAGGTAAGGCCTCGCTTTTTCCATTTGCCCCATCAGGGTCAGGGTCAAAGCCTTTTGGCGGAGATAAAGAGGGCTGGTACGAATGTTGAGCGCTTGGTTAATGACTTCCAGCGCACGGTTGTAATTCCCCCCTCGCTGGTGGGCTTTTGCGCGTAGGAAGTAATAGAGAGCTTGATCAGGTAGTTGTAGCTTTAGTTTTGCAAGTAAGGACTCTGAAAGCTCTGTATCTGCCAGGAAGATGGCAATACGCAACTTAGTGATCAACACCGTTGGGTGGTTGGAAATCTTTGTTGGTATGTTGTTGAGCATCCCTGTGAGTCGGCCGCGTATTTTGGTATCCCGCGAGTGATATAGGTGGGTGGCTAATAGATCCGCTAACAGTTCATAGTAGGAGGGGAAGTAGGGATTCCTTTTTAGCAGAGCCTCAACTTTGGTAATTGCCCCGGCAACATTAGCTTCATTATTGCGCTGTTCGAATATCTCGAGGTACTGTCGGTAATCTTCAGGGCTAAGGTTGAACTGAGCTCCTTGGCTTCCTGTAGGGTAGTTGGGGAGTAGATAGTGCAGCTGTTGCAAGACGCGTGCGCGGCTCTCCAGCGGTGCATCCAGGTTCAGCATGGCGCTACTGTTGGCAGTTTCAGCAAACCCTTCGGTTTCTATAAGGGCAAATGAAGCTTCACAGGCGGTGGCTTCACAGTTTAGGGCAAATTGGAGCAGCAGCTGTGCGTTGAGCGCTTGCGCCTGCTCCCGCAAAGGCTTGCCTTTTAGTTGCTGGGATTCCGAATAGGGCACAAGTAGTAGCGCTGGTTGATCGGAAAGCCCCTGTTTGATGGAACTGAGAAGGTTATTGGCCAGTAGCTTTTCCTCTCGGCTGCGCAGGTTTGATAAGTCTGGCTCAATAATCGCAATGTACTTTGCCGAGGGTTCTTTACTTCCCCATAGAGAAAGCTCAGGAAAAACAGCGGCGGTTAAGCCGAGTAACATCGCACCGGATACTAGGAGTATGCCGGCTAGAAGTTTGTGTCCTTTGTTTGTACGTCGATGTTGTACATGAAAGTCTTCCGTGGTGATCGTGATGTCATGGTCATCGGCGGTTTCATGATCCGATGTTAATTGGCTCAGTATCACATCCAAATCGGTGGCTACAACGGCAGCACTGACGGGGCGTTTGTCCGGGTTTTTGGCCAGCAGCTTATCCAGTAACTTGCAAAGCGCCGTAGGAAGTCCGGGGTTTATGGCCCCTGCTGGTGGGTGCGGGTTGTTGATGATCCGATCGATAATAACGTATGGGCTTCCATGCTTGCCGAAGGGAGGCTGATCACACAGTAGGTGATAGGCGAGCATCCCCAGGGCAAATAAGTCACAGCGGTTATCCAGTTTCTCGCCGAGGGCCTGCTCGGGAGACATTGCGTACCAGCTGCCAGCGATATGCTGCTCGCGGGTAATTTCTTTCGTATCCTGCCAGCTCCGCGCAATTCCAAAATCAGCGATTTTTGCGACGTTATTGCTGTCAATAAGGATGTTGTCAGCTTTCAAGTCGCGGTGAATAATTCCAGCCGCATGGGCACGCGCAAGACCGGTAGTGATTTGCTTGAGTAGCTGGATTTTCTGGCAGAGGCTGGGGTTAAACTCCCGTGCCCAATAGGTGAGTGGGCGGCCATCAACATACTCCATAACTAGGGCTACATCGTTCTGCTCCTCCACAACATCATAAATTTGTACGATATGGTTGTGGTTTAGTTGTGCGAGCAGTAATGCTTCCTGGCGAATTCGCCGTGAGGCAGATTCGTCTTCAGGGTTGTTGAGCAATCGCTTTATAGCGACCTCTCGGTTAAGTCGCTCATCTTTGGCGAGGTACACAACTCCCATTCCCCCGGCTCCAAGCTGCCTGATGATCTTGTACCGGCCGATATAAGAGGGTGGTTGCGCTGACATTGTAATTCTTGCCGAGGGATAAGAGATTCAGCTCCGCCACCCTGGCAAATAATTACTGAATAGATAATAAGGGGCTTAGCCTTAAGCCCCCTTTCTGGAGATGAAGCTATACCGTTTCCGGCTCTGTTTTTGCCTCGAGTTGGTTGCCTTTATAAATTTCGAATTGCGGGCAACCAATACGGATTTCCCAGGATCGACGCTCTACTAGGCTCGATGTATCCACTGCATCAGGTAGGGATTCAGAGATTTGTTTGCGGGCGCGGAAAATTTGGGTGTTCAAGTGGTTAACAGTGATACCCAGCTCGTGAGTGGCTACCTGAATAGAAACCCAGCCCTGGGAGTCAGTGTCCATGCCGCTCTGCATATCTTTGTGGCGGGCACGAGCAAGGTACAACAAGAGATAGTTGTGGATTCTTGCTGGTAAGGATTGCTTCATGCCTTCCCGCTGAAGTTGTAACTGCACATGCTCTTCGTGGGAACTCACAGAGAACTTCAGCTCAAAGTCGACAATAGACAGCTGCTGCAGTGACAACTCTTTCGTTGCCCCTTGGTTGTCCGCCAGGAATAGCTGCCAGCTATGCAGGCCGCAATCGATGCGATCGCCATGATTTACCAGGATCTTATCGCCGTCTTCAGCGGATGGGCCTGTGAACTCGTACAACCACTGCCCTGTTAGGGGGCTGTACTGAAGGCTGGCGAGAGGCTCATTTTCGTCGGGCAGCAGGTGGTATTGTTCCAGTGGCTGTGCCTCGCCGGAGTGAATATCGATCAACAAGTTCTCGGGAGCGTCGAGGTTTTCGACGATCCAGGCTGGGTTATTAGCCCGACCAAAAGCGATCTTATCACCGGTTTGGAGTGGGTAGCTCTTAGCTGGTACCAGCTGCTGGCCATTTAGCCAAGTGCCATTGCGACTCAAGTCGCGGATATTCCAATGAGTACCGGTCCACTGCACTGCGGCATGGATGCCCGATATTTCAGCACTTGTGATTCTTGTGTCTACTGCACCCTGCCGGCGCCCAATGGTGTGGTGTGCCATTAAGTAAACTGGTTGTTCCCTATCTGGATGCTGCAAGCAAGCCATATTCCTACCCTTCTGCCGTGGCCAACTCAAGTTGTGGCCTGATTGCGACAAAGTTCATTCATACTGGTGGATGCCCGCTGTGCTTGTCCTGCGAATACCTCAGCAGTACGGAGTCTTGGCTTACCATCTGCGGCGATTATTTCCCTTGAGCTGAGACACTACTTGTTGTGATTGGCGCTGCTCTGCGCCGCTGTCTCACTGATAGTCTCGGAGAGGATTGCCCCAGTTTTGAATGATTTAGTCACTACGATTTTTGGAAATTGTTCTATTTTTGCGCTCCCTTGATAACTGTCTCTAGAGGGAGTGCAATAATTGTCAGTAATTGCTTCCATTTTCGCTGAAAAGTTGTGCCGCCGTCAAAAATCTTAAAGACCTTTTCGTACTTTTACTTGTGACTTGGTTAATGTTCTCCAAATACACGGCTGCACACTAGTTTAATGGATACTTGCCTGTATCTTTGTCGACCGGATCTTCTTTAATCGATGGCTACACAATATATTTCACAGTTGTGCGCCAGTGCTAGCGGCATTACTGCTAATTTGGTAAATGGATACCACTTTTACTGTTATTGAAAATAAGTCTCAATTGTAAAAGAGAATATATATTATTAACTGTTAAATTTGGCACTTTTGACGGCTTGTATGTCATTGTTGAAAAGGCTGATTTGAAGTAGCTGCTTTGGCGCGCTATTTATCAGATGCACTTAGGTGACACTTTGCAGCTAAAGAATGAAAATTTAGCGGTGGTGAAGCCCGAAGCTAAACGCTGGGGCACTCTGACGATATTTAACCTTTGGGCCAACGCTGCACAAAGTCTCGCTGGCTATACCCTGGCGGCAACCCTATTCCTCGGCCCCAATACGAATGCTTGGCTGGTTCTCGCTGGGATCGCTATTGCAGCAATTTTAATTATTATCTTGTTAAATTTAATCGGTGAACCGAGTGTTAAATGCGGTATACCGTTTCCCGTATTGGCCAGGGCGAGTACGGGGATCCGAGGTGCTAACGTTCCTGCGCTGCTTCGGGGGAGCGTGGCAATATTTTGGTATGGTGCGCAGACTTGGTTTGCTGCCCATGCCATGTCTTTATTACTGAGAGAGTGGTGGCCACAAGCTGTCGGAGGGCAGTGGCTGGCAATGGACCGGATCGATTGGGCTTCCCTCGTACTTGTCTCATTATTTCAAGCTCTTCTATTTTTCAAAGGTATCAATACGATCCGTTGGTTTATCAACCTGGCTGCACCCTGTGTCTATGGAGTGATGCTAGCGCTGTTGTGGATGCTAGTGGTTCGCAGTGACGGACAGTTTTCATTTACTGTTGCTACTTTCTTTGATCGGTCTATAGCATCCTGGGGCGATGGCTTGGTCCAGCTCATCAAAGTCACAGGTACTATGTTGGCTCTCTATGCGCCGATAATCCTAAGTTATGGAGATTTTGCTCGCTTCTGTAAGAACGTGTCTGTTATGCGAAGGGGAAATTGGCTGGGAATCACTATAAATATGACTGGCTTTGCGATAATTGTTCTGTTCACTACTATCGCCGCCCAGTCAGTTTTCCACCAGAACCTGGCGAATCCCACTGATATTGTGCAGAAGCTTGGGAATCTGGAACTGTCATTGATCGCCGCGGTTGTTTTTTTTACAGCAACGGCCGGCATCAATGTGGTGGCGAACTTTGTGGCTCCAGTTAACGATATTTCAAATCTTCTGCCAAAGTACCTGGGGTTTCGCAGGGCGGCATTGATAACGCTGTTTCTGGCCTTTCTGATTAGTGCTTTGTGGCCCGCTGTTATCAAACAAATCGGTTTAGTGGCGTTCGTAAACTGGATGGGGGTTTTTCTGGCGCCTGCCTATGGTGTCATATTGTCTCACTACTACTTAGTAGAGAAGCGCCAGATGGATGTAGGGCAGTTGTATTACAGCGAAAGTGATGGGCGTTATTACTATTTCTGTGGCTGGAACCCGCGAGCACTGCTGACTTTATTGGGGACATGTATTGTCATCACAATGCTAGCTTTTTTCTTACCGAGAGGGTTGATGGCAGGCGTCGACTGGCTATTGGCTGCAGCTGCTGCTTGCGTTGTTTATTGGAGTGTTGCGAAGCGCAGTTAGGGGGGAGCCCGGAGGAATTTCCGGGCTCAGGGGGTGTACTTTTTTGTTGTTAGATACGGATACCTTCGATATCCAGGATCATCTCAACTTTCTGCGAGGCTGGGCCTAGGGATTTGATACCGAATTCTTTCAGCTCGAACTCAGTGGTTCCACTGAAGCCCTGGCGGTAGCCGCCCCAAGGGTCTTTACCGCCACCGATATTGGTAACGTCAATTGTGATTGGCTTAGTGATACCGCGCAGGGTCAGTTCGCCATTTAGACGGGCTTTGCCGTCTTCCAGAGGTTCAAAGCTAGTGCTCTTGAAAGTAGCAGTGGGGAATTTTGCGGTATCGAGGAAGTCATCACTGCGCAGGTGCTTGTCTCGCTCAGCGTGATTGCTGTTGAGGCTAGTTACATCGATGTCGACATTGATAGAAGATTTTTCTGGCTGCTTTTCATCGTAAAAGAAGGAGCCGTTGAAGTCATCGAAACGGCCGTACAGCCAGCTGTATCCAAGGTGCTTGATACGAAACTGCACAAAAGCGTGAGCCCCTTTGGTGTCGATTTTGTATTCCGCTGCTTGGGCTACAGTCCCCATCAGAGCTGCAATAAGAAATACAGAGAGCTTCTTCATGTCATTTTTTCCTTATTTGGTGGTTGAGAGTGTTGTTTGTACGTGTGAGTGATCGTCTGTAGAGCCCTTTACACGGATGCCAAGGATTCTGCGCAGTGTGCCGTCACGGTCAATAAAGTGATGCTTGAGGGCTGCCAAGATATGTGCTGCTACGAGTCCAATCAGGCCCCAGGCAAGGATTTCGTGGATAGATCCCGCAATGTCTTCCTGATTGGGAATTCCTTGTAAGGTTGCAGGGATGCTCACTATGCCGAAGACATCGATAGAGCGGCCATCGGCGGTAGAAATCAGATAGCCGGAAACCATGATTGCCAGTAGTAACAGGTAAATCAGTCCATGAGTGGCGGTGGCGGCAAATTTCTGCCAGTTGGGTGTTTGGGGGTTGCTCGCCGGAGATGGGTTGGCAAAGCGCCAAGCCAGCCTGAAGAGTAGAAACCCTAGCAGGATGATGCCCACCCCTTTGTGAATTTCAGGGGCTCGTTGATACCAGGGATCGTAGTAGGATAGCTGGCGCATCCACCAACCGAGAATAAAAGTCCCTATGATCGCAGGGGCCATTATCCAGTGGAGGGCGATGGCTACCCAGCCGTAGCTGGAGGAGCTGTTTTTGGCCTGCACTTCTCTCTCCTATTGGTAGTACGTCACACTTAGATTTGCTAAGTGCCACTAGGGTACAGCCTTTGGGCTCTACCACCAATGGGGAGTTCCTGAGTATGGGGAAGGAGTCAAAGGTGTTAGTAGGAAATGCCGCGCTATATCGAGCGCCCCAGGGAGCTTTCGCGCTCGGCCGCCTGAAGGATGCGCTCACAAGATAGCCGATCCAGCGAGGAAGAACGCTGTGCCAATTGGTCTGCCAGCCAGCTGGTGGAGTGCTCTTCATCCCCAAGGGCTAGTTGTTCCAGCTGCCAGATAACATTTAGTAGGGTCTCACGCTCAAACCCGGTCTCAACCGCATGGCTGGTAAATAGATGGGGTTCCAGTTGTTCCAAATCGTTGCGCTTGAGCACTAACTCCGCATAGGTAGGGTACCAGCGGCTGCTAAACGGTTCTGGCCGCTGGTGGTAGTCGAAGGTGATTCGCAGCCGGTTTCCGTCGGCATCTTCCAGAAGCGGGGTGTCATGTTCGTAGGCGGGCAGCGCTGGATTGTTCCGCAAGATATCCACGATGGCGTGCCAGTCACTGGCATTTTCGTAACAGAGCCTGACGGGCTCTACCAGTTCACGGGTCCCCTTGTGATCTTCCAAAGACAGTTTTTGGCCTGGACGGTACCAGTACAGGTTAAGAAGCTGCTCATCGGCCAGGTCTGCAAGATGTGCACTGGTTAGTGGCTCTTCAGACAATGCACTCAGGTGGTCAACGGCCTGCTGTACGCTGAGCCATTGCTTGCGGTGGAAGTGTTGCTTATTACCTGTAATTCCCATTCTATTCTCCCGGCGCAATTCTACGACCTGGAGCCTCAAGTTTAGCAGGGTGCAACGCTGCTCCAGTCACTATCGTGCCTTTGCGGCGTGGGAAGATAAAAGTTGCTAATCCATGATTATAGAAAGGGTACAATGGCGCCTTTTCATATCCAGGGCATGCTGAAAAAATGAGGCCGCTCACTGGGCTGCTGTCACTGGTTTTATCCGTGCAGTTTGCGCTGATGTATCGCCGATAGATTCAGACTATTCAGTCAATAAATATGGGGTTGAAATGCGTGTTACTCTCCCAGAGTTGCTGCGGTTTGATATTGCCTCTGGCGCGGCTAAAGCCTAGACGCTCGGCGCATGAATTTATTGCAGTGGAGCAGTTTCCCATGAGCCATAAATATACACAGCCATGTTGATTGCGATAGGCAGCCTGTAGCCCGGATTATGTAAATACACTGATGAGAGCAGAGTCCGCTTAGTTTGTGATAAGTGGATTTCAAGATATTAAAAAAGAAACGGGTAACCTGTGAATATGGCGTGACAGCCTGACCTGTAAGCCCGGAAAATTAAAAGAGCCTTTAGATGTTTAACTTTCTCCCTTCGTTTTTGCTGTTGGTCATATCTTCGGTGTTGCTGGCCGTTAGCACATTGGTTTGTGCAGCCCCCATACTCTTGTTTTCAGTTTTTAGATTTATTCTCCCTTTTGCCTTTCTGCAAAAACTTTTCATGGGTTTTTTTATTTCTTGGGCAGAAATGTGGATAACCCTAAATAAAGGCTGGATGAAGCTGACCCAAAGAACCCAGGTGGATGTACAGGGGATAGAGCATCTCGATCAACATGGATGGTATCTGGTCACAGCGAACCATCAAAGCTGGGTTGATATCTTTATTATGCAGTCGATTTTTAATCGAAGAATTCCATTCCTGAAATTTTTTGTGAAGCAAGAGTTGATCAAAGTTCCTGTGATTGGAATGTGCTGGTGGGCACTCGACTTTCCATTTATGAAGCGTTACAGCAAAGAATTTTTGAAAAAACATCCAGAGATGCGCGGTAAGGATCTTGAAGCGACGAAAAAATCTTGCGAAAAATTTAAGCTAATACCCACCAGTATCATGAACTTCCTTGAAGGAACAAGGTTTAGCAAAGAGAAGCATCAAAGACAGCAATCGCCTTTCAAACATCTTCTAAAGCCCAAGTCCGGAGGGATTGCTTTTGCAATGCACTGTATGGGTGAGCAGCTGAACCAGCTACTGAATGTCACCATTGTTTACCCTGATGGTATACCTACTTTTAAAGATTTCCTTTCCGGTAAGTTAAAGAAAGTGATTGTTCGTATTGAGAAAGTCCAGTTGCCGAGCCGTTTTTTTGACAGAGACTACGCAACCGATCAGGAGTTTCGGGTGGAGTTTAATCAGTGGGTAAATGAATTATGGACTGAAAAGGATGCCCTGATTGATAAACTTTTAATAGAAAGCAGGGCTTGAGTGAGGTTAGTAGAGAGGTTCACTCGTGACCCTCTCTACGGGCCGAACGTCACTATAGCCAAATAGGGAGCTGAGCCCGGATCTCCTCGGGTTCACAAGCCACCAGATTTTTTCCTGTTTCTCCTGCTATTGTTGCGCGGGTTGGAGATTTCAAGGCATCCCTCAAGCTGCCAACCATATAGGGTTCTGCGACAATATACAGCTTTTCGTACTGGCCCTCCTGTCTTCCCCTCTCCAGGGTATGTGCAATTTCTCTGGCGAAATTCTCACCTTCACGGCGATGTAATCCTGCAGAATTACCTACTGAGTGCCTTCCCTGACCATAGCTGTCGAAAGTGCGTCCGGGCGCATCACTCTCTTGGTCTCTGCCAGAGAGCCGTGATTCTGGATGGAGAAGTGCCTGGATTTCATTGAGATTTCCTGCGCGTTTGTTGGCTTCAAAAATTCGCGCTTGGGACTGGTTAGCCACAAGGACCCATGCTAAGGCCATGAACATATCCTCGTTTAACTGCCTTATTTAATCCTAGTAAATAGCCATATTGGCCACGAGCCCTGGTTGCTTATTGATGGATATGGAGGTGGAAATTCTCTTTAGGTGCACTTGGAAAGGAAGTTTTTAATATTTATATGTACAAAAGAAATATACGACAACTCTCATATTCAATTTGTAATGGCTTTTATCGGCACTTAATCCCTTCGTTTGTCGCAGTATTTCCTAGACTGTACTCAAGATGTAACAGGCGCAAGACGGACTCTTGAGTTTTTCTGGCGCCTTTTGCGGCTTAGCGTAAAAAGAGGTTGTAGATATGAGTCTGATCCCCAGAGGGTCCCTATTGGACCTTGATAATATGTTTGAACAAATGCTCTCACCGACCCGTGCAATCGGTTCTGAACGCGAGGGATTTTTTTCTCCGCGTATAGATGTGAGTGAGCGCAAGAATATGTATGAAATTAGCGCTGAGCTGCCGGGAGTGGGTAAGGACGATATCAGTGTAACTCTCGAAAATGGGGTTTTGACTCTTGAAGCTGAGGTGCACCGCGAGGTGAAAGAGAAGAAGGATGGCCGCGTGCTTCGCCAAGAGCGGCGTTACGGCAAGTTCCTGCGCAGCTTCAATCTTGGTGAAGATGTTCGCGAAAGTGAGATTGATGCAAATTTCAAAGATGGAATTCTCACTCTCACGGTACCAAAACATGAGGGGCACCCGCCGCAAAGGAAGCGGATTGAAGTGCACTGATCGATGGGGTTAAGAGTGGTGGGTTTTACCCATCACTCTCTTTGGCATTTGTCTTAAGAGTTTTGAGGTACCTATGAAAGTTAAACACGCAATGCATGAGGGGGCTACCTGGTGCACCCCGGATACTCCATTACAGGAGTTGGCAAAAATATTGCGCGATGAGGATATTGGTGCAGTACCGATCGGAGAAAATGACAAGCTTGTAGGAATAGTGACTGATAGAGATATTGTATGTCGCGGTGTGGTTCAGGGAGGTAATCTCAGCTCTCTATCTGCCCGCGATGTTATGACAGAAGGGATTGAATGGTGCTGGGAGGAGGATGATCTGCTGTCTGCTGTCCACAAAATGGAGCAACAGCTGTTACGCCGGATGCCGGTACTCAATAGTGAAAAGCGCATGGTCGGTATTCTCAGTTTAGGGGATATTACCAGTGCCATCGCCAGCAAGCAGGGTGGGCAGTTCGCAGCAGCGGTCTCCTCGCACCACTGAGTGTGGGACTTAACGCATAATGCTCTTTACAGTCGTCAATCTATATTGGCGGCTGTTGGAAGTTTTAGTGCTCTAGAGTGTCTTGTCTGAAGCCTGTGAATCCCTCGGCAACCTGATGGCTCCATCTACTACTGGGCTGTTGATAGTCTTATTTACTTCCTGTCTGAGCTTGATCATGTTCACGGTCGACCCCGATGTCCGTTAAATGTGATTATTTGGGAGGCGTGAAGGAAGAATCAGTCGTATAATCCCTACTTTTTTTGAGGTTACTTATGGCTGTGACTCAGGAGCAGTTGGCACAACGCAGTGGAAATCAGTGCGAGCTCTGTAAAGCAGAAAATGGCTTGGCGGTTTATGACGTACCCCAGTCAGAGGGCTATCCAGATGCGGCAGTATTATTGTGTCAAACCTGTAGGGACCAGCTGGAAAATCCTGCACAGCTGGAAAGTGCGCACTGGCAGTGTCTGTCGGAGTCTATGTGGAGTACCGAGCCGGCAATTCAAGTGTTGGCATGGCGTATTCTAAAGCGCTTATCTGGCGAGACCTGGGCCCAAGACTTGTTTGACATGTTGTATTTGGATGGCGATTTGCTGGCCTGGGCAGAGGCCGGGGCAATACCAGAGGCTGGTGAGTTGGTGATTCATCGGGATAGTAATGGTGCCCAGTTACAAGCTGGAGATAATGTAGTTATTATCAAAGACTTGGATGTAAAAGGAAGCAGTTTGGTTGCAAAACGGGGAACGGCAGTTCGCGGTATCAGCTTAAGCGATAATCCTGAGCATATCGAAGGACGGGTCGAGGGTCAGAGAATTGTTATTCTGACAAAGTTTGTGAAAAAGAGTGGCTGATAAATATTTCAGAAATAACTTCATTTTCTGAAAAGGGTATCTGCCGGCGGACCCGAAATACTCCCCTATCCGTCTTAATTATGAAAATAAGAAAGGTATAGTTTACCTTTCTTATTTTTTTGCAAAATATTTCCGCTTTTATAAATTAACTGATAATTTTTAGAGTAAAATACGGTGTAATATTGAAGACGATAATAGCAATTTTGTATTGTGCTAGATATTGAAAGTATGCACGGCCTAAATCTTGTTCATTAAGCTCAAATATTCGTGCGTGAATCCTGGTGATCGACTTCCTCAGGCAGACAAGTCCAATAGTTGATAGCAGTAGTATCAATATGTTTATAATCGAAGCCCAGCCTAAAAATAGTGTTAGATTTTCAGTTTCCATGTGAAATTTCCTTGCAGTTCTTTCTCGTATAAACCGATAGTTTTATGAGTAGATAGTGGAAAGTGCCACAATAGTCAGGCACTAGCTTTCAAATAAGTTGCGTTTGTGGATAGGGGTAGTCCCAGTTAGTTGAAGAGCTATGTTATATGATATAGCTATTGTCCGATGCTCATTATTCCTAGACACTGTGTGATAGTGCAAATGAGAGGTTGGCAATATGGTAGCTATAAAACATGAAGCCTATCTATGAAATTCGCAGTGGTGCGCTGGCTGGGTTTAATCTATTGGTGCCACAGCTCGGTGGTCAGTCATCAGATTTTTTAGCGCAAGTGGGGCTTCCTGCGGATTTTACACGTCGTCCAAATATCTTGATTCCCATTGCAACGCTGGTGGACCTCCTTAATTTGTGTTCACGGGACTTGTCCTGTAGTGACTTTGGCTTGCGATTGGCGGGGAAGCAAGGGCTACGTATGCTGGGCGTCCTTGGTAAGCTGATACTGGAAAGTGAGAATCTATCCAGTGCTTTGACAGTAACTCATCGGTATATGGTGTTACACAACCAGGCGGACCACTGGAAAATTTACCAAACCGATGACTGCTTGATTGCAGAGAGAGTTAATCACTTCCCCGACGCAATTCCCGCGCAACAGTATACTGAACTTTCAGTAGGCGCCGCCTATCGCCTGATACAGGAGATGGTTGGCTCGAAAGTATCTCCCCGCTCTGTTTCATTTCGGCATAAGCCCCAATCTTCGCTGAGTAGTTACCAAAATTTTTTTGGCATTGAGGCTAGTTTTGAGCAAGATCGAGATCGCTTGGTTTTTGATGGATCATTGATGAACTATCCCCTCGCTAAACCCAGCAGCGGTCTTATGAGATATTTTGAGGAGTTTTCCAAGTGCTTATTGGCAGAGCACAAGGGTGATATCAGCCGACAGGTTCAAGTCTTAATCCTTCAAACTCTCGGGGCCCAGCAGCACTCCCTGGAGCAAATTTCTCGCTTACTCGGTATGCCAATGAGAACGCTTCAGCGCCGTTTAAATGAAGCGGGAACCTCCTTTAAGCAGTTGGTACAGGGGGCGCGAATGAAGACTGCTCGCTGGCATCTACGGGCCTCAAGTATTGATGTGGGATTACTATCAGCAAGTTTGGGCTATACCGATATCAGTGCTTTCTCAAAAGCATTTCGAGCCATTCATGGAAGCTCCCCACTGCAGTGGAGGAAGCGACAAGCTATTAATTGTTAGTCAATTAAAGGAATTATTTTGAATAATTGTTCAGCGCTACCAATTATTACTATAAGGGTGAGCTTTTAGATTTTTCCTGATTTTACTTCAGCAGCGGCGCTTGGCTTTGCACCAATAATCTTAGGGGACTATGCTGGGCGCCACTGGAACGAATGATGAAAGGCAGAATTGAAAATGAGTGCAGAGACAATCCGTTGTAAAGCAGCTGTAGCTTGGGGGCCTGGGGAGCGTTTGGTTATTGAGGATGTCGATGTTATGCCTCCCCAACGGGGTGAAGTTCGCGTGAAATTACACGCCACCGGCGTTTGTCACACAGATGCGTTCACTTTGTCAGGAGATGATCCTGAAGGGGTATTCCCGGCAATCCTCGGCCACGAAGGTGCGGGTGTTGTTGAGTCCGTTGGTGAGGGGGTGACCAGTGTCTCTGTCGGGGATCATGTAATTCCTTTGTATACCCCCGAATGTGGCGAATGTAAGTTTTGTCTCTCCGGAAAGACCAATTTGTGCCAAAAAATCAGGGGCACCCAGGGTAAAGGGTTAATGCCTGACGGTTCGACACGCTTTTCGGTAGATGGGAAACCCATTTTCCATTATATGGGATGCTCTACTTTTTCTGAGTACACAGTCCTTCCTGAGATATCTGTGGCAAAAATTAATCCCGAAGCCCCCTCAAATGAGGTTTGTCTGCTGGGTTGTGGTGTTACTACGGGAATGGGAGCCGTTACCAATACCGCCAAGGTTGAGCCGGGCTCCTGTGTGGCAATTTTTGGTTTGGGCGGAATTGGTTTATCCGCAGTGATCGGAGCCAAGATGGCTGGTGCCTCACGAATTATTGGTGTCGATATTAATGAGGACAAATTTGCGCTGGCGAAGAAATTGGGAGCCACTGAGTGTATTAACCCCAAGGCTTACGATAAGCCTATCCAAGAGGTTATCGTAGAGCTTACCGATGGCGGAGTGGATTATTCTTTTGAGTGTGTGGGCAATGTTAACCTGATGAGAGCTGCCTTGGAGTCTTGCCACAAAGGATGGGGGGAATCCATTATTATTGGAGTGGCAGGTGCGGGACAGGAAATCAGTACACGCCCATTCCAGTTGGTTACAGGGCGGGTTTGGAAGGGATCAGCATTCGGCGGTGTAAAGGGGCGCTCTGAATTGCCTTCTTTCGTAGAGCGTTACCTGGCTGGAGAATTTAAATTGAATGACTTTATTACTCACTCAATGCCCCTTGAGCAAATAAATGATGCCTTCGATTTAATGCACGAAGGTAAAAGTATTCGCAGTGTTATTCATTTCCAGCAAGCTTGATAGGACCACTTAAAATGTCGATTGAATTGGTTGGCAGTACTAAATCTTTTGACGGTTTGCAGCAGCGTTACCGACATAAATCCAGCACGCTCAACTGTTCTATGGTCTTCTCCATTTTTTTACCACAGGATGCAGAGGGGAATACACAGAGGAAATATCCTGTTGTTTATTGGCTATCGGGCTTGACGTGCACGGATGAAAACTTCAGTCAAAAGGCTGGTGCTCAGAGAGTCGCTGCAGAGTTAGGGATTATCTTAGTGATACCCGATACCAGCCCCAGAGGAGACGATGTGGCGGATGACCCGGGTTATGATCTGGGGCAGGGGGCTGGTTTTTATGTAAATGCGACTCAAGAACCCTGGAAGCAGCATTATCAAATGTATGACTACATCGTGGATGAACTTCCAAGCCTGGTAGAACTTCATTTCCCCACCAATGATCGACGCGGGATTTGCGGACATTCTATGGGCGGGCACGGTGCCCTGGTCATCGGTCTGCGAAACCCCAAGCGATATCAATCAATTTCTGCTTTTAGTCCAATTTGTAATCCTATTGCTTGCCCTTGGGGAGAAAAGGCGCTGGGAACTTACTTGGGAGCTGATCCCAAGAGCTGGGAACCATATGACGCAACAGTGCTAATGGGGCGCGCTGTAGAGAAAACTCCGATTTTGGTTTCTCAGGGGGAGCAGGATGAGTTTCTTGAGGAACAGCTGAGACCACATTCCCTGCAAACAGCTGCCGAAGCCAGTGATTATCCTCTTCGGATAGAGCACCATGCAGGTTACGATCACAGTTACTATTTCATCGCTTCATTTATTGAGGAGCACTTAAGGTTCCATGCAGACTCATTGTTGAGCAGGCATAGGTAATAGACAGTGTAAATCGCGGACTAGTGAAGTTAGCCCCTCAGTTGAGGGGCTGTTTGGGTAAAGGGTTTCGCGCCCTGGGCAAGTTGCTATGTATAAAGCGATACGAGCAGAATACATAGAGCCAAAGTGAGAGGCGTAAGCTTATCGTGCAACCGCCCGACACTCGCCAATAATTTCAGCTCTGTTCTGGTCAAAAGTTTGTTCGATCAGGAACCAGCCATTGGGACAGAAGCCACTTTCGGCTAGCAAGAGTTCCATTCTCTGCCGGGCAACTTTCTTCACATCTCCAGAATTGGCGCCGCCGGGACCGCCACCTCCTGGGCCACCACTACCCTTACCACTGCCGCCGGGACCACCACCACCGGGACCTCCACCACCCGGACCACCACGCTTACCGACTTGGCCCTTGGGGCCAGCTCCAATGGTTGCCTTGTAGGTAAAGCGACGATGGCCCAGTTCGGTGATGTCAGTGACAAACGATTCAGTGGTGGGGATCTCTGGTGTAGAGCTACAGCCAGCAGCGATCAAAATCACAGCTGCAGATGCAAAGAGATGAACCTTCATTATTGTTACCCCATATTTTGATAAAAGCTTTAGTCCGACATTAGCTAACCACAAATGTTGGTTAAGCAGAGTAAACATTTGTAAAGGGGGGCTATTGCAGCAGGATTGTTTGTGCGCAAACGCAAAACTGTAAGGTACTGCATGTCCCGGAAGGTTCCGTTGTAGAATCCTTCACCGGTTTGCTCTATCCACAATATAGCTGCATTTTTTAGAGGGTTTCCGATAAATTTGAGATACTTCTGGTGATCAGAACAAGTCCCAAAGAGAAGCTATGGCTTACCTGGATGTCATTTAGGCCGGCTCCTAAGGAAGCCGGAGATAACATGGAATTAATCAGAATTTTCTAAATAATCCCCCTGCTAGCAAAGTGGTACGTGAATTGCCAACAATACTTAATATAAAGAGTTTTCCTATGAAACAAGCACTGCTTGCATTACTTGGATGTACTTTTGCAGGAATATGTTCTGCAGAGTCACTCAGCATTGAACGGTTATTCTCCGACCCGGCTCTGAGTGGTACCGCTCCCCGAGCGCTGGAATATTCACCTGATGGGCAGCGCGTAACTTTCCTCAAAGGTAGAGTTGAAGATTACAACCGTTACGATCTTTGGGAGTACAACCTGAAAGACGGTCAGTCCCGAATTTTAGTCAATTCCGATAGTCTGCACAGCGGTAGTGAAACTCTTTCGGATGAGGAAAAGGCAAGACGGGAGCGCCAGCGAATTTATGGTAGTGGAATAATGGAGTACAGCTGGTCAGAGGATGGTCGGTCTCTGTTGTTCCCTTTGGCCGGCGATATTTACTATTACGATCTCAAAGACCGTTCTTCGCGTCGACTGACTGAAACGGAAACCTTTGAAACCGATGTAAAGGTTTCTCCCGAGGGGCACTTTGTTTCGTTTATTCGCGACCAAAATATCTATATTGTCGATCTGAAAACCGGTAGGGAAAAGCAGCTAACCAGCGACGGCAAAGATCATATTAAAAATGGAATGGCTGAGTTTGTTGCCCAGGAGGAAATGGACCGGATGACCGGTTATTGGTGGTCTCCAGATGATCAGCATATTGCTTTCTTGCAAGTTGATGAGTCGCCAGTTGATCAGGTAACCCGTAGCGAAATCTATGCGGATCGTATCGAAATGATACAGCAGCGTTACCCCGCCGCTGGGCGTGCGAATGCAAAAATCCGACTTGGCCTTATAGATATTGATTCGGGGGATATCCGTTGGATCAACCTGGGAGATAATCAGGATATTTATATTCCCCGAGTAAAATGGGCCCGTGATCACCTGTTAACTTTCCAGTGGCAATCTCGAGACCAGCAAAAGTTAGAGCTTCGTGCTTACAATCTCAATACAGGAAAAACCCGAACGCTCCTTACCGAGTCCAGCGATACCTGGGTTAACCTGAGCCATGATCTCCACTTTTTGGAAAATAGAGATGCTTTTATTTGGTCATCGGAGAGGGATGGCTTCAAACACCTGTATAAATATGATTTTGGCGGCAGGTTACAGGCACAATTGACTAAGGGAGATTGGGTGGTTGACGAGTTAGAGGCTGTTGATGAGCAGGCTAACCGTTTGTATTTTACCGCACGGAAAGATACTCCAATCGAGAGGCATCTCTATACAGTCTCCCTGCAAGGGGAGAGCGACATTAAGAGAATTTCACAGCGTAGTGGTATGCACTCTATCGAATTTTCTGAGGATGCCTCTGGATATATTGATAAATTTTCCAGCGTTACCACGCCCCCTCAGGTGAGTCTGCACAGCAGCTCAGGGACCAGAATCACCTGGCTTGAGCAGAACGCTGTAAATCGTGATCACCCTATCTATCCTTATAAAGATCAATGGATCACTCCGGAATTTGGCAGTATTGAAGCGCCCCATGGCCAGGAGCTTTTCTACCGCTTGTATAAACCTGCTAATTTTGATGCGAAGAAAAGTTATCCGGTAATGGTGTTTGTCTATGGTGGTCCACACGCTCAGGTGGTTACCAATAGCTGGGATAAACTATTTAACCAGTATATGGCCCAACAGGGTTATATTGTTTTTTCCCTAGATAATCGTGGTTCAGCAAATCGCGGTACCACTTTTGAGAATCCTATCTTTAAGAATATGGGATCTCCTGAGGTGGAAGATCAAATTACCGGCGTTGAATTCCTGCGTACCCTGCCTTACGTTGATAAAAATAAAGTAGGTATCTTCGGTCACAGCTACGGTGGTTACATGACACTGATGAGTATGTTCAAAGCCGGAGACTACTTTAAGGCGGGTGTATCGGGTGCGCCGGTTACGGACTGGACGCTGTATGATACCCATTACACTGAGCGTTATATGGGCAATCCAACCAAGGATATGGATGCCTATGAGGCATCTTCTGTATTTCCCTATACGAAGGGCTTACAAGGTGATCTGCTGATTTATCATGGCATGGCAGATGACAATGTGTTGTTTACCAATACCACCAAACTCATAAAACAGTTGCAGGATAACGGCCAACAATTTGAGCTGATGACTTATCCAGGCAAGAAGCATAGCTTGCGCGGTAAGCAGACTCGCATCCACCAATACAGCATGATCAAGCGCTTTTTTGATCGGCATTTAAAGGGGCAGGATTAAAACTTAAATAATCTCCCAGAAGAAAAAACCGAGGCTAGCCTCGGTTTTTTCTTTATTGAGGTATATGATTTTTAAGACTGAGGCTGATCAACCCGATCCAAATTCATTACCTTGGTCCAGGCCTGCACAAAATCATTTACAAACTTGTCAGCGCCATCACTGGAAGCGTAAACCTCTGCGACTGCCCTTAATTCAGAGTTTGAACCAAAAATCAGATCTACAGGTGTGGCTGTCCACTTTGCCTGGCCACTTTTGCGATCTTTTCCTTCATAGATACCCTCTGATTTTGCCGACTTGGACCAGACAGTAGACATATCGAGCAGGTTCACAAAGAAATCATTCGTCAGTGTGCCGGGGCGCTGAGTAAGTACACCATTCTGTGAAGAATCGGTATTTGCATTAAGTGCACGCATTCCTCCAACCAGAACAGTCATTTCAGGCACACTTAGGGTTAACAGACCGGCTTTATCAACTAATAATTCTGTAGGGGTTCTTCCATAACCATCGCCAAAGTAGTTGCGGAAGCCATCGGCCAGAGGTTGTAGTACCGCAAAAGAATTAACATCTGTTTGTTCCTGGGAAGCATCGGTGCGTCCAGGCTTGAAAGGGACCTGAATTTTATGTCCGCCTTTCTCTGCAGCTTTTTCAATGGCTGCTGCGCCCCCAAGTACAATGATATCTGCCATTGAGATTTTTTTGCCCCCGGATTGGGAACTGTTAAATTCCTGCTGGACTTTTTCCAGCGATGCCAGGACTTGTGATAGTTCAGTGGGATCATTTACCGACCAGTCTTTTTGGGGTTTCAGGCGAAGACGGCCACCATTGGCGCCACCGCGAAAATCTGAACCACGGAAGGTAGAAGCAGAGGCCCAGGCAGTCCTCACCAGATCGGGAACGCTAATGCCTGCCGCCAGTATTTTTGCTTTGAGAGAATTTATATCCCGGCTGTCAATCAGAGGGTGATCAACTTTGGGGATAGGGTCTTGCCAAATTAAATCTTCTTCGGGCACCTCCGCTCCCAAATAGCGCGCGCGAGGGCCCATATCCCGATGAGTCAGCTTGAACCAGGCTTTGGCAAAGGCGCGTTGAAATTCTTCCGGATTTTCCTGAAACCGCTTGGCAATTTCTTTGTAGCTGGGATCGAACTTAAGGGATAAATCCGTGGTAAACATGATGGGGGCATGGCGCTTGTTCTTGTCGAATGCATCGGGCACCAGATTTGCCGCGCTCTGATCATCGGGTATCCACTGAACGGCACCAGCTGGACTTTTTGTTTTGACCCAATTGAATTTAAAAAGGTTGTCCAGATACTGCTGGCTCCAATTGATCGGGGCGGCAGACCAGGCCCCTTCCAGGCCGGATGTCATTGTGTCGTCGGCATTACCTTTCCCACACTTATTTTTCCAGCCAAGCCCCTGTTGCTCAATTGGGGCGGCGGCGGGCTCTGGGCCGAGGCAATCAGCTTTCACTGCACCGTGAGCCTTACCAAAAGTATGCCCTCCAGCAATCAAGGCTACTGTCTCTTCGTCATTCATCGCCATGCGGGCAAAGGTTTCGCGGATATCTGTGGCGGCAGCCACCGGATCGGGATTGCCATTGGGGCCCTCCGGGTTGACATAAATAAGCCCCATTTGCACAGCGCCCAGGGGCTTGTCCAACTCTCGGTTGCCGGTGTAACGCTCATCTGCGAGCATCTTGGTTTCGGGCCCCCAATAAACCAGGTCGGGCTCCCAGTCATCCTGTCGCCCCCCGGCAAATCCGTAAGTGGGGAATCCCATGGACTCCAGGGCTACATTGCCGGTTAGCACCATAAGATCAGCCCAGGACAATTTGCGCCCATATTTTTGTTTGATGGGCCAGAGTAGACGGCGGGCTTTATCCAGGTTGGCATTATCAGGCCAGCTGTTGAGGGGATCGAAACGCTGTTGGCCGCCACGGGCACCACCACGACCATCACCGATCCGGTAGGTGCCAGCGCTGTGCCAGGCCATTCGGATCATAAATGGGCCGTAATGACCGTAGTCTGCGGGCCACCAGTCCTGTGAAGTTTTGAGCTGAGTTTCGATGTCCTGTTTTACCGCTTTAAGATCCAGGGTTTGGAATTCGGCAGCGTAATCAAAGCTGTCACCCATTGGATTGGATCTTGGAGAGTGCTGCCTGAGGGGACGCAGATCCAGCTGATCAGGCCACCAAAACCGATTGGACTTTGGCTGTCCTTCTACTGCACCCTCAAGAATTACTGGATCAGTGACGACTTCCTCATGGGTATCTGCGACACTAAATGGCGCGACTATAAATATTGAGATTAATAAAGCGACATAACTACGATTATATTTCATTAACATTTACAGTATCTCCGTACGATCGTTGGTACATCCTTTGGCTCATTATTTATTTGATGATGAAATACCTGACTCTATTCCTTACCGCTGATTTCTTTTGCCCTTTGGCTGAAGCGTAGTCTTGGATATGGGGTTAATAGTATATAAATTTTATAGCGTCAGGTTTAAAAGGAATTAATAAGGTAGATTGGTAAACTTAATTACTGGTTCTTTTATTTAAAGGAATTATGGTTTTGGGGTAGGGCGACGTTGATATTTTTATATTTTGAAGAAGTTCGTGCCAAAAAATTTGGATTGTAAATCTAAACCACTGTTGGAGAAATAAGATACACAGAACGGGATAAATAAGGCTCTCCGGACAGAGAGCCCTGAAGGCAATTAATTGCAGAGTGTCTGTAAGGTAAGAAGAGGGCTCTGCCCGCTCTCTTTGGAGCTTAAATCCAGACCGTTAATGCCCCGTTCCGATGCGATGACCAGGCCGTTATTATTATCGTTTAACCAGCTGTCGACGATTCCTGAGGCTCCCAGGTCAATGAGATGTCGGCCGGTAGAGGAGGGGATAAAGCTGCCCACTTGAAGTCCGAGAATAGAACTACCTCCGACAGAATCCCAAGTGGCCGACTCTTCCCGCCAACTTTGTGTTGCCATGTAAATGCCGTAGCTATTGCTGGAAGTATTGGTTACATTCAATTCGAGTGTCGCATCAATATACTGGCGACAGCTTAAATCTGATAAGTCAAAGCGAATGAGGCTATAGAGAGTTCCATAGGTTAGATCGCTGCCGTCGGCGAGGAGTCCATCGCTATCACCATCGAAATTATCATCCTCTTTTCTGGATGAAATAAACACATCGTCTGAAGCAACTTGAGATACCTCTTCACTAATAGAATCGCTGCAATCGGCGGTTACCCTGAGGGCTGGGGCAATACCGGTTTCTTGTGAAGAGATATCTACCCCATCACTGCCACTCAGTGAGGCAATGACCAAGCCAGTATTTTCATTGTTCAGCCAACTATCCAGAAGACCTGATGAACTCAAGTTCACCACTTGGGTACCAGTAGACGACGGGGTAAAGCTGGCGAACAACTGTGAAAGCACCGTTGATCCACCGACAGAATCCCAGGTGACTGATTCCTCACTCCAGTTGGATTCAGCCAAGTAAATACCGTAACTATTACTGGACCGGTTGGTGATATTAAATTCGATTTCAACTGAATTTATCGTCGAGCAGTGAGATAAATTGGAGAGATCAAATTTAATCAGTGAGTAAAGCGTTCCATAGGTGCTATCACTGCCATCTGCGAGAAGTCCATCTGAGTCATTGTCAAAATTACTGGAAGAGTAGCGCGATGAAATAAATGTGTCATCAGTCACTGGTAGTGACAGTTCGCCATTACCAGTGTCGTCCTCAAGCATAACGCTCCTGCCAACGTTATTTTGTGCGAGAACCATAGCTTCACCAATTCGGTTGGCGCTCCACCAATTGATATTTTCCGGTAATACAAGAGGATTATTGGCTCGATCTTCTCGTGTTAGAGTACTTGCGCTGTTATCGAACTGTGCTGTGCGTACAGTGAGTTGGTCAAAGCTGACCTGGATAACTTTGAACTGCTGGATGCTGGCCATATCTATGGTCCAAAACTTGGCATCATTTGCTGAGCGAGCTGGTGCTCCCCAGCTTCCCTCACCAACGTAAACGGTGCCGCCGGTTTCGTTGGTTGAAAAATCGCTATTACTGGGGGCAACGACTTCGGTGACTTTGGTGAGATGGGTATCTGATTCGACCACCATATTCATGGCGTAGTCATAAAAGGGTTGTGCCCACCAATTAAATAATGTGGGGTTGTCAGATTTGCCGCTGTAGTGGGGGAACATGGGTTTGTGGTACTGGGCAAAGCGCCAGTGACTGTAGGCGCCAGTCCCTGCTAAATCACTCTCAAGCCAATTGTTCATGGCGGTAGCATAAGATGACCAGCCGCTTTCTTGAAACTGGCTGTTTAGTGTGTAGACACGCAATAGGGGGGAAATTTGTACTGCGCCGTAGGTATCACTGGGGCTACAACTACCATCCGCATTGAAGTCCACACCAAAGACCTGGCAGGTGGTTGAATAGTTGTCATCCTCATGATTTCCATGGGTAGGTATTAGAGGGTAAATACGTTGATAGCTATAGCCATCAATTTCGTCGTTGGAGTAGGTCAGCGTCCAGTCTTGTAAAAAGTCATCCATTTCCGACGCACTGTTGGCGTTGGTAAAATCACCGCCATGCATAACGGCCAGTGGGCGAATTTTGGCTAGTAAAGCATTGCCCTCGCGCCGTGTTGTATGCCCCGTGCGGGTATCTCCCCCAGCGACTATGACGAAGGGAGATTCCTCCGCAGGAGCCGTTTTAAACCAGAACCGGTCGCCACAGCCGTCCTGATCACACACACGATAGTAAACTGCTGAATCCGGTGTTAGGTTTTCCAATCTGACAAAGTAGCTATCTAAGCTGCCATCGAAGGTAGATGTAGAATCAACCCCTTGACTGCTCCAGCTATTTTCATTGGTTGAATAGCCAAAATTAATGTAAGGGTTACTACTGTGGCCATCTGGCGAAAAACCGATAACGGCACTGGTGGATGCATCACCATCCCAGGCCAATCTGTGGTGTTTAGTTGCTGAACTGGCATCAATTGCCAAACATAGAGCCGAGATAGCAAAAGCAGTGCTTAAGAACCGTCTCATTGGGGGTTTCCTGTAAGTAGTGGTTATTCTTTTCAGGCGCAGCAGCTTTAGAGATTAGTTGCAAAAGACTTGTGCGGCGCGCCGGAATTATTGTGGATCTTTATTACAGGCCGTTGAATGATTGGAGACTAAACGAACGAAAGCGGCGTTTCGATAGGGAATTGTGATGGTTTTTGCATTCATAAAATTGATTGCGCCAGCACCTGTTCCCAGATATTGGTAGATGCCATATAAAGGCCTGTCAAAATTACGGGTCCAATAATCTCCCCTTTGAGTTTTCGGGAAATATTCAGTCGCAATTAGAGGTCTGCCAGATTTACTCTCCTGCAGGATAATGGATCGTAACTCTGTAATATCGGGGAGTCTCCAGTTTTGCGTTGCACACAATTTCTGTTGATTGGTATTGCGAATCAGGTCCTCGGTATCACACCGCTCTTCTTCAAAATAACAATCTCCATTATTTTCTATACCCTCTTCATATTGATACCATGAATAGGTCCACCTTCCATCGTGAATTCCTTCGTCGTCGGTTTTTACTTCCCAAAGAAGCCCTGTATCGGTATCGCAGATACAGGACCAGGGGCCTGCCCAAGCCTCGATAGGCTCCCCATTTTTATCAATTTTGACTAAGTGGTATTCCCTTGGCAGAGGTTGTGATGGTTGGTGCAGTATGGCTGCACAGATCGTGATTGCAGGTAAAATGAATACCCAAAATATACGCACAAACATTATTGATCTGCCAACTTGATTTTGACGGGGAGGGCATGGCGAGTGTGGGCGATTTGCGAGTGATCAAAGGCAGAAACCCAGAGGCAAATACCGTCTTTTATTGCTACATCTAACGCTGACCCAGTATTTAATTTACGCACCATCTCCATAGACCATTGGCCGTCCTGCCAAACAGCATAGGCCCTTACATCGGCACGATCTCCTTCAAAGCGATTTGAGGTATAGAGGACTGAAGGCATAATCGTATTGATAGGATAATTGTCATCTTCAGCCGTGTATGGCTGGTAATCAAACCAGGAAATAGTCCAATCGCTCTTTGTATCCTCGTTTTGATATGGCGTCAGGCTGGAAGGACTTTTGGGTAGTCGTTTTGGTGTAACGTTTTTTGAGGAGTACCACTTCCAGTTCATTAAGTATGCCCCGGACTCTTTGCCATCCTGGAGATATCCTGCGGTATAGCGGCGTGCTCCTGGCCTTACAATATCAGGCTTGCCAATATAATTGTCATCTGCCAGGTGCATTTTATTGGTTCTTACTGCTTTCCAGTGCCAGAGATCGTGTATTTCATCGGATGAGCTGTAGTGGTAGCCCTTGCCATGCCAATTTGCGGGCAACTGTGCTGATGGTTTGCGGCCCAGGTGAGAGGTTCCCGAAGCACCGAAATCACAGGAATTGGAAAGCAGGATGGCAAACTTATCTTCATAGTGACGGGTTTCATTAAAATTTTGAAAATCTTGCTGTTGTATTTCCCAGCCAGAATCCACTTTTTTCAGTGGTAGGTGTTTCAAGCTTTCAGTAGGGTCTTCCCAGGTGATATGAAAAAATATTTCCTGTTGGTTATGCAAGGCTCTCAAGTTGACGGTTGAGCTACCATCAATAAAGTTAGCACCTCCGTCAGTATGGATTTTAAGTGGTGTAGCTAAGGACCATGCGGATTCTTTGGGGATTCCATCTATGTTTATAAAGGTTTCCGACCTAATTTTCTCAATTGTAAGATTGTGGTAACTGTTATTTGTAACAATAATCCAAAGTAATAAAGTGATACAGCCGGCAGATAAGTAGGTAAAAATTGAAGTTCGATAGCCTGATCGAGCACTGGGAAGCAAATAACCCAAAGTCTTCAGGCCATAGGTTGCTAGGTAAATGCCAGCGTGAAGGAATATATAGAGTACGATCGCAAAAGCACTATAAAAGTGTGCCTGGCGAAAGATAGAAGCATTGCCGGAACCAATAAATAAAATCCAGCCACTTAAGACCATGAGTACTAAAAAAAATGAGCCAATGCGTGTTACTACCCTATGATAGCTAATTGATGTTTTATAAGGTTTACTTTGTGAGGTTGTATTTTTTATTTTAATTATTACTTTATAGGATAAGTAGCAGATAAGGATGGCCGAAGTAACAATTGCTACAAAGAAGTGAATATCATGAATCTGTCCCTGGGGTAACAGTTCTTCTATATTTCCAATACTTGGCTTTGTTAATGTGGAGATACGGAGCCCCGTTAGCAGGCTACATAAAACTGCAACAATGGCTACACTGTGCAGAATTATCCAAAGAGTACTCTTCGGTTGTTTGGCCATGGGAGTATTCCAAAAGGGTTTAGGCTAGTAAAAAAGTGTGGCATTTATATTAATTAAAATAGACTGTTTTCTAGTGGTAGAGTCACGACTCCTAAAAAAGGAAGAATGCACTGCGCTGTAGAAACGCATAAGGAGTGAATGCCGATCCCGAGGTTACCGAGATGTAATCACAGTAAATCTCGGTTGCAGAGTCTCCTTTCCGCCTGACACAATAGTGCACTACTCAGTATTTTGACCTGCTCATAACAAATAGCGGGATAACTTATTCTTGTTGGTATTCCGCATTCTGTAACTACTCATGCAGCTGACACTTACTCAGGCTTTCACTTTTTTCCAAATCTTCTGATATGGCCATAAGTCTCGGGTGGTCACTTCTCCAGTCAAAATCTTCATGGCGAAAATCAAGATAGGATAGTGCTGAGCATAAGTTAATATGCGGCAAGCTAAGACTGGCGGGTAATCGGTCCAGGTGATTTTCCAGGTAATCTAGAGATCTCTCAATAGCACTGAAGTAGCGCTGCCACCAAAAATCAGACCTAAGTTCTTCCCGTGCACGCAGCTTTTCCATTTGCAGGTGCACTGCTGCATCCATTAATCCAGAGCTGACACTGTGAAAAGTATACAGATCCCAATTTTTGTCCAGTGGTGCAGATAAGTGACCATCCCCCAAGCTTTTATCAAGAAATGCACAGATGACTTCGCTGTCAATGATTGAGGAGCCATTATCCAGGGTTAGGCAGGGGACTTTTCCCAAGGGGTTGCTGGAAATAAGTTCGTCGTCATTGTGAAAGGGGTGAGAGAAATGCTCTGTTACCACAGAGTGCAGACGCTGTTCTTGCACAACAATGCGCGCCTTGCGCGCAAAGGGGGAGGAAAAGGTCAGGTACAGTTGCATAGGCCAAGCTCTTTTAGGCTGCGTGCCCTTTCAGCAACTGCAGTGACCGCTAGTGCTGCTACGAGCAACTGTTAACGCGTACTTTAGTGATGGGTAATCACTGAAGTAATGCGGTTATAGAGGTGCTGTTTCAAGTAGGCTCTCTGTTTTTTGAGGCTGGAATAGTGATCGTCGTCGGTGCCAATACCACTATCCTGAAGGCCTCTTATTTGTTTATCCAGTTTGCTGTAGATGTCGTTTTCAAGTTTGAATTGAATATCGTCTTCGATGAGCTGCTTGATTGTGTCTGCATATTCTGGGAAATCCACCGAGAGCTCGTGTGAAGCAATGGGCATAAGGGACCTCCACAATCGATATTAGTTAATGAAGTGTAGGTTCAGTCTTACCAGTCACAAAAATGCAATTCTAGCGCTGCTTCCCTTAATCAACATAGTTATAAAGTGAAGTTAATATAAGCCTTTATATAGCTATTTGATATATATAAAAGTTGAAGCTATTTTATTAGCAAATATTTTTTACCCTCTTTTTTTTGATTATTGGTAATTGTTAGTCAGGTGAGGCTTAAACAGAGGGCAGAGTAGAAGTGACGGGCACAAAAAAGCCCGACAATTACTTGTCGGGCTTTTTTATTGCGGTTCTGCTACTGGGCTTAGGCCGAAGCCTCCAGTGGGGCAAAGCGCAATTGGCGCCTCTGCAAAAGCTCACCGAGGTAGAGCTTTAAGTAGGCTGCAGCGGCCCGTTTCCCCTCTGCTGCGGAGTCTTCTGTTATTTTCCCAAAGCGGGAATAAGACTGGGAGCAGAAAGAGTCGTTAATGTTGATGGCACACATGAACCGGTCTCGCCAATCCTGAGAGGGTGGCAACTCAAACTCCCGAGACAGGTTTTTGATCAGAGTATCTGCCAGGCGCCAATTGTTTTCCATTTGTAGTTGGCGTAATGCCCAACTGGACTGAGGTCCAAAATGTACTTTTAGTGCTGCGAGATTCTCTTCATAGTAGCCGCGCACAAGGTCGCACAGCTGATTCAGCATATCCTGCCAGCTTTCTGACGGAGAAAAATCCGAATGGCCCAATACTACGTCACCGAAAGACTTATAGTGACGCTCGGCCAGGGCGGTTAAGCTGGCATCTACACTTGGGAAGAAATGATAAACAGACGCTGCTGGAACACCTGCAACCTGACTAAGGTTTGCGAGGCTAATATCCGTAGAGTCTTGTTCAGTAATTAATACTTCAAGGGCGTCAAGAAGCTTTTCATACTTCTCCCGACCATTTTTGCGTTGTGGTTTGCGCGGACTGGCAGTGTCGCGCCGGCTGATAGCTCGTCGATCGATTTGGTTCAAATTACCTCCCCCTATAGACAAGCGGTACTGGCCATGGGCTAGCATACGCTTTACTTCCATGTAAAAAATTGTCTTTTGGAATTGATTATTATAATCGTACCAAATTCAGGCGAGCAAGAAGAACTTGTTTGATTTGTGGGGTAGTTCCACATTAATTAATTAAATTCGGCTAGCAGGTATTTCTGCCAGCCGAATGGAAATGCAGCTAGTGATAATGTAGCTCTGTCGCCTTTCCTCGGAAGACGTAATAAGAGAAAACGGTATAGGCGAGGATGACGGGAACTACTATTACCGCACCCACAAGAATAAATTTTAATGAGGCGGTGGCACTGGCTGCCTGCCAAATATTTAGTTGGCCGGGAACAATATCAGGGAAAAAGCTGAAGGCCAGGCCGATAAAGCACATCAGGAAAATAACGACGACCGTAAAAAAAGGAACCGCTTTATGTCTGTCTGCAGGCTTAGGCATTCTCGCCAGCAGAACATCATTGGAGACAAAGGCGATAAAGCACAGGGTGGGGACGAGTAGTACAAACATAACCAGAGGGTAGGTAAACCATCGGTCAAATACTGTTGGGTTTACCAGTGGATTGATGGCCGATACTGCAACCACCCCAAGCAGGGTGGCCCGCCCTGCGTAACGGGTCCATGTGGTCGCTCGTTTTTGCAGCTCCGACTCGGTTTTAAGAACCAGCCAGGCGCCGCCAATATAGGCGTATGCGGCGGTAACTCCCAGAGCGCTGAGGGCTGAAAAAAGCTGTGCAGACCAGTCGGGCTTAAAGCCAATCACGTACTGCCCCAGCATGTACCCCTGCGCAAGGCTGGTAATAATAGATCCCGCTTTAAAGGTTCGATCCCAGGTTAGCTTTTTGTCGATGGCAGCCTTGGCACGAAAGTCGAATGCCACTCCTCGCATGATTAGCCCGACCAGCATAATCGCAGCTGGGATATATAGATGCATTAACACCAGGTTGTGTGCGATTGGGAATGCAATCAGGAGCAAACCGATTGCCAGCACCAGCCAGGTTTCGTTGGCATCCCAAAAGGGGCCGATGGATGCGATCATGGTATCCCGCTGGGATTCCTCCTCTTCTCCCATGGGGAGCAAAATGCCCACACCAAGATCGTAGCCATCCAGAATTGCGTAGACTATTACCGCCAGGCCCATAAGGGCGACAAAGGCGACAGGCAGCCAATAGGCCGCTGCAGAAGCGCTACCGGTCATTTGCCTTCTCCCTTGTCATTTTTCTCGGTATCTTTTGGACGGTTGGTTAAGCTAGTGCCGGCGAATAGTTCCTGAGTTTCAAACTCCTCGACTTTTACAGACTTCAGGGCCATCACTTTCAGGGTTCTTATGTACGCATAGAGCAATATCACATAGACAACCAGATAAAGGGTTAGGGAAAAACCGACATGGGAAGGTGGTACTGGAGTAACAGCATCGGCGGTTTTCAGTACTCCTGTAACGAGCCAGGGTTGGCGTCCAATTTCTGTGACATACCAACCGGCCAAGGTGGCTATCCAGCCGGAGAATGTCATCGCGACCAGGGTTTTAAGCATCCAGCGAGGCAGCTCACCTTTACGCAATAGATAGACCCCTCCCCAAGCGGTTAGCAGCATCAATATGCCTATGCCGACCATAATACGGAAGGCGAAAAATACGGGAGCTACCGGTGGGTGATTATCGGGGAATTCATTAATTCCCTTGATCTCACCATCCCACTCATGGGTAAGGATAAGGCTGGCCATTTTGGGAATGCCGATCGCCAAATGGTTGGTTTTTTCTTCTCCGTCGGGTATCGCAAATAACAGCAGGGGGGCACCGCGCTCTGTTTCCCAAACCCCCTCCATTGCGGCGACTTTTTGCGGTTGGTGCTCAAAAGTGTTGAGTCCGTGTAAGTCACCCACATAGATTTGAATCGGAATAAAGATGGCAGCGAGAATCAGTCCTGTTTTAAGGGCGAGCCGGGGCGCGCGTTTGGGGTCTCCTTTAAGAATCCGATAAGCGGAAATCCCCGCGACAAAGAAAGATGCCGTCAATCCCGAAGCCAGCAGCATATGTGTAAGTCGGTAGGGGAAAGAGGCGTTAAAGATAATTTCCATCCAGCTTGCCGGGTAGGCGACTCCATCCCGTAAATCGAATCCGGCAGGTGTTTGCATCCAGGAGTTGAGAGCGATAATCCAAAAAGCGGATAGAGTGGTCCCTGTTGCCACAATAAAGGCAGATAAAGTATGTATTTTGCTTGGCACCTTATTAATGCCAAACAACATAATGCCGAGAAAGGTTGCTTCGAGAAAGAATGCAGTAAGTACTTCGTATCCGAGAAGCGGGCCGGCGATATTGCCGACCTGGGCCATAAAGCCGGGCCAGTTTGTTCCGAACTGGAATGACATGGTGATGCCACTCACTACGCCGAGAGCAAATGTCAGGGCAAAGACTTTTACCCAAAAACGATATGCGCGCATCCAGACCGGATTATTAGTTTGGTCGTAGCGTAATTTAAAAAAGAAAACGATCCACGCGAGTGCGATGGTGATTGTTGGAAATAGAATATGAAAGCTGATATTTGCGGCAAACTGTATCCTGGAAAGGATCAGGGTATCTAGCATGAGAGCCTCTGCTGGTCTGAGATCTTTGAACCAGTGAGCCGATTAGCACTTCCTGTGCTAATCGGCACTGCAAGAAAATATAGAGGCAGGTGTGTGTTCCCGCGTATACAATCCTGCAGGAGCCGACTTTGGATCGGCAGCGGCACGGCCTTGTGCCGTTTTTAATCCAGCACTATGGGCTGCCGGATTAAAAATATGCCGGGGCTTTTAGCCATGGATTTGGCCCTATGGGTTTCTCCCCGGAATAAGTGCTTCAGATGAAGGTGTTATTTCGCTTTGAGTGCAGCGGTATATTCCTCGTACTAGCGTTTTTTTTGCTAGTTTGAGGTGTTCTGTCCACCTGTCATCTTACTTTTGAGTTCCAGTAGCTTGACGATACCGGAGCCTAGCTTCATCAATTTAAGCAGGTCCTGGTGTTCTAGCTTGCTGAGTGTGTTGGCAAATTCTTCGAGTAGCTCCAGCAAGCTGTAAACTTCCTGGATTTTTTCCTGTGCCTGGGCATCCAGCTCATCTTGGGGTTCATTGAGCAGCAGCTGGCGAAGCAGACTTAATGTAGGGTCGAGCTCTCGCTTGCGGCGCTCTTCGAAGACAGTGCGAGCGAGGTCCCAGATTGACCCAGCTGCAGTGAAATAATCTTTGCGATCGCCAGGTTGATGATGCAGCTCAACCAAGCGCCAGGCCTGTAGCTCTTTGAGCCCCATACTGACATTGCCACGACTGATCTTCAGTGCCTGGGCCAATTGCTCGGCATTGAGTGGCGTGGGATGAATGGTGAGTAGGGCAAACATTTGTCCCACCGTGCGATTGAATCCCCAGCGGCTACCCATTTCACCAAAGTGCAGTACGAATGCCTGGGCTTGACTCGATAGTTTCATTTACTTCTTAAGTTTCAGAAATTTCTGAAAATTGTAAATGTAAATTGATCTATGTCAATCACCAATTTAGAAAATAATGTGAGGCCAGCGAGAGGCTGGTTATATGCTCAAGCTACTTTTGGCTCTTTGGTACCAGTTGTCGGGCACGATAAAGCCTCTGCAGGCTTCGCCGTTTTTATCGATGGCGGCGATGCACAGTGGGTGGGTAAAGCTTTCGGGCAGCAGCGCCTCTAGCAATTGATCGGCAGTCATGCCGGTGGTGCTGCTCTGAGGCGCCAGCCAGGCTTGCTTGGGGAGCGCCAGCCACTCGAGAGCACCGCGGTTTGCCTGGCTCAGGGAGAATGACCGAAACTCAGATAACGACACCCACCAAAGATCATGACTGGAGGGCCGGCGAAGTGTATCCAGCGGTTTGAATAGTCTCCCGGGCATTAGCGCCCACTGGCGATCTATCTCTAGGCCGTGCTCTTTCAGCATTGATTGAACTGCCGGCATTTCAATCAGTGGCAGTTGATGATCTGCCATTCTTGCCAGTTTGATATCCAGTCGGTCCTTGATTCCAGGCCCTACCCAATGGATATCGGTAACCTGGAGATAAAATTTTACGGCAATTTCCCAGTGTTCACACTGGTTGCTGGGCAGGTGTTGCACGACGAAGTCGAGTTCCCCCAGTGTCTTGCCGCCGGACCTTAGAGGGAGGTTTTGGTAGAGCAGCTGGTAGTCGGGATGTTTGTCAAAGGCAAATGACCAGAGCCTTTCAAAGTAAGTGCCCAAGCGGTTATTGGGTTTGCTGAGGCTGAGTTCGTGCAGGTAATTATCCAACTCAGGGGAAAGTGCACCTTTTACTTTCGGGCAGGAGAAGTATTCCAATAGGGACTTTCGTCGCGTGGGTAGAAGCCAGGGGAGTTGGTTAGCTGCACTAAAAACTGTAACGGAGTCCTCGCTAGTGGGAATATCCGAACTTCCCACGGACCACATTAAGTTGTCCCAATTATCTACCTGTCCGCTTTTCAGGGAGGAAATCATGGCCTTCTGTATCGTTTCCTGAATCATTAAACTTCTGTATATTGCTAAAATACAAGACAGATTGGTGAAATCATCTATGATTGCTTTACCATCTGAACTAAAAATAATAATTACACTTATAAGAATCGATCCGAGCACCAAAAAAAATCAGCGAATTACCGATGTCGAAATAAGTCCCCTGGCAGTGAAGTTTCTGCCTTGATTTCGTTATCCATCTCCAGTGCCAGCTTTATTCTGGGAGTTGATTTTGGTCGGGTATTTTTCTTACAGTGACTGATACTGGAGAAAATCATGGAATCAGGTCCCCTTATTTCGATCGGCTTGCCTATCTCGCTGTTTATCATCATGGTGGGAATAGGGATGACCCTAACTGCCAGGGATTTTCATCAGGTAACGGTAAAGCCCATTGGCCTTATTATCGGAACTTTTACCCAAATTCTCCTGATGCCAGCTATAGCAATTGGCCTCTGCTGGGGCTTAAATCTACCACCGGCCATTGCTGTTGGCCTAGTCATTATTGCCGCCTGTCCGGGAGGCACAACATCGAACCTGTTTACCTTGATGGCTCGCGGCAACGTGGCGCTTTCTATTGTATTAACAGTTTCTGCCAGCCTGATTACTATTGCCAGTTTACCGCTTTTCGCAAATTATGCGCTTCGAACTTATTTCGGCGCTGACCAGACTATAACTCTGCCATTCGCCAGTACAGTGGTGATGTTATCCAGTATTGTCCTCTTGCCTGTTGTGATAGGGATGCTATTTCGTGCCTGGAGACCGCACCTGGCTCGCCGCGCAGAGGGAATAGTCAGTATTTTTGGCGGGGTTGTATTGCTTGCACTGGTAGCAGGCCTTATCTGGGGAATTCGCGATCGCCTTGCAGACTTGATGGTTCAAGCTGGACCCTCGGTCATTCTATTGAATCTCTGTGGTGTGCTATTGGGGCTTCTTATCAGCCGGGTTGCTGGCCTGCCAAAGCGGGAAGGGGTTGCGGTTGCAACGGAACTCGGTATTAAGAACAGTACTATCGGAATGATGGTAACCCTCACGCTCTTACACTCGAGTGAGATGTCCGTGCCCTCAGCAGTTTACGGTGTATTGATGTTCCCATCTGGCGTTCTTTTGGCGTTATATGGTCGCCGCGGGGTTGGGAGAAAAACTGCTTCGTCCACTGGAGAGGCAGAGCAAGTGGGGTAATGAATTTAACTTGTCAGTGTATATTTTATGTCAAATGAAAAATTTAAGGTACATCCCATAAAGTAATTTTAATAAAGATTCAAGTAGTGTTCTTGCGCGCTGTCTCCCATATTTCTATAGTTAAATTTTATAGAATAGTCTTTTAATGGCTATCCCGGAGCTAACGTTTAATGCTTGGCTGCTTATTTGAAAGCTCTGGTTGCTACTGCGGCATTTAAATTTAGAGGTTTCAAATTTGCTTCATGTTTAAGAATTTTTCTACAAGGCGTGACAAGAAAAGTACCATTAATAATAATTTGAAATTGGATGCTTTGTTTTGGAAAAGGCTCTTAGAGCAGGCGGCATTGAATGGTTGTGGGTCTGGTGTTGGAAATGCAGAGAAGCATAATATTGTTGTCTCTTTGACAAGTTATGATAAACGTATACATGATATTCATCTGTGCATTGAGAGTTTATTCCAGCAGTCTTTAAAAGCAGATGTTATTGTTCTTTGGTTGTCACTAGAAGATTTTCCTGATCGAGTTTTGCCCAGTATCTTAAAAAAGCAAATGCATAGAGGGCTAAGGGTTGAATTTGTCGATGAAAATCTAGGTCCATACATGAAGTATGTTTACGCCTTTCAACAGTTTCCAGATAGCCTTATTATCACGGTCGATGATGATATTCTTTACCCTGTAGATACCATTGATATGCTGTATCAGGCTTACCTAAAAAACCCAAATTATATTTACTGTCATCGAGCGCATCAAATAAAGGTTGATAGTCAAGGAGAAGTATTGCCATATAAAAAGTGGAGAACAACTCGTAACAATTGGAAGTGTGATATGAATATTGCGCCCTCCTACAAGGTTTTCCCTACTGGTGTTGGAGGAGTATTATATTATCCCGGTGCGCTCCACCCAGATGCATTTAATAAAGAGAAATTTATGAACCTGTGCCCTAAAGCTGATGATATTTGGCTTAAGGCTATGAGCATGAGGCAGGGCACACGATGTGCACGGGTAGCAGATATTCGCTTTTGGAGGGATAGATTTTTAACTATTCCTGGTGGGCAAGCCAGTGGTCTCAAGAAGCAAAATTTAAAAGGAAGTTGTGGAAATGATAGCAAAATTTGTAAAGTCTTCTCAGAGTACGATTTGTCTAAGATGCTGTCGAAGTGAGTTACTTGATAAAGTATTGAGGTAGTATTCAGTTAAGAGTATCAATATATTAAGGCTTTTGCTTTCGGTGTCACCATTTGTAGCGAAAGCCTAGTTCTAACCCTCCGGAAAAACTATTCCCCAGGTTTTCCAAACTGCTGCTGTAATAAATTTCTGAATAGATAGAACAGTGATCACCGCACTCATCGTAGCTCGCGCCCAAGCGCAATTCACCGTACCAGGTATCAGGTTTTTGACTGAGTCGGGTTTCCGATACGAGTAAATTAGTCCTCTGGTCGATATTGTAAATAAGGCTCGGAGTTGCGAACAGAGAGAACCTTTCCAAAGGAATTGAGCCATACATATTGCGACTACTCTTACGTTGGCTCTTGCGCTTTTCAAAGATGGTTCCCAAGCGTAAGAGGAAGCCATTGTTATTGATATCTGTAGCTTGTACTGCATAGATATCCTGCAAGTTATTGGCTTCCTCCGAGGTGTAAATCAATTGCGCATGGGGTGTCCAGGAATAGTAATCATGCAGTTTAAAACTCTTACCGCCCTCGATAGACAAGGCATAACCAAATGCTTCATCGCTATTATTGAGTTCGCGCAGTGATTTGGCATCCATTTCAAAGTCAAACCAATTTAGCTTAAGTTGACTATCAATAAAAATGCCATCCAATCCATACCAGGTGACAAATGCGCTGACGCCGTAGTTACTCGCATCGATTGAGCCATCACCAAAAAATGAATTCACATCGTTATTTGAATCGCCGTAGTGCAAAGCGGCGCTGCCAATAAGTTGGCTTCCAAATACGGAGACTTGTATTGGTAAATCAAAGCCCACTTGTACTTGATAGTAAGTCTGTTTCCAGTTTGCACGGGTACTGGACTCATTGGGATCAAGGGTAATATGTCGGGCAGAGTTTCTGATCCAAAGTCCACGATTATCAATTGCCTGCTCTTGGGCATCGCTATACTCGCTACTGGCCAAGTCCAAATAGCTTGTACCTACCCAATAGCGATTTCCCAGGCGGCTGCGCAGTGAAGAGGGAATATTGAGTGTTCTGAGAATTTGCGGGAGGGCTTCGTAGAGTACTGCAGTAGGTTGCCAGCGGATTATTCCGCCTTCAGGGAATACTGAAGAGTTATCCACAGTTGAACGCAAATACCAGCTGCCATCATCACTTCCTCCTGCGCCGTTCTGGTGTAATGTGTAAGCATAGGCTCCACCTATCACTGCCTGCTGATCATCTTTACTGACAAAGTCCCCTGCCAGGGTGAATTGTGCATTTGATTCGCCTTTGACGGAAACCACCTTAATACCATTGCCTTCTGTCCGCTTTCCTTTACCGGAGCGGTTAAAGACAGAGATAGTGGTAGTGCCAGAGCTGTCTCCTTCCACAATTAGTTGATCGCTCTGTGAAAAATCATCTTCAAGGACGGCGTCTACCCATAGGCGCCCATTATTAGAGCGGTATTGCCCATAGTTTCCATTATCGTCTTTGGCTATGGTGAGGGTGTTGAACCTATTGTTGGATAGATCGATGGTTCCACTATTGGATACATCTCCTGAGATTACATAGCTGTCGCTATCAAAAAATGCCTGTCCACCCCAGCGAATATCTAGGCCGAGGGAATTTCCTTCCGAATCGAGACCTCCTCCGACAGCTAAACTCCCAGTGAATGTCATTTTGGAGCTACCCCAGATAACGACTCTTTCCCAGTTATTTAGAAGAGTCCCATCAACGGAGTAATCCAATTTAAATATTAAATTGTCGACTTCACCATCATTTGCACTGAGATCATCACCACCATCCAGTATGACGTCTCCATCGAAAGAGTGTGAATCTATCAGTAGGGTGTCTGATCCGGAGCCGCCTCGAATTTCGTTACTGATGCCCTCATCCCAATAGATGTAGTCATCGCCGTTTCCGCCATCCAGGTAGTTAAAAATGAACCCTCCATCCAAGGTGATGGTATCGTTTCCTTCTCCTCCCCAGACGTGAAAGGACAGCCCATCGAGTAGAATCAGGGTGTCATCTCCATCGCCTCCATGAATGCCTCCTCCCCCCAGATAATTCCCTACATCACTGGATCGCTCGTCGAGAGTTATCGTATCGTTGCCAGCGCCACCGTCGGCAAATAAGGTAACAATTCCTCCCGTGATAGTAATTTCGTCATCTCCCTCTCCCGCAAGTACATTTTCCGCCGTCCCACCGTTGAGAATGATGGTATCGTTGCCGGCATAAGTTTCTATGTCCGCACCATCGGGGTCATTGTCTTCGTCACAGGTGATTTCATCTGCGGCAGAGGTGCCACTATTGCCGGGGTTGCATTGTGCTAGAGAGTTGCGGCTAAAAACAAGCAGTGCAGAAAGCGTCATAATGAGTAGGAATATTTTTACGAATCCTACAGAAGAAAGCTGGAAACCAGTTTTTTGGGGGGACACAGTTATTCCTTTTATTGTGCCAGATAGTTGTAATACCGATTAGGTTTTTAGCGACAAAGTTATAGTTGGGGACAACGCAGCTCGTGTATGAAATAACTTCAAATTTTAAGAGTATTCGCTGTCGCCCAACTGTATGAAATTTCTTCGATAACTAAAATTTAATACCCACCCCGAAATTTATGATCCAGGGGTTGTAGTCAAAATGGGCATAGAGGCGATCCCTGCCCAATTCAGTGGGGAAGTCGATAGTGGCGTCGGTGTCTGCCAGGTAATAAATCGCGGATGCGTTAAGTAGTAGAGGATATCTCCAGTCGCGGAAATCAAAGATATAATCCAGGCCGGCTTGCAGCCCCCAATCCCACGAGTGCCCCATATTAAATGATCCAGGTGCGACCGAGAGCTCTGAATCTATCAGGTATTCGTTAAACTGGCGGCTGATTTCAACGGTGTGGAAATTGGTGTAATTGATTCCTGCACCGATATAGGGGCGAGCGCGATAGGATGGATCTAAGAAGTACCAGTTGCCGAAAACCATTGTCGTTGTAGTGCTAAAGTCGCCGAGCTGGATTTGGTTTCGCCCAGGGTTGCCGGTGAAATTATCCAGTTTTGTACCATAGCTGGCGCCATTAATATGCATTAATTCTATGCCCCAGCGATCGCTGGGTCGCCACACTCCCGATATTTGCCATGCATGGGTCGAGTCGATTTGCCAACTGCTGTTGTATAAATCCCATTGCTGTAAAACTCTATATTTAAGCGCTGTGCCCTCATCGTTTGGCTGGACATAAGTCAGGCCAAAACGAACAATAAATTCACCCCATTCGATATCACGCCAATCATCTTGGGCATGGGTCGATAGTGCTGAGAGAGTGAAAAGTAGAGTAATAATTCCTTTATTAATTCCTTTTGCGGTCATCTCGATATCCATCTCTGAAAATCCGGACACAGGCAAAACAGCTTATCTGCCATAGGTGCTTTGGTTGATAATTATTGGCAGTGCATGGGCCAAGTACCCCAAAAAGTAGCAGGACTGAAAAAGACCGCAGGGAATTTTTCAAAATTTGAGGCCTAAATTATCTAGCCAGGTTTACAGAGAGAAGGGGATTTATAAGAGAGAAAGAATAATGCGCTTGGTGCCTTAGGGGGGTATAAGTGTCTATTTGGGTTTACAGGGAAATTTCCACTGCGAGTCTTGGGTGCAGTGTATTCTTTCCCTCTTTTCCAATGATAAGGCTGGGCTACGGGAGATTACCCAGGGGCACTTTTTCCAGATTGCGGGCGTACTCCAGGAACTTCTGTGCTGCTGGTGATAGCGGACGTGATTTGCGTCGAGCTAAATACCAGTGGGTGACAATAGGAAGTTCTTCGACATCGAGAATTGACAAGCCTGCGCGTCCGCCAAATGCCAGGGTATGCTCCGACAATATAGAGACCCCCAGACCGGACATAACCGCGTGCTTAATGGCTTCATTGCTCTCAATGGTCATACGGAGCTTGAGGTCTACATTGCGTTTGCGCAGGAACTGTTCAATGGCATGGCGTGTACCGGAGCCCTCCTCCCGATGAAGGAACTGACAGCCTGCAAATTCTTGCAGGGAGATTTTTTTGCGGGAGGCCAGTGGGTGGTTCTCAGGCGCTATCGCCAGTAAGCGGTTGGGTAGAAACTCCACCAGCTCCAGGTCCTGGCTCTTTGGAGGGTGGCTGAATACGTAGAAGTCATCTTCATCCTCACCAGTGTAATCAATGATCTGTTGGCGGTTGCCCACCCTGAAGTGGATATCCAGTCGCGGATGCTGCTGATAAAACTCCCCGATCAGGTGGGGGATAAAGTATTTGGCGGTGGTCACTACTGCCAGTTGTAAGCTGCCGGTATCCAACCCTCGCAATTGGGCCAGTTTCAGGTCCAGATACTCGTAACTCTTCAGGATGTCCCGGGCACTTTCTACCAGGGTTTGCCCGGCCTCCGTAAATTGCAGTTGCCTGCCCACCGAGTAATACAGAGGTAAACCCACCGCATCGGAGAGTTTGGCCAGTTGCATCGATACGCTTGGCTGGGTTAGGTGCAGCTTTCTGGCTGCGGCGCTGATATTGCCCAACTCATAGACACAGAGCAGGATCTCCAGTTGTCGAACGGTTCCAATGCGGGCATGGGCACGAGTTAGGGGCACAAAATCACCTGTATAGGTTTGAGTTTATAGTTTACATAATAAATATCTATTTTTATCTATCAATAGCAATTCCGATAATGCGTCAATTTCAATAACCAGTGGGGGCATTATCAATGCAGAGATCACAACTCTTCTTTGGCGTGGTTGTCGGCTTGTTAGTTTTATGCGCAGGCTTGTCAGTAAATCTTGCCGGTATGAACGGGGTTCCCTTGATGGCTGTAGGCCTAGTGGTGGTTCTGGCCAATGCTGCTTACTGGCTGATGGCGCAGCAAACCCCGAAACGCATACGTATCTCCAATAATCGCTCCAGACAGCGCCGGGGACAGCGATAGAGATGCAGTTGGATATTGTTGTTGGTTTCTTTCTGCTGGGCGCCTTTGCCCAGCTGGTTCGCAGTGACCTGCGTTTACCCAAAGGTCTTTACCAGAGCTGCGTTATCTTCCTGCTAATCGCCATCGGCCTAAAAGGTGGTGCTGCTTTAAGTGCGTATTCCGCTGCCACCCTGGTTCCCCAGTCCCTGGCGGTGGTGGCTTTTGGTGCTCTGTTACCTCTGGTGGCTTTCCCTATCTTGCGCTGGATTGGCAAGTGGTCACGTGTAGATGCGGCGGCAACGGCGGCGCACTATGGGTCTGTCAGTGTTGCCACCTACGCGGTGGCTGTGGCCCTGCTACAGTCACAGAATATTGAATATGAAGCGTATTTCCCTCTGTTTGTAGCACTTCTTGAAGTCCCGGCAATCATTGTCGGCATGCTGTTGGCGCGGCAATCGATGGGCAGTTCGAGCAAGCGCCGGGTGTTTCACGAGGTCACCTGCAACCAGGGAGTACTGTTGCTCCTGGGGGGAATCGTTATCGGAGCCTGGGCTGGAGAGCGCACCGCTTCAGTAATGCCTTTGTTTGGGACCCTGTTTCATGGCATATTGGCGCTCTTTCTGCTGGAAATGGGGCGTGTCGCTGCGGCGCGGTTGGCCGATGTTAGAGGGCAGGGTGCTTTCCTGCTCAGCTTCGGCATTTTTATGCCGCTGATTGGCGGTGCCGCTGGCGGTATCTTGGGGAGTTTGTTGGGTTTGTCGCCTGGTGGTATCTTTCTGCTCGCGGTGCTCGGTAGCAGTGCCTCTTATATCGCTGTGCCTGCGGCTATGTCCGTTGCCCTGCCGCAGGCCAATGCTAGTGTGTCCATCACTTTGTCCCTGGCAGTTACCTTTCCTTTCAATGTGCTGGTGGCGATTCCCGTCTATCTGGCGCTCGTTCAATATTGGAGTTAATCGCAAGTGAAGCCGATTCCCTTTGAAAAAGTCACTATCGTAATGGGTTCCCGCTCAGATTGGGCCACCATGAGCAACGCGACTAAGCCTCTGGAAGAGCTCGAAGTTCCCTTTGCTACTGCTGTGGTTTCGGCCCACAGAACTCCCCAGCGTATGGTTGAGTTTGCCAGCCGTGCCCACGAATCCGGTACCGAAGTGATTATTGCCGGCGCCGGCGGCTCCGCCCACTTACCGGGTATGATCGCTGCTTTGACTCCCCTGCCTGTGATCGCAGTGCCGGTTGAGAGCCGTTTTATGACGGGTATGGACAGCTTGTTATCCATTGTGCAGATGCCTCGCGGTGTGGCGGTAGCAACCCAGGCGGTTGGTGCTTCCGGTGCCTACAATGCAGGCTTGATGGCTGCGCAGATGTTGTCTTTGGCTGATGCGGAATTGCAGAAGCGCCTGATCGCCTGGCGCGAGCGTCAGACCGAGCAAGTTCCAATCACGGTAGAGTGATAGGAGATCGTTGTGAGTAAGAGACGAGTCGCCATTATTGGCTGTGGGCAGTTGGCACAAATGATGGCCCAAGAGGGGCAACCTCTCGGAGTAGAGTTCAGTTTCCTGGCTGAGACCGGTGAAAACACCGACTGTGTAAAGGGACTGGGGACTATCGTGGAGATGGAACCGGAACAGGACCCTGAGGCCTTGTATCAGGCACTGGGGCGCCCGGAAGTGATCACCAGTGAGAGGGAGCAAGTGAGCGTTGAGTTGCTGCGCTCTTTTCAGCCCTTCTGTCCGGTATATCCGGACCCGCATATTACAGAGAAGGCCCAGCACCGCTTGCGAGAGAAGCGAGCACTTACAGACTCTGGTCTGCCTGTTGCACCTTTCGCAGCAGCACAGGGTGAAAAAGAGCTGCGGGAAGCGGTCGACCAACTGGGATATCCGGCGTTTATTAAGAGCTGCGAAAATGGCTACGACGGTAAGAACCAGTGGTGCGTGAAGAACGCTGCAGACTTGGATGCTGCCATTCCCCAAGCTGGTGATCAGGAGTGTGTGGTTGAGGCTGGGGTGAATTTCGCCTGTGAAGTCTCCATTATCGGTGCTCGTTCGGCATCCGGTGAAATCAAAGCTTATCCGCTGACGGAAAACCGCCACCGCAACGGCACCTTACTGCTGTCCACCGCTCCCTACGACAACCCGGAGCTGCTCAAGGCCGCAGAGGGTTACCTGGCGACCCTGCTGAAGGACTGGGACTATGTGGGTGTATTGGCCGTTGAGTGTTTTGTCAGTGAGAGCGGCCTGATTGTCAACGAAGTGGCACCGCGAGTTCACAACAGCGGTCATTGGACCTTTGTCGGCCCTGAGGCCAGCCAATTTGCCAATCATATCCGCGCGATACTGGATATGCCCCTGGGCGATACTGCCTGCCCGGTGCCGGTTGCGATGGTCAATATGTTGGGGGTTGATGCAGCTCCAAAGCAGGATAACGATGGTGTTTGGCTGTACGGCAAAGCACTTCGCCCTGGGCGCAAAATGGGTCATGTCATTTTACAGGACCCGGATATGGAGCACCTGCGTCAGCGCAGCGAAAGTATGATTGAAGAACTTTACGGCGAAAAGATTTAGTGCTTACTGAATATTGCGCATCGGGTTCTTGAACTTGAGTTTGTAGCCGGTACCCCGCCACATGGGAGTGCCGGCTCGATAAGCCGCCCGGGCAATCATATGGACACCAATTGGCACTGTAAGTAATAAGAATAAAATAGCGGCAATGGCCCTGGCTGTCACCTGAGCGTCACTAAAAAGAATTGCTACGCCCGCCAGCAGTAATCCGCAACACACCGTAGCCCCTTTTCCCGATGTACTCATTCGAGTGTAAAAGTCCGGCATTCGCAGCAAGCCCAAAGCGGCGCTGAACCCAAAAAAACTGCCCACCAGAATTATCAAAGCGATAAAAATTTCATCAAATGTCATCATGATCCCTATGGCTGTGGGTGACTGTGCGCGAGCCGCTTTTTTCAATAAAACGGGCAAAGGCCACACTCACTAAAAATGCGACCAGGGCCAGGGCGATAGCAGCGTCCAGGTACACGGGTTGTCCCGAGGCGATTGCCAGTAGTGCACAGTAGGCTACCGCCAAAATATTGAGAACATCCAGGGCGACAACCCTGTCTGCTAAGGTGGGGCCCAAAGCGATACGCAGGAAGCACATCACCAGGGCGAGTAACAATAGAAAGGAAGCAATATTGATTGCTACTGTGACCAGTGGCGAATGAATATCGATAATTGTGAGAAACATCAGGAAACAGCCTCCTTAACCCGTTTCTCAAACCCCTCCCTAATCTCCTCGCGAAAGGTTTCTGGATCACTGACAAACATAGTATGTACGATTAAGGCATCATTGTTGGGCGTGACATCCAATACCATAGTGCCCGGTGTCAGCGAAATTAAGTTAGTGAGAATAAAAATCTGGTTTCTATCGAGCCTCTCCATGGGTAGTCGTACTACCAGGGGCCGGCTTTGCAAGCGGGGCGAAAAGACTTCGTAGGCGGCACGCAGGCTGGATAAAACAAGCTCCTCGATAAAGAAAAAGAATAAATGAGCCAAACGGGGCAAGCGGGTAAAGTAAGTCTGTGCCCCGGGTAATATAGGTGAGACTCGCAGTGCCAAAAACCCGATCAGAAAACCAAAGAAAAAATTTGCCATGGAAGCATTGCCGGTCAGGGCTGACCAACTGATCGCGAGCAATAAATTTAATAGAAAAATACGCATTTCTATTTATCCATTCCAAAGTTAATGAGTGGTACCTGGTAACACGGCATTCAGGTAATCATCAGGCTCCAATAACTCTCCGGCAGCCCCCAGAGAGTATTCGATGAAAGGCTCGGGAACCAATCCCAAAGCCAAAGTGATTAATGCCAATAACGCGACTGGCAGCAGCCGCTGGAAGCGCTCTGCGCCGCTGAGGCTATATAAATTTTTGCAGTGCTCCTGGGGGTGTGGCTTCCAGAATGCCTCTGCCCATATTTTACTCATTGAAAACAGGGTGAGCGCCCCGGTAATCAGTGCGACGGCAGCGACGATATAGGCGGCCTGGTCGAGGCTTGCTTTGACTAATAGCAGTTTCGCCCAGAATCCAGATAATGGTGGGAAACCCGCTAAACTAAATGCGGCGATAAAAAAGAAAGTAGAGAGAAGTGGGCTGGCGCGATATAAACCACCAATTTCATTGAGCTCATAACTACCCGTAAGGCGTTGGGCAGTACCGCTGATCAGGAATAAATTTGTCTTTGCCACAATATTGTGGACCATGTAGAACACCGATCCGGCCAATGCTAAAGGGCTGTTCAGCGCTAATCCCAATACCAGGAATCCAATCTGGCTGATGATATGGAATGCGAGTATCTTGCGGAACTCGTACTGTGCCGCTGCACCCAAAACTCCCGTCAGCATAGTAAGTAATGCAGCCCCCAACAAAATATCCCGGGTGAATTCCAAATCATTGGGAAATATTAAAGTAAAGGTGCGAATTAGCGCATAGACGCCGACTTTGGTCAGAAGACCGGCAAATACAGCGGTTACAGCGACCGGTGGAACATGGTATGAAGCGGGCAACCAGAAAAATAGTGGAAATATTGCCGCCTTAATTCCAAAAGCGCAGATAAAAATAACTGCCAATGTCGAAATCGCGACGGGGTTTTGTACCTCGGCCAAAGAAATATGCAGCTGCGCCATATTAAGGGTGCCGGTGAGTCCATAAAGCAACCCGATAGAGGTCAGCATCAACAGCGTGGATACAAGGTTTAATGCTACATACTTGATGCCACCGTCCAGCTGTATTTTTTCCCCCCCCAGTACCAGCAGTGCGAAAGAGGCAATCAGCATCACCTCAAACCACACATACAAATTAAATAGGTCGCCGGTGATAAAGCTACCGCTAACACCGGCCAATAACAGTTGAAAGAAACTGTGAAAGCCAAGTTTCACCCGTTTCTCACTGATATCTGAAATGGCAAATAGAGAGACACACAAACCCACGATGGCACTGATCAACAGCATTACCGCACTGAGCCGATCGGCGACCAATGTGATTCCGAAGGGAGCCTGCCAGTCTCCCATTTGCCCAGCTTGAGGGCCCTGGCTTTCTACCAGGACAAGAATATAAAGGTTAATGCAAAGGGCGGTAAGGCACCCCAATATCGAAATACCAGAGCAAAGGTATCTACGGCCTCGAGCGGGAAATGTGATTAACGCCGTGGCGATAGGGATTAGGAATGGCAGGGCCAATAACCAACTCAAGTGGTCTTCTTCCTCTTGGGTTTCACAGGCTCGGCAATACGCATGCTATCCACATCTAATGTACCCAGCTCACGGTAAGCCTGGGCGATCAGGGCCAGGGCAAAGGCCAGCAGGCCGAAGCCAATTACGATCGCAGTTAGGATCAGGGCCTGGGGTAGGGGGTTGGCAACGATAATTTGTGGGGCTTCCTGGCCCTCGGGTACCAGGGGTGGTGAGGCGCGAGTCAACCGCCCGGCGATAAAAATTGCCAGGTTGGCGGCATTGCTAATTAGTACCAAGCCAAATAGATAGTGCAACAGGTGGCGGGCAAGCATCAAATATACGCCGGTAGCAATCAGAATACCGACGACAACGGCGAGGGGAGACTCCATATCAACTGGCCTCTTCCAAGGCAAAAATGAGTGTGAGAACGGCTCCGAGTACCGTCAGGTAAACCCCAATATCAAAAAACAAAAGATTGCTGATAATGATTCCGCCATCTTCCTTGCTGCCTACTATGGCAAACCACTGTCCGGAAAAGGGACCGTCTCCCCAAAATAGAGCCATCAATCCAGATAATCCGGCGATGACAACCCCCCAGGCGGCGAGAGTCCCTGGAGGTATGCGCAGAGCACTTTGTGCCGCCTCCATACCCCAAGCCATGGCAAATAAGGCAAAAGCAGAAGCGGCAATTAATCCAGCAATAAATCCGCCTCCGGGATAATTGTGTCCACGCAACAGCATATAAATGGAGAAGACCAAGATCAGGGCTACCAACACACGGGTCGCTGTCTGTAGGATAATAGAATTCACTGCTTGCCCCGTCTTAAATGATGACCGAGTAAGGTCACCGCAGCGACAGCCGCGGTAAACACCACAATAATCTCCCCGAAAGTATCCAGGGCCCGGAAGTCCACCAGAATGACATTGACGATATTGCGCCCATGAGCCTCGGGTACAGCAGCTTCCTTGTAAAATTCACTCACAGGGCTCTCGAATGGGGTTTGCAGAACCACCAGAATGCTAATGGTAAATAAAAGGCCAACTGTGGCACCCAGCAGTGCATCCCTGGGACGAAAGCCTTCCTTCTTGCCGGGAGTAAATACGGGCAGACGCGGAAGAATCGCAGCAATTAATACCAAGTAGAGTGTTTCCACCAGAATCTGTGTAATGGCCACATCCGGTGCACCAAAGAAGAGGTAAATTAGAGCGATACCCACACCGAGAGCGCCGAGAGCGCAAATGGCGGTGAGAGGTTTACGCGCAAAACCCGCAGTAAATGTACCTCCTACCGTCAGCAGTATGGCTGCCCACTCTTTTAAATTAAGTCGTGGCGCAGTGTATTCGAGTGAGAAGTGGCCGGTATGAACAAAGGCATAAAAAAGGGCCATCGAGAGCGTAACAAAAATGACTGTGAGATAACGACGCATAATTCCATTTTGCAATATGCGTGTTTGCAGTGCGGCAAAAGCTTTTAATAGTTCTAAGGATTTATCCCACAGTAGATCGGCGCTAGTTGGCGCATGGGTAAAGTCCCAGTTTAGCCAGGCACGCATACGTTTTAAATTGACATACATAATCACCCCGAGCACAAAAGTAAGAATGCTCATCAGGAGTGGAATGTTAATACCGTGCCAGAGTTTCAGGTCGATGGTTTCCGGAAGGCCAAGTATTGCTGTCAGTGCCGGTTCCACCAGTCCGCCACCGACTAAGTCCGGGGCCAAACCAAATGTGAGGCCGAAGGCGCTTAAAACCAGTGGGCTTATCCACAAACCAGGAGGTGCCCAGCGAATACGACTGGCATCTTTGGGGGGAGGGCCAAAGAAAGGTTTGATGGCCACCATGCCGGCTACTGTCACCGTTACCGCATTGGCAAAAATTGCTGCTGTGCCCACCAGTGCGGGCTCTGAAGCTACCGCCAACGCACCTTCATATTTTAGTTCTTTACCAATAAACCCAAGGAACGGCGGGAATCCGGCCATGGATAGGGCTGAAGCCAGTGCAGCTATAAAAGCAAAGGGCAATAATTTCGCCAGACCGTGCAGCCTGGTTAAATCCCGGGTACCTGTCTGCCGATCGATAATGCCCACCACCATAAACAGTGCGGCTTTATAAAAAGAGTGAACCAGCAAGAAAGTAATTGCAGCGGCGACGGCAGCTGAAGCATCAGAACCCAGAAACATGGTGATAGTGCCCAGAGCGATCACGGTGGTATAAGCGAGGGCCAGTTTCAGGTCTGTTTGACGCAGGGCGGCCAATGCCGCTACTGCGGCAGTGGCAATACCGGTGCAGGTTAAAATCCACTCCCAGTATTCAGTGTGAGCCAGTACCGGATGTAGGCGCGCAAGAAGGTAAATACCGGCTTTGACCATAGTGGCGGAATGTAGATATGCGCTCACCGGTGTTGGCGCCGCCATGGCATTGGGCAACCAAAAATGGAAGGGCAGCTGTGCCGACTTTGAGAATGCTCCGATAAGTACCAGTATCAAGATAGGAAGATACAGTGAACTGGATTTAATCTGTTCCCCTTTAATTAACAATTCTTCAAGATCATAGCTATCGACAATCTCTCCCATTAATAGGAAAGCAGTTAGTAAGCAAAGCCCCCCTAAGGCGGTCACTAGTAAAGCCTGTAAAGCTGAGCGTCGTGCAACAGCACTGGAGTGGTTAAAGCCAATCAGGAGGTAACTTGCGACCGTCGTCACTTCCCAAAACACAAATAAAGTAATGAGATCGGATGCCAATACCAAACCCAGCATTCCGACCATAAAGAGATAGAGATAGAGAAAGAAGCGCCGCAATAGTGGATTCCCGCGTAAATACTCAGCGGCGTAAATGGTGATAAAAAAGCCGATACCGCTGATTAATAAGGCAAATAAAAAGCTGAGGCCATCAATATAGAAGCGTAGGGATACGCCCAGTTCTGGAACCCAGCTAATGCCAAAAGAAAACTCTCTACCAGCGGAAATATCGGGCAGATGAAAAAGCAATGACAAGGCGATAATGGCCGGAGGAATCGGAGAAAGCAGGGAGATCCATCTTCCCGGCGTTTTTTTATCGCCATTGCGACTTTCCATGTCGCCTTCTGATCCCATTATTTTATCCCTGGTGACTCGATGCCTGTATACAGCAGTGATTCACTGCCAAGTTAATAGTTTAGGTGTAAACCAGAGATTGTCGCTTTTAGGGTGAGTAGTCTTGTGCTTGTGAATATGAACATGCCGGTTAGATAGAGTTTAATGCCTATTACGAGAAGCGGTATCTTAGAGCAGGTTTACAGCCCAAAAAGAATTAGTCTGTTGATAGATCACCTATTATCGAGGCAAGTCGAACCATAGTGCGATAAGATCATTTTCTGAAGCGGTTAATTCTATTTTTTCCCGATAAATTCCCAAGCCATCTCCCGCCACTAGCAGGTGGCTGCCATTGAGTTCGGCATTACCAGTGATGATATGCAGATACCCTGGTCGCTTTAGAGTATCCAATTTTAAACGTTCACCAGCGCGTAATTGGAGACGAAATAAGCTAGCATTCTGATGAATAGTTAGTGAATTATCGCGTCCATTGGGCGTTACCAATGGAGTTAATGCCCCAGTTTGAGTGATTGCCCTTTGTTCATAGCTGGGCTGAATATTTTTCCGGTTAGGTTGAATCCAGATTTGTAGGAATTTAAGGTTTTTAGTCTTTGAGTGGTTATATTCTGAATGAGTAATACCTTTACCCGCACTCATTCTTTGAATTTCACCAGCGGGAACGACAAAGTGATTGCCTTCGCTATCCCGATGCTCGATCGAGCCCTCCAGAATATAGGAAACGATTTCCATATCCCGATGTCCATGGGCGTCAAACCCGGCCCCTGCTTTTACTGTATCATCGTTGATAACGCGCAGTGCAGAAAAACCCATGTGTTTTGGGTCGTAATAGTGCCCAAATGAAAAGGTATGCTTGCTGTCTAGCCAGCCAAATCGGGCTTGACCGCGTTCTTGTGACGGTCTGAAGTAATACATAGCCAGCTCCTATTAGTGCAGTAAATAGAATATTAAGGCTATGATAGTATTTTGCGGTATAAGGGAATATTGGGTAAAAAGAAGCTTATTATTCGTATCAATAGAATACTCAGCCTTCCTCAGAGGTGGGCATATCTAAAGTGAGTAATCGAAGCTCGCCAATAAACTCCCTCGCCACGGGGCCTAATTTATCCTGGTCTTTAAAGTTCAGGTAAAAGCTGCTGGAGCGCACTCCACCATTTTTCAAGGGGAGTCGATTTAAAGTGCCATTCTCGAGTAGTGTGGAGACCATTGGCAATGGCAGCCAGGCGAACCCCATTCCCTGTACAATTAAATCCACGGATGCCCGTAGACTGCCCACTTTCCAGCGTTGCTCTGCCCCCAGCCAGCCGGAATCCCTATTGGTCTGCAGTGCGGAGTCCCGCACAATAATCTGGCGATAGGACTTCAAGTCTTCATAGCTCAGCTCGTATCCCAGCTGATGTAGTGGATGGTTCTTATGGGCTACAGCCACAAATTCGATGCGACAAATCTCATCGTTGAGGGCATTCTTCATGCGGAAGGCGGAAAGTCCCAGATCTACCAGCCCCTCCTGGATCAACTCATTAGTGCCGGATAGTACTGTATCAACGATATCAATATTCACTTGTGGATAAATTGCGGAAACTCTCTCCAGAGCCTGAAAAACGACACTTTGGGGAAAGGCGCCATCTACGGCAATGCGCAGCTCGGATTCCACTCCCTGGTTAAGGGATCCGGCAATATCCTCAATACGTGAGACTTCATCCAGTAGGTATTGGCCCCGGCGTAGCATTAAATTACCGGCTTCAGTAATTACTACTTTTCTACCCGAGACTTCAAACAATTTTACGCCGAGAGCAGCTTCCAGATTGCTAACTGCATTGTGAATACTGGACTGGCTTTTGTGAACGTGGGAAGAGGCCTGATTAAAGCCGCCGGCATCTGCGACAGCTTTAAACATTCGCCACTGTTCCAGAGTGGTTTTTTGCATCTGGGTACTCTTTGAAGGCTGCGAAGGGCTGTTCCAAGGTTTAAGGAGCCTGGGGCAGCCCTGAATATCCTGACTGGCCCAGGCTGGATAGGCAAGGGTTTTTAGCTGCGGTTGTGAGAGCTGTTGTAATCGATTTCCGGCCCTACAGGTACAACCTGGGTTGGGTTGATCGATGTATGGCTAAAGTAGTAATGACGTTTAATATGGTGGAAATTTACTGTTTCAGCAACTTTCGGCCACTGGTATAGCTCGCGTACATAGTTACGCAGATTAGGAAAGTCCTCCAGTCTCTGGCGGTTGCACTTGAAGTGTCCATGATAGACAGCATCAAAGCGAATAAGGGTAGTGAACAGTCGCCAATCTGCCTCGGTAATTTCTGTTCCGACCAGAAAGCGCTGTTCCCCTAAAATTTTCTCAACCTGGTCTAAAGCAGAGAATAAATTATAGTAAGCACTCTCGTAGGCTTCCTGGGTTGTGGCAAAGCCGCAGCGATAAACTCCGTTGTTTATATTCTCATAGACCAGTTGATTAATGGTATCTATATCCTGCTGCTTCTCTTCGGGGAAAAAGTCCTGTGTATCGCCGGTAATGGTATTAAACGCTCTGTTGAACATGCGGATAATTTCAGAGGACTCATTGCTAACGATACAGTTTTTTTGTTTATCCCAGAGTACTGGTACCGTCACCCGGCCCGAGTAGTCAGACTTGTTACGAGTGTATACTTGGTGCATAAACTGACAGCTAAACAGAGTGTCCCCGCTGCTACCTTCGTCGACGTTAAAGCTCCATCCCTGATCGAGCATATCGGGGCTTACTACCGAAACATCGATATGCTCTTCCAGTTTCTTCAGCTTGCGGAAAATAAGGGTGCGATGGGCCCAAGGGCAAGCCAGTGAAACATATAGGTGATAGCGGCCAGACTCCGCCTTAAAGCCGCTGTCACCACTGGGACCTGAACTGCCATCAGCAGTCACCCAATTGCGCAGTTGCGCCGCTTCGCGCTTGAAGCTCCCACCAGAATTCTCGGTGTCGTACCACTGGTCGTGCCACTGGCCATTGACTAACAGTCCCATTTTTTACTCCACAATCGGTATTTTCTGGTCCAGAGGAATTTATTGCTTGGTGCTTTTGCGGTGATCCAAGCTGAAACGCCCGGCGCCATGGGCTGCCACTACCAAAAAGCCGCCGGCAATCGCCAGGTTTTTGAAAAACATCAAAAACTGCATCTGATCGCCCAGATTGTTATGGAACAAGGCGGCAGTAACTAAGCTAAAGCCAGCAAACGCCAATGCGGTCAGGCGAACCTGGAAGCCGGCGACTAGTGCGAGCGCACCACCTATTTCAAATAGAATAACAAGCGGCAGCAGAAATTCTGGCAGACCGCCATAGGTTAGGTACTGTGCACTGCCCTCATAATTTTGGATCTTGTTCATTCCCGCCAACAGGAAGATCGCCGCCAAGCTGATACGGCCAGCCAAGTCAGCACTTGCGGAAAACAGGGAGCTGCCGTCGATATTGGCGCTTGTGGATAAAGTGGATGTGCTCATGGTATCGCTCCTAAAACTGTGAATTTTGCGCTACTCAGTAGTCGCTGCTGTGAGTAAGAGGCAGTTTACAGAGGATCGATAGAATGAAAATTGGTTAAATTCGACCAAACCATTCGAAAAAATAGAATGGTTGCTGAGCCTATCTTATCATTAGGTGCAATAGGGCCTTAGTTCAGAAATGATAACCGATGCCCACCGAGTAAACCCAAGGGTCGATATCCACATCGACATTGATGCGGTCGTAGTCGTTATCTTCTGTGCGGAAGCGAATTTTTGCCTTGGTATCGATACTTAAGTACCAGATAGCCGCATTAAACAGCCAGTTGCTCTCTCGTCCAAAGGCAATATCTACGCCCACTTCACCTGCCAGGCCCCAGGAATTGCTCAGGCTCAGGGATGCTCTTGAGTCTGCACCCAGGGCCGTATCGAAGTAGTTTTGTGCCGTGCGGCTGATATCTTCATCGAAGAAATGGGTGTAGTTAATTCCCACACCAATATAGGGCTGCACCCAGGACTCGGTGCATACCGGATACCATTGTAAGCTGAGGGTTGGGGGAAGGTGCTTGATGTCCCCCAGGGATACCCGACCCAGTGGATCACCGGTATCCGGGTCCGGTAAACCGCGCACATCAAGATCGTGCCGGAAAGGTACAGCTGCCAGTAATTCCAGTCCCCAATGGTCTGCAAATAACCAGGTACCAGTGATGCTAGCGGAGTAGCCTGTATCCACGTAGACCCGGGTGTAGTCCAAGGGGGTGCCATTTAGGTGAAGTCTGCCAGAGTCGTCGTTTGGATCGACCGCAGCAGCGCCAACGCGAACGATAAAATCTCCCTTTTTATAGTCCGCAACCGACTGACCGGTAAGCAATAGTACCGTGCAAAAAACTAATGTCAGATTGATTCTTTTCATGCCCAACTTTCCAGAAGTACGACTGAAAATATGTAGGAGGGTTGATAGCAACAGGCATACTGTAATCTATCGCTAGATTATTAGTGTAGATGTCTTGGAGGTCTGGGTTTATAGATAGCAAGAGCTGAGGCGCAGTAATTTATTGGTATAACTTAGTAAGCTTCTGCTGGGAATAAATTCCTATTTTCTGAGAAAGATTGCCCAGAAAATGGTTTGGTTTCCTATTGCGGGGATAATTGTAGAATCGGTTAATTTATTGAGTGAAATTGCCCTGTATTATTTTGTGTTTTTACGTTGATATGTATTTAGCGATTCCTGATCAGTGTATTTTGCTTGATGTGCAGTAAAACTCACTATCAATGATCATATAAGACATCAGGCTAGAGATTTAATAACATGCTTAAGATAATACAGGGAGCAATGCAGCTCACAGGGCGACTATCCCCAAAGTTATCGGCAAATATTGCAATGTATCTGTCTTCACGACCCAGACGCTATTCTGACTCCGAGCGTGAGAGGTCGCAGCTGGCCCAAGCCAAGAAGGTTACCTACCGGGGTGCTTTAGGCACAGAAAACACAGCCTGGTCCTGGGGTGAGGGCCCTGTAGTGATTCTATGCCACGGCTGGGAGGCCAAAGCCGCAAAAATGGCAACCCTGGCAATGGCAATTGCCGATCAGGGTTTCCAAGCGGTAGCCATCGATGCTACCGCTCATGGCCACTCTGAGGGCAAGGTTTGTAATTTCGATATTATGGCGAAAGATATCTGCTCTCTAGCCAGCCAGTTTTCGGAAATATTTGCCATCGTCGGTCACTCGATGGGCGGAATGATGACAATGCGTGCTCGGGAGTTTGGACTTAAAGCCCAGTGCTACGCAATACTTGGCTCACCGAGTGCTCCCTTGCCCATTATAGAAATTATGAAAAAAATGCTGAAGGTGAGCCCTGGAACAGCAGAGTTATGCCAAGACAAGATTGCCAGTCAAATAGGATATTCTTGGCAGGAGTTGTTGCAGTGTAAAATGTATACACCGGAAAAGACCCCGCTTCTGATGATTTACGATACCGAAGACGATGAAGTGCCGATTTTTCATGGAGAGAGAATTCATAAAACCTGGCCCGCAGCGGAGATGATCAAAATTAGCGGCGTCGGGCATCGGAAAATAGTTTGGGATGTTGAAGTGATAGAGCTTGTAAATAATTTCCTTCAGCAGCAGAAGAGTAAAAAAATAGTAGTCAAAGGTACTTTAAATAAAATAGCGTGAATACTGATAAAGTCTACATCTTATAAAAATGGGCCTAAACGGCCCATTTTTAGTTGTGTGAAAGAGAGCTACGTTTAGGATTTACTATTTTGGGCTGCCAAAAATTTTTGATATTGATAGGCCGCCCCCAGCATACACAGCCCCACTAACATACAAACGACTATTTTTTGTATTAGTGAGAAGTCCTGCATATCCCAGAGCACAATCTTCAGTGCAGCTATACCATAGATAATTAGTGACAACTTAAGTAACTTCTGGGTTTCAGGCTTTAACGTCTGGAACAGCAGTAGGGTCGCATGGACAACGAGAGCGAAAGAAACTGCCGGTAGCCACATGGCATCAAATAGCTGTGCTAATAGAGCTACGTAAACAATAATCGCGGTAACATGCACCAGCCACATATTTGCCATTCGGTGACCAGACCATACGGCTCTCGTAGGCAGGGTTTTGTGGTAAACCAGCAGGACAGCGATGCAAAGAGAGACCAGGTTATAGGCCCCAATCCACTCGGCATTGTGCGATTTCACAATCACAGCTGCGACTTGAATCAGCGTGATTGATTCAAAAATACCCAGTGTCAGCATGTAGAAGGGCGTAAGCTGGTTGCGTAAAGGTGCCAGTCTGGGCCTGCTGAAAAAGAGGCTTCCAAAATACAGCTGGGTGAGTAGTAATGACAGCACAAAGTCATGAGTTAAAGTGTAACTGACAGCTATCAGCACTGCCGCAAAATAGTAGAAGGCCATCGGGAATACAGGCTTCAGCGCCCAGTGAATAGCATGCTGCCACTCCCTACCTGCGGGGTATCGCTTTAAGCCTTGGCCAAGCCATATGAGCCCTATGAAGCTGGCGACTCCCAGTATTAGCCCCTCCATCGCCTTGCCCTGCCAGCCGACAAACTCTTGTAGGAGACAACCGCCGATAGTGATAAGGCTTGCAGCAGAAATCAAAATGCGAACTTCTTGTTTTAGATGTTCCATCCGCAGCCATGTGTAGAGGAATAGGGCAATACCACACGAGAACCACATAGCAACAGTGAAGTAGTCACTGGCTTTATACAGTATGGTAGGTAAGGCAATAATGGGCAGTAAAGCGTAAAAGAGTTTACGCAGTGCCAATGCCAGCTTCTGCCCTGGTGATTGTATTTTCAGCTGGTGATAAAGCTCCGCAAGCAACCAAAGTCCCAGGAAAGCTTCAATACTGGCGATTTTTCCGTAGGGGATTTGATCGTAGAAATGAAGGTTGCCTACAACCGATGCACTGGCTAACAGTGGGACAAACAACAGAAGGTAATGCCAGAGACCGAGCCACTCGCTAAATGCTGAATTCATGCGCTGGCTACGCCAGATCAGGAAAGTCATTGGCAGTGGTGCCAGCAACCACATCCCTTGCGGCCAGATAATACCCACCGATAGCAGGAAGCTCGCAGATAAAAGCAGTCCGAAAGTATTATCTGCGATATAAGTGAAACGTTGTTCTGCGGGAGTGATTTTACCGGCACTACGGCGTAATAGCTGGGTGAGCGCAAAGGCCCCAGCACTGAGGGTCAGCCAGTTAGTCCAGCCTGCACTCACCTCTAAGGATAATAGTAGTGGAGCAGGAACCAAGCTCTCAGCCACCCATACGAGAGCTTGCAAGAATAAGGTTACGCCGGCGAGGGCTAGAGCGATATAGCCCTCAGTTCGCACACTGACAAAACCAAAATGTATTCCAAGGTAAATCAGCAGGAGGCCCTCCAGGCACCACACAATGCCCAAAAATTCAGGGCTGCAAAGTGCCAGAATAGCCAGGCCTGTTAACAAGCCCCCATGGAGTAAAGCCATTGCGAGGATACTGCGGGCCGAGGCACTATTAACATCGTAGCCGAACAGGTGGCGTGAGTAGATGGCGAGCGCGGCCCAGGGTATTAGGTTGAGTAACCAAACCACACCTAGTGCATTAGCAGTGGGTGCTAGAGACCAGCTAATATGAATAAATAGCACCAGGTTTGCTACCAGCAAACCGAGGCGCCTCCTATCCATTTCCTTGCCACTAAGCCCACCCAGTATGTAATGGGCAAACCCGTAGAAGAAACCATGCAGTATCAGTAACAGACCCCAGTTTGAGCTAGACTCGCCCAAGTTTGCGACTGAAAACTCGAACATCCCTGCGCTGAGCACCATGGTGACCACTGCCAGCTGAGGCCATTGAATCAACTTGGACAAACGCAGCATTGCGAGCGCGAGTACCAACAAGTAGCTGAGATAAATAACTGCGGATGGATCAAAATGATTGGCCACCAAGGGCATCGTGGCTCCACCCAGCAGAGTCACCATGGAAACAACCCGGGTCTCGAATAGTAGGGCGAGTAAATAAGCAACTCCGGTAGTTACTACAAGCAGCCCTACGCCGATGGGAATCGGAACCAACTGATAGTAAGGCCCAGCAAAGTAACCACATAAGTAAAGCAGTATGACCCCGAGAGCGATCAGTCCTGAGCCGTAGTCCGCCATGTTGGGCATGCGCCGCCTGAACATTACCCCACCAGTAGTAGTAGTCGCTGCTACCAGGAAGCCCAAAGTCACTTTACCTACAGGCCCCAAATAGGCATTGAAGGAAAACTGCAGCAGGTAAGCAAAGCCAAACACCAGCGCCAGGATACCGGCAGCGGTCATAAAGAAGACAGGAGCCTTCCCTTGGCTTTGGTAGTGCCGGTAGAAACTCATCAGGGAGCCCCATACTCGGCTAATGGGTTCCAGAGCAGGTTCCAATAGGCTCGGTAGCTCTTCAGATAGCCATTTGGCCTGTCTACTTGGCTTCTCGGTTCTGTTAGGAGCAGCGGCAATAGTACTTGCTGGCTGGGTTGGAGTTTCAGGAGGAGGGGGAGTAGGTTGCTCTATCGACGGGGATCTGGAGGGATGAGTACCCATCAATTGGGATTGCTCATCTTCTGGCTCATCCACTGTCGGGAGCTGGCTTGCCAACTGATCCATTGTATCTTGCTGCATTTGCGCTTCTAGAGCCGATAACCGCTGTTCGAATATCTCAATACGGCGGCGATTGTCTCGCTCCAGCAGGGCCAGTTCCGCGCGAAGTGACTGCAGTTCACTTTCCATATATCTTTCACTATTGTTTTTAGTGAGAGTATCTCTCGTTACGCTCGGCTACAAGTATATGTAATCAAGGTTTTTGAAAGACCTTTTACCAGAGGTTAATCGCACAACGATCTAGTTTCAGTGAGTTGTTCACGTAATATGCCCGAATAGCCAAATGAGAACCCCAGAATGGGTAATGAAATCGATACCTCAAAGTGATACTGATTGTTAATGATTGATTTGCCTGCGCAGATACTGGGTCTCAAGGCCGAGGGAATTGGGATATGAAGAATAGAAACTGACAGGGGAACCCAAAACCAGTTTCCTTCCTCTATGGAAACGCCAAGACGGATATTAGTTATCCCTGTTTTCTCAAGCCAATAACCAGCTTCTCCTCTTGTCCCTATAGGTACAAATTCCGAGATCATCGGATGGCTATTTGAGAAGGTACGAGACCAGATTAATTTATCCGGAGTGTGCTGGATGTTTACTGAAAAAGGAGAAGCATTGGTGTTTTTCGGGACACCCAGCTTTCCTGCAATTCGTTTGCCTATAATTCCAGCTAATCCAGAACCAAACTGAACTTTAACTTCTCCAGAGAGCATTGCCCCTGTTGTATGTAGGCGTTGCAGTGGCGGGTTTAGCTTGCTGAAGTCGGAGCCAAACCAATTGGTGACAGCATTTACCATGCTATTTTGATTGCATTGCTAGTTTCTCAATTAGCATTGGATCTTAGCTGTGTCGTTTCACGGTAGCGTGCTAATTCGTTCAGAAGCCACCTTTGGGATTCTTCTTTAGGCTTATCGGCACACTGAATATGGTAGGGCTTACCACTAAAGGTGCTCTTGGCCGCACTTAGCCTAATAAAATCCTCCGCGCTATCAATTTTGTTGGAGAAATACTTATATTTCTTCTCCATATGCTCCACTGCTTCCTGGCTGGTGTGCTCACTATCGTTGCGGATAAAGGTACACTCTGAAGCAGAGACAAACTCCATTAGGTGGTTTATTTCGTTGATAGGAGTATCTGCCTGAGCCAGGATGGAGGACGTACTTAGTGAGATAATAGTAAGTAAAGTTGAGAGACTTTTAATCATTTTCCCATTACTTGGCTGTGGAGCATCAGGGGAGTTCATTAGTGGGCCGAGAACTGGCATAGGGTCAAGAGGGGCTCTATACCAGAACTATATATCAAAGTCAGCAGCTCGGTGCTTTAAGCGTTCTTAGTGACTACCACTTTTGCAGCGCACTGTACGCTCTTGCTACCTTCCTCTCCAATAACTTCAGAAGATTCAGTCAAAATTTGTGAGACGGTAAGTTCAGAGGCAGAAATCACCTCCATCATTTCCTTCTTACAGTTGGTGATGTTGATTGCATTAGAAAGAGCTGGGTCATAGCTGATTTTATGAGAAAAGTCTCTTTCTTCTTCACCATTACGGCTTCGCTTGATGCTTTGGAACGCCTCTTTACCTGCATCTACAGTGTCCCCGATAACGTTACCAGGCTGTACCTCGAGCGTCATACAGGAAGTGGTGGCCAAGGCTATTGCAATAATGGTTAAGAATTTGTTCATTTCTTGTTTAGGCTCTGGAAATTGTAGTGTTTAACCCTTAATAGAACGGTAAGCCTACCGTTCAGAAGTCTAGAGGATCATTCTACATGAGTGGCCGTATAGAGTCGTAACAGAGCTCGAATTGTAGTTAATAATCGGGTAAGGCTGATTGCATATTGTTCAATTTGGTTGATAAAAATACATGTAAGATAGAGCTTCCTTGCTAGGAACTAGCTCTGGAAGTGGCTCTTAGTGGTTTTTCCATAATTAGTATTATTGAATGGTTCCTAGCTATATTGAACTTATTGTCTTCTACTCAAATTTCGACACTCGTTCGTCCTATAGAAATTTATGAGTCAAAGGGTCGCTGACCTGCGTAGGTATTCAGTTTCTAGTCTTTTCTTTAAAATTCCTGGGGAGATCAAAAAGGTTTTTTCACCCTAGTTATTAATAAAAATGATAAGAAGAAATTACTACTTATCCTCTAGGATCACTTTGTTCAAAGGTCTATACAGTGAATGCCCGGTCATTAACCTAGTTGGTACGATTTGTGTGTAAAATCTATAAATATCCTTAATTTTTCCATAATTTTCTTTGCTAAAGTTGCGCCCCATAAAAGTACAACAAAAAATTTTTGTTAAAAGTTCTTGGGGAGTTCATTTAATGGGTAGCTTTAAAAAAGTTCTGTGCTTCAGCTCTATCATTGCTATTTCCGCTTGTGGAGGTGGAGGCGGCGGTGGCAGTTCGAATGAAGGTGGTTCGGGTGGTTCGGGTGGTTCATCTAGTGGTTCAACTAATAGCGCCCCTGAGTTTGTCTCTGCAAGTGAAGTCACTACGGAGGAAAATAGTACCGGTACTTTGCTTACACTATCCGCTAGTGATGCCAATGGGGACAGCATTAGTTACAACACTATTGGCGGCGAAGACCAGTCCCGATTTCTAATAGATAACGGTAACCAGTTGCGCTTTGGTTTTGCTCCAGACTTCGAGAATCCTGCCGACGCAGATGGAGATAATATCTACCAGGTGACAATCGAGGCTAGCGATGGCAACGGAGGTCAGACGAGCCAGGAAATTGTGGTAACAGTTACTAATGTTAACGATGGCGCTCCCGAGTTTTCATCTGCAACAGAAGTTACAGTCGAAGAAGATGTAAGCGGGGTTTTTTACACCGCTATGGCTCAGGACCCAGATGGAGATGAGGTCACATTTTCATTGAGCGGCGATGCTGATACAGCATTGTTTTCTATTGATTCTGCTAGCGGTGAACTTAGCTTTAACACGGCTCCAGATTTTGAGTCTCCCGCAGATAGTGATGAAGATAACCTTTATCAGTTGTCATTAAATGTGGCAGATAGTGAAGGGTTTTCGAGTCAATTTTCGCTGCAAGTCGCTGTGACTAATCTGCCGACTCCCTCAGCTCGCATTATTTTCCCGACGGGCGGGGCTAATATGGGCGGAGAGCTTTCCAACATTGCACTCTCTACTAGGGTCTTAGATCTGGAAAGTGGTGAAAGTGCCTCCGAGCATTTGGTCAGTATTGCTATTGATGGCCAGTCACCAGCTGAGGATATCACTAGTCCGTCCGTTTGGTATCTCGATAGTCCGATTAATGAAGGTAGCGAGACATACACCCTTTCTGCTCAGTTTGTCACTGGCGAAACGATTGTAGATTCACTTTTCGTAAAGAACGAGCAGTTGATATCGATTCCAGTTAGTGTGTCCTACGATAATTTGCATGGAAACTGGTATTTTGCCGACGGGGGTAGGGACACGATATTTGAGGTCGGCACAGACGGTTCCCGTCGAGTAGTTTCAGGACCGTTGGTCGGCTCTGGTCCGGTTTTAAATCCCATCGATATGGAGAAAAATTTTCCAGAAGTACGTACCGACCCTGCCGATGATTTTTTTGTCGTGCTGAATTACGACGGCAGCATCTACTCGGTACAACGCGACACCGGTGATCGCACACAATTGACCACCTGGCCTCAGCCAATTCCAGAGATTTCCACAGGCTTCAAAAGGCTGACTCTAACAAGCTCTGGAGGTGAAGCTTACGCAGCAAGAACAGTTGAAACTTTTGGAAGTATTGATACTTATGGTGAGATTATTAAATTTGACTTGTCGAGTGGTGATCACTCTGTAATATCCAGCTCCAGTTCAGCATCCCCGGTGGGTACTGGGCCAAATATGCTATCTTCGTTTGGTATCGCATTAGATGAGGCGAATGGACAGCTATATGTGGGTGATCTTGTTTCTGGCTCTATTTTCAGGGTAAACATTGCCAGTGGCGATAGAACAATTATAAGCGGCGATAGTGTTGGCAGTGGTGAATCTGCATTTCCTTCAGATTTGATCGTCGATCTTGACAGTGATCAAATTTATGTCACTGGTGGCGAAAATGTTCTGCAAGTGGACATAGAAACTGGCAATCGATCAGTTGTAACCAGTGGAACTAAGGGCGAAGGGTTACAGCTAGATTACGCAGCAGCAATTGGCCGGGGTGCTGATAGCGATCACCTAGTGGTGTCTGGAAGGGCTGTTGATCCGGTAATTATGTCCGTCGAGATCAGTACAGGCGATAGATCTATAGTTTCCTCCAACAAAGTTGGTATGGGGCCCAGTTACAAATGGCACGATGTAAATTATATCCTCTCGACAGATCAGCTACTGGTGATATCTGAAGGCGGTGGTTCAGCTCCGGGAGAAGGTGGCAGCGTAGCCGCAGAAATTGATTTGCAGAATGGCAACCGTGCGATTGTATATCACTTTGCCCCTAATGATTCTCCTCGCATAGTAGCGTCCACAATTGTCCCCGGCGAGTCAGATGGTCATGCCTATATATTTGATGAGTACTCAGATCGACTGCTCAAGATTGATCTAGTCAACAAAGGGAGTGAGGTAATTTCTGCGGCTGACATTGGTGAGGGCCCAGAATTCTACGGTCTCGTAGCGGCTATGGAGCTTGATGCCACCAACAATCGTATGATTTTGTTGCAGCGCTCTGGTCTGATGAGTGTCGACCTTGAAAATGGCGACAGAGAAATTATCTTCGATAATCATACGGGTTCAGCTCCTTACTTTGATTCTGTCGATGGCTTAGCACTGGATCTCGCTAATAATCGTGCGCTCGTCAGCGACTCTGGAAAAGGTGGCATCTGGCAAGTAGATCTGACTACTGGTGACAGGAGAGCTTTTGCCTCGTCAGTGCATGGCGGCAGTAATACACAGGTCCCTACTGACGTTGTCTTGGACACAATTGGCAATCAGCTTCTGGTGGGCACCGAAAGCGGAAATCTGGTAGCCATTGATCTAGACAGCTTTTCACAATCAACCCTGACTAGTGGTAGGAACTGCGATACTGATTGCCGTGGTGGCGGTATTGCGGTGTCGAGCCTAGACTCCCTTGCTGTTGACGCAGAAGGCCGTCGACTCTTTGCCTATGACAATGGAATGTTTGGTATTAAAGGAGTCGTAGTTATCGACTTGCGTTCTGGTCAACGTGCGTTGGCTTCCAAATAATATCCAGACGGGTCCCGAATAAAAGGGGCCCGATTTTTCTACTCAGAATTGTAAGACCTCTATATCGGACGTTGGATTTACAAGACGATTCTGGATCGGTATTGGAGGCCTTGCTTAAATGGCAAGTCCTTTAAAAAACTGCAATAAATAATTCTACAGTAGCTCAATAAAAGAAGCCCCAGAAAATAGAATTCTCTGAGGCTATCTATTTCTAATCAATAAGCGCTTATGTCTTTTAAATAGCGCTGATAGACTTTAGAAATATTTATAGAAATTCCACTTACAACTAGCAATTCATAATGAACGAGCCCAATCTACACCAGATCACGGCTGGTATAGAGGGTAGTCCGTATACCCCACATCGGTACCGCCATACATAGTTTCCGGATCAACCTGATTGAGTGGCCATTCATTGCGAATACGCGTGGGAAGATCCGGGTTGGCAATAAAAGGTCGGCCAAAGCCAAAGATATCTCCATTACCTGCGTCAAGCACCCGCAAAGCTTTTTCGGGGGAATACTTTCCTGCATACATGATGCGCCCGCCAAAGATTTCACGTACTTCTCGATAGAAATTCTCAGGCAAATCAGGTGCATTATCCCAATCCGCCTCGGCCAATGACAGATAGGCAATTCCAGCTTCATTTAGCAGCTTAATAGCTTCGATATAGGTCTTGTGGGGATCACTCTCTACCAGACCAAGGTAGACTCTGTCCTCATCGGTACTTTCGAAAAGCGGTGCAAACCGAACACCGAGCCGTTCGCTGCCAACTTCTTTTGATACCGCCGCAACAATTTCTTTAAGGAAGCGCAGTCTGTTCTCCAGGCTACCACCATACTCATCATCGCGATGATTGGTATGTTCTGAAATAAACTGGTTCACAAGGTAACCGTTGGCACAGTGTAGCTCAACGCCGTCGAATCCGGCTTCCATGGCGTTGCGCGCGGCCTGGGCATAAAGTTGAACCAGTTCTTTAACTTCCTCTGTTGTCAGCGTACGAGGCTCACTGGGTTCAGCCAGGGTGCCTTGTCCTGGGCCTGTCTCGATAAATACCTTAACAGCGTCTGCGCGGATAGCAGATGGCGCGATGGGTGCTGCATTGCCAGGCTGTAGTGAAGTGTGGGATACACGCCCAACATGCCAGAGCTGGGCAAAGATGATACCGCCTTGATCGTGCACGGCTTTGGTCACTTTTTTCCAGCCTTCGATCTGTTCCTTTGAATAGATTCCAGGTGTCCAAGCGTAGCCCTGGCCCCTGGGTTCGATTTGTGTGCCTTCTGTAACCATAAACCCAGCACCAGCACGCTGTGAGTAATAGTTAGCCATCAAGTCATTGGCAATATTACCAGGCTGACTACTACGTGATCGGGTCAGGGGTGGCAGAACAATACGGTTTTTCAGGGTGTAAGGGCCCAGGTTGATCTCACTGAATAGTGACTCGTTTTTCATAATGACCTTCCTGTTAAAAACTGACTGCAGTGAGTGTTTGAAAAGACACAGGTAAAAAGCAGCGGTGATAAGGGCAACTGAATAGCCCCAGCCAGTTTTGGCTGTGCCTTGCGATGGTGGGAATACTAGAGATGCAAGCATACAATTTGAAACAACTACTCTTTGTCTCGGTTACAAATATGAATGGTATAAGCCGTTTGGACCTAAAACAGCTACGTATACTAGAAGCACTGCTTCAAGAGAGAAATCTATCCCGGGTTGCTGAAAAGGTGGGGTTAACCCAGCAAGCGATAAGCGAACAGTTGCGTAAGCTGAGAGAAGTGTTTGATGACCGGCTGTTTATCCGGCAAGGCAACGGTATGGTGCCCACCCCTGTTGCTGAGCAGCTGGGAGGCAGGATCAGTAGTATTTTGAAGGATGTAGAGTCACTGTTAACCCCAATAGCGTTTGATCCGGCAACTTATAGAGGGATTTTTAGTATTAGTGCCACGGATTACGCGATTCAATCGGTACTGCCCGAGCTATTAGAGGTCGTCCGTAAATCTGCCCCGGAACTTAAAGTTATCGTCAGGGACTTTGAAACAGATAATCTCAATCAGTTAATGGTGTCTGGTGAGATCGACTTAGCGCTCACCTTTCCTGATTTCATACCGGATGACCTGCCATACAAATTGCTATTTGAGGAGCAGCATGTCTGTATCGCGGGAGAAAAGTCTCCACTGAAGGGTAAGTCATTAACATTGGCAGATGTAGCAGAGCTTCCGCAACTGATCATTTCACCATCACGGGCAAACCTCAAAGGATCACACGATGAGTGGTTTGCGATGCAGGGGCTAAAACGCAATATTGTTATGTCGATACCCAGCTTCTCTGCCGCCCCAGATATAATTGCAGCTACAAACACAATTGCGTTCTACCCCTCAAGACTACTACCCAATAAAAAAGTTATTCCTCTTAAGTTGGACACGCAAACACCAAAATTTGAAGTTATAGCAGCATGGCATAGTCGATCTAACCACAGCCAGCTTCATATGTGGATGGTTGAACAGCTTATGAAACTTTTTAAGTAGCCATGCAATTTAGTTGATAGAAAAAAAGAGTGATATCTTGAATTAAATCGCGGTTGGGAAGTAAGATGGTTTATAGCTAACCATCTTATTTTTGAAAACTAAAATAGGCTATATTTCTATTCCCGTAAGAATAACTCTGCCACTTCCTTTTTAGCGGCAACAACATAGGTAATCATTAGGTTTTTCTGATTAATATCAGTCAAGTAATCGATGTCTCTATGCATTGTTCTCAGAATAGAAAAGTTACTGGTGTCGAGGTCGTATGCCCATAACTGGTCATCTCGATTGATTGAGTAAATCACATTCTCTTTGATCACAAACCTTTTCTCACTGCCCTGATGAATCAGCTCTTCGATTAGCTGGTCTTCCGCAGGGCCGGGCTGCCAGAAGCGGTTCATATGATCCATATAGATCAGCCGGCCATCCTCGCTTCTTTGGGCCCAATTAACTTGGGTATCGTTGATAATACTTACTTCGAGATTATCCAGGTTTACTTCTGCAAACTTTGTAACACCTTTCACCGTTAGAGTTAACAGTGCGAGGTTACTCACACTATCCCACTGAAATAGTCGGTCAACTGGATGCGCTAGTGAGAAGGCTTCTCTGCTACCGTTCAGGGAGATTTTAGTCAGTATCTGATTGGCACTCGCCAGTATGCTTTGGCCGTCGGCAGACCAGTTAATGCCGTAGATATTGGTATCCATTGGAAACTGGCTGACTTGCCGTAAATCGCTGCCATCAGTTATCCACACCTGGTCTTCACCGGAGCGCCTGGATGTAAACGCAATCAAGTTGCCATTGGGTTGAAAAATGCCATCATCTTCCCCCAAAATCGACCGTGTTGTGCTTGGGTAGAGTTCGCTGACATCTTCTTCTGAGGGCGTATCGATCAACTCAGGCTGTCTAAGAGGTATAGAGGCAATGTCACTATCGTATCGGCCCTTAATCAGAAGTGCCCTCTGCCCATTTGGGTGGAATTCCGGCGAGCTGGCAGACTGATCCAGGGGTAAATCAAGCTTACTGACCTTTCCATCATAAGTGAGAGAGAAGAGTCGCCGCCCTGTGCTAAAGATTAACTCATCTGTAAGCGGTGAAAAGTTAGGGGATATGGTCCTGCGTTGGGGGATTTCATCCGGATAGTTGATCGGGTGGCTAGATAAAAGCGCCCCCTTGGAATCCAGCATATCTATATAAAGCTGGCCATCTTGATGATGGCTGGTTACGGCTATTAACCCTTCACTTATTGAGTAATCAAAATAGGCCAGGTTTCCATTTTCCAGGTCATAAAGGACTCGACTGGCATTATCCTTTACTGAATAGTTGATCAACCGCCAACGGTCGGTCTCTTTGTGCAAAATAGCGAGATCATTATTATTTAGCCATACCGGGTTCTTAATCGCGGAATTTCTACAGCGCATTAATACATTTGGCTGCTGTGGGCTGGCTAATGCCTTTTGAAAATCCAGGCTTACCAGGTTGTAACAAGTATTTTGGGTTAGCGGTATGGTGCAGTCTTCTTCAGAAATAAATACCAGTTTCTTGCCATCCGGTGATAGTGTATGGCGGCCATAAGTACCCCATTCTGGAGTTAACTCTGTTTCCTTCTGTGTATGAATATTTCTGGCCCAGATTTTATTAACGCAGAGCTTATCTAAGTAACGATTAAATATAATATATTCACCGTCAGGCGAATAAGAGGGGCTAAACTCTTTACGGTCAGTTGCAGTTACCGCCTGTAATCGATCAAATACAAGCTGAGAGCTTTGCTCGGGCGGAGAGTGTTTAAATATAACAAATACTAATAATACCAACCCGACAAGTGCAAAGATTGGAAATCGATTTGGTTTGATCGTCTGGGTTTGGTGGTTTGGATTAACCGGTGTTATATCTATTTCAGGCTTAGGGGAAGTGGGGGAGGGAGCTTCTTCTTCCGGTGCTGTCTTACCCTGTGGAATAGAATCACCATCTTGCCAAACAATATCGCATTCCAGGCTATAACCCTGTTTCGCATGGGTCCTAATATAAGACTGCTGCTTCCGATCTTCCCCAAAGGCTTTTCTAAGTTGCGCAATACTTCTTTGCAGCGTATTGGGTGTGACTATTGTATCCGGCCAGACCTCAGACAGTAGCTCATCCTGGCTCACAACTTTTCGCTGATGTCTTGCTAAGTGGGTTAAGACAGCAAGGGCTTTAGGGGGGACAGTTTGCGAGTGCTCATGTCGGGTGATCTGGTTTCTGGATAAATCAACAAAGAAGTCACCGACCCAATATTGTGAAGTCATTGATGTATCTACCTGAACAAAATATGAGCTAAATTTTGGCAATGGATACTAGCATAAACCCTGATTACAGCTAAAGTAGACTTTGTAAGTTATTGATAAGTAAGCACTTTATGGTAACAGAACAAAGTCATTCAAAAGTCAGGGGCACTTCAGGTGTTTCATAGGCTCCTTGTTTAGATTGAACGCTTCTTCGATCACATGTAACGGTATAAATACTGATATGAAAAAGCGTTTACTAGTCGCCTTTCTCCTGTTGCTACCTATCGCTGCCCTTGAAGCAGGTGAGCATAAAGCCCTGGAGTTATCCACAATCCAAGTGATACCCATTCAGGACTCCGGCAATAACAGGGAATACGAGCTGTATATCAAGTTGCCTGAGAAATATGAGGAGAGTGACACCAAAAAGCATCCGGTCATTTATTATACAGATGCTTTGTGGGCGGTTGAAATACTATCGGCCACCACAGAGTATGCACTGGAAGATGCAATTTTGGTGGGTATTGGCTGGCGGAAAGGTATGCCAGCTGATGAAAATGAATGGTCGAGTCGATATCGGGACTTTAAACCAGCACTACCCTCAGATGATAAAGCTAACGATAAAGAATCCTTTAAAGGAGAGGCCCATCAGCATCTCGCCTTTATCAGAAATGACGTTATAAAGTATATCGAAAGCAATTACCGCGCGAATCCAGATAATCGGACATATTTCGGTTACTCATTTGGTGGTCTCTTTGGAGTCTATGCCTTAATAAGTCAACCGGATACTTTTCAGAACTACATTATCGGTAGTCCATCAAGATTGATAGGCACTTATATGGATTCTCGTCTTGAATTAGAGCCTAACAAACCATTGATAGAACTACCAAAACAAACCAATGTATTTATTGCCTACGGCGCTTTAGAAAAGGAGCTGGGTGCAACGGTAGAAAGGTTTGTTAGTGAGTTAAAGAGCCAAAAGCTGGCTAACTTATCCATAGAACCGGTGGTTATTGAATCGGCTAATCACACAACGGCGTTTCCAAAGACTTCGGTGCGCAGTATTTATTGGCTTGCGGATAAAGTGAAACACTAATCAATAGTATATCGATCCATATTAATAAACCGTTAAAAATTTAATGCAGGATATAAAATGCTTATCAAGAAGCTAATCACAATCGGGTTAACGTACGGGATATGTACTACTGTAAGCGCAGGAGACCTACAAGCACCAGAAGTCAATATGGCCGACTATAGTAGCGACCTCACAGGCCTGGAGAGATCAATTCCCAAGCTTAAAAAAGCATTTATTGATACAGCCCCAGCGGATAGAAAAGACGGTATTCCTGTTGGTGAAATCGATACCATCAAAGAGAGCTTGGAAAAACTGGCACAGGAAATAGCAGACAACCAACATACACCCTACGATAGCCTACTAATTGCTCAAAATAACAAACTGGTATTTGAATCCTACTACTCCCTTGGTCGTGTTAATTTTCCGCACCCACAAGCCTCTGCCAGCAAGGCCTATACAGCCCTGGCGATTGGGCGGGCGATACAGTTGGGCTATTTAACCATGGAAGACTTAGACAAGCCCGTCACTTCCCTCCTGAAAGGGCTGGATAGGACGAAGCTTGTTAAAGGCGCAGATCTTGTGACATTGAGCCATGCCATGAGTATGCAATCTGGAATTCGTATTGATGAAAAAAAACGGGATGCCTTACTGGAAAATCCAGAGCATTTGACAGGAAAAAAGCTGGCCCAAATCTATTTAAGCCATAGCAAACCGATAACCTCAGAATCGCAAACCTACTTATACCAAGGCTCAGACCCAATGATTGCAATGTTGGTGCTGGATGCTGTGGTTCCCGGTTCCGCGAGCGACTTTATTAAAGAAGAGCTGCTAGAGAAGATGGAGATCGACAACTATCACTGGGAGGAAGCCGTCAGTGGCGTGCCCCAGGCAGGGTCAAGGGCCATGATGACATCTCGCAGTATGGTTAAGTGGGGCACCTTGGTACTCAATAAAGGCAGATGGAATGGCGATCAGTTAATCCCTGAAGCGTTTATTGCTAAGGCCACTGGAAAAGTGGCTGTTCCCACAGATGATGAGTTTGACTATACCAATTTTTCGTACGGCTACTTCTTCTGGCGAACGCCTCTGAAGGTTGGCAACAAGAAATATATCGCAAAGTTTGGCTGGGGCGGTGGTGGCCAGTATGTCATGGCTATTGAAGACCTTGATTTGGTAATTGCCGTCACCGGCCACAGAGATGATGACAAAACCCTGGGCTTGATAGAGCAACGTATTTTGCCGGCTTTTGCTTTATCAATTTAACCTCAAGCGGCTTAAGAAAATGATTTACCGAGGATAGTCGAAAAGCAGTTGTGGGCTCATTGCCTGGTTTTTATAGCCACTTCCTTGAGGTGGCTTTATTTCAGATCGATGATCCTGCCCAGCGACAACGGACACACCACTAAGCGACTGCTTGTTGGTATATAGGTACTTCTTAGATTGCCAAGATAAGTTTCTAGAATCCTCAACTACGGCCTTGTAATATTGCTAACCACTGCCTTTAAAGCCACATTCTAGTTTTACTGGGTTAACTTATGAAGTCACTGTCTCCAGCGTTACAGGCCGCTATTGAGAATGCCTACGATACCTTCGCTCGGTACCCGCGTTCCGCACATGTCAGTGGTTGTCCATGCTGTATCTCAGAGGAAGACCATAAAGCGCTAAATAGTGCACCTCTGGGCGAACTTACCAGCAGTGATCTTGAGAGATATACCAATAAAGCTATGACCACCTGGGGTGGGGTCGAAGATTTCAAGCATTTCCTACCCAGGATTCTTGAGCTTATTGCCACTGATACGCCATTAACGAGCTATAGCGAGATCATCGCCGGCAAACTTGTATATGCAGACTGGAATATGTGGCTAGAGCCTGAGCGAAGGGCCGTGACTCTATTTTTAAACGCATGGTGGCAGTCGGAACGCTGGGATGCCGGTAATGTAGAAACCTGCTTGGCCACACTTGCCTGTGCAGGATGCGATATTTCCAAGGAGCTTAGGGAGTGGTGGGAAGATGATTCTCCTGATTCCCGGCAATGCATCATCGAATTTTTAGCAAGCCAGGTAGATGTACTGACCCAGGGTGAGTCACCCTCACCCTTTTGGAGCGAAGAGGGCACCAAGACTTTGAAAACTTGGTTTCACAAAGTTGTACAGGTGCCCGTATTACTTTCGCTCGCCTTGGAGCATCCCACCGACTCTGAGTATGAATTATATGCAATAGCATCCATGCGTCTCGGGAGCAGCGTTGCTGATACTTGGTTTGAAGAGTACCAAGCCCGCTATCTTATTTAGAAATGATGAGAAGTATCCGTTGCTCAATCATTTCCATCGTCCACTTTCTGTTCCTTTCGGATACGCCTATAAACTTCCTCACGGTGAACCGGTAAGGATTTGGGAGCGATTATACCTACCCGCACCTGATTACCTTTAACTTCTAATATCGTGATTGAGACGTTTTCCCCAATCCTGAGGTTCTCGCCAGTACGGCGGTTTAAAATCAACATATTGGTTTCCTAATGAGACGCAAAGCATTGGCAAACCTCCCGCAACGGGAAGGCCAGGAAAGTAAGAACGGTTGCAGGTATTAGGAGGGGCGCGAGAACGGTAGGCGTAAAAGAAGAAAAGGCGGGCGCTAGACTCCCAGTGCTTGGGGAATCGCCTCAGGTTACTGAATTTGCAACCTTTTATTGAAGACGAGCGGGTTTCTAGCGTACCATTCATGGAGCCACTTTGATAACTATGGTATCAATTTGGTTAGCTGGCCCCGGGTGTTGCCGCACCCTGGGTCAGCGCCTTTTACTTACTCTTACGTCACGCTACCGTTCTCCTTTGAGAATGGGTCTTTTATATAACTCTTGATGTTCTTGTTTTATCTTGGGCTGCTGGCTTGTCGAAGCCGATTTGATCACGGCCCAAAATATTGATAAATATCTTTCGATTCTACGCAGCTTTGACGCTGAAGAAAACTTAATAAAATCCAATAAGATTATTTGTGCGCCTATATTTTATTGGTTGTCTGGTTCTATATCTCACAGGTGATTGGTATATTGGTCTGTAGATTTTTTCTAGTTGATGTGATTTGTATTTTTAACTTGCTAGAATTTCTTGCCTCTTTGATGAGGTGGGGCGGTTTTATCAAAAGAGCTGAAAGGTGGATGATGAAAAGTGGAATTTTAATATTGCTGCTAGCCTCTTTTTCTATGATTGCGCAGGCAGGAGTTCCTGACGTATTAAAAGCGGATAAAGCAGATTTTATGTATTCTCTACCGGAAACATTTGGTGATACGAAACTGTCTTTCCATGTGTCCAGCAACCAGCTTGCAGGTTTGACTGTTGCTTACAAGGACCATAATGTGCGTGCCCAAAAAGAATTACTTAAGGGTATATCTTCGCCTTCATGGGACTCTCTTACTGTGGCTTATGAAGATGTAGACGGTGATGAGGTTATTCAACACTTTTCCTTCTGTTTTTATGAAGAGTCAAAGTTAGGCACTGGTAAGCAGCCGAGATTTATTGTCTATTATGTCTATGAAGAAAAAATAGATAGAAGAATTATTGATGATTTTAGTTCACTGATGGCGGGAAACTGTTGGCCAGTTTTATTGAGCCGCCGAGAATAATAGCGCTAGAGAAACGGATAGATGAAAGGCCGGTAATAGCTGGCATTGGACTCGATGGTGAAAAAAACTTTAAGTGCTGTTAATCCTATTGGATTCTTCAATCCATTGTTGGTTAAAGCCTGTTCTTTTGGTATAGCCGATGAAAATATTCATTAATCTTTCCATGCAGCTCTCAAGATCTACTTCAAACTCTAACTCTTCGTCGGCCTGGTAATCTTCAGCTGCTTGGTCTGCCATGTCCCAGAAAAACTGGGTGAGCTTTCTGGCTTCGTTAGCGGAAGTGATATCATTTACTCCGAGTACGAGATCCTCGGCAAATTGATTTTCTAATTTTCTGGAATAATATAATACCACACCCTTGATAGTGGTTTCGTGCTCGCTAAACTCAATCATCGCTTGCAAATATTAGGTTTTCATTTTGCTCAATATGCTAATTATCTTGTATGGATTAACTTTCCAATTGATTGTGCCACTAACGTACAAATTAGAAAGAGGTTAGGAGGTCTTTGTTGAATATAAGCCCCTTAAGGCCTAGCTCTTCTACTAAACTTTTGAACTTATCTCCACAATAGAGCGCTGAACAGCGGTCAAACTTGCTCTTGAAAATTAGATTGTCTTTAACGCTACTTTCATCAAATCCTATGCTTTTAACTCCCATCCATAAATTATCCACAATGTCTGCTTCGCTTACACTTTTGTCCGCCTGCACAGTATTTAGGCAGTTGAAAACAAAATAAGTCTGATTGTTGATGGTGAGTGGTAGAAACTCCCCCAGTGAGCTGAGGTGGTTTTTCAGTTTGTCATAGGCATACGGGGATAATACTAAGTTTGCGCCATTCCATGTTGTAATATCGGGGTTTGCATCGTTGTTAAGCCCGATGTCTACAAACTTTGCGCCTATATCTACCCAATAATCTTTAAGAGAGATATTGTCCCAGCTATAACTGTAGAACTCATCTTCACCCAGAGTTTCATCAAGAGTATCGCCAAGTTCTTCAAGGTCTAAATCTAAGTTATAGAAATCCGTGTAATTAAAGCTGATTTTATATGTCACTTCGGCCATCCCATTATTCACCTTATATATGGGATGGTAGGATTTTAAGCATTATCAATTTCATCATCCCACTGCTTTTCATAGCCTGCTTCTTCCAGGTAGCCGCCGAGAGTGTTGTAAAGCTTCTCAGTCCAGTATTCAGAGCTTCCTTCGCAGGGGATTTCTACACCCTGGGCCGATTTCTCAATCATGGCCCAGAAGAATTTACTTAGATGAGAGGCTTCTTCTGCAGAGGAAACGTATCCACGTTCGATAATTTCGCTGGCCTTAATATCTTCCAGGATTTCGGCAAAATATATCGCGACGATTTTTTCTTCTGGATATCTATATTCGATCATAGTGTGAATCCTGCATCTTTAATGACCGACATTCGGTCTGCTATCCAATTTAATTTTTCCACTAGCTGGTGCACTAGCATTTTATCGGTAACAGTAAGAAAGTGATGTCCTTTCTTCTTTTGATCTGGCACAAACTTCAAGCCTGGAGGAATGTCCGCTGCCTCCAATACCCAGTAAACATGTACTGCCGTACTAGGATTGTGTTTCTGCATCATTTTATGCAGACCCTTTAAATGTTGCCAGTTTGAAGAAAATGAAAGCCCCATTTGTGAATGGGGTAAAACCCATTGATAGTCGGGAGATAGGTACCAATCTTTTACTCTAAGGCCCTGTACCAGTTTCTCTCCAGGGGGAGTATTCTCCGGGTCATACAGTGTGGGATGGTTTTCTCCGACAGTAGGTCGGGCAACGAACCCCTGGAATTCTTTAATGATTTCCCGAAGGTCCTCCATAGTTCTAAACTGGTGGATGTATTGCTTAGTCATTGCTTCCGCTATCCTGCTAATTCAATTCCTTTTTATATTGCTCTTATAAAGCTAGCCGCCAATTAAAATCAAGTTAAAAGTAACTTTAATCGATCAGCTAATTGATCAGTGCCAACCCTCAGTATTTCAAATCGAAAGTTCATAGAGGGAAAGTAATAAATCAACAAACTCAATGAGCTTAGGCTGGATAAGAGGAGGGCAGCAGAGTGTTTCACCAACTATGGAAGCTGATCAGAAACTAGCCTGTGATGAGCAACTTCACTTAGTAAAGTTCTTCTAGGGTTGGTTACTTATCGATGCAGACACCGCCTCAGCGATCATAATTCAGTCACGCAACACCAAAATAGGGTACTGAGGCCAATACTTGTGCGATATAGGAAAGCCTTCACTCCTTTAAATAGCCGATAAATTAGCCAGTTTTGAACCTTGGCTAATCTAGCTAATTTAGCTAGATTAGCTAGCTGTTTTTACATCATCGAATCCGGACATGTACGAATCCGAAATCTACCAACAAATCCGCACTGCCTTAGAGGCTGCTCCCCGCAACCAGTACACCCAAGAGCTGCACTTACAGATGATCAAGTACGCCGATCAGCTGCAGAAAATCACCTCCAAGGAGTTCTGTGAGGGCGTGGGCCTGCGGCAGAGCTTTGCTACTGAGTTCAGCAAGATGCGTAATCTCACCCAACGCCTGAAGGCCGCCGGGTTAAATACTGAGCAGTTGTAAACGGCTGCGCTCAGAGCGCTCAACGACAACGAATACTTTTAAAGAATACTTAGGAATTACCGCTTAATGGCCATTAAGAAGACCGCTCTCTACTCCTCCCTCTGGGCTAGCTGTGACCAGTTGCGCGGTGGCATGGATGCCAGCCAATACAAGGACTATGTACTCACCCTGCTGTTTATGAAGTACGTATCCGACAAGTACAAGGGCGACCCCTACGGCATGATTGTGGTACCCGACGGTGCCAGCTTTGAGGATATGGTTGCCCTCAAGGGTGATAAAGAAGTTGGCGATAAACTGAACAAAATTATCAGCGCCCTAGCTGAGGAGAATGATCTCAAGGGCGTGATCGATGTGGCCGACTTTAACGATGAGGACAAGCTCGGCAAAGGTAAGGATATGGTGGACCGCCTATCCAAGCTGATCGGCTTGTTCGAAGGGCTGGACCTATCCGCCAACCATGCCGACGGCGATGACCTACTGGGTGATGCCTACGAATACCTGATGCGTCACTTCGCCACCGAGTCCGGCAAGAGTAAGGGGCAGTTCTATACGCCCTCAGAGGTCTCCCGTATTTTGGCCAAGGTGGTGGGTATCACCAGCGATACACCGCAGGATGCCAGTGTTTACGATCCTACGTGTGGTTCCGGCTCCCTGTTGCTTAAGGCCAGCGATGAGGCCCCGCGTGGTCTGTCGATCTTCGGCCAGGAGATGGACAATGCCACCAGCGCACTGTCACGCATGAATATGATTCTGCACAACAATGCCACTGCCAAGATCTGGAAGGGTAACACCCTTTCCGAGCCACAGTGGAAAGAGGCAAATGGCCGGCTTAAAACCTTCGACTTCGCCGTGGCCAACCCACCGTTTTCCAATAAAAACTGGAGTAACGGCCTTAATCCAGAGCAAGACGAGTTCAACCGCTTTACCTGGGGTGTGCCGCCGGAGAAGAATGGCGACTACGCCTTCCTATTGCATATCCTCACCTCACTGAAGAGCACCGGTAAGGGCGCGGTGATTTTGCCTCACGGGGTATTGTTCCGTGGCAACGCCGAAGCGCGTATCCGCGAGAACCTGATTAGACAGGGTTATATCAAGGGGATTATCGGCTTACCGGCCAACCTCTTCTACGGCACCGGTATTCCCGCTTGCATTATTGTGGTGGACAAGGCGCAGGCCCAGGGCCGTGACAGCATCTTTATGGTGGATGCGAGCAAGGGCTTTATTAAGGACGGCAACAAGAACCGCCTGCGCAGCCAGGATATCCACAAGGTGGTCGATGTGTTTACCAAGCAAACTGAGCTGGATCGCTACAGCCGGCTGGTACCGCTCAGTGAGATTGCTGCAAACGACTACAACCTGAATATCCCGCGCTATATCGATGCCTCCGAGCCGGAGGACCTGCACGATCTCAGCGCGCACTTGCAAGGGGGTATCCCCAATGCCGATCTGGACCGGCTCAGCGCATTCTGGGAGGTATTTCCGACCCTGCGCCAGAGCCTGTTTGAACCGCTGCGCGATGGCTACAGCCAGGCCCTGGTGGAACCCGGCCAGGTGAAGAGTACCCTGCTGGCGCACCCAGAATTTAACGCTTTTCGCGATCAGGCACTGGCACCCTTTACCCAGTGGACAGAAAAGCAGCCCTTTGAAGAGCTGCAAGAGGGTGACAAGCCCAAGGTATTTATTCACGAAATCTCCGAGGCGCTGCTGGAGGCCTATATACCGGTGCCGCTGCTCAGCCGCTACGACGTCTACCAGATTCTGATGGACTATTGGGCGGAGACTATGCAGGACGATGTGTACCTGATTACCCAGGGGGGCTGGCCGGCCGCTGCACAATTGCGCGTGCTAGTGCCTAAGAAGGGGGAGAAGCTGCAGGAAACTCCAGACCTGATCGTCAATAAAACCAAATACAAGGCAGATGCGATACCGCCACAATTGATTGCCGAGCGCTTTGCCAGCCAACAGCTGGCCGAAGTCAACGCCGCACAGAGCGCGCTGGACGAAGCCACTGCCGAGCTGGAGAGCTATCTGGAGGAGCACGGCGGTGAGGACGGCCTGCTGAGTGCTGCTATTAACGAAAAAGACAAAATCACCAAGGCCAGCGTTACCGCGCGTTTGAAGGAGATTTTTGATTACGAAGAGGAACAGGTTCTTAAGCAGGCCAAGAAACTGTTCAATGCGGAAGCTACCGCCAAAAAATCCCATAAAGAAGCGAAAGAAGAATTGGATAAGCGAGTACTGGCCCAGTACGGCCAGCTAACTGAGGAGGATATCCAGTCGCTACTGATTGATGATAAGTGGTTAACTAGTCTTGAAGCTGCTATTCAGGCGGAAATTGAGCGGGTGACTCAGCAGCTGGCAAACCGCTTAAAAGAGTTGGAAGAGCGCTATCACGATCCGCTACCGCAATTGACTCAGCAGGTGGAAAGCTTAAGTGACAAGGTGGCTGGGCATTTGCGGGCAATGGGATTGGAGTGGTAACTATGGATACGAGAATATCATCAAGTGGCTACAAAAAAACTGAATTGGGTCTTCTTCCCCATGATTGGGAAGTTCATAGCTTCTCCAAGGTCACCAATTTAATTACATGTGGAATCGCAGCAACTCCGGCGTATGTTCCCGAATCCATAGGTTGCCCTTTTTTATCAAGTTCCAACGTAAAGAATGGACGAATCCTGTGGGATAATTTTAAGTACATTTCCCCAGAATTACATAAGAAACTCTATAGGAACAACCCTCCGTTAAAAGGGGACGTACTTTATTCTCGCGTTGGCACCATTGGTGAAGCTGCTGTAATTGAAGCGGAATTTGAATTCTCTATTTACGTATCCCTGACCCTTATCAAGCCACGAAGGTCTTTTCTAGACAGTTATTACCTCTCACAGCTATTAAACAGTGGGCCTTACAAGGTTAGGGCCCAGGAGCAAGTATATCTCGGTGGAGGTGTGGGCAATCTAAATGTCGATGTTGTTCGGCATTATCCCATCCCGTGTCCACCCAGAGTTGAGCAGCTCGCCATCGCTAACGCTCTGACTGATACCGATACGCTGATCGAATGCCTAGAAAAACTAATCGCCAAAAAACAAGCCATCAAAACCGCCACCATGCAGCAGTTGCTAACCGGCAAGACCCGCCTGCCGCAGTTTGCCAAGCACCCAGATGGCACGCCTAAAGGCACCAAGCAGAGTGAGTTGGGGGAGATTCCGGAGGATTGGGGCACTAGATCAATTGGTGATTTTACTGATTGCACTGCGGGTGGCACTCCTAGCACATCTAACTCTACCTTTTGGGGAGGCGATAACCCATGGATGAGCTCGGGGGAGCTCCATCTTAAACGCGTTTACGATGTAGCAGAAAGAATTACAAACGAAGGTCTAAAAAGCTCTAGTACGAAGTATATCCCGCAAAACTGTGTGTTGGTTGGTCTCGCAGGTCAGGGTAGGACAAGGGGAACTGCTGCGGTAAATTGTATTAAGCTGTGCACGAACCAATCTATTGCTGCAATTTTCCCGAGTGCAGAACATGTAACAGAGTTCTTATTTTACAACTTGGATATGCGATATGAAGAGTTGCGTTCTCTATCAACTGGAGACGGTGGGCGTGGGGGATTAAACCTCACAATAATCAGAGGTCTCAAGGTCGCAATGCCACCACTAGGGGAGCAAGAGTCTATTGCGGGAATACTCACTGACTTGGATCGTGAAATTGATAAATTAAAGGAGGGTATGAAGAAAATCCGCCAGATCAAACAGGGTATGATGCAACAACTGCTTACCGGCAAGATCCGCCTGGTACAGCCGGAAGCAGTTACCGTGTGATGATGGACGCTAAGCAAGCTGGCCCGCTATTTATCGGTTGGGATGTCGGCGGTTGGAATTGTGATCGCAATGCCAGTAGTCGCGATGCGCTGGTGGTACTGGATAGTGAGCGCACTATTCTCGGCCAGCCCTGGCGCGGCAACTTGCGCAAGGCGATTAATGAGGCTGGTAATACCCAGGAATGGATTCGGGCACTGCTGGATTATTGCAAGATTGAGACTACCGCCGATATACCACCGATCCTATTGGTCATCGATACACCACTGGGCTTTTCGCAAGCATTCCGGCAATTAATTTCTGGCGAGTCTGTAGCAGGGCCCATTGAAGACTGGAATACGAACCCCTATCTATTCCGCCATACCGAATGCTTTTTATTTCAGCGTGGATTAAGGCCGCTATCGCCGATCAAGGATATGATCGGCAGCCAGGCCACCAAAGGGATACATGCACTGGCTCGTTTTGCCCCAGAAAATCCAAATACCGGAGTCTGGACCAGTGGTGGCGGGCTGACCGCGATTGAAGCCTACCCCGCTGCCTGCAAACCCTCGCCACTTATTCGTGAATTGCTTAGCAGCTATCGCACGGCACCGGCCGGTCAACAGCTGGACCCGTGGGATATGGCTGGCTTCGGTTTCGGTATTAATCATGAAGACAAGCGCGATGCACTGCTCTGCGCTCTGGTGGCTTGGTTATTTCACTATAAATCAAATGCCCTCTGCCCTGCAGATGTAGATGTGCCAGCAGGTGAGGGTTGGATTTTTGTTCCCGAGGATGCGCTGACAACAATCTAGTGTGAACAGCTTTAGGGAAAGCAACATAGAGCAATAAGGATAAAACACCCCATGACTCCAAAACGCAGTTTTTACCGCATTATGGCGGGTGCTAGATGTGCATTTGCTGACGAATGTCACCGCGAAGGTTATATAGGCGGTGACTTAAGTATTCAGGAAGACCTCTCTGGCCGTTTGCCGGAGAGTTTTCGGGATTTCAATCGGGACTTTATTCCGATCTATCTGTCCGCCAACCCAGATAAGAAAAAAGTCGCCGCCGGCCTCGCCTGTGGCATGTTGCATACCATTTGTAAGGGAATGCAAGTTGGCGACATAGTGATCTGCCCTAGTGGCAGTGGCCTCTATTATGTTGGCGAGGTTAGCAGTGATTATTATTTTGCCCCCGGCACTGCACTGCGCCATCGACGCAAGGTTAACTGGTTTGATAAGGGGATTTCCCGTGAAGAACTCAGCGAACCCATCAGAAATTCTGCAGGCTCCATCGGCACAGTCTGCAATCTCACCAAATATGCGGATGAATTAGAAAGTTTACTTGCGGGTAAACAGCCACCAGCGCTTGTACATACCGATAGCACCGTGGAGGAGCCTGCGGTCTTCGCACTCGAAAAGCACCTTGAAGAATTCCTGATAGCCAACTGGCAGTACACCGAGTTAGGCAAAGACTATGAGATCTTCAACGAGGATGATTTGTCGGGACAGCAGTATCCCACGGATACCGGACCCATTGATATTCTCGCGATCAGTAAAGATCAAAAGACACTATTGGTTGTTGAACTAAAGCGCGGCCGGGCCAGTGATGTCGTGGTGGGGCAGGTGCAGCGCTATATGGGCTATGTGCAAGAGGAGTTGGCGGAATCGGGCCAAACCGTTAGGGGCGTAATTATTGCACTTGAGGATGACCTGCGCATCCGTCGCGCCCTGAGTGTTACCAGTAATATTGATTTCTTCCGCTATCAAGTCAGCTTCAAGCTGTTTTCGAGCTAAGGGGTTGCAGTTGTAAGAAAAGGGTGTTTAATCAACGGGTTGGCGCGCTTTAATTTTCCTAGAAGATTAAGTGATTTTGAATTGGCTTGAATGCAGATGGAGTGGCAATGAGTAACGTTGGACAACGAGAGCGATTGACTCAGCAGCGGGTGATCAAACTTTTTCAGGAAGAACTCAATTATCGCTACCTAGGTAATTGGGAAAAGCGCGAGAACAATCGCAATGTGGAGCAGGTAATTCTGTCGTCCTGGCTGCGTGAGCGCGGTACCAGCGAAGCGTTAATCGCGAGGGTGCTACATCAACTGGGAGATGCAGCCGCCCTGGGTGAGGGTAAAAAGCTCTATTACGCCAATAAAGATGTCTACAGCTTGCTCCGCTACGGGGTTAAAGACAAGGAAGGGGCCGGTGAAACAAATCAAACCGTATGGTTAATCGACTGGGAAAACCCGGAGGCCAATGACTTCGCTATTGCCGAAGAGGTGTCAATTAAAGATGAGAATAGGAAACGCCCAGATATTGTTTTGTATGTCAATGGAATTGCGCTGGGGGTACTTGAGCTAAAGCGCTCTTCTGTGGGGGTGTCCGAAGGTATTCGCCAAAATCTGGACAATCAGAAGAAAGAGTTTATCCGAAATTTCTTTACCACTATGCAGCTGGTGATGGCAGGGAACGATACCCAGGGCTTACGCTACGGCACCATAGAGACGGCAGAGAAGTATTATCTGGAGTGGAAAGAGGATGTGACCAATCCCTATTCCAATCCACTTGATTTCCATCTCAGCTTGATATGTAACAAACGGCGTTTCCTGGAGTTGATTCACGACTTTATTGTCTTCGATGCAGGAGTCAAAAAAACCGCTCGCCATAATCAGTACTTCGGTGTGCAGGCGGCGCACAGACATGTCCGCAGGCACGAAGGCGGCATTATCTGGCATACCCAGGGCTCCGGTAAGAGCCTGACAATGGTGTGGCTGGCCAAGTGGATTCGGGAGCAGGTTAAAGATTCGCGGGTGTTGATTGTTACCGACCGCACCGAGCTCGATGAACAGATAGAAGCGGTCTTTAATGGTGTTGATGAGAATATCTATCGAACCAAGAACGGCGCCGATCTGATCGCTACCCTCAATGACCCGAGTCCCTGGCTTGTATGCTCGCTAGTGCACAAATTTGGTCGAAATGGCAAAGAGGATACCGAGGAAGAAAAAGATAAAGCCACTGATAACTTTATTAGGGAGGTGGCCGGGAGCCTGTCTAGTGACTTTGCCCCCAAAGGGGATCTTTATGTTTTTGTGGATGAATGCCACCGCACACAGTCTGGCAAGCTGCACAAGGCGATGAAGAAGATCCTGCCGGAAGCCATGTTTATTGGCTTTACCGGTACGCCGCTGATAAGGGCTGATAAGAAAAAATCCCTTGAGGTATTCGGCCCTTTTATCCACGCCTATAAATTCGATGAGGCGGTTGAGGATAAAGTGGTGTTAGATCTGCGTTACGAGGCGCGGGATATTGATCAGCGTATCACTTCACAGAAGAAAGTTGACGATTGGTTCGAGGTGAGAACCAAAGATCTGAGCCCACTGGGCAAGACAGCACTGAAACAAAAATGGGGCACGATGCAGAAACTGCTTTCCAGCAAATCGAGACTGGAGCAGATAGTTAATGATATTTTAATGGATATGGAGACTAAGCCCCGGTTAATGGATGGCCGAGGTAATGCGATGCTGGTATGTGCCAGTGTGTATCAGGCGTGTAAGGTTTTTGAATTGTTCAACGGCAGTACGCTTGCTGGTCAGTGCGCTATTGTTACCAGTTATAAGCCTACTGCAGCAGCTATTAAAGGTGAAGAGACTGGTGAGGGGCTGACGGAGAAGCTCTTCAAGTACGATGTTTATCGTAAGATGCTGGCGGATTTTTTTGAGCAACCGGAGGAGGAGGCGGCAAGCCGTTCAGAGGAATTTGAGAAAGAAGTCAAGAGGCGCTTTAAGGAAGAGCCGGGACAAATGCGCCTGTTGATTGTGGTGGATAAACTGCTCACTGGTTTTGATGCGCCTTCCGCTACCTATCTTTATATCGATAAGAAGATGGCAGATCACAATTTATTCCAGGCTATCTGCCGAGTGAATCGTTTGGACGGCGACGATAAGACTTACGGCTATATTATCGACTATAAAGATCTATTCAGATCTCTGGAAAAATCTATCCAAAACTATACGTCAGAGGCCTTTGAGGGATATGACAAAGAAGACGTTACCGGATTGCTAAAAGACCGTTTGTCAGAGGCGAGCAAGGATCTGGATGATGCGCTGGAAATGGTGAGAGCATTATGTGAGCCGGTTAAGGCTCCACGTAATACCGCTGATTATATCCACTACTTCTGTGGCGACGATAAACAGTCTGCCGATGAGCGCACTGAGAAAGAGGCTCTGCGCCTGACGCTATATCAAAGTGTTGCCAAGTTACTAAGGGCCTATGGCAATATCGCCTGCGAGATGCAGGATGCTGGTTACTCCTCTGTACAAGCAAGCAAAATCAAAAAGGAAGTGACTTATTTCGAGAAGGTCCGCGATGAGATTAAGCTGGCCAGTGGTGATCTGGTTGAGATGAAGCGCTATGAGCCGGGTATGCGCCATTTGCTGGATATGTATATCCAGGCCGATCACAGCGAGACACTAATGGACTTCGAGGAGTTAGGGCTAATCGAGTTAATTGTTAATCGCGGTGCCGATGGGCTTGAGAAGTTGCCAGAGGATATCCGTAAAGACAAGGTAGCAATGGCCGAGACCATTGAAAACAATATCCGCAAGAAAATTGTGGATGAGAACCCGGTCAACCCCAAATATTACGAGAAAATGTCTGAGCTGCTGGAAGAGCTGATTGAGCAGCGGCGCAAACAAGCTTTGGATTATCAGGAATATCTTGAGAAGGTAAGGGTGCTAGCAAAGGATGTATTAAAGCCAGATGAAACCAAGTATCCGACATCGATGGATACCCCTGCTAAACGAGCGCTCTATGATAACCTGGGTAGAAATGAGAATCTCGCCACTAAACTTGATACCGCCATCCGCGATACCAAAAAGGATGAGTGGGTAGGAGATCGCTTTAAGGAGCGCGAAGTGGCGAACGCCATTCGAGAAAAGTCAGTTGGTTATGACGTTGATGTGGATAAAGTGATGGAACTGGCCAAAGCCCAAGTGGAGTATCAGTGAGCCGACCTGACACGATCAATATGCAGGTTGGTAGCCTAGCGATTACGATAAACCGTAAGGCGATTAAGAACCTGCATATCAGTGTATTGCCACCTGAGGGTGTGGTGCGTGTCTCCGCGCCTGAACATTTATCTGATATTGCTATTCGACGCGCGATAGTACCGCGCATTCCCTGGATTAAAAAACAGCAGCGTAGTTTTCTTGATCAGCCCCGCCAGTCGGAACGCGAAATGGTCAGTGGCGAGAGCCACTACTCTTTTGGAAAACGTTATCGACTGGCAGTGGTTGAGCGTCGAGGGCGCCATGAAATTTATATTTCAGGCAAGAGTAAGCTGGAACTTCGGGTGAACCCAGGTACTAGTCACCTTGGGCGAAAGAAAGTACTTGAAGACTGGTATCGCAAGACCCTTAAAACTGAAGTTGGCCAACTACTGCCCCGCTGGCTGGATGCAATGGGGCTGGAAGGCTGTGATTGGCGCATTAAGCGAATGAAAACCATGTGGGGCAGCTGTAATATCGAGGCACGCCGTATTTGGCTTAATCTAGAGCTTGCCCAGAAACCATTGGAATGCTTGGAGTTTATTCTAGTTCACGAGCTCGTGCATTTGTTCGAACGCCATCACAATGACAGGTTCCGAGCTTTAATGGATTCGTACTTGCCCGGTTGGCAGGAGCGTCGGCATCTGCTTAATAGTTCTCCTTTGGCAAATGCAGAGTGGAGTTACTAATTCTTTTTCTTTGTTTTTATATCGTCCTTTTCTTTTACCTCGAAGCTTTATGAGGGGGCTAAAAAGAACTAAGTCTTTCGCTAAAAACTTTTGCTAAATTGGTTTCTACACCTCTAGGGTTTTCTGCATCGTTAAGTAGATCAACACTTAATTGGTTGACATGGCAAATAGGGTTTAAAGGTAAATTGTTGCTTGTGAGTCAAGGTTATAGGTATGGTATAGGGCGAAAGAAAGATTATTGAGTTTTTTGAATTTACTCATTTTCTTGAAAATTATCGTGTAATTATTGACAGAACAAATGGCGCACTAAGCTATCCCAATAACTTGTAGCAATGGTACTTCGTTAATTGCAGACAGAACTCGGCTTAAAACTGATTTGTGCCTGCAATGCAAAAAACTGTCTGCTAATGAATTTCCATTTACTTACGATAAAGTTGATAAAAGGCTACTTACTTTTCGTTACTAGGTTGTGCACCACTAAGGTTTGTCGCGAGGTATTGGCGGCGCTGCGTCAAAAGAAGACTGAGCGTGTACACCGTCGCAGAAACCGCATGGGTTGCCCGGGCGTGCAATGGCCACCCGAGCAACCGCGCGATTTACTCCGGTACTGCGATAATTAGGAACGACACGTGCGATTCGCTGTTTTCTTGAGTGTGCTTGCTGTTTCCCGAGTCGCCGTCGCCGATCAGTGCGTGTGGATTGTGCAGTATGACCTGCGAGCCTGACGTGGAATAGGTTTCCGAACCTCCGCCGACTTGCCGGATATCGTGGTCACTGCTGTCGTAGTGGACGCGATAGCCAGACAGGAATACTGCCGCGTCGCTTATGGGCTGGCCCATCTCGACATACACGTCATCACTCGTTTTTTGGAGGTTTGTCACGTACTTTGCGATCAGAGGGGGGCTCTTGCTCAGCTCAATGAGATTGCCATCAATCGATGCGATGGCATTGTTGCCCGAGTCATCGTGCATCTGTGCAGTCGATTGGATACCCACTTCGTAGTTGTTAGGAACCGCGGTGGTTGCATCGAGCTCAATGGTGCGAACGTGGTGTGACTTTGGGGGTTCGCTCGGATCGTTGTCCTTGTGGTACTCGCACGCCCAGCCTCCAAGGGCAGCATAAGCCTCTGGCTCATCGAGGGGGATGTATGGGCTGGTTGATTCATCGGGGATACCGGTGATGGTTCTCGGTAAGATCACACCGTCTTTAGGGCCGTCGACCACTGCGATGCAGGACAATGTCAATTGGGAGGCTGAGGGGCTTAAACCTTTCTTCTGGCCGTACAAAGTGGCGTCAGGAGTGACGGTTAGGACGGCATTCTTGTTGTGAACCTGGGTGAGTGACAGGCCCAGCGTTTGCGTCTGGTGGTCCGTGCTTCCTTCGTACTTGAAGAACCAGTAGGTGGCGGCAACGATAAAGCTCGTCACTTCTGAGCCGTATCTGCTGAAGTCAAACCGGAACCTTCCGCCGTTTTCATCCAGCTGCTGATTGATCTGCATCATCTGAATATTCGGAGGCGCGATTGGGGTGGAATGAAGCTTGATTGGCATATAGGCCCAATCACCACCAACCTGGAGATAAGCGGGCGAATTCGTCTTCTTGACCTGGAAGCCGGGAATCGCGATGTCGACACTCCCTTTCTTCGAACTCAGAATCGAGATGATCAATTGAAGGACCCAGCCAAGCGGTACGAATGCCCACCAGAAGGGGAGCTTCGCTTTGGTTTTCACCTGAATGTTGAGCACATCGTCGTAGGCGTTGAAGCTTATCGTCGCAGAGAGCTTTAGGGTTTGGTAGACCCACAGGGTCATGGCCCCACGCTTCACTCTGATGTCGGCACTGATAACAAGATCGCCGTCGTTGTTGAACGCCGCTTGGAGGTTATTTTCTTTGATTTTGATATGCGCACCCTCAATCACATCCTCGACGTCGGTGTTGAGGTACATTTTTTCGGGGTAGGTATCGGTCACCGTCAGCTGCGATGAGGTCAGTGGCGTTGCTTCAGCAATCGCCGCAGCCACCGAAGTCAAAATGATGTCGTTGGATACGATGAGTGCGGATGTACAGTTGCTAGGGATAGTCTGTGGTAGAAGCGCGTCTATTGGCTGGCGATTCCCACGGCATATCCCAAGTCCGAACAAGTTTGAGTCGGAGCCGCCATCAAAGGCTGTATACATCACCCCGATATCCAGGTTCCCGGCGGGCAGGGGGGTGTGTTGAGCAACCGTGTACTTGATGGGCCAATCAAAACTTGAGATGAGTTGGTCGACTGCTCCTTTCATCGCGTCGGTAATGTCGAGGCCCTTGATCGACTTTGAGAGTTGAATATCGCTGAGGTCAAGTTCCATCATGTCCCAGTTGGGCTTCTGGATGGTCACGGTGACTTGCCCATAGTGGTTGATGCTGGCGCTGGCTTGCATTTTGTCGAGGTCAAGAACGAGCCGGGCGTGACCGGGGCTTTGGCCCTGCGCATCTTCGATATTGCTTGTGATACCTGGGAACTTGATGAACCCTGTGATGGGCAGGTCGAGCGTCGCCTTTTGGTCTTCGGGAGCGATGAAGGCGGGACAATCAAATGCGAACTCGTAGCGAACCTTGGCGGGGCCCTTGCCGACACTTCCGCTGAAGGACCATTGGCCAGAGTCGCCTTCGAAGAGCTCGCTAATCCAATTGTTGACCGCTCCTTGAGTCGAGGCACTGATCAAGTCCCAACCCTGTGAAAGGTCTGGATCTGGCGAGGATTCAACTTCTTGAAGACCTTGCTGCTCTTCAATTTCTTCTTCAATTAAGTCACTTGGTTCTTCTCGGTCAAACAGGCCGCGCAACTCCTCGACCATCTCGACGCTCGGGTCGCATACCCGCTGAAAAGTCGCAATTGGGTCGAGCACGAATTGACGTGCATTGCCTTCAGATTCACCGAGCCACTCGAGCATACGAGCTTCATGTTGCAAGAGGTTGCCCAGGACGGGGTCGCGTTGCAGTGGGTTTGCTTGAGGTGTTGGCGTGAATTCGAAAGAGAGAGAGGTCGAACTATCTAATTGTGTGGCTTGCTTGCCTAGCAGGCGCTGCAGGTCGTCAGGAGAGAGTGTGAGGGACGCGGTTTGCTTTTTGAGGCGGCGCTGCAGGCTGTCGGGAGAGAGTGTGAGAGTCTCTTCCATGATGATGCTCCGTAATCTTCATTAGTTTGATTTTTTTGAAAAGGCGAGTGGCCGAGTAACACCACGAGCCCTCTTTGATGCGGCAATCGAACATCAGGCCTACTAGAAAATTGCCACCCGCCCTAAGTTACTCTTCAAAAGGGCACCAGCCAACAAAGTCGAAGGCATTATCAGGGAAAATGTTGATGTCTTTTGTTTGATAGCATTTTTTGCGCCGTTATTGGGAGGTTCTAAATGAAGCCTTTCGGTGAAAAATTACGGGAATATTGCAGTAGCAAACACTTTTTCCATAGCTCTCGAGGTTATTGCTACTGGATGAGTATTGTGTGACGGATCAAAAATGCTTCATTGGATATGAAAGGCGGAGGAAGGAGAGGGCTAAATAACGTGCCCAAAAGCTGTTATCAGATTTTGAAGAGCTGGATAAGACTGGGCTTTTTAGTGGGGGTGGAAATGCGATGTTGCACGATATTCATGGTGGGAAACCTGCACGACTCTGGTCTAAATGATAAAAGAAAAAATCTAAACCCTATCTGGTAGAATCTAGTCAACATACTGACCTAATGTATACCGACTCTGTGTTAGCTGGGTTTTCTTTTTATCAAGCATTTTTAGCTCACTCTGTAGTGAGGCTTTAGCGGCAGGGCATTCGTAAAATCGAGGGATTGAATGTTCATCCTCTAGGTGCGGCAATGATTATTTTGTTGTTTTTAATTTAATTCCACTTTTATTCAATGTTTTTATGTTTTTTACTCGCCAATATCTTCATGCCAGATTTCAGGGTGCTGCTGGATAAATTCACTCATAAGATTAATGCAGTCAGAATTATTTAGGATGGTTAGGCTTATGCCTTCAGATCTGAGTAATAGTTCATCTCCCTGAAAGGTTTTGTTTTCACCGATAACAATATTCCTAATGCCGTATAGACGTATGGCTCCGCTGCACATAGGGCAGGGTGAAAGAGTCGTATAAAGCGTGCACTTTTGATACTCGACTGCTCGTAACCTTCCAGTTTTTTCCAATGCGTCCATTTCAGCATGCTTGCTAACACTATTCTGTTGGATACGCTGATTGTGGCCTCTGCCAATAATTTCTCCATCACGAACTACTACACAGCCGGTGGGAACACCTCCTGCGGCCAAGCCCTTGCGCGCTTCCTCAATGGCTGCTTGCATAAAAGCTTCGTGCTCAGACTTGCTCATGGCAGTCCTTTATTTAAGTTTTTAAGGGTGCTTGAAATATAGAGTGTAGAGCTTTATTGATACATTAATGACAGCAAAGGTGACGGCGAAGACTATTGCCAATAGGTTTGTATTTTTCGACTAGTGATGGCTCTTACTGATGTGAAAAAACCTTTATCGGTGTCAACAGGCGAGCGGCCTGCTTGATTGTTGATAAACCTTTCTCTCGTGTATAAGTGCATGACATGATCGATGGATGAGGCTTTGTTCCTTTTGATGTGAGTTCTTTAAGATATTGTTTTAAGCAGGTTAATGGGTAGAAATATGGGTATTCCTAACACGATATTGATTTGCCCCGCTTATTTAGAAGGTGCCGACAGGCATTGAGCCTGTCAGATGAAAATGTCCAGCGCCTAGCGAGCTGCCAAAAGGGAAATCGAGATTATCTATTGCTATTCACTCTTTTAGAGCCGACGTACATTGCAAATAAACGAAGGCCGATGGAAATTAAGACAAGCATACTTGGCGCTGTATGAGCGGGTATTGCCTTTAATTGAGTGATTTCTCTTTGAAGGGTCATCGTTTGGTGTGGGTTGGTCTGGTGCTTTGGAACCTGAATGACGTTTTTCTTAAGTAATTTATCGAACGACTCGATTTCTCCCGCAAGCATATCCAGGAGTTCCAATTCGGTCTTGCCTTCCCATGGTAGCTGTGTCCTATATGCGTCAACTGCTTTACCAAGCTTTTTCCACTCTTCTGCGAGGAAGGCTTCAAGTGATGAAAGGGTCCTAAGCTTCGAGTTCATGGATTGATTGACTCGGTAGGCGTTTTGTCCATGAGCGCCGGCCGCCATCACTCCACCAAAGTGCTGTACGTTATGTTTGGCGGTATTCAGGTTCCGGCTGATTAAGTTGAGTTGGTCCAGAGTGCGAACCAGAGTCTGATCAAATCTCGGATCTTTATCCTTAATCGCTGTCAGAGCGGTGTTAACCAGTCGACTCACCTGTATCTTGGTTGCATGTTCGTTGATGGACATATCCCTTTATCCTCGTAAATCCATTGAAGAATGTGTTCCACCTCTCTGATTTGAGATGAATGTGCCACATTCAGGTTTTTGCTTGATGAAAACGCGAATTCTAAATTAAATCTGCCAAGTGTCGCGGTCTAATAGAGTACGGGCCATTGCACGGGAGCCGGGGCGGTCATGGTTTCATTGTCATAGCCCAGTGACCAGGGCTAGAGCCTGTTCAGCAAGAGGGTTAATGTGTGGCTGGCCCATTTTCATTTTTCGCTGGGCAGTTTTATGTGCTTGGCATCCCAATTGATTTCCGTCCACTCAAGTTTTCGCAATTCTCTAGCGGGCAGAGTAAGAGAGGGGGTAGTTTTAGGGCTGCTCTTACTATTGGGGTCGTCTATGGCAGTTAGTAGGCGCCCGATTTCAGTAGGGTCTGCAATAGCTGCCAAGTGCTTTTTCTTGGTGGGGCAGTGGCGCAAACCTGCTCGCCCCCGCAATTAACCCCACTAAAAATGGCTGGATTTGGGTTAGATTAATTGGGATGGCCCAGATAAGCAAAAACCCCGGAAACACTAGGTTTGCGGGGTTTTCGTGGGCTGTCTGAGACAGCAATTTGGTGGAGATGGCGGGAGTCGAACCCGCGTCCGTCAGCACTCTGCCAGAGGCTCTACATGCTTAGCTCCGTCTATTGATTTAACCCATTACAGCCCGGCGGTCAGGACGTATAGGGCGATCCCGAAATTTGTTTAACCGCTTACCCACGGGTATGGCTTGCGGCGATCCAGTTCTGTATAACAGTCTACAGCGCGATACTGGAACCTTGCTGAAGACTGCTAAGGGACGAACCCTTAGTTAGTGCTTACTTAAGCTGCTAATGCAGTTTGTTGGGCACCGTAGTTGTCGTCGTTGGCAACTAATAAAATACAGCTTTGGATTTACGAGATTCGCTGCCATCTCGGCATGCACCCAAGGTTTCGTAACCGGCGTCGAATCCAAGTCATCCCCGATAAGAAACACTCATGTGTGTCACCTAAGTATACCCCAAAATTCACGTTAGCAATAAATTTTATGTAATTGGCATTTGAGCGATCAGAGTCGCTTTAGTCAGGCGCTTTGAGGGAGGGCTTAGGTGGGAAGGGAGTCCCCGGCGGTAAGGTACCGCCGGGAGGGAGATCAGATTAGCGAATGGACTGTACGAAAGCGGTCAGGATTAGCAGTGGGCAGACGATGCGCACATACCAGGGCCAGATCTTCCAGAACAGGGTGTTTTCGATATCTTCATGGCCTTTCTTGAGCTCACTCAGCAGCTGGTCGCGGCGCCAGATCCAGCCGGCAAAGATACACAGGGCAATACCGAGCAGGGGCTGGCCGTATTCAGTACTGATACTGACTGCCAGTCCGAAAAGGGCGTCGAAATTGTAGATGATGCCGCAGCTCACGCCAAAGATGATCAGGCCAACGATCGGGGTGGCGATGCGGCGGGGGATATTCAGGTTCTCGATAGAGAATGCCACCGGCACTTCCAGCATGGAAATGGAGGAGGTGAGGGAGGCGATAACCATCAGTGCAAAAAAGGCGATGGCGACGAATATCCCGGCTTCACCCATGGTGTCGAAGAGTGCTGGCAGCACTTGCAGGATCAGGCTCGGGCCGGCGATCAGGGAACCGTCGGCAGAGAAGATCTGGGTACCGGCTTCCTGGGCTACATACATGGCGGGCAGGATTAGCAAGCCCGCTGTGAAGGCGATGCCCACATCAATCAGGGTTACCAGGGCGCCGAGGCGCGGCAGGCTTTCCTGCTGGCTCAGGTAGGAACCGTAAATCAGCATGGTGCCTACACCCAGGGATAGGGAGAAAAAGGCCTGGCCCATGGCGGAGATCAGCAGATCCGGGGTGAAGTGGTCGAAGTTGGGCATCAGGTACACTTCCAGGCCGGTCAGGGCGCCGGGCTGGGTGAGTACGTAGCAGATCAACAGCAATAACAGGATGATCAGCGATGGCATCAACAGGGTGGACCAGCGCTCGATCCCCTTTTCAACACCACTGGCGATAATCAGCATGGTAAGACCACTGAAGATAGCAGTCATGATCATATTGCGATCGGTGCTGTTGCCGGCCAACCACTGGGCCGCCTCTTGGGCGCCAAACAGGCTGGCGAAAGGTTGGGCCAGGTGGGCCACCATCCAGCCCGCCACAATGGCGTAGAAACTCAGGATTAGGGAGGCCACCAGGATACCGCCGAAGCCGGTCAGGCCCCCGAAAAAGCGGCTGATGGGCCCGTTGGAAATGGAGCGCAGCGCCTGCACCATATTGCGGCGCGCGTGGCGGCCGATGGTGAGTTCGGCCATCAGGGCCGGATAGGCGAGCGCAAAGGCTAGAAATAAGTAGGCGACTACAAAGGCGGCGCCGCCGTTGCTGGCGGCCTTGGTTGGAAAGCCCCAAATATTGCCGAGACCAACGGCGGAACCCGCCGCGGCCATCAAAAAGCCAATATTCGAGCTGAACTGTCCTCGCGGTGCACTCATGGTAAATCCCGTAATTATTCTTCTAATAGTTCACTGTGCACTATTTGTGCGCCGAGCGCATTAGGCGCTGCTTTTCGCGGTTCCAATCGCGCTTCTTCTCAGTCTCGCGTTTGTCATGGCTCGCCTTACCTTTAGCAAGGCAGACTTCGCACTTCACCAGATGCCCTTTCCAGTACATGGCTGTGGCAACCACGGTGTGACCCTTCTGCTCAACAGCGGCGATTAGCTTGGAAAGCTCGCGCTTTGTGAGCAGCAGGCGACGGGTGCGGTCGGGCTCGGTGACAAAGTGGGTGGAGGCACTGGGTAGCGGCTGGATGTTGGCACCCAGCAGCCAGGCTTCACCGTTTTTGAAAATGACATAGCTGTCGGTCAGCTGGGCTTTGCCCTCCCGACAGCTTTTGACTTCCCAGCCTTTCATCTCAACGCCCGCCTCAAACTTTTCTTCAATGAAATAGTCGTGGCGGGCCTTCTTGTTGAGGGCGATGGTATTGGATGTTTGTGCTTTCTTTTTCTTGGCCATGAAAACTACGAGTGACTATATAAAACTGTGTCCAAAAAACTTCAGGGCCACGGTATTGATAAAGATAAGCAGCAGTATCAATGGGATAAAAGTGCCCAGGGAGAAGTTAACGTATTTTTGCGAAAACGAGCCTGCAAAGTTGCTGTCACCTTCTTGCAGCTCTTTATCAAAATTGGATTTCTTCCATTTGTAGATCACGAACAGACATACCAGCAAGCCGTTTAAAGGCAAGATGGTGTCGTAGAAGATGATCTCCACCAAATCGAAGAACGACTTGTTTGCGCCGGCCAGTTGTACAAACTCTGTAAACCAAGTGGCCATACCGAATGATACGGCGCAAGCGATGGCCAGTACAAATTGAACTGCCGCAACGATGTAGATAGCCTTCTTACGCTCCATGTTGCGCTCGTCGCGCAGGGTGGCGATAGGCACCTCGATAATGGAAACCAGAGAGGTAATGGCGGCAACCAGTACCAGGAAGAAGAAGATGGCCGCTACGGCGCTGGCGCCCATGTAGCCGATTCCGTCTTGCAAAGCGAGGAATATCTTCGGCAGGAACAGGAAGATCATACCGGCGGATGAGTCGCTCAGCTCTGTCGGATCAATCTGCGGGTTAAAGTGGAAAATACTCGGCAAAATCAGCAGGCCAGCAGTAAAGGCTACCAATGTGTCAGTAATCGCAACGGCACGGGAAGAACCGGGAATGGAGTCCTTCTTCTTCATATAGGAGCCGTAGGTAATCATGATGCCCATTCCCAGAGACAGGGAGAAGAAGGCCTGGGCCATGGCTTTACTGATTACGTTGCCGTCAATTTTGCTGAAGTCGGGTACCAGGTAGTACTGCAAACCTAGGGCGGCGTTATCCAGGGTTAGTACAAAGAACACCAGTCCCAATAACATTACAAACAGCATGGGCATCAGGGTTTTTGCGGCCCGCTCGATACCGTCTTTAACGCCCATAGCGAGAATGGCATTGATGATCAGCATCAGGACAACCAGGTAAATAAATACCGTGGGTGTATTGATAAAGTGGATAAAGAAATCCGGGGTGGCGAGCTTATCCAAGTTGCCGGAGAAGATTTCTACCAGGTACCCCATTACCCATACGGTGACCACCAGATAAAAAACCGCGATCATAAATGGCGTGATCAGGGCCAGCCAGCCGGGAATACTCCACAGCGTGGAGCCCTTGGATATCTGCCGATAGGCACCGACGGGGTCTTTATCTGAACGGCGTCCCATAGCGAGTTCGGCCATCATCACAGGCAGACAGATCAGAAATACGAAGAGAGCGTAGACCAGTAAGAAGGCGCCGCCCCCGCTCTTGGTGGCTGCTACAGGGAATGCGACCAGGTTGCCAATACCGACGGCGGAACCTGCTGCGGCCAGGATAAAGCCCAGCCTTGACCCAAAATGCTCTCTCACTGCGGTCATAAGTACTCTCGCTATTATTTTTTGAATGCTTGTAGTTTTTGTTACTGCGGCTGGGGCTAAGTGTGGCCCACCGGTAAAAAATGCGATTGTTGCAGGAATTGTCTTGCTTGAGTAGCGCCGACTGGCAAAATTAGCCGTTCAACGGTAATCCCAGGTAATTTTGCCTGATGGACTGGGTTAGACAGTAGGAATGACTGAAATAGAACGCAGTGCGCTGGTGATGTACAGCGCGGAACAAATGTTTGATCTGGTCAACGATGTGGCCAGTTACCCGCAATTTTTACCCGGCTGTCGCGCTGCGGAGATTATCCACAGCGATGACACCACTTTAGAGGCGCGCCTGGATTTGTCGCGCGCGGGTATAAAGCAGAGCTTTGTGACCCGCAATCAGTTGGTGCGTCCCAAGTCGATGACGCTCAAGCTGGTGGATGGTCCTTTCGAGCAGTTCGAGGGACTGTGGGAATTTACTCCACTGGCTGAAAATGCCTGTAAAGTGAGTTTTACCCTTTCGTTTTCGATGAAAAATCGATTGATCGCGGCGGCTGCGGGAAAAATTTTCAGTGACCTAGCCAACCAGATGGTCGCGGTTATGTGTGAGCGCGCGGAAGAAGTTTACGGGAAACCCCAATGACAGAAGAGAAAACAATCTCGGTGGAGGTGGTGTACGCACTGCCCCACGAACAGCGACTAATGCGTTTGTTGGTGTCTGAGGGTACCACTGCGCGGGAGGCGCTAATTCGCTCGGGAATTCCCAAGGAGTATCCTGAAGTCGATCCGGATACGGCAAAGATGGGTATTTTTGCCCAGGTGCTGGGGAGTAAGGGGCTGCCGCCGGCGGAAAGTTATGTCCTGCAACCCGGGGACCGGGTTGAGGTGTATCGCCCCTTGATCGCCGATCCCAAAGAGGCGCGCAAGCAGCGCGCCGAGAAAGCCAAGCGTATGGCTGAGAAGAAGAAAGGCGCCGAGGGGACTTCCGCTTAGGGCCAGCCTGTGGGCTGCCAGTCGCCGCTGGTGGCTACCAGGGAGTCTTCATCAAAGTAAACGCTAAAGGTCTTTTGGGTGATGTTGCCTTTCTTGTCGCGAAGGCGATTGACGTAATCCCAGCGGTTGGGGTTGTAAGTATCTTCCAGCAGCGGAGTGCCCAGAACAAACTGTACCTGGCGTCGCGTCATCCCTGGCTTTAGCTGATCCACCATCTCCTGGGTAATGATATTGCCCTGCTGCACCTCAATACGGTGTACACCGGGGAATTTTACGAGTGTGCAAGCTCCCAGCAAGCTGCACAGGAAGGCGATAGTGAGAAATCTCAGACTAGGCGGCATTCATTGCTCCATTATTCGGTTTCAAACGGCAGCGCTCACGCTGATTTCTTACAAACAGTCAGTTTAGTCTCAAGTGGAGAAAAAAAGTTCCTCCACTTACCAGTTCTGCCCTAAGTGAGCAGTACGGGGTTTCTCTGACTCCGTAGGGCATGGGATAATACCTGAAGAGTTGGCTCGCTGACAGACGGGACTCCAGGGTCGGAATCCTTTATAAATGGCCGCTGTGGGTTTGGGCAACTTCGGATAACTTTTAAAATCCTGCCGGGAAATATTGATACATGTCGAACGAAAACCAGGAATTGCGCAAGGCTGGCCTCAAGGTCACTCTGCCGCGGGTGAAAATTCTGCAATTGCTCGAAAGCACTAGTGAGCAGCATTTGAGTGCTGAGGATGTCTATAAGCTGTTGCTGGAGGCGGGAGAGGATGTCGGCCTAGCTACTGTGTACCGGGTATTGACCCAGTTTGAGAGCGCGGGCCTGGTAGTGCGCCACAACTTCGATGGCGGCCACTCCGTATTCGAGCTGGACCGTGGCGATCACCACGATCACATGGTGTGCACGGATACCGGTAAGGTTATCGAGTTCCACAATGAAGAGATTGAGGAGCTACAGCGCCAGATCGCTGAAGAGCACGGCTATGAGCTGACTGGCCACAGCCTGGTTCTGTATGTGACAGAAAAAGAGAAGTGATTCTTTCGGGTGCGGTATTCACCGCACCCTTCAAATGCTTACGCTGAGTGTTACGACTGGCAGGGTGGGGTGTAAAGCTCTGGGAACTTGCCAATTTTATCCGCGTAAAATTCCTTGAGCTTCAACAGCTCGGCTTCCAGGTTTTCACTGAATTGCGCTATCGGGCCGATGCCCACTTCTTTTTTGGGGAAGCTGATATAGCCCAGTACCACCGGAACCCTGGCGTTGCGGGCGATATGGTAAAAGCCGGTCTTCCAGCGTTCCGCCAAACCGCGAGTGCCCTCGGGGGGAATAGCGATAACCAGTTCTTTGCGCAGTTTGAACTGCCTGGCAGTGGCATCCACCAGGTTGTTGGCTTTGCTGCGGTCTACGGCGATACCGCCGAACCAGCGCATGGGGCCACCCAGGGGGAAGGTAAATAGCTTGTCTTTGCCCATCCACTGCGGGGTCATCTTCAGTTTGAGTGCGGCGAGAATAAAGTAATAGCCATCCCAGTTAGTGGTATGGGGGGCGCCGATCAATACGTACTGCTTTAGTTTGAGAGACTGCTCGTCAGCTTTGACACGCCAGCCGTGCAACTTCAGTAGCACCCGTGCAACCAAGCGGAGGATTGGGGTGACAATAGGGGTGTTGAAAATCGTTCTCTGCATAACCTCGGCCGGGACTACTCATACATCGAAAAATAAGCCGCCAAGTATATGGTGACTTTAGCCGCCGCTCCCAGTCATATTTGTGCGTTTGTCCTAAATCGGCACATATATCCGACGAAAGGGGTGGTATACCGGATTGTGTGGCGGTCATTTATTGATCTACGGTGTAAGATTGCTTACCAAAATGCACCATTTTTGCCCTATGGTGACATTTGGCGCCGGAATCGTATGAAGGAGGTAGGGCTGACTCCATAGCCAGCCCGAGAGAAGGGTTTGGGGGATTAAATTCTCTCCAGCATTTCCTCAGCATGAGCCAGGGATTGGGCGGTGGGGGCGCCGCCGAGCATGCGCGCCACTTCTTCGCGGCGCTCGCCGTTGGTGAGTTCGCGCAGTGCCACAAAAACACTTTCGCCATCGCTGTGCTTCTCCACCAGGTATTGGCGGTGGGCTCGCGCCGCTACCTGGGCCAAGTGGGTCACACAGATCACCTGGCCGCTGCGACCATTGCGGGTTTCTCCCAGTTGACGCAGCAGGCGGCCCACCACATCACCGGTGGCGCCGCCGATACCCACATCCACCTCGTCGAATACCAGGGTGGGGGTGCGGGAGGTTTGCGCAGTTACCACCTGGATTGCGAGGCTGACCCTGGAGAGTTCACCGCCGGAGGCAATCTTGCCCAGGGGGCGAGGCGGTTGGCCCGGGTTGGTGGAAATTAAAATTTCTGCTTCTTCAAGTCCCTGGCTATTGGGCGTATCCAGCTCTTGTAGTGATAGCTCTACTCGAGCGTGAGGCATGGCCAGGTCGGCCAGCTGGCCGTTCACGGCCTCCGCCAGCGAAGCTGCCGCTTTACTGCGCAGCTTGCTGAGTTTGCCGGCAACTTTTCTGTATTGCTTCTCCAGTTGTTCACAATCTGCGGCAAGGCGCTCCAGGGCATCTGGGCTGCCGATATCGTCCAGTTCTGCCTGTAACTGCTGCTGTAGTGCCGGCAGCTCCTGCGGTTGGACTCGGTGTTTACGCGCCGCCTGGTAGATGGCGCTGAGCCTGTCTTCAACTTCGGAGAGTCGCTCCGGGTCCATCTCGAAGCGGTCGATATGTCGGGAGAGGGTGGCTGCGGCCTCATCCACCTGGATGCGCGCACTGTCGAGCATCTGCGCCACTTCCACTAAGGCTGGAGCCTGCCCGGGCATGGAGGACAGCAGTTGCAGGGCGCGGTGCAGCTGTTCGGCGATATCGCCTTCACCGCCGGACAAGAAAGCGGCCAGCTGGTAGCTGCCACTGAGGATTTCTCCGGCATTGGCCAGCTGTTGCTGTTCGCTCTCGAGGGACTCTATTTCCCCTTCGCTCAAGCCAAGTTGATCCAGTTCCTTAAGCTGGTATTCCAGCAAGTGGCGGCGGGCTTCGGCTTCCTCGGCGCTGTCGGCCAGTGTGCGATAGCGGCGATAGTGATCCCGCCAGGTTTTGAAGCGGCTGCGGGTCTCTGCGGCGAGTTCCTGGGCCTGGGCGTATTCATCCAGCAGGCGCAGGTGTGTTTCTTTCTTCAGCAGGGATTGGTGTTCGTGCTGGCTGTGGATATCGATTAGCTGCTCGCCCAGGGCGCGTAGCTGCAACAGAGTGACCGGTTGGCCGTTGATATAGGCGCGGGAGCGGCCGTCGGCGCCGATAGTGCGGCGCAGAATGACCTCCTGCCCGGCGTCCAGCTCCTGGGACTCGAGCCAGCTGGCAGCGCTGGGGTGCTCGGCGATATCAAATGTGGCGCTGATATCGGCGCGATTGGCGCCGGTGCGCACAAGCTCAGCGCTGCCGCGACCGCCCAGCGCCAGGCCGAGGGCATCCAAGGTGATTGACTTACCCGCGCCGGTCTCGCCGGTCAGGGTACTGGTACCGGGACCAAACTCCAACTCCAGTTGGTCCACCAGGGTGAATTGGCTGATAGACAGATGCAGCAGCATAGAGATCGCTTGTGTCCTTGCTAATCGGCGGGCGCCCGGCCCAATTAGTGGTTATTTATACAGTATTCGTTCCCGGTTAGCTATAGGGGCGGGGCCACATTACTCTGAGGATGTGCGCTAGCGCGAAAAACCACTTGAACTGTGCGGGGATGTCCCCATATAGGCTCCAGTGCCCGAGAGACGGGCTCAACTCACATTACTGACAGAGTCGACGCGACGGAGAAAGCAGTGGCCAGAGAGCGCAGCGAAGAAGATCAGATTAAAGAGGGGGCGGAGCACGCACCAGCTACAGACGAGGGCGTTTCAGCAGAGATTGAAGACCCTTCCTCTATAGAAAGCGAACTTGCCGAGGAAGCCCTGCGGGAAGAGGCCGAAGGTGCCGATGCCCTGCACGAGGAAATTATCAAGTTGCAGGAGCAGCTGGCAGCGCACAAGGATATGGCCCTGCGCGCCCAGGCGGAAGAGCAGAATGCCCGCCGCCGCGCGCAACAGGATATCGAGCGCGCGCGCAAATTTGCGGTAGAGAAGTTGCTACAGGACTTGCTGCCTGTAGTGGACAACCTCGAGCGCGCACTGGCGACGATCGATACGGCCGACGAAGCCAACAAGGCCTTGGTAGAAGGTATCGAGCTGACCCACAAATCTTTCGTTGAAACCCTGACGAAAAATGCTGTGGAAGTTGTCGATCCGGCCGGTGAGCCCTTCGACCCAGAGCTGCACCAGGCTATGACCCAGGTGTCCAACGGCGAGGTGGAGCCGAACACGGTTCTGGACGTGTTTCAAAAAGGTTATCGCCTCAATGGCCGCCTGGTTCGCCCGGCCATGGTGGTGGTCAGCAAAGCGCCGTAAAGGCAGAAGTGTAAAGCGGCCTTGAAATTTAGCGGCCGGCACCAATATAGCTGACATCAAGAATTATTCGCGCGGTGTAAACAGAACAGAGCTGGCAGCGCGCATCAAAAGAGGATTTTACAGATGGGAAAAATTATCGGCATCGACCTGGGTACCACTAACAGCTGTGTAGCGGTACTGGATGGTGACAAAGCGCGTGTAATCGAAAACGCCGAAGGCGATCGCACTACACCTTCTATTGTTGCCTTCACTGACGACAACGAAATCCTGGTAGGTCAGTCTGCCAAGCGTCAGGCGGTGACCAATCCCCAAAATACTCTGTTTGCGGTTAAGCGTTTGATCGGCCGTAAATTCAAAGACGACGTTGTCCAGAAAGATATCAAGATGGTTCCTTACACCATCACTGAAGCTGACAACGGCGACGCTTGGGTAGAAGTGAAAGGCGATAAAAAAGCTCCGCCGCAGATCTCTGCCGAAGTCCTGAAGAAAATGAAAAAGACTGCGGAAGACTTCCTCGGCGAGAAAGTTGAAGCTGCAGTAATTACCGTACCGGCTTACTTCAACGACTCCCAGCGTCAGGCCACCAAAGACGCCGGCCGCATTGCGGGTCTGGACGTTAAGCGTATTATCAACGAGCCGACTGCCGCTGCACTGGCTTATGGCCTGGATAAGCAGGGCGGTGACCGCACTGTAGCGGTATACGACCTGGGTGGTGGTACCTTCGATATCTCCATCATCGAAATTGCCGACGTAGACGGCGAGAAGCAGTTCGAAGTACTGTCCACCAACGGTGACACTTTCCTCGGTGGTGAAGACTTCGACCTGCGCCTGATCGAATACCTCGCAGACGAGTTCAAGAAAGACCAGGGTATCGACCTGAAAGGTGACCCCCTGGCAATGCAGCGCCTGAAAGAAGCTGCAGAAAAAGCCAAGATCGAGCTGTCCTCCAGCCAGCAGACCGAAGTCAACCTGCCGTACATCACTGCAGACGCCACTGGTCCCAAGCACTTGGTGGTTAAACTGACCCGCGCCAAGCTGGAAAGCCTGGTAGAAGAGCTGGTTACCCGCTCCCTGGAGCCGGTAAAAATCGCTCTGCAAGATGCCGACCTGTCCGCTTCCGGTGTAGACGAAGTGATCCTGGTAGGCGGTCAGACCCGTATGCCAATGGTTCAGCAGAAAGTAACCGAATTCTTCGGCAAAGAGCCGCGCAAAGACGTTAACCCCGACGAAGCTGTTGCCATGGGTGCTGCTATCCAGGGTGCCGTACTGTCCGGTGACGTTAAAGACGTACTGCTGCTGGACGTAACTCCGCTGACCCTGGGTATCGAAACCATGGGTGGCGTTGCGACTCCGCTGATCGACAAGAACACCACTATCCCCACCAAGAAGTCCCAGGTTTTCTCCACTGCGGATGACAACCAGACTGCGGTAACCATTCACGTGGTTCAGGGTGAGCGCAAGCAGGCTGCACAGAACAAATCCCTGGGTCGTTTCGACCTGGCCGATATCCCACCGGCACCGCGCGGCATGCCACAGATCGAAGTAACCTTCGACATCGATGCCAACGGTATCCTGCACGTACACGCGAAGGACAAGGCCACTGGCAAAGAGCAGTCCATCGTGATTCAGGCTTCCTCCGGCCTGTCCGAGGACGAGATCGATAAGATGGTTCAGGACGCTGAGGCCAATGCCGAAGCGGACAAGCAGTTCGAAGAGCTGGTGCAGACTCGCAACACGCTCGACGGCCTGATTTCTGCGACCAAGAAAACTCTGGAAGAAGCTGGCGACAAAGCCACCGCTGAAGAGAAGGCAGCTATTGAAGCGGCTGTTACCGAAGCGGAAGAAGCCGTTAAAGGCAATGACAAGGCCGCTATGGAAGCTGCGACTACCAAGCTGACTGAAGCTTCCGGTCCAGTTGCCCAGAAGATGTACGCCGAGCAGGCTCAAGCCGCTGGTGCTGAAGGTGCCGCTGGCGCTGGTGCTCAGGGCGAGCAGCAGTCCTCCGCTGGCGACGACGCGGTAGACGCAGAGTTCGAAGAAGTTAAGGACGACAAAAAAGAAGGTAAGTAAGCGTTCGCTTGCAATTCCGGTGGCAGCTTTTAAAGTGGCCGCCGGAGAACTTCAGGGGCGCGGCGCCTTACTTTCAGAGGCCCGCGCCCTGTGTTGTTTCAGGTATCTGCCAATATTTGCCGAGTTTTCGCAGTTTTGGTGGTGCTCCGTTCGCGGGGCTTAGTTAGAAACCGAGAAGTAGAAAGAGAGTTTGGCCGTTCTTGATGCCGGACCAGAGAACATAGTTTTATGTCGAAACGCGATTATTACGAAGTCCTCGGCGTCGAGCGCGGCGCTTCGGATGCAGAGCTGAAAAAAGCTTACCGCCGGGTGGCAATGAAGTTTCACCCGGACCGTAACCCCGATGACAAGGAATCTGAGAACAAATTCAAGGAGGCCAATGAGGCCTACGAGGTTTTGTCGGATTCCGAGAAGCGCGCAGCTTATGACCAGTTTGGCCACGCCGGTGTGGAAGGCCAGATGGGCGGTGGCGGCGCCGGTGGATTCGGTGGCTTCTCCGATATTTTCGGCGATGTGTTCGGCGATATCTTCGGTGGTGGCGGCGGTGGCCGTCGCGGCGGCCCTGCTCGCGGTTCCGATCTGCGCTATGACCTGGAATTGGACCTGGAAGACGCGGTGCGCGGCACCACGGTCAAGATTCGCGTTCCGACTCTGGCAGCCTGTGGAACCTGTAGCGGTTCCGGTGCCAAGCCCGGTTCCTCTCCGCAAACCTGTGGCACCTGTGGTGGTGCTGGCCAGGTGCGTATGCAGCAGGGTTTCTTCTCTGTTCAGCAAACCTGCCCCAACTGCCGCGGTCGCGGTACCACTATCTCCGATCCCTGTGGCAGCTGTCACGGTCGCGGTCGTGTAGAGGAAACCAAAACCCTGTCCGTTAAGGTGCCGCCCGGTGTGGATACCGGCGATCGCATTCGTCTGTCCGGTGAAGGTGAAGCCGGGCCCGACGGCGGCCCCGCTGGTGACCTCTATGTTCAGGTAGTGGTGAAAGAGCACGATCTGTTCCAGCGCGATGGCAAGAACCTCTACTGCGAAGTGCCGATCAGCTTTGTTTCCGCTGCCCTCGGTGGCGAGCTGGAAGTGCCGACTCTCGACGGTAAAGTGAAGCTGAAGATTCCTGCGGAAAGCCAAACCGGCAAACTGTTCCGCCTGCGCGGTAAAGGTGTTTCCCCGGTTCGCGGTGGTGCAACCGGCGACCTGCTGTGTCGCGTTGTGGTAGAAACTCCAGTGAACCTGTCCGGCAAGCAAAAAGACTTGCTGCAAGAGTTCTCTAATACCCTCAGCGAAAAGAAAAATTCACCGCGTCAGACCGGTTGGTTTGAAGGGGTGAAAAACTTCTTTGGTGATATGAAGCTTTAATCGCTGTTAGCACCGGCAAAACCTTAAATTGTTTTGCGGGTTGCCTATTTGAAAAGGCTCGAGAGCATTAGCTTTCGAGCCTTTTTTATTTCCAGGCGAGTTTTATTCCTTCAATAGAACGCCTTCTATTGGGAAGTTTTGGTTCTCAAACGAGCTGCGAATTCACTCAGGAATTCCTGTTGGATTTTTTGCGCTTTGCGCAGTTGCTCCTTATTTAAAATACCTTCCAGTTCTTTGTGTGTTTCCAGGCTGATAGCTGCGAATTGAGCGCCAATTTCGCCGCGTTGCTTGGGGGTTAGGGCGACCTTTTCACCACTGAGTAATCCGTATTTTTCCAGCACCGCTTTTTTCTCTGCGAAGCTTTTTTGCATAATGGGTAATACGGTTTTTTCCTGTCCCGGGGTGAGCTGCAAACGCAGCGTCACCCAATCGGTAATATCATCATACTTCTCCCAAAAGTCTGGATTGGCATTTTGCTGCTGGGCAGATGCCGGCGTGCTGCCAAAAGCCAGGCTCAGAGAGATCACTACCGCCATGATGTGTGGTAGATGGTTGGACAGGATCATCAGTCGCATATTGGCGCTCCATTTACCCCTCACAGTAAAGCGTAGCAGTGGCCGCTGATATCGCGTTTTGCGCAAGTATCCTCTTGGCAATTTAAAAATATGTGGATATTTCTTTTTGTTTTACTTTTGCGGAGTGACTAGCGATTTTTAGACACGCTAATAGTGGCTTATTGGTATCTATGCGCTCTACCGGGTGCGTTGTAGAATCCAGAACCTTATTGATTTGGACTGGAGTGCTGTGATGGCGGTAAAAGTGGCGGTGACGGGATTTGGTGGTCGAATGGGGCGAGCGTTGGCGGAGGCTTTGTCCCTGTCTGATAAAGCCGAACTGTCAGCGGCTATAGTGCGGCCTGGCTCCAGCTTGGTCGGCGCTGATGCCGGCGAAGTTGCCGGTCTGGGCCGCAGCGGCCTCGCTATTGTGGACAGCCTCGATAAGGCAGACTTTGACGTACTTATTGATTTCACTGCCCCTAAAGCGACTGTGGAAAATACTGCCTATTGCGCGGAGAAAAATCTCCCTATTGTAATCGGCACCACGGGCTTTGATAGCGAGCAAAAAAATAAAGTATTGGCTTATGCGGATCAGGTGCCGCTGTGCCTCGCCAGTAATTTTTCCACCGGGGTAAACCTGTGCTTTAAATTGTTGGAAACTGCTGCGCGGGTAATGGCTGAAGAGGCCGATATTGAGATTGTCGAAGCCCATCATCGCCACAAAGTGGATGCACCTTCCGGCACGGCACTGAGTATGGGAGAAGTGATTGCGGAAACTCTGGGGCGCGACCTGGATAAAGTGGCAGTTTACGGCCGCGAAGGTCAAACCGGTGCCCGCGATCGGGACACTATCGGTTTTGCGACAGTGCGCGGTGGTGATGTGGTAGGTGAACACTCGGTGATGTTCCTGGCGGAAGGTGAGCGGGTCGAAATTAGCCACCGCGCCAGCAGCAGGCTCTCTTTTGCTCGCGGTGCTGTGCGCGCGGCACTGTGGATGATGGGAGGGGAGGGGAGTGCGCGGGCGCCGGGGCACTACGATATGCGCGATGTACTCGGCCTTAACTAATCTTACTTAGAGTAAATAAATTCAGCGCCTGCAGGGGCGCTGTGAAAGAAATTTCCGATTTTCATTTGCCCGCCATTTTTGCGGGTAAAACTAAAAGACCGACGACATTCGTTCGACCGGTCACCCTGTAACCTTCCTTTGAGGAATCTCGATTGGAAAGAAAGCTGATTGTCGGCAGCGAAGAGTGGTGCGGGCTTCCCGCACTCGGCGTCCCGGCGATTAAGGTGCGTGTGGACTCCGGGGCTAAAACTTCCTGTTTGCACGCTTACAACATCCATACCTTCAAGCGCGATGGCGAACCCTGGGTGAGTTTTGAGGCGCATCCACTGCAGCACCAGCGCCGCCCTTCAGTGCGTTGTGAGGCGCGGCTTTTGGATAAAAGGCTGGTGCGCAGCTCCTCCGGAGAAAGCGAAAAACGCCCGGTAATTCGTACCTCTATTTCCATTGGTGGCAGTGTCTGGGATATTGAACTGACCCTGACCAATCGGGACAGCATGGGCTATCGCATGTTGTTGGGGCGCGAAGCCATGATTGGGCGAATGCTAGTAGATCCGGCTGAGAGCTTCTGTATTGGCGATATCCCGAAAAGCCAGTTGGATGAATATTATCGGGATGAGCACCATATTGCCGGTACCGGCCTGCGCATCGGGCTGCTGGCATCGAACCCGGATCTCTATAGCAACCGGCGCATTATGGAAGCGGGGGCCGAGCGCGGACATCGCATGAGTTTTCTCGATATCCGCCAGTGCTATATGAAGCTCGACCCTGATGAGCCGGAAGTGCACTACCGGGATGGTCGCATACTCAATAGCCTGGATGCGGTGATTCCCCGCATTCGCCCCAGCCAGACTTTTTACGGTTGTGCGCTGACGCGGCACTTTGAGAGCCTGGATATTTTTGCCCTGAACGGCTCCGCCGCTATCAGCCAGTCGCGGGATAAATTATTTTCCCTGCAGTTGCTGCAACAAAGTGGATTAAATATCCCCACCTCCGGGTTTGCCAATTCCCCAGTGGATACCAATGAGCTGATCGAAATGGTGGGCGGTGCGCCACTGGTGGTGAAGTTGCTGGAGGGAACCCAGGGGCGCGGTGTCGTTCTGGCGGAAACCCGTAAGGCCGGGGAATCGGTGATTAATGCGTTTAAGTCCCTCAAGGCCAATCTTCTGGTGCAGGAGTTTATTCGCGAGGCGGAGGGAAAGGATCTTCGCCTGTTTGTTATCGACGGTCGTGTGGTGGCCTCGATCCAGCGCGAGGCGGCACCGGGGGAGTTTCGTGCCAATATTCACCAGGGCGGTACGGCTTCAGTAGTTAAGGTCACCGCAGAGGAGAAGCGCCTGGCGGTCAAGGCTGCCAAGGTGTTGGGGCTCAAGGTGGCGGGTGTGGATATTATTCGCTCCCGCAAGGGGCCGCTGTTATTGGAGGTCAATTCCTCGCCGGGACTTGAAGGCATCGAGAGCGCTACGCGCAAGGATGTGGCTGGAGCCATGATCATATCTATCGAAAAGGCGTTGAAGTGGCGCCCGATATTGCCGGGGGAGGATCTTTAGGCGCTGTAACTCTGGTCCCGGCGGGGGCCTTTGCGTTGGGCTAACCTGAGTAGGTGGCCGGGCTTTTCGCTGGCGCGCAAATAGAGCCGCAGCGAGCTTTGGCTGCTGCGGGTAACAGCCCACCGCAGCTTCCTTTCGGGAGATGCAAACCGCAGGGTTTGAGCTTCTATGACGATATCCAGCCCAGGTTCACTTCGCACTATTCCCGCCCTGATACTTTTCCTGACAGTACTTTTCAGCGGTGTGGGTGCCCAGGCTGCGGTGCAGCTCTCCGATACCCCTTTGGGGCGGCGGGTAATGGTGGATTACATAGTGCACTTCGCCTACCACCTACAGTGGCCGGTCAATGCCTTTGCCAATAGCAGTGCCCCGTTCAAGGTGTGCCTGATGGGTGGGGACTCTCTCGGTGAGCCACTGGCGGCCCGGTTCAAGAATCAGCGTATTGATGGGCGCGATGTGGAGCTTGAGAAGATCGAGGTCAAGGAGATGCTGCGGGCGCGCAAGTGCCAAATTGTGGTGCTGAGTACCCTGGATCGCCCCACACTGCTCAAGGCGCTGGTGGCACTGGAGTTTTTCCCGGTTCTGACGGTGAGCGATGCTGAGCGCTTTGCCGCCACTGGCGGTATGATCGAGTTTGCCGACAGCGGTCGGGAGGTGGCCCTGCGGATGAATAAGACCATGCTGGAGAAGGCGGAGCTGAAAATGGGCAGTAGTCTTTTCCGGTTGGGACGCAAGCCGGAGTGAGATTTTCAGGGAAAGTAGCCTGGCGTATTTTTGCACTAGCGTCCAGAGGTGAATTCGCGTAGAATCTGCGCCCGATTTGGGCCGGTGCCGCGAAGCTGAATCGCGCAGCGTGAGCCTACTAAAAAGCTGGCGGCAACCGTCGGCCACTTTGTGAGAATCACGCGTGAACAGATTTTTAAAGCGAGATGAAGCTGCGATGTTTCATCTCGCTTTTTTATGCGCGCACCAGTCAGGAGCCCGCGTGCTCCGAAGCCCGCAAACCCCGCCCGGAAGCAGTTCTGAAGATTGGAGTTCAATTTGACTAAAGCTGTCCCTACGTCGGAGGCTTTCATGCCCCACAACTTTATGCAGAGTACAACTCCCGCGCTGCTGGTGCTCGCAGATGGTAGTGTCTTTGAAGGACGCGCAATCGGTGCCCATGGCAGTTCTGTTGGCGAGGTCGTGTTCAACACATCCATGACCGGCTACCAGGAGATCCTCACCGATCCCTCCTACGCCCGCCAGATTGTGACTCTGACCTACCCGCACATCGGCAACACTGGCACCAACCAGGAAGACGAAGAGTGCGCTGATATCTGGGCCGCCGGCCTGGTAATCCGCGACCTGCCGCTGCTGGCCAGCAGCTTCCGCAACGAGCAGTCCCTGGAGGACTACCTGCGCGAGCGCAATATCGTTGGTATCGCCGATATCGACACTCGTCGCCTGACCCGCCTGCTGCGCGACAAGGGTGCACAGAGCGGTTGCATCGTTGCCGGTGACAATATCGACCGCGAAGAAGCCCTGGCCAAGGCCAAGGAATTTGCCGGTCTGAAAGGGATGGACCTGGCCAAGGTGGTGAGCACCAAGGAAGCCTACCCCTTTAGCGAAGGTACCTGGGAACTGGGCGAAGGCCATAAGGCCGCGCCGGAACAGCCCTTCAAAGTGGTAGCTTACGACTTCGGTGTGAAGCGCAATATCCTGCGCATGTTGGTGGATCGCGGCTGTGACATCACCGTAGTACCGGCGGAGACTCCGGCTTCCGAAGTACTGGCGATGAATCCCAACGGTGTATTCCTCTCCAATGGCCCCGGCGACCCCGAGCCCTGTGAATACGCGATCACCGCTATTCGCGAAATCCTGGACGCTGGCATCCCCACCTACGGCATCTGCCTGGGCCACCAGTTGTTGGGCCTGGCGGTGGGCGGTAAAACTGCCAAGATGAAGTTCGGTCACCACGGTGGTAACCACCCGGTACAAGACCTGAACAGCACCAAGGTGATGATCACCGCGCAGAACCACGGTTTCGAAGTGGACGCCGACAGCCTGCCGGACAATGTGGAAGTTACCCACAAGTCCCTGTTCGACGGTACCTTGCAGGGTATTCACCTGAAGGACAAGCCGGCTTTCAGCTTCCAGGGGCACCCGGAAGCGAGCCCGGGCCCACACGATGTGGCGCCGTTGTTCGACCACTTTATCGATTTGATGAAAGAGCGCGCCTAAGGGCGTAGCCGCCCAGGGTAGGGCAATTAACCGCCGCTTTTGCGGCGGTTTTAACAAGAAACGAATGAAATTTAGCGCAGCCGGCCTTTGCCGGTAGTAGAACGGAAGAAAGATGCCAAAACGCACAGATATCCAAAGCATTCTGATTATCGGCGCAGGCCCCATCGTGATCGGCCAGGCGTGCGAATTTGACTACTCCGGCGCCCAGGCCTGTAAGGCGCTGCGCGAAGAGGGTTACCGGGTGATCCTGGTGAACTCCAACCCGGCCACTATCATGACCGACCCGGCCATGGCCGATGCCACCTACATCGAGCCGGTGGAGTGGCGCACCGTTGCCAAGATTATTGAGCAGGAGCGCCCCGACGCTATCCTGCCCACCATGGGTGGCCAGACAGCACTGAACTGCGCCCTGGACCTGGATAAGCACGGTGTCCTGAAGGAGTTCAATGTCGAGCTGATCGGTGCGGACAAAGACGCTATCGAGAAAGCGGAAGACCGCGACCTGTTCGATAAGGCGATGAAGGCCATTGGCCTGGAAACTCCGCGCGCCAAGATCGTCCACTCCATGGAAGAGGCGAAGAAAGTACCGGAAGAGTTCGGCTTCCCGGTAATTATCCGCCCGTCCTTCACCATGGGTGGTTCCGGTGGTGGTGTGGCCTATAACTGGCCGGAGTTTGAAGAGATCTGTAAGCGCGGTCTCGACCTCTCCCCCACCAACGAATTGCTGATCGACGAATCCCTGCTCGGCTGGAAAGAGTACGAGATGGAAGTGGTTCGAGATAAGAACGACAACTGCATCATCGTATGTTCCATCGAGAACTTCGACCCGATGGGCGTACACACCGGTGACTCCATCACCGTTGCCCCGGCGCAGACGCTGACCGACAAGGAATACCAGCTGATGCGCAACGCCTCTATCGCGGTACTGCGCGAGATCGGCGTTGAGACCGGCGGCTCCAACGTACAGTTCGGCGTTTGCCCGAAGACTGGCCGCGTAGTTGTGATCGAGATGAACCCCCGCGTATCCCGCTCCTCCGCACTGGCCTCCAAGGCCACCGGTTTCCCGATCGCCAAGGTCGCGGCCAAGCTGGCAGTGGGTTACACCCTGGATGAGTTGCAAAACGATATCACCGGCGGTGCCACCCCGGCGTCCTTCGAGCCGTCCATCGATTACGTTGTCACCAAGATTCCGCGCTTCACCTTTGAGAAATTCGGTGAAGCCGATGCGCGCCTGACTACCCAGATGAAGTCTGTGGGTGAAGTGATGGCGATCGGCCGTACCTTCCAGGAGTCCATGCAGAAAGCCCTGCGCGGTCTGGAAGTGGGCAGCTTCGGCCTGGAAAGCAAGATTGACCCGAGCAAAGACGGCGCTGAGACCCGCCTGCGCAGCGAACTCTCCGTTCCGGGGGCCGAGCGCATCTGGTACGTGGGCGACGCCTTCCGTATGGGCATGAGCGTCGGCGAAGTTTACGACCTGTCCGGTATCGATCCCTGGTTCCTGGTACAGATCGAAGAGCTGATCAAAATCGAAGAGCCGCTCAAGTCACTGCCTACCTCGGCGCTGACCACTGAGCAAATGCGCTTCCTCAAGCGCAAAGGCTTCTCCGATCGCCGCCTGGCGGACCTGCTGGGGGTGAGCCAGAAGACTGTGCGCGAATTCCGTCACAAGCTGGGTGTATTCCCGTCTTACAAGCGCGTGGACACCTGTGCTGCTGAGTTCAGCACCTCTACTGCTTACATGTACTCCACCTACGATGAGGAGTGCGAAGCGCAGCCGTCCGACAAGAAGAAAATCATGGTACTCGGCGGTGGCCCCAACCGTATCGGCCAGGGCATCGAGTTCGACTACTGCTGTGTACACGCCGCACTGGCGATGCGCGAAGACGGTTACGAGACCATCATGGTCAACTGTAACCCGGAGACTGTTTCCACCGACTACGACACTTCCGACCGCCTCTACTTCGAGCCGGTAACCCTGGAAGACGTGCTGGAAATTGTTGCCAAAGAGAAGCCGGAAGGCGTGATCGTACAGTTCGGCGGCCAGACTCCGCTGAACCTGGCGCGCTACCTGGCCAACGAAGGTGTGCCGATTATCGGTACCACCCCAGAGCAGATCGACCGCGCCGAAGACCGCGAGCGCTTCCAGCAGATGATTATGCGTCTCGGCCTCAAGCAGCCGAAGAACGCCATCGTGCGCTCTGTCTCCGAAGCCATCCAGGCGGCGAAAGACGTGGGCTACCCGCTGGTTGTGCGCCCGTCTTACGTACTGGGCGGCCGCGCCATGGAGATCGTCTACAAAGAAGACGAACTGCTCACTTATATGAAAGAAGCGGTACAGGTTTCCGACGAAGCGCCGGTACTGCTGGACCACTTCCTCAACGCCGCTATTGAGGTGGATATCGATGCGGTGTCCGATGGCAAGGACGTTGTGATCGGCGCCATCATGCAGCACATTGAACAGTGTGGTGTTCACTCCGGTGACTCCGCCTGCTCCCTGCCGCCTTATAGCCTGCCGGCGGATGTGCAGGACCGTATGCGCGAAGAAGTGAAAGCCATGGCTCGCGAGCTGGGCGTAGTCGGCCTGATGAACACCCAGCTGGCCTACCAGGACGGCGAGATCTACGTGATCGAGGTGAACCCGCGCGCTTCCCGAACTGTACCTTTCGTCTCCAAGTGCATCGGCACTTCACTGGCGAAAGTGGCTGCGCGCTGTCAGGCGGGTATCAGCCTGCAGGAGCAGGGCTTTACCGAAGAGATCGTACCGGACTACTACTCCGTTAAAGAGTCTGTATTCCCGTTCAACAAGTTCCCGAAAGTGGACCCGATTCTCGGCCCCGAGATGAAATCCACCGGCGAAGTAATGGGCGTAGGCGCTACCTTCGCAGAAGCCTTCGACAAGGGCCTGGTTGCCGCTGGCGACCGCCTGCCGGAGTCCGGACGCGCATTTATCTCTGTGCGTGACTTCGACAAGGCCGACGCAGTGGGCGTAGCTCGCGATCTGGTGGAGCTTGGCTTCGAAGTAATTGCCAGCCGCGGCACCGCCAAGGTCTTGCAAGAAAACAATATTCCCGTTACAACCGTCAACAAGATGAGTGAAGGTCGCCCGCATATCGTCGATATGATTAAGAACGACGAGATTGCACTGGTAGTGAACACTACCGAAGGGCGTCAGGCGATCCGCGACTCTGCGGATATCCGTCGCAGTGCCGAGAACCACCAGGTGTGTTACACCACCACCCTGGCAGCGGCCCAGGCCATGGCGATGGCCATGCGTCAGGAGCAGCCGCTACAGGTTCGCCGCCTGCAAGACCTTCACCAGCGAGTCGTAAAGCTGTCTTAATAGCTTTAAAACCAACTTGTGAAATCCAACCGGGCCCCGTGATCTCACTGGGCCCGGTTTCGTCGTAACAATAATGGAGGTCCCACATTGAACCGGGTACCAATGACCGTTGAAGGCGCAGAAGCGCTGCGCTCAGAGCTGGACAATCTGAAAAAAGTTGAACGCCCTACCGTTGTACAGGCGATTGCTGAAGCGCGCGAACACGGTGATTTGAAGGAAAATGCCGAATACCACGCGGCGCGGGAAAAGCAGGGCTTTATCGAAGGCCGTATCCAGGAAATCGAAAGCAAGCTTTCCCACTCTCTGGTCATTGATGTGAAAAGCATCGAGCCCAGTGACAAGGTAATTTTCGGTACTACGGTAACGATTATTCACCTGGATGACGATAAGGAAGTCACATACAAAATTGTGGGTGACGACGAGGCCGATGTTAAAAAGCACAAGATCTCGGTGAACTCTCCGATTGCCCGCGCGCTGATTGGAAAGGAAGTGGGTGATGTGGTGGTAGTCCAAACACCTTCCGGTGCGGTGGAGTACGAAATCGATGCGGTTGAGCACCTGTAAATTACAGGTGATAAAAAAAGGGCGGCCATGGGCCGCCCTTTTTTGTTGTTGCCAGCTCTACTGAGAAATGTAGCTCTGGTTAGCATGGCCAGATTGCATTACTGTAGCAGTTTCATATTGGCCGAACTGACTTACAAGACTGTTGTTATTGTGTCCGGATTGGCGTGCCATAGCCACATGCCCTTCACCAATCTGCCCCAGGTACACATCATTGTGGTGGCCTCTTTGTCTGGATCTTGCGTTATTGCCGAATCCAGCCTGAGAGATATCTGCCTCGTGATTGTGGCCCCGCTGGCGCATACGGGCATAGTGGCCTTCACCAATCTGGCGGATATCACCGTCGTTAGATTCTCCAGATTGGCGCATACCGGCATCGTGGCTGGCACCGGTTTGGAATGTGTCTCCATTGTTTAGCTCACCCCGCTGCCTTAATGCCGACTGGGAACCAAAGCTTAAAACCTGAGTGACAGTTGCGGTGTTGTGGCTGTCGTGCTGGGTAATCTCAGCCATATTACCTGCCCCTTCCAGCTGAAAGGTCAGGGCAAAGTGATTGCTGCCGGACTGCTGATGCATGGAATAGCTGCCGGTCTGCGAGACCTGAATAGTCTCTGAAACATTGTAGGTTCCCGACTGCAGGCTGAATGCCTCGTTCTCAAGTCCACCAGTTTGCAGTATTTCGGCTGTGTGGTGATCACCTTCCTGGTACTGGCTCGCATAGCTACTTTGTTCACCAGAATGAACTATATCTGCGCTGTTGTGGTCCCCATTCTGCTCCTGCATGGCTGAGTTGTGTGAGGTGTTTGGACCTACCTGGGTGATAGTTCCGAGGTTGTGGCCTCCATCCTGATCTTGGGTGGCGGTGTTAAAGTCGGCATAAGCGGTTCCGCTTACAGCCAAAGTTAAGGCTATGGCGATTGGTGTCAAGGTTTTCATGAATGTCTCCATTACTGCAAACTTCAATGCGCATTACATGGTGGAATAGCAGCCAAAAAGGCTGAAGAATCTGGCAAGTGATCCTGTGCCAAGGGTTTTACAGCAGGTATACCTCACTGGAGGAAAAGGTATCTCTGTAAATAGGTAGGACAGCGCTGCTACATAGGCATGGTCGCCAGTGCAAGAGCAGAGGAAGAGAGTAGGGATGATGCATTTTGGTGGCTTCCCTGATACTGCTTAGGAGTCCAAAATTTTGTTCCGCCTTCATCAGTTTTGCTGAAATCGGAGTGAGTCGCTATAGGAAAGAAGTTGTAAATTCCTGAGAAGAAAGTTCTATTTTCTGATCTTGCCCCCCCTTTTCTTAGTATTGCTTTTAACTCTCTAATCCTGGAAGAGAGGAGAACTCATGTTGGGCAGAAATGCATAAAAAATCCGGAATCCTTGCTAGGAGTTCCGGATTTTTCTAGCTTAATCAGAAAGCAGAAGTGCTTAATTGACTAGCGCTGAGCTATTGGTTGCCCTTTTTAATTGCAGCCAGGGCTACTGCCAAACGTAACTTTGGTTAGCGTGGCCAGACTGCATTACCGTAGCAGTTTCATAGAGGCCGAACTGTCCCACCAGGCTATTGTTGTTGTGCCCTGATTGGCGTGCCGAAGCGGTGTGTCCGGAACCAATCTGCCCCAGGTACACATCATTGTGGTGGCCTCTCTGGCGTGCGCGTGCGCTGTGGTCATACCCAGCCTGAGAAATATCCGCTTCCTGGTTGTGGCCACGCTGACGCATACGGGCGTAGTGATCACCACCTACCTGACGAATATCACCATCATTGGATTCACCGGACTGGCGCATGCTGGCATCGTGACCAAAGCCGCTCTGGAAGGTATCTGCGTTGTGCAGTTCTCCTCTCTGACGGATAACGGTTTCAGAACCAACGCTCAGAACCTGGGTGGCGGTTGCGGTGTTGTGACTGTCCATCTGGCTAATCATCACCATGTTGCCAGCACCTGCAAATTGATAGGTGAGAGCGTAGTGGTTATCGCCAGATTGCTGATGGGCGGAGTAGCTGCCCAGCTGTCCAATCTGGTAGGTCTCAGACACGTTGGTGCTGCCGGACTGGAAGCTGAATGACTCGTTGCCGGCACCGCCGCTTTGAAGCAACTCTGCCGAGTGGTGATCACCTTCCTGGTACTGATAGCCATAGCTGCCGAGTTCAATGCTATGAGTGATCTCTGCATCATTGCTATGGCCATGCTGTTCCTGCATAGCGTTGTTATCCCAGGTCAGCGGCCCGGTCTGATCGATAGTGGCATTGTTGTGGCCGCCATTCTGGTCCTGAGTGGCAGTGTTGCCGCCCGCATAAGCGGTTCCACTGATGGCCAGGGTTAGGGCTACAGCGATAGGGGTCAAAGTCTTCATGAGTGTCTCCATTACTACAAACTTCAATGAGCATCACATGGTGAAATACCAGCCTAAATGGCTGAAAGGGGGTGGCACGTCATCCTGCGCCGAGGGTTTTACAGTAGGTGCACCTAGCCTGGGGGGTAGGTATCACTGTAAAGAGGGGGAGCAGCGTTGCCGCAAAGGCATTGCCGCCAGTCAAACAGGTAAGTGGGAGAGTAGGACTGATACATTTTGATGGCTTCCCTGATACTGCTTAGGAGTCCAAAATTTCGTTCCGTCCTCAATATTCTTGCTGGGAATTGAGGCAGTCGCTATAGGAGAGAAGTTGTAAATCCTTGAGAAGAAAGTTCTATTGCAGAGTTCTAATTTCACTTTTCTCTCTCTATAGCTTTTGCCTGTTGCTATGAATAGTGCGGGGATTTAAGTCGGATTTTTTGATTGGCAATTTTGCTGCGAGCCTATTTACTGGGAAATATGGCTGCTGTTGGAAATGCCGATCTGTAGGGTGTTGCTGGATGCTCCCGCTCTTATCTGGCTGGCTTGGACTTGGTTAAATAGGCCAATCTGGGTGCTACTGGCCATTTGATTCAGACCTAGTTGAGAAAATGAAACGTTATTTTCCAGCCCAATTTGGTTTGATTGGTTGGTATTGCCAATACCAGCTTGCAAAGAATTTGCTGAATTTAACAACCCTTCCTGTGAAGCTGACGATGAATTCCCCGTACCCAGCTGCTCCATTTCGGAAAAGTTAAGTGCGCCAGTCTGGGTAATTGAAGATTCATTAGCGATGCCGGTTTGCTCACTGACACCTAAATTAAGTAAACCCGCCTGTGAGATTGAGGCATTACCGGTAAAATTGAATACTTGTGCCACGGCGGCGACATTGGCTCTATCTGTCTGCTCAATATTGACGCTGTTATTGGCCCCGGAAATTTGTACCGTAGTGGCAACCTGTCCCTGGCCATCCTGAGTATGCAGGGAGAAACCGTTTATTTGGTTAACTTGCCGGGTGAGTGATCTGCTATTAGAGCCAATCTGTACGCTCTGTCCCGCATTGTCGCTCCCTGAAGATTGGGAGACTCTGGAAAAATGATTACGGCCAGTTTGAAATTGGGAAACTGTGCTGTTGATTTCTATGGATTGAATGCCGGTGGCGTCATTAAAAAAGCCAATTTGCTCTTGCAGGATTAAGTTGCCCTCATTAAGTGGAAACCTCTGGTTGGCAACGGCATTGTTGCCAATACCAATTTGTATCTGCTCTACGGTTTGGTCATTTCCAAAAGCGGAATTGGCAGAAAGAAATGCGATAAATGTGACTACCGGCGAATAAATAACTTTTTTCACGAATACCTCCACGACTACATAACAAGGAGCATGAAAATTACGGCTTTTAAGTGCGGTGTCGGCAGGCAAATATAGGGAAATTACTACAGGAAATTAAATTCCAGACAGTAATTATTAAGAGCGCTAAAAGCGAATTGACCCAACTACCGCTATTTTCATTGTTGATGGCAGTATAGTAAGTTTCTATAGGGCTTTATTCTCAATTTAATGAGAAATAAGTATCAAGAAATGAGTGCTTTTACCTCAGGAATCCAGTCGGAATAAGTTGACCTTACTCCGACTGGTAATAACTCCGTTACTGTAAAACCACTGCCGTATTACCGTTACCGGTTTGGGTAATATTGGCGGATTGGGAGAAACCACTTTGAATCACAGTTGCGTCATTCATACTGCCAGATTGATTGACGATCACCATATGGCCACCGCCTAGTCCACCGTTACCGGATTGCATAATGTTGGCGGAATTCAAGAAACCATCTTGAGTGACAAAGGCACTGTTATACCAGGATACTTGCACGATGGTGGCCATGTTGCCCTCGCCATCCTGATAGAGGTCCAGTTCGTTGTACATGTCGGACTGGGCAACATCTGCGCTGTTGGCGGCGCCGATCTGTTGGATACTGGCATAGTGCCCGGTGCCTTCCTGGCTGATTATGGCTTCATGACTTGAACCTTGCTGGAAAATCATCGCATCGGAATTAAAGCTTGCATATTGTCCAATTAATGCGCCGTGGAGTTCGCCCATTTGCTCAATAACAGAGACATTATCGCTACCGAGGTGTTGTTGGATCTCTGCCTCGTTACCGGACCCCACTTGGCGTATTGTCGATTGCCCATGCTGTGTGGCTAATTGATAGCTACTGGCACGATTATTAGAGCCCGACTGGAATATTTCTACGCTATTTGCGATCCCATCCATTTGCAGGCTATAGGCGTCGTTGAGACTGCCTTCTTGTATTTGGATAATTGAGCTTTCAATTTCGTTTTGCTGTATGGCCTCTGCAATATGAGCAGAACCGTCCTGACTGATCTCCAGGTGATTATCGATAGCGCTTGGATCAGTTTGATCCGCTACAGCTGAGTTACTGGAGCCACTTTGGGTGATTAATGTAGTATTTTCTGCAGCATAACCCAAGCTGGTGGCAGATATCGCCAATACCAGTGGAATTACGGTAATCTTCTGCACGGCTAACTCCTGTGTATTACCGTCTATTGGTAAATCCGGTCGTTAAAACTTTTGCCTGTGTTACCTGTGAAGTGAGTAACGTCAAAATTTGAGAAATCGTTTACATGGAAAACTGTAGACGAAGAATTTTGAAACCACTGCTAAGTAAGAAAATATTGATGCAGTATTTTTATCAGGTAAGGAAAGAATGCCATTCTTTGGGTAGCTCTGTGAGTGACTCATAAATTAAAGCCGGCATTGAAAAGTGCATTCTTTCCTCTATCTATATTGAGAATATAACAACCTTCAGCTGGAACGAATATGCCGCTACTGTATGATAAATCCTTGGTTTAACACACCATTCTGAATGCCAACGGCCGTTTGATTGTCGACGCTTTGCGTAATAGTGTGAAGGTTAGTTGTGCCGATCTGGGTACTGCTTGCAGATTGCATTGCTCCAATTTGATCCACGATGGACATATTGCCAGTACCATTTTGTAGCGTAGAAACCAACAAAATATCTCCTGTTTGGGTCTGGGTACTAATGTTACCATCTCCTATCTGGGTACTTGTTGCTACTAGATTGTCACCCGTTTGTATAGAAAAGTAAGTATTCAGGTTGCCCGTTTGTGAGGAGGTCAACAGATTATCAAACCCTGTTTGTTCGGCATCTGCGCTATTTTGATCACCCGTTTGAGACACATTTAGGCTGTTAAACGTGGTGGTAGTTTGAGTCACTAACATCTGGTTATCAAAGCCAGACTGAAAGAGATTGACTGTATCGAAACTACTGTCCGTTTGGGAAAAAATGATGTCATTTGCATTGTCGAACTGAGAAATGTCAACAAGGCTGGAAGAAGTACTGTCTTGTAAAGTAGAGGCGAAATTTCCAGCGCCCTCCTGATAAATATTTACCTCTGCATCATCTGAGAAATTAGTTTGAGTCGAGTCAGCTTCATTCCCCAATGTTACTTGCTCATGTCTGATAATACTCAGGTTGGTTGAAGTGTCTTGCAGGCTATTGCTAACCTGTGCTTCATCTGCCTGAATAACCTCAATAAGGTTGTTTGTTGCTGTTGGGTCTACTTGGTTTGCCGTCACCTGGTGATTGTTACCCGTTTGTTCCACGGTAGTTGTATTTCCATCCGCATAAGCAATTGACCCGACAAGGCACAGACTGATGCCCACGGAAATTGGTGTCTGGATTCGCATCGATATCTCCGATTGAAGGTAAGGTGGATTTTTCTTATCCCCATGATTTCAGTTGCGGTGAAGCATCAAGCCTAGGAAGGACAAAAGACTCCATAGATAGGGTGTGGCATTTATTGCGCAAGGAGTTTGGCACACCTTGTTTTATTGCTATCCCTAATAGGTGTTATCACTGGAGTACCTGATAATACCCTGATGCTGGTTTGAGTTTTATCGTAAGCCTCAAATATTGCTATGGGAAGTTAGTGCCTAAAAAATAGGAAAAACTTCTTTGTTGTTGTTTTCCGCGTTAACTGGATATGCTTGTAAAGGGATACGATAAACGGATTTAAGCGAAAGGTTTGTAGAGTTATAGAGAGGTTCAGATTGGGCTACCTGTTAGAGTAGCCCGTTAATAAATAACTAAACGTGATGTTATTGAAAAATAAAGCCCATATTATTGCTGCCATTTTGAGTGGTATTGGCTGTTTGGCTGATGCCATTCTGGCCGGTCTGGTGCGTGTTGTTTGTTCCTATTTGCAAGGTGGTTGCCAAGTTATTACTACCGCCTTGATTCATATTAATCATATTCATAGAGCCTATCTGAGTCGATGATCCGGTTGCAAATGTCCCGAACTGTCCATGAAAAGAGGTGTTATTATCACCATCCTGCATGATGGTGATTGAGCCCTGCTGACTACTTTGTACAGCACTGATTGTATTGGAGGTACCAATCTGAGTGGCATCAATCAAGTGGGCCAGACCTGTCTGCGTATATCCAGCACCATTTGAATCTCCAGATTGTGAGGATATGGTGGTACTTGAGTCGCTATTTGCTTGGGTAACTGTAGCTAGGTTTTGAGTGCCAAATTGCTCAAAGTCGGCATTGTCAGAAACGCTATTGACCTGGCTGATAGTGGCAGACTGAAGGGTTCCGAATTGCTCAACACTACCGCTGCTGGTTGTTGTATTAGTCTGGCTTGTAGTTACGCTGTGACTAACGCCGTCCTGGTAGACAGTCGCTGTTGTATTAGTAGCTGCCGTTTGAGTTGAAAAAATGGAGTTGCTGTCTCCGAGTTGTTCCTGATCAATTTCATTAGAGGTGCTGTTTGTTATCTGCGTAGCATTAGCAGTATTTAGATTCCCGGTCTGAATTTGAGTAACTAAATTTCCAATAGCAGTAGGATCACCCTGATCCACAGTGGCGCTATTGGTTAATCCGCTTTGTAAAACCGTAGCGGTATTATTGGATGCGACAGCATTGTAGCTTGGGATACACAGGAAGAGTCCGATGGCTAACGTTTGGTAACGTATCATTTTATCTCCGTGGAATTTTAATTTTGAATATAAAATATTTTGAACAGTTTGAATTAAACGAAGAAGCTGATTATCTGGTAGATATAGTGATTTTTACTTCTTAAACACTATATATGCAGAACTATTGTAGAGTGTTCTCTTATGGTGGCTATGAGAACTTAGTATGGATAAATTGAGATTAAAGTTTGTGAGATAATTTTTTCGTTAAAAAAGGCCGACTTTAACAGTCGGCCTTTATCTTGATTACTGAATAATTACTGCCACATTGCCATCGCCCACTTGGGCGGGTGCGGCTGCGTTGAAGTCACCTACTTGGGTCACAGTTATGGTGTTGAAGTTGCCAACTTGTGATGATGTAGCGCTATTGAAATCGCCAGGTTGTGTCACGGTCAGGTTATTGAAAGTACCATCCTGAGCCGCCTGGGAGAAGTTATCGAAGCCACTTTGGGTAACGACAGCAACATTAGTGAGTCCCACTTGTTCTGTGTATGCCCAGTGGTCACCGCCACTTTGATTGTGGACCAAAGTCTGGGTAGTACCGTCTTGGAAACCTTCACTGTAGTTTCCGTCATCAGTCTGGCTGAAGAAGATGGTGTTGAAAGAACCATCCTGGAAGGAGAAGGTTGAGCTGTTGCTCGCAGATATTTGCTGGTGAGCGACAGTGTTAGTATCACCCGCCTGGATCATATTCATGGTGTTCTGCGTGCTATTACTTTGCGTTGCAGAAGCGGTACCATTGGTGCCGGTTTGAGTAATAATTGCGCTATTCAATGAGGTCAGGGTTTGAATGGCAACTGCCACATTACCGTCACCGGATTGATTAACTACAGCGGTATCATTTGCGCTGGTAGTCTGGGCAATAGTTGCATCTTGTGGGCCACCGCTTTGATTTATCACGGCAACACTGGTATCTACAAAGCTCTGAGTAGTCGATGCAAACTGGCCGTCATTTATCTGGGTGATAGTAGCGACTGGCACATTGGAATCGTTCTGGAATGATTCCGCGTAATTCATATCTCCTACTTGAGTTTGAGTAATTACTCCCGAATCGTTATTGCTGGATTGCTCAGCATAAACTTCATTCGTATCACCAGTTTGAGTCTGGGTGATAACATTGTTGGTTACCGTTGGATCACTCTGATCAGCGGTTGCCATGTTACCAGTACCGTTCTGATTGAGAATGGCGGTATTGTTCGTGGCGAGGGCTCCGGTGCTGGCGATCGCCAGAAGAACACTGGCGGCAATAGGTGTGTACTTGGTCATCTGTAACTCCATATAGATGTCAAATATCGCTGTACAGCTTTTACAAACAAAAGGAAAACAGCATCATTTGATATTGGAAGAGTCTCATCCTCAGGCATATTACAACTGTGTCTGAAGTATGTGAGGAAACTGGGATGAACCCGACTGCTTAATAACCTTCACATTCCTTGTGAAAACCTAGCAATATCATTTAAACAGCAACTTGATGCTGATTAGAGTTTTGTCGTCTTCTGGGGTTACAGCCATAGGACGGAAGTGCCGAAACCTTAGGAATAAAGTTCTTTTTTGAACTAGCTATGGCAAATAATGTCAGCTGATTTGGAGGGTGGCATTAAATACATGAAATGGTTGTTTCATGAGAATTTAGGGCTAGTAATAATAATTGAAGCTTGCACTTAGCCCACCAAGTTGAAAATAGGCCGGCATGTTAAGCCGGCCTATTCCCTTAATTACTGAATAATAATTGCATTGTTGAAATCACCTACTTGAGTAGGTGTGGCCGTATTGAGATCGGTTGATTGGGTTACGGCAATAACGTTGTTATTACCGGTCTGTGAGGCGACAGTGGTATTGAAATCTCCAGGCTGGGTAACGGTCAAGCTATTGAATGTCCCAACCTGGTAGCCTTCAGAATAGTTATCAAAGCCTGTCTGGGAGATCACGCCAATATTGGTGGTGCCCACTTGCTCAGTATAAGCCCAGTGATCATCTCCAACTTGAATGTGGGTCAAGCCCTGAGTAGTACCATTTTGGAAGCCCTCGCTGTAGTTCCCATCACCTGCTGTCTGTGATGTAGTGAACGTGTTGGAAGTGCCATCCTGGAAGGAAACAGAGGTACTGTTGGTGGCCAGAGTTTGAATGTGTATTACAGAGTTTGTGGTACCTGCCTGGATAGCGTTAACAGTGCTCGAGGTACTGGAAGTTTGAGTAGAAGTTGCAGTATTGGTGGTTCCTGTTTGGGTTAAGATTGCGGTGTTAAATGAACCGTTAGTTTGGATAACATTACCTACGTTGCCGTCGCCGGACTGAGTCACTACAGCATTATCATTTGTACTGGAAACTTGGGTTACTGCTGCTACTTGCGGACTACCACTTTGGGTGACAGTTGCAACGCTGGTATCTACAAAACTTTGAGTAGTTGTTGCAAAGTGACCGTCGTTGATTTGGGTGATAGTAACAATCGCAGTGCTGGAATCATTCTGGAAGGACTCTGCGTCATTCATATCCCCGACTTGAGTCTGGGTAATTACACCGGAATCATTAAAACTGGTTTGCTCTGCATAAACTACGTTGTTGTCACCGGTTTGGGTTTGTGTGATCAGGTTGTTGGATACAGTGGCATCACTCTGATCAGCCGTGGCCATGTTGCCAGTGCCATTTTGGTTGAGAATGGCAGTGTTGTTGGTAGCTAAGGCTCCGGTACTGGCGATCGCCAGAAGAACACTGGCGGCAATAGGTGTGTACTTAGTCATCAGTAACTCCATAGGGATGTCAAATATAGCTGTACAGCTTTTTACAAATAAAAAGAATTCAGCACCATTAGATATTGGGAGTGTTTTGTCTCAGGACACGATACGGCTGTGCCAGGCGTATGTGAGTTATCTGGAGTGAAACCGACTGCTTCTAACCTTCACATTCCTTGTGAAACATCTAGCAATATCATTTTTAACAGCAGCTTGATGCTGAATAGAGTTTTGTCGTCTTTGGGTGTTGTGGCTATAGGGCAGAAGTCTCGAAACTTTAGGAAGAAAGTTCTTTTTTTAGGTGGGATGATAAAGCTTGTCAGAAAATTCTTTTATACGGCGCGAGGTACAAACAATCACATTTCTGATGAATTTTCTAAGTTGCTGTAATCATTATTGTCACTTAATAAGCTTACATGAATTGAAATAAAGAAGTCTAATCAGATGAAGGGAAATCAGAGAAGTATTATTAGTTATTAGTCATATTGGCTAATATACGTTGTTGTAGCGGTTCCGGTGACAGTGACCGAGGTGTGAAGGCCATTTCCACTTTGGTAAATATTGACGTTATGAAAACTGCCAATCTCTTCCACATGGGCACTATTTTGTATTCCAAATTGGGATATGCCCGCGGTATTGCCAACTCCATACTGGTCGATATCTATAAAATTCTCAAAACCTATTTGTATCAATATTGAATAGTTGTAATCCCCGACCTGGCTCGATGTGACAATATTGTCTTCACCAGATTGGGTGACGGATAAACTGTTTCTATTGCCGTCCTGGTGAGCAGAAGTGTAGTTGTTACTGCCTGATTGGCGGGTACGTACGTTATTGTTTCCACCTTCCTGGTTGATTACGGTTAAATTTGTGACGGAGTAAAGATTGGCTGCGCTTAATTCGCTCGCAACAGCCAATTCACTGCTGGAATCCAAGTCTGAGCAATGACCTAAACCCGGAAGATTAACAACAACCATTGCTAGGGTGGCAGAAAAAATAGTTCTGAATTTATGGTACATCTTTCCAAGTATCCCAATTTTAAGCCGGGCTTAAAAATATAATTTGTCAGTCATTGATTCTACATAATGACAGTGCTGTCATTGAGGTAGTACTGCAATATCGGATTTTCGATCTCATCCGGATTGGCAAGTGCCCAGGAATTGTGCACGATGCCTTCACTGATCAAATGAATCACAGCGGATTCCATCGCTGAAAGCATAGCAAGCTGTGCGGGTTCGTTATAAGTAGTACCAGCTTCCAATTCCAACAGGCGCCGATATTTTACGTAGCGAAATACATCGGCACTGATTGCCTTGGAGTAGACGGTTTTAGATGTCAATACAGAGTGGAGTACCCGCCCGGAACGAATGTCTATTGCCCGCAAGTTTACTGTTACCTGATCCACGCGATACTGCTCGTCTGCGCCAATACCAAAATAGCGAGCACCTGCGCCACCGGTTTGAATATTTTGGTCGTAGGCAACAATGCCGCCTTCTAATAGGACATTCGCAGCTACGAGTGTGGGAAGTGGCACGCTGTTATTGACGGGAATGTCCGGCTTGGTTAATCCTGCACGGATAATCTTCCGCTCTGTCAGCAGATTTTGCAGCCCTTCACGTTCCAACGGGATAAACCAGCCGGACTCATTGAGTACGTCCATGAGCATGGCCGCGCCACCTTGGGTGACTGCGGTAGAGAAACTGCTGTTTGGTGCGGGCTTGTACTGGCCGGTTTGATCGCGGAAACCGTATACCGCCACCAATATTTTACCCTTCGGTTGCGGAAGGTTGATCAGGTCCCGATAGGTGTTTTTCCTCGGGGTGAGCATTGCATCTGTGATGCCCGGACCAAAAAGTGCATCGCCCACATCTTTGACAGCAGAACAACTACTTAGCGTCATTAATGTCGCTACGATGGGCAAAGCTATCACTTTTTTTATTGCATTACGCATTGCCAAAGAATCCTTTGAAATTTAAACGTTCGTTAGTTTGTCGGGTTTAGCCCGCTTACAACGATTTCGCTTTTATCTCCGGTACTGCGGTCGGTGATAAGTACTGTCAGGACACCATCGTTATCAACGATTTGTACGATAAAGTCGTCTGTAATCAGTTCTCCACTATTTCCATCACCAACATCGGTTAGAAGTTGGTTTAGCAGGCGGGTTTCCAGCGAGTCGCTGAACCTATCCAGAGCACTGGGTTGTTCATAGAGGCTGTCTGGTTTATCCGGATCTTCGTGAGTGTCTTGTGACTGCGCATTTTGCAGAAGGTAAGTACCATTGAGTGGGTTGCCACCAAAATTGGGGTTTACCGGTTCATAGATTAATTCGGTGGCCGAGACGTGATGATATGAGAACGCCGCCAGAGAAAAAAAAGCGGTACCCAGTAATGATTTGATCTTCATTAGAATTCATCCTTACCCAAATCAAAGGTGTCTGTGAGTGAGCTGCGAACACGCGCTTGCAGTACTTCCTGGTGAATATATTGCGCGGCCTCATCGGCCAAGCGATGAATATTATTGGTGCTTGGACTGATAAAACGCCTGAAAACAATTTTGTCGTTATAGGTAACCCAGATGAGATTTCCCCAGCGTGCTGAGGGTCTTTCGTAAATAGTTAAGTTGTAAGTGGCATCTGGATAATTAAGGTTTCTGTATTCACTCATGTAGCGGGCAAAATCGTGCCCGGTACGGGTTATTGTTCGATCAATATTGAATCCACTGATTTCGTCTTCGAGTTTTCCAGAATCGGTATCTGCTGGAGGGACCTCTGTGTCATCCTGGCCAAAGGCCAGGGATGCACACAGTGTCAACATCAACAGGGTTAATCTCATATCCTCTCTTCCTGGAGATTGAGCTTGGCCCAATTACTGGCCTGCAGCCGGTTTTTAACTCCAATTTTTCGGAAAATGTTATACATGTGATTTTTCACAGTGTGTTCGCTAAGGTGCAATTTTGTTGCGATCACACTGTTGGGTTCACCGGTAGTGAGTTGTCCGAGTATTTCCTGTTCCCTGCGGGTAAGAGGGAGGGAGTTTTGTGGGCTGATATGTTGTCGCCCCTCGGCACTGTGAATCGCGGTATCCAATTTATGAATAAGGTTTTCCTGACTGGTATTGCTGTCACAAAGTAGGTGAAAACCTTTCTGACGTAACTTTTCCGATATATGAATGGGTAGGTTGGCTGGGAGATTAATCAGTAAAGCTTTTGCATGACTAATCTTCTTTAGATCTGAAAGAAACTGCTTTGAGTCAGAGCTCACACCAATTTGCCAGCAATCTATCACGATAGCCTGATAATGCTGCAGGCAGTTTTTTTGTTTTCCAATGCTAGATTTTTCCCAGGGTATGGGAATAGCTTGTGAAAACAGTGAAAATAATAGATCGCCTTGAAGGCCGGAGTTGCTAAAAAAAAGAACCGGCATATACCTCGTACCTCTCCTTGATACAGATAGATCTCTCTTAAAATAAGAGTTTGACCTTCCATCGACTCCTGTCGTTTAGGTTCCCAAAATTACCCCACGTTATCTACCATGACGACGTGGGAGTCAGCGTAAAATTGTTTCTGCCGTGTTAGGGAAAAACACTCACTCAATGAGAATTTAGTTTGGAGTGTAGACGTAGGAGGGGTAAGGCTTAGGAAAAAATGTGCCTTATTTATGGGGTTTGAATATTTTTGGTTTGGTTTGGTTGTGGTTTTTAAGTTTGGAAATGTATTGTTTTTCTCAGTCAAAGTTTTGAAAGGTATGCGTGCAATTTATTTTTTTGGCATTTTGTGTCTCGCAAATGGTGCTGTTTTTTTTCTTTGGCAACTATTGTGCTTTATTGTTGATTTTCTCTACTCGATGTAGACGTTTATTTTTTTAAATTCTAACGGGATAAACTTAAATTGATGTAAAAGAACAACTGTTTTTAGGTAACTTAATGATGTCACCTGTATGGTTCCGTATTGTTGGGTCGCCTTAACGGCCCTGCGTCTATATCAGCTTTCCCTGTGTTTCCCATATTAGGGCCTGATCCCAGTGGCAAAGCTGTCGTCATACTCCTGTACAAATTGTGAACTTTTGGGCGAATGTGCTGTCCCCAGCTGTTAGGATAGAGGCCAATTGGGCTGATAGTGAGGGGGAAGAAATGAGTCAACTAATGCAAAGTTTACCACTTTGGCTTTGGGGCATCCTGGGATTGATTGTTTTGTTCCTGGCCCGTGAGCCTGTGCATCGCGCCGTATATGCAATAGCGCGTCTGGGCCATCGGGCGTTGCGCTTTGTGGCGAGTAATATTGATTCCGCAGAACAAAGACTGGTAGAGCGCAATCGAGAGGTACTTTTTGCCGAAGGCCGGGACACGGCAGAGCGCCAGATTGAAAGAGAATTTGAACGTATTGAGCAAACCGTACAGCGGGATTTGGCACTGTATCCAACCTTACATAGAAAGCTCTGTGAACAACTCAGCAGCTTGGATGAAGACTATGTACGCAGTGCTGAAATAGCACCGGAACCGTCAAACTGGGCCAGGGCTATTCGAGCTGTTTCGGAAATTCCTGGCAAAGAGGACCCTGTGGTAGCAGATGTTCTCGATACTATTAATCAGTCTATGCGCAAGGCCGAGTCCAAAGCTCTGGAGTCCTATCGTGAGTCCACCCGGGAGAGGCATCAATTACTAAAACGTATGCTGCCCAGTTGGCGTGCAATGCTTTCGACATTGGGACGTATTAACAAAAATGTAGAATCGGTTATTCGGCGGGCCAAAGCGCTGGATGGCCATATGGAGCGCTACGAAGAGATTTTGCAGGAAACGGATAAAAGTCTTCACTTGCTGTCTTCATCCTCTTTCAGCCGCTTTCTGACAGCTTCTCTGGTATTAGTGGTTGCTTTAGCTGGCGCTATGGTGAATTTCCAGTTACTGGCACAGCCTATGGCGGCAGTACTGGGCGCTGAAGCTTCACTTGGCAGTTATAGCCTCGCCAGTATTTCAGCCGCAGTGGTTATCTTTTTGCAGATTACTGTCGGATTGTTGATTATGGAATGCTTGCAGGTTACTCGAATGTTTCCTGCGGTAGGTTCCCTCGGTGAGAGTACGCGCAGGTTATTGCTGGGAGTGGCTTTGGCACTCTTATTGGTTTTGGCTGTAGTCGGTGGAAACCTGGCTTTCTCCCGTGAGTTGATTCTGCAACAGCAGTTATTAGGTTCTGAGCAGCTTTGGCCAATTCCTCTGGCACAGATGGGACTTGGGTTTGTGCTTCCCTTGATTCTGGCTTTTCTGGCAATTCCTTTGGAGCAGTTTATCCGTTCAGCGCGAACAGTGATTGGTATTGGGGTGGGCTTATCCCTGCGGGGAATGACCTTAATACTGCGATTTTTGGCGATGGCTTCACTGCACTTAGGTGTTTTGGTTAATCGTTTTTACGACATCGTTATTTTTGCTCCCCTCTGGTTACAGGCTTTATATGTGCGTCAGAAACAAGGAACTGACAGTGAGGCTAAAGAACCTGCGGGGAAAGGAGAGTCCAAAAAGAATACCGTGCTTGCTGACACTGATTCTGTTGCCAAATTAGTGGAAGAGGCGTAATCGAAGCTAACACTATCCAGCTTGAAAACTGACAAAATAATAAGTGTGGTGAGCATGTTTTGGTTGTCGTTCTTTTTAATTGCCCTAGTCGTCCTTTTTCTTTATGCCCGGTCTGCACCGGGCAAACCTTGCCCCCTGTGGTTTCCTCAGGGGGAGGGGCCGATGGTGATCGCACATGGTAATGACTGCGGCAACGGCCTCTACCCAGGAAACACGGCGATTTACCTTGAAAAAATGGTGCAACTGGGCGTGGATGCTATTGAAGTGGATCTGTGGCTCACTGCCGATGGCCATTTAGTGTTGATTCACGACAGGGAGCTGGAAATGTTCTCTGATGGTGCGGGGTTTGTAGAGGATAAAACCTTAGAGCAGCTGCGTCAGTTAAATGTTGCCTATCTCTGGACTCGGGATGGAGAGCATTACCCCTTTAGAGAAAAGCCCCTGCGAGTGTTGACTCTGGAAGAGGCGCTGGCAATGGTGGGGGATATGCTAATGATACTGGAGATCAAAAGCCGTCAGTATCGCGCTGCAAAAGTGTTGAAGGATGTGCTGGCAAAGTGTGGAAAAGGCGAGCAGGTCGTTGTTTCCTCTTTTCACCAAGGGGTGATTAATGAGTTTCGTCGACTCTGTCCGCAAGTGGCGACGGGCACGCCTACCGTAGAGGCGGTAGTATTTTATATTGCACAGTTACTCCGAGCAGAGAAACTGCTGCGTCCAAGCTATAGCGCGATGCAGCTACCGATGGAACAAAAAGGTATTCCCGTAGTTACTGAAAGTATGGTGCGCGCTGCTAATAAAAAGAAAGTCCACTTGGCGGTATGGACCGTGAATGGCACGGAAAACTACCGGCGCTATATTGATCTGGGCGTACACGGCATTGTGACTGACCGACCGGATCTGCTGTTGGAGATGTTGGCGCAGCAGCGAGAAACTTTAGTGAAGCAGGCAGCCTGAGCTAAATAATCAGTTGCCGAAGATATTGGAAAGAAATAATAACAACTGGGAGTTTTTATGAAGAACGTAGTAGGTTCCGTCGCCCTGGCGGTTTCTGTATTGGCTGCATCTTTTACCTCTGCGCAGGATCGGTTTGCCAATGTGGAAATTAGTAGTGAAGCTGTGTCTGGCAATGTTTATATGCTCAAAGGGGCTGGGGGCAATATTGCGGTACTGGTGGGAGAGGACGGCACCTTTATGGTGGATGACCAATACGCGCCTTTGACCGCAAAAATTCAACAGGCAGTAGCTGAGTTAGCCAAGCAACCTTTGCGTTTTGTCATTAATACCCACTGGCATGGAGATCATACCGGCGGTAATGAAAACCTGGGTAAAAGCGGCGCCCTGATTGTGGCTCACGAGAATGTGCGCAAACGGGTAAGTACCGAGCAGTTTATTGAGGCGTTTAAGCGCAAGGTTGAGCCGTCTCCTCCAGAAGCATTACCGGTGATTACCTTTACCGATGCCACTACCTTTTACTGGAATGGCGATAGGGTAAAGGTCCAGCATGTGGGGCCCGCCCACACGGATGGTGACTCCATCGTGCATTTTGCCGAAGCCGATGTGATTCATATGGGGGATATTTATTTTAACGGCAACTATCCCTTTATCGATCTCTCTTCCGGCGGCTCGGTGGATGGCATGATCGCAGCTATGGACACCGCTTTGGCGATGGCGGGGGAAGATACCAAAATTATTCCCGGTCACGGTCCTCTCAGTAATCGGGCAGAACTGCAACAGCAGCGCAATATACTGGCAGGGCTTAGGGACAAAGTAAAAGCGATGGTGGATGAGGGTAAAACCCGGCAGGAAGTGATTTCTGCAAAACCGACTGCGGAATTTGATGCGCAGTATGGCCAGGGTTTTATGACACCGGATATTTGGACCGGGATTGTTTACGACTCCCTGACACAATCTTAGGAAATAAAAAAAGGCGGCGCAGTGAAAGCCTGCGCCGCCTTTTTTGTTGGATTACCCGGTGATTTTAATCTGTAGTGGCATTTGGGGTCATGGGCCCGCCAATTTCAGGGCTATTTTCCACCGCCTCTTCATTGTGTTCTTCCCGCACTCGGAACCAAGCGGCATAGAGTGCTGGCAGGAACAGTAGGGTGAGTCCGGTTGCGACAATCAATCCGCCCATAATGGCGACCGCCATAGGGCCAAAGAAGTCACTGCGGGACAGTGGAATCATCGCCAATACCGCAGTCAGCGCTGTCAAAACAATCGGCCTGAAGCGTCTTACCGTCGACTCGACAATTGCATCCCAGGGGCTGAGGCCCTGGCTGATATCCTGCTGTATCTGGTCCACCAAAATCACCGAGTTACGCATAATCATTCCCGCCAGGGCGATGGTGCCCAGCATGGCGACAAAACCAAAGGGCTTGCCAAACAACAGCAGGAACAGGGTAACGCCGATCAGGCCCAGGGGAGCCGTGAGGAATACCATGGTGGATAGGGACATACTGCGCAATTGCAGCATTAGTAGGGTAAAGACCACCAGCACAAATAGCGGCATACCGGCATTGACCGATTTTTGCCCCCGTGCAGATTCTTCCACGGTACCACCCACTTCCAGCAAGTAGCCCGGCGGTAATTTATCGCGAATGGATTGAAGCTGAGGCCACACGGCATTGACGACGGTCGCCGGTAACTCTTCCCCATAAATATCAGCGCGCACGGTAACGGTGGGTAGGCGGTCCCGGTGCCAGATAATACCTTCCTCAAAACCGTATTCCAGGGTGGCAATCTGGTTCAACGGTACACTGCGGCCGCTGTCGGTTTGTACCGCGAGGTTACCCAACTGGCGCAGGGCATAGCGATCGTCTTCATTACCGCGCACACGCACGTCGATCAGCTCGTTATCCTCCCGGTATTGGCTCACAGTGATACCCGTTAAGGAGCTTTGCAGAGCCTGGGACAAGGTTGCACTGTTGACGCCCATAGCGCGAGCGCGGTCCTGGTCGATATTGAGGTTGATAGATTTACTGGGTTCTTCCCAATCCAGGTGCACGTTGGTCACTTGTGGATTGTCCCGCAGGCGCTCGGCCACTTCCCGGGCCAATCCGCGCACTTCGCGAATATGTTCGCCGGACAAGCGGAATTGCACCGGGTAACCCACGGGCGGGCCGTTCTCGAGGCGGGACACACGGCTGCGCAGGGTGGGGAACTCCTCATTCATCGTATTGATCAACCAGCTGCGCACTTGCTCGCGTTCTTCGACACTGCGGGTCATCACAACAAACTGGGCGAAACTGGCAGCGGGCAGCTGCTGGTCCAAAGGCAGGTAGAAGCGCGGGGAGCCGGTGCCCACATAGGCCACGTAATTTTCTACCTGATCGTTTTGCGCCAGCAGGGTTTCCAACCTTTTGGCCTGGTGCTCGGTGGATTTCAGCGAGGCACCTTCGGCCAGCTTCAGGTCCACCATCAATTCGAGGCGTCCGGAAGAGGGGAAGAACTGTTGCGGAACCAGTTTGAACAGAGCGAGCGAGCCGACAAAAATTGCCAGGGTGGCCGCGATCACTGTTTTGCGATTGCGCAGGCACCAGGTAATAAAGCGGCGGAAGCGCTGGTAAAAGGGTTTCTGGTAGGGGTCTTTGACTTCACCGCCGTGGCCGTGTCGCGCCAGGTTTGGCAGCAGGTAGTGGCCCAGATAGGGTACAAAGACCACGGCGGCAATCCAGGAAACGATTAGCGACAGGGTGACCACCTGGAAAATAGATCGGGTGTATTCACCGGTACCGGACTGGGCGGTGGCAATCGGTAAAAAACCGGCGGCGGTAATCAATGTACCGGTGAGCATGGGAAAGGCGGTGCTGGTCCAGGCGAAGCCGGCGGCTTTTAGCCGGCTGAGCCCCTGCTCCATTTTTATCGCCATCATCTCCACCGCGATAATGGCGTCGTCCACCATCAAGCCCAGGGCGAGTACCAGTGCCCCCAGCGAGATTTTGTGCAGGCCGATATTGAAGTAGTGCATCAGCGCGAAGGTCATCGCCAATACCAATGGGATCGACAGCGCCACAATTAATCCCGGGCGGCTGCCGAGGGAGAAAAAACTCACCAGCAGTACGATACCCAGAGCTTCAGCCAGCACTTGCAGGAATTCGCCAACGCCGCGTTTTACTGCTGCCGGTTGGTCGGAGACCTTGCGCAGTTCCATACCTATGGGCAGATCTTCCTGTAGTCGGGCAAAGGTTTCGTCGAGGGCTTTACCCAACTTTAAAATATCTCCCCCTTCCTTCATGGACACGGCGAGGCCGATGGCATCCTCTCCCATAAAGCGCATGCGGGGCTGGGCCGGATCGCTAAAGCCGCGGTGGACCTGGGCGATATCTCCCAGGCGCTGGGTGCGGCCATCTGCGGTAATAGGAAACTGGCGTATTTCATTGACGGAGGTGAACTGTCCGCTCACACGAATGCGCACCCGGTCGCTGACGGTATCCACAAAGCCGCCATCGGTGACCTGGTTTTGCGCTTGCAGGGCGTTTTGAACCGCAGACAGTGGAATGCCCATGGAAGCTAATTTGGTATTGGATATCTCCACCCAAATTTTTTCGTCCTGCAATCCCAGTAACTCGACCTTGCCTACATCCTTAACTCGCTGAAGGGCCAGTTGCAGTCGCTCAGCGTAGTCCTTCATCAGTGCGTAATCGAAGCCACTGCCGGTGAGGGCATAAATATTGCCGAAGGTGGTGCCAAACTCGTCGTTAAAAAATGGGCCCTGGATATCCGGCGGCAGGGTGTGGCGAATATCCCCCACCTTTTTGCGCACTTCATACCAGAGATCGGGAATGTCACGGGAGTGCATATCGTCCCGGGCAACAAACAATACTTGGGATTGCCCCGGACGCGAAAAAGAGGAGATACGCTGGTAATCGCCGGTCTCCAGTAATTTCTTTTCTACCCGTTCGGTAATCTGGCGGGACACATCTTCGGCACTGGCGCCGGGCCAGACGGTGTTGATCACCATCACCTTAAAGGTAAAGGGTGGATCTTCACTTTGCCCCAATTGGGTATAGGAAAAGGTTCCCAGCAGTCCCAGGACGATCATTGCGTAAAGCACCAGCGGGCGGTTTTTTAAGGCCCACTCGGAGAGGTTAAAACCCATGGCAGTTTCTCTGTTTCAAGGGCGGCTCTGCTTTTCGCGGCCGCACTTTGGAAATTGTTATCGAGGCTTTATTGGGAATTAATTTTCGCGGGCAGGCGTTATTGTTCCCGCGTCTTTAATTTATTCCTGATGGGCGAGAGACGGCCCCTGTTCGATGGGGCGGTTCATACGGTCCACAGGGCGCACCACCATACCTTCCTGCAACAAATGGGTACCTGCGGCCACGACCCAGTCATTGCGTTCCAACCCGGAAAATACCGCGACAAATTCCTCACCGTAGGGGCCCAGGCTGACCGGGGTTTTATGTAGTGTTTTTGTCTCTGGATTTAATACCCATACAAATGCGGCGCCATCGTCGGCACTGACTGCTGACATCGGAACTTGCAGTACATCAGTTTTTTCCGCCCTGGGGACAAATGCCCGTGCACTCTGGCCGATTTCTACACCGCTCACTTTATTTTCGAAAGCGACCCTGGCTTCAAAGGTGCGGGATATGGGATCGGCTGCCGGCGATAGTTCGCGGATGCGTGCGGGGAAAGATTGGCCCGGTTGGGACCAGAGTTCGACAGTTAGCAGTTGGCCCACTTTAAAGCGGCTGATGGATTGTTCCGGCAGGTCGATACGCACTTCCCGTTCACCATCGGCTGCCAGCTCAAAAATGCCTTGTCCTGCGGCAACGACCTGGCCGGCCTCGGCCATGCGGCGGGCGATCACGCCACTTTCCGGCGCCTTGAGTACGGCGTAGGCAGCCTGGTTGCGGGCAACATCCAGCTGTGCCTTGGCCTGCTGTAGTCGCGCTTCGCTGGCTTCGAATTGGGTTTCTACGGTATCGAATTGGGAGAGGCTCACCAGCTGCTTTTCCAATAGCTTGCGGTGGCGCGAGAGTTCACTGCTAGCCAGGCGCTGGTCTGCCTCGGCGGAAGTATGGCTGGCGCGGGCTGAATCCAGTTGTAGCAGCAGGTCTTCAGTATCCAGTTCCGCCAGGGGCTGGCCCTGTTCCACACGGTCGCCGACATTTACCAGGCGCCGCTGGATTTTCCCGCCGATACGGAAGGCCAGAGCCGGCTCGAAGCGGGCTCTTACCTCACCGGGATAAACATCGGTTTGGGCGCTGGCCAGGGTGGGGCGCACCATAACGGCGGGGCGCGGTTTGGTTTCTTGTTCCTGGGATTCAGAGGGGGCACAAGCGCTCAACAAAAGGCTGAGTGAGAGCGCAGCGAGGATTAGCATTCGGTACATATTGGCTTCCTTCCCCGGCGCTGGCGCGTCGAGGCAGATCCGTGACTGGGTCAAGCATGGCCGGGCGGCCATCAATGTTATACTGGCGAGTATAGTATATTTAATGAACTAACGAGTCTAGTATATGGAGAGCTATGTCTGAGCAGACCCAGACGGCCGCCCAGCGCGGTCGCCCCAAGGATCCGGTGAAACGCCAAGCCATTCTGGATGCAGCTAAGGACCTGTTTTTATCCCACGGTTTTGCAGCCACTAGCGTGGATGCGGTGGCCTCGGCTGCGGGAGTATCCAAACTTACGGTCTACAGCCACTTCTCCGATAAGGAGACGCTCTTTAGCGCCGCTATTGCCTCTCGCTGCGAAATGATGATGCCCCTGCCCATCTTTGCTTTAGAAGAGGGGGAATCGGTAGAGCAGGTCCTGGAGCGTATTGGCGACGCTTTTATGGGGATGGTGGAGAGCGAGGATAGCGTGCGTCTGTTACGCCTTTTGTGTGCTCTGGCATCCCAGGAGTCGGAAATGGCCCAGCTATTTTTTGACGCAGGTCCTCAGCGGATTTTGGGGGAGATAGAGCAGCTATTGCGCAGAGCCAATCAGTTACAGATGTTGAAGGTGGATAATCCCGCCGTAGCGGCGGAAGATTTTATCGGCTTGTTGCTGGGTTGCCACCATATGCAGGTCTTAATCGGCTGCCGACAAATGTCGACACAGGAAGAGCGCCGTGAGCGCGTACAAAAAGCGGTGAGAACCTTTATGTGTGCCCACCACTAGCGCCGGAATTATTGCCTGTATTCTTGGGCTGCTCCGCCATCGAGGGGCATAGGATAATATCACTGGCTATCTGGAGCCACTCCGGTTTGTTGCGGCTGTAAACATAGCGCTCGGGATAAATAAATTCCGGCGCATCAAAGGCGCCGCCGCCAAAGCCCCGATATTCGGGCAGGAACTCCAGTGTCCAGGTGAGCGTGCTGCCGCAATCCGGGCAGAACTGGCTCTTTATCCAGCGACCGGCATCGGAGTAAAGAGTGTGGGTTTGCAAATGGCCCTGAAGAAAGGCTATTTGTTTCTTTTTGAAGTAGACCGATAAGCCGATGGGACTACCGCTGCGCTTTCTACACCACTGACAAGAGCACAGGCTGACCCGGCGAGGGGAGCCGAGGGCGCGAAAGCGCAGTTGCCCGCAAACGCAGCCCCCTTCGTGATATTCCTCCACCATGCTAAGTCCACCGCTGTACCGCCTTTACTAAGGTTGGCACAGCGGCGTGGGGGAGGAATCAGGTTTTGATGCGGTATCCGGTGCGGAAAATCCACCAGACGGTGGTGAGACACAGCACCAGAAAGAGCAAAGTCATGCCGATACTCAGCCCCAGGTTAACATCGGCTACGCCGTAAAAAGCCCAGCGGAAGCCGCTGATCAAATAAACTACTGGGTTGAACAAGGTAATTTTTTGCCACATTTCCGGCAGCATACTGATCGAATAAAATGCACCGCCGAGAAAAGTGAGCGGCGTAATAATCATCAGCGGAATAACTTGCAGCTTCTGAAAGTCATCGGCCCAAACTCCGATAATAAATCCGAACAGGCTAAAAGTGACGGCAGTCAGCGCGAGGAATGTCAGCATCCACCAGGGGTGTACAATTTCGTAATCCACAAAAAAGCGAGCGGTCAGCAATATCAACAGCCCCAATAAAATGGACTTTGTCGCTGCGGCACCCACATATCCGGTGACGATTTCGAAGGAGGATATGGGAGCGGACAGTACTTCATAAATGGTGCCGGAGAATTTAGGGAAAAATATTCCGAAAGAGGCGTTGGAAATACTCTCGCTGAGCAGCGCCAGCATTACCAATCCTGGAATAATAAAGGCCCCATAACTGACCCCGTCGATATCCCCCATACGCGATCCAATCGCCGCACCAAACACAATAAAATAGAGAGATGTGGAGAGCACCGGTGAGGCGATGCTCTGCATCAGGGTGCGCCAGGTGCGGGCCATCTCAAACTTATAGATGGCGCCAATTCCATACCAATTCATGCCTGTGCCTCCTTACTGAGCTGCTCTTCCCGTTCAAGGCGGGCACCGTGAACCAAGTTGACGAAAATTTCCTCCAGGGAGCTTTCCCGGGTGTGTAAATCGCGGAATTCAATATTGGCGGCATTTAAACGGCGCAGAAATTCCGCAAGACCAGTGTCTTCGCTTTTGATATCAAAGCGATAAACCAGCTGGCTGCCATCGCTGCTGAGACTGAGTGGCAGGTCAGCGAGACTCTCTGGAATTTGTTGCAGTGGTGTGGGCAGTTGCAGGCTGAGTTCTTTCTCCCCCATTTTCTTCATCAGTGCATTTTTCTCCTCAACCAGAACCAGTTGGCCGTGATTGATAACACCGACACGATCGGCCATTTCCTCGGCCTCTTCGATATAGTGGGTGGTGAGGATAACGGTTACCCCCGACTCTTTCAGTTCGCGCACCATTTGCCACATATCCTGGCGTAGCTCCACATCGACCCCGGCAGTGGGTTCGTCGAGGAAGAGCACATTGGGCTCGTGGGATAGCGCCTTGGCGATCATCAGGCGGCGCTTCATTCCTCCTGAAAGCGTAATAATTTTGTTATCTTTTTTTTCCCACAGGGATAGCTGCCGTAGAATTTTCTCCAGGTAGGCGGGATTGGGAGCCTTGCCGAATAGACCGCGGCTGAATTTCACTGCCGCCCAAACGGTTTCAAAGGCATCGGTGGATATCTCCTGGGGCACCAGACCAATCTCATTGCGGGCATTGCGATAGTCCCGCTGAATATTGTAACCATTGACGGTGACCTCACCGCAGCTTGGATTTACGATGCCGCAGATAATGCTGATCATGGTTGTCTTGCCCGCACCATTGGGGCCGAGCAAGGCAAAGAGTTCTCCCCGCTGAATTTCCAGGTCGATATTCTTCAGGGCGGTAAACCCCTCGGCATAGGTTTTTCCCAAGCCTTTGATGGAAATAATCGATTCCACTTTTTCTCCTTGCCAAAATTACCGTACGGCTTTGGCTGTGTGTTGTCAGGTGGATTTATCGGGCAGAAAGGAGGAATACCTTTCCCGTCGGATCAGTTTCCCGATCCCAGCCCGGAAGTATATGCCAATGAGAATTCTTTTTTAATTTTAATGATGTATATCAAAGCTGCGCTGGAGGCGGCGAACATCAAAATTAAAGCCATGGATGAGAATGCACTGGAATATCCCATTTTATCAATCCAGGGCTGGCTGATGAAAGGCGAAATAAATTGCCCAAGAAAAATTCCAGTCGTCAGAAATCCTGCAGTTTTCCCTCTTTTTGACTCTGGAGCAGATTCGAGAGCCGTAGAAAAGATATGTGGTATCAGGGTACCCATTCCAAGTCCGTAGAGGGCAATAAAAGCAACTATTTCCGTCAGGTTTTGAGCACCGGCGAGCAGCCCAAAGCTGGCGGCCATAATAGTAAAGCTTGCGATAAAAACGCCGAGCACTCCCAGTTGATTCCGGGCTCGCCGGTAAATCAGTAATGAGGCGATGGCTCCCATAACATTGCTGGAGGCGATAGCCATAGCAATAAGGCTGGGTGAGGAGATTTCTATCTCACGCAAGTAAAACGGGATCTGAGTTGGAATCAGGGTAAAAGCCAGGCTATTTAAAGTTGCCGCCGCCAGTAGTGCATAAAATGCAAGCGGGTTAGCCTGCTTTTCTTTTTTTGGGTCTCTGTGCTTGAAAGGCCTTATTCGCACGGGCTCCCAAAGGAAAATTTTAACTGCTGGAACTAGTAGTAAGGCCAACAAGTAAATTGCGAAGGGGGCGCGCCAATGTAAGCTGGCCAGTAGTCCGCCCAGGGTTAGAAATACGACCCCACCGATACTGATAAAAGTACTCTGCTGGCTCAAATAAGTTAGGCGTTGCTCCCGGCTGAAATAATCCCCCACCAGGGCTGTTACCGAGGTCATTGTTCCGGCCACGGCAACTCCCAATAGTAGGCGGCTAGTCAGGATACCTGCGAGATTATCCTGAAATAGGGCTAGTAGACCGGATAGTCCATAGAGTACCAGGGCTGCTTTCAATAATTGCAGGCGGCCATGGCGATCAGCAATCCAGCCTGCTAATGGAGCGCAGAGGGCGATGCTCAAAGCGGGCAAGGTCACTACCAGTCGGCTCCACAAATCACTATTGGGTGTCCCTGAGAAATACTGCTGCAGTGCAGGTAGTGACGGGGCTACAGTGGCCCCCGACATGATAGTGAGTACTGCCAGGCACAGTAATGTGATACGGCTCTGAGACGGTATCCCGCTGGTCGTGTGCTTCATGATTATTAGTCGCTGCTTCTAGGTCCCAGGGTTTCTCTTCGCGGTATGTCCAGACTCGCGTATCTCAGTAGCAAATTTGGGGTTCAGGCTTGCAGCTGCCACTAGTAGTAAGAACAGGTTGGGGTTGGCTTGACCGGCTGGTTGCGCAACGCCGTTTGCTTGGTGCTTTTCCATCACTTTTCTCCCTCGCTTGCATTAGGTTGCGCAGCAGTGTAAAACCTCAACCAATGTTTAGGTCAATGTTTGGTGGGCGTTTTTATGGCAGCTGAAGAATCGGCCGAAAAAGGAGCGGTTAAGTCAAAGCAAATCAAGCGGGAGCTGACTGTTGGCGAAGTGGCCGAGCGCAGCGGCGTGGCAGTCAGCGCCCTGCATTTCTATGAAAGCAAAGGCCTGATTGCCAGCTGGCGGACCTCGGGAAATCAAAGGCGTTACTCGCGGGATGTGTTGCGCCGAGTGGCCATTATCAAGGTGGCACAGAGCACCGGTATTCCCCTGTCAGAAATAAGCGAGGCCTTCGGGGAACTTCCTAATAAGCGCACTCCCAATGCGGGGGATTGGTCATCACTCTCTTCTCACTGGCGTGAAGAGTTGGATCAGCGTATCCAGCAGTTAACCAAGTTGCGCGATGACCTTGAGGGATGTATTGGCTGTGGTTGTTTGTCTATGCAGAAATGCCCTTTACGGAATCCCGGGGATGAAGCTGCGGAGCAGGGAGGGGGAGCTCGCTATTTGGATTTGACCGAATAGGAAAGTGGTAGCAATACACGAGTACTGCTACCAACCCCCAAGGCGTACTTTTATCATTGCTAAAAGGCTGATAGCGGTTTTCCGGCGCTCACTTCAGGAGAAAATCTTCTCGTAAAACGCCAGTGTTCCCCGCCAGGCGTCCTCAGCGGCTTCACGGTTATAGGCCAGCGGCAGGCCGAACTTTTCTCCCCGGTCTGTTGCACAGGGGTTGGTAAATCCGTGTAGGACCCCCGGGTAACTGACCAGAGTTAATTTGGCTTCGGATTCCTGCATCTCAGTAACAAACTGGCCGACCTGGTCCGGTGGAACCATCACATCGGCGCCGCCGGTGTAGACCTGTATTTCAGCATTAATAGGTTTGTTTTGTGCGGGGGTACTTCTTGCCAGTGCCCCGTGGTAACTGACTACGCCGCGCAAGTCCACGCCGACTCGAGCCATAGCGAGTACGACTCCGCCGCCAAAACAATAGCCCTGTGCTGCGACCTGGTCCGGGTCTGCTTGGGGCCGCTGCTGGAGCAGTGATAATGCTGTGCGGAAGCGCGCTTCAAGGGCCACCGGGTCCTTCAGGGCTTCATCCCTGAACTGTTGTGCCTCTTGTGGATCATCGGTCTGTTTGCCTGCGCCAAACATATCCACTGCAAAAGCGAGGTAGCCGCAGTTGGCCAGTTTCTCCGCCTGCTCGCGAACAAAGGCATTGTGCCCCCACCATTCGTGTACCAGTAAAACCCCCGGCCGTTTTTCACTGATATTTTCATCCCATGCGAGATATCCGCAAAAAGTATCTCCGTTTACGGTGTAGTCAATTACTTCCGCTTCCATAGTGAGTCGCCTGGCTGATCGAGAAAGAGTCGTTGGGAAACCGGTAAGGGCCCGGCTACTCCGCAAGCGTGGCACAAACTTCAGTTGTTGCCAGTGGGTGGTCCTTTCAGCTCAATCACATTGTCTTCGGGATCCGAGATGTAAATTGACAGGCCAATTCCATCGGTACCAAAGCGCTCTTCTGCTGGCGAAAACTTTACCTGTTCCTGCGCTAAAAAGGCCTGAATACTCTCCGGATTAAAGGGTTCAACCCGGAAGCAAAAATGATCCAGGTTCCGCCCTTCCTTTCCTGGTGCTGCTCCCCCTCTCTGGCCTATAGGTTTATCAACTGGCACTAAATCTATCATGCAAGTGCCTGCGCGGAGTTGGTAGAGGCCAATATCGTCCCGTTGGCGCACAATGCTGCATCCAAGAATATTTTGGTAAAAGTCGAGCATGGGTTTTAGAGATTGGACACGCAATACAATATGGTCAATATGGTGGAGCTTAATCATAGGCGGCCCAAGCTTAGTTTTTACTAAGACTAGGTGGACCCTAAGGTAGTTGTCGAGTGAATTAAATGTTAGAAATTTTAAGTTAATCTGTAAAAGCCTGGCTATAGAGAAGGTAGGTAGCGCAAATAATCAGAAGGCTCCCCATGGATCTGTTAAATACTTTGCGCCGGTATTGACTCCCTAATAGTAAGCTAGCTCGATCCCCGGCAATAGCCCAAATACTTAATGATATGTAGCAAACCAGAAAGTAAATCAGGGTAAATGTGAGTAAATTGCTGTGGTTATCGCTGCTGGAGAAAATAGCCACTCCAGAAAGGCAGGCGATCCAGGCCTTTGGGTTAAGCCATTGCAATAAAACCCCCTGGTAAAATCGTGGCTCCTGAATCCGCTCAATACCCGCATGATCAGTAGGTGCAACCGCTGTTTGGTAGCCGATATAGGCCACATAAATTGATCCTGTTATCGCAACATATCGTAGTAACTGGGGATAAATTTCTATTACCTGATAGAGCCCAAGGCCTATAGCTGCAAGTAACAGTGTAAAGCCTATTGTGGCTCCTGATACAAAGGGCAAAGTGCGGATAAATCCATAATTCACCCCGGAGGAAATGATAACCATATTCACCGGCCCCGGTGTAATGGACATAGCCAGGGAAAACCCAAACATAGCAAGAAGTAGTGACATTCTCTGCTCCTGGCAGTTATCAATTGTTTGGAGACTTTAATGGCCTGGTAGGAAAATGATTAGATACTTAAAACTAAAATATATTGTTTATAAAAATTTACTTACTAAAAAGGGAGAAGGAAAGAATACACTGTACTCGGGACTCTATGAGGCATGGATGCCGATTAGGAGCTTACAGGAATGTATTCGCTGCGTGTCTCGAGTGCTGTGTATTCTTTCCCTCCACCCCAGTAGTAAGTATGGACGAGTGTGCTGCATAAAACTGGATGCAGATAAGGCGCTAACAGCAATATATCCACAGATCTTTGCGAGAGCGGTGTATCCTTTCCTGTTGACCCAGAAGTACCTTTAGAGAATTCATAGGGAGTTGCTATTGTGCTAAAGGATATTCGCTATTTACTGGTGTTTGCCAAGGTTGTGGAAAGCGGCTCTTTTAGAGGCGCTTCTTCGGAACTGGATATTTCTATCGCCAGCGTCAGTTCCTATGTGGCGAGGTTGGAGGAAAGTCTTGGCGTTGCGCTCTTGTATCGCAATACCCGCAAGTTGTCCCTGACCAAGATGGGGAAAAGATTTATAAAACGGCACAGAATATATTGGATTTGTATGCCGATGGTCTCGGAGAATACAAAGCGCGAGAGGAACGCAGTATCAGTCGGCTTAAAATTGCAATCCCCGCCGTTTTGATCCACAGCCGCTTGCTGAGCAAAATAGTGGACTTTGTCCGGCGGGATCTGGGTATTCATTTACAACTTCAATGCAGCGATCAGCACGAGGATGTAATTGGCGGTGGTTTTGACTTGGCAATTCGCCTGGGTAATATGCCTGACAGCAATTTGAAAGCGCGTAAGATATTTGAATTAGAGCGGGTGTTAATTGCCAGTGGCGATATGCTGGATCGCTATGGTTTTCCGGGTCATCCTCGCGACCTTGCAGTCTGGCCCTGGACTGGGCTGACCATGCGGCCCAATCACCGGCAATTTCTGCATCGGCAGCAGGACGAATATGAAGTTAGCTACACCCCGGTAGCGGCTGTCGACAGCGTTGAAGCGGCTTATCGATTGACGAGCTGTGGCCTGGGACTATCGGCGTCACCTCGATTTTTAATAAGCGCACAGGATGATGTACAAGAGTTATTGCCAGACTGGCAGCTTCCGAGTTTACCCGCCTATGCAGTTAGACCTTCAAACGGAGTCTCCGAAGGTCCTATACAGAAACTGATTGATTATTTGGCCGATAGTGATACCCAGCTGGCCGCCTGCCATCCTCGCGATTTAACGCAAAAGCTAGCTGCAGAAGCGGTTGATTGATTGTCCCGGAAGGTTCTCAATAGCTCGGTAGAGGCCTCTGCCGTCAAGGTTGGTCACTTGCGGGCAGAGGTTCTTTTATTCATGGGGGAATTTAAAATCTTACTGCGGAATAAACTCCTGAACCATATTTATTTGGGCATTACTGCTTATTTCTACCGGATCTTGCTTTACCGGAGTTGACTCCATGGATGTGTCTTCAGAGGCGTTAACTGTGCGAATAATACTGGAAATTTCTGGTTTGCAGGAACCGCAGCTGGTACCGCAGCCAAGAGTTTTTCCCAGTGCTTCGACAGTGTTAATGCCTTGGGCGATGGCCTCCTCTATCTGTGGCCGGGAAACCTGGAGGCAGGTACAAATCATCTTCACACCGGGCTTTATGGGATGAAGCAATTGCCCCGGTGATTCCGGCAGGGGAGTGGCCAGGTAATTTTCCAGGTGCTGTCGGCTGGGTAATTGGTGCCAGTCTCTGCCAGAGAAAATCAGCAGTTTTAAGCCATCGTCGTAGGCGATCCAGCGCTGACTTTTAGGGGTAACCAATTCCTGCCAGAACAATTGGGGCTGCTCGTCCATTATCTTGGATGCCAGTTCCCGCCCGTGGATAAGTTGGTTCGCGGCAATTTCATAGCGAAAGCCATTTTCCAAGGGGACTCGATACCAGTGCAGGATACTGCTGTCGTTGGCCTGCTGTAACCAATCCCATACTCTATCGGCAGTCTCTTCGGCACAGATCATTGTGGCAAAGTATTCAGCTGCCAGGGGACTGACATTAACGGGAACCTGTTTGAATTCAGGTTGGCCGGAGTAGGGGTCAATACTGGAGTCCGCCAGGGCACTGGGCTTGGAATCCTGTGAGAAGGTTTCACTCCAGTGAATAGGGGCAAAGATTTCCCCTCTTTTTTGCCCGACGTTGAGAGCGGCGCGGCCGACCATTTTAGATGAGGCGCTGTTTAACCGAACTAATTCCCCATCGTTAATCTGGAAGCGAGCGGCATCCTTGGGGTTTATTTGTATTTCCGGCAGTTCGCTGTGATCGAGTAATTTTCTTACCCGCCCGGTTCGGGTCATGGTATGCCACTGGTCGCGCATACGGCCGGTATTGAGCCATATAGGATAGTCGTCACTAATCTGTTGTTCCGGAGGCTGCGGCGCTATGGGGATAAAGCGAGCACGCTTGTCCGGGGTAAAAAACTGTCCACTGGTGAATAAGCGTTTGCACCCGGCCGGATGCTCCTGATTGACCGGCCACTGTACCGGGGCCAGTGCATCGTATTCACTGCGATTGATATTGGCGAGTGCGGAGATATCGAAAGCCCTGGAGCCGTGGTTTTCGAAGCCGGAAAGCTGGGCGTGCTCACGAAAAATATCGGCGGGGTGTGAATAATTAAACTGATCTCCATAACCCAGTTGCTGGGCCAGTCCGCACAGGGCTTGCCAGTCGTGGCGAGCTTCTCCCGCTGGGGATAAAAATCCACGTTGCCGAGAGATACGTCGTTCTGCATTGGTGACAGTGCCGTTTTTTTCTCCCCAGCCCGTTGCGGGAAGTAGCAAATCGGCACAGCGAGCGGTATCGGTATTGGCAATGCAGTCGGAGACAATAACCAGCGGGCATTTCTGTAGCGCAGCTTTGACTCTATCGGCTTCGGGCATACTGACAGCGGGGTTGGTAGCCATAATCCAAATAGCTTTAATTTTTCCGCTTTCTACCGCGCGGAACATATCCACAGCCTTCATCCCTGGCTTGGTAGCAATTTGATCGGAATTCCAGAATCGTGATACCCGGTCAATATCCTGCTCGTTAAACTCCATATGTGCGGCGAGGGTATTGGCAAGTCCGCCCACCTCGCGTCCACCCATCGCGTTGGGTTGGCCGGTAATAGAAAATGGTCCTGCACCAATTTTGCCCACGCGTCCGGTGGCTAAATGGCAGTTTATGATTGCGTTATTTTTATCAGTGCCGCTGCTGGACTGATTGATTCCCATGGAATAAAAACTAATGGTCTTTTCTGTTGCTGCAAATGCCTGAAAAAATTCCAATAGTTTTTCGATAGATATGCCACAGGTGGCTGCAGTTAATTCTGGTGACCAGTCTTGAGCCGCAGCTAAGGTATCGGCAAATCCCTGTGTATGATTTCTTATGTAGTCGGTATCTAGATAATAGTGCCGGCTGAGAAAACGCAGTAGTCCATTGAATAGTGCCGCATCAGTGCCGGGTTTAATTGCTAGGTGCAGATCTGCCATTTCACTGGTAGCGCTGCCACGGGGGTCGATAACGATAAGCTTTGCAGCACCTGCCTGCATTCGCTGGAACAAGATCGGGTGTGTCCAGGCTGCATTGGAACCGATAAGCACGATAAGTTCAGCCTGTTCCAGATCCTCATAGGAACAGGGTACCGCATCGGCACCAAATGCACGTTTATATCCCACCACTGCAGAGGCCATACAAAGTCGGGAATTGGTATCAATATTGGCAGAGCCAATAAATCCCTTCATTAACTTGTTGGCCACATAGTAGTCTTCGGTGAGAAGCTGACCGGACAGATAAAAAGCTACAGAGTCAGGGCCATGGTCGCGAATTGTCTGTTTAAAGGCATCGGCCATATAAGAGAGCGCAGTATCCCAGTCACAATCTTTTCCGTGCAGGCGAGGGTGCAGGAGACGGCCGTGTTCGCCCAGCGTTTCGCCGAGCGCAGAACCTTTAACGCACAATTTGCCGAAATTTGAAGGGTGCTGGGAGTCGCCACTAACAGTAATCGCTGTAGTATTTGCGCGCTCTTCCCTGTTAACCGAAACCCCACAACCGACACCACAATAGGGGCAGGTAGTGCAGGAGCGGTGCGCGCTCAGAAATTCCTGTACTGCCATTACTGTAGCTTATTGTTGCCGATGTAAACCGTGTCCCCACTAAATGCCAGCGGGTAGGTGGCAAGCTTGATATCGCTGTCTTCCATGCAGACTCCATCGCTAAGGCGGAAATGGTTTTTATACATTGGGGAAGCAATGGTTAATTCCCCTTCCAATTCCGCAATAATTCCTCTTGCAATCACACCAGCTTGTGCGATTGGGTCCCAGTTGTCAACGGCATAAAGCTGTTGTTCCTGGTCGGGTAAAAAAAACAGGGCGATGCTTCTTTGATAGACAGTTTTAGTCACTGTATTCAAAGCCTTCGTTGGGTATACGGAGGTATCGCCCCAAAGCGCACATACCCCAGAGTTGGTGACCAAATCTGATCGCTGACAGATTGGAGACCATTGGGGGTGGGTTATGGCAACTGAATTTGAGGGAGTTTCTTGCAGGGCAGCCAGGCTCATAATAATTTCCTCACAATGGATGGAAAGGATTCAAAAGCAATTTATTAATAAAGGTATAACTGGCGGCTTGCGCCGCCGGGTGAAGCGTTAGGCGGATTCGGCTGTTTCCACTAGCTCGTCAGTGGTCGCCGGACGCGGTTGTCCGCGCTCTTTAACGAAAACAATCTTTTCGTCGGTTTCGTTGCTGTTAACGAATTGACGGAAGCGCTTGAGTTTTTCCGGATCGTTAATGGCTGTTTTCCATTCGCACTGGTAGGTGTCTACTACTCGGGCCATCTGGGCTTCCAGCTCAGCACAAACCCCCAGCTTGTCATCGATAATGACTTCGCGCAGGTAATCCAGGCCGCCGTCAAGATTTTCCAGCCACACAGATGTGCGTTGTAATTTATCGGCGGTGCGCACATAGAACATCAGGAAACGGTCGATATAGCGGATAAGGGTTTCGTCATCCAGGTCGGTGGCGAACAAATCTGCATGGCGGGGGCGCATACCGCCGTTGCCACAAACAAATAGATTCCAACCTTTTTCAGTGGCGATAACCCCGACATCTTTGCTTTGAGCCTCAGCGCATTCACGGGTACAGCCGGAAACAGCCATTTTTATTTTGTGTGGAGAGCGCAGTCCCTTGTAACGGTTTTCTACTTGAAGGGCCATTGAAACGCTGTCCTGAACCCCAAAGCGGCACCAGGTGCTGCCGACACAAGACTTAACCGTGCGCAGGGATTTACCGTAGGCATGGCCGGTTTCAAATCCGGCATCAATCAGCTCTCGCCAAATTTCCGGTAGCTGCTCCAGGCGCGCGCCAAACAAGTCGATACGCTGGCCACCGGTAATTTTGGTATAGAGGTTGTAGCGTTTGGCCACTTCACCGATCACTATTAATTTTTCCGGTGTGATCTCGCCGCCGGGAATACGCGGAACTACAGAATAGCTGCCGTTTTTCTGCATATTCGCCATAAAAGTATCGTTGGTGTCCTGTAAGCCGACGTGAGTCTGCTCCAGAATATGTTCATTCCACAGGGAGGCAAATATGGATGCGGCCGCAGGTTTACAAATTTCACAGCCGCGCCCTGAACCGTGTTTGCTTAATAATTCACTAAAGGTTTTTATTTCTTCCACCTGGATAATGTGGAATAACTCCTGGCGGGAAAAGGGGAAGTGCACGCATAAGTGATTGTTCACTTCCATGCCGAGCGCCGCTAGCTCTTCATCGACAATATTTTTTAGTAGCCCAGCGCAACCACCGCAACCTGTAGATGCTTTTGTTGCATCCTTAACATCAGCAAGTGAGTGGCAGCCTCCGGCAACGGCGTCGATAATTTGGCCTTTGCTTACATTGTGGCAGGAACACACGGTAGCCGAAGCGGGAAGTGCAGCAGCACCCAGCCCGGGAGCGGCGCCATCGGTTGCCGGTAAAATTAATTGTTCCGGGTGTTCGGGCAGATCAATATCGTTGAGGTGATATTGCAGCAGGGTATCGTAGTCATCCGTATCTCCTACCATTACCGCGCCCAGGAGCTTTTTTCCCTCGCTATCGGTGATCATACGTTTGTAAACGCCGCTCTGCTCGTCTACAAAAGTAATAGCGGCAGCGCCGTCGGTGCGACCATGGGCGTCGCCAATAGAACCGACCTGTACGCCCAGGAGTTTCAGTTTGGTGCTCATGTCAGCACCGTTAAAGCTTTCCTCTCCACCGGTCAGTTGAGCGACAGCAGTACGCGCCATGCTGTAACCGGGAGCGACCAGGCCAAAAATTTTCTGATCGTAAAGCGCGCATTCGCCGATAGCAAAAATATTCGGGTCTGAAGTACGGCAGTTGCTGTCAATTACGATCCCGCCGCGTTCGCCAACTTCCAGCCCGCTGGATTTTGCCAGTTCATCCTGGGGGCGAATGCCTGCGGAGAAAACAATCATATCGGTAAGCAGTTCTTTATCTCCCTTGAACTGCATACGCAGGCGGCCGTCTACTTCTTCAATCAATTCCGTGGCGGTACTGGTGTGTACCTGAACCCCGAGTGCTTCAATTTTTGTTCTTAATAGGGCTGAACCACCTTCATCCAGTTGAGTGGCCATAAGGCCTGGGGCGAACTCGACAACGTGGGCTTCAAGTCCCAGTGCTTTCAGGGCATTGGCAGCTTCCAGGCCCAGTAGGCCACCGCCGACAACTACACCACTTTTTGCACTGGCGGCAATCGAGCGAATGGAATCGAGATCTTCCAGGGTTCGATATACAAAGCAGCGCTGGTGTTGATGACCGGGTATTGGCGGAACAAAAGGGTAGGAGCCGGTGGCAAGTATTAATTGGTCGTAAGAGTGGCTGGCTCCACTTGCCGCAGTAATTGTTTTATTGTCCCGATCAATTTGCACCACCTTGTCGTTGAGCAGGATATTAAAACCCCACTGCTGATACTGCTCCAAGTTTCCCATGGACAGGTCTTCAGCTGTGCGTCCGGCAAAGTATTCGGAAAGGTGGACCCGGTCATAAGCGGGACGGGGCTCTGCACAGAATATGGTGATATCAAACTGGTTGGCGTATTGATGGTTGGCGAGCTGTTCCAGGAAATGGTGCCCGACCATACCGTTGCCAATCACAACCAGCTTTTGAGGTTTAACATTTGCCTTCATTTACAATCCTGCCGTCTCAATTCGTTTTATTCGGCAGGAAGAGGGCCCGTCTGAAATGGCAAGGGCATCTCCTCTTCTGCCGAAGAGTACAGGCGCCGTTGCCTCGTAATGGGGGAATAATTTGTTGGTAATTAAATACATTCAATCTCTATGCCAATTTTATTTTTAGTAATAAAAGGGGGTTTGGCCTGATTGTCCACAATTTTTGCGACAAAGTGGTGCATTTAATTAATTTTCTGCGCTGTAAATGTGCTTATTCAAATCTTATGTATTAGCGCCAAAAGAAGTAGAGCAGATGAGAGAGCAGTAGAATTAAAGTTAGTAGCTGCCAGACAAGAACCGGATTTCTTTCTAGCAGGGGGCGGCTTTGGGGGGCTTTAAAATCTGGGCTGGGAGATTGCAGATCCTGGATAAATTCTGACAATGCGTTGTAGCGCTTTTTAGGATCAGGAGCACAAGCCTTTTGTAGAGCGCTATCAATCCAGTAGGGAATATCTTTGCGGTGTGCGGATGCGCGAGTAAAGCGCATTTGGTTATAGCTCTTTAAACGGTAGTGGTAGCTACCAAAGCGCTCGGGATAGGGATATTTGCCCGTGAGCAATTCATAAGCAATGATTCCCAGGGAAAAGATGTCTGATCGATGGCTGGCGCTATCCCCAAAAAAGAATTCCGGAGCTGCATAATTCTTACTGCCGGGTGCTGTTTCACCAGATAGATGTAATTGCTCTCTGAGCCCTGGGCCATCGGCACCACCGAGATCAATGATTACCAGGCGCCCGTCGTTGCGCATCATAATATTCTCTGGCTTGAGATCGCCGTGAACGATCTCCAACCGCTGTAAACTTCGCAACGCACTAACCAGTTGTGCCATTAGCTCCCGCACTTGGGGAATTTGAGGTTGTGGATTTAATTGCATCCACTGACGCAAAGTCTGTCCTTCGATATATTCGAGAATATGATAGAGACAGTGTCTTTCAGAAGTGGGAGCAAAAACTTTAATAATTCCTGGGTGGGAGATTCGTCGCCCGGTCCACTCCTCAGCAATAAATCGCTCGATGTAGTGGGGGTCATCACAGAAATTAACTGAGGGAGTTTTTATCACCCGCAATACTTCGGTATTGAGGTCTCGGGCCAGATAGAGATGGCTGCGGCTGCTGGCATGTAATTCCTGTAAAACAAGGAAGTTGTCGAGCTTTTGGCCTGGGCGCAGGTCAGGTGCGAACGGGAGTTCGCGATTGCGCATAGCCAATTCATCGCACTGGGGCAGCCCTACATAATTTATCCGGCAAGTGACAGCAGTCAGGTTATCGGTGGAGCCCGCTTTCAGAGCAGCATCAATAAGCCCTTGAGGGGTTGAGCTGGAAAAATTAAGCAATAGCTCAATTAACTCTGTTTCAGGCAGAAAATCGTGAATACCATCGCTACTCACCAGGAAAATATCCCCGGGTTGCAGTTCCTCACAGCGGTAGTCCACTTCAATATGGGCATCCATTCCCAGGGCGCGGCTCAAAAAGGTGCGTCCAGGTCCGAGGCTGTGGCTGTGATCGCTACTCAAGCACTCTAATTTTCTGTTGCGTAGTCGGTAGATCCGGGAGTCGCCGATGTGAACCAGGTGTGCGCTGGTGCCTTTGAAAATAACGGCAGAAAAAGTGGTCAACCAACCTCGTTTAATTTCGGCACTGCCGCCACTCTGTCGAAACAGCCAGCTATTGAGCGAGTGCAAAACCCGCGCAACAGAGTGCTTTGTCGACCAGGTTTGCGGGGTGCTGTAATAATCGGAAAAGAATCCATTGATGGCAGCGCGGGCTGCTTCACCGCCGGCTTCTGCATTGGCAACACCGTCGGCTACTGCCGCAAGGCTGCCGTGGCGCTGTAATTCAGCGCCTTCGGGAAGCCTCACTGCGCAGGCGTCGTCATTGTGTTGGCGAAGTCCGGCGCAGGAGGCAGTGAACAGTTGCAGGGCATCTTCTTTATCGCCCTGCGAACTGTCACTGGCAGCGAGCCCGGATTCTTCTGTGCTCGCTGCAGTGGGTAGATCGTTATTAGGCAACATCGATCATGGATACGCTGCCATCGGGGTGTACTTCTGCCATTTGTCCCTCCGGTTCTTCCAGTAGAAGCAGGGCGGCAAAGCCGAGCAATGCGGTAGCGCAGATTACCAGGAAAAAGGTCTGGTAAGACACCATGCTGAGAACGGTGAGATAGAAAACGGCTCCGACATTGCCGTAGGCGCCAGTCATGCCGGCAATCTGCCCGGTAAGGCGGCGCTTGATCAAGGGCACCACTGCGAATACCGCGCCCTCACCAGCTTGCACAAAGAAGGAGCAGGCCATGGCAGCGGCGACCGCCAGGTACAGGGGCCACTCGGCATCAATCATGCTCATAGTGAAGTAACCCAGAGCCAGGCCAGCGGTGAGGATCAGCAGGGTAGATTTGCGGCCCCAGCGGTCACTAATCAATCCGCCGGCAGGGCGTGACATGAGGTTCATAAAGGCATAGGCGGAGGCCAGCAAGCCAGCTTTTACCGGGTCCAGTGTAAAGGTCTCGGAGAAGAATAAGGGCAGCATGGAAACCACAGCCAATTCGGAACCGAAAGTCGCGAAGTAGAGCAGATTCAAAACTGCTACTTGCTTAAACTTATAGCGGTGTACCGGTGCTGGTGGGTTGCTGAGTACTTCACGGTTAATACTGTAGGTTTTATACGCGTCCAGAAGATACAGTAATACCAGGCCTGCATAGATCAGGTTGGCGGTAAGGTTGGATATTAATGCAACGCCGCTGGATAATTTCCAGGTTAGCAGAGCCAGCGCCGCATACATGGGCACTTTCATCACCAGAAGCAGGATAAAATCCCCGGGACTGGTGACTTCCATAGCACCAATTTTTTTGGGCTTGAAATAGGTTGACCCCTTGGGCGTATCAGTCACAGAGAAGTAATAAACTACGCTGTAAACCAGTGCGATTGCGCCGGTGAGGCCAATGGCATAGCGCCAGCCGTCGTCACCGCCAAAAAACAGGGCGATGGTGGGCAGGGACATGGCCGCTGCGGCTGAGCCAAAATTTCCCCATCCCCCGTAAATACCCTCTGCGGTACCCAGCTGTCGAGCCGGGAACCACTCGGACACCATTCGGATACCTACAACAAAACCTGCACCAATAAAGCCTAATAGGAATCGGCCAATGGCTGCCTGCACAAAATTGTCTGCCAGGGCAAAAATAAAGCAAGGCACACTGCCGATTGCCAGTAATAGCGAATAGGTGAGTCTAGGGCCATATTTATCAGTGAGCATCCCGATTACAATGCGCGCGGGAATTGTCAGGGCCACGTTTAAAATAAGTAGGGTTTTGACCTGGTCTGGAGTTAATGAAAGGCTTTTCGCAATTGCCATTAACAGTGGTGCGTGGTTAAACCAGGCAAAGAAAGTGATAAAGAAGGCCACCCAGGTTAGGTGGAGCACTTTTATCTTCCCGCGGAACGAGAATAGATTAAGTGAGTCACTGGACATGCGCATTTCCTTTGTTTGCTAATTCCGCAGGCACAAAAAAAGCCCACAGCTGCAGCCGCTTGACTGCAGACGATGGACTTCGTTGCCCGTTATATTCGGCGAACAACCGCTTCACCGCGCTGATGCGACTGAGGGAAGGCAATTGCATCATCGAATTATTTCCATTCAATTAATGTGCCACTATTTTTTTGCGAGCAGGAAAACCACTGTCTGCCGATAGAGGTCTGGACGATAGGCTTCTGCTGCACGGAGTGTCGAACTCCCCAGGTCTGAATACATCTCCAGCAGCTGCCGTGCTTTTTCCTGAGTTGGACGCCCACAGTCGTTATCAATATGGGCAAAGAGGTGCCAGCCGGGATTGGCGAGAATTTCCCGGTCCCGGTGGTAGAGAATCTGGTCATTGAGGGAGCGTTGAATCAGCTCCTCAGGCAGGTTGAGGTATTGCCCCAGGGATAAAAGCTTGGCAGCTTCGGCTCTGTTTGTGCGTGCGGCAAGCCAAGAGCAGGCCTTGAGAAGAGCGGCCCTTAGGGCCAAGTGGGTCGCAGGGTTGGCTTGGTGCCAGCTCTCAGTGACGGTCAGCACTTTTTCCGGCATAGCTGGCAGCAGTGTATTACAAGCCGCAATGACTACGCCGGACCCTTTGTGGGCGGCCAGGGAGTTCCAGGGTTCGCCTACACAATAGCCATCGATAACGCCACTGTGGAGGTTTTCCAGCATTTGTTCAGGCGGTAATACCACCAGTTTTATATCCCGGTCCGGATCGATATCGGCAGAGCGCAACCAGTATCTTAATTGCAAGCTATGACTGGAGAAGGGATAAACTGTAGCGAGTCTGACAGTAGGTGAGTATTTATTGTCGTGCAGGTAGCGCTTTAGCGCCAAGGCGATATCACTTTGTGAGTCACCTTCACAGTAATTTTGCAAACGTTCGAATAATTCTGCGGAAAGGGTAATAGCGTTACCGTTGCAGCTAAGAATTAATCCACTTAACAAGCGTTCGTGGCAATTGGGTAACGCTTGTTCAAGTGTCAGGGGCATAGGAGCGAGCATTGCTGCAGCATCTGCTTTGCGCGCAATTAACTTGTCTCGCAGGGTGGCCCAGCTTGTTTCTTTTTGCAGCTGTACCTTTAATCCATATTCTTGGAAGTAGCCTAGCTCCTTGGCGACAATCAGCGGTGCGCTGTCGGTCAGGCGTAGGTAAAGCAGTTTGATGGTCTTTTTTTCCGGGCACAGAAGGGCTGACATCGGTACTCTAATGCTCTTTCTGAAAATATTGGATTACTTGCTCGGCAACTGTATGGATGGTCGAGTTGCTGTTCATTGCGAGATTGCGCAAGGTCTTATGGGCATCCTCTTCACTGAGGTTCTTCTTGGCCATTAATAGCCCTTTGGCCCGCTCGATTGCTTTTCGCTCTGTGAGTTGCTGCTGGGTGCGCTCGAGAGACTGACGCAATTGCTGGAAATGTTTAAATTGTGCCATAGCGATTTCTATCGCCGGTGCCACGCGCTCAGGAGTCATTCCCTCGGCCATATAAGCGCTTACCCCGGAGTCGACCGCGCGACTAATAAAGTCTGCGTTTCCGCTACCTGAAAACATAGCCACTGGGGTTGGCGCCTCACGATTGACTATGGCCAGGCTTTCCAGGATATCCCTGTCCGGGGATTCGATGTCTATCAGCACAATATCTGGGCGGTATTTTTCCACCTGGAAGAGGAGCCCCTCGGCACTATTGATCTGGGCGAGAATACTGTAGCCAGCAGCACGTAATCGCTCACAAACCAAGTGGGCTCGCTCGGGATTGTCATCGACCAGCATGATTCCAGGGCTTGGATTAGTCACAATTTACTGCGGCACTCATCTAATATTTTTTATTGGGCTTTACCAACTTTTAATCAATAGTTGTGCCAAATACGCAGAGGTGGGGGAGTGGATGTATGTCTCTAATTCCATGAGATAAATCTGATGTTACTGCTTTTTCCTGGTGCGACATTCTGCGGATATTGTTTTTTTTGCACAAGTAGGGGGCTAGTACATATTTTTCAGGCAGAAAAGTGTGACTTGGTACTATGGAGGCAAAATCATCTGCACATTTGCGGTTTGTGTGGATAGACTGTCATATGGCGCGGTATTTTTTGTTATAAGCGTAATGTGGCATCCGTATTCGTCGATAATATTTAACTAACATGATGTATTTGGTGATCTATTTTTGGTTATTAAAAATAGTCAGTTACCCCTAAATTTTTGTAGTTTCTGTTTATTTGCAGGTGCTTGCTCTACCGTGGGGATTCTTTTGGATTGAAAATTCATAGTGAATTGATCGGTAAGGCCATTCAAAAAGGAAAATCCCTTATATTTTGGATAAACAAATAGCAATTTAACTTCAGGGAAAAGGTTTCGAGCGAGACTAATTTTTGCTTATTTCTCTCAGGTCTATATAGCCAATTCAGGATATATAGTCTTATTAATTTCACCAATTACGGCTATCAGGTTATCCCCCTTTTCATCCCCTTTGACGACGTTTACACTCGATCTGTTTATAAATTGGGCAATCCAATACTTTTTGAGGTAGATGTAGCTGTAAGTTCATAAAATCAACTAAGAGGGGCACGGCGGTGATTATAGCCATACCTAGAGAGACCGCAGAGGGAGAAGCACGTGTTGCAGCGACTCCCGATAGCGTAAGACGATTACGCGATTTGGGTTTTTCCGTAGCGGTGGAGAAGGGGGCTGGTAACAGGGCCAGTTTTACTGATGAAGCTTATGCTGAAGCCGGTGCAGAAATCCGTGAGGATATGCAACAGTGCCTGGCTGATGCGGGCATAGTATTAAAAGTACAAGCACCAACTGATCAAGAGTTGGCCCTGATTCCCAAAGGGGCTACGCTGATCGCCTTTCTGAAGCCGGCACAAAATGCCGAGTTCCTACAGAAGCTTGCCGAGCGCGATATCAATGCGCTAGCGGTCGAGTCGATTCCAAGAATTTCCCGCGCGCAAAAAATGGATGCGCTCAGCTCCATGGCAAATATTGCCGGCTATCGTGCGGTTGTGGAGGCTGCCCACAATTTTGGTCGCTTCTTTACCGGACAGATCACGGCAGCAGGAAAAATTCCCCCGGCAAAAGTACTTGTTATTGGTGCTGGTGTAGCGGGGCTCTCTGCAATAGGTACGGCAAAAAGCATGGGAGCTATAGTGCGGGCCTTCGATACCCGCGCTGAAGTACGTGAGCAAGTGGAGTCCATGGGGGCTGAATTCCTCACCGTAGAAATTGAGGAGGAAGGCTCGGGCTCCGGTGGTTACGCCAAGGTGATGTCGAAGGAATTTATTGATGCTGAAATGGCACTGTTCCGCGAGCAGGCCAAAGAAGTGGATATTGTGATCACCACTGCCTTAATTCCGGGGAAACCAGCCCCGAAATTATGGCTTGCAGATATGGTCGACAGTATGCCTAAAGGTTCTGTCGTCGTGGATTTAGCAGCAGAAATGGGCGGTAACTGTGACTATACAGTGGCTCATAAAAAAGTGGAGCAGAACGGCGTCACTATTCTTGGTTATACCAATCTGCCCAGTCGAGCAGCAGCACAATCCTCGCGCCTGTATTCAACCAATCTTGCTCATCTGCTTGGGGAGCTAACTCCAGAAAAAGATGGTGAGATTAATCTCAATTTTGATGATGAAGTGATTCGTGGTGCCACAGTGGTTAAATCCGGTGAGATTACCTGGCCTCCACCCGCACCCAAAATTTCTGCTCAGCCCAAGCCATCGGCGAAAGCTACTGAAGAAGTGAAAATTGTTGAGGAGAAAGCTGAGAAACGAAAATCTCCCGTATCTATTTTTGCATTTTGGGCGATCGCGGCAATCTTATTGTTGTGGTTGGGTCGTGTGGCACCTCCTGATTTCGTCTCGCACTTTACCGTATTTGTCCTGGCAATATTTGTTGGCTGGCAAGTGATTTGGAATGTTACCCATGCGCTACACACTCCGCTAATGAGTGTTACTAATGCAATTTCCGGCATTGTGGTTGTTGGTGCATTAGTACAGCTTGGAATTGCCAATTCGGGTTTGGTGAGCCTGCTTGCTTTCATCGGCGTGTTGGTGGCCAGTATTAATATATTCGGTGGTTTCTTTGTGACCTACCGTATGTTGAAAATGTTTCGCCGGTAAGGGGAGGAGAGAGTGATGAACGGTATGATTGCAATGGCTTATCTCTTCTCGGCAGTGATGTTTATCTTGAGCCTGGGAGGTTTATCCAGTCACGAAACTGCGCGCAGGGGAAATATTTACGGCATGGTGGGAATGGCAGTTGCCATTATCGCCACTATTGCTGGAGTGGCCGCCGGGGCTTACTGGATGGTCGCCATCGCCATGATCGTCGGTGCGGTGATTGGTTTGGCACTAGCCAAGCGTGTGGCTATGACTCAAATGCCACAAATGGTGGCTTTGCTACACAGCTTCGTCGGCCTGGCTGCGGTATTAATTGGTTGGGGCGGTTTCCTCGACCCGGTTGTGGAGTTACACGGGGCTGCTCATGTTGTCCACAGCACTGAGATATACCTGGGTGTATTTATTGGGGCAATTACCCTGACCGGTTCTTTGGTTGCTTTTTGTAAGTTGCAGGGATTGGTTTCCGGGAAACCATTAATGCTACCGGCCCGGCACTGGCTTAACTTGATTGCCATTTTGGCCTGTATTGTTCTAGGTGTGTTGTTTGTACCGGCAGATGTGCATGCGGGTACGGTTATTAACTTGCTGTTAATGACCTCAATTGCATTGCTGTTAGGTATTCACCTTGTGGCGGCTATTGGCGGCGCTGATATGCCGGTGGTTATATCCATGCTAAACAGCTACTCCGGTTGGGCCGCTGCCGCTACCGGATTTATGCTGGGCAATGACCTGTTAATTGTAGTGGGCGCCTTGGTGGGTTCTTCCGGTGCCATCCTGAGTTACATCATGTGCCGGGGAATGAATCGCTCTTTTATCAGCGTTATTCTCGGTGGATTTGGCTCTGATGGTGGTGAAGTTTCCGATGAGGAAGTCGATGGTGAAGTAATTGCCATTGATCAACAGGAGCTTGCGGATGAACTGGATGCGGCGGACAGTATCATTATTGTTCCCGGATTCGGAATGGCGGTAGCCCATGCACAGCAGGCGGTTAGTGACTTGACCGATCGTCTGAGAAAAGCGGGCAAAACAGTGCGCTTTGGTATTCACCCGGTAGCTGGACGTCTTCCCGGACATATGAATGTGCTTTTGGCTGAGGCTAATGTGCCCTACGATATCGTTCTGGAAATGGATGAGATTAATCCAGATTTTCCCGCTACAGATTTGGTTTTGGTGATCGGTGCTAACGACACGGTAAACCCGGATGCAGTGGAAAAACCGGGCTCGCCTATCGCAGGCATGCCGGTATTGGAAGTTTGGAAGGCTGGTAAGGTTGTTATCCTTAAGCGCTCTATGGCTTCCGGGTATGCGGGAGTTGCTAACCCGCTGTTTTACAAAGAAAACTCACGCATGCTGTTCGGTGATGCAAAAGATAGTTTGCAGGGGGTTTTGGGTAAAGTCGGCAATTAGTTGCTGACTCGGGTTATTAATAGTAATTAACCTGTTTTGTACTGAAAGGCCTGGTGGGGTACAAATTGTGATGTGCCTCTTCAGGCCTTTCTGTATTTTGGTTTAGCAATTTCTTTTGATGAAAAACTTGGTTATCGAACCCTTTTTCAAATAGTGGTAGGCTCCACCGCTTTACATATCTTTACTAATAAAAAGGTTAATAGGAGTTTGGGGATGGAAATCCGTCTACGTAAGCTAGCTTTAGCAGGGGTTGTTACTCTGGGAGCTTTAGGCTTGGCAGCCTGTGGGGGAGGCGGAGGTAGCTCTGACTCTGATAGTGGAGATGGTTCTGAGACGCCAACTGCCGTTGGCGGCACTTGGGAAAAGGATAACTTTCTGCCTGTCTCAACTTATGCGAGCCGGTGTGTTGCTCCCCGCAGTGGCACAGACCCAGCAACGGGTTCAGCTTATGCTGATGTAGCGGGCACCCGCGAGGACGAGAATAACTGGCTGCGCTCAATGAGTAATGAGCTCTACCTATGGTACGACGAGATTGAAGACCAGGATCCAGCGAGCTTCGATGATTCTTTAGCTTATTTCGAAGAGCTAAGAACTTTCGCTCTAACTCCCTCCGGTCGAGAAAAGGACCGCTTCCATTATACGGTTCCGTCAGATGAGTGGTATTCACAAACTGAATCTGGTGTGTACGTTGGTTATGGTGTCCAGTGGGCCCTACTTTCCGATAAGCCGCCACGTAAAGCGGTAGTCGCTTATCTGGATGAGGAAAACGGTGGTAATCTGCCGGATATTATCACCCGCGGTGCAGAAGTTATCAGTGTGGACGGCGTTGACCTGGCTTATGGTGATGATGTCGATACCTTAAATTACGGTATGTGGCCGGAAAACGATGGTGAGTCCCATGTATTTGAAATAAGACCTTTGGGTTCTTCAACGATTGAGACTGTCACTTTGGTTGCATCACCAGTGCAATCAGATCCTGTTCAATATGTTAAAACGGTGGACACAAATTCGGGCCGCAAAGTCGGATATATGTTGTTCAATGATCATATTGCGACAGCCGAAGCGGAATTGATTGATGCTGTCAGCGAGCTTGAGTCTGAGTCTGTTGACGATTTAGTACTAGACCTTCGTTATAACGGTGGTGGTTACCTCGATATCGCTGCAGAGTTAGCTTATATGATCGCAGGTGATAATACTGCGGGACAGGTATTTGAAACGTCCCAATTTAATGATCAACACCCGGAAACAAACCCTGTTACCGGAGCGCCATTGGATGGGACTCCATTCTACTCGACCGGTCTGGGCTTTGTTGATGAGTCTTTATACGGGGAAGAATTGCCGACTTTAAACCTGTCGCGACTGTTTGTCTTAACCAGTGAAAATACCTGCTCAGCCAGTGAGGCCATTATCAATGGCTTGCGCGGAATTGATGTAGAAGTTATTCAGATCGGTGAGACTACTTGCGGTAAGCCTTACGGTTTTTACCCCCTGGATAACTGTGGCACTACTTACTTCACAATTCAGTTCTCCGGTGTGAATGCAAAAGGCTTTGGCGATTACTCCGATGGTTTTGTACCCAATGGTAATTATGGAACTGATGCCGATTTGCCCGGGTGTGTGATTGGGGATGACTTTGACAATCTCCTGGGTGATGCTGATGAAGCGCGGTTTGCCACTGCGTTGAATTACATTGAGACTGGCGAATGTGGAGATATTGCGGTTAGCGCATTCTCCATTTCCGGTGAAAGCGAGGGTGCCCCCGCTTTCAATGCACGAGTGACCAAGGAAGTCTCTCGCAGTAACCGCATAATGGTGAAATAAAATGAAAAAGGCAGCTTTGGCTAAACTTTGTGGTTTTGCATTGGTGTGTCTTGGCTGCTCCTCCCAGCAAAATATTGAAACTGCACAACCGGCACTGTTACAGGAAACGAGCCCGGAGATTCAGGGCAAGTTGCAGGTGGCAGTTTCGCAAGCGCTGGGCGGGGTTAATGTGACCCTAGGCCCGAGGGTGTTTGTGGACGATACTATTTTGGTGATTGAGAATGATCCCAAAAAGATGGCTCTGATTGGCCGGGATATGGGGCGGCCGATCAAGTTTCAATTAGTCGGCAATGGTGAGAAGTGCTGGTTGAGGCGACTGTCCAATGGAGAATCCTGGGAGTTGCCTGTGATGTGTAAGCCTGTTTCCACTGGTTGAGAAAAGAAAGGGGAGCATTAGCTCCCCTTTTTGTTTAACGCAGCAGGTTGGACTTGCGAATATCCGGCTTCTGCGCCGCACGGAAAATCAGGGCAATCTTGCCGATTTCCTGTACCAGCTCGGATGAGGATTTTTCGCAAAGCTCACCAACGATTTGGTGGCGTACTTCCCGGTCGGTGATCATCAGTTTGACCTTGATCAGCTCGTGGTCTTCGAGTGCGCGGTTCAGTTCTTCCATCACCCCCTCGCTCAGCCCATTGCCGGCTACGGTCACGACAGGTTTCAGGTTGTGACCTAGAGAGCGAAGAGCTTTTTTGCGGTCGGCGGTTAAAGGCATACAATACTCCATTACCACTTTGTGGAATTCGATGTGGGAGCGGCCACAGACCGCGATCGTCGCCAGCGTTTGTTCGGCGGACCCGATCACGGCCAGTGGCCGCTCTTACAATTAAGCTGTAGTGATTGTAGGCATTGTACCCGATGGGCCGATCTAAGAGCAGCCACCGTTGGCTGCGTGAACATTTTAATGACCATTACGTCAAACAGTCCCAAAAAGAGGGCTATCGCTCCCGTGCCAGCTACAAGCTGCAGGAGCTACAAAATAAGGACCGCTTATTCAAGCCGGGAATGACTGTTGTCGACCTGGGTGCGGCTCCAGGGGGCTGGTCCCAGGTAGCGATGGAGTTGGTAGGGCACAAAGGTAAGGTTTTGGCGTCAGATGTATTGCCGATGGACCCGCTGGCCGGTGTGGACTTTGTCCAGGGGGACTTTACCGAGGAGTCGGTGCTCAGTGAACTGTTACAGCGCATGGGCGATGAACTGGCAGACCTTGTGATTTCCGATATGGCCCCCAATATGAGTGGGATACGCGATGTTGATCAGCCCGCCTCCATGTATTTGGTGGAACTGGCGGTCGATATGGCCCGGCAGGTACTTAAGCCCGGTGGTGCATTTGTTGCAAAGGTATTCCAGGGAGAGGGTTTCGACGAGTTGATCCGCGACTTGCGTGGGAGCTACAACAGTGTCGTAACTCGCAAACCTGGTGCTTCCCGCCCCCGTTCACGTGAAGTATACGTGGTGGCGCGAGGATTTAAGGGCTGAGAGCGACTGAGAATATCGGCGTATTTCTAGTCTGACTCCCCATATGGTATAAGCGATACCTGTATCGGGGGCGAAGGCTGTTGACCCCCCGCACCTATACTGGTTTTATCCGGTATTGATGTGGCCGGCATTGCCGGAATGAACGGATTTTGATTGCGAAAGCGAGAGGGCTATCCCTTTGAATGATATGGCAAAGAACCTAGTACTGTGGTTGATCATCGCAGCGGTACTGCTGATGGTTTTTCAAAACTTTAAACCGCAGTCACGGGATGAGGCTCTCAGTTACTCCGACTTTGTTCAGGATGTGCAGTCGGGCCAAGTTAAGAACGTGATCGTAGACGGTCTGGTAATCACCGGCGAAAAAGCCGATGGCAGCCGCTTCAAGACTATCCAGCCACAGATTATCGACGATGAACTCACCAATGAGCTGGTTCGCAGCAATGTGCAATTCGTTGGTCGCGAGCCTGAGTCACCGAGTATCTGGCAGCAGCTTCTGGTAGCCAGCTTCCCGATCCTGATTATTATCGCTGTATTTATGTTCTTTATGCGCCAAATGCAGGGCGGAGCCGGCGGTCGCTCAGGTCCTATGGCATTTGGTAAGAGCAAGGCGCGCCTGCTGGGCGAAGACCAGATCAAGACAACTTTTTCCGATGTTGCCGGAGTAGATGAAGCTAAGGAAGAGGTACAGGAGCTGGTCGAGTTCCTGCGCGATCCCACCAAGTTCCAGCGACTGGGTGGCAATATCCCCCGTGGCGTACTGATGTGTGGCCCTCCCGGTACCGGTAAGACCCTGCTTGCCAAAGCAATTGCCGGCGAAGCAAAAGTACCTTTCTTCTCTATCTCCGGTTCTGACTTTGTTGAGATGTTTGTTGGTGTGGGCGCTTCCCGGGTGCGGGATATGTTTGACCAAGCCAAGAAGCAGGCTCCCTGCATCATCTTTATCGACGAGATTGACGCTGTTGGCCGTCACCGTGGAGCCGGCGTTGGCGGCGGTCACGATGAGCGCGAGCAGACCCTGAACCAGTTGCTGGTTGAGATGGATGGTTTCGAAGGTAATGAGGGTGTGATCGTTATTGCAGCGACCAACCGCCCGGATGTACTGGACCACGCCCTGCTGCGCCCAGGTCGCTTTGACCGCCAGGTGTTTGTCGGGCTGCCAGATATTCGCGGCCGCGAACAAATCCTCAAGGTTCATATGCGTAAAGTGCCTATGGACGACAAGGTGAATCCGCAGACTATTGCCCGTGGTACCCCTGGTTTCTCCGGTGCCGATCTGGCCAACTTGGTCAACGAGGCTGCCCTGTTTGCTGCGCGAGCCAATAGACGCACCGTGACCATGGAGGAGTTTGAGCGCGCCCGTGACAAGATCATGATGGGTGCCGAGCGCAAGTCCATGGTGATGAATGAAAAGGAAAAGGTGAATACCGCCTACCACGAGGCCGGTCACGCCATTATTGGTCGACTGGTACCCGAGCATGATCCGGTACACAAAGTAACTATTATTCCCCGTGGCCGCGCTCTGGGTGTCACCCAGTTCTTGCCTGAGGAAGACAAGTACAGCCTGTCCAAGCGCGCGATTGAATCGCAACTGTGCTCCCTGTTTGGTGGCCGTATTGCTGAAGAAATGACGCTGGGTATCGACGGTGTTACGACTGGCGCTTCCAATGACATCGAGCGGGCCACTGACTTGGCGCGCAGCATGGTGACCAAGTGGGGCTTGTCTGAAAAACTCGGCCCATTGCACTACGGCGAAGATGAAAGTGGTCAGCCCGGTCAGGGCAACCCGGTTTCCGGCAAGACTTCCAATGAAATTGATGTAGAAGTGCGCCGTATTATCGATGTCTGCTACGAGCGAGCACAAAAGCTGCTGGAAGATAACCGCGATATTCTTGAAGCGATGAAAGATGCGCTGATGGAATATGAAACCCTGGATGCGGAGCAGGTGGACGATCTTATGGCTCGCCGCAAAGTTCGTGCACCAAGGGACTGGGAAGACAATAACTTCGGCTCTGGTGGAAACAGCCCGACCCAGGATACTGAAACCACAGAGGCCTCAACTGAGGCGGATAAGAGCAATACCGTCGGCGGCCCATTAAACGGCCACTGATTCTCCGAAGCGACTAACTGGACAAAACCAAATGCCGGGTTGGGGATAGGGCGATAGCCTGTTCCGATCCGGCATTTTTTATTTCAGCCAATGAAAATTATTTGTGGTAACCACACCCTAGACCTCTCCCAACCGGTGGTTATGGGGGTTCTGAATACAACGCCGGACTCCTTTTCCGACGGTGGCAATTGCTTTGCCTCCGGTAGCCTGGACTTGACCCTGGCTCTGCAGAGAGCAGAACAGATGCTCTCTGAGGGAGCGAAAATCCTGGATATTGGCGGAGAATCGACACGCCCTGGCGCATCGTCGGTCACCGAACAGCAGGAGCTGGATCGGGTAGTGCCGGTGGTGGAGGCGATCAAAGCGAACTTTGACGCGATCATCTCTGTCGATACCAGTACCCCGGCAGTGATGCGTGAGTCAGCTGCGGTAGGGGCGGGACTGATCAATGATGTTCGCGCCCTGGAGCGCCCGGGTGCACTGGAAGCGGCCGTTGAGAGTGGCTTGGCGATCTGCCTGATGCATATGCAGGGGCAGCCCGGCACTATGCAGGATGATCCGTCTTACACTGATGTTGTAGAGGATGTCGCCAGGTATCTGCAGAAACGGGTCGATCTCTGTATCGATCTGGGGGTGACACGGGACCGGCTCATTCTCGACCCAGGTTTTGGCTTTGGCAAAACCGACGACCACAATTTGACGTTGTTGCGTAATTTGTCGCAGCTGGCGCCGGCGGATATGCCCATACTGGCGGGCTTGTCGCGGAAATCGATGATCGGCCGCCTGCTCGATCGAGATGTAGATGGCCGACTCCCCGGTAGCCTGGCCCTGGCCATGTTGGCTGCGCAAAAGGGCGCAAGAATTTTACGTGTCCACGATGTTGCGGAAACCGTGGATGTGTTGCACATGCAGCAACTGGTTTGCAGCGAAATTTGATGAGTGATGTCTTACAGAGACCTTAAGCCGCAGGGTCCTGTTGTGGTTTTCCGACAGAACAGAAAAGCGGCGAAGTACACAATTGAGAAGCGTTATGGAAAGAAAGTATTTTGGCACTGATGGTATTCGTGGTCGCGTTGGCGAGGGAGCAATTACTCCCGATTTTATGCTGCGCCTGGGATATGCAGCGGGCAAGGTACTGGGAAGAATTTCCAAAGCTAAACACCACCGGCGCCCCCGCATCCTTATCGGTAAGGACACTCGGGTCTCCGGCTACATGTTTGAGGCAGCGCTGCAGGCGGGCCTGATTAATGCTGGCGTGGATGTCGCCCTGTTGGGGCCAATGCCGACTCCGGCGATAGCCTACCTGACCCGGACTTTCCATGCCGGTGCAGGCATTGTTATCAGCGCCTCCCATAATCCTTACCACGACAATGGCATTAAGTTTTTCAGCGCTGAAGGCTCCAAGTTACCGGATGAGGTTGAATTGGAGATTGAAGCCGCTCTCGAGCTGCCGATGGAAACTTCCGACGATCTCGGTCGCGCCTATCGTGTTGATGATGCAGCCGCGCGTTACATTGAGTTCTGCAAGGCTTCTACGCCCTGGGGTTTCTCCCTTGAGGGTTTGAAGATAGTTCTCGACTGCGCCAATGGTGCCACTTATCACGTAGCGCCGATGGTGTTTCGCGAGCAGGGAGCAGAAGTCAGCGTAATTGGAGCGGGTCCTGATGGACTCAATATCAATCTAGATTGCGGCTCCACTAAACCACAGCAGTTGCAACGGGCCGTGGTTAAGCGCGGTGCAGACCTGGGGATAGCCTTTGATGGTGACGGGGACAGGGTGTTGTTCGTCGATGCCAATGGGGAGTTGGTCGATGGCGATCAGCTGCTGTATATCATTGCTATGCACCAGCATAAATTCCTGGGTGGTTGCAGTGGTGTTGTCGGCACCTTGATGAGCAATTACGGTTTTGAGCTCGCATTGCGCGAAAACAAAATCCCGTTTGAGAGAGCCAAAGTGGGCGACCGCCATGTGCTTGAAAAAATGTCAGCTAATCAGTGGAAGCTGGGAGGCGAGTCGTCAGGCCATATTATCTGTGCCGATGCATCTACCACCGGCGACGGTATCATTGCCGCACTGCAGGTACTGCGTGGCCTGTGTGAATTTGATGAGCCCTTGCATCAGCTTAAATCCCGTATGACAATGTTCCCCCAGCACATGATTAATGTGCAACTGGCTCATCGCGATGGTGTTCTCGATCACACAGACGTTAAGGCCATTGTTGTCGATGCAGAACGTCAGCTTGCAGACAGCGGACGTGTGCTGCTACGGCCATCAGGCACAGAGCCTCTGATCCGGGTAATGGTTGAAGGTCGCGACAGCGCTCTGGTGGAACAGCTGGCCAAAGATATTTCCTCTGTAGTGGAGCGAATTGGAAATAACTGATCTGCTGCGATTTAACCCGTAGTAAATCGGTCCTCTTGGGGCGCAGAAGAAACTCGTATAATTTTGGTTGTATGTTGGCGTCAATGTCGCTAAGATTTGCGCCCCTTGAAGGAGCACACATGCGAACACCGCTAGTAGCAGCAAACTGGAAAATGAACGGCAGCCGCGAGTTTGTCGAACGTTTTTTCACCGAACTCGGCCTCGAAGGTGTGAAGTCCGGTGTTGTTGTTTGTCCATCTTTTCCATATCTAGGCTTGGTGGCTGATGCGGCGGAAAAGAGCGGAGGTTTTAGCCTGGGTGCCCAGGACCTTAGCCAGGAGCCCAAAGGGGCGTTTACTGGTGAGGTTTCCGCTAGCATGTTACTGGATTGGAATACCCGTTACGTTATTGTCGGGCATTCTGAGCGCCGTAGTCTCTACGGAGAAACCAGTGAGTTAGTGGCGAAAAAATTTGTTGCGGCCCAAGAGGCGGGACTGACTCCAATACTTTGCGTCGGGGAAACCCTTGAAGAACGCGAGCAGGAGCGCACTCTCGAAGTGGTTGCAGAACAACTTCAAGCGGTTGCCGATATCATTGATTCGGCTGGCTGGAAGCAGTCCGTGATTGCCTATGAGCCGGTATGGGCCATTGGCACCGGAAAAACTGCTACCCCTGATGAAGCCCAAGCTGTACATGCGTTTATTCGCTCGCAGTTGGGAGATTTGGGCGCTGAAGTACAGATTTTATATGGCGGTAGTGTAAAATCCGCAAATGCCAGGGAGCTTTTTGCCCAGGCAGATATTGATGGCGCCCTGGTGGGTGGAGCCTCGCTGGATGCCGGCGAGTTTGCTGAGATTTGTCGCGCTGCTGTCTGAATTGACAGCACGCGGGCTGGCGAATACTGAATAACGGGTTGTTTAGACCCCGGTAGAGAGTTTCCAGAAAATGGAAAAATTGGTATTAGTTGTACATGTTTTGACCGCATTGGGCATTATTGGCCTGATTTTGTTGCAGCAAGGTAAAGGTGCCGAAGCCGGTGCATCCTTTGGTGCGGGCGCGTCTCAGACAGTTTTTGGCAGTCAAGGTAGCGGAAATTTCTTTTCCCGCTTGACAGCAATTTTTGCGACGGTATTCTTCGTCACCAGTTTCGGCCTGGCCATCCTGGCTAAGCAAGGTGCAGGCACCAACGTTGATGCGGACCTTCCGCAAATTCCAGCAGCGGTGCAGCAAATTGGCCCAGCCGAAGAACTGCCGGCTATCGATAGCGATATCCCGCAGCTCGAAACAGATTTGGAAACTGGCGATATCCCGCAGATTCCTGCAGACAGCACCGGTTCAGAAGAGCCAGCTGCTAACCAGGAAAGTGAGGAACAGCAGTAAAAGATTTTTGCCCAGGTGGTGGAATTGGTAGACACGCTATCTTGAGGGGGTAGTGAGCTATGCTCGTGCGGGTTCAAGTCCCGCCCTGGGCACCACATCAAGATCCGAAGAAGTTCGGAGTCATTCAAAAAGCCCGGTAAGTCCGGGCTTTTTGCTATCTGTAGGGTACGTAACCCTCCGCTCTCGTTCGTTGTCAGCCGGTGCTATCTGGTGCTACATTTGGTGCTACCTAGTTCAATTTAGAAACAGGTAGCACCACCATGGCTCTGACAGATACTCAAATCAAGCCAGCCAAACCAAGTGGCAAGAAGCAGTGGTTTGCGGATATCTGGTAGCTTTGTATGCGGCTCTTCCGCTCAATACGCAAAGCAATGTAATCAATATAACTTGAGCCCTGAGATCAGCTTTAGATCTCAATTTTGGCCAAGTAGAGAGCTAGTCATTTCAGCAAGAAATGATATGGACTACTAGCTATTTGACTTAGTCAGGGGATAATTATGCCTACCCTACGCAGTTGCTTGTCTATAAGTTTTAGTATACTCGTCCTAATTTACGTCCTGCATTGGCTTCTTGCTTTTCCATGGCTGTGGGTGATTGGCTATCTTGTAGTTGGTGCAATATTCGTCGGTTTCTCAACGTGGCTTTACTCTGGTATGTATAGCGAAGACGAATGAAAATTTTTACAAGCGCGCATATGCATAGTGGCATAGTGTCGTCTTCGCGGTCTATTCGGTTTGAGTTTCTGTACTTTACCGACCACCAAGGGTTCTAGGGTGTGTGATTCTGGGCGCCCTTTGGGATGTTTTGTAAATCACTTCGCCTAAAGCGAGTTTCCTGCTCAGCATTGAGTAAACCGATACTTTGTCGATTGGAGTAGGTGACGCCACGCTTAAATTTCAGCATCACGCTCAGTCGTTGAGGCTCCTCAGTAGGGGGCGGGAATTTGAAGTGGTGCTACAACGGTGCTTTTTTTACTGCGCTTCCCTATGTGCGCCGTAACCACCGCTCTAGAGGTTATTTTTCTGCCACCACACATGAAGCTGAGAGAAAGCCTCAGTCCATTCAAAGAGTTCAAAGGAGGCTTTGCCCCCCTTTTATGTCTGGTAATTCGCTCGCATACAATTGATACAAGCTTATGTACCTTTTGACGCGCCCGGATAGCCCCTACCTTTCACTTAATTCTCACTTCATAAAAGTCCAGTACCTTACCAATCTGTTGAATGCCAGTAGCCAATCCGAAATATTCAGAGTTGTATATAAGCTGTGTGGATAATAAAGAGCCAAGACTATAGAGAACCTGTTGGGGCAAGGAACCTGGGGGGTAGTGCATTTAGTGGTCAAAAACTTCTTGTTGGAATTGGGCGGTATTAACGATTACTGGACATATCCAGTCAGACAGCTGACGGTGGCTCCTGAGGCGTCCACGGTGGATACAATGGCACGGCCAGCATTTAACAAGTTGATAGCTTTATGATGAGCTAAGAAGGCCTCTACAGCTTCCGATACATATTTAGCCCGTAGGGAATATTCCCTTACTGTTCTTTTTACTTCTCCAAGACTCTCCCAGTTAAGACAATACTGGGCAATTGTCTTTAATAGCTCTCTGTGGGCTCCATAACCTGGAATACAGCAAGGATCTTCCTCCTGATATTGCTTTCTCTTTAGGGTGGTAGGTCACCAGATTTCGACTCTGAAGGGTATCAGCTGATCATAAGGAAAAGAGTGGATAGTTGGAGTCAATATCTGCTACTTCTTCTCCACTAGTAGATCAAGTGGTGGCAGAAAATTGATTGAAGAGTATTGATGCTAGATTCAGCAATAAAGAAAAGTGGTTGGGGTGAGTGAAATCAACTTAACCAGTTTGAGATAACCCAGGAGCTAGCTTGTAATCGAGGTGGTGTACTTTAAGTAAAATAAAAGAGTGCTTAAGCTGTAATTCGATCGAGAATAAGCTTTAGGCTAGCTGAATTGATGTTTTATTACTTTGTTTGTTTTAGCTTTTTAATATCATAAGGTTCTTAAACATGTTGTCGATGTCTGCGATGTGATTGATGTTTCCTTTGCTTTGTTAATTATTGCTTTTTAATCTAGGGGCAATATTCAAATAGAAGCTAAGTTTGTCTTTAAGTGGTTTCCTGTCGTTTGGTTGGGGTGTTGTGATCTGTCATTTTGTGGCGAGTAAAGATAAATGAAGATTTAAATAATCGGTTAATTTAAGTTTTGATTTATATTTTTTGAGATTTTTGTAAGGCATACTGAGTGTGAATGCAGCCTGAATATATAGTTTTTTTGCTGTAATTTCTGAAGTATTTATAATTTTAATTTTTTGTTTGGATCTTCTTGCTAGTTAATATTTGGGTATTTATACTGCCTGCGCGATTATTTTTTTAAGGATGAAAAATGAAGTTTTTGAATTCTGTGTTGCCGGTGTTTGCCTTGTTGTTAGCGAGTCAGTCTTTTGCAGAAATGACTTTTATTAGCGGCGTTAAGCACAATATTACTGAGTACTCTTATACTTCGGATACTCGGCGAATTGCTGAGATTGATATCTTGGGTGATAGTGCGCAAGAAATCAGTTTCGATATTACTGCGATTGTATCTGGTTTGGGACGGTTGAGGCCAGATGTCGTTTGTCGTTATTCCCATAGGGGGGAGCGTTGCTACACTAGAAATCATCCTAGAATTTTTGACTATGTGTATGACGTTTCGATCACGGCAAGTTGTGTTGCCAAAGATGGTACTCAAACTGCAATAGGGGTTGATAGGGACGATAAAAATATTTATACGAATGTGCCCATTTCAGATTTTCGCAATGAAGTAGTCTTAACGATAGATAATGGTTCAATTGCCGCGGATATGTGCGATACCTTGACAGTTGATATTCAGGGTGATTTAGAGGCTATTGAAGATGTAAATTTAAAAGTTTTCACCTACGAAATTTTCTAGTTAATAGTATGAAAGTGTCGGTAATAATTGCCGGCACTTTCACAGTCGAACTCCAATCGAGTATATCCATACAATCAAAAGTAGTGGATCACCGCACATCTAATAGAAATGATGTCAGCTCTGTAGCAGAGTCAGAAGTAGTTAATAAAGTCTTTTCTTTTATCTGAAGTCGGTAAGGGTTGAACGAATTAGTAGTGGCGATTCAGTGCCGATAGCTACCGGCCGGTTAAAAGTGATGAACTTAGTATTGAGCTGGATACCGATTCGTTAAATTTCCTTCACAATAGAATCTGTTGCTAGTTTTGAGCCCCATCAAGGGGCTTTTTTGTATCTGTTGATTGACAATTGATATCAATAGCTGATGCAGGCTAAGGGGTGGGGGAATTGTCTGTACAGGAATATTCTCATATAGAGAGGCGAATGGGATTAATACCCTTATCTTGTGTGTGGTCTATGCGATAACTGAGCACTTTTCTTTGTGTGAGGTAGTAGGCGCTACCCTGATTTCCGGTGCGGAAAGTGAGAAAGATGCCCAGACTTGAGCCAGATCATTTTTCCCCAGTCAGAGTGGCATAAGGTAACGGAATTAGTGTCCCGGCAGTGACGCTGAGAGATTGAGCACTCAAAAATGAGGCAGAGGCGCTCGCACTGCTCTGAGTGTAACTGTTCCCTCTAGCTCTTGAAAAAAGCATGGCTATAACGGAGTAAGAGGGCGGAGACTGGATCAGGGAGGATCGTGGTGAATTTGGTTGAAGATTCCTGGCTGCCAATTATCCGGCGATGCGGTATGCAGGAAAGAATTGCTCCTTGGCAAATTGCCGAGGTGGATAATCCTATCGTAGACATTTGCACGGTACGACCGGATTTTCGCGGGGCGCTGTTCCAATTTTTAATCGGCCTGTTGCAAACAGCTTTTGCACCTGAGAGTGTCGATGATTGGGGGGGGTACTGGAAAAAGGCGCCTACTGAGGAAACACTAATATCACGGCTACAGTGCTATGTCCCCAGCTTTGAATTATTTCAAGAGTCCGGGCCTGCATTTATGCAGGACTTGGAGCTGAGAGATGGGGAATCAAAGTCAATTGCGGCCCTACTGATTGAGGCTCCGGGCAGTAAAACCTGCAGAGATAATCAGGATCTATTTATTAAGAGCGGTAGGGTGCAAGGTGTATGTCCCAGCTGTGCCGCTAGTGCCTTGTTTACCTTGCAAATTAACGCCCCCTCTGGAGGAGTGGGGCATAGAACGAGTTTGCGTGGTGGTGGCCCTTTGACCACATTGATAATGCCAGAGGCAGAAGATGCCAACCTTTGGCAGAAATTGTGGCTCAATATCTTGCCACAAGAGGAGTTTGGGGCGAGGTCTGAAAGCTCTGATAGTTGTATCTTCCCCTGGCTCGTTCCCTCTCGCCTCTCTGACAAACAAGGTTCCTCTACGTCTCCCAATGATACCCATCCGCTGCAAATGTACTGGGGTATGCCGCGCAGGATACGTTTCCATATCCCGAGAGAAGGCAAGGGTTACTGCGATCTTTGTGGAGAGCAGACGAATCAATTAATCCGAGAATATACCACTAAGAATTATGGCATTAATTACGAGGGTCCCTGGATTCATCCCCTTACGCCCTATCGATGTGATCCCAAGAAAAAAGCCCCACCCTTGAGTTTGAAAGGTCAACAGAGTGGTCTCGGTTATCGGCACTGGTTGGGGCTTATGTGGAATGACCATTCAAATGGTGATGAAGCGAGCCGGGTGGTGCGCCTGTTCCATGAGGAATATGCGGAAATTCTCGAAGAACTTGATTTGAATGTCGATGTACGCCTGTGGGGATTTGGCTATGACATGGACAATATGAAAGCGCGTTGCTGGTATGAACAGGAAATGCCAGTACTGCCTATTTCCCCCGAGTACCGGTCGCTATTTATTCAGCTGGCAGGGCAGCTTTTAACGGCTGCAAAAGATACTTTGAAAGAGCTGCGCTTTAGGGTCAAGGCTGCCTGGTTTAATAACCCTAATGAGGCTAAAGGGGATTTTTCATTTGTCGATCAGGCGTTTTGGCAGGCGACGGAAAGCCAGTTTTATCACTCGCTCAAGCAATTATCCCTCGAATCCAAGAAATCCCAATTTACACCTGCACCAGTGGCTATTGCCTGGGCACACACATTGAAAAAAACGGCCTTTGCGCAGTTTGATCATTGGTCAATGGAGGGCTCTGCGGAAGACCTGAAATTGCAGCGAGTGACCCGGGCGCGACGTCTTTTAAGGAATAAGCTCGCCAGCCTGGCAAGTTTAAAAACTCTGGATAATACAGCCAAAGTTGAGCAACAACAGGAGGAATTGTGATGGCCGGATATCAATATCTTAGCGATACAGATGTGAGCCGACTGCGCGAGTGGCACCGCTGGCTCAATGACAAAGCTGGCCGGGCCGACCGAGCGCGTTTGCGCCGTGCGGTAGAGCCCATGGATGTAATGCCTACTCCCGCCTTTATCCGTTTTTTAAAGGATATGCCCGAGCGCTGGCAGAAAGATGAGCAAATTCGTATCGAAGATGCGGCTCTGGTAGCCACCGTAATTGCACACGTAAAAACTGATAACACTAGCAAAACAATTGATGTTGACAGCAGCGAGGCTATGGATGTCAGTTTTGCCCGGTCCCTGGCTATGCCCCGGGAGAGAGGCGGGCGCCCCCCTTTAAGTGAGCTGCGTTTTTTTCAGTTGCAAAAAAGTCGCGATACGGCTGAGTTTTACCGCCGCATAGTACGGGCCCTGGCCCTGCTGGATGGCAGAGCCAATATAGCTTCTCTTGCCAATGATTTGCTGCACTGGCAGAGAGAGATGCGCACGATTCCAGCGAGGCATCCACAGGAACGTCTGGCTGTGCGTTGGGCAACTGATTACTACGCCGTATTACCAGACTGAGAAGTATTTAGAGAATTACAAATTAAAGGTGTCTTAGGGGCCTAAAGAATTTTTAAATGCTATTCCCATAACAACACTAAGCACAGAGCAAAGCCAGACCGATTGACAGTGACTGTTGATCAGATACCTGAGAAATGAATCGAAGTAATGTGATGGCCTGACGGTCGCAACAAGGAGAGATTTATGAGCCGCTTTATTCAATTGCATGTATTGACCGCCTATCCCCCTGCGAACCTGAACCGGGATGACTTGGGGCGGCCAAAAACAGCTAAGATGGGAGGTTGTGATCGCCTGCGAATCTCTTCCCAGAGCCTTAAGCGTCACTGGCGAACGTCAGAGTTGTTCCAGCAGGTATTGGCAACGGAGCAGGGGGATAGCCTAATTGGCATCAGAACCAAGCGTCAGGGAGTACTGGCCTATGAGACTTTATTGGAACTGGGTGTCTCTGAGAAAAAGGCCAAATTGTGGGCACAGAAAATTGCCGAGCAATTCGGTAAGTTAAAAAAGCCGGAAAAAGATAACCCTTTGGCCGATTTGGAAATCGAGCAGTTGGTTCACCTCAGTAGTGCCGAGCAAAACGGGATCAATGCACTACTGAAAACCATGGCAGAAGAGGGGCGGGAGCCGGAGAAGACAGAGTTGGATTTATTGCGCAAGGAAAACATGGCGGTGGATATCGCCTTGTTTGGCCGTATGCTCGCTTCCAAGCCCACCTATAACGTGGAAGCGGCGTGCCAGGTGGCTCATGCACTCTCGGCTCACTCTGTAGTGATTGAAGATGATTACTTTACTGCGGTAGACGATTTGAATGATCGCAGCGAGGATGCCGGTGCCGCTCACTTGGGGGAGGCGGGTTTTGCTGCGGGATTATTTTATTCCTATATCTGCATTAACAAAGAGCTGCTAATTGAAAACCTGGGCGGGGATAAACCCCTGGCCGATCGAGCTGTAGCTGCGCTGACTGAGACAATCCTTAAAGTTTCTCCCAGCGGTAAACAAAACAGCTATGCCAGCCGTGCCTATGCCTCTTATGTCGTGGCCGAAGCCGGTGACCAGCAACCGCGCTCTCTCTCTGCGGCCTACTTGAAGCCGGTTGATCGCTATAGCGAGGATTACGCCCATGACGCTATTGATGCACTGCAAAAGCAATTGCAGAGTTTCGATAAGGTGTACGGGGATTGTGCCGATAGCCGCTATGTTCTCAATGCTGTAACTGGCGAAGGTAATATCGAGGAACTTTTGGCCTTTGTCAGCGAATAGGTGGCGCTATGGAATACCTAGTATTTCGTCTTTACGGTGCCATGGCTTCCTGGGGGGAAGTGGCTGTGGGAGAGTCCCGCCACAGCGCACACTATCCGGGTAAATCCGCTATTGCGGGACTATTTGGTGCGGCACTGGGGATACCCCGGGAGCGAGAGGATTTACATCAGAACTTGGCCCGGCAATATCGCCAGGCGGTAAAGGTGCTGAATGTCGGTACTTTGCTAAAGGATTTCCACACGGTACAGGTCCCAGATTCCGCCGGCAAGCGCCGCTACCATACGCGCCGGGATGAGCTGGTTGTAGGGAAAGCGCGCCTGGGAACCCTGTTATCCCGCAGGGAGTATCTGGTGGATGCGCAGGCGATAGTGGCCATGAGGTCTTGTGAAGAGGCTAACTGGACTCTGGCGGAGCTGTGTGAAGCCCTAACCCGGCCAAAGTATCACCTCTACTTGGGGCGAAAAGCATTTCCACTTTCAGCCCCCACTGCCGCACGGGTGATCGGTGCGGATAATTTCCGCAGCGCCCTGGATCATTATGATTCCCCGGAGTTGCTGGATTACCAACCGGAATGGGCCCGGCAGGAGCGCTGGTTGCCCACTGAAGAGAGTTGTCGTTACTACTGGGAGGGTAGCTTGGATGATTTCTCTGCGGAAGATGGAGTGTTTTCAGCAGGATCTGTACAGCGGCTTAGCCGTCTCGATCAGCCCCTATCTCGCAAGCGCTGGCAGTTCCAGCCGCGTATTGAAAATCTCTGGCAGTCATAAGGGAGCGGCTATGTATCTATCCAGAGTTCAACTATCTCCCTCGCTGGCGGTGCAGAAGCAGCTGTCACGGTTGCTCAGCGAAAACAGCTACGGTATTCATCAAATCTTGTGGGATCTTTTCGAGGGTGATGAGCGTTTTTTATTTCGTGAGGAATCCTCGCGGGAACAGCTGCTTAGCAAACGCAACCTACCGGTGTATTACCTGCTGTCTAAAGTCCGGCCTGCGCAGGACAATCCGATATTTTTGGTAGAGACTAAAATCTTCGAGCCCCGTTTAAACCCCGGGGATCGGCTGGCCTTTCGCCTGCGGGCGAACCCTACAGTCGCTCGTAAAACCGAAGGGCAAAAGCGCGGCAAGCGGCACGATGTGCTGATGGATGCCCAATACCATTGGTTGAGGGAGCAGTGCGAATTGCATGGTTTACCTGTTGAAGGTGGCAAAGGGCAGCTGAAGCAGAGCTTGGTGCAGGAAAAGCCGGAGCAGTTTGACCAGGGGCAGATTGAAACCCGGTTACAGGATGTCAGCCAAACTGCCGCCCGCAGCTGGTTAATTCACCGGGGGACGCGCCTCGGATTTGATATTTACCCACCAAAGCTTCACTGCAATGGGTATCGTTGGAATTTGTTACATAAAAAGCAGCGCGGTGCTGGTTTCAGTTCTGTAGATTACCGGGGAGAGCTTTTGGTTACTGAACCCGAATTATTTATAAAAAATATTTTTGCGGGTATGGGGCCGGCCAAAGCATTTGGTTGTGGATTGATGTTAATCCGCCGAATCTGATTGGGATAAATAGAGTTGTTATACAACTGGAAGTGTTTGAGAGTGAGGGCTGGGATTCAAAAGTATCGGCAACGATACTGAGACTTTAGCGGATAGCAAATAGGCAGATTTAGAGAGTTCCCCGCATCAGCGGAGATAAATCGACCGGTGAGATGATGGTCAAACCAGCTTCATACTGTTCCCCGTATATACGGGGCTAAACCGGAGGGTATCCTGTTATACACTCCTTTCCGAATAGGTTCTCCGCATAAGCGGAGTTGCACCGGTAATTGCGCAATAAGGCGATCTTAACCGAGGCTGTTCCCCGCCCAGGCGGGGTTAAACCGTGGAAAATCGTCAAAGCTGCACGGTAATGATTCGGGCTATTCCCCGCTGCTGCGGGGGTAAACCGAGTGTGGGGTTGGGTTGTGCCGACACCTGAGTTTGTTCCCCCGCTGGGCGGGGCTGGACCGTAGCCGATAGCGCACGGACATTAGTTCTGAAAATGTTTCCCCGAAGGCTCGGGGATGTAATGAGGGTGTGCTATGATCGCGCTCCTTTTGCGCGACTGTTCCCTGTTTTTACAGGGGTAAACCGGATAAGGCATGGCCTTTGTGCTCTGTGCAAGGTGTTCCCTGAATACTCGGGGATAAACCGACGATGGAGAAGTTGTCGGAGTGCATCCTAGTTGTTCCCCGCTCTCGCGGGGCTGCACAACGACTTTTCCCTTCTTCTTTTCCCTGTAGATTTCGCAATCGAAAGCCCCGCAGTGTATTACCGGGGGCTTCTGAATTTTGGCTGAAATTATTGGATGATTACGCCGGTATTACTCTCGCCGCCGATCTGGAAGTTAAAAGCGCGGCCATTAGAACCTGTCTGGGTAATTTCTTTTGTGTGGTTGTTACCAATTTGCAGGCTAAAAGCTGAGTTGGAATCGCCACTCTGGGTGATGGTGATGTTATTACTATCGCCAAACTGGCGGGAGCTTATTGAAAGAGACTCACCAGCTTGTTCGAACGTTGCCCGGTTATCGAAACCCAATTGACGGGTGAATATATCTACCTCTGTTCCAGCCTGCTCGATATTGGCAACATTCTGCAAACCGGTTTGTTCATTGGTCGCGCTGATCAGTAAGCCGCCTTGATTAATAACTACCACATTATCAATCAGGAACTGTTGGCTGTTCATGGAGTTGAATTCGGCACCCAGCTGGGAACCCGTAATCTGGTTGGTGGTACCGGTCTGGCGTATATCGATACTGCTACTCAGTGCGGATTGTTCTAAAGCCGCGTTGTTGCCCCCGCCATTTTGGCGCAACTCAAGGGTATTAAAGGCACCGGTTTGGGTAATCGAGGTGATATTGGCATCGCCGAGCCTTTGGATAATCAGAAGGTCATTGAACAGACTGTCTACTTGGGTTGCAAAGGCGAAGTGGCGATTGTTTGTTTGCCGTAAGGTCATACTGCTGCTGACACTGGCAAATTGTGCGAGCCCGCCATAGATATCGCTGCCATCCTGCAGTATGTCCAAGGTGCCATCGATTGTGGCAACCAGGCTGGCGGTGGCGAAGTCGTCCCGATCAAACTGAAAGATTAAAACGGAACTGCCTATATTGCCTGCGGTTTCCTCTACCACGGCACTTTGCCTTTCGCCGTCCTGGAATACAAAAATGCTGCCGTTAGCACTGGCTTCCTGGCGACCAATAAAAAAGTGACTGTCTCCATCCTGGATATTGGTAATGGTATTACCGCTGCCAAAGCGCTGTTCGATAGTGGAAGCATTGGAGGTACCGAGTTGCAGAATAGATACCTGGCTGTCGAGAGAGAGTTCTTGGGTGATCTCGGAAGTATTTTGCGATCCGATTTGTGTATTGGTTGCGCTTAGAGAAGCACCACCGGATTGAGATATCGTGGTCTCATTTTGACTGCCGATCTGGGAACTCTGAATACTACTGTTAATAACACCGCCACTTTGAGTGGCGGTAGCAGTATTAGTATCACCTATTTGGCGTTTGATAATAGTATTGCCGAAACCTGCTTCAGTTTGATCGGAATTTGCTGAGTTACCTGAACCGATTTGTTCCAAGTCAGTAGAGTTGGTGCCCAGCGCATTGCCGCTAAAGGCAACCAGTGCGAGTGTCGCAATACTGGCGCATAACTTCATGAGTAACTCCTTTACTACAAAACTTCCAAGGAGCCCATTCGGGGCTGCTAATGAATATCGTCCACTCGCGCTTCACAAGTGGACATCAAAAACTACGAGCCGAATACATCAGTATGGGATCTTAGCTACTTCTAGCCGTCTATCTAAGCGCCAAATTATCCCTATGGGATAAACGGATGCCAGGTAGCTTTTACTTTCAGTAGCTATTTCCCGCCGAATAGAAAAATTATTGCTGGCATCGAAGGGGTAGGATATGAGAAATAAGTATTGAAAATGTAGGAAGAAAGTCCCAGGGATGTGACTGGTAAATGGCGCGATGACTGCCTTTCATTCTCTCAGGAACTATCGTGGGGACTTCCGACACTCGCGGTCCACGCGTTTCAATAAAGTGGGGATACGGTGGTCTCCATGCATCTTTTTCACCAATTTTTTGGCTTCCGGCAAAGGGAGACCGAGGCTGCTGATATACAGCGGTTTTACACTTTTTCCCCGCAGCAGTTCCGCCTCAACAGGGGTGTCCTTAAACGGTTTCTTGGCGACACCGATGATGGGAACTTCCTGCTGGAGAGCAGAGTAGAGATGGACACCCAGCCCCGGTTTTTGTTCCCCTCCGAGAAATACATAACCATCGATAACAATCAGTTCTGCTTCTATCCTGTGCTCCTCGATTAGGGTGAGGATACAGGGGAGTTCTCGCTTGTAGAAAGCACCGGGCTCATAGGCCAAGGTACTCTCTATTTGACTGAGATATAGTTGCTCGGGGTCAGGAGCTGACCAATCCTCAAAGCCGACCCCGGCTACCATTGCTCCGGGGTCCCGGTAATCTACATCTACCGCCAAAATCATATTGGGAGCCTTTTTACCATTGAGCCGAATGTTGCGATTGGTTCAGGATACTTCCAGTTTTGCCTGCTTTAACAGCTGCTTATGAGTCGCTTTGTAGTGCTTGCCCAGTGTTTTGGATTTATCGAGGATTTCATTGAACAAGACATTGGCCTTTTCCACCTGGGATTGATCTTTCAAGAATAAGGCAAAGTAAAAAGTCGCTTCTGGTCCGCTGTAGTATTGGTACAGCGTTTCATACTCGTGGTAGGCCTCTTTTACTTGCTTCAATGCCGCTAGTGTACGAGCGTAAAGCAAGTGAGCATCCTGATTTTTAAATTCGGGGTTCTTTTCGATTAATTGATCCAGTGTCTCTTTGGTCGATTCAAACAGATTGAGAGCAAACTGACAGCGAGCCAACCCAAACATCAGCTCAGGGTCATCCTGATGAATCCCCTGAAGGCACTTTTCATAGAGAGTTTTTGCCTCGTGATAAAGGCCGCGCTTCACGCATTCATCGGCCATGCGCATAGAGTTTTCCACATTATTGGAACGGGACAACTCTTGTGCAGCCTGATGGATATCCCGATTGGGATTTAGTGTTTCCCGTACCGTCCTGCGCGCATTTTTGGCACTGCGTGACTTGTTTAATTCCGGCAGGATTTCCAGGACCAGGTAAGCAATAACTCCGGCCATGGGCAGCATCACCAGAACCCAAATCCAAGTGGTGTTGCGCCCGGTTTTGAGCACGTGAATTACAAAAGCTGCCTGAATAAGGATGGATAGAATAAGAAACGGCATAGGGATTACTCTTCTTATTTTCACTACTAACTTTTCGAGGGCAAGGTTAACCGAGTTCGCTTAGAACACAAGGGCTGTGGATCACGGAGTTGTGCACCAGGGTACCACTCTGTATTGAGTGTACAGTTGTCGCAATATACTACTGGGCCATTGGAATAAGCCGTCTAAGATTTCTGGGGATAAAAATGACCAGTGCCCTAGACACATGGAGCTATGGCGCATAGGGAGGTGGACCCATGGCTCAATTGTCGCGACGGGAATTTTGTTTTGCCACTGGCGCATTGGGGGCGGCCTTGCTAACAGGGGTGTCGACTTCCAAAGCTGCCCAGGCACAGAAGGGTCGCCGTCAGGCTTTACCGATTCCCCCGGAGTTGCGTGCAGATGGGCAAGGCCGGATTAAATTGGCAGCGCGCCCGGGCAAGCAGTCTTTCCTACCGGGGGTGACTACGCGTACTTATGGGTTCAATGGTCCGTTTTTAGGTCCGGCGATACGGGTGCGTAAGGGCGAGAAAGTAACCGTCAGCGTGGTCAATCATCTGCCGCAAAATGTAACTGCGCATTGGCATGGACTGATCGTACCCGGCAATGCCGATGGTGGCCCCTATATGCCATTGAAGCCTGGAGAAACCTGGACCGTAGATTGGAACATAATCCAGCCCGCCGCCACTCTGTGGTTTCATCCCCACCTCTACCCGACAACTGCCGAGTTGGTACTCAACGGCTTGGCGGGATTGATTATTATCGATGATGAAGAAGGCGATGCACTGCCGATACCTTCGCGGTGGGGTGTGGATGACATTCCGTTAGTGATTCAGGATCGCCGCTTTACCGATGATGGTCAGTTCTTCCATCGCTTTAACGAAGTGACGGTTGCGGCGGGCTATTGTGGGGATCGACTTCTGGTTAATGGCGTTATTAATCCGGTGGTCAGGCCACCTAAAGGCTGGGTGCGCTTCCGTATTTTGGATGGTTCCAACGGACGCAACTATCGGCTTGCCACCAGTGACAAGCGACCACTCTACGTGATCGCCAGCGATGGCGGTTTTCTCTCGGAACCAGTGAAAGTAGATGTACTGCCTATTGCTGCAGGAGAGCGCTACGAAGTCATGATCGACACCCGCGATGGCAAGCCTTTCGACTTCCAAACACTGCCAGTGCCCCAGCCAATAATGCGCCTGCCACCATTTGATCAGGCCCACAGTTTTCTCAGTGTGGTGCCTGGAACATCCGAGGGAAAAGGACAGTTGCCGGAGCGCCTGGTATCCCTGCCGCAGATCCCCCAAAACCTGCCACCAATCAGTCAGAAGCTGGTGATGCAAATGAACCGACAGAAGCAGGCGCAAGCTGTGATCGGTGCAACGGGGCTGCCGCAGATGGTTGCCGCAGGTACGACCAACCCCGATGTGGTGGCCAAAGTATTGAAGCTAATTACTGAGGGGCCGGCATTGCCGTTAAAAGAGCAGCTAACTGCGAATGCGATTAATGGGGTTTCCTTTGCATTTACCGAGCCTGGGTTTAAGGTTGCGAGGAATAAGGACCTGCGCTGGGAGATCTCAGAAGGACAGGACCGAATGCTACACCCGGTACATATCCATGGCTGCCAGTTTCGAGTCACGAAATATAATAATGCAGAACCGCCACTCTATATGCGCGGCTGGAAAGATACGATGCCCATATCCGATGGCGGCAAAGCGGAAATATTTGTTCGTTTCCCGCTACCGGCGATGCCGGATATGCCCTATATGGCGCACTGCCATGTTTTGGAACACGAGGACTCGGGAATGATGACAGAGTTTAGTGTCTCCTGACTTTATTCGCTGCTATTCTGTCAGCGTCGCTTCTGTTTCCTGTTTTCCTTATGCTGTAACTTGGTCGCTTTCCTGATCAAGTTTTGGAAGTTGGGGCACTCCAGCTGATTGACCTCGGGACAGTTGGCCACATGACGTAGCCCATCGCGCATAGCTTCGAGTCGGCGGATATTCTTTTCCAGATCGTCGGCCCTGGCGAGGAGCTGCTCCCTGTCGATAGCGGGGTTGCCATTAGAGGAAAACATCTCGCCAATTTCATCCAGGGAAAAACCGGCGTAGCGGCCAAGGGAGATAAGGGACAACTGTTCTATCACTGTGGCTTTAAAAATTCGGGTAATTCCCCGACGACCACATGACTTTATCAGGCCTTTTTCCTCATAATACCGAAGTGTGGAAGAGGGGAGTCCCGACAGTTTGGAGACTTCGCGTATATCCAGTTCTTCCCTGTTATTCATCGCTTATTGACCTCAAGCTCACTTGAAGTTGTATGCTAGTTTCACGCGTCATTACTGGCAAGTCAAAGTTCAGCTTATGCACACCGCGAAAAGTTATTCCGAAGACCCAATTTCCCAAGAGGCTGCTCAGGTTTCCAAAAGAGGAGTCCTGGTCACCTTGTGTTTGGCGACCTTGCTCGCAGCCTTGGGAGTCAGTGCAATTAATATGGCGCTGCCTGTATTAATCGAAAGCTTGGGGGCTTCCTTCAGTAATACTCAGTGGATTACCGTGGCCTACATGATGTGTATGACTGCGACCCTGCCTATTGCCGGAAGCCTCAGTGACAAGCTGGGTCGCAGGAAATTGTTTCTAAGTGGCGGATTGATATTCACCTTATCGACATTACTTTGCGCGCTGTCTTTCAATGTTTGGACTCTGGTTTTTTTCCGCGCAATACAAGGGGTCGGTGCCGCGATGTTCGTGGCTGTGTCGATGGCTATTGCCAGCGATGTTTTCGATAAAAGTGAAACGGGAAAGATAATTGGATTACTGGGCAGCCTGTCTGCGGTTGGGACTGGCATGGGCCCTATTGTGGGCGGCTTGATTGTCGAAAATCTGAATTGGCAGGCCATTTTTTGGTTGGTAGTGCCGGTGGGATTGGGGGTGTTCTTTCTCGCATATCGAACTCTGCCGGAAAACATAGTCAGCGAAGTTGTTGATGGCAGGAGTCGATTCAAACGCTACCTGGCCGCAGCATTCCTGTTCTTTAGCATTGTTTTTTATACCCTGGCAATTAAACCATTGGGAGAGGGATATTCCGCGGTTAATGGAATTGCTATCGCTCTATCGGTGATATTTGGTGTGGGGTTGTTTTATGTCAGGCAGAAAGTACAACCCCTGCGTGACGGATTTACGGAATCTTCTGGGAAGCAGACATTCTTGGCGAATGTGGCTGGAAACTTTTTGGTGGCTTCATCGGTAATGAGCAGCCTGATTGTAGGGCCTTTTTATTTGACTCTGGCACTGGATCTGGACCTTTTTATCGCAGGGCTGGTGATGACAACCGGATCATTTATGGTGGCTGCTTGTTCAAATCTTGCCGGTCGAGCCGTGGATCGATTCAATAGTCGAGGTATCGTATTACTGGGTCTGGTAATTTTGCTTTGTGGAGCCTTGGGAATGGGACTGCTCAGGGTGGAGCAGGGCTTGGTAGGCTATCTGGTTTTTTCCGTCACTATGGCAATGGGTTACGGAACCTACCTGTCGACAGTTAATACTATGACCATGAATAGCGCCCGGGCCGAAGTTCGTGGGCGTATTTCCGGGTTTCTCAGCCTTTCACGAGGTTTGGGTTTGTTGACCGGAGCTTCAGTGATGAGTGTGATTTTTGTAGGGCTTGTACCCAGCCAGCCCCTGCAAGACATGAGCCCTTCGCAGATAGCGGATGGTCTCAATGCCGTTTATCGCCTGGCATCAGTGTTCTTGTTAACCGCATTAACAATACAGGTGGTGTCTATTCTTGCCAGCAAGCTTGCTTCCAAAGCGCTAAATTAACGATAACCTCCAGAGCTATAAAGTAAACCCATTAGCGAGTGCTTCGTTTTAGTGAACACTCGCGGGTATTAATAACTGCTGGAGCTATTAATACCCATCTTTATTTCCCGATTTATTCCTATTTTCCAGGCCAACGTTTTTACACTTCACCCACTAGCTCAATAGCTAAAAATTCAGGCACAGATCTGGTTGACTTAAAGCTGGCTTCAAGTTGTATCTTGAGTTTGTGGATTCGCAGTAATTTTCAACAAGATATCGAGAGAGCTTTAGGAGGACCAATCAGTGACGGATTCTTTGAGACAGTGTGTTGAAGCACTTAAAGCGAATTGGCAGGGACTTGATACTTCATCGATTGTGAGATGTCGAGAGGCCCTGGGAAAATTGGCGTCATCAAATTCTGATGAAGCATGGTTGGCTGATCTACACAGTCGCCAAGAACCCAGTGTAGAGTTATACCGTGACGAAGATAAGGGTTTTATCTTACTGGCTCATGTGGAGCCTCGTGGGCTCTATCGTCCACCACATAATCATGGCAATGGCTGGGTATTTTACGCGGTGCAACATGGTGAAGTGGAGATGTCTACCTATGGTTTGCTCAATCAAGACGACAGTGAACAACTGGTGAGCCGGGGCTGTTATCAAATGAAGCCCGGTGACTGTAGTGCGTTCTTACCAGGGGATATTCACGATACTCATTGCCTTTCCGAATATGTATTGATGTTTAGGTTGACCAGTTGTGACTTTAGCGAGGAGAAGCGTGAGGGTCGACTTAGAGTGTTTTCACCAAGTTTTGAACCTATCAGCGTATAATTTTTGTTGGCCATTAGGTAGCAGGTGTGCCAGAGAGGAAGTGTAAAGAAAATAATCTCAGGCACAAAAGCCCTTAAAGTATTTCCCTTTGTGTTTGGGGGCACATTAAGCTCTCTGTAAGTCAACGGAAAGTGAGTGTTCCCACGGTTTATTCCTACTATTACTACTGGAATATCATCCCGGTATTCCCGTTGCCGGCCTGATTAGCGGTGATATTTCCATTCATCTCATCTTGTGAAATTTCCATAAAATTATCCAGCCCATTTTGCTGAGCTGTAGTAAAACTCAAAGAGCCACCCTGATTTGCTGTAATCTCATTAGTCATACCGACCTGTGTCGTGCTTATATTCATAAATTCTCCCTCTTGTCGGGTAAATAAAATATTGTCTGATCCAATTTGACTTGATTGGGCGTAGCTATTTTCAATGAATATTTGCAACACACTCGCATTATTACTATCGCCGCTCTGGGTTATTTCATTCATAATGGATTCGCCAAAATTCTGTGCGCTTGTCGCCTCGTTTCCTACACCGTTTTGTGTAACTGTTGCCGTGTAGAAGGCACCACGCAGTTGTATAAGGACACCGTCATTTGAGGTTCCTGTTTGGAATAATGACCCGGTATGGAATTCACCACTCGTGGCGCGAACAAAGCCTATATTGCTCTGTCCTGATTGAAATAGGTAGCCAGTATCATTGAGTGAGTCAGTTTGGAGCATCTCAGCATCGTTCAGCTGCCCTTCCTGGTAAATCTCCCCGACAGTATTTTCTGTGAGAAAATGGGTGCTCAATGCAATTTGGTTATCGCCAATCTGTTGTATCAATATCATTGTTGAGTTGCTTTCTTCCTGGCTGGAAGAAGCATCATTGCTGTTGCCGGTTTGTGTTTGAATTATCGAGCTAAATGAAGAGTTTACAGTTTGTACAGCTTCAGCTGAATTGGTATTACCTGTCTGTGACTGATCTATCAGGTTATTTTCAACGGAGGGGTCGGTTTGATCGGCGACTGCCAGATTTCCATCACCGGTCTGTTCCACATAGGAAGTATTACTGTCGGCGCGAATAGCCATACTTGGCAAAAGAAGTATGACCGCAAAAAGGATATGGTGCTGCTTCACAGAAAACTCCCAATATTGAGCTAATCAAAATACATATTTGTTTGAGGCTTATGGCGATGAGTTGATACTGTCGATAAGGTGAAGGGTTGCTAGTTTCGGCTTATTACTACTGATATTGCCGACTTAAGTGTCGTATGAAGTGGGGGGAATGCCATGGGATATAAGTACTTTAAACTTGAGAATAAAGTCACTTTTTAGAAGGTTGGTACTTATTTAATTTATTATTTACTGTCTGTGGGTCACAGTGGTATTGGGAAATTGTTCTCATTTATTCATAAAATTAGCACTTGACTCCATTAATGATGACGGATACGGCTCCAGAAATTCTCAAAGTCACATTGGGTCGCAACTATCTCTTCCCTGTTCATATACTTCCCGATCCATCGGTTAGAATAATTTGCCAGTTAAAGCTGTATTTGAGGTTTATAAACCCCTTATTCTTTGTGTTTTGTAATTAATTCCTCGTTTAATAATAATTGCTCACTTTCGCACATCATCTATGTCTAGGTGGTCACGAAATATTTTCTGTATGTCTGGAACCATTCCCCCTGGGGTTTATCGAATTTGCTGTGTACGTATGGGGTTATATGAACAGCGTACAAAAATAAAGTAAGTATTTGTAAAGGTTTTTAAGGGGCGCAAAGGCAGCTGCATTTAATCGAGTGAATAATAACGGGAGAGGGGATGTTGCCCTTCGCTGAGCTCAATGACTTTGATCGCATAAAACAATTTCATAATTGTCTACTGCTCAAATCGCAAACGCTATCCGTTACAGATCATTCACACGAGCTCTTAATATCTATTTTTACAAGTAATACCTAGCAGTTCGGTGGTTGCCTCATCGCATAAAGCTGCGTTTTTAAATAGAACCCTAAAAACGACAATTGGAGATTCTATGAGCCATATTTTTATTCGCACAGCCATAGCATCGGCGCTGATGCTGGGCGCTCAAGGTTTGAGTGCGGCACAACCCGCCGACGACTACGTTGCGGGGCAGAGTTATACCGGTGGCAGCCAGGTTTGCTACGGGGGAAACTTATATAAAGCTCAATGGTGGGCAACAGCTTCTCAAATTCCCTCGGATGCCCTGACAGCAGAAAACCGCTGGGACTCCCCCTGGATTTTGGAGGAGTCAGGTGCGTGCGATACCAGTGGTGGCGATGACTCCAATTCTGGTGATGGTGATAACAACGACTCTGATGATGATACTGATACCGGTAATAACGGAGATACGGATTCTGGTAACAATGATGATACAGGTTCCGGCAGTGGTGGTGGCACTAGTGGCTCCGATACTTATATTTCCGGTCAAAACTATCGCAAAGGCGAAGAAGTTTGTTACGACGGCGACCTATTTGTTGCCCAGTGGTGGGCTAATGGTGACGACCACCCCACCGATGCATTAACGGCTGAAAATACCTGGGGTTCCCCTTGGCTTCTTAAGGAAGCGGATGGTTGCTCCAGTGATGGCGGCTCAGATGACGACACCGGCACCGGTGGCAACGATGGCGGCAGTGATAACGACGATAACGACAACAGTGACGATGGCAGCGATAATTCCGACGGCACTCCGATTACGGTCAGTGCTTCAGTGTCGCAGACACAAATTACCGGTGGTGGCACTGTAACACTTGATGCCAGTGCCTCCGGTGGGGACGGCAATTTATCTTACAGCTGGGCCCAATTATCCCCGGCCTCACCTGAAGCAGATATTGCCTCTGCAACCAGCGCATCCACCACTGTTACCCTACCATCAAGCACTTTTGATGTGAGCTATGTCTTTAGCCTGATCGTCAGTGATGGTGACACTACTGAAGAAGCACAGATAACCGTGCAAAACCTCGCGGTGGACGATACCGATGAAGACGAGGATGATGATAATACCGATGGTTCTGAAAGCTCAGTAACCGCAAATATCTCGGCCTCAAGTATCAATGTAGGCTGTAGTGGAACGGTTAATCTGGATGGCTCTGGCAGCACCGGCGGCAGCGATATCTCTTACATCTGGAGCCAAACCAGTGGCCCGGTTGTAAAGATGACCAACTATACCGGCAGCGCTACCTCAGTGACCCTGTCTGAGGTATACAGCGATGTAACCTACACCTTCCAGCTGACGGCTTCTGACTCCACTCAAGCCAGTGATGTAGACGAGGTCTCCATTAGCCAGGATGGCTGTGCCGCAGCTGATGGCTATGTGATGGGCATCAGCGAACTGGAAGCTGCGGAAGAGTCGATTACCAGCAGTGATTCCCTGCTTCAGGAAGTAAAGAATACCGTCGAAACCCGGGACAATGCCGTGGTTGAGGCGGTTCAACCTGGCCGCAGTGCAAACCCTGAAAATGTCCTCCGCGTTGAGAGCATCCTATCTGAAGAAGATTGGGATTACCTTTTCGCCCTCAGAGCGGAAGAGTACACCTACACCAATTTCCTCCGTGCCGTAGCCAAGTTCCCAGCTTTCTGTGGTGACTATACCGATGGCCGTGATGCCGAGGCGATCTGTCGCAAGTCGATGGCGGTAATGTTTGCACACTACGCCCAGGAAACCGGTGCCCACGCAACAGGTTGGGAAGTGCCGGAATGGCGCCAGGGCCTGTACTGGTTGCGGGAAATTGGCTGGACAGAAGATACTTCCGGTGGCTACGGCGCCTGTGATGCCAGCAGCAGCTGGGCAGCAGAAGCATGGCCCTGTGCGATCAATAGTGATGGTGGCTATAAGAGTTACTTCGGCCGCGGCGCCAAGCAGTTGAGCTGGAACTATAACTACGGTCCCTTCTCCCAGGCGATGTACGGCGATATTTACACCCTGCTGGAAGCCCCGGAATTGGTAGCGGATACCTGGTTGAACCTGGCGAGCTCTATCTTTTTCTTCGTCTATCCACAGCCACCCAAGCCAAGCATCCTGCATGTAATCGATGGCACTTGGGAACCGAACAGTGTGGATCTGGCCAATAACCTGACTTCTGGATTCGGTGTTACCACCAATATTATTAATGGGGCCATCGAATGTAGTTCTGGTACTGAAGACTACCGCTCACAGTATCGGATCGAGTACTACCAGAGCACAGCGGAATACTTCGGTGTAGAAATTCCGGCAGATGAAGAACTCGGTTGTGCCAATATGGGGCAGTTCCAGACTGGTGGTGCAGCCTCCCTGGATATTTACTGGGATAAAGATTGGGGATGGTCTGCGGATACCCCAAATAATGAGAGCTACGCATGTCAGTTGGTGAATTACCAGACTGCCTACTCAGCACTGAATGAGGGCGACTATGCCAAGTGTGTTGAAGGCAACTTTGATATGACCATCGATTACCAAGACTAAAAACCAGGGGGCTGAATAGCCTCCACCCAAACCCTTTCAGTGACCTGGTTCTCCCCCGCAGCCAGGTCACTTTTTTATTGCCTTTCCTTCGGTGTTATCTTTCTCTAAACCTATCTACAGGCATATACATTCCTGTTAGACAAAAATTTAATCCAGGCAGCTGGGGTTAGCAGTTGTAAAAGTGTTAGAGATCCATGTATTGGAAGACGTACAGGCATCCGCATTGGCATCATTAAGGTCGAAGCCAACGCCGAAGCCGCCCGCATCAACTCTGTTGCCAGTGATAAGGTAATTGGTTTGCGCAAACTCCTGCATCAATATGCCGCTAAACATAATATTTAAAACGGTATTTTGCGTAATAATACCCCCGGACGAGCTTCCGATAACGATACCATTCTCTCCTGTTACGAAACTTCCAGTTACTGGCTCTATGGTGTTTTGCGAAACGAGTGCATAGTCCCCTTGGATAACAATAGAGTCCCTCTCGTTATTTACAATTTCATTTGAAAGTATGCTGTTAAAATCCCCATCGGAAGAGATACCCATTTCGGTATTTAAAGAAATTGTCGAACTGCTAACAAAGTTGTTATTGCTGGTTAGGGAAATACCTATTTCGTTAGTTTGCACTAGGATATTGTAAATTCCATGAAATCCCGAGTCCTCTGCGCTGACGCCGGTATAACAATTTTCAATAGTCCCGTTTGAGAGAAAAGCCCCCTGACCAGACAAAATAATGCCAGTATTTAGCACGGGAAGTTCGGCACAGTGCACGGTAAACCCGTTCATATCCAGATTGCCGCTAGGACCGGATATGGTGATTGGCGGCATAGCAGTGCAGAATAATATGTCTTCAGTCATTATTTCAGCGCTAGTAATGGTATCGCCGCACTGAACGTCAGCAAAAGATGGGGCTGGTAAAAGCACGGATGCAAAAATTAACGGGAAATATTTTCCTGCCTGCATGGGGTTTTTCTCTGTCAGTTGCTTTAAGGTGGCGCTTAAAAGAGATCCTTTGAGCGGATCTTCTGAGAAAAATATAGATATGATTGATTGGGGGGTGAGGTAATAGGTGACGGAGATCAGGCGTGGGAAATGGGTGCATGTTATTGATGTTTGCATGGATTCCAGCCAAACAGGTAGGAATAATTAGCGGCTCAGAGCTTACTGGATCGGCTGTTTTTATACGTGCAGATTACTCTTTTTACTCTGTGGTATCGTGACTGCGCCTTGCGTATAAGCTGGAAATATGCAACAGGACTAATAAACTACAATGCCGCCGAATATCGCAAAGGATATTGGCGGCATGGTATTGAAAAATATTCAAGGGCTGATTAAAAATAGGGGTGCCGGTATATTCCTACTGTGTGATCTGGGCAAAGTTGGCGCTGCCGATTTGGATCGTAAAAGAGGAATGACCTTCACCAGATTGTGATATCTCCTTGTAATGCCCTTCGCCAATTTGTAGGAGTGTGAGGGAGTTATTCAGGCCACTTTGTGAGATCACTGCTTCATTAGAATTGCCAATTTGGGCAACATCTGCACTGAGAATAGTGCCATCCTGCTGTAGGCTGACGGTATTAGCTGTTCCGATCTGTGCAACCAGTAAGTGTACATCAAGTCCTAACTGATCAGTATCCACTGCATTTTGGCTTCCGAGCTGAGCAATCTCACCACTACTTATCAGTGTATTTTGGTCGGCCTCAACACTATTTCCTGAACCGCCTTGGGTAATAATTAGGGAGCCATCTTCAGATAGATTCTGGTTAGTAGTTGCTGTATTTAAGGTTCCTAGCTGGGCAATAAATACACTATTAGAGTTACTAATAGTCTGGGTAGTTTCAGCGGAGTTCTGAGTGCCAGTTTGTAATACTTCTGCACTATCAGAATTGGCATCCAGCTGAGAAATCTTCGCATAGTTATTACCTCCAATTTGGGTAATAGACCCTTGAGTGGTGTCGCTGTCGATTTGGTCAATACGGCCTGTATTTAATGATCCGACCTGAAGCAGAGTTCCAGTGCTACCAGACCTTAGCAGTTGCAGAATATTCCCCGTATTTGATATTCCAAATTGTTGAAGTGTGCCACTAGCAGAACTTATATTCTCCTGGTAAATTTCCGCAGAGTTTTGTTCTCCCAATTGAGTGGTGAGTGATGAGATTGAAGAGGTCACAACCTGTTGGGAGGTAGCGGTATTCGATACGCCGATTTGATTGACGATAATCGATCCGTCTGATGAGCTTCCCTGGCCTGCATTAGCGCTGTTACTATCCCCTGTCTGAGAAGTGTTGATATGCCCATTACTGGTATTTTCCTGGGCAGTCTCACTGTCATTGGCGACACCGATCTGGCTTTGCACGATGGTGCTTTCACTGGTTCCATCAATTTGGAGGGCATCCTCGCTGTTATTGACTCCAATTTGAGTTTGTACTATTAAGCTGTTGTTAACATCAGAGTCTGCATTATTGGCTGTGGCGGTATTACCTATGCCAGTTTGGTTTTGGATTACAAAATTGTTTTCGGCAAAAACCACACTGCTGATTGCCAACGCAAGTGAGCTAAAGATAAGTGGTGAGATTTTCATAAGTTACTCCTTTAAACTAAAAATCCCTAAATCATTGTCCGTTCAGTTACTGCTTCCTCCTTGTAAATCGAATTGACCACTGATATCCACTTGAGGCTCTGCCGATGAACGATACTGCATACAGAGCCTAATCCTGTGAGTTTTGGATATAACTATTGCTGCACACTGGCAAAGTTGGCATTACCAATTTGTAACGTAAATGAGGTTTGGTTTACATACACTTTGTGAAATTTCTTCTGAATGACAGCAGCCAATCTGGATTAATATCATCAAATTTCTCAGATCCGTATGGGTATTGTCTGCCTCATGGTACTGCCATTTTGTGTTACAGCGGTGCTCAGAAAGGCCCCACCTTGCTGTGAAGTAATAAAATCATTCTCGGCGATAGCAGCACTGCTGATGGTCAGCGCCAGGGAATCGGTAAGGAAGGAAGAGATTTTCATAAGATACTCCTTGACTACAAAATCTCTATGACAGCATATGGTGATGTTTAGGCGATGTGCTCATTAACTTTTGCATATTGAGTAGGTTAAGATGCCCAAAGGGCACCTTAACGAAAGTCTCTATCAGTCTACTGTATAAATGTAGCGCTATTGCCGTCTCCAAGTTGGGTAACACTGATAGCATCATTAAAGCCAGTTTGCGTAACCGATATGTAGTTACTGCTACCGTCTTGAGATAATGTTGCAGTGTTTTGCATGCCGCTCTGGGCCAACTCAATCAAATTCAAGTTACCTGCCTGCAGCATGGTTGCTGTCTCCATATCTCCATCCTGTGTTGAGGTAATTTCGTTCTCATCACCTTCCTGGGTGATATCCAGTGAGCCACTGAATGCTGATTGGCTAGCTGAAACCATATTCATATTTCCAATTTGTTCAACAGAGGATGTATCCGATGAACCACTTTGTGTGACAGTAGCATCGTTTTGTGTACCGTCCTGGGAAATAATATTGGAGCTATTGTCAGTCGACGCCTGTAAGGCTGTAGCCATATTGGATGAGCCTGACTGATAAATTTCAATGTTGTCACTGGCTCCTGATTGTGTTGCCAAAGCCATATTATTGTCATCACTTTGGCTAATATAAATGTTACTTTCAAAAGCACTACTTTGTGTGGCAACCGCTGATTGATTATCCCCATATTGGTAGATGGATAATGTATTGTCTGCAGTATCAAAACTAGTAGCACTGGCAAAATTGGAGTCTCCGGACTGTACTACGATAGCACTATCGGAACTTGAGGTGTTTCTGTTAATTGAGGCATTGTTGAAATCACCAACCTGACTTATCAAGTCTGAATTGGTAAAGGAGTTAAGGTGAGATATCCCAGCAGCATTTTGTTGCCCGAATTGAATTGTGGTAGCGCTGTTACCAGAGCTTGCTGTGTTTTGCAATGTAGTTGAAATATTTAAGTCACCGGATTGGGTAATGACTACAATATTGCTGGAACTCGTGTCTTGAGTACTAGTAGCCAGGTTTTGATCGCCATACTGGCTGATTGAAATAGAATCAGAATCTGAGGAGGTTTGTTCAGAGCTGGCAAAGTTAGTGTCACCATTCTGGAGGATTTCACTGCTACCGTTTGAAGCGGTTTCCTGACTGGTTAAAACGATATTGTTATCCCCGACCTGGAGTGCTGATGCCGTAGTGCTGGTTGTGGCATCTTGTGTCGAGGTGACACTATTATTATCCCCCTGCTGTGTTTGATAAATGGCGCCGCTGACATTGCCATTAGTTTGACTGGCATCAGCGTCGTTGTTATCACCAATTTGTGTTTGCACAATAAGGTTATCAAATACGGTCGGATCACTTTGATCAGCTGTCGCGTTATTATCTGTACCCATCTGGTTCTGGATGACAGTATTTTCCGCATAGGAAATCCCACTGATCATAAAGGATAAGGCCGTGGCTATAAGGGAATAGGTCTTCATTGGATAACTCCTTTACCAATTTGGACTTTGGGTGGTAAGCATATACTCTGCCTTTAACATCCATATAAAGGCAGAGTGTTTTTCGTGTTTCTACGAAAAATTATGTGCGGTCAATAATGATTGGGAATCTTAAGTGGAGGCTAGTACATAAAAAATATCACTCTACTACACGATGATATGGTTTAAAGCCATAGGTTGGGTTGTTAGCCATTTGATTTATAGCGTCAGATCAATCAAAGGCTACTTTAATTTTTGTCGATGAATTGGTATGTAGCTATGAGAATTTAGTTTGGCAAAGTTAGGAATAAAGTCGAGTTTGCGTTTTGACTGACTACGTACTGGGCTGATCTATATTTTATAGATTGACAAGAATATAGGGAGGTTGCGCCCTGATGATCACATCAGCTCACCGATCAGTACAGCTTTCGAGACAACCTTGAAAGGGCTAGATTATTGCTGCTGGTAGTTTGCGCTGTTGTCACCACCTATTCGTAGCATGTCGGCACTGCTATTAACCCCCAGTTTGCATCATTAGTATAAAGTTATTGCTACCAATTGGGGAGAGTTCGACAGTATTTTGTCTCCCACTCTGGATTAGACTGAGCCCATGATCGGTACCTATTTGGTGAGTGTAGAGGTGAGTCTCTTCTCCACTCTGAGTGACGTTTACACTATTAATATATCCCTCCTGCAGTAGTTACAGTTCGCAACTTGTACCGCCCAAATCCACTGTTTCAATATTACTACTGCCGAGTTGATTAATAATGACCTTATTATTAGCTGTAGAGATAAGACTAATATCGATAGTCTGCCTGGCCCCAGCTTGTATAATCTCTACTTTGTCATTATCACTAGTACTGTGAATTAGAAAAACCTGGTTGTCCGCACCAACTTTCTTGATATAGTCTATTGCCGAGTTTGTCGTGCTAATAAACACCTGGTTTTGATTGGCATCACCGTTTTGAGCAGAAATTGTACTATTATTAGAGCTATTGTTTGAATCTATTATTGTTGGTTTGTTACTAAGTCCTATCTGATGAAATTGCATTTCTCCATTGATAATATTACCTTGTGAACTAGTGGCAGAATTTTCTGTGTTTTTTTGATAGACAGAAATTGAAGCATTTTTAGAGTAGGTTTGAACACCTTGGGCGTTATTTTAATAGTCTAACTGGATATAGTTAAAATGGCTGTTAGTAATGGAGTCTTGTAGTGAACTTCCCTGGTTGCTATTGCTAATCTGTTAGCCACTGGAGCTTGTGTCTCTTGTATTTTCCTGAGAAGCAAAGGTATCGTTATCATCGCCGAATTGTATTTGTATGATCTGGTTGCCAATACTAGTAATATCGCTTTGGTCAGTAGTGGCACTGTTAGCGCTACCCTACTGATGCAGTGATTTAATATTTGTTTCAGCCTAAGAATCTGTGGCAACAAGTGAAGCTAGAGCAACGTAAATACCAGCCTTGGTGTACATGATAACTCCTTTCTATGACCGAACATTAAGTAATAGTTTTCCGGAGCAAGTACTTCTATCATGAGTAAGTTTTATATAAATAATCTAAGTCTTTCCTAATAAGCTGCATACACTAGCTGACGAATAAAATCGTACTTTCCCAAGTTGGATCAGAGTATGGTGTTCTGGATTAAATGTTAGTAATACTTAGAAAGTAATTGCGCCAGCTTAGGGTTCTGTTTTTAATCTTTGTTGTCGATTTAGCTGCGTTAGATTCTTCAAAGGAATGACTAGGTTTTTTTATTCATTCGAACGTCAATTACTTTGGGCAATTTTTCTTATGGTGGAAGTTATTATTGCATCCAAACTTAGGGGACTCAGTATCTCTGTGCTGAGGTATATTATTTTTTCTGAACTGATAGGAGTTGGATGTGAAAATTAAGCAATCTGTAGATAAGGTGGCACTATTAGCGATAATGGCTTTTTCGGCGTCTTCATATTCATCAATTACCTTGGCTGAAGTGGCTTGTGGCGATGTAATTACAACTGCAGAAGTGCTTACTGAGGACTTATCTTGTGATCTAACAACCGATGAACCTGATGCACTTACTATTGTCGGCCCAAGTGGCAGCTTAAATATGGGCGACTATTCCCTGACCTGTACTACAGGAGGAGACCTAGGTGGTGCAGGAATTCGAATCGAAGGCAATGGCGCCACCCTCACTGGAGGCGTTATTGATGGCTGTTTTGATGGAGTTTTCTTAGAGGGAGAGGGGTATCACAAAGTACTTAATACCGAAGTTGTTAATAGTGTTAATGATGGGATAGATATAGATAGTATTTATAATACTATAAATGACTGCGTTATTACTGATAGTGGTAGAGTCGGAGTTGATATGGATGATGACTACAATACTTTTTCTGGCTGTACTGTAACAGGTAGTGTTGCCGACGGAATCCAGGTGGATGATAGTTTTTCACGAGTTTTTAACAACACTTCAAGTGGAAATGGAGGGGCTGGTATTCTAATAGAAGGATCGTCAAATAATGTGATATCACAGAATACAACTACGGACAATGGCAACGGTGATAGCCAAGATGGTGGTATAGTTCTTATTTTTACTAATTCCAACTTCAATATTATTTCTGCGAACTCTTCTTTTGATAATGATCCTTTTGATCTGAGGGATACAGTTGACCCTGATTGCAGTGGTACTAATATTTGGGTAAACAATGAATATCTCACTAAAGATCCAGATTGCCTGGATTGAAAATTTTTTTCGAGCGAGTCTTTTTTCAAAGTCTCTTAAACTGGTGGCTACATCTTGTAGGATTTCATAGCGGGCTTTATTTAACTTGTCTATAAAATTTATCAATCAGTTGTCTATTGGGAGCTTGTATGTTAAATATATGAGCTTCCTTTTTTGTGATTAGATTCTGGTAGAGTTCTACTGTACTTTCACATAAAGTAAAAAGCGTTCAAGATCAGTAGCTTATATAAGGCTCTCGAGTACGTGGCTGGTAGCATTTTCTTTCATTAGCTGTTGTTGTATAAATCAAATTATACTTTTTCCTTAATATTAAAGCCTATGGTTCATCTCTTCCGGATAGCTGCATTTTTTAGTGGTTAATACCTTGAAACTGCCCGATATTGTAAGCAATATTCCAGTTTTGTACGGCTCGGCTGTAAACATCCAATGTCCTTGTAATTTGTACTATAGATTCTGATTTCATCCATAGCTTTACGGTAGTTCGACGTTTTTCTTTCTTAGCGGAAGTGGGTGGTTTTCTTACATCAATAATATCCACTTGGACATTATTGGAAATCAGCAGATGCCTCACCATCGGATAGGCATGCCACAATAAAATAACTGCCATCGTGTGCCTTAGCGATAGCGGGCAGCATGACATTACTCAGATCGCTGACATCAGACGCTAGCTGCTTGGCCTTTAACGTAAGAACCTTGGCTGCTTGTAGGAGCTGGGTATCAGAAAAGGATTGTCCTTCATGACCAAACTGGTGGAAAAGTTGATCAGGCTCAGCAGGCAATTGATCGAAACGCGCTATGGCAACCAGCACATGCAATCCTGTGTCGATCCCTGAAACTGCCTCCATCTTACTACTACGCCGCAACATCCATGTTAAATACAACTTTATAGCAAGCAAAAGCCCTGCTATACCATCTGCCATCCCGGAATCATTCCAGAGCGCACGCAGTATAAACAAATTTGAGAATCGATCTCAATAAATAGAAAATAAAATAAACTAAAATATAGTTTATGTGACTAACTTATCAGTCATTGTGTAAACAATTCACTTTCTTCGTCGGCCTATGATCTTGCCCCTTTTAACGGGCACCAAAGTCAAACAGACGAGGTGTCCGTTAAAAGGGGCAAGATCAGTAGGTTTTTGTTCGTTTCGACATACAATGTTCTTTGGTTCAAAAGAGGAAGCTGATGTTTACGTGTACTACTGATCCAGAAGGAATACACTGTTTCTGAGGGCTGCTGTGAATGCACATCGGTAAGCTCGTATTTGGCATCCACAGCTCATACAGCCTTAAATACAGTTTTTCTTTCTCTCCTGACTTCTTGTAGTTGGTGACTCCTAAGGCGCAGCCTACTGCTGTTGATAGCTTGCGCTATTGTTACTGCCAAGTTGCAATATGTTAATGCTGCTATTAATTCCTGTTTGCATCAAATAGATATAGTTGCTGTTACCAAATTGGGAGAGTGTGGCAGTATTTTGTCGCCCACCCAGGGTTAGATCCAGCTCATTATTACTACCTATTTGATGGGCGTATAGGTTAACTCCCTCTCCACCCTGAGCAAGATTGACACTATTAAGATATCCATCCTGTTGCAGTTGCGTTCCGTTACTTGTGCCGCTCAAATTTAAGGTACCAATATTACTACTACCTAATTGATTAATAGTGACTTCATTATCAGCCGTAGAGATAAGACTAATATTGAGCGTTTGTTGCGTCCCAGCTTGCAGAATCTCTACTGTATCATTGTCACTGATACTGTGGACCAGGAAAATCTGGTTGTCTGAACCAGTTTGCTGGAGATGATCTGTTGCGGAGTTTGTCGCGTTAAGAAACACATTGTTTTGATTGCTGTCCCCGCTCTGGGTAGAAGTTAATCCGTTATCAGAGCCGTTATTGGAATCCGCTACTGTAGATTTATTGCTAATACCGGTTTGGTAAAACTGCATTTCTCCCCTGGTAATAGTGTCCTGTGAGCTAGTAACTGTATTTCCTGTGCCCTCTTGAGCGATGGAAATAGAAGCATTGTCGGAATCCGTTTGGACGCCTTGAGCGCTATTTTGACTGCCCAACTGGGTATAGTTGAACTGACTGTTGGTAACTGAGCCTTGTAATGAGCTTCCCTGGTTGTTATTACCAATCTGGTAACCACTGGAACTTGTATCTCTTGTGCCTTCTTGTGAAGCAAAGGCGTTGTTACTATCACCGATCTGCGTTTGTAATATGGAGCCACGCAAATTGCTGTCGCTCTGTGTTGCCTCTAGTGAGTTATCGTTACCAATTTGTATTTGCGTAATCTGGTTGCCAATACTGGTAATGTCGCCTTGATCGGCAGTGGCACTATTATCACTTCCCTCCTGATAGAGGAAAGTATTATTGTTTTCAGCCAGTGAAAATGTGGCAGAGAATGAAACTAGAACGGTGCAAATACCAACCTTGGTGTGCATGATAACTCCTTTCTATGACTGAACAGCAAATAGCAGTTTCTTGAAGTGAGTACTTCTATCATGAATACAGTTTATATGGAGATATCTAGAATTTCATAGCCCTTTTTTTCTTATTTATTTTTAAGCGTTGTATCTGGAGATGGCCTCCCATTGGTATTGGGAAACCACCTGTTTTACTTTACTGAATAAATGTGGCGCTGTTGTTATCACCCAGCTGGGTGACACTAATGGTATCGCTAAATCCGGTTTGAGTAACCATTAGGAAGTTGTTGTTACCGTCCTGAGATAGGGTGGCAATATCCTGCTGTCCGCTTTGGGTAAGGTCTATTTCATTTAAAGTTCCCACTTGATCTAGCGTTGCCGTTTCACTATCGCCATCCTGCAATGAGTTGATTAGGTTGTCCTCACCGTTTTGCAGGGAGTAAAGGTCGTTATCAAAGCTTTGTTGATCTGCATTTATCTCATTTAAATCACTCATCTGAATGATCTCAGCAGTATGACTTGATCCAGACTGGGTAAGAAATGCGAAGTTTCCATCACCGATTTGGGAGACGTTATAACTGTTATCAGATACTGTTTGTAATAGAGTGGCGCTAATATTTCCATCTCCCTGTTGTAGCACAATTCCTGTGCTATTGCTTGAGTCTGTGGCAGAAGTATCAGTAAGGTTACTGTCTCCAAACTGATCGATTGTGGTGCTTTGACTAAAGCTTGTGAAACGAGCAAATACACCGGTATTAGAATTTCCTACTTGTGTAATTGTACCTGTATTGTTGGCGCTGCCATCCTGATCCCCTGTGGCGCCTAAATTGCCATTTCCGGTTTGGAAAATCAGTACAGTGGTGCTTGAACTATCGGCTTGGGTAGTAGTAACAACATTATCGTCACCATAAGTTTCCGAAATCAGTGTTGCAGAATCGGAGTTCTCCTGGAGTGAACTGCCGATATTACCATCGCCGACAAAAGTAAAATTCATTGAACTGTTGGATACATTTTCCTGAAGTGGACTAACAATATTATTATCCCCCTCTATAGTAATAATCAGGGATGTGTCAGAAGTTATATCTTGAGTGCCCCCTCCATTATTACTATTTCCCGTTACAAAGACGCTTATAGTGCTATTACTGGTAGATGTCTGACTGGTATCTGAATTGTTGTCGTCACCAGTGAGGTATGCTTCTGACGTTGAATCGGTAGTAGCATCTTGATCGGCAAGTGAAGTATTATTATTTCCTTCTTGATACTGGATAATCACTCCATTGGTGTTTCCATTTGTTTGTGTAGCATCCGCATCGTTATTGTCACCAATTTGGGTCTGCTCGATCAGGTTGTTAAAAATGGTGGGGTCGCTTTGATCCCCGCTGGCGGTATTGCCGGTACCATCCTGGTAGAGGATATATTCATTGTCATCTGCATGAACCAGACCACTGATGGCAAGGGATAGAGCGGTAACGGCTATAGGTAAAATCTTCACAAGTAACTCCTTTACTTCAACTCGTTGTGGCGTTTTGATGACGTCCACAGTACTTCCTGTACAACACAGGTGAAATCCATATCCAATCCCGGTGTAAACGAACGGCGACTACATTCCGCCTCTACCGTCCGCCGGGCATTGGGGATGATTTGATCGGCCCTAAATGGTGAGAGAAGTAGTGAGACTGCTTACTTGCACTGGCTCCAAGCCATTGTCATTGGCATTAGTACTTGGATATGCCGGGGCTTTGATCATTGGCGGCTTTCTCTAAAAGGACTCAATGATTCTCTAGCTGCTTATTTATTCACCTAATAGGTGAGAATTTACCTCCTTCGTAAGGTGATTTGTAAAAACATCAGCAAACACTCATTTCTCAATGATCGTGTTTGTTAATGTCCTTACTTAGTATTGGCAGTATTCATCATTGTGTGTATAGGACAAAAGCACTGACATACTAGTAATAAAGGCTGAAGGATAAGTTGCTCCAAGAAGAAATATATATCTGTTATGACTTAGATTACCGTTAATAATTGGGCAGTCTTACAAGGGTCTACATAATTTATGTAGACCCTCTAATTTACCTTACTGCATATAAGTTGCGCTGTTATTGTCACCAAGCTGTGTAACATTAATGCTGTCGTTGAAGCCTGTTTGCGTGACCATCAAGAAATTATTATTGCCATCCTGAGATAAAATAGCGGTATCCTGCTGTCCACTCTGAGTTAAATCTATTTCATTTAAACTTCCTGTTTGGTTCAGAGTAGCTGACTCTGAGTCTCCATCTTGCAAGGAGCTAATTAAGTTGTCTTCACCACTTTGCACCGCGTATAGATATGCATCAAAACTGCTTTGTTCAGCGTCTATAGTATTCAAATCATCGATTTGTATGATTTCTGCATAGTGAGAAGACCCACTTTGAGCAAGTAACGAGTCGTTGCTATCTCCTGTTTGGGTCACTGAGGAATTACTATCAAAGGCTTGACTTAATAATGTATCAGCATTATTGCTTGAGCCCTCTTGAATGATTGAGGCAGTGATATTTGCCGAGTCATTATATAGGATAAAGGAGTTATTTTGATCGCCTACCTGTAACAAATAACTTGTACTATCACTGGTGTTATTTGAAGATGACCCAGAAAAGTTGTCGTCTCCATATTGTTCAATTGTATCATTTTGGTTAAAGCTTACATCGTGAACAAAATTGATAGTATTTGAGTTTCCTTGCTGGATATTCACAACGCTATTATCAGCACTTCCGTCATCATCAAAACCACTAACAATATTCGAGTCACCAGTTTGTTGTATTACAATACTGGTATTGGAACTATCTTCCTGAAAAGTTGATGCAATATTATCGTTACCATTGATATCAACTACCAAAGATACAGAGTCAGAGTTTTGTTGAAAGGAGCTACCAATGTTGTTATCTCCTGTTATCGTGAATTCCATTATGCTGTTTGAAGTTAAAGTTTGAAATGATCCGCCGGTATTATTGGAGCCAGTGATGGTATATTCCATCGTGGTATTACTAGTAGAGGTTTGCTGGGTTGCTCCCTGATTGTTATCCCCAACAATGGTCATGATTCCGCTGGAGTCAGTTGTTCCATCCTGAAAGGCAAAAACATCATTGGTATCGCCCTCTTGATACTGAATGATCACTCCATTAGTATTACCATTAGATTGTGACGCTTCAGCAATATTATTATCGCCGATCTGGGTTTGCTCAATCAGGTTATTGCTAATAGTGGGATCACTTTGATCCCCCATTGCGGTATTTCCCGTACCCTCTTGATAGAGGATATATTCATTGTCATCTGCATGAATCAGACCACTGATGGCAAGGGATAGGGTGGTAACGGCTATAGGTAAGATCTTCACAAGTAACTCCTTTACTTCAATTCGTTGTGGCGTTTTGATGACGTCCACAGTACTTCCTGTACAACACAGGTGAAATCCATATCCAATCTCGGTGTAAACGAACGGAGACTACATTCCGCCTCTACCGTCCGCTGGGCATTGGGGGGTGATTTGATCGGCCCTAAATGGTGAGTGAAGTAGTGAGACTGCTTACTTGCACTGGCTCCAAGCCATTGTCATTGGCATTAGTACTTGGATATGCCGGGGCTAAGATCATTGGCGGCTTTCTAAAAAAGACTCAATGATTCCAAATTCTGGTGGGCATAAGTGCTCACCGTTTGTCATAGATATTTCTCCTCTGTAATCCGTTTGATTGGGCTCTCCAAAAGTCGAAATCCAGCTCGTTTCAGATATTGGAGCCTTGGAAAAAGTATTGACAATGAGACTCCTCAGGGGAATGAGAAAAAAGCACTGAGATACTGGGACTAAAGTCGGAAAATATCTGATATTTTCAGTGTGTTAGGATGTGGCTGCTGGGAGGAGAGTTGGATGATAGATTCTGGGAGATAGCTGTCTGAACATACAAGTTCCTAGAGATTGGCACATGGCTTTACTGCAGAGAAATCGCGGTATTATTACCAAATTAAGTAGTGGTGATGCTATCGTTAATTCCTGCCTGCGTGGGCATTATTTAATTATTGTTGCCGTTAAATTGTGTTGCTTCAACGTTATTATTGTCACCAATCTGAGCTTGATTTATTAAGTTGTTAGTGGTTGTTTTTTCAATTTGATCTTCAGTAGCAGTGTTGCCAGTTCTTACTTGGTTGATGAGTAAGTATTGTTCGCCAGGGCCTGATGGTCATGATTGATTGAGAGAATGGTAATGGCTAAAGATAGCACCTTGATGGGAAAATCCTGTCAGTCTTTGATTTATAAGAATTGGAGAAGGGGCCCCGCTCAAGCCTGTCGATCAATCCTGATTGATCATCGGCTGATAGCTTTAAATACTTCTGCTACCGGATACTTCTTTTGGACTGATTCGATCTGCTAAACATGGAATGAGGATTAGTGAGACTGCGGACTTACACTGACATCAAGCCATTGTTGTTGCCATTAATGCTTGTCTATGCCTGAGCTGGGACCTAATCAGAGTATTGCGGAAGAAAGTAATTCTGGATATAGGAGAAAAGCACCGAGAATCTAGTAATAAAGTTTATGAGAACCCCCTTGGTACTAGGCTGTTACTTGGTGTTGCCTGATAATTTACGCTGCAGTTGGTCCTTCATTGGTCCAAGCTTATATATCCATTGCATAACTTGCAAAGTGTGAAGTTTGGCATTTATGGCAGCCTCAAAGACCCCGCTATCGCGATCACAGATTATTGGCTTAACAGCATTGTCTTTGGCAGTCTTTTTGGTGGCCAATGATTTTACGGCCTTCTCCGTCGCTATCCCTGCAATGGAAAAACACTTTAACGCAGATATCTCCACTCTTCAGTGGGTGATTAACGGTTATGCATTGGTTTTCGGGATTTTTATAGTTACTGGCGGGCGCTTGGCGGATATGTTTGGTCGGCGCCGGCTATTTTTTGTTGGAACCTCAATCTTCGTCTTTTTCTCAGTTTTGGGTGGTCTGGCCGTCAATGAATGGATGCTGCTGGGAAGCCGGGCATTAATGGGTGTTGGTGGTGCTCTGATGTGGCCCGCTGTGCTCGGCATGACCTATCAGATCATGCCTGATGACCGCGCCGGTCAGGCAGGCGGTTTGATAATGACGGTGTGTGGCTTTGCGAACTCTGTAGGACCACTGTTGGGTGGTTTCTTTACAGATTTTCTTAGCTGGCGCTGGATTTTTTTTATTAACTTACCCATCGCTTTGGCGGCAATGTTGGTGGGTTGGAAAGTAATTGAAGATGATAAGCCCGATGAGAGCAATGAAAAGGTTGACTATTGGGGGATGGCCTCATTATCAATTAGCCTTTTGGCTTTAATGTTATCTCTGGATTTTGTTATCGATGTAGGATTTAGAAGTCCTTTAGTGATTGGACTTTTAGTAACATCGGTGATTTTCTTTTTGGTATTTGCCTGGGTTGAGTCTCATACTCGCTCTGACCCACTTATTCCCCCGGATGTAGCTACTAATTGGCGCTTTTTTTCTATCTGTGTGGTGACTTTGCTTCTATCGGTCACTTTTGTATCTATGTTGCTTTATATTCCTCAATTTTTAATTAAGGAGTTGAGCTATTCTGCAGTTTGGTCTGGTGCGGGTTTATTGCCGGTGATGATTACCTATGCGGTAGTCTCATATATAGCAGGGTGGTTATATGAATTTTTGGGGGCTCGCCTAATTTTAGCGGGAGCGGCACTCTTTTTAGGTTTGGGTATGTTTTTACTTTCTGGCCTAGTGGTTCGCGATCACTATCTGCACCTGGTACCGGGAATGCTCACTCTCGGTATAGGATTAGGCTTATATTTTCCTACGATAACGACTACTGCGGTTACGGTATTGGGGCCTGCCAGGGCAAGCTTGGCGGCGGCCTTAATTTATATGTTCCAAATTATCGGCGGTGCTATTGGTCTGGCGATGAATACAACGGTTGTTGCGATGGCTCCGGAATTATCTGAAGGTATTGATCGGGCATTTACTGTTAATGCGTGTTTGGCTGCTGCAGCACTGATTGTAAGTTTGCTGTTTGTGAAAGGGGATGTTTCCCAGAAAGAAAAAATCTGAGCAATAAATAATATGGTTTTTCTTAGCCTCTTTCTCTACTGTATGTATATCGCAGAATTGTTACTGCCAATCTGTGAAATGGAGATAGTAGCACCAAAACTCAATTGAATTACCTGGAGAAAGTTGTCTGTACCTAGTTGTAGTAGCTCTGCACTATTAAAGCTGCCGGTTTGAGTGAGATTGATAGTGTTTAGCTCACCCAGTTGAATGATGTCCGCATCATCAATATAACCAGACTGCGTTGAACTTACTTGATTCTGTAGGCCTTGTTGCAGCAACTGTAGTCTTGCACTAAAGCCATCTTGAATGGCTATTAATGTGTTTTGATCAAATTCCTGGTCTATAGCTGCCTCAGAGACTGATCCACTTTGACTAATATCAGCACTATTATCCGATCCACTTTGTGTGACAACACTACTGGCCCCTTCAATAGCGAGTTGTATTGACGTGGCGCTATTACTTGTTCCTGTTTGTGTTATCTCGGAAAAATTATTGATGTTTATCTGGTTGATTGTGGACCCGTTGTTTGTTCCACTTTGAGATGTAAAGGCCTGGTTGTTTTGAGCAAGATTAACAATTATAGAAGCGTGATTACTCTGTCCTTGCTGGATGGAACTGTTAAATCCCTGAATAGAGTTGCTTGTTTGGATGCTAGTAGCACTGGAATCTGTAAGTTGTACTATTGAGTTGGTATTAAAGGCGCCGTTAGTATTTGTTATCCGGGCAGTGTTGTTATTGCCAAATTGTTGAATTTGATTATTGGTTCCCAGAGACTGTATCAGGATAATTCTAGTATCAATATTCTGGCTTCCACTTTGGATAATACTGGCAGAGTTTGCTATGCCACTTTCTTTATCGATAATCTCAGCTCTATTAAAATTACCTAACTGGCTAATAGAGACATCACTAAGAGCAACATCATCTTGGATAGATTCCGAAAAATTTAGGGTTCCTATCTGCGAGATGTTAGCAGTTGTACCAGTGGAAAGGTTTTGTATGCTCGTAATATGATTTAAGGATTGTTCCTGACTGATGCTTATAGTGCTAAACAGTGTACTTGTCTGTGAGGTTTCGGCCTTGTTGAGAACATTAAGCTGGGAGACTGATGTCGTGCTACCCAGGCTGCTGGATTGGACTGACATTAGCTCGTTTGATACGCCTCTCTGCAACTGGATAATAGATCCTTCAGTATTGCCGTTGGATTGCTGAGCCACCACATTATTAAATTCACCATCTTGTGTTTGCATGATGAGATTGTTAATGATGGTTGGGTCGCTTTGGTCCCCTATAGCCCGATTGCCAATACCCTGTTGTGACAGGATATAAGTGTTGGTTGCGAGGGCCTGGCAGCAGAATAGTAAGGTTGATGCCGCGATAAGATAGCCTGGTATGAGCATAATTCCTCCACTGCACAGACTGGCGTAAATCTTTAACTTAGGCTGTATCTTGCCGGCACTGGGCACCGTGTAATGATTGCCATATAAAATTATGGTGAAAATATAATGGTTTGTATATGAGAGATAAGTACTGAATTACTAGGGAAGTAGGTTCAAGCTTTATTCCTGGTTGAGTGTTTGTTTATTGGTGGCTCCGTGTATGTTTCTGTAAATGGAAGTGCTTCCCAATTTGAGTAAACTTGTGAGATACTTCAAGTCCACTTCACCTTTGCCCAGTTTTTCCTGAAAATAGAAATAACCCTATAAAACGTGTGGTTTTTTTTCAGGTTATCTACACAGAAAAAGATTCTTCGCCCCAGTTAGAATAATTCACAGACTACTCATTTTTTTGTTAACTATTTTTGTTAATTGAGTGAGAATAGGGCTCTTTCCCAATCCCTGGAAATGGAATCTCGGGCGATATCCCGCACTGATGCGGATGACTGAAAAGTCGGCGCTTTTGCCTAGGTTGCGGCGCCGCCGGACAGATAAACCCCTGTGTCCTGCTTTTTTTAGGACGCCTTTGATTCTCCAAGCAAAGCAGGCCTGTCGGGGTGGTCTTGTACTGCGAATTATTTGTGTAGGGAGCCTGGTGTTCCCGTAGTTGGTAAGGAGAATGGATTTTGATACCTATCGTTGACCGCGCGCGCGCGGAGTCTATTGCACCTATTTGGCGTATGCCGTTTCGCCCTTTTTTCTGGGGAGCTGCTCTGTGGAGTATGGTTGCCCTGGTTATCTGGCAGGGGCAGTTATTCGGTTGGCAGATGCCGGCTTTTCGAATGGGGGTAGTCTGGCACTCCCATGAGATGCTGTTTGGGTTCGCGGCTACCGTTGTTGTGGGTTTTCTCGGCACGGCCATGCAAACCTGGACTGGTATCCCCTCGCCAAAGGGAACCCAACTTATTGCTTTGGTCGGCCTGTGGCTCTTGGCCCGTTTGGGTTACCTGTTGGCGGCGGTCCCTATTTGGATGCCGGTGATTGCTGAAGTCTCCTTTTTCCTGTTCTCAGCGTTTTTGCTCGGAGCCAGGGTGTTGCGAACCAAGCAGTGGCGAAATATGTTTGTATTGCCTGCGATGCTGATGTTTGCTGCATTGTCCGCTAGCCACTGGTTGCTGCCAGGGGCACAGAGCCGAATCGCCTTGCTGGCTTTGCTGTTGGTGACGGCGATTATTCTGATAATCGGTGGGCGGGTTATACCCTTCTTTACGGCGCGCCGCTTTCACTTGAGCCCAAGAGATAAGATACCGGCTGTAGAGTGGGGTACCCATATTGCTGCGGTGGGCTTGTTGCTATCGGTGGCTGTTGGTTTGCCGCAAATGGTTTGGGCCTTTTTTGCGGTCTCTCTGGGTATTTTGCAGGTGATCCGGGTGGTGCGCTGGCACCCTACAAAAATATGGGCAGAACCGATGGTTTGGTCTCTGCATGTGAGCTACTGGTTAGTTATTTTGGGGTGTTTTCTCGCGGCTCTGGCCTGGAGCCAAATTGCCCCTTCCTGGCAGAGTCCCGCTTTACACGCATTTGCCGTTGGCGGTATTGGCGGATTGATCTTGTCTATGACCAGCCGCGTCAGTCTCGGCCACACAGGTCGGATATTGAAGGCGCCGCGCTTGATGCCCCTGGCTTTTATGGCCCTGGCGTTATCTGCTCTCGCTCGTGTTTTTTGGGCACCTGCCCCGAGTGGTTTGCTCGCAGCAATTATTGCCTGGGTAGTCGGTTACACGCTTTTCTTACTATATTACACCCCGGTGCTTTTCCAGCCGCGCGTTGACGGTCATCCTGGCTAATTCTCTCTATGTGATCTTCAGTTGCTGCGAGAAACCTTATCATCGCAGCAACTGTGGTCGAGTAAAGCCATCATTAACCGGTCTATTCAGAGTCCGCACTAGCTGCCTGGGGTAGTTTGTCTACTTTAGGTACTGTTTCCAGTTCCCGGTCCCACTCGGCTTTACTGGCCATAAAGATATGGGCATTAGGCCTTACATCTATTGGGCGATCCAGGCTGCCAGCGGGAACCGCTAAGAGGCCAATTTCAGGATCTTCTCGTGGCACTGCGGAACCGCATTGATTGCAAAAGCTTTTGCTGTGCCTCGTCCCTGCTAACTTAAAGGTTTTGACCTGTTCTGCACCGGATAGCCATTCAAGTTTCGCTGATGCGAAGAATAGATTTGCTGCATGAGCTGAACCGGTATCTTTGCGGCAGTAACTACAGTGGCAGAGAAAGAAGCCCCCAAAGTCACCTTCAATTTCGAAGTTAATAGTGCCGCATAGGCACGATCCTTTTTGTTCCATTGCTCAATGCTCCTCTATTTAGTTGTACTTATCGTAATTGGGGGAAATTGTGATTTATTTTGGATGTCTCGGTGGGTTTTTGGGGTATCAAACCCGTATGGTCCCGCTCAAATAGGGTACTGCTTTGCCTGAGATAATGACCCTGTCCCCGGCGATGGTGCAATTCAGCAGGCCGCCGCGCTTGGAGGCTTGATAGGCGATCAGCTTTTTCTTATCCAGAATTTGTGACCAGTAAGGGGCTAGCCCTGTGTGAATAGAACCGGTCACCGGATCTTCGGCACCACCATTGGATGGCCAGAAGTATCGGGAGATAAAATCGTACCTATCGGATTTTGCCGTAACGACCACATCGTAGGGGGCGAGCTTTCGCAGGCTGCTCGCATCCTGCTGCACATCCAAAACGTCTCGCTCACTATCGTAGATGGCAAAGTAAGCTTGGTTGTTAAGTAACACCTGGCTTGGTGTTATTGAAAGCCCCTTCAGTAATTCCGGCGGTATGCGATCTATGGGTTGTGGCTCCCTTCGTGGGAAGTCCATGGAAATAATTCCATTTTCCCCTCGGCTTATTGTCATTTTGCCCACAGCGGCAGCATGGAGCTGGAGTTGCTCGCATTGAGGGTCTTGAGAAAAAAGAACATGGGCTGACGCCAGGGTGGCATGACCACAAAAATCAATTTCCGTTAACGGTGAAAACCAGCGAATTCCATAACTGGTATCCGGGCGTTTTACCAGAAACGCGGTTTCGGAAAGATTATTTTCTGCAGCGATGGACTGCATTAAATTTTCATCCAGCCAATCCTCAGTAACAACAACTCCGGCTGAATTTCCGTGAAAGACTTTGTCGGTAAAGGCGTTAATGAAATGAATTTCAAGTTCCATATTTGAACTCCATGGTGCTCCAGTTTTTCAGAAGCGCTGGTGGCGGGCGTGATATTTTATACCCCTAAAGTTCACCAATTTATACCTCTGTAGAGCGGCTTGGGATTGGCTTTAACCTGATCTGGATCAGTTTATCCCGGATGTGAGTCACTAGAGTGACTTGTATTTGTTGCGTGCAAATCAGGGGTGTGAAAATGACGGAGTCCGATGTAGCTATCGTAGGTGCTGGACCGGCGGGACTTTCCTTGGCGGTGATGCTCGCCCGCAAAGGGTGTCAGGTGGCAATTATTGAGCGCCAGGATAAGTCGGCGCTGTCCGCTCCCGTTGATGATGGCCGCGAGATTGCTCTGACACATAAATCCTACAAGCTGCTGCAAGAACTGGGGGCTTGGCAGAGATTATCCCCGGAAGAGATTAGCCCGCTAAATGCTGCCGAAGTAGTCGACGGCAATTCCCCTTCGACACTCCACTTTAGCCCGGGAGAGAGGGGGCCTCTGGGTTTTATTGTCTCCAACTCTGCAATCCGGCGAATTTTATATGAGACAGTTTTGGAGACTGAGAATATAACGCTGCTCGATAACTCGACCGTTACCGGGATGACATTGAGTGGCGCCATGCGTCATCTTGAACTGGCAGAGGGGGAGGGCGTGCGCGCTTCCCTGGTGGTTGCAGCCGACAGCCGTTTTTCTGAAGTGCGACGCATGGCGGGAATTGGCGCCGATATGCGCGACTTTGGCCGAGTGGCGATTGTCGGCCCTGTACGCACCGAATTACCCCACGATGGTATTGCCCGGGAGTGTTTCCGCTACGGCTCGACACTGGCGCTGTTACCTTTGCCCAAGGCAAATATTTCATCGGCCGTGGTTACTGTTCCCGCCAGTCTCTCTGCCCAGATTATGGCGATGGGTAATGAAGAGTTTGCCGGGCACGTATCCCGCGAAAGCGCGTCCCAGCTCGGCGGTGTCGAAGCTTTTGGTGGGCGCCACTGTTATCCATTGGTTGCGGTCTATGCACATCACTTTTTCACTGAGCGCTTTGCCTTGGTGGGAGATGCTGCTGTGGGGATGCATCCAGTGACCGCACATGGATTTAATTTGGGCTTGGCCGGTGCGGATACTTTGGCTCGTCAACTGGATAGTGTTAGCCGTCTATATAACCCGGCCAAGCTGACTCGGGCCTTGGCCCGTTACCAGATGCTGCACCGGGTTGAATCCAAGCCGATTTACTCTGGAACTAATAGGGTGGTGGATTTGTTTACTGACGATCGCCTGCCGGCCAAGTTGCTGCGCAAAATGGTGTTGCGAGTCAGTGATCGCTTTCCCCCAATTCGAAAAGCAATAGTGCACCAGTTAACTCGCTAGCTTATCCAGAGGCTTGTTAAGAGAGTTTTGCTCTTCGTTCTTTTTATAAAAAGTACTTGTGCAAGAAAGAAGACGGTATATGAAGGTGGCCTGCTTGCGGGATTTTCTTCCTTTTCTATACTGATTTGCGAGATGGTAGAGACGGCTTTAACCCCCCGGTGAAAACAAATGCCAATTACGGCTTGACTCACCGGGTCAGCACCAATAGAATGCGCAGCCTCTTGAGTGGTTGGGCAGGTCCCACCGCAGGGAAACAAAGATCAACCAGGCTTTGTTTCTTGGAGTTGTTGCGGGGTGGAGCAGCCTGGTAGCTCGTCGGGCTCATAACCCGAAGGTCGTAGGTTCAAATCCTGCCCCCGCTACCAATTTTACCTTCGGGTAAAATATTTGATTGCGCATTTGTTGTTGCGGGGTGGAGCAGCCTGGTAGCTCGTCGGGCTCATAACCCGAAGGTCGTAGGTTCAAATCCTGCCCCCGCTACCAACTTTCCTTAGGGAAACTTTGATTGCGCTTTCGTTGTTGCGGGGTGGAGCAGCCTGGTAGCTCGTCGGGCTCATAACCCGAAGGTCGTAGGTTCAAATCCTGCCCCCGCTACCAAATTTTGCATTCGTGCACACTGACTGCACGAATGTGCGGTCAAAGCCCCGTCAGGGGCTTTTTCGTATCTGCAAGAAAAGTTGCAGATATTTTTCGAAGTGGGCCGTAGGCCCATTTTTTGTATGTGGTGACGAGAATGGCGAGCAAACGCGAATTGCTGGAAGAGCTTCTGGCGCCGGTGGTGGCATCGCTGGGGTGTGAGTTGTGGGGTATTGAGTACCAAACCCACGGTCGCAACGCGCTGCTGCGCATTTATATCGACTCCGAAAACGGTATTTCCGTTGAGGATTGCGAGAAAGTGAGCCGCCAATCCAGTGCTGTACTGGATGTGGAAGATCCCATCAGTAGTAAGTACACACTTGAAGTCTCTTCCCCAGGGCTCGACCGCCCTCTTTATAAACTGGCCCAGTACGAGCGCTTTATCGGCGCCCAGATTGAAGTTCGCCTGCGTATGCCTCTGGATGGGCAGCGTAAGTGGCGCGGACTGCTGGCCGGTGTAGAGGGTGATGAAGTGGTTCTGCGTGTAGATAGTGAAAACGAATACCTTTTGCCGATCGACAGTATCGAAAAAGCAAATATCATTCCCCAATTTACCAAATAACCTGTAGGAGCCTGAGCTCAGGCGATTTTGAGGCACAGTTGCATGAACAAAGAGATCTTGCTGGTAGCCGAGGCGGTATCCAACGAGAAGGGCGTTGACCAGGAGATTATTTTCCAGGCCATCGAAGCGGCATTGGCAACGGCCACGAAGAAGCGCTACGACGAAGATTCAACCATTGAGGTTATCATTGATCGTCGTTCAGGCGATTACGAGACTTTCCGCAGCTGGGAAGTGGTCGGTGATGAAGTCTTGGCTGAGTTGGGTACCCAGTTCACCCTGGAAGAAGCCCACGAAAAAGATGCTGACCTGAAAGCAGGTGACGTTTTCCGCGAGCAGGTGGAAAATGTAGAATTTGGACGCATCGCCGCACAGACCGCAAAGCAGGTCATCGTACAAAAGGTACGTGAAGCCGAGCGCGCCAAAGTTGTAGACGAGTACCGCGATCGCGTCGGCGAAATGGTTAGCGGCACTGTGAAGAAGGTGACCCGCGACTTTATCGCTGTAGACCTGGGTAATAATGCCGAAGCGCGCCTGCCTCGCGATCAGCTGGTTGGTCGCGAAATTTTCCGACTCGGTGATCGCGTGCGTGCAATCCTGTTGGAAATCCAACCGGAAGCCCGCGGCCCCCAGCTAATGCTGAGCCGCTCCTGCCCGGAAATGATTGTCGAATTGTTCCGCATTGAAGTGCCGGAAATTTCCGAGCAGGTAATCGAAATTAAAGGCGCGGCCCGCGATCCCGGTCTGCGTGCAAAAATCGCTGTAAATACCAACGACGGTCGCATCGACCCGGTGGGTGCCTGTGTGGGCATGCGCGGCGCGCGTGTTCAGGCGGTATCCAACGAGCTGTCTGGTGAGCGCGTAGATATCGTTTTGTGGGACGAAAACCCCGCTCAGTTCGTTATCAATGCGATGGCGCCAGCAGAAATTGAATCCATCGTAGTCGACGAAGACACCGGTTCTATGGACGTAGCCGTGGCAGAGGAAAACCTCGCAATGGCTATCGGCCGCAGCGGCCAGAATGTGCGCTTGGCCTCCGAACTGACCCAGTGGCAGATCAATGTCATGAGCAGTGACGAGTGGCAGAGCAAGCAGGAAGCCGAGTCCAGCTCCATCATGCAGGTGTTTATGGATCGCCTGGATATCGATGAAGATGTTGCCGGTGTACTGGTTGAAGAGGGCTTCGCCTCTCTGGAAGAAGTAGCTTATGTACCCATCGAAGAGATGCTCGCAATTGAGGGCTTCGATGAGGATATCGCTGAGGAGCTGCGCGCCCGCGCCAAGGACACCCTGTTGACCCAAGCGCTGGCATCCGAAGAGAAGCTGGATGCATCTGAGCCCCAGGAAGACCTTTTGAATATGGACGGTATGGAGCGCCAGCTGGCATTCCAACTGGCCAGCCGTGGTATTTCCACGATGGAAGACCTGGCAGAGCAGGCTGTCGATGACCTGCTGGATATCGAAGGTCTCGACCAGGAACGCGCTGCAGCGCTGATTATGAAGGCGCGTGAGCCCTGGTTTGCCGATGACAGCGGCGAAGAAGCTTAAGTGCAGCGAAAAATAACTTACGTATAAGTAACCCCCTCCGACCAAGTGACTTTTAGGAGAGAGAATGGCCGAAGTAACAGTTAGTGAACTCGCCAAATCGGTTGGTGCCACCGAAGACCGTCTGCTCAAGCAGATGAAAGAAGCGGGTTTGCCTCACACCTCTGTGGATGCAGTGGTGTCAGACGAGGAAAAGCAGGTCTTGCTCAGTTTCCTGAAAAGCAGTCACGGGGAGCAGGGCGCCGCGCCGCGCAAGATCACCTTGAAGCGCAAAACCACAAGCACGCTGAAGACTGGCTCTGGCACCGGCCGCAAGACTGTGAATGTGGAAGTGCGCAAGAAGCGCACCTATGTGAAGCGCCCTCAAGCTGAGCTTGAAACCGTAGCGGCAGGCGAAGAATCGAGCAGCCCCGAGCAGGAAGCGGCAGTCGATGCCCTGCAAAATGAGCAGGAAAGACTGGAGGCCGAAGCCGAACGCGCTCGCGCAGAAGCCGAGGCAGAAGCTGCACGCCTAGCGGCGGAAGAAGAGGCGCTAGCCAAAGCCGAAGCCGAGGCGAAAGCCAAGGCTGAAGCCGAAGCGAAAGCCAAGGCCGAAGCAGAAGCAAAAGCCAAGGCTGAAGCCGAAGCGAAAGCAAGCAATGAAGTAAAAGCCGATCAAGATGCGGCTAAATCAGAGGATAAGACCGCGGAAAACGTAGTGAAAAAGGCAGAGCCCGCCGCACCAATCCGCTCAAGCTACTCAGACGATATCGAGGCAATGCGAATTGCCGCGATGGAGCGTCGCAAGCAGCAGGCTGAGCAGGAAAAGCGTGAACTTGAAGAGAAGAAAGCTAAAGTAGAAGCTGACCGACGCGCAGCCCAGGAAAAGAAAGAGAAAGCTGCGCAAGCTGCACAGACAGCCAAGGCTAAGCCAGCACCGGCAAAAAGCGCTGAGAAGACCTCTGAGGTCAAGCCCGCTCTGCGTCGCAAGCTGGAGGCAGCATCCACTGCTCCCGCTGAAGCTGATCGCTCTGAGGACGAGCCGCGTAAGCGTCGCGGTCGCCGCTCCAAGTCCGGCCCGAAAAAATCCAGCAAAACCGCTCTGTACGAACAGGCGCTGGAAGTATTTGAGGAAGACGAAGCATCCAAGCGCAGCACGCGCTCCCTGTCTCGTCCGACCTTGAAGGTTAAACCTACGCACGGCTTTAAAAGGCCCACGGAGAAACAGGTGTACGAAGTACAGTTGGGCGAAACCATCACTGTTGGCGAGCTGGCCAAACAGATGAATGTGAAAGCCGGTGACCTGATCAAGCGCCTGATGAAAATGGGCGAGATGGTTACTATCAACCAGAGCCTGGACCGTGAAACTGCACAGCTGATCATCGAAGAGATGGGCCACAAGGTGGTATTCCGCTCTGAGAGCGAGCTGGAGGAAGCGCTGGTTGCCGAGACCCAGGCCAGTGAAGGCACTGAGGTGTCCCGCGCACCGGTAGTTACCGTTATGGGTCACGTTGACCACGGTAAAACCTCCCTGCTGGACTACATCCGTAAGACCAAGGTGGCTTCCGGTGAGGCCGGTGGTATTACCCAGCACATCGGTGCTTACCGTGTGAAAACCAGCCAGGGCGAGATCGCTTTCCTGGATACCCCGGGACACGCCGCCTTTACCGCAATGCGCGCCCGTGGGGCCCAGGCAACTGACGTAGTTATCCTGGTAGTGGCTGCTGACGACGGTGTGATGCCGCAGACTGAAGAAGCTGTGAACCACGCCCGCGCTGCCGGTGTACCGCTGGTTGTTGCAATCAACAAGTGCGACAAAGAAGCTGCCGATCCCGATCGTGTTAAAAACGAGCTGGCTGCGAAAGATGTAATTCCTGAAGACTGGGGCGGTGATACCCAGTTTATCAATGTGTCTGCACACACTGGTGAAGGCATCGACGACCTGCTGGAAGCGATTTCCCTGCAAGCAGAGATGCTGGAGCTGAAGGCCAAGGTCAAGGTACCGGCAACAGGTGTTGTGATCGAATCCCGCCTGGAAAAAGGTCGCGGTGTTGTGGCGACCCTGCTGGTACAGAACGGCGAGCTGAAGCGCGGCGATATCGTACTGGCAGGCCAGAGCTACGGCCGTGTTCGCGCCATGACCAACGAGCTGGGCAAGCAGGTTAAAGAAGCTGGCCCTTCAACTCCGGTTGAGCTGCTGGGTCTGGACACCACACCCAACGCCGGTGACGAGTTCATGGTGGTTGCGGATGAGCGCAGAGCTCGTGAAGTAGCTGAACAGCGCGGTGATAAAGAGCGTCGTGAGCGTATGCAGCGCCAGCAGGCGGCCAAGCTGGAAAACATGTTTGCGAACATGGAAGCCGGCGAGCGCAAAGTACTGCCGGTTGTTATCAAAGCGGACGTTCGCGGCTCCCTGGAAGCTATCCTGGGCGCATTGGCGGATATCGGCAACGAAGAAGTTTCTGTCAACGTCGTGTCCAGCGGTGTAGGTGGTATCGCCGAGAACGATATCAACCTGGCCCTGACCTCCGGCGCTATCGTACTGGGCTTCAACACCCGTGCTGATGTGGCTGCCCGAAAGGTTGCTGAGACAGAAGGCGTAGAGATTCGTTACTACAGCGTGATCTACAACCTGCTCGACGAAGTGAAGCAGGCGCTGTCCGGTATGCTTGATCCGGAAATACGTGAAGAAATCGTGGGTATTGCCCAGGTTCGCGATGTATTCCGCTCACCGAAGTTTGGCGCCATTGCCGGTTGTATGGTTACTGAAGGTACCGTCTACCGCAACAAGCCGATCCGTGTACTGCGCGACAACGTTGTGATCTATCAGGGTGAACTGGAATCCCTGCGTCGCTTCAAAGACGATGTGCAAGATGTGCGCAACGGCATGGAGTGTGGTATCGGGGTTAAGGACTACAACGACGTTAAGTCCGGTGACCAGATCGAAGTTTACGATATCGTTAAGGTTGCTCGCGAACTCTAAGGAGTTCCGCAGCGGATCGAGGATAAACCCGCGCGGCCTAGCCGTGCGGGTTTTCCTGTCTTTAAACCGCCATTCTCAATAGGTAAACAATGGCAAGAGAATTTCATCGCGCAGACCGCGTCGCCGACGCCATGCGCCGCGAGCTGGCCCAGCTGATCCAACACGAGATCCGCGATCCTCGCCTGGGTATGATCAACGTCAATGATGTTGAAGTCAGCCGCGACCTAACCGTTGCTAAAGTTTTTGTCACCCTGGTGGGTGAGGATGATCGCAGCAAAATTAATATCTCTATCGAAGTGCTGAATAAAGCCGCCGGCTTTTTGCGCACGCAGCTCGCGCGCGCGATCCAGATTCGCACTATTCCCCGTTTGCACTTCCGCTACGACGAGACCTCGGTGCGCGGCCAGGCGCTGTCTGCCCTGATCGACAAGGCGGTTAAAGAAGATCGCAAACACCAAGACGACGATAGCGACTCCAACGAAGATTAATCCATGGGCCGCAGACCAAAATGGGGCCGGCCGGTTCACGGCGTGCTGTTATTGAACAAGCCCGCCGGGATTACCGCCAATGACGCCCTGCAAAAAGCCAAACGACTCTTTTTCGCCAATCGCGCCGGTCACACCGGAGCGCTGGACCCCCTGGCAACCGGCGTGTTGCCGATCTGTTTCGGCGAAGCGACCAAGTTTTCCCAGTACCTACTCGATGCGGACAAGCGCTATCGCAGTACTTTTGTTTTCGGTATGACTACAGCCAGTGGCGATGCTGATGGCGATGTACTGGAAACCAAAGATGCTTCCGGTTTGACCGAAGAAGCTGTGCTGAAAGCGATGGAAGCCTTTCGCGGTCCCATCAAGCAAGTGCCGTCCATGTACTCAGCCCTCAAGCACAAGGGGCAGCCGCTGTATAAGTTGGCACGACAGGGCTTGGAAGTGGAACGCGAGGCGCGGGAAGTAGAGATTTTTGAATTTGAACTGCTGAGCTTTACACCGGGCGCTCAGCCCCGTGCAGAAGTTGAGGTTCACTGCTCCAAGGGCACTTATATTCGCAGTATTGCCGAAGACCTGGGCCAGGCCCTGGGTGTCGGTGCCTATGTGGAAGAGTTGCACCGCAGCGCCGCCGGTCCCTACGTCGAGGCCGATTCAGTGACCCTGGATGAGCTCACCGAGGAGCGCGGTGAGGGAATGGCGGAGGAGTTGGATCACCACCTGTTATCGGTGGATTCTCCCGCCTCCTCGCTGCCCAAACTCACCCTTCCGGACGAGTCTGGTTACTATGTGCGTCAGGGGCAGCCGGTAATGGATTTGCAGGTCTACCGTATCGGTGAAGAAGGTGATATGGTGCGCCTCTTCCTGGAAAATGGCGATTTTCTGGGCGTAGGAGAAATTACTGACGACGGGTGCGTAGCGCCTCGGCGTCTGGTAAGTAGTACTTAAGCAGAAAACGCTATATTGGTGAGAGCCGATAGCGGTTGATGTGAGAGTATTGCAATAGTGAGTAGCTGGTCTGTAAATATGCACGGGCCAGCCGAATCTTTTAAAGCATATTACGACGAGGTTAATCGTTATGGCACTGTCTGCAGTAGAAAAAGCAGCAATCCTGAAAGAGCACGGCCAATCTGAAGGCGACACCGGTTCTCCGGAAGTCCAGGTAGCCCTGCTGACTGCCAACATCAACAAACTGCAGGGTCACTTCTCTGCGCATAAGCAGGATCACCACTCTCGCCGTGGTCTGATCCGCATGGTAAACCAGCGTCGCAAGCTGCTGGACTACCTGAAGCGCAAGGATCTGAACCGTTACGCACAGCTGATCGCTAAGCTCGGCCTGCGTCGCTAAGACCCTGGAATGCCCGCCTCTGGCGGGCTTTCTTCTTTAATGCTTGCTGAAAAGTGGCGCTGTTGTCACTTTTCGGCAGTTTCGCAACACAACCCCAGGGGCAAATATCCCGGCGGATGTGCTGCGTTTGCACCGGCCACCCGGGTCGGTAGCGGTACATCCCCGTATCGCTCTGGACTGAAGGTTTGGAACTTCTATCCAGGCAACCACTGTAGGGGTTACTGGAATGGGCCAGTAACCGTAAGGAAATAGGAAAAAAACTAGTGAATCCAGTAAGCAAAACTTTCCAATACGGACAACACCAAGTCACCATCGAGACCGGCCGTATCGCGCGCCAGGCTACCGGTGCTGCCCTGGTTAGCATGGGAGAGACTGTTGTCCTGTGTACTGTTGTCGGCGCTAAAGAAGCCAAGCCAGATCAGGGCTTCTTCCCGTTGTCCGTGCACTATCAAGAAAAAGCCTACGCGGCTGGCAAAATTCCCGGTGGTTTCTTCAAGCGTGAAGGCCGCCCGTCTGAAAAAGAAACCCTGACTTCCCGTCTGATCGATCGCCCGATCCGCCCGCTGTTCCCGAACGGCTTTATGAACGAAGTTCAGGTGATGTGTACTGTTCTCTCCGCTGAGAAGGACATGGACCCGGATATCGCTGCCATGATCGGCACTTCCGCAGCGCTGTCTGTTTCCGGTATTCCTTTCGCAGGCCCAATCGGTGCTGCGCGCGTGGGTTACACCCAGCAAGACGGCTACCTGCTGAACCCGGGCTACGAAGCTCTGAAGACTTCCGAGCTGGACATGGTCGTTGCCGGTACCAAAGACGCCGTACTGATGGTGGAGTCTGAAGCTCAAGAGCTGCCGGAAGACATTATGTTGGGTGCGGTACTCTACGCACACCAGGAAATGCAGGCCATTATCAAGGTTTGTGAAGAGCTGAAAGCGGAAGCGGGCAAGCCCCAGTGGGACTGGCAGGCTCCGGCGGAAAACACCGAACTGAAAGCTGCCCTGGACGCTCAGTTTGGCGAGAAGGTTGCCGAAGCCTACCGCATCACCAACAAGCAAGAGCGCAGCACCCGCCTGGCGGAACTGCGCAGCGAAGCCGCTGAAGCTCTGGCTACTGAAGAAATTAGCGCCGATCTGGTAAAAAGTTACTTCGGCAAGCTGGAGAAGAAGCTGGTGCGCGGCGCTGTAGTGCGCGGCGAGCCCCGTATCGACGGTCGCGACAGCAAAACTGTACGTTCGATCGCTGTGGAAGTTGGCGCTCTGCCCAAGTCCCACGGCTCTGCGCTGTTCACCCGTGGTGAGACCCAGGCTCTGGTAGTGGCTACCCTCGGTTCCACTGGCGATGCACAGATCATCGACGCCCTGGAAGGTGAGCGCAAAGACTACTTTATGCTGCACTACAACTTCCCTCCCTACTCTGTAGGTGAAGCGGGTCGTGTAGGTGCTACCGGTCGTCGCGAAATCGGTCACGGCCGTCTCGCTCGCCGCGGTATCGCTGCAGTTCTGCCGAGCCCGGACAGCTTCCCCTACACCGTGCGTGTAGTTTCCGAGATCACTGAATCCAACGGCTCCAGCTCCATGGCTTCCGTCTGTGGTTCCAGCCTGGCGCTGATGGATGCGGGTGTTCCGCTGAAGGCACCGGTAGCCGGTATCGCTATGGGTCTGGTGAAGGAAGACGAAGGCTACGCGGTTCTGACCGATATCCTCGGTGACGAGGACCACCTCGGCGATATGGACTTCAAAGTAGCGGGTACCGCCTCTGGTGTAACCGCGCTGCAGATGGACATCAAGATCGAAGGTATTACCGAAGAGATCATGGAGACCGCTCTGGAGCAGGCTCTGCACGCGCGTCTGCACATCCTCGCGGAAATGAACAAGGTGATCGACTCTTCCCGTACCACCGTGAATGAGAACGCACCGCGCTACGCGACCCTGAAGATCCACCCGGACAAGATCCGCGACGTGATCGGTAAGGGCGGTGCGACTATCCGCTCCATCACTGAAGAGACCGGCGCCTCCATTGATATCGAAGATGACGGCACTATCAAGGTCTTCGGTGAAGACGGTGAGAGCCTGGAAGCGGCGGTAACCCGCATCGAGGAGATCACTGCGGAAGCTGAGATTGGCGCTATCTACGAAGGTACCGTGGTACGTATCGTAGACTTCGGTGCGTTCGTTAACTTCCTGCCGGGCAAAGACGGTCTGGTGCATATCTCCCAGATCGCTGAAGAGCGCGTAAATGCCGTAACTGATTACCTGAGTGAAGGTGAGAAGATTAAGGTTAAAGTACTCGACGTTGACCAGCGTGGACGTATCAAGCTTTCTATCAAGGAAGCCAAGGCCGATGCAGCTGCCGCTGAAGAAGCCAAGCAAGCTTCCGACGAAGCTTAAGTCTACGGACTGAAAAAACCCGGCTTTTAAGCCGGGTTTTTTTGTATCTGCCGAAGCGGAATTGTCGCTTATTACCGGTTTTCTATTAGAATTCTGGAAAAAAAGGGCAAAACATTGGACAACTTCTGGCTGATCGACATTCTCCTCACCCTCGCCGCACTGCTGATTGCCAATCAGTACTGGCGTCTTACCAATGCTCGCTTCCAATCAGCTGCACTCTTGGTGATGGCGGGTCTTCTATTTATCGCTGTCTCCGCGATTGTCGGTGCCTATCGCTACGGTATTGATCCCGGGGCAACCCAATTACACCGGGCTTTACTGCAACTATCCGGGTTTAGTTCGCTGTTGCTAATTGGAATAGGGTTGGTTTGGGCACGTTTCGAGATAGGTATTGGACAGAGTACCCGGGGACCCGCTTATGTAGTGCTGGTGCTGGTATTGGCCTCGTCTATTGGCGTCTCGGAAAGTGGCAGGTTATCGCCGCAGGAAGTGACAGAGGTATTTTCCGCCCTGGGGCTTTTGTTGTGGTTGTGGGTTGCAATGATGGAATTGATGTCACCGCGACGACTATCGCCACCGGGTCCTTTGTTACTGGGGGCAGGGGCAGTAGTCATTGCAATGGATGGATTGTTTGTGGGTACCGGCGCTCCGCGAGTGCTGGGCTTGGCGCGTACAAACTGGTTCCACCTGCTGCTGGGCCTTTCGCTGTTTTCACTGTTGGCTGCCCGCCCGTTATTTGAAAAGGACAATAATTCAAATGAGTAAAGTTACTACTGAACTTCGCGGAGGTTGCCACTGTGGCGCTATTCGCTATCGGGCGCGGCACGAGCGCGACTCAGAGGAGAAACTGGTAGCCCATGCGTGCAATTGCTCGATGTGTGAGAAAGTGGGTTTTCTGCACGTCATTATTCCCGCTGAAAACTTTAAGCTGGAGTCTGGGGAAAAAGACCTGGATTGTTATACGTTTAATACGGGGGTGGCCAAGCACCTGTTTTGTCGCCATTGCGGCGTTAAGTCTTTTTATGTGCCGCGCTCCAACCCGGATGGCTATAGTCTTAATGCGCGCTGTTTTGATGAGAGACCCGGAGACTTGGAGGTCGAACCTTTCGATGGTCAAAACTGGGAGCAGAACGCCGCAGAGCTGGCCCATCTCAGTAAATAAGTCGCGTAAAGAAAGTGATGCTCCAATTAATATCAGGTGATATGAGAGCCTATGGAAACTGGTCTGGTCTACGCTGTCTTACTCGATCGCAAAGGCTCGGGCCGAGAGCTTTCCTGGGCAGAGGTGAAATCCTGGCAACCTGATCAGGGAATTCTCTGGCTGCATTTTGACTACGACAGCACCAACACCGTCGAGTGGCTGCAACAGGATAGTGGACTCACAGCTACGGCGATAGAGACCCTGTCTGCGAAGACAACGCGCCCCTGTGTAATGACTGTGGATCAGGGGCTGATGTTGGCTATGTACGGCATTGAGCGAAAATCCAAACCGCGCGCAAAGGATATGATCGCCATTCGCATTTGGGCCGAAGAAAACCGTATTATCAGTACCGGCCGACGGAAGTTACTTTCAGAGGATGACTTGCTTTCTCGCTTGCGCAGTGGCTTTGGTCCCCGTGGAACTGCGGCTCTTTTGATGTCCCTGGCAGATCTGTTGGTCTTGCGTATGTGTGATCGGGCCGAAGACTTTGAAGAAAAAATTGATGACCTGGAAAACCTGTTATTAGATAGGGGGGGGGCGGAGCTTTCTTCCCTACTGGTTCGGCTGCGCAAGAGAACTATCGTATTGCGACGCTACTTATGCCTGCAGCGGGAGGTGCTCGGGCGTTTGCAGCAGGAATCCCTATCCTGGTTTGATGAGCACAGCCACGCCCTCTTGGGAGAGGTAAATGATCGGTTACAGCGCCATATCGACGATATCGATGCGGTAAGGGAGCGCGCGGCAATCGCTCAGGAGGAATTGTTGAGTCGCACTTCGGATCAGTTGAATAGTCGTATGTATGTACTATCAGTGGTGGCAGCAGTTTTTCTGCCGCTGAGCTTTCTCACTGGATTGTTTGGGATTAATGTCGGCGGTATTCCCTGGGGACAGTCGTCCTTGGGCTTTATTGCTTTTTGCATCTTGCTGGTGGTGGCATTGGCCGGACAAGTCGCTTTATTCTATTGGAAAAAGTGGTTGTAGCGCTCTTTCGCTGTTTTTGAATTCAATAGTCGCTCAGGGATACGTGTAATTTTGGCGATATAGCAGTTAATTACGAAAATTTTATAGATCTTACAATTCGATCTGCATTTGCCATTATTGTATAAGCAATGGTTGAACCTGCAATATTGGGGAAGTTAGCGGAATCCACAATATGGACGTTCTTGAAGTTTGCAGGCCGTCCTAACAGGTCAGAGGAAAAGGTTTCGTGTTCCCCCTTCATTGGGAAGCTTCCACCGCTATGGTAACTTTTCCCCGGAGGAAGTACTTTCAAATAAAAGGGAGGTACTAACCCCAACTTAATTAAGCTGCGCCTTATCAATGATTGAGTTCTTGCTATAACCCAGCGGGCCCTGGGGTTTTCAACCCCTTTTATTTCTACTGTAGAGCTATCTGGGCGTTTGTTAGTTAAAGTCAATTCCAGAGTGTCCGAATCTTCCGAAGATAAGAAACCCTGAATGATATATAAGCGGTCCAAGGCAAGATCTTTTGAGATAAATGATGGCAATAAAGCCGCAACCTGGTCTTCAATGATTTGACTGCGGCCATATAGTTGAAGGTGAATCTGTTCTGGGCTTATGTTAGCATTTTCGATTTCCAGGAAGATTTCTGCTAACGTGAATTCAATTTCATAGTGATGTCTTTTATAGGTAAAAAAAGGAAAAAAGAAATATTGACTGCTTTTGATCTCAATGGGAGTATTTAGCAGGTTAAGGGATCTTGCTACGATAGTGGTTGTGGCGAAGTGTCCCGCAGCCAAGAAGACTTTCTCTGCAAAAAAACTGTATACCTTTCCATCGTCTATGCTAACCGCAATAACTTCAACTCCCTCTTTGTTCTCTTTTAGCTCCAATACAACAAATCCCTGGTGTATGGTCAAACCATCCTTTTGCAAATCTTCAAATAGTGTTTTGGGGTTGAAGATAGATTGATATACACAGCCGTAAAGGCAGTGCCCGCAATATCGACATCCACGTTTACCAGAGCTTGCATCCACAGCTAGCCGAGCCCGGCCAAACTCAATGCCATTACTCCGGAGGTTGTCTTCGACATTGGTGAGTTTTTGCAATATAAAATCTGTTGCTGGGTTTCTTTTCAGGGTTTCAAAATTTTCCGAAAACAGTGGGAATTCTGTCTGGAGGTTGTCTGGCTCCGCACTTATTGGCATAAATCGGAGAACATTTTTGTAAGATGGGGCCAGTTTACTTAGGGAGAGTGGCCAGTTTCTTAATTGGCGCTCGCTGTAGGGAAGGATGGCTGCACCCCACACATTTCCAAGGCCACCAAAGCCGTGGGAAAACTCTGTGTTGCAGTTGGTTGTGTTTACTTGAAAATGTTCTGGGGTTCTGTAAGGAAAGTCAGACCCAAAGATATACCTTCTTTCGACGCCGCTGCTGGAGACTTTGGGGGGAGGGAAAATCCGTTTTTTTTCTTCATCTTTCCAGCTGTCCACATGTTTTTGCGATAAGGTGTGAACCTGGTGCTTAGTGTGATGTTCAAGATCATATGAGACGTCAATGACTTCGACTTCTTGCCCAATATCTTGCAATGCCTTGACTGTAGCGATACTCGCAGGACCACTTCCGACAACTAGGTTCTTAATCCTGTCCACTGAAAGCCCTTCCCGCCAAGCATGCGGTTTATGCGTGGGTTAAAGTTCTCCTCAATAAGCAAAATTGTAGCTGGATTGGGTTTTCAGTCCGGTGTCGTTCACTTTGTCGGTAAATTGGTTAAGCCCCTTCCGATCCCCTGCGGAAGAGGCTGTGTGCCGCTCGTTTAGTGTTTAACCCATGAGAAGTCTACAAATACTGGGTCGTGGTCGCTCAGCCCTGTGTACTCCGCGGAGCCAATGTAGTAATTGGTTACGTCCAGCGTGTAATTGGGGTTGTTATTAATAACGACGACATGATCGGTATCGTCCTGAAGTTCATCAGCACAGGCTTCCAAGCTGGTGTCGCTGCCAGATAGCATATATTGGCAGGCATGCTTGCCGCCGGTTTTGGCAAAAAATGCTTTCCAGGTTTGGTAGTTTGTACCGCGCCAGCCGTCGTCATTTTCATCAAACGCCATATTGAAATCACCGGCCAAAATGACTGTGGCATTACTTGAGTGGGCGACGATCATATCGGCAATCTGGTCGAGTTGCTTGGCTTTGGCATTTAGGTCATCGTCTTGGTGTCCTGCATCCATATGGGTGTTGTACACATGAACATGGAAGTTTTTGGTCACTTCAACTTTTGCTACGGTAAAGCCTTTTTCGGTATCACAGTCATTACCTGCACACTTATCAAAAGTTTCCTCCTCATAAGTGGCGAAGGTGTAATCGTCGTCATCGCGATTATCTCGGTCAAACGGAAACTTGGAAAAGGTCAGCAGGCCATTGCCAAAGCTGGTACCAGTGCCTTTCCAGTGTTTGGAGCGATAGGGGACTGTATCGTTATCGAGCTTGTCGTCGTCGTCCAGATAATTGGCTTTGGTTTTGCTCCAAGCTTCCTGCATCAACCAGAGGTCTTTGGGGTTATTATCAAAAGTGTTAATAATCTGTTTGAAGTCAGACTTGCTGTTGCCGCCTATACACTCCAAAAATCCATCCATGTTGTAGACGATCATGTCAAAGCTGCCTGAATTGGCATCGGCAAATTCAGTGTCACCGTATTCATAGCCGTCCAGGTCTTTTGATCCGGTATCGTCGACATCATCAATAAATTCAAACCAGTTACAAGAAGTAATTGCATCCCAAACGTCTTCAAAATCTACTGCTGCGGCGGAATGGCTGAATAGAAGTGTGAGTGAAAAAAATATTCTTTTTATCATTATTGCTCTCCAACTTTGTTATTACCGACGGTTTTGTAGTGGGGTCGAAAATTGGGGCGTTTCTCTGGCGGCCCCTTTGTTTTCGATGGAGGGGATGATGGATAGCGTAGATTACAAATTGGAGTAAAGGAGGTTTTTTTTATTTTATTTTTCTGTAAGGGCGGCGCGAATTATTTTTTTCATAAAAAAATAATAAAAATCACGAAAGTTGTATATTTTTATGCAGGTAATAATTGATTCGTTAGGCGGGTTAAGCAGGATCGGGAAGTATTATTTAGAGTGATCTGAAGGCTGCAGAAAAGTTACAAAATTCTTTAGGACCGCTTAAATGGTCCCATCCGTGGAGCCAAGGCACTCAATGAGTGGCGGTAAAGGGATAGTTGATCGACGAGTGCTGGTTAACCAAAGATAGTGACTATTTGGCGGGAGAGGGCGGTTAAACGTCCATCGGCATCCCACAAGCGGGCCTGTATTACTGCGTAGCCATCCTCGGCCTGTTCCACTTCGGCCTCGTATTGCCACCAGTCAGAAGCGGTGCGCTCTGGGAGTGGCTCCATAAACTCCACTGTCCATGTTAATGAGCTGGCGGGAGCCGGCTCTTTCATCATCGGGAGTGTCGCCGGTGGCCAGGCATCGATCAGTGCAAGTAAGTGGCTGATACCGGTACGGCCTTTACTGCCATCCTTAAATCGTACCCAGCCACCTAAAACTCTCTCTTTCGCGCCGCTGAAAGGGAGGCCCCCACATGCGATACGGTAATCGAACTTTTGTGTAAATTCCGGCACTACACCTTCGATATAGGGCAGGGGCAGGCATTTATCCGGGGTGGGGTACTCCGGTGCTGAGGGACCTTTGGCGAGAACGGATGACTCCCTGCCGCGGCCAAAACTGGCGAGGCCCGCCAGCATAACGGCACCATCCTGATCGAGGTGCCCCTGCACCTGGGTGACAGAGCGACCTGCGCGAAGGACATCTGCACGGGTGTTAATCGCCCCTGGGGCAACCGGGCCTACGAATGAGGTGGTAAAAGAGCGCAAGCTGCTGTCAGAAGGCAGCTCTGAAGTCATCTGCTCATACAGCATTGCGGCTACAAGGCCGCCAAATGTAGCCCGCCCCTGGGTCCAGCCTTCGGGTACAGAAGTGGCGCCATTGGTCGAGAGCCAATCCTGGATTAGTTGGTCGAAAGTCATAGTGTTACCGCTTGAGAGCGGCAGGTGGGACCTGCCGCAGAAAAATACCGGGTGAGAAGCACCCGGATGAGGGGAGTATTATTTAAATATGTGTTCCTCGCCGGGGAAAACGCCTTGTTTGACGTCCTCGGCGTATTTGCGCAGGGCCCCGGGAATATCCTCGGCCTCTACCAGGAAGTTTTTGGAAAACTTGGGGGGCTGTTGGGTGAGGCCCAGGATGTCATTGATTACCAGTACCTGGGCATCGCAGTCGCGGCCCGCGCCTATGCCGATGGTGGGCATGGATACGGCTTCGGTAATACGCTTTGCCAGGTCGGCGGGTACACATTCCAACACCAGCAGATCAGCTCCGGCTTCGTCGAGTTGTAGGGCGTCTTCGAGGATTTGCTTGGCGTGTTCTTCGTCGCGCCCCTGAACGCGATAGCCTCCCAGTTTGTGTACTGATTGAGGGGTGAGGCCCAGGTGGGCGCAAACGGGAATACCGCGATCAGTAAGGATCTTCACGGTGTCGGCGAGCCAGGCGCCTCCCTCGATCTTCACCATATGTGCACCGGCCTGCATGATCCGGGTTGCATTCCGGAGTGCCTGCTCCGGGGTGGCGTAAGTCATAAACGGCATATCCCCCATAATCAGGGACTTCTTATTGCCGCGCGCGACCGCCTCGACGTGGTAAATCATTTGCTCCATCGTCACTGGCACGGTGCTGTCGTAACCCAGCACGGTCATGCCCAGGGAATCTCCGACGAGCAGTGTCTCAACCCCGGACTTTTGTGCCATCGCAGCCATAGGGGCATCGTAGAGAGCAACGGTAATAAACTTCTCACCATTCGCTTTCATTTTTCGCAGGGTTTGAACGGTTACGAGCTTTTCTAATTCAGAGGGTGCATACATAACGATTAACTTCCTGGGTTGTAATAGTGCCGGCCACTGGTGATCGTGAACAGATATTCGACCAGCTGTTGGTAGTCCTCTGGGCTATCGACAATGTCGATCTCCTCGGTATTGACGATAAGTAGAGGCGCCTCATCGTAAAAATGGAAAAAGCGGGTGTAGGCGTTGTTGAGGGTGGCAAGGTACTCATTGCTTATCGCCTGCTCAGCCGGGATTCCCCGATTGCGGATTCGGGCTTGCAGCACATCGAGGGGGGCTTGCAAATAGATCACCAGGTCCGGCTTGGGTGCTTCCAGGGTGAGATGTTTGTACACCTGTTGGTACAGGTGCAGCTCATCCTTATCCAGGGTGACTTCAGCAAACAGCTGGTCCTTTTCGATCAAAAAGTCCGACACCCGCACCGGCTCAAAGATATCGTCCTGCCGCAGTGCCTGGATTTGCTGTGATCGCTGTAGGAGAAAGTGCAGCTGGGTGGGCAGTGCGGCGTTTTGGGGGTCCCGGTAGAAACGCTCCAAAAAGGGGTTCTCCTCGGGTAATTCCAACAGCGTGTCGTAATTGAATGTGGAGGCCAGCTTCTTTGCCAGTGTGGTTTTTCCCACACCAATATTGCCTTCCACCGCGATAAACTTAGGCGGTGTTTTATTAGACCGGTTGAGTTCAGCTGTGCTGGTCTCGGGTTTTTCGATAACCACTTGAGCGACTCCTCTTTGTCTGGGGTCTTCCCTGATGAGTTGCAAACGCAAAAGTACTATTGAGAGGGCCGCCCGTCGAGTAGTTGGGGAGCCTCAGTCGATCAAACCTTTTCCAGGCGGTTTTCCGGGCAGCCCTGTAAGAGTGCTGGAAGGGCTCCCAATCCGGGCAGTTCCATCGCGGGAGCCAGTTCAGAAAGGGGTAGCAGTACGAAGTTGCGCTCGGCCATGCGCGGGTGTGGGACCTGTAGGCGGGGCTCATCGATTTGAGATTCCCCAAACAACAGGATATCCAGGTCCAGGGTGCGGGCGCCCCAGCGGATGGAGCGCTCGCGCCCGTGGGACAGCTCGATAGATTGGAGCTGGTCCAGTAGTGCTAGCGGGGACAGTGCTGTTTTCAATGCTGCGACGGCATTGATGTAATCGGGTTGATCGCCGGGGCCGACCGGGGCGCTTCGGTAAAAACTCGAACACCCCAATAATTCTGTACTGGGGATTCGTTCCATGGCCGATAGGGCGCTGCGCAGTTGTTTGCCGGGCTCTGCCAGGTTACTGCCCAGGCCGATGTATACCGTTTCCATTACTGTTCTGCTCTCGGCTTGCGACGGCGGCCGCGAGAGTTGCGGTTGCGGCGCCCACCGCTGCCTGTGCGCTGTAGCTTGCGCACCATTTGCTGGCGCTGTTCATCGTCAGCCTGTTGGAAGTCGGTCCACCATTTGCCCAGGCCCGCTTCAATCTCGCCACTTTCTTCCCGCAGCAACAGGAAGTCGTAGGCGGCGCGGAAACGGGGGTGTTCCTGTAAGCGCTGGGCCCGACTGCCACCGCGCTGGGGCAGGCGCTGTTGCAGGTCCCAGATTTCCCGCATGGGGATTGAGAAGCGCTTGGGAATAGCGGTGTGGGCTAGCTGTGAACTGGTAACTTTTTGTGCCGCTTGGGCCAGCGCTGGCGCTGGTGGGGTGCCCTTGGCAATCAGCTTTTGTTGCTCGGTGCTCACCGCAGGCCAGAGTAGGGCGGCGTAGAGGAACGCTGGTGTAACACGCATATCGGCGCGGATACGTTGGTCCGTGTTGCGCAGGGCTTGCTGGGATAGTTTCAGGGCCGCGTTGTTGGCCTCAATTTGTGCGGCGTTGTCCGGGAACAGGTGTTGCCAGAGCTGGTACTGGCGCAGCAGCTCAAAGGTGCGCTCTCCGTGGCCACTCATCAGCAGCTTGAGAATCTCATCGAACAGGCGAGCCGGGGCAATATTGCGTAACAGTGGCGCCAGCTCGTGCAGGGGAGCCTCGGTCTTGCCTTCAATATTGAAATCCAACTTGGCGGCGAAGCGCACTGCGCGCAGCATGCGCACTGGGTCTTCTTTGTAGCGGACCTCTGGGGAGCCGATCATTCGAATCAGGCGCTTTTCAATATCCTCGACACCGCCGGTGTAGTCGTGGATTTCAAACCCTTTGGTGGTGTAGTAGAGCGCGTTGACCGTGAAATCCCGACGCATGGCATCACTTTCCAGGTCGCCATAGACATTGTCACGCAGCAGCATACCGTGTTCGGACTGCTTGGCTTCGTGGGTCTCGCCATCGCTGTGGTGACCGCGGAAGGTAGTCACTTCGATAACTTCACGGCCTATACGGGCGTGCAGGATGCGAAAGCGGCGACCGACAATGCGGGCGCCGCGAAACAGCACCTTGGCCTGCTCTGGAGTGGCGTCGGTGGCCACATCGAAATCCTTGGGGTGGCCGCCGAGCATCAGGTCGCGTACACCTCCACCTACGATATACGCCTGGTATCCGGCATCCTGAAGGCGCTTCATAACTGTTAAGGCCGCGCGGCTGATTTCTCGGCGCGAGATGCTGTGGTCGTTGCGGGCGATAACCCTGGGGCCTTTACTGGCCGGCTTGCGCCAGCGTTTGATACTACTAATCAGGTTGTTGAGCATACGGCTGTCTATGTTGACTGCTGCCATTTAGGGATGGCCGGGAAAGCTCCGCTGTGCTTGGCCACGCATCGGTTGGCGGCCTGTATAAGTGGTGGTCCCTCAGGGGAGATTCACGATGGCACTGCTGGAGCCTCTATACCTGGGCTACCCCAGGAGCGAGTCCGGAAAGGAGCCTCGGTGGCTGTTTACCCTCAGAGATCGGAACTCGCGGGCGCGATTCTAACACACGCAAAGGAATGCGCCCGCAATATGCGGGTGCCTGTAAGTTCGGGGGAAAAGAAATATGGGAATTATTATTACCAGTATGAAGGCAGCGGCTTCCTTGCGCTCTCAATTTGCTTTCAAGCAAACACCCTCTCCCAGGTACAGTTCAGTCAGTTTGCAACGCGCTTGTTGTTATTCTTATTCTTCTTGAGTTTTATTGTTATTGTTTATTGTTGTTCTTGCGGTTTTGGCCACTCATTGCTTTTATTGTCGGCCGCCCCATTATTTTTATTATGTTTCGCCCCACTTATTGTTAGTTGTTATAGGGCTTTTAACAGTCATTTATTTTTATTGTTGGCTGTTTTCAATTTTTGTACTAAGAGTAAAGCACTTAGTATGCCAACTTTTAAAAATCCTTATAAATCAATAAGTTACGATCTTTACGAAATTTGACGGAACTTTTCTGAGAGCCATTGCGTTACGGAAGGTGCGAGAGTTGTTACTTCTGGGTGGGTGTGGGTAACACTCTGGTTGGTAACCCCTGTGGGGGTGGGGTAACAAAGTGGCCGAAGGAGTTTGACAGGTGAGGACGGATTGGGAGCAGGGGGCGAAGCCCCCTGGGGATAGCGTTAGTTTTACGCTTCTGCGGCGGCGCTGCGGCGGCTCTTCTTGCGGGGAATACCCAGCTTTTGGCGTCGTTCCCACAGGCATTTGCGGCTGACACCCAGCTTCTTGGCCAGGTCTGTCTCACTCATGGTGTCCTGGTGCTCAATAACGAAGCGGGCGAAATAGTCTTCCAGGGACAGGTCCTCACGGGGGTCAGTGTGCAGACTGCGGGGGCGCGGGATGCCGTCGGCCTCTTCGATCGGTACCAGGTCCAGGTCGATATCCAGGGTTTTGTGGTCGATTTCGCGGCTGTTCTTATCCGTTAGGATTACAGCGCGCTGGATGGCGTTCTCCAATTCACGCACGTTACCGGGCCAGGTGTAGGTGGTAACAGCCTGGATGGCTTCCGGTGACAAGCGCAATAAAGGGCGCTCGATCTTGGTGCAGAACTTTTCCAACAGGTGCTCTGCCAGTGCTAGGACGTCTCTGCCTCGCTCGCGCAAGGGGGCAAGCGTCATTTGCACCACATTGATGCGGTAGTAGAGGTCTTCCCGGAATTTACGCTCCGCTGATAGCTGGCGCAGGTTGCGGTGGGTGGCTGTTACCAGGCGCACATCCACTTTGCGGGATTCGATCGAGCCAATTGGCCGCACTTCGCCCTCTTGCAATACACGCAGCAGGCGGGCCTGTGCCTCCAGGGGCAGCTCACCGATCTCGTCGAGGAACAGGGTTCCTCCATCGGCTGCCGCTACCAGTCCCTCGCGGGAACTCTGGGCACCTGTAAATGCGCCTTTCTCGTAGCCGAACAGCTCAGATTCAATCAGAGTGTCGGGAATTGCGGCACAGTTGACGGAGATCAGCGGTTTGTTGGCCCGGCGGCTCTCCTCGTGAATCGCCCGGGCGACCAGTTCCTTACCGGTACCGGTTTCACCGTGCACCAGGACGGTGGCGTCTGTGGGGGCAACTTTATGGATGCGACCGTAGAGCTCCCTCATCACTGGGCTGCTGCCAATCATGCCGGCGATAGTGCCGGTATTCTCTTTCTCGTTGACGGGCTGGGCGCGATTCTGCTCCGCTTTGCCTATGACCCGGCGGACGGTTGCGAGCATTTCGTCGTGATCAAAGGGCTTGGCGATATAGTCGGCGGCCCCCATACGCATGGAGTCCACCGCAGAGCGGAGGCTGGCGTAACTGGTCATGATCAGTACCGGAATATCACCGGCGTGCTTGAGCAGGTCGGTGCCCGGTGCGCCGGGCAGGCGCAGATCGGAGATAACCAGGTCAACTTCATTGAGGCGGTACTTGGTGAGCGCCTCCTTTACCGAACCCGCTTCACTGATTTTGTAGCGGTGCCGCTCTAAAAGCTTGCGCAGCGCCGTTCGGATAATGGCTTCATCTTCGACGATGAGGATGTGGCTCATATGTTACGCCTGGTTACAAAATGCTCAGTAAGCGCTTAGTTTTACCCGGGCGCCGTTTCGATGCAACTCAAAAACGGTTAATCGGGTTATTTTTGCACAAATAATGATCGATTTGGGTGTCCAACCATCTCAGTCTCCCAGGGGGAGTTGCACAATAAATCGGGCGCCAGTCCCGGTTTCCGGATTTGCGGGACTGACCAATTCCAGCTGGCCGCCGTGCTCCTCGACAATGCTGTAAACCATTGCCAGCCCCAGCCCCGTACCTTCGCCGGGCTCTTTCGTTGTGAAGAAGGGCTCCAGAATCCGTTCACGATGCTGAGCTGAAATTCCCGGTCCGCTGTCGGTGACAGAGACACAGGCGCTGCCGCTCTTGCGATAGCCCTCGATTACAATCTGGCCGCCATCGGGGCTGGCATCGCGGGCATTGCTGAGCAGGTTGATAAACACCTGGATTAGGCGCTGGTTGTCTCCCGGGGCGATCAGGTCTTCGGGTACCCGATTCTCAAACTGGACCTCGGTCTTATCCCGTTGCAGGGACAGCAGGTTGACCGCCTCCTGCACACAGGCATAGAGATCTACCGGGGCCCGCTCGCTGTCTTCTTGGTTGCCGCTGTGAGAGAAGTTGACCAGGGAGTGGACGATACGGCTGATGCGCTGGGTCTGGCTCAAGATCTGGTCGGCGGTTTCCAGGACCTCCGGGTTGTCACAGTCGTACTGGAGGTTTTGTGCCAGGCAGGCGATTCCCGTTACCGGGTTACCCACTTCATGGGCTACGCCGGCGGCCAGGCGACCCACAGAGGCCAGGCGCTCGCTGTGGATAAGTTCCTGTTCCAAGACCTGTGTTTCGGTAATGTCCTCCAGCAACAACATTTGTGCATCGCCGCGCTCGTCGCGGGAGCGGTCGCTGCGGCTGCGTTTTTGCCGTGCCTTGTGCAGGTTGAGCCAGTGGCTATTGCCGTCGAGGCTCACCTGTTGCTTAAAGCGGCTGGCATCAGTGGATAGGGCGAATTCCCCCAGCAGGCTGCGCCAGGGTTCCGCCAAGTATTCCAGTTTCGAGCCGATTACCTCGCTGGCACTGATACCGGTGAGGTCCTGCATGGCGTAGTTCCACAGCAGGACTTCTCCGTCGCGCCCCAGGGAGCAAGCGGCCATCGGCAGCTCTTCCAGCATTTGGCGGTGATACAGACGCAGGTTATTGAGTTCTGCGGCCAGGCCAGTGAGCTGGTGCTTATAACGGCCCAACCGGGTCTCGATCAGGTGAATGTCCTTGTTTGCCGGCTGATCGCTGTTCTGGAATGGGAAGTGTCGATCAATAATTTGCACCGCCAGAACACGCCCCAGCAGGCCGGAGAGATTGGACTCCAGCTTGTTGCGCAGTTGACGCAGGGCGTAGGGGCGGCGCTCGTTGTCCGGCAGATTGAGAGCGGCGAGAGCGCGTTTAACTTCTTTATTCGCAGTAGCGGCTCCGAGGCTTTCAGCCAAGCGCAGGCGAAAATCTGCGGCGGATTCCACATCCAGTCCCAAGCGCAGAGCCTGGGCGATGGTGTCGTCGCTACACAGGTCAGCGGCGTACTGCTCCAGGCTGCTGGTGCGGGTGAACAGAGACAGGCCGACAAATAACAGGACATTGACCCCCAGTGACAGGGTGGTGATCTGTGTCCAGATAGACATTCCCAGGGGAATTTGGAGGGAAGTGCCGGGCAGGGTGATGCCGGTAATCCCAAAAATTGACGGAATTAACAGGCCGCCCCCCCAAAGCAGCATGCCCGCCAGCAGGCCACCGACAAATCCGCGTCGATTACCTCGCGGCCAGTGGATTACAGCAAAAATCCCAGGCAGAAATTGGAGTGATCCGATAAATGCCAGCAGGGCCAGGTCCGACAGGGAGAGTCGGTTGTTGAGTAACAGGTAAAAGGCAAAGCCGGCAATAAATAGAGCGGCGATCAGCGCGCGGCGCAGCCACACCAGCTGCCGGTACATATTGTCCTCAGAGTGCCAGCGGGTGCCGGGTAGCAGCCAGTGGTTCATCACCATGGTGGCGAGGGCCAGGGTGATCATAATCAGTGCGCCAGTGGCTGCCGACAGGCCGCCGATAAAGGCCAGGGTGGTGAGCAGTGCTGAGCCACTGGCGCGGGGAACCGCCAGGGAGAAGTACTGCACCGGGCCGGCCACATCCAGGGCAAAGCCCGCCCACATGATAGGGAAGATGGGCAGGGCCATCAGCAGCAGGAACAGGGGGAAGCCCCAGCTGGCGGTGCGCATTGCCTGCCCGGTGGGGCGCTCGGCGATACTCAGGTAAAAAATATGTGGCATAGCCACGGCAGTGGCGATAAACACCAGCAGCAGGGTGTGGGATGAGCCCTGCTTGATGGGGGTGTAGAGCAGCTGGTGCATATCGGGGTTCTCCAGCAACCACACATCCAGGCCGGAAAACCCACCGAAGACGCCGTAAATGGCATAGCCGCCCACTGCGGTGAGTGCCACCAGTTTTACCAGGGACTCCAGGGCCATGGCGCTGGCCAGGCCCTCGCCACGCTCGCGGGTGGCGCCGTACATGCTGGTGAATACCGCCAGCAATACGCAGTAGAAAAATGCGATTAAATTTTTGCTCGATACACCGCTGTCCGGCAGTGCCAGGGCAGCCACACTATCCCGCGACAAAAGGGCCAGGGTCTCAGATACCGCCTGGATTTGCAGGGCGATCAGGGGGAGCAGCGCCAACAGCATAAACAGAGTGGCGAGAGTCCCCGCCTGGCGGCTGTGATAGCGGAACACCAGAAGATCTGCCGGGGAGTAAAGCTGGTAGCGCTGTGCCAGGCGCGCCAGTGGCTCAAGGGCTACTGGCGCAAACAGGAACATGGCGCCGGTGCCCAGATAGTAGGCGAGTACCCCGTAACCATATTGCCAGGCCAGGTCGACGATACCGTAGAAGGTCCAGGCCGATAGCGATACGCCCAGGGAGAGCACATAAACCAGTGGATGCCGCACCCAGCGGGAAGGCAGCCAGCCCTTGGAGGTGGCGAAGGCGACAAAAAACAGGGTGGCGATATAGGCCACTCCCACCAGGGCAATGTGGGCAATATCAAAGCTCATTCGATTTGCGCCTCCACTGGATAAAAATCGCCAGTAGGATCAGCACGAACCAGAGGATAAAAGGCCGGTACCAGGCGCCGACGGGATTGATCATCCAGGTAAAGATGGTGGGGGAGAATACATAACCCACCAGCACCAGCAGAATTAATAGTGTGCGGTTACTCATAGATCGCCTTGAAAACCCGCTAGAGAAATTTGTTGCCCGCGCACTGTACCGGTGAGAAGTCATCCCTGTGTAATCGTCAACGCGGGTTATCAGCCGGACCCCTAAGGGCGGCTGGCGCGGAAATGGTAAGTGCAGCTTGGAATCAGTGCAATTGGCGGTTGCGCATATCTATCTGATGGCGGCGCCAGCGCGCGGTAGCCCACTTGAGAATATGCTCGGGGGATTCTGTTAGGGCAGTGTTTGGCAGTTTGAAGCCGAGGAACTGTAAGGCCTTACACAGGTTATCGGAAGCCATGTTGTCGTCGATAGCCGGCGCGTGATTTTGTTTGCTGAGTTTTTGCCTGTCATCAGGGCCCATCACCAACGGCAGATGGCCGAATTGGGGTGGAGTGGCGCCGAGGATTTTATACAAGCGCTGTTGTGCACCGGTGGTATCCAATAGATCTGAGCCGCGCACCACCTGGTTGATCTGTTGATCGATATCGTCGACAACGACTGCCAGTTGGTAGGCATAGAGGCCGTCGCGGCGCTTGAGAATCGTGTCTTCGCGGATTAGCTGCCGTTGCTCTCCGTGCCAAATATCCACAAAGCCTTCCTCGCCGCCTGCGCATTGTAATCGCAGCGCTGAGGGTTCGCTCACATCGTATTTAAGGCGACAGAAGTTGTTCGCATGCCCACCATTTTTCTTAATCTGGCTGCGTGAGCAGTCGCAGGGGTAAAGCAGTTGCCGTTGGCGCAGTGTGGACAGGGTTTCCTCGTAGAGTGCGTAGCGCTTGCTCTGCCATTCGACGGGGCCGTGCCAGTGCAGTCCGTGGGCTTCCAGGGATTTCAGAATGCGGGTTGCCGCGCCGGGCTCTTCCCGGGGGGGGTCGAGGTCTTCCATGCGCAGGAGCCAGTGTCCGCCATGGGCGAGGGCGTCAAGGTAGCTGCCAACGGCGCACACCAGTGAGCCGAAGTGGAGCGGTCCACTCGGGGAGGGTGCGAAGCGACCAATATAGGGAGTTGTGCTGTTCAAAATGAATAGGGGCGATACATTGATCGCCCCCTCCGAGCAGGGCGATCGCAAGCGAACGCCGTGCCGCTATCGGTTGTGGATCAGCCGGAGATCTGCCGTTCCTTGATTTCCGCGAGGGTTTTGCAGTCCACGCACAGAGTGGCGGTTGGACGGGCCTCCAGGCGGCGAATGCCGATATCAACACCACAGGCTTCGCAGAAACCGTAGTCATCCTGGTCGATAAGCTCCAGGGTGGCATCGATCTTCTTGATCAGCTTGCGCTCGCGATCGCGGGTGCGCAATTCCAGGCTAAATTCTTCTTCCTGGCTGGCGCGGTCTGCGGGATCGGGGAAGTTTGCGGCCTCGTCTTTCATGTGGGAAACGGTGCGGTCCACTTCCGCCATCAGCTCGGCCTTCCAGGCCAACAGCAAGTTGCGGAAATGCTCCTGCTGCTTCTCATTCATGTACTCTTCGCCCTGCGTCTCCTTGTAGGGCTCAAAGCCGTGCAGAGATTCGGTGCTCGCAGCAGTTTTGGGCATAGTCGTTGCCTCTCTTTCTATACGGGCCCCCCTTTATGGGGGCGATACCACCAAATTCAATCTAGCCTAGACCGGAATCTTTCTAAGTGATGCTTTTTTCACCTATCAAATTCGCTGCGGTGTCAGGCTAATCCTGTTCTCGGTACCGATACCCCTGGCGACCGAGAGCGAGGAAGCTATCAAATCTGCGCGATTCGCGCCACAAATAGTTGTCTGCTATTTTGTGGCGCCTGAAATTACAGCCAAGTGGTCCAGCCCGTGAAATTTACCCCTCAGTTGCAAAAGGCAACACTTTTGCGCCGATACAAGCGCTTTCTCGCCGATGTGGAATCTGCCAGTGGTGACGTGTTTACCATCCACTGCCCAAATACGGGGTCTATGAAGAATTGTTGGGTGGAGGGGGGAGACTGCTGGTACTCCGATTCTGGCAATCCCAAGCGCAAGTACCGTCACACTCTGGAAATCTGTACGACCCCGGATGGAGCCCTGGCGGGGGTGAATACAGGCCGCGCCAATGCTCTGGTTGAAGAGGCCATTCTGTCTGGCGTAGTCAGCGAGTTACAGGGCTATGAATCCCTGCGCAGGGAAGTGCGCTACGGCGAGGAAAACAGCCGTATCGATCTGTTGTTGTCCGGCGCTGATGGGGACTGCTACGTGGAAGTGAAAAATGTGACCCTGGCAGATGGGGCACGGGGTTACTTCCCCGATGCGGTAAGTACCCGGGGCGCCAAGCACCTGCGCGAACTGCAAAAGCTGGCTGAGAGCGGAGTGCGGGCCGTACTTTTTTACTGCGTTCAACACAGCGGTATCGAGACGGTGCAGGCGGCGCGGGAAATTGATCCCGCTTATGCTGAGGCCCTGGATTCCGCTGTCGATGCTGGTGTGCAAGTGCTTGCATACCGCGCGAAGCTAGGTGCTGAAGGTGTCGAGCTGGTGGAGGCCTTGGCTTTTCTCCCGTAAGGGAAAGGCAGGGGGCTGTCAGTCGGCCAGTAATGCGTAGAGACCGTCCTGTGCATATTCCACCGGTACTGGGGTCAGGGCATCACCAGTACAGGGCCCGGCGATACACTCCCCAGATTCAATCAGGAATAGCGCGCCGTGGGAGGCGCACTGAATAAGTGCGCCATCGGGATCGAGGAATTGGTCTTCCTGCCAGTCCAGGTTGATGCCCCGGTGGGGGCAGGTGTTCTTGTAGGCGTAGACCTCGCCATCTTTCATCACAGCAAACACATTGTCAGTGCCGGCGGCAGTGTCTCCGAGGGAGAACCCTTTGGATTGACCTTCGCTTAATTCGTCATAGCGACACAGGAAGTACTTCTGCATAGGTTATCGGCTCCCGGCCTAATTCTTGTTCAGGGCGCAATCGCCTGCTTATTCGGGTGCCGCGAGTCTAATGGACGTGTAGCGAATTGTCCCGTCACGCAGTATGCCGATAGTGATTTCGTCACCGGCACTGTGCTTTTCAAGGGCATTGAGCAAATCGTCGTAGCTGCGAATCGGCTGTTGTTCTATTTCTACAATCACATCGCCCAATTCCCAGCCTCCACCCCGGGTGCGGTGGATACCGCGCAAGCCGGCTTTCTCTGCGGGAAGCCCGGGAGCGGTACGCAATACGGCGACCCCTTCAAAGCCGTAGCGGCTACTCCACTGGTCTGGGGCGGATTCGATACCAATAATCGGGCGCACCAGGCGGCCGTGATTGATCAGTTCCGGCACAATTTTTTTGACCGTATCCACTGGAATCGCAAAGCCAATACCGACACTGGCGCCACTAGGGCTGTAAATTGCGGTATTGACCCCGATTAAACGCGCCTGGGAATCCAGCAACGGGCCGCCGGAGTTACCTGGATTAATAGCCGCATCTGTTTGGATAACATTGCGAATGGTGCGGTTGTTGGCGGCTTCAATTTCCCGCCCCAGAGCGCTGACCACCCCGGTGGTGAGAGTGGTATCCAGGCCGAACGGGTTGCCGATAGCCAGTACTTTACGGCCTACCGCGAGATTGCTGGAGGTGCCCACAACCAACGGTTTTAGCAACTCCCTGGGAGCGTTAATTTTCAGAACTGCCAGATCTTTTTCCGGCGCAGATCCCACCAGCTCGGCCGGCCACTCACTGCGATCCTGCAAAGTAATAGTGATTTGCCGCGCACCCTCAATGACGTGAAAATTGGTGACAATATGGCCCTGAGTGTCCCAGATAAATCCGCTGCCGGCGCCTTTGGGCACTGAGTGGAGGCGCAGGGTCCTGCGATCCCGCACCAGGGTTTCATTGGTGACATAGACCACTGACGGACTGGCAAAATTGAACACCTGCATGGTGTTGCGTTCGTCGTCGGTGGCAAAGGTTTCTGCCTGTGCAGATATTGCTGGCGTAAGCAGTAAAAAGACTGAGATTAAGCTGGCGCGTAGAGTTTTAAGTAGAGTCATTAATACAATCCTCCCTTTGAACTGCCGGATTGCAAGAGCAGTGGATACTGTTGCCTTCCGCTTTTTGTCACTGTTTTAAAAAGTGTATCTTGTTCGAAATATCCGAGCGTTATTTGCTGTTTATGGGGGAGCGGAGGTGAGATTTAAAGTTGGAGCTGTTGTTGCTGCGTGATCAATGTACTTATTAGAACAAGTTATGCCCTGCGGCGCGATCTCAACCTGGCATTTTTAGCATGCTTTACCATGTCACCTGCTTGAGCCTGTTCTACATCTCCTGGATTTCAAATTTTGCAGCGTCGGGCCCATCTTCCCGAAAGGTTATGATAAACCGCTTAGCAGAATCTCCAGGATTAGCGATCCACATTTCTCGCCAAGCTCTTGAGTCAGCCCTACCAACAGGTTGTTGAATTACAAATTTAAGGATTTTTGCATCAGAGCTAATTCCGGCAACTCTACTTAATTCAGCGACTGTGTCATCAATAAGCTTTTCGTTTGCTAGAGATCCCTCTTCGGCAACTGATGGCTTAATTTGTGAAATTGGCGGTAATTCATCAGAGGATGCGTAGCTTGAAATGATCAGCCATGAGAAAATTAATATGGTCAAAGCTTTCATCTTTTTTCCTTAGGTAACGATCGCCATGATTGATGGCGGCGATGCGAAAAATATCTAATTACGAAAATTTTGCAGGGCGAGAATACGATCATCCAGTGGCGGGTGCGTAGCCATAAGTGCTCCCATACTGCCGAATATACCGAAAGCTTTCATATTGCCGGGTAGGGGTTCCTCGTGACCGCGATCGGACTCCACCTTGAGTCGTTGCAGTGCGGCAATCATGGATTGAGGACTGGCCAGTGTGGCGCCGGCATGGTCGGCCCGATATTCACGGCGGCGACTGAACCAGGCGACAATCATCATGGCGAAGAAGCCGAATATGATGTCCATAACAATGGATGTGACAAAATAGCCGATGCCCAATCCCTCTTCGTTGCGCAAGATAACCCGGTCTACGAAGAACCCAACCAAGCGGGCGAGGAACATCACAAAGGTATTTACCACGCCCTGGATCAGTGCCAGCGTCACCATATCGCCATTGGCCACGTGACCAATTTCATGGCCAATTACGGCGCGGGCTTCCTCTCGGCTAAAGCGCTGCAACAGACCGGCACTGACAGAGACCAGGGCGCTGTTGCGATTCCAGCCGGTGGCGAAGGCATTCGCCTGGGGCATTGGAAATATCCCCACATCTGGCATACCGATGCCCGCCTTGCGGGAGAGTTCCCGTACGGTTTCTACCAGCCACTGTTCATCAGCACTGCGGGGTTGCTCGATAATTTGTGTGCGGGTACTGACCCGTGCGATGGTTTTCGATAAGAGCAGGGAAATAAAAGATCCGCCAAAACCAAAAATCGCGCACATCAGCAACAAGGCGCCGAGGTTGAGATCGACACCGTTTGCCTGAAGAATTCCCCCAATTCCAAAAATATTGAAAATAATGCCAACCAATACAAGGACAGCAAGGTTGGTCAGCAGGAATAGCCCAATGCGCAACATCGGATCTCTCCTTTGAGTGAGTGTCTTTACGGAATTATTCCGCGGCTCCACCGGTAAGTTTAGATAGGGTTGGCGCAACTTGCCTTACTGTAGATCGGCACAGCTTGGCCTGCTGTGCCGAGTCCGTCGAGTGCGCGTGTCTGCGACTCTTTCCGTGGTGCTTGAGGGGAATTACTAGTCAGAGTTTTGGGTGGCAAGGAGGCGGTCGACCTCGCTGGTGAGGTGTTGTTTCAGCTCCGGCTCCAGGTCGTTCCAGTGCACATCCATCAGGGCGCCCTGGAGAGCGTAGAGCATTACTTTGGAGGCGTTAATCCCCCGGTTGCGAATACTGATAAAAGCCTCGACAGGCCCAACCCTGCGCAGATCATCGTGGGAGCGAATGCCAATAGAGTGGAGAATATTGACCGAGGCCAGGCCCAGGTTTTTTAGTTTTAATAGTTCTGATTGACTCGGGTGCATTCGGTTTTCCCTACCAGTTTGAGCGTCCGTTGTCGCAGCCAACCCCTCGACTGCGGCTTTGAACTTAACATAAATTAACAGGTGGCTAACAAACATTACCGCCAGATTATTGTGCGGCGCGCCTGCTTTTGGTGCCCCTGCTTTGGTGCCATAGTTAAGGGCGATTGTCTGCGCTCTGTTAAAGTAGGCATAGCCTGTTGAATAATTTAGCCTGCCCTTTGGAGTTCGCCTAATAATGAGATGCAAATGTTATCGACACCGCTGAAGCGTATGTTATTTGGACTCGGCGATGAGCATGTCATTGTCGACCCAGCTTCTGACCAGCTTTTACATCCCGAAGCACTGATCGCCTTCCAGCGCTTGAGTCGGGATGCCCGTGAAGAGGGGTTTGCCCCTAAAATCGTTTCCGGTTTTCGCGCCTTTGATCGACAACTGTTGATTTGGAATGCCAAAGCGCAGGGTCACCGCCCGGTTCTCGATAGTCACGGTACTCCCCTGGATATTGAACAGTTAAGCGAGCGGGAGCTGATCTTCGCTATCCTGCGCTGGTCCGCATTGCCGGGAGCATCCCGTCACCACTGGGGTACCGATTTCGATATTATCGATGCGGCGGCAGTCCCCGCTGACTATGCAGTCCAGCTCACCCCCCAGGAGGTGGCGGACGACGGAGTTTTTGGCGCCTTCCACCGCTGGCTGGATAACCAAATCAGCACGGGTAATAGTTATGGGCTGTTCCGGCCCTATGCAGAGGATCGCGGCGGAGTCGCACCGGAACGCTGGCACCTGAGCTATGCCCCCAGGGCCCGAGAGCTTCAGGAACTTCTCAGCGTGGAGCGCCTGTCCGAGTTGCTGCAGGAGTCAGAACTATCCCTGGGCACTGCGGTTTGCGAGCACCTTCAGGAAATCTATACGCGCTATATCTGGGTTCCGGATCACTGCTACCCCCCATTTAATGGGCAACTATAGCGGCCTGTTGAGATAGGTTGGTTACAGTTCATTACCACCTCAATGGGGGGTGGCAAGAAAGCTACTTTGCGATGGAGGCTTCCTCTTGAAAGGGGCTAGTGATCCTGCCAAGCTGCGCCGCAGTGAATGCCCTGGGGAATATAAGGGAGATGAATTATGGGTGAGGAAGCGGCCGTTCAAGGGCAGCGGGATATCTGGCAGGCGATGCGGGCTGAAGCCTCAGAGGCGGCTGCTGGCGAACCTATCCTGGCAAGTTATTTCCACAATACCATTTTGCGCCACAAGTCTCTGGGTGATGCTATGGCGGATCACCTGGCTTCGGTGTTGGAGCACAATGCCCTCACGGCAACCGCACTTCAGGAAGTGATTGCCACGGCTCTGGCTAATGATCCGAGTATTTCCCACTGTATGAGCGAGGATATTTGCGCTTGGTATGACCGGGACCCGGCTTGCGACCAGTACCTGACGCCTTTCCTGTATTTTAAGGGTTTTCACGCCCTGCAATCCCACCGGATAGCGCACTGGTTGTGGAATCAAGGCCGCCATACCTTGGCGCTCTATTTCCAAAGCCAGGTATCGGAACAGTTCTCGGTGGATATCCACCCAGCAGCGCGATTTGGCTGCGGCATTATGATCGATCACGCCACTGGATTAGTGGTGGGGGAGACCTGTGTGGTTGAGGACAATGTCTCGATTCTCCACTCGGTGACATTGGGCGGCAGTGGCAGCGGCAGCGGCGATCGCCATCCGAAAATTGGCCCCGGAGTGATGATTGGCGCCGGTGCTAAAGTACTGGGTCCGGTTAAGGTGGGAGAGGACGTCAAAATTGCCGCCGGTAGCTTGGTCTTGCACGATGTGCCCGCTCATACAACCGTCGCCGGTGTTCCCGCCCGCCAGGTAGGAGGGCGTGTTGAAGGGGCTCCGGCTTATACCATGGACCAGACTCTGGATTCGGAAGAGTAACTCAGGGAAATATTATTGATGTCGCAATCTACCTACAGTTTGGTTTTTCGCGGTGATTTGGTGGCGGGTTTTACCGCTGGTGATGTAAAGGCCAGTATGGTGCGCCTGTTTAAAAGCAATCCCCAGGCGATAGAGAAATTGTTCAGTGGCCGACCGCTGATACTGAAGAAAGGGTTATCTCTGCCCCAGGCACAACAGTTTCGTGCAAACCTGGCCAAAATAGGCGCACAGGTCAGCATTAAGGATGAGAGCAGCGGAGCAGCTGTTGCTGAGCAAACCAAGCCCAAGATGGAAGCTGCGGCTAGCCCGCAGTGGACCTTGGCGCCCATGGAGGGAAACTTGGTTAAGGAGCACGAACGCAAGTCGGTGGAACCGGTCAGCGTTGAGGTAGAGCACCTCAGTTTACGTGCAGCGGAGGGCCAGCTTCTGGATGAGAGTGAGCGCAAAGGGGAGGAGCTATCTCCTGTCTCTGTTCCCAATTGGGAAGTTAACTGACAGGGTCTCTCCTAACAGGCAATAAAAAACCGGCACTAGGCCGGTTTTTTATTGCTCAAAGAAAAGGGGATTAGCCTTCTTCTTTCAGGTAGCGCTCGCGGGAAGCCATAACTTCTTTGCGTGCAGCTTCGGCGTCAGCCCAGCCTTCTACTTTAACCCACTTGCCCGCTTCCAGGGCTTTGTAGTTTTCGAAGTAGTGCTCGATCTGCTTGATCAGCAGCTCGGGCAGGTCGCTGATTTCTTCAACGTGATCGTACAGCTTGGTCAGCTTGGTGTGCGGAACGGCCAGCAGTTTGGCATCAACACCGGATTCGTCGGTCATGTTCAGAACGCCAACAACACGAGAGCGGATTACAGAACCAACCATTACCGGGTAAGGCGCTACAACCAGCACGTCCAGGGGGTCACCGTCTTCAGACAGAGTCTGGGGCACGTAGCCGTAGTTTGCTGGGTAGAACATGGGAGTGGCAACGAAACGATCCACAAATACTGCGTCAGAGTCCTTGTCCACTTCGTATTTGATCGGGTCGTGGTTGGCAGGGATCTCGATGATTACGTTGATATCGTTGGGCAGTTCTTTACCTGCCGGGATCTTTTCGAAGCTCATTGCTGGTCCTGAATGAATAGGTAACTGAAAATCTGGAGCGCGGATTATATATGCTGACGGGCTCGGCTGAAAGTCACGCCTGCGCCGGGTTTTTGGCGTCGAAGCTCGTCTGGCGGGTCTATCCTGTAACTCGGAGATAACAACAACGGGGCAGGACCAGTCATGGTAAAGGCACGGGAGGTAAAAACCGCTCAGGAGGCCCGCGCAATTGTCGAAGAACGAGGCCTCAGTCATGTCAAAGTGGGCTTATTCGATACCGATGGTGTAATGCGTGGCAAATATATGAGCCGCGCCAAATTCCTCTCATCCCTGGAAAAGGGCTTCTCGTTTTGCGATGTGGTCCTGGGCTGGGATGTTAAGGATCAGCTCTACGACAACACTCGTTATACCGGTTGGCATACCGGATATCCAGACGCCCCGGTACGCATACTCCCCGATAGCTGCCGTGATGTGCCTTTTGAAGGCGATATGTTGTTGTTTCTCGCGGAGTTTGATGGTCGAGCCCAGGCGCTGTGTGCCCGCGCAGTTCTGCGCAGGGTGATTGAACGCTGTCGCTCATTGGGGTTTGATCCCTGTGCCGCCCTGGAGTACGAATTTTTCCTGTTTGACGAAACGCCCGATTCAGTGCGGAACAAGGGTTTCCGTAATTTAAAGCCTTTTACCCCCGATGTGTTTGGCTATTCCATACTGCGAAATTCCGTACACGGAGAGCTGTATCGGGAAATCCTGGAGCTGAGCGAGCGCATGGATTTCCCTTTGGAGGGCTTACACACGGAAACAGGCCCGGGAGTTTTAGAGGCGGCTATTGCAGTGGATGGTGCTGAGGCCGCTGGAGACAAAGCTGCCCTGTTTAAAACCTTTATAAAAGTGCTGGCACAGCGGATGGGTTTGATGGCTACTTTTATGTCCCGCTGGTCCAGTGAGTACCCGGGGCAAAGCGGGCATATTCATTTGTCACTGCGCAATAGTGGCAGCGGTGATTCCGCCTTTCTCGATTCGAGCCAGCCAGATGGTATCAGCCAGATAATGCGTCAGTTCATAGCTGGGCAGCAAAGGCTGATGCCGCAATTCCTTGCCCTGATGGCACCGACCGTTAACAGTTATCGCCGCCTGGTACCCGGTTTTTGGGCGCCGACGGGAGCCAATTGGGGGGTGGAAAACCGCACAACGGCACTGCGTGCTATCCCCGGCGGCGACACTTCCCAGCGCGTCGAATACCGCTTGGGGGCCGCCGATGCCAACCCCTATTTAGCACTGGCAGCAGCTTTGGGCTCGGGTCTTTACGGTGTTATGCAGCAGTGGCAGCCCAGTGAGCCTGTTGCCGGTAATGCTTACTCGCTGGAGTTGGAAAACGAACAAGTGCTGCCGGGCACACTGTGGGAATCCACGCAGCAATTTAAGGCGTCAGAAGCGGCACAGGAATTATTTGGCAGCGACTTTGTTGAACACTTTTCTGCCAGTCGCGAATGGGAGGAGCGGGAATATCGCCGCCATGTGAGTGACTGGGAGTTGGAGCGGTACTTCGAAATTATTTAATTGGGAGTATCGACGCCGATGAAAACTACAAAAATCATGCACCATCTTCAGTGTATTTCCCCTATTGATAACAGTGTTTATGTAGAGCGCGCTCTGGCGGGAGAGGTGGAAATCCGTGTAGTGCTGGATCGGGCCAGTAAAGCACAAAAAGCATGGAGGCGAACTCCCCTCAATGAGCGCATCGCCATTGTCGAGCGGGCTGTGGAAATATTTGCCGTTAAAAAAGAGCGTTTGGGGCGGGAGCTGTGTTGGATGATGGGGCGTCCAATCCGTTATGCAGGAGGAGAAATTAACGGGTTTATGGATCGTGCGCAGACCATGGCACAGCTTGCTACTGAAGCCCTCGCTGACATTCAGTTACCTGAGAAGCCGGGTTTTACCCGGTTTATCCGCCGCGAGCCCTTAGGGGTCTCCCTGGTAATTGCCCCGTGGAATTACCCTTACCTGACGGCGGTTAATGCAGTGGTACCGGCACTGCTATCGGGCAATGCAGTTATTTTAAAACACTCGGCACAGACACCGCTTTGTGCTGAGCGAATGGTGGAGATTTTTCGCGAGGCGGGACTGCCCTACGGTGTTTTTCAGTTTCTTCATTTAAATCATGCTTATACCCAGCGATTAGCCTGTGCGGGGGAAATCCAGCATGTTGCTTTCACCGGCTCGGTTGGCGCTGGAGCGAATGTAGAACGCACAGTTGCCGGTCGATTTATTCAAGTGGGACTTGAATTGGGGGGAAAAGACCCAGCCTATGTCCGCGCCGACGCCGATATTAACCAGGCTGTGGCTGCGGTAGTCGACGGCGCCTATTTTAATTCCGGGCAGTCTTGTTGCGGTATTGAGCGGGCCTATGTGCATGAAGATATTTTTTCTGAGTTTATTTCCCAAGCGGTCGACTTACTGCGCGACTATCGACTGGGGCGCCCGGATCAAGTGGAAACCACTTTGGGGCCTTTGGTGCGTGCGGAAGCTGCAGACCGGGCTCGCGCACAGGTGGATGAAGCGATAGCGGAGGGCGCGAAGGTCCACTTGGATGTGAATGAATTCCCAATGGACAAGCGGGGCACCCAATATATGGCACCGCAACTGTTAACCCGGGTGCGACACCATATGCGAGTGATGCGCGAGGAGACTTTTGGGCCGGTGCTGGGGGTGCAGAAAGTGCATGATGATGGCGAAGCTCTAGAATTTATGAATAACAGCCCATTTGGTCTCACTGCGGCTATTTTTACCCGCGATGAAGATGTTGCAATGGAGATGGGGGGGTATTTAGAGGCCGGCACTGTTTTTTTAAATCGTTGTGATTACCTGGATCCAGAATTGGCCTGGACAGGTTTTAAGCAATCTGGTCGTGGATGTACGCTTTCTAAAATTGGATTTGAGAATTTAACCCGCCCCAAGTCATTTCATTTTAAACATGATGGTTAGCGGGAACGATTGCCGGATACAGAAAGTGAAATTGTCTGCCTGTTTTCCGTAAGGTCACAGCCTATTTTGAATATGCAAAAGTGACAGAACGTCAGAGAGGAAATTGTGGATAAATACCATGTCAATTGGAATTATCCCACGACCATTTGGGTTGGTCCCGGTCGCATTACTGAATTGGCTGAAGCTTGCCTGGAGCTGAATATTCACAAGCCTCTGTTAGTTACTGATCCTACAGTCGCCGCATTGCCACTGGTCGATAGTGCGATTAACCCATGCCAACAGGTGGGTCTGGAAGTTAGCGTTTTTTCCAAAATCAAAGGTAATCCCAATGAAATAAATATCGCCGATGGGGTGGCCAAGCTGCGTGAGCAGAAGTGCGATGGGGTCATTGCCTTGGGCGGGGGCTCGGCCCTGGATGCGGGCAAAGCCATTGCCCTTATGGCGGGACAGCAGCACAGTATTTGGGATTTTGAGGATATTGGCGACAACTACAGGCGTGTGGATCCAGAGGGTATTTTACCGCTGATTGCCATTCCCACGACGGCTGGCACAGGTTCTGAAGTTGGCCGGGTTGCGGTAATTACCGATGAGAAAGCCCAGGTTAAGAGGCTGATTTTCCATCCGCGCATGATGCCGGACATTGTTATTCTCGATGCTCAATTGACAATGGGGTTGCCCCCAGACCTCACCGCAGCGACGGGAATGGATGCGCTATCACACAATCTCGAGTCTTTTTACTCCCCTCAATACCATCCTATGGCCGAGGGAATCGCCCTGGAGGGGATGCGCCTGATCAAGGAGTATTTGCCCCGAGCTTATGCTATAGGCGCAGAACTCGAGGCGCGTCAGCAAATGTTGGTAGCTTCCTGTATGGGGGCTACAGCTTTCCAGCGGGGCTTGGGCGCTATCCACGCCCTGGCACATCCATTGGGGGCCCTGTATGACAAGCACCATGGTTTGTTAAATGCGATATTGATGCCCTACGTTCTGATCGCCAACCGTCCAGCCATCCAGGTGCCTATGGGGCATCTGGCACTTTATCTACAACTGGCCGGTAATGAGATGTTTGATAGCGGATTTGATGCGGTACTCAACTGGTTGCTCGGATTGCGCAAACAGCTGGGGATTCCCCACAGCCTGTCGGAGATTGGAATTGATGACACTGATGCCGACAGAGTTGGGAAAATGGCATCGGTGGAGCCTTCCGCTAGTACTAACCCGATGCGTTTTAACGGGATAGAGTATCGGGATATTTTCTTGCGCGCCTGTGAAGGTACCGTCACCCTGTAATAAATTCCTGCGAATAGACGACAGAAGAGAATGTGTTCCATCGACAATCGGTAAAGGACTGAATGATGCGCAGTATTATTGCTCTCTTGTTCCTCTCATTGGCCAGTATTTCCCTGGCTCAGGATTCATCGAATATTCGCACGGCTATTTTTGCAGGAGGGTGTTTCTGGTGCATGGAGCCGCCATTTGACAAGGTCGATGGCGTCCTGGAAACCACCTCAGGATACAGCGGTGGCCATGTCAAAAACCCAACCTATGAACAGGTGTCTTCCGGTGGTACGGGGCATGCGGAAGTTGTTCAGGTAAAGTACGATGCGAATAAAGTCAGCTATTCCGACTTACTGAATATTTTTTGGCACAACGTTGACCCTTTTGATTCCGGTGGTCAATTTTGCGATCGCGGTGACCAGTACCGAGCCGAAATTTTTTACGGCAGTCAAGAAGAAAAGGTGTTAGCAGAGGAGAGCAAGAAAAAGGTAGAAGCGGAGTTGGGTAAAAAGGTGGTGACACAAATAAAACCCGCTGCAACCTTTTATCCCGCAGAGGCCTACCATCAGGACTATTACCAACGTAATCCTCTGCGTTACAAGTATTATCGCTACCGCTGTGGGCGTGATAAGCGCTTAGAGGAGGTCTGGGGGAAAGCGCCAAGTTAACGGATTGCCTCTCCGCAGGGTGAATATGGCACCGAGTCCCACTTTGTATGACGGGGAAGTCCTGGAAACAATCAATGATTTTCCAGTGCTTTACCGTTATATACCGGCGGTTAGTACCAGTCCGCTAATGGTATTTATTCCAGGCACAGCACATCTAGCGCGTATTTTCTACGGCTATCCCGGTGGCCGCCCAGATGATTTTATAAGTCACTGGGTCAATCTAGCGGGTTTTCCCTTCCTTGCTATTTCTTACCCTATGGAAAATGCGGTTTTTTGCAGTACTCACCCGGAGTTTACAATTCAAGATTGGGGAGATCAGGCTGCAGAAATTATTGCCAAGATTTTGTCTGAATATAACCTTCCAAATTCGGTAGTGGTGTGCGGCTGGAGTATGGGAGGGAAAATCGCTGGGGCTCTAGCGAGGGCGGCGAAAGCCTTGAATTTTTCGATTGAATGCTTTGTGGCTATGGCCGCAGAACCCGCGTTGCCGGGCTTTCTTCCTGAAGCTAATGCCAAGGCCATCGAAATGACAGTTGATGGGATGGCCAGTCGAAAGGGCATATATCCTGCCTTTTTGGCCGCGCTTGATGAGCAGAACACCTTAAACCAACACACAATTATCCCCAAAGATATCTATCTGGAGGCGTTCCTTGGAGCAATTCCCATCGCGCTTATTGGCACTGGATTAATGTATGATGGGCAAGGGTTTAAGGAAGATCTTTCCAGGGCATTGAAAACGGCAAACACCTTTGACTTCTTGGACTATCCAATTCCCGTTGTTATTCAGAGTGATTCAATGGGGGATTTGGAAAATGTGCTGTGCAATATTGATGATTGGGCATTTATTCGCAATCGAGTACTTGCCAGTAAACTTTTAGGAGGTGCATCTCCAGAGCAGATTCCAAGGGAAAGGTGGGAGCTAGTACAGCTTATAATCCGCTCGTCTTCCGCTTATTTTTCACAGACCGTTACAGGTAACCATTTCTTCTTTGTTGGCGCTATTGGGGCGCGCACTACTGTTGATAGTATCGAAAAGCTTTTGGCCAGGGTGAGAAGTATCCAGTCCTAATAAAGCACTTCTTAATAGCCTCATGGTGCTCTGGTTAAGCTGTCAGAGATTTTTAAATTAACATTTTGGTTATTTTACGATCCGCTCTACTTTTTTAAGGCTTACTACTGGGGTGAAAGGAAAGAATACACCGCACTCGAGACTCACTGCGAATACATCCCTGTAAGCTTCTAATCGGCATCCATGCCTCATAGGGTCCAAGCGCGGTGTATTCTTCCCTTTTCCCTTTTTAGTAGGCTATGCGGGTTGTAAGGCTTGTTCATGCTGATATTGGGTGAAATAGAGTTTCTCAGAAAGCTCAGTAATAAAATCGATGTTTTCGACCTTGTCGGCCATGCTTTCCATTCGGTCTTCTCCATTTAATGCTCCCCAGATGCTAGCAGCCATGGCACCCAAGGTATCTGTGTCACCACTTAAGGAAAAAATATTAGCTAATACAGACGTTAAAGGAGAGTTTCGATACTTAAGTCCAAAATAAATGGCAGTGATACAGGACTCTGGCGCGGTAATACCATTACCTAGCCATTGCTTGATTTGCTGCGGATGTGGAATCTTCTGGTTAAACAGTAGAGTCGCACACTTTTCCAGTTTGTAGCGATATATTTCGGACTTACAACTTACTTCAAGTTTGTTCAATATCTCTCTGTTTGAATGGTCTTGCAGGGATTCACAGATGGTTATAGCGATCAAGTATGCTCCCTCGACAGCAACTGGATGGGCGTGGGTGATTTCAGACACCGATTGTACATATTGCTTGAGGCGGTAGTCATTTTGGGGATGGCAGAGGGCAATAATAGGTGCCCTCATGGCGGCCCCATTGCCGATAGAACCGTGCTTAAATTTTTTTCGGTTTAAATCTTGCCAGCGTTTACCGTCCCTGACGCCTTTTAGTAGTTTCGCTGCACTGGGACCATATCCTCTGCTCCAGCGATAACTTTGGGCAAATTTTTTGGCTATGTGGTCTTGATCAAGGTAATTATGTTCAAGAAAGGAGGTCGCAATATCAATAGACATTTGCGTGTCATCGGTGTAGCGCTTTTTGCCCTGTTCGGTTTTCCCAATAATTTTCCAGAGTTGTCTTTCTAGAACGCCACCCTCGTATGGGGCGCCAAATGAATCGCCGATGGCTATTCCTTTAAAGCAACCTCTGTATTTACTGAGCTTTATCATTCTTTGATTTCTATACCTTATTCTCAGGGGAAGTCGCTACTAGCTATAAGGATCACTATTAATTGCTGTTATAAGTGACAATTTTATTCTAGAAAACACTTATTGGTAGTTAATGGCCCGCGAGGGGAAGGGTTTTGTTTTAGGTGAGAGCGAGCCGATATTTAAAACTAATCGGCTCGCCGCTAAAGTCGCTATATCATTTAATTAATACAGGCATCGTTAGCACTTCCAAAAGTATTTCTAATCCATACATTGCCAGTGCAAGCAGGGTGGTTGTGGTCAGCAAGATCTGCACCGGCATTATTTTCTGCGGTATTGCCAATGATCAAGTATCCGACTTGACCCAATCCCAACATCATAATGCCGTTAACGCCGTTATTATCTGATAGATTATTGGCAACAATGCCGCCATCCCCACTATCAATTACAATCCCACTCGATGTATTGAGAATCGTCTCATTGAATCTGATGAGAGTATTGTCACCAACGATCTTTATTCCTTGGAGACCGTTACTTGATGCATAAGAGTATCTCACACGATTACCGTCACCCATAACGCGTATACCCATTCCCCCATTGCCGCTAGCATCGGTGGCTTCAACTGTATTACCTGAACTCCAAAGTGCGATTCCTGCAATAGAGTTTGATGAAGCAGTGATATCAAAGATTTGATGGCTGCCATCACCTTCGGCTGATACGCCATTGTTACAGTTTGTGATAGTGCTTCCACCAACAGTATCCTCAAGGACTCTATCACTGTCTTTCAATTGAATGCCAATTCCGCTGCCATCGCAACTGAGATGGTAACCCGCCATATCGAGTGATCCGCCAGCATCTATCACGAGTGCAGGATGGCTTGCGCAGCTAAGAATATCGCCGGTGAGTACTTCTGCTGTTGTAATGGTATCTCCACAGCTGACAGCTGAAGCGACGGCGGAGAGCGATAGTGCGGCAATACCGGATACAGCGAGTAATGATGCTTTTATAGAATTCATATTTCTATTTTTCATATCAAATTTCCCTAATTATCTGAGTAATTAAAAAAGAGAGTGAACACCCAAAGCCATGGAGATTGTGACCTAGGTTTGAGAAAGAGCCATAGGAAATTTTTCCTAATTTATTGGGTTTTATTTGATATTTTGGTGATAATAGATTGTTTTTATTCTATTAAAATATTTACTTTTTTATTTTAGGTGGAGGCGCTTAATGCTAGTGCGAAGAATGAAGAAACCTGCATTATAAAAATAAGTTTCGTTTGGGTTTGTTATGGCTACTTTTTCAGGGTTTTTGCGAGAATCTTTGCGCAATCTGCCCTCTGTTCGAAAGTTGTGTTGGCAAACCCGAGCACCAATCCTGGATCTTCAGTTTTATTGGAATAGAAGAGCGATAGTGGTGTGCTGCCAAATCCGTATTCGCGTATTTTTTTTGAAAGGGTGATGTCGTCGTGTCCCGGTGTAGATATTACCAAGTGCATACCGGCACTACTGGCAATTAGTCCGGCTGGAGGTGGTATTTCTTCTCGAATAAGCTGACAGAAATGTTCCCATTTCTTCATATAACTAGCACGCATTTTGCGAAGATGTCGCACAAAATGCCCCTCATCGAGAAAGTCTGCCACGACAGCTTGTGTGACTAAGGGGGAGTGGCCAGATAACATTTCTTTTGCTTGGGTAAATGCCGCTACTGTAGATTTAGGCACCACTAAATAGCCCAATCTTAGGCTGGGTAGCAAGGTCTTACTAAAGCTCCCCATGTAGAGTACAGGTGTATTTTCTCCCATCCCCTGGAGTGCTGCGATGGGTTTGTGTTGGAATGAAAATTCACTGTCGTAATCATCTTCAATTATCCAGCAGCTTGCCTGTGTCGCCCAATCCAATAATTTGATTCGTTCACCAGCAGGCATAACACCACCCATTGGGTACTGATGTGTTGGCGTGGTAAAAAGTAACTTGGCTTCGGTTGCACTACTGACCAGCTTATCCACATCCAAGTGCTTATCTTTCAGGTTCGCTGGTACGAGCTTTGCTCCAACAGATTGGAAAGCTGCTCGAGCACGGCGATATCCCGGATCTTCTATATAAACCTTGTCTCCCTGGTTGATCGCGACTAGTGCACATAAATTCAGGGCCTCCTGAGCTCCATTGGTAATAATAATTTGTTCAGCGTTACAGCAAACTCCCCGGGAGTTGCGCAAGTATTCCGTAAGTGCCATACGCAAAGGTAAATAACCTTGGCTTTGCCCGTAACCTGTGAGAGCTAACCTGGATTGGTGGCGGCGGTATAATTTATTCCAAATAGTGAATGGAAATGAGCTTAGATCCGGTAGGCCGGGGGTGAAGGGAAGAGATTGATCTTCACTTTTCTTACCCCAAGATAAAGTCTGTGCAAAATCACCATAGTGAGAAAGTGATGGTAAGTACCTATTCCTCTGTGCTAGCCAACCTTGTCTGTGTGTTCTCTTTGTGTAGGCCGGCAATTCGGGAGATACAAATACGCCTTTCCCTGGATGGCTGGTAAGGAAGCCCTCTGCTTTCAGCTGGTCCAGAACTAATGTCACTGTATTGCGGCTGATAGAGAGGGATTCTGCCAATCGGCGCGAGGAGGGGAGCTTGGTACCAGCAGCCAGCCGGCCGTTGCAGATCCAATCTACCAATTGTCGATACAACTGTTCCTGTAGCGGCTGGCCTGATTCGAGAGTTAGGTCTGTAAGTTCGGCAGCACTCAAAACTGGCACCATAAAATAATTAAAACTGGCGCTTATCAGCGTACCAGTAAGATCCTACATTGGCGATATCTATTTCATACCAGAGTGAATTAAAGGAGGTTTTATGAATTTACATTCGCCAATCTCTGATGAATTGCCAACCTCAGCGAAGAGTCGTGTACGTCGTGCCCCGAAACGTGCCAGTTATCGGCGAGAGGATGTTTATAAGCTTGTCGATGAGCTAAAACTGGGCCATGTCGGTTTTATTGAAGACGGTGAAGTCATCATTATTCCTTTAACCATTTGGCGTCTGGGGGAGTTTTTGTATTTTCACCTGGCTAACAAGAGCCGGCTACAAAAACTATTGGAGGCAGGAGAACAGGTCTGTATTTCATTTGCCCGCTGCGATGAGTGGGTACTGGCCAAGTCAGCTTATCATCACAGTGCTAATTATCGCTCTGCGGTATTGTTTTGCCGAGGTGAGAGGGTCAAAGAGCAGCGGGAATTTGATGCGGTTTTTAAAGCGATTATTGATGATATAGAGCCGGGGCGCTGGGATCAGGTGCGCCTCCCCAGCCTACAGGAGCGCAAGGGAACAGCTTTGATGCGCCTGACCATAGAGGAGGGGGCTTTCAAAAGCCGAACTGGCGCGCCATCCGATAATAAAGAGGACTTGGCTCTGCCTGTGTGGAGCGGGGTCAAGCCTGTGTGCCCGTTTCGCTAGTGCTCAATTTAGCAAAGTAAAGGGAGCCTTATAGGGCCTCTGCCACTACTTTTAATGCGATTTGAATGATCTCCTGCTGGCCGGCTTCAATATCGGGGATAACACCCTGTCCTTCCCAGTTGGGGCGGCTGCCGGCAATCGTAGAAACCGGGCGTTTATCTGGGATACCGATTTCAAAGCCATAGGGGAGGGATTGAGGAGACTCCATCATATGTGCCCCACCGGCGCTGGCATTACCGACAATCGTGGCTCGGCCCAGCTGTTGTAGTGCGAAGGCGGTACTCTCAGATGCAGAGAAGGATCTCCCGTCAATCAGAATGACCATTGGTCTGTCACTCCCATAGCTGGGCCAGGGTTGAGGTGAAATACGTTTCGGTATTTCTCTCCCCTCGCGGCTTTCAATAACAAAGGGAAAGGGAGAATGGGGGTCAATAAATGACTGCAGAACAGCATTGGCGGTTTCTTCGTCTCCGCCGCCATTACTGCGTAAGTCGAGTATTAGGCCCTCGCTGTGGCGAAGCAGGGTGAAAGCCGCAGCGAGGGTTTGGTGGGCATTTTTATAGGTGTGGAAAGAAGAGAGGGAAAGGTAGCCAATGTTACCGGGAAGAATCTCAATTTTCTTAACGCCGTAGTTATTGCTGGGCGCTTCAGCCTGCCACTGTTCAATCCAATTATGGGCTTCTTTTTGGTTATCTATATGCTCTATATAGAAATGCTTATCACCGGAAAGGGTGCGAATTTCTTTGGTAAGTGCGCTGGCTAATTGTTGGTAGTCACTACAAAGATGATTAAAGTGTTTGGATTCTGCCAGGCTATTGAGTTGAGCGGATAGCGTCTGTCCTTTTTCCTCCAATATATAGTGCTTCTGAATAGCTACTGCAGCAGCTTTAATAACCAGGCCTGTCTCAAACTGGCAGGAACTCATTGCGCCGGAACTTGCCGCGAGAGACATGGAAAAAAAACTGATTAATACCGCTAAACTCATCTTGAGTTGGCGTTTCATATTTATGTAGCCTCTATTGATAGATTTTCTTGTATCCGCTCTAAATAAGGACGTTTCTCTAAAGCTTGAATTGCTTGATTGAGCAGCTCTGAGAGTTCTGTCGGTAATTCGCTATTGAGGGACTGCTCAGCTTCCAGAGTTGCTATCCACTGCTGTTTTAACTTGGGTATCAACGCACTGCCTTTGCGGGTCAAGCGTATTTTGCGCTGGCGAGCATCTTCTCCAGAAGAGGTCTGTACCAGCCCTTGTTTAATCATGTCTTTTACAGTTTGACTCACTGCGGGCTGGGAAATGTGGGTGCTCGCTACCACCTCACTAATGGTGATATCTCTCTTGTGGATAAGTGCACGCATTATCGGGGTGTAGCGGGGTTTGTAATTCTCCAGGCCACAGGCCCTATAGCTCTCTGCTACATCGCCATCCAGTAATTCCAGAATGTGACGAAGCTGAGTCCCCAGTTGGCTGTATTTCATAAAAGCTGCTCCATAAGCACTTATATAAGTGACTATATAATTTTTGGCGAACTTTTCAAGCTTCTTTGCCGCTATTCATCACCCCGTACAAATTCTTTGGCGCTTTTTTTGCATTGTGTGGCGAGTTTGGCGGGTTCTGCGTGAAATGGATTTTTGAACAAAGAGCTGAAATTTAAATTTCATATTTCATTCATCGAACTTTAGGAATTAACCGCCAATCTTTGCGCCGCGTGATCTGTGTCAGGTACGAGTGAAGAGAACATTATGAAAGAGATTGGCTTGGCTGCCCTTGCAGCCCTGGGGTTACCATTTTTGGCTGAAGAGGTCCAAGCCAGCGACCTCATTATTTCTGAATATATCGAGGGCAGTAGCAATAATAAGGCCCTTGAAATTTACAATGGCACGGGTGCAGCGGTTGACCTCAGTAGCTACAGCATTGAACTTTACTTCAATGGCTCCTCTGCGGCGGCTTCAACCATCGCCCTAAGTGGCAGCTTGGCAGACGGCGATGTTTACGTATTCGCCCACGCCAGTGCTGATTCCTCAATCCTGTCAGTAGCCGATCAGATTTATACCAGCGGCCTGTTTAACGGGGATGATGCGGTTGCCCTGAGTGGCCCCAATGGATATGTGGATGTTATCGGCCAGATCGGTGTTGATCCCGGTAGCCAATGGGGCGACAGCAGTCTGGGGACCCAAAATCAAACCTTAATTCGCAACTGGAGTGTGAGCGAAGGCCGTGCCGACGGCAGTACGGATTTTGACCCAGCTTCAGAGTGGTCTAGCGCAGGTCAGGATGACTTTTCCAACCTCGGCTGGCACAGCGAAGACGGCACTGGTGGCGGAGATGACGGCGGGGGCGGCGATGTTGTTCTCGGCGATTGCGGAGATATTTCTACGTTAATCAGCCAGGTTCAGGGTGATGAGTTTGAAAGCACTCTGGAGAATGAGCGCCACGAAATTGAAGCGGTTGTTGTTGGTGATTTCCAAGATACCAGCACCGGCCTTTCCGGCTTCTTCCTGCAAGAGGAAGACAGTGATCAGGATGGCCAGATCAATACCTCTGAGGGACTGTTTATACACGACAAAGGCTTCGGTGTAGATGTGCAAGTCGGAGACTTGGTTCGCGTCGGTGGTGTGGTTACTGAATACTATGACTTTACCGAATTAGATGAGGTTGATGGTGTTACGGTTTGCGGTAGCGGCTACAGTGTCACTGCCGAGGAAGTCTCCCTGCCGTTTAGTTCTGCTGAAGAGCAGGAGCAATACGAGGGGATGTTGGTTGAGTTCCCGCAAGCCCTGATGGTGAATGACCACTATAACCTGGGGCGCTATGGTGAAGTCACCCTGGCCAATGGCCGTCTCTATATTCCCACCCACAACAATGAGCCTGGGGTTGCAGCCGTAGCACAGGAAAGTGCTAACGATCTGAACAGGATTGTGTTGGACGATGGTTCCAGTGTGCAGAACCCGGAAGCGGTGCCATACCCGGTCTCTGGCCTCAGTGCCAGTAATACCTTACGCAATGGCGATACGGTAGAGGGATTGCGCGGTGTAATGGGGTATAGCTACAGCGCCTACCGAGTACATCCCGTGGAGGCGCCAGAATTTGTTGCTGCCAACCTGCGTGAAAGCGCTCCACAATTACCGGGTAAGGGCAGTTTAAAGATCGCCAGCTTTAATGTTCTGAATTATTTTAATGGCGATGGTTATGGCGGCGGTTTCCCTACTTCCCGTGGGGCTGATACTGAAGAAGAATTCCTGCGCCAGAGAAATAAAATTATCTCCGCTATTTTAGACCTGGATGCCGATGTAGTTGGCTTAATGGAAATTGAGAACGATGGCTACGGTTCAGAAAGTGCTATTCAGGATTTAATTAATGGCCTTAACACGGCTACTGGCAGTGAAAACTATCAATTTGTTAATCCAGACCTGACTCAACTGGGCACCGATGAAATTTCTGTGGGGCTGATTTATCGCAGCGATCGGGTAATGCCTGTAGGCGCTGCTGCGACAACTGATAGCTATCCCTTTGATGACGGTAACCGCCAACCACTGCTACAAGCTTTTGCCGAACTATCAAGTGGTGAAGAGCTGGCCGTGGTGGTCAATCACTTCAAATCAAAGGGAAGTTGTCCTGACGATGGCAGTTTGAACGATGATCTGGGTGATGGACAGGGCTGCTGGAACTCGCTGCGCACCGAAGCCGCAGATGCCCTGGTTTCATGGATTGATTCTGACCCGACAGGTAGCGGCACCGATCGTGTTCTGGTGCTCGGTGACCTCAATAGCTATGCCCGCGAAAACCCAATTAGCACTCTAAAGGACGCTGGCTACGCTGATTTGTTGGAGGTTTTCGGTGAAGGAGAAGCCTACTCCTATGTTTACAGCGGTGAGTCCGGCTACTTGGATCACGCTCTCGCCAGTGAATCACTGGCTCCTCTGGTAACAGGTGCGGCCGATTGGCATATCAATGCCGATGAGCCTCGGGTGCTGGATTACAACATCGAGAATAAAACCGATGAGCAGGTGGAGAGTTTCTACTCGACTGATGCATTCCGCGCTTCAGATCACGATCCGCTTGTGGTTGAGTTGGACCTGGGGGCAGATAACCAGGAGCCGGTTGCCGGGTTTGAGTGGGGTGTTGAAGGCTTCGAAGTGAACTACTTCGACAGCAGCGTCGATACCGATGGCACTATCGTTAGCTGGGCCTGGGATTTTGGTGATGGCACTACCAGTACTGAGCAAAACCCCAGTCATAGCTACGATGCAGCAGGCACTTATTCTGTAATTCTCCAGGTTGAGGACGACCGGGGAGCGATCTCCACCGTTGAGCAGCTTGTACAGGTTGATGAAGTTGTTGAGCTTCAGGCTGACTTTAAAGTGCACAGTTTCCTGCGCTGGGTGTGGGTTGAAGAGCGCAGTAGTTACGATGGCGACGGTAACCTGAGCTATGAGTGGGACTTTGACGATGGCACCAGCCGCTCCGGCCCCATGGCACTGCATCGCTATGCCACCGGTGGTAGTTATGAAATTACCCTGACTGTGAAAGACGATTTCGGTAATGAAGATAAAGCCTACCGTGAAATTGAGATTCGCAAGCCGTTTTGGCACTGAGATGGATATCAACAACAATAAATAATTAACTCCACATATTGAACGGTCGGATATTAAGGCAAGAGATATTCGGCCGTTTTCTTTCCTCCCCGCGTTAATTGCGTATTTTTCTTCTTTACCTTCGTGGGTATATGCCCGAGTGTTTCACTTCCTCGTTTTCATATTGGTAGCCCGGCAAGGCTCCATTGCGAGTCATTAAAATCTTTTTTATATGGACCATTGGAGGGGAAAGTGTTTGTGCGTGCCCGATCCCTGAATTGGAAAAAGACTTGAGCAAAGTGCCTAAGATGTCTTTCTGGAGTATTGAGGTATCATTGGGGACTATCGGAGGCGTATCAAAATAGATAAATATTTAATGCAAGGAGTGTCGTTTTCAGTCAGCGTGTGTTTTATTGCTTCAGGTAAATCAGTTACTAGTGATCGGCGAAGCTATTAAACCACTGGGGGAGACATAGTTTGCAGGCATTTAAGACATTGGAAGGTTTAAGCCTGGAATGGACCGGCACACACTATTCAAAACAAGGTGATTTCCCCGACCTTTCTACCCACACGGTAACCTATGAAACCGCGACACATTGTTATGTTACGGCGTCGGGAGAGTTAGTTGGGGAGGCTTCATATACCTATGAAGCCATGGACGATAGGATGGCGGCGTTGATTTATCGGCCTGATATATATCAGGGGCGAAAAGGTGTGGTGCTTTATGCGATGCTCGATTTTGTACAGATGATGGATCGCGCCATTATTCTCTATCAGGATCGGCCACTAGCGCTGGCAAATGGCAGTTTTCGGGTGGTGAATACCCCTGTGCGACCTACAGCCTGAAAATTGAAAAATAAGGAAAATGGTGAGCTTATGAGAGAGTGCGAGAAAATTAATTATATTGAGTTGCCCTCCAGGGATTTGGGTAAGACAAAAGCATTCTTTACCGAGGCTTTTAATTGGACTTTTACCGATTACGGTCCGGAGTACACCGCTTTTTCAAATGCTGGATTGGATGGTGGCTTTTTCAAGGCAGAGTTGCAGAGCACTACTGAAAATGGATCTGCATTAGTGGTGTTATACAGCCGCGACCTGGAGGGTACCCTGGAGAAGGTCACGCGATGCGGAGCCGAAATAGCCAAGCCAATTTTCCCGTTTCCCGGTGGCAGGCGCTTCCATTTTAGGGAACCTTGCGGCAATGAATTTGCGGTTTGGTCTGATGTGGAGTCTGCGTAGAGGCGTTTACAGAAAAAAGCCCCCGATTTTACTCGGAGGCTTTTGGGAGACTGGCAACCGTTTCTATTAAGCTTCGAAATCAGTACCCAGCTTCTTTTCCACCAGCTGCTTTTTCAGGGTGGCGTACTGGGGAATGCCATTTTTGTAGGGAGGGTAATCCTCGCCTTGAATTAATGGCAGCAGGTACTTGCGTCCCTCTTCAGTAATTCCAAAGCCATCTTCGCTGATATATTCGCGCGGCATAAATTTTTCTACGTTGGCGACTTCAGACAGCGGCGCCTCTGCGATGGACCAGCTGTACTCTTCACTTTCTGCGCGAATAATGGCTGGCATAATGGCATTTTTGCCTGCTACAGCCATTTCCACTGCGGCGCGACCTACGGCGTAGGCTTGCTCAACGTCAGTAGCAGAAGCGATATGGCGGGCGGCGCGCTGGAGGTAATCTGCCAGGGCCCAGTGATACTTCAGGCCGAGTTCGCTTTTGACCATGTTGGCCAGGGTCGGTGCAACACCGCCCAGCTGCTTGTGACCAAAGGCGTCGGTGGTGCCGGCATCGGCAAGGAAGGTGCCGTCGCCGTACTGGGCGCCTTCGGAGGCGACGATAACGCAGTAGCCTTTCTCGTCTACGGTCTTTTGTACCTTGGCGAGGAACTTCTCTTTATCGAAAGCGATTTCCGGGAACAGGATAATGTGGGGTGCATCGCCTTCCTGTTCCTGGGCCAGAGCGCCGGCAGCGGCAATCCAGCCCGCGTGACGGCCCATCACCTCGAGAATAAATACCTTGGTGGAAGTAGCGCACATGGAGGCCACGTCCATGGCCGCTTCCTTGGTGGAAACGGCAACATATTTGGCAACGGAGCCAAAGCCCGGGCAGTTGTCGGTCAGGGGCAGGTCGTTATCTACAGTTTTGGGAATATGGATGGCCTGGATTGGATAACCCATGGTCTCGGACAGCTGGGATACTTTCAGGCAGGTGTCTGCTGAGTCGCCACCACCGTTGTAAAAAAAGTAGCCAATATTGTGCGCTTTGAAGACTTCGATCAGGCGCTCGTATTCTGCGCGGTTCTCTTCCAGACTCTTCAGCTTATAGCGGCAGGAACCAAAGGCACCGGAGGGGGTGTGGCGCAGTGCAGCAATATCCTCTGCGCTCTCTTGGCTCACGTCGATCAGCTCCTCGCGCAGCGCGCCGAGAATACCGTTTAGCCCTGCGTAGACATTGCCAATCTGGTCCGGGTTTTCACGCGCAGCTTCAATTACGCCGCAGGCGGATGCGTTGATCACGGCGGTAACGCCACCGGACTGCGCATAAAAGGCGTTCTTTTTCGACATGGTTATCCTGTGCTTATAGAGATATAGAGAAGTATCCCGATCCGGTAGTCCGCCTCGCATCTAGTTTTAAACATTTGTGCCAGTGGGGATAACCGGGAGCTCGTATCGGGTGTCGACCCTTTCGGGAAAATTCCTACCACCGTACCGGGGATGAGGCCGACCAATGCGGGGGCGGAGTCTAATGGAATAGCGAGTAAATTGCATGGTAACTGGGGTATTTGGCAATTACTGGCCCGAATTGCCGTGTTAAGCTTGCGCCGCAACCCGTAGGAGTACATTTTTCCGCTATGCATATTCATATTCTAGGTATTTGCGGCACATTTATGGGCAGTTTGGCCCAACTGGCGGTGGCGGAAGGGCACCGCGTAACCGGCAGTGACGCCAATGTTTATCCACCTATGAGCACCCAGTTGCAACAGGCGGGTATCCAAATTACCGAGGGCTATGATCCCGCACAGCTGGAGCCCGTCCCGGACCTGGTGATTATTGGTAATGCCATGTCCCGGGGAAATCCGGCGGTAGAGGCGGTGTTGGAAAAAGGGTTGGCTTACACCTCTGGCGCCCAGTGGTTGTGCGATCATTTCCTGGGTGGCCGCTGGGTATTGGCGGTTTCCGGAACCCACGGTAAAACCACCACCGCCAGTATGCTGGCCTGGATTTTGGAAGCGGCAGATATGCAGCCCGGCTTCCTGATTGGTGGAGTTCCGGCTAATTTTGGTGTCTCTGCTCGTTTGGGAGAGTCTCCCTTCTTTATTGTCGAGGCGGATGAGTATGACACTGCCTTTTTCGACAAGCGTTCCAAGTTTGTGCACTACCGCCCGCGCACGGTGATTATCAACAATCTCGAATTTGACCACGCAGATATCTTTGAGGACCTGGCGGCAATCCAGAAACAATTCCATCACCTGGTACGAACTGTGCCTGCTAGCGGCCTGATAGTGGCCTCTGCCGAAGAGAATGTAGAGCAGGTGCTTGATAAAGGCTGCTGGAGTGAAGTGCAGCGGGTTGGCAGCGAGTCTGCCGAAGGTGTGCGAGTGGGTGATTGGTGCGCAGTGGATATTGCCGCCGATGGCAGCAGTTTTACGGTTCAGTTCAAAGGCGAAGCTGTGGCGCGGGTCGAGTGGGACCTGACCGGGCAGCACAATGTGCAAAATGGCCTCGCGGCTATGGCTGCGGCGCGGCATGTGGGTGTCACCCCAGATTTGAGTGCGGCAGCTCTGGCACGCTTCCAGGGGGTTAAACGCCGTATGGAGTGCCTGGGAGAAGTGGCCGGCATCCGTGTTTACGATGATTTTGCCCATCACCCTACCGCGATTGAATCCACCCTCAATGGTCTGCGGGCGAAGGTAGGGGAGGATAAAATCATTGCCCTGATTGAACCGCGTTCCAATACCATGCGTATGGGAGTGCACCAGGGCAAGCTGGCCGACTCCTGCTCCGGAGCCGATATGGTGCTCTGGTATCAGCCTGAGGGAGTTAACTGGTCCCTGGAAGACGTCGCCCACCACTCATCGGTGCCGGCCAAAACTTTTGATTCGATTGAAGATGGTGTGGAATCTGTGTTGCAGCTAGCCGATTCCGGTAGCCATATCGTAGTGATGAGCAACGGCGGCTTTGGCGGTATCCACCAGCGCCTTATCGGTGCCCTGGAACAGAAATACGATCTCTAAGTCAGAAGACTAATGTTTCCTGCGCAGTCCTATGCTCGCAGGGCTGAATAAGGTATCGACTTTGCATCAATCCTCTTTCGAAAAGACCGTGACCCTGGCTATGACCGGGGCCTCCGGCGCTCAGTATGGTTTGCGCCTGTTGCAATGCCTGCTGGCATCGAATGTGCGCGTGTGGTTGCTGTTGTCTGAGGCGGCTCAGGTGGTCATCAACACCGAAACTGATATGCAGTTGCCGGAGGGCGATGAGCGCGAGTTGCAGAATTTCCTCGCCGATCGTTTTGCCGCGCAGGAAGGCCAGCTGACCCTTTTCAGCAAGCGCGATTGGTTTTCCCCGGTGGCTTCTGGAACCGGGGCGCCAGCCAGTATGGTGATCTGCCCGGCAAGTGGTGGCACCTTGTCTGCGGTGGCCTGTGGAGCATCGAACAACCTGATTGAGCGGGCTGCGGATGTAGCCCTGAAAGAGCGCCGCCAGCTCATTCTGGTTCCCCGCGAGGCGCCTTACTCCGAGATTCACCTGGAAAATATGCTGAAACTCACCCGCATGGGGGCCATGATCCTGCCGGCCAGCCCTGGCTTTTACCAGAGGCCCAGTTCGGTGGAAGATATTGTGGACTTCGTGGTGGCGCGGTTGCTCGACCAGTTGGGCATCGAGCAGAAGCTGTTGCCCAGCTGGGGAGAGCAGGATGGGCAATGAGATAAAACCGAGTATTACGATTCACTACTGTGTGCAGTGCAACTGGATGTTGCGAGCCACCTGGATGGCCCAGGAATTGCTGCACACTTTCGCCGATGACCTCAATCAGGTTGCATTGCAACCGGGTACTGGGGGAGTATTCGAGATTCGGATTGGCGAAATTTTGATCTGGGAGCGCAAGCGTGACGGCGGCTTTCCCGGTGCTAAGGAGCTCAAACGTCGCGTCAGGGATACCCTGTTTCCCGAACGCGACCTGGGGCATATCGACAATCCCTGAAAAAAGTTCCAATAAAACGGTGCGGTGGCAAATTTTAGGTTTGCTAATTCATCGCATAGGCGAACAATATGCGCGCCGCAATGCGGCCAGTTTTTAGTTTGGAAAGAAGCGGAAATTTATGCTGTCAGCTTTACAGAAGTCTTATGAATACTTGGTGACCAAGCGGCCCGCTGTGGTGTTGGTGGTTATCGGCCTGTTAACCCTGCTGGCAGCCCTCGGATTGTCCCGCCTGAAGATCGACGCCTCTGCCGATTCCCTCACTCTGGAAGCTGATAAATCCCTGGATTATTTCCGCGAGATTTCCGAGCGCTATGCCAGTGGCGACTTCCTGGTTGTCACTTACCGCTCCAAGACTGGGGACCTGTTCAGTGATGAGTCCCTGGAAACCCTGGGCAAGTTGCGGGATGAATTGGCCAAGGTAGATGGTGTGTCCAGTGTGCAGAGCATTCTCGATGTCCCACTGCTGTACAGCCCCAAGCTGGTTCTCACCGATATCAGCGATGAGGTGCGCACGCTCGCCAGGCCCGATGTCGATCGGGATATGGCCCGGCAAGAGTTCCTCTCAAGCCCGATTTATCGGGAGTTGATCCTGAGCCCGGACGGGCAGACGACCGCCATTCTGGCGAACCTGAAACTGGATAGCCGCGGCATCGAGATGGTGCGCGAGCGGGATGCTTTGCGCAGCAAGCGCAATACAGAGGGACTGACTCCAGAAGAGGCCGTTCGCCTGGAGGAGATCAGCGCGGTCTATCTGGCCCATCGTACTGAGCAAGAGAAAATTGCCCACCAGCGAGTCGATACCGTGCGTGCAATTCTGGCTGGCTACAACGGCGAAGCGGAGCTGTTCCTCGGTGGTGTCACCATGATTACCGCCGATATGATTTCGTTTATTAAAAGCGACCTGCTGGTATTCGGTGTGGGGATACTCGCTTTTATCGTGATTACCCTGTTGCTGATTTTCCGTCAGCCGCGCTGGGTGCTGTTGCCGCTGATGACTTGTGTTACCACTGCGGTGGTGATGCTGGGGCTACTCGGCTGGCTGGATTGGCGACTGACAGTGATCTCGGCCAATTTTGTCGCACTGCTGTTAATTATTACCTTGGCAATTACCATCCATCTGGCGGTGCGCTACCGGGAATATATTGCCCAGAACCCGGATTGGGATCTTGAAAAGCTGGTATTGCAGACAGTGCGTTTTATGGCCAAGCCCTGTCTGTATACCGCACTGACCACCATCGTGGCTTTTGTGTCCTTGGTGGTGAGCGGCATTCGCCCGGTTATTGATTTTGGCTGGATGATGACGATGGGTGTGACTGTGGCTCTGCTGCTGTCGTTCCTGATTATTCCCAGCTTCCTGATGGTGCTGCCGAAGCGTGTGGGCAGTGTGAGTGCAGATAACTCCCACGCATTTACCCTGCAGTTTTCCCGCTTTGCCGAGCGCCACAAGTTTGTGGTGTTAGGTATTTCACTGCTGGCAGCGGTCGTGAGTGTGGTGGGCATATCCCAGCTGAAGGTGGAAAACCGCTTTATCGATTACTTCGATGATTCCACGGAAATTTATCAGGGCATGCTGGTGATTGACCGCCGCCTGGGCGGCACTGTGACCTTGGATATTATCCTGGATCAGCCCGAGGAGCAGGAGGTAGCTTTCGAGGGGGAAGAAGATCCCTTTGCGATGGGAGCAGAGGAAGATCCCTTCGCTGTAGATGAGGACCCCTTTGCCTCCGATGATCCATTTGGTGGTGAAGAGGAGTCAGTGGAGCAGAGCTACTGGTTTACGGTTGCCGGTTTGGCAAAGCTGGAGCAGCTGCATGATTACCTGGAGGAGCAGCCGGAGATAGGCAAGGTTCAATCTCTGGCGACCCTGTATAAAGTTGCCGTGGATCTGAATGGCGGCCCCCTCAATGACTTTGAGCTGGCGGTGGCCAATACCAGCCTGCCGGCCGAAATTCGCTCCGTTCTGGTAGACCCCTATTTATCCGTGGAGAATAACCAGGCTCGTATCACCCTGCGAGTGATGGAGACAGACCCCACCCTGCGTCGCGATGAGCTGATCCAGCGCATCTACAACTACGCTCACAATGAGATGGGTATTGCTCCAGAGAATGTCCATCAGACCGGCCTGTTGGTGCTGTACAACAATATGTTACAGAGCCTGTTTAAGTCCCAGATCCTGACCCTGGGTGCCGTTTTTGTCGGAATCCTGCTGATGTTCCTGGTGCTATTCCGCTCTCTGTGGATTGCTCTGATTGCACTGGTGCCAAATATGCTGGCGGCCTGTGTGGTACTTGGTGGTATGGGGCTCGCGGGTATCCCGCTGGATATGATGACCATCACTATCGCTGCGATTACCGTGGGTATCGGGGTGGACCACGCAATTCATTACCTGTATCGCTTCCGCGCTGAGTTTGCCAAAGATGGCAATTACCTGGCGACCATGCACCGCAGCCATGCGACGATTGGCCGTGCCATGTTCTACACAGCGATCACGATTATTGTCGGTTTCTCAATTTTGGCGCTGTCGAAGTTTGTTCCGTCGATCTATTTCGGCCTCCTCACCGCGCTGGCGATGTCCGCCGCACTGTTGGGTTCCCTGACACTTCTGCCCCTGTTGCTGGTGATGTTCAAGCCGCTCGGTCGTCAGAGGCAAGCTGATAAAGTTGAGCCCGAGGCACCGATGCAGGAGGCGCCCAGCGCCTGAATCGAAGGAATTTGAAATATAAAAAAAGCCGGGATATCCCCGGCTTTTTTTATGGCTGCTTAACAGCGAGGGCTCAGTCCTGGCGGCTGGTAATTTCCAGCAAGTGGTAGCCAAACTGGGTTTTGACTGGGCCATGCACCTTGTGCAGCTCCTCGGAAAATACGACCTTGTCAAATTCGGGAACCATCATTCCCTTGCTGAAAGAGCCCAGGTCACCGCCGGAACGGCTAGAGGGGCACTGGGAGTACTGCTCGGCAATTTTACCGAAGTCAGCGCCGTTCTCGATTTGCTGTTTCAGGTCCTGGCACTGCTGTTCATTTTCAACCAGGATATGGCGAGCGGTTGCTGTAGGCATGAAAAATCTCCGTTTGGTCAATTTACCGCAGCAGCTTAAAGGCTAGGTGTTGGGCTTGCCAGCGACAATTACCGCAAAGTGGAAAAACTTGCTCCCAATCCAACCGGTTGGCGGTAAAAAGTCTCTTAACATGCCGCAGAGTTCCCTAGGGCGATGTTATCTTTAGGGTACATAAAAAATAATGAGTGATGACTTTGCAACAGATACCTCTTTTTCCCCTGAGTGTCCCTCTATACCCCGGCGTGACTTTGCCCCTGCGGATTTTTGAGCAGCGCTATATTCACCTTGTCAGTGAGTCCATGAAAACCAATAGCGGCTTCGGCATTGTTTTGATTCGCTCCGGGGGCGAAGTGGGGCGCGCTTCAGTATGGCCTCTCGGTGTTTATGTCGACATCGTGGATTGGGGGCAGGGTGAGGGAGGGCTGCTAAATGTGGAGGTGAAAGGTCGGCGTCGCTTTCGCATTGTCCACACCCGTCGCGCAGAAGATGACCTGCTTCTGGGGGACGTGGAATGGATACCAGATGAAGATGAAAAGCCGATTCCGGCGGATTGCGATGGTCTTCTGTCGGTGTTGGAGGAGTTGAAGGAGCGGGCACAGACGCTATCACTTAAATTTGAGCCGGTAGAGTCTGCGGACTCACTTTCCTGGCAGCTGGCTCAGCTTCTGCCACTGGAGGATAAGGTTCGTACAGATCTGTTGGCGGTAGAAGATCCTCTTATGCGGCTTGCCACCATCGCCGAGAACCTGGACCGTTGGACGCGGGAATAGCTAGATATAAAGCTGTGGGGCCCGGTAATCGGCACTTTCAACCGGGTCTCGCTGGGTTATACTGCGCGGCCGACCGGATTTTGCACGGAGAGCCAAGTGACCGCCACAGACACCGCTGATCAGCAATCCACTCGCGCCAAGCTCGAACAAATGGGGCGCGCAGCCCGTACCGCCGCTAAACAGATAGCTGCTGCGGATACCTCCACCAAAAATAATGCTCTTAAAGCCATCGCTGCCCAACTGGAGGCACAGCGAGTATCTTTACTGAAGGCCAATGCATTGGATATGCAGGCCGGTCGCGAGCGCGGCCTGGATGCGGCTCTTCTGGATCGTCTGGAGCTTAACGATGCCCGCATCGATGGCATGATCGAGGGCTTGGTGCAGGTGGCAGAGCTGCCCGACCCGGTGGGAGAAGTTGAAGATTTACGCTATCGCCCCAGCGGTATTCAAGTGGGCAAAATGCGTGTGCCCCTAGGGGTGGTGGGCATTATTTATGAGTCCAGGCCCAATGTGACAATTGATGCAGCGAGCCTGTGCTTAAAATCCGGCAATGCCACAATTTTGCGTGGAGGCAGTGAAGCGCTGCACTCGAACAAGGCAATTGCCACCTGTATTACCGCCGGCTTGCGCGAAGCGGGTTTGCCGGAAACGGCGGTGCAGGTTGTCGATACCACCGATCGAGCGGCGGTGGGTGCCCTGATCACCATGCCGGAATATGTGGATGTGATTGTACCCAGGGGCGGAACCGGCCTGATTGAAAGGGTCAGTCGCGAAGCCCGGGTGCCGGTGATCAAACACCTACACGGTGTTTGTCATGTGTATATCGATGATCGGGCTGACCTGGACAAAGCTTACGATATCGCCCTCAATGCCAAGACCCATCGCTATGGTGTTTGTAACGCCATGGAGACACTTTTAGTTGCCGAGATGGTTGCGGCGGATATACTGCCGCGCTTGGCTGGTGCCTACGAAGAAAAAGGGGTTGAATTGCGCGGTTGTGACCGGACCCGTGAAATCATTCCTCACTGTGTAGCGGCGACAGAAGATGACTGGAGTGAGGAATACCTTGCCCCGGTTCTCGCTGTGCGTGTTGTTGCGGATATGGAAGCGGCTATGGACCATATTGCCTGTTACGGATCCGGCCACACCGAGGCAATTGTCACCCAGGATTACAGTCGCAGCCGCCGCTTTATGAGTGCTGTGGATGCCAGCTCAGTGATGATTAATGCCTCAACCCGTTTTGCTGACGGTTTCGAGTACGGCTTGGGGGCGGAAATTGGTATCAGTACTGATAAAATCCACGCCCGCGGCCCGGTTGGCCTGGAAGGGCTCACTTCGCAAAAATGGATTGTGTTCGGGGATGGCCATATCCGGCAATAAGCACTTTTTCCTTTGGGGCAGCGAGTGCGAGAGGTACGAGAAATAATTGTGGCGAGCAAAAGGCATACGTTGGCCCTGTTTGGCGGAACCTTTGATCCGATTCATCTCGGTCATTTGCGCATGGCGCTGGAGCTGCGCCAGGTGCTCGAATTTGATGAAATGCGCTTGCTACCCAGCCACCAGCCCGCCCACCGGCAGACGCCAGGTGTATCGTCCCGCCAGCGCAGCGAAATGCTGGCTCTGGCGCTGGAGGGGTGTGAGGAACTCACCCTGGATGAGCGAGAACTCCATCGTGGCGGAGCTACTTATACGGTAGATACCCTGGAGGAGCTGCGCAGTGAGCTGGGAGGTGAAGCCTCCATCAGTTTCTGCATGGGATTGGACTCCCTATTGAGTCTGCACCGCTGGCACCGCTGGGAGCGCCTCTTGGAGCTGGCACATCTGGTGGTGGTAACAAGGCCTGGCTGGCACCTGCCAGATCGCGATAGCGAAGAGCATGGCCCTCTGGCAGAACTGCTGGAGAATCATCGGGGCACGGTTGCAGACTTGCATACACGAGCATGTGGTTGCCTGCTGTTGCGGGAGCAGACTATGTTGCCGATTTCCGCGACGCAAATTCGCGAATTAATTAAAAGTGGCCAGTCGCCACGCTATTTGCTGCCCGCAACTGTGTTGCAGTACATAGAAGATCATCGACTTTATACAGAGGTTGCTTCAGGCGACCCGCAATGAATCAAGGTGTTATGACAAATATTAAAGATATCGCTCTCAATGCGCTGGAAGATTTGAAAGGTAAGGATATTGTTTCCCTGGATGTTTCCGGGCTTTCAGATGTAATGGACAATCTGCTGATCTGCACTGGTACTTCCAGTCGTCAGGTTAAGTCCCTGGCAGAGAACGTTGTAGACGAGCTGAAAAAAGAAGGTATTCGCCCCATTGGTGTTGAAGGTGTCGACCAGGGCGAGTGGGTATTAGTCGACTACGGTGATTTGGTTGTTCACGTGATGCTCGCAGATGTTCGCGGTTTCTACGATTTGGAAAAACTCTGGTCTATGACTCCGAATACCCGTGACGATGCCGATGGCAGTGATCCGCACCAGGGTTAATTGCTGTGAAAATCCGCATTCTTGCCGCCGGTGGAAAAATGCCGGCTTGGGTGCAGGAGGGCTACGCCGAGTACGCTAAGCGCCTGCCCCGGGAAATTGCTCTGGAAATGGTGGAAATTCCACTCGGCCAACGAGGCCAAAAGAGCTCTGCAGCCCTGATTGAAAAAGCGCGAAAAAAAGAGGGCGAGGCGATGCTCGCCGCTTTGGGACCGCGGGACCACGTGGTAGCGCTCGATGTGAAAGGCAAGCCCTGGAGTACCGAGCAGTTGTCGGCGCAATTAAGTGATTGGCAAATGCTTGGGGAAAATATCAGCCTGTTAATTGGCGGGCCCGAAGGTTTATCCGAAGACTGCCTCGCCCGTGCGCGCCAGCGCTGGTCTCTGTCCCCACTGACCTTGCCGCACCCGCTGGTGAGGGTGGTTCTGGCTGAACAAATTTATCGCGCCTGGACATTATTGGCCGGCCATCCCTACCACAAATAAAATATTTGCGATAAGTCGCGGAGAGATTTGCCGACTCGGTTCTCTCTCCTGACTCGCCCTGTGTTAATGTAGGGAATTAGATTTTTTGCACGCCAGTCAAAAACCATCGAATAAATTCTGATGCCGCACGATTACCATCTCAAGGACCCCCATACCGAGCAGCGATTGTTTCGCAATCGTATGTTGGTGGCGCTTGTGGGGGTTATCTTTTTACTGGGTGTTCTCGTAGCGCGTTTCTACAACCTCCAGGTGGTTAATTACGAAGACTACCGCACTCAATCTGATGAGAACCGTATCCAGGTGCGCCCAGTCGCGCCGACCCGCGGATTGATCTACGACCGCAATGGCATTTTGCTAGCCGATAACCGCGCCAGTTATAACTTGTCGATTGTTCGCGAGCGCGTTCGCGATATGGATGCCACGCTAGAGCTGATCGGTAACCTGGTGCGACTTGATGAAAATGATGTCACCAAATTCCAGAAACGCCTCAAGCGCCGGCGCCCCTATGAGCCAGTGCCTCTCCGGTTTCGTTTGAGCGAAGATGAAATCGCACGGATCAGTGTTAATCAATTCCGTATGCCTGGGGTGTCAGTGGAGGCGGAGTTGGTGCGCTACTACTCCCTAGGGGATCTATTTGCCCACAGTGTGGGCTATGTGGGGCGAATCAGTGACCGCGACCTGAGTAACTTTACCGAGGATGATGTGCGCCGCTATCGCGGTACCCGCAGCATCGGTAAGGTCGGGTTGGAACGCTCCTACGAGGACCTCCTGCTCGGAGAGGTCGGTTATGAAAATGTTGAAATTAATGCTCGTGGCCGGGTTTTACGAGTACTGGAGCGCCAGGACCCCAAACCGGGCTCGGATCTGGTGCTCAACCTGGATGCTCAACTGCAACAAGTCGCCTCTGATGCCATGGGAGATCGTCGCGGTGCAGTAGTTGCGATCGATGTAAATAGCGGTGGCGTGTTGGCGTTTGTCAGCAAGCCGTCCTTCGACCCCAATTTGTTTGTGACCGGCATCAGCTTTGCCGACTATCGCGCCCTCAGCGATTCCCTCGATGTGCCCCTGTTTAATCGGGCGGTGCAGGGTCAGTATCCACCGGGTTCCACTTTAAAGCCGTTGATGGGGCTGGGTGGACTCCAGGCGGGCATTATTACTCGAGAGAGTACAGTCAAGGACCCCGGCTTTTACAAGCTGCCCAACGATCCGCGCATCTACCGCGACCACGTGCGCTGGGGGCACGGTGAGAAAGTGGATCTGATACAGGCCATGGCGCAGAGCTGTGACGTCTACTTTTGGGATATGGCGCACCGCTGGGATATCGATGATATGCACAGCATCGCCTCTCATTTTGGCTTGGGCAGCAAGACAGGGATTGATCTGCCCATGGAGCGCTCTGGACTATTTCCTTCCCGAGACTGGAAGCGCGGCGCCCGCGGAATGCCCTGGTTCCCCGGTGACAGTTTGAATGCGGTGCTGGGGCAGGGGTTTGTGTTGGCGACGCCACTGCAGCTTGCAGTAATGACTGCCACGATTGCCAATCGCGGTACCCACTACCGCCCGCAGATGGTCAAGTCGATCAACGGGGTGGAGCAACCTCCCGAGATACTGCACAACCTCGAGGCCCGCCCTGATCACTGGGATTTGGTATTCGAGGGAATGGAGGCTGTAGTCAACCACAGTACCGGTACGGGGAAACGGGCAGGTAAAGATCTGGATTTCCGCGTGGCGGGTAAGTCCGGTACCGCTCAGGTGGTCGGCATTGCCCAGGGGGAGCGCTATGACTCAGAGGCCCTGCAAGAGCGCCACCGAGACCACGCCCTGTTTGTGGCTTTCGCGCCTGTGGATAACCCCCGTATCGCTGTTTCGGTACTAGTCGAGAATGGCGAGGGCGGCGGCAAGGTTGCTGCTCCGGTGGCAAGAGAGCTATTTGCGGAGTGGATGTCACGCCCGCAGTTGGAACCGCAAAAGACGGCGGATACCACTTATTTGAGCGAGGGGGCTGGCAATGGCTAGTCGCGATTTCTCCCACCGTTTGTCAGATGCCCACGGCAGTCTGCGCAAGCCGGTCAGTCTCTCACGCCGCCTGCATATTGATATACCGCTACTGGTGCTGTTGTTGGTGTTGGCCGCTGTAGGACTTGGAGTGCTGTACAGCGCTTCTGGCGGTGATATGAACTATGTGCGGCGCCAGTCAATTTTTATGTGCGTGGCCTTTGTGGGCATGTTTATCGTTGCGCAAATCCCCCTGGATTTTTATCGGCGCTGGTCCCCCTGGGCCTATTTGGCCGGTTGTGCGCTATTGGTTGGGGTATTGTTCTTTGGTACCAAGGCGATGGGGGCACAGCGCTGGTTGGAGATAGGCGGATTTCGCTTCCAGCCATCGGAAGTGATGAAGCTCGGTGTCCCCATGGCAGTGGCAGCTTACCTGCATCAACGCCGCTTGCCGCCATCACTGACCACGGTGATTGGAGCTTTGGCAATTGTGGCGATTCCCGCAGCTCTTATCGTACGGCAACCGGATTTGGGGACCTCGATCCTGATTGCGGCGTCCGGTCTTTTTGCCCTGTATCTAGCGGGGTTGAGTTGGAAGATGATCAGCGCGGCGGCAATGGCGCTGTTGGTTGCTGCCTATCCAATTTGGCACTGGGGGCTCCACGACTACCAGCGGCAGCGAATTTTGACCCTGCTCAACCCAGATGATGACCGTTTTGGTGCTGGTTGGAATATATTTAACTCCAAAGCGGCTATCGGCTCCGGTGGTGTTTACGGCAAAGGCTACCTGCAGGGAACCCAGTCACAGCTCGATTTCCTGCCGGAGAGCCATACCGATTTTATTATTGCGGTACTGTCGGAGGAGTGGGGCATGCGCGGCGCCCTGTTGCTGCTTTTGCTATATGTACTGATTATCGCCCGTGGCATTTACATTAGCTTTATGGCCCAGCACGTATTTGGCCGATTGTTGGCGGGGAGTATTACCCTCACTTTTTTTGTCTATGTATTTGTAAACATTGGTATGGTTACAGGATTGTTGCCGGTGGTGGGGGTGCCTTTGCCAGTGATTAGTTACGGCGGGACATCCTTGATTACATTGATGGCCGGATTTGGCTTGTTGATGGCTGTTGGCACTGAGCGGCGCAGAGTTCACTTTTGAGGAACACTGCATAGGGACAATAACCGGATTTAGAGACGCGAGATGAAGACAGGAGCGGTCGTTTTGAAGTGGACCTCGGGATTATTAATCGGGATGGGACTGGCCCTCGCCGCCTGTGCGCAGGAACCGGGTCACGGAAATAATAAACAAGCGCAAGAATTCGTTGATTATATGGTGGAGGAGCACGATTTTAATCGCGAAGAAATGCAGACTCTGATGCGTGAGGCCAAGCGCAAAGACTCCATCCTAAAGGCGATCAAACGGCCAGCTGAGAAAGCCAAGCCCTGGCACGAATATCGCAAAATGTTTCTCACCCCGCAGAGCATTGCCGGTGGGGTGGACTTTTGGGATCAAAATGCCGAGGCCCTGGCTGAGGCTGAAAAGAAATACGGTGTGCCCGCTGAAATGATCGTTGCCATTATCGGTATCGAAACCCGATACGGCGGTAATATGGGCGGCTACCGGGTTTTGGATGCACTTTCCACGCTGGCATTTAACTATCCCCGTCGCTCTGCGTTTTTTACCAAAGAGTTAGAAAACTACCTTCTGCTGACTCGTGAGCAGGATATGGACCCCTTGGCTCTCAAGGGCTCTTATGCTGGGGCTATGGGCTACGGCCAATTCATGCCTTCAAGCTACCGCTCTTATGCAGTGGACTTCAGCGACGATGGCAAGGCGGATATATGGAACAACCCTACCGATGCGATCGGCAGTGTGGCTAACTATTTCGTTAAACATGGATGGAAGCCCGGTGAACCGGTCGCGGTACTGGCAAGCCCCCGCCCGAATGCGGATATGACAATCGTCAACGATACTCTGCAGCCGCAGTGGACCGTTGGAGAATTGGCGGACAAAGGCTTTAACGCGACTAGCCAGGTGGCTCCGGAAATGCCGGCCAACGTATTCTCCCTGCAAACTGAGCAGGGAAAACAGTATTGGCTCGGTTTGAATAATTTCGCGACTATCACCCGCTATAACCGCAGTCGTCTCTACGCTATGGCCGTCAATGACCTGGCCCAAGAGATCGTTAAAGCGAGAGGCGGCAAGTCTTAAGGCGGCTTCAGTCCCGCAGCTAAATTTAACCCAAATGGAGGGAACCATTTGGGTTTTTAGTGTTCATATTTTTCTATTTTATTTAGCAGTTCCAGATAATAGCGGCTTGGAGACGGCAGCAATAAGTTGTCGCGCGCCGGGGGGATTATGTTTCAGTGCAAAGCGCGTTGGGGAGTGGCCCTGGCGGTCCTGATATTAGCGGCCTGTAGTGGCCCGCAGCCAAAACCACAGAAAACCGAAAACACCAAGCAACCGGACTTTAATAGCATTAAGGATAGTGGCCCTGCTGCTCCGGTAAATATGCAAGCAGCCCCTGAGCCGATCCCTGTCCGCGAGCCGATCGGCGACGCCGGCAATAAATCCCCTTATAAGGTCAACGGTGTCACGTATCGTGTACGCAATGACGTCAAGGGCTATAAAGAGGTGGGGCAGGCTTCCTGGTATGGAACAAAATTCCACGGCCGACGCACTGCAAATGGCGAGGTCTACAATATGTATGCCATGTCTGCTGCCCATAAAACGCTACCACTGCCCAGCTATGCCAAGGTCACCAATCTCGACAATGGCCGCAGTATTATCGTGCGGGTAAACGATCGGGGGCCCTTTGTGCACGGGCGCATCATCGACCTCAGTTATACTGCTGCGCAAAAGCTTGGATACATTGATAAAGGCATTGCTCGGGTTGAGGTAGAGGCTTTGGACCCGGCCGCGTTGCCGGCGGCCAATGAAGTATTGGCCAATAGTGATGGCACCGCTGGTTTGGCGGAAGATACGACTATCAAGTTACCCGACAATACCTATTTGCAAGTTGGTGCTTATAGCAGTTCCGCGCAGGCCCAGGAAATTCGCACCCAATTGGTAGCGGCCATTGACTATCCTGTTGCTGTTAGTTCTGTTCAGAGTGGCGGCAAGACTTATTATCGAGTTCGAATTGGCCCACTCACCCAGCAGAGAGCTTTGGCAACAGCGCGGGAAACTGTTGAGCAAAAGCAATTTGGACAGCCACAAGTAGTTTACGAATAGTGTTGTGGGCTTTTGGGTATCAATAGGGAAGGGTGATATCTGCCTTAAATGATTGTGACTGATGCTATCGGTGGCAGTCATTTGAATACCCGTTCACAAAATAGTGCGCATTGACGCGTTTTTTCTTGTATTTTGTAATTTTGTAATGATAGGCGGCGTTTGGTGACAAGCTCTAGTGCCGCTGATTAACCTTGTAGATTTCGTTGCAGGTTAAGCCAACGAAAACGAGGAATGACGAGACATATACCTATGATCACACGGATTATCGCCTGTTCTTTCCTGTTGTTATGTGCGGGCCTGGCCCAGGCGCAATCTCTTATCCCTGCACCGCCTCAATTGGCGGCGAAGTCTTACCTGCTCTTAGATGCCAATACCGGTCAGGTCCTGGTTGAGCACGAGGCGGATACTCCGGTACCGCCGGCAAGCCTAACCAAGATGATGACGGCCTATATCGTTTCTGAGGAGATCCTTAAGGGGAGCATCAAAGAAAACGATATGGTTCGTATCTCTGAAAAGGCCTGGCGCAAGGGTGGCTCCAAGATGTTTGTCAAAGTGGGTGACCAGGTGCCGGTTATCGACTTGATGCGCGGTGTGATTATTCAATCCGGTAACGATGCGAGTATTGCCCTGGCAGAACACGTCTCCGGTAGTGAAGAGGTCTTTGCCGAAGTTATGAACCAGCAGGCAGAGCTGCTGGGCATGGAAGATACTAACTTCGTCAACGCCACTGGCTGGCCTGCAGAGGGGCATGTAACGACTGCCCATGACCTGGGTGTACTGGCGCGTGCGCTGATAATGGATCACCCGGAGCATTACGATATTTATTCCGAGAAGTATTTCAGCTACTCCGGCATTAACCAGCCCAACCGCAACCGTTTGCTGTGGCGCGATTCCTCTGTAGACGGAATTAAGACCGGTCATACGGAAGAAGCAGGGTACTGCCTGGTAGCTTCTGCAATGAAGCGCGGCATGCGCCTGGTTGCTATTGTTGTCGGCACCGACAGTGATGAGAAGCGCGCCTCTGAGACCCAAAAACTGCTCGCCTACGGCTTCCGCTACTACCAAACCCACAAGGTCTATGGTCAGGGTGAAGAGTTGCAGACGGAGCGTGTCTGGGGTGGTAAAGAGCCCAGCGTGGGTATTGCCGTAGCTAAAGATGTATTCGTTACTATCCCCCGTGGCGGTGAGGAAGGCATTAAGGCCGACCTGATTGTGGATGGTGAGCTGGAAGCGCCTGTGCAGAAGGGCCAGCCAGTGGGTAAAGTTGTTGTGACCCTGGATGGTGAGACTGTCGCCGATGTTAAAGCAGTTGCTGCCGAAGATGTGGAGCGTGCCGGTTTCTTCAAGCGCATGTGGGACTCCATCAAGCGCTTTGTAATGGGCTTTTTTAGCTAATTGCTGATTTAGGGATGGGAATGATTCCCATCCCTGTCCATCCCTCCCCAGTCTCTGTCCACTTCCCCTTTTGCTCACTGTCCACTACTGTTTAGCCGCTGTATAATCGCCGCCCGGCTGTGCCTAAGCTTTTCTCAATATCTAACAGCCCGGCCCCGGAGAGTGGTATGAGTCAAGATCCCAATCAAAAAGCCCCGAAAATTGAATTTCCCTGCGAAGACTACATGGTCAAGGTCGTGCGTGATGCCAATGATGAGGCGCACGAATTTGTACTGGATGTGATGCGTCGCCATGCCCCCGGCCTGGACGAAGAGCGCGTTACCTTACGTGACAGTAGTACTGGTAAATTCACCTCAATGACTTTCTTTATCCTCGCCACTGGTGAGGAGCAGCTCAAAGCATTATTTGAAGAACTGAAACAGCACCCCGCTGTGCATATGGTGCTCTGATGACCATTGTTCGCGATCTTGCGCGGCGAGATTACAAGAGTGTCTGGCAGGCGATGTCGCGCTATACCGATAGTCGCGATGGCGAAAGTGTCGACGAGATCTGGTGTGTAGAGCACGAGCCGGTTTTCACCCAGGGGCAGGCAGGCAAAGCCGAGCACCTGCTGAATACCGGTGATATACCCGTGGTTCAGGTGGATCGTGGGGGACAGGTGACTTATCACGGCCCCGGCCAGTTGGTGGTGTACCCATTGTTGGACCTACGCAGAGCAAAAATCGGCGTGCGTGATCTGGTCACTGCCCTGGAGACTGCCACGGTGGCAATGCTGGAAACTTTTGGTGTTGCAGCGGCACCCCGGGCCGATGCGCCTGGGGTCTACCTCACTGAAGGCCCAGGTGCGGGAAGTAAGATTGCCTCTATCGGATTGCGAGTTCGGCGGGGGTGCAGTTTCCACGGTATTGCCATCAATATCGATATGGATCTGGCTCCATTCCTGCGGATCAACCCCTGTGGCTACGCGGGGATGCAGATGGTGCAGATGGCAGAAATATTGGAACCAACCCCGAGTTGGAGCCAGGCCGCCGAGATTTTTGTACGCGAGCTGCTCCACACTCTTCAGTTGCCCGACGCCCAGTGGCAACCCATTGATGAAAAAGTATTTGCGCAGCTGAGCGCAGAACAGCAGGAATTAAGTAATGGCTGATAAACCCGACCTGGTGCCCGTTAAGCGCACTCGCCGCCTCCAGCAGGGGGAGAAACTTCGCGATGGCGATAAGGTAGAGCGTATCCCGGTGAAGGTAATTGCCAGCGATAACCTGCTGCGTAAGCCTGACTGGATTCGCGTAAAGGTTCCCGCTTCAAAAGAAGTGGATCGCATCAAAAGTATTCTCCGCTCACAAAAACTGTCAACGGTTTGTGAAGAGGCGAGCTGCCCTAATTTGGGAGAGTGCTTTAGTGGCGGTACCGCGACATTTATGATCATGGGTGAAATCTGTACCCGTCGCTGTCCTTTCTGCGACGTGGGCCACGGTAAGCCCAATCCACTGGACCCGGAAGAGCCTAAGAACCTGGCAGATGCCATTGCTGCAATGAGTTTGCGCTATGTGGTAATCACCTCTGTTGACCGGGATGACTTGCGCGATGGTGGCGCCGAGCATTTTGCCAATTGTATTCGTGAATCGAGAGCGCAATCCCCGAACCTGCAAGTGGAAATTCTCACCCCGGATTTCCGCGGCCGTATGGATGTAGCGCTGGATATTCTGGAGAAAGAAGCTCCGGATGTGTTCAACCACAATTTGGAAACTGTGCCACGCCTGTATAAAGAGTCTCGCCCCGGTGCCAATTACAAGTGGTCTTTAAAGCTGCTACAGGAATACAAAAAGCGCCGCCCTGACGTACTGACCAAGTCCGGGTTGATGGTTGGCCTGGGTGAGGAGAAAGAGGAAATTTTCCAGGTAATGGACGATATGCGTGAGCATGATATCGATATGCTTACGATCGGCCAGTATCTGCAACCGAGTAAAGAACACTTACCGGTACAGCGCTACGTCCACCCGGATGAGTTTGAAGAGTATCGCCGCTACGCCGAGCAAATCGGCTTTAAACACGCGGCCTGTGGTCCCTTAGTACGTTCTTCTTACCATGCTGATAAGCAGGCTCATGGAGAGAAAGTGGGTTAAGCCGGCGGAATAAGTTGATTTGTTAAGGGTGCTTTCAAGCACCCTTTTTTGTCATTCTCCCCAGATCATATGTAAATACGAACCCGAACTGCCCGCTCGTAAAGATATTCAGTTGCTAATCGCTGGGGCTAATGTCAGTCCAACCCTAGGAGAGTGTGTGATGAAAGCTCCTAGCTAGACTCTAGAGATGCTGCGAAAAATCATATACTGAAAAACTCTGGTGATACATGGGTCTCGTTGTATTCTTCACAAGATCCCAAATTACTCCAAACAAAATTTATATTCTTTTGGGTTATTTTAGCTGTAAGCAAAGTTGAGTAGGCTCGAGTTACTTGGACTTCGTCAGGGAAATCAATTTTGCACCAATGCTGGGAGCAGGTCATATTTGTTTGAAAGTATACACCACCATTTTTATGGGTTATCAATCGTGTAACTTGCTCGGTGCAGTTAATTGCGGCATTTGCACTCGTAGCGCAAAGGATGAACATAAGGCTAAAAGTTATTTTGTATAGCATAGAAAAGTTTCCTGAAATTTTTACTTGCTTTGTATGGAGGTGGGTTTATTGTTTTATTTACAAGGTTGATGCTTTATTTGTTTGCGTATGAATATTGATTTCCTTTTTTAAGATTTGGGCTCGTAAGTGTCTTTAAGGTGTTATTTCGATTTTCAATGCAAGCTTGTCAGGGCTTTTCAGCTTGAAAGGATTGGTGTGCGAAGATATTTTTTTTGGTGTTTCGGGAATTACAATTAACTTGTACTACTGTTTTAAATGACCTCTAAATTTTTTAGTTTTTCTAGATAGGAGTTTAACATCTGGTTGAAGCTTTTATTCTGATTAAAATACCAGTGACTTGAATGAATGTATAGTGCATGGTAAATTTGCGAAGAATATGTATCCCTATTTTGGTGTAATTCATGGCTAAGGGATAGGAATTGGATGAGTTCCGCTCCGAAATTGGAGGTTCAGCCATGACAAGGATTTAACAATGGTTGTGCTGTATTCTAAGTCTCTTCGATTCTTCAGGGTATTTTTTGCCCAAGCTTTTCTAGCTATCTCTCTCTTTATGTTGATAGCTTCTGCATTTGCCGAAACTAATGCTAGTCTTACTTTCGACTCACCGAGTGACGGCACATATGTATCTAGTCGATTTCCAGAATTTAGATTAAAGCTTGAAGGGGTGGCAGATTTAGCGGATCTATCCCTCGTTGTAGGAGGCGACCCTTCACCAAAGAACGCCTGTACCTTGGAAAAAACTGGTATTTTTGCTCATTGCTCTCTATCGGTGAGCTTAGATAATGGTTGGCAGTCAATCTCGGCTCTTCTCTATGATGGTGGTTCTCTTATTGCGCAAGCAAATGTCTCTATAGCTGTGGATCTAGATACGGATGGGGTTCCTGACCATCTTGATAAATGTGGTGGTACCGCGGAAACAGATGAAGTTAATTTGGATGGCTGTTCCGCTATCCAGCTAGATAGTGATGGGGATGGTATATCTAATGTTGAAGAGTTTTTGCAGGTACTTCCTGCGATAAATCAACTTCTCCTCTCCCCATCTGATGCCCCTACTGAAGTGTCACAGCCGTTGCAAGAGGCTGTCGAAGATGGTTTGGTGTTTGAAACTCCTGCGCATAATTCCTTGGTCCCAAATAGTAAACCCATAATACGATTGCGTGGGGATAGGGCTAAGAACTATTCGGGAAGTATATTGGAACTATCGATTGATGGTAAGAGTATTGCCAGTTGCAACTTTGATGTAGCTACTGCTATTGGTCGCTGTTTATTGTCTCAACCTCTGCAATATGGTTGGCAAACTCTTGAAGCTTCACTGTCTTCGAGTGAAGGTGAGCTAGGAAAGGCGATCATATCAGTCGCATTAGATTCGGATGAAGATGGTACATCTGACCATCAGGACCAATGCTCTAATACATCATTGAAGGAAGTTGCAAATAAATGGGGCTGTGCTCCGTCGCAAATAGATTCGGATCTAGATGGTATCTCTGATATTGACGAGCTGGCAGGGGGTAGTAATCCCTACAGCCGCAACAGTTATCCCGCCGTGAGCGTCCACTCTTTCTCTGCTCTACCCTCGCACATTTCTAGAGCTGGAGATAGTACAGGCTTGAGTTGGTCCGTTGGTGGTGCTACTAGTATTTCTTTAAAAAATGATGCCAACGGTACTACGATTAGAGGGCTATCTGCGGTGGGGACGGCAAGAGTATCACCACTGATAGCAACTACTTATACTCTAGAGGCTACTGGTCCTGCTGGGACGAAAAGTGATCAGGTACGTGTATCTATTACTAATAGTGCACCACAAAACCAATGGCCCACTTCTCCCCTAGATCAAGTTACGGAAGCGGTTGGTTCTTCCCTCACTGTTTCTGATGATGGGTCTGTTTTTTTGGGGGCATTTGATGGGAATTACTACCGCTTCACACCCGGTGGCGATCTCGCATGGACTATGGAGAATATCGGTATCGTAATGAATAAAGCCGCTGTTTCTGGTAGTACAGTATTTGTTGGGACTAATAGTACTTCAGGTGGCAGCGTTCGGGCGCTTAATGCCGAAAAAGAAGTACTGTGGATAGAAAGAACTTCTAGTGGAGTTATTGCGAGTCCGGTTTTAAATCCCTCAAAAACGATTTTGTATATAGCTACATATGATGGAACCGTATTGGGTCTTGATGTTTCGAGCGGAAACCGAGTTTGGAGTTATAAATTGCCAGAAGGTGAAACTGTAAGTGCGACACCAGCTTTAAGCTCAGATAACTCAACACTTTATATTCATAGTAATAGTCATCAGGTTTTTGCTGTTATTGTGAAAATCAATGAGGTTCAAACCTCGCTGGATTCACAACAGATAATTTTGGAATCAGATGTTGAAGCTTCAGATAGTAAATCTTCACTTAGATGGCAGAGTGATATAAGCAACTAAGCTGAATGCTAAGCGCTCTTATTGTGCTTTTCGATAATTTATACTGTGCGCTTAAGAGTGCGTATTTATAGGGACTAATAGGTAGAGTAGGGATGTTCTGTTCTTTAATTAAAAATATTGTGTGTGGCTTTGGATTTATCTCGCACAGGAATGTTTTTAAATATATTACTTTAATCTGTCTGTCTATGATGTCTTTTGAGGGGTATGCAGGTGACGGGGGAGGGATTATCGATGTCCCGAATACTAGTAGCACCGGAAAATTCAATATAAAGTTTGTACATTACGCCCCCTCTAATGCAAGTTATCATATTGACGTATATCATAATGGAGTTAAGCATAGCAGTATCAGCAAAACAATATTGAAGAAGTATGTTGATAGTTTTGACCCATGGAGTCCCGGATCTTACCCATATACAGTAAATGAAGTAGGTTCATGGAAGTTTCAATACTGCACTAGAGATCCAGGAACGGGTACTCGTTGTAATGAGGGGCATAGCGATACAGTTGTAGTATCAAAACCAATCAGCAAACCTGTCTTTAATAAGCCAATTCCCGATGAAAAGACCGCCGCTGGAGGGATGTATACTCTTACTTGGTCAAACCCTTCAGGTGCTACAAAGATTGTTCTGTTTGAAAAGGTAAATTCGAACGGTAACTATAAAGAAGCACTGGTTTCTGAGTTGACTGGGTCAAATAAAAAACTGGCTACTAGTTTTTCTCCCTCTAGCGTAAAGAAAAAAGGGTACACATATTATTATAAGTTGGAAGCGTGCAATAATCTGAAACAGTGCAGTGGTCTTACGAGTCCAATAGGGGTTAAGGTACGAACTAATGATCATCCTGAACTTAAATTTGAAGAATTTCCCAATGGTGAGAATTATCGCCCAGGAGATTTGCTCACCTTATATGCTATTGCATCAGATTATAATGGAATTGATAGTGTTAAGTTCTATCATGATAATGGGACTAATTCTAATGGATCTAATGCCAATCAACCTGATGTAGAGGTTTTAATTGGTTCTGGTCAAACGTATAAAGCCCCTAATGAAGAAAATGTCTTGGAGGAATGTGAAACCTGTTATCGCATAAATTGGAAGTTGCCCAGTTCCGAGATAGAAAATATAGAAGTATGGGCCGTTGCGGAGGATAACTTAGGTGCTAAAACAAAAATTATTGCAGGTGGAGTGGTCAGTGTTTCTGAAAATGAGCAGCCAACAGGGTGGCTAACTAACCCTCCCTCTACCGTAATTGAAGGGGATAGTGTTAAATTTACAGCATCCGCCTCTGACAATGATGGTAGTGTAGAAGCCGTTGAGTTTCTTGTGTCTGGATCTAGTATTGGTATAGACACCTCCTCTCCGTATGAAATGTTGTGGAATGATTTTGCTACTGGTACTTTTGATGTAAAAGTAAAAGTTACAGATAATGAAGGGCTAACCAAAGAGTCCTCCCCAATAACTGTGGAGGTGATCCCAAGAACCCCTCCCGAAGCCCCAGGCCTTCTAACTATCGATGGCGTTTCGGGAAGTACACCAGATAATATAACCGGTGATTTCATCTTAGCTTGGGAGCCGGTAGCGGACGCTTACTATGAGCTTTGGAAGCTAGAGGTCGGTGTCAATACATCCTATGTAAAAGACACCTCCTACTCAAATACTAAAATACCGGGTCATTCGGTATTTGATCTGCGATCGGGGAAGTACCGCTATAAAGTATTTGCTTGCAATACGCTGGATTGTAGTAATAAATCAAGTCCCGAGGTAGAAGTTAGAGTCGTCAAAGAAAAGCCAAACTCTCCTAAGGGATTGATGGCGACTCCTGATTCTGATGCACAACTTTTCACGGGTGGATATAAGTTAAACTGGAATGATTACTCTCCCGTGATTGACGGGATTCGTCCTGACTATTATAAGCTACAGGAAAAAGTGGGCGGGCCTGAATCTGCAGGGGAATGGATAACTGTATCTCAAAGTAATGGGGTGTCGAACCATCACATTGATAGTCAAGGCCTTGGAACGTTTAGTTATCAAGTGATTGCATGTAATGCTAGGGGCTGCAGTAACCCCGGTGAAATTATAAGTGTTACAGTTTTACCTCCTCTTATTAATACAGCGCTGCTGTCTTGTGATGATTCGTGTATAAGGTTATCTGGTTCAGCTTTTGATCCTGCTTTATCACTACAATTAACGGCTATTCATAATCCCAATATACAGGAGGTAATCTCCTATGAAGGGCTTTCGATACAAACGGGTTCTGATATTGAAGTAGAGCTTAAGCTTAGTTCCGATATATATAAAGCTCTGTTTAACTTGGGTATTCGGGCAACCATTATTAATCCGAATGGTAGCCGGGGAGGGATAACCATTTACGGAGACCGAGCAACAGAAATTATCGGAGAGGTACAGTCTGCTCCTGCTCTTGGATCTGATGGCACGGTTTATGTGGGAGCAGGTAACAAGCTTTACGCTCTAGATAGTGTAACTGGAAATGTCAAACCTGCATGGCCTTTCTCAGCTAATGGGGTAATCAAGGCCACGCCGAGGGTAGATGGACTTGACGGGACCATTTACGTAGGTTCCCTAGATCATATTTTATATGCGGTTACTCCTGATGCAATTGAGAAGTGGCGTTTAAAGACTGAGGGGGAGATTGTTTCATCAGCAGTTTTGGATGATGAACGAATTCTCTATTTTGGCTCTATGGACGGACAGCTCTACGCGGTTAATGCAATTAACGGAGGTATAAGATGGACCTACCCAGCTAATGGTGGTGTGGCAGAAACACCAGTGCTGGCAGGTAATGATATCTTGTATTTCACTACTGTTGAGAGTAATCAAGTTCACGCCATATCCCGCCTTAGTCAAGGGCCGGGAAAGTTGGTTTGGGAAAGTGTGGATGACACACTTTTATGGGGAGAAATTGGAGACTGGAGCCCAACTCCCTCTATGAAGTCTGATTTTCTCACAGTAGCACGGCTCTATAGAGGACTATTACAGCCACCACTGGCGCTAAATAGAAAAGTAACAACCTTTTGGACCTACCAATTTGTTTCAGGGCTTGCCACAGAGGTAGATATTGCCCGAGCTTTTTTGGAATCTGATACGGGAAAAGTTAACTTTCCTCCTACGCAAAGTGATGAAGCTTTTATAAGTGCCTTATCCGATAGAATCTACCCTAATCAAGCAACTCTTGAGTTAAATATTGGCGGTTTAACGTATAGTCGTAGCATGCTACTTGACATGCTTGCTGGCGGGTATAGTCGAGCACAAATTGCCGCGTTATTTACCCAGTCCCTGGACTATGCATACTCGACGAATGCTCTTCTTAGTTATGCTTTTGACTATCTTTATGTCCAAGATTATTCCTGGGCGGTGACTTTATGTGATTCTGGCGATGCATACACCCGAGATTGCGATGGTGATGAGTTGCCAGATTGGTGGGAAATTCTTTTCCTCGGCAGTACCGACTACGATGCAAATGATGATCCAGATGGAGATGACGTAACTGTTGGTGAAGCTTTTGCCCAAAATCAAAGTCCATGTGCTGCCGGTTGTTACAATGGTATTACCGATGATCCACCGTTACCTGCTGAGGCCCCAATAATAAACACTATTGACTTAAGGGTATCGGAATCGATGGGCTCGCTTGCTGGAGAGTTCAAAGTGACTGAATCCGGTGCTGCAACTTATTCAGTACCCATCAGTATTCCAGTTGGCACCGCCGAAGTTACTCCCCGGTTGTCTTTGAATTATTCCAGTCAAGGGGGGAATGGTATTTTAGGTCAAGGTTGGAATTTGGGGGGGCTCTCCGCAATTTCACGTTGCCGAAGAACTCTTGGCCAAGACGGTGAAGCCGGAGCAATTTCCTGGGATTCAGATGATAGGTTCTGCCTTGACGGGCAGCGCCTGATATTGGTGGGTAGTGGTAAATATGGCGAGCCAGGATCCAAATACCGAACAGAAGTAGATGGCTTTGCCATGATAACTGCCTACGGTGGGAATCAAGGTAATCCCAGCCACTTTACGGTAGAGCGTAAAGATGGATCGATCTCGTACTATGGTCGGGGCAATAAGTCTCAACAATTAGCGGATGAGTTTGGCATTCTTAACTGGACTATCAGTCGTTATGAAGATAGCGCGGGTAATGGTATCGAGTTTATTTATTCTCGTGATAATGGGCATCGCATTCATGAGATCCATTATGCATTTGGGGATGCTACTCAACCGGGCGCGCGAGTCTCTTTTGAATATGAAGACAGATTAGATGTCATCAGTGGCTATTATTCGGGAGCGTTCTTATCCACCAAAAAACGTATGGTTGCCGTAAATGTATTGGGTGGAGATAGCTCCCTACTACGAAGCTACGAACTTGAGTATTTAGATAGTGGTTATGACTACTTGAGCCGCTTGGAGCGTATTCGAGAGTGTGCGGGTGGGCAATGTTTGCCTGATACTGTATTTAGATGGCGCTTACCAGCTACTAAGTTTTTATTCAATGTCTTTGATAGAGTACAGCTTAGCAACCAAAAAGACCGTGTAGCCATGTCACCACGCCCTGTGGATATAAATGGTGATGGTTTAGCAGACCTTATTTGGCAAGAGCCAGATTGGGACGACGATGGACGGATTCATGACCAGTATTTCAAATATTTATTGGCTGATGCCGATGGGTTTGGATCGGAGAGAACGGTTTTCAAGTATGGTGAGGATGTAGATACGCCCTACCGCTGGGAAATGATTGATTACAACGTAGATGGTCGTGCTGATCTAGTTGTTTATGCCCGTGAGCATGGTCACTGGATGCTGCATCAATCTAGAGCGGTTCACACGGATTTTGAGTGGACACTACCTTTAGGCAGTTCGCCTGTGAGACTTCCCATTACAGATGAAGATACTCGTTTTATTGATATCAATGGGGATGGTTTGGTTGATGCTGTTTCATCGAAGGGATATCGTCTGCTTGAAAGGGATTTCTCTGAGGATGATAAATCAGCGAATGTATATCATTTTGGAGATGAGAAACCTTGGCAAATAAGTGGGCTAGAAGCCTGGGAGATGTCTGATCCCGGTTGGGAAAGTACATATGTCTATCTGGATCCTCAAGTTGTTGGCGATTTCAATGGTGATGGCCAGGTTGACTTAGTTTTAGTTGACTCAAAGCAGCTTTGGAGAGCAGATTCTGCTGAAGATTTTGTGCCTGCTGATAGGGACCTGTGGTATCCCGGGGGCGGACCTAAAAACGCGTATCTATCTAATCAGCATACTCGCTTTTATTTAGCAAAAGTTGAGGGTGATAAATTAGTAGCTGAGCGAAAGCTCTTAGATTTTATCCAGGGTGGGTTTGGAAATAACAGTAAAAAGCCTGATGCTACCCCGCTAACACGTCATAATGAATTGAATAAAGGTTTATTAAGTATAGACATCAATAGTGATGGTCTTGTAGATCTATTAACTAAAAATAAAGGTGTATATTCTTATCAAATCAATACTGGAGAGGGCTTTAAGGAAAGTGTGCCATTGGGGGATTTTGGTGAAAACACAGCCCTCAACTGGTTCGACTATGAAGGAGATGGTGATCTTGATCTTGTTTGGCGAGAACATGATGGTTTTAATGGACAAATGCTATTTCGTCGTTGGGAAAGTCATGCTCAGAATTTCGCTAAAGATGATGAAGTGTTTCAGGCCCTAAGAGCAGATCAGAAAGGTGGTCAAGATATTTTCGTCGATATGAATGGTGATGGCGTAACTGACTATCTAGAATTTCATAGAGATTATCTGCATGTATATCACCAGCAGAATAGTAACGTGGCTCAGAATATGGTTGATCAAATAACCAATGGCCTGGGCGCCCAGACAACTATCCAATACGGTTCTACTTCCTCTTCTGCACATTTTGCACGCTTGGGCGTGAGTAAAGCCGTCAATACTTTTTGTGAGGATGCTGCTGGAGATGATGCTACTGAAGAGTGGTGCCTTAGCTATAAAGCGAACAGTATCGATGATTTCTATGAATCGATAAATGGCGAGTGGACAGGGGAAAGCACGCTAGGAAAAAACTCACCAGTATTTGAGACAATTGGAACACAGTTTCTAGTTACTCGTGTAGAGAGTACCGCGCCAGCCGCCGATGATATTCCTGGGGCTGTCGACAACGCCGCAACAAGCGCCGTAAGTTATTTTTATGGTCGAGCACGAATGCAAGCGAGTGGGCGAGGCTACCTCGGTTTTGAAAAGATACGCACTGTTGATGAGCAGACCGGTGTCGCTACGACAACGACCTATAGGCAGGACTTCCCATATATCGGTTATCCATTGAGCACCGAACAGCGTTCGCGGGAAGGTATGTTACTGAGTGAAGCGGAAAACACTTGGAGCTTGTATGGATGGCAGTCAAGTTGGCCGCAGACGGCTAAACTCAAAGGTACCGCTGCTCTTGGGTCTTTACAGCCCTATATATCTGAAAGTATAGAGAAGATCTACGAGTTCAAAAATGAAGGGAAAGTACAAGGTCAGTTACTAAAAACAGTAACTAAAGAGAATCAACAAGATGAGCATGGCAATGCAAAGCGCATTTACGTTAATACTGAATCCTTTAACGGAGATTACTTTTCTACAGAAACCATTAATAAATATGGTAATGGCCAGCAGGTAAGCTTCGCCAACCCAGATCATAACTTTAACAGTTATGCAGAACTGGGGCGTTTGACTGCCACAGAGGTGTCCCACAAGCGCCTGGAAGCTGGAGAGCATAATCAGGCGACACGTAAGAGTACTTTTACTTACTATGAAAGTGGAAGTGAAGCGGGGCTGCTGCGCAGCGAAGTGGTTGAACCGGATAATGGTAATTCTGGTTCATTAGAGCTACGTCTAACTACTAACTATGAGTATGACTATTTTGGCAATAAAGTTCTGGTTGAGAAAACTGCGGATAATGAAGAGAGCCGTGTGCAGCGCTGGGTCTACGATAATGGCCGTTTCATAGGTCGGGAAGAGAATAGTTATGGCCAAACAACTATATCGGTGCTTGAGCGCAATAGTTTTGGTCAGCCTACCCTGGTTACAGATATTGCTGGTGTAGAGACTTACTTGGCCTACGATGTCTTTGGACGCCAAACCTTAGAGTATAAAACGACTGGAGCGTATCAAGTTAGTCTATTTGCCCCTGCTGGCGGGCAGTGCCCAACTAGTGCCGCTTATCAGGTTGTAGAGCGCGCAGCTGGCGGCGGCGAATCTATAACCTGCTTTGACAGCCTCGTGCGGGAAGTGCGTAAGAGTACTATTGGTTTTGATGGAGGTTGGAACTTTGTAGATACTGAATATGACAATCTGAGCCGTATCCAGCATAAGTCAGAGCCCTATCAGTCCGGCAATGCTAATTACTGGACAACCCAATACTATAACCTCGCAGGACAGGTGATTGGTTCAGATCTGCCGGGCATTGATAGTTCCAATGGCACTGCCTATGACTTGACTATGCAATATGATGGCTATACCACAATAACCACAAATCCAAAGGGTCAAGTACACAAAGTTACCACTAATGCGATCGGTGAAACCGTACGGGTAGAAGACAATCTTGGTAATGTGCAGGAGTTTAAGCATGATGCGCTAGGTAACCAGCGATTTGTAATCAACCGTGGTGATGGCTCACGAAATATAGTTATGGAGATGAAATACGACCTACGTGGTCGCAAGATATTGATGTCCGATCCGGATAAAGGTATCTGGTATTACTATCATAATGCTTTTGGGGACCTAGTTCGACAGACAGATGCGGAAGATCAGGTGATTATTAATCACTATGATCGCCTCGGGCGTCTGATAGAACGAAATGATTTAGATGCTAAAGGGAACCCTGTTGAAACGACCCAGTGGCGCTACAACAATAATATAGGAGTGGATGAGTACGGAACCCCGCCTGCTGCACTCAGGGAAGTAGAATCGTTCAACTCAGGTTTTATTAAGTTACATGGCTACGATAACTTTGGTCGTACGAGTGAGACGATAACCAGCTTCTCAGAAGGGGATGACCACTTCGAGAAAAATAACTACGACCAATACGGTCGGGTCTTCCAAGTATTTGATGCCGGGGGCAATGGTAATTGGGAGAGCAGTGCTATTCAGTACAAATATAACCAGTATGGTTACCTGGAGCAGGTCGTGGATGCAGAACGAGTGAATCTAGCGACTGCCGAGCAGTTCTATACCGTATTGAAGATGGATGCCCGGGGAAATGTGACGGAGTATAAGACCGGCAATGGAGTAACTACGGAGAAAACATTTGACCCAGCTACGGGGCGTCTTACAAAACAGTTAGCACATGTCCTTGGAGTACAGTTGATCCAGGATCTTACCTACTTCTGGGATGACCTGGGCAACCTGGAGTATCGTGAAGACCGCAGTGGCGATAAAAACTTGCGTGAGGATTTTACTTACGATGGGCTAAATCGACTGGAGCGATCCCAAGTCAGTGGGCGAGATGCTCTGGAAATCCGCTACGACGACTTGGGCAATATCACCTACAAGTCAGATGTTGGTGATTATCGTTATGGCAGTGAATGTACCGAAGGTTTTGGTCCTCACGCGGTATGTGAAACTTCGGATGGAGTCAGTTATGAATATAATGAAAACGGGAGTATGACCAGTGATTCTAGTGGGCGTTCATTGGTGTACACCACTTTTGATAAGCCTGAGGAAATCACCAAAGATGGACATAAAACGGAGTTCTTATACGGCCCAGAGCGCAAGCGTTATCTACGTAAAGACACTACTAAGGATGGTCAAGTTACAGAAACCCGATATATTGGCAATGTGGAGAAAGTTACTCGGGGGGATGATACTGAAACCAAGCGCTATCTCCCAGGTGGTGCATTGGTAACGATCTCATCAGCTGGACGCCAGAGCCATTACATGCATAAGGATCATCTCGGTTCGTTGGATGTGATTACCGATGCATCGGGGCAGATCGCTGTGGATGCGTATGGTAATGAGCAGCAATTTAGTTTTGATGCCTGGGGACAGCGACGAAATGCTCTGGATTGGAGCGCGCTACTGAATGCTGAGCTCATTAGCTTTGCTTCACAAATGACAACTCGCGGCTTTACTGGCCACGAAATGCTTGACCAAGTTGGTTTGGTTCATATGAATGGGCGCATTTACGATCCGCGTCTGGCTAAGTTCCTGCAAGCGGACCCATTTGTGCAGGAACCGAAGTACAGCCAGTCCCATAACCGTTACGCCTACGCTTGGAATAATCCGCTAAATGCGACCGATCCAAGTGGATATTTTATCCAGATCATTGCGATGGCCGTACTGATTGGAGCAGAAATTACTTGCTTATGGACGATTGGTGCAGTTATGGCATACGCTGCATTTTTTGATGCTGTATTGCAAGGTGCCAGTTTCCATGATGCGCTTAGGAGTGGGCTTGTGGCCGGGGTGTCTGCGGCCGCCTTTGCGGCAATTGGGCAGGGGCTTAAAGCAAATGCAAATTTTAAAGGCACTTTTGCAGCAGACTTAAATCCTACGGGCTTTGGTGTAAAAGTTGCTGCTCATGCCCTCACGGGTGGAGTAATGGCGGAGCTCGGCGGTGGAAAATTTGGGCATGGATTTGTTTCCGCAGGTTTTACTGCGGCAGCTACCAGTTTCAATAATCCTGAATTTATAAAGGGTGCTTTCACAAGGGTTGCTATAGCTTCGATTATTGGTGGAACTGCTTCAAAGCTATCTGGGGGTAAATTTGCTAATGGTGCTATCACTGGGGCTTTTAGTCAGGCACTTAACGGGGAGCTTTCTGGAAAAGATAATAACGATGGCAAACAATCTTTATTTGACTACGTTGAAGAGTTAGTAGGGCCTGAGAACGCGGAGGCATTTCGAACTGAAGCCCCCGGGGAGTACATGGTTTGGAAGCGTTGGGCATCTAAGATTTACGGAAACTGGACGGAAACTAATATAAATTACCAGATTAAAAGATTTGAAATGGAAAGTATGGTAGTTACACAGGAATTAATAGTTGAGATGACCGTCGATTACGGTATAGGTGAAGCAGAATCCTATTATGAGGGAAATAAAGTAGCAGTAGGCACCGGAGCTCTGGAGGGGGCACTTGCCTGGTTTACAAGAAGTCTTACGAGATTTACAGGCATAAGTTATGGTTGGACAACTTGGAGTGCAGGCGGGACAATCAAAAATACTGCAACAGTTTACGATAAGCTGAATGACTTACAAAATTTTAAGGAACCCGTTTGGATTTCGGTTAAACCGATTAAGTCGACTGATTGAGTCATGAAAAATTTTAAGTTTATTGTAATCGTTCTGTTTTCTATCTTCTCTGCTGGATGTTCATTAGAAGTTAATGACGAGGACGTGTTGTATCAAGGGTACATGAGAAATTTGGACTTGGTGTACGATTATTACAAGCTAACTGCTGGCCAAAGAGAAGCAGACTCTATACTTATTAACTATCTAATAGGAGTGGGTACGCTCTCGATGGCGGTTGTAAATGATATGAAAGTTTCTCCTAGGGAAAATAGGTTTCTCTGCATATCAGACAGAAGGATTCATGAAATTAAGGATGATTTAAAAGTTAGGTTGCAGAAGAAGGAGTTGGATCCTTTTTTGAAATCTACTTTAAAAAGTTCTAGAGAAATAATTGATGAGATAAAAAATGAATTTAATCTTGAATGTGAAAGTAAGTTGAAGCAATTTAGAGATAACTTGCAGGGATAACTTGAGCTCGAAAATTAGTGCAATTGGTAAAGGGGAGCTTCGCTGGTAGAAGCGGTATCTTTCCTGACGAAGACAAAGATACTTAAGAGCTGCTGCTAGCTTAGCTGAAGCGAGCGATATTAAATGCTCAGATCGAGAAATACTGTATGCTCACTGAAAGCAAAAGATAAGCTATTGTCACCCCTAGTTGTGAGGCAATTATATTTTTCGAGGATGTCGCTCAGATGAGCACATAAGTTTGTAGGTCTTAGGGGCTGGTAATTCTATAAATTATAGGAAGTAACTGATTGAGCTTTGGCAATGAACAGAAATCTAATTAAAGAAAAATTATGTTCGCTATAAGCTATTTAAAAGGCGTTTGGTTGTGTTTTACGGTATGAAATGATATGCATGCTGATATATTTTAGTAAGGTTTGATTTTGGATAATAAGTGCAATTGGTAAGGGGAGCCTCAGCTGGTAGAGTCGGCACCTCTTCCGACCAAGAGAAAGGCACTGATGAGCTACTGCCAACTTAGCGAGAATGAACGATATCAGATTTAGAGCTTAAAAAAGCCGGACACTCTCAAAAAGCAATAGCAAAACTATTAGGGAGGCACCCCTCGACGATCAGCCGAGAGCTACGACGCAATACAGACTTGCGAGGATATCGGCCGAGGCAAGCACATAAACTTTCGGAGCTTAGACGCCGGCAAGCGCATAAGGCATAGAAAGTGACTGATGGAGTGTGGCAACAAATAGTCATCCTAACTCGGAAAGAATTAAGTCCTCAGCAGACTGCTAGCTATTTGAAAAGACATACAGGTCTATCGTTGCATCATGAGACGGTCTACCAACTCATTTATTTAGATCAGACAAATGGTGGAGACTTGTACAAGCATCTTAGGATTGTATCAAAGCCCTATCGTAAGTGCTAAGGTAAATATGATCGACGTGGAAAGATCAAAAACAGAGTGAGCATAGATGAGCGGCCAGCGGTTGTTGATCGGATGAATCGGATGCGTGACTGGGAAGGTGATACCGTTATAGGCCGGGTACGTGGTGGAGCTTTGCTGACTATGGTTGAACGCAAGACGTTATTTGCTGTTGTTGTTAGATTAACTGATAAACGATCAGCCTTGTTGGCTGAAGCAGCTGTTAGTCACATGGTGAGCTTCAAAGATAAAATCAAAACAATTACCATTCGATAATGGTCCTGATTTTTCTGGTCATGAAATAATTGTAGAAGGCTTAGAAGCTAATATTTATTTTGCTCACCCATATTCATCATGGGAGAGAGGGGTTAATGAAAATACTAATGGCCTCATCCGGCAGTATTTTTTAAAGTATACCGACTTTAATAAAGCAGTAGATGAGCAGGTTCAATTAGAAATGGATCGTCTGAACAGTAGACCAATAGCGAGTCGGGGTGGAAGGTCACTGAATGAGTTATTTATGAGGCTTTAAGATGATCTGCTTGCGGTATAAAACGATTGCGCTTGATAGTTGAAGCCAAGGAAAGTAAATTTTATTTTTGTGTGTGGCTGCCATTTTGTTCAATGTTTTATAAAAGTAATTCTCTTCCATAAGTTTTTTTGATTGAATGGTAAAGATTTATAGTTGATTTTTGATTTGGTGTGAATGGCGAGCTGTTGTTGGTGTCTAGCATATAAACTTTTTAATTTAGATGTCTTGCTTTTAGGTTAAAGTAGTGTAGATGCAAAACGCGCATGGACTAGAATGCGATGTAAAGCCAATTTTTTGAGCTTTATAAAAGGTATTCAAAGTTACGGTTTTTTTTAGCTGATCTGTCACTTGGAATTCTAGATTTTGGATTGATGCTTAATAATCACTCCATTCAAAAGCTCCTAGATAAAATTTTTCATTGGCGCCTGGCTTTAACTTTCAGTCTTAACTGATCATGGCAGATCTGGACTCCCCTTCGCCGATTGCCAGATAGTCAATAATGATATTTATGGAGGCAGCAATCTTTATTGGGTCTGTATTGCCTAATTTTATCGCATCAAATATGATCGACGTAAGTCTAGCGGCACTGGTAATTTATATCTTGACTCGGTTCTTGTACACCACTTCCCGGTGGTATCTCTAAAGCAAGCCGATTTTAAAGGTGAAATGGATGAATAGACTCATGTAGTTTATCTTCTGAGCAGTAAGGTAGGATGAAATAGGTGGCAGGAATCAATACACCAGTTACTCTTGGCAAAACAAAGTAAATTACTTGAGTTACAGAGAATTATAGTTATTGATTAAAATCAAAAGGTTAAGGTTGATTTTAGGTTTGAATAACATTCTGATCAGAAATCGAATTCATAGGTCTACGAAAGGGATATATGATGTTTAATAAAGTATTGGCTATTTTATGTTTTTTAGCGCCAGCGAGTGTTTGGGCTCATTCAAGTACAGGAAGTATATCTATTACTAAATTGCAAAGCTGGAATGGCGGTGGGATTTTTATTAAAACGGATGAGTTGGAGATAAGTAATCCCGCAGGGTGCGCTATTACTGATCAATATGTCCTTTCTCCAAATGCATCTGAAATGTCACAGTCTATGCTGCTTAGCTCATATATTGCTGAGCAAAAACTGAATCTAATAGTGTATGGTGATGGCTGTGAAAATGATAGACCTATGATAGTTGCGGTTACATTTCATAAATAAAGTAAGAAGTAGCTCGGCGATATTTGTCACCGGCACATTTTGTGTTGCCTGGTGGTAATATTTATTTCTGGCACTTGTCTATTTTGTACCAGGTTTGTCAGTAAGTCGTTTTTTTCTTGAAGATGAAAAAAATTCTGTGAAAATGCTCACGAATAAGGAAGTGGTTTTTTCTGTAGTTGGTTGTTGCAGTTTTTGGTCGGGATGCTAAAAGTGTAATCTTTCGATTCGCGAAAAATCTGGCCATCATCAAGGATGAAAAAATGGTTGGATCGCTCGCTGAGCCTCTTCATAAAATGGAAGCTAAGGTAGTTTCTATTTTTTTCTCTTTCTTCATTATGTTTTCTACCTACCCTGTTGTTGCAGCCACAACCGCATCTGTATCAATAGATGCTCCAGGTAATGATACGCTAGTTCCAGGTAGGTTTCCTGATGTCGAAGTTTCACTTGCTAACGTTCAAAATCTAACAAATCTTGAGCTTAAAATAAGCCAGGGGCGTGGAGTAGAGAGCTTATGTTTGATCGATTTGACTGAAAATATAGGGCTTTGTTCACTTGCAGTAAGTCTTGACGATGGCTGGCAGGCTATTGATGTGAGTTTGTATAGTGATGGAAGCCTGGTTTCCAAAGCAGCAATATTTGTTGCCGTAGACGAAGACCGTGATGGTATTGCAGATCATTTAGATAAATGTACGAATACTATTGATACTGAGGTCGTAGATGTCGATGGTTGTAGCCCCGTGCAGTTGGATAGCGATGGCGATGGAATTTCAAATGTAGATGAATTTCTACTTATTTTGCCTGCGATTAACATGCTACTCGACTCTCCTTATGATCCCGTAGAAGAACCTAAACCACTAGAAAACGCTATCGAAGATGGTTTGTTTTTTGAATCCCCAGCCCATAAAGCTCTGGTTGTAACCGATAAGCCCTCTTTGCGGCTGAGAGCTAACTCAAGTCTAGATTTAACTGGTGCAAAATTAACAGTCAGCATTGGTAACGGAAGCACAGAGTCTTGTAGCTTCGATCCTGATACAAAGGTTGGTAAATGCGATTTAACAAAGCCGATAGGACATGAATGGACAGATATAGAGGCTGTCCTTTTTAAGTCTGATACACAGCTTGCTCGAAGTGTTATCTCAGTTGCGCTGGATAGCGATGAAGATGGAATCGCTAATTTTGAAGATTTCTGTTCTTCAACTTCCCTAGATGAAACCGCGAATAGTTTAGGGTGTGCTCCATCTCAAATTGATTCTGATTTTGATGGTATCAGTGACATTGATGAGATAGCAGCTGGTAGTAATCCATTTAGCGGAAAAAGTTATCCGGCCGTTAAAATTAGTGCATTTACGGCATTGCCTGAAAAAATCTCTCGCGCTGGTGATAGTGTAGGGTTGAGCTGGATAACATCCGGTGCCACATCAGTTAGTCTTACTAACAATGCTGATGACTTTTCTTTTTCCCGACTACCTGATGAGGGTAATGCGAGGGTGTCGCCAAGCTTCTCGACTACCTATACCGTAGTGGCTACGGGTCCCGGAGGTAAATCAAGTGCAAATGTACAAGTTAAAGTGGGAGCATTTACGCCACAAAACCAGTGGGGAGAATCCCCTCTTGATCAAGTAGCTGAAGCGATTAGTGCTTCACTCACTGTTTCAGAAAGTGGAGCTGTTTTTCTGGGAGCTTTTGATAATAATTATTATCGTTTCTCACCTAAAGGTGATCTTGATTGGACGCTGAAAGATGTCGGTGTGGTGATGAATAAGGGCGCTATACAAGGGAGTACCATATTTATAGGAACCAGCAATTCAACTGGGGGAACTGTAGCAGCCCTTGATGGAGATAAAACCACCAGGTGGACATCAAAGACTGAGTCAGCAGTTATTGGAGGGCCGGTTCTTAATTCCACAGGCACAATTGTATATGCTGCGACATATGATGGATCGGTATACGGATTTGATACTGTAGATGGTCAAGAGCAGTGGAGTTACCAGCTGCCCGAAGGTGAGACTGTAAGTGCAACACCTGCCTTGAGTCGGGATGGTGCGACCCTCTACGTGCACAGTAACTCCCATAATGTATATGCACTGAGTTTACTGCCATCGCCCCTGTTAATGATGCGTAATTCTCAGTCGTTATCCGGCCAGAGCCCTTCAAATAGTGAGCAATCTCAGACTAATGGCACTTTACTTTGGAAAAGTGATATTGGTAAAGAGGAATAAGAAAGTCGAGTAATGGCTTTAACCACTGTCTTCAACGTAATGGATGGTGGGCGTAGTGAATTATTTATAATGAACGATAGTGCAATGTAGTCTGCCAGTCGTCTTGCATATGGAACGGTTTGTTATGTCTTTTTGGGGATTACTCTGTAAAGTTAGATCAATAGTTAGCTCTATATTTCTCGCTTTATTATTTCTTTCTTGTTCAACTAAAGTTTGGGCGATTCAGTGGTTTTCAAATGACTACCGTGATTATTTTGAAAATATAGATGTGACTTTTAGTGTCACTCCGAACTCCATAAGCAAAGATGGGAAAATTAAACTTAAAGTTGTAACAGAATCCAATGGTTACTCCTCTGGTTCATTCACTTGGCCAAGTTTGCGAGATGATGGAAAAATAATTTCTACTCCCTGTATGATCTACCAAAGTACGGACGGAGGAAGTACCTGGAGTCGGATACCGGAGAATTTCTCTTTTTTTACTGGTTTGGAAGGATTTCTTCCAGAAATTGACTGTAACCCGAACACCTTTGGTAGAGCGGGTAAACAGACCATTTTGTCTGCCACCATAACCCGGAATGTTAATAAAACTTATAAATTTAAGTTCAGAATGGCGACTGGTCCAGGTATAGGAGCAGATCCGGTAGACTATTGGACAACTCCCGTTGAAGCCGTAACGGTTGATATCCCAGAAAGACCAGGCAAAGTAAGAATTACCTCAGCTACTGGTGAAAAAGAGGCCGCCGATGGTGTTTTCACTATTAAATGGGCTAAACCTTCTGGGGATGTTAATACTTATAAAATACGGGAGTACTATAAACGAGGTAATGTTACTTCCGACCCAAAATATATCACAGTAAACAAAAACACTTACAGCTATACTCCTCCCAAAAAACCAGCTTCAACTACTTACTACTATAAAGTTAAGGGGTGTAATGAACTCAATCAATGTAGTAATGAGTGGAGTGATCCTCGGGCTGTTAAAGTAAGAACCAATGAAAAGCCGACAGTTAAATTACAGGCTCCAACTCACGGCAAGACCTACCGGCCAGGTGATATAAAAACCATTTACGCCACTGCATCAGACTATAACGGTATTAACCAGGTAGAGTTTTTTCGTAGTGCGAGCAGCTCCGGTAGCAAACCAGCTTCGTTAGGATATAGTACCTCTGATAATGGTGATTGTAATGGCTGTTACCGTATTAATTGGCCTGCAAACTCTATTTCGGGAGAAAATATCTATATTTGGGCTGTAGCTAAAGACACCCTTGGTCTGAAAAATACGATAGACGATACGAATACAGTAAAAATTTCAATTCTAGATAATGAACAGCCTGTTGGCTGGCTAAATAGTCTGCCATCCTCTATTACTCAATATGATAACGTTGTGTTAACTGCAACTGCCTCTGACAATGATGGAAGTGTGGCATCAGTTGAGTTTTTTGTCGGCGGATCCAGTTTAGGTATTGATAGAACTTCACCATATACGGCTAATTGGAATGATGTGCCAGATGGGAATCATTTATTATCGATAGTTGTTACGGATAATGAGGGGTTATCTAAGACTTCCAATCCAGTAACCGCTAGTGTAAAAGCACTAGACCCACCAGCTCCTCCTAGCAGTTTAAATATTGATGGATATACCGATCCAGTTCCAGAAAACACTACAGGGTCTTATACCGTCAATTGGAGCGATGCTGGTGAATATTATGTTCTTGAACAATTAAAAGTAGGAGTTGACAGCGTATTTAAGTCAATTCCTTTGGCGAACAATAAAATTACCGGGCAATACATGCCCAATCAAGGTGCGGGCACTTATAAGTATCGAGTATATGCTTGCAATAGGGCTGGTTGTAGCTCTCAACCTAGCCCAGAAATATCAATAGAAGTAGTTAAAGAAAGTCCTAAATCCCCCCAAAAACTTGTAGCTGTCCCTGCGGGAAATGAAGCTCTCTTCACAAGTAACTACCAGTTACAATGGGACGCGTTTAACCAACAGGAAGGGGGGGCAAGGCCTACTTATTATGTATTACAGGAAAAATCAGGAGGGCTAGAGACCTCTGGAAAATGGACTGTACTTTCCTCCAATAGCCTTTCCAACAGTTTTTCTGTGGAGCGTAAGAGCCCAGGAGTTTATAGCTATCAAGTTATGGCATGTAATGTCATAGGATGTAGCGAACCAGGGGAGATAGTCACATTAACAGTAGTTCCACCCTATTTTTCAGCGGCAGCTGTCTCATGCGACGGTCAATGTATCTCACTTTCTGTTAACGGGCTGGACCCGGAGGGCTCGATCCTGTTGAGCGCGATACATTCCAAGCTATTTGACTTGTCTATTTCTGCTAAAGATCTCAACTGGCAATCCTCTACAGAGTTTGAGCTTGCAATAGTTCCTGAGATGGAGCTTTATAAAGGCCTGTTCGAGCTTGGTGTCCGAGTAACAGCTGTTAACCCTAATAGTGCCAAAGGGGGTATAACTGTTTATGGAGATAAAGCTACAGAGATTATTGGCGAGAGTCAGTCGGCCCCAACCCTTTCCCCGGATGGCACCTTATATGTCGGTGCGGATGAAAAGCTATATGCCTTGAACACTGAGGACGGCTCCGTTCTTCCAGAGTGGCCTTTTACTACTGGAGGAATTATTAAAGCGAGCCCACGGATTGATGGAACGGATGGAACGATTTATGTTGGATCTTTAGACCACAGTCTCTATGCGGTAACTCCTTGGGCTATTCAAAAGTGGCGCTTAGAAACGGGGGGAGAGATCGTCTCCTCTGTTGTGATTGATGACAGCCGCGTGCTTTACTTTGGTTCTATGGATGGTGTGCTCTATGCCGTGAATGCACCTAATGGGAGTATAAAATGGACGTTCCCTGCGGATGGCGGCATTGCGGAAACGCCAGTCCTTGCCGGCAATGATACTCTGTACTTCACCACGGTAGACAGTAATCAAGTATTTGCAATTCCTCGCAGTAACCAGGGGCCTGGAAAGCTGGTCTGGGATAGCGTTGATGACTCTTTGATATGGGAAGAGATCGGCAATTGGAATCCAAATATCGCCCAATTGCCTGAATTTCTTACCGTTGCACGACTTTATCGAGGTCTTTTACAGCCACCACTAGCAATGAATAGAAAGGTACTAACTTTCTGGACTTATCAGCTATTGAGTGGCGACTATACGCAAGTCGACATTGCCAGAGCTTTTCTTAATTCGGATACGGGTCGTAGTATTTATGCTTCAGCATTAAGTAACACTAAATTTATAGACACTCTATATGAAAGAATTTTTCCCGGTCAGGGAGCTCCGCAGATAACTTGGGGTGGGGTAACGTATAGCCGTGCGATGCTGTTGGATATGCTATCTGGTGGCTATTCTCGTGAGCAAATAGCAGTGCTATTAACGCAGTCTCTTGAATTTAGTTATGCCACCAATACCCTTTTAAACTATAGCTTTGATTACCTTTATGAACAGGATTACAGCTGGGCAGTAACAACCTGTGACGAAGGAGATGAATATACTCGCGATTGCGACTCGGACGGGCTCCCTGACTGGTGGGAAATACTCTTTCTCGGGAGTACGGATTACGATAGCTCCGATGACCCAGATGGCGATGGAATTACTAATGGCGAAGCATTTGCAGGTAATCTGAGTCCATGTGATGCTGGTTGTTACAATGGAATCGTTGATCAACCACCGATCCCGGCAGGAATTCCTCAATTATCTGCAAGCGAGATAAAGACATCAGAATCAATAGGTGCATTATCTGGTAACTTCAGGGTCAATGAGACAGGCGCTGCGACTTATTCTATTCCCCTAAGTGTTCCTGTGGGCACCGCCGGTGTTGCGCCAGAGCTTGCTCTAAGCTACTCCAGTCGATCAGGCAATGGGCTTTTAGGGCAGGGGTGGAGCTTATCAGGACTTTCTTCTATTAGCCGGTGTAATAAAACCCTGGACCAGGATGGTAAGGGTGCAGCGGTTTCGTGGAGCAAAGATGATCGATTCTGCTTGAATGGGCGCCGCCTGGTATTGGTTGAGGGAAGTTATGGAAAACCTGGATCACAGTACCGAACTGAAATAGATACCTATGTTTTAGTTACCGCTAAAGGAGGGACAGCAGGCCACCCCAGCTACTTTACGGTTGAAAGCAAAGACGGATCGATAAGTTATTTCGGTGACGGCAATAAATCACAACAAACTATTTCTGGAAAAGGTACTTCAACTTGGGCAATTAGCCGTACGGAAGATAGTGCGGGTAATGGTATAAATTATATTTATGCAAATGATGGTGGTCATCGTATACGGGAGATACGCTATGCCTATGGAGCGGGAGTAGTAGCTGAGGCCCGAGTCTCTTTTACTTATGATGATCGTATGGACGTGATCAACGGCTATTTTGCTGGCTCCCTGCTATCAGTTAAAAAGCGAATGACCGGCATTGAAATATTTGGTAGCGAAAGTGATGCCTTGCGTCGGTATGAGATTGATTATCTAGACAGTGGTTATGATCACCTGAGTCGAATTGAGTATATACGGGAATGTGCAGGCAATATTTGTAGGCCGGATACAGCCTTCGAATGGCATCTGCCTTCCATTATGCATAATCCTCAGTACTCAGACACGCTGCAGCTGAGCAAACAATTAGATCGCGCAGCCATTTCTCCCCGACCGGCGGATATCAATGGAGATGGTTTACTGGATATCATTTGGCTGGAACCAGATTGGGATCCCGATGGAAGGATCCATGATCAATATTTCAAGTATGTACTAGCTTCTGGTGATTCATTTACAAGAGAAAGATTAGCCTATAAGTACCAAGAGGATGTTGATACACCTTATCAGTGGAGCATGATTGACTATAATGCGGACGGGCGCTCCGATTTGGCTATCTATGTGAGAGAGCGTGGCCACTGGGTAGTTCACCAGTCTCAACCGAGTTCGGCTGGAGTTTGGAGCCTTCCTTCATCCAGTATTCCGCCTATCGACTTGCCTGTTTATGAAGAGGATGCGCGCTTCATAGATATCAATGGCGATGGACTTGCCGATGCGGTATCTGCCACTGGATATCAGTTACTAGAGCCCGATAGCTCCAAACCTACTTCTTCAGCCAATTACTATAAGTATGGTAATAAAAGGAGCTGGACGATTAGTGGACTACCGTCTTGGGGTGAACTTGACAGTAAATACGAAAGTACAGAGTTGTATCTGGATCCAGGTGCAGTAGGAGATTTCAATAATGATGGTCGGGTAGACCTTGTTTTTGTTGATACTAAGCAGACTTGGGAAGTTGATTTAACTAATTTCGACTTTTCTTCAGGTAGAGATGAAACCCTCATTTTGTCCAATCAACATACTCGGGTTTACTATGCATCCATTGATGGGGATAACCTGTTTATTGATGGTAAATTGTTGGATTTCGTGCAGGCGTCCTGGCCAGATAAAGAAAATAAAGAATATGAAACCACAGCACTTGAAAGACATGGGAGCCTTAAGCAGTCGCTACAGGTGGTCGATGTTAATAGTGATGGCTTGCTAGACTTAATTACACGAAATGGAGAAAACTATAAATATCGAATAAATACTGGCGATGGTTTCAATTCGGAGGTTAACCTCGGCACATTAAATAAAAACTTATCGTTCAGCTGGTTTGATTACGAAGGTGATGGTGACCTTGATGTGCTTTGGCGAGAGGAAGATGGGGCTAGTGAAAAGTTAGTTTTCCGTCGCTGGCAAAGCCGTACCAATAACTTCTCTGAGCCTGAAACTTTCAAGCGTGTGAATAGTTCCCGGGTTGGTGGTAAGGATATATTCCTAGATATGAATGGGGATGGGAGGACAGATTATCTCGAATTCCATGATGATTACCTCTATATCTATCATGCTGAGGAGCGCCAGGTTGCCCCTAATGTTATTTCTCAGATAACTAATGGTCTTGGGGCTGAAACTTATATTACCTACAGTGCAACAAATGCCTCTGGCCACTACGCCCAGCTGGGAATCGGTGTAGCCCTTTCTGGTTATTGTTCTCGAGTTTCAAATTCTGACAGTAATGTAGAGGACTGGTGTTTAACTAATAAGGTTGCTAGTAGCAGCGAGTTCTATCAAGCCCTTAATTCTGATTGGCAACACTCTTTAACCCTTGGGAAAACCAATGTCGTTATGCCGTTATTGGGTAACCAATTCCTGGTGACTCGCATTGAAAGTTCGACTCCCGCTGCGGGTCACCAACCCGGTACGGTTGACAATCTTGCAACGAGTGGAATTCGCTATTTCTATGGAAATGCTCTTCTACAAGCGGGCGGAAGGGGCCACCTGGGGTTTGAGTCTATCCAGACTTTAGATGAACAAACCGGCGTAACCACGACCACCACCTATAGGCAGGATTTTCCCTTCATCGGTATGCCTCTACGTACAGAGCAGCGTACTGGTGATGGCGCTCTACTAAGTGAAGCGGATAATACCTGGGATATTCTGGGTATGGAGGACTCTTGGCCTGGGACTGCTAGAAGCGAAGGAACTGTCTCTTTAGGCTCGTTAAAACCTTATATTTCCCAAACTATCGAATCCAGTTACGCCTTAAGAGCGAACGGTCAAGCTCAGGGGGAACATCTCAAAACTGTTACCACCCATACGGAGCAGGACATGCATGGTAATGCCACCAGGCTTACGGTAAATACCGAGGCCGCTAATGGTGATAACTACATTACTGACACCGAAAATGATTATGGTTCTGGTCGGCGAGTCAACTTCGTTAACCCTGATCACCAATTGAATGAGTATGAGGAACTAGGGCGCCTTGTCTCTGCCAGAGTCACTCATAATCGTTTTGAGGGGGGAGAGAATGATTCTGCGGTTCGATATAGCGAATTTAGTTACTATGAAAATGGGTTTAAAGCAGGTCTCTTAAGAGAGGAAATCATCGAACCGCTCTCCGATATCTTGCGAATCACTACTCTCTATGATTATGACCAGTTCGGTAACAAAATATTCGCGCAGCAGTCAGCGGCGAATGAAGAGAACCGTTTCCAACACTGGATTTACGATGTCAGTGGGCGCTTCGTAGATAGGGAAGAAAATGTTTATGGGCAAACCACATCCCTAGTATTGGAGCGTAATGAATATGGTCAGCCGACTCTGGTTGAGAACATTTCGGGTGTGCCTACATCATTCCGTTACGATAGGTTTGGCCAGCAATTACTAGAATATAGTGCTACAGGCTCACACAAAATAGTAATGCTGGGCCATGCCGGTGCTCAGTGCCCTGCATCTGCTGTTTACCAAGTTACCGAACGCGTCGGCGGCGGTGGTGAATCTGTTACTTGCTTCGATATGCTGGCGCGGAAAATTCGTACCGCCGGGCGCGCTTTTGATGGAGGGTGGAACATTGTCGATATTCAGTATGACCAGCTGGGGCGGGTAAAGCATCAAAGCCAGCCTTATTCCCAGGGGCGTTCTCGTTACTGGACTACACAATATTACGACTTAATTGGGCGTATCGTCGGAACCGACTTACCCGGAGTTTCAGGGGTTAATGGCACTGGCTACGATGTTGCTGTGGAGTATGATGGTTATACGAGCTCATCTATAAATGCTAAAGGCCAGGTTCACCGGTCAACAAAAAATGCGTTGGGTGATCAGGTACGAGTCCAGGATAATTTGGGCAATGTGCAGGAGTTCCAATACGATGCCCAGGGTAACCTCCGATTCGTATTTAATCGTGGCGATGGCAGTCGCAACATTGTGACAGGTATGGAGTATGACCTGCTGGGACGTAAAACAAAGATGTCCGATCCCGACAAGGGGGAATGGGGTTACAAGTACACAGCTTATGGCGAGCTGTTCGAACAGACTGATGCCAATGGCCAAGTAGTAATTAATCGTTATGACCGCCTTGGTCGCTTAAAGGAGCGTACGGATAAAGATAGCTCTGGTGTAATTGTTGAGACTACGCAGTGGGGTTATAACAACGAGGTATCCTCGGATATTTATGGCACACCTGCGGGGGCCCTGCGTGAAGTGGTAGCCTTGGATAGTGGTTATATCCGCTTGCATGGTTACGATACTTTAGGCCGCCCACAAGAGACGATCACCAGTTTTGCTGATGGTGATGATCATTACGAGAGAAGTAATTACGACCAATACGGCCGCGTGTTCCAGGTGTTTGATGCGGGTGGTGATGGCAGCTGGGAGAGCAGTGCGATCCAGCATAAGTACAATGAGTATGGTTATTTAGAGCAAGTTATCGATGCCGAACAACTCAACCTTGCCACTGCGGAACAGTTTTATACTGTTATTCGCATGGATGCTCGGGGTAATGTCACTGAATATTTGAACGGGAATGGGATAACAACCCAAAAATTCATTGACCCCGCCACTGGTCGTCTTACTGGTAAAGTCGCCCATGTACTCGGGCTTGGGAATATTCAGGAGCTAAGTTACCAATGGGATGATGCGGGTAACCTCGAGTACCGGGAAGATCGCAGTGGTGACAAGGATCTTCATGAAAGCTTCAGTTACGATGGTTTGAATCGACTAGAGCGATCGCAAATCCAAGGGCGCGATGCTCAAGATGTGCACTACGATGATTTGGGTAATATTACCTTCAAATCAGATGTTGGCACTTATAAATATGCTGAGCAGTGCAGTAACGGCGCGGGTCCTCATGCGGTGTGTGAAACCAGTGATGGTGTCAGCTACCAATACGATGACAATGGCAATATGACCTCTGATTCCAGTGGCCGCTCATTGGTGTATAGCACTTTCGATAAGCCTACCGAAATTACTAAAGATGGCCATAAAACCACATTCCTTTATGGTCCAGAGCGCAAACGTTTTCTCCGCAGAGATACGGCTACTGATGGTCAGGTAACTGAAACTCGCTATATTGGGAATGTGGAAAAAGTCACGACTGATGGTAATACCGAAGTAAAGCGGTATTTACCCGGTGGAGCCTTGGTGATTATTTCTGCTGGGCAGCGCAAGAGCCGTTATATGCATACGGATCACTTGGGCTCATTAGATGTCATAACCGAAATTAGTGGGGAAATAGCCAAAGACAGCAATGGAAATCAACAGGTCTTTAGCTTTGATGCCTGGGGTCAAAGGCGCAACGCTGTAGACTGGAGTGCTTTATTGGGTGACGAACTTACAGGCTTCTCATCCAGCTTAACCAGCCGCGGCTATACCGGCCACGAGATGTTGGATCAGGTTGGACTGGTCCATATGAACGGGCGCATCTACGATCCCCGCCTGGCCCGCTTCCTTCAGGCGGACCCCTATGTGCAGTCGCCGGATTACAGCCAGTCTCATAATCGCTATGCTTATATATGGAATAACCCACTTAATTCCACCGACCCTAGTGGTTACTTCAGGCTTAGAGACTGGGTGGGAGTCATTGTTGCTGTAGTTGGTGCATGGATTTGTGGCAGCCCTTGTGCAGAATTTGGTTGGGAGATGGTCGCCCTTGGAGCCGCTTCTGGTGCAGCAAGTGCTGCCGCTAATGGAGGGAATGTTCTAGAGGGGGCTTTGATTGGGGGCATAAGTGCTGCTGCTTATGGAGCGGTAGGGCAAATGGATTTTGGTGGGCTGGGCTCGTTTGCAGGCGTAGCTGAGTTCTCTGCTTATGGCATAGCAGGTGGTATTACCAGTGTATTAGGAGGCGGAAAATTTGGACATGGGTTTGTTTCTGCCGGTGTGAATCGGAGCGTTTCTGGGAAAATTGATGGTGTTGGAGGATCAGGCTCTACGGGAGTAGCTTTACGAACGGTTGTAAAAGCTGTTGTTGGTGGAACTATTTCTGAGGTTACAGGTGGCAAATTTGCCAATGGCGCCGCTACTGCTGCTTTCTACGAATTGGTGGGTTCAGTTGAATTAGATGAAAGTTCAGGTTCAGGAGAAATTGATTTTTCAACAGAAGGAACTGCTGAAGAGCGACAGGAGCGGTTTAATCAGGTTACAAAGGGTGAAAAAAATATTGAGTTTCGTGATTGGTATAGAGGGAAGCAAAAGGATGCTGATGGAAATATTACTTATTTCGAGACCGAAGATGCCGCGGAGTTTAAAGAGTGGTTAGCAGATCGATCTGAAGGAAGATCTAGAGGGTGGGTTAATGGTGTCAACCCAGCCCCTCGGAATTTCTTTGGCTTGAAGGTAAATGGCACAATAACTTTGTATCGCACGAGTGTAATGGGTTTTCATGGGAGAAAGTATCTGCCTGATGGTCAGGAAATTAGTGGTCTATTTTCACCTTTAGAGAACGGTTACATAACCGTCGGCCACGAACTTTCACATAGAGCTGGTATTGAGATGGGGAACAATGCTGTTGCTCATTTGCAATCGAATCTGCGGGGTTACAGTAAGTGTTTGTCAGCAGGGATGTGTAATTGGCAGGGCTGGTCTTTTGGCGGTTTGTGATTATGAATAAAGTTTTTATTGCTTCATTATTTTTTATTTTGAACTGTTCTGCATTTGCAGAATCTGAGATTCAATTTCAGGCCTCTGAAGCTGAGGTTGTCGCAAGGTCATTCGATATTGTAGAAGGGGAAGTTGTTAGTGGCACGGTTGAAAAGCCAGCGGGTGTGGGGACATGTTTTAGTTATGTATATGATCTTAAAGTAGAAAATAGCTTTAGGGGGAAGTATAAAGCTGGTGAGGTAATTAAGATTGGTCTTAATTTGAATTCTATCGTGGTCGCACCGAATCAACAGCAGCTTATAGTTTTAATGGAGCCTTCTAAGGATTTTTTTAGGCATTGTGTTATCGCTGACTTTGGTGCAAGTCGTGTGGATAAAATTGTATCGGAGCACCTTGTAGGTATATTTGAGCTTTTTTCTGTTGGGGGGGAGGTGGTTAAATTTAGAGGTGTCAGTTGTAATAGGAGTAAACCTATTTTATACGAGGATTTTGCAAGGGAGAGAAAATGGATAACAGGATCATGTTATGAGGCGATTGGGCGGTATCAAGACTTAGAGAAAGAAATAAAGAAAGTGGTGGAGGAAGGTGATCGTTAGTTTTGATTTTTGATGTCGGTGTTTTTTTAGTTTTATTATCTACAACGATTCTCTCCTGGATTCAGTCACTATTTTGAGGTCAAGAATATATTATGTTCCGGTCTATTATTTTTTTCTGTTTTCTTATTTTTTCATATGGCGCCTCTGCTGCCTCCACAATGTGCTCCCAATATGGCAATAAATTGGATGGGCTGGTTGGACCCGATTCGGGCACAGGCGATAGAGTATTTTCATCGCTTAAGTCAGAAAGTATTGAGTGTGGCTGTACATTTGTACGGTTTATTGAGGGTACAGCCGATGTCAATAAAGTTCTTTCGGTACTTATGACAGCAAAAGTAAGTGGGAATACTGTCAGAGTGGATTTTGCTGAGCCGAATAATTGCAATAGTGGAGTTAGAGTTTATCTTGAGTAATAGACTGTCAGTTAGTTTTCAATGAGTTTTCACTTTTAGGGCTGAATTTTTTCAAATGAAGAGTAAGTGTTTAATATTCGTAGTGAGCATCCTTGGTTTCACACAAAATGCATTCGCAATGTGTACTCAAAATGGTAACAGTTTGAATGGGTTAGTAGGGTTGGGCAGTAGCGGAACACTGGTTTACGCGGACGTGAATTCCGCATCCAATGAGTGTGGTTGCGATCGTTTTAGATTTCAGCCTGAGAATACCGATATTAAAATTGCTTTAAGTGTTCTTCTTTCTGCCAAGATAGCGGATAAAAAAGTGAGAATTGATATTGAAGAACCAGGTAATTGTAATACGGCAACTAATGTCTACCTTCAATATTGAAACTGCCAGCCTGTCCAGAGAACGGATTACATCCTAGAGCCTGTTTAGATCCTCACGAATAAGCAAAGTCAGTACTTTCAATAATAAGGTTTGCACTTTTACGAAGACTTAAATTTTAGCCTATTCTGAATCTGTACAGCTTTCTGTCCCTCCCTCGCAATTTATATATTGGGCTTTTGATGGAAACCTAATTTATCTGGGTAACATTTTGACTATTCAGTCCCTTTTGCACTGAAGAATAATCTAAAGTAAGTTTATCCATTAAGAATAACAATAAATTCAGGCTGCCATTCAAGTTGCAGTTACTGCCAGTAGAGCCACTGTGCCACTTTATTGATGGTGTAGAAGGTTACAATCTTACTGAGGATTTTTTGAGGATATTTTCACTAATAAAGCCTGCTACTTAGTACCCAAATTACAAAAAACACAATAATGAGAGAGGACAAGCGATGACCCCGGAAGAAAAGTACGAGATGGTGAAGGACCTGCAACCCCTGGAGCTTCTATATCAAAGAGAGTTGCAACAGGCGGATACGGTCTTTCTTCGGCAGATGCAGCAGCGTCAATGGCGGGATTATACCTGGGGTGAGGTCATGGATCGGGCTCGCAGGATCGCTGGGTACTTACGGGCTCAGTATGAGCTCGGTGATCGCATCGCTATTCACGGCAAAAATTGTGCAGACTGGATTATTGTGGATCTGGGTATCATGTTGGCGGGAATGATCAGCGTGCCGCTTTACCCAGGTCAATCTGTCTCCTCGATGACCTATGTTTTGCAGCACTCTGAATCGAAGTTGCTTTTCTGTGGGGCCACCGACAATAATGCGGCTCTACAGGAAGTTGCTGATATGCTGCCCTCGGTCGCTATCCAGCGCTGTGAGATCCGTTGTGACCAGGATTTGGAAACCCTAATCAAAGGGAGTGAGCGCTTTGAGGAGAAGCCGACCTTTGATTTGGATGATATCTTTACGATCATGTACACCTCTGGAACTACAGGTAATCCTAAAGGGGTTATGCATAGCTGGTCTTCGGTGGTTTTTGTCTCCCCAAATATGATTCGCGGTTATGGAATGGATGAGAATGACCGTGTTCTTTCCTATTTGCCCTTAGCCCATGCCGCAGAGCGGATACTGGTTGAATTCCATTGTTTGTATTCTGGTACCCCAATTCATTTCCCCGAATCTCTGGATACTTTCCTGGAAGATTTAAAGCGCACGCGCCCTACGATGTTCTTCTCGGTTCCTCGCCTTTGGACCAAATTTAAAGAGGGAATTGATGAAAAAATCCCGCCGTCACTGCAAGAAGTACTGCTACGTATTCCTGGAATCAATACCTGGTTGAGAAAGAAAGTTCGAAATGGTCTGGGGTTGGATGATGCAGAAATATTGGTTAGCGGCGCGTCCCCTATTTCCATTGAACTACTGCGCTGGTACCACCGTATGGGAATGAAGGTGGCCGATGGCTACGGTATGACCGAGAATTTTATTTACGGTTGCTTTGCTCCGCCGGGGGAAGATCCTGTGCCGGGGACGGTTGGTAAGCCTTATCATGGCTGTGAAGTTAAGATTTCTGAGGAAGGGGAGATACTATTTAAGAGCGGTTCCTTGATGAAGGGATACTATCTTGAACCTGAAAAAACCGCGGAGGTAATACGGGAGGGTTATTACCACACGGGTGATTCTGGTTTTATTGATAAGGACGGTCTGGTACATATCACTGGGCGTATTTCAGAAACCTTCAAAACCAGTAAAGGCAAGTTTATTCAGCCCAGCCGACTCGAAGGATTTTTTGGTAATGAGACAATGCTGGCCCAGCTCTGTGTTCTGGGGCACGGTATGGATCAGCCAGTAATGCTGGTGACTATCTCCGAGTCCGCTGAGAAATTACCACGTGGGGAAGTTAACGAGCATTTGCAGAAGCTACTGACTTCAGTGAATGATAAGTTACCGCAACATGAGCGAATTAAGACCATCTTTATTACCAAGGAAGAGTGGACACCCCTCAATGAGTTCCTAACGCCGACACTAAAGATTAAGCGAAAGGTACTTGAAGCTCATTATCAGCCTCTATTTAAACAACACGTGGATACCAAGGGGATTATATGGGAGCCTCGCACTGCGGTGAGCGAGGGTTCAAAAGAGGCTTCACTTGAACCTGTGAGTTAATCGCCCCCGATTAATAGAAAAGCCCGGTGAGTATTGATCCGGGCTTTTTTATTGGGTTGTTGGTTGCCTAGTCAGTGAGTGTAGCTCTGACAGTGCTGGGATTTTCCTGTCAGCCCAATTTGAATGCTTTCTGCTGAGCACTCGAAGTCATCATTAAATTTACAGTCTTCCATTTTGCAGGCACCAACTCCGGCGGTGCGGGAGCTGCTTGTATGACGGGAGTTGGTGAAGAAAGTATCACAGTCGGGATCGGCACCGTCACCAATGGTAATTGCTCTGGCGTGGCAAGCATCATTGGCGTTATAAGCACATTGGCTGGCGGCACATCGACTGACTTCTGGCATATCGGTTGCGATAATCATGGCAGTCCTCTCCTTAATAGTAAGTTGGAGACTAGACCAGCATGGTTGCATGTCAATGAAAAACCACAGGGTCTGTGTGGTATTTTTATTATCAAGGTGCAGCGACGCTGTATATCAGAATAACTTTCTTAAGAAATAGTTTTTATTCTAGTTTGTTATTTCAGCTGCGTCTTTGTTCCAGGCCATTAAAATCAGTTTCTCAGTCTCGCCTGGCAATACAATTTGCTTCTCTTGGGCTAGGCCGAGTTTTTCCAGTAATCGGATAGAGGGTTTATTTTCTGGTTGTGCAATCGCAAGGATTCGCGTTAATCCCAGTGTATCCCTGGCGTACATCATTACAGCTTTGGCAGCTTCTAAAGCAAATCCCTGGCCACGATAATCGGGTAAAAAGGCAAAACCAATATCGGCTCCATTGAGCCCCTCTCGCTTAATCAGTCCGCAGATGCCTATTGCAGTGCCATTTTTCAAGGACACTTTGTACATACCAAAGCCGTGCTCACGATACATGGCAATGGGGCCATTTAGGATATAGTTGCGAGCCTCACTTTTTGTGCGAACTCCGCGATCGCCAATATTCTTTAGAAAATCGGCATCATTGAGTAGTGCCAGCATTAAACCGTTATCCCGGTCTTCATTAAGTTCTTGAATAACCAGGTTGTCAGTTTCCAATCGGAGCATTTGGACGGACCCTATTTTTTCAGTTTCACTGATGAGGGAAGGCTCTGAGGTGAGAAGATTCGTAGTTAAATTAAATAGAAGGGGAGGCTGTGCCCCCTGGCAGGGGGCACAGTTACCACTTAGAAGCGGTAAGTCAAATTGACTGAGGCAGATTCAGTCGTTGGGCGGGAAGCGACAGTTGCGCTAACAGCGATAGCGTCAGCTGCTTGCCAGCGAATACCGGCAATCATACCCATACCACCGTTGAAGATACCTTCGTCGACACTGGCATAGCTAGGCATGGCATTCATATTGCCTTCCATGGATTTTACACCCACTTCAATAGTGTCTTCTTCAGTACCGTTGGTGTCTTCATACCAAATTTCTGCATAGGCATTAATGGTATCCCAGCTCTTATTGGCGAAAGCACCAAAACGCATATTTCTCAGGCGGCGCTCTTGATCACCGTAGTGCATACCCAGTGGGTCGAGCTCATTGCCACTCAGGTCGGTATAGGTAAAGCCTTCGATGGCGTCTTCGGTGTAGCCATCTACATCCGTAGTTACCTTGGTAAAGCTTACAAATGGACCGAACTGGAAGGTTTCGCTATTGAGCAGGTTGGCACCGGCAGTAATACCCAAGGACAAGTTCTCGCCAGAGGTATTCCCGGTCAGGTTGCCGTTATAAGTGTCGCCCAGAGAGACAGAACGGCTGACGTCATCGTAATCTACATCGGTCAGGGTCGCGTTACTTTCGACAAAGAAAATGTCGTAGTGCATGCGGCCAAAAACGCTGTAGTTGGTTGAGGTGGAATCAATAGCAAGCTGTGAATTATCCACATCAATATTGGAGCGGCTTACTGCAAAACCGATTTCCGCATTGTCGCGCACGGCGAAAGTCATGCCGAGAATATTGGAGTAGCCATCTCCCCTGACATTGGCGGTGTAATCTGTATCGTAGTCGACGTTACCCAGGGAGCTACCGGCGAAAACGCCAGTCTGAGCGGAGCGGTAACGAACACTGGCCAGGCTCTCGTCAAGGCTGTTGGTGTGGGTGCGAGTAGCCTGGATTGCGATATCTGGCAGCTGACCGGCAACCTGAGCAGCATTCACGATTGCGGTGTAGTAGTCACCGAGGATTTCCTGACCAATTTGAGTGGGGTGAACACTGTCGTTGAAGATCAGCTTGTCTGCATCGGGGTCGGTGCCGTTAATGCCATAAACGGAATGCTCAATACAGTCGTTGCCACTGCCGTCGTAACAAAACAGTTGGTTCTCTGAGGAGGATAAACCAAAGATGGTCGGGTTATTGAGGGCGACTTTCAGGATACCTGCCTGGTCAACCATCAGAACGCCGTCGATATCCTTGGCCTTAGCTAACAGTGCTGAGTTGAAGGTTTCAGAAGTGCTACTTGCTTCGAAAAGTATCTCTTCGAAGGCGGTGGCCAGCTGGGCATCCGCATCTTCCTGGCTCACTAGTCCAGCATCAACTGCAGCTTGCAGAGCCTCTGCATTGTCGCTGGAGTAAACGGCTTCATATGCAGCAGCGTAAACGCCAGGAGTTTTGCTGACATCCGGTACATTGGATACGAGGATGTAATTGGCACCTGCATCGGATAGAGCGCCAGCTGCGCTTGCCAGCATTGTTGATGCAACGTCCAGGTCCGCAGTGACTTCTTCGATGGTTGAGGTGCCAGCGACGACATCTTCGAAACCGCTGAGTAAGTCGTTACCACCGCCGTTTACCCAATAGAGAGCGTTGTGATCAGCACTTCCCAGAGTACTTTCCAGGTAGCCCATTCCCAGAGGGTGTGGGTTACCGGAAGTTCCAGTAGTGGCTATAAGATCAGCAAAGGTGCCCTCAATGGCGTCGCCCATAGCAGAAGCTTGGGTCATCAGGTCAGCATAAGTTGCGGTATCACCTTCTGCCAGGGCAGCTTCGGCTTGGGCTACTAATTGGGCTGCAGTGGCCTGTTGTACCAGCAATTGGGTCAGGAGTTCGGAGTCCGGGTAGCTGGGAGTTAAGCCTTCGTCACCAGTGGTTGGCATCAGGGCGCTTAACAGGTTATGACGGCTCGGGTCAGCCTCCAGGCCATATGCCTGCAGGTAGGCTGCATAGTTGTCGGGACCGATGATATTCATCAGAACATCAGCTGCTTTGTGCCCGCCTACGGCCCAGCCTGTACCGGCATTGCTCAAGCCAGCAGCAATCTGAGCAGTAACGGAAGCTTCAAGTTCCTCTGCACTCAGTGAGGGGTCTACGGTGGGTAGGCAAAAGGAAGATTCCATACCTGCACAAGACGGAGTTACGGCACCCAGGCCCAGGTTCTGGGATAAAAGACTAATGGCTACTTCGCGATCGTCGCCCCCATTAGTGAATACATCGTAGTTGCCGACATCAGTCAGGCTGTCACCGAAGGCGATAACCTGGGAAAAGGCTGCCTCTTTGGCAAAAGCCGCAGAGCTTGTCATTGTTGCGAGTGCTATGGCCGCTGCGAGGCTACGCTTGGCGTTATGCATGGTTTTCTCCTTGTCGCGGTAATCTCACACCCGCGGAGACATCGGGAGCAGTCCAGAGGAAACTACAGGGCGCGAGTCTTTATTGTTCTTTGCTCCAGTACTTCTAGGAAGCCGGGCAATCTTAGCGGATTTGACTATGACTTGAAAATAAGTCACAAATCATTCCGCAAATCTTGGTTGGCCTTTAAGGCCCCTTTAATAGCTTTTATTCGGCTGGCGCAATATTACTTAATGAGGGTTTCCCGGTAAATGAGGTTTACCCCTAGATACACTCATTTTATAGGAAGCATTTTTTTATAATTTGATTTCTGTCAATGGCGAATTGTATCTGTGTGGTGGGGCTGGTTAATAGCTGCACTATTTGGGCAGAATGGTCATTAGATTTTGTATTTTTAGTAAAATGATGTAACTCGGGCATTGGGTGTTTATGGTTTATGGAAAAGGGAAGGTGTCTGTCCCTCAAGAAGAAATCGAAATGAGTGCGATACGCGCACAAGGCGCCGGTGGCCAAAATGTAAATAAAGTTTCCAGTGCAATTCATCTGCGGTTTGATATTCGGGCTTCTTCACTTCCACAGTTGATTAAGGATGGTCTTTTAAAGTTAAAAGATCGTCGAATCTCCTCTGATGGCGTGGTGGTTATCAAGGCTCAGAGGTTCCGAACCCAGGAGAAAAACCGCCTGGATGCCCTGGAGCGACTGCAGGAACTGGTGGATAAAGCTGCATTTAAGCCAAAATTCCGCGTGGCCACAAAACCCAGTCGTGGTGCCAAGGAGCGTCGCCTGCAAGCAAAAAGTCGTCGCTCTCAGGTGAAGTCAATGCGGGGTAGGATAAAAGACCAGCACTGATCCAATTGCCCGAAATATAGAGAATAATTTTTCTTGAAACTATCTTTTTACTTGGTTCTTTGGTGCAAATTTCCTGGTGGTCTATAAGTCGAATAGGGGGCAACCGCTGCAAGCCTGCCTTTTGTAGGAGGCCTACTTTTTCTATTTATCATATGGTGTCAGTTTGGTAGTAATGGAGACCGGGATTAGAAATGGTTGATTCACGACAATAGATAGAGACAGGAATTAACCTCTGCAGATTAGGGCCCGCAGAGGTAATCTTGGCTCTTATGGGATTTTAGAGCAGGGTTACAGGTAGGGAGAACGGGCCAATACTTCCTGATACTCGGCTTCTCGCTGCATAAGTTCGAACTGCAAGCCAGTAATTTCCATCCCCAGCTCTGAATGCCTGACCTTTAGGCGAGCAATATCAGCGAGCAATGTCACCCGCTCAGAATTGTCGACTGTCTCATCTACCAATAAAGCACCGATCTCTGTCATATCATCGAGAATATGCTCTCTTGCCAGTTCCAGGTCATGAATTGTCGATACCAGTTCCTCGACAGCAGATTTGGCAAGAAAAATATCCTGGCCTGAATTGTATCCCCGCAAGAATAACCCTTCGAGGTCTGCGGGGCAGACCCCGTTATAACTGTTGCCAGAGCGACCCTGATCAAAGCCGCGCAGCTCGGTGCAAAAAAGCTCTAGTCCTTCAGTTCGCCCATTGCGATAAGCCGTTGTATTGACTGACACACCGTACTTTGCACAAGCCTCACGACGCCCCCCTAAATAAGAAATGTCTCGACCTGCTGCACCGTCTTCATACCCGATTGCCTGCCAGTCTGCGACATAGCATTCATCTTCGCTCATGGTGGCACATCCCGAGATCAATGAAACTAAAAGAAAGAGGAGTGCAATTTGAGAGGGAAATTTCACAGCGGTTATCCGTGTCGGTGATTTCACCAAAGCTTACTGTGAATTTCCTGACTGGAAGCTGAACTTTCTGTATTGCGTGAAATTATTCCATCGGACCTTTTAAAGAGAAGGTGGAGCAAGTAGTTAGCTACCGACGACTAGTCTGATGAAGTTAGCGGATCAGTAATTGGAAGGCTTACTCGATGGGCGATTTCGTTGGGATGACAGCTCTTGAGCTGTTGCATGGATACAGGAAGAAGTCTTTCTCACCGGTTGAGGTTACCGAGGAGTTACTCAATCAAATTGAGCGACTTAATAGGCATGTTAAGGCTTTTTGTTTGATTGACAGAGAGACAAGCCTCTCCTATGCGCGGGAAGCTGAACACCGCTATATGTCTGGTAATGCGAGGGGGTTACTTGATGGGGTGCCAGTGGCAATAAAGGATGTTTTCTACACACCGATGTGGCCAACGGTTTTCGGCTCCCAAATAATTGATCCAGAGACGACGCTGGGATGTGCGGCCCCTTGCATTGCGGCATTACAGCGCAACGGGTACACGCCAATAGGGAAAACCACAACACCGGAGTTTGGTTGGAAGGCGGTGACGGATAATGCCATAGACGGTATTACGAGAAACCCCTGGGATAGGGATAAGACATCGGGTGGTTCGAGTGGCGGGGCCGCTGTTGCAGTATCACTGGGATTGAGCCCTCTGGCTGTGGGGGCTGATGGTGGTGGATCTATCCGGATTCCTGCCAGCTTTTGCGGCACAGTTGGGTTCAAACCGAGTTTTGGGCAGGTTCCCCATTGGCCATTAGGTACCTTCTCCTCCCTAGTGCATGTGGGGCCCTTAGCATCGACGGTGGAAGACTGTGCACTGATGATGAATGTAATCAGTGAACCGGATCATCGGGATATCCGCGCAATACCACGTCGGAACATTGATTTCCTTGCAGCTACAGAGGGAAGGTTGATTGAAAGAACAGGAAAGTTGCGTATTGCTTACAGCCCCAGTCTTGGTTACGTAGAACCTGATCCCATGGTGGTGAGCAACGTTTCTGCTAGTGTAATGCACTTCCAGGAATTGGGTGCTGAAGTTGTAGAGGTTGACCCAGGTATTGATGATGCTAGTGCATCTTTTGGCTGTCTATTTTGCGCGGGGATAGCGAGCATCTTTAGGGCGATGGATAGTACCAGGCGCCAACTGGTGGAGCCCCAATTGTTGGAGGTCGCAGAACAAGCGGACAAATTATCCTTACCTGATTATCTCGACGCGCTGAAGTGGCGAGATAACTTTGTCGAGCGATTACAGGAATTTTTTCTGAAATATGATCTTTTAGTGACCCCAACTTTACCCATTACCGCATTTAGTGCTGAGGCCAATGTGCCGGATAAAAATCCAGGCTCTCTATGGTATTCCTGGACACCTTATACCTACCCCTTCAATTTATCAGGCCATCCGGCAATATCAATCAATTGCGGTTTTTCAGGGAATGGTCTGCCAGTAGGTCTGCAAATAGTAGGCAGAAAATATGCTGATGAGACCGTTTTATGTGCAGCCGCTGCTTTACAAAACCAGCAGGGATTAAAAAGGAGGCTTCCTGGTTGGGTAGATTCTGTGTGAGTTGCAATCTTAAAATTCTTCTTGTAGATCTAATTAAAATAAAGGACTGAGAAACCCTCTAGTTCAGAAATTATTCCTAGTTCTATTTGCTATTAATAGTGTTTTTATATTCTATGTTTTTTGTGTATTTGTGATCCACTTAAAGTTTATTGCGGCTCTTACGCTGAAAGATGCCAAATTGTTTTAGTATTTATTTGAATGTGCTAGCTTTTCCTTGCCGGATTGGTCAACCCGGTTTTGTTTGTTCTCTCTGCGCTTTTCGAAATTCGAATAATAAAAATATTTCTGGATTGTCCGTGATTGTTTATAGGTATGGCCTGTAGTTCCATCCTCATTGATTTTTGTATTATTTGAATATTATTGAGATTCAAAACTGCTGTTTGTGCAGGCTTCTTGCATGTGTGTTTATTGCCTGCCTGTGTTTTTGAAATATCAGGGATTCGCAGGGGGCTAACTTAATGTGGAGAAGATAATGAAAAAAATTATTAGTAGGTCTTTAGTTGGGGTTCTTGCACTCCCCGGCGCTGTTATGGCAGAAGAGCTGTGGATAACTATAGGTAGTGATGGTTATAAAACCTTAAAGCAAAACAGTAGCCTGGTTGCCAAGCAACCACTCGCGATTCAAGGTGAGGAACGTAACGGAGTCACTATTCTAAAAGTTAATGAAAAGAATCTTTCCGAAATATCGACTCTGATGCATATCAACCATAACCGTTGTGGCGGCTTTATGGTACATGACTCATTGGAGGAAGCAGAAGCTGCCCAGGTTTCATCGTTGACGACAGCAGTGAATAACGTGATCGCTTACTCTATTGATAATGCAGATGTGGTTAACGCCCTGCAAGCAGAGATCTCAGAGTCTAATATACGGTCAACTATTCAAAGTTTGTCGAATTTTACTAATCGCTATTACACCACTTCAACCGGCGTGGATGGTGCTGAGTGGATAAGGGATGAGTGGCAGGCATTAACGAATTCACGAAGTGATGCCTCTGTCGAACTTTATAGCCATAGTTGGGCGCAACCCTCTGTAATTTTGACGATTCAGGGGCAAACTGACCCGGATGAAATTATCGTGCTGGGGGCGCACCTGGATTCTACGGTCGGTTTTGGCACTGGTGAAGGTACGAGAGCGCCGGGGGCTGACGACGATGCGTCTGGCATAGCAACATTGACTGATGTCATTAATGCAATTGTCGCTACAGATTATAAGCCGGATAAAACGCTGGCTTTTATGGGGTATGCTGCTGAGGAAGTGGGGCTGCGGGGGTCAGATGATATTGCCAGCGATTACAAGTCACAGAATAAAAATGTGATAGGTGCCTTGCAGTTGGATATGACTAATTACTATGGTTCAAATAGTGATATCTATATTATTGGAGATTACACCAATAGTGCCCAGAATAGCTTTCTTGAGGATCTGGCCCAGACCTACCTGAGCGGTCTCACTGTTGGAACAACTTACTGTGGTTATGCGTGTTCTGATCACGCATCTTGGTATAACCAGGGTTATCCGGTTTCCTTTCCTTTTGAGGCGACTTTTAATGGCTCAAACCCTTATATCCACACTTCAAGTGATACCCTCGCTAATAGTGGTGGAGATGCCAGTCATGCGGTGAAGTTTGGAAAGCTTGCTGCTGCCTATGTCGCTGAATTGGCCAAGGGTTATATAGGGGATGATCCGGGCCCAGACCCCGATCCGGACCCCGATCCCGACCCCGGTGAGGAACAAACAGAAACCTTTAGTGGTGATGTGGGTCGAGGTTCGGAGGATCACTATGGACCTCTCAGTGTAACGCCCGGTACAGATTTTATCGCGGATATGACCGGTACTAATGATGCCGATCTATATGTCCGTTTTGGTGCGGCACCTACTTGGCGCTATTACGATTGCCGTCCCTATGAGGGAGATAGCTCTGAGAACTGTTCCTTAACCGTGCCAAGTGGTGAGAGTGAAGCCTATTTTATGGTGCGGGGTTACAGTCGCCTTGGATCGGATTATGAAGTTGACGTTACTTATACACCTCAATAGACGGTGCTGATTTCACCTATTTATTTTTTAAGTGAATTCATTGCTGTCACTTTTGCTTCAGCCTTTCTAAAAGTCACGTTTGGCAGTTTTTGGTATTTGCTAAACGTGTACCCCCTCCTTTTAAAATAAATATCGCGACATTAATTTTTTGATTTGTTGGAAGTTGACATTTAATCGCGTAAAAGATCTACCCCAGGCGTGCGCTAATTTCTGGCATGGATGCAATTTAACGGAACGTCAGTATGCCGCTTTTTTTGTTTAACCCCTGCACGGATCTAATTTGATGTGCATTGCTTTGATGAGTTATCCGGTGATGTTCTGTTTGATGTTAATAATGAGAAGAGAGGGTGGTGAATATGAAGCGTTACTTGTTGAGACCTTTGTCATTGGCGGTGGCAGTTGCGATTTTTAATTCTGGTGGGTATGCGATTGCTGAGGAAAAGGAAGAGGGCGCCTCTAATACTGCTGATCGGGCAATGGAGGAAGTGATAACCACAGGTACACGCAAAGAGGGTGTATCTCCCACCGAGACTCTTTCTCCGGTAGATGTGGTTGGCGGAGAGGACATTGCGGATCAAGCGAGCTTTGATCTTACTGAGTCCCTGGCAAAAATTGCCCCTTCATTTAATACGCAGAGATTTCCAATTGCTGATGGCACCGCTTTTATCCGCCCGGTGACTTTACGTAATTTATCCCCAGATCAAACCTTGGTGCTGGTCAATGGAACCCGCCGCCATCGCTCTGCGCTGGTTAACTTGCAGCTTGCCCCCCTGGGCACAGTTAACCAGGGTGCCCAAGCCGTCGACTTTTCGGCGCTACCCTCTATGGCTATAGAGCGAGTTGAGGTTTTGCGTGATGGCGCTTCAGCACAATATGGCTCTGATGCGATTGCCGGTGTCGTTAACATTATCCTGAAGGATGATGCAGAGGGATTTAGCTTATCAGCTCAGACAGGGGAGTATTTTGAAGGGGATGGAACCCGGATGAGTATTGCCGCTAATACGGGATTTGCGCTGGGTAATGCAGGATTTATTAATGGCACCGTTGAATTTTCCCGCGCAGATAAAACCTGGCGTAGCGAAGCGCGGCCAGATGCGCAGCAGGTAGGATCAGTTGTGGGAAATAATTTAGTACCACTGGATGGCTTGGGTCAGAGATGGGGTGATCCCGATGTTGAGTCCCTGAAGTTTTTTATTAACAGCGGCCTGGAGATCTCTGATTCGGTAGAGCTCTATGGAAACTTCGGTTATTCACAAAATGAAACAATTTCTGACTTTTTCTATCGTGGACCGGTGCTCGACCCAGAACACCAGTTTACTGCGAGAGGTACCCTGCAAGTAGACAGCCCCAATGACCCCCTTGATCCGAATAGTATCGATTACATGCCCGACCCAGCTCCCCAGTCTTTAGTGGATTCTATTTTGGCGCAGGGCCTAAACCCCTCGGATTACCTGGTAGCAGATACTTCCAGCGACAGTGGGTACGTGTTGCGAAACCCAATTTATACTCAGTTCCCCGGCGGCTACAACCCTGAATTTGGTGCAGATATTTATGATATCGCTGCTGTATTCGGGGCGCGTGGAGAGCTTGCCAATGGTCTCTCCTGGGATCTACGCGGACGTTTGGCTGAAAATGAAGTGGACTATGTCCTGAAAAATTCAATCAATCCAAGTTTGGGTATTTTGTCTCCTACTTCCTTCAAGCCGGGAACCCTCACGCAGGAAGAGTCCAGCCTCAATGCGGATTTTGTCTACCCCATTGATGTCATGGCTTTTGCTTCGCCATTGAACCTTGCATTCGGCGCTGAGTGGCGTGAAGAGACTTACTCAATTGGTAGGGGGGATGCAGCGTCCACTGAGGTAGGTCCAACTGCTGCGTATTTTGGTGTGGGTTCAGATGGTTTTCAGGGGTTCCCGATTGAAGCGCTGGGCAGTTTCAGTAGTGAGAGTATTGCAGCTTATATTGACCTTGAAGCCGACCTGACTGAGGCTCTGACTTTGGGAGCGGCTTTACGGTTAGAGGAATATGATGAGTTTGGCTCGACATCGGATTGGAAATTGTCAGCACGGTATGATGTGAATGAACAACTGGCATTTCGAGCGACGGTAAATACTGGTTTCAGGGCGCCAACACCCGGACAGGTGAATACCTTAAATGTTACTACTACGACAGACTCCAGTGGCAACCTGATACCCAATGGAACCTACCCTGTGGCTCATCCGGTGGCATCAGCGCTCGGAGCCGTTGAGCTGGAACCGGAGGAATCCACCAGTTTCACCTTGGGTGCGGTTTTTGCCCCACTGGACAATACCAGTGTGACAATAGATTACTACAACATCGACATCGAGGATCGCCTGGCTCTGCGCAACAATGCCATCGGAGATGACGAAGTGATTCTGTTGCAAAATGCCGGTATAGAAAATGCAGCACTACTCAACGGCAGCAATGCAAACTATTTCGTCAATGCTTATGACTCGGAAGTGTCAGGTATAGATCTGGCAGTTACCAGTGATTTCGAGATTTTTGAAAGTTTATTAGTGGTGGATTTACGCCACAATCACAATCGCCAGGAAGTTACCAGTGTTACGCCAAATACCATCAATGCCTCACGGGTATTTGACCTGGAAAACCAAGTTCCCAGTGATCGAACGACTTTAACTTTTGACCTCGATACGGGTGATTTATTTGCAGGGTACCTGCGTTTTAATCGCTATGGCAGTTGGGAATCAACAGGCGGGTTGTTTGGTGCTGGGGATGCCAGTGATACCTATAGTTATGGCAGTGAAATTCTCGTTGATATCGAAGCGACGTTTACGCTGTATGAAAATTATAAATTGTCGTTGGGGGGCGAGAATATCTTTGACGTAATGCCTGATGATGAGCAGGAGCCCACGTTGCGATATCTCGGGGTACGTCATGCCCTCACATCACCATTTGGCTTTAATGGTGGTTATTGGTATTTACGTGCTAGCGCAGAGTTTTAAGCTGTATAAATAGGGGAGACTATTTAGCCTCGAGTCTTTTCCTGCTTTAACTCACAGCAGTAGCCCGGTAATTGTCCCGGGTTACTGTCTGTTCTCTTAATTGGTGAAGGGGATCTTCTCCAACGTCTAAGTGCCAGTTTTTGTGAATTCAACACGGGCATTAAAATCGGATACGATTTGAGGTTCATCAGTGAAAACCCCATCAATACCTTGAGCTGCCAACAGTATCAAATCGTTGGGGTCGTTGACGGTAAATACGTAGTTCTTAAGCCCGCGCTGTTTTGCATCGGCTATTAAATCTGCATTTATAAAATCTACGTTCGTATGTAATGAATAGGCCTTTAATGGAGCAGAGCAGGCTGCAAGATCGAGGGGAACACCGGAAACCAGAACTCCCCGCCGAACCTCAGGAGCTAATTGCAGGCACTGGTACAACTGGCGGTGATCAAAAGAGGAGACGATGTATTGCTCGTAGCTCGCACCAGTATCCTGCGTAAAGGTGTGGATTTCATCCGCGAAAAGGGCTGCACAGTTAGGCCCTTTCAGCTCGATATTGAGTTGGGCACTATTTCCCACAAGTTCCAGGACTTCCCTTAATGTAGGGACCTTATTCCCGCAAGGGAGAGGCCTCTCTTTCAGGGCATCGGGATGCATTTCAGTGATGAGTTCAGAGCCCGCGATTAGGCGTCCGAGTCGCCGGTCATGCTTGACCAGAAGCTGCCCACCAATATTCCACACATCAATTTCGATACCCCCGACGTTGAGTTCCAACGCATGCCCGATTGCTTGGAGAGTGTTTTCACTGGCTCGCTGTTGATAGCCCCGGTGGGCGAAACAGAAGAGCGTAGTTGAAGTCATGGCTTATCAGTCCATTTTCATGGTTTGCTTCAGACTGCCCTTAAATTATTACGAGGTCACTAATGCAACACCAAAGTTTCTGCCAAATACTGGTTAATTGGCATTAAAAAATTATTTTTATAGCCTTTGGGTAGTGATTAGGCTCCAAAAAGTGAGCTGCTACTCTCCAGCCAATGCACGATAACAGCCTTGATGAAAGACCAGGGGTTCACCACCAAAAGCGGCAAATTCCAGCACCTCTCCAAGCAATATTGTGTGATCTCCACCATCAATGCACTGCGCGCGGCGGCAATGGAAATAGGCTGCACACTCCTCTAGGCGGGGTATACCATTGGGGCCTTCATACCAGTTGACCTGTCCAAACTTGTCTGCCCCTCGACCAGCAAATAGGTTTGAGACATGTTGTTGGTCTGCTCGCAGGATATGCACGGCAAAGTGCTCCCGGGTGGTAAATGCTTTATAGCCCATAGACTGCTTATCGATACTCCATAGAACCAGGGCGGGGTCGAGGGAAACGGAATTAAAGCTGTTAGCCGTCATGCCGGCAGGTTGGCCATTGGTATCCTGAGTGGTAATGACAGTTACACCGGTAGCAAAGTGGCCGAGGGTGTCCCGCAGTAGCCGGCTTTGCTCGGGTGACGGGGAAATCGAACGGCTTTTCTCTGTCGTCATACTAAGGCTACTTGTACCAAAACTTTGAAGGGCCGCCATTTTAAGGCAAAAGTTAACGGTTTGCGCGCTTTACCTCGAATAGCTATTAAAATAAGTACGATTATCAGTTATTTTTTGACTGGTCGTTCATAATTGGCTGGCACTCTTGGCTGAGCCTTTCCCGGAGGGCGATCGCACCACCGGTAAGGGCAAAACCTAGTAGATTGCCCTTTTCGTCGCGAAATTCGGCGCAAACCCCTGAATCTTCTTTGTTGATTTGCCAAGTCCCCTTGGTATCAGGGCTTGGTGGGCAAACGGTAGTTGGGTGCAGGGTTGTCTTTACGGCCACAGGAATAACGCCAAAGCAAACGGGAGTCAGATTTCCTGACAGAGTTTGTGCGAGACTCTTCGCACAGCTGATTAGGGGGGCGACAAAGAGTAACTGATGGCCGTCTATTTCTGCGCAATCCCCCAGGGCGTAGATATCGAGATCGCTTGTTTGCAGATATCGATCTACAGCAATACCTCTTTGCACGGCTATACCGGCCATGGAGGCTAAGCCGGTGTTAGCCTCAAGTCCAAGTGCGGCGAGAACGACATCCGCTTCTATTTGCTCTCCATTACTCAGCTGGGCCCGGAAACCGGTGCTCAATTTCTCAATACGCTTTAATGATGAGCCCCCATGGAAGCGAACGCCATAGTCTTCCAGGGCTCTCTGCAGATCGCGTCCGGCGACTTTCGGCAGCAGTGTCGCCAGTGGCCATTGCTCCATGTCAACCAGATCCACTGCGAAGCCGGTCTGTACCAGATCGTTGGCAAATTCACAGCCAATCAAACCAGCGCCCAGGAGTAGTATGCGCTTGCGCCCCACCACGGCAGTGCGAAAACGGTGGTAGTCTCTGAGATTATTTATGCGAAAGATATGTGATTGGGCATCCCCCTCATAGTGGGGAAGTTTGCGGCACTTGGCCCCGGTTGCCAGAACTAGCTTTCCATAGGGAATCTTGGATACATGCTCTGCACCATCCTGCTGAATCGTCAGAGTTTTGTTTTGGCGATCTATATGTATTACCCGCGTGTGAACCAGAATTTGTGCATTGAGTTCGCTAGCCATATCTTCGGCACTGGAAGTGCTGAGTTGCTGTGCAGTCTTGCCGTGAGAGAAAGAGGCTGACAGCAAAGGCTTGGAGTAAAAAGCTCCATCATCGGCGGTGATTAACAGGAGAGGAGACTGGGGGGTAAGCTTGCGAAACTCTCGCGCCAGATTATACCCGGCCAGCCCTGTGCCAATAATAACTAAAAGTGCTGAGGTTGTAGTGGTTGTTTTTTGGTTGGCTGAAGGGGACGGGGCGATGGGGGCTTGGCCTACAAGAACCATATCAAATTCTTGTTTACTAACGCCGCATTGAGGGCAATTCCATTCGTCGGGAATATCCTCCCACCGAGTACCAGGAGCAATGCCATCTTGTGGACATCCCTCGGCCTCATTGTATGTCCAGCCACATACCATGCACTCCCAGATCCGGAAGCCATCATTGCTAGCTAAGCTGGCTTGAGTGGTATCGGCGCCAATCTCCAGCATGGAGAAATCTTGTTTGGCTGCACCACACTCCGGGCAGTACCAGTCTTCAGGTATATCTTCCCAGCGAGTACCGGGAAGAATTCCATCCTCGGGCCAACCTTTGGACTCATCGTATATCCAGCCGCAGTTCTGGCACTGCCACTTTCTGTATGCCGACATGTTTCTCCACCAAGCAGGGTCGAGCCCGATAAATAAATACCGGGGCTTTCCCATTTATAGTGGTAAAAACGAAAGGAGTTGTGGTTGGGCGGTATTATTCCGTGCTGCGCTGGGCGATTTTGCTGAGAGCACTTTGATAAATATCAGCAATTTCCCCCGGGTGCTTGATTGAAATACCCAAATCGTGCACCAGGCCATCCTTGAGTCCATATACCCACCCATTGACGGTCAGTTCCTGGCCCCTACGCCAGGCATCGCGGACAATGGTGGTCTGGCAAACGTGTATTACCTGTTCCAGAACATTGAGTTCGCACAGTAAGTCTGTGCGTTGCTGTTGCTGGAAAAGATCTATCAAGGTGTGATGCTTATCCCTGACATCCTGAATGTGTCTCAGCCAGTTATCGATCAGGCCAAGCTGCTCGTTATTAAGTGCAGCCTGGACACCGCCGCAGCCGTAATGACCACAGACAATAATATGTTTTACTTTTAGGATTTCTACAGCGTACTGCAGTACTGAAAGGCAGTTCAGGTCTGAGTGGACTACTACATTGGCAACATTTCTGTGGACAAAAAGCTCCCCGGGTAATAGGCCGACAATTTCATTCGCGGGAACGCGACTATCAGCGCAGCCAATCCAGAGGTATTCAGGGCTCTGCTGCTCAGACAGTTTAAGGAAAAAGTCAGGCTTATCTTCGCGAGTTGCCTCTGACCAATGTTGGTTGTTCTCTATTAAATGATTAAGCGGGTGCAATGAATCTATCCTGATGTGACCGTTTGGACAATTAGTCAGCAGGATAGCGACTTTGTTCGTGCGCGCCAAGTGTATCTGGTCTAATCTAAAAAGATGACTATTGCCTAAAACCTGGTCTAAAAAGGAATCTAAGATCATGGGAAGAAAGAAAAGCGCCATTCCCAGAAGGCGGCAGAGGGTTTCCAGGCACTCGAATTCAGTGGGGCGGCATCGCTTGAGAGTGCGTCAATTGCTTGCAAGACGGACGCGTTTGCGTAGCTATTTACAGCATTTCCCAATGGATGAAAAAGCCAATATCGAGGCGGTACCGGAAAAGAAGGGTGCTGAAGTTACGGAGTAAATCCGATATTGTACCCTCTGTTGTCCACGCTGTATCAGAGATCTATAAGTGTGGTGGATAAGTTGGCTGTATAAGTGGTTAATAAATTACATTCAATAAAACCGTTGAGCTAATGGAAAAGTAAAAAGAGAATCATATGGTGTTGTCAGGTTGTAATGTAGATATTGATTTAAAAATTAGTTTGGCGAATTATGATGACTTGCATGATGCAAAAAGCATAATTGCTTTAATGGAAGAGTATGCACTTCATCCATTTGGTGGTGGTGAAGCTCTTTCTGATCATTGTCGAACAGGGTTGGTGTCGGCACTAAGTGAATTTCCTGGAGCTTTTAGTATTTTAGCATACCGAGATAGTAGAGCTGTTGGTCTTATTAATTGCTTTACTGGTTTTTCCACTTTTTTATGTAAGCCTCTTATTAATATTCACGATGTTGTTGTTAGTGAATCTGCACGAGGTTTGGGCGTTTGTACGGCTATGCTGGGTTTTCTTGAGAAAGAAGCAAAAGATAGGGGATGTTGTAAGTTGACCTTGGAAGTTCTACAAAAAAATTACACTGCGCAGGCTGCTTACCGTAAGACTGGTTTTAAACCGTACGCCATGGATGAGGAGTTCGGTCAAGCCGAATTTTGGCAGCGATATCTTTAATGTTTACCTTTTCAAATTTGTAGTCTTTGTATGGAGCTATCTTCCGATAAGCCGTGGCTGTGATCTGAAAGCTACGGCTGGCAAATACTGTTAGATATTTTATTGGTAGCTCCTGAAGTGCGTTGTACCCCAATTATTAGTTCCATTGATTGAGCCTGTAACCCTGAGACTTTACTGATTGATAATATTAAAAATAATGTCCATACAAACGGTGGTAGCAGTAGATACGCAGAAGCTTTTTGGAAGGGAATGTTTCTTGGGGTTTTGGGTGTTTTAAGAGTCCTAAATACCAATATCATATTTCTTGACTTCGGTGACGCTAGTGCGTGAAAGCTGGTAGGAGAAAGCGATATTTATAGGGATCTAATGGTTGTATTCCAGCAACATCATGGATACCTAAAGATATTGTCTCCGTAGCTCTTATAAGAGAATTAGTAGTTGAATTAGCGATCCTCTATTCAAACAAATTTCTGACATGCTGTTGCGTCGAATTTTACTCGCGATGAAAGCCATTCACTTTGCTGTACCAGCAAGTTACTGGTTTCGATGAGTGATATGGATAATGATAAAATTTGAGAGTTTTCTCTTTGGTCATGCTCAAGAATTAAAGGCTACCAAATATATTTGGCTCATTCCCCCGGAAATCCTGTGCTGCCAGCTGGAACTTTGTGCTTATGTGACGTGGGAAAAATTATTTGATGTTTATTGCGCCAGCTTGACGTTATTCCGCTTAAATAGCTTAAGTTTCTTTTGGGTGAATGAGAATAAAAGAAGAGGCTGTAAGTACTTTTGTAGATATAGGTTTTCCAATGATTGATAGTTGGTTCTAGGTCAGGAGTTACCTGGAATTTTGACGAGCCTAATTTCTGGATACCTTAAATGAATCTCACTAGTGCTTTATATAAAACGTTCACTCTATTGGTGCATCCGGCTGGAAAATTCTTCAACTACTTCAGGTTAAGTCATTCACTTTGGGGGTGTTTCAGCTGTTTCATAGTTTTCTCCTATTTTTAAATCCTTGTGTTAGTCACTGTCTCCATAGTGTTTGGCTAAAGGAGGCGTAAAAAACGAGGTTAGCCTCCCTCCATGTGCAATACTTTTTGGGTACTGGACCGCCGGTCTGATGTACAGCGAGCAAGGAGGGAACCTGCGATGCGTTTAAATTCAACTTTGGCTCAGGGTCGCTATCACTACAGTTGTGATGGCAGGGAAATGCCTGTGCAAGATAGTTGGCAGTTAGGGAATGATGAGCAGGGGCGACGCTCGCTTGTCAGTCGGCGCTTAGTCGGGGACCAGGGGTTTGGTATCGAAGTATTTGCTCTTTTGGAAGGGGGGCTAGTGAGTGAGTGTGTTGTGCATTGGCGAGATGAAGTTGATGAGGTGAGCGCCCACTACAAGTTAATTCCAGAAGAGGGAAAGAGTCCTGCGATAGGTGATGATATTCAAGCCAGCTGGACAGGCCCCAATGGCCCTCAGCAACTCAATATCGAAGGGGAAGAGCGGCTATTGTTTCCACTGATGCGGGTTTTTATGGGGCCTGTATTGTCGAGGTTGGTACAACATGAAAATGGCCTGGAAGTTGTATCCCCTGATATCGTCGATCCATCTCAGCGGGGCAAGTTGCTCTCTCCTAGGGTGAGCCATCGCACGGCAAGATCAATGGCGGGGGATGTTTCGAGTCAGAAGGCTCAGGAACTGGGTTCCGATATAATTGCTTACATTTACCAGGGTGATGAAGCTGAAAGAGATGCCCATTGCTATGTTGATAGTCGGAGCCTGTTAGTGGGGTACGATTGGCCATCTAGTACTGGTCGCCTGTGGCAGGTTCGGCTGAGGGACTTGGAGTGGTCGTCGAGCTTAAAAGGACTACTTTAGCCCAGCTTGAGGAAACTTTATAACCACTATTGGTCACACAAATAGTCTTAAATGGAGATTCCTGTTTCTATACCTGTCACTATTTAGTTTTCTGTTCTATCTAAGCTGAAATTAGAGCTTCTCTAGCCTGATTGGCTGTCTTGTCACGATAATCGCAAAATTATGTAGTGGGACTTGTAATCCTCTCCAGTGTAAGCTTGCATCACGATTGCAATAAATGACTGGGGGAAAGCGTTTTGTCCTACTATCGAAGAAGGGTTTTTGCCGGGCTCACATTACTTTCTTCTGTTGGGTTAGTTGCACAGTTGCCAACAGCTTTAGCTGAAGAAGCGCCAGAATCAACTTTTTCTATGGATGCGGGAGAAAACCTGCAGACCCACCATAAGCGCTGCTTGAACGAGCAAATTCTTATTTCGGATGCCGATGTCACGATAAGGGAAATCCGACGTATCTGCGCTGAAAGAGTTAGAGCTGAACTGACTCTTGAAGAGGATCCGGTGATAGCGGACTTTATTGTCGACGAGTATGAGGAAGACCTTCCGACAGATGAAATATTGTTAGGGGGCAGGGCTCAGGCTATCAGGGATGCTGCCAATAACCCTTTTACTTTAGCTTCCCATAAAACTAACTACGTGCTGCCAATGGTCTACAATCCAGCCCCTGAAGAGGGAGGGCTGGCAGACATTGAAGGCCTAGCTGAGGCAGAAGAGTTGGATAACGTCGAAGTTCAATTCCAGCTTTCTGTGCAGGTGCCTATTTGGCGGGGTTTTTTGGGGCAGGCTTCTGTACTGAGTGTCGCCTATACAAATCGCAGCTTTTGGCAGGCGTACAACTCCGATGACTCCGCTCCCTTCCGTGAGACAAACCACGAGCCGGAATTGATTCTGAGTTGGCTCAATGACTGGAGCCTATTTGGTTGGAATAATGTGGCTAACCAAGTAGCGATTAACCACCAGTCAAATGGGCGTAGTGAACCCTATTCCCGTAGCTGGAATAGAATATATGCGAATTTCATTTTTGAGCGGGATAATTATTCAATCAGCCTAAAGCCCTGGTACAGGGTTCCTGAAGATAAGGATGATGATGATAATCCGGATATTGAGCACTACCTGGGGCATTTTGAACTAGGTGGGCGATACCGCGATGGAGATCACACGGTTTCACTGATGTTACGTAACAATTTGCGCTCAGATAATCGTGGTGCAGTGGAGCTGACTTGGGGCTTCCCTCTCGGGAAACGCGTCGATGGATATATCCGCTATTTCAATGGTTACGGCGAGAGCCTCCTTGATTATGATGAATCAGTGCAAACTTTAGGATTTGGATTTGTATTAGCCCAGGGGTTTTAACCTTAACGACGAGGGCGTACTCGCAATGAATAGGCTCTCGTTTTTCCCTTCTTAACCTGACTTGTTATCAGGGTTTGTTCATGGCCTTTGATGATAGTTACCGCTTGAGTGCCCATGCGGTAATCACGAATACTGGCGGAGAAGTACTGCAGCTGAAAGCGACTTATGCTGAGCGTAGCTGGGGCTTGCCAGGTGGAGCATTAGACCCGGGTGAAACTGCCCATGAGGCATTGGTGCGGGAGTGCCATGAGGAACTTGGACGAGAAGTTCGAATAGAGTATCTCAGTGGCATCTACTACCACAACGCTTTCAATTCACATGTTTTTATTTTTCGAGCCCATTTCATTAAAGAGGGTGACTATATTCTCTCTGATGAACATTCCCAATGGGCTTACTTTCCGCTTCACCAATTATCCCAGGTACAACGTCACAGGGTCGAGGATTGCCTCACGTTTAATGGTATTGTGCGTAGCGCAAAGTTCTAACTTTATTATCTTCCTTGGCAATAGATCTGGTATGCCTGGGTACATTTGGCGAAAATCGCCAAATGCAATGTAGTCGCAGAATTCCCCTCCCTCCTACATTAGTATTTGCTCCCTGGTGTTTATTGCCCTGGAATTCCAGAGCCACCGCAACTCGCGGGGGCCTTATAAAAGTTAATAAAATCAAATAGTTGAATAATTGATACAGCAAGTTGTACTCACCTGCAAGCTATGCTGATGGATAAGAATTATGGGTTTGGAATTGAAGATGCCTGAGTTGGGCAACCTAAACGAAAACAGCCTTGAATTAGAGTGCCGGGTCGCTCTGGTCAGTTCTGATAGCAAATTGGCCAATGAGTGGATTACCGCTCTCAATAATACGGCAGCAGTACACGACAATCCTTTTGGCCTTCATTTTGAAGCCGTAACGCCCGCAGATGCTGAAAGGTTGGCAAAAGAAGAGGATTCCCTGCAAGCGGTCATTGTCGATGGTGGCAGTGACGGGCAGGGGCTGGATGCTGCAGATGACCTCGCTGACCGAATTCACGCTTTGCGTTCCCAGCTTAATATCTTCCTCGTAGCCCACAGTGGTTTTGCTGGAACAACCTCCAAGCCGGGCAAATCCGGTTCAAAATCCCTGGCAAATTTGCGTCGCCGCTTCGATGAGTTGTTCGACCGCCGTGAGGGTAATTTCAACCATATGTTCCGCTTGGTGCAGGCGTTTATTGCTCGAAGAGCTTCGACTCCTTTTGCCGACACCCTGAAAGAATACGTATTCTCAGCTCGGGATGCGTGGCATACACCTGGTCATTCTGGTGGTGACAGTTTGCGCAATAGTCCCTGGGTGGGGGATTTTTATCGCTTTATGGGTGAACATATCTTCAATACAGACTTGTCTGTATCTGTTCAAGTTTTAGATAGTTTACTCGAGCCCCATTCGGTTATTCAGGAGGCGCAGGATCTAGCGGCTCAGGCTTTTGGGGCTCGCCATACCTTTTTCCTGACCAACGGCACCTCTACCGCGAATAAAGTGGTTATTCAGCAAATTCTTGGCGGTGGCGGAAAAATTATCGTTGACCAAGCGTGTCACAAATCAGTTCACCATGCGATTGTGATGAATCGCTGTGAGCCGGTTTACCTGAAGTCTGTACTGCATCCAGAGTTTGGAATTTACGGGCCTGTAAAGCGTTCGGATATTGAAGCTGCCCTGGATGAGCATAGTGACGCGCGCCTATTGGTAATTACCTCCTGCACCTATGATGGATTGCGTTACGACCTTAAGCCAATTATCGACTACGCCCATGAGCGTGGAGTGAAAGTGCTGGTGGATGAAGCCTGGTTTGCCCACGGTTTCTTCCATCCCGAGTTGCGGCCTACAGCACTGGAGTGTGGGGCAGATTATGTGACCCAAAGCACCCACAAGATGCTGTCGGCCTTTTCCCAGGCCAGTATGATCCACGTGCAAGACCCGGACTTTGATGAATTCCGTTTTCGTGAAAACCTGAATATGCACGCCTCTACCAGTCCTCAGTACGCAATGATTGCGAGCCTAGATGTGGCGCGTAAACAAATGGCGATGGAGGGATATGGTCGTTTGAAGCAATGTCTAAAGATGGTGGAAATTTTACGTAATGCCGTTAATGAGACAGGTGTGTTCCGCGCGCTAACACGTGATGACTTAATTGCTGACCCACTTTCCAGTGATAACATTCGCCTTGATCCCACCAAGGTTACTATTGATATTTCCAAGAGTGGTTACTCTGGCAATGAAATGCAGATTAAATTGTTTGATCAGTATGGCATCCAGGTGGAAAAGACCACCTACAATACCATTACTGTACTTGTAACCCTCGGTAGTACAGAGAGCAAATTACTTCGCTTGATTCATGCTCTTAAGCAATTGGCAGGAAATACTCACAAGCGTATTCATATCGGGTCGCCGAGGCGTTTGCCAGAATTTACCCGTTTTACATGTCTACCGGCAGATGCTTATTTTTCGGAAGCAGAAGAATTGCCGCTGATGGATAATGGCACAGAAGCTATTGAGAACCTGGTTGGTCGGACCAGTGCAGATGAAATTGTTCCCTATCCGCCAGGTATTCCGGTCCTTGTGCCGGGACAGGAAATTTCAGCCCAGATAGTGCAGTTTTTACAGCAGCTACTTCAGGGGCAGAATACGACAGAAATTCACGGTCTTATTTTCCGCTCTGATGAGCCGATGCTAAGGGTCGTTAAGGAAGCCTCCAAGGGCAAAGCTGAGAAAGTGCAGTCTTCTGGAGAGAAAAAGAAAGGAAAATAGTAAAACTCCATAATCCGGCATGGAGGCCGGTATGCTCGAAAGTCCACAATCTGTGTTGATAGCCGGTGCTTCCGGTGGCATAGCGCAGGCTATTGGCGCCGAAATTATTCGGCGCTATCCTCAAGTTACATTATTGACCTTGAGTCGAATCACAGTTGATATGATTCCTGGCCATGTCGGTGAGCGACACCATTTATCCGTTTGTTTAGAGCAAGCCGAGTCCATCGATATTGTTGAAAATTTTTTGGCCGAACACTCTGAGCCACCAGGTTGGGTAATCAACTGCTGTGGCATTTTACATGATGAGTTCCACGGACCGGAGAAGTCCCTATCGCAATGTGATGATCACTGGTTATTGCAGTCGATTCAGGTCAACGTACTTTCCCATTTACATTTAGCGCGCGCACTGGATGGATTCTTGAAGCGCAGACGCCCTTTGTTGTGGGCATCGCTTTCGGCAAAGGTGGGAAGTATCACGGATAACCAACTCGGTGGCTGGTACAGCTACCGGTGTAGTAAGGCCGCATTAAATATGCTGGTTAAGAATCTGTCTATTGAGTGGGCGCGGAAACTGGAGGAAAGTTGTGTGGTAGCGATTCACCCAGGTACGACAGATACTTCACTATCCAAACCTTTTCAGTCTAATTTGCCCCCAGATAAACTCTACACCCCTGAATTAAGCGCGAATCGTATTGTAGATGTCTTGAGCCAACTGGCATCGGCAGACACCGGAAAATTACTGTCATGGGATGGAAGTTTTATACCCTGGTAGCGATCAGCGTGAAATAGGCGCGATAGTAGCTGTTATCGTATCTTAAGTTATAAGAGGGTTTCCCCGCTCCAGAATAGTGGCGATATCAATCCCAGTGGGTAGGCTTCCAGTATTGTGTGTGCCGTTAATCCCTATTCTTGATTTGATAAAGGCGTCAGTTACACAAGTGTTACTCCCCTGTAGCAGAAGGTGCGCCTGCATGGTCAGGGCCATTTGGTCAATAATATGACGGGCACGGTATTCAAATTGATTTAGGTCGGAAAGATCGTTTCTTAACTTGTCGACTGCCGTATCAAATTGTGTGTTTATGCCTCGGCTAATGTTTAACTCATCAAACCAGTGGCTAATTACTGCAGGGGTTTTAGTGATGGCACGTAACACGTCCATCGCTTGAATATTCCCTGAGCCTTCCCAGATTGCATTTATCGGAGCATCTCGGTACAGCCGTGCAGTAATAAAGTTTTCAATAGCTCCATTGCCTCCCAGGCACTCCATAGCCTCATAGGCGTGATGGGGACTGCGTTTGCATATCCAGTATTTTCCCACCGCGGCCCCGAGTCTGAGTAGCATCTTTTCGTGTTCGCTGCCCTCTTGATCCATTGCTCTGGCTATGCGCATGGTAAAGGCAATTGAGCCTTCCACCTCCAATTGCAGGTCGGCAAGCACATTTTGCATCAGTGGCTGATCAATCAGCTTTTTGCCAAATGCTTTGCGCTCACTAGCGTTGTATATTGCCTGGATAACAGCTTGCCGCTGCCCTGCAGATGAACCCATCATGCAATCAAACCGTGTAATCGCTACCATCTTGATGATGGCGCTGACTCCACGCCCTTCCTCGCCGATTAGCCAGCCCAATGCGCCGCGTATCTCAACTTCTGAAGATGCATTGGAAACATTGCCACACTTTGTCTTCAGGCGTTGAATCTCCAGCTGGTTCTTCGATCCATCCGGCCTCCATCTTGGAACCAAGAAGCAGGATAAGCCGCCGGGCGCCTGGGCAAGAATTAAAAAGGCATCGCACATAGGGGCGGACATAAACCATTTGTGCCCTAATAATTCATAGGTTCCATCGGCGAGGGGAATTGCAGCGGTGGTATTTGCCCTGACATCTGAGCCCCCTTGTTTTTCGGTCATGCCCATACCGATCGTCAATGAATTTTTCTCAAAATATGGGCGATTACTTCCATCGTAAGTGCGGCTGGTTATTTTGGGTATCCATTCGATGGCGATTTCAGAGTTTAGCTCGATAGTGGGCACTGAGGCGAAGGTCATAGTGATTGGACACCCGTGACCGGCTTCAAGCTGAGTGTGCAAGTAATTTTTTGCAGCTCTGGCCACGTGGGCACCTGCGCGTGGGTCGGTCCAGGGAGAGCTGTGTAAACCTTCTGAAAGTGCCAGCTGCATTAGCTGGTGATAAGAGGGGTGGTATCGAACCAAATCAATGCGGTGGCCGGAACGATCGTGACTTTCGAAGATAGGTTTAAATTCATTAGCGGCATAACCCCGCTCAATCATTTCTGGCCTGCCACACACCTCCCCATACCGCTCCAGGTCATCTTCAGCCCAATGGGCCCCATTAATATGTACGGCTTCCTTTAACGCTTGATCAGCAATATAGAGGTTATGACCAGAAAGCGGGCTGGGCTGGTTGGCAACCTGATAATTGGTTTTGCAATCTGATGTGTGGATCTCACTGTTCATAACTTCACCCTGGAGGATGTAGATTTCTATTTGATGCTGTAATTTAACTTGTACGGTTTTGCCAATTCCCCTAGGGGAATAGTTCAGGCATAGCCGAATATGAGCATAAAACAAGCTTTTCCTGATTACTATTTAAGCTGTTTAATTTTAAGTCGTGATTTTGCCGTTTTTATTTGCAGGGCCTGATCCTATGAATTCTCAGGTGATTTTACTCGATCAAATATGGCTTAAAAGTAATGAGGTGAAATTTATATTTTATTGCTATCGAATACCGTTTTGTCAGTCTGTCTCCGATGAGGCTCGAATCATCTTGTGTTTGTCGTCTTATTGTTGGTAGCAATTTTTTTTATCTTAAATTATTCAAAATAAATTTATTAATAATGTGGACCAGTACAAAAAAATTGATATTTATAGAGCTCTATTGCCGATAGGAAATCTATACCAAAGCATGTTGATTTTTCTTTTTAGTTTACTGATCCATGATACCTTTGTATTACAAAATGGTATTAGAGAACCAAGTTGGCACACTTAAGATTGAATTTTTGATATCTAGATCACTACCGGTTGCAGTTAATGAGTTGATCGAATAGATTTAGCTCACAGCGTAAGATGAGCGCGGAAAATTGATAAAAAATAGTTAGGCTGGTAACAGGCTGAAACATAAAAGGACTGCACATTGGGGGAACCCAGATGAATTTGCATAAGGATTATGCACCACTAAAGGTTGTTAGCCCTAAGTCAGAAAAAACAGGGATTACAGTTGCCTTTTTAACCGCATGCGTCAATCTTCAATCCTCAATATTTGCCGGGCGAATTGAAGATGAATTTAAGACTACCTGCGCTATCCTTCAGCGCTCGACACTTTCATCCCTAAGTGGTATTAAGGCCGAATACCTTCTTCTTGATTGTGCCGATGTATCCTCTTCAGATCTCGAGAATCTTTTGAGGGAGATACACTCCCTGCCCACACCTCCTAACATAGTATTGATCAATGTCGATCAGAAAGCCGATATTGATTTTGTTCTCCATTGGGAAAAAGTTCTGGGATTAATACCCTCCGAATGCGAAGCAAAAGTCATTATGGAGAGGTTGGGTAGGATATTCTCGGGAGAATACTGGTTTCCAAGAGATGTTCTCCATAATTTTCTCAGGCAACACAGAAAGCCTAAAAAGTGGTGCGATAAGGCTTCAAACCTCACGCAGCGAGAACGGCAAATTTTACAGTTGATCTGTGATTGTAATACCAATGCCAATATAGCCGAAACATTATGTGTTAGCGAGCATACCGTTAAAAGTCATTTGTATAAAATCTATAGAAAAATAGGCTGTAAGAATCGGTTAGAAGCAAGTAGTTGGGCCAGTCAAAACTTGTAATATTATGAAATCAATATTTTTGTGCGCAACTGTGTTAACAGTTGCGCTTTCGTGTATCGTTCACAAAAGTCACGCTCAAGAAACAAGTGATCAAAGCTCTGAGGAATCCCTGCTTACTGGATTGGTAATTGATAATACGGTAAGCGGTATAGGTCATGAGTTCGCTAGATCGCTATCAATTTATATAACAACTAATTTGACAGGATTCGACTACAACCTGACCGTGCATGAAAGGCCTTCGGCAAGGTGGGGCAGTGTTGTTTGGGTAACCTTTGATAGCAAGCAAGTCTTTAAAACTGTCATTTATCCTGGGCGGAGAAAGTTCGGTGCAATTGTCGAGCAGGCTGCTTCGCAAATAAATAATAATGTGAGGCAGCAACGGTTGCAGGATCTTTTATCTCAAAATGTTGATTTGGCGGGGGATGAAATATAATGAAATTTTTATTCACAACGGCTTTTTTATTGTTTTCTGGCTCGGTGTTTGCAACAGAGCTGGTGTACACGCCTGTGAATCCATCGTTTGGGGGTAATCCTCTTAATGGTAATTATTTACTGAATAATGCTAGTGCACAGAACAGTAAAAAAGATCCTGACGCTAAGGATTCACCGTACTCTGATTCTTCTTCCCTGGATAGATTTACTGACACACTAGAATCTCGTCTGCTCTCACAGCTGCTAACAGATGTGGGAAATGGTAATGACGGTACTTTGGTAACTGATGACTATATCGTAAATATTGTTGATATTGATGGTGAATTGACGATCACCATTACCGACGCTGTTACGGGTGAGATATCTGAAATTGTAGTTGTAGGTCTCAATCCAAGTAACTAATAAAATTATATTTGTAAGCTTAGGTTTTGTGGGGTGGTGCGATGTTATCGAGAATATTTATTCTAATTATTGTTTTTAGTATTAGTGGGTGTAGTTCTGTTAAGGAAGCGTTGTTCGGCCCTGGACAACAAAAGGCAACTTTGACGGATAGAATGAGCACCTATTCTGATTTAGTCAGTTTGCCTGCTCCTAGAGGGAAAATAGTTGCCGCAGTATACGGTTTTAGTGATCAAACTGGACAATATCGGCCAGCGCCCTCCAGCTCATTCTCGACCGCAGTGACTCAAGGGGCTGCAGCTATGCTGGTTCAGGTTCTGAATGAATCTGGGTGGTTTGTGACTCTTGAGCGGGAGGGTTTACAAAACCTCTTAACCGAAAGGAAAATAATTAGAGCTGCACTGAAAGAACAGGACAATCCTGCCAGTCCTGTATTCGATCTGCCTTCTCTTATGTCAGCCAATATTATGTTAGAGGGTGGAATAGTCGGTTACGATACAAACATCAAAACAGGGGGTGCGGGGGCACGTTACTTCGGTATCGGTATTTCTGAACAATATCGTGTAGATGAGGTTACTGTAAACCTGCGTGCGGTAGATGTCCGAAGTGGACGAGTTCTAAGTAGTGTTTTAACGAGCAAGAAAATCTTGTCGAGGCAAGTTCAAGGCGATGTTTACACTTTTGTGGAATACAAGCGCTTACTTGAAATAGAGGCTGGGATGACCACGAACGATCCAGCTCAATTATGTGTTCTTTCTGCGATAGAGTCGGCGGTAATTCATCTTATATCCCAGGGGGTTAATGCTAATTTGTGGGCATTGGAAGATAATAGCCAATACCCTATGTCTGTCCTCAGTGAATATTCTGCGACACCAGTAAAAATATTATAAATCTTTAGCGGATATTAAATTTTATTGGTATGTTCATTTAGAGGTATATGTAATTTGGTGAAATGGAATTTTATTAAATTATATCTATGTGTTTTCATGTTTGTGTGTGTAATTTGGTGGAATTGAACTGTTTTATTTTTTGTGTGTTTTGATTTAAATCACCACCTTAATACAAAAGTTTTACGTTCTTCTTATTCTTTCCGGTTAAATGTAATCTTTCTTCTGATTTAAGATATATTTTTTTTTACCTATAGTGTCCATGTTGTTTCTTATAGTTGTTAACCGTTCTTATTGGAGAGGTGGTTGGTGATTGCTACAGCTAAACGAGTAACGGCAATTTTATTTCTGTTTCTGGTTTTACCGCTTTCGGTGTGCTGGGCTTCTGATTTAGATGACCACAATGAATTGTCTGCGGGGCAGGGTGCTCTGGATCTTCTTTTGTTAAGAAAAGATTCAATTACGGGTAACTTGGCCCAGGTTTCACAAGTAGGTGATTACAACCTTGCTGAAGTTACCCAGTCTGGTCTTTACAACCAGGCTGTCCTGATCCAGGAGGGTGGCTCCAATGCAGCGTTGGTGCAACAAACAGGCGATTCTAATTATGCTGCGATATCGCAGTCAGGAGCCTACAACCAAGCTACAGCGATACAGAATGGCGTAGATAATGTGGCTTTAATTAGCCAGGTTGGTTACGGAAATTCTGCAAACATTATTCAAAATGGTGATGGATTGTTTGGTTATGTCGCGCAGTTCGGTGACGACCATGCGGTGCAACTGGTGCAGTACGATTAAGGCATTGCACTATTTTACTTGTATTTATAATTTTATTCTGAGGGAGATTGATAAATGAAAAAGATTACACTTGCTGCTGCTATTGCTTTGATTGCTGGCGCAGGTCAGGCTGTAGCTGATAATAACTACGGTGATCAGGTTCAGCTCGGCGAAAATAACTCTGCAAATGTATCCCAAGTATATGAGGCTAACAATAATGCTGCCTATCAGTGGCAGGAGGGTAATGATAACGTAGCTGTTGCAGCTCAGGATTATGCTGATGATAACTACATTGATCAGACCCAGCTTGGTGACCGTAATGCTGCTTACACCAGTCAGTCCAGCCAAATGGGCAGTGAAGCTTTGACCTACCAGGATGGGGAAGGTAACAATGGAACTATCCACCAGTGGACCGGTTCCTACAATAGTGCCTACGCTGCGCAGTTTGGTAGTGAAAATATGATTCATTTGGATCAGTATACCGACTCTAACTTTAACTATGCCGACATGTATCAAGACGGCAGCGACAACATGGGCGTTCTGCAACAGGAAGGTGACGGTAACTACTTCGTCAGCACCCAGGTTGGAGACAATAACGGTGTTTGGAACAGCACCTGGTACTCCTCATTTGATGGTTTTGTTGGTGGTCAGGTAGGTGACTTCAACGTAGGTACTGTTTTTCAGTCAGGTGCTGAGAACACTGCAAACCTGATGCAGAGTGGTGATATTAACCTGCTCGACCTGTCTCAATCCGGCCTCAGCAACACTGCGACTATCCTGCAGCAAGGTGATGCTAACGCTGCTTTCGGTTACCAATCCGGTGTTAACAACGTTGCCAATATCACCCAGAATGAGACCAATAACTTTGGTGCTATGGCTCAATTTGGCAATGACAATACCGCTAACCTTGTACAAACCGGTGACATGAATAGTGCTGACTTTGGTCAGTATGGCGATGCTAACCTGGCAAATATTGATCAGACAGGCAACAGCAACTACGCCTATGGTTACAGTGCTGGTGTTGCAAATATCGTAGATATTGATCAAGCGGGTGAGTTGAACCTGGCAGAAGTTCACCAAGACTTTGGCGGCGATAACCTGATTACTGTGGCCCAAACTGGCTACGAGCATTCCGCTCACGTTGGACAGGGTGGCTATGAAAATGTTGCCACTGTTAGCCAGAACAGTGCATATAATATGGCTAGCATTGAGCAGGTTGGTGCAAGCAACGTTGCCACCATCACTCAGAACTGATTCTGAAGAGTTTCAGGTATGAAGAAACCGCCCTATTGGGCGGTTTTTTTATATAAAGGTAGAAGCTAATCCTTATCTAAGAGCAGATTGACTAAATGGTTCTCTGCCCGCAAAAATTGAGAGTCAGCTCTAATAGCCCTGTCCATGGAGATTGCTGCCCACTACCACCTTTAATAGAGCTATCTATAGCTCGAGCGCGAATTAATAAGCTTTCCAGTTGCTTCTTATTAAGTCTGTGTAGGGCTCCTTGGACCAATGGCTGTCGCTTTTGCAGCCGAACCAATCTCGCTAGAGGTTGGCCTTGATCCAGTTTTTCCATAATGTCGAGAAGAGTGCGAATTTCTCTTGCTATTGCCCAAAGTACAATGGGTGGTTCAATACCTTCGACCCTCAATCCGTCGAGTGTTTTGACTGCTTTGGCTGAGTTGCCAGAGAGTGCTGTGTCAATTAGGTCAAAAACACTGTAACGGGCGGAGCTGGTGACACTATGCTCCATCATTTCCCGGGTGATTTCTTGCCGGGGGCTGGAAAGCTTAAGTTTTTCTATCTCCTGGCTTGCGGCAAGCAAGTTACCCTCTACTCTTTCTGCCAGGATTTGTACTGCTTCTGGTTCGGCTGAGAGGCCTGCAGATGCAAGGCGCTGGTTGATCCAGCGGGGCATTTCCTGAATCGTCACAGGCCATACCTGAACCAGTACTCCTGATTGTTCTAGGACTTTGACCCATTTGCTGTTGAGTTGCGATTTATCAAGTTTCGGTAATACCAGTAAAAGCAAAAGATCTTCACTCGCCATTGAAGCAAACTCTTGCAGGGCTTTACTGCCCTTATCCCCGGGTTTACCTCCGGGTAAACGCAGCTCGACAAGTTTTTTTTCTGCGAAAAGAGACATATTTCCGGCTGAAGCAACCAGCGTGTTCCAGTCAAAATTATGCTCTGCGTGAATAAGTTCTCGCTCGGTGAAACCGTGCTTTTTCGCTGTTGAGCGGACTAAATCGCAGCACTCTTGTACTATTAAGGGCTCATCACCAGTGATAATAAAAATTGGCGATAGGCCCTTTTTTAGATTTTGCGATAATTGATGGGGGTTAACGCGCATTAATAAAACTAACCTAGTAGCTCTTTTCTTCTAATGAAGCATTCACATCGATACGCCGTAAGCGATCGATAATGCGCCCAATAAGCTCCCGCTGCATCTCCGCGCGCAAGGTATTTTCCTCTTCACTTTTACTGACAATTTCATCGACATCCCACTCCAAGGTGCGGTAAACATCTGCCTGTGCTTTATTTAGGAGGACTTGGCCTGAAGCTGTGCGTACGCTATAGATTGCACTGGTAATTAATTCGTATTCAGATGCTCGCCCTTCAGAGTCTACAGCTACGGTTAGTTTTCTCTCGGTTTCCTGGTGAATGATGAGTGTATAGTCAGCTTCTGCAGGTGATTCCGCCATAGGCACACCCGCATTATTGAGCAGTCGAGTTAATTGATCTGCGATATCACTGCGAGGGTCTACTGTGGATATATAGAGTGTACTACCGGGAGGAAAATTCTTAGGGGCGCCTCTTAGATGCCAGCCGCAACCGGCAATAGTGATAGCGAGAAGAAAAATAAAGGCTCGAATTGCGATTGTTTTCATAAACTACTTGCCTTGGTCTTGTCGGCTACAGCGAGCTGACTTAAGTGAGCCGGGAGTGAAACTCCCGGCATCATATTGCGGGTCTCTACTTGGCGACAATATTAACCAGTTTGCCAGGAACGACGATTACTTTGCGCACCGTAGCTTCACCGATAAATTTCTGAACGTTCTCATCGGCGAGGGCGAGTTTTTCCAGGCTCTCTTTATCTGCATCAGCAGGCGCATCCAGTTTTGCGCGTACCTTGCCATTGACCTGGACGACCAAAGTAATCGAGGTGCGCACCAGTGCTTTTTCATCTGCCACTGGCCAAGGAGAATCGATTAGGGCACTGGTATTCCCCAGAACCTGCCACAGTTGGTGACAGATATGAGGAGTAACCGGAGCCAACAGCAAGACGGCGGTCTGTAGGGCTTCTCTCTCTACAGCCAGTCCTTGATCACTGTTGCGATCTGCCAGCTTGCCGACTTCATTGAGCAATTCCATTACTGCTGCGATAGCGGTATTAAAGGTTTGGCGGCGGCCATAGTCATCCCCCACTTTTTGGATGGTCTCGTGGGTTTTGCGGCGCAGCTGCTGTTGCTTGTCATTGAGGGACTGCTGGTCGATCTGTGCTTCACTGGAGCCCGCTGCAATATGGGCGTGAACGGTTTTCCAGAGTTTGCGCAGGAAGCGGCTGGCACCTTCCACACCGGCATCGTGCCACTCCAGAGTCTGCTCCGGAGGGGCGGCAAACATGGTGAACAGGCGAACGGTATCGGCACCGTACTCCTCAACCGCAGCGTGAGGGTCTATGCCATTGTTCTTGGACTTGGACATCTTTACCACGCCGCCGGCAATAATCTCTTCGCCGGTGGCTCGCTCAATCGCTTTGGTCGGCTTGCCCTTGTCATCGCGCTCGACGTCCACATCGGCGGGGTTGATCCAGGTCTTGTGGCCGTGTTCTTCCTTGTAGAAGGATTCGGCTAACACCATGCCCTGACACAGCAGCTGCTTGAAGGGTTCATCGCTATTGACCAGGCCCTCATCCCGCATCAGTTTGTGGAAGAAGCGCGCGTAGAGAAGGTGCAAGATGGCATGCTCAATACCGCCGACATACTGGTCCACTGGCAGCCAGTAGTTGGCGCGGTCCGGGTCCAGCATGCCCTCTTCAAAATCGGGACAGGTATATCGGGCGTAGTACCAGCTGGACTCCATAAAGGTGTCGAAGGTATCGGTTTCACGCTCTACGGGAGTGCCGTTGAGTTCGTCTTTACGCCATTTGGGGTCGGCTTTAATAGGTGATTGAACGCCGTCGAGCTCGACATCTTCCGGCAATAGAATCGGCAGCTTGTCGGCGGGTACTGGTATTTCTCCGCCGTCGGCCAGGTTGAACATGGGGATGGGCGCACCCCAGTAGCGCTGGCGGGAGACACCCCAGTCGCGCAGGCGATAGTTGGTCTTAACCCGACCCTTACCTGCAGCAATCAGCGCTTCGGAGATCGCAGTAAAGGCGCCATCAAAATCCAGGCCGTCAAAACTGCCGGAATTTACCAGTTTGCCTTTCTCCGTATAGGCCCCTTTCTCCAAATCGATAGACTCGCCGTCGGCAGCCTCGATAACCTGGATAACGGGCAGCTGGTATTTTTGTGCAAACTCCCAATCGCGCTGGTCGTGTGCCGGTACTGCCATCACCGCGCCTGAGCCGTAATCCATCAGAACATAGTTGGCCACCCATATGGAGACTTCTTCACCGCTGATGGGGTGAATCGCCTTGAGCCCGGTATCCATGCCTTTCTTGTCCATCGTGGCCATATCGGCTTCGGACAGGGACTGCTTTTTGCACTCGGCGATAAAGGCTTTGAGTTCGGGGTTGGACTCGGCAAGCTCCAGAGCGATGGGGTGCTCGGCGGCGAGGGAGACATAGGTAACGCCCATCAGTGTATCCGGACGGGTGGTATACACATCGAAGTGGTCCATACCCGCAATAGGCTTGGGCAGGGCAAAGCTCAGCTCTACTCCCCGGCTTTTTCCGATCCAGTTGCGCTGCATGGTGCGCACCTGCTCGGGCCACTCGGGCAGTTTGTCCAGGTCTTCGAGCAGCTCTTCGGCATAATCGGTGATCTTGATAAACCACTGGGCCAGCTCGCGGCGCTCAACGGTGGTGCCACAGCGCCAGCAGGCGCCATCTTCTACCTGTTCATTGGCCAGTACAGTCTGGTCGTGGGGGCACCAGTTCACTGCAGAGTTTTTCTTGTAGACCAGGCCTTTCTCGTAGAGACGGGTGAAGAACCACTGCTCCCAGCGGTAGTAGGTGGGCTGGCAGGTGGCCAGTTCGCGGGACCAGTCAAATCCAAAACCCAGGGCCTTGAGCTGGCCTTTCATGTACTCGATATTGGCATAGGTCCATTTGGCTGGAGCGGTCTTGTTCTGGATGGCCGCATTCTCTGCCGGCAGACCGAAAGCATCCCAGCCCATCGGGTGCAACACGTTTTTGCCCTGCATGCGCTGATAGCGAGTAATTACATCGGTAATGGTGTAATTGCGCACATGCCCCATGTGTAGCTTGCCGCTGGGGTAGGGGAACATGGATAGGCAGTAGAACTTTTCCCTGCCGGCGTCTTCCTTTACTTCAAAGCTCTTCTCGGCCTCCCAGAATTCCTGGGCGGAAGCTTCGACTGCGGAGGGGTTGTACTGCTCTTCCATCGATTCGGGACCTATACTCTGTGATCAAAATTTGCGGGAAACTGTTCAGTGTTTATTGGGGGATGTGAACGCTTGTCAATCGGTAAAGATTGATCGCGATCAAGTTTCGCTCCCAGTGCATCTTTTACGATGCGTAAACGCGGGATTATAGGAGGGATACCGTGACGAAGGAACCAAAGTTGCCGCCGAAGGACGATCTGATTAATGAGTTTCGCGAAGACTTTGAAGATTTGGTCGAAGGTGAGCTGGCTGTTGAGAATCTCACCGCCAATAAGATGGCATTTTTGCGGGCTTGGCTGAAAGATGACCTGCATCGGGCTGCTGACTATATCCGGGGACTAGGTGGGGAATTGAAGACCCTGGAGGAGCGCAGCGGTGATTGGCTGCTGGATGCGGCGGACCCCACAGAAACCGCCTGGCCAAACTTAATGCGATGCATCAAAGAGGGCAAGCCCTGGGCTTTGGCCGGCGAGTTTGTAGGGCCGGATGAGGAGTTGCAGTGTTTGGGCTGTGGATACCGAGCTATGCCACCGGCAAATACCCAGATCACTCCCTGCCACCGGTGTGGTTATGGATGCTTTCGCCAGATTGAGGGTGGTCTCGAGTATTGAATGGGTTCTATACGGCGGCGGCCACGCTTCTGATGCCTCCAGCAGCCCCATTGTTGGGGCTGCTGGTTGCATTTCTTTTGCGATTCTCTTCATCCGGGTCCCTGCTTGAGAGATGCTCTCTACCCTTGGCTGTGATTTCCTTTTGTGTGCTTTGGTTAGGGGCGACCCCGGCATTCTCATCCTGGCTTGGGGATCGATTGGGCAAGGTACCTTATCAACCCCATGTAAGGCCTGAGGCCGTTGTGATCCTTGGTGCAGGGCGTTATCGCGACAGGTATTCGAATAGGGAGAGACTCTCTGCGGCGAGTCTTGAAAGAGTTGCCGGTGCTGTCGAGCAAGCACCAGAAGAGTTACCGATTCTGGTATCTGGCGGTCGGGTTCACAGCGGAGAGCGGCTGGCAGAGTCTGATTTAATGGCTGCGTTGTTGGAGGAGGAGTTTTCCACTCCGGTCACTTGGCGTGAAGATTGCAGTCGCACTACTGCAGAGAATGCAGTAAATAGTGCTGATATTTTGCACAGTGCTAATGTGAGGTCGGTTTTTTTGGCCACTCACTGGTGGCATATGCCTCGCGCAGCGGAAATTTTTTCCCGCGCTGGCTTAGAGGTACAACCCCTGCCAGTTGGGAGTGCCGGAGAATTGATGCCCCGCGCTCAAACAGGTGTGGGGCGCTGGCTGCCCAATGCTGTCTCCCTGCTAAGGACCCAGGTCTACTGGCGGGAAATACTGGCACGGATCTGGTATCGGTGGAGTTCGCTACCGCCCATCAGAAAATGTTGAGGATGGATAAGGAACTTTTTGATAAATGTAATCTCAGAGGCCTACAGGATTTGAGGGATCAGGCGTCGAGCCCAAATGTTTGAGAGCTCTTGATTGCTGGTTGTACCGGGCTTAGGATGACTGGCGCCACAGGACATACCCATTGATTACCTTTTTATATGGAGTAGCGGCTGTGGATAAGAAACATAACAATAATCGAGATAACCTTATGATGAAGGGCATCCCACTTTCTTTCTCTCCGATACAGTTACATAACCGGTTAAACCGGGCTGTTTGGATTGGCTTCAAGCGGGTTGAGCAAGATGGCCGCACACTGGTTTTTCTGTGTGCCGGTGGCGATAGCGGCGCCCAACTCAGTAAAAATTTTGAGACCTTTGCCGGGCAGATAGTCCGGGAGTTCGGTTTTGCTCCCGCCGAAGTGGAGTTTATCGAGCTGCGTTCAAAAGCCGAGGAGTCCCATTGGTATCGCTGGCATGCCCAATGGGTGGGGTCTGCGCCAATGGAGTGCCATGGCGACCTGGTGACCAGTGAATCTAGCCGACGCTACTTAGCCCAGGCACTCGAAAGCGATATGGCCGCTGCTTAAATTCATTTGTTCAGGCGCTGGCTTTAGTGGTAGCGCCGTCACCCTTGAGCAGGTCTGAGAGGGCTTGCTCCAGAGTTGGAAATTGGAAGGTATAGCCGGTTTCCAGTGCTGTACAGGGCTCGACCCTATCACTGGCTAGCAGTAATTCATCAGCCATCTCTCCAAAAGCTATCTTTAAGGCCCAGGCTGGTGAGCGTAAAAACGCCGGGCGATGCAACTCTTTAGCCAGGATTCGGGCAAAGCTGTTGTTGGTTACAGGTTCCGGTGCACTTCCGTTAAATGGGCGGCAAAGTTGATTGTCGATGGCGTGTAATATCAGCCCGACTTCGTCTTCTTCGTGAATCCAGCTCATCCAGTGCTCGCCCGAGCCCATGGGGCCGCCAAGCCCGAGACGAAATGGTGGCAGCATTTGGGGAAGGGCGCCACCGCGCATGGAGAGAACGATAGCTGTGCGGATAATGCCTACCTTAACGCCAGAGTGCTGCAGCGGGAGCGTGGCGGCCTCCCAGTCCCGACACAGCTGTGCGGCAAAGCCCCCTCCTGGAGCGCTGTCTTCTTTCAGTAACTCCCCTCCGCGATTGCCGTAATAGCCGATTGCGGAGCCGGACAAGAAGTAGGATGGCTTGTCTCTTTGGCCCAGGGTCCAGCGAACCAGCTTCTCTGTTGTGTCCAGGCGTGAACTGCGAATTTCAGTGCGATACTTTTCTGTCCAGCGACGGGAGATGGGGGCCCCGGCAAGGTTCACAATAACATCTACGGGCTGGTTCACCTCTGCGGGATCGCGGCAGGCGTTGGCTGATTCGCCACATAAGTTTCGAACCCTGTCCGGATGTCGGCTTAATACCGTAATAGTATTGCCTCGCTCCAGCCAGCGCCGACAAAAGAGCCTGCCTATAAGCCCGGTGCCACCGCTAATCAAGCAATGCATGGGGAATCACCTTGCCTTATATTCGCTAGAAAATTGAATGGAGCATAGCAGTGATATTCAGTGGCGGTAGCTTACCGATGGCCACCCCGGCAGGGAGTGGCTGCAGGGCTTGTTTTAATCGGGTAGCTCGCCACTGAGAGGGGAGTTGGATTGGGGCTCCACCCTACGGCGTAAAAACAGGGCCAGGGCCAGCATTGGGAGCGCCAAGGCAAATACCAATGAGATGCCGGCTAGCATAAACGGGGTGGCGCCACTCATCGCTCTGATATCCCCGGTCATATTCGCGCGCTCGAATTGGGGGAGTTTTTTAATAACCTTCCCCTTGGGGTCCACAATTGCCGTCACACCAGTATTTGTCCCTCTCACCAGGTAGCGACCAGTTTCCAAAGCGCGCATCTGCGTCATTTGCATATGTTGTAAGGGGCCAATAGAGGTCCCGAACCATGCATCATTGCTAATGGTCAGCAAAACCTGGGAAGACAGTGCTGAGTCGGCAACCAGCCTGGGATAGACAACCTCATAGCAGATAAGCGGCGCCCAGCTTGCACCAGCAGCATTGAGCGGCGATTGTTCGTCCGGGCCTGAGCGGATAAAGGAAGTGGGGAGATTAAAAAACTCGATAGTGCCCCGAATAAAATCCTCCAGAGGTACATACTCACCAAAGGGGACCAGGTGACGCTTGTGATACACGCTGGGGCTCTGGCCAAAAACTGCGGCGGAGTTGTGAATACTCCGCCCCTCCTGTGTCGAACCCCGGGTGTCATAGAGAATACCGGTGATCAAATCGATGTTGGTAGTCTCAGCATTGCGTTGCAGCGCCTGCATAAGGTTGGGGGCTTGCCCGTAGAGCATGGGCAGGGCGGCTTCGGGCCAGATAATAACGTCTACATCCTGATCGCTAAGGGCGCGAGTACCCTCCTGGTAACGACTGATAGTTTCCCCGCGAAATTCTGGCAACCACTTCTTTTCCTGAGGAATATTAGCTTGCACCAGCCCAACGCTTATAAGAGGACCTTTTGCGGAGGTCCACTCCACTTGGGAGAGGGCAGCTCCTATTGGCCAGGGGGCCAGTGCCGCAGTGAGTAGAATGATATGGCTGTGTCGCTTGAGCGGGGATAGGCGGCCACTGACAACCAGGGCCAGCACTGCGCCGGTAAATGCCAATAGCAGGCCTATGCCGTAGACACTCAAAATCGGCGCCCAGCCCGCTAGCCAGGTTTCTGTATGGCCATAGCCGGCGAAGAGCCAGGGGAAACCGGTAAAGGCCCAGCTGCGCAGCCATTCACTGATAAACCACAATGCGGCAAAAGCCAGGGCGAAGCTGAATTTATTATCTGTGAAGCGGCCCAGAATGTAGAAGGGCGCGGCTAACAGCAGCGCCATAATAGCGACGAAGCTTCCGGTGAGGGCCAGTCCTAATGGCACCGATGAGTTGCCAAAATTTGTAATCGAAACGTAGACCCAGGAAGCCCCGCTGGCGAAGAGGCCCAATCCATAGCAGAGGGCGAGCCAGAAGCTTTTGCGACCCGGTAGCACCTGCCCTTTGGCTGCGGAGAGCAGAATCCAGGCGAATAGTGTCAGGGACAGCAGGCCACATACCCAATAGTTAAATGGGGCAAATGAAAGTGTCATCAACCCGCCAGCTACAACGCTGGCGAGAGGAGAAAATAATCTGCGCATAAAGTTGTTGTCAGGACACCCCGTTCGCTCAGGGTATCAGTGTGTTAAGGCTTGCAGTAATGAGCGGTGCTCAGCTGTCTTCTTCTGGCGGTTTGCGCATATGGGCAACCCGCAAAAGGTGTATTTGGCGGCTGTCTGCATAGAGTACCCGGAACATAAAGTCACCCAGTCGGGTGACTTCGTCGCGGCCTGGCAAATGGCCGAATGACTGCATAATAAGACCGCCGACAGTGTCGAATTCTTCGTCACTAAAGGCGCTCTCGAAAAATTCATTGAACTCTTCAATGGGAGTCAGAGCTTTAACGATAAAATCGTTTTCCCCAACTTTACGGATATAACTATCCGCTTCTTCCTCGTCGGTCTCGTCTTCGATTTCACCGACAATTTCCTCGAGGATATCTTCGATAGTCACAACACCGGATACACCGCCGTACTCGTCTATCACGACCGCCATATGGTAGCGGTTCTCACGGAACTCGCGCAGCAGGATATTGAGGCGCTTGCTCTCGGGAATAATATTGGCTGGGCGGATCAGGTCTTCGAGCTGAAATCCGTCGAAACCTTTCAACAGGAGAGGGAGCAGGTCTTTGGCGAGCAATATCCCGCGTATATCATCGACACTTTCGCCGACGACAGGGAATCGGGAGTGACCCGAATCAATAATTTTGGGGAGGAACTCTTCCGGCTTATCGTGAAGGCCTACCACAACCATTTGCGAGCGTGGAATCATAATCTCGCGGACTTGCTGGCTGGAAACGTCCAGTGCGCCTTCGATAATAGAGAGCGCTTCAGCATCTACCAGCTGATTTTCAGCGGCGTCCTTAATGATGTCCAATAATTCGTCGCGAGACTTGGGTTCAGCTGAAAAGGCGCTGAACAGCTTTTCCAGCCAACTTTTTTCACTCGCGCGGGATTTGCTCGCTGAGTGACTACTTGGGGGCTCGTCTGTGGTCATGGAAGTGGCCATGCTCCGGGGTTCTCTCGTTTGTAGATAAAATTCAGTAGCAGTTTGCCATTACTTCGGTGGTACAGCGGCTATCATCCCACTTCATCCTGTGGGGCGTAGGGGTCTGCAATGCCGAGGTTGGCGAGCAACTTCGTTTCCAGGCTTTCCATAACCTGAGCGTCTGCATCTTCGATATGGTCATAACCTAGAAGGTGCAGTGTGCCATGGACCACCATATGTGCCCAGTGCGCCGATAGTGATTTGCTCTGTTGCTCCGCTTCCAGTTCAACTACTGGGGCACAGATCACAAGATCTCCAAGCATCGGGAGATCCAGCTCCGCAGGGAAATCGGTAGGGAAGGATAAAACATTAGTGGGTTTATCCTTGCCCCGGTACTGGTGATTAAGTTCCTGGCTCTCACTTTCGTCCACGATTCGCACCGACAGTTCCGCTTCGTTGCGGTGGCCGGTCAAAGCCTTGGATACCCAGTTGCTGATAGCCTCATCGGAAGGGATGTCGTGGCAGCGGCTGACCCGCTGCACATCGAGTGTTAAATCAGTCATAACTCAGGTGCGGACTCTAAGCGGCATTCTCGTCGGCTTTATTGGAAATTCGATCTGCCGAGGCCATTTCCAGCTCAGCTTCATGAATATCGTAGGCCTCCACAATGCGCTGCACGAGGGGGTGGCGAACCACATCCTTGGCTCCAAAGTGGGTAAAGCTGATTCCATTAACTCGCCCCAGTACTCCAACAGCATGGCGCAAACCGGAAGCTTGGCCACGGGGCAGGTCGACCTGGCTGGGGTCACCGGTAATTACGGCGGTGGAGCCAAAGCCAATCCGCGTGAGGAACATTTTCATCTGCTCGCGGGTGGTATTTTGGCTCTCATCGAGAATAACAAAGGCATTGTTCAGGGTGCGCCCGCGCATATAGGCAAGGGGAGCCACTTCGATAACGTTGCGCTCGATCAGCTTGCCAACAGTTTCAAAACCGAGCATTTCGTAGAGGGCGTCGTAGAGTGGGCGGAGGTAAGGGTCTACCTTTTGGCTCAAGTCACCGGGCAGGAAGCCCAATTTCTCGCCGGCTTCAACGGCGGGGCGGACCAGGAGGATTCGCTCAACTTCATCCTTGAGCAGAGACTCCACAGCACAGGCTACCGCCAGGTAGGTTTTACCGGTACCGGCGGGTCCGATACCGAAATTGATATCATTGGTCTGCACAGCACGAACGTATTTACGCTGATTGAGCCCTCTGGGGCGTACCGAGCACTTCTTTGTGCGAATCAGTACTACTTGGTCAGCTTCGCTGGAATCACTGCTACCATCTTGGCCGGTGAGTTCTTCAACCCCCGATTGCTGCAGAGCCAGGTGAATCTCATCTGGAGTGAGATAGTCCTTGGTACCGGTTTCCTTGTAGAGCCTACTGAGTAGTTCGCCAGCGGCACGCGCCGATTTGGCATCGCCGAAAAATGAAAACTGGTTGCCGCGATTTCGAATTTCGATATCCAGGCGCTGTTCTATTTGGCGTAGGTGTTGGTCGAACTGACCGCAGAGATTGGCGAGACGGCGTGCGTCGTTGGGCTCGAGAGTGATGCTGTGAGCGAGGGTTTGTGTTTCCAAATTGGTTTCCGGCACCTTTAATCCAGGGGTTATATTGCTAGGGTATACCCATTTTCCCTAAAGGGGAAAGAGGTGATTCCTACAAATAGGTTCTAACTTTACCTGATTTTAATTACGGGGCGTAATTTGGGGGGTAAGTTGAGCCTAATTTGGCGGCAGGATGTGCTTTCGAAGTACATCTTGCCGCTATTTGAGGTAATCACAAAGTCTTAGAACAGGTCTTCTTCCAGCTCAGATGTGACTAAAGTACCGCGCAGGGAGTTTGGCAGGGCCTCTTCAATCACAACATCGGCAAATTTGCCGATCAGGGCGAGATCGTCCGCACGGAAGTTGACTACCCGGTTGTTCTCGGTGCGGCCTTGCAGCTGTCCGGGGTCCTTTTTGGAGACACCGGTTACCAGTACACGCTCGGTGTTGCCAACCATGCGGCGTGCAATAGCTGCCGCCTGCTGGTTAATCCGCGCTTGCAGCAGCTGTAGGCGCTGCTTTTTCACTTCTTCCGGCGTGTCATCGGCCAGGTCGGCAGCTGGGGTGCCCGGGCGAGGGGAATATATAAAGCTGAAGGAGATATCGAAGCCCACGTCCTGGATCAGGTTCATGGTCGCTTCAAAGTCCCTGTCAGTTTCGCCGGGGAAGCCGATAATAAAGTCTGAAGACAGGCAGATATCCGGGCGAATTTTCTTCAGGCGGCGGATCTTGGATTTGTATTCCAGGGCGGTGTGGCCGCGTTTCATTGCCATCAGAATGCGGTCGGAGCCACTCTGTACGGGCAGATGAAGGTGACTAACCAGTTCTGGTACCTGTCCGTAGACATCGATCAGCGCATCGGAGAACTCTACCGGGTGAGAGGTGGTATAGCGGATACGGTCGATGCCATCAATCGCTGCCACATAAGTGATCAGCTCGGCGAAATCCACTTCGTGGCCATCTTCTCCTGTAGCGCGGTAGGCGTTTACGTTTTGCCCAAGCAGGTTCACCTCGCGGACACCCTGGTCTGCCAGGTGGGCGATCTCTTCGAGTACATCGGCCACAGGGCGGCTGACTTCTTCGCCACGGGTGTAGGGAACCACGCAGAAAGTACAGTACTTGGAGCAGCCTTCCATAATAGAGACAAATGCGGTGGCGCCGTCGGCCTCTGGCTGGGGTAGGCGATCAAACTTCTCGATCTCCGGGAAGCTCACATCGACGATAACCGCGCCGCTTTTTTGCTCCTTGGTCTCCATCATCTCCGGCAGGCGGTGCAGGGTCTGGGGGCCAAAGATCAAGTCTACATGGGGCGCGCGCTTGGCAATCGCCTCGCCTTCCTGACTGGCTACACAGCCGCCAACACCAATCACCAGGTCGGGATTTTTTTCCTTCAGGTGTTTCCAACGGCCCAGCTGGTGGAACAGCTTTTCCTGGGCTTTCTCGCGGATAGAACAGGTGTTGACCAATAGTACATCCGCCTCGTCGGGATCGTCGGTAGGTACCATGTCGTGGGACTCGCCGAGCAGATCGCGCATCCTCGCGGAATCGTACTCATTCATTTGGCAGCCGTGGGTCTTAATATATAGCTTTTTCACCGATGTTTCGGACATATCGCGCCTGGTTAAAAACTGGTCAACAATTAGGGTGGGGCATTATAGCGATAGGACCCGGCACTGCATAGATGGCTATATTAGCTGTTGCGAACCTGTGCTATTCTTGCGCGCTTTTTCGGGCTTTGCCCGTTCTTTGATCAATTTGAGCTTCGGGGTCATCCCCATCCTGAGAGACTTATGGCCAACCCGATTTATAAAGTTATTTTCCACAATCAAAACCAAGTGTACGAACTCTACGCTCGGGCCATCTATCAAAGTGATATGTACGGCTTTATCGAGGTGGAGGAGTTTGTATTTGGGGAAAAGGCTCAGCTTGTGGTCGACCCCAGTGAGGAAAAGCTGAAAACCGAATTTGCTTCGGTAACCCGTTCCTATATTCCGATGCACAGCATCGTGCGTATTGATGAAGTGGAAAAAGAGGGCACCGGCAAGATTGTTGAAGTAAAGGGTGACAAAGTTGCCAAGTTTCCTTTTGCCCCGCCTATCCGTCATCCCCAGGACACAGAGTAAGCTTTATTTTTACTCTGAATCAGGCCGGGCTCTATGCCCGGTTTTTAGCGCCAAAATCATCCGCTGCACCTTTTTTTCCTCTGCAATATAAGCTTCAATAAAAATCCTCCTGACTGTCATCAAATCGCTGCAAAGTGGTTGCGCTGACGATCAACGCCGTTCTGTATTTAGTTGATCTCAATTTGCTAGCAAGAGAGCAAATACGGATTTATCGATTTTTCTCAAGTTAGCTCAAGCGACGACCTATATTTTTGCCGCGTATCTGCCCTGATTTTTATGGGCTGATAACTGGTACAGACTGGAACTTTGCTATGAGCAATCGCTATCGCGCACTGTGGATTTCCGATGTCCATTTGGGCAGCAGAGACAGTGAGCCCCATCGACTTGCAGATTTTCTGGCTCAGAATCGCGCCGATACGGTCTATCTGGTTGGGGATATTTTTGATATGCAGGCACTCGCTCAAGGACGAGGTACATGGTGCCAGGCCTCTTCGCTGCTACTGGAAATGCTTTCCGAATTAAGTAGCCTGACGCCTGAAGTCATTTATATTCCTGGAAATCACGACGCGCCAATGCGCAGCTGGGCCGGAAAGCGGCTCGGCAATATCCGAATTGAAAAAGACTATATCCACACCGCTTCCAATGGGCGTCGCTTTTGGGTGACCCACGGCGATCAGTTTGAACACCGAATTAAAATAAATCCAATCAGTTACCATATCGGCGATCGCAGTTATTACCTGATGCTGCGCTTTAATCGCTGGATCAATTATTGGCGCAATCGATTTAATAAGCCTTGGTGGTCGCTGGCCAGCCAGATAAAAAATCGTGTGGGTGCCGCTCGACAAATGATGAGTGATTTTGAGGATGTCGCCACCCGTGAAGCGATATCGCGGGGATTTGATGGTGTTATTTGTGGCCATATCCATAGGCCTGCCCTTAGAAATAAAACCGTGTGTGGGGATGCTGTGACCTATGCGAATTGTGGTGATTGGGTCGACTCTATGAGTGCGGTTGTAGAACAACAAGATGGCAATTTAGATCTTTTACATTGGTATCGGACTCCAAAAATTGCCAGCATAATGACAGAGGTGGTTGCGGCATGATTCATCTTGAGACTCTTTTGCAGAAAAACGCCTGGTACAGCGCGGCACCACAAAAAACCACGCGAAAATTAGTTTCTGCCACAGTAAAGAAAATCTGTTGTGAGGAGCAGCTACAGGAATTTACCAGCAGTTACCCCCACCTTGGCGGCCTGGATTTTATTCGCCAGGTATTCGATGACTTGAATTTTCGCTACGAATTAAATCCATCAGAGTTGGCTCGGGTTCCCACTAGTGGGCCGCTGGTGATTGTGTCTAATCACCCCTTAGGAAGCCTGGATGGTCTCGCTCTGATCGATATGGTAGCGCGGGTACGGAAAGATGTTCGAGCTGTTGCGAGCCAGTTATTGTGGAACATAAAATCCCTGCGCCCCTGTTTATTGCCCGTAGATAACTTTAATGGGCGTACCCGTCGAGCCGATATTGAAGGTATTTATAGCCATTTAGGTGACGGGGGAGCGATTATCATTTTCCCGGCGGGCGAAGTATCCAGGCTCACCCCCCATGGGGTTCGGGATGGACGCTGGAATTCAGGCTTTGCCCGTTTTGCGGAAAAAACAAATGCGCCGATATTGCCGGTGCAGGTTTTAGGGAGAAACTCCTGGTGGTTCTATGGCCTCTCCATGTTGAACAAGCCTCTCTCGACTTTATGGTTGATCAGGGAGATGTTTAAGCAGGCCAGCCGCAGTATCGATATTCGTATAGGACGTCCCTTGGAAGCGGAACACTTTCGTAGCTGGCCGCTAACACCCCGCGCCAAGGCTGCCTTGTGGCGTAAACATGTCTACCAATTACATCGTTCGCCCGCCCCTCTGGGGCCGGAATTAATTGTTGAAGCTGAGCCAAAAGCCGATGTAGCGCGAGTGGTTGAGTCCTGTGTATCACTCTCTGAACTGGGTAATTTTTCTGTGCGTTTGTATCGGCAAAAAGCAGATTGCCCCGTCATGCGGGAATTGGCCAGAGTGAGGGAGATTGCCTTTCGCTCAGTGGGGGAAGGGACCGGCCAGAGCCGGGATTGGGATGCGTTTGATGCTCATTACGACCATCTATTGTTGTGGGATGCAGAAAATCGACAGATTGCAGGAGCTTACCGCATAGCAGCGACCGAGGCGCTCTCGGATGATCAGATATACAGCAGTACGCTATTTAATTACCCGCAGCCTCCTCGGCAGTGCCTGCCAGATTCTGCTGAGCTAGGGCGTAGCTTCCTACTGCCGGAATATTGGAGAGGGCGCGGGTTAGACCTGCTCTGGTGTGCTATTGGACAGTGGGTATTGCGCAATAAGGTACGCTACCTATTTGGCCCAGTGTCTATGCCCGGTACATTTTCCGTGAGAGCGAAGTCCGTCATTGTGCGCTATTTTTCCCATTATTTTGCTCCTGAAAACTCCTTGGGGGATGCTCGACTGCCATTTCCGGAAGCACAATCTGAACTGCCTGAATTACTTGGGGATTCGGTGTCAGATATGCGTCAATTGAAGCATATTTTGCGTGAGGAGGGCGTTATGCTACCTCCCCTATTTAAAAAGTATGCCTCTGTTACTAAAACTGGAGGGACCAGTTTCCACGCCTTTAATATTGACCCGGATTTTTGCGATGCTGTGGATGGGCTGGTCGTTGTTGATTTATCAAAAGTGGACAAGAAGTTTGCTAAACGTTATTTATCCAGCTGACTTAGAAGTGACTCTTTATGAAAAAGGCAGCGTAAAGCTGCCTTATTTGAAGATTCAGGAAATCTCACCTGGCATTTTGGATGGTTAAATTTTGCCAAGCTTTTTACGTAGACTCACCAGTTTGACACAGAGGACGAAAACAGACATTGCGGTATCCAGTTCTTCCAGCGGTGGGAAACTGGGTGCAATACGAATATTGCTGTCCTCAGGGTCCTTACCATAAGGGAAGGTAGCGCCGGCAGGTGTTAATTTTACTCCAGCATCCGCAGCCATTTTAACCACTGCTTTTGCGCAACCGGGAAGGGTATTAAAGGAAACAAAATAACCCCCTTCAGGTTTTTCCCAAGTACCCATATCTGCATCGGTGAGGGCATTATGTAAATGCTCCAGAACACACTCGAACTTCGGGCGAAGAATATCTGCATGTTTATGCATGTGTTCTGTCAGACTGGTGTATTCGGTAAAAAATCTCGAGTGACGCAATTGGTTGACTTTGTCAGGACCAATGGTCATTGCCTGCATTTGGCCTTTGAGGGAATCGAGATTTGCCTGGCTGGCGCTCACAAACGCAACGCCTGCGCCAGCGTGGGTGACTTTTGAAGTTGAGGCAAACTGTATTACGGAGTCTGCAGTATCATTTTCCAGGGTTGCTGTGCGAATATTTGGCAGTTTTACATAGTTGCCAATGTCATGCACCGAATAGGCATTGTCCCAAAATATCCGGAAGCCGGCGCCGGCAAACTGTCCCAGCTGCGCCAATCTTTCTACAGTTTCCTTGCTGTAAGTGGCTCCTGTTGGATTTGAAAACTTGGGCACACACCAGATACCAACAATCTCTGCGTCTTCGCGCACGAGCTTTTCCACAAGCTCCATGTCGGGCCCCTGCTCTCCTATGGGCACGTTAATCATCTCGATACCCAGCTGCTCACAGATCGTAAAATGGCGGTCATAGCCGGGAACAGGGCAGAGAAATTTGGGAGCTTTTAATTTGCGCCAGGGGGTAGTGCCCGCAAAGCCGAACAGGTAACCGGTGACTAGGGCGTGATACATCAGTGTAAGAGAGCTGTTGCCTCCGGCAATCACTTCGTTGACCGGCACTTGAAGCATTTCGGCTCCCAGCTCCCTTGCGCAGGTCAGACCGATTAAGCCACCGTAGTTGCGAGTGTCGGTACCGTCTGCCGCTCGATAGTCACCGGAGAGAATTCCATCAAGTTTATCGGAAAGTTTTAATTGCTCCGCCGAGGGCTTTCCACGTGTGATATCCAGGCTTAACTCGTGTTGACAGATCTTGTTGTAGTGAGCGCTTAATTCTTTTTCCCACTCGATCAATTGTTCCTGTGTGGCGGATTCGATATGCACTTGAATTCCCCTGGCTGGTAATGTGAGTTGGCGAGCTTATCAGCCTTAGGTCGCTTTCGTCAGCAGGAAATCGCACATGATTATTAGTTTCTCTTGAAATCTATTGAGTGGAATTTATTCTGGATACGCTAGATTTTTGAGGTGTCATGTCGTTCATTAGTTCGGCGGTGGTGTTGGGATCTGGGCGTCTGATTATTGGCTGGCTAGAGAGCGGAAGTCCTGGGCATAGTCGCGCAGAGTTTTGCTTAGATGACGGCGTTGTGTGGGGCTGGTACTGGATAGAATTTGTTCTCCCAGTTCGCGAGCTTGGGTTTTGCGCTGCTCTTGCGCCTTGCGATATTCGTCGGACCAAAGTTGGTCTGGGTTTTCCAACAGACCGCGCAATTGTTGTTGGTATCCATCAGGCTTCTGTCGGATAAGCTCAATAGCATGTTGTTGCCAAATCATATGTTGTTCGTTACGTAAAACAGGGTTGTACTCTACCTGCTTTACCCAGGCTGCGATCAGCTGCTTTTGTTGCTCGGTTAAACTTCCCAGCCATCGCCTGCTCTCCCGGCGAATTTGCCGATCGCGGTGTCGTTGTATTTTCCACGGCGAGCGCTGCCATTTTTCCAGTGTTTTCTGCTGCTTTTTGGCCAGGTTGTGTTGCAGGTGATCAATCTGTTGTGGTGTTAACTGCGCCACAATAGGAAGCATTAAGTTGAAGGCGTTGTTACTGGCGCTTTCGATGAAGTGGTACACCTCTTTTTCAACTGGGGCCAGCTGAGGATTCTCAAGTTGGCCTTGATCTACTTTATCTGCCAGTTGGCTCAGGAAATCGGCATATTTTGGTAGCTGTGTTTGGCGGTGCCAGTGAAAAAAGCTGTTAAGAGCCCCTTGAAACTCCAGCTCTTGCTGGGAATTTAAGTCGACATAGTCACGAAGCTTCCAGCGTATCCAATAATCAATGTTGTTATAGGCGAATTGAATGCTGGAGCAGCTGCTCAGTAAGCTCGCAACTACAAGGAGAATGATTAAACGCCATTTTTGTGTGGTGTAACTGCCCGGGGTTTGGGGCATTGATCCTTCCTGTAGATATGATCGGCAGCGACTGATAGGGGTGCCTTAAGCATAGATTAAAAAGGTATACCCAATTCCAGTTTTATTGTGACAGTAATGGGGTATCGGGTTGGCGAGCTAGTGGGCGTTTGAAAACAAAGCAGGACGATTAATGGCGTCAATTATCCGAGGTGAAGTACTGCTGGGCATAGACTGATTGGTGGAGCTCGGTATTAATGTGAGAACTGGGTTCATATTTTGTGTGAGTCAGGTAGGAAGTATTATGGTTACAACGGTCATGGAGGCTGAGGCTCGTGAGGCGCCGGATAGGATTGCTGAACAGCTGCATTCCAATGCCAATATAATGTCTCATCTGGGTGAGCGACTGCGCCAGAAGCCTCCTCGTTTTGTGATGATTGTGGGGAGGGGGTCTTCTGATCATGCGGGCGTCTTTGCCAAGTATCTGATAGAGATTGAAACTGGTACCCCTACTTTTGCTGCCGCACCGTCGGTCTCCAGTGTTTATGGTCGCAAATTAAAGCTCGATGAGGCCCTGGTTATCGTCATTTCCCAGTCTGGGAGAAGCCCAGATATTCTGACTCAGGCCCGCATGGCGAGAGAGCAGGGGGCTTATACAGTCGCTTTGCTTAACGATGAAGATGCGCCGATTAAAGATGTGGTTGACCTGGTAATTCCCTTAAAGGCTGGCCCGGAAAAAGCGGTTGCAGCTACGAAAAGTTATCTGGCGACCCTATCTGCGATACTGCAGATGGTCGCCAATTGGACGCAGGATCCCGCTCTTTGTAATGCTCTGGAAAAGTTGCCGGAAACTTTGAGATCTGCGGTGCGGGCAGAAATTCAATTGCGTCCGGAAAACCTGGCCTCGGTACAAAATCTGGTAGTTTTGGGGCGGGGTCCCGGTTATGGGATTACCCGGGAACTGGCGCTGAAGTTAAAAGAAGTCTGCAATATTCATGCGGAGTCCTATTCCAGTGCGGAATTCTTGCACGGCCCCGTTACGCTGGTGGAAGGGAAATTGACAGTGGTGAATGTTCCAATCGAGGATGAGTCATTCCCCACACACAGCCAGCAGATCGATGAAATTCGTCGGCGTGGGGCGGCTCTGATTAATTTGCATGTGCCGAGTAAGGGGGTTCACCCGAGGGTGGCTCCACTGGCGCTGTTGCAGCGTTTTTATATCGATGTGGCCCACGTGGCGGTAAGTCGGGGGATTAATCCCGATGAGCCGGCGGGTTTAAAGAAAGTTACTCAGACAGTCTGAATAAAACAGAAAATAGTATTTGGGAGGGGGAAGTGGGGGTTATCCTGATTGCTGAAAAGCTATTTGATGGCGAGCGCATACTTGCAGATGTTGCTATCACCATTGGAGATAGCGGACTGATTTCCGCAGTGGGTGGGGGTGTCAGTTCGGATGCTGAGCGCTTACCGGGTTTGTTGGTGCCGGGCTTTATTGATATCCAGGTCAATGGTGGTGGTGGTGTACTGTTTAATCAGGAGCCCTCAGTTAATGCGCTTCAGAAAATAAGCGAAGCCCATAGTCAGTTTGGTACCAGTGCTTTCCTGCCCACCTTGATCACGGATAGCTTTGCAGTGATGCAGCGGGCAGCCGATGCGGTAAGTGGGGCCTTGTCCAGCGGTGTTCCGGGTGTGATTGGAGTACATTTTGAGGGGCCGCATTTAAGTGAGGCCAAAAAGGGTACCCATGAAGGAGGGTTTATCCGCTCTTTGAGTCATGAGGAGCTCTCCCTCTACGCCCGGGAAGACCTGGGAATCCGCTTGGTCACTCTGGCGCCAGAGTGTGTATCGGTATCCGATATCCGAAAGTTGGTTTCCCTGGGGGTTCATGTTTGTCTCGGCCATTCGAATGCGAGTGCTGAAGTTGTTGAAGCTGCATTGGATGCTGGAGCGACAGGATTTACCCACTTATACAATGCAATGTCCCCGCTTCATTCGCGTGAGCCGGGTATGGTGGGGGCAGCCCTGATCCGGGATGATGCCTGGTGTGGATTAATTGCCGATGGCCACCACGTCAGCACCGGCGCTATGGCGTTAGCTTTGAAGGCAAAACCTCGCGGTAAGTTGTTACTGGTAACCGATGCAATGTCGCTAGTGGGCAGTGATGCCACCAGTTTTCCCCTATTTGATCGAGTGGTTACACGAGAAGGGGATAAACTGACCTCCAGTACCGGAGAATTAGCGGGTTCTCACTTGGATATGATCGGCGCGGTTAAAAATATCCGCGACCGGTGTGGGATTGAGTTGCCGGAAGCGCTGCGCATGGCAAGTTTGTATCCGGCGCAGTTCCTTGGTCTGGGAGCAGGTGTAATCACTGAAGGGGCCCGAGCGGATATGGTTTTATTGGGTGAGGATCTGCAAGTGAATAGGACCTGGAGCCTGGGGCGTGAAATTTATCGACAAAATTAACTTTCCAGATCTCTCTTAAGCCGAAGGGGTTATTTGGGCGCGGGGCCAGTGGATTGTCGAATAATTAACTCGGGGGTGAAGCTACGGTATGTTTCACTCTCTTGCCCAGAACCATTGAGTTCTTTTGAACTTTTACACTGAATTTTCTCAAGCAGTAATTCTGCTGCCGAGCGGGCGATTTCCTGGTTGGGTTGGTGTGCGGTTGTAAGTTTGGGCCAGGTTTGTCGAGAAAATGGGCTGTCTTCAAATCCTGCGATAGAGACTTGCTCGGGAACATCAATCTTTAACATACGGGCGGCAAATAGAGCGCCCGCTGCGATTTCGTCATTAGCGGCAAATATTGCTGAGGGAGGTTTGTCGCTGTCGAGGATCTTTCTTGCATTGATCTCGCCCGATTCAAATGAATATTTCCCTTCAACAATCAAATGTCGGTCTACTGCTATTCCTGCATCTTCGAGTGCCTGGCTGTATCCATTTTGGCGCCCCAATGTGGAAAGGTGCTCCTCGCCTCCGCTTAAATAAGCGATACGCTTGTGCCCGAGTGAAAGTAGATGCTGGGTAATATTGTAGGCGGCCTGGCGGTCGTCAATCTGTATAGACTTTCCCTTTGCTTTCTCTGTATTGGTGGAGGATATAATTCGCACAAATTCCACATTCATGGATTGGAGCGTATCGATAAAAGAAGGTGACTCTGAAAAAGGGGGGGTCAGGACCAATCCGGCTACTTTGCCGTGCTCGACCAGTTTATTTAAGTCGCTGTGGATAACTGGAGATTTCGAATTGCAAGGATGGATAAGTAGCTCATACCCTTTTGCTCTGCAGGCTTCCAATATGCCGTTTTGCATATCGATAACGTAGTGGGCATTAGGGTTGTCATAAATAAATGCGATGGAATAGGAGTGTGTCCCCGCCAGATTCCGCGCTGCCAGACTGGGTGTGTAGTTCAGGCTTTTGACTGCGTCGAGCACTTTTTGCCGAGTGGCTGCGCGTACAGAGGGCTCATTATTGATCACCCTGGACACTGTTTTGATAGATACGCCGGCGCGCTCGGCAACATCGTTAATTGTGACTTTCATGCATCAACTAGTTCTATCTGAGCCTTGGCCTTACTGGCATCGACAAGTAAGTATTGCTGGAAGGTGGGATTTTAACAGTTATGAGCCTGCAATTAGCTTATGGGGTGCGCCTCCTTTCTTAATTTGTGGGTAATTTGTAGTTTTTTATCCCAATTCTTTGAGATTCCTAGACTTTATCATTTGCCTGTAAAAATCCTACACCTAAGTAAGGCCAATCTTTCACTTTGTGACTGAATGAAGGCATTAAGTTTCCCGGTATTAAAGAAAATGATGGCTTTTACGCCAAATACTTCCTATATGCCTGTCTCCCCTGGTCAACATCTTCAATCACTATTTGAAGCCTCTTGAAAATTTTTGTAGTTTTACTACATAATGCGCATCAATAAGATTGAGTGGCTACAGATTGGGTGAATTACTCAAGCCGGGCGTCCAAAGTCTCTACCACCTCAGTGGGGAGGAGGTTCCGGCATTGTTGGATCACTAACATTCAGCTCTAAGAGCGGGAAGAGGTTCGGAAGTGAGATTTCTACCCGATAACAGGATTTCCCATGAGTCTCCATAAGCAGTCTTGCCGTGGGCTGAAAGGTTGTCCGCTGGAATGATTGGGTTTCCAGCGATCTGATAAAAGCAACTTTGTTCCTCCTGCTTCAGATTTACGATTGGGCAATAGGACATTGATGGCACTACAACCAAAGGGTTGCAGTGGGAGCCATTCCGCCGAAAGGCGCTCCACGGAAAGATAATCACAGGTGGCTGATGCCACTGAAATGTGACCCTGGTGGTTTTTGTAACTAGAGACCACCTCAACAGAGTTATTACGGAATAGTCATGGTTCACAGCAAGCTTCAGACCGTTACCGAACGCATCATTAAGCGCAGCGAAGAAACTCGTGCAGAGTATCTGGCGCAGGTTGAGAAAGCGCATATTGAAGGGCGGGCAGCGGCACATGTGTCTTGCGGAAACTTGGCCCACGCAATAGCTGCATCTCCGGAAGGTGATAAGCAGTTGATCGCCTCTGGGCGGGGGCCGAACCTGGGTATCGTCAACGCATACAACGATATGTTGTCCGCTCACCAGCCCTATGGTGCCTACCCTGCTCAATTGAAAGAGGCAGCTGCGCGCAATGGCGCAACGGCCCAGGTTGCCGGTGGCGTACCGGCAATGTGCGATGGGGTGACTCAAGGGCGTGCAGGGATGGAACTCAGCCTGTTTTCGCGAGATGTGATTGCCATGTCCACAGCAATCGCGCTTTCGCATGATGTTTTCGAAGGAGCCATATTCCTGGGTATCTGCGACAAAATTGTCCCCGGCCTGGTTATTGGTGCTCTTTCTTTTGGCCACTTGCCTTCAATTTTTGTACCTGCGGGTCCAATGCCCACTGGCCTGTCCAATGCGGAAAAAGTCCGGGTTCGCCAGCTCTATGCTGAAGGCAAAGTAGGGCGCTCTGAACTATTGGAAGCCGAGAGTGCTTCCTACCACAGTGCCGGCACCTGCACCTTTTACGGCACTGCCAACAGTAACCAGATGCTGGTAGAAATTATGGGGCTGCAATTGCCCGGCAGTTCCTTCGTAAACCCCGGTACTGATTTGCGCTCGGCATTAAATGAAGCTGCTGTGGCGCAATTGGTAAAAATTACTGAACCTAGCCAGCACACTTCGGTAGCTAAAATTCTCACTGAAAAAGCATTCGTCAACGGAGTGGTGGGATTGCTCGCTACCGGCGGATCCACAAACCACACATTGCACCTTATTGCGATGGCGCGTGCAGCAGGTATTCAGTTGACTTGGCAGGATATGGCAGACCTCTCTGAAGTGGTGCCGCTGCTTTGTCATGTCTACCCGAACGGCACTGCGGATATTAACCACTTTGCCGCAGCCGGGGGTATGCAGTTCCTGATTCGCGAACTCCGCTCCGCTGGCCTTTTACACGATGATGTTCACACAGTACTCGGTAATTCCGGTCTCGAACCCTACTGTGAAGACCCCTTCCTCAACAGTGATGCTGGCGGCGGTGTGGTTTGGAAACCCACTCCAGAAGAGAGCGGTGATACGACGGTCATTCGTCCAGCCACAGACCCTTTCTCCCAGCATGGTGGTTTGCAGTTGCTCGAAGGAAACCTGGGACGCAGTGTAATCAAAGTCTCTGCGGTTAAATCTGAGCACCTCAAAGTGAAGGCTCCGGCCATTGTTCTGGATAACCAGGACGACCTGCTCAAGCGATTCAAAGCCGGTGAGCTAGAGCGTGACTTTGTCGCTGTAGTGAGATTCCAGGGGCCTCGCGCCAATGGTATGCCGGAACTGCACAAGCTGACACCGACTCTGGGCGTACTGCAGGATCGTGGTTTTAAAGTGGCGCTAGTTACAGACGGGCGCATGTCCGGTGCATCCGGAAAAGTACCGGCTGCTATTCATATGTCACCGGAAGCCGTAGAGGGCGGCGCGATTGCCAAGGTGCAAGAGGGTGACATGATTGAGCTGGATTCAGAGGCTGGCGTCCTGCGCGTACTGGTAGACGAAGCTGAATTTAATGCTCGCGAACCGGCTCAGTGTGATCTGTCGGCAAGTGCCCGTGGAACCGGCCGTGAACTATTCGCTAATATGCGCGGGCTTGCCAGCGGTGCAGAGACCGGTGCAAGTATTCTTTATTGATTATTGCGGAGCCAGTAAGGCTCCGAGACAAGAACGATCTCAGAGCAAAATTTATGATTAACCCTTTTGATATGGTGTTATTTGGTGGAGGCGGAGACCTTGCACTGCGCAAGTTACTACCGGCGCTTTACCGAGCATTTAGAGAGGGCAGCTTGGTTGAGGGCTGTCGCATCCTTCCGGTGTGTCGCCGCCAGTCAGATGTTGATCAATATATCGATACAGCCCACCAGGCACTGCAAAAATATCTCCGTGAGGGTGAGTACAGTGCTTCGAGCTGGGACCAATTTAGCCATTTACTTTGTCCGATCGCACTGGATATCGCCGTACCGGATAGCCAGTGGGATCACCTGGCAGAAATTCTCGGTTCTGACTCAGAGCGGGTTCGTATTTTCTATTTGGCAATACCGCCCGCGGTATTTGGCCCCTGTTGTGAAAACCTCTCCGTAAAAGGCCTTATTACTGGAAATTCCAGAGTCGTAGTGGAAAAGCCATTGGGCTATAACGCTCAAACCTCTGATGAAATCAACAGTAAAATTGCCAGTTACTTCCCGGAAGATAGTATCTTCCGTATCGATCACTACCTGGGTAAAGAAACTGTCCAAAACCTTCTTGCACTGCGTTTTAGCAATGTATTGTTTGAGCATCTTTGGGATGCAAAAACCATTGATCATATCCAGATCAGTATTTCAGAAACCGTAGGCCTGGAAGGGCGCGCGGGTTTTTATGATGAAACTGGTGCTATGCGGGATATGGTGCAAAACCATCTGCTGCAACTGCTGTGCCTTATCGCCATGGAATCTCCCAACAGTATGTCGGCGAAGAATATCCGTGCAGAAAAAATTAAGGTACTTGAGGCTTTGCGCCCGCTTATCGGTAATTTGGTCGATAAAAACGTTGTGCGTGGCCAGTATATAGCTGGGCAAATCAATGGCAGTGATGTTCCTGGTTATCTCGATGAACTCGACAGTGGAACCAGTTCAACCGAAACCTTCGTTGCCATTCGAGCGCATATCGATAGTTGGCGTTGGGCAGGGGTGCCGTTTTACTTGCGTACTGGCAAACGCATGGAAAAGCGTTGTGCCGAAATTGTAGTGCAATACAAAAATATTTCTCATCATGTATACGATGAGTCAGCCGGAAAGATTGTTCCCAACCGTTTGGTTATTCGCTTACAGCCAGAAGAAAGTATCAAACTGGTTTTGATGGCGAAGAAAATGGACAGTCTCACCACCGAGTTGCAACCGGCTGAATTGAATTTAACCCTTTCTGATACTTACGACAGCTTCCGCAGCGACGCTTATAAACGCCTGATGTTGGATGCTGCAGCAAATAATCCCGCGCTTTTTATCCACCGTGACGAAGTTGCTGCTGCCTGGGCGTGGGTGGATCCAATTATTGAGCATTGGCGCGAAACGGCTAATCAGCCGCAGCCCTATCCTGCAGGTAGCTGGGGGCCAGAAGAGGCAGAAAAACTGCTGTCACGCAGTGATCGTCATTGGTTTAACGCGCAGTAATAATTTGGAAAGCCGGCGCAGCTATTAATTTTACCGCGCCGGTTTCCACTAAGAGAAATGGAAGAATCCATGGCTGAAGAAAAATTTTTCCAAGATCGCGAGCGCCTGGTGCAGGCTCTAGCCCACGATTGTGCTTGCGAACTGCAAAAAGGTATTAAAGAAAATAATCACGCAAGTTTCCTGGTATCTGGCGGCAGTACGCCGGAATCAGTATATCGCGAGCTATCCAAACGCCCGCTTCCGTGGTCGCAAATTACAGCGGCTCTCGTTGATGAGCGCTGGGTAGAAAAAACCGAAAGCGGTAGTAACGCAGCTTTTATTGAGAAGTCGCTTTTACAGAAGTTTGGCGCCGAAGCCAATTTCCTGGGTATGAAAAACTCACATGCAACAGCCGCTGAAGGTGAAGAAGCCTGTGAGCGCGCATATAGCGAGTTGCAGAAACCGTTTGATGTTTGTCTGCTGGGTATGGGCAGTGACGGCCACACCGCATCACTATTCCCCCATGCACAGGGCTTACAGGATGCACTAAATCCTGATTCACAAGAATTGTGCAAGGCAATTACTGCTAATCAGAGTGAAGTTACCGGCTCCAATACCGAGCGTATGACTTTGACCCTGAGTGCAATTTTGCAAGCGCGCAATATCAAGTTGTTGATCACTGGTGAAGAGAAGCTAAAAGTTTACCGCGAGGCGTTGCTCGGCAGTGATGAGTTGGAAATGCCGGTGCGCAGTATTCTTAAGCAGGGGCTGAAACCAGTCACTGTTTACTGGGCGCCTTAACGAGAGATTTGGAATTAACTGATGCAGAAAAATATCGCCGAGATTTTGCAGGTAGCTGGCGTTGTCCCAGTACTGGTTGTAGATAAAGTTGAAGATGCCCTCCCTCTTGCCGGCGCTTTGATTGAAGGTGGCCTGAAAGTACTTGAGGTAACCCTGCGCACTGAGGCAGCCCTGGAAGTTGTTGAACAAATTGCAAAACACCTGCCGGAAGCCCATGTGGGAACTGGCACGGTGCTCAATGGTGATGATCTGCGTCGCTCTATCGAAGCCGGCGCCAGCTTTATGGTGAGCCCCGGCGCAACCGACCGCTTACTGGATGCTGCTGAAGGCAGTGAAGTACCGCTGCTGCCTGGTGCTGCCAGTGTTTCAGAAGTGATGCGCCTCTACGAGCGTGGTTATCGCTACCAGAAATTTTTCCCAGCCCAGGCGGCAGGGGGAGTGCCAATGCTGAAATCCATTGGCGGTCCGCTACAGGACGTTCGCTTTTGTCCCACCGGTGGTATAGGGCCTCAAAATGCCCCGGACTTTCTGGCTCTGAACAATGTGGTCTGTGTCGGTGGTTCCTGGATGGCGAGCAGCACTCTGGTTCGTGAAAAGAACTGGGCAGAGATTACTCGTCTGGCAAAACAAGCTGCGGAATTGAAATAACACACACTCGGTATGGTGCACTCGCAAGCGGGTGCCACTTGAAAAACCAGAAGCATATAAAGAGGGTAAAGCGAGATGAAAATTAAAATTGCCATTAATGGTTACGGTCGTATCGGTAGAAATGTCACCCGAGCTATCTATGAATCAGGCTACAGCGATCGTGTTCAATTGGTCGCGATTAATGATCTCGCTCCGGTAGCTTCTAATGCTCACCTTACTCGCTTCGATACTATTCACGGTCGCTTTGGTACAGACGTCAAAGTCGATGGTGATTCTCTGGTTATTGGTGGTGATCGAGTTCAGGTTTGCCAGGAGCGCGACCCTTCCAAATTGCCTTGGAAGCAATTGGGTGTGGATTTAGTCCTGGAGTGTACTGGCCGCTTTACCGATCGCGCTTCCGCTTCTGCCCATATTGAAGCCGGTGCCGCTGCAGTGCTGATTTCTGCACCCTCAAAAGATGCGGATCTCACAGTTGTTTACGGTGTAAACGACAGCAATCTCACTGCGGATCACCGTGTGGTATCCAATGCATCCTGCACTACCAACTGTCTGGCACCTGTAGCTCAAGCACTGCATCGTGAATTGGGTATTGAGCGCGGCTTTATGACCACCGTGCACGCCTATACCAATGACCAGAATACCCAAGATGCGGTGCACGCAGATATTTATCGTGCCCGTGCGGCGGCGGATAATATGATCCCTACCAAAACAGGTGCGGCTGCAGCGGTTGGTTTGGTATTGCCTGAGTTAAAAGGTCGCCTCGATGGTATGGCCGTCCGTGTACCGGTAAGCAATGTGTCTCTAGTGGACTGCCAGTTTATTGCCGGCCGTGACACCACCGCCGAAGAAGTTAACCGCATTATGCAGGAAGCTGCTCAGGCCAGTGGTGGTGTACTGACTTACTGCGATCAGCCCTTGGTATCTGTGGACTTCAATCACACCAGTGCCTCCAGTCACTTTGATGCGAATCACACCCGTGTGAATGGTAACTTGGTGAAGGTCATGGCCTGGTACGATAACGAGTGGGGCTTCTCCCACCGTATGTTGGATACCAGTCTGGCAATGGCTGAGTCACTTCAGTTGAAGCAGCCTGTTGCTGAATCCGCCTGATCCCCCCTCATTTACCATATTTTGGTAATTCAATTACTGAGGGCCATTAAATGGACATAGAATTCCTGTTTGATAGCCCTCTGAACCTCCTTCTCAAATTATTAGATGACGGGATCTTATGATTCGCCATACAAAAATCGTAGCAACCTTAGGCCCGGGTACGGACAAGCCTCGCGTAATCGATGAAATGATTCGCGCTGGGGTGAACGTTGTACGTCTGAACTTTTCTCACGGATCGGCGGAGGATCACCGACGCCGCGTTACAGAGGTGCGCAATGCCGCCGAAGCGCAGGGAAAAATTGTTGCGGTTTTGGGGGACTTGCAGGGTCCCAAAATCCGCATTGCCCGTTTTGCCAAGGGCAGTGTACAGCTTGAAAACAATGACGAATTTACCCTCGACCTGGATTGCCCGGTTGAAGGGGGAGATGAGCACCGCGTTGGAGTAGATTATCCAAGCCTGATCAGCGACTGCCAGTCCGGCAATATCCTGCTGTTGGATGACGGCAAGATTCGTCTCGAAGTAACCGGCACTACGCCAAGCAAGCTCTATTGCCGGGTTTTACAAGGCGGTAAGCTGTCGAATAACAAGGGCATCAACTTATTGGGCGGCGGCCTGTCTGCACCGGCACTGACAGAAAAAGACTACCGGGATATCAAGCTGGCAGCAGATCTCGAAGTGGATTTCCTCGCAGTCAGTTTCCCGCGTTGTGCGGAAGACCTGGATACTGCTCGCAAAGCCATGGCAGAGGCTGGTAGCCAAGCAGCGATTGTCGCCAAAGTTGAAAGGGCCGAGGCTGTTGCCGATGATGAGCAAATGGACAGCCTAATCCTGGCTTCTGATGCGATTATGGTAGCTAGAGGTGACCTGGGGGTAGAGATCGGTGATCCCGCTCTGGTCGGGGTGCAGAAAAAACTGATCAACCGCGCAAATGCTCTCAATCGCGCCGTAATCACTGCAACACAAATGATGGAGTCGATGATTACCAGCCCGACTCCTACCCGTGCCGAGGTGATGGATGTTGCCAATGCGGTGCTGGACGGTACCGATGCAGTTATGCTGTCGGCGGAAACAGCTGCAGGCGATTACCCGGTTGCCGCTGTGGAATCTATGAGTGAAGTGATTATCGGCGCTGAACAGTATTTGGGCAGTGTTCCCTACACTGCAGAGGACCACGGTTCTTCAGCTTTAATCGATACTGTAATTGCCCAGGCGGCGATTGATGTTGCAACGCGCGTGGAGAATCTCTGTGCTGTAGCCGCACTGACCGAGTCTGGCCGCACACCGAGAATGATGTCCCGTGCAAATACTCGCTTGCCGATCTATGCACTAACCCGGCACCCTAAGATCGCTCGCCAGCTGATGCTGTTACGGGGAGTAGAGACAGTGAGCTTTGATCCGGCTTCAGTTCCCCTGGGACATTTAACCGAAGCGGTTATCGAGGTATTAAGCTCTAGAATCGATTTGCAGAAAGGGCAGCGGGTACTGATTACCCAGGGGGAACGCCTCAATATGGGTGGGCACACCAACTCCATGCGGATCAAAGAGATCGAATAGGCTTTCTGAAAAAAGGCCCAGGCACCTGATAATGAGGTTACTGGGCCTACTTCAACCCATACGCGCTTTATTTGCAGTTAACGCTATTTTCCAGCTATTCATGTTTGCTGATTTTCCCCTATCCCTCAGCCTGTAACTGAATTGTTTTGTGATAAGTGTCACAAATTTAAAAATTCAATTTCACGGTCTGCCAAACGTTATCTAATTAGATGCTTTTATCAATAACGGAATATTGATGCTCGCTGTTGGGAAATTATCCAATTACTGTAATTAATTGGACAATAATTGTTCATATAAATTGTATTGCGGGATATTTTTCTAATACGCAGGTACTATATTTATTTGATTATTAAAAATTAATCGATGATAGTTTTAGTCTAATTCTTCATTACTGAAGTTTTGATCACTGTTCCCGAAAGCTTCGCGACTCAGCTTAACACTTGCTATCTACCGTATTTACCTAATTTGCGGTAACCTCGCGAAGTAGATCTCAGCCCTATGTTTTATTCGGCGCCACCTGGATTCTTAACCTCTTTAGATTGACAAGGAAGATAAGAATCTAATCGTTAGTATTCTTCTAGCACGGTAGCCCTTAAGCTCCCTTTTTTGGATAGAGAATGTTCTTCTCAGCGGCTTCGTTGTGTAATGGCGTGGTATTGGCTGGTCTTTCAATTTCGATTTTAATCGACGCCGACAAAGCCCGGAGGAATTTTCAGTTGAAGTCACGCTGGTTTCAGCTTAAGGGCATTTTGTTCGAAAAATAGACGGAATCGAAAGCTTACCGGAGTTCTTTGGGGGTTCCCTAATGTTCGCGGGTGAGAGTTAACTGAATTAGGTCCCCACTAGGTCCAGATAGGCGTAAGTGTTTAAAGGATTATCATGCAGCTACGTGTTGAAAATAAGCAGGGCATCCAGTACGAAGTGAGAGTAGGGTGGACGTACCCGCTGGGGATTCCGGTGCAGGTCGATGCCGGCCACTTGCTTTCGATGTTCGACGATGCGGTTATTGAGAAAATTTACCAGCACTTTTTCAGCCTGGGAGGTAGCTCCTGCAATTTGCTCAGTACCAGTATTCAAGCGGGTACCTCGGGCACAATCTTCCTGGGGCCCCTATCTGAGCCGCCCGGCCATTTGTCCTCTTCTGAACGAGAGGTTTATCGCGCTTTAATCCAGAATCGACTGATTATTGAAGAAGCGCCAACAGCAGCTGCCGTAATTGCTGACAAACAGGCTGAGTTGATTGCCAAGATTCGTATCGGCCTACAGCAAATTATTGCCCAGGAGAGGGCAGAGGCGGCCCAAATCCAGCAGCAGCATGAGAAGCGCTCAACCCTGGAAAAAGTGGGTGCCTATATTGAAAGTGGCGCGACCGGTTTTGGCAATGCCGCCTGGGGCTTGGCGGTATGGACAAAAGATGTGCTTGAAGTGGCGCAAATGCTGAATCCCATGCGTCAGTCTCAAAGGCTGGGTGTTGCCACAGCAAATTACTTCTGGAATGACAAAAGCTTTACAGAATCTGGCCAGGAATACGTCACGGACTTACAAAAGGAAGTGGTGGATGTACTCGGTTTTGACCCTTCAAAGATTACAAAACAGCAACTGGATTTGGCATTTGATGTTGCTCAAATTATTTATGATGATCCGGCCCTGCGCGAGATTATTTTCCGCTTTGCCCAGGATTATGTAAAAGCACAGCACAGCCTGGAAATTACCGAAATAGCTGGTGGCGGAGCATTTGAAATTATCCTTACTATCGTCCTTGCTGCGATAACTGGAGGCGTCGGTGCAGCTGTAGCTATGGTCAAAAATGCACGCCTGCTGAAGTCCTTTAAAAATGTCGGCGAGCTGATGTTGGACTTGGCGAAACTGAAGAGGCAGCAACAGTTAGTTTCCAAGAAAAAGGGTGGCAACGCTAAGGGAGGAGAAGGCGCTAACTTCTCCGATTTGAGTTCCTCTGAAGCGGCGGCACCCACCAGTTCTAGTGGTACATCTTCAAGCAGCTCTAGCACAAGTAACTCGGGCAATAGTTCAGCTTCAAACTCCAGCCAAAGCAACAGTAACTCCAATAGTGATTCAAATGGAGCAGAGAATAACCAAGCGAACAATACTGACGAACCCGATAATACTACTGAAGCAACAGGGCAGACCCCGGAAGGTGATGAGGCACAATGTGAAGCGAATACCTGTTTCGGCGGTGAGCCAGTCAACTTAAAAACCGGGGAAGAGAACCTCTCCTTGGTAGATGCGGTACTGGATGGCCCATTGCCGTTGATCTTAACCCGCACGTATCGCAGTAGTAACAGTAAAGACTTTGGCTTGGGCCATGGCTGGACTCATACATTAAATGAACACTTGGTCTGGCGTCCAGGCAAAGCGGTACAGCTTTACGATGCAGAAGGCCGGGTAATTAGTTTGCCTGCACCAGGTAATAGTGGTCGAAGCCACAATGTGGTGGAAAAGTTATCGCTGACTCGCATCAATGATGAGCACTGGGTTGTAACTCCTTACGGTGCTTTAAATGGTATTCAGAAACACTTTAAGGCTATGGGTAATAATGGTGCCTTAAAGTTGTCCGAGATTCGCGATGGTTATGGTAACTATTACCTCTTCCACTATATCGATGAGCGTCTGATTTGTATCGAGAGCAGCCTTGGTGAAGCTCTGCATATCAGCCCGCCCGAAGGGCAGTCGAATAGTCTGCGCATTGGCGAACTGAAAAAAGAAACTCGCGATGGTCGCATTAAAATACTGGCTAAGTACGAATACAGTGATGAAGGCGATCTGATAAAAGCCACCGATGCGGATGGCTACAGTGAGCAATATGAATATCATCAGCATATTATTTCGAAGCGTACTTTAAAAACCGGTTACCGCTTCTACTTTGAATGGGATAGAGAGGGCCCTTCTGCCCGCTGTGTACGCCAATGGGGCGATTCTATTGATGGGCAGGCCACCTACAACTACGAGTTTGACTGGGATGAGGATGGTCACGGGGTTACCGTTACGGATACCCGTGGCGGACAGGAACGTTACCGCTTTAACGATCGAGCCCTACCGATTTATCAGCGCGCCCCTGAAGGCGGAGAGACCCTCTACAGCTACAACGAGCTGGGCCAAGTTACCAAAGTACAATTGCCCAGCGATGATGGCAGTCGGCGTGAGGAGTTCTATAAATATGATGACCAGGGTCGCCTGATACAAAAGACCGATGCCGCCGGCAATAGCCACCGCATCGAATACAATAGTGAAGGCCTGCCAGCCAAAGTTACTGACCCCAGTGGTAACACCTGGCAACGTGAATACAACAAGAAAGGCCAGATCGTCACGACCAAAGACCCTCTTGGCAGTAGCACCCGATATAGCTATAACCCGGTAGGATTGATCGGCAGTGTTACCGATCCCTTGGGCAACGCCACCCGCTATCTATGGAACCCCGAAGGCAAGTTGGCAGCGGTCAAAGACCCCATGGGCCGCACTCAGCACTACCGCTACGATGGTGCCCGCCGTCTGGAAGAAGTGCAGCATGCCCCAGGCCAAATTACTCGCTATGAATACGACGCCCAAGACCGTATCCACGCGGTCATTACCCCGGATGGTGCCCGCACTCAATATAGCTACAACCCCCAAGGATTGCTCGCGGAAATTACTGACTCCGAAGGCCGTAGCACTTGTTACGCTTATGATGGTCTCAGCCAGGTTAAAACACGCACCAACCCGGATGGTAGCCGCCTGGAGTACCACTATGATGGTGAGCGCAACTTAATTGGCCTCACCAATGAAAATGGTGAACGTTACCAGCTGAAATATGACCTCAATGAGCGACTGATCGAAGAAGTGGGTTTCGATGGACGTGTTACTCGCTATGCGTATAACAGCGCCGGGCACCTGATTAGTTCCAGGGCAGTCACTGATGCTGATACCGGCAAGGGTATTGATACCATCTTCGAGCGCGACCCCTTTGGCCGCCTGTTGGAAGAAGTCACCCCTGATGGTGCAACCAATTTCCGCTATAACCGCAGTGGCCAGCTGATCGAAGCAGAAAATGCCCACCGCAAGCTGCGCTGGGAATACGATGCCAATGGCCGCGTAACTGCGGATTGGCAGGGCAAGGATAAACTCACCCATAACTACGATGCGGCAGGCAACCGCATCGCCACGACCTTACCCGATGGCGAAGTGCTCAACTTCGCCTTTAACCCCGCCGGCCAATTCCAAAGCCTGCACCGCCGCCCATTAGGCAGTGATACGGATCAACTGATTACCAGTATCAATCACGATGAGCAGGGTAGGGAGAGCCAGCGCAAGCACGGTAATGGGCTGGAGAGCCAGCGAGATTATGATCCTCAGGGGCGCCTGCAAAAACTGCGTCTGGGTAAAGTCAGCGGTCCGGTATCAGATCCAACCCTAAGTACAAACTCAATTCTGGAGCGTAGCTACCAGTACAATAAAGCTGGTCAGATTGCCAAAATCGAGGACAGTCTCCGTGGTACGCGTAGCTACCACTACGATACCCTGGATCGCCTAACCCAGGTTGATGGCCCCAACCCAGAGTATTTTGTGCACGACCCTGCACACAATATTCTTGCTGCCGCTAATTCGAAAGATGAAGCCAAACAGCAGGCTGGCGCCACTCAAGTCAAAGGCAATCGTTTAGCCTTACGTGGTGATACCCACTACCGTTACGACATCCACGGCAATCGTATCGCCGAGCTGCGGGGTAAAGGACAGAAGCTACAGACCCGATACCATTACAATGCTCGTCAACAGTTGGTATGGGTAGAAAAACTCAAGGTAGAGGAAGGAGCTGAGCAGCTTCAACAAGAGATTCACTACCAGTACGACCCACTGGGCCGTCGTGTTGGTAAGAGAACCACCAGTGAATACACTAACTTTCTCTGGTATGGGGATGTCCTGCTTCGTGAAAGCAAATCTGATATCCAAACGCGGCAGGAACTGAATACTCGGACTTACTACTTCGAGCCAGGCACCTTTAAGCCTGTTGCACTGAAAGAAGACGAACAGATTTTCCACTACCATCTGGATCATCTAGGAACTCCTGATACTCTTACCAATCAGGAAGGTGCCGTGGTTTGGAGTGTTGCCTATAAAAGCTATGGCAATATAGCGTTAGCCCATAAAAATCAGATTGAACAGCCTATTCGCTTCCAAGGGCAGTACTTCGATGAGGAGACTGGGCTGCACTACAATCGGTTTAGGTTCTATGATCCTGAGGTTGGGGAGTTTACTCAGCAGGATCCGATTGGACTGTACGGAGGTGTAAATAACTATAAGTACGCGCCTAATCCGATAGAGTGGATTGATCCGTTCGGTTTGAAGTGTAAAGAGGGGGAAGGTTCTTCTGGCACTGCCTCGACGGTAAAGAAAAAGAAGTGGCGAAAAAATACAGTAGAAGGTAGAACCGTCTACCAGCGTGATGATTTAATCGATCCGAATCGAATAGATGAAAATGGTGTTTCAAATTTAGATAGAATGCTGAAAGGTAATGCGCCAATAGGGCCTGATAGTTTAGAGGTTAACTTACACCATGTCATTCAAGATGAGCCGGGGCCTATGTTGGAGATTGCATCAAGTTATCACTCTGAAAACGATCGTGTTTTGCATATGTACTCAAATCAATGGGATAAAACTTGGGTTGGCCCTGATGGAGTAAGGCGTAGATATAATAGTGCTCCGCCATCAATGGATCGTAGGCCGTTTAATAAATGGAAAAAGAAATACTGGAAAGCTAGGGCGCAAGACTTTATCTAACTATGAACAATAAAATAGAATTGGCAAATCAATTAATGCTTGAAACTGGTGAGGATATTGATAGTTATCCATTACCTGAGTCTAGTCAGCATATAAAGGAGGTTGAAGAGGCTTTAAAGGTGATACTGCCTAAGTCCTATAAATACTTTCTCGATAAGTATGGCAACTTATCATTTGATGGCGAAACGTTCTACGGCCTTACTAAATCAGGTAAGGCTGCAACTGCAGCACCATCCGTAATATTTGTAACTAACACATTACGCCAACGTGGCGATTTATCAGATAGTATGATTGCCATTAAGACGTCTGGGTATGGCCCAAATTTTTGCATAGATTTGTCTGAAGTAGATGAGCATGGAGAAGGCCCAGTTTATGAGGTGCCACTGTCATTTAAACGAACGGGAGATAAAACAAAATTGTCCGAAAATTTTGCCGATTTCTTTTATGACGAAATTAAAGCAGCTGTAGATGATTTAGAAGGAGAAGGCTAGGTTCTTTAAGCCATTGATAGAACAATCCTTGGACACTTTTCTGGACAGTCACAGTTTGAAAGTAAGTTCTAACTGTGCTGTCAGTGAAAAATTAATGTGGTTTCTATCCGACTTAGTGCTTAAGGCAAACCAATCTAGAGTATCTATATTTTGGAAATATATTAGGCCAAAGAGGAACTCATCCCGATATGTGGATAATATAAAGCCAGTGGAGCGTGATAAGACAGGCCGAGGGAGAGATGAAAATTATGTAAGTATGATATGTAAAGGTAAATGTCTAGAGCTTATTTTGAGGTGAATACGAGGGGGTAGTATTAAACTCTATTTGGTTTTTTATTGAAAATATTTCTGATGGAGTCTCTTCATTTACCGGAGTGATGCCAGAGAATTCAGCTCTCACTATGCCTGAAAAGTATATAGAAATGGCTTGAGGTAAGCCATTGAGTACGGGAGGAGGGGTATCTCATCCACTATTTGGAGAGATATCAAAATGAACCTTCCAAAATTTCAAAAGTGAATATTGTATCAATATCACCTTTGAGAATTATCAAGTAAAAGAATAATGTATCAGTTATTCTCACGATTATCAAATGTAGATTTTAGATTAAATATCGTTCCATGTGGGTGTGTTAGTTGATAGCTTAATTATCTCAAGAGCGCTCACTAGCTATCTCTAGGATGTCGACAGGTTATTTCACTTAAGAATAATAATATTAGACTACATCTCAAAAGCTATTTTTTGGAGTAGGTATATTGGGAAGTGTAAATCTTGTATTTAGAACTGACATATAAAGGACGTGGAAGATTGAATATAAATAGTATGCAATTACATATTGGCTGGATCCTATGATATTGGATAAGCAGGGGGGGGAGCAGATAGGTAGCTCTTATAGTCTCATGCCTCCCAACTTTGTTTGGCCAGCTTGTTGTATCGTCTCTATTTTTCCTGTCTAACCTTTTTAGCCTATTTAGATGCTCGCGACCTATAAATTGCTGAAGCCTATTGGGTTAAAGGTCTGAGATCTCCGCACATATGTGTTGTTGAATCGTGGCATAGTTAGTCTCTTCTGGTGTTGTGACTATATCAATATGGATAAGAGTGAGGTCGGCAAAGGTAATATTGGTAGCAAGGTGCCTTTTATCCAATAAACGCTGAAACTTGAAGCGGCCTTTCTAGAAGAGACTTGTGCTAATGTCTTCGGCATTAGTTTGGTGGGCGATAGTTTTGTTGTAGTAGTGTGTAAATCAGCAAAGCCCCTTCAATAGTTCTCTTCAAAGAGTTAGCTTTCCCTCCTCGTAATGATCATATGTATCGCCTGAAGGTAAAGCAGGGTTAGATTGGAGGCTTTAAGTAACCTTTACCTGCGCAGACTGACTTATCTATCCGGCCAATTCAGAGTTAGTTCTTTGTTTATCTGAAGTACAGCATGTAGCGATTGCTCATCACACATGTGCCGCGATATTGATGGAAAGTCGGAGCGAGGTTTTGAATTTTAGATATAACTCAGTCACGATGTTGCTTGTAGTTATTGCCAGGATCCATATTTTGATCTTATAAAGAGTCACTTTGATTACAGTGAGTAATTTGTGAGGAATAGTGTGTAATTTATAATGACTCCTGAGTGCTACAGATAATCGTGATTAGTTTCCCCGCGTCTAATTATTTATTAAGTATTTGAACTGTCATTTTATGTTGTGTCAGCATAAGCGACCCTGAAGTTACCACTTTATTCGATGGCCAAAATAAGAAGGGGCCGCTTGGATCTGCTTCATTTTTACTTTGCTATGTCCTCTGTCTATGTTCTGCACTATGGCTATTAGGTGAGTAAGGTGTCTCCTGCTTCTCGCCTATATATCTTTTGTATAGATAAACGAGCATCTCAATTGTGCTGGGTTGAATCTCGGTTTGTTGGAGTAAAGAGTTGTCTTTTGTTTGTAGTGAAACTTTCTTGCAGTGTGTTGTAGGGCTTCCTTCAGAGTGTATAGCCATAAACTTTGTGTGGTTGTTGGTGCGGTGTTTGATAAGATTTCTAATATTTCATTCTTACTTTGAAATTTGCATAAAAAATTCCTTAATTGAGATGCTGGTATTTTATTGAGAGTTTGAGTGATGTTTATTTCGATAACATCTGTTTTTTTTATTTATCCTTATTATGATTTTTCTAGGGTGGCGCTAGTGACTAAATGATAGATGCTTCCATGTTATTTGTTTCCATTGATCTAAATTTGTTTATCTGCAACCATTAAAGACAGTTAGGCCTAGCTTGAAATGAAGAATCTAAATTTACGACCGGGCCTTGGTATTCCAGTCAAAAATAGGTTCTATAACCTTTGATTGATAGGGGATGTGATGAAAGCTGTTCAGTTTGGAAAAGTAATAATTCATAAAAAAGAACAAGCCAGTGGTAATGAGGCGATCCTTTACGCACATGGTTCATTTGATAACGGCTCTTTTGGTAACGCTGAATTGCCAGAGAATTTGGCTCTATACTTCTACTCATTTCATGGTTCGGCGTCTTCTGATCATGCAGTCAGGAGTTTGACAAAAACAGGTAAGCCTGCCAATGAGGAAAATAGTAAAGAAAAATTTGGAACTTTAGAGTTCCTAAATATGGGGTCAGGAAAAGTTCACTCGATAGCTGGTGGTGGTGCGAGTGTTTATAATTATAATCTCTCATATAATGAAAAAAGCCCTGGTCATGTGGATAATATTAAGAAGGCTTGGCAGAGTGGTCTTCATGATCATGATTTGATTTTGGTTGAAGAGGGGGCCCATATTCATTTAGATGATGTTCTAAAAGTTATTACTGAAAATAAGCTAGGTTATAACAAGCTTCACTTTACCGCCTGCCGCTCGCCGAGCAGCGGAAATGATCTTAGCTCTCAAAAACAGTGGGGTTAATTTAGAGCAGAGTGTTCACTCTAGTTTAAAAATTGTAGAATTTATAAAGGCCACTTACCTTCATGGCCACAGAAGGTAAGTGGCCTTTGTTATTTGTGATTGGCCTTTTGAATTGGGTGCTCTAGTGGTTGGAATATCTTTTTATTGTTAACCCCAGTTGGTGCGAGCTGTTTTTGCGATGATGTATCATAAAAAATATAACTGTCCGCTTTGTTGAAATAAAATTCGGTATTTTTTGTTGGAATTTTACCTGTCAGTAATTTCAGGTTCCTCAACTTTTTGTTCGCATTTTTAAGTGAGTTGCACCTTGTGTTTTACGTGAAAAAATTTCATATGTAACTACTTTTAGAGAAGAATGTATCTGCATTTTGTTTTTTTGGGTTTTTATTTTTTTATATTTACATTTTTTTGTTGAACGTTACGCCTTGTTAAAGAGTTTGGTGTCATTATCATCAATTTAAGAATTGGTGCTATTGACAAAAGTTTATGGAAGCGTGGAAAGTTGGCGGGCTCTTATGGGAGTGTAAATAAATAATAAAATTAAGGCTTAGGTTATGAGAAAGACTGTTTCCAATATCTCGATTAAAACTGCTCTATCATTGTGCGTGCTTGCTTCATCAACTATAGGTTTTGCTCAGAGTGTTTCTTCGGTTGAGGCTGCCAACAATAGCGTTGGGCTAAAGCGCTGCGGTACAGACCACCCATCAATTCAGGAAGCTGCATTAAAAGAGCAGCATTTTTCTACTCTGCGTGGTATATCAAGTGATAGAAGTGTGGCACACACATTGCGGCCCGCAGGTTCTGTAGAAGTTGATGTTTACTTTCATGTAATTACTGACTCAGCTAATAATGGAGCGCTTTCTAATAGTGAGATTAATGCGCAAATGGATGTGTTGAATGATGCTTACGCAAATACTCCATTTACTTTTAATTTAGTTTCAACCACTGTTACAGCAAATAATTCTTGGTATAACGTTGGTTACAATTCATCGGCTGAGCAGTCAATGAAATCCTCCTTACGAGTTGGCGATGCCGGGGATTTGAATATCTATGTAGCTGAAATTAGTGACGGCCTACTTGGGTGGGCTACATTCCCAAGTAGTTACTCCTCTGATCCACTTGATGACGGTGTAGTAATTTTAACTGGTTCTGTGCCTGGAGGTGATGCTGCGCCCTACAATGAGGGGGACACCTTAACTCACGAGGTTGGCCACTGGTTGGGTCTTTATCATACGTTCCAAGGTGGATGTTTTGGCCGGGGGGACTATGTCTCAGATACTCCTGCGGAGAGATCGGCTGCTTATGGCTGCCCTGTTGGTCGGGATACCTGTACCAGGGGAAGAAATGCTGAAGGGGAAGATCCGGTAACTAATTTTATGGATTATACTGACGATAGCTGTATGTACGAGTTCACTGAAGGTCAAGCCACTCGCGCGGATGAACAAAGCGCGACTTATCGTGGACTTTAATGGTTAAGGGGGGCTTGCCCCCCTTCTTTAATTATGAATAAAGAACATTATTTATTTTTAGTGCTGAGCTTATTTGTTTTTGCTAGTCCGAATCTTTTGGCTCAAAGGCTAGCTGTTCCAGAGTACGTGACTTGTGATCGAAACCAATTAACTTCATGGCAGGGGGAGATTACAAAACTTGTGCGGGTGAAAGATGGAGTTAAGCTTTGGGTTGCTACTGACCATGGAACAAATGAGTTTCTAAACCTGACTATGCCAAATTGGAAGGAGGTTCTCGGGCAGTTCCGCATCCATGGCCGTTCTTTTCATTCCAGCGATTGGGAGAAACTCATTGACACTAAGGGGAAGCTTAAGGTTGGCATAAAAGCGATTGTTTGGTTATGTAATACTGAAGGAGTAAGCCCGGTAATCAATTGGCAACCAGCCTCAGAGTGAAATCTTGCTATAGGCGGAGAAAGAATTTTTTTGAATCTTATGCTTAAGCGATTATTTTGAGTGCATAAAGTTCTGAGATCAAAAGTATATTGGTGTGATTTTATCTGTGACATAAATTGCAAGAAAAAGAACTATAAAGGTGCCCATTATCCATATACTCGATTCCATTAAAGATAAAGAATGCATCTCCATTTTAGGCGTTTCTGCTTGTGAGGTAGCCTGGATGTGCGGTGCTGAATTTGAGGCGCATTCATGAGAGCAATGACCAAGATTGGGTGCGACTCCATCTTTTCCCGGGAGGGTCATACAGCCATGTTTTAAGTGATTTTTTACCAGCCAATAGTTAATAGGGTAAGCAATGATGCCCCCAACAATGGTTGCCAGGCTCATACGAAACCAAAAGGTAGCATTTGTTGGGTCTTCAGAATTTGGCCATATAGAAGTCAGTATTACCATAGCGGGTATCATGCCAGCCATAACTATATTCATAGATACAGTTTCAGCAAAGAAAGTTTTACCCACTGCTTTTAAGTAGTTTCCCTGATACATACTTCGCATCATCAATGCCTGAAAAATAAACAAACCACAAACAAAGCCAGCCAAGTACTCAATTATGGAATCCCATCCATTGGTGAGGCCCAGTGTGGGTACAATAGATGCTGCGATAAGGATCCCAGTTGCATCACCTGCAAGACAATGCATTTCGCTATTTACACTTTGCTTCCATGTCGCTCGAGTGAATTGATCATGGCCGCCTGGAAAGGGGCGGCGACAGGTGAGCAGGTAGAAGATTAAGCCGATAACACCGGTATAAAGAATCACTAATATCCAAGCCAGGCGCTGAACCCAGCTGGTTGGCGCATTAGTGATTGAGTCCCAAATAACAAAAACTAGGCTGAGACTGGTAAGAATAAACCAAACAAGCATTGCTCCGGTTAACATATAGGCTACCCATGATTGAGGGGGCGGGGTCCGTGTATATAAAATAATTATATCTTCTGAGCAATCAAGTAGGCGTGTAATTCTGACGGTTGATCGTACTCCAGATGTCTACAAATACAACCAGATGAAATAAGGAGTTGTACAAATTTATTTGTGCCTAAGGTGGAGTAATATAATTCCGGTCCCATCGCATCATTCGTATGATAGTCCTCTTTATCTGTTCCACCAAAGGAAAATATTAGAACGCCTTCCTTGTTTAAGTAAGACGCTAGATTCCTTATTGTTTCCTCTTGTTTTTCAATTGGTATATGCCAGATGCTATCCCACGCACTTATAAAGTCATATTTTCTTGTGGCTTTCCACTTACATATATCCTCTAGATAGAAGTTGACATTAGGGTGCTTATCCCTGGCGATCTCTATCATTTTCTCAGAAACATCAATTCCCTCGGGAGAAAATCCTTCAGTTAGCAGAAGCTCGATATGCCTTCCTGTGCAGCCACACCCTACATCTAGTGCGGAGCCTCTATTTTTTACAAGGCCAAGTGCCCGCTTATACTGGCTAATACCGTTGTTCCTGTTGAACTCTTTACGTTCCCATAGATGTGTGATGGTATCGTATGCTATCCCGGTTTGTTTCGGTTCCATAATTGTAAATTCTGTTTATGAGTTTTATTTAATGATTGCTGCACGCTTTTTGTTTTGTAGATTCGTTAGAGTTTGATTTATTTGAGGCGAATACTTCAACACCTATAATTATAACGGTCGCCACGAGTATCCACATGAGCCACTTCATGCCATTTTAAGCTAGTGTAACTTGTAGTGGGTTGCCAATAAGGTAATCCATCAATGGTTGCCTCACTAGAGCGCCGTGAATGGCTGTTAGTAGAGCTGAAAAAATTAGAATTCTAAATGGAAGTCTGTATTTGAATAGTTTGTCCTGTATCAGGAAATATAGAACTATTGCAGTGACGCCATACATCGATTGATATCAATAGAGCTATATATACTTCTATTTTGGTATTCCCTGGTCGATAAACCCAGAATCAACACCAAACCAAAAGCTTCCATCCATATTGTTAAAATACATATATCTTATATTTCCACCACTTGGAACTGGGGTCTTGCTTGTAAATTTCTCTTTTTCTGTGTTAAAGGCAAAAATGATATTTGGAATCTCTCCAGTATCAGCGAGCCAAAGTTGGTTATTGTTGTCCAGTGCTGTTCCGTAGGGGCGTGGATTCTTACTGGGTAGCTTCCACTCTTTAAACTCCTTGGTCGTCGGAGTATAACGCCCCAAATAGCCTTCTGGATAATCAACGTACCAAATATTGCCGGTAGGATCGATTTCCAGTCTGCGAGGGCGAGCATTTGGGCGTGGCAGGTTAACCTCATTTATGGCCATGGTTTTTGCGTCTACTCGCGCTAACTTGTTGGTGCCAAATAGAGCTACCCAGGGGTTTCCCTGGGCATCAATCTTAATACCATAGGGGCGGGCATTAGCGGTTGTTGGGGTGACACTTAGAACTTTGCCACTCTGTACATTTAGCAGGCCTATGCGGTTACTTTGCTGGGCTGTGAACCAGATATTTCCCTCTCGATTGAAGACTAGCGTATGTGGGTCTTTGATACCTTCAGGCATTGGATATTGTTTAATTTGTCCATTATTAGTGTCTAATCGCCCAATATGCGCATTTCGATTACCTGCATACCAAACAATATCGTTTGAATCCACAATCAGGTTATGAGGGTGAGTACCTTCAGGTATTTCATACTGCTTAAACTCTTCAGAGGTGGGTGTAAAATTCCCGATGTAGTTACCCGCTTGTCCACAGAACCAGACATTACCTCTACTGTCTACATGCGGGTCTCTGGGGAGTCCCTCCCAGGGAACCTTCCATTCGTTTAATTTAAGTTTGTCAGGTAAGTTATCTTCTTGAGCAACGGCGTTCACCAGTAGAAAAGGGAGTGTGGTAAATATCATGACTAAGGTGAGATGATAAATTCGCCAGGAATGAATACGCATTTTTCTCTCCAAGAGTTATCTATGTCGGTAATCAGCCATGCTGTGGTGTAAGGCGCCTAGCTATATAGCAGTTAAAGCATAGGTGAGTTTAGATTAGAATTGTCTGATTCTAGTCGTTATAGATAGTGAACTAAGCTTCCTCATCTCATTCAAAATACATAATCAGCGGTAATTTATACATAATTAGATTGCTTGCTACTTTTCCAATTGGTACGTCTTGTTTACCAATTTTTCGGGCAATTGAGCAAGTGGTTGGTCGGTGTTACCACTATTTAATGGTTTAATTAGTATTTGATTTATGAGCTGTAATATTCTCGATGAAAAGCTCATTCTCCAGTGCTATTTTTATAATTTTACAGTTGGATATTGAGGGCGTATATTGCGGGCCTTAGCTATAGGAGGTCATTTATGCTACAACGTCTTCGCCGGCCTGAAATTCTTTTGCTTATTCTGGCAGCTTCGATGCCGCTCTCATTTGCTGTTTGGAATACGCTACTTAATAACTTTGTCATTGAAAAGGCAGCATTTACCGGTGCAGATATTGGTTTGTTGCAAAGTGTGCGTGAGATACCTGGCTTTTTAGCCTTCCTGGTAGTCTTTGTTTTGCTTTTTGTCAGGGAGCAGAGGCTGGCGATAATCTCCCTGGTAGCAACTGGCCTTGGAGTGATGCTAACGGGACTGTATCCATCATTGACCGGGTTGTTACTCACTACACTTTTAATGTCTACGGGATTTCATTTTTATGAGACCTTGCAGACTTCCCTGGCACTCCAGTGGTTTCCCAAACAAACAGCAGCAGTTTGGATGGGACGCATGGCTGCCGCAGGTTCCTTTGCTGCGCTTCTGGCTTATGGTTTGGTGTGGGGTTTAATGAACTTCGCGGGTTTGGATTATTCCTGGGTTTATCTAATTGGTGGTGGCGCGACCATTGTCATTGCTTTAGGTGCCTGGGTCCTTTTCCCTCAGTTTGCTCAGCCCCACAGCCAGCATAAGAAGCTTATTCTGCGAAAACGCTATTGGCTCTATTATGCGCTCACGATGATGAGTGGGGCTCGCAGGCAAATCTTTATAGTATTCGCTGGTTTTTTGATGGTGGAGAAATTTGGATACAGCGTGGGGGAGGTTGCTGCTCTCTATACGGTAAACCATTTACTTAATTTGTATATCGCACCGAAGATCGGACAGTTTATCGTTCGATTTGGCGAGCGCCGTATCCTCACTTTGGAATATATTGGCCTGATACTGGTATTTGCGGGTTATGCGCTGGTAGAAAGTGCTGAGCTGGCAGCGGCATTATATATTGTTGACCATTTATTCTTTTCTATGGCAATTGCGATTAAAACCTACTTCCAGAAGATAGTCGACGAGCGGGATATCGCGGCTTCGGCTGGAGTCAGCTTTACTATCAATCATATTGCCGCAGTAGTTATCCCTGTAGTATTTGGCTTGCTGTGGCTTGTCTCTCCGCCAATGGTATTCTTTGCCGGGTCTTTAATGGCCTTAATTTCTCTTGGGTTGGCACAGCTGGTTCCAGAGCAGCCGTTGCCCGGTAATGAGATTAGGGTTGGGCAGTATTCTGGGGCTACCTAGAAAGAGTTGAAATGGAGTTTTTGTTCCATTATCCTTGGCGGCAACTTGAACAAGACAATTTACTATGAAATACGCGCAAGAACTTCTTTCTATATGTTGCTGCCAGGCAACCTGCGTGCTTCTGTAAATTTATTCGGAAGCGTTTTTTGCTTCCGTAGAGTCAAAGAACCCGGAGCGGAAGCGCCGGGTTTTTTTATGGCCAGGTGGCAGAGAGGAAATGCGACGGTCTGCAACACCGTTTTTCACCGGTTCGAATCCGGTCCTGGCCTCCATCTATTCTGTTGATCTATGGATATATGCTTGGCAAGCTGTCTTTTGTATAGCTATCCCCCTTTTCTTTTCTCAGCTTGCTTTTAAATTCCGTCGATAGCGCCAAAGAGCCAATAGTTGTCTGGATTATCCGGGCAGACAGTAGGTCCACACTCTGCGAAGGTTATAAATATATTAAGTGTGGTAATTGAAAATGCAGCCACTATGGCCGTTTTTCCGAGAGCTCTCTGATCTCGAAAGCTAATAAATATGGGGTTCCCATATTGCTTATTAAATGCACTGACAATCGCGATGCCAATAATTGTCATGTAGAAGATAATCAGTGCCCAGGTGTAATAGTGATACCCCATTAATGGATTGCCATAACCTGGTGTTCCGGGAATAACATGTAGGCTGACTTGGCGCAGTGCGGTAGCGGCGCCAAATAGCGCTGACAGTGTAGCCAGGCTGTAATGTAGTGGGCGATTGCCATAGAGTACATTTAGCATCAGGCCAAATAAGACTCCTGTGAGTCCAATCCGTTGGAGTAAACAGAGAGGGCAGGGCAATTCTCCATTCACTAATTGAAAGTACTCTGCGGCGACGAGTACGGCACATACGGCAAGTATGCCCACTGCATTAAGCTCTCGAAATATTTGCCCCATTCACCCTCCTCTACAAGGCCAAGTTGAGATTGTCGCCGGTGTGATAGCCCAGCCAGGCGATACTTGATATCAAGGCAAAAATGAATGTTGCGGTTGCTAGGGTGTGGTAATTCTTCACGGCTAGAGCCATTGCAAGGAGATGGAAGAGAAATAGTAGGCTCATCATAATGAGGCGCCCCTCGGTTTTTGCATCGAACTCACTCCAACCACTTCTTCAATCGTATAAAAAAGCACCACTTGTTACGATAGCTGTAGAGGTTAGGGAGGGGTGATACAGGTAATGCGCTACCTGTCAGGGTTGGCTAGCTAATACTCGATTCGTTGAGTTTGAAGGTTGCCGGGTCATTTTAAGGGGGGAGTAGTGAATTTAATTGGTGCGATAGTCTTGAATAGTATGAACCTAATCAAATAAATTTGTCTTTAGGTTAATGTTGGTGGACTTTGTTTGCCAGTTGGGCTTCTTCCCTGTTTAATGCTGGCTTTGGTTTCCGGCGACTGCCGGGAAGCATTTGTCATCGTAGATGCGTAGAAGAGTGGTACGTTAGGGTATCTCTGAAAATTTAGTAACTATAAAAGTAGCTAGGAGTTGTACTTATGGCACAGATCAAAGCTTTGGATAAAAAGGCACATGCCAACCTGAAACTCACCCAGGACATTACTTTTGACCATGTAAGCGGTAATCACATCTTGCCGCTGGTGGTTCAGGAAATTGTACAGGCAGCCCAGAGCTACCCGATCCTGTTTGTTAAAGACCAGAATACTGACCAGTTTAAAGTTGTGGCGCTTACCGGTCTGCGCCCCGGTGAGAACCTGTTCTCTGGCGCTGATGGCTGGAATGGCAGCTACATTCCTGTGCAAGTGCGCACTTACCCGTTTGTTTTGGTGAAGAATCCAGATAACGCTGATCAGGCTGTTCTGTGCATCGACGAAGACTCCAAGATGCTGAGCGACTCTGAAGGTGAAGCGCTGTTCGATGAGGAAGGCGAGCAAACTGACTTCCTGAAGAATCGTGCCCAGGCAGTGGTTGAAACTGCACAGCGTGTTGCAGTGACTGACTCTTTTATCGAGTTCCTGGTTTCCAAGGACTTGCTGACCCAGAAGAAACTCACTCTCCGTGTTAGCGAAGATGACAAGCCTTACGATCTGACAGGTTTCTTTGTTATCGATGAAGAGAAGCTTAACAAGCTGTCTGATGAAGACTTCCTGGAGCTGCGTAAGCGTGGCGCGCTGCCGGCAATCTACGCCTCTATGATGTCCTCTATGCAGGTTCAAAACCTGATTCGCAAGAAGCGCTTGAACTAATTGCGCTTTGCCCGGCAGCTGAGTCTGCCGGGCAACCCTTCTAGCCGTCGCCAAATCTTGCCTTGATCCCATCTCACACTCGTACCACTATTGTCTCTCTCTGACGCTTTAGCTCACAAATAATAAGATGAAAAACGTGGCGCGATTCTCTCTTCGCTATTGGTTTACTTGGTTGGCTCTGTTTTACGGTGTTTGGTTGTTCCTGATTTTACAGGGCGAGAACCTGGCCCTGGCGCTCGAGCATTGGTCTATGGCCCTGGCGATGGCGCTGGGTAGCTATGCCGCAGGTTCTACGCCGATGGGCGGCGGGACAGTTGGGTTTCCCGTGCTGGTGCTGTTTTTTGATATGCCGGCAAGCCTGGGTCGCGACTTTAGTTTTGCGGTTCAATCGATAGGGATGGTCAGCGCCAGTTTGTTTATTCTCTGCCGACGCCAGCAGCTGGCCTGGTCGATGTTGCGGGGGGCGCTGCTGGGTTCCCTATTGGCGACTCCCGCCGGTATCCTGCTGTTTGCCCCTCTGATACCCGAACTCTGGGTGAAACTCTCCTTTGCCGTCCTCTGGGGCAGTTTTGGTATTTTTCATTTGTATCGCCTCAGCGAAATTACTGATTGTGAGCACGCGGGGGACCCCCGGTGCCCAACAGATTTTCGTGTCGGCTTGCTATTGGGTGCTTTTGCCGGCTTTTGCGTGGTGGCAGTTACCGGTGTGGGTGTGGACATGCTGGTGTATGCGGCTCTTGTGCTATTGAGCAGGGTGGATCTCAAGGTGGCGATCCCTACATCCGTGGTGATCATGGCATTTTGCTCGGTACTCGGAGTAATAGTGAAGTCGCTGGCGGGAGATTGGCAGCCTGGGGTGTTTGGGAATTGGCTGGCGGCAGCACCGGTAGTGGCCCTGGGGGCGCCTCTGGGCGTTTTTGTCGTTAGCTTGCTGGGACGCAAGCCGACCCTATTGATTGTGGCCTTCCTGTGCGTTGTTCAGCTTGTGTGGACCTGTATGTCCGAGAGTGAGGCTATGAAGGGATATGGCGGCCCGCTAGTGCTGCTGGCATTGCTGTGCTGCCTGGCGGGTTTCGAGTGGCTGCGGGCACTGGGTTTGCGCAGGGAACAAGTGCGAACGCCTGCAGCAACTTCAGTTACTACTGCCCTTGAGCCCGATAGAGCCGGAGTGACAGTTGTGGAAGCGAATGGTGTGGTGCTGCCGGAGTAGTTGATTTTTCGATTGTGTTCGCCGGACGAACTCTGGCGAACTATTCGCAGAATCAGATAAAAAACGGTTGGGCTTTTGATTGCTGCCCAGACTTGGGCCTGCTAGATAATTTCGGAAGATGGCTGGGGCGGAAGGATTCGAACCTTCGCATGACGGGATCAAAACCCGCTGCCTTACCGCTTGGCTACGCCCCAGTTTCAAGTTTCACAAAGAATAGTCTCTGTGATTTGAAATGGTAGCAAGGGGGAGACTCGAACTCCCGACCTCAGCATTATGAGTGCTGCGCTCTAACCGGCTGAGCTACCTTGCCATTTCTTTTGTTGTCTCGGCTGTCCCGAGGGCGCGCATTATTAAACGATGGGCCGGGGGTGTCAACACTTTTTTGTATTCTTTTCAGATAGTTAGCGATTTTTTTCATCTGATGCCCGGGACTGCTCAGAACCGCGCCTGGAACTGATTGCGGCAAGGGCGGAACCGAATACTACGGCGCCAGCGCCGGCCCAGCTTATCCAGTTGAGCGGCTCAACTGCAATATAGTCGGGCCAGATAGAGCTGATCAGCGTACTGAACAATAGGGTGATGACTGGCACTAATGACAGGGTTGCGCTGACACTGGATGCCTCCCAGTGCGCTAGTGCCTTGCTAAAAGCCCCATAGGCGATCAGCGTATTGGCGGTGAGAAATGCCAATAGCACCCACTCGAGCCAGCCCAGGTGAGAAACCTTCATTGGCTCCGCCATGGGCAGGAAGAGCAGGGTCCCTGCGATATAAATTACTACCAGTAGATCCTGGGGTGTTGCGCGGCTCAATATTTTTTTCTGGAAAAAGCCGTAAATCGCCCAGGTGACAGCGGCGATCAGGATATAGCCGAGCCCCAGCAGGTATTCGCCGCCGGCGCCACTGGTCAGCTCTTCCAGGCGCTGGTTAAAAAATAGCAGCAGCCCGATTACTACCAGTACCACGCCGCTCCACTGACGCAGAGAGAAGCGCTCTCCCAGCCAAAGCACGCTGGATATCAGCAGAAGCAGGGGAGCCAGTTGGATTACAACCTGGGCGGCACCAGGGGTGATGTGATTGAGTCCACTGGCGTAGGCGAGGTAGTTCACAAGAAGGCCGGCAATGGCTAGGAAGGTGAAAAGTAGTAAGCCGCGACTGAATAGTGGCTTGAGCTGTAGTTTACGCGCCTGTCCGTAGTAGACGCCCGCTAACAGTGCTGCACCGGCGAAGCGATACCAGGTGGCGGTACCGGGACTGATGTATTCGAGAAGCCCTTTGAGAGCGATGGGCAGGGTTGCCCACATAAATACGGTAATCAGCGCCAGGGGCAGGCCGACTTTCCAGTTTGATTGAGCCATGGAATTTACACGGGTGGCGCGCCTCCCCGGGGTGGGGAGGCAAAAAAGGAGAGGCGGTTAGACGTTAAAGCGGAAGTGGATTACGTCGCCGTCGGCGACAATGTAGTCCTTGCCTTCCAGGCGCCATTTACCAGCGTCTTTAGCGCCGGCCTCACCGTTGTTGTCAATGTAATCGCTGTAGCTGATCACTTCTGCGCGAATAAAACCCTTTTCAAAATCGGTGTGGATTTTACCGGCGGCGTTGGGAGCGGTAGCGCCCAGAGGGATGGTCCAGGCACGAACTTCCTTCACGCCAGCGGTGAAGTAGGTGTGCAGGCCCAGCAGTTGGTAGCCGGCGCGGATCACGCGGTTCAACCCCGGCTCTTCCATACCCAGTTCTTCCAGGAACTCCTGCTTCTCTTCGTCGTCCAGCTCGGCAATTTCTGCTTCGAGCTTGTTGCAGATAGGTACCAGTACCGCGTTTTCTTCAGCGGCGATAGCTGCTACAGCATCCAGGTGCGGATTGTTCTCGAAGCCATCTTCGTCCACGTTGGCGATATACATGGTGGGCTTGATAGTGAGCAGGCTCAGTTCGCGCAGGTCCGCCAGTTCGTCTTCTGAAAGCTCGAAAGAGCGCAGCGGCTTGGCTTCATCCAGGTGTGGCTGGATTTTTTCCAGCAGCGCTTTCATCTTGATCGCGTGCTTGTCCTGCCCCTTGGCGGCGCGGGTAAAGCGTTGTAGGGCCTTTTCCACAGTGTCCAGGTCGGCCAGGGCCAGCTCGGTGTTGATTACCTCGATATCCGCTACCGGGTGTACTTTGTTGGCGACGTGGATAACGTTATCGTCTTCGAAGCAGCGAACAACGTGGGCGATAGCGTCGGTCTCGCGGATATTGGCGAGGAACTTGTTACCCAGACCTTCCCCTTTGGAGGCGCCCGCAACCAGACCGGCGATATCGGTAAATTCCATGGTGGTGGGAATTACCTTTTCCGGCTTGACGATCTCAGCCAGCTTGTCGATGCGGGGATCTGGTACCGGCACGACCCCAGCATTGGGCTCGATAGTGCAGAAGGGGAAGTTTTCCGCATCGATACCCGCTTTGGTCAATGCGTTGAATAGGGTGGATTTGCCCACATTAGGTAGGCCGACAATACCGCAAGTAAAACCCATGGTGATATTTTTTCCGTTTGCCCGAGGCGCATACAGCGCGCTCTGCTAATTGCGTTTGAGGTCCGGTAGTGGTTGCGCTGGCGGGATTTTGGATGGGCGGGATGTCTCGGCCACCACAGGGTCCGGGCCAGCCGGGAAAATACCGGCAATTTAGCGCAGCACACTATCGAGATTTCCGCGGCAAAAGGCAAGCCGGCGGGTGGGATCTATTTGTTGGTGTGCAGCGTTTTCATGGCTGCGCCCCAGTCGCCGGAAGCGGCGGTGGGCAGCACGTCGATCGAGCGATCGATCGCATCAGCCAGTGTTTCCTGTTCCGCCCTGGGGGCTCGCTGGAGTACAAACCGGGCCACTTCGCTCGAGCTGCCGGGGTGGCCAATGCCGAGTCGCAGGCGCATAAAGTTTCGGTTGTTGCCCAGTGCGGCAATGATATCCCGCAGGCCGTTGTGTCCACCGTGACCGCCGCCGGCTTTCAGGCGCGCGATACCTGGGGCCAGGTCCAGCTCATCGTGAGCGACCAGAATGGCTTCCGGGGGAATCTTGAAGAAGTTCGCCAGTGGGCCGACAGATTGGCCACTGCGATTCATATAGGTGGTGGGAATCAGCAGCCGGATATCCTGGCTGCCGACCCGCACACGGCCAGTGAGGCCGTGATACTTGCTGTCGAGGCTGAGCTGGGTGCCTTGTTGGCGGGCCAGCTCGACAACAAAGTCGGCACCGGCGTTGTGTCGCGTCCGATCGTATTCCGGTCCGGGGTTTCCCAGGCCGACAATCAACTGGATCGGAGTATCCGGTGCCGCAGTCAAGGCGATTACTCTTCGCCTTCGCCAGCTTCGGCTTCAGCTTCCACAGCGCCGCGAGGCTTGTGGATAGAAGCTACAACCAGATCGTGGTCTGCACCGTGGCTCAGTGCCACAGACTCAACACCTTCCGGCAGTTTCAGGTCGGAGATGTGCAGTACGCCGTCCATTTCCAGGTCGGCCAGGTCCACTTCGATGAACTCAGGCAGCTTGCCGGCAGGAGCGTTAACTTCCAGCTCGGTCAGGGTGTGGGAAACGATACCGCCAGCCTTAACACCTTTGCTGCTCTCTTCGTTCAGGAAGTGCAGAGGTACTTTAACGTGTACTTTGGTGTTGGCAGATACGCGCTGGAAGTCGATGTGCAGCAGCAGGGCCTTGGCCGGGTGACGCTGCAGGTCGCGCAGGATAACTTTCTCTTCTTTGCCGTCTACGTCAACAGTCAGCATGGAGGAGAAGAAAGCTTCGTTTTCCAGAGCTTTGGTCAGGTCTTTGTGCAGCACGGAGATAGAAGCAGGCTCTGCTTCACCGCCGTAGATGATGCCGGGTACACGGCCTTCCAGGCGACGCAGGCGGCGGCTCGCACCTTTCCCTTCATCGCTGCGGGCAATGGCGTTCAATTTAATATCAGACATGGGATAAACCTCGGGTTGTCTGTCCAGAGTGACCTGCGACCGGACCGCTCTGGCATGGATGTTAAATGGGCACTGGGCCCAAAAGTAATTGCCCGGCAGTGCCGGGCGGGCGCGTATTCTACGGGAATCAGCGCTAAAGGCAAAGTGCCCCGGCATGCGGGGCGCAGGGATACCTCGATCGGCAAGCTCCTAGCGGAACATTGCGGACAGGGATTCCTCATTGCTGATACGGCGCATGGACTCGGCCAGCATTGCAGACAGAGTCAGCTGGCGAATTTTTGGTGCCTTCTCCATTTTGTCACCCAGGGGGATGGAGTCGGTAACCACCAGCTCATCCAGAACGGAGTTGTTCAGGTTGGTGATGGCGTTGCCGGACAGTACCGGGTGGGTACAGTAGGCGACAACTTTCTCGGCGCCGTGCTCTTTCAGGGCGTTGGCGGCGTTACACAGGGTGCCGGCGGTGTCGACCATATCGTCTACCAGCAGGCAGGTGCGGCCGCTGACTTCACCGATAATATTCATTACTTCGGCAACATTGGCGGCCGGACGGCGCTTGTCGATGATAGCCAGTTCGCAGTCGAGGCTCTTGGCCACGGCGCGGGCGCGCACAACACCGCCGATATCCGGGGATACCACCACCAGGTTCTGGTACTTTTGGCGCTCGATATCGTCGAGCAGGACAGAGGAGCCGTAAACGTTATCCACAGGAACGTCGAAGAAGCCCTGGATCTGTTCCGCGTGCAGGTCGACGGTTAATACGCGGTCGATACCTACGCTTACCATCATATCGGCAACCACTTTTGCGGAAATCGGCACGCGCTGGGATCTTACGCGGCGATCCTGGCGGGCGTAGCCAAAGTAGGGGACTACAGCGGTAACGCGGCCGGCGGAGGCGCGGCGCAGGGCGTCTACCAGCAGGATCAGTTCCATCAGGTTGCGGTTGGTGGGTTGGCAGGTGGATTGCACCACGAAAACGTCGCGACCGCGTACGTTATCGGTAATTTCTACTGCAATCTCACCGTCGGAGAAGCGCTTGACCGTGGCTTCACCCAGGGGGATCGCCATATGGTCGACAACCTTCTGTGCCAGTTCCGGGTTTGCGTTGCCGGTAAAGACCATTAAGTCAGCCACTGCGAGTTCCTTTAATTCTGTCTTGAAGTGAATTGAAGTGTAGATGCCTGCATATTTGCTAGCAGTCAGGGTTTTTGCTGCAACACTTTTGCGTTGAGCGGCGCACTGTTGCGCGGATAAAAACAGGGTTTTGGCCACAGTTTTTTTCCTTGCTCAACGGGTTGCTCTGGGTGCGTGCTCGCACAACCATCGGGCGCTTGCGCTCAAGCCTGCCTTCAGGATTCTTTAAATATTGGGGGGTGGCTTTGTAATGCCCTGTGCGAATGGCCTGGGCCGGCTGGATCAGCGTAGACTGAATCATGTCGGAACCGGTTTTTGACTGCGCCATTGCATATAAAGAAAGTGGCTGGGGCGGAAGGATTCGAACCTTCGCATGACGGGATCAAAACCCGCTGCCTTACCGCTTGGCTACGCCCCAGTAATGTTTCCTCAAAAATCTGAGGAGATTTTCGCTAGCGCTTGATGTGTCGGTGAAACCAATACACCCGCTGCTGTAAAACCCTGCCACGCTTCAGGCAGTTTGGCGTGTGCCTCAATGGCTGCCTCTGCCGTAGGGAATGCCGCAAAAATGCAGCCCCCGGTGCCGGTGAGTTGTGCTGGAGCAAATTGCTCGAGCCATTCTCTGGCATCGCGTATTTCAGGGTAGAGCTTCTCAACTAATGGTTGGCAGTCATTACCGGAAAATGTTTCCAGTTTTTCGCTGCCGAGTCGCATCTCGTTGGCCTGCTCCTCGCGAAGGGCCGCTAATGTAATTGCGACTGAATCTCTTGTCAAACGTGAATCGCGAAAAATTTTTGCAGTGCTCACTTCGCAACCAGTTGAGACAACCAGGTAGTGGCGTTGCTCGGTGGTTATTGGGGTTAATTTTTCACCAACCCCTTCCGCCCAAGCGGTGCGTCCCCACACAAAAACTGGAATATCCGCGCCCAATTGCCGCCCCAGCTCCGCCAGTTTATTGATCGATAAATTGCACTGCCATAAGTGGTTGAGCCCGAGCAAAGTGGTGGCGGCATCGCTACTGCCTCCACCGATGCCGCCGCCGTGAGGCAACTTCTTTATCAACCGAATAGAGGCGCCAAGAGAATTTTGTCGGTCCGGCTCAACTTGTTTGCGCAGCAATTGGGCTGCGCGATAAACCAGGTTGTCTTCTTCAGCTACATCCAGCTGGCCGGCATCGACACTGACAATGCCATCGCTGCGCTCACTGAATTCCAATAAGTCGCCGAAATCGAGGAGTTGGAACAGGGTTTGTAACTCGTGATAGCCATCCGGGCGACGGCCGAGAATGCGCAGAATCAGGTTGAGTTTTGCTGGGGCGGGCAGGGTTAGCAGCATGAGGCAAAAAGGAGTCAATCAATTACAGGATCGCCATAATACCTGCATGCTGCGATTTGGGCATTGGCAGAGTTATGTGAAACTCTCTACAACCCCCAGTCTTTAATCACCAGGGTGACGGATACCGGGCCAGTGGGACTGTTGGTTTGTGCTTTGATCCGGGTTGGCAGCATAAAGGAGCCTTCGCTGCGATACTCACTAAAACTCAAGGCCCAGCCGGATTGTTGCAGGCTTTGCAGCTGGCCCTGGGCGTTGCGCTGCTCACCACTTTTGGCGCCGGGCGCGGGAAGACCGCGCACCCAGTAGAACATCTCCCGGGCGGGCAGGGGCCAGCCCAGTGCTTCCTGGGTTAGCTGTGCCGGGTTGCGCGCATAAATTGGCGGCTCGCTACCGCGCACCAAACTGACTCCACCGGCTGAGCCGGTGATGACGGTAGTGCCCGCTCCGAGCGGACCGCTGAGATGCAGGCGAAAGTTCTCTGCACCGCCCTGAAGCCAAGCCAGGTTAGCGCTGCCGTTTTCTTTGGGGGAGCGAACACCCAGCTTGCCCTTGAGATTCCACTGGGTAAATTCAGCTACTGTTTGCGGCGTTGGATTTTGATTTTCAGTGGGGGAGCCTGGCTCCGGTTCCTGTTTGGTTTTTTGACCGGCACAAGCGGAAACCATTATTGCCAGACATGCCAGCAGTAACAGATAGAATCTTCGCGCGGTTGTCTTGTCAGCTATCTGATGCATGTTGTTCCAGTGACTCTTTGATTTGTAGGCGCTTCATGGCAGCCGGAATAATTTTGCTGTGGGGATTCAGCAGAAGGCCTTTTCTCCACATATTCATGGCGGCTTCTCTGTTTCCCTGAACCCAGAGTACTTCACCGAGGTGTGCGGCAATTTCGTGGTCGGGCAACTTTTCCATCGCTTGCCGCAGATACTTTTCCGCAGCTTCGTGATTGCCGAGACGGTACTCTATCCACCCCATGCTGTCGATTATTGCCGGGTCCTCAGGCTCGAGCTCCAAAGCGCGGCTGATCAATTGGTAGGCTTCTGTGTGCCGGGATTTATCTTCAATCAGTTTATAGCCGAGCGCGTTGAGAACTGTGGCGTTATCGGGATTTCTTTCCAGTAGGTTTCTCAAGTCCTTTTCGAATTGTTGTGCGTTGCCGAGTTGGTCATGCAACAGCGCGCGGGTGTACATCAAGCGACCGCTGGTGCTGTTGGTTTGTAGTGCCTCGTCTACTCGCTGCAAAGCCATACTGGCTTCACCACTTTTGCGAAGTAATTCGACCTCCATCAGGTAAAAATGTTCTTCCTGAGTGGGGTGTTTTTTTCTTAGTTCAGCAAACCACTCCCGGTTAGTGTTGTACTGTCCGAGGCTCGTCAGTAATTCCGTACCGCGAGTAATGGCTTCTACGTAATCACTACCGGGCCCCACTTCGCGGAAATATTTAATTGCATTGGAAAAATCCCCAGATTTTTCTGCAATGCTGCCCAGGTAAAAATAAGCAGCGGATTCGTGCTGCTGTAATTCAAGTAGTTGGGTAAAGAGGACTTTGGCCTCGTCAGTTTGCTCGGTCTCGTACTGAATTAGGGCCAACGACAAAATCAGGTTGCCATCTTCAGGGCGCTGCTTAACCAGTTCGGCAAACTGTTTGCGTGCCAGGGCCAGGTCCTCCCGAATCAACAGGCGGGCGTACTGAAGGCGCAGGCGGCTCTCGGAGGGATGGATGCCGACGAGTCGTTCGAGAAGGGAAATGGCTTCCTTGCGCTTGCCCTGATCAACCAATAGGTGACTTTCTAGCAGTGGTGCATCCAGTTGGTCTGGATGGTGCTCTTGGACGCGGCGCACCAGGGACAGGGCGCGGGCGAATTCCCTTTCGGTGCGCAGTACCATGGCATAGGCGAGCACGACCTCGTCATCGAGGGGGTAGACTTTTGCCAGCCGGGCAAACTCCCGCTTGGCTTGATCTGTGAGTTGCTCGTGCCCGATAGCGGTTGCCGCGAGAGATTGCATGGGTGGGTTGCCGCCAAGTTCCAGGGTTTTACTGGCGTGAATCAGGGCTGTGTGTAAGTCGCCGGACAAAGTCAGCTCGGCTGTGAGGGCCAGCTGTGCATCGGCGTTTTGTGGCTCAAGCTCTACCCATAGCCTGGCTGAATCCAAGGCGGCCTGGCGGGCATTTAAAAAGCGGGCAATGCGTGTAGCGCGGGCGGCAACCCCGGGATCTTTGGTGACCTCCGCCTGGTGGTAGTAATTGGCTAGTGCAACGTCGTACTGCTCGCGGATACCGGCGACTTCGGCCACTAGAAGGGTGTAGAAGGTATCAATAGGGAAAGTTTTAGCTTCCGGCCCTTCTGACTCAGTGGTTTCCTTTCCCTTAAGGTTGCTAGGCTCCAGTGCTGTGTTCACGGTTTCTGTAGAGGGGGCTGCCGGCGTCTGGTACTGGGTACAAGAAGCAAGCATTACGGATGCTACAAGGAATGCGGCAAGCTTGAGCAAGTGGCTGGAAATTCGGGCCGGAAGCTGATGTGCGCGAGGTGGGAGCATAGATCGTGTCCATACGTTACGTTGTCGCTGAAAGCTGGGTATTACTGGCGTGTTTTAAACGATTATCGCCATATAATTCTAGTCGTGAATCGGGTTTGGAACGGTAGTGGGCAGGGGCTCTTGTCAAATCGGCGGGCAATTTTACTGCCTCTTACGCTTGCAAGGGAGACGGCTGCCTATGAAAATGCGCTCCCAGTGCGGTTTCCGCCTTTTAAGATTTAATGCTAACGGAAGTCTATGCCAATTCTTACCCTGGGTATCAACCACGATAGCGCGTCGGTCGAAGTGCGCGAGCGGGTGGCCTTTGCCCCCGAGGTGATGCCCGGCGCACTGGGAGATGCGCGAAAAGCACTGGGGTGCCGCGAGCTGGCCATCCTGTCTACCTGCAATCGCACCGAAATATACGGAAATGTGGAGTCAGAAGCCCTGTTGCAATGGCTGTCTGAATACCACCAGGTGCCCCTGGAGCAGCTCAAGGGCTGTGCCTATGTGTACAGCGATGAAGAAGCGGTACGCCATATGATGCGCGTTGCCTGTGGTCTCGATTCCCTGGTGTTGGGTGAGCCGCAGATCCTCGGCCAGATCAAGTCCGCCTATGCGGTGGCGCGGGAATCCGGCAGTGTTGGCAGTGAACTGCACCGGGTTTTCCAGCGGGTGTTTACCGTCGCCAAGAAGGTTCGCACCGAAACTGCAATCGGTGAAAACCCGGTTTCTGTTGCCTACGCTGCTGTTTCTCTGGCTTCGCGTATCTTCACCGACCTGAAAAAGCAGACTGCCCTGTTGATCGGTGCGGGAGAGACTGTGGAGCTGGTTGCCCGCCATTTGCTCGATCAGGGAATCAAGCAGGTCATTGTTGCCAACCGCACATTGAGTCGGGCCCAGTTGCTCGCAGAGAGCTTTGGTGCCGAGGCAATCCTGCTTGCGGATATCCCCGAGCATCTGGCGCGCGCGGATATCGTTATCAGTTCCACCGCGAGCCAGCTGCCGATCCTGGGCAAGGGAGCAGTCGAATCGGCGCTGCGCAAGCGTCGGCACAGCCCCATGTTTATGGTGGATATTGCGGTACCCCGTGATATCGAATCGGAAGTTGGCGAGCTGGATGATGTTTATCTGTATACGGTGGACGATCTGCGCGGGGTTATTGATGAGGGCAAGCGCTCCCGTGAGAAAGCGGCGGAGGCCGCTCAGGAAATCGTAAATGCTGCTGCGGCTGAATTTACCAAAGAGAGCCGCTCTTTGGAGGCTGTGGATAGTATTCGCAGTTATCGGCAGCGAGCCCAGGAAGTGAGCACTTCCGAACTTGAACGGGTACTTTTGCAGCTGGAAAAAGGCGAGGACCCTCGTCGACTGATGGAGCAGCTCGCTCGCTCTCTCACTAATAAATTAATTCATGCACCCACCGTCAGTCTGAAAAAAGCCACGGCGGAGGGTGATGTTGAGCGTTTGCGTATCGCTCGCGAGGTCGTTGGGTTGGATGATCTCACCGATATCGATTTAGAGAAAAAGCATCAATGAAAGAATCGTTACTGAATAAACTGGAAACCTTGCTTGAGCGCCACGAGGAAGTATCTGCGCTGTTGGGCGATGCCGACGTAATTGCTGATCAGGATCAATTCCGCGATCTTTCCCGCGAGTATTCTGAGCTGGAAGAAGTGGTGAAATGCTACGGCGCTTACAAACAGTTGCAGGAAGATATAGTCGCGGCTCGGGAGATGCTGGGGGAAGATGACCCGGAAATGCGCGAGATGGCTCAGGAAGAGCTGCGCGAGGCTGAAGGTCAAGTGGAGCCGCTAGAGCGAGAGCTACAGACTTTGCTGTTGCCGCGCGACCCCAATGACAGAAAAAATGTTTTCCTGGAAATTCGCGCAGGAACCGGTGGTGATGAAGCGGCTATTTTCTCCGGCGACCTGTTCCGCATGTACTCTCGCTATGCGGAGAAACAGGGATGGCGCATAGAAATTGTCAGTGAAAACCTTGGTGAGCACGGTGGTTACAAGGAAATTATCACCCGCGTCGCCGGTGAAGATGTCTACGCAAAATTAAAATTTGAGTCCGGTGCGCACCGGGTACAAAGGGTTCCTGAAACAGAATCCCAGGGTCGTATCCACACTTCGGCTTGTACGGTCGCGGTGATGCCGGAGCCGGATGAGCGCGATGCGATTGAAATTAATAAAGCGGATTTACGTGTGGATACCTACCGTGCATCCGGTGCCGGTGGTCAGCACGTTAACAAAACCGATTCCGCTGTGCGCTTAACCCATATTCCCACGGGGATTGTGGTGGAGTGTCAGGACGAGCGCTCCCAGCACAAGAACAAAGCCAAGGCGATGGCACTGTTGCAAGCGAAGCTCAATACTGCGCAGGAAACGGCGGCGGCCCAGGAAATTTCCGATGCCCGCCGCAGCCTGGTGGGCAGTGGTGATCGCTCTGAGCGAATCCGTACCTACAACTATCCCCAGGGCCGGGTTACCGATCACCGTATCGGCCTCACTCTCTATAAACTCGATGAGATTATGCAGGGGTCTCTGGGGGAGGTGATCGGGCCATTGCGCACGGAGTACCAGGCCGACCAGTTGGCGGCCCTGGCCCAATAAATCCAGATTTTTTACGCCGCCTCGAGCGGCGTTTTTATAGGTTTTTCTCCATGACCAGCGTCAAGGAAAATATCGCACGCTGCGCCCAATTAACCGATAGCGACAGCGCGCGCCTGGATGCAGAGCTTCTGCTCGGCAGTGTGTTGGGGCGCGAGCGCACCTGGCTCTATACCTGGCCGGAATACGAATTGAATGAAGCTGAGCAAGTGCGCTATGAGCAGTTGCTCCAGCGCCGGCAAGCGGGAGAGCCGGTGGCACACCTTATCGGTGAGCGCGAATTTTGGTCCCTGCCGCTAAAGGTGGATTCCTCCACCCTGATCCCCCGCCCGGACACTGAATTATTGGTGGAGACCGCGCTGGAGTTTTTCCCCCAGGGCAGGTTGCGAGCATTGGACCTGGGCACTGGCACTGGTGCTATTGCACTGGCTCTGGCGTCGGAGCGACCGGGATGGGAAATTATTGCAGCGGAGAAATCACCCGCTGCGGTAGCACTGGCAGAGGAAAACCGGCGCTCCCTCAAGTTGCAAAATGTGCAAGTTATCCAGAGCGATTGGTTTTCCAGTTTGGAGCCACAGCCGTTTTCCCTGATCGTTAGCAACCCTCCCTATATCGATGCATCTGACCCGCACTTGGTGCAGGGCGATGTGCGCTTTGAGCCCCGCACTGCGTTGGTGGCAGAGCGACAGGGTTTGGCAGATATTGAGCATATCGCCACAACCGCTAGTGATTACTTGGAAAACGATGGCTGGCTAATGGTGGAGCACGGTTGGCAGCAAGCTGAGAGCGTGCGGGATATTTTTTCTGCGGCGGGATTGAATAAAGTTTCAAGTCGCAGGGATTATTCCGGTTGGGAGCGAATTACCTTAGGGCAAAAATAGTGATACCTGCGGAGCTGCCACAGGGATTTGAGGAGGGAGCCTATGCATGATCATGTCCACCACCGAACCGGCAATGGGGCTTTGCGCCCATTAATTATTGCACTGGTTCTCACTCTCAGTTTTTCCATAGTTGAAGCCATAGGTGGTTGGCTATCTGGTTCACTGGCATTGCTCGGTGATGCCGCCCATATGCTGACCGATACTTTTGCCCTGGCACTGGGGGCTATTGCCGCAGTACTGGCGAAAAAGCCCGCTGATCGGGAATTGTCGTTTGGCTGGGGGCGAGCGGAGGTCTTAGCTGCGGTAACCAACGGCCTGATTATGCTACTGATCGTGGTCGGTATTTCTTTTATGGCCATTGATAGGTTGCGCAATCCCCAGCCGGTGCACGGCAGTACGGTGATGTTGATTGCGGCCATGGGGTTACTGATTAATATTCTGGCGGCCTGGGTTTTATTAAAAGGCGAGCGCACGCTCAATATTCGCGGTGCGCTTTTGCATGTGATGGGCGATATGCTGGGCTCTGTCGCAGCACTGGCTTCCGGAGCTGTGATTTATTTTACCGGTTGGGTACCCATCGACCCCCTGCTTTCACTGCTTATTTGCCTGCTAATCCTGGTTTCCTGCGTGCGACTGCTCAGGGATGCAATCGATGTATTGATGGAGCGGGTACCCAGGGAATTGAGCCTTCCGGTTGTGGGCGAGACACTGGCGGCGGTAACCGGGGTGCGCTCTGTGCACGATCTTCATATTTGGCGCTTGGATTCCAGCACTATTTCCCTATCGGCCCATATTGTGGTGGATGACTTACAGGCTTGGCCCAGCGTACTGGAGCGCTTGCGGGAAACCCTGGTCAAGCGCTTCGATATCGACCATATCACTCTTCAGCCGGAACCTTTGACAACGCCCGAAGTGACGGTGATCGATAAAGTCAGTGATTAATAAGTGAGGATTTACTCCTCACCTTCTGTCGGCGGTTGGCGGTTTTCTGGAGTGGCCGGTACTTTGCTCTCTGATTTGTCAGCGACCGACTCTTCCGCTACTACTTCCTGGGGCTGGCTGATTTGTTCCTGGGGAGCCTGGATACCGATATGGTAGGCGGCAAATCCCGGTTGCACGACCTGGTTCAATGCCATGCCGAGAATGCGGCCGTTGTGCTCAGAGCGAATTTCTGTGCGTACATTGGTAATTGGGTTAGTTACCGTTCCCAGTAAGTCGCCTTTACGTACAAACTCACCGAGCTGTACCTCACTAAAGATAACCCCACCGGTCGATGTCCGCTGCCAGGTGGAGGTGTAGTAAACCGGTTCGGGGTCGCCCCAGAGGCGGAATTTACTGACCATACCCAGCTGGTTGAGCAGAGTGCGTATACCTTTCACGCTGTGACTTACCGATAGCTCATCCAGCACCATGGGTGCTCCGGCTTCCAGAGTAACAGTAGGAATACCTGTCTCCACAGCGGCGCGGCGCAGGGTACCCTTGGCTCCGGCGCTGTGCAGCACTACAGTGGAGCCAAAACCCTGGGTCATTTTCACTACCTTGGGATTGGTTAAGTCGCCGCGCAGCTGTGGCAAGTTGGTGCGATAAAAAGAACCCGTATGTAAGTCCACCACGGCGTTACAGTGGCTGATCACCTCGTGGAAAAATGAATTGGCAATTCGCGAGGCCGAAGAGCCATTGGGATCGCCGGGGAAGTGCCGGTTCAGGTCGCGTCGATCAGTCAGGTAGCGGGAGCCTCGATGGAAGCCTTGCAGGTTGACGATGGGTACGCCAATTACCGCACCGCTCAAATGGTCTGCGTCCAGGTCGTACATAACCCGCCGCACAGTTTCCACACCGTTCAATTCATCACCGTGCACTGCAGCAGTAAGGCAGAGAACCGGCCCTGGCTTGGCGCCGTTAACCACTAATACAGCGGTGGGGCTATAGACCCCTTCGAAGTGTTGGCTGGGAGACCAGGCCAGGCGCGTGGAGGTCGCAGGGGGAACCTCTGAGCCTAATAACCGCAGAGGCTTGGCAGTCTCTCCCGGAACCAGGGAGATGGTGCCGGGCTCTGGTAATTCTGGTTGAGGTTTAACTGTTTCAGTTTCTTTATCGGCAGTGGGAGCAGTCTCGGTGGGAGCTGCCGGTTTATCCAGTTCCTGAATAGGTTGGTCCAGCTCCAGATTTTCCGCTTGGGGCAGGGAAACTTCTTCAGAACCAGCATCTGTCGACTGGGATTGCTCTTCAGTAGGGGCAGCGTTGGTGGGTGGCCCCAGTTCTGTGATCACCGGTTGGTCCAGCTGCATATTGGCAGCCTGGGGGACCGCTTCTGTCTCTTCGCCTGTGCTGTCGTCGGCGCTCAAGGCCTGGGTGGATGAAAGCAGTAAAGCCAGGCTTAGCAGGTGTCGGGTCCTTCGGGAGGATTGGCGCGGGATCATTCGGCACTCCGGTCAACTTCGTATATCTGGGTGTGCCGGAGAGCCTTGTGTCCGGCACAGAATGGGACTTTGGAGCGCCAGTATAGTCAATACGTTCCCGAGGAATGTGATACGCGCCGAATTACGCGTATCCGTAGGTTCGCTCGATGGCTCTGCGGCTGGTTCGCCAAAAGCGAATTCCCAGCAGGATTGAAGCCGTTCCCAGGCCGATACAGACCCCGGTCCAATAACCGTATACCCCCCAGAAGCTCTCTCCCAGCCAGTAGGCGGTAGAAAGCCCCACCAGCCAATAGGAAAATAGCTGTATAAACATGGGCGCACTGGTGTCCTTATATCCGCGCAGTGCACCCCAGGTCATTGCCTGGGTGACATCCACCAGCTGGAATGCGGCACACAGCAATAGCAGGTTGGAGGCCACTGCAATAATTTCTTCATTGCTGGTGTAGGCCTGAACAAACAGGGTACGCAGGGTAATCAAAAGTACGCCGGTGCCCAGTGCGTAGATTAGGCCGCTACTGATGCCCACTTTGCCACAGAAGCGCGCGCGCTTTGGCCGTCCCTGACCGAGTAGTTGGGCGGTGCGGATACTCAGGGCCTGGGCCAGTGCCAGTGCGACCAAGTAAAAAATCGAGCCCACGTTCATGCCGATCTGATGGGCGGCGACAATGGCTGCGCCATAGGGGGCAAGCAAAATGGTAAGACTGGCAAAAAAAGTAACTTCACTGGCCGCACCCACACAAATTGGCAGGCCAACTGCGAGCAAGTGGCGCAGGGTTGGCCAGTGGGGGCGTGGCGGTAACAGCCTAAGTTTTAGCTTGTGATAAACCGGATCAGTGTTCGCGTGCCAGAAGAGTGCCAGTGCGATCAGGCAGCTGACCGCTGCGGTAGCCCACCCACACCCCGCTCCTCCCATCGCCGGTATGGGGCCGGCACCAAATACCAAAAGAATATCCAGGGGAATATTTAAAATAGCGGCAGTGATATAGATGCGCATTACCGGGCGCACTTGTCCCATACCCTCACAGTAACCGCGCAACGCCGTGCCAAGTGCAAAAGGCAGGGTACCGACAGTCAGGGCCAGTACATAGCCCTCCATCACTTTGCGAACCGGCTCTTCCGTGTCTATCCAGTGGCTCCAGATAGGAACCGCAAGCAGGGCGGAGAATACCAGGATGCCACCGATCAGTGCGATCCACAGCGCTTGGTGCAATTGCCTGGCGCAGCCAGCTTCATCGCGACCACCGCGCAAGTGTGCAACAACCGGGGAGATAGCAGCGAGCAGGCCGATTAGTGTCACTGCGCAAACAGCCCAAATACTGGCTCCCAAGGCGAGCCCGGCGAGACTTACTTCTCCAGCGCGTCCTGCTACCAGAGTATCGACAACTCCCATGCTCACCACAGCCAGGTTACTGACTACCAGGGGGCCTCCCAAGGTGGTTAGGTGCGACAGTTCGGTTTTAGTGGCATTTCGGTAAAGCTTGAACAAAGAAAAACCTGAGCTCTTGTTACTGGTCTCGATAGAGGGTTCTGGGGTCTGGGCTAATTTTGACAAAAAATTAATCCTGCGGGGGATTGTTAACAGGCCCTGGCCTTCGCAAATACAGCTGAAAACGGGCGGTGGGCCAAAATTCGTAGAGGCTTTCAGTCTGCCGGGGGAAGGCGGGGCGGTACTGCAAAAAGGTCCGACATTCTACGGTACAAACGGCGCCTGCGCCCAGTGCTGATTACGGACTTTCCTCAAGTAGTTTGGCCACAATTTCTGCCTTATTAATAATGCAGTCGTGGTTTATTGCTGCCTCCCGATAAACCCACCCGCTTATCCGCTTTGCTTTGCGGCTACTGTAGATGGCTGGCGGGTACTCGGGTTGGGTACAGTGAATAAAAGTGCATGGAGGGCCCTGCTCAGGAGAGCGTTTTAAGTGGATGGGATCCAGTAACGTTTTGATGGGATGCGGGGTCATACGGCGTTTTAGCCAGTTGATATCATCTGGCTGGGTTATCCCCAGGTCTTCTGGTGGTGGCGGCATAATGCACAGAGTGCCGTCAATATTCTGCGCTTGTTTTAGTCGCTGCTCCTCTATACCGCTGGGAAGTTGGCTGCTGAATGGGCGCCCTGGCTCAGGAACAGCGCCATCCAGGTAGATCAATCTGTGTACCCGTTCGGGTAGAGCGTCGGCGGCACCGGTTGCAGCCATTCCCCCAAAGCTGTGGCCTACAAGGGTGACTTGCTGCAACTCCTCCCAAAGGATTGTATTGATCAGGTCTTGGATAAAAGTATCCAGGCCAACGGAGGGTGAGAGTAGGTGTTTGCGTTCCCCCAGACCACTGTGGGTGGGGGTGAATACTCGATGCCCATTACGCTGCAGTAGATTGGCGACCCTGCTCCAGCACCAGCCTCCATGAAATAGCCCGTGGACCAGTACGTAAGTTTTCCCCACCAGGTTGCTCTCAAGTTACTTGGGTTCTGCAAGCATAGATGTGCTTTGTGGGGCGCTGAGATAGGGCTGTGTAAGAGTTGGCGATATCACTCGACTAAAGTGAACAAAGACACTGATAAGAGAGTGAGCTAAATGAGTGGAGCTATGAATAGCCTGAGCGGTTGGTACAACTGCTTTGTACATTATGTACGCAAAATAGACTGGCTGGGGCCATTATTACTACGGATTTATTTGGCGCCAATTTTTATCCTGGCCGGTATGAATAAGATGAATAATATCGAAGATGTCGCTGCCTGGTTTGGCAATCCCGATTGGGGCTTGGGGCTTCCAGCGCCGATGTTGATGGCGTGGATAGCTGCCTTGGTGGAATTCTTTGGTGGTATCGCCATCTTGCTGGGCGTAGCGACTCGGTTGGTAGCGATTCCCCTGATGTTTGTGATGGCAGTGGCAGCATTTACGGCCCACTGGGAGAACGGTTGGTCTGCGTTGCCGGATAAAACCTTGAGTGTGCCCTGGGAGTGGCGCAAGGACCTTATCGATGAAGCTTCGGTGCGTAAAGAGAAGATTGTTGGTTTACTCAAGGAGCACGGCAATTATGAATGGCTTGTGGAAACTGGAGGAGTGACCATCCTGAAAAATGGTATTGAGTTTGCAGCTACCTACTTCATTATGCTGCTGGCGCTATTTTGTAGTGGGGCGGGGCGGTTTTTCAGTGTGGATTACTGGCTGTGCCGTCACTATAGCGGGCAGGGATCCCCGTAGAGATGTTATACTCGCCGATTATTTGAACATTTGAGCGAGTATTTCACTTGATAGGAAAGTTGTTCCGCCGATCCTCCTCCAAAGAGGATAAGGGCTCCCGCCGGGGAGAAGACAGCTCCGGACGCCGAAAAGAAGGGCAAAAGCCGTCTGATAAGGCTGCCAAGGGGCGTACAAAATCCGCACAGGCGGAGGGGAAGTCGCGCCGGGGCGGTAGCAGAAACGCTCAAAAAGGGCGCCAGCGTAGCAGAAAGCCAGCGGCACCCGCAGCGCCCTGGTCCCTGGATGAATTCCAGGTTCCAGAACAGGAGGGCAAGGTCCGCTTCCATGACCTGGGACTGCCCAACGAGCTGATGCACGCTATTCACGACCTGGGTTTCCAGTATTGCTCGCCAATTCAGGGTCGCTCCCTTCCCCACACCCTCAATGGCCACGACCTGGTGGGTAAGGCACAAACCGGTACCGGTAAGACAGCGGCCTTCCTGATCACAGTGATTGACGATCTGCTCAAGCACCCGTTTGAAGGTGAGCGCTATGCCGGCGAAGCCCGCTCCTTGATTATCGCTCCGACCCGTGAGCTAGTAATGCAGATTGCCGATGATGCCAAGGCACTGTGTAAACACACCGAGCTGGAAATTCATACCCTGGTGGGCGGTATGGATTATGACAAGCAGCAGAGAAACCTGAATGAGCGGCTGGTGGATATCCTGGTGGCGACGCCGGGTCGCCTGCTGGACTTTGTCAGCAATCGGGATTGCTTCCTGGATCAGGTGGAAGTCCTGGTGATCGATGAGGCGGATCGCATGTTGGACATGGGCTTTATCCCCCAAGTGCGCCGCATTGTTCGTCAGACGCCGCGTAAAACTCATCGCCAAACTATGTTCTTCTCCGCCACATTTACTCCCGAAGTTGATGATCTGGTGGAGCAGTGGACGGATGATCCGGTAGTTGTGGAGATTGAGCCGGAGAGAGTTGCCACAGATACCGTGGAGCAGCATGTCTACCTGTCCGCCAGCGAAGAAAAGTACACCTTGCTTTACAACATTGTGCAGCGAGAAGAAGTGGATAGCCTGATTGTTTTTGCCAACCGCCGCGACCAATGCCGCCGCTTGCACGAGCAGCTTCTCGCTCACGGCATTTCTGCGGGCCTGTTGTCTGGTGAAGTGGCGCAAAACAAGCGGGTTCGCACCCTTGATGACTTTAAGTCTGGTAAAACCAAGGTGCTGGTAGCTACCGATGTCGCCGGGCGTGGTATTCATATCGACGGTATCAGCCACGTGGTGAATTTCACTTTGCCTGAAGAGCCGGAGGATTATGTTCACCGCATTGGCCGAACTGGCCGGGCGGGTAAAACGGGCACTTCTATCAGTTTCGCCTGTGAAGATGATGCCATGCGTCTGGAGCCCATTGAGCAATTGCTCGGTGGTAAGCTCAAGTGCGAAGTACCCCCCGAAGAGCTTTTGGTTGAGCCACCCAAAGTGAAAGTTCAGCGCAGTCACGGTGATCGCGATGGGCGTCGCGGTGGCTCTGGTGGTCATCGTCGTCCACGTCGGCACTGATTCTCCTGTGTGCTGTAAGGAGGTTAGCCCTTACAGCACTTACTACCTGCTTGAGAAAGCCATTCCTCCTCCTGCTATTCAGCGCTCCTCTGCTTTGTTAAGGTTTAAACTGTGATGAATGTACCAGTAGAGGCTTTAATTTCATTCAAACTTTCAATTCTGTCCTAAAATTAAACAAATTTGGCTTATTACGTGAAGTAAGGCCCTGCGACTTCAGATGACACAGGTAATACTGGAGTCTACTTGCGGCCTGAAATTGACATCCTTCATTCAATAAAAATTACAGTTCATATTCGGATGCGTATCCTTTATCTACATATCGGTTTCCATAAAACCGGCTCCAGCTCCCTTCAATTGGCAATGAAGGAGCAAGTACAGGCTCTGGATCAGGCAGGCTTTGAATTTCTTTCCCTTGGGAAAAAGGGGAACTCTTCAGGGTGTATTGATGTATGCAAAGAGAAGGGCCGCGTCCATTTCCAGGTAAATTCCCGACTTGATGAGCTGCTTGCTGCGAGCCACAGTGAGCAAGTGATAGTTTCAGCTGAGCATCTTTCCTATCTGTATCAGCGCGATAGTATCGAGCTTGTTCAGAGAGTATGTAGCAAGTATTTCGATAAGATTGTGGTAATTGTTTACTTGCGTAGGCAAGACCTACAGGCAATATCTTTCAAGAAGCAAGGAGCTAGAGGAGCGGCTTCCAATCGGAGCTCCTCGAGTAAATTACTCGGCCACGATGAAGGGGCTTTCCCTTCTTTCAGTAAAGATATTGAAATTTACTACGACTATTTTACCAAGTTAAAGTTGTGGGCGGCTGTATTTGGAGCTGATTCCCTCAGAGTGAGGCTTTTCAGTCGGGAAGCCTTGCACGGTGGTGATATTGTGAGTGACTTTCTCGCTTTGCTTGGCGGGGGAGTAGAGCTTTCTGCTCGCAGAGTGAATGAGGGGGTAGGTAGAAAGGAGTTTTTGCTGACTCATAAATTACTGGAATTGGGCATGGCGGAATCTGAATTGATTAAGCTGAAGCCAATGATGTTGGAGGATGACACTCAGTTGCTGCCTTCAAGGGGGGATGCCAAGCAGTTCTTTATGAGGTTCAAAAATTCCAATCATTTGTTAAATAATACTTTTCTAAATAACGATTCCGGCCTGGCATTCGATACTGATTTTTCTGGCTATCCTGAGCAGGGAAACGATTGGATAACGGTTCGGGATCTGTCTGAGTGGATTCCTGAAATTCTTTCTGCAGGTATTCAGAGGCCAGAGGGATTGCGTGATGCATTGTTGGCAGACAAGCTCCAGCAGATGGTAAGGAAAAAATTTTCAGGTGAAGTGCTTACCCAGGAGCTTGAGGATTTGGCCAATTGCCTGTCGGCTAGCGCTTATATTGCCAAGGATCAGCAGCCCTGGTATCGCGCACTGAAAAAGAAGAAAACATCGGGAAGATAGTGTCAAAATAAAAAGCCCTCTGTACGAGAGGGCTTCCTATCTTACTGGTAAGGTTACTGAAGTACTGGAGTTTGAGCTCCCGGATCCCCTTCAATACGAAGTCGCTCAATCCACAGAGCCGTACCGCCAGCAACTGCCGCAGGCATAATAAAGATATTTAAAATCGGCACCATTTTGGCAAGCATCACGGTCCCACCAAAGGTAAGGCTAGTGAGTTTACGGCGGCGCAGTACCGTTTTTAATTCATCGAATGGCCGTTGGTGGTTATCCAGTGGGTAGTCAACGTATTGAATAGCCATACACCAAGCGCCCCAAACTGCGGTGAGCACTGCGGGGATAATAATGGTCCAGCTGGTGATGGTGGCAATTATAAATACGATCAACCCCCAAAATATAAAGTAACCCAGCTTACGCAATTCCCGGCCCAGGGTACGCCATACCATTTGCACTATCGGCTCGGCAGGAGGAGCTTTATCGGTTAGCAATTCTTCTACTTTCTCAGCGAGCAAACCGTTAAAGGGGGCGGCAATAATGTTGGTGATGACGCTAAATAAATAGCCGTAAGCAAGGAAAAATAGGAAAAGCACTATTAGTGCAATAATCCAGGCGAGCCAGCGAAAAACACTGGCGGTCCATGCTGCACCCTTGGCCATAATGGCTTCCCACCAGGACATATTCTCCGTATTTACCGGCGTGTGGGAAAGCAGGCTACTGATATAATCGGTAAGCCCTCCGAGCTGTGAAATCATTATGCTACTGATAATAATAAACAGCACCAGATTTATTAGTAATGGCACCAGGATAAATGGGCGTAACTCACGCCGGGTAATCAAGTGGATACCGCGCACCAATGCGTCGATACCGTGAACGGGATTTGAAGTCATACTCTCACCTTTCGCTGGTACGATGCCTAAATTTCCAGAGTTCTTAGTTGGCGCCAGCGGCTTTTAAAATCTCGCTATATTCTGCGCCCTGGCGGTGTTCAGCAATACGTGCAAGCAGAGTTTTTCCATCGGGGCCAGGGCTGTTCAGATCCATGCCTTCAGCGAGAAACAGCTTAACAAATGTGGCAAAACTCTCTGCTTTCATGCTTCGGTAGGCGCGCTCGAGCAGGTGAAAATCCCGGTTTACGCCTGCGGGGGCTTCACCAATCAAGAATCCAGCAATACGCTCCTCGTCAAAAACTTCTCCGAGTACTTTTTGTTTGTCTTTTTTCAGGCTCAAAACTATATCCTTGCTACATAAATAGGGGTCGGGCGAAGCCCGACCCAGGTCTTGAAATGTTGAGGGTTAAAGCAGTGCGTCCAATTTTTGCTTGAGGATTTTATTAATCATCTTCGGGTTTGCCTGCCCTTTGGACGCTTTCATAATTTGCCCGACGAAATACCCCATCATTTTGGGGCGTTTTGATTCATCTGCCTTGCGGTAGTTTTCTACTTGGGCATCGCTTGCAGCGATCACCTCATCCACCATTTTTTCGATAGCGCCGGTATCGGAAACCTGTTTCAGCCCACGCTTTTCGATGACTTCGTCGGCACTGCCCTCTCCGTCGGCAATAGCCTCGAATACCTGTTTGGCGATTTTGCTGGAAATGGTGTTGTCTTTGATGCGTGTGATTAGTCCAGCTAGCTGGTCGGCAGAAACCGGGGATTGGGAAATAGTCAGTTCACGACGGTTGAGCAGCGCTGCCAGTTCACCGTTAATCCAGTTGGCGGCAAGCTTGGATTCGCCACATGATTTACTCACAGTCTCAAAATAGTCTGCACTGGCACGCTCCTGTGTCAGCTGGTCTGCATCATAAGCAGATAGCTGATATTCCGCTTGGAAGCGGGCTGCTTTTGCATCAGGCAGTTCTGGCAGGATGTTGCGCAGTTGTTCGACATATTCATCAGTGAGTACAACTGGCAGAAGGTCCGGGCAGGGGAAGTAGCGGTAATCATTGGCTACTTCTTTGCTGCGCATAGAGCGGGTTTCATTTTTGTCCGCGTCGTAGAGGCGGGTTTCCTGGGTAATGGTGCCGCCGTCTTCCAGGATATCGATCTGACGTTCAGCTTCGACTTTAATTGCGCGCTCGACAAAGCGGAAAGAATTGATGTTTTTTAATTCTGTGCGGGTGCCGAGTTTTTCTTCGCCTTTCAAGCGCACGGATACATTGGCATCACAGCGCAGTGAGCCCTGGGACATATCACCATCGGAAATGCCCAGGTAGGTTACGATACTGTGAATTTTTTTCAGGTAGGCCACAGCCTCGGCGGCACTGCGCATATCCGGTTCAGAGACAATCTCGATCAGCGGCGTACCTGCGCGGTTCAGGTCGATACCAGACATCCCGTGGAAATCTTCATGCAGGGATTTACCGGCATCTTCCTCCAGGTGGGCGTGGTGTAAACGCACTTTCTTACTGCTGCCATCTTCCAGGTGAATTTCCACTTCACCTGGGCCGACAATAGGTTGTTCCAATTGAGTGGTTTGATAGCCCTTGGGCAAGTCGGGATAGAAGTAATTCTTGCGTTCAAAAACGGAGCGCTTGCCGATCTCCGCGTTCATCGCCAGGCCGAACATTACCGCAAAGCGAAATGCTTCTTCATTCGGTACCGGCAAGGTGCCCGGCATAGCCAGGTCCACAGCGCAAGCCTGGGTATTCGGCTCGGCGCCAAAGCGGATGCTAGCGCCGGAAAAGAGTTTTGACTGGGTGGAGAGCTGGACGTGAATTTCCAACCCGATAACGATTTCCCATTCCACAATTTATCTCCTTATACGGCGCTGGCTTTGTGCCAGTCGGTTACCTGTTGGTATTGGTGGGCGATATTGAGCATGCGCGCCTCTTCCAGGTAATTACCGGTTATTTGCAGGCCCACTGGCATATTGTCCACCAGGCCACAGGGTACAGACATGCCAGGTAGTCCGGCGAGGTTGGTGGCGATGGTGTAGATATCCTCCAGGTACATAGCTACCGGGTCAGCGCTCTTTGCGCCAAGCTCGAAAGCGGGGGAGGGGGTCGTGGGGCCCATAATCACATCCACTTTTTCGAATGCTTCGACAAAGTCCTGCTTGATCAGGCGTCTGGCCTGTTGGGCTTTGTTGTAATAAGCATCGTAATATCCGGCGGATAGGGCGTAGGTGCCTACCAGGATGCGACGCTGCACTTCTTCGCCGAAGCCTTCACCACGGGAGCGCATATAGAGATCGCGCAGGTCCTTGGGTTCTTCACAACGGAAGCCATAGCGCACCCCATCGAATCGAGAAAGGTTGGCAGAGGCTTCAGCGGGGGCGATCACGTAGTAAGCAGGTATCGCTAACTCGGTATGTGGCAGGCTGATATCGACGAGTTGCGCCCCCAGCTTTTCAAACGCTCTCAAAGCCTCTTGAACCCGGCTTGCGGTTTCAGGGTTAAGGCCTTCCCCAAAGTACTCTCGGGGTACTCCAATCCGCAGCCCGGTGATCGGGTTATTCAGTTCGGCGGTAAAATCAGAGGGCTGCTGCTTCAGGCTGGTGGAATCTTTCGGGTCGTGGCTGGCCATAGCGGACAGCAGGTAAGCCGCATCTTCGGCGTTGCGGGCGATGGGGCCAGCCTGGTCCAGGCTGGAGGCGTAGGCCACGATGCCATAGCGGGAAATACGCCCGTAGGTGGGCTTCAGCCCGGTGGTATTTGTCAACGCCGCCGGCTGGCGAATAGAGCCGCCGGTATCGGTAGCTGTGGCGCCGGGTATCAGTTGTGCAGCAACTGCCGCAGCTGAGCCACCGGAGGAACCGCCGGGCACACAGCGGGTATTCCAAGGGTTTTTTACTGGGCCGTAAAAGCTGCTTTCGTTGGATGAGCCCATGGCGAATTCATCCATATTGGTTTTGCCCAGGGATACGGTACCGACAGCGTTGAGGTTCGCTGCCACCGTGGCATCGTAGGGGGGGATAAAATTATCCAGCATTTTTGAGGCACAGCTGGTGCGCACGCCGTTAGTGCAAATAATATCTTTGTGGGCGATGGGCACACCGCACAGTGCCGGTGCCTCCCCGCTGGCCAGGCGTTGGTCGGCGGCCGCGGCCTGTGCCAGAGCGCTCTCTTCGGTGACGGTAATAAAACTGTTGTAGTTGCTGTCCAGTTGCTGGATGCGGCCGAGTAAATGGCGGGTTAGCTCTGTACTCGAGAACTCTTTGCTCCGCAATCCACGGATGATCTCGGCGATAGTAAGCTGATGCATATTATTCCCTTAAAGGCTCTAGACGGGCTGAGGGCTGGGTATTTAGGTGAACTTAGTCAGTGTTGGGCCGGCTAATCAATTACTTTGGGAACCAGGTAGAGGCCTTCTTCGGTTTGGGGAGCCAGTTCTAGGAAGTCTTTGCGCTTGTCAGTCTCTGTCACTGCGTCGGTACGCAGTTCCTGGACTTCATCCAGTGGGTGCGCCATCGGGGCGATACCATCGGTATTGGTGGATTGCAGCTGGTCGACCAGTTGCAATACATCGCCGAGGCGGTTGCTGACTTCTTCGATGGTTTCTTTGGATATGGCGATACGGGCCAGTTCCGCGAGTTTTTCTACAGTTTGCGTATCCACTGCCATGGTGATGGACTCCTCCAGCTTGAGTTGCGAGTCGAAAACTGCCCGGATTATTTGCTGCGGGCAGAACCGGCAAATTTAGCACATTGGGGTTATATTCTCACCGGCTCCGGCAGTAATGGATAGTGGGCCTCAAATGACCTCCCTTCAGCCTTGCCCTGATGCCTAGCGGTTGTTAGAGTTTGCCGAATCCTGCCGAGTGATGAGAGACTCCGGTATTTTGCGTAGAATCCGATTCGAAATGCGGCTCGGAACTCAGAATTATTTTTGCGGACTAATTAGGATTTGTATCCATAAAAGAAGCCGCGCCCGCAGTGCCCGACCTGGGGGCTGATAATTAGTACAAGGTAATCGAATTCCATGTTTAAACGTTTGCGGGGTATGTTTTCCAGTGATCTCTCCATCGACCTGGGAACTGCCAACACGCTGATTTACGTTCGCGATCGCGGCGTAGTACTCGACGAACCCTCTGTCGTCGCAATCCGTCACTACAATGGCCAGAAAATCGTTGAGGCTGTCGGAGTAGAAGCCAAACGCATGCTCGGCCGGACTCCTGGCAATATTACCGCTATTCGCCCGCTGAAGGACGGTGTTATCGCCGACTTCCAAGTGACCGAGAAAATGTTGCAGCACTTTATCAAGAAAGTGCATGAAAATAGCTGGATGCGCCCGAGTCCGAGAGTGCTGGTGTGTGTTCCCTGCCAGTCCACAGAAGTGGAGCGCCGCGCGATTCGCGAGTCGGCCCTGGGTGCAGGTGCTCGCGAAGTGTCACTGATCGAAGAGCCCATGGCCGCTGCCATAGGCGCAGGCTTGAATGTCGAGGAAGCGAGCGGCTCCATGGTGGTGGATATCGGTGGGGGCACCACTGAGATCGCCATTATCTCCCTGAATGGTGTGGTTTATTCCGATTCGGTGCGTATCGGCGGTGACCGTTTTGATGAAGCTATCGTCAACTACGTGCGTCGCAACTACGGCAGTGTGATTGGTGATGCAACTGCTGAACGGATCAAAGAGGAAATTGGCTGCGCTTATGCAGGCAGTGAAGTTCGCGAAATCGATGTGCGCGGACGCAATCTGGCCGAGGGCGTGCCTCGCAGCTTTACCTTGAACTCCGACGAAATTCTCGAGGCCCTGCAAGAGCCTCTGACTGGTATTGTGCAGGCTGTTAAAAGTGCGCTGGAACAATCCCCTCCCGAATTGGCTTCTGATATCGCTGAGCGCGGTATGGTGCTGACTGGTGGTGGTGCTCTGTTACGCGATCTGGACCGCCTGTTGATGGAAGAATCGGGCTTACCGGTGATTGTTGCCGATGACCCGCTGACCTGTGTGGCGCGGGGTGGCGGCAAAGCGCTGGATATGTTGGATCGCAGCCGCCTCTACCTGATGTCTAACTAGTAGACATCGGTATTATGTGACCTGCTAGGGAGCTTGTGGCTATATCCGCAAGCTCCTTGTAATAAAAAAATGCGAGTCACCTTTTGTGGCTTGTACTGTTCTCACCATCTTTGATTGACCTGTTAAGAGGGGATTGCCTGTGAAACCGCTATTTACCCGCGGTCCCTCTGCCGAATACCGCCTGGGCTTTCTCATCATACTCGCGATCTCGCTGATCGTTTCCGATCATTACACCAATTGGTTTCAGCCTGTCAGAGAACGCTTATCAGGAGTTATTGCTCCACTGTACTGGGTTACAGGAGCCCCCGAGCGTGTGGGCGATTGGGCCGATGAGCAGTTTCGCTCGCGCGAAGAACTGCAAGAGGAAAATAGCCGCCTCAAGCGCCAGGTTTTACTGCTGGAACAGCGCAGCCAACTATTGGCGGCCGTAAAAGCGGAAAACACTCAGCTCAAAGAACTGATGAACTCAGCAGAAATGGTCGATGACCGAGTATTGGTGGCTCAGGTAATTGGTGTTACCCCGGACCCTTTGGAGCATGTGCTGCTGATTGACAAAGGCCGCGATGACGGCATTGATATCGGTACCCCGGTAATGGATGCCAGTGGATTGCTGGGGCAGGTGATTGAAGCTGGCGACTCCTACAGTCGTATCCTGCTGATAACTGATTCCAGTCATGCCATTCCCGTCCAGGTTCTGCGCAACAGTATGCGCACCGTCGCCGAGGGTACAGGTGATCTGTATCGCCTGAAGTTACGCCATCTTGCTAATACCAGTGATATTCGTGAAGGCGATTTGCTGCTCAGCTCCGGCTTGGGTAGCCGCTTTCCCGCAGGTTATCCGGTTGGGGAGGTCATCTCAGTGCAGAGAGATCCGGGTAAACCTTTTGCGGAGGCTGAAGTGTTGCCGAGGGGGCGGATGAATCGCAGCCGCTTTGTATTGGCGGTCATTGGCAGTGGAGGACATTCTGTTGCAAGCGAATAACCGCTGGTTTATCGCGGTCACTATTCTGCTGTCACTGCTTCTCTCGGTTATGCCCCTGCCACAGCAGTGGCTCTGGTTTCGGCCGGCATTTCCGGCTTTGCTGGTGATATTCTGGATTACCCGAATGCCCCAGACCTTTGGGGTGGGGTTCGCTTGGATGATCGGTATTGCCCAGGATTTGGCTACGGGGGCGAGCTTGGGAACTCATGCCCTGGCCCTATCGGTACTCGCCTATTTCAGCTTACTGACTTACCAGCGTACCCGGGCATTTAATCCGGCCCAGCAATTGTTGTGGGTATTTGTTCTGGTGGGCATTCATCAAGTGGTGGGCAACTGGGTGCACGGCCTTGAGGGGAAATCGGTACCCGGGCTGACTTTCCTGTGGCCCGCCTTGACTACAGCCCTGCTCTGGCCCTGGGTGACCCCGTGGCTCAGGGGGCTTTCCGGGCGTTTACACGTTCGTTGACCGTCTCGTCGGCACTGTAAATCAGTGTAAAAAATCGATCATTTTTCGAACAGTGCCGCTATAATCAGCCGCTGACCCACAGGGAATATGTAATAGAGTGACAACAAGCGCTTCAGAAAATCGACTTCTTTTGGCCTCTGGTTCGCCGCGCCGCGCCGAACTGTTGGCCCAGATTGGGGTGCCTTTCTCCCAATTGTCCCCCGCTGTTGTAGAACAGCGCCAACCTGCTGAAAGCCCTCTTGAGTACATAGAACGCTTGGCCCACGACAAGGCTGTCGCCGGGTTTCAAGCCGCTGACAGCCCGCAGGGACTCTGGTCTTTGGGAGCGGATACGGTGGTTATGGCAGGTGAGAGGCTGCTGGAAAAACCCCTAGATTTTGCTGACTTTGAGTCCATGATGCTGGCGTTATCGGGAGTAGAGCACTCTGTTTTCACGGCAGTGTGCTTGCGTTCACCGGATCGACAGTTTAGCCGAGTAGTGGAAACTCGAGTCAGGTTTCGCCACTTGTCCAAAGTTCAAATAGCGGATTACTGGAGTACTGGAGAGCCTGTCGATAAAGCTGGCGGTTACGGTATTCAGGGTTTTGGTGCCGCCTTGGTAGAAGCTTTTAGTGGCAGTTACAGCAATGTTGTAGGGCTCCCATTGGAAGCTGTAGTCCCCATGCTGGATCATGCAGGCATTCCCTATTGGCAGGAGGGCCAATCTTGAGCGAAGAGCTGTTAATTAATGTTGCGCCGACTGAAACCCGGGTTGCGCTGGTAGAAAATGGTGTGCTCCAGGAGGTCTACCTGGAGCGGAGTGCCCGGCGAGGGATTGTAGGAAATATCTATAAGGGAAAGGTGATTCGCGTATTGCCCGGAATGCAGGCCGCTTTTGTCGACATAGGCCTCGAGCGTGCGGGCTTTATCCATGCCTCGGATATTGCACCTCTCGACGAAGAAGGTATGGAGGCACGGGATGCCGAGGTGGCGGATATCCGCGCGCTAGTCAGAGAGGGGCAGTCACTGATCGTGCAAGTAGTGAAGGACCCTATCAGCAGTAAAGGTGCCCGGCTGACTACCCATCTGTCGGTTTCTGCACGTTACCTGGTGTATATGCCGCAGACGCGCCATATCGGTATCTCTAATCGAATTGAAGACGAGAACGAACGCGAGCGATTGCGCCAGTTGGTTGAAGCAGCTTCTCTACGCCTTGCAGAGGATGGTTTGTCGGCCGACGGGGGCTTTATTTTGCGTACCGTTGCCGAGGGGGTGAGTGAGGAAGAGCTGCTGAGAGATATCCCCTTTCTGTACAAATTATGGGGGGAGCTGGATGAGCGCATTAAGGAGCGTCCAGTGACTTCGGTTATCTATGAGGACCTTCCACTATTTATGCGCGCATTGCGTGACCTTGCGCGCCCTTATACCGAAAAGATTCGTATAGACTCCCGAGAGGCCCACGGCCGTGCGGCAGAATTTGCCGGTAAATATGCGCCGGAAATTGCCGGTCGTCTGGAGCACTACCCGGGTGAGCGCCCACTGTTTGACTTGTACGGTGTTGAAGAGGAAATAAGAAGGGCACTACACAACAAAGTCACCTTGAAGTCTGGCGGCTACTTGATCGTAGAGCAGACAGAGGCGATGAGTACAATTGATGTCAATACGGGTGCTTTTGTTGGGCATCGAAACCTTGAAGAGACTATCTTCAAGACCAATCTGGAGGCCGCTACAGCGATTGCCCGTCAGCTGCGTTTGAGGAACCTGGGTGGGATTATTATTATCGATTTCATCGATATGAAAGACCCAGAGCACCAGCGACAAGTCTTGCGCACCCTGGAAAAGACCCTGGAGCGCGATCATGCCAAGTCCAGTATCACCGGGGTCTCCGAATTGGGGTTGGTGGAAATGACTCGCAAACGCACCCGTGAGTCACTGGGGCAGATTTTATGTGAGCCTTGCTCTGTTTGCAGTGGGAGGGGCACCTTAAAGAGTGCGGAGACAGTTTGCTTCGAGATTTTCCGCGAGATTATTCGAGAGGCGCGCTCTTACGATAGTGAAAAAATTATGGTACTGGCCAGTCAGGTGGTTATAGATCTTTTACTGGATGAAGAGTCGGCTAATGTCGCCGATCTTGAAGAATTTATTGATCGGCCGATTCAGTTCCAGGTAGAGCCCATTTACAACCAGGAGCAATATGACATTGTTCTTGTGTAATCCATTATTCACTCGCCAGCAAGCTAAGAGAGCTTATTGTCAGCACTCGGTCCGTGCCTGTTTGGTGGTGAGGGTATAGCGATGGTTGTAATACGCTGGATTGCAAGAAAGTTCTGGTTACTGTCGGTAAGTTTGGTGATTGCACTGGCAATCATCGTGCAAACAGGCCGACTGCTGTCCCCGCAGGTAGAGAACTATCGTCCGCAGATTAGTCATTGGCTTAGTGAGCAGCTAGGCGTTCCTGTACAGATGGATCGTATTTCCCTGCGTTGGGAGGCCCTTGAAGTTGCATTGCAGCTGGATGGACTGCGTCTGGGGGAGCACGGTGAGCTGAGAATGGGGCACGGCCTGTTCCAGCTGGATCTACTTTCCAGTCTCTGGAACCGGGAATTGGTCTGGAAAGACCTGCAAATGAATCAGTTTTCGGCCGGGCTCAACCGCGATGAAAATGGCCTCTGGTATCTACAGGGGTTTCCCGATGCCCCGCTTAAGCTTGAAGGCAGCACTGCACCCAATCCCGAAGCGGCAGATCCGGCCCGCCTATTCCAGTTGAGCCCCAAAATCCAAATCAGTGATGCAGCGATCACTGTGCGCCTTCCCGATGAGCAGCTGGCAGAAATCAATTTGCCTGAAATCCAGCTGGAAAATAGCGGAGATTTTCACCGACTGACTGCACGGGCTTTTATTTCCCGTGAAGGGGAGAGCAGCCAGGTTGATGAAGAGACCCTACGGGTTGTGTTAGAGGGGCGGGGCAATCCCAAAGATAAAGAGCACTTCTCACTGCGCGGCTATATGCAGCTTAATGAGTTGCTACTGGATGAAGACATTGTCAGCTTGCTTCACGAACTCACCCCGTTACCCGACCGGTTTCACTGGCAGGGGAAGAAGTGGGCAGACGGCCGCTTGTGGTTGCATAGTGATGCCGTAAGTGGGTATCGCATAGTGGGCCAGGTGGACTTGGCCCAAGTAGAAAGCCTGACCGATATGCAAAGGGCAGGAGATGATATAGAAGAGCATACACTGGCTCCGTTGCGCGCTTTTTCTGGCAACTTGTCGGGCCGCTGGTTGCCGGGAGAGCACTGGCGATTAGCGCTGCAGGATATTGAAATTGATTGGCAGGGCTTGAAAATGCCGTCGCTGAACCTGCAGGTTAACAGTGACCAAGAGGGTATAGCCCTGATGGCCGATCTGGTCGATCTCGCTGGTTGGAGCAGTATCTTAAATCGCTTGTCGTTACTCGAGGGAGCTGCAGATGAATGGTTGCGTGCACTAAAACCCCAAGGTCAGTTGCGCAGCCTGCGTCTGCGAGCTGGTGCGGACCGGCAGTTAGAGATCAGCGCAAACCTGGAAGATATTGCGGTCGAGGCGTTTCGAGGAGCCCCGGCAATTACTCAGTTGAGTGGATATTTGCAGGTTGAGGGCGCCAGTGGCCGGGTTGAACTCGACGGTACCTCCCTCGGGGCGCACTTTCCCAGTTTGTATAAGAATGCTTTCGGATTCGAGCAAGCTAGCGGCACCATAGCCTGGGATGTCGATAAGGCGTTGAACGAAGTCAACGTATTGTCGGGCCCGCTGATGCTTGGCGGTGAACTTGGTCAGGTCGGTGGTCAGTTTATGCTGTCACTACCCTTCCACGCCCAAACACGACCTGTGGATCTGGTGCTTTCCCTATCGATAAAAGATGCGGGGGTTATTACCCAGGAAGAGCTGGTGCCATTTGTGGTTAGCGATGATTTGCGCAGCTGGTTGAAAACTGGCCTGGGTAAGAACAATCAAGGGCGCGTTGAGAGTGCGGCCTTTATCTATCGCGGCAGCAGTTATAGCAAAGAGGGTAAAGAAGAATCCCTTAGAGCATTCGCGACTCACCAAAAGCGCAGAACGATTCAGTTGGCGCTCGACTTTTCAAATGCGAGCCTGGACTACGCCAGTGAGTGGCCTGAGGTCAGGGATGTGGATGGCCGTTTGTTGCTTGATGATGAAACTGTGCGGGTCAATGCCGATAAAGCCAAGCTCTGGAATATGGATGTTGGAAATATTCTGGTTGCGGTAACCCCACAGAGGGGTGGAGGCTCACGCCTCGATGTACAAACTGAGGTGGTTGGACCCGCTGCTGATGGGTTGCGATTATTGCGTGAATCACCACTCAGGGATCACCTTGGAAGTGCCTTTGATGATTGGAGCCTGACTGGGAATTTGGATGGCGTTGTATCCTTAACTCTACCTTTGGGACAGTCATCAGTAGTTCCCGAGCAACAGGTTGAAGTCAACCTGAAGCACGGCGACCTTCAGCTGAAAGGGCTCCGCCTCAATGCGACTGCGTTGAATGGTTTGGTGAAATACGATAGTGCGACAGGCCTTGAAGGGACCCAACTGAACGGCAAATTGTGGGGCCTCCCGCTGACTGCTCGTATCCAACATATTGGTGAGGGGGATGCACGGGATACCCAGGTGCTTATCGATGGCAATGCATTGGTTGAGTCGGTACACGCTTGGAGTTCGCGGCCAGAACTGCAGTGGCTGGAAGGAGAAATGGATTATCAAGCCCTGGTGACCATTCCTGCAAAATCAGCGGAAACCCCCTACGCCGCCGTATTTGAGCTCACTTCCAACCTGGCCGGTGTGGCTGTAAACCTGCCTGACCCACTTGGTAAGACGGCGGAAGCAGAAACCAATTTTGTATTGCGAGTGCCGATTGGGGAGCAGGGCAGCTTGTTCCATTTGGACTATGGGGAGCATTTACAGGGGCAGTTTTGGCTGATTGATGGAGAGTTGGATCGGGCTGCAATCGCTTTGAATGCTGAGGCAAAATTGCCCTCCAAGCGGGAGTTGACGGTCACTGGAGATATTTCTACTGTTGACTTGCCTCGCTGGCAGTCTCTGCTGGATATTTATCAGTTGTCTGAACCAGCGAAGCCAAGCAGCGCTGTTGTAAGTACCGCAGAAAACCCGGGAGAGGCTGCTGAGAGTGTTATTGAGCCACTTCCGATACGTCTGGATGTCAGTACAGATCAGCTTCGGCTGGGCTCTGCAGAAATTGAGCATATCCATGTTACCGGTGAGGGAGTGGGGACAGATTGGAAGCTCAAATTTGACAGTGAAATGGTTGCAGGAAATCTAACAGGCCTATTGGATGGCAGTACACCGTTACGCCTCAAGCTGGCTCATTTGCGTCTGCCTCAGCCAGAGAAACCGGCTGAAATCGGTGATGAAGCTTTTCCCTTAGACCCCTTTGCGGAGGAGGTGGTAGCGGACCCTTTGGCGGAGTTTGATTTTACTAGTTTGCCACAAATCGATTTTAGTACTGATAACCTTCAAATAGGTGAAGAGGTCTTGGGCCCCTGGTCATTTAAGTTGAGGACAGCTGTAGATCGTTTGGTGGTGAGTGATATCCACGGCACGGTGAGAGGGTTCCGCATCGAGGGGCAGGGCAAACACAGTGGTGAGCTAGGTGCAGAATTGGTGTGGATGAGGGATGCCGAGGGGCAGCAATCATCACAGTTTATCGGTCGATTGGTGGCTGATGATCTTGCAGATATCCAGCGGAACATGGGCCATGAGCCGTTGATTGAGAGTAAATCGGCGAGCTTTGAGACTGCTTTGAAGTGGGAGGGGGCCCCGACCCAGGTAAAAGGAAGTCTTCTCTCCGGAGAGCTTAAGATCGATATTCGCGATGGCCGTTTCCTGCGATCAACCGGTGCGACAGGCTCGACCGTGCTGCGCCTATTGTCATTGTTTAATTTTGATACCTGGGCGCGACGCTTGCGTCTTGATTTCACCGACCTTTACAAGAGTGGTATGGCTTTTGATAGGGTGCGTGGAGAAGTGGTCTTTGAAGGTGATGGCCAGCTTCTTATTGCAGTACCCATTCAGGTGGAGGGGCCCACCAGTGAACTGCAGATGGCGGGGCGGGTTAACTTGGTCCGGGAGGATCTGGACTTAACTTTGGTGGCTACTTTGCCGGTGGGCAACAACCTGGCTCTGGTTGCAGCCCTAGCCGGTGGCTTGCCTGCGGCTGCGGGTGTCTACCTGATCAGTAAGGCATTTAAAAAGCAGGTTAAAAAGGTCGCCAGTGTCAGTTACCGAATTAGTGGCGGCTGGTCAGACCCACAAATGCGATTTGAGAAATTGTTTGATGGAGATGGCGCCAAACGTGAGGGCGCGGTTCTGGATCATGAAGGGAACAAGACACAGGTTAGAGTCGGTTCTGAAGAGAAGTCCCCACCTGCAGCTTGAGTTTTAATATCCAGAGGTAGCGTGCAATAGCCATCTAATCTTAGTGATGATCCCCTGTAAAAGGAGCACTGTAGATGGCGTTGCACTCATTATTGCCCCTCCTTCTTTTTACCGTCGTCACCCTTTCGGCATGCTCTGAGGCAGATGACCACCAGCGCGACCAAAATATGACGGTCGCTCAAGCTAAAAAGCATATTGCAGAGGGTACTGATCTCGATCAGATCCCTAAGTCTGTGTGGAAGCAGATTCTGCCAGAGGATCGCTACAAGGTTCTCTGGAAAAAAGGTACTGAGCCCGCTTTTAGTGGCAAGCTTCTGTATAACAAAGAGAAGGGGGTCTATGTCACCGCGGGTTGCCGTCTACCAGTTTTCAGCTCTGAGCAGAAGTTTAAATCGGGAACTGGTTGGCCCAGCTTCTGGGATGTTGCCTACCCACAAAATATTGTCTTGAAGGACGATTACAGCTGGGGGCTGAAGCGGACTGAGGTGCTATCAAAGTGCGGGGAACACTTGGGGCATGTTTTTAAAGATGGTCCAGAGCCCACTGGCTTGCGCTACTGCCTAAATTCTCTCGCCCTGGACTTTGTGCCTGCCTCAGGGGATAAGAAAGTGCAATAACTTCTGATGACTAGATTGCGGGCGCTGCCAGCCAGTTAACTCTGGAGCGCCCGGAGTCCTTATTCCGCTTCCTGGATAAAGAAGTCGCGAAGATAGCGGAATAATTTTCGTTGATTGGTTGGTGGCTTATTGTTTTTGATTTCTCGATGGGAGTCCCTAATCAGTTGACGCAGCTGTTGGTGATCGACACTTGTATGCTGGTCAAAGAACTCACCCTGGGCACTATTGCCTTCTTCCAGTAGTCGTTTGCGCCAGTCTTCAGCCATTTTATCGAAACGCAGGTATTGGTGGTCTCGCTCTTTAAAACGGTTCAACACTGATTCTATCGCCTCTTGATCGGCACTGCGCATCAACTTGCCGATGTACTGCATCTGGCGCCGGCGAGCTTCATTGGATTTGATCCGATGTAGCGTAGCAATAGCCTCCTGTAAGTCCTCATCTATGGGGACTTCAGCCAGTTGGGACTTGGAGAGCTCGGTTAGTTGCTTGCCGAGATCCTGCAGCTCGTGCATTTCTTTTTTGACCTGACTTTTACTTTTCGGCAGGTCGTCATCGTAGTCGTCTTCGTACATCTTTGATTCGCTTTCAGTAAATAAGGGGGCTTGGTCCAGAGGTGGTTTAGCTAAAGTACCAAGTGGCCAAGCCCAGAAAAGACATAAAGCCTACTACATCGGTGACTGTAGTAAGCGCTACCCCGCCGGCCAGTGCCGGGTCTATATTCATGGCACGCAATGCTACTGGTAATATCGCTCCGGCGAGTGCGGCGGTTAATAGGTTGATTATCATGGCGGCAAGGATAATGACCGCAATCCATATATCGCCAAACCACATGGCGGTTATCAAGCCCATCACAAGCGCCCACAAAAGAGCATTGAGTGCCGCCGAACCCAGCTCACGGGAAAGTAGCCAGCTTAAATTACTGCGTCCTATCTGGCCTAAGGCCATACCGCGAATGACCACTGTCAGCGTTTGGCTACCGGCCACGCCCCCCATGCTGGCGACGATGGGCATTAGGACTGCTAGGGCTACCACCTTATCCAGGGTATTTTGGAACAAACTGATTACCCAGGAGGCAAGCAGAGCTGTGAGCAGATTAATACCCAGCCAAACGGCCCGACGCCGAGCAGTGCGCCCTACTGGGGCAAAGGTGTCTTCCTCCTCATCGAGGCCGGCAAGGCTCATCAGGGAGTGATCTGCATCCTCTCGGATAACATCTACTACATCGTCAATGGTGATTCGCCCCAGCAGGCGGTTATCTTCATCGACTACTGGTGCGGTAATCCAGTCATATTTCTCAAACAAGCGCGCGACTTCAGTGTCGGGCATATCTGCGGGTATCGGTTCCACATCGGTATTGACCACTTCGCGAACTGTCACCGATGGGTCTGTGGTGAGAAGTTTGGATAGTGGCAAGAGACCGATATATTGGCCCCTCCGGTTAATCACAAAAAGGCTGTCGGTAGATTCCGGTAGTTGTTCATGGCGCCTAAGGTAGCGAAGTACCACATCGAGAGTCAGGTTGGGGCGGACAGAGATAGTGTCCGTATCCATTAAACCGCCAGCCGTGTTCTCATCATAGGCGAGAACACTTTCAACTCGGAGACGGTCGGTTTCCGTCATCGATGAGAGTACTTCGGCAACAACGCGCTCCGGCAGCTGCTGAAGTATATCGGCGATGTCGTCGGCATCCAGGCCTTCCATCACCTCCACCATCTCCTCGGTATCCATAGTGGCGAGGATCTGGCTGCGCACATCGTCGGTGAGTTCCTGCAGGACCTCACCTTCTATTTCTCTGTCCACCAAATTCCAAAGTACCTGGCGGATACGCGGTGGAGAGCTCTCCAGCAATTGCGCAACACTCTGGGGAGTTAGGGTCTTGAGCATGCGCCGGACTTCTTGTCCCGTACCGCTATCCAGCGCGGCATACAGCTCACCCAGCTGATTCTGTGCGCGGAATTTGATTTCGGCTTGGGGAGAGCTGGGCACAACAAGTCCTTACTGCTAGTGGTGGATTTGGGAGGCGATGTAAAAGCTTAGCGATTTAATGTTTAGAGTGAGCTTTTCGTGGCAATAGTATACTGGCCTCTATTCAGCTTCGCCGAATCGATTGGAGATCAGTGTGCTGATAGCTTCCAAGGCGGCACTTTCATCTGTCCCCTCTATTTCCAGTTCTAGCTCCGTGCCTTTGCCTGCAGCTAGCAACATTAGGGCCATCACACTTTTTCCATCTACGGCTTTACCCTGGCAATGCACTTTAATATTGGAGCAGAACTTGGAGGAAGTCTGCGCGAACTTGCTTGCAGCTCGGGCGTGCAAGCCGAGTTTATTGATGATGGTCAGTTGGTGTTTCTGCATTGCGCTGCTCGACAAAAATCTATTTTTGTTGCTCCCGGTGGCGTATCTGGACGTTATCAAACTCTTTGGAAAATTTCTTTACCAGCTGTTCAACCATATAAACTGATCGATGTCGGCCCCCAGTGCAGCCGATAGAGACACAGGTGTAGCTGCGATTACTTTTCTGGTAGGAGGGCAGCCAGTTTTCCAAAAAGTTGGTGATATCAGCCTCCATCTTTGCGGTCTCTGGGTGAGAGCGCAAGAATTCAACGACCTCGATATCCTTACCGGTTTTTTCTCTTAGAGCTGGTTCCCAGTAGGGATTGGGTAGACAGCGCAAGTCAAAAATCAAGTCAGAGTCCACAGGCACCCCATACTTGAACCCGAAAGACTGGAAAAGAATCGCCATGCTGTTTGATTGTTCACCAACAACACGATTTTTAATCAGTTCGCGCAGTTGGTGCAAACTCAGGGTGCTGGTATCAATAACCATATCCGCAATGGTTGAGATAGGGGTGAGCAGCTCTTTTTCCTGATTGAGAGCTTCTAGTAAATGGGTGCAATCATTGCTGAGAGGGTGCTTCCGTCTGGTCTCACTGAATCGCTGTACTAAAACCGGCTCGCGGGCATCGAGATAGATAACATCACATTGAACCCCTGCCTCGCGCAAGGACTCAATAACACTGGGAGCCTGTCTTATATCTTGCCAGAGGTTGCGGGCATCGACGCCCAGGGCCAGGGGTGTGTTTTCTTTTGGCGGTTGTGCCTTGACCCTCTTAACCAGCTCCGGGAGCAGGCTGGTGGGAAGGTTGTCGATACAATTGAAGCCGACATCTTCCAGTAATTGCAGTGCAGAACTTTTTCCGGAGCCGGAGCGTCCACTAATTATCACCAAGCGCATGGAGAGCCCTTTTCTTTGATCAAGTCTTTATTATTTCGCTTGTTGCACTACCTGAACAATGAGGTGAATGTCAGCTCTGAAACTCAGTTACTAACAAAACCTCCTCTAGGCGGCTGCGGTACTATCAATAGCGAGGGCATATAGCTCATCACTACTTTGTGCTTGCCTTAGCTTATCTCTAACCTGGCTGTTGGAAAACAGAGCGGCGATTTCGGCTAGCGTATCCAGATGTTCCTGCTCAGCATCTTCGGGGACCAGAAGAGTAAATAGCAAATCGACAGGCTGGCGGTCGACAGAGTCAAAATCAATGGCGGGCTGGGTGGTACAGAGAACCCCAATGGGGCTATCACAGCCGGGCAGCCTGCAATGGGGAATGGCAACACCATCGCCGATACCGGTGGAACCAAGGCGCTCACGGGCGATCAGTTGATTAAAAACTGTATCGGAGTCGTGTTGAGGATATTGTTCGGCGATGGCCTGGGCAATATTGAGCAGTAGCTTTTTTTTGCTGCTCCCCGCCAGATGGCAAAGGCTAAGGCGGGGAGAGAGTAATGCTTCCAGTGTCATAGTTCAGCGATGGTTCTGCAACTTCTCTTTGTGTTTTTTCAGTTGGCGGTCCAGCTTATCGGTGAGCGCATCAATTGCCGCGTACATATCTCTGTCTTCGGATCCAGCACAGAGGTCGTGACCGTTTATATGTACCGTCGCCTCAGCTTTTTGGATCAGTTTTTCGACGGATAAAATTACTTGCGCGTTGGTGATGTTGTCGTAATGTCTGGACAGCTTCTCCATTTTGCTTTCGCAGTAGCTGCGCATAGGTGAGGTAACGTCGACGTGGTGGCCACTAATATTGATCTGCATGGATTTCTCCTTAAAGGTGCATCACAAGCCGGCGCTCACCCCCTATCGGGTCGCAACCCTACTAGGAAGTGGGCCAGAATGGAAGGATACACTCAAATTTTGGATTTTGGTTGCAGGTTGGGGGCGGAAGGCGCCAGTAGCGCATGACTGGAGGTGGGTTAGGAGTCAGATTAATTGGCTGTGTTTGGGTTGTGGCTTAAATGAGCCTCTTTCTCTCACTTGAGGAGGGGATGCCCATAGATTCACGGTATTTCGCTACCGTTCGGCGCGCAACCTTGATGCCTTGCTTGTCCAGCTCCTGAGTGATCTTGTTATCTGATAGCGGCTTTCGAGGTACTTCTGTGTCAATCAGCTTGCGAATCAGAGCTCGAATGGCGGTGGATGACGCATCCTCACCGGAATCTGTACTGACGTGGCTTGAGAAGAAATATTTGAGTTCGAAAACTCCCCGTGGAGTCAGCATATATTTTTGGGTGGTCACTCGGGATATGGTGGATTCATGCATGCCAATGGTTTCAGCAATATCTGCCAGAACCATTGGTCGCATTGCCTCTGGGCCTTCCTCAAAAAAGCCCTGCTGCTTATCCACAATGGACGTGGCGACCTTTAGCAGGGTGTCGTGGCGGCTCTGCAGGCTCTTCAAGAACCAACGGGCCTCCTGCAAGTGATCCCGCATGAAATTGTTTTCCCGGGAGTTGTCCGCCCGTTTTACCAAGGAGGCGTAGTGGCCATTAATCCGGATCTTTGGAGTGATTTCTGGATTGAGTTCGACCAGCCAGCGGTGATCCTTACGGGACACAATAATGTCGGGAATGACATAAGCGGGCTGTTCCCCGCTGAACTCCTCACCTGGGCTGGGGGTTAGTGTCTGGATAAGGCGGATCACTTCGCCGAGCTGGGTTTCGTTGAGGCGTGTGCGTCGGGTGAGTTGTCTGAAATCCCTTTTTCCAAGTAATTCCAAGTGGCGCTCAATGATGGTCTGCGCTTCGTTTAGCCACGGAGTTTCCGCTGGTAGCTGCTTGAGCTGGAGTAGAAGGCATTCTTGGAGGTTTCTGGCCCCGCAGCCAGCTGGTTCGAATTGTTGTACAGCTTTAAGGACTGCAACTACCTCATCTTCTTCGAGCTGAAGTGAGGTGGCTACGTCATCAACGGTGGTATTGAGAAGACCGTTTGGGTCGATGGCGTCAATAAGGTGCTCGCCGATCCATTTATCGTGACTGGAAAGTGCTGTCAGGTTTAATTGCCAGCGCAAGTGGTCTTGAAGTGTGTCGGTGGAAGAGTTGCGCTCAAAATTGGGGTCGTCGCCTTCGGCGGGGCCACTGTAGCTGCTGTAAATGTCGTCCCAGTGAGAATCAACCGGCAGCTCTGTTGGAATATCCTGGCTCCAGTCGGAATCACCAAGCTCTTTTTCCTCAGCGGCTGTTTGGTTTAAATCCTCCCCTGCAGCGGCTGGCGGCTCTTGTTGTGCGTTGCTCTCGGTATTGGCTGTTGCTTGTTGAGCCTGATCTTCACCCTCAGCTTCCAGCATTGGGTTGCTGTCGAGGGCTGCCTGGACTTCTTGCTGTAAATCTAGTGTGGAGAGCTGCAGGAGGCGTATTGCCTGCTGCAACTGGGGGGTCATGGTTAGCTGTGCGCCGAGCTTGAGCTGGAGAGACTGCTTCATAATTTAAAGTTGCAGGCCAGTGCGACAAAGGGTTCGTCAAAATTAACCCGAGATGGCGCAGACTACCTTGGCCCTCAAACTATTACAAGCAATAAGCGTGCCGACTATTGCCTGCTAAGAGGTCGTTTCTTGGTTGATGTATGATAAGTTTCTCGAAATTTTTATTATTAAGTTACACTTGTCATTATTTGCCATTAAATCGTGAACTCATGTCCCAAATAGACTTCGCGTACCTGCTGGTTAGCGAGGACATCATCGGGAGTGCCAGAGGCAATAATATGTCCCTCGCTAACGATATAAGCGGTTTCACAGATATCCAAGGTTTCCCTTACGTTGTGATCTGTGATCAAAACGCCGATATCCCTGTCCCGCAAGTGGCGAATAATGTGTTTGATATCGTTAACTGAAATAGGGTCTACACCAGCAAAGGGTTCATCGAGCAAGACAAAGCTTGGGTCTGTAGCCAGGGCTCGTGCAATCTCCACTCTGCGCCGCTCTCCGCCGGATAGGGCCATTCCTAGGCTGTTTTCAATGTGTGTGATATTGAACTCTTCGAGCAACTCCTGGGCCTGTTCTTCGCGCTCTGTACGATTGAGCCCTTTTCGGGTTTCGAGGATTGCGAGAATATTGTCACGCACTGACAGTCGTCGAAAAACAGAGGCTTCCTGGGGTAGGTAGCCGATTCCTTTGCGGGCGCGCCCATGCATTGACAGGCGGGTAATATCTTCGTTGTCGATCAGGACTTGCCCGGCATCGGCCTGCACCAGTCCTGCGATCATATAGAAGCAGGTGGTTTTCCCGGCTCCATTGGGGCCAAGTAAGCCAACAACCTGTCCACTTGAGACGCTGACAGAGACATCTTGGACAACTTTTCTTTTCTTATATTGTTTGGCGAGGTGTAACGCTTGTAGCGTTGGCATAATGAGTCCTGAAATCTAACCGCAGCCGAGACAGGCCGCGGATTACATCATTGTAAATAGCGCTGTTTTACAGGCATTGAAATTTGGGTGGATTACTGATCTGTGTCGGTATTTGTTTCAGTTGGCTCGCTGGATTCGGTGCTCTCAGGTTTCCAGATCATCTCAACTCTGCCTTGACCCGGTTGGCTGCGAGCGCTCATTTGCTCAGTAGCGAGATCGTAGTCGATTTTCTCGGCAGTCAGGGTGTTGCCATCGCGATCGATATAAGCTTGCCCTGTGAGCTGCAGTTCTTCAGAGCTGATGACATACTCTATGCGCTCAGCGCGGGCTTTAACTGGTTCCTCGCTCTCCAGTATCTTTTGCTGGAAGTGCGCGGGGCGGCCCACAGCAATGACCCGGCTGATTTCATCGCTGGCCGTAAAGTACACTTCCACGCGATCCGCCCTGATTTGGAGTGAGCCCTGTGTGATGACCACATTGTCACTATAAACCACTAAGTTATTGGCGCGGTCGGCTGACATAGATTCCGAGCCCACAGAGATTCTCTGGGTTCTATCATCAGGTAAAGCCTGTGCTACGGTGGTAATAGCTGCCAGCGTAATCGCAGTGAAGGTCTTAAGCATAGAGGGATAGCGGTTATTGGGTGTCATAGCTGCTCTTCACGTCGGATAGAATTTCCATCCGGTTTTCTTTCAGGTAAGCGCGCATCCCCGTTCCTTCAGTGCGGTTGGGGCCGGAGCTAATAGTAACAACTTTGTCGGTCTCGGCGAATTCCCTGTCAGGGAAGATTGTGATTCGCGGTGTCTCCAATTGGATGCCATTCGGGCCAGGGAGTTCATCAATTTGAACGTCGCCACTAAGTACGATACGTTCTCCTCGATTGAAGGCCACACCCCTTTGGGAGCGAGTTGCCCACTTGGGCTGGTCGTCCGTATAGAACAGCATGCGCGGCTCTTTAAGGTTGGCTCGATCCCGACGTTTAAATTGAAAATAGGTGATTTGCTCTGCATCTACTCGATAAGCTAGGTTGCCTGCCTGGTCAAAATGGCGAGTTTCAGCCCTTTTGATAACAAGGTCCGCAGCCCGATTTTGTTGCTGAGGAGTGGGCCTTTTGCCTAAGAGCTGTTCTGGCGGACTCTCGGAAAACCAGAGCCCGGCACTTATAAGCAGAATGACCAGTATGAGAGGCAACCACGAGCGCATCATTTTTCTCCGATATAGGGGGCGAGCGCCGCGTCAAAGGTCCCTTGTGCAATCATAATGCGGTCGCAGACTTCGCGTACAGCACCCTCGCCGCCACGGGCCTCTGTGATCCACAGGGCTCGCTCCCGTACGGGGGGGGCTGCATTAGGTGGTGCGATGGGGCATCCGACCTTGGTCATTACCAGTAGATCGGGATAATCATCCCCGACATAGGCGATATCTTCCAGGCGGCATGACTCTTCAGAAAGTAACTCCTGTAGTGCGGCAAACTTGTCCTCTCGGCCCTGGATCAATTTATTGATACCCAAGTCGTGCGCTCGGCGCTCTACAACATTACTGCGCCGGCCGGTAATGATTGCTACACGCACCCCAGAGTTTTGCAGCATTTTAATGCCGTGCCCATCCAGGGTGTGGAAGGTTTTGAGCTCGTTGCCGCTATTGTCAAAATAAAGCTTGCCATCTGTCAGAACACCGTCCACATCCAGAACAAGCCAGCGGATATTTTTCAGGGAGTCATTTAATTTTTGTTCGGGCATCACCGGAGTAATCTCTCTTCGCCTTTGATTGTGAGGGCAAAACCTGCGTATTAATTGTCCGGTATTATCTCAGATAACTCCGGCGCGCAGAATATCGTGCATATGGAGTACGCCGACAGGGTGGTGAGCTTCATCTTCTACCACTAATGCAGTGATTTTGTAGTCCTCCATAATTCTCAGGGACTCTGCAGCGAGGGTGTCAGCAGAAACCGTTTTAGGGCGGCGACTCATCACCTCCTCCATGAGTGCTTTGTCGAGTTCGATTTTTTGATCTATTACTCGGCGCAAATCACCGTCGGTGAAAACGCCCAGTAATTCACCGTCGCTATTTACAATAGTTGTCATGCCGAACCCTTTGCTGGTCATCTCTAGCAGGGCTTTTGATAGCAGCGTCTCTGGAGTTACCTGGGGGAGTTCATCGCCCGCATGCATCACGTCCTCAACCTTCAGTAGAAGCCTGCGCCCGAGGGCGCCGCCGGGATGAGAGAAGGCAAAATCTTCGGCAGTAAAACCCCTGGCCTCGAGCAGGGCGACTGCAAGTGCGTCTCCCATCACCAGAGTAACTGTTGTTGATGAGGTGGGGGCCAAGTTGAGGGGGCAGGCCTCTGTGGCTACCGATATATCCAAATTGACTTCCGCAGCTTGAGCCAGAGGGGAGTCGGTTTTTCCTGCCATGCTAATTAGTGGAATGCCCAGGCGTTTTAGCAGAGGCAGTAGGGTGAGGACTTCAGCGGATGAGCCAGAATTGGATATGGCTATGACAACATCATCCCGAGTGATCATTCCGAGATCACCGTGGCTCGCTTCGCCGGGGTGAACAAAAAAGCTCGGTGTGCCAGTGCTGGCAAGGGTGGCCGCGATCTTTCGGCCAATATGCCCAGATTTTCCCATGCCGGTAACAATTGTGCGGCCGCGACATTGCATAATCATTTCACAGGCTCGCTGGAATTCGCCATTAACTCTGTGTTCCAGTGCTGCCACCGCTTCAGTTTCCATGCGGACGGTGCGGCGCCCAGCTTCCAAAATCAAATCCTGTGTCATCAACTGCCTCGAATCGCTTACTAGTGCTCTAACAAGTTCTCGTAAAACTGTCTTATTATGCGACAGTTACGATATTTACTTATGCGACAGCGTGGATAATTTTTGTCATATGAGTCCAATATTTAAAGGCGACTCGATCTTTTGCTGTCGTGCTAATCTATATTAGCGGGCTGCTGGCGGCGGAAAAAGCCAGTGCGCACTTTAGGTGTGTCAAATGACACGCTCGTACACCGCCACATTGCCGGGTGTGGCCATGGTATAGTTTGCCGTCTCCGCTGTCAGCTATGTCACTCAATGGATGATCGACACACTCTCAGTTGGGCTGCGGGAAGGTTGATATGTGGTATTGCTATGGCACTAAATTCTGTCATATGCGTCCAAGGATTGATTTGCTAACTGGAGATAATTTGTGAACGCATCATTTTGGATTGGCCGAAACGGTTTGTCGCGGTGGATTAGATTTGCGCTTTGTGTTGTTTTTGCTTCTGCAGTGGTGCCTGCAGCCAATGCGGCCCAAAATCCATATGTAATGATTAAAGGGGTTTCCGATGAGCTTTTGGGGGTAATTCGTACCAACGCTCAGTATGCAAATTCAGACCCACAAAGATACTACAGTGCTGTTGAAGGGGTGCTGACCCCGGTTGTTGATTTTGACTTTATCGCTCGCGGTGTAATGGGGCGCTATGCCAAGCAGGCGACTGCCGACCAACGCTCTCGCTTTACGGATGCTTTTCGTCGCGATCTTGTAGCGACATTTGCTCGCGGCGTGGCAAATTTTGGCGACCTGGATGTAAAAGTGGTCAATCCCGGCACCACACCTCAAGGTAATCGTGTAAATGTGCTGCAGGAAGTTCGCAGTAAAGAGGGTATAACAAAAGTTTCGTATACCTTGGTGCGCAATCGGACAGGCCAGTGGAAGTTGATCAATGTGATTCTGAATGGGGTCAACCTGGGTAAGACTTTCCGCAGTCAGTTCTCGCAGTCAATGCAGACTTATGGGGACATCGACAAGGTGATTTCTAATTGGTCAGCGGCAGACGATGCCGCAAATAAAGTGAGTTGATCCGCGAACTTTGGAGTGCGTAGCTGCGCACTCCGCTTGATTCAAGTACACTTGCGTGCTGTTTTTAACCAATCGCAAGTCCCTCCTATGCAACCAGACGAAATCAAGGCCCTAATCGAAGGGCAAATTCCCGATAGTACTGTTGAAGTGGCTTTTGAAGGTAGTCACCTGATGGTCACTGTAGTGAGCAGTTCCTTTGAGGGGCTGAGTCGTTTAAAAAAGCAACAGCTTGTCTATGCCGCACTTGGTGAAAAAATCGCCGATGGCACCTTGCATGCCGTGCAAATGCAGACTCTGACTCCAGAAGAAGCCAGTCGTTAACTTGCCATTGCCGCTGAGGTGTTGGCTATCTAGAAAGAAATTGAATGGATAAGTTGATAATAGAGGGTGGCAGCCCAATTTCCGGGACTCTGCGGATTTCTGGTGCTAAGAATTCAGCCTTGCCGATATTGGCTGCTGCTTTGTTGGCTGACGGGCCCGTGCAAATCGATAATTTGCCGCATCTCAACGATATTACCACCATGATTACCCTGCTCCGGTGTATGGGGTGTGATGTCACTATTGATGAAAAGCTGGGTGTTGAAATTGACCCTCGCTCAGTCAATGACCTGACAGCTCCCTATGAACTGGTTAAGACGATGCGGGCCTCAATCCTGGTTCTTGGGCCCCTGCTGGCTAGGCATGGAGTTGCTAATGTCTCCTTTCCCGGTGGTTGTGCAATTGGCAGCCGCCCGGTCGATATTCACCTAAAGGGCCTTGAGGCAATGGGTGCGGAGATAACCATCGATGGTGGTTTCATTCGGGCGCGCTCCAATGGTCGTCTTAAGGGAGCCAATATTGTCATGGAGAAAGTGACAGTTGGCGGCACTGAAAACCTGTTGATGGCAGCGGCACTGGCAGAGGGAACTACGACTCTGCACAACGCCGCTCGCGAGCCTGAAATCGTCGATTTGGCAGAGTTCCTTATTGCTATGGGGGCTCAGATTGAAGGGGTTGGCACTGACACCCTGCGTGTTCACGGTGTACCTAAGCTTACCCCCTGCAAGTTCACTGTTATGCCGGACCGTATTGAAACCGGAACCTTCCTTGCGGCAGCTGCTGCGGCGAGGGGCAAAGTGCGCCTGCTCAATACTCGTGCCGATATCCTCGATGCGGTTATGGTTAAGTTCGAGGAGGCCGGAGCTCATATCAGTTGTGGCGACGATTGGATTGAGCTGGATATGAAAGGCAATCGCCCTAAAGCGGTGAGCTTCCGTACAGCGCCTTACCCAGCCTTCCCTACAGATATGCAATCCCAGTTCACAGCAATGAATGCTGTAGCCGAAGGAAAGGGAACTGTAGTTGAAACAATCTTTGAAAACCGCTTAATCCAGGTTCATGAGCTGAATCGAATGGGGGCGGATATCACTCTGGAGGGCAATACAGCAATTGTTACCGGGGTGGAGAAGCTTAAGGGCGCTCCAGTAATGGCTTCAGACCTGCGTGCGTCAGCTAGCTTGGTTATAGCTGGTATGGTGGCGGAGGGTACTACTATGGTAGATCGTATTTATCATATTGACCGCGGCTACGAGTGTATTGAGGAAAAGCTCCGACAGCTGGGCGCGAATATTCGGCGAGTTCCTGGCTGATTGCTAAGAAGTTAACCCCTAGAGCCAATGACGGACTGGCGTAAATCGAAATGACTGCACAAATTACAATCGCACTGACAAAAGGGCGGATTCTTCAGGAGACTCTACCGCTTCTCAAGGCGGCAGGGTTGGAGCCTGCTGAAGACCTAACTAAAAGTCGAAAGTTGATATTTCCGACGAATCGCGAAGGGGTGCATCTCCTCCTCCTGAGGGGAGTGGATGTGCCCACTTATGTGCAGCATGGAGCCGCAGATATTGGTGTGGCGGGGAAAGACACTCTACTCGAGCATAGTTCTGATGGTATATACGAGCCTCTCGATTTGGGCATTGCCCGCTGCCGCCTGATGACCGCTGGTGTTAAGGGGGGGCAACTGCCCAGTGGTCGAATTAAGGTCGCTACCAAGTTTGTACAGAGTGCCAAAAAGCACTATGCCTCGATTGGCCGTCAGGTTGACATTATTAAGTTGTATGGGGCTATGGAGCTTGCTCCGCTAATGAATTTGGCCGACGAGATTGTCGATATTGTAGATAGTGGCAATACGCTAAAGGCCAATGGCCTTGAAGCCCGAGAGACTATTGCGCAAATCAGCAGTCGATTGATCGTCAACAAGGCAGCCATGAAGATGAAATATGCGCCAATCAATAGTTTGATTGAGAAGTTGGCATCGGCTGTAGCACAAACCAAATAGATACCCGAAGCATTATGACGAGCAAAGTGATTCGTCGGCTAAATACGGTCGATAGAGATTTCGATGGCCAATTGAAGCAGCTATTGGCTTGGGAGGCAGTGGCAAATCAAGAGGTTGAAAGTATCGTTGCAGAAATATTGCAGCGTGTTCGCGCTCATGGTGATAAGGCTGTTATCGAGTTCACCAACCGCTTTGATCATCGGCACCTGGAAAGGGCGAAAGACTTTGCTCTGCCGGCTGCTGAGCTTACCGCGGCTCTAGGTCGTATAAGTACCGAGGAGCGCGAGGCCCTGGAGGCAGCTGCTAATAGAGTGAGGCGTTACCACGAGCATCAAAGACAGGAGTCCTGGCGCTATACGGAGGCCGATGGGACTGTGCTGGGGCAGCAGATTACCCCAATGCAAAGTGTCGGCATTTATGTTCCTGGAGGTAAGGCGAGTTACCCTTCTTCCGTGCTTATGAATGCAATTCCTGCAAAAGTTGCTGGGGTTGACGCCGTAAATATGGTGGTGCCGGCTCCGAAAGGGGCGCTGAACGACCTGGTGTTGGCGGCAGCGGCAATAGCAGGGGTGGACCGGGTGTTTACGATTGGCGGTGCCCAGGCAGTAGCGGCGCTAGCCTATGGTACTGAGTCTGTCCCCGCGGTGGATAAAATAGTTGGCCCGGGGAATATCTTTGTGGCCAGTGCCAAGCGTGCTGTTTTTGGTCATGTCGCTATCGACATGATTGCGGGCCCCTCTGAAATTCTGGTGATTTGTGATGGGCAAACAAATCCTGACTGGATTGCCATGGATCTGTTGTCACAGGCTGAGCACGATGAACAGGCGCAGTCAATTCTGTTGTGTCCTGACTCCAAGTACTTAGATCGGGTTGAGAGTTCGCTGCAAAGGCTTCTAGCCGAGTTGCCCCGAGCTGAAATTGCCTCCCGCTCCCTTGCTGATCGTGGAGCATTGATCCAGGTGGAATCTATTCAGCAGGCGATAGAAATCTCTAATCAGATTGCGCCGGAGCACCTGGAAGTTTCAGTAGATAACCCTGAAGCTTACCTTCCTGAGATCCGGAATGCCGGAGCCATTTTCCTTGGGCGCTATACGGCAGAGGCATTGGGGGACTACTGTGCTGGCCCCAATCATGTCCTTCCTACCAGTGGCACTGCCCGTTTTTCCTCACCGCTGGGAGTTTACGATTTCCAGAAGCGCAGTTCGGTGATCTACTGTTCTGAAAAAGGTGCTGATACCTTGGGGCGCGTAGCGCATACTCTTGCGCTTGGGGAGGGGTTAGAAGCTCATGCCCGCTCTGCGGGTTTTCGGGTCAAGGATCTCTGAGTAATACACCCCGACAGGTTCCTCTATGCGGGGTGTACATAACGCACTTATTCTATAGGGGGGATGCGGGTAGCCTGCCAGGCTAGCGCGCGCCACTCACCGTCCCGTTTAATAAATGTGCCGGTATTAAAGTAGTAGCTTTGTTCACCCTTGCCGCTGTCATTTGCAGATAACTTGAATGCAATGATAGCGATATCCCCTAGCAACCGAATGTCGATCTCCTCGGCGGCATAGCTCGTAGTTACAGGCTCGGTGGGAGATGTTTGCATTCCTTGCATAATCTCGCTTTTTCCAAAGCGTTTTCCGTTTGAGCTGGTGTATACCAGGTCCTCGGCCCAAAAGCGTTGGTGGGCCTGGGGATCAGAGGCAGCTTTGCTGATAAAATCAATCAGCAGTTTTTGTAAATCTTCCTTATCTTCCGCTACTGCGGGAGTTACAGTTATTGTAAAAAGCAGAGCTAAAACCATTGAGCGCATGGAGGCTCCTCCTTGAGGGGTTATTCTATTGCTGTTTTTGTCTGTGGCTCTTCTGAAACTGTGGCATTAACTGTATGGGAAGCACCTTCTCTAATAAAGGTTATTGAGATGGTATCGCCGGGGCGCAGAGTGGCCATAGTGGCCTCTCCCTGTTTGCCATCGCCGATAGGGAGGCCGTCAATATGCGTGATGACATCTCCTGGCTGAAGACCTGCAACATGCGCGGGGCCCTCGTTGTAAATAGCTGTTACTAATACGCCACCAGTAGAGTTTAAATTGAACTCCTTGGCCATTTGAGGGCTAATGCCAGTAGCTTCAATGCCCAGCCAGCCGGGTACAACCCGTCCGTAAGCGATAATATCTTGCATGACTTTGAAGGCAATATTGGCGGGAATAGCAAAACTGATTCCGCCTGAATAGCCGGATTGATTGAGAATTGAGGTGTTGATGCCGAGCAGGCGCCCTTGAGAGTCAACCAGTGCGCCGCCAGAGTTTCCAGGGTTGACCGCAGCATCTGTCTGCAAAAAGTTCTGTAAGTAGCTGCCGGTACCTGAGTTTTCAAGGTGACGGCCTTTCGCACTGATAATGCCTTGAGTCACAGTTTGCCCGACTCCAAAAGGGTTGCCGATTGCGAGGACGACGTCGCCCACCTGTGCTCTGTCGGGCTCACCAACAGAAATGGAGGTCAGGCCGTCAAGGTCAATTTTGAGGACGGCCAAGTCAAAATCTGTATCGCTTCCGACGAGTCTTGCCTGTGCCTCCCGTCCATCAGCTAAAAGAATAACAATGGCATCTGCCTGGTCGACTACATGATGATTGGTCAGGATGTAACCGTTGTCACTGGCAATGACACCCGAGCCAAGATTGGATTGCATCCTCTGCCTTTGCGGGACATCCATGTTGTCGAACAAGCGCCTAAAAAGGGGGTCATTGAACAGCGGATGCTGGCGCTGCGGCATAGCCATTCGGGTGTAGATATTGACTACAGCAGGGCCTGCCACATTGACGGCATGGGCATAGGAAACCGGACCTTGGGCATTATTTCCATTGGCCTCAGGGGCGATACCACGCAGTTGTGGGAATATAACCAAGAGCAGGGCAGCCATGGCAAGGCCTACCAGGGTTGGTAGGATCCAATCTTGTAAAAATCGGTTTTGGGACACTCGTGACTCCTCTTTGCGCTGATTATACACACGTCTTCAGGCGGAATCGCTGCACATGGCGTTTGTTAGAGGAAATAGTTTCTTTTGGCTGGGTGGTTGCTCACGGCACAACAATTAGCATATAGGGGCTCTACAAAATGGCTTGGACAGAGGGGCAGTTTGTGAGCCTAATTGAAGGGCGCTTGTATTTCTCACTCTACTATATAGCGATTGTCCGGGTCTGCTCGCTTGGCTGTTGAGACCCTGGAGTTGCTCGGGGAGTGGAATTTGGGAGGTATAATCTAACTCCTGTATGGCAATGACATTGGTCGCTTACGATAGATGCGTATAATGGCCAATCGAAATTTTAAGACTAACCGGTAACTACTGTTTTTGGAGACCTAAATGTCCCTAGTTCGCCCCCATGGCAGCGTTGAACTTCAGCCACGCTTTGTATATGACAGTGAGAGGCATCACCAGTTGATGCACGAAGCGGAGTCCCTGCCGTCAATCGTGGTCAGTTCGGCAGCTGCCGCTAATGCGGTAATGCTTGGGGCGGGATACTTCAATCCGTTGCACGGCTATATGAACCTGGCAGATGCCATGAGTGTTGCTGAAACCTTGCGCACAGTAGATGGCCTGTTCTGGCCAGTGCCGGTTGTTAATGTTGTTAAAGACGCCAGTGAAATTGAGGGTGCCTCCCGTATAGCCCTGCGTGACCCGAATGTCGAGGGTAATCCGGTTCTCGCCGTGATGGATGTTGAGGCGATCGAAACCATTTCAGAAGAGCAAATGGACACCATGGCTGAGCAGGTGTTTGGCACTCTGGATGAGAAACACCCCGGTGTCGCAACTTTTAAGTCTGCGGGTAGAACTCTGATATCGGGCCCGATCGAAGTGCTGAACTTTAGCTACTTCCAGAATGACTTCCCGGATACTTTCCGCACTGCGGTTGAGATTCGCAATGAATTCAAAGAGCGTGGCTGGAATAAGGTGGTAGCCTTCCAGACTCGTAACCCGATGCACCGCGCACACGAAGAGCTTTGCAAGATGGCCCTCGACGGAGTGGAAGCCGATGGTGTGCTGATTCATATGCTGCTTGGCCAGCTGAAGCCAGGTGATATCCCTGCTCCGGTGCGCGATGCCTCCATTCGTAAGATGGTAGAGTTGTACTTCCCGGCGAATACTGTGATGGTGACCGGCTATGGCTTCGATATGCTGTATGCTGGCCCGCGCGAAGCGGTATTGCATGCGGTGTTCCGCCAGAACTGTGGCTGTAGCCACCTTATTGTTGGTCGCGATCACGCCGGCGTTGGCGATTACTACGGCGCTTTCGATGCTCAGACAATCTTCGATGAAAAGGTGCCCGAAGGCGCTCTTGAGATTGAAATTTTCCGTGCCGACCACACCGCTTATTCCAAAAAGCTGAATAAGGTGGTGATGATGCGTGATGTTCCTGATCACACGAAAGAAGACTTTATTCTGCTTTCAGGTACTAAGGTGCGTGAAATGTTGGGTGATGGTATTGCGCCGCCTCCTGAGTTTTCTCGCCCCGAAGTGGCGCAGATTTTGATGGATTACTATCAGAGCCTGTAAATGCCGAATAAAAAAGGCGGGTTATTACCCGCCTTTTTCTATTTCTTGGAAAGCTGCGTTTCATCATCTCGTACAGCTTGTTAATTATTAGCTGCTCTCATGGGCCTCTTTTTCGAGTCCGTAGTCCTCAGCAAGCGTGCCTTTGGCACCAGGTTCCTTGGGGGCCCAGTCGCGAGGCGGCTCTATATCCTGCAATTTCTCATCGTTGTCTTTTAATTTTCCACTGCCGGCTTTTAGCATCTGGCGGCCAATATCCTGGCTGGATAAGCGCAGCGCACTATTAGATAGGTATTCGTGAACCTCTTTATAGCTCTCGGTGAGGTTGTGAACAAGTTGTGACGTTTGGTCAAAGTGATCGTTGACCTGCAACTGGAAATCTTCGAGTTTGTTGTTGGCTTCGCGGAGTCTCTGCTCCAGTTCCTCTGAGCGCTCCACACTGGTACGCCCGCGCACAGCCAGGAATGCGAGGAATGCACCCAGGGTCATACCGAGGACGCCGACTAGAATTAATACCGATGTAGAGTGCACTTACTACCTCCTCAACTTGCTTTTTTATTGTACAGATCGCCTCGTGGAGAGATGAGGCTGCCAATCTTGGCCCAGCCGGCTTCTGCACTTTGGGTAGCCCGCGTTCGTGGCTATTGCCCCTCATAATAGAGAGGCCAGTATACGCGATTATTACGCTGACAATTAATGTTGTCGGTCAATTGCGACAGAATGCTTGGTGCCCGGTTCCAGTTTGCGGGGAGGGCTGGCTATTTCGGGTAGTTGCACTGTTGTAAAGGGTGCCAACCATGTCTATCTGCGGTCTATGCGTAGATTGGTTGAATTTGATAGAGTGCGCGCCAGTTATTCAGTAGTCGAAGAAATTTTCCTCTATGTTGCCCGCCAAACCACTATTTTCTTCCCCTCTTGAGCGTTATGAGAGTGATCTTCAGCGCCCTGACTTTGTTGAGGATCAATCCCAGCGTCAGGCAGTCGAGGAGTTGCAAGATCTCCATCGGCGTCTGGTGGCCCGGTCTGAGCGCGGTGCGATCGTCAGTTTCTTGTCCCGTATTCGCAGTCGCGCTAATGAGCCCGAGAAGGGTCTCTACTTTTGGGGTGGGGTAGGTCGTGGAAAGACCTACCTAATGGATGCGTTTTTTGAGTCCCTGCCATTCGCGGAAAAACAGCGCACCCATTTCCATCGCTTTATGCGGCGGGTTCATCAGGATCTAAAAGAGTACGCTGGAGAGAAGAACCCGCTGGAGAAGGTGGCGGATAAGATTGCCCGCCGCGCTCGGGTGCTCTGCTTTGATGAGTTTTTCGTCTCAGATATTGCCGATGCCATGATATTGGCCGGTCTGTTGGATGCGTTGTTCCGCCGGGGGGTGGCCCTGGTGGCGACCTCGAATATTGTGCCCAAGGGCTTATATAAGGATGGGCTGCAGAGGGTACGGTTTCTTCCCGCCATCGATCTGTTGGAGAAATACACCAAGGTGGTTAATGTCGATAACGGTACCGATTACCGGCTGCGCACTCTGGAGATATTGGAGCTATATCATTCTCCACTGGGACCTGAGGCGGATAGCAGTCTGGAGCAGAGTTTTTCGCAGCTGAGTGTCAGCGGCTGCGAAGCTCGTAGCGAGGTTCAGCTGCAAGTGGAGGGGCGCCCAATTCGAGCCTTGAAAGTAGCGGATGATGTTGCGTGGTTTGATTTTGTGGATCTATGCGATGGGCCGCGATCGCAAAATGACTATATCGAATTGGCCAGGGAGTTCCATACGGTGCTTCTGGGGTCGGTGGTCAAGTTTGATGAGCGTATGGATGCCCAGGCGCGTCGCTTCATTAATCTGGTGGATGAATTTTACGACCGGTGCGTGAAGCTGGTGATTTCTGCGGAGGTTCCAGCTGAGGAACTGTACGTCGGCCGGAACCTTAAGTTTGAGTTTGAGCGCACGGTGAGTCGGCTTTTGGAGATGCAGTCCCGCGAATATCTGGAGCGGCCCCACCGCCCCGAATAAGTCTGTCGGGTCGGGGTAAATTCTGCTTGAAAAGCATACACTCCTTTTGTACTATCCGCGCTCTTTTGTGGGACGGCCCCTAATTCTGGGGGTCATATTACAGGTGTTTATAACATGAAGACTTACAGTGCCAAGCCAGAAGCGGTAAAACGCGACTGGTACATTGTTGACGCTGCGGACAAGACCCTCGGCCGTATTGCTGCCGAGATCGCAACCCGCCTGCGCGGCAAGCACAAGCCTGAATACACGCCCCACGTGGACACTGGTGATTACATTGTTGTAATCAACGCAGAAAAGGTTCGCGTGACCGGTAACAAGGCCAAAGACAAGATCTACCACAGCCATTCCGGCTACCCCGGTGGTCTCAAATCCATCAGCTTCGAAAAGTTGATCGAAAAAGCGCCCGAGCGCACCGTTCAAAGCGCCGTAAAAGGCATGCTGCCGAAGGGTCCTTTGGGTCGTGCCATGTTCAAGAAGCTGAAAGTATACAGCGGTAGTGAACATCCTCATGCGGCACAACAGCCGATTGAACTGGCGCTCTAAACGGGAATATATCTGATGGCAACTACTCAATACTACGGTACCGGCCGCCGCAAAACCTCCACCGCTCGCGTCTTTCTCGCGGCGGGTGAAGGTAAAATCACCGTAAACGGTCGCACCCTGGACGAATACTTTGGCCGTGAAGTGGCTCGCATGATCGTGCGTCAGCCGCTGGAAAAGGTTGAAATGGTCGAGAAATTCGATATCACTGTTACTGTTAAAGGTGGCGGTTCCTTTGGTCAGGCGGGTGCTATCCGTCACGGCCTGACCCGTGCCCTGATGCAGTACGACGAAGCGCTGCGTCAACCGCTGCGCGCCGCTGGTTATGTTACCCGCGACGCCCGTGAGGTTGAGCGTAAGAAAGTGGGTCTGCGCAAAGCGCGTAAGAAGCCGCAGTTCTCCAAGCGATAAGCTTTCTTTTTGGCCCGGCTTTTGCCGGGCTTTTTTATATTCCCGTATCTGTGGTTATCCAGTGTTCTTATGACTTTTGCTGGATATATCGCGGTTTCGCCGCGTGATTCCCGACGTTCCCCGTAGCATTGCCTTGTATCAAATTGGCATTTTCTTTAACATTGCGCCGATTTGTATCCGCTTGATTTGTGGGGTTTATTCGCGCGGGCAATCTGCCGGGCGGGACTTCTTTCAAGACTTTTTGGGTTTGGGCCAGCGAATCTCCGGGCTATCGGGGTCGCTGTGATGGGAGAACTACGTCATGAGTGATGACGGTGTAAATGTAGGACGGCGCCGTTTTCTAACCGCAGCCACCTCAGTTGTTGGTGGCGCGGGTGCGGTGGGGGTTGCCGTTCCCTTCGTCGCTTCCTGGAAGCCGAGTGCTAAGGCGAAAGCTGCGGGCGCTCCGGTTAAATACAATGTTAGCAAAGTTGAACCGGGCCAAATGGTCACCGTAGAGTGGCGAGGCAAGCCGGTCTATGTTGTGCGCCGCACCGATGAAATACTTCAAGACCTGGAGAAGGTGGAGCCTCTTCTGCGCGACCCTAACTCCGAGGAGTCTATCCAGCCAGCTTATGTAGATCCGGAAAACCGCTCTATCAAGCCAAAGCTGTTGGTGTTGGTTGGTCTGTGTACGCACCTTGGCTGCGCGCCTATGTACCGCCCGGAAGTGGGTGCTGCCGATCTGGGTGGCGAAGAGTGGATGGGTGGCTTCTTCTGTCCCTGTCACGGTTCCAAATACGATATGGCTGGCCGTGTTTACACCGGTGTTCCCGCGCCTACCAACCTGGAGGTGCCGCCTTATTCCTATGAAAACGACGATGTAATCGTGATTGGCGTAGACCAGGAGGGCACCGCATGAAATGGCTCGCAGATTTCGGTGATTGGGTAGATCAGAGACTACCCATTTACCAAGCCTGGGATAAGCACATGGGCAAGTACTACGCGCCCAAAAACTTTAACCTGTGGTATTTCTTCGGCGTTTTCTCCCTATTGGTCCTGGTCAACCAGCTGTTGACCGGTATTTGGCTCGTTATGAGCTACAACCCCTCTGCCGAGGAGGCATTTGCCTCGGTTGAGTACATCATGCGTGATGTGGAGTGGGGTTGGTTGATACGATATCTCCATTCCACAGGTGCGTCTGCCTTCTTCGTGGTGGTATACCTGCATATGTTCCGCGGTTTGATGTACGGCTCTTATAAGCCGCCCCGCGAGCTGGTGTGGATCTTCGGTATGTGTATCTACCTGGTGCTGATGGCAGAAGCCTTTATGGGTTACGTACTGCCTTGGGGCCAGATGTCCTACTGGGGTGCCCAGGTGATTGTTTCCCTGTTTGGAGCAATTCCCGGTATTGGCGATAGCCTGGTTGAGTGGATTCGCGGAGACTACCTGATCTCTGGTATTACCCTGACCCGCTTCTTCTCCCTGCACGTTATTGCACTGCCGCTGGTATTGGTATTGCTGGTAGTTCTGCATATCCTGGCGTTGCACGAAGTGGGTTCTAACAACCCAGACGGCATCGAGATCAAGAAGAACAAGGATGAGAACGGCATCCCCAAAGACGGTATTGCTTTCCACCCTTACTACTCTGTTCACGACTTGGTAGGTATCGCGGTATTCCTGTTTATCTTCGCAACGGTTGTGTTCTTCTTCCCGGAAATGGGCGGCTTCTTCCTGGAGTACGCTAACTTCGAAGAGGCGAACCCGCTGAAGACGCCACCGCATATTGCTCCGGTTTGGTACTTCACGCCGTTCTACGCAATCCTGCGTGCGGTTACCATGGATATCGGTCCGCTGACTGCGAAATTCCTTGGTTTGTTAGCCATGGGTGCCGCTATCGCTGTGCTGTTTGTGCTGCCTTGGCTGGACAAGAGCCCGGTTCGCTCGATCCGCTACAAGGGTTGGTTGCCGAAGGGCCTGCTGCTTCTGTTTGCTGCAGTATTTATTATCCTTGGTTATCTGGGTGTTAAATCCCCGACCCCGGATCGTAACTTCCTGTCTCAGGTAGCGACCCTGTTCTACTTCGCCTTCTTCCTGACCATGCCGGTTTGGACGAATCCGAAGAGTAAGAAAGGCATTGGTTCCTGGGCTGTTTGTGTCATCTTCGGCGTGCTGTTCCTGTGGATGGCGGTAGCTAATTACTCCGTGAATACTTTCATGGTGATTGTAACTCTGCTGCTCGCTGCCTTCTTTACTTTGCTGCCCTGGATTACCAATCGCGATGAGGTCTACCCAGAGCCCGAGCGTGTAACCAGCCCGTCTGGTGGTAAAACTTTCGGCATTCTGTTTATCGGTATTATCGTTGTCGGCCTGCTGACCTTTATCCCGATTAAAGCGGTAGGTGCAGAATCTGAAGTGGAGCTGGATCACATCAATATCGATCTGCGGGACAAGCCGTCCCTGCAGCGTGGTGCCAAGTACTTCGTCAACTACTGCATGGGTTGTCACAGTGCCAATTACTCCCGTTGGGAGCGCGTGGCCACTGACCTGGATATCCCGGTTGAGTTGATGATGGAGAATCTGGTTTTGGGTGACGACAAAATCGGTAACTTGATGACGATCTCCATGCGTCCAGATGATTCCAAAGTATGGTTCGGCGCCGCGCCGCCGGACCTGACGCTGGTTGCTCGTTCTCGCTCACCGGAATGGCTCTACACTTACCTCCGCAGCTTCTATAAGGACGACAGTCGTGCTACCGGGGTAAATAACAAGGTCTTCCCGAGTGTGGCCATGCCCCACGTTCTGATGGAACTGCAAGGTCTGCAGGAATGTGCCCCTGGTCCCAAGCGCGACCACGGTAAAGTTGTCCGCGATGAGCTGGGTAACCCGATTATGGATGCCGCTTGTGGTAGCCTGGAAGTCGGTAAGGTGAAAGGCTCTATGACACCTGAAGAGTTTGATGGGGCAATGTATGACCTCGTCAACTTTATGGAGTACATTGCTGAGCCGATGGCTGAAGATCGCAAGCGTGTTGGCTTCTATGTGCTGGCGTTTATTTTTGTGTTCTTTATCTTCGCCTGGTTGCTGAACCGCGAATACTGGAAAGACGTGCACCACTAAAGCCGTCGCTAGTTTGTCTCTAATGGGTGGTGGGTTTACTCACTGCCCTTTTATATTTTGAATAAAAGGTCGGCTCTAGCCGGCTAAAAGTTTGAGGTAGTTTGAACATGGGTGTGCCTACCAACAAGCGCTCCTCGATGACCTTCTTCTCCGATGGTCGCAGCCACTATAGCCACCGAGTACGTATCGTACTTGCAGAGAAAGGGGTTTCCGTCGATATCACCGATGTGGACGCCGATGATAAACCAGCTGAACTCGCTGACCTCAATCCTTACAACTCCCTGCCAACCCTGGTAGATCGCGACTTGGTTCTGTTCGAGACCAAAGTGATGATGGAGTATCTGGACGAGCGTTTCCCGCATCCGCCGCTGCTGCCGGTTTACCCGGTTGCCCGCGCGCAGAGCCGCCAGATCATGCATCGTATCGAGCGCGACTGGTGTCCTTTGGTGGACAAGATCCTTGCTGGTGGTAAGGACGCGGCCTCCGCTCGCAAAGAGCTGCGCGACAACCTGGTTGGCATCGCTCCGATGTTTACCGACCTGCCGTACTTCTTTAATGAAGAGTTTTCCCTGGTAGATTGCTGCATGGCCCCGCTGTTGTGGCGCCTTGAGCAGTTTGAAATCAGCCTTCCGAAAACCAAGCAGGTTAAGCCGTTGCTGGATTATATGGACCGCCTGTTTGCCCGCGAGGCATTCCAGCAGAGTCTGACCGAATACGAACGGGAAATGCGTTGAGGGAATACTGGTGAGCAAGCCGGCCATGACATCCAATCGTCCCTATATTTTGCGGGCGTTTTACGAGTGGATAACCGATAACCGGTGCACTCCTTATATTCTGGTTGATACGCACCTCCCCGGTGTTTTGGTGCCGCAACAACATGTGAACGACGATGGTCAGATAGTGCTGAACATCTCGGAATCAGCGGTTGCCAGTCTGACTATGGATAATTACGCAATCAGGTTTAACGCCCGTTTTGGCGGGGTTCCGACAGATATCCAAGTTCCAGTGGGGTCTGTGGTCGGAATCTACGCACGGGAAAACGGGCAGGGGATGGTATTTGAGGCTGAGGAAACTCCAGAGCCGCCCGAACCGACGCCACCCACCAGTTTGGGTAAAAAATCGGTGAAAAAACCGGCTCTGCGTGTCGTTAAATAGTGCTCCTTTTCGCTGGTAGGGCAGATTTCTGAAGCCCTGCCAGTTCCCCCCGCCCCCGCTTCAATTTTGTGACCTAGTTCCGGGTATACGCTTGTCCCAAGTCCGTATAATGTCGCGTTATCTTTTATTGCCGCGAATGTCATGCCGCCGTACCTTCAATGGCTGCGCTTTATTTGGCTGCCAGGGATGCTTCTGGTGCTTCTCGTTGCGCAGTATCTTCCCTGGATCGATCTGACCCACTTATACAGTCCGCAGCTGCCTGTGTTGCTATTGGCTATGGCAGCATTGCTCAGTTTTGGTTTTCGCTCAAGCCGGGTTGCGCTTTCAGCGCTGCTTATCATGGCCCTATACATCGCGGCTCACTCCCAGTTGCTCCCCAGCTTGCACAGGGATCTCCCGCTATATCTCTCACTGGTAGCGGTAAATCTTGTTCTCTTTACTTGCAGTCGTGATCGCAGTGTCTTCAGTATTTTTGGGCTGCTGTGGGGCCTGTTTTTGCTGGCTGAGGGGGTGGGTTTTGTCTTGCTCTACGATTGCTGCGCGCCGCTGAGGCTGGCATTTCCGGTCGAGAATTTGCCCAGGGGGTTGTCCGGGTTTTTACCCGACGCATTTTCGTTGCCACAATTGATCGGCAGTGTCTCCGCTCTCGGTGCTTTTGCCTTACTTTTTCTCTACCCTGGCCCCACCGCTATGGGTCTGTTTAGTTGTTCTATTTTGCTGCTGTGCAGTGTTTGGTTGGGCTTTCCTCTCGAGTTTACCGGGTCTGTAGCGGGAATATTGTTGGTCGCTTCGCTGCTTGGGGCCAGTTATGAATTGGCGTTTCGCGATGAGCTGACTGGGCTTCATTCCAGGCGGGCCTTCCGCTATCAGATGCTGACGCCAGCATGGAATTACAGCCTTGCCATGGTTGATATCGATCATTTTAAGAGGCTGAATGATCGCTATGGGCACCAAGTGGGTGATCAGGCTTTGCAAATGGTTGCGGCTCAACTCGCGCGCCACTCTCACGGTGCCGTGTTTCGCTATGGTGGCGAGGAGTTTGTTATTTACCTTCCGGGCCGCAGTCGCGAGGCGAAAGAAGCTTTATTGGAAAAAATCAGGGAGAAAATCTCAAGCTACCCGCTGCGCCTAAGGTCATCGGGGCGTCTTGCCGCAGGGGCCTCACTAAGGGGGAAGGGCGGAGGGAGGCCAGTAAAAGTTACTGTGAGTATTGGCGTTGCCCACCGCAATAAAAAACTAAAGAAACCCGAGAATATCCTTAAAGCGGCTGATCAAGCGCTTTATAAAGCAAAGCGCAGCGGGCGAAATTGCCTGTCGGTCCACAGCTGATATAAATCAAGTAAATTTGAAAGTGACGCTTAATTCCCTTTTGGCATTGGTCAATCTGTTGTGCGCCACCGATACTGCAAAGCAGGGTATTGGAAGGGAGATTTGGTGTGCGGATACTCAGTCATACAATAGGTATTCTTACCAACCCGGAAAAAGAGTGGAAAGCGATACGCGCTGATCGCCATTCTTTTTTTGAGGTGTTTGTAACTCATGTGCCGCTTCTGGCGTTGATTCCTACTGTGGCCGGTTACTTTGGGGTTACCCGGGTAGGCTTTCAGGTTGGGGGACATCTAGCAAAGCTGACACCTGAAAGTGCAGCTGTTCTGTCGGTTGTTACTTACTTTGCATTGCTGGTTGGCGTCTATTGCCTCGGAGAGTTTATTAACTGGATGGCGCGATCCTACGGGGTTGAGGGCGATGAGCCCACGCGCCATTATGAAGGGACGGCACTTGCGGTGTTTATTACTACGCCAATCTTCCTGGCGAGTATCGTCGTCCTTTATCCGCACCCCTGGCTCACGATGGCGTCCGTAGGCATTGCCGGGATGTATTCTATTTACCTGGTCTTTGCCGGCATTCCGATCCTGATGAATATGAATAAGGATCGAGCATTTCTGTATGCCTGTGCAGTATTAACCGTTGCCCTGGTAATGATGGTTACGGTGCTTATTGGCTCCGTCATTTTATGGAGTGTGGGCATCGGGCCGGTTTATCAGCACCACGCCTATTAAGGCTTCACAACGCCAGCATTTGTGCTGGCGTTGTGCGGCTACCTAGACTTATCGATAATCGGTGGCATAGGGCAGTCCAGGCTGTCAGCGACGGCCCTTAACAGTTCGATCTCCTCCGCTTTAATTACCCCATTGTGATTCAAGGTGATCACAATCGCTTTCAGTAAGTCGGGTTTCTCCAGGGGCGGTATAAGGCTGGCGATTGCAATGGCCTTGTCCAGTCGTGGCAGGGTGATATCAGCGATGCCGGGTAGCGGGGTTATTTCAAGCCTGAGAGCACTGAGTCCCTTCTCATAAGCACGTTTTGCTGGAAGGTATTGGCTGTTTCCCGCATGGGCGATGGCTGCAATGATAAATCGTGAAGCATCTTTGTTGGCATGTTTGCTGTGGGAGAGGCGCTGACGATCTGGAGCGCCGTCGAGCGCGTGCATTAATACCCGGTATAAGGCCCACTCCCAAACTTCAACTTTCCCATCGCTGTGTAGAAGCTTGATAAGGTTTCGTTTAAAGATCTGGTACTGCTGAGGGACTAGGGCACGCAAGGCCGGGATACATAGGTCTATCAATGCGAGGCGAGCGTTGCTCGGCAGTGATTCCATATGTGGTGTGAGTTTTTTCATCTCGCGGATAACAGCGGGATGGGCAATTTTCTCCAAGAGGTTTAGCTGTTTGTCTCGCTCGGTTTTATCCTTGTGCAGAAGAAGGAAGTAAACCAGTGCCCGGGCGGTAAAAGGTTCGTGTGCAGCCTGTTGGATCAGAGGTGGAATAGAACCCAGCAGTTGATGCCCAAGCTCAACTTGGTGTGTATCTGGTTTGGCAATGCTGTTGTCCACCGCATCCAGAGCAGCCTGGAAAGGCGTTGTAGGAGCGGCCATGGCGAACTGAGGATTTTGCAATTCACTGGGTTTTACAGTCTGGGCTTCACTTTTTACCTGTTCTTCCGTATTGGCGAATAGGCCGTTCCAGGCGGGTTCTAACCTCTTTATGCGCACCGGTAGTGGAGGGTGAGTGGCAAAAAGGCTGAGCAGGGAGCGTTTTACCCCAACCGCGAACAACATATGGTTAAACTCTGCTGCGTTGGGGCTGCTGAGTTCTGAGCCTAAATCGCGGCCACCGATCTTTTTCAGTGCGTTGGCAATACCGAGGTTGTTGCGAGTAAATTGTACTGCGGAGGCATCGGCAAGAAACTCCCGCTGCCGACTGACTGCGGCCTTGATCAGGTTGCCGATCAGCGTACCGGTGTAGCCGAGGATAATCAGAGTTATTCCCAGGCCTAGTAGCGGATATCTTATGGGGGTTATGCGCCTGTGGGGTGCCGGGCTTCTGACAAGGAGCTGTCCCAAAAGTCCAATGATTAAGATTCCATGTAGCAGCCCTGTGATCTGGGTGTTTAGACGAATGTCTCCATTGAGAATATGACTGAACTCGTGGGCAACAACTCCTTGTAGCTCCTCCCGGGTAAGCTTTTCCAAGGAGCCCCGCGTCAGGCCAATAATGGCGTCGGTAGGGTTTTGGCCAGCGGCAAAGGCATTGATGCTGCTGTCCTCAATGATGTAGACATCGGGTACCGGAATACCTGCTGCAATAGCGATCTCTTCCACAACATTGAGCGCTCTCTTTTCCCGCTCAGTTCGCGCGGAAGTATTAAGTTTGTGCCCTCCCAGGGATTCCGCCACAGCCTTTCCCCCAGGGGATAATTGATGGAACTTGTACAGACTGCCCAGAATAACGACGGTACCGATGACAAAGGCTATTGAGCCAAGGGTCTCCCAGCCCAGAAGTTGCACAACTTCAAAGGGAGTAAATGGCTGGCCGCGAGACAGTGACACCATGGCTGCCGTAGCCAGGGTACTCAAACTGATTAGGGCAATGAGGGCCAGGCTGAACAGGAAAACCAGCAAACGACTGCTGTGCTTGGCTTTGTCCTGGTGAACGTAAAAGTTCATATTTAAAACTCGATACGTGGCGCGACTTGAAAGGTTTCTGAGTCTGCGAACTCAAGCAGTTGGGCGTTGGCTCTGTGGCCAAAAAGGTCGGCCAGAAATACTGGGGGAAAGCTCTGCTTGTAGATGTTGTAGCTGGTGACGCAGTCGTTAAAAGCTTGGCGTGCAAATGCCACGCGGTTTTCGGTGCTGTTTAACTCCTCGTTGAGTTCGCGGAGGGTCTGGTCGGCTTTCAGTTCCGGGTAGGCCTCAATCACCATATTCAGGCGACCCAGAGCGCTGTTGAGAAGGCCTTCTGCGCGGCCGAGCTTATCGATAGCGGCTGGATTGGTAGGGTTTTTAGCGGCAGATTTAAGGTCTGAAATTGCGGTATTACGCGCACTGATTACCGCTTCCAGGGTTTCCCTCTCGTGATTCAGGTATGCCCTGGCACTCTCTACCAGATTTGGTACCAGGTCGTGGCGTCGCTTTAACTGTATTTCTATCTGCGCAAAAGCATTTTCGCTGTGGTTTTTCAGTGAAACCAGTTTGTTAAAGATACTGATGATGAAAAAGAACAGTGCGATGACCACCGCCAGCACAACAAGTCCCGTAGATCCCATAACGCTCCCCTATTTATCCCTGTTGGTGGCGTAAATAGTAACACGATGGGCTGATACTGCTGCGCACTGGTCGCACCCCTGGCGGAGCGGGGTGGGGCTTCGGCTATAATGCGGCGACATTAAAACAATTGCCGCCACCACGGTGATGGCGGCACAGAACTTGGAGCAGCCAGAATGAGTGATGTAACTTCGGACCCAGTAGTGATTGTCGGAATGTCGCGTACGCCAATGGGCGCTATGCAGGGCAGCCTTTCAGCCCTCACTGCCCCGCAGTTGGGTGCTGCGGCGATTCGCGCAGCCCTTGAGGACGCGGGTGTGGCACCTGCCGATGTGGATGAAGTGCTGATGGGTTGTGTGCTCCCGGCAGGTGTTGGTCAGGCTCCGGCACGTCAGGCATCACTGGGTGCTGGCATCCCGGTTGGCACTCCTTGCACCACTGTTAACAAGGTGTGTGGCTCTGGAATGAAGACTGTGATGATGGCCCGCGATGCCCTGCTGATGGGTGAGGGTAAGGTTATCGTTGCTGGTGGTATGGAAAGCATGAGCAATGCCCCCTACCTGCTGGCCAAGGCCCGCTCTGGTATGCGCCTCGGTCATGGAGAGGTCAAAGATTCCATGTTCCTGGATGGCCTGGAAAATGCTGCAGATGGCAAGCTGATGGGTACTTTCGCCGAATCTACTGCCGATAAGTACGATTTCACCCGCGAAGAGCAGGACGCTTTTGCCCTGGAATCTCTGGCGCGTGCCCAGGCTGCGATTGAGAGTGGAGATTTTACCCGTGAAATTGCCCCGGTCACGATTGCCTCTCGCAAAGGTGAGGTTGAGGTGAGTGTCGATGAGGCTCCAGGTAATGCCCGTCCAGACAAAATCCCTCAACTGAAGCCAGCGTTCCGTAAAGACGGCACTGTAACCGCAGCGAACTCCAGCTCTATTTCTGACGGTGCTGCGGCTCTGGTGTTGATGCGCAAAAGTGAAGCTGAGAGGCGCGGCTTGAAAGTTCTGGCTGTTCTCAAAGGGCAATCCCAGTTTGCCCGTGAGCCCGAGTGGTTCACTACGGCTCCGGTCGGCGCTATGCACAAGCTGCTGGAAAATGCCGGTTGGTCTGCGGCGGATGTGGATCTATTCGAGATTAATGAGGCATTTGCGGTTGTGACTATGGCTGCAATGCGTGAGCTCGATTTGCCCTGGGAAAAGGTCAATGTTAACGGTGGTGCCTGTGCCCTCGGTCACCCGCTAGGTGCTAGCGGTGCCCGTATCCTGGTTACCCTGTTGGCAGCGATGGAGAAGCGCGACGCCAAGAAAGGCGTGGCAAGCCTTTGCATTGGTGGCGGTGAGGCTACAGCGGTTGCTATAGAGCGCGTATAAGTTACAGGCTTGAGCGCTAAAAAAACGGAGGCAGTTGCCTCCGTTTTTTTTGTGTAGTGCGGGAAATATTAGTTGATGTATTCCACTGCTTTCACAACCTTCTGTACCCCGCCTACCGAGCGGGTCACTTCGGCTGCCCGTTCCGCTTCGGCCGGAGTTAGCAGTCCCATCAAATAGACAACTCCATTCTCGGTCACGATTTTGATGCGACCACTGTCTACTTCCTTATTGGCAAACAAGTTGCTTTTCACCTTGGTGGTTAGCCAGGTATCGCTGGTGCTGGCCAGTAAAGTGACTTTACCGCGCACCTGAATTTCGTTGTAGACCTGGCGAACATTCTGCACTTGTTCCGCCGTGCGCCCGGCGAGCAGGCGCAGTTCCTGGCTGGGCACCTGGCCGGTGAGCAGTACAACACCGTTAAAAGAATTGATATTGATGTTGGAGATTTTCAGGTCTGGGTGAGCTTTGTTGATATTGACTGTGGTCACCGTCTCGATGCGTTGGTCATCAATATAGGTGCCAAAAGATCGCTCACCGGGGTCCTGTTGTATGGGGCCGTCATGGGTGGCCTCCAATACAGTGCTGCATCCCGCTAACAAGGTGGTTGCCGCGAAGGCAGCCAGGAGATATTTCCCCAGGGTCAACTTTTTGTTGTTCATCGTTTATTCCTCGTAGCCACCAAACAAACTACTGTCGATTAGGTCGCACAGGCAAAAAATTGTCAGAAGATGTACTTGGTGTACCTCTGCTGCGACATCGGATGGCACCCGTAGTTCAATATCATGGGTATCGAGCAGGGCGGCGCAGTCGCCACCATCACCGCCGGTCAGTGCGAGTATGCCCATATCCCGGTCCCGAGCCGCACGCATGGCCTGAACCAGGTTTGAGTCGCGCCCATCGCTGCTGATAATTACGAGAAGGTCACCGGGTTGCCCCAGGGCGCGAACCGGGTGTGCGAAGGTGTCTGCACCGCCGTGGTTCGAGGCAACGGTGCCCATGGAGACGCCGTCGCTGTTGAGGGCCATAGCTGGTAGGCCGGGGCGTTCGCGCTGGAAGCCGCCGGTCAGTTGCGAGCTAAAACTTTGCGCCAATGCGCCACTGACACCATTGCCACAGAGCAGGACTTTGCTCTCTGCCAAGAGTGTATGCACCACCATTTCGCTGGCTTCTGCAATCAGCGGGGCCAGTATCTCGCCAGCGTTCATTGTGGCTTCAAGGCTGTGGTGAAAAAGGGTTACGACTCGCTGTTCCATTGTGTCCTTAATTCAGGTGAGCTCGAACTCACCATAACTTGACGGGGTAAATCTCGGTTTTGCCTCAGGCTTCGAAGGCGCTTTTAATCCACTGGATGTTTTGTGCATCGCCATCTATGGCCAGGACATCGAAGCGGCACGGACAGTCCAGTTTATGTTGCTGCAAATAGCGGCTGGCAGTGGCCAATAGCTTAGCTTGCTTGCGTGAATCCACGCTGGCTGCGGCCCCGCCGAATTGGCTCTTGCGGCGGAAGCGCACCTCCACGAACACGACAGTATCGCTTTCACGGGCGATAAGGTCTATCTCTCCGTGTGAACTGCGATAATTGCGCTCCAATAAGGTGAGCCCCGCGCGCTGCAAATAGCGGGCTGCGGCAGCCTCCATTTGGCTGCCGACAGTGCCGCTTGAGCCCTTAAAAAGCCTCACGATTCCCACTTAATTCGATCGGCTCCCGCTGCGGCAATTGGGGCTCGACGGTAGTGATGGGCACCGGCACCCCTTTGTCGATTCGCGCCCACATTTGTTCGCGCACTATGCGGCCATCAGCGCTCAGGCTCAATGCGCCAGTGAGACCGTGTACTTTCTGTTCCGGGAATTGGCGCAACATCGGCAAGCGCGGGTAGAGGCGGAAGGCATCGGCACCTAGGGCATACAGTCTGGCAAAAGCCGGTGCGGGCGACGCCTGCTCCTCGATATCCTGCTTGGTTTGATTGCTTTCAAACAGCCAGGGCAGTGCGGTAAAGCGAATACCGTTCATATCCCTGTCGCGATTGCGGTTGATGCTGCCACCAAAGACATGAGAGGTAGCGTATACGGGCAGGTCACTGGCGTAGTAGTAGGTCAGCATGGGGTTGAGCTGGCGCGCCTGTTGGGGTTGTGCTGCCAGGAATACCATATCGACATCGTCACGGCGTCTGGGGGTAAATTCCAGCTTTGCCGCCAGGCGACTCTGCAATTCCTTCTTGCGCGCGTTGCTGGCGGGAATTAACAGGGCATCGCTGATCAGGGCTGAGAACTTGCTGTTGTCCTTAAACGTCCGGCGAATGCTAACTGAGCCGCCGAGGCGCAGCCACTCTTCTTCAAATGCTTCAGCGCCGCGCTGCCCCCAGCTATTGTCAGCGGTGAGGACCATTGCCTGTCGCTTGCCCTGCCGGTAGGCGTGCTGGGCAATTTGCCGCGCTTCATCTTCAATTGCCAGTCCAAACTGGACCAGGTCTGTGGTCAGGCGCCCCTCATCGCCGTAGTTGAGGGCGAGAGTAGGCACTGGCAGTTTTTCTGTGGCAAGCAGGTTGGCTACCTTGCTCTTATCCAGTGGGCCAACAATCATCTGCGCACCGGCATCTACGGCGCTCTGGTAAATTTCCTCGAATGGCTGATCGGAACCGGTGTCGTAAACCATCACTTTCGGAGTTGCGCCGCCAGCATTCAGGGCGGTGTAGTGGGCGGCCATAAAGCCATCCCGGATTGCCCTGCCGGCGTTGCCCAGGGAGCCGGACAGTGGCAGGAGCAGCGCTACGCGGTCTGCCCGCTGGGCGGCCAAGCGCTCTAACAGCTGCAGTGCCTGTGGCGGATGGGAATTGGCACTATGGGCGGGCCAGCGCTCGCGCCAGCGGCTGAGGGCGGTCAGCTGTGAGCTGATATCCGTCTGAGTGTCACGGCCCAGCAGGGCGAGTTGATACCAGGCGCGCATCTGGGTGTCATTGCTTTGGGTGGCGCGAGCCTGCAATTCACTGGAGGGCAGCTGGGTCAAGAGATGCCAAAAGCCGTTGTTATTTTCTGTGATCGCTGCGTCGGACTGGGCGATATAGGAGATTTCGCGCCGCTCACTAATTGCGCTGTCCAGATTGCCCAGAAGTCCCCATAGGTCAGCGCGCAGGCTGCGTAGAGGTAAGGCAGTCTTCTGTGGCAACTCCGACCACACATTTTCCAGGCGCGGAGAGGCTGCCAGGTCGAGGGCCTCAAAGAAGTCGTCGTCTGCGGCAAGCAGGCTGCCATAGACCTGTGCATAGCTGGCAAAGAGGTTGTCGTCCAGTTGTTCGGGGGTAATTTTGATTACCGCCTCTTTTGCCGTCTCTTTATCTCCCAGCTCGTATAGAATAGCGGCCGCTTGCAGGCGCTGTTGATCCCGCGCTGGTGCCGGCAGGGTGTCGGCACTGCGCAGCATGCGTACAGCTTCACTGCGGCTTGCGGTGTGGCCGGCCGAATAATCTGGCTGGTAAACGTTTGGCCGGGAGGCCGGTGTCTGGCAAGCAGCCAGTGCGACTGCCAGTGAGGCAGCTGCCATTCTGGTGATTACAGTAGAGGTGCGCCGGGAAGAGGCGGACATAATCTTCTCCCGCAATATTTATATTTGGAGTGAACAGCTATGGGGCCGGATCAGGCGCTGCTTTATATTGTCGCTACGCCCATTGGTAATTTGGCCGATATGGTACCGCGAGCGATCGAAGTTCTACAATGTGCCGATCTGGTTGCGGCGGAGGACACACGTCACAGTCAGCGATTATTTTCCCATTTTAATATCGATACGCCATTGATGGCATATCACGATCACTCGGATGACAAGCGCACAGAGCAGATTTTGCAGCGCTTGGAGCAGGGCCAGACCATTGCCCTGATTTCCGATGCGGGCACCCCACTGATCTCAGATCCCGGTTATCGCCTGGTACGTGAAGCCAGGGAGCGAGGAATCAAAGTCTCTCCGATACCGGGGGCTTGTGCTTTCGTCTCCGCACTGAGTGCCGCCGGACTCCCCAGTGACAAGTTTAGTTTCGAGGGATTTCTGCCGGCCAAGTCCGGTGCCCGTGAGCGAGCCCTGCAGGAGTTGGCCAGTGATACCCGTACCCTGGTGTTCTACGAGGCCCCGCATCGGGTTGCTGGCACTCTGGAAGCAATGGCGGTCGTGTTCGGCGGTAATCGAGAGGCGGTAATAGCCCGCGAGGTCAGCAAGGCCTTTGAAACTTTTCAGTTGATGCCTCTGGCAGAGTTGGTTGAGTGGGTCCGCGCTGACAGCAATCAGCAGCGCGGTGAGATTGTTTTGATGGTGCGTGGTGCAGAGCGCTCTCGCGAAAGTGAGCTGGATGGGGAGGCACAGCGTGTAATGTCGCTGTTGCTGGCGGAGTTGCCGCCGAAAAAGGCGGCGGCGATCGCTGCCGAAATTACTGGAGTGAAAAAGAAAGTCCTGTACAACTGGAGCCTGGAGCAAAAATAAGGCACTGATTGCTGCAATTGCCTGTTGCAATCCGTCTGTCGCCTCTTTACTCTTCGCCGCGAGCTGGCCGGGCAATCGCTGTCGCCTTGTGCGATGGAGGAAAGTCCGGGCTCCATAGGGTGGAACGCCAGGTAACGCCTGGGGGGTGCGAGCCTACGGAAAGTGCAGCAGAGAGTAGACCGCCGATGGCTCCTTTTTGGGGAGTACAGGTAAGGGTGAAAGGGTGCGGTAAGAGCGCACCGCGCGGCTGGTAACAGTCCGCGGCATGGTAAACCCCGTTCGGAGCAAGACCAAATAGGCCCTCTATAGGTGTGACCCGCACTGAGGGCGGGTAGGTCGCTTGAGGTGTCTGGTGACAGGCATCCCAGATGAATGATTGTCCTCGACAGAACCCGGCTTACAGGCCAGCTCAACAATTTCAAAAGCCCGGCATTTGCCGGGCTTTTTTGTTTGCCTGATGTGGTGGTCCCGGCTCCGGTAGCCCTCTTTGTATTCGCCTATTTCTTCTCGTTTAATTTCGGCTAAAGCCTCTTCTTGGCGCAAAAAAATTGATTAACTATTAAGGGGGCGATCGTGCCAGATAGTGCTGTTCCGACTAGTTTCAATGTGCCAATATGCGCCACTTCTCTGGAGGCCGCGATTTTACAAGGGGTTATGGGGACTTTGGGGTCGAATTCCTTGACTTTGTGTCGACCAGTTTTATAGTGTCGAGAGTGGGAAAAAGTGGAAAATCGTGGAAATTTGTGGTTTATTCGCGATAAGTAAGTGGGTGTTCACACCGCCAGGTTAAAGTCGAACATCTTTCTCCATTGACCTGCCATATGGGAGTGAGTCGCGAGAGGCGCGATCTCCAAAGCGAGAACCACTAAACGTGTATTTGGGCAGCCATGCAATCAATATGGACGCCAAGGGGCGTCTGGCAATACCGGCACGCGTCCGCGATAGGCTGTTGGATGAGTGTGAGGGGTGCTTGGTGGTGACTGCCCATACAGAGGAACGCTGTTTGTTGGTGTATCCGTCGCCTCAATGGCAGCAAATTCTCCCGAAGATTGAAGCATTGCCCAGCTTTAACAAAGTGGCTCGGCGCGCTCAGCGCCTGCTGATCGGGTATGCCTGTGAGCTGCAGGTGGATGGCAATGGCAGGGTATTGATTCCGCCAACTCTGCGTGAGTACGCGGGGCTGGAAAAGAAATTGATGTTAGTGGGCCAGGGGAAAAAGCTGGAGCTCTGGAGTGAGGAGCGCTGGATGTCCTGGCTCGATGATAGTGAAGACGAAGAGGGTATGCCTGAGGAAATGGCATCCCTCTCTTTATAAGGGGAGTACCGGGTGTCTCAAGAATTGCATCGCAGTGTGTTGTTACGCGAGGCCGTAGACGCTCTGGTGACTGAGCCGGATGGGTTTTATATCGATGGCACCTTTGGCCGGGGTGGGCACAGCGCCTCAATCCTTGAGCACTTGGGGCCCAATGGCCAGTTGGTAGGGGTGGATAAAGATCCCCAGGCTGTCGAATTTGCAGAGCAGCGGTTTGCCGGTGAATCCCGTTTTTCCATTTGGCATGGGTCTTTTGCCGACATGGATAAGGCTGCCGGGCGAGCTGCCGGTAAGGTCAGTGGAATATTGCTCGATCTAGGAGTGTCTTCGCCGCAACTGGATCAGGCCGAGCGCGGTTTCAGTTTTATGCAGGATGGCCCCCTGGATATGCGTATGGATACCAGTCGGGGTATCAGTGCAGCGGAGTGGGTCAACACTGAGGCTGAGGCCGAAATGGCCCGGGTGTTTAAAGAGTACGGCGAGGAGCGTTTTGCCCGTCGAATGGCTGCTGCCATTGTAAAGCGCCGGCTGGAAAAACCATTTGAGCGCACCCTCGATTTTGCCGAGGTTGTGAAAGAGGCGAATCCGGCTTGGGAAAAAGGTAAACATCCTGCTACCCGAGTCTTTCAGGCTATTCGTATCCATATTAATGGCGAGTTGGATGACCTGCAGAGTGCATTGGATAAATCCCTGCAGTTGCTGGCACCGGGTGGGCGACTGGTGATTATCAGTTTCCACTCTCTTGAAGACCGAATGGTGAAGCGTTTTATTCGGGAAAAAGAGCGCGGTCCCCAGTTGCCTCGTGGCCTTCCGGTTATGGATAGTCAGATAGCCAAGTCACTGCGCTCGGTGGGCAAGGCAGTGAAAGCCAACACGGTTGAAGTGGATGAAAATCAGCGGTCCCGCAGTGCAGTAATGCGGGTGGCAGAAAAGCTGGCGGGAAGCTGAGTTTATGTCTGGCAAGGCTCTACTTGGAGTGGGGGTAATGTGGATAGCGGTAATACTGTCGTCGCTGTCCGTTATTCATACCACCCAACAAAGCCGAGAGTTAACTGCTGAGCTGGGTAAGGCACAAAAAGCCCACGATGAATTGCGCTATGAGCAGGAGCGTCTCCTTTTGGAGAAAAGTGCCTGGTCTGCCTATAGCCGGGTCGAACAGGTCGCCCGAGAAAAATTAAAAATGCATATGCCAGCACCTTCGGAACAGGTATTGGTAGTGGCGGATTAAGTTTTAACCGCCTTGGATGAAGACGTAAGTACCCCACTGCTTGCCCGGTGGGGTTTCTGCGTTTGGGGGCTTTGGCCTTTAAATAATTATAAAGAATTTTGCGTTAATTGAGTTTTGGAGTTCAGGCCCTGGAGAGTGGCATGCTCAGCCGGGATGCAAAATAAATAGATAACGCCAACTGGGAAAACATGGGCGCAGTCAAAAAAAAGGATATTCAGCCGGGTATAGCCCGCTGGCGCTTTGCGCTGGTGGCGGTCCTGCTGTGCCTGCTCGCTCTTACCCTTGTGTTCCACTTGGCCAAACTGCAGGTAGTGCCTGCTGCTGAGCGCGGATATCGTTTCCTGCAAGACCAGGGCCGGGCCCGCACCTTGCGCACCGAAGAGATTGCTGCCTATCGGGGCTCAATAGTCGATCGAAACGGTGAGCTTCTCGCTGTCAGTACACCGGTACACAGCCTTTGGGCCAATCCCAAGCTGTTGAGTGAAATAAGCGATGCGAATTTAGTGCGCCTGGCTCGCGCGCTGGATTTACCGTCTTCCAAACTGGGCTCTCGCCTGAAGAAATACCGAAACAAAGAATTTATGTACCTGCGCCGGCACCTGTCTCCAGAAGAGGCTGAGAAAGTGCTGGACCTGGGTATTGCAGGTGTTTTCAGTAAAAAAGAGTATCGGCGCTTCTATCCTGCTGGGGAGGTCGTAGCCCAACTTCTCGGTTTTACCAACATCGATGATCGCGGCCAGGAAGGAATGGAATTGGCCTACGACGATTGGCTGTCCGGACAGCCGGGATCACGTCAGGTAATTAAAGATCTGAAAGGGCGCACGGTAAGGGATTTGGCAATTCGTCAGGAAGCGCAACCGGGCAGGGATCTGCGTTTGTCTATCGATATGCGCCTGCAATATTTGGCCTACCGGGAATTAAAGCGGGCGGTGTCGGAAAACGGCGCCGCTTCCGGCTTTATGGTGATTCTCGATACTCACAGTGGCGATGTGTTGGCCATGGCCAACCAGCCTTCATTTAATCCCAATGACCGCAAAGGGGTTAAATCGGCGGCTATGCGCAACCGTGCGCTGATCGACCAGTTTGAGCCGGGTTCTACAGTGAAACCCTTAACAGTATTGGCGGCTTTGGAAACCGGGCGCTACACCCCAAGAACAGAAATAAACACCAGTCCTGGATATATTCGCGTGCCGGGAAAAACCCTGGTGGACCCGGTTAATTACGGAAAAATAGATCTCACCAAGATTATTACCAAGTCGAGCCAGGTGGGAATTACAAAAATTGCTCTCGATTTGGAACCAAATTCTCTGCGGGGACTCTTTTATCGCTTGGGTCTGGGCGAGGCTGTGGGCAGTGGCTTCCCCGGTGAAGCACAGGGGATCTTGCCCAGTCGCAGCCGCTGGCACCCAATCGAGCGGGCTAATTTCGCCTTCGGCTACGGTTTAACAGTTAACGCTGTGCAACTGGCACAAGCCTACAGTGTACTGGCGAATGAAGGGGTTAAGCGTCCTGTTTCCCTGGTTTTATCCGGTGACAAAGTTCCGGGCGAGCCTGAGCAGGTTATTGAGCAGTCCTTGGCTGGGCAGGTTACTGCGATGTTGGAGACGGTGATTGGTGCTAAGGGTACCGGACGCCTTGCCGCTGTAGAAGGTTATCGTGTCGCCGGCAAGACCGGTACTGTGCACAAAGTTGGCAGTAGTGGCTATGCGGATAATCGCTATCGCTCAGTATTTGCGGGCTTTATCCCCGCTGATAATCCGCGCCTTGCCGCGGTAGTTGTTATTGATGATCCCAGTCACGCCAAATATTACGGTGGTGAAGTTGCTGCACCGGTATTCGGTGCGGTGATGACTGGTGCTATGCGCCTGTTGCAGGTTCCGCCGGAAAAAATTGAATCGGCGGAAGGGCAATTGGCCGCGCAGTTAAGCGAGAGGGGTTCAAAATCGTGAGTCAGCGCGAACAACATTCTGTTTCTATCAAAGAATTAGTGCCGGGATATGCCGGTATTCCCGATATTTCTGTCACTGGTATTGCCCTGGATAGCCGCAAGATAACAGCGGGCGATGCATTTATGGCCTTGCGCGGTTCTGTGGTCGATGGTCGGGAATATATCGATGCGGCAATTACTGCAGGTGCTGCGGTAGTGCTTGCCGACGGCGACAAGTTGGAATGTAAAAGCCGTGGTGATATCCAGGTGGTCAGTGTTCCTGGTCTGGCAAAGCGGGTAGGGGAAATTGCCGCGCGCTTCCACGGTAATCCCAGTGGTGAAATGCACTTGGTTGGAGTGACTGGCACTAACGGTAAAACCACTTGCGCCTATTTGACTTCCCAATTACTGGCTCGCCACTTTGGCAGTGCAGCATTGATAGGCACCATCGGTAATGGTGTTTGGAAAAATAACCAAATCGAATTGCAGGAAACGGGTTTAACAACGCCTGACCCGGTGAGTTTACAAGCGGACTTTGCAAATTATCGCGATAGTGGCGTTGCCGCTGCCGCAATGGAAGTTTCTTCGCATTCCCTTTCTCAGGGACGTGTGCATGGGCTGATTTTTGATACGGCAATTTTTACCAATTTGAGCCGCGATCATTTGGATTATCATGGCAATATGGCCGTTTACGGCGCAGCCAAAGAGAAACTTTTCGGACTGCCAAAATTGAAGCGAGGAATCATTAACCTGGATGATCCGTTTGGCGCCCAGTTGGCAGAGCGCTGCAAATTGCGTGGCCTGCGCGTTATTACTTATGGGCTGCAGGCGGGTGATTTATATGTTGCTGACCTGCGTCGCCATGAGCGCGGTTTTTCTGTAAAACTTAATTCCCCTTGGGGTAGCGGTGAGCTGCACGCACCCTTAATAGGCGATTTTAATATTCACAATGCCTTGGCTGTGGTAGCTGCTGCAGCGGCAGAGGGCATGCCTTTTGAAGATATTCTTGCCGCTTTCCCCACTATCAAAGCGGTGCCGGGGCGTATGGAGCGTGTCCTGGTTGAGGGTTCCGATGATGTGGGTGTATTGGTGGATTATGCCCATACACCAGATGCTCTTCGCGCGGCTTTAGCTGCAGCGCGCCCTTACTGTCGCGGTAATTTGTGGTGTGTTTTTGGTTGTGGCGGTGACCGGGATACGGGTAAGCGTGCGGCGATGGGGCGTATTGCCTCCGAGATGGCGGACCGTGCCATTGTGACTAGCGATAACCCGCGCAGCGAGGAACCACAAAAAATTATCGACGATATTCTCGAAGGGGCTGCCAGTAATATCGAAGTTGAAATTGATCGCGCGACAGCGATATCTCAGGCGGTATCTACAGCACAACCGGGGGATATTGTATTGATCGCCGGTAAAGGGCACGAGAATTACCAAATTATCGGCAGTGAAAAAATTCACTTCTGCGATCGTGAGCAAGCTGCTGCAGCTCTCAAAGCCCGCGTGGATGAATCGGGCCAGTCAAGTGAAGGCAAGGAGAGCCAAGGTGATTAATTCCCTGACGTTGCAGCAACTGCAAAGCCGTTTTGGTGGTGAGTTAATCAATGGCTCTGTGGAGTTTGAACTGGTTTGCACGGATACCCGCAAGCTGGACCCCAAATCTTTATTTGTTGCTCTGGTTGGCGAAAATTTTGATGCGCACGACTTTGTCGGTGAGCTGGATGGCCAGGTATTGGGGTTGGTCGTCGATCGTGAAGTGCCCAGTTGCAGTTTACCGCAGTGGCGCGTTGAAGATACGACGGTCGCATTGGGACAAATTGGCTTACTGTGCCGTGAGCAGTTTGACGGTCCGGTTGTGGCGATTACAGGGTCCTGCGGAAAAACCACCGTTAAGGAGATGCTGTCTGCAATTTTTTCCCAGAGTCATACACCCTGTGTAACCGAGGGAAACCTGAACAACCAGTTCGGTTTACCCATGACTTTGTTTGGGCTGACAGCGCAACACGATGTGTTGATTCTCGAAATGGGAGCTAACGGCCCTGACGATATTGGCTACCTGTGTAGTATCGGCAAGCCGCAGGTGACGGCGGTAAATAACGTAATGCCAGCGCATGTCGAAGGCTTTGGCTCTGTTGATGCTATTGCAAAAGCCAAGGGCCAAATTTATACCCGTTTGGATGTATCGGCGACGGCGGTGATCAATACCGATGATGGCTATGCGAATTACTGGTTGGAGAATATGCCCGAAGGGGTAAAGACTCTGGGTATTGGCTTATCTAATGAGTGTGCTATCCATGCGGATAATATTGTATTGAATCCTAACGGTTGCCCTTCATTTGACTTGGTAATCGAAGGCGTTGCCCACCCTGTTAGCCTGAAATTGCTTGGTGAGCACAACGTTCACAACGCTCTGGTTGCTGCTGGATGTGCTTTTGCTGCGGGAATACCTGCGGTGGAAATTATCAGCGGACTTAACACGGTGACCGGGGTCGCTGGGCGTTTGCAGGAGCAGGCAGGTATAGCCGGTGCAACCGTTATTGATGACAGTTACAACGCGAACCCGGGTTCAGTAGGTGCGGCCATTGAATTGCTGTCACAGCGTTCAGGTAAAAAAATTCTGGTGCTGGGGGATATGGCCGAGTTGGGGCCGGACGCGGAGGAAATGCATAGAAGCGTTGGAGCTTTGGCACGAGAGCGGGGCTTGGATGCGCTGTTTACATTGGGGCCGCTGGGTACTGCCGCCAGCATGGCCTTTTCTGCGGGGAGGCAAGAGTCGCTGTGCAATTATCGCGAGAGAGAACCCCTGGTTACTGCTCTCACTCAACAATTGGATGAACAAACCACAGTTTTGGTTAAAGGATCACGCAGCGCCCGTATGGAATTGGTAGCGCAGGCACTGCTTGGCAATAGCAGAGGGGAGAAGTAATGCTGCTTTGGCTAGCGGAGCTATTACAACAACATGTCAGCGGTTTTTCGGTATTTAACTACCTGACAGTGCGCGCAATTCTTGCTGCGTTGACGGCTCTGGGTATTTCACTACTTGTGGGTCCGCGCATGATTCATTGGTTGAATCATTTACAGGTGGGGCAGGCTGTTCGCGATGATGGTCCGCAAAGCCATTTGAGTAAATCTGGCACCCCGACTATGGGCGGCACCTTGATTCTCGCCTCAATTTTTGCCTCAGCCCTACTCTGGTCTGATCTCAGCAATCGTTACGTGTGGGTTACTTTATTAGTTACCTTTGTTTTCGGTGCTGTGGGCTTCGTGGATGACTATAAAAAAGTCGTTTACAAAAATCCCCGTGGCCTTATTGCTCGCTGGAAATATTTCTGGCAATCCGTTGCCGGGTTGGGTGCAGCTATTTATCTGTATATGAGTGCTTCAAGCCCGGCAGAGACCCAGTTTTTTGTTCCCTTTTTTAAAGATGTTGCGATAAACCTGGGACCGATATCTTTTATATTGCTGACCTACTTTGTCGTTGTTGGCTCCAGTAACGCGGTTAACCTGACTGATGGCCTCGATGGCTTGGCGATTATGCCTACTGTGATGGTGGGTGGAGCACTTGGGGTGATTGCTTATTTATCCGGCCATATGGAATTTGCTGACTACCTGCATATTCCCGCAATTCCAGGAGCTGGGGAGTTGGCGGTGTTCTGCGCTGCCCTCGGTGGTGCCGGACTAGGGTTCTTATGGTTTAACACTTATCCGGCCCAGGTGTTTATGGGGGACGTGGGCGCTCTGGCACTGGGGGCGGCGCTGGGAATTATTGCGGTAATTACCCGTCATGAAATTATTCTGTTCATCATGGGCGGCGTGTTTGTGATGGAAACGGTTTCCGTAATTTTGCAGGTGGCATCCTTTAAATTAACGGGGAAGAGAATTTTTCGCATGGCGCCTCTGCACCACCACTTTGAGTTAAAAGGGTGGCCGGAGCCTCGAGTCATTGTGCGCTTTTGGATTATTACCGTCATTCTGGTCTTGGCTGGTTTGGCAACACTGAAAATTCGATAAATAGATAAATGAGCCTGATCGCGACTTCTTCACAGCAGAAAGTGGTAATAGGTCTTGGCGCTACCGGAAAGTCGGTGGTGCGCTACCTGCTGCGTCACGGCCATACGCCGGTCGTGGCAGACAGTCGCGATAACCCGCCGGGGCTCGAAGCTTTCCGTCAGGAGTTCCCTGAGGTTGCGGTGGAAACAGGTCCATTGCGCCCGGGGACAATACTCGCCGCGAGCTTGATTATTGCTAGCCCGGGAGTTGCGCTTGCTGAACCCGTATTGCAGCAGGCGATTGCGGATGGGATTCCTGTGGTTGGGGATATTGAGTTATTTGCCCAGGCCCTGACTCGGATGCAATCGACAGCAAAGCTCGCCGCGATCACAGGCTCCAACGGAAAGAGTACAGTGACCACACTCCTGGGGGAGATGGTTGAAGAGGCAGGGCTGACAGTTGGTGTGGGCGGCAATATCGGTGTGCCGGTGCTGGATTTACTTGAGAAACCTCTGCCGGACATCTTTGTTTTGGAGCTTTCCAGCTTTCAATTGGAAACCACCTACTCGCTGGCACCTACCGTAGCCACCATTTTAAATATGAGTGCGGACCATATGGACCGCTACCCCAGTATGGTGGAGTACCACCGGGCCAAGCAGCGCATTTATCGCGGAGCGGATCAGTTCGTGATAAATCGCGCGGACCCCTTATCCCAGGGGCCTCTTTCCCGAGAGAGACGGGAGTGGAGTTTTGGGCTTGATCAGCCGGATCTCAATCAGTTTGGCCTGCGCTTGCATGAGGGGCAGAACTGGTTGGCTCGAGGCACAGAAGTTTTAATGCCTGAGGCCGATTTGGCTATGGTGGGTAAGCATAATATTGCCAATGGTTTGGCAGCCCTGGCAATGGGTTATGTACTGGGCCTGCCCACTGAGGCGATGCTAAAAATTTTACGCAGCTTTCGCGGGCTGAAACATCGCTGTGAGCGCGTGGCTGATTTTGAAGACGTTGTTTATGTTAACGATTCAAAAGGCACCAATGTAGGAGCAACCCAGGCGGCATTGGATGGCTTGGCTACGGCAACCAGTAAAATAGTGCTTATTGCTGGAGGGGATGGCAAGGGTGCTGATTTTGCTCCCTTACGAAAAAGTGCAGGAGCACTCCGGGCTCTGGTGTGTATCGGTGTAGATGGAGACAAAATAGCCGGTGTCTTTGATGGCCTGTGCGAGATTCGCAGGGCTAGCACAATGGCAGAGGCCGTCGCTGAGGCCAGACAATTAGCCAATGGCGGTGACTATGTATTGTTATCACCGGCATGTGCCAGCTTTGATATGTATAAGAATTTTGAAGCCCGCGGTGATGATTTTCGCCAGGCCGTTTTGAAATTATGCGATACCGCTGGAGGCTCCCAGTGAGTGCCCAGGTAATCAAGGCTCAAGGTAGTGAATGGCAGGATGGGCTGCTGCTACTCTGTGTTCTGGTTCTGGCTAGCATTGGTGTGGTGATGGTCGCTTCAGCATCTATCGCTTTTGCTACGGATATTTATGGTGATCCCTGGTATTTCCTTAGGCGTCATTTGGCTTTTTTGATGTTTGGTGGATTAGCTGGGTTTGTCGTTAGTCAGATTCCCCTGTCAATTTGGTCGCGACTGTCCTGGCCATTATTACTGTTTGCCTGCCTGCTATTGATTGCCGTGCTTGTGCCGGGGATTGGACGGGAGGTGAACGGTAGCCGGCGTTGGCTGGTATTTGCAGGTATAACTGTGCAACCCGCGGAAGTGGCTAAGTTCTGTCTGTTAGTTTTTTTTGCCAGTTTTTTAACTCGTCGAAATAAGCAACTACGCCACTGGACCAGCTTTATGGTGCCAGTGGTGATTCTCGCAACGGTTGCTCTGTTATTGCTTTTACAGCCGGACTTCGGTTCGGTGGTTGTAATTTCAGGCACCGTGTTGGCAATGGTTTTTTTGGCGGGAGCGCGTCTTCCCCATACTTTTTTATTGGTAGCTGCGGCTGCGAGTGGACTGGCGCTAATGGCACTGATGAGCCCCTATCGCTTACAGCGATTGCTGACATTTCTGGATCCTTGGGGGGATCAGTTTGCCAGTGGCTACCAACTTACCCAGTCCCTGATTGCATTTGGTCGCGGAGAGTGGTTTGGAGTTGGTTTGGGCAATAGTGTGCAGAAACTGTTTTACCTGCCTGAGGCACATACGGATTTTATTTTCGCCATTCTGGCAGAGGAATGGGGAATGTTGGGTGGCGTAGTGCTGGTAGGGCTTTTTGTTGTTCTCACCTACTCACTGCTCCGCCTGGTAAAAGAGGCCCTGGTGCAGGAGAAGTTTTTCGCTGCACTTCTAGCTTTTGGTATGGCAGTGCTATTGGCAGGGCAAGCTTTCGTGAATATGGGCGTTGCTTCAGGCCTGTTGCCGACTAAAGGGCTAACGCTGCCATTTGTCAGCTCTGGTGGCAGCAGCCTGATTGTATGTTGTGCATTACTAGGCTTGGCGATGCGGATTCGGGCTGAACTAAAAAAGCCTGTTGAAAACGGAAGCGGGGGGCTTGAGCTTTTGCGTCAGCTGCCAATATTCCATTCACCCAAGTCCAGTGTGAAGGGCAGCAACGGAGAAACGGTTTGATGTCTGAAGTAAATAAGCGTTTTTCTGGAAAGAAGTTTTTGCTGATGGCCGGTGGTACCGGCGGTCATGTGTTCCCAGCGTTGGCTGTGGCTAAAGCGTTGCAAGAGCAGGGAGCTGTTGTCGAGTGGTTAGGCACTGCCCGTGGGATTGAATCCCGATTAATACCTGCGGCGAATATTCCTTTGCACTGCATTAAAGTGGAGGGTATTCGGGGGAAGGGAAAGTTGGCCTTACTCAAAGCCCCGCTGCAAATTTTGCGGGCAATTGCTCAGGCCAGGACAGTTGTTAAGCAGGTACAACCTGATGCAGTACTCGGCTTTGGCGGCTTTGCGACCGGCCCAGGGGGTGTTGCAGCCCGTCTCGGGGGGATACCGTTGATTATTCACGAGCAAAATGCTGTTGCCGGAACGACAAACCGCTTGTTAGCGCGGATTTCCAGCCAGGTGCTTGAAGCATTTCCCAGTGGGCTACCCGGTGCCAGGCAAGTGGGCAATCCAGTGCGCAAAGAGATTGCAGAATTGCCTGAGCCAGAAGCTCGAATTGGCAGCCAGTCGTCTCTGCGCCTTTTGGTATTGGGCGGTAGCCTCGGTGCTGTAGCAATTAATGAGCTGGTTCCTAAGGCAATCGCATTGCTGAAACCCTCCCTGCGCCCGGTAGTGGTCCACCAGGCTGGAGAGCGCCACCTTCAGGCTGCCAAAGACGCCTATAAAGAGGCTGCAGTAGAAGCAGAGGTGGTCCCTTTTATTGCGGATATGGCTGAGGCCTACCGCTCTGCGGACCTGATTATTTGCCGTTCCGGGGCTTTGACTGTTTCTGAAATTTCAGCTGCGGGAGTCGGTGCAATCATGGTGCCTTTCCCCTTTGCAATTGATGATCATCAAACGCGTAATGGCGAGTGGTTGCAAAATGCTGGCGGAGCGATTGTTATGCAGCAGCGGGAAATGGACGAGCAGAAGTTATCCGGCTTATTACAAAGCCTGTTAGAAGATCGCGAGAAACTATTGCAAATGGCGACCTCCGCGCGGCGCGCGGCAAAAACTGATGCGACCGAGCAAGTAGTAAATGCTTGCAGGGAAGAGCTGGCCTCGGTCAGGTAACACAGAAAAAGTGGACGAAGGTTAAAGTGATGTCTTCAGTGCGGACAAACGAAGATAAAAGTTATGCGGTACCGGCCATGCGTCGTATCCGCCGTATCCACTTTATTGGGATCGGTGGTGCCGGTATGAGCGGCATTGCAGAGGTATTGCAGAACCAGGGCTACGAAGTCTCAGGTTCTGACCTGCGTGAATCTGCGGTTACTGATAGATTGCGCAAATTAGGGGTTAAGGTCCAAATCGGACACAGCGAGGAAAATGTTCGCGGCGTTGATGTTGTTGTTAACTCCTCTGCCGTACATGGCGATAACCCGGAGCTGATTGAAGCGAGAGAAAAGAGAATCCCTATTGTACGCCGTGCCGAAATGCTCGGTGAACTGATGCGCTATCGCTATGGCATTGCTGTGGCGGGAACCCACGGAAAGACCACCACGACCAGCTTAATCGCCTCAATCTTTGCAGCAGACAAAAAAGATCCGACCTTTGTTATCGGTGGCCTGGTCAACGCTGCCGGTGCCAATGCTGCCTTGGGCGAAAGTCGCTATCTAGTGGCTGAAGCTGATGAGAGTGATGCGTCTTTTATTCACTTACAGCCGATGGTGACGGTGATTACCAATATCGATGCGGACCATATGGAAACTTATGGTGGCGACTTCGAAAAGGTGAAACAGATCTTTATTGATTTTGTACACAACCTCCCATTTTACGGTCTGGCGGTAGTTTGCGGGGATGATGCCAATGTTCAGGAAGTCATCCCCAAGTTTTCCCGCCCGGTTCTGACCTATGGATTTGATGAGGGTAATGACTACCGCATCGTTGAAGTAAAGCAAGAACCTCTGCGCAGCCATTTCACGGTACAGAGACCCAAGGGTGATCTATTGCAGGTTTCTGTGAATACTCCGGGTATTCACAATGTTCTCAATGCGACTGCAGCAATTGCTGTAGCTAGTGATGAAGGCGTTAGTGATGAAGCAATTCGCCAAGGCCTGATAGGCTTCCAGGGCGTTGGTCGTCGATTCCAGATCTACGGTGATTATGCCGTTAGCGATGATACCGAAGCTGATAAGGTGATGTTGGTAGATGACTACGGCCACCACCCACGTGAGGTAGCCGCTACTGTAAAGACAGTTCGAGATGGCTGGCCGGATCGTCGCTTGGTAATGATTTATCAGCCCCACCGTTATACCCGTACGCGGGACTTGTTTGAAGACTTTGTCCAGGTCCTCTCTGAGGTGGATAAGTTAATTTTGCTGGATGTATACAGTGCGGGTGAAGCGCCAATTGCTGGTGCGGATGGCAGAACGCTTGCGCGAAGTTTACGCAACAGGGGACAGGTAGATCCGATTTTTATGGAAACTATCGATCAGGTTCCCCCGGTATTAGCTGATCTGTTGGAGCCAGGTGATATTGTCCTGACCCAGGGAGCTGGCAACGTCGGAGCACTTTCGCAACGGTTGGCTGATTGGCGCTTGGGCGAGCGCAGCGGCGAGGGCTAAGTAGCTAGTGAAAGGAGCTGGAACGAAATCTGCCCGGAGAAAAAAAAAGACAGCTCGCGGAGCGAGCCCTCTTGGAACCGATGATCCCGAGAAGCTTCGTCTGAACTGGAAGCGGTGTTTTTTTTTATTGGTGATGTTCGCAGGCTTTAGTGCTTTGCTCTATGGTGCAGTTTGGTTATGGCGATGGGTGCCATCGGTTGAGTTGAGTAATGTTGATGCCCTAGAGCAAGTTGAAGTACGCGGGGCTTTTAATGCGGTAACTGAAGAAGAGTTAAAAGAGGTGCTTCTTCCTCACTTGAAAGCGGGCTTTTTTTCAGCGGACATTCAGGCGATGCAGCAGACATTACTGTCTAACCCCTGGATTACCTCCGCCTCGGTGAGCAGGCGTTGGCCGAAGGGTGTTGAGGTTGATATCACTGAAGCGCAACCTCTCGCCACCTGGGGTAAAGATAAATTGTTGGTGGCGAGTGGGGATCTGCTGCCGCGTCCGTCACATATGGGGGTTCAGTCCCTGCCCGAGCTTGCCGGGGATGAAGAATTGGTAGAGCGGATTATGCTGCAATACCGCGCGCTTGCGGGGTTACTGACCACGCGGGATATGGAGGTTAAACGGTTGTCATTTGACGACCTAAGCGGTTGGCATCTGGAGTTAGTGTCGGGAATTGAATTAAAACTTGGCCATGATGCTTTATTGGAGCGGGTACACCGTTTTCTGTATTTGAGTCGGGGTGTACTGGCGCCGCACTTGCAAAAAGTTGTCAGCGTCGATACGCGCTACAGCAATGCGGTAGCGGTTCAGTGGAAAGACGAAGAAAAGTAAAAATCGAGGCAGCCCGGGTGGCTGTTTTATAGATAAAAGTTTAAAAGCGAATGCTGTGTTCTGGTCCGATAGCAGAACCTGAAACAGAATGCAGCTCAGCGAGGTTGGCACGAAAATGACACAGGTATCCGATCAGCGCATGATTGTTGGACTGGATATAGGCACCTCTAAAGTAGTCGCTATTGTCGGTGAAGCTTCCGGTGATGGGGAACTTAATATTGTCGGTATCGGCTCTCATCGTTCCACTGGAATGAAAAAGGGCGTAGTGGTTAATATTGAATCAACCGTGCAATCTATACAGCGCGCTGTGGAAGAAGCTGAGTTGATGGCGGGTTGTGAAATTCACTCTGTGTACGCAGGGATTGCGGGAAGTCACATTCGCAGCTTGAACTCTCACGGTATAGTTGCGATTAAGGATCGAGAGGTTACCCAGCAGGATCTCGATCGTGTTATTGATGCTGCCAGGGCTGTCGCTATTCCTGCGGACCAGAAGATTTTGCACACGCTTCCGCAGGAATACCTGATTGATAATCAGGAAGGGGTAAAAGAACCTCTCGGAATGTCTGGTGTTCGCCTCGAAGCAAAGGTCCATTTGGTCAGCGGTGCAGTGAATGCTGCACAGAATATTGAAAAGTGTATTCGTCGATGTGGTCTGGAAGTAGAAGATGTCATTCTTGAACAATTGGCTTCAAGTTACGCAGTCCTGACCGAAGATGAAAAAGAGTTGGGAGTATGCATGGTAGATATTGGTGGGGGAACTACCGATATTGCTGTGTTTACTGGTGGGTCTATTAGGCATACCGGTGTGATACCGATTGCTGGAGACCAGGTTACCAATGATATTGCCATGGCTTTGCGCACACCGACACCGCACGCAGAAGATTTGAAAATCAAATATGCGTGCGCGTTGGCAAAACTCGCTCGCGAAGGTGAGACCATTAAGGTGCCGAGCGTTGGTGATCGCGCGCCCAGGGATTTATCCCGACAGGCATTGGCCGAGGTCGTTGAGCCGCGCTACGACGAATTGTTTACATTAGTACAGGCGGAGTTACGTCGCAGCGGCTTCGAAGATTTGTGTGCGGCGGGTGTAGTACTTACCGGCGGCTCTTCAAAAATGGAGGGCGCGGTTGAACTGGCTGAGGAAATTTTTCATATGCCGGTTCGCCTAGCAGTGCCTCAGGGTATTGCAGGTTTGACGGATATCGTCAGCAACCCAATTTATTCCACTGGAGTTGGATTATTGATGTATGCGATGCAGCAGGAAGAGGCTCGAGAGGGCAAAATACAGCCTGTGCGCAACGATAATCAGTGGTGGGACAAGGTAAAGCACTGGTTTCGCGGAAATTTGTAATAGAGTGCAACCAGATTTAGCCATCCGGTGAAGGATTTTTTTTAGGCATGGCTGTAAAATTCGACATGAGCAAGAAAGGGGAACAGCAATGTTCGAACTAGTTGATAGCGTACAGGATAAGCCTGTCATCAAGGTGATTGGTGTCGGCGGCGGTGGTGGTAATGCTGTTAAGCATATGATCGCCAATGATGTTGAGGGCGTAGACTTTATTTGTGCAAATACAGATGCACAGGCCCTTAAAGATGTTGAGGCTCGCACAATCCTGCAACTGGGTAACACAATTACACGCGGTCTGGGCGCAGGGGCAAACCCGGATATTGGCCGTCAGTCCGCACTTGAAGATCGCGATCGCATTGCTGAGGTATTAACCGGTGCGGATATGGTATTCATCACTGCCGGTATGGGCGGTGGTACCGGTACCGGTGGTGCGCCGATTGTCGCTGAGATTGCAAAAGAACTGGGTATCCTTACCGTTGCTGTAGTTACTCGCCCATTTAAGATCGAAGGGCGCAAACGCACAGTTGTAGCTGAAGAGGGTATCCTCGAGCTGCGTGATAAAGTTGATTCTCTGATTACTATCCCCAACGATCGTTTGCTGGAAGTACTCGGTAGCAAGATCACAATGAAATCTGCTTACAAAGAGGCAGATAACGTTTTATTGGGTGCTGTACAAGGCATTGCCGACCTGATGATTCGTCCGGGCATCATGAACGTGGACTTCGCCGATGTGCGCACCGTAATGTCTGAAATGGGCATGGCGATGATGGGGTCCGGTTCTGCCGTCGGTGAAAACCGTGCGCGCGAAGCGGCTGAGAAAGCCGTGCGAAGCCCGCTACTGGATAACGTCAACCTGGCAGGTGCTCGCGGTATCCTGGTGAATATCATCACCGGTAGCGAAGAGGCGGGCTGTCAGGAACTGACCTTGGGTGAGTACTCTGAAGTAGGTGAGATTGTCCAGGAAATCGCCTCCGATGAAGCTACTGTGGTTATCGGTACAGCGGTAGATGATAAGCTCGGTGATGAGATGCGGGTTACCGTTGTGGCCGCAGGTCTTGGCGAGGGTACTCCTGCAGCGCGTCCGGCGAAGGTGGTGGATAATACTCGCCGCCCAGAGCCTCGCGAGCCTGTTCGTGAAACCCGTGAGGTTCGCGATAATCACAGCGCTCACGCTGGCCACAGCTCTGCGGGACTGGCAAGCCGCGAGGCCATTGATCCGCGCCCTCGTGCTGAAGCGGAGCGCCCCAAGCGCCCGGCTCCTGCCCTGAATCCCGCTGATGCGGATATGGAGTACCTGGATATTCCAGCCTTCCTGCGCCGTCAGGCAGACTAGGAAACGGTACCGCAGAGGCAGAACACCGCTCATGTCTGCCCGGCTCCGGCTGGGTATTGCCGCTGCGGTGCGGCTTTTGCTCGGGTCTACCTTGTCGAATGGGTGGGCCCTTGCCCCGTTTGTGTAGATTTTGATCAGAACTGGTGAGTCGCAATAACTATCTAAAATAATTAACAATTATTAACAGCGCTTGCGGAGCTTAGGATCTTAGAATGCTGTCATAGCGACATGCGTTGGCGCTGCAATCTTTGCTTGATCTATCCTCATATAGGTAGGTGGTGCACAGTTGTGGTGACCACTCGCCCAGAATTGGTATTGGCGTCGCAATTGTGCTAGTATCGATGGCTTGCTGCGCCTTAGGGGCGTAGTCCACCGACGGGGAAAAGATAGTTTCATGATCAAACAGCGCACGCTTAAGAATGCTATTCGCGCCACTGGCGTAGGTCTGCACACTGGCAAGAAAGTTGTACTTACCCTTAAACCAGCGCCCGTAGACACCGGTATCGTGTTCCGTAGAACCGATTTGGACCCTGTAGTTGAAATCGAGGCTCGTGCGGAAAATGTCGGCGACACTCTCCTTTCAACCACCCTGGAAAAGGGTGATGTTCGCATTGCTACGGTAGAGCACCTGCTCTCGGCAATGGCGGGCCTTGGCATTGATAACGCGGTTGTCGAGTTATCCGCGCAAGAAGTGCCCATTATGGATGGCAGTGCCGGCCCATTTGTATTTCTAATTCAATCTGCAGGTATCCAAGAGCAAGCAGCTCCGAAGAAATTCCTGCGAATCAAGAAGCCAGTAACTGTAGAGGATGGCGATAAGGTTGCCAGCTTCCTGCCTTTTAATGGCTTTAAAGTGTCCTTCACAATCGACTTTGACCACCCGGTTTTCCAGGGGCGTAACCTGAGTTCATCCGTGGACTTCTCCAGTACCTCCTTTGTGAAGGAAGTGAGTCGCGCCCGTACCTTTGGCTTTATGCACGAAATCGAGTACCTGCGCTCCAAGGGCCTGGTTCAGGGCGGTTCCGTTGATAACGCAATTGTGATTGATCAGTACCGCATTCTGAATGAAGGCGGGTTGCGTTATGAAGACGAATTTGTGAAACATAAAATTCTGGATGCGATTGGCGATCTCTATCTTCTGGGGACCAGCCTGATTGGTGAGTTCAAGGCCTTTAAGTCTGGCCATGCGCTGAACAATAAATCCCTTCGCAACCTGATGGCTCAGGAGGATGCTTGGGAAATGGTCACCTTTGAAGGTGAGCAGGAAGAAGCACCGATCTCCTATATTAAGCCTATTTTGGCAGTTTGATACTTTCGCAAGAAGCCGGCATTATAGTGCCGGCTTTTTTGTATGATTGTTTCACAGAGAAAGCCTATAGATTTTTGGTATCCTTATTGGTTTGGCACCTCGGCTTGTGAGCTGGGGACTAACGAAAATTAAAAATGTCGAACTTCTCACAGCTCCTATGAAAGTAATCTTGGTTAATGAGCGCGGTGCGACTCGCAGCTTTAATTTTGGCAGTTTGAGCAAAGCCCTGTTGGGGTTGTGCTTGCTGAGCCTCCCTGTGGGTGCATTTCTGCTGGGGGCGAATTTACCGGTTACTAAAACTGACCTATTTGATTCCCGAACGGCCAAGGCCTGGAGTCGCGCACTGCGCAAACAGCAGGAAGAAATTGCTGAAGCAGATAGAGAGGCGCGGGAGCAGCTGGCAGCTCTTACCGTTAAGCTTGCAGAGTTGCAGGCGCGTTTAACTCGCCTTGATGCACTGGGTGAGCGTTTAACCTCTGTTGCCAATCTCGATGAAGGAGAGTTTGAGTTTGGCAGTGCACCTGCTATCGGTGGGCCGGAAGACCCCGGAATCGCAGGTGCATCGGAGTTGCCGTATCAGCCACCGGAATTCCTGGATGTTATTGGAGATCTCTCTCATCAGATTGAAGATCGCCAAATGCAGCTGAACACTCTCGAATCCCTGATGGCGAACCTCAAACTTGAGGATGAGCAGTTTTTGGCAGGCCGCCCGATCAGCAAGGGGTGGATGTCTTCCCGTTATGGTTATCGCACCGATCCATTCACTGGCCGTAGGACCTGGCACAAGGGGGTGGATTTTGCTGGCAAGATGGGCTCCGATGTTGTTTCAGTAGCCGCAGGTGTTGTCACTTGGGCTGATGAGCGCCATGGTTATGGTCAGTTGGTAGAAATTAATCACGGCAATGGTTATTCAACCCGCTATGGGCACAATAGTGAGCTGAAAGTGGGATTGGGTGACGTGGTCAAGAGGGGGCAGACTATTGCCCTGATGGGTTCCAGTGGCCGTTCTACCGGGCCCCATGTTCACTTTGAGATATATAAGAACAACCGCACGGTTGATCCAGCTAGCTATATCCGCCGCACAGGCAGATAAGAACTATCCTTCCTTTACGCGTAATTGTTGGTAGCTTGGCATAAGAGTTGCCAGCGCTTGCGCCTTCCTGTTTACTTGCACCCCTCGCATAAAGGAGCGTCGGTGCATCGATCTGCCCGATATTAGCGCCGACAGCGCAAATAAGATAAGTGGTTTCTAGATAATGATTGGCAAACTGATTAAATCGGTCTTTGGTTCAAAAAATGACCGCGAGCTGAAGCGCATGCGACGCGTCGTGGGAAAGATCAACGCTTTGGAAGAGGATTTCCAGAAGCTTGACGATGCAGGCCTGCGGGCTAAAACGGATGAGTTTAGGCAGCGACTCGCTGACGGGGAAAAGCTCGATCAAATTCTGCCTGAGGCGTTTGCTGCAGTGCGTGAAGCGGGTCGTCGGGCCATGGGCATGCGCCACTTCGATGTTCAGCTGATCGGCGGGATGACCCTGCATGAAGGGCGTATTGCAGAAATGCGTACCGGTGAAGGTAAAACCCTGGTTGCAACCCTGCCGGCCTATCTGAATGCACTTGAAGGTAAGGGCGTTCATATTGTTACGGTGAACGATTACCTCGCTTCGCGGGATGCCAATTGGATGCGCCCGGTGTATGAATTCCTGGGTATGACAGTGGGAGTTATTGTTTCCCAGCAGCCACCGGAAGAAAAGAAAGCGGCCTATGAGGCTGACATTACTTACGGCACTAATAACGAATTCGGTTTTGATTACCTGCGTGACAACATGGTGTTGCGCAAAGAGGACCGTACCCAACGCCCTCAGAACTTCGCTATTGTCGATGAGGTGGATTCCATCCTGATCGATGAGGCGCGTACTCCGCTAATCATTTCTGGAGCCGCCGAAGACTCGTCCCACCTTTATATGGCAATGAATAAGTTGGTTCCCCAGCTGGAGCGTGCCGAAGAAGGTGGGGAGGGGCACTACACCGTTGATGAAAAGACTCGCCAGGTTGAGCTGACGGAACAGGGCCACTTGTTGATCGAAGACCTGTTGTCACGCAGCGGGTTGATGAAGGAAGACCAGTCCCTTTACGCCCCTGGGAACCTGGGCCTGTTGCACCACGTGCACGCCGCCCTGCGCGCGCATGTACTGTTTAATCGCGATGTGGATTACATCGTGCAGAACGGCCAGGTGGTGTTAATTGATGAGCACACCGGCCGGACCATGCCGGGTCGCCGTCTCTCCGAAGGCCTGCACCAGGCGCTGGAAGCAAAAGAGAGTGTGCAGATTCAGAGTGAGAGCCAGACCCTCGCTTCTACAACATTCCAGAACCTGTTCCGCTTCTACCCCAAACTTGCGGGAATGACCGGTACAGCGGATACAGAGGCGTTTGAATTCCAGCAAATTTATGGCCTGGACGTGGTGGTGATCCCCACCAATAAGCAAATTCAACGTGAAGATCTCAATGACCTGGTTTACCTGAGCCAGGAAGAGAAGATGGAAGCGATTATTGAGGATGTGAAGCACTGTCGCGAAAAGCAGGCTCCAATCCTTGTAGGTACCGCTTCTATCGAAACCTCTGAAGAAATGTCCCGTAAGTTGCAAAAGGCGGGAATTAAGCACCAGGTTCTCAACGCGAAATACCACGAGCGCGAAGCACAGATTATCGCCCAGGCGGGTCGCCCGGGTGCAGTGACTATCGCTACCAATATGGCTGGTCGCGGTACCGACATTGTTCTCGGTGGTAACTGGGAAGCTGAAGCGACGGCCTTGGGTCAGGAAAAAGATCGCGAACTGACTGAAGCGGAACTCGCACAAGTCAAGGAAGATTGGAAGAAGCGTCACGAGCAGGTAATCGCTGCGGGCGGTCTGCATATTATCGGTACTGAGCGCCATGAATCCCGCCGTATTGATAACCAGCTGCGAGGTCGTGCAGGTCGTCAGGGTGACCCGGGTGTTACTCGTTTCTACTTATCTCTGGAAGATAACCTTATGCGCATCTTCGCCTCTGACCGGGTGAAGAATTTTATGCAGATGCTGGGTATGGAGCGCGGTGAGGCGATTGAGCACCGCATGGTTTCCAACGCTATCGAAAAAGCCCAGCGCCGTGTTGAAGGTCGTAACTTTGATATTCGCAAACAGTTGTTGGAATACGATGACGTGGCCAATGACCAGCGTCAGGTGATTTACGGCCAGCGCAATGAGCTGCTGGAAGCTGAGAGTATCAGCGATACGATCTCCGCCATTCGTGAAGATGTGGTTGACGGCATTGTCTCCGGCTCTATTCCCCCCCAGAGTGTAGAAGAACAGTGGGATATTCCAGCCCTGGAGCAGCAGCTCTCTGGCGAATTGGGTATCCAGTTGCCGGTTCAGCAGTGGCTCGATGAAGATCGCACTCTGCACGAAGAGAGCCTGCGGAAAAAGATTACTGTCGCCGCGCAGGAAGCCTATGCTGCAAAAGTTTCCCGCATTGGTGAATCTTCCGGTGATGCCAATCTGATGCCGACTATCGAGCGTCAGATTATGCTGCAAGTATTGGATCAATTGTGGAAGGAGCACCTTTCCAGCATGGACCACTTGCGTGCAGGTATTGGTTTGCGGGCTTACGCCAACAAAAACCCCAAGCAGGAATTCAAGCGCGAGTCTTTCCACCTGTTCCAGAGCATGCTGGAGAACCTCAAGCATGAAGTGGTGCGTATTCTTGCCCACGTAGAGCCGATGACTCGTGAGCAAGCGGAAGAGATGGAGCAGCGTCGCCTGGAAGAGCAGCGCAGGCAGCAGCTTGAGCTGCAACACGCTCAAGCTTCGGCGCTTCCAGAAAGTGAGCCCAAGGAGCAGCAGCCGGCTACCCCGGCACCGGAGCGTCGCGGTCCTAAAGTCGGGCGTAATGACCCCTGCCCCTGTGGTTCCGGGAAAAAGTACAAGCAGTGTCACGGTAAGCTGGCTTCCTCTACCCAGAGCTAATTATTTACTGCTTGAATTCAAGAAAGTGCCCCGCTTAGCGGGGTATTTTTTTAATCAGCAAAAGAATTATCTGCGGAAAAAGGTTTCCATTCCGCAGATAAGTCTATTTTTGGCTTGCCTTACTGAGGTTCGGCTTTGATAATGTCGACCGCTCATTTATTTCCGCTAATCCGTTTGGGTGGACCGGGGTCTAGGTTTGCCTGCGCTGTGATAGCCCAAAGTCGTTATTCTTATGCCTGAATTATCCATACCCGTTGTCGAAGGAGTTCGCCTCGCCAGTGTACCTGCCAGGGTCAAAGACTGGGAACGCAATGACCTGTTGTTGGTTGAGCTTGCTGAAGGAACTTCAGTTGCAGCCACTTTTACCCAGAATACTTTTTGTGCGGCTCCAGTAATGGTTGCTAAAGAGCATATCGTCAAAGGAGAAGTGCGAGCCTTGGTGGTTAATGCCGGCAATGCCAATGCCGCTACTGGGGTAAGGGGGCTGGCGGATGCCCGGGCTACATGTGAGGCGGTGGCAGATGCACTGAAGATTTCCGCTGAGCAAGTATTGCCTTTTAGTACTGGCGTCATTGGTGAGCACTTACCGATGGAGAGGTTACTCGCTGCTATTCCGGGGTCTGCTGGACAGCTTGATCCCGCCGGATGGGAGTTGGCGGCCGAGTCCATTATGACTACGGACACCCGGCCAAAGATTGCGAGCCGCAAGTTAATGATTAATGGTGAAGAGATTGCCGTTGTCGGTATTGCCAAAGGTTCCGGCATGATCCAGCCGAATATGGCTACCATGCTCGCCTATGTCGCCACTGATGCTGGTGTAACGCAGCCCCTGCTAGATCAAATGGTGCGCGAAGTTGTCGCGGCTTCATTTAATCGAATTAGCGTAGACGGAGATACCTCGACGAATGATGCTTGTGTTTTGATGGCCACAGGTGCGCGGGGGGAGATGATCAGCAGCTCTGAGAACACTGGCTACATGGAGCTGTACAGAGCAATTTCGGAAATACATATAGAGCTGGCCCAGGCCATTGTCAGGGACGGTGAGGGGGCGACCAAGTTTGTTACCGTACAAGTGGATGGCGCGCTCAGCAGTGTAGAGGCCTTGGCAGTAGCTTTTGAAGTCGGTGATTCTCCGCTGGTGAAAACTGCACTTTATGCTTCAGACCCTAACTGGGGTCGGCTGGTTATGGCGATCGGCAATGCTATCCAAGGCGAGTTAGACACCGATAAGGTGGAGATTTTCCTCGATGATGTACAGGTGGTAAGTGCCGGTGGGCGCGCATCTGGATATCAAGAGCAGGCTGGAGAGCGGGTATTTTCAAAACCCGAATTTAAAATCCGTATAGAGCTGGGTCGCGGTGTCTGCAGTGAGCATATCTGGACCTGTGACTTCTCTCACGAGTATGTCACCATCAACGCAGAATATCGGACTTGAGGTAGTAGAGTGAGTAAGGTTGTCCATGTTGCTGTCGGTGTAGTAACCCGAGGGGATGGCAAGATCCTGATTGCCCGCCGTCCCGACCATTTGCATATGGGAGGGCGCTGGGAATTTCCCGGTGGCAAGGTGGAAGCTGGTGAGTCTGTGCAGGAGGCGCTCTATAGGGAGCTACTTGAAGAAGTGGCCATTGAAGTACAGGAGTTGCAGCCGCTGGTGGAAATTCGTCACGATTACCCTGAAAAAACCGTGCTGCTGGATACCTGGCAGGTAACGCGGTTTACGGGTGAGGCCCTCGGGCGAGAGCAGCAGGAAATCAAGTGGGTATCTGCTGGGGAGCTGGACAACTTCCACTTCCCCGACGCCAATCAAGCGATTATTGAAGCGGTAAAAGGGAGTTTCTCCTAAGCTTCATCTTGAACAGCTGCTTGCAGGCAGCTGTTCAAGTGAGTTGGATGGCCTTAATGGCGGGGCTTGTTCGGGTCCAGGTCATCACTCAGCACATCGTCATACACTGACTCCCCGGGAATCTTGTGTCCCTCACTAGCCCATTCGCCGAGATCAATCAGCTTGCAACGTTCGCTACAAAAAGGTTTGAAGGGAAACTTATCGCTCCACTCAATGGGCTTTTTGCAGGTAGGGCAGTTGAGTGTCGGCGTTACGCTGGATTTAGGCATAAGTTAGCTTGGGCTCTAAAGTGATCTGAATCGGAATTGTACTCTAATTAACTTAGCCCGATTGTTTCAACCGGACAATCCGTAAGTACTCCCGATGGAGCTGCTCTACTTGATCTTTGAGTGAAGCTAAGTCATTAGCGTTATCCAGCACATCATCCGCCTTCTCTAGTCTTTGCTCCCTTGTCAGTTGGGCCGTCATGATTTTGCGAATCTGTTCCTGCTGGCTGTTATCGCGCGCGCTGGCGCGCTCAAGCTGCAAAGCCTCGGGTAGATCGACTACACAAATCCTGTTAACGAGCTCATATTGGCCTGACTCAATCAGGAGGGGGGACTCCAATATTGCGTAGGGCCCCTGGCTTCCGTTCAGTGAGGAGGTTATCTCCTCTCTTATCAGTGGGTGTAATAGACTTTCCAGCCATTGCCGTTCGCCTGGGTCGTCAAATATTAGTGTGCGCAGTTTGCTCCGGTTTAATTCGCCACTTTCCAGTAAGACATCGGTCCCGAAGTGTCGGGCTATCTGTTCCAGAGCGGGCTTTCCCGGTTGTACCACAACCCTTGCCGCCCAGTCTGCATCTACTACATTAATGCCCAGGTCACGGAAATACCCAGCGGCTGCTGACTTTCCGCTACCGATCCCGCCGGTTAAACCTACGGTAAACAATGGCTGCCCTCCCCAAGAATAAATAAGGTTGCGGTATAAATAAAAACCCCGGCCAGATAGCTGGCGGGGGTCATAGTAAAGCAAATAGTAGGAGAGTAGTGAGTTGGTCGTTTAGCTACTAAGACCAGCGATATTAAAATACCAGCTCATGATTTGATCACCCCAAAGCATAGCGATCCAGCCCGCTCCGGCAAGGTAGGGGCCAAAAGCGATGGGCAAGTTGCGATCCCGCCCTACGGCAATGCTCCAGGAAATTCCTGCAATAGCTCCCACGACAGCGGAAAGCAGGATGACCATCGGTAGCACCTGCCAGCCAAACCAAGCTCCGATAGCTGCCAGGATTTTAAAGTCACCAGCCCCCATACCTTCTTTGCCGGTAACAATCTTAAAGATGTGGAACACTAGCCAAAGAGATAGGTAGCCGGCAATAGCACCGATTACTGCGTCCTGCAGAGAAGCAAACACTCCCCAAATATTGATGATTAAACCGGCCCAGAGTAGCGGCAGAGTAATACTGTCTGGAAGCAGTTGCTTGTCAAAATCGATACCTGTTAAGGCGACCAAGGCCCAGGTAAAAAAGCATCCAGCCAGTGCCTGCCAGGTGAAGCCCAATTGCCAGACAACGATAGCGGTCAAAATGCCGGTAATCAGTTCCACCATTGGGTAACGTTTGGAAATGGAGGTACCACAGGAGCCGCACTTACCGCGAAGAAATAGGTAGCTAACAATGGGGATATTTTGCCAGGCTTTGATCTCAACATAGCATTTGGGGCAGTGGGAGTGTGGGAGTACCAGATTAAAAGGCTTTTCTAACTCTTTCTGCTCCTCGCTAGGAGGATTTTTATCAAAGTAACTATAGAAGTCCCGCTTATATTCCCGCTCCATCATTACGGGGAGGCGCAGGATCACGACGTTTAAGAAGCTGCCTATAAGTAGGCCCAAAATAAAGGCGCTGCCTATGAGCAGTGCCGGGTAAAAGGTTAGGGTTTCAATCATCTGTTTTAAACAACTTGACCTAGCTGGAAAATAGGTAGGTACATGGCGATCATTAGGCCGCCGACTAAAACGCCAAGTACTGCCATAATTAACGGCTCCAACAATGTAGTGAGGTTGTCGACCATATTGTCGACAGCCTCCTCGTAGTAGTCTGCGGCTTTACCTAGCATTTCATCCAGGGCACCAGATTCTTCACCGATAGCTGTCATTTGCACCAGCATGGTGGGAAAAACTCCTGATGTTCGAAGTGCAGTATTTAGTGGGATACCAGTGGCAACAGAATCTCTAATCTTTAATGTTGCATCAGTGTAGACACTGTTGCCTGTGGCTCCTGCAACAGATTTCAGGGCATCAATTAGAGGTACACCTGCAGCAAAGGTTGTGGAAAGTGTGCGAGCAAAGCGTGCTGCAATGGAGTTATATGTAATTTGTCCCAAAATGGGTAATTTTAAAATTAGCCTGTCAAAAAAGTCTGCTACCGTTCTATTGCGTTTTTTGGCCTCTATAATGCCGCCAATGGTGAGAATTATAATAATAAGCGCAATAAACCAATAATCCTGCATCCAGTCTGACATGCGGACTACAAGTTGTGTAAATGCGGGCAGGTCTGCTCCAAAACCGGCAAATGTTGAAGCAAACTGGGGAACTACTTTGATTAGCAATATGGATGTTACAATAATAGCAACTAAGATAACCGCAATGGGATATGTCATCGCCTTCTTGATTTTTGCCTTTAAGGATTCTGTTTTCTCCTTATAGGTAGCAATCCTGTCAAGCATGGTTTCAAGTGCGCCAGATTGCTCACCCGATGCAACCAGGTTGCAAAACAAATCATCAAAATAGATAGGGTGTTTACGAAGTGCATCAGCAAATGGGGTACCTGATGCAACTTCGTCGCGTATTTTAAAGATTAGCTCCTTGACTCCTTGGTTATCCAAACCGTCGGCAACAATTTCAAAGCTTTGTACCAGAGGTACTCCGGCCTTCATCATGGTAGCCATTTGACGAGTAAATAACGCGATATCAGCGGGTTTGACTTTCTTTTTCCCTCCCCCAAAGAGAGGTTTGGGTTTTTTTTGAACACGGTTCGCAATAATTCCCTGCTTACGCAGCTGGGCCTTGACTAGGGCTGGGCTAGTACCGCTGATCTCCCCTTGAACCTTGGTGCCTTTGCTATCTACACCTTTATAGATATATTCAACTGCCGTGGCATTAGCCATAAATGCTCTTCCTGCTCTCTGTCTCTTGCATACAGTTGCTAAACTTACAAGATCCGACTCTTCATTCTTTCAATTGGTTTCTAACGATGTATGGGAGCATAAAGCTCAACTTTTAAGATGCGTACAGATCTCTTCTACTACTTTTGTGTTCTTCATGCGAAGCCATAATCCTGCCAGTTAGGCAGATGTTAATCTTTAGTTACCCTATTGGCTTCTTCAAGGCTGGTAACACCCATTACAACTTTTCGTAGGGCAGAAACTCTCAAGTTATTAAAGCCCTCCTCTCTTGCCTGGTCTGCAATCTGAATGGAGTTACCTCCTTCCATTATAATTCTGGAGATACCATCAGTAATGCGAACCACTTCATACACGCCCACCCGCCCCTTATAGCCTTTTGAGCAGTGCTCACAGCCTACGGGCTGAAAGATAGTCCATTCAGTTTGTGGGATTGTAACTGCTGAAAAGCCCTCTGCCTCAAGTACTTCCTGCGGTAGAGAGGCTGGCTTTTTGCATTCATTGCATAATCTTCTCGCCAAGCGCTGGGCAATAATGACACTCACTGAGGTCGCGATATTAAAAGTGGGTACACCCATATTCATTAGGCGAGTTAGGGTTTCGGGTGCAGAGTTGGTGTGTAGTGTTGAAAGCACCAAGTGTCCAGTCTGAGCTGCTTTAATAGCAATTTCAGCAGTCTCCAAATCCCTGATCTCCCCCACCATAACAATATCAGGGTCCTGACGTAAAAATGAGCGAAGGGCTTCGGCAAAGTTAAGGCCCACTTTAGCGGAAACGTTAACTTGGTTTATTCCCTCTAAATTAATTTCCACTGGATCTTCGGCAGTAGAAATGTTGCGCTCTGGTGTATTGAGGATGTTCAGGCCTGTGTAGAGTGATACCGTTTTGCCTGAGCCGGTAGGGCCAGTAACCAAGATCATACCTTGGGGCTGAGCTAAGGCATCCATATAGATTCTTTTTTGCTCGTCTTCATAGCCAAGAGCATCAATCCCCAGTTTGGCGGAAGAGGGGTCGAGAATTCGCAATACAATTTTCTCTCCCCAAAGGGTGGGCAGGCTGTTAACACGAAAGTCGATGGCTTTGGTTCTGGAAAGCTTCATCTTAATGCGGCCATCCTGGGGGACGCGTTTCTCAGAGATATCCATCCTGGACATAACTTTTAGGCGAGCGGAGAGGCGGCTGGCTAATTGGATAGGGGGCTTGGCAACTTCATGTAGTACACCGTCAGTTCGGAAGCGTACTCGGTAAGATTTCTCATAAGGTTCAAAGTGAATATCAGAGGCGCCGGTTCGAATCGCGTCCAGTAGTACTTTGTTCACGAATCGTACAACTGGCGCTTCATCTCCTCCTGGCTCATTGTCATTGTCGGTATCCGGTTCACTGTCGTCGATATTTAGCCCGTCCAACTCTTCATCGTCAACACCCTCGAGCCCGGCACCTATGTTGTCGTTTTGGGAGAGATAGCTTTCGATAGCTTTACCAAGCTTATCGGCTTCAACTAGAACTGCATCGGTGTTTAGGCCGGTATTAAAGTTGATTTCATCTAAAGCGGCGAGATTGGTGGGGTCTGCTACGGCAACAAAGAGGCGGCTACCACGCTTGTAGAGGGGGAGCGTAAAATGCTTGCTGATCAGTTTTTCATCAACAACGTCCCTGGGGATTAGTTCAAAGTTATAGCTTCCCAGTTCAAAGAGCGGTGTACCAAACGCAAGGGAGGCGATGCTGGCAAGCTCTTTTGCTGAGACCAGTTTGGCCTCGACAATATGTTGGGCATAAGTCTGGTTTTCTCTACGAGCGGCTTTGAGTGCCGAGATTGCTGTGGTTTCGTCGAGCACTTGGTCTGCGACCAAGCGCTTTGCCAAACCGCTAAGGGGGGAAGTAGTCATGGATTGGGATGCCACATAGTGTTATTGCAGAGTTTACGCCTACATGTTTTCTTTAATCTGGAGCTGAGCTGAACCATTGCTGAGGGCGTAGCCTGAGCCAATATAGCGAATTAGCCGAAGTGAGCCAAATCAGATACATTGTGTGTGGCTCACAGCCTTGGGGGGAATTCACAGTGACAATTTTTGTCACTCTTGGGTCAGTATTGTCATATAGTGTTCACTTCGAGTACTGGCGTGATTTGTGGAGTGATTAACTTCTCAATCGCAAAGGCCAGGGCCATCGGCAGCTTGCAAGAATTGGCACAAACCTTGTATCGTATTCTGCGATTTCCTCACAGGATATATTTCCTCACGGAACTCATATTTACTTAAGTCTGTATGGAGACGGTTACAATGAAAAAGCAACAGGGTTTTACTCTTATTGAATTGATGATCGTAGTGGCGATCATTGGTATTTTGGCTGCCGTGGCGCTGCCTGCTTACGAGAACTACCAGAAGTCAGCGCGAGGGGTAGGCATGACTACCGCAGTTGGCGCTTACACGACTGCGGTGGGCGTAGTAGTACAAACCGGTGAGGTTGCTGCTGTAGGGGATATTAGCGCCGCCTCTGGTGTTCCTAGTGCAGATGACCTAAAGGTAGATCCGAACATTAAAACAGCGGTAATTGATGCTACTACTGGCGCTTTAACCTTGACTGGTACTGATGGTCAGGGTGGTTTGACTCTCATCGCAACACCCGCGATCGATAGCAACGCAGTTACCTGGACTTACACAGGTACTTGTGTAGATCAGAAGATCTGTAAAGGTTTTTATTAAGTTTTACCCTGGTATTCCGCATAGGGTTTTATTTAAGGGTTATGCATTAGCATGGCCCTTTATTTTTGCGCTTATTTTAGAACAAGCATTATTTCTCACTAACCTAGCAGCTGCCCGTGACGTGCTTTAGGTTTATGTGCATCTCTCTTGCTGGACTTGTTTCTCCAAAATCGGGGAAATAGGCTTCAATGAAAATTCCGGATCATTTGTTTTAAGCCTATGTCTACCTGTTTCATTGCAAATGCCTTTAAGTGAGTAACATTATATTTATTGTTGCTTCTGTAGTTGGCCAATTGAACCCACCCGCTAACTACAAGTACTTTTCCTTTGAGGATTTCCTGTCTATATCTTTCTTGGATGTGTCTATGAACAATAACATTAATATTTCCTGTTTCATCTTCCAGTGTTAGGAATAGCAGCCCTGAGCTGCTGCTTGGTCTCTGTCTACAGGTTACCATTCCAATAACGGTAACACTTCTTTTATTGCCGCAGAATGCAAGATTTCTTGCTGCTATACAGTGGCGCCAGTTTTTCTGCTGTCGAAAGATGGCGATAGGATGCATATTTAGTGTGAGTCCAGTACTCGTATAATCACCAGTTATATTGTCCTTTATAGAAGAATTTGGTAAATATGCAGTATGTTGGTAATTAAAGTTGCTTTTTATGGATGTCCAGTTGTCTTGCAGGCGGTTTCGACTAAGGCTGACAAATACATTGGCCTGGGCTAGGTGAGCGAGTTGTTCGCTGTTAACACTTAATAACTCTTGAAATTGTGCTAGCGATTGAATTTCCATCTTTTTTCTGAGTGTTAAAATCGATTTACTGGTAGCTTCTTTTAATCCCTTTATTAAGCGCATGCCTAAGCGTAGGCTTGGAGTTCTGGTGGTGGATTCTGGTTTTTTCTGAAGTGGTGATAGTGGTTGACTGGTTTGCTGGCTGATTTTTATATTGTAATTTTTCTTGGATGCTTCTTGGCCCGGATAGAGTATGTCTCGGATTTCTAGGTTGTGATCCCAATAGCTATAAAGTACATCAATAGGCAAAACCTTAACTCCGTGGCGTTGAGCATCATAAACCAGCTGTGCCGGCGCATAGAATCCCATCGGTTGGCTATTGAGCAACCCACAGTAAAAGGCCGCTGGGTGATGGTATTTAATCCAGGCAGAAAAATAGGCTAAAAGCGCAAAGCTTGCAGAGTGAGATTCGGGGAAGCCATAGGAGCCAAAACCTTTCATCTGGTTGAAGAGCTGTTCAGCAAAACTTTCCCTATAGCCATTACTTTGCATCCCCCGCACAAGCTTATCCCTGAATTTATACAAGTCCCCATTTTTCCCCCAGCTGGCCATGGCTCGGCGAAGCTCATCCGCTTCACCGCCGCTAAACCCTGCTGCGACCATCGATAGTTGAATAACTTGTTCTTGAAATATAGGAACACCGAGAGTGCGCTCAAGCACTGGGCGTAAACTGTTATGTGGATAGCGCACGGTCTCCAACCCCTGCTTGCGTTTCAAATAGGGGTGTACCATGCCGCCTTGAATTGGTCCGGGGCGGACAATGGCGATCTCTATAGTAAGCTCATAAAAATTTCGGGGTTGTAACCTTGGCAGCATGCTCATTTGAGCGCGAGATTCAATTTGAAAAACTCCAACGGTGTCGGCCTTGCACATCATTTCGTAGACCTGTGGATCTTCGGCGGGAATATCCTGCAATCGCAATTTGGGGCCGTATAGAGCAATATAATTCAGGGATTTACGCAGTGCAGTTAGCATGCCCAGGGCGAGCACATCGACCTTCATTAGTTTTAAATCTTCGATATCCTCTTTGTCCCATTGGATTAGGGTGCGATCCTCCATAGCGGCATTTTCAATTGGAACCAGCTGGTATAATGGTTGTTCTGTAATAACAAAACCACCCACATGTTGCGACAGATATCTTGGAAAACCATATATTTGCTGCAGTAACTGTGGGAACATTTTTCCTACTACGCTGCCCGGATCTATTCCTACTTTCTGCATCTGCTGGGGGAAACTATCTAGAGTGTCCCACCAGGCACGTTCAGCAATAAGTTGTTCTATTGTGGCAGCGTTGATACCAAGGGCTTTGCCGATATCCCTTACGGCGCTTTTAAAGCGGTAGGTGATCTTACTAGCTGTAAGTCCAGCTCTTTCCCGGCTATATTTTGTGTAAATATACTGAATAACTTCTTCGCGTCTTTCGTGCTCAAAGTCTACGTCAATGTCTGGGGGTTCATTGCGTTCCCGTGAGATAAACCGTTCAAATAGCAATCCAATTTTATGAGGATCTATCTCTGTGATGAATAGGCAGTAGCAAACTACTGAATTGGCTGCGGAGCCACGGCCCTGGTACAAGATATGATTTTCGCGGGCAAACTGGACTATATCGTAAATGGTTAGAAAGTAATGCTCATATTGCAGTTCTGCTATTATTGCGAGTTCTTTATTGATAATCTCATCAATTCTCTTTTCAGGACCCTGTGGCCAGCGAGCAGCCCTTCCTATTTGTACTAGCTTTTTTAAATAGCTGCTCGCATTACTTTCTTGAGGGATAACTTCTGATGGGTATTCGTAACTGAGTTCGCTCAAGCAAAAAGTACACTGTTTGGCAATGAGGTTGGTATTGTCTATAGACTCTTTGGAGTGTAACGACTGGATATCACCTAATCTGCGAAGATAACGTTCAGCATTTTGCTCAATACGATACCCTAGATTATCCAGGGTACAATTATGGTAATTTGCGTTGAGTACATCTTGTAGTGGCTTTCGGCTATAGCAGTGCATCAATACATGATTGGTTGCAATCAAGGAAATATTCTCTCTTCTTGCAAGCTCAGTAATTCTATTGCACTTAAGGCTTCCCTCTGCGTGTAGGTGATTGTTGATGGCAATGTAAAGCCGTTCGCTGAAGGTTTTCTTGATTTCTTCAGGTATTTCTATTTCATTAAAATTTGGAATCCAGATGGCAATTAGGTTTTTGCATAACTCTGTCAAGTCACTTTGATAAGTAATGTAGGTTCCTTTTTCCGCCCTTAAGCGTGATTTTGAAATTAACTGACATAGCTCGCTGTAGGCAGTTTTGTCCGGAGCCAGTAGAACTATTTCTATGTTGTTATGGAGCCGGAAATAACTGCCAAAAATTAGTTTAAACTCGGGATTTTTAGAGTCTGTAGACTTGATGGTTTCAAGTTCTTTATAGGCTCTAACGGCTCCGGAAAGGGAGCATTCATCGGTGATAGCAAGGGCTGTATATTGCAGATCGTAAGCAGCGTGGACTAATTCCTGTGGATGCGATGCCCCCTGCAGAAAAGAAAAGTTGCTTTGACAAAAGAGTTCGGCGTACTTCATGCTGATTCTCTCGGCGCCTATCTGTTGATTGTGATGGGGTTGGGATTTTGGTGAAGATCAGTATTACAAAGGGGGATTAGGCTTAGCTATAAACGCCATGTAAAAACCACTCTTCGGTTGTAAGATCCTGAAAGACCCAGTAGAGCTCATCTCTTCTATTTCTTGCGATATAGTAATCCCGCCCGTGACGCCCGTGCTGCCACCAATAGCCATCAATTCGCTCTGGCCCCTGTAATAGTTGTAGCTCTCCCTGATAAAATAATTTGTGCTCGCTATTTTCCAGTTTGGTTGGATGAGCTAATAGCCAATTGGGGCGCGGTGCTTGGATGGGTTTGATTTGCTGTTCCTTAGCGTTACTTTTAATTATCAGGGTATCTGTATTTTGCCAGGCCTCCTCTGGTAGGTAGCTTTCTTTTAGGGCAATTCCCGAGAGTGCTTGATGACCGAGGCGGGCTTTTAATTTGTCTAATAGCTGTTGATTGCGTTTATGTTGGCTGCCTTCACCAAATAAATCTTCATCCAGTGATCCCTGCTCCAAGGGGAGTAAATGCTTGCAATTTAAGCTGATGGACTGCACTGGCTGATCAAGAGTTACTCTTTCCATTTGCAGCTTGGTTAGTGCTATTAGGCGTTGAGGATCCAACTGCGGAGTGGAGAGTTCTACGGTTATTACCAGAGATTTATTTTGGCCGAAATCCATATGCCAATTTAACTGTTGTGTGTAGAGCTGGCGTCGCTGCAACTGGGAGCATAATTCCCTTAGTAGGCGACCGATAGGAAATAGCAGCTGTTCGCTATTATCCAAGGGACTGGGGAAAAATAACTCGCTGCGGAATTGTGCTGGGGGCTGATAACTACAGACTGGATCTTGGCGAGTTCCGTTCAGGCGTGCCAGGTAGTCCACAAATGGGCGACCAAAACGAGAGCCTACCTCAGAGAGTGGAATAGCGAGCAGCTGGCTTACTCGCTTGATACCACATGCGTAGAGCTTGGAAATAGTTTTGTTGTCGCAACTAAGGAGCTTGGAAGGGGCAAAGCTAATCCACTGTCTCCACTGCTGAGGGCTGGGCGGAGAATCTGATTGCGTAAGCCAGTGCCGGTGTACGGTCAGTTGGCTTAGCATATGAGCTGCACTGGGGCTGTGGCCGAGGCCCATCAGGCTGTGGATTCCCATCTGCTCAAGCTCATCGCTCAGCTGCTGTATCAATGCCTTGAAGCCACCGCTGGCCTTTAGGCAGCCGCTCAGCTCCAGGTAGAGGTGGGCGGGAGTGCTCTCACCATTGCTCATAGGCCCTGCGGACTGAGGTGATACAAGTGGTGTAAAGCTGTATGCCCACTGGGCCAGTTGCTGTAATTCTTGTTGTTCCCGCTGGGAATCGCGTTGTAGCAGCTGTAAATCTGCACAGAGAGCAGACGCAGTGGCAATACTGAGCCCGGTCTCAACGCCGCATTGGGATGCCGCTGGGTTTCTATCAATCACCAACTGTTTTTCAACCACAACTTGGGGTAGAGCCTCTTCTCCTTGTTGCTGAGCGCGGGTCAGAACTTCTAACGGAAGCCTGGGGAATTGAATACAAAGCCAGAGCATGGAGCTATCCCTCGAAACCGTTCAGTGCATTGGTTGGTCCCGTCGGACCAGTTTTGCTGCTCTTGCCAAATAGAGGTTTTGGCCTGAATTTCCACCCAATTGCTTTAAAAGCCTTAGTGCCAGCTCTCCTTCCCTGGGTGTGAGCTGTAGGCGCAAGCTCGCGGGTGAGGGGTTTGCTGATTCACACTGAGGGCGAAAGTGGAAGTGCAGACAGTCCCCATTGCGGGCAGCGAGTTGCAGGCGACGAAGATCTTTATGGTTCAGGGATTGCCGCCCCTGCCAGCTGAGTAAGGCACCACAGCTTCCGGATTGTAGGGACTGCTCGATCGCCCAGAGAGTATCCTTGGGGCCTCGGGGGTGCAGGATCAGCAGGTTCTCAAGGCGGATACCACTGTTGGCCAATGAGGGCGCATAGGGGATATGGGGTGGATTGACCAGTATGACCATTTGCCCCCTCTGAGTGAGGCCTGCCAGGGCCGGTAGTATTAAGGTGAGTTCACCGATACCCATCTGGTCCATGAGTAGCTCAGTAGTGGCCCCTCTTGGCCAGCCGTGGTTCGCTAGGAGGGCATCGAGGCTTGGATAACCACTGGCGATGCCGTTTCGCTGTCGTCGGGGTTCATTCGCTGCTTGCCAGATGTCGGCTCTGGTGAGTAACTGTGCCAGTTTCTGGTGTTTTGCCTGGCTTTCTAACTGATTGTTTTCTATGAAGTTTTCTGCGCTGCCCACGATTCCACCACTGAATTTTAGTCCGATCTGGCCACTGTCTTCGTCTTAAGCTGTATGTGTATACAGTGATGCTGTTAATTTATACAGTATCTATCCAGTGGCAACAAGTGAGAATTCATTGGATAGGCACTTTTTTGCACAGCCTAAACCGGCTATGATTCCGCCTCTTTAATTGAGCACTAATTATTCTATTCAGGGGGACGGAGTGAGTATCAAGTCCGACAAGTGGATTCGCCGCATGGCAGAGCAGCACGGTATGATTGAGCCTTTTGAGGCTGGTCAGGTGCGTCATAACGATAATGGCGATCGACTCATCTCCTATGGCACCTCCAGCTATGGCTACGATGTTCGCTGTGCTCGTGAATTTAAGATTTTCACCAATGTTCACTCAGCGACAGTTGATCCCAAGACCTTCGATGAAAACAGCTTTGTGGATGTTGAAGGCGACCACTGCATTATTCCGCCAAACTCCTTTGCCCTGGCGCGTACGGTGGAGTATTTCCGTATCCCGCGCTCTGTATTGACGGTTTGCCTGGGTAAATCCACTTATGCCCGTTGCGGTATTATCGTCAATGTGACGCCACTGGAGCCGGAGTGGGAGGGTCATGTGACTTTGGAGTTCTCCAACACCACTAACTTGCCCGCGAAGATCTATGCCAACGAGGGCGTGGCACAGATGCTGTTCTTCGAATCCGATGAAGTTTGTGATGTGTCCTATGCCGATCGTGGTGGCAAATACCAGGGCCAGCGCGGCGTTACCCTGCCTCGCACCTGATCACCGGTCTTACTGCAGTACTATTTCCTACCTATGACAGAGGTTTCTACCAGCCAGCTACCGGAAAGCGTCGATGTATTGGTCATTGGCGCTGGGGCAGCTGGACTAATGTGCGCGGCTACAGCGGGCCAGCGCGGGCGCAACGTGTTGGTCTTGGACCACGCCAATAAAGTCGGAAAGAAAATCCTGATGTCTGGTGGTGGCCGCTGCAACTTTACCAATCTCTACACCAGTGCAGAGAACTTCTACAGTAATAACCCCCATTTTTGTAAGTCCGCCTTGGCTCGCTATAGCCAGTGGGACTTTATTGCACTGGTGGAGAAGCACGGGGTTACCTACCACGAGAAAACCCTCGGTCAGCTCTTTTGCGACAATAAATCAAGGGATATTGTCGACTTGTTACTAACGGAATGCCGTGCGGCCAAGGCACAGATCCGCACGCGCTGCAGCATTACTCAAATTCAAGCTCTGGGGCAGGGGTATAAGGTCGAAACCAGTATGGGGACGGTTACCTGTGAATCCTTGGTCGTGGCTACTGGAGGCCTTTCTATTCCCACCATGGGGGCGAGCGGGTTTGGCTATGAGATCGCTGAGCAGTTTGGGCTTGATTTAGTCCCAACTCGAGCAGCGCTAGTGCCATTCACCCAGCATAAACGGCAATTGGAGCGTCAGGGTACCTTGCCTGGAACCTCCCTTTCAGTGACTGCTTCTTGCGCTGAAGGTAGTTTCCAGGAGCAGATGCTGTTCACTCACAGGGGACTGAGTGGGCCAGCGGTTTTGCAAATTTCCAGCCACTGGCGAGAAGGTCAAACGGTAATATTTGACTTGGCTCCAGAGAAAAATCTGGCAGAGTGGTTACCGCTGCGCCGACAACAGAGCCCGGATAGCCACTTACACAGCGTTTTGGCTGAGGTTTGGAGCAAAAAGTTAGTACAGTTTTTCCTGCAGCGAACGCAAATTGTTAGCCGCCCCCTAAAACAGTTTGGGGAGGGGGAGTTACAGCAAGCTGGGGAAAAGTTACAAAGCTGGAAATTGGTACCGGCGGGCACTGAGGGATATCGCACTGCTGAGGTAACATTAGGTGGAGTCGATACTGCACAGGTCTCTTCCCGTACTATGGAATGTAAAACCCGGCAGGGGCTTTATTTTATTGGTGAGGTTCTCGATGTAACCGGCTGGCTCGGCGGGTTTAATTTCCAATGGGCTTGGGCTTCAGGTCATGCTGCAGGAGAGGTGGCTTAATGGTGTGCCGGTACAATAAAGTTTGAACACTGTAGAAAAAGTTTGAACACTGAATAATAAAGTTTGAACACTAATTATAAAGTTTGAATATTGCCACATCTGCGAGTGTACTCAGCGGGAGAGGTAGTCGTGCAGCCTATGCAGCTGGAATAAATGAGGATGAATATAACAATATATCCTTCGTTACTAGTTCAAAATCGATAACAAACCAAATCTTATATATAGATTTTAAGTGCAAACTGTTGACTTGAATGCCACCTTTTAAGGCCATCCGTATTTTAAGCCAAGCTCAGAAGTTGTGTAAGGCTTTATATGGCTCATAAAATACTCATTAAATGAGTCATAGAGCCTATTTCTATGACTCACAAAATACCCATTAAATGAGTCATAGAGCCTATTTCTATGACTCATAGTAGATTTACTTTGGCTGAAAATTTTATGAGATATTTTCTTTTTATAAGAAATTATCAAGACAATCCTTAAATCATATAACATAAAAAAATCAGATTTATAATAGGTAGAAACACTCTACGGTTTAGGCATAGCGGTCCTACGAATTTGTAAGATTTGCTAAATTTCATAATGTTTGAATAAGGATGAACACAACCACTTAAATATGACCTCAGTATGTATACTATAGATATCGGATTAATAAATCTTACAGACCTAAGATGTTAATGCTTTAGTCATAAATCAGATTGGGGTGAAAAGTTTTGGCGCGACACAGAAGGTTAGAGAGGCTAACTGATTTTCAAAGAGCTCTGAAAAACAAGTATGGGCTGGGAGCTGGAGAAGAATACAAACCCTGGCTGAGAGTTCAGGATGTTAAATCTAAGGGAAATAGTGGAAAAATTCAGGGCATTAAAGTTAATAGAGAGCATCATACCCTCTCAGAAAACGAAAGCTGTCTCTTCTATCTGGTTGAAAATTGTGATTCAGTAATCGATATAAGGGAACAGTTTCCCCTTCTCCCCTTAGACTTTTCTATCAAGATTGCAAAGAATCTAGATATAAATCATCCAAAAGTGCCTGGTTCTGGATCATACAATGTCATGACTACAGACTTTGTTTTGACTTGCACAGATAAACACGACTTTTGGTATGAGGCTATCTCTGTTAAATCAGCCCAAGAACTATCAATAAAGCGTACAGCTGAAAAATTAGAAATTGAACGTATTTGGTGGGAGCTTCTGGGGGTAAATTTCCATATATATACTATAAATGAAATATCGGTTATTCAATCTAAAAATATTCAGTGGTTTACCTCTGCATATAGACAAGGACGTAGATTTAAGGAAAATATAGAAAAGCAAGCCATAGAGACATTACATGTTGGGATCAATTTAATCGAAGATATATGCAATGGATTCTGTAAAAATTTAGATGTTGAGAACGATGAAGCTTTAGTACTTTTGAAGCATTTAATCGCTATTAAGAAAGTTGAGGTAGACTTAAGTAAACCGATAGTAGAGTCTGGAGTTATAGATATAACAAATATTCTTTCATCAATCGGTAGGTAAAAATGCGAGTTGAACGAAACAGTGTTTGGAGTGTAACTGATATTGATGGGGTTGATAGTGGTGTGTATCGTGTTCTTGAACTTTTTTATGATATAAATATTCTGGTTCTTTTTAATCTTGAAGAATCTGGAGGTTTAAGAAGGCCTATTAAGATTGATAGCTCCAGATTTTTGTGTGCGATTAAAGGAGGAGCTGTGAAAAGAAACTTTAGTCCTCTTCCCTACTATCAGCTAGCTGATGAGGGGTTGATACCTGAAGCTCATATTAAAAAACGTGATAGAAATATTGAGCTGATAAGTGAGCTAATAGAAAATCCAGATTTTCTCCTTGAGATTTCTACTGAAGAAAGAAGCAAAGTTCTGGTAAATCAGGCGAAAAGTAAAGGGGTAAGGGCTCAGAGAATATATAGGTTATTAAATCAATATTGGAGGGGTGGGCAAGAAAGAAATGCCCTCCTGCCTGCTTACAAGAATTCAGGAGGAGCTGGAAGAGTTAGGGTTTCAGGATGTCTTAAACGTGGAGCTCCAGTAAGAATGCTTACACCGAGCATGGAAATATATCAAGGGGTTAACACTACGGAAAATGATAAGAATAATTTTATTTTCGCGATGAAGAAGTATGGCTTGAAAGGGCGTCGAGTTCCATTTAGTCAAGTTTATGAAAAAATGTTGAAGGAGTTATACTCACAAGAACTAATACTGGCAGAGAGTGAATTTAGGTCGCCGAATGTTCCATCATATCGTACTTTTATATATTGGATTAAAAAATTAATTCCAAAAAATGAAATAATCCGAAAGCAAACTACAGCGGGTGACTTTGAAAGAAACAAGCGTGGATTAAGAGGAGCTGCGACAGATCATACCGAAGTTCCTGGAAGTTGCTTTGAATTGGATTCAACGGTACTGGATGTTCATATTGTCTCTGAATTTAGGCGCTCTCATGTTCTAGGTAGGCCTACTGTTTATTGTGTGGTAGATAAAGAAAGCAGGATGATTGTTGGGCTTCACGTTTCTATGGAATATGCTTCTTGGCGTGCAGGCCGTCAAGCTCTTGTCAATAGCTTTACGGATAAGAAAAGTTATTGCTCTAGGTTCGGTATCGAAATCGAAGATCATGAATGGCCTTGCCATCATATCCCCCAGCGTTTGCTTTGCGATCGAGGGGAGTTTATATGTAAGAGCGCTGAAAAATTAGCCGTTCCATTAATCGGTCACCTGAGTATAGCTCCACCTTATCGCGCCGATCTTAAAGGCATTGTGGAACGAAGATTCGAAATTTTGAATAAAAATCTAGTCCATGAATTATTAGGAACAACTAGAGGACATCATTATATTCGAGGTGATCGTGATCCACGTCTCGATGCAACATATACATTAGATGAAGTGACAAAATTACTTATTGATGAAGTTATGGAGCATAATAATTCTCTATTTGACGGCTTAGCTGCACAATCCGTCTTGTTAGTGCAAAATGGATTGGCCCCTACACCGCTTAATTATTGGAATATCCATCTAAAAAAGCATCGACATGCTTTAAGTAGATCAGAGGAGTCCGAAGTAAGGGCTAAACTTCTACCTGCGGTAGAAGTATCTATGACGAGTAAAGGTATCCGCTTAAATGAGGATATGTACTATGAATGTGACCGGGAAGAATTTCAAGAATGGAAAGTGCTTGCCCGGTCTACCAAGTGCTGGAAAATGGAAGCTCGTATCGATCAAGATAACTCTTCATTCATATATGTTCGCCTTAAGGAGCGCGAAGGGTTCACTAAATGCAACTTGATGAAGTTTTCTGCAAGCCTTAGTGATAAACATCAAGCTGATATATTGTATTTTAAAGATTGGAAAAAGAAAGAAAAAAGTAAAAATAAACCAGGTAAAAAGTCTATAGAAAGACATAATAGACGTAAATTAGTTAGCCAAGTAGCAAAAAGTGAAACAAAAAAAGATATACAAGATAAGAGTAAGACTGAGCGAATAAAGGGAATGAGAACACGAAGAAAAGAGGCGGTTCTTGATAGACGAATTGAACACGGTGAATCCATTAGAGAAGAGAAATCAGAAGTATATCCCGATGATCAGAACCTAGAGTCAAAAAGGAAAAATGAAGCTGTCTCATTAATAAAAAGGAAGAGGCGGAACCAGTGAGGGGTGTAAATGATGCAGAGTATAACATTGCAATACTCCCGGAGCATCGGGGGAACCCCTTGATCGAAGCATTACCAAAAAAATTGAAAGATGAGGATTTGGTAGAAAAATTAAGTAGCTATCCTTCATTTTCTGAAAGCGAGAGAAAATTGAGTGCTTTCGAGCGTATTGAATACCTTACAAGAATCGATGAGTTAAGGCAGCCTCTTCCAGTATATCTAGAATGCTTTAGAGCAATTGAAATTGCGATTAAGAAAGGTTATTCAAGCAAGAATCCCCTGTCGCCGACAACCATGAACTATTTACACTACCCTATAGACCAACGATCTAAAGTTGCTCCTAGAACAGGTTATTTCAAATCTAACGGGAGTGGTATAACTTTACTTGGGGAAAGCGGTGTCGGAAAAAGTTGTATGCTAGAGCAGATTTTAAATTGTTTTCCAGAAGTTATTGAGCATCGTAAATACCAAGGTGAGCCTTTATATATTAAGCAAGTAGTATGGGCTAAAGTAGATTGCCCAGAAAATTCGAGTATCAGAGCCCTTTGTCTTAAGATTTTATCGGAAATTGATAGAAAGCTTGGAGGAGAAGAGACTAAGCCAGAAAAAACGAGTGATCTACTTGTTAAGCAAATTGAAGCTAAAATAAAGTCTAGCTTTTTAGGTGTCATAATAATAGATGAAATGCAGCATTTAAATTTGGCAAAAGCTGGAGGCGAAGATAAATTTCTGGGGTTTCTTCATAATCTTATGAATGAATTGGGAGTTCCCATTCTTCTGTGTGCAAACCCTCCCTTTGACAAGTTATTAGGGAAAACTCTAAAGACAGCAAGGCGTGCAGAAAGTCAAGCTTCTTTTACTATGGACTTGATGAAGAATGATGAGGAGTGGAGCATGTTTATTGAAGAACTTTGGGTGTTGCAATGGACAAAGGAAAAAACTCCTTTAACTAAATCTCTTAGTGACAAATTATATGATCTATCTATTGGTAATATGGATCTGGCTGTAAGAATTTATAGGGAATCTCAGCGTTTAGTAATTGGTTCAGATAACGAGTCTATAACGGAATATGTCCTGGAGTATGCAGCAAAGAAAGCTATAAATTTCTCCAAAAAATCTGTAGATGAAGCAAGGATAAATAGGCTTGAAAAATTTCGGCGTATCAGAAGGGAAAAGAGTAATAATAGGTCTAAGGTCGAAACTAGTGAAATTTCATTTAAATCTATAGATACTTCGACATCAGAAGTTATGATTATCCCTGGAGATTTAAATCGCCCCCAGCACCATGAGTTTCATCAGAAGCTATCTTACTTACAATCTATTGGTGACTTAAATGAACTTATTAAAGATCCAGACTTGATAAGGCGAGCATCTATTTCAGAGAATCCTGAAGCTGAGTTAAAAAAAATGGGAGTTTTATTTAAAAATCCGATCAAGCATCTATCCTCAAAGTAAGTTTCACCCCATATGTGGCAATATGCTCCTGCCCAAAGCTTTTCCTGATGAACTTTTCTTTAGTCGAGTTATTCGCTTTGCTACTATTTCTGGATTAAAGGGTAAAGAGTTTAATAAAATATATCTTGCTGAGGAGAGGGCCTCCATACACCCCTTTTTGACATCGAATCTAAAAAAACTTTCAGCCCTTACAGATGATGAACCGTACGAAATTTTATTTGGTCAGACATTGGCTCCAATATATATATTTTATTTGCCTAAGTACTCAAATAACATAATAAAATTTATGTTGAGTAATGATAGCGCGAGATCAATAAGGGAAAGTCAGCTCCCATCATTTGGTGCAGGTTCTTCGCTATGCTTGAAATGGTGTCAAGAGTGCGCCTGTAGCGATATAAATCAATATGGAGTTGCTTATTGGCATAGATCGCATCAAATCCCTGGAGTCTCTTCTTGTGGTATACATCCAGTTCTCTTAGAGAGAATTGACTTACATAATCGTCAACGAATTAGCCTTGGGATGTTACCATCAGTAACCTGCCGTGCTAAAGAAGCATCTAGTGTTGAATATAAAGTAGGTAAGTTTGGATATGATCTTTTAAGAAAGATCAAATGGCCTATTCCGTTAATAGATATTTCTTCAAAATATCGCTATAAATTGCAAAGTATGGGCCTGGTAACGAATAGTGGCCGTATTAGGCGTCTAAAATTAATGCAAAATTTTTATGTATTTTCACAAAACTATCGACCATTTTATAATAGCTCGCTCCCCAAATCGTCTGAAGACTTCAGATATATTTCTCAACTTTTAGTCCCAGGAGAAAACCATAATCCCTTCCAGCATATTTTTTTCTCAAGCTGGCTTTTTTCTACCTTCCAGCAATTATTAGAGGGTCATAATAGTGTAGAGTTTGAGTTTAAGACCCGTAAAAAGGAATTTGCTAAGAGGACGAAAAGGAGGGAGAGGAAATGTGTTGAGCTTCTACGAAGCAGGTCGCTTAACGAAACTTCTAAAATTACAGGAAGAAGTAGAACTTATCTGAAAAGACTTGCAGCGCTCCACAATATCCCCTTGAATCTTAAGCCGCGAAAAATATCTAAGGCCTGTATAGATGAAATTATTCGCCTAGGGTATACAAGGATGAACCGGCATCGAATAGCTACAATCTGCAAAATTGGTGTAGGATCAGTAGAGCAAGTTATCTCAACTCACCCTGAACTAGTAACTTATCGTAAACGATGCCATATGGAGTCAATGCGACGTCGCTATAGACTAAAAATTCTTAAATATTACAAATTACACCCTAAAGCAATTCGTAAAGATATTAAGTTTCACTGTAATAAAGCCTTTTATTGGTTGTATTTATATGATCGTGAGTGGCTAGAGGTTGCTCTACCTAAACCTCTAAAGGCTAAAGGGAGGTATCCTAAAAAATAGAGGAAATATTTATTCATTGAGAGGTGCAGGGAGGCCTAAGGGATGTTTATAACCATACTTCTTGCGGAACTCATACCTTTGTATATTTAGCCAAGTAATGGTGCACCTTTTTGTAAAATCAATATAGTTATTGCTGTTAATTACCATTCTTGAATGATCGCTTTCACGAGAACTAGCTATAACGCCTGAAATTGAACAATCAGTGAAAGAATCTATATTCCATCGGGCACAAGATGCGCAGGTTTCTTTTTTATCTTTAAGTACAGGGAACTCCATTCCCCATTGTCTAACTTTTATAATTTCAAGATCTTCTTTTTCGAAGTTTTTAATGTTTTTGTAGTTTGATTTTAATTCTTTGCTGTACACATCATAAAAGCTCAATAGACAATACCTCTTTAATCTTGCTCTTAAGAGGTTTAGGTCGCCCGTGGGTTCTGCTAGTCTCCTATCAGAAAACCTTTCAATGTAATCTTTCTGATAGGATAAAGTCTGAACAAAATATTTTATGTAGCTTAATTTTGCACAGGGAGAAAAATAAAGTTTCCACTTCTTTATGGGGTCCAGATAATATTTATTGCTGTCTACTTCTGAAGTTAAGTGTTTTATTGAGTTGGATACTTTCTCCCAGTTAGCCGATAAAACACTTAAAATCACGTTTTTAATTTTGTTTTTTACTGAAGGAGTTCTTTTGATTTGCCATAACGGACAGTTATGCTTTTCGCAATATGATATATATAACCACTTGCTTTCGAAAAACGCATGACCCTGATTTGCAAGTTTTTCTTCAATACACTTTTTACAAAACTTAATAGGTATTCGTTTTCCAGTAAATTGCCCATGAGAGTAGTTAAGAATTTGTGGGAAGCCTTTAAAATGTGTAAATCTATTTCTGCTAAAAGTGTCCTCTGTTCCGATAGAGTAAGTAGAGTCAAAAATATCAATCAGTACTTTCTCGGGATAAAAAGTGAAATATTTTTTGGCTGTATCCGGAATTGAAGGGTACTCTCTCCATCCACCCCCGCCAGCTATTAAGCTATTTATATTCCGAAACCCAGCTTTTATAAAAACTCTTAATATAAAGGAATGGATGGATTCATCCGGCTGTTGCAATGCTCTAAGCATGGTTATACCATATTGTCAATATAGAAATATTGTGTGGATTGTAGTTTCTCTATCTAGCTTGCTGATAAGTTTTTTCTGAGAGCTATAGAGTTTCATAAATATACACACATATATTTTGAAATGCCTATTATTTTTTATGAATACCTACTGACATACCAAGAAATCTAATATTTAATAATTAAAAGTACTTAAAGGACATGTTATTGTTTCCATATAGTATATCCCTTGAAAAATTTCCAATACTCTATTGAGCCACGTCAATTGATGTCGGGCTCATTCTCAATATTTCACTCTGTTTATATGTATATTATAATTTTTGTATGCTAATGATTTTTTTCATTTTTAAAAAATACTATAGGGTTTAGCATGGTTTTTCAGAATTGCTTCAATGGTATTAAGCGCCTGCTGATTGTAGATCTTGAGGCAACTTGTTGGAATGATCGCCCACTATCTGTTGGGGTAATGGAGGTCATTGAATTCGGACTTGTACTGACTACTTTGGATGGTGACATCTTAGCTAGTCATAGTCAATTTGTTAGACCAGTGATTAATCCGAAACTTAGTAAGTTTTGCAGTGAGCTTACAGGTATCAAAAATAGCATGGTGGCTAGTGCGCCTGATTTTAGAGAAAGCACGAGTCTCCTTAACCTATGGTTATCTCATTATGAGTATCAAGCCTGGGCTAGCTGGGGGGAATACGATTGGAAGCAGATCAAAGTAGAGCTGACACGGCACGGTTGCGCGCCAGATTTTTTTGCTAAACCGCATATCAACCTGAAAGCAGTATGGCAAGAAAAGACAGGTAAGAAGCGTCGTTCAGGACTTGGATCTGCTCTACAGTCTCTCGGTATTGTCTTTGAAGGTCAGCAGCATCGCGGTGTGGATGATGCACGTAATATTTCGAGAATACTTCCTTACTTGACTATTTAAAAAATGTATCGTTGGTTTGATTCGAATAGGTGATGTACTTATTATAAATATAATTTTGATTGTATAAGAGGCTTAACCTCTGCCTTTCATGTCATAGAAATTTGTGTCATCTATTCATAGATGGCTATTGTATTTTATGACTCTTAATCTTTTATTGCGGGAAGATCAAGAGTACTCGATTTAATATTATTTAGATACTCCACTTTGATTGGTTGTTGATATGAAAGTTAAATTAGTTTATATGATTATGTAACCCTGGGTTTGTTTAAAAAGATTGTTTTATATTTTCTGGGATTCATTAGGGATATCGTATCTAAAGGAAATGATGCCCACCATATCTCCTATAGTGGCAGTTAAGTTACATATTTAGATCTCAAACTAGAGCTAGAGTTGGTATACTTTATCAGCTTAATTCTAAGGTATTACATTTACCTAAGCCCTTTGCTCGAATCCGTTTAACATTGATATTTATTAAATGACGGATCACGAAGCGAAATAGTAATTTCTTAATGCCAGTTAAATTACTTCCATAGAGCAGATAAAAATCATCAGGTTGCGTATAAACTCCGAAATCGTCTGCGATACCTTCTTTCTGTATAAATGTATCTTTATCCTCCCAGTCAATGGGTGGGTTTTGTAGGCATTTTGTGGCAATACCATAGCCTTTAAACTCAGAGCATTGGTTACGAAACCCTTCTTGGACTTTGTTCAGGTATGGGCGGTCGATAATATATCCTTCAAGGTTGATCCACCTATCATTTGAATATACTTCCACCCAGCTGTGGATAATTCGTTCAGGTACGATATAGAATAGATAACTAGGTATAGCACCTTTCTGAAGGTCTTTAAAAATAGTAAATCCATGAATGCGTGTAGGAATGCCAACAGCGCGAAGCAAAGCCATTAGCAATGTTCCTTTAGTGTTACATTGTCCGTACCCGTCTTTCAGTACCCTGCTAGCTGGAATACGATCATCACTATTGTAACCAAATAAAATATCATCACGAACAAACTTATAGATGGCACCAATGGCGTCATACTGAGATAGCTTACGCCATTTCTTATTTTCAATTAACATCTGAATGGTTTTATTCTCAAAGTCAAGCATAGGGGTTTCTGATAAGTATTCACGAGTAAGTGTCTTCATTCATTTGTTCTCCAAGGTAAGTTATAATGTGGGCATATTTAAACTCTGCCCTCTCGTATAATTGAATAAACTTCCTAAGACTTCACGAAAGCTCTCTTATCAAAATCATTCCTAAATGAATGTCGCATAGACTTTTATTTGGGTCGCTTATTCAAAGTTAACCCCCCACTTTCACGCAAGGTTAACGGTAGCTAAAAGAAATCGAATTTATCCAATGACTTTAACATTAGTATTATGGTCTCGCATCCTGATTAATTGAAGAATATAGCCCTTCTAAAGCTCTACCTTACCAACTAAAATTCCGTAGACTATGGGGCTGATAGACCCCTTACTAGTGTAAGTGTCACTATCTGTAAGTCGAGCCTTCTAGAGGCTGACTCCTCACTTGGATAGAAGGTGTGACCAAATAGATACTTTAGGATTAATGATAACTTTAAGGCAGTGAGCTTAGTTGAGGCATTTGGATTTACTTGCTAAAATCGCAGTCAGTAGATTCTGGTCTCCCTGTAACCTTTATGAATGTAGTTCGACTATCATTTTTGTTGATTGTACTTATGGTCTTTCAGACCGCAGGTGCATTCTATGATAGCCATGAAGAAGTTCAGGAGGTAACGAATCACCTGTCTCTACATCATGATGAAGATCTGCTCGGAAATTTACCGTTTCAACCGGACAGTTCCTTTTCTGATTTAAGTTTACAGGCCCCCTCCAGTGGGGATGAGACTGACCAATCTTCACTTCTTCTGGATTTATGTAATCACTGCTGTCATTGCCATGGAAGTACGTGTACCGTTCTGGTAGGTCAATCACTACACTCTACTCTGAACGGAATCGTGAATTATCGAGAATTCGGCAATACACGTGTTCCCAGTGGTTATTTTACGCCTCTACTCCGCCCACCTATAACCCAAGTCTGATTGCTCCAATACCGCGCGAGTAAGGAGAGCTACTAGGCCCCTTGCGCGAATAAAAACTGACTTGGGAGATACCCATGGATTTTTACTGCACGCTCACTGAGAGTGTGATTCGTCGTCGTGCCATATTCCAGTTGATGGTGGCGATAATGTATTTAGCTGCGCAATCAGTATCCGCGCAGGAGGGGGATTTACTGACATTACCGGATGCGATTGAGCTGACGCTCGCACAGAATCCGGAGCTTGCGGTATTCCCATTACAGAGAAGAGGTCTAGATGGTGCTGAAGAGACAGCAGCACTTAGGCCTGCGTTAAGCCTAGGAGGTGAGGCTCAATACAAGAACTTTGGTGATGGTGGCTCCAATAATGCGCCAGATCCCGAGGATGATGCCGACAATGAGCTTGAATTGACGGTAACTTTATCGTCCGTAATTGAGCTAGGGGATAAACGTAGAGCTCGAATAGATGTAGTCAATGCCCAGCGTAATTTACTGATCGCGGATGAGCAAGCTAAGGCGCTAGATCTTCTGGCAGAAGTTATCCGTCGCTATGCTCAGGTTCTTGCTGCCCAGGAATTAGTCGTATTGGCTGGAGAGAAGGTATTACTCGCACGTGAAACGCTAAGCGCTGTTAGCGCCAGAGTCAGCGCTGCTGCTAGCCCGGTTTCTGAACGCCTACGAGCGGAGTCCGCCCTGGAAAAAGCAAACCTCGCTAAGCAGACGGATGAGAGCATGCTAGTGTACTACAGGCATGCCTTATCGGCTCTGTGGGGACAGCCGAGTATAGATTATCGAGTAGACTCCAGTGAGCTCTATCGTTTTGAGCCCGGAGCTAGTTTTGACGAACTTTATGCGCGTGCACAGGAAAACCCAGCTATAGCGCGCTTTGCTTCCGAAGACCGTCTTAGAGCCTCACAGCTTCGCCTCACCCAGTCCAACTCTAAGCCTGATGTCGGGTGGTTTGCAGGTCTTCTCGTGAATCGGGCTGTTGACGAAACTACTGCTTTAGCTGGTTTCGAAGTTCCACTCTTTACTGCAAAACGCAATCGTGGTGCCGAGCTAACAGCAATGACTGAGTTGGATGAGGTTATGCTCCGTCGCGAGGCGGCATTACTAAAACTTTATCCTCAGCTATTTCTTGCCGTTACCAGTCGCGAACTGGCCTTGGCTACTGTCTCCAGTTTGCAGGATTCTGTAATCCCTAAGCTTCGCGAGGCATTGGCTGAAGTAGATCGTGCCTATCGTCGTGGCCGGAGTTCTTATCTTGACTTAATTGTTGCTCGGGAAGAGTTACTTGATGCTGAACGTGCACGAATCGAAGCAGCGCGGTCTGTACTTCTTTTCGGCGCTGAGATTGAGCAGCTTACAGCAGGGCCTTTAGGTTCCGAGAGTGTAGGAAACGGAAAATAATTTTGGATTTAGATATGAGCAGATTAAGTAAAGTAATTCGCCTGGCAATATTATCCATATTCCTCATTTTCTCTGGATTTTGGATTGCAAGCCTGGGTCATGCAAATGGTGGTTATGATGAACATGTTAAGCAAGTTGAGGAGCCGGGCTCCAATAATAGCCATGATGAGCATGATGAACGGGAAGAGAAGAAATTCTCTAGTCATGGACATAATGATAACCATGGCGGACATGAAGACCATCGGGAGGAAAAGGGCCCCAATGGTGGCCGTTTACTGACTGAGGGGGATCTAACGGCTGAGTTGCTTATTTATGAAAGTGGTGTAAAGCCAGAGTTTCGAGCCTGGATTTCTCTGAATGGTAAACCTTTAGAGAATGCTCGTGTTTCCGTAGAGCTTGAAAGACTTGGCGGAAAAGTGGATCAAATACCCTTTGCCTGGGAGGATAGTGTTGGGTATTACCGCGGTGAAGGCGTAGTAAAGGAACCTCACTCCTTTGATGTTGCCGTTTCTGTTTTTTACAACGGGGAGCGCACAAGTTGGGATTATGAGTCCCATGAAGGTCGAGTGCAGATCTCAGAACAAATGGCAAAAAAGGCAGGCATTAAAACTGCAATTGCTGCTCCAGGTATAATTAAAGAAAGCGTTACCTTATATGGTAAAACTGCGATAGATCATCGTAACCTCAGTCATGTGCGTGCACGTTACCCAGGAACCGTAATCACTGTTAATAAAACGCTTGGCGATTTGGTAGCGAAAGGGGAAGAGCTTGCTACTATCGAATCCAATGACAGCTTGCAAATTTATCCACTGGTCGCTCCTATTAGCGGTCAGATAATTGATAAGCAAGCCAGCCAAGGTGAATTCAGTGGCGAACGGGTACTGTTTACCATAGCTAACTACGACCAGCTGTGGGCTGAGTTGCAAGTATTTCCGATGCGTCGCGATCAGATCAAATTAGGCCAACAGGTTTCAATTACAGCTGGTGACCGTTCTTTTGACTCAACTATCACCAGCCTTGCTCCGAGCAGTAATGGTCAGCCCTTCGCGATTGCAAGAGCGGTGATTGAAAACCCCAATGAACTCTGGACTACCGATCTAATGGTCCAAGGCCAAGTAGTAACCAATGAAAAATCTGTGCCTTTAGTGGTCGAGAATCGTGCGCTACAACCTTTCCGCGATTGGACGGTGGTATTTATCAAAGTGGGAGAAACCTATGAAATTCGTCCACTTAAACTGGGCCGTAGCGACGGCACTGTTACCGAAGTGTTGAGTGGTCTCAATGTGGGTGATCGCTATGTCACCGAGAACAGCTACCTGATCAAAGCGGATATTGAAAAGTCCGGCGCTGAACATAGCCATTAAATGAGGCCAGAAGATGATTGAAAGTATACTGCGCTTTTCAATTGAGCGGCGCTACTTTGTACTGTCCCTGATCTTTGTATTGGTGGGCCTGGGGGTTTGGAGTTATCAGAGACTTCCAATTGATGCGGTTCCAGATATCACCAATGTTCAGGTACAGATTAATACCGAGGCTCCTGGTTATTCACCTTTAGAGGCGGAGCAGCGGATTACTTACATTGTGGAGGCGGCACTCGCGGGCTTGCCTAATTTAGAATATACCCGTTCGCTCTCTCGCTACGGTTTGTCCCAAGTCACTGTTGTTTTTAAAGAGGGTACAGATCTCTATTTTGCTCGGAACTTAATTAATAGCCGTCTCAGTAGTATTAAAAGTCATTTGCCTCCGGAGTTAGAGCCTGAAATGGGTCCTATTGCTACCGGACTCGGTGAGATTTTTATGTATACCGTGGAGGCTCTGCCTGGCGCCACCCAGCCCAATGGGCAGCCTTACGACGCTACTTCACTGAGGGAAATTCAAGATTGGATTATAAAACCGCAATTATCCTTAGTCCCCGGAGTTACTGAAGTTAATACCATCGGTGGCTATAACAAGCAGTATCACGTAACACCTGAACCCCGGCAGATGCTTAACTTTGGCGTATCCATGGAAGATATCGCCCTAGCGCTGCGTCGCAATAACGAAAGTCACGGCGCTGGTTATTTGGAGGAGAATGGACGGCAACTTCTAGTGCGCTCACCTGGGCAGTTGCGAAATATTGCCGAAATTGAGGATGTGGTAATTACCAGTCGCGCCGGGGTGCCGGTTAAAATTTCGGATGTGGCCGAAGTGGCTATTGGAAAAGAGCTTCGCACCGGTGCAGCCACTCGCGATGGTGAAGAGACCGTATTGGGTACAGCCATGATGCTGGTCGGGGAAAACTCCCGGGAGGTAGCTCGAAGTGTGGCGGAAGCCTTAGAGCGAATAAAATCAACCGTGCCAGAAGGTATTAAGGTAGAGGCGGTTTACGATCGGACCACTCTGGTAGATAAAGCTATCGCTACAGTGCAAAAAAACCTTGTTGAGGGTGCGCTGCTGGTTATCGTGGTATTGTTCTTGTTGCTGGGAAATATTCGAGCTGCCTTTATTACTGCAGCAGTAATCCCGCTTTCCATGCTTGCGACCATTTTCGGCATGGTGCAAACGGGTGTTTCCGCCAACCTGATGAGTCTCGGAGCTCTTGACTTTGGCCTGATTGTCGATGGGGCCGTGATAATTGTGGAGAACGCGATTCGCCGACTTGCAGAAGCCCAGCATCGCAAGGGAGGCAAGCTGCCCCTACAAGAGCGTTTGGAGCTAGTATTCCAAGCTACCAACGAAGTGATTCGCCCAAGTTTGTTTGGTGTTTTGATCATTACCGTGGTGTATATCCCCCTATTTTCGCTTACAGGTGTGGAAGGGAAGATGTTCCACCCCATGGCTGCCACTGTAGTGATGGCATTACTCGCTGCATTGGTGCTTTCTTTAACCGTTGTGCCTGCAGCAGTTGCCGTTTTCCTGACAGGTAAAATCAGTGAAAAAGAAAACAAAGTTATTGTTGCGACCAAATCTTTATATAAACCATTGTTGATTGCTGCAATGAAAGTGCGGTGGTTAGTACTTTCTGGGGCTCTTGCATTAGTACTGTTCTGCAGCTGGCTTGCAACAACACTGGGCTCTGAATTTATTCCTCAGCTCAATGAGGGTGATATCGCACTACACGCCCTGCGTATTCCTGGTACTGGTTTAGAGCAATCTGTAGAAATGCAAAGCTTGTTGGAGCAGCGTATTAAGGAGTTTCCCCAGGTAGATAAAGTATTCGCAAAAATTGGTACACCAGAAGTAGCAACAGACCCAATGCCGCCAAATGTAGCCGACAACTTTGTGATTCTGAAACCACGTGACCAATGGCCTGATCCGAAATTGCCCCAGGAACAATTGGTTGCTGAAATCGAAAAAGCTGTGCGTCAGTTACCGGGAAATAACTACGAGTTCACCCAACCAATCCAAATGCGTTTTAATGAACTAATTTCCGGTGTACGTGCAGACCTAGGTATTAAAGTATTCGGTGATGATCTGGATCAGCTGGTGGCTTCTTCAAATGAAATTCTCGGTGTGTTAAATGGAATTGAGGGTGTTGCTGATGCTCGTGTAGAACAAGTGGAAGGTCTACCGATTCTATCAATAGTGCCAAAGAGAGTCGCACTCGCCCGCTATGGAATAGATCTGCAAACCTTGCAAAATTTGGTTTCAACGGCTATTGGAGGGGAAGAGGCTGGACTGATTTACGAAGGCGATCGCCGTTTTCATCTGGTAGTGCGTCTGCCGGAAGGCTTACGACGAGACTATGAGAACCTTGGGGATTTACCTGTTCCGTTACCCACTGATAGCCAATTAGGTAGCTATGTGCCCTTGTCAGAAGTTGCTAACTTGGAAATGACCCCTGCCCCCAACCAGATTAGCCGGGAAAATGGTAAGCGCCGTGTTGTGGTAACGGCCAACGTCCGTGACCGTGATTTGGGTTCCTTTGTTGAAGAGGCGAAGGGTCGTATTGATCAGCAGGTCTCTTTGCCTGCAGGTTATTGGCTAGTATACGGCGGCACTTTCGAGCAATTGGAGTCCGCCAGTACTCGCCTCTCGATAGTGGTTCCACTGACACTATTGGTAATTCTGGGGCTTCTGGTGATGGCCTTTGGTTCATTCAAGGATGCCTTAATTATTTTCAGTGGAGTACCCCTCGCGCTTACTGGAGGTGTCTTGTTCCTATGGTTGCGCGATATGCCTTTATCTATTTCTGCCGGAGTAGGATTTATTGCACTATCTGGTGTGGCGGTGTTAAACGGTTTGGTAATGCTCTCCTTCATTCGACAACTTCGACAGCAAGGTGGTGAGTTGCTCACATCTATTATCGATGGCGCTATGATCCGCCTGCGTCCAGTATTGATGACTGCGTTGGTTGCGAGTCTCGGTTTTGTTCCTATGGCTTTGAATGTAGGCACTGGAGCAGAGGTTCAAAGACCACTAGCTACGGTGGTGATTGGAGGCATAATTTCTTCTACTCTCCTAACCTTGTTTGTACTGCCATTGCTTTATCGGATAGTGCATGGAAGAGAGGGTATATTAAAAATAAAAACATAATTTACGATGCTCACCTTTGCCTATATTTAGGTAGGGGTGGGCAAAATTTTAATAAAAATATTTAAGTGTGCGCTGGTTCATTTTTGAGTATGAAAGAGATGGATACGTTTGATATTTACATTAGATAAGTAGAAAATAATAGATGTTTCTATTGTCTCAATAGAGTGACGGGGTTTTAGTGTGTAGGTTTAGTATGGGTTTACTGCTTGCAGATTTTTATTCTGGTTCAAAGGCAGCCTTTATAGATCCTAAATAGAGTGGACAGAAGTGCTGGTGCCCTTGATTTCTGATTTTAGTGAATTGTAATTTTACTTCTCATGAAGTTGACTTATAAATATGATCTGAGTTTTTTAAAAAAGACAGGAACTAGCCTTGAGCGAGACTTTGAAGTAAGTAATTGTTGATATTTAAAGCATAAATATCCCTAAGTGGAGTTCTGTTTAGAGAGGGCGTGAATATGTCTGAATGTGGTTGCGGTTTAGAGCAAGCAGATAAATTAGAGAGAAGCACTTTAATGGTGCTGCTAGTGATCAACGCAATTATGTTTGTGCTTGAATTAACTCTTGGATGGTTTGCTCAGTCAACAGGATTGATTGCAGACTCTCTGGATATGTTAGCTGATGCTGCTGTGTATGGGATTTCTTTATTTGTTGTAGGTAGAGGGGTTATATATCAAGCAAAGGCAGCTAATGTCAGTGGAATAATTCAAATTATATTGGGGTTGTGGGTGTTGTATGAGATTTGTAGGAGATCGCTTTTTGGCAGTGAGCCAGAAAGTATACTGATGATATCAATAGGGGCCTCTGCCTTGTTAGCAAATGTTGTTTGCCTCCTAATAATATCTAAGTATAGGGAAGGAGGGGTACATATGAGAGCTGCTTGGATTTTTTCAGCCAATGATGTTGTAGCAAATTTAGGAGTGATTATGTCAGGTCTACTAGTCGCGGTAATCGATAGTCGTTTCCCTGATCTTGCTATAGGCTTAATAATTTCAGCTGTTGTTATTCGAGGTGGTTTTTTGATTCTTAAAGAGGCGAGAGAGTCCACTCGAAAAGCCAAAATATCCTAAGTGACCTTAAGGTTTTAATAGTAATGAGTGATATCAGCTTCTTAGTGGCTTGTCTAAAATAGTTTGTAGATCAATGGAAGTCTTACCTGAAGATGCTTGTCACTAATTTATGAGAGCAAAAGATGCAGTGATCCCTTAAGGCTTGAGTTGGCGAACTTATGAGTGCTTTTCTCTCATAGAGCAGTTTTGTGTATCCATTTTAGTGCGTTATGACATGACGCACTTTTTTCACTTTTGACCTAGATGGTCTAGGCAGAAATTTTATTATTATATACTGCCGAATATTCCCTTACAGCCTCCAAAGGACCTAGTCAAAGTATTGTTGGTGTTGAATATCTTTCATTTGGGTATAGAAGCCTAAGAAATCCTCAAGTGTTTTTTCATAGCTCTAAATCTTTAGTCGACTATAACTAAAAATTGATACGTACCTTCTGTTGAAAAGAATATTGAGCCGCGGCATTAATGTCTACTAAGTGAGCTTCCTCGCAAAGTATGGTGCAATGCTTTAGATCGGTGATTTGATCTATATCTCTTCAGTCTTAAAGCAGTATGACAAATAGTTGTCGAGCAGCTGTTTCATCGAGTTAGATGTTTCAGAAAGTTCTCTGTCGCTCATATTCTATAGGTAATATTGGTAATGATAACGATTTTCAATTAAGTGTGTGGTTCTGTGCCTGTAAAAATTTATACTCTTCATAACTTCCGGCCTAGTGGATACTTTTGGTGGGAAAGTTGAGTTTAATAATTTAACCCTAAGTTAGGGCGAAGTATGGGGCTTAAATGGGGGGCTCGGAGCTGCTAGAAAGGTGCTCTGTTTCTATAGATACTAAATATCGCCATTGTTAGATGAAATAAGAGAATGTTACGTAGGTTGCGTGTGCCGTATGCTCTCTCATTTTGCAAAGTGCTCCTAAAGTTAGCTAGAAATCAGCTCTTATCCTCAGTCATATCTGCGAGATTTGGTATGCGCTTTATATGTGAAGCCGATTTTGTAGTGCTTCTGTAAACTGGCCAGCAAAGATAATGCTTTTCAGTTCATCTACGAATGTAGATAAATCTATCCCCGGTGCTCAGCTTTCAGCATTTTTAGTTTGGTGGATGCTTCTAAAGTGCCAGCTAAATAGCTATTTCCCTACGGTAATAAAATGTGTAAGCACGATTGGGTATTTCTGAGGGATGTCTAAAGCGGTATTCTGGTTTTTTGTGTGTTGAAAATGGCCATTGCTTCTGTGGTTTTAATTGTGCAATAGGGAATCTCGCAATGATAATGCGGATGATTTTTTGTTAATAGTTAAAAAATAAAGAGTAATAAATAGATTATCATGGACGAATTTCATAAATTAGACTGAGTTTTGTATTTTAGTCATGAGAATTAATGGCGTTTAGTTGGTGCAGGTAAAAGAAAAGGAGGTGGAAGTACAGTTGCGCCTTACTTGGTACTATTCTCCTTAAAGTGGATTGTTGTAATAAAAAAATATCCAATAAATTACTTTGGGTTGCGGGGCGTATTGTTAATTGTGGTGTGGTTTATGTGAATGTGATGTGTCAATCTTTACTTAAAAATACGAATTTTCTGCTGAAAAATAGCAGGGAGATTAAAGATTGAGGAAAAACGACAGTGTACGCTTGAATGTTTGTGCGAATTTACGCTACCCCTAAGATGGAATTAATTCCAGTAAGCTTGTCATCAAATAGTTTATATTTGTTAATTGACTGGTCACAATATGTTACCAAAATATAAGCTGTGATTTGCTGTAATTGGCGGCAAGGAGCTTTCTTGGGTTTCCCGTTGGGAGTCGGAGTTAGGTGTGAGTGCAAGCTTCAATAGTAAAAAAAATACGCATAAAACCTGTTCGTTTTGTTGTGAGCTCATGATCGCAGGATGATTTTCATGTGATTGGCGGACCGATTGTTCTGGCTAATTTTTAGAGGTAATTTGAAGGGGTAAGATTGTAAGCGGGTGTAAGTGAGATGGGCTGGTCATGTAGCAAAAAAAAACCATACTGCGCGGCAAGAAAAATAAAAAAATAAAGAAAATTACTTTGAAGTGATTGTTAAAATTTCTAATGTGTTTAATATTTCTCTCGGAAAATAATAAATAGAATCGATGAGTAGAGACTCTTGATGGTGGTCAAAGATTTACCCGGCAGATTTACCCGGCAGATTTACCCGGCAGATTTACCCGGCAGATTTACCCGGCAGATTTACCCGGCAGGTTTACTCGGCAGGTTTACCCGGCAGGTTTACCCGGCAGGTTTACCCGGCAGGTTTACCCGGCAGGTTTACCCGGCAGGTTTACCCGGCATGATTCCCGGACGGGTGGTCTTTCAGTCGAGTTCTAAATTCTCTGATGTTTAAACCATTCTTAATTCAAGCTTTGAGGTTTTTGTTAAGTTTTTTGATATATATCAGCTTGATTAAAACAGTAAAAAAATAGCCTAAATGCCTCCGCATAGACGATTGAGGCCGTGTCTTATTTGACTTTAAAAACGGAGATTGAAATGTCGATACAGTTACAAAACATACTCAAGGAAAACGGGTTAGACCCTTTAAAGGTGGCACTGTCATCTGTGGCGGAACTCTATTCGATGACAGAGGATAACTTACTGGATTTCAAGACAGGCTTGATCCATGAGGCATTCGCTTATCACTATGAGAACAATGCTTTTTTCCGCTCCGCTTGCGATAGCAAAGGAGTGACACCGGATATGATCTCAACTCCAGCTGACCTGATCAAAATACCTCTGATTCCCATTGAGCTTTTTAAATCAAACGATAGCCATAAGTTACTTTCAGTCAGCCTACGTGATGTAGAGCTAGAAATGCGAAGCACAGGTACCTCTGGTATTCCCAGCGTTTCGCGCCGCTGCGCAGACACCGTTGACAATGCGGTGCTGGGGATTTACTCGATGTATCGCGAATTCCTAAAGATCTCCAAAGGTGCCGGCCTTTATCTTTGCCCCTCAACCGAGGAAATTCCTGAAATGGGCATGATCAAGGCGCTCAATATGCTCGCAGGTCTACTGGACACTCATAGATTCATGGTTCGGCAAGAATCTTTTAAGCCCGAAGAGGCCTTAGAACAGCTTGAGGATTGGAATGATAAATTCAGTCGCCATTTGATTGGTCCTCCATTCCTGATCAATCGTTTTATCAGCTACCTCAAAGCTACCAACACCCGAATTAAACTCGATAAGAGTAGTTACATCATCACTCTTGGGGGGTGGAAGCGCTTCTCAGGCCAGATGTTGTCACGTGCAGAATTCAACAGTGAATGTATCGAGTACTTGGGCGTTGAAGAGAGCCAGATCCGTGATATCTACGCCTTGGTTGAATCCAATGTCATTGCTATTGACGATGAGTATGGAATCAAGCATGTCTCCCCCTTCGTTCATTTCTCGGTAAGAGACCCCAAACAACTAGATCGAGAGGTCGAACCGGGCCAGACCGGCCAATTGGCAATTCTTGACCCTCTCGCACGTTCGACGCCTGGTTTCATGCTTACTGAGGACTTGGTGCGACTGTTGCCTGAAGCGAGTCGTTCGGGAAGAAGTGGTCAACGCATGCAGTATGTAATGCGCCTACCTGAGTCAAAAGAATTTGGTTGCTGTGCGGTTAATTTAGATAAGCGGCTTGAAGATTTGGACGCAGAGCAGGCTGCTAGCGGCAGTTGTCCAGTCGTCGCCTAATTACAGCTGTCCAAGATGGAGCTACAACATGTACAACGACATCATCATTGACAACTTTTCCGACCCGGCTCATGTCGGTGATATCAACGAACCCAATTACGAATATGAAATTGGCAATCCAGTATGTGGAGATCGGATTCGCGTTCAGATCAACATCACCAATGGACTGATTGACAGTGCTCGCTTTAGAGCTTGGGGTTGCGCTACTTCGGTGGCGACGGCCAACATTTTCTGTGCCTCGCTTGAGGGGTTGGCACCGGAACAGCTTGCCGGGAGAACAAGTAGCGAAATAGAAGGCATGCTTGGTGAACTAGAGCCATCACAACACCATTGTGTTGAGATTTTGCAGCAGCTTCATCATAGGTTGCTGAGCTTAGTTGGCAAAGATTGTCGGGAGGTGATGCCATGACAAATGCTCACTCGATTGAGGGTTACTTCGACTACAACGCCACAACCCCGGTGTCGGAGGCTGTAGCTACGGCTATGTCCTCTGCGCTTCGGCTCTTTGCTAATCCATCTGGGCGTACGCTTCCTTCGACCAGTAATCGTGAGCTAATCCAGCGAGCAAAGACCCATGTCGCTAGCCTACTGGGTACCGCGCCGGAAAAAGTTTTCTTTACCTCCGGCGGTTCTGAAGCCAATAACTGGGCTATTAAAGGAAGCCTGATGAACGACCTGGGTAGGGCCGGCCATATCCTAACCACGGCGATTGAGCACCCTTCAGTTCTAGAAACTATCCGATACTGCGCCCACCAATTCGGATTCGAAGTCACCTGCTTGAAGCCGGGACCGAGCGGCGCCGTCAGTTTTGAGGCTGTCGCTGAAGCTATCCGGCCTGACACCAGGTTGATTTCCATGATGTATGCGAACAATGAAACCGGCGTTATTCAACCTGTGGATCAGGTGGCAAGGCTGACCCGCTCCCGAGGCATTCCGTTCCATGTCGACGCAGTGCAAGCAGTAGGTAAGCGGCCTCTTGATGTCGAGGCATTAGGTGCTGATTTTGTTTCTTTTTCCGCACACAAATTCTATGGTCCCAAGGGTATTGGCGGCCTATATATCCAGAATATAGATCGCATATCTCCCTTGATTCATGGTGGTGGACAAGAGATGGCAATGCGCTCTGGTACCGAGAATTTGGTCGCTATCGCCGGACTCGGTGAGGCTGCTGACGAATGTCGCAGGGAGCTTGAGTACTGGGACCATCACTGTCTGAAGTGCAAACAGCACTTGATCGAACAGCTTGGCAAATCCTCTATCGAAACACATATCAATGGTGCTAGTCATTATGAGGGGGCGATTTCCAATACCTTAAACCTATCGATTCCAGGCATTCGGGGTGAGGCGCTTGCTCTGTTAATGGAAAAGAAAGATGGGATTGTGGTGTCGATTGGCTCTGCATGCAGTAACAACAAGACCCGTCAACTATCGCCTGTATTACAAGGAATGGGGCTAAGTGATGAAGAAATACAAAGTGCGATCAGGATTAGCTTCGGCCGCTTTACCAGCCTTGATGATATAGATCGTTTTGTTGATTCATTGCAGCGGTGCGTGGCACAGCTCAAAAGCATGAGCTTTAAAGGGTGAGGAGTTGGGCTCATGACGGATAAGATTTTTCCAGCTCAGCGCTTCATGGATCAGTTCGCCCGACACGTGGTTAATGAGCCTAGCCGTACCGCCTGCGTATTCCAGCCTCATGGGCCTGATAGTGCTCTATCGCTGAGTTACGGTGAACTGAATCAGCAGGTACTGGAACGGGCCCGACTGTTAGTCGAGCGCGGATATAGAGGCCAGCCGCTTGCTCTGCTTTTCCCTGCTGGTCTTGATTTTGTGGTCAACTTCCTCGCCTGCCTCGCGGCTGGCGTCATTGCTGTACCCCTGAACCTGAGTCGCAATGCTCAGCAATTAGAGCGCACTGTTCGTATTCTTGGTGATGCAAAGACCAAAGCCATTCTGACGACCGCTGAGACTCGTGAACAGCTATTTGAGCAATTAGCAGAATTACCGGCGATTAATTTGGGCGACCAAGCCTGGATTGATGAGCAGCAGGTTGGTGCTGCTAAAGATGTAGAGTTACCTCTTCCGGCTCCAGATGAGTTGGCGTTTGTTCAGTACACCTCAGGCTCTACTGATCTACCCAAAGGTGTAATGGTAAGTCACGCCAACATTATCGATAACCAATTGGCTATCCAGCAGGCGTGTGGCCACAGCGAAGGTGTAATTGCTGGCGGCTGGCTGCCACAGTTCCACGATATGGGACTGATAGGCCATATGCTGCAGCCATTGTTCCTTGGTGGTACCTACGTCTTCATGCCACCGATGAAGTTCGTTCAGCGTCCACGCCGGTGGTTAGAATTGATATCTCACTATCGAATTCATAGCTCTGCTGCACCTAATTTTGGCTATGAGCACTGCATCAAGTTCATAGGTGAGCGAGAGGACCTATCGGGATTAGACCTGAGTTGCTGGAAGGTGGCTTTGAATGGCTCTGAGCCTGTCAGCGCCGACACTATGAGGATATTTGCTGAACGTTTCCAGCCTTACGGTTTTTCCTCTACTGCTTTCTTTCCCTGCTACGGCATGGCTGAAACCACTTTGTTTGTCTCTGGAGGACCGAAAGGCGTAGGCATTGAAACCCTGGCTTTCGATCCCGCAGCATTTGACTCTGGTCGACTGCAATCTACTGGTGAGGGGCGTCAAGTGGTTAGCTGCGGTCGTATCACGCCAAGGATGATTTTGAAGGTTGTTGATCCGGAGAGTGGCCGGCTAGCAGATGAGGATTGTATTGGTGAGATATGGATTAGTGGTGCCTCAATAGCACAAGGTTATCTTAACAACCTTGAGATTAGTAAGCAGCAATTCGGTGCTCGTATATCGCCCTGCGACGGTCATTATTACCTCAAAACCGGGGACATGGGCTTCGTCCGTGACAATAAGTTGTATATCACCGGGCGGATCAAGGAAATGTTAATCCTGCGCGGCCGCAACCTTTATCCATACGATATTGAACGTACCTGTAGTGACCATCCTGATGCGGCAGGCAATAACGGAGCCTCGGTTTTCACTGTGGATAGCAATGGCCAAAACCGACTGGCAGCCATTGTTGAGATTCGCCGCCACGCCTTTCTTAACCGAAACCACGATGAACTCCGACAGGAGCTGCGTGAGGCAGTGATGTTGGCACATGATGTCGCCCTCGACCAGCTCTTGCTGGTCAAGCCTGGCGGTATTCCGAAAACCACCAGCGGCAAAGTTCGTAGGACTGCCTGCAGGGATCTGATTGCAGCCGAAGAGGCGCAGCTCGCATGAACCGTTGATAGGAAATATAAGATGACGAATGAATTTAGAATGAAAAACCTGGTGGAACAGATCACAGATTTTATCGCTGCTAAAACACCAGAATTTTCGATTGATAAGCACAGTGACACCTCTTTCTCAAGTCTAGGTCTAGACTCGGCAGACCATGTCCAGCTATCGACTATGGTGGAGGACCACCTCTCTGTTGACGTCGATCCGACGCTAGCCTTCGACTACCCAACGATTAACGCTCTTGTGGCACATCTCGAAAAGAATTTTTCAAGAACAGCTTTGGAGCGCAGTTGATGTCGCGACTTGATTGCATAGTTATCGGTGGAGGCCAGTTCGGTCTTCACACCGCACGAATGCTGCAGCAGGCTGATCTCAACTACCTTCTGCTTGAACGGGATAGTATTGGCGACGTTTGGCGTAACCGGCTCGAAGGTATGAAGCTATTCACTTCACGTCAATTCTGTGCCCTGCCAGGACTAGCCTTTCCGGGCGATCCTGAGGGCTTCCCGACTACAGTAGAAATAGCTGATTATTTGGTCAGCTATGCAGGCCACTTTGATCTTCAGGTTCGAGAAGGCTGTGAAGTTGTTGGTCTCGATCGCCTTTCGAACGGCAGTTTTCAGGTCGACCTTGCCGACGGCACGTCTCTGCTCGCCACCAGTATCGTCAATGCAACTGGTGCTAATCAGATACCCCAGGTGCCGGCGATAAGTTCCCAACTTGCTGGAGAGGTGCAGCAACTAGACGGTAGTCTCGCCTCAACCGATGTCATTTCTGATGGCCACACTGTTGCCGTTATTGGGGATGGTGCTACTGGGCGTCAGATCGTGGACCGGCTAGCGGGGCGTTGCAATGTGTTTTTGGCCACGGGTTCCCCACGTGGCCTGCCTCCCAACCGTTTGTTCGGACGTGATATTTTTTGGTGGCTTGATCGCTTGCGTATCCTTTCCGCCGATAAGAACAGCCTCATCGCGAAGATATTAAAAAAGCGTAACCCTGTCCCCTGTGGTGAATACAACAATAGACGGCTGAAGGCTAAAGGCGTAAAGATTGTTGGCCGTGCTTTGGAGTGCTCTGGCCGTCAAATCCGTTTCGACTCCGTCGGTTGGCATGACATAGATACAGTGATTTGGGCAACAGGCTATTGCGACCGAACGAGCTGGCTAAAGTTGCCGCACTGTGTCGATGAGAGGGGCTTCATTGAAAACTATGGAAGGACTCCAGAGCCTGGGCTTTTCTTAGTGGGACGTAAATGGCTTAGTTGTCGAGCGTCGGAGCTGGTAATGGGGGTTGAGAAGGATGTAGAGCGAGTAATGGTGCCGCTGCGAGCATTTTTATCCGAAAGGAAAGAAATACCTTGAACAAAAATATAAAGACCGATTGGATCATTCGCTCTGGCGCCAGTAAGTGGCTATTAGCGCTGGTGCTGTTGCTCACATTGATGTCGGCTGTTGGCCTAAAACGGATGGGGCTGGCCAGTGATTATCGCGTTTTCTTCGATGATAACGATCGTGACCTACTGCGCTTGGAGCAGATGCAAGATACTTATAGCACGACTGATAACGTGTTCATCATGATTGAACCGGTGGATGACAACATCTACAACCAGCGTACTCTGAGCCTTATACATGAAATGACACGCGCGTTGTGGCGGACGGCCCATGTCTCTCGAGTAGATTCGCTAACGAACTTCCCCTATAGCTCTGCTGAAGACGATGATATTTTGATTGAGGAGTTCGTCTACGAGCTTGACGAATTGACGCCGCAAAGGATCGCCTTTATTGAAACTGCCGCTAGTAGTGAGAGGGACTTGGTTGGCAATTTGGTTAGTAAGAACGGACGATTTACCGCGATCAATGCGACCATTCGGTTGCCAGGGTTAGACCATAAGGCCGAAGTGCTAGCCGTTACCGGTGCTGTCGATGAATTGATTAAGTCATTCAAGATGGAATATCCGGATCATCGTTTTTTTGTCACCGGTGTGGTGGAGATGAACGGTGCCTTTTTCCAGGCGGCAAAAAAAGACTTCATCACGCTGATACCGTTGATGATCCTTTTTGTGCTGGTCAGCGCTGCTCTGATTCTCGGATCACCTGCTGCAGGTGGCGCTATTTTGACGGTAGTAGTGTTGGCACTGCTAGGGTCTTTGGGTCTAGCTGGTTGGCTCGGTATTCAATTGTCTGCGCCATCAGTATCGGCTCCAATCATCATGTTCACGGTGATAGTAGCGTCGGCCATCCACATTCTCAGCTATATTCAGCGCCAGATACGCAGTGGTGTTTCTCGTGAAGAAGCAGTCTTGCAATCCTACCGGCGCAATCTCAAGCCGATTGCGGTGAGCCATGTCACTACTATTATCGGTTTTCTGGCGATGAATTTCAGTGACTCACCGCCGTTTCGAGATCTTGGCAATATAGTTGCCTTAGGTGTGCTCTTCTCGCTACTTTTGTCGTTGACGGTTCTACCACAGCTTCTGTTGCGTATTCGTTTTTCAACGCGGGAAACAGGTGCCAACCGACTGATTAATCGCATGGCTTTGTTGTCAGGCTGGGTTATCGCTTACCGCCGGCGGATATTGTGGCTAATGCTACCTTTGTCCCTATGCGTCGCTGCACTCAGTCCATTGAATCAATTAAACGATGATTTAATCCGCTATTTTGATGAGTCACAGCCCTTCCGTGCTGATTCTGAACGTATCGATCGCCACTTTTCTGGTATTTATACAATCGATTACTCGCTCTCGGTACCAGAGCAGAACGGTATGTTTCAGCCAGAGTTTTTACAGTTTCTTGATACATTCGATGACTGGCTACATGAGCAGCCAGAAGTTTTTACAACTGCAAGCCCCCTGCACCGAATCAAGGATCTTAACCGTTTGATGAATGGTGGTGATGAGGACTCTTACCGGTTACCTGGCGATACAATTACCGCTGCACAGCAGTTCCTGCTATACGAGATGTCGTTGCCGTTTGGTCGTGATGTGACCCATCAGGTGAATTTGAATAAATCCTCGGTGAAACTGACTGCACGATTAAAGAATCTAAGCTCGGTGGGCTTAATTGCTTTTGAAAAACGGGTCGAAGAGTGGTTGTTGCAAAACCAACCTCGCTCCATTGATATCTATCACAGCAGTCCCGCAGTGATTTTTTCCCACATTGGCCAATCAAATATTGTAAGTCTCCTTGAAGGTGCCTCGCTAGCGTTTGTGGTGATTTCATTGACGTTGATGCTGGTATTCCGCTCACTCGATATTGGTCTATTGAGCTTGGTTCCAAACCTGCTTCCAGTCGCGGCAGCATTTGGATTTTGGTATCTCGTTAATGGTCAAATCTCAATGGGGCTGGCTGGGGTGTCGGCAATGGCGATCGGCATAATCGTCGATGATACAGTTCACTTCCTCTATCAGTATGTCAACGGTCTAAAGCGGGGGCTCAGTCCTGAAGATAGCGTAAGCGAAACCATTAGTAAGACTATGGGTGGGATCGTGATTAGCTCAATGCTGCTAGTGATAGGCTTCCTTCTATTGTCGACCTCGGCGTTCGAGAAAAATGCCCAGATGGGTATGCTCACGGGGATGTCTATTGTGTTGGCATTGGTGTTTGACTTGATATTACTACCGGCCTTGGTTCTAACCTTTATGCGCAGGACACGTACGTCGAACCTGCAATTTCGTACCGACAAGGAACTAAATAATGCGAACTGATTACCGTCTCCTCCTTCCAGTGACAATACTTTGTGGCCTAATCGGTTTGCCGGTTCAAGGCGCTGCTAGCGATGTTAGAAAGGGGCGGGAGGTCGCAGTGGCAGTGGATAACCGTGACCTTGGTTACGGCGACAGTGTTGCCGAATTGACGATGATTCTACGCAACAGGGCCGGAGATGAAACTCGACGTGAACTGCAGATCAGCTCACTTGAGAGTCACGAGGGTGGAGACAAATCGTTAATCCGCTTCAATTTTCCTGCCGATATCCGGGGCACGGCGCTTCTAACGCATCCGCAGTTAGAGGATACCGATAAGCAGTGGTTATATTTGCCTGCCTATTCCCGTATTAAGAGGATCTCATCTCGCAATAAGAGTGGTGCGTTCGTCGGTAGTGAGTTTTCGTTCGAGGACTTGTCTGATAAGGCGGTCGACGATTTCCGCTATACCTACGTGAGAGAGGAATCATGCGAAGATGGTGCCCTGGTTTGTGACGTAATTGACCGAGTGCCAGAAGACTCTCACTCTGCATATAGCCGGCAGCGGGTCTGGGTTGATCAGAGTGCTCGACGTATCTTCCGTATAGACTATTTCGACCGTAAGGAAACGCTGCTCAAGACTTTTTCCGCAAGGGATTTTCGCCTCTACGACGATCGTTATTGGAGGCCCATGGAGGTGGTTATGCATAATCAGCAGAGTGGAAACGTAACGATCTTAAGCTATAGCCGCATCGAGTTTGGTACCGGTCTCTCAGTTGCGAATTTCCATCGCAATACACTCCGGGATTAAGGGTATGGGGGTCTTGCGTTTAGCGTTTTGGGTGCAGCTGTGTCTAAGCCTTACCATTATGCCGGTCCTCGCAGAGGTCAAGGTTGACAAGTATTCTGTTGATATCGCGGCCACGGCTCGTATATTTGCAGAAGAGGAGTCGCTGGCCATTGATGATAGCTACCGCTTCGGACCGGGGCTTGAAATTGAAGCAAATGCTGAGGGGGATATTGGTGATACTGGCTATAAGTTGCGGTTGTTTGGTAGCTGGGATGAGCAGGATGGGGAGCGTCGTTATGCCGATATCCGCCAAGCCAGCCTTCACTGGCGCCGTGATCAGTTATCGCTGAATCTCGGTGTTAGTACTTTCTTTTGGGGCGTTTCTGAATCTCTGAATATAGTCAATGTACTTAATCAGGCTGACTTGCGCCAAGCTATCGACGGAAAGGAAAAGATGGGGCAGACCTTCGCATCTTTAGGTCTGCGTTTTGATAACGGCGAACTATCGATATTCTATCTGCCAACTTTTCGTGAGCGAGAATTTCCAGAGCGCCCGTCATTCGGACTACCGATTTCGGACCGGGCACTTTTTGAAAGCTCGAATAGAGGTGGAGATGTTGCTCTGCGAGGCCATTTTTACGCTGGTGATTTAGAAACAGGGATCGGTTACTTCAGAGGCACTAGGCGGGCGCCACTACTGGTAAGGCCTAGCCCTTCAGCGACGATGTTGACTCCCTTTTACATCGAAACCGAGAATTTTTTACTGGACACACTTTATCTCCTCGGCGACACGACCTTTAAGTTGGAAGCGAAAACTGGTCGCGAACTGGAGCAAGGTTTCTTTGCTGCAAACGTTGGCCTTGAGCACCCGATTTATTCGCTACCGGATAGTATGCAAGATCTGTCCTTGATCGCCGAATATCTAATCGACGATAGGGATGAGCAAGCTGAAACATTAGGTCAGAACGATCTCTTTGTCGGCCTTAGAGCTAGCTTCGGTGATACCGGTGACAGCGAATTTCGAGGAGTCATAAGTTATGACTTCGATAGTCATGGCAACTACCTCGACTTAGGCTTAGAACACCGTCTGAGTGATTATTTTAGAATCGAAACTCGGGCGTTTTTATTCCTCAATGTGGGCCGCAGTGATACTTGGCTGTATCCAGTACGGGATGAGGATTTTATCGAGTTTAAGTTGCATTATTCTTTTTGAGCGGACCCTATGAAGACCGGAGTTAACAGGGATATAGGTCTTTGGATTGCTACCGTGAAGGAGTTTGAAACTCTAATTAAGCATGATCCGCAAACTGTCTTCACCACAGTTAGCGAGGCTGAGCAGAAAAGATATAGTGGGATTGTTAATCGAGCGGCGGGCCTACATTTTCTGCTTGGTCGTTACCTATTGCGTTATGTTTTATCCACTAAAAGAGGCGTAAGTATTTTGCCGGCAGATTGGGAAATTTTCCCTGATGAGCAAGGCAGGCCTAGAGTTTTAAACCAAAGTGTGGCCCCAATAAAATTTAGTATTTCTCATGCTAGTGGTGTGGTCGCGATTGCGCTTAGCTCTACCGTTGATCCAGGTATAGATCTGGAGCCCCTTGCTCGTGAACTGGGCTCAGGTCTAAATTTCAGGCATTTACTTAGTCCAGAGCAATATGACCAGGTAATGACTATCCCAAGCGCTGCTCACTGTGAATTGTTAACAAGGGTTTGGTGCATTAAAGAGTCTGTGTCCAAAGCGTGTGGTTTGGGGCTTCGACTGCCTTTTTCTACGATCGAGTTTGATCTTGTATCTTTGCTTAACTCGCAACCAGCCACGTGGCTTGAGTGTAAGGTAAGAGAAAGGGGGAGCTTTTGGTTTAACCTTTGCACGTTGGCGCAACGTTATTGGCTTTGTGTAGCGATGGAGTCGCCGGCGTTGTCGCCTTTGGGTCGATTGGAACCAAACCATTTTAACCTACTCAGCCGCAAGGCGTTTTAGAAACAAGACGTGGAGTTGGAAGTAGCTGCCGCACAAAATTAATTTTAGGTCCAGTTACGCTGCTTCAATGTCATTAATACAGGATGAGATGATGGACGTGCTTGAGTACATCAGGGAAAAGGAAAGGTTGCTTAGGGCTCGGATTAACAATTTGGACCTCAAAAGCACCCATGATAATCACCTGCATCAGTTGTCCTATTACATCAGTAACTTGCTTAAAAATTCCTGGACTTCGAAAGCTGGGCCGGTTGTTGATCCTGCTAGCAATCGTGAATTACAAGTCATTAAGAACCCTAAGGCCATCGCTTTCTACCAAGACTGGCAAGCACGTATTGGTCAGCAGATATATATTGGGCGCTGGATTGTAGTTGACCAGTCGCGCATTGACAGTTTTGCCGAAGTAACTGGGGACCGCCAGTGGATTCATATTGATCCAGAACGAGCAAGGGCTGAATCGCCGTTTGGAGGCACAATTGCCCACGGCTTTTTGGTCCTATCGCTAATTCCCGAGCTCACCGATACTGTCAATCCGGAAAAACCGCCTTACCCTGAAGCTAGAATGATTATAAACTGCGGCCTTGAACAGGTGCGTTTTCCTTATCCAGTTAAGACTGGCAATCGTATCCGAGCTCGTACGACTTTAAAGTCCCTGGTGCCATCGAAGCGTAGTGTGGAAATGATCAATCATATTGAGGTAGAGGTTGAAGGTTCAGGTCGCATGGTTTGTGTTGCGGATAGTGTGCTGAAACTTTACTTCTGAATTCAAAATGCACGCGCACCCTCCCGGCACTTATAATTATCATAGGCAAACTGGGAGGAGAGTAATTCTCGATTGATCGCTCTTGCAAGAGCGCAGAATTAGCCATCTCTGGATAGAGATATGAACCTTGAGTATCTGTGATTATCGAAAGGTGTATTCCTGCTATCTGATAGGGAATTTCAGAGGCTATGGGGGCTGGGGTTTATTAATTTCCCTGGTTAAGTAGGGAAATACAGCTGGGGGCGGCGTTAGACGTGTCTTTACCACCTAGATAACTCTTCTATTTCTGACCTTTCTGACTGAGCGCTCCATTGCCGAGGATTAGTGGCTGCGTTGCTACAAATCTAGATGGATTCCATCAAAGATCGAGTGGTTCACTTGTAATGATGAGGTATGAGCGCTAGATGTGTAACCAACCAATAAGCAAATAACTAGAAAAAATTTTTTGAATAAAGATTTTTTTTGGTATGCTATATCTAATTTTTTCTTTTTTTAGGATAAAATTGTCGGTATGTATGTGTAATTTGAAGCAACTTACCTCTTCATTTATCTCACCTGTTTGATACCCCAAAGGTACAGTTAGGCTCTTGAAGTGATTAGTGTTCAAACTTTATTGTTCCAAAATAAAATTAGTGTTCAAACTTTATTGTGCGAGAACAAATGGGAGATGTTATTCCTTTCAAAAGAAAAACCGCTTGGCAAAAGCACAAGGGCAGCACCCTGTGCAGGGAAGGTTTTCATAAATGGAAAGTGGTCACCGAGCGCAAGTTTGACGTAAAGCAGGGAAAGTTGGTTACTGAATATCGTTGTGAACGCTGTGGAAAAACGAAAATTAAACACTTGTAAATTTTCTCTCTCCAAATCCGATATTCATGGGGCAGCAAATAATGCAACGTTACTGTTGAGTTACGCAGTAACGTTGCATAGGTTTATAAGTAGATTAAGAGACTGATTTGGTTTGCCCTGATAGATAGTCTACTGAACTGTGCCTCTTTAGGTTCAGCACGCCTTGTGTTACTTGCCATGTGATAGCCAGTGCACCGACGATAAACACCACATCACCAATAGTTCGTATCCATCTTAGAGTAACTAGCGTTCCACTTTGCATTAGGGTTTCACTGCGGGCATACCAAAGGCCTTCTGAAGCGCTCGCCATAAACTGGATAATACCGACCGGCAAAAGGCTGATGAACAACATTAAAGCCAAACCTATATTCATCCACCAGAATGCCGTTTTCATCAATTTCTCGCTAAATATAAACTGGGGACGAATATATCTAAGAACGAGTAAACTAAAGCCCAATGCCAAGAACCCATATACTCCAAACAATGCACCATGGGCATGTGTGGCTGTGGTATTTAAGCCCTGAAGATAATATAACGCTATCGGTGGATTAATGGTAAAGCCAAGTACGCCTGCTCCTAACATATTCCAGAAAGCAACAGCTACAAAAAACATCAAAGGCCATTTGATTTTCACCATCCAGGGTGCACGATTTTTTAAGCTATAATGATCCCAGGCTTCATAACCCAACAAGATAAGTGGGACCACTTCGAGTGCACTAAATGTGGCCCCTACCGCCATAACTGGTGTTGTCGTCCCTGAGAAATATAGGTGGTGAAAAGTTCCCGGTACCCCCCCTAGTAGAAATAATGACGCTGATGCTAGAGAAGTCACAGTAGCCATGCGTTTAGATACAAGGCCCATACTGAAGAAGATAAATGCAAGCGCAGTTGTAGCAAAAACTTCAAAGAAACCTTCTACCCATAAGTGCACTATCCACCAGCGCCAAAACTCCATGACCGATATGTGTGTGCGCTCGCCATAAAAGAAGCCAGCACCATAAAACAATCCTATGGCAATTACGGAGGCAGTAAACAGGGCTAGCAGGTTTTTATCACCTTTTTGCTTTAATGCTGGAACAATGCCGCGCAGCATTAATGCCAACCATAATACGATGCCGGTAAATTTACCGATTTGCCATAGTCTGCCAAGATCTACAAATTCATATCCTTGATGACCTAGCCAAAAGCTGAGTTCTGGTGGCAGAGTTTGCGCAATGGCTAGATAATTGCCGACAAATGATCCAATAACGACTGCTATTAATGCCCAAAACAATATATCAACACCAAGTTTTTGGAACTTAGGATCTTTTCCACCGTTGATAATTGGAGCAAGAAATAGTCCGGCAGCTAAAAATCCTGTAGCTATCCAAAATAGAGCAGCCTGTATATGCCAGGTGCGTACCAGGCTGTATGGAAACCACTCCGATGTTTCTATCCCATAGAATCCTTGTCCTTCGACGGTATAATGTGCAGTGAAACCACCTAAGAAAACTTGGAAAGTAAATAGTCCTACTATAGCTAGTAAGTATTTTCCAAGAGCTTTCTGTGAGGGAGTTAATTTGAAGGTGCTGATTGGATCTTGCTTGGGGGCAGTTGGGTGTTTGTCTTCGGTGCGTAGGAACGCCCATGCCCAAACTAGGGCGCCAATACCGGCAATCAATAAGACCACACTAATAATAGACCAAATAATATTTTCGCTAGTTGGCTTGTTGTCAATTAATGGTTCGTGGGGCCAATTGTTAGTGTAGGTTGCGCCACCTGTTGAACGCTCGGTTGAAGCTACCCAGGATGTCCAAAAGAAGAACTCAGTAAGTCGTGTTCGGCGATCAGCATCGGGCAGTGTAACCTCTTTCATTGCGTAATTTGCGCGGGTTGGCTGTAAAGCGGGATCACCTCCAAAAAGTGCATTATAATATTTTGCAGTTTTCTCTATAGCTGTGATTCTTCGCTTAGATAAAGTGGCAATTCCAGATTCGCTGCTATAGGTGTTGGTTCTATAATCTAATTTAAGATCATACAGAACTTTGTGTTTTTCTCTTTTGGATAAAGATTCATATGGTAGGCCAAATTCCTCTTTTGCCGCTATTGATAACCAATTAATTAGCTCTCGATGTAACCAGTCAGCGGTCCAGTCTGGGGCTTGATAGGCTCCATGTCCCCAAATAGATCCCAGTTGCATTCCTCCAACGGATTGCCAAGAAGTTTGACCATCTAAAATTTTATCTTTAGTGGTCAGTATGTTGCCATTTTCTGAGACAAAGGCGTCAGGTATCGGAGGTGCTTTCCGATATATTTCACTGCCAAAATATCCGAGTATTGAAAAGGTTACAGCTAAAACGCCGATCAATGTCCACCAAAGAGATTTGTAAGTTCTCATCAGAATTATCCTTGCCAATATAAATTGGCTTTTTTAGCAATATGCTATTTAAACTATTAATTTTTGTATATCTCCCTAGGCTGCTTGTAAAACAAAACATCGTAAACATCGGGTATCTCTAATTTTTTGGAGTGGATCTATGCTACCTGATTGAGTATTAATAGGTTTTAAGCCTGACTTTTCACGTTCTTGCTTAGCTGTGTTGATCTCACGAGATTGGCCTCCAGTAGAGGCGTTAACTTGCAACAGAAAAAACATAAACTCTCCTTTTCCTTGTGTTGCTTGAATAAATCAAATTGAGAATGGGTTTCTCAAAATAATGTTTGGTCTTGTAAGACATTGAATTTTTAGGTGACTGATACCTTGTATTTGGGTAATGAAAAGTAACCATTAATCGTTGTTAATCTGCCGCTCCTGGGTAGAGTTTACGTAAGCGAATATATCGATGTTCACTTCTCGGCCTCTTGGATTAATTAGCGACCTTGAATTCAGGAAAGCAGCCTCTGACTTCAGGGTGCTTTCGCTCGAAATTCCTCTAATAGCTTTTGGGTCAGTCATAAATAGCACATTCGGCTGTAACCGCAGCCTAAGGGCTAGGTTGAACGAACATTTGAGACTGAGCATTCTCTACCCCTTTATCTATACATGCATATAAGATGCATCTTTTGCGTGGCAATTTACACCTAAATCCCAATGATGTAAACTAGATGCATCTTTAAATTTTCAAGGGATGAAAATTCTTGGCTTCACAATGAGGGACTTTGCCAATGAAGATCACGCAATTTACCGACTACTCTTTGCGAGTGTTGATGTACCTTGCTATACAGGATCGAGAGTTAGTAACCATCAGAGAAGTTGCTGAGCGCTACCAAATATCTAAAAACCACCTAATGAAGGTGGTACAAGAGTTGAATCTCAAAGGCTACTTGATTGCAACCCGGGGTAAGTATGGTGGCATTCGGCTAAGCCGAGCTCCTGAAGACATTAATGTTGGAGAGCTAGTTCGATTATTGGAGCAAGATACCGTGTTAGTAGAATGCTTTGGGACAAATAATCAATGTGTCATAACTCCTGCGTGTAGGTTAAAGAAAATGTTCGCCGAGGCTATGGAAAATTTTTTTATTTGTTTGGAGCAATACACCTTGGAAGACCTAGTATCAGGCCCGAGTCAGACTGACCTTATCAATATACTAGCTTTTCCTGCGAAAACTGAGAGGGCGCAGCAAGGTCCCTAGGTTAGGCTTATCTAATATTTGCTTGAGGGAGAAAAAGTACAGTTTTCCATTCAAAGCCTGGAATATTCATACTCTAGGATCTTTATTACATAAGGGGCTTTTTATCCCGCCAGATGAAAAGCCGATCTTCAATTTCCTTTCACCCTATATCAGGATAGCCACTCAATGCACGTTGGTCTGAGGGGGGGGATTGGGAATGCTTCTTGGAGTAGGGAAATACTCAGCACAAATTTATTGCTTCTGCTCAAGCGTAATGCCTTTATCTGGGAGATGGTTGCTGAATATCGTTATGAGTGCCGTAGTAAAACGAAAGCGAGGATTGTGCCAATTTTGTCTTATAGGAACCAGTTTAATTGGGAGTCGGCTTCCCTGCCTGCCTCAGTAGTGCGAGTATCGAAGTACAATGACACCCGCACTATACTGATTAGCAACTAAAAATAAGCAGCGAATTAATAACGATAGTAGCGACCGCGATAACGATAGTAATCTCTGCGCTTTCTTTCCCTATCATAGAGGTAGCCTGCACCGGCACCAATAACCGCACCTGCGGCAGTGCCACCAGGGCGCCCGCCACTGATCAAGGCACCTGTTACTGCGCCTATACCGACACCGGTGCCGATTCGGCGGTCGGTATCACTCATATTGGCGCAGCCCGTACCTCCAAGGCTTGCAGTCAATACTGCGGCCAAGCTGAGATATTTGATAGCTTTGATACGCATAGACACCTCTGTTACTGGAAGGTTGAGGTATAAAGAATCGGCGCAGGCCGACTATTTCGGAGCCAGTGTAGAGTCCGCATGCACTGGCAACAAATCCAAATTGGGAGTTTCATTCCCTTTTTTTGTCGATATTTAGGTGGTTGTTAAGGTGTTCGAAAAACAAGACTTGGTAGAACTGGCTCGACTCAAAATGCCATTTGGAAAATACTCGGGCCGGGTTTTAATAGATTTGCCTGAGGAGTACCTGCTTTGGTTCGCAAAAAAGGGGTTTCCAGAGGGGCGTCTAGGACAGTTAATGGCATTAGCCTTGGAGATAAAAGTAGAGGGATTGCAGGGGCTTATTGATCCTCTGCGCTGACCTTTTAGCAGGTTTTCCCAGTATTGCAATCACCTTGGTCGGTTTGCTCTGCGGGACTTTGACATTAATATAGTAATGCCTAGGTGTGCTTTGCGGAGCGAAGCCCAAGAAAAAGCGGGCCGTAATGGAGACTGGACTGACCCGGAAATAGGCCCACAGCGGGTAACCACTGGTCTGAATGATTTCAGCGAGGTAGTAGCGGGAGTAGAGCCAGTCAGCTTAAAAGAGGGAGCGGTCGAAACGAATTCGGCCGCCACTCTTTTAAATTATTCTAAACTCAGTTCTCACCGACTAATATCCGCCGGCAATATTTTGTGAGAGAGTTGTCCGACTCGAAAGTCGGACGCAGCTATCTACTAACTAACTAACTAACTAACTAACTAACTGATCAGAGTGGGATTCGGATAACAACACCACCCATAGTGTGGCCCAGCTCAAAGTCAGTGCGCGGGCTGTCTACGTGATCGTTGTGACAGCTCACACAAGCAGGTGAAACACCTACATCCGCATATACTGCAGTGAAGTACTCGGTATCACCTAGTTTTTCGCGGCCGTAAAAGTTTTTCCCTGGGTTGTCGATTACGTACTGCAAGCCCTCTTTTTCCATCTCAGTGCGCGGTTTGTTTTGCTTGTTGATTGGCCACAGAGAGAGCAGGGCATAGTTAAAGCCAGACTCATTTTCGGCAACACGCTCAGCTCCCATACGCATCATCTGCGCGGGGAGTGGTAGCAATTTCTTATCTTGCCAGTGCTCATCAGCGTCGAGGATTTTCTCCTCGTTCTGCAGGCGGTTTACAACCTTGTTGGTGTAGTTGGCCCTGTCTGCCTCGATAACGGCAAAGATGGCATCCGCCATTCGCTCCGGAGCAACTCCCTGGTTTTTCTCACAGCCGGTGAGCAGTGCCAGTCCAGCGATAATACAAGCGGCAATACGCATATTTTCCCCTCCTATTGGGATTGATTTTGCTTGTTTTTGCTTTTGGTAATCCTTGCAATACGCTCGCGGATCAGCTCGAATGTTTCATGCTTCTCTGCGGGTTTATGCTTGAAATTATTGTTAATCAGAGTTTTGTCAGCCAGGGCAGCAAGGGAGAATTCGGCTCCATGACAGCTCAGGCAAACGGGCATCATTTTTTCATTGGGGCGAAGGTTATGATTTTGATTATGGTTAACTACAACCTGTTCGCCATGGGTTTCCCGTGGTAAATGGCAGCTGGCACAGCTTACGCCACCTTCTGGGTTTGAATTCCAGGTATCGAAGTGAGGGGACTCTTTGTAAGAGAGGCTGTGCTCATCACTGTGGCAACCCAGGCAAGCCTCTACAGCGGCAAATTGCAGATTTACTTCATGGGGCCCGTGACAACTGACACAGCTCAATTCATCCGTTGCGCTGGTATTCATGGGAAGGCGGGCCTGTTGCGGGGAGATGGCGCCGACCTGCTGGATAAAGCCTTCTTCCAGCTTGTTGGACATGCGCATTCCATGTTTTCCTTGAGTGAAGGATTCTTTTTGATCGCTGTGACAACTAGCACATTGCTCGACAATCTCAACACTACTGAATTGCATTTGCCCATCGACGTGACAGCTGCTGCAGTTCACCTCTGTTTGTGCGTGAATACTCTGTGCCCAGACCGTTGCGATTTCTGCAGTCTGGCTAGAGCTGCTAATGTCTGCTTCGCTAACTTTTAAAGGAGCTTTATCTGAATGCTCATTTAGCCAGGACTGAACTGCTGTACGAGCAGGTAGCTTGGCAGTTTCCAATAGATCAGGTTGATCAACATGGGCGATAAGGAAGTCTTCATAGAGGGAGCCATTATCGTGATAGTTGTGGCAGCCCGCACTCGCGCAGGTTTCAAACCCCAGGTCTTTGTGACTACTGCGCTCTTCGGCAATATCGCTGTGGCAGTGAAAGCAAAAGTCGCCCGCCAGGGTTACTCCCATCTCTCCGGTGATTTGTGGTTTGTGCTCAGTGTGACAACTTACACATAGCCGGGCGTCAAGAGTCTCCAGAAGTACAGCATTGCGCGGATCTAAAAATTTCTGCCGGGGGTGTGAGTCGTCTACAAGCTCCAGTTCTTCCGCATGGCAATTCAGGCAAGCTTGCTGAACAGCATCCTCACCGGCAAAGCCATCGGTATGGCAGGAAGTACAAGCCAGCTCAATTTGATGGTGACCGTGCGTGGCATCTCCACTGATAAATAGAGATTTATCGTCAACGTTAAGGTTGTATGCCACCGCAGAGCCGATAGCCAGCGTTAGCAATACACCGTAATGCCAGAATTTAAATTGATATGATTTCATCTAGAAGTAATAAACCGCAAAAATATGGTAGGCGAGAAGGACCGGTAAAGCCCAGAGCAGGGCATAGTGAACTCGGGACCACCATTTTCGGTGTTCGCGAAGTTTCAGGTCAGTCCAGTGGTGGTTGCGCGCCATAAAAACGCCGACGAGAGAACCAGTTGCGGTTGCAGTTAGAAATACCAGCATCAATGCCAAATTCAGGTTTTCACCAAGGCGGAAGCCTGAATGTACAGCGAGAGCAAGTAGAGCGATTAAACCTGTAACGCTGTGTGCATAGCGCCAGTGATCGACATGCCCAAGGCTAAGTTTATTCCAACGTTTCCTGATACTGAGAGCGGCAGTAAACAGGCACATAGCGAGAATGGTATAGCCCGTAACCTGCTTCCAAAAATTGTCGTACCAGAGCTTTTCCCAAAAAAGTGCAGTCTGTACTGAGGGGGAAACTGGAGCTGGCGGCATCAGGAAAGCCAGGGCTATCAGGATTAATGACAGAACAGAAGTTATCAATATCCCCTTGGAGTGCCGCATTACCAAGTTGGGAGCTGGCACATCCAGAAGCTCAGCCATTAGTGGGCGGCAACTACCACAAACAGACCCGGCTGTTGTCGCTTGTTGCAGCTCATTTAAATTGCGCTTCCCAGCGGAAATAGCCTTGCATAATTCCCCTTTGGTGACAGAGTTGCACTGGCAGACTAGATAACTATCGGGAAAATCTTTAATGCTATTGCCGCTTTTTTTGGCAAACACTCGCCCTTCGCTTTCAAAGTCTTTCAGTGTGCGCAGAGAGATTTTTTGTTCCTGTGCTACAGTCTGACGCAATTCATTGGCTTCACCCCAGCTGCCAATATAAATGGCCCCAACGATGTATTCTCCTTTGATAAATAAGCGTCTATAGATCCCCTTAAAACGATTGCGATAGACATGGCTCTCAACGCCCTCTTGCTGATTGAGGTTTTCCGGGGTTACCTCTCCCATTATTCCGCAGGGAATATGGGCAATTTTCAGCTGAATATCGGTATAAGTGCCGGAGTAGGGCTGCGAGAGAGATTTACCGCTATGGTTGCGACGAATATGTGAGCAGCAGCTTTCAGCTTGTTCGTAGCCCGGTCGGACCAATTGGTAGACTTTCTTGTCAAACTCAGCGCACTCGCCTACGGCGTAAATATCCGGGTCGGAAGTTTGCATCCATTCATTGACTACGATTCCGCGTTTAGTTGAAAGTCCGCTCTGTTCGGCCAGGCTAATTTCCGGCTTAATCCCAGTGCACAACACGATAGCGTCGACGGGAATTTTTTCGCCACTTTCAAAAGTGAGTAGGCGCTTGCTATCGCTCTCTTCAATGGATGTTAGGGAGTCCGAAATTTTTAACTCTACACCCAGTGCAGTGAGTGCGGACTTTAGGAACTCCTCTCCTTCTTCACCCAGGAGCCCGCTGAGTAAGTGTCCTCTGGATTGTAAAGTGATGTTGTTTTTAGGTGTTTTTAACGCGGTTGCAGCTTCAAGGCCCAGAGCACCAGCACCGATAACACAGATGTCTGCATTCTGCTCCCTTAACTCAAGTAAATCATTGGTGTTACGCAGACTTCGAAAAGGGTAAACACCAGGCAGATCCGCACCCGGAATCTTCGGAATAATAGGATTTGATCCAGTCGCTATTATTAGCTTGGAATAAGGTTGTATATTCCCTGCAGCATCGGTGACTGTTTTTTTGGAGCGATCAATAGAGACTATTTTACGGTCAATATATTCTGCTAGGCGGTGGTCACTTTGACTGAGAATAGGGTTATCAAGCTCCTCCAACTCTACATGGCTTGATAGATATTGAGAAAGTTTAACCCGGTTGTAGGGAGACTCTGTTTCTGCTCCATAGATAACAATTTGAGCTTCATCACAGAATTCTAATAATTTTTGTGCACAACGCACACCCACCGGACCAGTACCGATAATTACATAAATTGGGTAACTGTTATCATTAGTATGGATGCCGCTTGGTAATTGCTCGACAAGTGTGTCGTCTAGCTCAGTCATACCTCCCCCCGACTGCTTTGATTTTCTATTAGTCTTTGTATTTTTAATTTGTCTGCCAGATGGCTTGCTAACTTTCTTAGACTAATATCCCACTCTTTAGTGTTTTTTTGAATTCTAATCCCTATATGTTTAAACAAAATTAAATAAACGTCTAGTGCCGATTAGAGCATGACGATAGAGAATTGGGTGTAAAGTAAGGTCAGGTCGGAAAATAAGGCTGAATTTAACTGGCGTGCACAGTTTTTTTGAGGGCTAAATGTATCTTGCCCAAATTCGGTGCTTATATTTAATTTGATTGTGAAAAATTGGCGGGGTGAGGGGAGTGCTTTCCAGTTACTCTGTGACCGCTGAGCGGCCAAAAAATATGCGGCCCCGTCCTTGTGGGCTGCGGACTGTAAAATAGTATGCCTATTGTAAAGATTTGTTTCTTATCGGCATTCCTAGGTTAAATATCTCACTACTCCTGATAAAAAAACTAAACGTTGCTTTTAGGAGGGTTGGTAAAGGACGTAGAGTTCTTTTTCTTCTAGGGCAGTACGGCGAGTTAGCGCTTCACCGATTTTCTGATAATCCATTTTGAAATCGCGAACCATTTCAGGAGTGAAGGCTTCGTGGTTATAGCGTTTGCAAAATTGCACAACAGCATTTGCAATTTCATTCATATCGGTGCGGAAATCTTTAACTACTTGCAGTGTGTGGGCATCGCCAGCCAGTGCTTGCTCCAGGTATACGTAAAAACGTACATTTTCTTTGATTAGATGGGCCTGGAAGCCAGATTTAAATTGGGTCAGTAGCTGCGACAACTGGCGGTAGTTCTGCTTCTCATAACCCTCTGACCACATGCGCTGAAAAATACTGATCAGGGTGCGGTGATCGTCTTCAAGGGCTTTGATTAGAGTGGGATCGTAAGAGATTGTGCGGGCACCTTTAGCTCCTGCATAAGAGCTGCGAGTATATTTTTCCTCAAGGTCCGCCGCGTCTTCTGTTTTGTTACTTCGGAACATTCCAGAAATAAAACTAAGCATGAATTTAGTCTCAGTAAATTTAAAGGTTTGTTATTAGGTCTGATAGCGCCGCGAAGTTGGGGGTAACTTAAAGAAAGCAAAGCTGTTTGGGTCCCGGCGGGCGTGGCGGATTTTACATTGGATGACAGTTGGTTTAACTGTTATGGAAGGGGCGAGTAAAGCAAAATTTCCAAAGTGGGACTTGTGTCACACTTTAGGTCTTTGCTTTTTAATTTTTATCGAAAAGTAGTTGATTATTGCCAGTGAAATTAAAATAAATTCAAATATCCAGTTAATAAAAAACCCGGCATAGCCGGGTTTTTTTGATTGCTTGAGCTTAGCGCTGCTCGAGCGGTACATAATCGCGCTGCGGGTAGCCGGTATACAGCTGGCGAGGACGACCAATTTTGTACGGATTGGAAATCATTTCATTCCAGTGTGCAATCCAGCCTGAAGTACGTCCGGTGGCGAAAATTACGGTGAACATATCGGTGGGGATACCGATAGCCTTCATAATAATGCCGGAGTAGAAATCTACGTTCGGGTAGAGTTTCTTCTCTACGAAGTAATCGTCCTCAAGGGCGATTTTCTCCAGCTTTTTGGCGATCTTCAGCAGAGGATCATTTTCTGCACCCATGGCGCCCAAAACTTCATCACAGATGCCCTGCATTACGCGGGAGCGTGGATCGAAGTTCTTGTAGACGCGGTGACCAAAGCCCATCAGGCGGAAGGGGTCATTCTTATCTTTGGCGCGCTTCACGAATTCGTCGATACGGCTTTCGTCGCCAATTTCCTGCAGCATGTTCAATACCGCTTCGTTGGCACCGCCGTGAGCGGGTCCCCACAAAGTGGCAATGCCAGAAGAAATACAGGCGAACGGATTGGCACCAGAAGAGCCAGCCAGGCGAACAGTGGAGGTGGACGCATTCTGCTCGTGGTCTGCGTGCAGCAGGAAGATGATGTCCATTGCCTTGGCGACAACCGGGTCTATCTTGCTGGGCTCGCAGGGGTTGCCAAACATCATGTGCAGGAAGTTCTCGGAATAGCTGCGGCTATTGTCCGGGTACATGAAGGGCATGCCCTGGGAGTGCTTGTAGCACATCGCTGCCAGGGTTGGCATCTTGGCAATCAGGCGGTGGGCGGAAATCTCGCGGTGCTCCGGATTGGTGATATCCAGGGAGTCGTGATAGAAGGAAGCGAGGGCACCGACTACGCCACACATCATCGCCATTGGGTGGGCATCGTAACGGAAGCCTTTAAAGAAGCTCACCAGGGATTCGTGAACCATGGTGTGAGACATAATGGTGTCTACATACTTCTTCTTTTCTTCTGCGTTGGGCAGTTCGCCATTCATCAGCAGGTAGCAGGTTTCCAGATAATCGGATTTTTCTGCCAGTTGCTCGATGGGGTAGCCGCGGTGCAGCAGTTGGCCCTTGCCGCCATCAATAAAGGTGATCTTGGAATCACATGAGGCGGTAGATACGAAGCCCGGGTCGTAAGTAAATAAGCCTTTACTGGTCAGACCGCCGACATCAATAACATCGGGGCCGAGGGTGCCGGAGCGAACTGGCATCTCAAGGGCGCCGTCGATACCATCGACTGTGAGGTGCGCTTTTTTATCGGACATTGCGGACTCCTAAAAATGTTCTTATGCCGGCCTTTTCCCGCTGTTTTCGGGAGCTAGCGGCCTTTTGAGCGGGGCCAAACTTAAGTGCCGCGCCGCAAATTGTCAAACCAAAAGGAATGGACGACCAGTCTACTGGCGACAGGATATCCGGTTCCGCTCCACACTCGTAGAGTATTTGTCTAGATAATGCACAGGAAAGTCTGAGGAAATCCCGCGATTCCCGATTTACTGCGCGATACTGGTGGGAACCCGGCGTAATCGCAGGCGTTCGTTGTGTTTTGACTAGTGAATGCCTATAATCCGCGCGGCTTGCGCCATGGTACGGCTACTTTGTATAAGGCTTCATCAGGTCGAGTGCAAAGTAATCAGCAAGCAGCTCGTCCCTCCATTGAAAAGCTAACGGGCGCCCGGTCGTTCAGGGCAACAAGGTGTTTTTCCTGTGAACAAAAACAGACCTGTCAATTTAGACATTTCCACTATAAAGCTTCCCGCTACCGCTGTGGTTTCCATTTTGCATCGTATTTCCGGTGTAGTGCTCTTCGTTGTTGTTGCACTACTACTGTGGATGCTCGATGTCAGTTTGGAATCCGAGCAGGGATTCGCCGAAATTGCAGCGGTATTTAACAGTATCCCTGCCAAGCTCATTCTTTGGGCATCGCTGGCGGCACTTATTTACCACATCCTGGCAGGTGTTCGTCATCTGTTTATGGATATGGGAGTAGGTGAAAGTCTCGAAGGCGGCCGTCGCAGCGCTGTGTCAGTGCTGGTGCTGGCTGTAATCCTTATTCTTCTGGCGGGAGTATGGTTGTGGTAAAAACAGTAACAAGCTTTGGCCGTAGCGGTACTTTCGATTGGCTCTACCAGAGAGTCACTGCGGTAATATTGCTCGCCTATACCCTCTTTATAGTGGGTTTTATCTTTTTCAGTAAAGACTTCGGCTACCAAGCCTGGTCCGAACTGTTCGCCCAGCGCTGGATGCGTGTTTTCAGCCTGGTTGCCTTGCTGTCCACCATTATTCACGCCTGGATTGGCCTCTGGTCCGTGGTAACTGACTACATCACTAACCGGATGATGGGCGGTAAAGCCACTGTTCTGCGCTTGTTCGTAGAAGTGATTCTGGCTGCCGTTGCCGTGTTGTACGCGGTGTGGGGCATTGAAATTCTTTGGGGTGTATAAGCAATGGCGAACATGCGTACTATTTCATTTGACGGGATTGTAATTGGTGGAGGCGGTGCCGGTATGCGCGCTGCCCTGCAGATGGCCCAGTCCGGCTATAAAACTGCGGTTATTACCAAGGTATTCCCGACTCGTTCTCACACAGTATCTGCCCAGGGTGGCATTACCTGTGCAATTGCCAGTTCAGATCCCAACGATGATTGGCGCTGGCATATGTACGATACCGTTAAGGGTTCCGACTATATCGGTGACCAGGACGCTATTGAATATATGTGTTCCGTAGGTCCAGAAGCGGTATTTGAGCTGGAGCACATGGGCCTGCCTTTCTCCCGTACTGAGGAAGGTCGTATTTATCAGCGCCCCTTCGGCGGTCAGTCTAAAGATTTCGGCCGCGGTGGCCAGGCTGCACGTACTTGTGCTGCTGCTGACCGTACCGGCCATGCACTGCTGCACACCCTCTATCAAAACAACGTTAAGCACAAAACCGAATTCCTGAACGAATGGTTTGCGATTGACCTGGTGAAGAACCAGGACGGTGCTGTTGTGGGTGTGATCGCCATGTGCATCGAAGATGGCGAAGTGGTTTATATCAAATCCAAAGCGACTGTATTCGCTACCGGCGGTGCCGGTCGTATCTTCGCTTCCACCACCAACGCGCACATCAATACCGGTGACGGTGTCGGTATGGCCCTGCGTGCTGGCATGCCGGTCCAGGATATTGAGATGTGGCAGTTCCACCCCACTGGTATTTACGGTGCCGGTGTACTCGTGACCGAAGGTTGTCGCGGTGAGGGTGGCTACCTGATCAATAAAGATGGTGAGCGTTTTATGGAGCGCTATGCGCCCAACGCCAAAGACCTCGCTTCCCGCGACGTTGTGGCTCGCTCTATGGTTCTCGAGATTCTCGACGGCCGCGGCTGTGGCCCGGAAGGCGATCACGTATTCCTGAAGCTTGATCACCTGGGTGAAGAGCTGCTCAACAGCCGTCTGCCCGGTATCTGTGAGTTGTCCAAGACCTTCGCCCACGCCGACCCAGTTAAGGTGCCGATCCCGGTAGTACCTACCTGTCACTATATGATGGGTGGTATTCCCACCAACGTTCACGGTCAGGCTCTGACCCAGGACGCTGCGGGTAACGATCAGATTGTTGATGGCTTCTACGCCTGTGGCGAAGTTGCCTGTGTGTCCGTACACGGAGCCAACCGCTTAGGCGGTAACTCCCTGCTGGACCTGGTGGTTTTCGGTCGCGCTTCCGGCCTGTTTATTGAGAAGTCCCTGCGCGAAGGTATCGAGCACCGCGAAGCTTCCGAGTCTGATCTCGAAGCCGCTATGGCCCGCTTGAATCACCTGGAAACCAATGAGAAGGGTGAGAAGGCTGCCGACCTGCGCAAAGAGCTGCAGGGCGTGATGCAGAACCACTTCGGCGTATTCCGTCGCGGCGACTTTATGGCCGAAGGTGTGAAGAAGCTTGCAGATCTGCGCGAGCGTATTGAAAATGTGCGCCTCGAAGACAAGAGCCGTGCGTTTAACACCGCCCGTGTTGAAGCGCTGGAGCTGCAAAACTTATTGGAAGTTGCCGAGGCCACTGCAGTTGCTGCAGAGACCCGCACTGAGAGCCGCGGTGCTCACGCCCGTGAGGACTTCCAGGAGCGCGATGATGAAAACTGGCTGTGCCACTCTATGTATTTCCCCACGGAAAAACGTGTTGGCAAGCGTGCAGTAAACTTCGCGCCTAACACTATGGAAGCCTTTGAACCGAAAGCTCGGACTTACTGATTCGGGAGCGGAATAGAGTATGTTGAAAGTAAGCATTTACCGTTACAACCCGGAAACCGACAAAGCGCCTTATATGCAGGACTATGAGCTGGACACCAAGGGCAAGGACCTGATGGTGTTGGACGTTCTGGAACTGCTGAAAGCCGAAGATCAGACCTTGTCTTTCCGTCGTTCCTGCCGTGAGGGCGTTTGTGGCTCCGACGGTATGAACATTTCCGGTCGCAATGGTCTGGCGTGCACTACGCCACTGTCTGAAGCTGCCCCCAAGGGTAAACTGGTTCTGCGTCCGCTGCCGGGCCTGCCTGTTATCCGCGACCTGGTTGTGGATATGGAGCAGTTCTACGAGCAGTACAAGAAGATTGAACCGTACCTGCAAAACGATACTCCGGCTCCGGCTATCGAGCGTCTGCAGTCTCCGGAAGATCGCGAAAAGCTCGACGGTCTGTACGAGTGTATCCTGTGCGCCTGCTGTTCCACTTCCTGTCCGTCTTTCTGGTGGAATCCGGACAAGTTTATCGGCCCAGCTGGTTTGTTGCAGGCTTACCGCTTCCTGGCAGATAGCCGCGATCTGGCTACTGATGAGCGCCTGTCAAATCTGGATGACCCCTTCAGTGTATTCCGTTGTCACGGTATTCAAAACTGTGTCAATGTTTGCCCGAAAGGACTGAATCCGACGCGCGCGATCGGCCATATCCGCAATATGCTGCTGACCCGCGCCGTGTAGGGGATGCTGCGGCCGGTTATCGGCCCGCTGGGGTTCGCGCTCTGCGAACCCGGTGCCAGGTAGGGTGCCAAGCAAACGACAAAAAGCCGGTTCTAACCGGTAAAAAACTGAAAAGGGGAGGTGGCTTTGTGCGCCTCCCCTTTTGTGAGTGAAAGGAAAGCGCAGTGGCTCAAGAGAAGATAAGCACACTGCAATTGAGGTAGGCATCAACATGCACGAAAGTACCATGGAGCAGCTGTGGCGTAGCTCCCATATCTCCGGGGGCAATGCTGCCTACGTGGAGGAGCTTTACGAGACCTATCTGCACGACCCCAACGGTGTCCCCGAGGAGTGGCGCAATTATTTCGATAGCCTCCCCCGCGTTGAGGGCAGCAGCGATGTTTCCCACGCCGCTGTTCGCCAGCACTTTGAGCTGCTCAGCAAACACCGCGCGCGTCCGGTGGCCGCTCCCGGTGCGGCCGGCTCTGCCAATATTGAGCACGAGCGCAAGCAGATTAAAGTTCTGCAACTGATCGATTCCTACCGCCATCGCGGCCATAAAAAAGCGACCCTCGACCCCCTGGGCTTGATGGCTCGCGAACAAGTGCCCGACCTGCAACTGAGCTACCACGGCCTGACTGAGGGTGATTTCGATACCACTTTCAATACCGGTAGCCTGTTCCTCGGTAAAGAAGAGGCGACCCTGCGTGAAATCGTCGAGGGTTTGGAGAATACCTACTGTGGCAATCTGGGTGCGGAGATCATGCATCTCTCCAACCTGGAAGAGCAGCAGTGGTTCCAGCAGCGCCTTGAGCGCAGCCAGTCTAAAGCCAACTTCGGCACCGACATCCAGATTGAAATCCTGCAGCGCCTTTCCGCCGCTGAAGGCCTGGAGCGCCACCTGGACTCCAAGTACCCCGGCACCAAGCGCTTCGGTGTAGAGGGTGGTGAGAGCCTGATCCCGATGATGGATGCCCTGATCCGTCGCTCCGGCACCTACGGGGTGAAGGAAGTGGTGATCGGTATGGCCCACCGCGGCCGCCTGAATACCCTGGTCAATATCCTCGGTAAAAACCCTGCGGATCTGTTCCAGGAGTTTGAAGGCAAGAAGACCCTCGATACTTCCGGTGACGTGAAGTATCACCAGGGCTTCTCCTCTAACGTGATGACTCCCGGTGGTGAAGTGCATCTGGCCCTGGCCTTTAACCCGTCGCACCTGGAAATCAGTGCGCCCGTGGTAGTGGGTTCCGTGCGCGCCCGCCAGGATCGCCGCAAAGATGCGACCGGTGAGAAAGTAATGCCGATCAACATCCATGGCGACGCAGCTTTTGCCGGCCAGGGTGTGGTGCAGGAAACCCTACAGATGTCCCAGACCCGCGGTTACTACACCGGCGGTACTGTGCACATCGTACTGAACAACCAGGTGGGCTTTACCACCAGCAAGCGTGAAGATGCCCGCTCCACCGAGTACTCCACCGATCCCGCTAAGATGATCGATGCGCCGGTGCTGCACGTAAATGGCGACGACCCGGAAATGGTCGTACTGGCTGCGCTGCTGGCGGTGGATTACCGCTACGAATTTAAGAAAGACATCGTTATCGACCTGGTCTGCTACCGTCGTCGCGGCCACAACGAGACCGATGACCCCTCTGGTACCCAGCCGCTGATGTACCAGACCATCCGCAAGCACAAGACTACCCGCACGCTCTATTCCGAGAAGCTGGTGGGCGAGGGCATCCTGGACAAGGTTGCCGCAGACAAGCTGGCCAACGATTACCGCGATAAGCTGGATGCCGGTGAAGACGTTGCTACCGGTCTTGTGAAGAAGCCGGACTCCTCCATGTTTGTGGACTGGAGCCCCTATCTGGGCCACGACTGGCAGGTGCCTGCAGATACCGGCTATGCGCTGCCGAAGCTGCAGGATGTCGCCACTCGCATGACCAACGTGCCCGATGGCGTGGTAATGCAGCGCCAGGTCTCCAAAATTTATGAAGACCGCCGCAAAATGGCCGGTGGCGCCCTGCCTCTGAACTGGGGCATGGCGGAAACCCTGGCTTACGGCACTCTGCTGGAAGAGGGCTTTATGGTCCGCTTTACCGGTGAAGATGTGGGTCGCGGTACCTTCTCCCACCGCCACGCGGTGGTTCACAGCCAGAAAGACGGTCAGAGCTATGTGCCTTTGCAGCATATGTTTGAAGACCAGCCGCCTTTCTATATCTACGACTCGCTGCTGTCCGAAGAGGCGGTGTTGGCGTTTGAATACGGCTACGCCACCACGACACCAAAGTCCCTGGTGGTGTGGGAAGCCCAGTTTGGTGACTTCGCCAACGGTGCCCAGGTTGTGATCGACCAGTTCATCACTTCCGGTGAGCACAAGTGGGGCCGTATGTGCGGCCTGGTAATGCTGTTACCGCACGGTTACGAAGGCCAGGGCCCAGAGCACTCCTCTGCGCGTCTTGAGCGCTTTATGCAGCTGTGTGCGGAGCACAATATCCAGGTGTGTAACGCCACTACCCCGGCACAGATCTTCCACCTGCTGCGTCGCCAGGCGGTGCGCCCAATGCGCCGTCCTCTGGTGATTATGAGTCCAAAGTGGATTCTGCGTCACAAGTTGGCCACCTCCAGCCTGGAAGAGCTGGCAGAAGGTCGCTTCCACAACGTGATCCAGGACCAGGGTGTAGATCCAGACAAAGTGAAGCGTGTGGTTCTGTGTTCCGGCAAGGTTTACTACCACCTGCTGGAAGCCCGTATGGAGCGCGAACAGGAAGATGTGGCGTTCGTACGAATCGAGCAGCTGTACCCATTCCCGGACGAAGAGTTTGTGGAAGCGGTTTCCGCATTCAAGAAGATCAAGAGTGTTGCCTGGTGTCAGGAAGAGCCCATGAACCAGGGCGCCTGGTACTCCAGCCAGCACCACTTGCGTCGCCTGTTGTCGGAAACCCATCCGAAGCTGGATCTGGAATATGTGGGCCGCGCCCCATCCGCAGCACCTGCGGCGGGCTATATGTCCACGCACCTTGAAGAACAGAATAAGTTCATCAACGAGGCGCTGACCGTCAAATAACCGGCGGCAGTAATAAGTGAAGAGTCAATCTCAGGAAACAGAAAAAATGACGATCGAGATTAAAGCGCCAACTTTCCCTGAATCAGTTCAGGACGGAACTGTCGCCACCTGGCATAAACAACCTGGTGAAGCTGTGTCCCGCGATGAACTGATCGTGGATATCGAAACCGATAAAGTTGTGCTGGAAGTTGTTGCACCTGCCGATGGTGCCCTGACTGAAATCATCAAGGGTGAGGGCGATACCGTTCTCTCCAATGAAGTGATTGCCAAGTTTGAAGCGGGCGCTGGCGCAGCTGCTGCCCCGGCGGAAGAAAAAGCAGAAGCTCCGGCTGCCGAAGCCGCAGCTCCTGCGGCTGGCGACAAAATTGCTATGCCATCTGCCAAGAAAATGGCTGCTGAGAAGGGCGTAGACCTGGCCGGTGTTGAAGGCACTGGCAAGGGTGGCCGCGTTCTTAAGGAAGACGTAATGAAAGCGGGCACTGCGCCGGCTGCCGCTGCTGCACCTGCCGCCGCTGTTGCTGAAGTTGCGGTTGCTCCGGGTGAGCGCGTAGAGAAGCGTGTTCCCATGACCCGTATGCGCAAGCGTATCGCTGAGCGCCTGCTGGATGCTTCCCAGTCCACCGCCATGCTCACCACCTTTAACGAGGTGAACATGAAGCCGATTATGGACCTGCGCAAGAACTATAAAGACCTGTTCGAGAAGACCCACAACGGCACTCGCCTGGGCTTTATGGGCTTCTTCGTAAAAGCTGCAGTAGAAGCGCTGAAGCGCTACACCGCAGTGAATGCGTCTATCGACGGCAACGATATCGTTTACCACGGTTACCAGGATATCGGTGTGGCGGTTTCCTCGCCGAAAGGCCTGGTTGTGCCGATTCTGCGCAACGCGGAGAACATGGGCCTGGCGGATATGGAAAACAATATCCGCGATCTGGGTGTTCGCGCCCGCGATGGCAAACTGTCTATCGAAGAGATGACTGGCGGTACCTTCACCATCACCAACGGTGGTGTATTCGGTTCCCTGCTGTCCACTCCGATTCTGAACCCACCGCAAACTGCAATTCTGGGTATGCACAAAATCCAGGAGCGCCCGATGGCGGTAAATGGCAAGGTGGAAATCCTGCCGATGATGTACCTGGCGCTGTCCTATGACCACCGTCTGATCGACGGTAAGGAAGCGGTTGGCTTCCTGGTAGCGATCAAGGAAATGATCGAAGATCCAGCGCGTATCTTGCTCGAAGTTTAAACAATAAATCTTGGGGCCTGCGGGCCCCCTCGATCACACTGCATTAGAAATATCTGGAACTGATCATGTCCGAAAAATTTGACGTAATCGTAATTGGCTCCGGTCCTGGTGGTTATGTCGCTGCCATCCGTGCCGCTCAGTTGGGCCTGAAAACGGCTTGTATCGAAAAGTGGAAAAACAAGGAAGGCAAATACGTAAATGGCGGTACCTGCCTGAACGTTGGCTGTATTCCTTCCAAGGCACTGCTGGACAGCTCCTGGAAATACCACGAAGCCAAAGATGCTCTCGACGTGCACGGCATTGAAGTCGGCAAGATCAAGATGGATGTCAGCAAGATGATCGAGCGCAAAGGCGAGATCGTTAAGAAACTGACCGGTGGTGTAGCAGGCCTGTTTACTGCCAATAAAGTGACCTCCATTTTCGGTACCGGCAAACTGCTGGCCAACAAGAAAGTGGAAGTGACCGACGACGAAGGCAACAGCACCGTTTACGAAGCTGAAAACGTTATTCTGGCTTCCGGTTCTGTACCGGTAAATATTCCGCCCGCTCCGGTAGACAACAAAATTATTGTCGATTCCACCGGTGCTTTGGAATTCACTGAAACTCCAAAGCGTTTGGGTGTTATCGGTGCCGGTGTTATCGGTTTGGAGCTGGGTTCTGTATGGAACCGCCTGGGCTCCGAAGTGGTTGTTCTGGAAGCGATGGATAAATTCCTGGCGATCATGGATCAACAGGTTGCCAAAGAGTCCCAGAAGATCTTCAAGAAGCAGGGCCTGGATATCCGCCTCGCTTGCCGCGTAACCGGCTCCGAAGTGAAAGGCGAAGAAGTGGTTGTTACTTACCAGGACAAAGATGGTAAAGAGCACCAGGAAACTTTCGACAAGCTGATCGTTTGCGTTGGTCGTCGCCCTTACACCGAAGGCCTTCTTTCTGAAGATGCCGGTGTGAAGATGGACGAGCGTGGATTCATCTATGTCAACGACCTGTGCATGACTTCTGCACCGGGCGTATGGGCGATTGGTGACGTGGTACGTGGCCCAATGCTGGCACACAAGGCCTCAGAAGAAGGTGTTGTGGTTGCTGAACGCATCGCTGGCCAGAAGCCGATGATGAACTACGACGTTATTCCCAACGTTATTTACACTCACCCGGAAATCGCTGCGGTCGGTCGCACCGAAGAGCAGGTGAAGGCCGATGGCGAGCCCTACAACGTAGGCAGCTTCCCGTTTGCTATCAACGGCCGCGCTATGGCCGCTAACGATACCCAGGGCTTTGTGAAAATCATTGCTCACGCGGAAACTGACCGCGTACTGGGTGCCCATATTGTTGGCCCGTCTGCCGCAGACCTGGTTCAGCAGGTGGCGATCGCGATGGAATTCGGCTCTAGTGCTGAAGACATCGGTATGACGGTATTTGCGCACCCGACTCTTTCCGAAACTGTGAAAGAAGCGGCGCTGGGCGTGAATGGCCATGCGATTCACACCGTAAATCGCAAGAAGCGCAAGTAAGAATATTTTTCGATTTCGGGGCACTAATTATTGATTAATTAGCGCCCCGGTTTCATTTGTGGAATTTGAAATTTGCAACGACGGAAATTTTAAATTTCTCTTTTAGGTGCAGAGTGATCTGCAATTAGTAAACACATTTTATATGTGAATTGGTATTGACTATGAACTTGCATGAGTATCAGGGCAAACAACTGTTTGCGGAATACGGATTGCCGGTTTCCAAAGGCATTGCAGCGGAAACCCCGGCAGCGGCAGCAGCAGCGGCTGACGAAATTGGCGGTGATAAGTGGGTAGTAAAGGCCCAGGTACACGCTGGTGGCCGCGGTAAGGCTGGCGGTGTAAAGCTGGTAGATTCCAAGGCAGAGATTGAAGAGTTTGCCAAGAAGTGGCTGGGCGAGCGTCTGGTAACTTATCAGACAGACGAAAATGGCCAGCCGGTTTCCCGTATCCTGGTTGAAAGCTGCACTGACATCGACCAAGAACTGTACCTTGGCGCCGTTGTTGACCGCTCCACCCGTCGTATCGTTTTCATGGCTTCCACCGAAGGCGGCGTTGAGATCGAGAAAGTAGCGGAAGAGACTCCAGAAAAAATCCTGAAAGCCACCATCGATCCGCTGGTAGGCGCTCAGCCTTACCAAGCGCGCGAGCTGGCTTTCAAGCTGGGCCTGAACCCGACTCAGGTTAAGCAGTTCACCAAGATCTTCCTCGGCCTGGCAAAAATGTTCCAGGAAAAAGATCTGGCCCTGCTGGAAATCAACCCGCTGGTAATCACCACCGAAGGCAACCTGCACTGCTTGGACGCCAAAGTGGTAATCGACAGCAACGCGCTGTACCGCCACGCTGACCTGCGCGAAATGCACGATCCTTCCCAGGAAGATTCCCGTGAAGCGCACGCTGCCAAGTTCGACCTGAACTACGTAGCTCTCGATGGCAACATCGGCTGCATGGTAAACGGTGCTGGTCTGGCCATGGGTACCATGGACATCGTAAACCTGCACGGCGGCAAGCCAGCTAACTTCCTGGACGTTGGCGGCGGCGCGACCAAAGAGCGCGTTGTTGAAGCGTTCAAGATCATCCTGTCTGACGAGAACGTAAAAGCCGTACTGATCAACATCTTCGGTGGTATCGTTCGCTGTGACATGATCGCCGAAGGCGTTGTGGGCGCAGTAAAAGAAGTTGGCGTTAAAGTACCGGTTGTTGTACGCCTGGAAGGTAACAACGCAGATCTGGGCGCCAAGGTTCTGAGCGACAGTGGCCTGAACATTATCGCGGCTACCAGTCTGACCGATGCGGCTCAGCAAGTGGTTAAAGCTGCGGAGGGTAAATAATCATGTCAGTATTGATTAACAAAGACACTAAAGTAATCTGTCAGGGCTTCACCGGCTCCCAGGGTACTTTTCACTCCGAGCAAGCGATTGCTTACGGCACCAAGATGGTTGGTGGTGTAACTCCGGGTAAAGGCGGCCAGACTCACCTGGGCCTGCCAGTATTCGACACCGTTAAAGAAGCGGTAGAGAAGACCGGCGCTGAAGCTTCCGTAATCTACGTACCTGCGCCTTTCTGTAAGGATTCCATCCTGGAAGCGGCCAACGCTGGTATCAAGCTGATTGTTTGTATCACCGAAGGTATCCCGACTCTGGATATGCTCGACGCTAAAGTGAAGTGCGATGAGCTGGGCGTGCGCCTGATCGGCCCGAACTGCCCGGGTGTTATCACTCCGGGTGAGTGCAAGATTGGTATTATGCCAGGTCACATCCACAAGCCAGGTAAAGTGGGCATCGTTTCCCGTTCCGGTACCCTGACCTATGAAGCGGTTAAGCAAACCACCGACTACGGCTTTGGCCAGTCCACCTGTGTGGGCATCGGTGGTGACCCCATCCCGGGTTCCAACTTCATCGATATCCTGGAAATGTTCCAGAACGATCCGCAGACCGAAGCAATCGTTATGATCGGTGAGATCGGTGGCACTGCTGAAGAAGAAGCAGCTGCTTACATCAAGGAAAATGTTACCAAGCCTGTAGTTTCCTACATCGCTGGTGTAACTGCTCCTCCCGGCAAGCGTATGGGTCACGCGGGCGCGATTATCTCCGGTGGTAAAGGCACCGCTGACGAGAAGTTCGCTGCTCTGGAAGACGCTGGTGTTAAAACCGTGCGCTCCCTGGCTCAGATCGGCGACGCTCTGAAGGAAATTACTGGCTGGTAAGTAATTGCCAACTTTTAGTTTTCAAAAAAGCCACCCATTGGGTGGCTTTTTTTATGGCTGTATAAAGTCGGGTCAGATTAGGCAGGGTTGCGCTGGGCTCCCCCAGTAAATAGTTTTACCTATCTTTACATTTTCATGGTGTTTACAGTTTTATCTGTTGTTAAGTTTTCTTTTTTTCGCTGAAAGTTGATTTTCATTCTCTCTTCATTTTTTTACTTCTATCTATAAGCCACGTAAGTCTGCGTTTTGTAAGGTTTTTCTTGTAGTTCCTGGTTCTTTTGGTTGTTTGCTGAAAATATTTGAATATTTTTTATTACAGAAATCGATTTTGGTTTTGGTGTTAGGAAAAGGTTTTTTGTGATCTCTTCCCTCTTTTTGTTTTCTCTTTCTGTGGGGTGAATTTTGACTTGCCGAATTTGGTGCGGCAGTGTTGGTTCTCGTTATGGCAGCGAAAATAACTTTTCAGGAGGTGCGTCAGCATGGGGCTAGCTATAGATAAAAATATTCGAAAAATATCCTATAAGATAGACTTTGGTGGATTTTCTTTGGATAGAAATGAAGAGGTAGGTGGGGTTTGGCCGAATGGTGTGGTGAAATATTACGTGCCTTCCAATTTAGATTCCGGTTATGTTAATTCGGTAAAAAAGGCTATATCTCATTGGGAAATTTGCATTTATCGAAAGTTCAGATTTGCAGCGATTAAGTTCCTGCAGGTTGGAGCGGCAGGCCGTGGAGTGGTTACCATTAAGGACGACCGCAGTAGTGCGACAGTAGGGTTTACCAATAAAACCGATCAATATTGTGGTGTAGATTGGAAATCCAATAGAGCTGCGATTGCCTCCCTTCCCCATGAAATCGGTCATACACTGGGTTTGGCCCACGAACACATGCGTGCCGATGCACCTCTGTCAGTGAAGAACACACTGGACTCCTTGCAAAAGCAAACTCGGGTGCAAACTCTCACCCGGTTTTTAACACACAATTCTGCTTTTGATGGAAATTCAATCATGATGTATGACGACCAGGCAAGGGCACTGGGGATTGTAAAAAACACTCGTGAGGGAGGCTGTAAAATATCGGCCAATCAGGTGAATAGTTCTACCTGGAATCCCAGTGCTGGGGATTTGGATATGCTTTCTTATCTCTATGATGGCAAGCGTCAGACTCTGCCGAGATCTTTTGCCGGGCCTTTGATGTAGCCGAAAGAACTAGGGTGCGATGCGATTATTTTTTTTGGAATAAAAATAAGGGAGTTTTTTGCTCCCTTTTTTATGTTGCTACATGGTGTCGGGCTGAGCTGTAGTGGCCTCTTTAAAATTCAATTTCATATCTATCAATTAAGAAAAGACTTTGTTGGGTTTTGCTAGGAGAATATTGCCTTTTCTGTGTCGATGATTATTAACTGTCAGCTCTTAATGTGGTGGATAGAAATTCATTATCGTAAGCTGTAAATCGTGACGTTCTATTGATCTAAATTCTGAAGAATAACTCTAGCTTACCTGTAAAATTTTAGCGGCCAGGGTATAGGTAATAGAGATGCCACGGCTTTTCTAAGTTTCCTTTATCGTCGCTGGTGATATACACGACTTGCCCCCACTCCTATACTGCCGAAAACCAACTGTTTAGGAGCGGATATGACCAGGGCATTGATTGGGGTGATTGGAGGTAGTGGTCTGTACGATATGCCGGGGTTGACTGAGGTGGAGGAGGTCCATATCGACACTCCCTTTGGCAGGACTTCGGATGCCATTGTCTGCGGTAAGCTTGCAGGTGTGCCAGTAGCTTTCTTGGCCCGTCATGGTCGCAATCATCACCTGGTCCCTTCCCAAGTACCTTATCAGGCAAATATCCATGCCCTGCGCCAGCTGGGCGTGCGCTACATCCTATCTCTCTCAGCTGTGGGCTCCCTACAGGAAGAGGTACGGCCGCTGGATATGTTAATCCCCGATCAGTTCATTGATATGACTCGCCGGCGGCAAAGTACCTTTTTTGGAGATGGTGCGGTTGCCCATGTGTCCATGGCCGATCCTGTATGCCCTGCTGTCGCTGATAGTTTGGCGCGTGCTTTCACGCTGACCCAGGCAGAGCAGCCAATTGAGTTACACCGGGGCGGCAGTTATATCTGTATCGAGGGCCCCCAGTTTTCCACCCGTGCCGAGTCCCACTGGTATCGCAGTATGGGGGCGTCGGTCATCGGTATGACCAATATGCCTGAGGCCAAGTTGGCCCGGGAGGCACAAATTGCCTATGCCACGCTGGCCATGGCTACTGACTACGATTGTTGGCACCCTCGTGAGGAGGCGGTAACCGCAGAGATAGCGATTGCTAATCTTCAGCAAAATGCCGCGCGCGCGCAGCAGATTGCGATGGAAGCTATACGTATTTTAGGCGCTGAGCAACCGGAGTCCTCCGCTCATACAGCACTGTTGAGCGGTCTGGTGACTCCGCTCGAAGCTATGCCTGAGGAGACACAAGCTGTAATAAAACCACTGCTTGCTCCGACAGAACCAGAGCTTGAAGAAATGGAGCAGTGATATCGATGCGTGAGACCTTACCCCTGCTGGAGCTATCGGACTTCCCCTCTCTGCACCGGGGGGCCATTGAGACCTTGCAGGTCAATATTGGCTACCGTTGTAATCAGCGCTGTTTACACTGCCACGTCAATGCTGGGCCTAATCGAACCGAGATGATGTCGGACGAAAATTTGGCGCTGTTATTGGAGGTTCTCACGGTCCGTAAACCCCGTGTGCTGGATGTGACTGGTGGGGCCCCGGAATTGCACTGGGGCTTTCGATCCCTTGTAAGAGGGGCGCGTGAGCGAGGAGTACATGTAATAGATCGCTGCAACCTGACAGTTCTTTTTGAGCCGGGCCAGGAAGATACCGCAGAATTCCTCGCTGAAAACCAGGTTGAGGTCGTTGCCTCCCTGCCGTGTTACTCAATCGATAATGTTGATAAGCAACGAGGTAAAGGGGTATTCGATAAGAGTATTGCCGCGCTACAAAAATTAAATGCATTGGGCTACGGCAAGCCCGGCAGTGGCTTAGAGCTTAACTTGGTTTATAACCCCCAGGGACCCTTTTTACCCCCGGAGCAAAGTGCTTTGGAGGCGGACTATCGAAGAGAGTTGGCAAACCACTTCTCCATTAAATTTAATCATTTGTTCGCTCTCGCCAATATGCCAATCAAGCGTTTTGGTTCCATGTTGGTTTCCAAGGGGCAGTTTCACGATTATATGGCGCTACTTAAAGACAGTTACAGTGCGGATAATCTCGCTGATGTTATGTGTCGCAGCTTGGTTAGCGTCGATTGGCAGGGAAACCTATTTGATTGCGATTTTAACCAACAACTCAATATGCCTATTCCCGGCCGATTACATTTGCGAGATTTAATCGAGATGGATCTGAAGGGATCGGCAATTTGCGTTGCAGATCACTGTTATGGTTGTACAGCCGGGCAGGGCAGTAGTTGTGGTGGGGCTCTCTAGCTTTCTGTTATGGCGGATGGAACCTGAAAACGATGAGTAAAAAAATCCTGTTAGTAGCCGCTATAGTCGTATTGGTGGTGGCTTTCTACGCGCTTGATCTGCACCACTGGTTGAGCCTGGAAAAGTTAAAGGCTGGAGCGGAGGACTTTAAGCGCTGGCAGATGTCGTCGCCGCTTTTAGTCGGATTTTTGTTTCTGGTCTTCTATATTTTGGTGACTGGCTTATCACTTCCCGGGGCAGCAATTCTAACTATTGCAGCCGGCGCATTGTTCGGTCTTTTCTGGGGTACTGTAATCGTTTCGTTTGCTTCCAGTATCGGTGCCACCCTGGCCTTTTTAATGGCTCGATATTTATTCCGGGACTATATTCAGGGGCGTTTCTCAGAGCGGCTTCAAGTCGTCAATAAGGGAATTGAGCGGGAGGGGGCATTTTACCTTTTTGCGCTGCGATTGGTGCCGGCTTTCCCTTTTTTCCTAATTAATATCCTGATGGGGCTCACCCATATTAAAGCCTGGACTTTCTACTGGGTTAGTCAGCTCGGAATGCTGGCGGGTACGATAGTTTACGTAAATGCCGGCACCCAGTTGATGAGAGTGGAAAATCTCAAGGATATTTTATCTTTGCCACTATTATTGTCTTTTGTTCTATTGGGTGTGTTTCCCTTAATTGCAAAATATGCGCTCAACTGGCTTAAGCGCAGGCGTCAGGCTGGATGATCTAATTATGCAGAAACCTAAGAAGTTTGATCGTAACTTAATTGTCGTTGGTGGTGGTGCGGCGGGCCTGGTTACGGCTTACATCTCTGCGGCGATAAAAGCAAAAGTCACTTTGATCGAAGCAGGTAAAATGGGGGGAGATTGTCTCAATACCGGCTGTGTACCCAGTAAAGCATTGATTATGTGTGCGCGACAGGTCCATAGGGCAAGATGTGCGGGCGAGTTTGGGGTTGTACTCCATGAGCCAACAATTAATTTTCCCCGGGTTATGCAACATATCAAGGAGTCGATTAAAACTATTGAACCCAATGATAGTGTGGAGCGCTATAACGAGCTGGGGGTTGAAGTGCTCAAGGGAACTGCAGAGCTTATCGATCCCTGGACAGTTAAAACCCAATTAAATAGTGGAGGGGAGAAAACCCTGACGGCAAGGGCTATTGTACTAGCCACTGGCGCCGAGCCGAGTGTTCCGCCTTTTCCTGGGCTCGATCAAGTGAATTACCTCACCAGTGATACTTTATGGGAGCGGTTTTCTCAGTTAAAAAACCCTCCCCACAGGCTGGTATTACTGGGTGGGGGAGCTATTGGTTGTGAGCTGGCACAAGCCATGGCCAGGTTGGGTTCGGAAGTGGTTCTGGTGGAGAGGTCCGACACTATATTATTGGAGTTGGATGCTGACGTATCTGCGGCCGTCGCTGAGGCGCTTACTCTGGATGGCGTTAAAATTTTGACAGACCACGAAGCTGTTGAGTTTGAAGGTGTTCCTGATCGAGAAGGAGGCATACTCATTGTAGAAAATAAGGGCGATAGGGTTAAGCTCGAGTTTGATGAGGTGATACTAGCTCTCGGCAGAAAGGCGAAAGTAACCGACGAAGGTCTCGAGAACCTGGACTTGCTGGATAATGGCAGGTTGAAACTTGATGGCTACCTGCGAACTCGCTATCCACATATCCTTGCAGCTGGGGATGTGGCAGGGCCATACCAATTTACCCATATGGCCTCACACCAAGCTTGGTATGCAGCGGTAAATGCCCTTTTTGGTGATATTAAAAAATTTGCCGTAGACTACTCTCTGGTTCCCAGTGCTGTATTTGTCGATCCGGAAGTGGCGACTGTAGGCCTTTCTGAAAAAACTGCTAGTGAGCAGGGAGTGAATTACGAGATAACCCGCTATGATATCGAGCATTTGGACCGAGCTATAGTCGATGGTGCGCGGCGAGGATTTGTCAAAGTCCTTACGGTGCCGGGAAAAGATAAAATACTAGGTGTTTCTATTGTTGGGGAAAATGCTGCAGAACTAATTGCGGAGTTTATTTTAGCGATGAAGCATGGGTTGGGGTTGAATAAAATTCTCTCAACCATCCATATCTATCCCACTATGAGTGAAGCCAATAAATTTGTCGCGGGCAATTGGAAACGTGCTCACGCACCAGCAGCTATTTTACGTTTCTTAGAGGTTTTTAACCGCTGGAGGCGCAACTAATGCAATTCAGTGTGATAGTTCCTCTATTAAATGAAAAGGAACACATAGCCTCTTTACTGGAGCACTTGCAGCAATTGAGCGTGCAGGAAGATTGTGAGGTTATTGTCGTAGACGGCGGCAGTACCGATGGTAGTGTTGAGATCCTAGAGCAGTCTGATTTGCAGCTGCTCCACGCCACTCGGGGTAGGGCGGTTCAGATGAATGCCGGTGCGTTAATGGCTAAAGGTCAGTGGTTAGTGTTTTTGCATGCCGATAGCCGTCTACCCGCAGATGCCCTCAAGTCCATCACAAACCTCGAAAAGGAGAATGCCCACTGGGGGCGTTTTAATATGCAAATTGTCGGACACAGTTTTTGGTTTCCCTTGATTGCGACTTTAGTTAATTTACGCTCTCGTTTTAGTGGTATTGCTACAGGGGATCAGGCCATTTTTGTGCGCCGTGGTTTGTTCGAAACTATCGGTGGATTCCCTGCGCAGCCGTTGATGGAAGATATTGCGCTGAGTCGCCGTTTGCGCAGTTATTACTGGCCCTATTGTTCTCGTGAAAAAGTAGAAACCTCAGGGCGTCGCTGGGAAAAGTACGGCGTATTGAGAACCATTTTATTGATGTGGCGATTGCGTTTTGATTACTGGCGGGGCGTATCAGCAGAGAGTTTGGCAAAACGCTATGAGTAGTTTTCTATTGCCGCCCATGCGTCTTGTAGTGATGGCTAAGGCTCCGTTGCCAGGGTATGCAAAAACTCGGCTAGTTCCTACTTTGGGAGAGAAGGGCGCAGCCGCTCTCGCATTACAGTTATTGCAGGATACATTGGCAGAAGCGGTTAAGGCGAATCTGGGCCCTGTCGAGCTGCATGTTGCGCCTAACTCCAGGCACCCTTTTTGGCAGGAGTTCAAGTTGCCTCAGGGGGTAAAGCTATACAGCCAGTCAGAAGGTGATCTCGGTCAGCGCTTGTGGCGGGCTGCGAAAAGTTCTTATGCCGCTGGCCAGGGGCTCTTTTTATTGGGGACAGATTGTCCGGCATTAAATGCAGAAAGAATCCGAGCCGCAGCTGTGGCGCTAGTGCATACGGACTCTGTTATGTATCCCGCAAATGATGGTGGCTACACCCTGTTGGGCTTGAAGTACCTGCATTCTCGCTTGTTTGAAGATATATGTTGGAGTACTGAAGTCGTTGCCCAGCAAACCCTGGAGCGATTACTGGAATGTGATATGCGGTGTCAGCAATTGGATGTGCTTGCGGATATTGATGAACCTGAGGATTTGCAGTTTTTACCTAGAGCTCTTTTGAGGAATCTGGCAGGTTTTCGGGAAGCAGATTAAAAGCAATTGAGAGTAAGGAGTATTTCTAGCTTGAACCAGGAAGTGCTGGCTCTAGAAATATAACTTCCCGCGTGACCTGCCAGCGCCCATCTTCATACACCAAATCTATCGCCAGTTTTAACAGTTGCTCCTGGCCAGCCAAATTGTTTTTTCGCGAGAAGATTACTAAAGCACTGTTTTCATTTGCCACTATGTGGTGAATTTTTTTCCAGTCGTTGAGAGGTAGTTCACCCGCGTCACGCTTGGCTTTAAACATATTGATGAAGGCCGTTTTGTCTGCCACCGTGACCCGGTCCGAAGGATCTAGTATGAAGACCTCCATTTCCCGGTGGTAGACACTTTCCAGTTCGTCTTCTCTGCAGTACACCCCGGCCTGCACGAGGTAGTCAATAAACTGCTCGATCTCTCTTACCGTATCTGGATTATCCATCGCTCAGGCACTCCAACCGGGACCAGATGAATATAGATTAAGGTGGAGATATTTGGGGCTTTCTTCGGCCAGGCTAAGCTGGCCTAGAGGGGGATTAGAGAGCGGGGGCGGCGCTGGCTTCGGAATTCACTGCGCTGTTCTCAGCAAGGATCCCGCCGTTTTCATCATTGGCTGCGGCCAGTCGTTGTTCCTCAATGCGGCTACTCCAGCTCAGAAGGGCTTGATAGTGGCGGATATTCTGTACATAAGTCACCGGTTCCCAGCCTCGGGCATAGCCGTGTTTGGTGGTCTTGTAATACTGACGCTTGGCCAGAAGGGGCAGGTGTTCGCGCACATCGGGCCAAAGATCTGGATTGCCGCCCATTCGTTCTGTCAGTACCCGGGCATCCTCAAGGTGGCCATAGCCTACGTTGTAGGCAGCCAGTGCCATCCAGGTTCTGTCGGGCTCGCGAATGCGATCCGGCAGTTTGTTGCGGATTTGTACGATATAGCGGGCACCACCCTCAATGCTCTCTTCGGGGTTTAGGCGGTTTACACCGAGATCTTTTGCGGTGTTCAGAGTCAGCATCATCAGGCCGCGTACACCGGTGCGAGATCGGGCACGCGGATTCCAATAGGATTCCTGGTAGCTGAGGGCCGCGAGTAAGTGCCAGTCGAGGTCATATTGGTCGGCAACCTTTTGCATGGTGCCGCGCCACTGGGGCAGGCGCTCGCGGCTGCGCTTGGCAAAGGCTTTGGCGCCGCCCACATTTAGGTCGCTGACGTGGCCGAAAAATTCTTCCCGCAACTGGGCAATCATGCCATTGGTATTGGCGCGCAACATAAAGCGGCGTGCACTGCGATATAGGCTGTCGTCATCACTTTGTGGGAAGGCCCAGGAAACCGGTTGGAATTGGGTGAGGTTGAACGCAACTGCAGTGTTTGGGTAAAGGCCGCGGTGAACTGCGTAAGCGTTGGAATCCACAATTGCATAATTGTATTTTCCTTCCTGCACCATCTCCACCAATTCCATGGCGTCCACGTCGGAGACTTCCTCCCAATCCAACTCGGTATAGCGGGTGGAGAGTTTCTTCATTTCTTCTGCGTGAGCACTACCGGCAATGACGGCGACCTTTTTTCCTTCGAGATCGCTAGTTTTGCGCGGCCGCTGTTCGCCAACTCGGTAGATAACCTGTTGGCGAATCTCAAAATAGGATGGGGTAAAGCGGACTTGTTCGCGACGCTCTGGAGTTACCGTGAGGCCGGCAGCCGCGAAGTGCGCACCACCCTCCGGGTCGCGCAGCTGATCGAACATTTCGTCCAGATCGTGCACGTCGCGAATTACCAATTTCACCCCCAGCTCCTCAGCAAATGCACGCAGCATGCCGTATTCAAAGCCCGTCGGGTTGCCGGAGGCGTCTTCGTAATAAGTGGTGGGGCCGTTTTGTGACAGGACAACCAATTCACCGGTGGCTTTGACACGCTCGAGTGTATTCGGTGCTTTACTGGCAACCAGCAGGGAGGCGCAGCAGGACAAGGCGATCCCTTTGCACACACGGCGGACGTAGCGCAGCATACGGCTTTTCATCATCATAGGCTGTCCTCTCTAGCTAGTCCGTTGGTTTTTTTGCTGTTGTGCCTAAGGCCCTGTATGTCGATTTCGCTCTCAAATACGAGGGCAAAATTTGACGCAGTCCGCCAATTTTACATTATTTGACGACAATCTGCCCAGTTTGTCTTTTGAACACTGTGATCTGCACGCTTGCAAAGCATTACAGACTTAGGTAGACGAACCTGACTTTGATACAAAGTTGGTTTATTTACAGCCAAGCTTGCTGGTCTTTTGAACATTCAGGTTACTAATTAGTTCATGTGTACCCAAGTGTTGGGCGGGTGTGTTGGAGTGGCGATGCTTCAGGTACAATTGCGCCTCTCAAATTTCCGGGGCCTTGTGCGAAATCCCATTCGCGCAATCTTTCTCATTTAGACAAGAGGCTATCTCCCGCAATGTTAGTTCTGCGTGGTGCTCCTGCACTGTCGAAATTCCGCCATAAAAACCTGCTCAATCAACTGCGCGCGCTGCAACCGACCATCGACGATCTCTACGCTGAGTTCGTTCACTTTGCAGACAGCGACTCACTGGATAACCAGGAGATGGCCCTGCTGGAGCGATTGCTCCAATACGGCCCAACCGAGGAAAAGCACGAGCCGAAAGGCGAGTTGATCCTGGTAGTGCCGCGTCCGGGCACAATTTCTCCCTGGTCTTCCAAGGCTACTGACATTGCTCATAACACTGGCCTGAACAAAGTTCATCGCCTGGAGCGTGGCATCGCCTACTACGTTACCGGTGTCGAGTTAACTGAAGCTGAACGCCTTGTGCTGGCCTCCCGCTTACACGATCGTATGGTTGAAGCGGTATTCACCGATTTTGCTCAAGCTGAGCAATTATTTGTGGAAGAAGCGCCGCGCCCGTTGCGCGGTGTGGATATTCTCGAGGGCGGTCGCGAAGCTCTGGAAGATGCCAATGTCACCTTGGGCTTGGCCTTGGCCGAAGATGAGATTGATTACCTGCTCACCAGTTTCCAAGAGCTGGAGCGCAATCCCACAGATGTAGAGCTGATGATGTTTGCCCAGGCAAACTCCGAGCACTGCCGCCACAAGATCTTCAATGCCTCCTGGACCATCGACGGCGAAGAAATGCCGCACTCCCTGTTCGGCATGATCAAGAATACCTACCAGAAGGGGGGGGACAATGTGTTGTCCGCCTATGCGGATAATGCAGCCGTCGTTACTGGTAGCGAAGCGGGGCGTTTCTACCCGGATCCTGACAGCAAGGAATACGGTTTCAGCACTGAAGCCATTCATCTGCTGATGAAAGTGGAAACCCACAATCATCCTACCGCGATTGCTCCTTTCTCCGGTGCTGGTACCGGGGCCGGTGGTGAAATTCGTGACGAAGGTGCAGTTGGCCGTGGCTCCAAACCGAAAGTGGGCCTGACCGGTTTTACGGTTTCCAATTTGCGCATTCCCGGCTGGGAGCAGCCTTGGGAAGCCAACTATGGCAAGCCTGAGCGTATTGTTACCGCTCTGGATATTATGATCGAAGGCCCGATCGGTGGTGCAGCATTTAATAATGAGTTTGGCCGCCCGAATATCTGCGGTTACTTCCGTACCTTTGAAGAAAATTTCGATGGCGAGCGTCGCGGCTATCACAAGCCGATCATGTTGGCTGGTGGTTACGGCAATATCCGCGAAGAGCATGTAGACAAGCCCGAGTTTTCCCCTGGCGCCAAACTGGTAGTGCTGGGTGGCCCGGCCATGTTGATTGGCCTCGGTGGCGGTGCAGCCTCCAGTATGGCCAGCGGCTCCAGTTCTGAAGATCTGGATTTCGCTTCAGTACAGCGCCAAAATCCGGAAATCGAGCGTCGCTGCCAAGAGGTGATCGACCAGTGTTGGCAGCTGGGTGAGAGCAATCCCATTGCCTTTATCCACGATGTGGGTGCGGGCGGTTTGTCCAATGCTTTCCCCGAGCTAGTGAAAGATGGCGGTACCGGCGGTAATTTTGAACTGCGCAATGTGCCCTGTGATGAGCCGGGTATGAGCCCGCTGGAAATCTGGTGTAACGAATCCCAGGAGCGCTATGTACTGGCGGTTATGCCGGAAGACCTGGAGCGCTTCGAGAAAATCTGTGAGCGCGAGCGCGCGCCTTACGCCGTTGTCGGTGAAGCTACCGAAGACAAGCACCTGCTGTTAAATGACAAGAAGTTTGAATCCAAGCCTGTGGACCTGCCGATGTCGGTGTTGTTTGGCAAGCCGCCGCGCATGCACCGTGAAGCAGAAACTCGCCAGGTGGAAAATAAGGCATTTTCCACAGCAGATATCGACCTGAATGAAGCGGCTGAGCGGGTGCTGCGCCTGCCCACAGTGGCTAGCAAGAGCTTCCTGATCACTATCGGTGACCGCACTGTAACCGGTCAGGTTTCCCGCGATCAGATGGTCGGTCCCTGGCAGGTGCCGGTGGCCGATTGCGCGGTAACTACCGTTGCCTATGACAGCTACGCCGGCGAAGCCATGTCTATGGGTGAGCGCACCCCGGTGGCATTGCTGGATGCACCGGCCTCGGGCCGCCTGGCAGTGGGTGAGGCAATTACCAATATCGCCTGTACCCCAGTGAAGCAACTGTCCGATATCAAACTCTCCGCCAACTGGATGTGTGCAGCGGGCCATCCGGGTGAAGAGGAAAAACTTTATCGAACCGTAGAAGCGGTGGGTATGGAGTTGTGTCCTGAATTGGGCATTACCATCCCGGTGGGCAAAGACTCCATGTCTATGCGCACTGCCTGGGAGGAAGAGGGCGAGCAGAAATCGGTTACTGCACCGCTGTCTCTGGTAATTTCTGCCTTTACTCCGGTAACTGATGTCCGCAAGACAGTGACACCGCAGCTGCGCACCGATAAAGGTGAGAGTGAGTTACTGTTTATCGATCTGGGTGCCGGCAAAAATCGCTTGGGCGGCTCCTGTCTGGCGCAGGTCTACAACGAGCTGGGTGACAAGCCCGCAGACCTGGACGATGCCAAGAAGCTGAAAGGTTTCTTCGAGGTGGTACAGCAGGCTCTGAATGAAGACCTGATCATGGCCTACCACGACCGCGCTGACGGCGGTCTGTTTACAACCTTGGCGGAAATGGGCTTTGCCGGCCGCGTGGGTATGGATGTGGAAATCTACGAATTGGGTGAAGACCCGATTGCGGCGCTGTTCAGTGAAGAGCTGGGTGCGGTATTGCAGGTTCCCGCCTGTGAAGCGGATATGCTGGTACAGCGCTTTGCCGCTGTGGGTGTACCCACCCACAAGATCGGTTACCTGAACAATAACGAACACCTGTGCATCACCAATAACGGTGTTGAAATCTTCAAGCGCTCTCGCGCTGAATTGCAGCAGATCTGGTCAGAGACCAGCTTCCGTATCCAATCCCTGCGCGATAACGCCGAGTGCGCCGAGCAGGAATTTGCTGCAATCGCCAAAGAAGACCCGGGCCTGACAGTAAACCTCACGTTCGATATCAACGACGATATCAGCGCACCCTATATCGCTAAAGGTGTTCGCCCGAAAGTTGCTGTACTGCGAGAGCAGGGTGTGAACAGCCAAGTGGAAATGGCGCACTCTTTCCACCGCGCTGGCTTTAACGCTGTCGACGTACATATGAGTGACATCCTGTCTGGCCGTGTAGCGTTGGATGAGTTCAAAGGTTTGGTGGGCTGTGGTGGCTTCTCTTACGGAGACGTACTAGGTGCTGGTGAGGGGTGGGCTAAAACCATCCTGTTTAACGATCGTGCCCGCGATCAGTTTGAGGGCTTCTTCAATCGCAACGATACCTTCGGCTTGGGGGTGTGTAACGGTTGCCAGATGTTCTCAGTGATCAAAGAGCTGATTCCAGGTGCTGATCACTGGCCGCGCTTTGTGCGCAACCTCTCTGAGCAGTATGAAGCGCGCTTCGCACTGGTGGGCATTGAGGACTCACCTTCCGTGTTGTTTAAAGGTATGGCGGGTACTTACATGCCGGTTGCCGTTGCTCATGGTGAGGGGCGAGTGGAGTTTGCTGACCAGCAGGCGCTGGAGAAGTGTGAAGCTTCCGGCACTATCGCGATGCGCTACCTGAATAACAAAGGGGAAATTACCCAAACTTATCCGGCCAACCCCAACGGCTCGGTAAATGGTATTACCTCCCTGAGTTCTGAGGATGGCCGCGTGACTATTATGATGCCGCATCCTGAGCGTGTTGCTCGAGCTGTCAGCAATAGCTGGCATCCAGATGAGTGGAAAGAAGATTCCGGCTGGATGCGCTTGTTCCGCAACGCGCGGGTGTTTGTCGACTAAGACAAGTCATTCCCTCGGTTTTTGCCTGCCGAGGTACGCGTAAAGATTGTGGTGGCCGTTTCAGGTCACCAAAATCTTTAGTAAAAATAGAAATATTTCTGTAATATTTTCAGCCCTTTCATTTCTTGGCGTATTTTTTCCCTTCCTTAAAGTAGAAACTTCAGCTACTGCTATACTTAAACGATTATTCGAAATAACGTTTTTGCTATGGTGCAGTTATCTGTTGTATTTGCAGTTTACTTGCTCATTGCTCCATCCAATGTCTTGTTGGGATTAGGGTTCACATTTAATTCCGCTCGATTCTTTTCAAATTTCATCGTTTTTAACCTTTTCAGAAAAAAGCAGTTTCTGAGGGGGTATTCCTGCCTGGTAAAAGTGATTAAGGAGAAAACTATGGCGTACAGCGAAACTCTGGCTGAAAAAGTGCGCAAATTACTTCAGGGAAATGAAGGCCTCAGTGAAAAGCAGATGTTTGGAGGTCTCGCTTTTATGTTGAATGGCAATATGGCCTGTGGGGTTGTTGGAGAGGAGTTGATGGTCCGGGTTGGGCCCGATGAGTATCAAACTGCGTTGGCCGAACGCTATACCCGGCCTATGGATTACACCGGGCGCCCCTTAAAAGGCATGGTGTATGTGGAAGAAGATGCTGTCGCAGAGAATTTGGATAACTGGGTCAGTCGTGGAGCGGTATTTGCGGGCTCACTTCCTCCAAAATAATTGCTTATATTTACTGAACTTAGAAAATTAGTTTCTTTTTATTGTGTGGTGAGTGATTAGCAGTCAGGAGTTGGCGTGAGTTCGCTGTTTTCTACGCGTTGACTTCTGTACGGCCTACACTCAGCGAAATAAATGTGACCCCGGTTCTATTCCCTCTTGGTCCTTGCTGATTTACCGCTCAGTAGTCTGAAAGGATATTGATTATGTATTTTCTCGAATTGAATAACGGTGTAGAGATACCTCAGCTCGGCATGGGAATGGCTGCGATTGGCAGCTGGCAGCAGGATGATGAGTATGTAACAGAAGTTATCTTGAAAGCCATGTCTGTGGGATATCGTCATTTTGACACAGGATCGGTCTATGGAAATGAGCGAGCTCTGGGAAGAGCGATCAAAGAATCCGGCTTAGCGAGGGAAGAGCTTTTTATTACCAGTAAAGTTTGGGATACGGAGCAGGGAACTAATAAAACTCACGATGCATGTGCCCGTAGCCTGGAGCGCTTGCAGCTGGAATACCTAGACCTATATCTGATCCATTGGCCTATGCCGGCCTATACCCGGGAGACCTGGGGTGCAATGGAGGCGCTTTACCAGCAGAAAAAAGTGCGGGCCCTGGGAGTGTCAAACTTTCGTAAATCTGATATTGAACAACTGGCGACTTTCTCGGAAGTGCGCCCAGTTTGTAATCAAATTGAACTGCATCCCTACTTCACTCAGCAGCCTTTAGTAGATTATTGCCAGTTCCATAAAATTGCGATTTGCAGCTGGTCTCCTTTGGGGTCGGGATCTACATGGAGCGGTGTCGAGGCTCATGAAAAACCTCTCATAGATCCAGTAATTGTGGATATTGCGAAAAATCACGGGGTGACTTCGGGGCAGGTTATCCTTAAGTGGAATATCCAGCAGCATCGCATAGTTATTCCCAAGGCGGAAAGCCTGGATCATATACGCAATAACTTCTTAATATCTGATTTTAATTTAAGCAATGCGGAGATCCAGGCAATTAATGGATTGAACTGCAATAAAAGGTTGGGCGGTGATCCCGATTATGTTAATCAGAAAAATATAATGGTCAAAGTGCCCGATTAAATTTTTTCCAACAAAGCATAGGTCGCTATAGCGCAGGCGGAAGTAACATTCATTGAAGAATTGATACCCTGCATAGGTATGTGTACCACAGCATCTGCCAGTTCCAGAAGTTCAGGGTTGACCCCATCCTTTTCAGAACCCAATACCAAACATATTTTATTCCCTTTGGAAACGGGGGTATCTTTGAGTTCGACGCTATTTGAGGCAATCTCCAGGCAAATTAATCGATAGCCCTTATTTTTTAAGGTTTGCGCGATATTGACTGCAGATGAGTGATATTCGTAGGGAACGTACTTTTCTGTAGACCGGGAAACTTTCCGAATTTTGGAATTAGGTGGAACCAGGCTTTCACCGGTTAAATAAATTTTCTCTACGCCGAGTGCATCGGCGATACGAAATAGGCCGCCGACATTGCTCGGTGTACCGATATCGGTGGCTAAATAGCATAATGGGTAACTGTCTGTGCTGGGTTGATGACTACTGTGATCTGTCTGCATTTTTCGGTTTGTTGCTATAGGAAGTGGGGAAGTCACAACTTCCCCAAGAAAGTACTGCGGTATTGATGGGGGAGTTAGTGGCTGCTCTCTGCGATTTCGAGAGCCTCCTCGGCGACTCTTTGCGCAGCGGCCTGGCGATTACGCATCTGCTCTACCAGAGAGGGCTCCCGGTTGGCCTTTTGATTCTGGATATGCACCGCTTGCCTGTATACCTTATCTGACACAATAAACTCTTCCGCTCGCTGGTTGATTTCGCTGTAGCGTGTATTCAGTTCTGAGATCTTCTTGGATAGATGTTCAAGATCCAGGATATCGTCGAAGTAAAGGGCGATCAGCCGCTCGCACTCCCTGGCGATTGCAAGGTACTCGTTGCCTACCTGCCGGTGTCCCTCATAGTTCTTTTTAAAATTGAAGAAAGTTTGCACACCGCCCAATAGCGCGGCCAGCAGGGCCAGCGCCGCACCACTCCACTTGGTCCAATCAGGCAGCTCCGCATTGATCAAGGAGAAGAAAAGCGAACCGAGGAATAAGTTGACGACAACGATGGGCACCCCGCAAAGCACATGCAAATTGCGCCCCTTCATAGAGGCTCGAAAGTGGCTGTGTTTGCACAGGTGAGCATTCCAGCGGAGCTTCTCCAGGACTTCCACGGTATTGGGTATAGTGCTCATGATTCCTTTCCGCCCTCATTCTACTACTAGCTATTGTGGGCGATAGTTTGACGGATGCCAGCGAGATGTACAGGGGAGATGGCTTTTGGGCTAAGGGGGAGACTCTATATGTACCAAAGCAGGCCCTAAATGTTAGTGATTACCTACACTTGGGGCCTTACGACCCGGACTAGAAGTTGTAAGTTACTCCCAGCGCAGTAAAATCGGCCTTTTCCTCCTCGACTTCATAGATGGTGTGTTCAAGGCCAATATCCCAAGTACCAGTAGACCAGGATATCTCTGCACCATAGTAGAGGTCCGAGCCGTCTGTGGAGCTATCTGTGCTGTAGCTGATTTCGTAGGGTTCCGACATTATATAGACATCATAAATACCGTCGTTTTCGTAGTAGCTAAGAGTACCTATCCTTTGTGCTTGACCGCTTCGATTCGCGCACCACTGGTGTACACCTAAGCGAACAACAGCATTGAAGTTTTGCTGGAATTTCTGGGTGAGAGCAAGTCCCAGGCTGTAGGATTTATAGTCGGTTTTACTGTTCCATTCGTAAGTATGGTTATAAACTACATTTACATCCTGGCCTCGATAATAGTCCGAATAATAGAATTCCTCATCACCTTTATACTCCTGGCGAACCTCTCCCAAATTCACCACACCACCTTCGACAGCTAAATAGTCATTTATGCGGTAGCCAAGAGTAAAGCTATATTCAGTCGAATTAAGGTCTTCACTCTCTGTATAGCGGGCTCTGGTATCAAAGCTCATATAGCCCAGTGTAGCTTTGGCATAAAAGGGCTTTTCTGAAGCATAAGTGTTGGCACCTGATGCCAATGCGAGAATGGACAGGGATAGGAGTGTGATGCGTCTCAAGGGGTACCTCAATAAAAGAAAACTAACGATTGGTCATAGATTCGCGATATCTATGTATTCAAATGGGACATATAGCAGAGTTTAAGTAGTTTGTACCAATCTGCTTATTTTACACTTGTACCGCCTCAGCTGAAAGTTATTAACCTCCTTTTAGCAAGGATCTGCTAGTAAGTGAGCGCCAACTTTAGGTGGTGGTAGGGATAAGAGAAAATGTGGGTGCTTTGAATTTTGAATAATTTCTTGGTTATAGGTCTGCGCAAAAGGGCAAGTTTCTTGTATTTTTATTGTCCATCTTGGCCGAGGGGTTTACACCCCCCTAAGATTCAAGCTAATAAAAATTAAACCCTTGAGTAGTTGGGGGCAGGTATGTCAATCGCGCGGCAGCGCTTTATAGTTTTGGGGCCTCTTTTTGCTGTGGCCTTCTATTTCTTTTTATCAGCGTTGGGGATGCAGTATCTACCGGCAGTAACTGCTGCAATTACCTTGTTAACAGTGATCTGGTGGATAACGGAAGCACTTCCAATCCCCGCAACGTCACTGGTGCCTTTTGTCCTCTTGCCTCTATTTGGAGTGGCGGATCATCGGGAGGTGGCAGCTTCCTTGGGAAGTCATGTCATTCTGTTACTGATGGGGGCCTTTATTTTGTCCAAGGCCCTGGAGAAAAGTGGGGCTCACGAGCGCCTTGCCCTGTATATGTTGAGTATTGTGGGGGTCTCCAGCGGCCGCAGGCTGGTGCTCGGATTTATGTTGGCGGCAGGCTTCCTGAGCATGTGGATTTCCAATACCGCTACCACATTGATGATGCTGCCTATAGCCTTGGCGATTCTCAGTAAGATCGACAACGAGCGCTTAAGTATTGCCCTGATCCTGGGTATTGCCTACGCCGCAAGTCTGGGGGGGGTGGGTACTCCTCTGGGCACGCCGCCCAATGTTATTTTTATGGGAATATACGAGGAAGTAACCGGACGAGAGTTTAGCTTCTTGGGTTGGATGAAAATAGGAGTCCCAGTTGCTTTGGTGACGCTGCCTATAATGGCCCTCTGGCTGACCCGTCATGTGCATCTGAAAAATAACATTGAGCCCCCTCAAGTGGGAGAGTGGAGGCAAGAGGAAAAGCGAACCTTGATGGTTTTCGGTGTGGCAATTCTCCTATGGGTTACTCGCAATGCACCGTTTGGCGGTTGGAGCGAATTGATAGGTATTGATGCTGCCGGTGATGGAACCGTGGCTCTAGCAGCCGTTGTCGCTATGTTTCTAGTGCCTAACGGTAAGGGAGGCCGTCTGCTCGATTGGCAGACGGCAGAGACGATCCCCTGGGGAATGTTGTTACTTTTTGCCGGAGGTATAGCACTAGCAAAAGGTTTCTCCAGTTCCGGACTGAGCGATATGCTCGGCAACGGTCTTTCTTTCCTGACGGCGATGCCACTGTGGTTGTTGTTGGTAATTCTATGCTTTAGTGTGACCTTCCTGACAGAGATAACCAGCAATACAGCTACGGCAACTCTACTTATGCCAATTTTAGCTGTAGCCGCCACTTCAGCGGGTTTTGAGCCCATGGTGCTGATGATACCTGCGGCGATGAGTGCCAGTTGTGCATTTATGCTGCCTGTAGCTACAGCGCCTAATGCGATTGCGTATGGAACCGGTAAAGTACGTATACAGGATATGGTTCGAGAGGGCGCGATACTTAGTGTGACGGCATCGCTGATAATAGCGGGGATGAGCTGGTTGATCTTGGCCTGATAGATTCCGTTTGCGGCGGGCTAGTAAAAAAATGATAGTAATAGATTTCCAACCTCGGGAGTCTGTATGTAATCTCGCGGTATTTTTAATAAAGGGTTTGCCGAGATATTGTGGAATGATCTAGGGGGTACCCTCAGTTGTTAGCTAGATTCAAATATTAATTAATAGTCTAGAGGCGATGTTTAGGGCGTGAGCGAAGCTACAAAGTAGGAGTAGGTGTGAAGAGAGCAGAATATAAAGTTGCCGTCGGGAAAACTGGTTTTTCAAGTTTGGAGGAGGAAGTGACCCGAATGCTCAATGAGGGCTGGAAGCCTGTTGGCGGACTTGCGTTCAACTCAGGGTATCCTTATCAAGCAATGGCTCGTGTAGTGACAGTTTCAGTGGGTTCCAAAAGTCAGCCAGCGCGGCCAGGGCAAGCAGAAGGGAATGCTAACCCAGAAAAGAAAAACCTTGGAGCTCAGGATGCGATGCGGCTTATTGATGATTTAACCTAATCATAATAAAAAGTATCAGTGGATAAAAAAGCATACATTGGAGAGACGTTTTTATGAAGAAAACTACGGCGACATTATTATTCGCTCTTGGTTTGGCGGGATGCGGCGAGACAGAAAATAATCAAGTAGCAGAGGACAAAACCTTGTTTAGCGAGCAGGCTTCCGCTCCAGTAGCCAAGAAAGTGCCTCATAAAATGGTTATGCATGGCCATGAGCGTATCGATAATTACTATTGGATGCGCGATGATGAACGTAAGGCGCCAGATGTTATTGCTCATCTGGAAGCAGAAAATGCTTATACCGATTCGGTAATGCATCACACCAAAGAGTTACAGGAATTACTCTTTGAGGAAATGACTGGCCGTCTGGAGAAAGATAAATCAACGGTTCCTGTTTATTATAATGGCTACTGGTATTACAGCCGCTATCTTCCCGAGAAAGAATACGCGATCCACGCGCGACGTAAAGGGACCCAGGAAGCACCTGAAGAGGTTATGCTGGATGTGAATATGCTGGCTGAAGGCCACGGCTACTTTAGTGTAGGGCGCCTGGCGGTTTCTCCCAGTAATCAATTGGTAGCATATCCTGAAGATAGTGTTGGGCGCCGTGTTTACACGATTCGCTTCAAGGACTTAAAGACCGGTGAGATGCTGCCAGATAAATTGGAGAATGCTTCACCAGTTGCCGTTTGGGCAAACGATAACCAAACTGTCTTCTATATCAATAAAGACCATCAAACTCTGCTCGGCTATCAGGTAATGCGCCATAAGTTGGGTACGCCGCAGAGTGAAGATGTTGTTGTTTACGAAGAAATGGATAAGGCTTTCTATACGTGGATTTCCAAATCCCGGGATGGAGATCTGATACGCATTCACCACAGTTCTACAACTAGCAGTGGCCAGTCAATCCTGGATGCGAACACCCCTCTTGCTGATTTTACTCCCTTATATCCCCGGGAAGAGGACCATGAGTATTCAGCGCTAAAGTTAGGGAATGATTTTTATATCATGACTAACTGGCAAGCTGAAAACTTCCGCCTTATGAAGGTTGACATGGATGACGCAGCAGATAAGTCTAATTGGCAGGAAGTAATACCTCATAGTAGTAAGGTTTTGTTGGAAGATTTCACTTTATTTGATCATCATCTGGCAGTAATAGAACGAAAAGCGGGACAAACGGGCCTCCGAATTATCAATTTAGAGAATAATAAGGACCTTCAAGTCGGGTTTAATGATCCAGTATACAGACTGGGCTTGAGTTCAAATCCAAACTTGGACTCAGAGAGTGTTCGAGTATCTTATTCGAGTTTAACGACACCAAATAGTGTTTATGAAGCCAAGCTGGATAGTGGCGATTTGGAATTGCTTAAGCAAGACAAAGTTCTGGGCGGTTTTGATCCAGAGCACTATCAGAGCGAGGGTATCCTGGTAGCGGCACGCGATGGTGTTAAAGTGCCGGTATCCTTGGTTTATCGTAAAGATAAATTTAAGAAAGATGGCTCTAATCCATTACTGCAATATGCCTATGGCTCATACGGTAATACCATTGATCCCTGGTTCCGCTCTTCAGTGGTGTCTTTGCTTGACCGAGGTTTTGTATTTGCTATTGCCCATATTCGTGGCGGCCAAAAGTTGGGGCGTGCCTGGTACGAAGATGGAAAGATGTTCAATAAAAAGAATACTTTCACTGATTTTATCGATGTTACCAAGGCGTTGGGGAAATTAAAATATGGCGCCCCTGATAAGATCTTTGCTTCAGGTGGCAGTGCCGGGGGGCTGTTGATGGGCGCGGTAGTCAATATGGAGCCGGATTTGTACCGGGGAGTTACTGCGGCGGTGCCATTTGTTGATGTGGTAACTACCATGCTTGATGAGTCAATTCCCCTGACTGTTAATGAGTATGACGAGTGGGGCAATCCTAATAATAAGGATAGTTATGAATATATGCTTTCCTATTCTCCCTATGACCAGGTGAAAGCTCAGGATTACCCCAATATGTTGATAACCACTGGGCTACATGATTCCCAGGTGCAATACTTTGAGCCAATGAAATGGGTGGCAAAGTTACGCGAATTGAAGACCGATGAAAATCAGTTGTTATTCAATACCAATATGGAAGCAGGTCACGGTGGCTCTTCGGGTCGTTTCCGTCGCTATAAAGAGACAGCTTTGCAGTATGCGTTTTACCTTGATTTGCTTGGGTACAAAAATGGAGAGACTGATAAGAAGGTTAAGTAATAAATATGTTATGCTTATTTTAGAGATGTAGGTCTGATTATGGGTAGCTAATTATTCTTTATATCTCTACTTAAGTATCATGTAAATAAAGGGGAGCTAGCTCCCCTTTATTTATTGGGGAAACTGAAATGTCCTTTTCTTTTTCAGTTTTCTGAAATATTAACTTCTAGAGTCAGTTGGCTTTCGCGTTGTTTAGGTAGGATAAACACGCACCCCCTTGTTAGTATTCCGCTAAAAATCTAAATACTTTGAATTTCTATTTATAGGCGTAGAATGGAGATAGATTTACTGGAAGGTCTGAATTATGCGTGAGTTCGCCGCCATTGAGGCACCTGTGATTGATCGATTTGGAGGGGTAGATGGACTTCAGTCGAAGCTGGTGAAGCCAAAGCCTGCGCAGCTCTTGAGAGAGATACATGATAGTCAGTGGTTGTCATCGGCATCCCGGGCTGTTTTTCAAGCCGGTTTTAGTTGGAAGGTTGTTGAAAAAAAGTGGCCGGATATAGAGAAGATCTTCTATGGCTTTGATGTTTCGTTCTGTCGTTACTTACCGGAGGAGGCATTAGATGACCTAATGCGGCAGGACGGTATGATCAAACACTGGACTAAAACTCGCTCCATTCAAAGAAATGCAGACTTCTTTTGGCATTTATCTAATGAGCATGGAAGCTTGGGTGCGTATTTCTCTAGCTGGAATACAGGCAACTATATTGAGAATCTTCTCTACTTGCGTAAAGGTGGTGATCGACTCGGCGGTAAGACTGCCCAAGTATTTCTAAGACGAATGGGAGTTGATACTTTGGTTTTTGCAAGTGATACCATTCGAGCCCTTATACGAGAGGGGGTTATCGGCAAGTCTCCCTCCTCTAAGAAAGACTGGGCAGCATTAAAGGAAGCTATTGAAACTTGGCAGTCCCAGTCAAATCGTAGTTTGAATGAGATTAGCCAGATATTGTCCTTCTCTGTTGGGTAGGCATGCTTGGATCCAGGGTCGGTAAGTGGGGTATCAGTTTGGCAGGAACCACTATTCGCGGCTTCTGCCGGCCTCGCTGCTTGATCGAAGTTTATTCAGTTATGTGTGCCGGTCTAACCTGGAACTCCACCGACAGTGAAGCTTCATACTGGACCTCGTCGAATGAGCTAGTTTCTGTTTCGATATAGGAGTCCGAAAAACTATCTTTTAGTTTTCCAGCTCTACCCCTGGCAGCGGTAACGACAACCTCTTCCACCGCACCAGCACCCGCCGTCCCATAAAAGCCAATATTTTTTGTACGGATATTAACTGGAATTAGTTGAATACCGAGCGTCTCCTCATAATCCGCTTTTTGCGCCATAATTTTTGCCAGTGCCTTGGATTGTACTTTTTTTGTGTATTCAGAGGTTTCTGAATGTTCAAAAGAGGTACTTACTATATCTACTTCTTTATTTTGGTCAGTTAGTTCTGCGATTGCCTGTAAATGGTTTTCCTGGTCTATTGTTACCGCTACTCTATTTATCACTTTATAGCTGGATGGGTTTTTGCCCAGCCATCCAAATTGAGGAGAAGATGAGAATTTGGAATTCTTGATCTTGGATCCGTCTATTCCAGCCTTGATTAATCTTTGGGTTAAGTTTTTTCGCAGGGAGCTGTTGCTGGCAATGGCGTCTGATAACAATGGCTCCTCAGTCGTGACAATCACATTCACAATGGCTTGATCAGAGTAAGCGGTCTCTTTTGCGTTGCCATGCAGGGTAACAATTCTGGATTCCGGATAAATCAGACCGCGTAAGTCTTGTGGAGTACCCGTAATTTCAGGAACGGCCTGTGACAGGGTGGGAATGATTAGTGCAGCAAATAAGGCTAGTCTTTTCATATTGACACTTCCATGTAGGGAGGAGTTGATCTTCCAGTACAGTACTGGTCCAGTGTATTTCAGCGAGACTATATCGGTTTTACAAATTTGGAGCTAATTGTTACAGCTGTAATAGCTAGCCAGTACCTTTGTGCTCAAACTATTGCCCAATTCCTGTCTGGGCAGTGATATCTCAACTATTTGGTGGCCCGGCACCGTTTATCGGCGAAGGATTACCGCTTATCGCCCTCCAGATATTTCGAAAACCAGTTCACAGACAATCGATTGCATTCCTTTAAAGTTCACGCCCGCTGTCACATTGGGTATACAAACTTAGTTAATGGCAGCAAGTAATAACAAAAAATTTTAGCGGCATACAAGTTGGGCGGAACTGATGGGTTTACTAATTAATAAGAAATTAATAGCGCTTGCTTTGACGGCGCTGCTGGCTGCATGTGGCGGTGGTGGAGGCAGCTCCTCCTCGGATTCAGACACTTCGTCAACAGATGGCGGCAGTGACCAGGGCGGTAGTGGAAGTGGCGGTCAAGGGACTTCCGGTGATGATGATACTCCGATTTCAGATAATGTAGGGACCACGGTTGTGGTGGGGGATGTAGAAGTCACTGACTTGGGCTTTGCTTCACTGACTGCGATTGATGTGACTTTACCAGAAGGTATGAACAACGCTCGTGAGGTCTACCAGATGGCCCACTATATTGCGCGCACTGATGGCGAGCAGGACGAAGAGGATATTGATATTCCAATTCGGAACTATACGGCGACCTGCGCAACAGATACCGATACTCCCAGGATGTTTGTTTCCACTACTTTGTCAGAGGGGAGCAGTGCTGCGGATACCACTTACGGTTCTGTATATGAGTTGCAGTATGATCCAGATACCTCCAGTTTTGAACCAACGGGTAATGCCACGATTTTAAATCAATGCTACGAATCCCACGGTATAGCCGTTAGCGCTAACTGTTCCACAGTGGCGGTACTGTGTAATACAGAATATCGAGCCAGCGAACGCTATGATGTGGAGGTAGATCTAGTTGAGCAATACGGCTCAAGCTGGATGAAAATGGAAGACAATATTGACTTGATTGAATCCCGTATAGCCAATGAAATTGGTCTTATGGTGGCAACCAATCACGGTAAGTATATCGACTTTTTTACAGAGCACCCGACTCTGACATTCGATGATTTTCTTGCCGGACTGGAAGCAAACTTCCCCGATACTGATTTTGGAGATTCTCCCTCGTTCAGCACGATTAAAGGGTCTGATATGCAGGAGGAGATGGAATACATTATTACCAGTCTCTCTTCTGGTGACTATGACGATTTACTGCAGCACATTCGAGATGCCAGTTACAGCTATAACGAGCAGATTTGGCTGCTAGAGTGGGAAAATCAGCCTTTAAGTGAAGTTCCTGATGCTTACGTAGTAAATAAAATGCACGGTGGAACTCATCTTGGCGCACAAGAGCTGATTTATGTTGAGGATGACAGCCAGGTTCGTAGTAGCTATGGTTTCTCAGTTTCTGCACGGGTATTTGATGGAAATGGGAGTTCTCACTATTCGGCAGGCTTAACGGTTATTGACCGTAATAATTGGTCCCTGGATATGAGCAGCTCAGATAATCGCGGTTGGTATTGGGCCTGCGGCAATGGTCATGTAGTAAACATTCGCTCATTCTATAATCCAGACAATGAGATGTTTGGTGCAATTTGTACCAGTGATTGGAACGACTGGATAGGTAGCACTCATGGGCAACTCGGAACCATTGCAGTGAAAATGGAAACTTCCAGTTCGTCTACAGAAGGGCGCTTTAATCACTTCGTACCATCAACGTCTGCGATGGTATCAAATGGTGGCGGTCATACTGTTGTACCAGTGGATGCCAATACGAACCTTTCTTTGATTGTCTCGCCTAAATATATTGAAGATGCGGATATGGATCGCTTTCTTCAGGACGAAGTCGGTATTGATCCATCTGGGGAAGGCCCGTTTGATGATGATTGTGCAGATTACGACACCACAAACTGTTTCCTGTCCTACATGAGTTATAACTATTGGGAAGATGACGATAGTTTCTCCACAATAACAAGGCAGGGACTTTATTCCGGTGATGCATTAGACTCCAGCTCTTTAACCCGTATTGGTATCGCCAAAGTCAGCTCTACCGGTAGTATGGAAGGCCAGGGTTTTAATTGGTTGGTTGAGGATGATGATTGCCAAATTAGTGATCCACAACTTATTGATTTAAAAAATGGACGTTACTTATTTGGGTATGCAAAGTTCCAGTGTATTTCTGATAACCTGGCCTATAACCGTATTTATGCCGACAGCGGCTCTAAAAGATTATTAGTGCCAAAAGCCTTTTATGTAATGGAAGTCGATGCAGATCTAAACGTACTTGAAGGGCCAATCGAGTTACCTAATTATGGATGGGGTGGTTTGGATGAACCTATGTACTTAGGCGATGGAAAAGTGGCTTGGACTTATATTAAAAACCCCACCTATGACAACTATGTGAGTGGTCAGCAAAATGTTTGGCAGGCGATGATTTACCATTCAAATAGCGTTAATTAATTTTTTCTCCTGAACTGTTGTAATGATACTGGGAGATAAATTTGGTAAGGGGGCTCCCCCTTACCGCCCTCCTGCTTTTTTTACTGGAATTCGTCCTGATGTCTGAAATATGGCCACGTATATGGGGAATAAAGAAGTTACTTTTTTGCTATCAAAAAAATTGATTCCTTACTAGGCTGCCACTCCTGATCAATAAGAAAACCAACTCGTGTAAGCTTGTCTAAAAGCTCCTGCCTGTCAATTTTGTGGATATAAGGGGCCAGGTTTATGCGTTGCATCACTGGGATCAAGAATCGCCAATTGCTTTTCTTAACTAATACAGTGCTTGATACAAATATGCCCCCGGATTTCAATAAATTGTAAACTCGCGCGATAGCACCATCTATATCCTCGATAAGGTGCAATATATTTAACCCTAAGATGGCGTTAAAACTATCTGGTTCGAATTTTAGTGAACCTAAGGTGCCTTGTTTAAAATTTATGTTTTTTATGGAAGCGATTTTTACTTTTTGCTTAGCAATATCCAGCATCTTCTCGGAAATATCAGTAGCAGTTATACTGTTCACATAGGGAGAGTGATGAATAGCGGTGCTGCCGGTGCCGCATCCAAATTCCAGTACAGACCAGTCTGCCTGAAAATATTCTTGTGTTATAGCCAGTTTTCTCTTGTAACTTTTTAAATCTTTTATAGGGCTTTTGGCATAGCGCGCTGCAGTTTTATCCCAAAACTTTTTTGGCTCTATCATTTTTCCTTCCTACCGTAGATGTTCAATGAGTATGCATTCGGTCGGCGGATAATCTACTACTAGATGATTACCTTTTGATTTTAAGTATATGTAGTATATTTCCCGAATCGTTAGACTCTAAAAATTATCTCCGTAGAGGTGCTCATATATTTATACCTTGTAATTCTTGCTGCATGTTTTAATTTAGTGCCACAATTTTTTATGGAAAGGGTGCATAACGTGTCATAGGTATATCGATAGAAAAGTGGCTACGATACTTGTGTGCTACGATAGGGGTTGATCAAAATTTAAACGATTTCAACCTTTTCTTTACGTAAGTTATTTCTTCGAAAAGATAGCTTGCTCCAAAAGTTTTTTAGAAGTGCTCACTCACCTTTAGCTTCATCAATACTGTGACCTAGAGCGAAGTCGCGGTTCTTAGTTTTTGCGAACTATGTCACATTCATCTAAGCCTCCTTCTCTTTATGACTAAATAGTCATATTGCTTGTCGCCCTAAGATTCTGTTTGGCGCTATTAGTCATATTCTTGGCACTAATTAACCAGATACCTTTCGCAAGCCATAAAACAGTCTCGGCAACATAAAAAGACAATTTAAAAAATTGGGATCAAGCCCGAGCAAAAATAAAAGGACATCACAATGACACTTTGTCAACGATTGGGTGCGAGCTTCTCTTTACTATTAGCGGGGCTTTTGGGATCAGCCTCTGCTAGTGCGGATAACTGCTACATCCTGGTTCATGGCCATGGTACTGAGGGCCATATTAAGCAGCGTACTAACTCCCAGGGTAATCTTGAGCAGCCGGCTTTAGATTATTGGAGTGAGGCTTACTTCGATGAATACGCGGGTAGTGACTTTATTGAACAGTTGCGTGTAAATGGCGGCAATTACGGTGTGGTTGGTTACAACTCCACCGATGAGGGCGAGATGCCCTACTGGCATGACGGCACAGCGGGTGAAATCGCTCGGCAGATAATCGCTATTCGCAATGGCGAAGGCGATGATTATGAGCATGAAAACCAGTGTGCTGCTGATGATACTTTCTACGTGATTGCCCACAGTCAGGGTGCCACCCAGATGATGTACCTCGCAGGCAATGCCGTACCGGGGTCCCCTTACTATAACCGTGCTTACAACCAGCTGGATTCCAATACTGTGACCGAAACCTCGAAGGTTTGTACTGGCTCCTGGTTCTGGAAAAGCTGTAAGACGAAAACCGAAACCGTTAATGTCGCAGGCCTGAATGATAGTTACGCGGTTGAAGTGGACTTTGACACTGCCATTAGCGGTATCGCGGCAATCTTTACTACTGGTGGTGCAATCACCGGTACTGAGGGGGTTGATCGACTGTGTAACGGTAGCTGGATCGAAGATTTGATCAACGATTGGTTTATCGGTCGCGAGTGCGCAGCAGTACGTTACCTGCAGACTAATGATGTCTATGCTGTGCGCAACTATGTCGGCACCAACCTGGCTGCACCGGTTTATACCATTGGAGGCTACGCCGGTTTCCCTGGTATTGAGAGTGCTAGCTCTTTGCTGTTGGGCGGTGAGGACGATGGTTACATCAATCTGGCTTCCCAGATGAACTGTTCTGGTTCTGCTAAGCGCAACTTGTGGTCAAACCTGAAGGAATACAAGACCTTCCTGGGTATCGCTTACGGAAGCGCTATCTTCTCCTGCGATAATGACAATAAGGGGACAGCGCGTTCCTATAACCTGGCGAGTATTTATACCGATCATGACGCTCAGCGTAACGGCGGTATTATGGCCCCAGACTACACTGGTATCCCCGATGGCCTGAACTGTGGTGCCGGTAAAAATACGGCTGGTCGTATTGCTGCCTGTACAGAGTAATTAGCTCATCGTTTTAAAAAAGCCCGCTTAAAAGCGGGCTTTTTAGTTTGCGGGAATCACATATTTACTTCAATTAGTTTTTAGCTCTAGTGATCCTCTACCACTTGCAAATTGTTCTCTGCTTTCATACGAGATATTTCGATCTCTTCTGCAAAAATCTCGTGGATGCCGAAACGGTAACTGTCAGTACTATTTGCCGCATGGGTACCGCCTGGAATCGTTGTAAATGCAATGCGCCAGGGAGTGGTCTCTTGTTCTTTCCAGTGCTTATGCCAGGAGAGTGCATCTTTGCGCAGGTTTGGCATGTCTTTGGAGCCACTTGTTACTACCAGAGTCAGATCCTCTCTTGTCGCTTGTACAGGTTCCCTGTAGAAAAATTCCTGTTGTGGTAAGAAGGTGGCATTGCTGGCTATCAATCCTTTAAACAAGTCGGGCTTAGAAAATGCCGTGTAAAGCACAAAATATCCCCCTCGACTTTGACCGAAGAGAACTCGTTGCTGAGGGTCTACCGCGTAGCGGCTTTCAACTGCTGGTAAGAGCTCCTGCTCTAGAAAGTTGAGAAACTGAGGTGCACCGCCATACTTAAGTGTGTCACTGTCACCGGGTAGTGAAAAGTCAAAACTGCGATGATTGATCTCGGGTTTAAATGAGCCGTAAGCAATACCTACGATAATCGCCTCGGGGGCGTAATCATCGTAATGCATAAACAGGTGATTAGTAGCCAAAATTGGGAACAGTGAATCCCCATCGAGGAGATAAATGACCGGGTAGGTTGTATCCTCGTTTGGATTATAGCCCTCAGGCAGGCGAGTATAGATATGGTAGGGGCGCCCAATAATCGCTGAATCCAGCTTAAAGTAGTCCCCTTTCAGGGCAGGTAAGAACTCAAGAGGCTGGGAATGACTTTCAGGAGAAGAGTTACTTTGGTGGTTAGCAGGGCAGCCACTTAGCAGTCCGGCTGCTAATAGCGTTGATAGAAAACGAATAAGGGGCTTTTTCATCGAGTCTCCTATACTAACGGTGGGATTCATTGGTTGACTAAGTCTCTTCTTATATTCTCAAGTGGGGTGCTAATGAGCAATATAAAGCTTGCTGCTGGTATCGATTTTCCTGCAATAGAAGTAAAGCGACTTGGTGGAGGTGAGTTGGTACTGGGGAAGCTTGAAGGTAGTTTCCCTTGGCAAATGGTAGTCGTTTACCGAGGTAAGCACTGCCCACTTTGTACCAAGTATTTGCGTGTCTTGAGTGTACTACTACCCCGCTATCATGCGGAGGGTATTGACGTGGCTGTTGTCTCTGCCGATACGGAGGAAAAAGCTTCTCTGCATATGGAAGCAATTCAGCCGGGGTTTACTGTCGGTTACGGTTTATCAATACCCCAAATGCAGCAGCTTGGGCTCTATATTTCAAAACCCCGCTTCCCTGAAGAAACAGATAGGCCCTTTGCTGAACCGGGTGTTTTTGTCATCAACGAATCTGGAAGGTTGCAAATAGTCGACATTTCCAATGCACCTTTTGCGAGGCCTGACTTGCAAACGCTATTGGTGGGTATCGAGTTTATCCGAAATCCTGATAACCATTACCCAATTAGGGGAACATATTAAGATTTTTTAAATACCCTGCTAATTCAGGGAGCTATATTTTGGATTAAAAGTTTGTAGTAAAGTTAGAGGTCTGGAATTTAAGGGGGTAGGGTAGTGACGAACGCTTTTCTCTCTGAGGTGAATAACTTCAAGCTTAATCCAATTGATAATAGTAAAGTCGTATTAATTGATGGCTCCAACCAAAGAGCTATACCCGTTTATGGTAGAGAGATTGTTGCTCAATACCAATTTCTCGATAAAGTGTTAGTTATCCTACATGATTGGTGGTCTCTGGATCAGGGAGTTAATATCTACTTACTCTCTAGAGGAAGAGTTTTGGATTTTGCTTTGAGTTCGGATATCGACTTATGGGGAGATTTAGATGACGTGAAAGTTATCCAACCGGATACTATTTGCTTTTCTTTTCCGAATGCTTTGCACTGGCGACTGCGCTGCTATAAGCGGGCAAGGCCGGCTTTATATCTTTCTCTTCCTTATAGTTTTTGGTGGCGTCGAAACTTATTTTATTCCTGGTTTTCATTGCAACGCCTCAAGTGAATAGTATATATAAATATCAGGCGGCGAATCTGTAATTGTATATTACCCAAGTGAGATAACAGATGTTTACCCTGTTATCTCACTTTTATTCAATAGAGCTGAACTTTCTTTGTCGGATTTTTGAAGCGATAGCTTCAACGTGAATAGCCTATTTAGACGTTGTTCAGTTCTTCCCGTAGATCGATCTCTAGTTCCTCTGAGCTAGTAATCCATACGCTTTTATCCGGCGCAGGAAACACACCTATTTCAATGCCGTCACCTTTTAAGCCAGAAAGCCACTTCTTTAAAAACTGTGGTAAGGGAATGCTTTTAGGGGTGAGGCCCGTTTCATTCTCAGCATAGGCTTGGGCAAATTCAGCGCTTGGCCATACTGGCAGATATTCAAAGCCACCATCTTCATCGGTGTGTATTTTAAGAAAGCAATTTTGGCTATCGATCAGTATCCAGATCTCCCGCTCTTCTCCGGCTATGCTCAGAAAATACTCGTAGCGATCTTCACAGCTCAAGGTGGCAATATCATTCAAATCAAGGGTACTCATAGAGAATTCACAATCATAAATTTAAGACGGGCGGCTACAACAGGCAACGCCTTCTTGGGGGCGAGTGTAGCTAATATGAGTTATTATGCGCCAATTCTGAATCTTGTCCAAACTGTTTGACCTATTGATAGGCGTCAATGGTGATCTGTAAGGGCTTTAGTGGAACATAAGTCTAGTTTGAGGGAGGTAGCAAGAATAGGGGCTCATTATATGCTGTACTCCCAAAGTCACTATCTAAAACGATGATTGCTATTGTTATCTGACTGTACATATCTCAAAAACAATCCTCTCGATGTTGCATAAGGATCTCGTGCGCATATCTTATTTGGCTTTTCCCCCTGTTTATTTGGGTTCTCCCCCTGTTTACAACTTTTCTCTAGAACACTTTCCTTCTACCCCCTAACTTTGAGGTTCTATTTGAGTGAGGTGGTTAACATGGAAAATCAAAGACAAGTATCAAGTCATCAAAGAAAAATTAATGTACTTCTAGCATTGAGCGTAATTTTTTTGGGCGGCTTAACGGGGTTTAAGAGAGACACCGTTGAGTTTGAAGAAATTTTTGTCGAGCGAATCAATATTGTAGAAAAGAACGGCTTGAATCGTATGGTTCTAGCTAACTCAGATAAGGCGCCAGGGGTCGAAAGGTATGGGCGAGAGGTATTTCGATCAGAGTCGTCTAGACCTGGGATGATTTTTTACAATGATGAAGGGACTGAAAATGGGGGATTTATATTTCGAGGAAGTCAGGACGATGGTATAACTAACCATGGGTTACACCTATCTTTTGATAGATATAATCAAGATCAAACTCTAATGGTGCAACACATTGAAAGTTCTGATTATATGGTCACAGGCCTTACAGTAATGGACCGTCCTGATCAGGATATGGATTTTGATCTGTCTAAGGAGTTTAGTGAGGCTAAAAGGCTTGGCGATAAAGAGCGAATAGAACGGCTAGCAAAACTGTATAAAGAAGAAAAGCTTGGTGGGACTAGAAGGGCTTTTTACGGTACCCTAAATGGGGATTCGAAGCTTCAGCTAAATGATATTGATGGAAACAAACGTATTCAGCTAATGGTTACCAAAGATGGTGAGGCAAAATTAGAGTTTCTCGATATCAATGGTCAGGTTATTATGCGCCTTCCGCAATAAATAAAGTATAAAGATGAGCAAGGCAGCCATTATTTTTTTGACGACGTGTTTCTCAATTTTGGTTGTCTTGTACTCTGCTACAATAAAAGCTACTCCGGGAAGTGCCATCGTTATACATTATGATGCACCAATTTGGATTGTATTACAGTGCTTTCTCTCTCAATGGTTGTCGTTGAAAGTATATGGTACGTTAACGCCAAGTAAAAAAAGGGATAATATATCCATTCAATTCTTCCTTGCAGTTTTTGTAATTAGCGGCTTTATCTACCTTTTCCTGGCAATATTTCTTACTTTGTCTTTGGAGCTGTTCTTTGGTATCCAGGAGATAGATAGAAGACATGTGTCCTTACTTGCGTTGAGTTTGATTTTTTTACATGTTTTAAACTATGGTGCAGTTACTTCCTTCAAGCTAATTAAAGGGGTTAATGATCAGCGTCTAGATTTGGAGAGGGTGCAAAAGTTACTTTTGGAGAAGCAGCTTGAAGCTATGCAGCATAAGCTGGATCCTCATTTCTTATTTAATAATCTAAATGTTCTGTTGGCACTTATAGGTTCCAATCCTGAGGTAGCTGATGAGTTTCTAGATAAGTTTACAAATATCTATCGCTATGTCTTAGAATGTCAAGATTTCAAAACGGTAAGTCTTGATCGTGAAATTGCTTTTGCAATGGATTATATGTCATTGATGGAGCAAAGGTTTTCTCATGCGTACAAATTAGATGTTGAATGTAGAAGAAATACTTTATATCAATATGTAACTTTACCTTGCTCTCTTCAGTTGGCGTTGGAAAATGTAATCAAACATAACCAGGGGGATAGGGAGAGCCCTTTATGGGTTAAAGTGATAGTTACTGATCATTGGCTTGAGGTGAGAAATAGGATAAGGCCAAAAGTTACAACGGTTCCTTCAGGAAAGTTGGGGCTTATAAACCTGAGGGAAAGATCGGAGATGATCCTGGGTAGGTCAATAGAAGTCACGCAAAAGGATGGTGAATTCATGTTGCGCCTTCCACTAATCTGTAACTAATGTAATCATTTGATGAATATTCTATTGATTGAGGATGAGCCGTTAACGGCTGAGAAGCTAAAGAAGTATATATTGAAGTATAACTCTCAAGCCATAATCTTGGGTCCGTTGGATAAGGTTGAAAAGGTTCGGAGGTTTTTCCTGAAGGAAATTGAGTTAGATCTTATATTCTCAGATATAGAGCTGCTCGATGGGCCAGTGTTTCATGTGTTGAATGAGATTGATTTACCCTGCCCGATTATATATACCACCGCCCATGACTCCTATTGGATGAATGCTTTTCAAAATATGGGAATTGAATATTTACTTAAGCCATATTCTTACAAGCGTTTTACCGGTGCTATGCTGTCTTTCGAACAGTTAAAGAGTAGTTTTTCGAATAAAACTTATGCGAAGGAAGAACCGGCTGGCGGCGCTGGATTTAGATATAGATTTCTATTGAGAAAGGGAGGAGGTGTAGAGGTTTTATGGGTAGAAGATATTGTTTGCCTAAGAGCTGGGCAAGGAATTATTGTTGCTCACGATAAAAAAGGGATGACTCACTCGTTAGTGCAACAGTCGGTGACTGATCTTGAGTCCCAGCTGAACCCTCAAAAATTTATTCGAATCAATCGTAGCGATATTGTCAATATCCAGTATGTGCAGCGCTTTGAGGCTTATGGTAAAGACACTCTCGCCATTCATCTCTCAGGTTTGAACGAACCTCTCATAACTAGTAAGACAAGAAGTTCTGCTTTTCGGCGCTGGCTTGATAGTTAAAGTTAGGCAGTAGTATTTGTGGGGTGAATACTAAGGAAGATCTTCAGCAAGCTATTGTTAGAATAAAAAAAACGGGCATTAAGCCCGTTTTCAATACTTCTCTTCCTGTGAGCGACTACTTTCTCCTTTTTAGTAATTCGCTAACCAGGAAGCGCTTACCACTGCAGTGCGCCGCCGGTTTGGTATTCGATAACGCGGGTTTCAAAGAAGTTTTTCTCTTTGCGCAGGTCCATAATTTCAGACATCCACGGGAATGGGTTCTGAGCGCCAGGGAACTGCTCTTTCAGGCCCAGCTGGCTAAGGCGGCGGTTAGCGATAAACTGGAGGTACTCCTCCATCATATTCGCATTCATGCCGAGTACGCCGCGGGGCATAGTGTCGCGGGCATAAGCTACTTCAAGCTCCATACCCTCGAGAATCATCTGGGTCACTTCCTGCTGGAATTCCGCTGTCCACAAGTGTGGATTTTCCAGCTTAATCTGGTTGATGACGTCAATGCCGAAGTTCAGGTGCATAGACTCGTCGCGCAGGATGTACTGGAACTGCTCGGCAACACCGGTCATTTTGTTGCGGCGACCCATGGACAGGATCTGGCTGAAGCCACAGTAGAAGAAGATACCTTCAGTGACTGCGTAGAAGGCGATCAGGTTGCGCAGCAGCTCCTGGTCGGATTCAACGGTGCCGGTTTTGAAGTTGGGATCACCGATGGCCTGGGTGTGGGACAGGCTCCAGGCCGCCTTTTTGGCAACCGCAGGCACTTCGCGGTACATATTGAAGACTTCACCTTCGTCCATACCCAGGGACTCTACACAGTACTGGTAGGCGTGGGTGTGAATGGCTTCTTCAAAAGACTGACGCAGCAGGTACTGGCGGCACTCCGGGTTGGTGATATGGCGGTAGATCGCCAATACCAGGTTGTTAGCAACCAGGGAGTCTGCGGTAGAGAAATAGCCCAGGGAGTATTCCACGATGCGACGCTCGTCCTCGGTTAGACCGTTGGGGTCTTTCCACATGGACACGTCTTTGTTCATGTTGATTTCCTGGGGCATCCAGTGGTTGGCGCAGCCGTCCAGGTATTTTTGCCAGGCCCAGTCGTATTTAAAGGGAACCAACTGGTTGAGGTCAGCGCGGCAATTAATAATGCGCTTTTCATCTACCTGGATACGGGCCGCACCCATTTCCAGTTCTTCCAGGCCGGGAGCCGGGTCCATATTAGCAACTGCGGCACGGGCGGCATCAACGGCAGTGGAGCCGCTTTGGGCCGCAGGCGACGCCGGAGCGGCTGTGTAGGAAGCGCTGGGCTCCTGCACGGATTTTGCCTGGGCCTCCGGCGTCGGTCGCGGTTCGGTTGCTTTTTCAGGTTGTTGGGGCTTGGTGTCGATGTCGTCCCAGCTCAGCATAGTTGGCCCTTTTGATCGGTCTCACTATCGAAAGTTCGATAAAAAATTCTTAAATCTTCCTGGTGTATTACTCACTAATTGTGTGCAACCAGGGATGACATACCGGTGATATTTTTTACCGGTAATAATTCATTACAGGCTTGTATTTTTAACTCGCCTGGGCACAGAAAATCCTGTGCCAGATCAATTTTTGCTGCGCTTTTGTGCATTTATTTGCACTTAATTTTCGCTGGCAATTGCACTGGGTTTTCTCGGGAAAATAAGCCGCAGCCGATCCCCGGTCCCTATGGTATTACCCACTATTAAAATAATGGGTGGACCGGGGTCGCTGCGCATGGTCATGCCCGCACTTGCGGTTACGACGCTCTCCCCCGAGAGTCAGTGCAGCCCCTATAAAAAAGGGGCTTAAATTTTACTGGCAGGCCTCGCAATCCGGGTCGTCCAGTGAGCAGGCCTGAGGTACTGCGGCCGGTGCAGGAGCAGCTTGCTCAGCAGGTACTGCCGCAGCCATTCCGTTGCTACCGCCGTGTGCACTTACCGCGTTCAGGGTGCCGCTATTCACCGTAGATTTCTCTGTGGTAGTGGCAGCCAGTGCGCGCAGGTAGTAAGTGGTTTTCAGGCCGCGGAACCAAGCCATGCGATAGGTCAGGTCCAGCTTCTTGCCGTCGGCGCCGGCAATATACAGGTTCAGGGACTGGGCCTGGTCGATCCACTTTTGGCGACGGCTGGCGGCGTCCACAATCCAGCGCGGCTCCACTTCAAACGCGGTGCAGTATTTCGCTTTCAGGTCTTCCGGTACGCGATCGATTTTCTGTACAGAACCTTCATAGTATTTCAGGTCGTTAACCATGACCTGATCCCACAGGCCGCGATCTTTCAGATCGTGTACCAGATAGGGGTTTACTACGGTGAATTCGCCGGACAGGTTCGATTTCACATACAGGTTTTGGTAGGTCGGTTCGATCGACTGGGATACTCCGGTGATATTGGCAATGGTCGCAGTAGGAGCGATCGCCATCACGTTGGAGTTGCGCATACCTTGGGCTTTGACTTTCTCGCGCAGGCCATCCCAGTCCAGAGTGGAGCTGGTGTCCTGTTCGATAAACTGCTGTCCGCGCTGCTCAGCCAGGATCTGGATGGAATCCAGCGGCAGAACACCTTTGCTCCACAGGGAGCCTTCGTAGGTCTGGTACTTGCCGCGCTCGGCAGCCAGGTCGCTGGAAGCGGAGATGGCTTCGAAGCTGATCGCTTCCATGGTGTTATCGGCGAAGGCCACGGCTTCGTCGCTGGCATAGGCGATGCCGGCCTTGTACAGCGCGTCCTGGAAGCCCATCAGGCCCATGCCCACCGGGCGGTGACGCATGTTGGACTGGCGTGCACTTTCAACTGCGTAGTAGTTGATGTCGATAACGTTATCGAGCATACGCACCGCAGTTTTTACGGTATTGGCCAGCTTGGTGCGGTCGAGTTCACCGTTCTCACCAATGTGTTGAGCCAGGTTGACGGAGCCCAGGTTACACACGGCGATTTCGTCGTCGGCCTTGGTGTTGAGAGTGATCTCGGTGCACAGATTGGAGCTGTGAACCACACCGGCGTGTTGCTGCGGGCTGCGCAGGTTGCAGCTGTCTTTAAAGGTGATCCAGGGGTGGCCGGTTTCGAACAGCATGCCCAGCATCTTGCGCCACAGGTCTAGTGCGCGGATCTTCTTGAACAGACGCAGCTTGCCTTCGGCAGCCAGTTGCTCGTAGTGGTTGTAGCGCTCTTCGAATGCGGTACCGAACAGGTCGTGCAGGTCCGGGCAATCGGCCGGGGAGAATAGGGTCCACTCTTTGTCTTCGAACACGCGCTTCATAAACAGGTCGGGGACCCAGTTGGCGGTGTTCATATCGTGGGTGCGGCGGCGGTCGTCACCAGTATTTTTGCGCAGCTCGAGGAATTCCTCGATATCCAGGTGCCAGGTTTCCAGGTAGGCACAGACAGCGCCTTTGCGCTTACCGCCCTGATTCACGGCTACTGCGGTGTCATTGGCCACTTTCAGGAAGGGCACAACACCCTGGGACTTGCCGTTGGTGCCTTTGATATAGGAACCCAGGGAGCGCACCGGCGTCCAGTCGTTGCCGAGACCGCCGGCCCACTTGGACAGCATGGCGTTATCTCGGATAGCACCGTAAATGCCGTGCAGGTCGTCCGGTACCGTGGTCAGGTAGCAGGAGGACAGCTGCGGGCGCAGGGTGCCGGCGTTGAACAGGGTCGGGGTGGAGCTCATGTAGTCGAAAGAGCTCAACAGATTGTAGAACTCTACCGCACGCTCGTTTTTGTTCTCTTCATTAATGCTGAGGCCCATGGCGACGCGCATAAAGAAGATCTGCGGCAGCTCGAAACGAATATCGTCGCTGTGCAGGAAGTAGCGGTCGTACAGAGTCTGCAGGCCCAGATAAGTGAACTGGTGATCGCGCTCGCCTTTTAGAGCTTCGCCGAGTTTTTCCAGGTCGAAGGTGGCCAGTGCAGGGTCCAGCAGGTCCAGCTCGATACCCTTTTTCACGTAAGTGGGCAGAGTAGAGGCGTATAGCTTTTCCATCTCGTGCTGGGTGGCGCGCTCGGCAACACCAAGGAAGCGCAGAGCTTCGGAGCGCAGCTTGTCCAGCAGCAGGCTGGCGGTAGCGAAGGTGTAATTGGGCTCCTGCTCAACCAAGGTGCGCGCAGTGATTACCAGCGCGGTGTTGATATCGTTTTCGGAAACACCGTCGTACAGGTTTTTCAGGGCTTCGTTAAGAATTGCCGCGCTGTCGACATCTTTGAGGCCTTCACAGGCTTCTTTGACAACGGTGCGCAGGCGCTCCATATCCAGAGGTGCAAGGCTGCCATCGTCCTGCTTTACACGGATGCTGGGGTGGGCATCGACGGCTTGCTCGGCAATTTGAGCAGTTTTTTCTTTCTCTGCGCGCAGGCGGGCGTGTTCTTCGCGGTAGAGTACGTAGTCGCGGGCAACCTTTTGTTCACCGGCGCGCATCAGGGCCAGTTCTACCTGGTCCTGGATCTCTTCAATGTGGATAGTGCCGCCAGAGGGCATGCGGCGTTTGAAAGTGGCACTGATCTGGCTGACCAGTTCTTCAACTTGCTCGTGGACACGGCTGGAAGCAGCGGCGGTGCCGCCTTCAACAGCGAGGAAGGCTTTAGTGACGGCGACGGCAATTTTGCTGTCGTCGTAGGGTACAACGGTGCCATTGCGCTTGATTACGCGGATCTGGCCCGGTGCAGTAGCGGCCAGAGTCGTGCCGCCAGTCGCCTGGTCGCTGGAGGTGCCTGATTTTTCCGCAGGCACGGCTTGAGAGCGCCCTGTCTCTGTGTGCATGTAAATCTCCGAAAGGTTTGTTCTGTTGTCTGTCCGCGTGCGTTCAAAAGAACGGCGGCCACATGACTGTGTGGCATGGCGGAGCGTGTCCTTCGCTTTGCCAGTGTTTATCCACAGCTGTGGACACTGGAAACAGGCGGCTTGTCACCGGCTATCTGAAAAGGTTTGCCAGCTGCTGCCTGTGGCGGAAATTCCATTCCGCCCGCTTACCTCTGATTCTGCTTTGAAAAAAGCAGCGCCTGACGCCCACCGCCAAAAAGTGTGGTGGTGCGCCGGAATTTGCCCCACATAATGGGGGTGCTCTTGAGCCTCTACCCCAATATATAGGGGGTCGGCCTCGAGTGCGCTACAAGATAATGCGGTAGGCGGGTCAGTTCAAGGCGAATAACTATGTAGTTGTTTGTGGATAAATTGTGGGTAGAGGTGCTGAGTCAGTAGCCACTTTCGCGGCAGAGCCCGCCAGCCCTGGGCTGCAAAGGAGTGGGTGCCGGGAAAGAACGCTGGGTACAGTGTCTTACAATTTTTTTTAATAGCTAGAGCGCTGTAAATTAACAACGGCAATAACCATTTGCAAATGGCTGCTCTTTGAGCAAAGTGGTACTCAATTGCTCAATTTACTGACGCTTATTTAATTCTGACATCTTGGCTGGCTGTAAATTAGTCGTTGGCGCCGATTGCTAAATTTAGCGATCTCTTGGATTTTTTGTCGCCAATCGCATCTTTTATACGTTGTCGGGAGGAGAGGCGCAGGGGAGTGAGTACAGGTAGCAGGGTACAACCGCAGGAGTGGCTGTACCCTTTTAGGGTTTATCGACTGTGGTCTTGGAGGAATTCCATCAGGGCTTTTTGCGCGTGAAGGCGGTTTTCAGCCTCATCCCATACCACCGAGATGTTGCCATCCTCTAAAAGTTCGGCACTCACCTCCTCTCCACGGTGGGCGGGCAAGCAGTGCATAAAGATGGCATCGCTATTGGCGTGGCTCATCAGCTCATGGTCCACGAGGAAGCTCTCGAAGGCTTTCAGGCGGATCTGTTGTTCAGTTTCCTGTCCCATGGAAGCCCACACATCGGTGGCCACCCAATCGGCCCCTTTAACAGCCTCCACCGGATCGTGTACTACGGTGACCCGATCACTTGCCGAAGCGAGGATATTGGCGTTGGGTTCGTAGCCGGGCGGGCAGGCTATACGCAGCTCAAAATTGCACAGGCGGGCAGCATTAATATAGGAGTGGCACATATTGTTGCCATCGCCGACCCAGGCGACCACCTTGCCCTCAGGGCTGCCGCGGTGCTCCACAAAGGTTTGGATATCTGCGAGCAGCTGGCAGGGGTGGTAGCTGTCGGAGAGGGCATTAATCACCGGTACCTTTGAATATTCTGAGAAGCGCTCCAGTACCTGGTGGCCAAAGGTGCGAATCATCACCATATCCACCATGCTGGAAATTACTCGGGCGCTGTCTTCAACGGGCTCCCCGCGGCCTAACTGAGTATCGCGGGGAGATAGGAAGAGGGCGCTGCCGCCCATCTGTGCCATACCGGCCTCAAACGAAACGCGGGTGCGAGTAGAGGATTTTTCAAAAATCATCCCCAGCACTTTGCCGCGAAAAAGGTCGGTATTTATTCCTTGAGCGCGCAGTGTTTTGAGTTCGATTGCGCGTTCAATAATTTGCTTGAGCTCTTCCGAGGACAAGTCTGTCAGGGTGAGAAAATGTCTGATCGCCATAAGCTGTTCTCCTTTTTTTGCATCAGACTGCTTGCAGTGCAAACTGGTGAATCAGTGAGCTGACATCGTTTGCCAATTGATGGCACTCGTCGTCGCTGAGTGTGAGTGGGGGGAGCAGGCGCACTACATTGCCGGCGGTAACATTTATCAGCAATCCGCGCTCGCGGGCTATGTCCACCAGTTTGGCACAGGGCTGCTGCAATTCTATTCCGATCATCAGCCCCAAGCCCCGCACCTCTTTGACCTGGTCGCAATCGGATAACTGCTGTTTGAGTTGGTGCTGCAGGCGTTGCCCCAATGCCTCGGCGCGCTCTAACAGCCATTCACTTTCCAGCGTATCGATCACTGCCAGTGCGGCACTGCAGGCTAGAGGGTTGCCTCCAAAAGTGGAGCCGTGGGTGCCCGCAGAAAATAATTGTGCGGCAACTCCCCTGGCCAGGCAGGCTCCGATGGGGACACCGTTACCCAGTCCTTTGGCAGTGGTCACCACGTCGGGCAATATGTCCGCATGCTGGTAGGCAAACATTTTGCCGCTGCGGCCGTTTCCGGTTTGCACTTCATCCAGCATCAGGAGCCAGTTATGTTGATCGCAGATTTCGCGCAATTGCCCCAGGTAGTTGGAAGTGGGCACGCGTACACCGCCCTCTCCCTGAACCGGCTCAACCAGCACTGCGACAATATCGTTGCGCTCACCTGCGAGCTTTTCGATGGCTGCGGTATCGTTAAACGGCACACGTAAAAAACCCTCGGGCAGAGGGCCGAAGCCCTCTTGGATTTTTTCATTGCCGGTTGCTGTCAGGGTAGCCAGGGTGCGGCCGTGGAAAGCGCTTTCCATTACCAGGATTTGAGGGGTTTCAATGTTGCGGCTATTGCCTAGCCGCCGCGCTAATTTAATCGCTGCTTCATTGGCCTCAGCTCCAGAGTTGGAGAAAAACACATTGTCCATACCGGATAGCTGTACCAGCTTGTCTGCCAGTTTCTCCTGTGCAGGGATATTGTAGAGATTGGATACGTGTAACAAGGTCCGAATCTGCTCGTGCAGGGCCAGGGTTACTTTGGGGTGGCAGTGGCCAAGGCCGCAGACGGCGATTCCAGAGATTGCATCCAGGTATCGTCGGCCCTGATCATCCCATACATAATTGCCTTCACCCCGCACCAGTGTGAGGGTTCGATCGCCATAGTTTTGCATGAGTGTCGGGGTGGCCACCGGGGCATCTCCTTAAATATTGACTATTTGGACTATCTGTTTCCCGCAGAAAATTCTGTTTAAGCTTTCTAATCTGCACTTTATATTGATTGGGGCAATGGTAACACAGCCTTTATAAGCTGTGTGCTATCTGGCTGGCTGAATTTTCAACATGGTATCCGGTGTTGCAGATCTGCGGTTTTTGCTTTCATCGAGGGGATGGTGTACTTATTGCCGGCCCCACTGGGGTACAATGGATGCCGGCGCGCTATACCAGATGATGGTATGGTGCCTGTAAACTTACTTTTTGCTTCGACCACCTGAGGTTTTTCACGCTTATGGATACACTGGAGAACATCAAGCAGCAGATCGCTGATAACACCATTCTGCTTTATATGAAAGGTAGCCCTAATGCCCCCCAGTGCGGCTTTTCCATGCGGGCCTCCCAGGCGATGATGGCTTGCGGTAAGCGCTTTGCCTACGTTGATATTCTGGCTAACCCGGACATCCGCGCTGAGCTGCCTAAGTATGCGAACTGGCCGACCTTCCCCCAGCTGTGGGTTAAGGGCGAGCTGATCGGTGGCTGTGACATCATTATGGAAATGCATGAGAACGGTGAGCTGAAAACCTTGATTGATGAGGCATCAGCGGAGAGCGAAGGCGAGGATTAATTTCCGCTTTTGCTCCAATATGTCTGCTGCTATAGATGGTAGGCATACTGTAGAAACAAAAAAACCGCAGCGGAAGCTGCGGTTTTTTTATGCCTGTGAGAGGACTTAAACTACTTGCCAGAGTGGCCGGCTGCAGTTTCCATTTGAGTTTGCAGGTAGTTTTGAATGCCAACTTTGTCGATCAGCTCCAGCTGGGTTTCCAGCCAATCTACATGCTCTTCCTCAGACTCGAGGATTTTCTCCAGCAATTCACGACTGCCGTAATCCCGAACGGACTCGCAATAGGCGATGGCTTCACGCAAGTCGGGAATGGCCTTGGATTCAATTTTCAGGTCGCACTTGAGCATCTCTTCGGTATTTTCGCCGATCAGAAGTTTGCCCAGGTGCTGCAGGTTGGGAATACCTTCGAGGAAAAGAATGCGCTCGATCAGCCAATCGGCGTGCTTCATTTCATCAATGGATTCGTGATATTCCTGTTTGCCCAGCTCTTTTAAACCCCAATTGTCGTACATGCGGGCGTGTAGGAAATACTGGTTAATAGCTACCAGTTCATTACCCAGTACTTTATTTAAATGCTCAATTACCTTGGGGTCGCCTTTCATAGCCTGTGCTCCTGAAGCCCTGCCAACTCAATAAGGTTTGCAGAGAGTTCCTATTTGTTAGTCGCTAGAGATTAGTTGATATTTTTAGTTACTAAAGTTTATTAGTCACTAAAGTCTGCGGCTGCCTGATTTACCTAATTTTATTTTAGGATTTCAGCTGCAATCGGGGCCGAGTTTGCGTTGCGATTTGCGGCAAGTCAAGAAAAAGTTTTTCTTGCGGAATGCAGGAAAAACAAGGGTTTTAACGCAAATTTAGCCGAAAATAGCAACGAAAATAATTATCATTTAGGTTGTGTGAGCAATACAACAATAAGTCATTTATTTCGAATATTAACCCTTGTTATTGGTGGGTTGTGCATTTTAGTTGAGGTTAATGTTTTCATGTTTGGTATTAATAATGCTTCTTATTTATATATACGGGTGAAGCGCTTGCAGTTATAAGTTGAGCCAAAACCTTTTCTAGTATTCGAATGGCGCTTGAATAATTAATTTTTTTCTAAATTAAATGATCCCACCTTTTGATAGTTTGCCATCTGACCGACTCATTGAATGGTTACCTGGAATATAAAAGCGATTGAGTTGATATTTTGTCGATGGACTAATGCCCTGAATTGATGTTGACCACTGTCGAATATCACGTGGATTACGAAGGGGTTAACAAAGCGGTGTCTGAATAAATCCGTAATATTTTCGGGCTCCTGAAGTCAGCAGATTTTAGGTGCCTCGCTGCGAGTGCCTTGTCTAACAGGGCCGACCCTACAGGCTTTCATAGCGATTTACGCTTTGTGCTGTAAAAACCAAAAACATCACGGAGTTGTTTTGGGGCTTTCTAAAACAGATTTTCTCAATATCCAACTTTTCCGATCCAAGGGGTATTGCATTGAGATTGGAGAGGTAAGTAAATCGGAGGGCTAGAGTTTGGCCGGTATGTAAAGCTGGGAGACGCGTTTGCAGGTTGAGATTTATAGCTGCCCAAGGTTGGCCGATATGTGTTCAGGTTGAGAGCGGAGATAAAGACAGTGGAGGCACGCTAGTTCGACTTGGATGGGAGTCTTATACAGGTTTTTAAGATTTTACGAAGAGCTGGAGGGCTGGGTAGATAAAAGTGGTATAGAGGCCACCAGAGGAGGGTGGCCATATTGGACGGTCAGCTGGCGGAGTAGAAGAGGCCGTTGTTGGCAGAGGACACCATCCCACCGCTCATGGTCTCGTCGATGATCTCCTTGGTCTGCTCGGCACAGCGTCCACATTGAGAAGAAACGCCCAGCTGGCGTCTTAACGCCTTCACCGAAGTGGAGCCATCATAGATCGCCTCTTTAATCTGGCGGTCAGTTATGCCCTTACAAATACATACATACATGGCGGTGGCTCTGTTCAACTCTTACTCAATAGTAGTCAGGTAGGAATCCTATTGCAATTGAGAATGAGTGTCAATAAGATTCCGGAATGGTCGCATTTCGCCCTCTTTGTTTGCTATTTGTACATTTTTGCGGGTAGGTCATCCTATTTTGGGTGTTAGTTCACGCATAGCCGTTCTGCTATCAGCCTGATTTAAAAAATTTATGGGCCTGAAATAAGTGGGTGTGTATCATAGCGGCCCACTATTAATTCCCATTCGATTTATAGCTGTTGCTCATAAATTGAACACTCTACGTATCATCAACAACCCATCATTGGATTGAGGAGGTTTTCATGGCAGTTCTGGTAGGCAAGCCGGCTCCGGATTTCACCGCTGCAGCGGTATTGGGTAACGGCGAGATCGTCGATACTTTTAACCTGAAAGAAGCAATCAAAGGTAAGAAGGCTGTAGTTTTCTTCTACCCGCTGGACTTCACCTTCGTATGTCCTTCTGAGCTGATCGCTTTCGACCACCGTTTCGCTGAGTTTGAAAAGCGCGGTGTTGAGGTAATCGGTGTATCCATCGATTCCCAGTTCTCTCACAACGCATGGCGTAATACCTCCGTCAACGACGGTGGTATCGGCCCGGTTAAGTACACTCTGGTTGCAGACGTTAAGCACGAAATCTGCCAGGCGTACGACGTAGAAGCTGACGCTGGCGTTGCTTTCCGCGGTTCCTTCCTGATCGACGAAGAAGGCACTGTACGTCACCAAGTAGTTAACGATCTGCCGCTGGGCCGTAACGTTGACGAAATGCTGCGCATGGTTGACGCTCTGGCGTTCCACCAGGAGCACGGTGAAGTTTGCCCCGCCGGCTGGCAGGAAGGCGACAAAGGTATGAACGCTTCTCCGGAAGGTGTAGCGGCTTACCTGAGCGAGAACGCTGAGAAGCTGTAAGACGCTTTTTGCGCTGGGGTCTCCGGGCCCCAAAAGAAGAACCGCCGCAAGGCGGTTTTTTTGTTTGTACAAGCCTTGTTGCGCTGATCTGCGCTGATTGGCATGACCGTCCCCGCGCTCGAGAAAAGTGCAGACTAGAATTCAGCGGTCAGTCCTGCGTGGCGCCTAAATAGAGTTTTTGCCCGCTGGCTGCTAGTCTTATCTGCAACTACCGGATTGCTTTGGCGGCTCGATTTGCTTATGAGACCTGCAATTCTTTCAAATATCGTCTACGTCATGCGCGCCTCTATGGCACGTTTTTTCCTCTTCCTGGTGATTCTGGGGAGTCTGTCCCTGCCTGCGCAAGCGGCTGATATAGACGACAGGGCCAAACAGTTTGGCCGATACTTCAAACAGATGATGGCGGGTAAGTCTATACCCGGCGGCGCCTATGTCATCGTGGATGGCAACCGGGTGGTCGCGATGGACACCTATGGCGTCAGGGTCAGGGGTAAATCCGGCAAGGTGGATCAGGACACGGTGTTCCGTCTGGCCTCGGTATCCAAGACCTTCGCCGCCAGTATGGCCACTATGTTGGAGCATGAAGATCGCTTCAAATGGGATGACAAGGTGGTCAACTATGTGCCAGACCTGAGCTTTAAGACGCCCTCGCTGTCTCGCCAGCTTCAGGTGGAGCACTTACTCAGCCATTCCTCGGGTCTGACCCCCAACGCCTACGACAACTACCTTGAGGACAACAAGCCTCTCAGCAAGATATTGCCCAAGTTTGCCAATATCGATCCGCGCTGCACGCCGGGAAAATGCTACGGCTACCAGAATGTGTTGTTCAGCCTGATTGAGGATGTGATTTTTGAGGCGACCGGGGTCTCCTTTGCCAGCCAGCTTAAGAAGAGAATTTTTGTCCCGCTGAAAATGCAGAACGCATCGGTCGGCTGGGAGAGCTTTATGGCCTCCGATAACCGTGCGGCACCCCATATTCAGACAGGCAGCGGTTGGCGCCCGGTAAAAGTGGAGAAGGAATACTACTTTGCTGCACCGGCGGCGGGAGTGAATGCCAGTATCTCCGATATGGCCCAGTGGCTGAAAGCGCAGATGGGCTACTACCCGAAGGTACTGTCACCGGAAGTGATCGCCGATATGACTACTGAGCGAGTCGCTACCCAGCGCCATATGCGCCATCGTATCTGGAGAGATTACCTGTCTCACGCGGGCTATGGTCTGGGCTGGCGCCTCTATACCATTGGTGACGACCGTATTATTTACCACGGCGGTTGGGTTGCGGGCTTCCGTGCGGCGGTTGCCTACTCGGAAAAGTTGAAAGTGGGTATCGCTATTCTGATGAATGCGGAGTCCCGTGTGATCTCAGATCTCACTGCCAATTTCGTGATCGATATTACTGGCAAAGGCAATCTCGCTACCGCTCAAACCAGTGGAGATCGCTGATCTCCACTGGTAAGTGATTGTCCTTCCCCCCTTGAAACCTGCTGGCTGATCCCAATATTTGCTCCCTGTTCCGATTGACGTTTACGGGGAGACCGAATAGATGACCGTTGAGGCCCAAAAAGAGAGCCATGGATTCCAGACGGAAGCCAAGCAGCTACTGCACCTGATGATCCACTCGCTCTACTCCAATAAGGAGATTTTCCTGCGCGAGCTGGTATCCAACGCTTCTGATGCCGCCGACAAGCTGCGTTTTGAATCGCTGTCCAAGCCCGAATTACTGGGTGAAGATGCAGACCTGCGCATTCGCATCGAGTTTGACAAGGAAGAGGGCACACTCACCATTACCGATAACGGTATTGGTATGAGCCGCGATGAAGTTATCGAAAACCTCGGTACTATCGCCCGCTCGGGCACCTCTGCGTTTATGCAGCAGCTGACCGGAGACCAGAAGAAAGATGCGCACCTGATCGGCCAGTTCGGTGTGGGCTTTTACTCCGCCTTTATCGTCGCTGACAAAGTGGACGTATTCACCCGTCGCGCCGGCTTGAATTCCGACCAGGGTGTGCACTGGGAGTGTCACGGTGAAGCGGAATACTCCGTAGAGACTGTTGAATGGCCCCAGCGCGGCACTCGAGTGGTTCTGCACCTGAAAGAAGAAGCGAAAGAGTTTGCCGATAGCTGGCGCCTGCGCTCCATCATTAAAAAGTACTCCGATCACATCGCCATTCCGGTGGAAATGCTGAAAGAGGAAATGCCGGCGGCGGAAGAGGGCGAAGAACCGAAGGAAGAGAAGGCGCCTGAGTTTGAAGCAGTAAACGCTGCCCAGGCCCTGTGGACTCGCCCCCGCTCCGATGTGAAATCTGAGGAGTACAAGGAGTTCTACAAGCATATCTCCCACGATTTTGACGAACCCTTAACCTGGAGCCACAACCGCGTAGAGGGCAAACAGGATTACACCAGCCTGCTTTACATTCCGGCGCGCGCACCGTTTGATCTGTACCAGCGCGATGCCGCCCGCGGCCTCAAGCTGTATGTGCAGCGCACTTTTATCATGGACGATGCGGAGCAGTTCCTGCCGCTGTACCTGCGTTTCGTGAAAGGTGTTCTGGACTCCAATGATCTGCCGCTGAACGTATCCCGTGAAATCCTGCAAAAAGATCGCAATACTGATGCGATCAAGAGCGCGCTGACCAAGCGTGTTCTGGATATGCTGGATAAATTGGCGAAGAAAGATGGCGATGAATACCAGAAGCTCTGGGATCTGTTCGGCAATGTATTGAAAGAAGGTCCGGCTGAAGATTTCTCCAACAAAGAGAAAATTGCCAAGCTGCTGCGCTTTGCCAGCACCCATACCGATACCGAGAAGCAGGATCAATCCCTGGAAGACTATGTGGGTCGCATGAAGGATGGCCAAAAGGCGATCTACTACGTGTGTGCCGACAACTTCGCTACGGCCAAGTCCAGCCCCTACCTGGAAGTATTCCGCAAGAAGGGCATCGAAGTGCTGCTGCTCACCGATCAGGTGGACGAGTGGTTCGTGGGCCATATGAACGAGTTCGATGGCAAGCAGTTCCAGGACGTGGCCAAAGGTGCGCTGGATCTGGGTGAAGCCGAGAGCGATGAGGACAAGGCTGAGCGCGAAAAAGTTGAGCAGGAGTCCGGTGCCCTGGTTGAGCGTGTACAGGAGGTTCTGGAGGGTCGCGTTGAATCCGTACGCGCAACCACTCGCCTGGTGGACTCCCCAGCGTGTCTGGTGGTGAGCGAACAGGATATGGGCCCGCAAATGCGCCGCATTCTGGAGCAGGCCGGCCAGGCCCTGCCAGATGCCAAGCCGATCTTTGAAATCAATCCGTCCCACCCACTGGTACAGCGTCTGGACCAGGAGGCGGATGAAGATCGCTTTGCGGATCTCACCAATATCCTGATGGACCAGGCTAATCTGGCTGCCGGTAACCAGTTGGCAGATCCGGCGGATTATGTGCGCCGCCTGAACACGCTGCTGCTGGAAATGCACGGCTAAGTCAGCGCTATTGATTGGTGCTAAGCGATGGCCAGCGGAGTTGTTTTAGACTTTGCTGGTCCCAGAAGCGGCCCCTGCCGGATCGAACGGTGTTTTATCGGTTGGTCAAGGCAGAGGGCCGTTTTTGCTATTTACTGTGCCGTTTCGCACAATTGGCAGAAGTTTAAAACAAATTGACCCCATTGGGCTCAGCGGGTCATGCCTCTATAATCCGCAAGTCTTATAAGAAGCTTTATCGGTGTGACAATGCAAAAAGAAACTTCCAACCCCCTCGCTATTGCCGTATTGGGCGGCGGCAGTTTCGGAACCGCGATTGCTAACATTGTGGCGGGCAACGGCCACGACACCCGCCAGTGGATGCGCAACGCGGAGACGGCGGCTGAGTGTCGCGACACTCGAGAAAACCATAAATACCTGCCCGGCGTGCCCCTGCACCCGGAATTACAACTTACCAGCGACCTGGAGCAAGCGGTCGATGGTTGCAGTATCGTTTTTGTCGCGATACCCAGTAAATCCTTTCGCGAGGTGGTAAAAAAAGTAGCCCCGTTGTTGGCGCCGGGCACCAGGCTGATCTCCACCACTAAGGGAATCGAGCACGACAACTTCCACTTAATGAGCGATATCCTGCGCGAAGAAACCACCGACATGCGTGTCGGGGTCTTGAGCGGACCAAATTTTGCAAAAGAAATTGTTGCGGGGCACTACACTGCAACGGTGGTGGCCAGTGAAGACGAGGCGCTTTGCAAAGCGATTCAATCGGCACTGCACTCGGAGACTTTCCGGGTTTATTCCAGTAGCGATGTGTTTGGAGTCGAGCTTGCCGGTGCGCTAAAAAATATCTACGCGATCATCACTGGTATGGCTGCGGCACTGGAGCGCGGGCAAAATACCATCAGTTTATTGATCACCCGCTCCCTGGCAGAAATGATGCGTTTTGCCGAAGCGATGGGTGCCGATCCCATGACGTTTATCGGCCTCGCCGGTGTCGGCGACTTGATTCTGACCTGTTCCTCAGACCTCAGCCGAAATTATCGGGTGGGGTATATGGTCGGTAAAGGCAAGCCGCTCGATCAGGCTGTCGCAGAAATCGGTCAGGTGGCCGAAGGTGTGAATACGGTTCGTCTGATTAAACAGAAAGCTGACGAAATGGGTGTCTACATGCCCTTGGTTTCCGCGATTCACGCCATATTATTTGAACAGCGGCCGATTCCTGAGGTGATTCGTAATTTGATGTCGGGCGCACAAACTTTTGATGTGGCCTACTCGGCCAAGCCTTAAATGGAAGCCTCATATGAAAAATGACGATCTAAAGCGCAATCTTACTTCCGGCAACCAGTGGGTGCGCCTTATCTATATGGTGCTGTTTGCAGTGTGCCTTCAGGTTGCCGCGTGGTTACTGATGGCGGTAGTGATACTGCAATTCCTGTTTTCGATTATCAGCGGGAAATCCAACGATAATCTGCGTCGCTTTGGCGATCAGCTCGCCTCCTATGTTTACCAGGCGATCCAGTTCCTGATCTACAACTCCGACGAAAAACCTTTCCCGTTTGCCGAGTGGCCTGAATCTGAAGTAGAAGATTTGTCCGGTTACGAGGGCGCCGAAGATGTTTCTGCAGAAGTGGTTTCTACGGAAGTAAAGCGTGAAAAGGACAAGGCTGAAGACGAAGCCGAGGATGCCATTATCCTGGGTAGCTCCGAGCCCGAGAGCAGTGAAAAGCCCGAGCTAGTAGAGGAAAGTGCCGACGACGCCGACAAACCTGTCGACAAGAACTGATCGCTTTTCCTATCGCTAATTTATCCGGTGCCTTATCCGTGGGCACCGGATAAATATCTGCTGCCCTCCCTGTGAATATTCCCGCAGATATCAACAAAGTCACAACCTACCCTTGAGGAAGCCCCATGCAGCTGTTTATTTTGCGTCACGGTAAAGCCGAGCCCATGCTCGCCAATGATGCAGAAAGAGCCCTGACAGAGCGCGGGCGCAGGCAGGTTGCACAGGTTTGTAAAAAGCGCGCCGAGGAACTGGCGGCGGTAAAGGCTATTTGGGCCAGCCCATTTGTACGCACCCAGGAAACCGCTGAGATTGCTGCCGCTCAACTGGGGTTGCCCGTTATTACCGAGCCGCTGCTGATCGGCAATACTTACCCACAGCAACTGCTCGATCATTTGCAAACCCAGGATACCTTTCCGCTTCTGCTGGTTAGTCACCAGCCTCTGGTGGGCAGCCTGCTCAATGGCCTCTGTGGCAGCGGTAACGAACACCCGATGGGCACTTCCAGCCTCGCCTGTGTCAGTGCGGATGTATGGGCTAATGGCTGCGCTGACCTGGAGTGGTTGCAGCACGCAGAGTAACTTTTCCGGTTGTGTCTGCCAGTAAATCCCTATTGCGCTGATCACAACTGTCATTGCGGATGTTGTTGGTGGGCCGCACCATTTCACCACCTGTTTTAGTCACTATCCGGTGGATATCACTTTGGCGATAAATCAAATCACTCCCCGTGAAATCACCCTTGAGTTTGATCACAAGTCGATTGCTGCACGCCAGTGGGGCGATCCAGAGGGAGAGCCGGTAATTGCTCTTCACGGCTGGTTGGATAACTGTGCCACCTTCAGTCGGCTGGCTCCCCTGCTCAGCGGAATTAATCTGGTAGCGATAGATATGCCGGGCCACGGACGCAGCTATCACCGCTCACTCGATGCCAACTACAACATCTGGGAAGAGGCGGAAGATATTTTGGGGGCGGTACACGCGCTGGGCTGGCGCAAGTTCTCCATTGTGGCGCACTCCCGAGGTGCTATCGCCGGGGTGATAACCGCAGGTGCTTTTCCCGATCGGGTAAAGCGCCTGGCACTGATCGATGGCCTGGTACCTCCCTCCACCGAAGATGAAAAAGCTCCGGAGAACCTGGCCAAGGCCATTGCCCAGAGAGCCCGTTACGGCACGCGCAAGCTGCGGGTTTACGGTACCTTCGAAGAGGCGGTCGAAGCGCGCAAAAATGGCATGTTCCCGCTAACTGAGTGGGCAGCGCAGGTATTGACTGAGCGGGGCACCCGGGAAGTGGAGGGAGGCTATATGTGGAGTAATGACCCCCGGCTGATGGCGGCTTCCACAGCCAAGCTCAATGAGCCACAGATTAAAGCTTACTTATCCCGATTGAAGATGCCGGTGCAGCTGGTTCTCGCTGAAGATGGTATCGCAGATATGCTCAAGCGCCTGCGCCCTGTACTGCAAGAGTTTCCGGGTATTGAGGCACGTGAGATTCCCGGAAGCCACCACTTACACCTGGAGGAGAGCGGTGCCCGGGCGATTGCAGAGTGGTTTGGGCCTTTCTTGCGCGGTGAAACCGCTTAGAAGGGAACCCGTTTGGAATAGCAGCTGGCATCCATCTCCCGCACCTCTACCGAGACTGCGGGAACTCCCTCGGCAAATTGGCACAGGCTGTTAAAAACCGCCGAGCTCAATGCCTCCCTTTCCCGCGTAGAGCGCCCTTCAAGCAAGCGGATCTCTGCGTGGATAAAGCTGTTGCCATTGTCCCCAGCGATAAACTGATCGTAGGACTTGGCGCGAGTCTTGATATTGTGGGAGGCGAACAAACCGGAACGGTGCATCGCCTCCTGAGCCGAGCTGACCAGTGCAGCGACAGAAATCTTCTCTTCCAGATTTTTCGCATACTCTATGATCAGGTGAGGCATAGCGGTCACTCCTCGGTCAAAGCGGCCCTGGCGGCCGCTGGGTACCTGTGGCGTTTACTGGCGCAGCAGGGAGAGGAACTCGTTGCGGGTGGCCTGGTTGCTGCGGAAAGTACCGAGCATAGCCGAAGTCTTCATCACAGAGTTCTGTTTTTCCACACCGCGCATCATCATGCACATATGCTTGGCTTCGATGATCACGCCGACACCGGCAGCACCGGTAACGTTTTGCAGGGTCTCGGCGATCTCTACGGTCAGCTGCTCCTGGATCTGCAGGCGGCGCGCAAACATATCCACAATGCGTGCTACCTTGGACAGGCCAACGACCTTGCCATTGGGAATATAGGCTACGTGGGCGCGGCCGATAAACGGCAGCAGGTGGTGCTCACACAGGGAGTAGAGTTCGATATCCTTAACCAACACCATTTCGCTGCAGTCGGACGGGAAGAGCGCGTCGTTGACTACATCTTCCACGGTCTGTTTATAGCCGCGGGTCAGGTATTCCATGGCTTTGGCGGCGCGCTCCGGGGTGTCTTTGAGCCCAGGGCGTTGCGGATCTTCGCCGATTGCTTCAATAATTCGCGCGTAATGTTCGTTCATGCTGCTCTTTCCAACATCTCAGCCCGAAGGGCGGGTGCGCTACCCTAAGCGTTTGTAACCCGAGAGTAAAGATCCACGCGGCCCCAGGAGCCTGTTAGCTGTTATTTGACGACCACTGGCGAAGGCTGTTTTGTTAGCAGGGCAGAGGAAGTTGGGCGGAAAAATGGCTTAGGGCCTTTAGGTAGCAGCTGTAAAATGGCCACTTAACCTTACTCGTCGCTTATTTGGTGTGAGCAAACTACACTCCCCGGGCATTGATTGGCCCCTCTGCAGCAACAACAGAGGACACCCGCTAGTGACAGTGGGCCCCGACGAGATACAAAGCACTTAAGGATAGATTGATGATAGAAAGGCGTGAAACAAGCCTCCACGAACTGACCACGGTTTTGGACTATATCCGCTGGGGGACCAGCCGATTCAATGAGGCCGACCTCTACTACGGCCATGGCACCGACAACGCCTGGGACGAGGCCGTTTTACTGGTAACCCACGCCCTGCATCTCCCCCCTTATAGTAAGCCGGAGATACTCCAGGCCCGTTTGACCATGGAGGAGCGCCGCGACGTACTCACTATCCTGGAGCGGCGCTTTAGCGAGCGGATACCGGCGGCGTACCTGACCAAGGAAGCGCATTTCTGCGATATGACATTTTATGTGGATGAGCGGGTACTGGTACCCCGTTCACCGATTGGCGAGATGATTCGCCACAACTTCCAGCCCTGGCTCAATGTTGAGCCCCTGGCGATTCTGGACCTCTGTTGTGGTAGCGGTTGTATCGGTATCGCCTGTGCCGAGGCCTTCCCGGAAGCGCGTGTCGATGTGAGCGATATTTCCGAGGACGCGATCGAAGTTGCACAGATCAATATCAATCGTCACGAGTTGAACGAACGTGTGCGCGCAGTGCAGTCGGACCTATTTTCCGGCCTGCACGGTATGAGTTACGAGTTGATCGTGTGCAACCCGCCCTATGTCGATGCCCGCGATCTGGCCGAAATGCCTGAGGAATACCACGCTGAGCCGGATATAGCCCTGGGCTCTGGCGATGACGGTCTCGATTTTACCCGCCGACTGCTGCGCGAGGCTGCCAACCACTTACAGCCCGACGGGCTGTTGATCTGCGAAGTGGGCAATAGCTGGGAAGCCCTGGAAAAAGCCTTCCCGGAGGTGCCGTTTATGTGGCCCGAGTTTGAGGATGGTGGCCACGGTGTTTTTGCCATCAGCCGGGAAGAACTGCTCGCCTACCAACCCTACTTCGAAAAGGAATAATTCCTTTTGCCTCCCCGGCAATCTCGGTTGCCGGGTTATGGGCACAAGCCCGGTTCTGCGGACACTTGTGCTTTTTGCCCCAGTCTGCGCACTGGGGCGGGCAGATCATTTATAATGCGCGCCCCTATTGTGGGCCATCCTGTTTTACTACCTACTAGCTGGAAAAGTCGTCTATGTCGGGCAATACCTTTGGCAAGCTGTTTTGTGTCACCACCTTTGGCGAAAGCCACGGCCCCGCGCTCGGTTGTATCGTCGATGGATGCCCTCCGGGTCTGGGGATTAGTGAAGAAGAAATTCAGCGAGAGCTGGACCGCCGCAAGCCCGGCACTTCCCGCTATACCACCCAGCGCCGCGAACCCGACCAGGTAAAAATCCTTTCCGGTGTTTTCGAAGGAAAAACCACCGGCACGCCCATTGGTCTGTTAATTGAAAATACCGACCAGCGCTCCAAGGACTACAGCAATATCGCTGAACAGGTAAGGCCAGCCCATGCCGATTTCACCTATTGGCAAAAATACGGCATCCGCGACTACCGTGGGGGTGGCCGATCCTCCGCCCGTGAAACTGCCATGCGGGTTGCCGCCGGGGCCATCGCCAAAAAATGGCTAAAACAAAAATACGGTATTGAAGTGCGCGGTTATCTCTCACAATTGGGCCCGATCAAAGTACAAAAACTGGATTGGGACCAGGTAGAACAAAACCCCTTCTTTAGCCCGGATGCTGATCGGGTCCCCGAAATGGAGACCTATATGCAGGAGCTGATTAAAGAGGGGAACTCCATCGGTGCGCGTATCTCAGTACACGCCAGCGGCGTTCCTGCTGGACTGGGTGAACCTATTTTTGATCGCCTGGATGCAGATCTGGCCCACGGCTTAATGAGTATTAACGCGGTAAAAGGCGTGGAAATTGGAGCTGGTTTTGACAGCGTGGAGCAAAAGGGTACTGAGCACCGAGATGAGATCACTCCAGAAGAGGGGTTCCTGTCGAATAATGCCGGGGGTGTCTTGGGTGGTATTTCCAGTGGCCAGGATGTCATTGCCCATATCGCCCTGAAGCCGACTTCCAGTTTGCGCATTCCCGGCCGCAGCGTTGACCGCTCCGGCAATCCTATTGAAGTCGTCACCAAAGGCCGCCACGACCCCTGTGTTGGTATTCGAGCAACGCCTATCGCTGAAGCCATGATGGCCCTGGTTCTGATCGATCACGCACTGCGCCACCGCGCGCAAAACGGCGATGTAACACCGGGATAATTCGATCGGCTTTTTTCTATTGGATACCGGCGAAAGCCGATATCCAATCTCTTCGCTACTAAGATGCAGCCAATAAGCCAAGCCCCTGGGCTTCCCCTGCCTTACTGCCAACAAAATAGTTAGCTCCAGCCTCCTCAATTTTATTAATGTTGCACAGTCGATCTGAGGGGCTTAAAACGCCTTTATTTCCCCGATTTACGACATGGGTATAAATTTCAGCAGTACTAACATCCGAATGCCCTAGCAACTCCTGAATCGTACGCAAGTCATAACCCGCTTCGAGCAAGTGAGTCGCAAAGCTATGGCGAAATGCATGGCAACGCGCCGGTTTGTTGACTCCCGCTAGCTTGACAGCTATACGAACCTGGCGCGCTAAAGTTGTTGCGTGCATATGGTGCCTTCTGTTTTCACCGGAGCGAGGACATTGGCCGATGGTGCTGGAAGGGAAAAGGTATTGCCAAGCCAGTTGTCGGCTTGCACTTGGATACTTTCTTTCCAAAGCGTTAGGTAAATAAACCGAACCAAAACCAGCCAAAAGATCTTGTTGGTGTAATAGGGAAGCAGTCTCCACCTGCCTATGTAACTGCACAATTAACCCATTAGGTAATATCGTAGTGCGGTCCTTATCCCCCTTACCACCTCGAACAAAAATATTATTGCTGTCGAAGTCTATATCCTTTATGCGTAAAGAAAGCAGTTCGGCACTGCGAAGACCACTACCGTACATTAGTTCAACCTGTAATCTGTAGGTGCCTTCCAAACAATCCAAAATTGCTGATATTTCTCTACGGCTATAAACCACAGGCAAGTACTTCTGTTGTTTTGCCAGTTTAAAGTCCAGTGCCTGAATATCTCTACCTAAGAATCTCTTGTACAGATATATCAAAGCATTCAGGGCTATTCGCTGTGTATTTGCTGAGCAAAGGCCCTGAACTGCAAGGTGAGAGAGAAACGTCTCAATCTCAACAGCTCCCATATCGTTAGGGTGCTTCTTTTTATTGAAATGAATGAAACGTTTAATCCAATGGGTGTAAGTTTGCTCTGTTCGGTACGATAGTCCTTGCTTTCGAATATGAAATCGCAGATTGTCCATAAATCGTTCAGGCTTACCTGGGATTTTGTGGCGAATGTCGTCCATGATATTGCCCTTATACTGTTTTTATATACAGTATTTGCTCTTTTGTCTTGCTGTCAATATCAGAATTCAAGAGAAGCTTCTCCTATTTCTGGAGGTGACGATCTATCTCTTTGATTTTTATAGGGTAGGTAATGTTATAAAGAGCGGAAAAAGCAGGTAGATATATAGCGCCTGCTATATATCTACCTGTAGAGAAATATGCCAAATTTCTTAACTTTTTGATATTATTGGATTTTTGAGGTTATCTTGAAAGAAGAGAGTAGAATTATATAGAAGGATGATATAAAGATGCTTCTTTTGAATTAACTGTTATAAGTAAGAGTATGGGCAAGAAATTACCTCCAGAAGAACTAGAATTCTACAAAGTCATAGATGAAATTTTATGGTGTGACTGGGACCCTATTGGTGTAAATGACATGCCAGAAGCTCGCGACGAGTATCAGAGTTATCTGCCACATATTTTTCGTCTTGCGGTCGAGGGTAAAGATGCCGAGCATATATCCTCGTCACTGGTAGCAACAATAGAGGGCAATATTGGTTTGGGTGCTAGCAAAGAGCATTGTCTTAGGGTTGCACGCAAAATTGTCGGTGCTAAAAATGAAATTATTGGGTAGCGTCACTTATAACAAGGCCAAGCAGCAACGCGCACTGCGTGCGCTGGACAGCTTTTCCGCGGCTTCGCCGCTGCAAAGCTTCCGCTGTTGGCAACGTTAAGTATTTAGCTTATGTATAAACTGATAGCACTTTTAATCTTTCTATTTACATCATCGGTTTCTGCTAGCACAGTCGCAGTTTGTTTAGGCGAAGGATATGTGGTTGCTACCAATGAGCGATTTATCGATTTAAAAGTTGCCGAGGGTACTCAATGCAAGGGAAGCTTCAGAACCATGAAAGCTGGTGCAATCCACCGAGTATATTTTTATGGCCAGTCAGTCAAAGAAAATCCGATCGAGGTATATATATCAAAATCTGGTGATTACCTTAAAAATCGGCCGGTAGGTTACAAATTTGGGTTTATCTACACTATTTCAGAGAGTGAAGGTACTAGTAAGATCACATGGCAAATCGAACCGGCAGAATAATACTTAACGAGTGGCAGCAGGCGGACCTCCTTTCCGTTCCTTTGTCACTCCAAGTCGCCCGCTGTGCCAGGCGTTATTGTGGCGGTCATTTTTTAGATGGTTTGTAGTTGCTGCAAGTAACAATCTCTACCTGAACACGCTTCGCCAGAGAGTTCTCCTTCAAACTGGTACCGCAGTTTCGTTCAAGTGCCTTCGTTTAAAGCCAACAAGTTCTGCAAGCCAGCTGCACCATTGTGGAGTGCCAATCAGCTAGTTAACTGGTGGGGAAAGTATGGTATTTTTCCCTGTAAATTTATCGGGCAGTGGCCAGCCAAAGTTGGCTGGCAGAGAGCAAGTAGGTCGTTCAGAGCGCGCCAGCTATAACCAGGCCAGGCAAGATCGCCCAGCCGGTGGCTGGGCTGGACAGCCTACGCTTTGCTTCGGCTGCCCTTGCTGGCAACGTTATGGTGCCGGTCGGTATTTTTTAGTTTTCCGTGGTTTCTGAAAGTTCAGTACCACTAAATAGCAATTCAATATCGAGCCATTGTGGCCGGTTGCTATTCAATCATGTTCGTTCCTAGAGTGGTCGTTCATGTTTGGCAGAAAAGGGTAGTTCGCTGCAGTTTTGCGGAGTGCCAGTAAGAGAATAAAGAGTTGGGGGAAGTTCAGTATTCTTTCCTCGTAAATTTTGGCAGCGGCCAGCCAAGCCGTGGCTGGCAAAGTGCTAGTAGTTGGGTCTGAGTGCGTCAGCCATAACCAGGCTAGGCAGGATCGCCCAGCCCCTTCGGGGCTCGGCTGGACAGCCTACGCGGCGCGCTTCGCCCGCCAAGCGCTCCGGCTGCCCCTGCTAGCGGCGTTATGTGTGAGCAAACATGAATAATAAATTAGGGACAATTATTGTAGTAGCTTTGGCATTGTTGCTTTCAGCTTGTCATGCAGAGTACAAAGATATCAGCAGTGAGCCAGAGTATTCTCAATATATTGGCAAGCAATATAAACTAATATCCGATATGGACTATTCCGGGGTTAACTTGCCACCAGGCTATAACGATGAAATTCATGTTTATATTATTTCATCACGAGATCCTGGCTGGAGTGGTCCAGAGGTGGTAACAAGAGAAACGCTGCCTACTGGCTCTGTTGTCATAATATCAAAAGTAGAGGAATGCGCTAACTGTTTAACTTTTGGCGCTCCACTCAGGCGTGCACAAGTTGAAATTAAAGGAGTCCCACCTATTAATCTACCAATACAGTTAGATTTTGATCAAATACTATCTGGAAAGCACCTTGAACGAGTTCAATGAAAACATAACTAGTCAAGGCAGCAAGGGCTGCTTCGCGCGCCGGGACGCATAAACCGCTACGCAGTTTGGCGCCCCTGCTTGAAACGTTATGGATCTTAGATTATGAGCCAGAAATACATAGTGGAAGGCCAAAGAAGAATAAATACGTATGCATATATGGCAATGAGTGCAGAGCACTCTTTGGAATGCGCCTCGAAAAATGAAGAAGGCTGTTTCTACCAATTTATGTCTTCGCTGATATTTAGTGCCTTTACCCTAGAGGCGTATATGAATCATATTGGCAATGAACGTATTGAGTATTGGGAGGAAATTGAGTCTATTCGGTATCTTGATAAGTTGAAGGTTCTCTATCTAAATTTAGGTTTGGAATTCGATAAATCGAAGAGACCTTTACAGACCATAATCCAGCTAGTTAAGTTTAGGAATTTAATGGCTCATGGAAAATCTGAGAATATCTCAGGAAGCAAAGTAATCAGCACTCCGACATTAGACCCTGGCACAGAAGTGGTTGAAGCCGAATGGGAGAAGTTTTGTAATTCCAAAGAGGCTAAAAGAGCCCTTGATGATGTTAAAGAAATAGTTGAACTACTTAATTCATCAGCAGGAAACTCAGATGTAATGCTATGGAGTTTTGGAGGCGGCAGCAGTGTTACGTCCTTGCACAATCCATAACAAATCAATCAACTTCGCGCCTTCGGCGCCGGACAGCTTACACTACGCTTCGCTTCGTTCCAGCTGCCGGTTATTGAGGCGTTAGTGCGTCAAGCTAAACTTGATGCTTCTTGCAGGGTGGAAGTCCCTGTCGGGTAAGGCCTAACCAGCCACCTGTATCGAGTGTTGCGCGTAGGGCGGAACAGAAAGAAAAAAAATATACTCATTTTTTTTTCTCACTGTGAACAAACTATGTGAAGCGTACACAGAGAATTCTATAGGCCATAGGGGTTATCGTGACCCTGAAGTGCTGGTATCGCTCCGATAATAAAATGAGCTCCGATTGACGAGATGTGTAACGCCATCGAAGTCCAGGCAAAGCAACCGCATTGGTGAGGTTGTGGCGGATCGGCGGGGTTATCAAGCCGTGGCATGTAGAAAGAGAGGTATTGAGAACTTGAGAGATCCGAGCAGGTTCCTGAAGGAACAGGTAGGGACGTTAAGCCTAATGGTGAAACTAACGAAGACCACTCGGAAGTCGGATCAGCTCATAGTAGTCCGAGAGCGGGAAAGCCGCTTACATGGCGAAGGGGCTGACAGTAATATCGGTGTGCAACAGAAACATAGTCCGGACAAAGTAGGGCTGGATACACTATGACAACCGCCTTGCACGCCATCGCATTTAAAGCACAGAGCCACCCCACGCACAGGTTTCAGAATTTATACGGACTGCTAAATTCCAACCTGCTGTATCAAAGCTGGGGCCAGCTCAATAAGCAGGCCCGCCCCGGTATCGACGGAGTAACTACCGAAGTTTACCGGCAAAGACTGCCGCAAAATATTCAATGCCTACATCAACGGCTGTGTGACAAACGCTACCGCACCCAGGCGATTAAGCGGGTATTGATTCCCAAAGGCAACGGCAAGCAGCGCCCACTGGGGCTGCCTACGGTGGAAGACAAACTGGTGCAGCAGAGCGTAGCGCAGCTACTGCAAAGTATCTGGGAGCAGGATTTTCTGCCCTTCAGCTACGGTTACCGTCCCAGGAAAAGCGCCCACCAAGCCGTACACAGTCTTGGCTTAAATCTGCAATTCAAAGGCTACGGCTACATCGTTGAAGCCGATATTAAAGGCTTCTTTGATCAGCTGGATCACGACTGGTTACTGCGGATGCTAGCCCTTCGTATCGACGACAAAGCCCTGCTGACACTGATTAAGCAGTGGCTGAAAGTACGCGTGCAAACTCCAGATGGTAAGTTCAGTAAAGCGGCAGCAGGCACCCCGCAAGGAGGTGTGGTCAGTCCGGTACTGGCGAACATCTATCTGCACTACGTCCTGGATTTGTGGTTCGAGAAGAAAGTTAAGCCGCGTATGCGTGGCAGAGCCATGCTAATCCGGTACGCCGATGATTATGTAGTGGCTTTCCAATTGAAAACGGATGCAGAGCGCTTTTACCGGGTACTACCGCAACGGCTGAACAAGTTTGGCCTGCAGTTAGCCCCCGAGAAAACGCACCTGAAGCGCTTTAGCCGCTTCCATCCGGGCCGAAAACGGCAGTTCCAGTTTCTGGGTTTTGAGTTCTACTGGAGCTTGGACGTCAACAAACGCCCCAGGCTCAGGCGCCGGACTGCCGCACAGAAACAGAAGGGCGCAATGGAAGCGCTCTACCACTGGATCAAAGCCAAGCGCAGTGAGCGTCTGAGAGAATGGCTGCCCACACTGAAGCGCAAGCTACAGGGGTTCCAGAACTACTTCGGTCTACCAGACAACAGTCGAAGCTTGTCCCGTTTGTACAGCTATGTTTTACACAGCATACACAAATGGCTCAACCGGCGGAGTCAGCGCAAGAGTTACAACTGGAATGGTCTAAAGGAAATGCTGGGATATTTTGGGCTAAAGCCACCGCGAGTATACAAACGCAGTATACTTGTGGACTGGTATTAGGGTTCGTGCTTTACACGAGCGAATATATTACTGAAGAGCCGGATGCGGTAGTTCCGCACGTCCGGATCTGCGTGGGGGCAGTTAGGGTAACCGGCTGTCCTACCACTACTGAGTCTTTAGGGGTTCAGTGGATGAGGAATTTTATAACACCCCTCTGTTTCTTGATGTCGTTTGAGGTTCAAGCAAATGACTACTTAGAAAACAAGAGGTGGAGAGATGATTTTACCGAAGGGCTTTGGAAGGGGTGCATCGATAAAACAATCGTTCAGTCAGGGTACTTCTCTGAGTTTGGTAACATATCAAAAGAGTATTTTGAAAATCCGCGAGATCCATATTTAATAAAAATTAAAGAAGCCTGCAGTTGTCAAACAAAGTACTTTGAAGAAAATTACAGTACAGAAAACTTGAAGGAGATCCTTTCTGGACCAAAAGTTACACAGGCATTTTCTGTGTTGGCGGCAGGGTTGGCGGAATCATGCAATTAACTCATAACAAGTTGCCGCACAATCGCCCTTCGGGCTGGACCTCCCTTTCGGTCGGCCTGTGGGCAAGGCGTTAAGTGTATGAGTATGAGGATAGCTTCAATAGTGGCGTTCTTGTTGATGTCTCAGGGGGTTAGTGCTGAGGTATCAGATAAAATTCCATCTTTTGTTGGAATGTGGGTGCAAGCTGTAGTTTTTGGTATGGTCTTTTTGTTTGCCTCATTCAAAAAGCCGTGGTGTGTATTATTGGGTTTGCTGTTTTCATTGTTCTTGGCATCCGGGTTCTATGACATGGCAAATGACAAGTTTATGTATTTGGCTGTTATTAAAGAGCAGGGAGAGCTTTATTTTCTCAATGGCTATGCTTCCTCTTTTACGGTCGGGGTTCTAGCACTCTTGGGCTTAATAATTAATCGGAGCGTTAATGCAAGGAAAAACACTTAACAAAGGTAGGCAAGGTCGCGCTTCGCGCTTGACCTCGTCGCTATCGCTTCTCGGCACTTGCTACCGGCGTTATGTGTAAACCATGATTGACCGAGAATCTAGAAATAAACTTGCTGAGCTTATTCGTCGCTTGGTTGCTGGCATAATTACAAATGACGAGTTTGAAGATGCTTTACCTCAGTCAAAAGATGATGCTGTACGGGAGGTTTTTCATCACGGGGTTTGGTGTCTGTACAGCGATATGAAAGAGTATAAACTTAGAGGCAAAGAGGCACTTTCCAATGAAGAGCGGTCTGTTGTAGCGCGTTGGATTCTTTTCCTAAAGTCAGATATTGAGTATAAGTGGCCCTCTGCTCGTTTCAGAGACAGATTTCTTAACTCAATCAGTTTCGGAGCTTTCGGGCAAAGCACTCTCGAAAAGTGGCAAGAACATGGTGAGTTGGCATATTGGCCTTTCACTGATATCGCTCAGTACAACAAGGCAAAACTGGGTAAAGGGTATCTCGGTGCCAAAAATACATAACAAATCAATCAACTTCGCGCCTACGGCGCCGGACAGCTTGCTCTACGCTTCGCTTCGTTCCAGCTGCCGGTTATTGAGGCGTTAGCTGTCAGGGATAGTATGAAACGTATAGAAGTTGGAATTTCTTTAATTGCTCTTGTCATTTCAGTGGTGGCAATTTGGGTGTCACTTTATACCTCTGATAGCAATCTAAAATACCAAAAATGCCTGAATGCACCATATTTCAGTTTTTCAACAATTTTGGATGAATCAACGGCAAGCAAGTTTAATGGCTATGGTATCTTCTTGAACAACAATGGATCTGGTGTTGGAGTTATTAGAGATGCTCGAATATTCATTGGTGGGAATTTAGAATCAAAGTTTAGCCTTCAATCATGGGAGCAAGTCTGGGAATTTATGGGCTGGAGGGGGAAAGAGACTAAAGTTCGAGCATTTGTCCCATCGAGCCTTGAAGCAGTGAGCCCTAATAATTGGGTCCCAATCCTCTACTTACATAAAGATCATTACAATAGTGAAGATATCGAACGTTTAGCTAAGGTATATCATCGCTTAGGTATTGTCATTGACTTTGAGACGCCTCTAGGTGAGACGGGCCGAGTACAGACTGGCATGCTGCCTATGAAATATAAGCGTGAAAATAGACAGCTAACAAGTGCATGCAATTGACGCATTACGTGTTGCTTCATGTGCAATTGATGCAGGCGTTATAGCTCCTTAAATGGATAATGCGGAATGTACGAGCTGTTTAATATTTCCAATATCGAAGCCCTGGGTATATTACTATGGTTTTGTGTTGTATTAGCTCTTAGCTATATGCTAGCTATCAAAAAAACCTTAAAGGTTAAACGAGCGGTTGTAGTTGGTGGATTTATGGCATTATTACCTCCTCTGGCAATTATATATTTGGTCTCGCTGCTACTTAGAAAAAGCCTTTCTGTATCAGAGAGATTAGATGAGACGTTATAACAAAACGCTGAAAATTCGCCCCCAAAAAACGTGGGCTGGACCTCCGGCAAAAAAATTCCTCCGGCCTTTTAGCTTTGCGTTATTGTGGCGGTCATTTTTTAGATGGTTTGTAGTTGCTGCAAGTACCAATCTCTACCTGAACAGACTCCTCCAGAGAGTTTTCCTGGAAACTAGCACCGTAGTTTCGTTCAAGTGCCTTCTTTTTAAGTCAACAAGCCCTGCAAGCCAGTTGCACCTGTGTGGAGTGCCGATTAGCTAGTTAACTGGTGGGGAAAGTATGGTATTTTTCCCTGTAAATTTATCGGGTAGTGGCCAGCCAAAGGTGGCTGGCAAAGAGCAAGTAGGTTGTTCAGAGCGCGCCAGCTATAACCAGGCCAGGCAAGCTCGCCCAGCCGGAGGCTGAGCTGGACAACCTACGCTCTGCTTCGCCTGCCCTTGCTGGCAACGTTATAGGGCTAGAAATTGAGCCAAATTCACAAAGACCAAAAATTAAGTGTATATCTGTGGAAATTCATGGTTTGTCTTTTTGCTTCAAGCTTGATTCCCATGGCATATGTACTTTGGGCTGTTTTACCAGGGTTAAAGGGAAGTTGGTTTGGTGTTGCTGTGGTTTCAGCGGTTTGTTCAGCATTATTGACTGCGGCTTTACCGGTAAATAATGCTCGTTACTATGTCCCAAGTAGTGTTGTTGTGGGCGTGCTATTTTATGGGATAATTCAGGGTTACTTATTATACAATGGGGCCCCATAACTAGGCCAAGCAGGCTCGCCCAGCCCCTGTGGGGCTAGGCTGGACAGCCTACGCGGCGCGCTTCGCACGCAAACGCTCCGGCTGCCCCTGTTGGCAACGTTACAAGGCATAAATATGCGCACCGCACTTATTTTTATCTTTCTCCTTTGCATTGCTAGCTACTCCAGCGCGAGAACCGTGATAGCTATCGAAGAAAAAGCAAGAAATGAGGTGCGCATTACCCCAAATAACACCATCGGTTTCTATGCAACGGTCGAAGATGTCAAAGGCTATGCTGTTTTAAAGCTTACTCTTCCAACAGCTGTTGATGGCGGGGAGTATCAGCATAGCGAAGTAATTCTCTCCAATGGCATAGACAATATCGCCAAAACCCCGCTAGAAAAATTTGGCATCAATCAACAAGAAGTCATTGGTATAGAAATAAACAAGAGCATTGTTAGTGTCGTCACCTTCAGGGTTACTTACACCAATACCATTTATATAGTCGAGTGCCACATCAATGCCTTGTAACAAGTTTATCAACCATCGCCAGCAAGCTGGCTGGACAGCAAAAAGCGTGGCTTCGCCACAATGCTGCCGGTTATAAAGGCGTTAGGTGAATATGAGATCAATACTTTTAACTATTTTTTTAGCTCTTGCTTCACAAGCGACTGCTTGTGGTGAGTGTGATCTTGTAGATACTTTGAGCCGGATCTCTGAATTCAAAAATATTTCACGAGAGAAACTTTCGCTAGCCATTGACCAAGGAAAGTGGAATAAGTGGAAAAGCGCTTATGCGCTGTGCTACAAAGAAGAGTCTTCACAATGTTACTTAATTATCTTCGGGGCAGGTGACCTGCATGTAACCGACATGAGTAAAATCGAACATGCAAACCTCGGTAAATTAGGTGCACCAGGAACTAAGTATGAAAACGTAAAAACAACAGTTACTAAATGGTTTTATTCGAACGATAGGTTCTTTCAGTTAGAGCTAAAAACCGTTGCTTATAGAGATGGACAGAGACTTACAGTAACAGAACCTGTATTTGTAAAGAAGAATGGCGAACTTATTTATCGGTAAGTCACCTAACCAAGCCAGGCAGTACGCTCCGGCGCTGCGCGCCTTCGCAGGACGGCCTACGCTATGCGCTGTGCGCATACACAGCGTAGGCCAGCCTCTGCTGGCAACGTTAAGTTTTAATCAGATTATGCGTAAATTGTTAATTTTAATATTCTGGGTTTCTTTTTCCACTAATGCAGTAGAGGATGTGGCTCGCCCCATTACACATATTGGTATGTCTGGCGAATTTAGAGATCTGAGATATAAGGTGAGCTTGGAGGTTTCAAGTGTAGAGATATCGACTTACCCGCACAGAGCTCACTATAAACTTGAGGGAGTGAGTTTTGAACTAGGCGGCAAAGAAATCCAAATACCAAAAATAGATTTTAAGCCGGTAACATATATTGATCTTGGCCAAGTATTCGTATTAGGTAGCGCAAATGATATTCTTTATTTGCAACTACCGGTATCACCAGATGATCGTAGTTACGTTCGTCTCGTGTTTCAACATGGTGAATATAAGGGAACCATTGAGCATCTGTATTCAGTTGAACACAAGAATAAAACCAAGGGCGTGAAGTGGTACCAGTAAAACTTAACAAGGCGTTGCAGTGGGACTCCCAAAGCTATGCACCTTTTTGTGTAGTTCGCTTCGCTCATATTTTGCACAAAACGGTGCGCCGCTTTGGTAGCCCCTGAACGCAGCGTTATGTGTAAACCATGATTGACCGAGAATCTAGAAATAAACTTGCTGAGCTTATTCGTCACTTGCTTGCTGGCATAATTACAAATGACGAGTTTGAAGATGCTTTACCTTAGTCAAAAGATGATGCTGTATGGGAGGTTTTTCATCACGGGGTTTGGTGTCTGTACAGCGATATGAAAGAGTATAAACTTAGAGGCAAAGAGGCACTTTCCAATGAAGAGCGGTCTGTTGTAGCGCGTTGGATTCTTTTCCTAAAGTCAGATATTGAGTATAAGTGGCCCTCTGCTCGTTTCAGAGACAGATTTCTTAACTCAATCAGTTTCGGAGCTTTCGGGCAAAGCACTCTCGAAAAGTGGCAAGAACATGGTGAGTTGGCATATTGGCCTTTCACTGATATCGCTCAGTACAACAAGGCAAAACTGGGTAAAGGGTATCTCGGTGCCAAAAATACATAACAAATCAATCAACTTCGCGCCTACGGCGCCGGACAGCTTGCTCTACGCTTCGCTTCGTTCCAGCTGCCGGTTATTGAGGCGTTATTGTGGCGGTAGGTTTAATTGATTTTTCGTGGTAACTGAAGGTTTAGTGCCACTAAATAGCATCCAGTGTTGAGAAATTTTACTGATTGCTATTCAAGTGGTTTCGCTCCCAGAGTGTTCGCTCAGGTGTTGTAAAGAGAGGCAGTCCGCTGCAATTTCGCAGAGTGCCAGTAAGATAGAAATTGGTTGGGGGAAAGTGCGGTATTCTTTCCTCGTGAATATTAGGCAGCGGCCAGCCAAACTATGGCTGGCAAAGTGCTAGTAGTCGGTCCCGAGTGCGCCAGCCATAACCAGGCTAGGCAAGCTCGCCCAACCCCTTCGGGGCTGGGCTGGACAGCCTACGCGTTGCTTCGGCTGCCCTTGCTAGCGGCGTTAAATTTCATAAGATCATGAGTCAAAAAGTAAAGATAGAGCACATACTAGAAAGAAAGCCAGTTGGCATATTCGTCCGTGTGCTCGATGACACCAAATTTGAACTCGGAGCTAATCCCGCATTAGCTGGGTGCCCAATAAAGAAATCGGTGACACAACCTAGGGCTTTAAAAAAGGATGGCAGTCCAGATTTGGATGTGTTTTGTTTTTACCTTGTAAATGGTAATGACAAAAGTAAATTTAAAGTCGGTGAGGTAGTTGAGCTTGTTCCGTGAAAAATTTAACAAGTGCCGGCACAATCGCGCACTACGTGCGCTGGACTCGCAACAAGTTGCTCGCCTGTGCGGCGGACGTTAAATGCCTGAGAAAGAATGAGAGAAATTATCGATTTAAGTAAGCTGCCAGAAATAGAGAGGGATATTTACCTCAATGATTCATGGTGCGATAAGTGCAAAGAAGCGGATCTCGGCATCGTTAATGCAGAGTTGTACGTTCAAAATGGTCGCAAGTATATTAGCGGTAGTTGCAAAATTTGCGGCACAGAGTGCATTTCTGAAATCATAGAAAAACAAGTGGAGTAGCTGGCTCTGTGCCATCTGCATTTAACAAGTTTAGGCAGCATCGCCCCTTCGGGGCTGGACGGCCTAACGGCCGCCGCTGCTAAAGGCGTGTGTGCCAGGCATGGCATTTAACTAGAGAGGTGAAAGTCCTCTTACCAGGTATTCGTGGAGCCGAAGGTTAGCGAAAGGGCAAGGTTAATGTCGCGAGGTATTGGCTGGAGGAAGCTCAACGCAAATTCACGGGGTGATGAACAAGAACTGGATATGAGGTGTGACGTAGGCGGAGCCAGTGGGCACGTGACCATAAAGCTCTCCATCCACAATTGGCCTACGTTTTATAAATCCAGCATCTACGTGAAGAAAGTTAAATGTCTTACCCTGGGAGGTCTATGGGTTGTTAATGGAGTAACTGAAAACTGAGAGATTGGTTTTGACCGACCCATAGAAGTCAGCAGAGGGCATAGTAGGTAGATTTCGTGCTACTGAAGGCCTGAACAATTCTGGACAGTATTATTAATGCAGAGCTTGATGACTGCATCTGACAAGTAACTGAGTTGCCAGGAAAAAAAATATTTTTTTTTCTGGGTGAACATCAAACTGGAAACTTAATCATACATTGTCCAATTTCCCATCTCTTTTAATGCAGCGAATTCTAGATAGGAATAATCTGTTTCGAGCATTACAACAAGTTTCTCGTAACCAGGGTGCGCCAGGTCTCGATGGTATGACGGTAAAACAGTTGCCGGAACATCTTAAGCAGACTTGGATTGCTACCCGACAAAAGGTGTTAAGTAGTATCTATCGTCCTCAACCGGTGAAACGCGTCTTTATACCAAAAGGCAATGGAGGCCTGCGTCCATTGGGTATACCCACTGTGCAAGATAGGTTGATCCAACAAGCTATCGCACAGATACTCAGTGAGCAATGGGAGCCGAAGTTTCATGCTCTTAGTTTTGGTTTTAGACCAAATCGATCGGCACACCAGGCGATTAGACAGGTCCAAAACTTTGTCCGGCAAGGAAAGCGCTGGACGATCGATATGGACTTGAAATCCTTCTTTGATGAAGTGAATCATGACAGGCTCATGCTAACACTGAAGCAAAGCGGAATACCGGCTGATGTGCTGGGGTTGATAAACCGATACCTAAAAGCGCCAACGGTAGTCGATGGCAAGGTAATAGCTACAACAAAAGGCGTCCCGCAAGGTGGGCCGTTATCTCCGCTTCTAGCGAATATTGTGCTTAATGAACTGGACTGGGAGCTGCACAAGCGGCAACTCAGTTTTGTACGATATGCCGATGATTTCCAAATACTGGTGGGAAGTCATCGGTCTGCAGAGCGGATAAAAGTAAGCCTTACGCACTTCATCAAATGTAAGCTGAAGCTCACAGTAAATACTGAGAAGAGTGCAGAGGATCACTTCTGGAAGCGGAGCTTTCTAGGATTTAGATTGCTGAAGAAGGATGCCCGGATAAAGGTATCAGAATCATCGATTAATAAATTGAAGGCAAAGATCAGAATGATCACCCGCCGAACACGAGGCCGTAAGTTTACTGAGATCATAGAAGAGTTAAAGAAGTCCCTGCTTGGTTGGAAAGCGTACTTTGACATCAGTGAAGTACTGAGCCCTCTGAAAGATCTGGACAAGTGGATAAGGCGGAAGTTGCGATGTTATTTATGGAAGCAATGGGGACGTAGTGGTTACCGCAGATTAAGAAGGCTGGGCGTTGATCGTTTTTTAGCGTGGAACACGGCCAAATCAGCACATGGACCATGGAGGCTAAGCAAAAGTCCTGCCCTTTACAGAGCATTGCCAAATAGATACTTTAGGAACTTGGGGCTGCCGGAATTGGCAGATAGGAAGGGGAATAGAATTGAACCGCCATGGTACGTGACCCGTATGCCTGGTGGTGTGGGAGGAGGGGCATCGTGAGGTGCCTCCCTATCCCGATTAGCAATACGCGTTGACAGACGCTCCTTTGCAATAGGTAGCATGAAAAAAATTGATAAAATAAAAAGTTATTGTTGTATCGGCCTCTTCTATGCAGTGGAAGAGGCGGAAGGTGGTGACGAAGTTATAGTTAAATACACAAGCTCGTTTCGGGGGGAGTCCGTCTGGTATGTTGAAGTTCCAGATGGATCAATTGGTGGAAATCTAATTTCGTATTGCCCATGGTGTGGTTCTAAGCTCTCTAAAACACCATATCGAGTGCAAGGTTCCGAAGCTTGAGTGCTATTAAATTGCTAACAAGTCAATTAACTTCACGCCTTCGGCGCCGGACAGCTTACACTGCGCTTCGCTACGTTCCTGCTGCCGGTTATTGAGGCGTTAAGTGTTAGTCATGTCAGAACAAGAGATGGCATTTTTACTGGTTGCTCTAGTTTGTTTTTTATGTGTCGTAATATATTCTTACAAAAAGACCAGCAAACCATGTGAGCAGTGTGGTGGGAAAATGAGTCTTGTAAAGATTAGAGATCCAGCTGGCAATAATATAAATCCAAAAATCACTCTGTCATTTTATGTGGGACGAAGAAACTTGGAAGTGCAAAAATTGTGGGGTGTCAAAGATTATAAAGTACTGGGGGAGCTAGCAAGTGCTGTCCGCAACACTTAACAAGCACTAGCAATCCGACATTTATTCCGGTGCATGTTTTTTGTTCGCTACGCTCATAACACAAAACATGCACCTCCATAAATGCGGTTGTGGTGGGCGTTAGCCACCACATTAAGGAGATTAACCGTTGCTAAGTCTATTTAAGAAGAAAGAAAAGAAGGAGGAGGTCGAGCCTCAATTTATTGTGGTCACTGTAAATGCTCGACTTCAGCCTATGCACCGAGGCGAAATATACGAAGATCCGCTTGATGAAATACTTGCAAAAAATGCAGTAGGTGAGGTTTCTGGCGGGGGAACTCTTCAATCCCAGTCGGGTGAAATTGAGTATTGTGATATTGAAATTCAAGTTAGAGATTCTAGTGATGAAACCGTTGAATTAATTAAATCATCACTAAATAAATTGGGTGTGCCAAAGGGTTCTAAAATTAGAATAGAATCCACAGATTCAGACATTGAGTTTGGCACATTAGAAGGATTGGCCATTTATCTAAATGGTACAGACTTGGACGATGAGGTTTATGCTAAAAGCGACTCTAACCATGTCTATAGTGAACTAGACAGATTAACTCAGGGTGTGGGAAAAGTGTTTAGTTATTGGCAAGGGCCAACCGAAACAGCTTTATATTTGTACGGCACGTCGTTTTCTCAGATGAAGTCTCAAATTGCTGAGCTTGTGAATAATTACCCTTTATGTCAAAAGTGCAGAATTGAGCAGATCGCGTAAATATGGCTAACAAGTTGATGCTGTTCGTTCCGGCAACTGCGTTGCCTCCACCGGACCTCCGCTTCGCTGCGGCCGCAGATCAATGCGTTATGTGAATATATGAGTGACTATAAGAAATATATAGAACAATTAGGTTCACCTGATGAAGTAGTTCAAGACATGGCGGTAGCATATCTAGGGGATTTATTAGAGTTCCATAATATTCCTAAACACGAACACCAAGAAATTACGGATGCTTTAGTTAATCAGCTAAGGAATTGTTCTAGTGATACTGTTACAGACTCTATTTTGAGTTCACTTTGGTACAGTTCCGGTAGAAATCTAGATTTATCGACTCTATTCGAGTTTTTACCTGGCAAGATGACGGGCTTCAATGACTATTGCCTTTCTCAATCTATATACTTGCTTGGTACTAGCGGAAAAAAAGAATTTGTTGAGTTGCTGCGGCCCTATAAAAACCATCATTCATATTGGGTAAAAGAAGCTGCTGAGGAGGCTACAATTGAAATTGCAAACACATAACAAAACAAAGCATGTCGCACCTTCTGTGCTGGACCTCCGCACTGCGTGCTCCGGCCCATGTTTGCGGCGTTAAATTCTGAATAACGAAGTATCAGGACAAAAATATGAAAATAGTTTCTCTTTCTGTTTTAGTATTTGCCGTGTCGCAAACACTAGGGTGTGGGGTGAAGGTAGGCGTTGGCTCTGAGGATATCGGCCAGAGTGAAGGAGAGGCTCAATGTAGGGAGTTGGTCAAGAAAGAAAACTACTTGGAAGCAAGGGGGGCTTGCGAGGCCAGTGCAAATCAGGGTAGTGCTTACTCTATGTATGCGTTAGGAACAATGTATTCTAATGGTTTGGGTGGTAAAGAGAGTAAAGAAGCAGCATATACCTTTTATAAGAAAGCCTCAGATAAGGGACATGCACCGAGTCAATATAACCTGGCCGCTTTCTATCAACAAGGCCTCATAGTGGAACAATCGAGCCAGAAGGCATTTGCTCTTGTAGGAAAAGCGAGTGAAAAAAATTACGAGGTAGCCCTTGCAGATCTGTCGGTCAGATATAAGAGCGGTGTAGGGGTAGAAGTGAACGAGCAAAAAGCTCTGGCTTACTTGAAGCAAGCTGCCTACATTGGCGATGGACAGTCCATGTACAATTACGGCTATGCAATGATTGAAGGAGCATATGGCGAAAAGGACTCCGATGGCATAGTTTGGATGGTCGCTGGACTGGAGTTAGGTGCTAATCAAGGGTTGTCAAGTACTGAGTTATTTAATGAATTCGGTTTGTCGAGCTCAGAAGGTCAACAGATCCATGTTTTCGCAAAGCAATGCATAGACATGGTTCAAAAGAACCAGGCAATTGCCAGATCTAAGTACTTATAACCAAGCTACGGAATTTAACAAGAGCCGGCACAAGCGCGCACGTAGTGCGCTGGACTCGCAACAAGTTGCTCGCCTGTGCGGCAAGCGTTATTGTGGCGGTCGATTTTATTGATTTTTCGTAGTAACTGAAAGTTTAGTGCCACTAAATAGCAGCCAGTATTGAGCAGTTTTTATTGATTGCTATTCAAGCAGTTTCGCTCCTAGAGCGTTCGCTCAGGTGCTGTAAAAGAGGCAGTCCGCAGCAATTTCGTGGAGTGCCAGTAAGATAGGAATTGGTTGGGGAAAGTGCGGTATTCTTTCTTCGCAAATATTGGGCAGTGGCCAGCCAAAGTTGGCTGGCAGAGAGCAAGTAGGTTGTTCAGTGCGTGCCAGCTATAACCAGGCCAAGCAGGCTCGCCGAGCCCCTGTGGGGCTAGGCTGGACAGCCTACGCAGCGCGCTTCGCACGCAAACGCTCCGGCTGCCCCTGTTGGCAACGTTAGGCATCCAGTATGAGCAGAAACTTAGATCTTAATGCTGAAATAGTTGCTGGAAAGTCGGCGGCGGGATTTTATATTGGAATGAATCTCCATGAGATAGATCACTTACTCAAAGAAGCAGAAGTGATTGAGTATTTTCAAGGCTTCAATCTAGTACAAAAAATCAATGAAACTACAGAGTACTTTCTTTTAAAGCACTTTAGTGGTGATGCAGGTGGCTCTCTATATTATGGCAATGGTACCCTTCGCTTAGACTTTAATAGTAGCTCAGAGCTTTACTGCATCTATGTCTACCGCGGCTATCTCGGCAGTTACAAGAACGTCAAAATTGGAGAATCACTCAACAGATTGAGAGAGAATGAAACACTTCAATACGATGAAGGTGACGATATGCATTATCGCGTATCTCAAGATGGGGAATACATTCCTGGCCTAGCTATTATTGCCTTAGGGGATGAAGAGGGCAGCTCCAACGATGATCCAGTCGAAGGGTACTGTATACATGATTGGAGCAAACAAAATACCTAACAAGTGACTATGGTTACTCGTCAAGTTTTTAAGCCATACTTTCATCCCAGTAGGTGTTGTTTTTCACCATCGTATTCAGAATCGTAATCTGCTTTCTCATGCAGGCAATCAGAGCGACCTTTTTAGGTTTGCCAGCGTCGACTAATCGCTTATACATCGGCTTTAATTTGGGATGATGTTGTATGGCCGACATAATGGAAACAAACAGAACCGTACGTACACGATGCCTTCCACCCCTAATATGTCTCTTTCCCTGGAAGCTGCCGCTATCACGGTTCATCGGGGCGATACCGACAAGTGCAGCGATTTCTTTACGGTTCAATTTTCCTAGCTCGGGAAGTTCACTCATCAACGTATAAGCCAATACATTTCCGACCCCTTTAGCACTCAACAATAGGTCGCGCCTTTGCCGCCACTCAGACACACTGTTAACCAGTTTATCCAGTTGCTTGTCGATACCTTGTAGCTCTTTTTTGATGGTGTTTAGAATGGTCTGTATAGGTTTGTGTACTGATTTCGGCATTCTCTGAAGCCTATTCTTTTGCATTGTGCTCATCTCTAAACACTGACTTCTTACCGCCAGTAAGTCACTGATCTCCCTAAGCTTTTCTGGCTTTAGTACCGACAGCCTTGGCTTCATGGCCTCACCAAAATGTGCAATATCCATTGCATCTAGCTTGTCGGTTTTGGCGAGACGCCCTGCGGATTTAGCGAAGCTTCTTATCTGAGAAGGATTGCAAACAACAATAGGTAATTCTGCTTTGTCGGCGGCGCAAACAAACTCTAACTCGAGTCTTCCCGTAGACTCTATTAATACTCTTTGAGGTTTAAGAGGTTGAAGTTGTTTAATGGCATCCTTAATGCCACTTTTATCATTGGCAACACTAAAAAACTGGCCAGTAGGTCTCACATAAATATCGAGTTGTTTACTGCTGGTATCGATACCGACATTGATCTCTTGAGGTTCCATAAGATAAGCTATCTCCACCTTGCTATTCGGGCTCGAGGCCCACATGACTATCCGAGTTATGCCTAGTGAGTGCTTATCACGTTCATACTTGTTATCGGTCTTTTATGAACCGGCCAGGCAGCGAACTGTGATAAACAAGGCCTTCGGTGGCCGCCGAAAGTGGGTCTCAATTTACCCGTTAACGAAAAGGATTTTCAAGATCAGAATCAGACAAGAACAATCATACAAGGCCATGTTGTTCGCCCAGCTAGCTGGGCCGGACAGCCTTTCCGCTGCTTCGCAGCTACAAGTCTGCCGCAAATGGCGGCGTTAGTAGTGCATCATGATTAGAATAAACGGCCCTAAAAACAGAGATTGGTCAGAGATTAACTTCTATGATGGTGTTTATCATCGGAAGCACAGCCCTGAACCATTTTTTGCTGAAGCGAGAACGCTATCTGATGCGATAGCTAAATATTGTGAGAACTATAAGGTATCGATAAAAGAAGAAGAATTCCTTGGCGAGGTAAGACTCCTTCATAAGCCATTAAAAAAGAAAAAATCCGTTGGAGATTTTGTTAAAGTTTTTGTTATCAGAAACAGAGATATGTTACAGCCAGAAGAGTGGGAGAGTTTTACCTTAGAAGAAGGCGACATAGTTGAAATCAAGTAAAATATCTAACAAGCCGCTTAAATACGTTCCGGCCACAAAAAAGTGGCCTCCACTGGACTCGCTAACGCTCGCCATTTAGCGGAGCGTTATGTGGCCACATGAATTACTACATACTTTCAAAAGATTTTTACATAGGTCAATCGAGGCTGGAGCATGCTGATTTAGGTGTGGGCATGGTTCATGGACGTTTTATACAAGGTCCTGACTATCAAAAAGTAAAAAGTGTTTTTAAGCTATTCGCCAGCGAGCAATATGATGAGTATTATCAAAAGAGAGATGATCTGGAGTTGATGCTTCAAGATGAGTCAGGTAATAAAATTTCCACTGACTTTATTCATATTGAAGATTATTCTCCAGAATTTGAAGAGATTAGTGTAGAGGTCAAGTTAGTAAACGGCCAGTCATGGGCAGGTATTGAAAACACATAACTAGGCCAAGCAGGCTCGCCCAGCTGATAGCTGGGCTGGACGGCCTACGCGCTGCTTCGGCCGCCCCTGTTGGCAACGTTAGAGCTAAGACTTACCCACGTTTAGTAGACACCCTGTATAGTTAGGTTTAGGCCTAACACGGAGGTGTATCATGGGTAAGAAAAGAACTCAGGCGTATACGGAGGAGTTCCGTAGAGAAGCAGTTAAGAAAGCGGAAAAGCCTGGAGCAACAACGGCTTCTGTGGCGCGAGAGCTAGGCGTCAGTGCGTAGTAAAATTGTATCTGGCAAGTTTATTTTAAGAGGCTATTTGATATGTAATTCAATGGCATGGATCATATTGAATATTCAAAGTGATAAATAGCTGAGGTTTACTAATAAAAAGGACGTATTTAACGTTCGTTAAGAGGTAACGTTACCTTGGTAAAGGCCTCTATCCTATATAATTCACGAAGAGTGTACAGCGGTATACCTGATACACTCGATATGTCAGTAATTATACTGCTTAGAGTTTAAAGATTTTTCAATTGATAAAATTTTCATTTTGGTATGCCTGGAAGGGCCTTTGTGGATTTATTGATTTTTTATTATCACAATGAATGATAAGCTCTGATGGTCAGCATAAAAGATAAGATATATGCTACAGTCGGTAGCATCTTTAGTTAGATTAAGTATGGAAATATTGAGTCATGGAAGTAGACATAGTTACATTTATTTCTTCATTGGGGGTTTCTTCTTTTGCTGCTGTCTGGCTAACAAAATTACTTGTTTCTCATCGGCTTAAAAAAGATTTGCAAGTTCATAGGGTTGAGCTTGAAAAATCACTTGATGCATTTAAAGGTAAGCAAAATGGTCAAGTTAGGAAAGATGTTGAACTATATTTAAAACAGCATGACGCAGATATTAAGTATAATTTTGAGGCCAGGGCTCGTCTTTATCACGCTATTGGGCCATTGAAATTTCAGCTTTTGTTGGCTGCTCGAGACTTTAAAGTAAGGGTGTCAGAGATGCCAAGAAATCCATATAGTATTAATTTGGATGGGCATTATGGTAAAAGTACCATATATCGTTTGGCTAGACTTCTCTGTCTTTCAGAGCTTATAGAAAGCAAGGTCGCGTATGCTGATTTTGCTGTAGATGATTCATCGATTAAGTTACTAGAATTTAAGAAGTCTTTGTTTGTTATGCTGTCTGGCTCAAAAGTGATTTGCCATCATCCTAAGGCTAATTGGAAAACACAAAAAGAACATATATTTTTTGATGTACTGTCGAATATTGGTAATGCTCTAGTTGTTCATGAAGGTCAATCAATAATGCGATGTATGTCTTTTTCAGAATTTTCTGACGAGCTTGTGAATATTGATTTTGTGAATAAACTTTCGCCCCTTGTTGATGTCATGTCTGGGTTTTGTCTCAAAGATACACCAATTCTTTGGGTTAGATTATCTTGTATTGCCGTACTGTGTAACAAATTAATCGATGAAATTGGACGGCCAGTTGGGTTTAAATATACTTCTATTGATTTGGTTTCTCTTTTAAAAAATAGTGATGATAAATATATTCATTGTAAAGCTGATAAGTATGTAAGATTATGTCGTGAAACAATGAGTGAGGGACTTTAGTTGGGTATATGATAATAGGCTCGTGTATAATATCTTCTAAATATGACATGAGTGTTATTTAATATTAGGTTCTGCCTATGCTGCCAGATTAAATCTATTTAATTGATAAATCCAAGGAGCTTGTGGAAGCTTGGAGTGAAGTATTTGAAGATGTTGAAATTGTAGACGTTATCGAGGGTGATTTCTTTTCCGAGTCAGCTGATGCAATAGTTAGCCCTGCCAATAGCTTCGGAATTGTGGATGGAGGGTTGGATCTGCCAATTAGGGATAGGCTCGGTTTTCAAGTAGAGGATCGGGTGCAAGCACGGTTCAAATACGACTTTCATGGAGAACTTCCGATAGGATCAGCAGTAGTAGTACCTACCTCCCATGAGAATTGGCCATATTTAATGTCAGCTCCAACTATGCGAATGCCGGAAGATGTTTCCAATACGCTAAATGCATATTACGTTTTTCGAGCAATCTTAAACTCCGTGCAGCTATTTAACCGATCAAACTTCCCGGAGGGAATTAACTCGATTCTATGTGGGAACAGGTATAGATAACTTATCGGCTAGGCGCTGTACAGGCCATATGTGAGCAGCCTATAACTCCTTATCCAAGCCTTCAAGAATACCCAGTTATACAGAAATACATGCAACATATAAGAGGGATGCAATTAGCTTGCTAGTGCATAGTAAGTATCTTTATAGAAAGTGAGTGAAAAATAGTCAGGAAAGCCTTAAGCTGCATTGAGTTGAGAAGTACATCTTCTTTTAGCAGATTAAGGCTTTAGGCATAAGTACCAGTACTAGGGGGATACTCTATGGCGTTTGATTACGGCTCGATTGATTTGGGCCTGAAGAACCCTTTTAAGAAAGAAGGCCGGGTTACCGCAATTAGGGGGGGAGTTCAGTTCATTGTTGCCCTAATCTTGCTGTTTATCGCTGCTGGCCAAGTGAAGTCGGACCCCGTAAGTGGTTGGGTGCTTGTCGTAGTGGGGGCAATCCTGCTGGTCGGCGGTATAAGGGCTCTATCAGGCGGTATTTTGGCCTTATTGCGCTTCTTTGTAGGTCGAAATCATCCGGTATCATTAGCTTTCAACCATTCTAAATCTGAAACGAGTACGGCATCAGAAGAGAAAAATGAAGTGGCTTATACCGCTTCCGGCTTAGAAGAGATGTTAGTTGGCCGTAAGAATCCAACCTTTCTAGAGCCTAAGGGCTTCTTGGCTCGGGTATTACACAGTATCTTCCCTAAATTGCTTTATATGCCATACCCCATTCGAAATATGGCTCAGGCACAGTTTGGCGCATGGGTAAGTACATTAACTGTCTTGCTCTCTTATGTCATTGTCGCTTTTATTTGTCTCAGTGGTTTTGCTGGTGATATGGGAGAAAAGCTATTCCCGATGTACTCTGCCATCGCTTTACTTTATACATTGATTGTATGGCACTCTGCGAGTAAAGGTATTTCACGGGAAGCCCAGAAAAGTGTAGCGAGCCTTACGGGGGGAAGTATTGCAAAAACGATATTATTCTCGATTGTGGTGCCTCTGTTGCTAGGATTGGGTTTAAGTTTAGGCGTTGAGGCTTTTAAGGGGGAAGGTACTACTTCCCTAGATGAAATAATTAGTGTGTCCGGTGTATTGACTGAAGCTTTACCGAGCTTTAGCCCGTTCTTGTATATTCTTGGGGTTATATTTGTAGGCGCTACTTGTAGTTTCGCTGTTGTCTATATGCTGCGCTTTAGAAGCGAAATTGCAAACCCGGTCACTGAGGTTTCCGAGTTAAGGGATAACTGGCAGGAATCGGTTCACCCGAAGGAAATCTTTATAAACTTGGATAACCTTGTGATGGCAAATCGTCGTTATAAGGAAGTGCCTAATCGTATTTACAGAGAGCTTGATCCAAAACTTGAAGAGCAAGTGGATGGTAAAGGTTCATTCAATGGGGAAATGATACAGGAAGTACAACCTACGGTTCGTCCTGTTGATTTGGGTGATAAATTCAGGCTGATTCGGGATATTAGTCTTTTCGCAGGTAATGCGCTTTATATCGTTGTTACTGCGCTAGCTATTTGGCTGGCATACTCTTTGATTGATGTTATTCACTTCTTTCAGCCGGAATCTCTTACAGCCATTAAACAGGAGTTTGGCGCCTTAGACGAGGAAGCTGGCCGCTTAGCTCTGCTAGAACAGTATATTTCAGCAGGTGGCGCTCTCTGTATGACGCTAATTCACCTGCTATTGATAGGATTTATTCTTAATACATTTGCTCGATTGTTGGTCAACGCGGCACATATCTTCTTTGCTGAGATGCAGTTTGAATCACTATTGGTGTATTTTAAATGCGAAGGGACATTCACTGAGTCTAAGATCTCAACGGGCACTGGAATACATGACAGTACTCGTTCTGAAAATGTACTAGTCAGAAGTTCGATTACGCCTTGGGTGATTGTAACCAGGGTTGTCTCCAGTACATTTGCCGCATCTGGCATGAGAAACTTGGAGTATCCAAGGCATATACTTGAAATGCATAAGTCTGAACGCGACTTATCTGAAATCAGGGATGACGTAATTAGTTTCTTGAAAGATAGAGAGTCTATTGCCTCCATTACAAGCAGCAGAGACTTGGAAAACACTTCGAATATTCATGCTATTAATCAGCAAAGTCGTGCTCTGCCAATGACAGAACAGGGACAATTAGCTCAAGATGAAAATGCGGCTGGTTATTTGAGGCAAGAAGATAAGGACACGGTTGAGTAGGATTTACAGCCTTTTCTTTGGCTCTACTGTCACTTACTTTGAGTGAAAGTGATAAAAAAAGCTGGCAAGGTTCGGAGTCTCTGGACCAGAAAGAGAATTCCTGGTACCCCTTGCCAGCTGAGGGTACTAGGCTAGCAAATTACGTATTTTTAGTAATACTGAGCCCCTAAGATTGACCGTATTTGCTGGTAGAATTACAGAAAAGTACTGTTTTATCTTTACTGTTAGGTACACAAGACCACTTTTGTTGGTATTTAACAAGCTAGGTTATTACTCTGGAAGCAGCTCTAGCACTGTGTGAGACTCTTCTTTTGTGACTTTCAGATTATAAGATTTGCTCAGACAGAGGACGGTATCTTCTATATGATTCAGGTCATAAACTCCACTAACAAGTAGTCTACTAGTGTTCTGGTCTCTCGTCACAAGTGGTGTATTTGTAAAGCGATTTAGCGATATTAGAAGTTCTGTTAATCTGATGTTATCAGCCTTTGTAAATCCACTTCCCCAATCCTTATAGCTGGAAACCTCAAAATCTTTGATTGCACCGGTGTTGTGCTCAGTTACTTTGAGCATCTCCCCTTTCTTTATTTCGGCGCGATTTTTATTTTGTTTTATTGGGCTGACGGTGATATTCCCTTCGAGAACAGTGACTTCTGTTACTCCATATCGCTGGTCAATATTGAAAGTGGCTTTATGTGTACGGATCAATGCTTGTCGTGATTCTACTATAAATGGCCAGGTTACCTCTTTACAAATGCCTATTTGGGCCGCCCCATTTAATAGACGTATGCGTCTGCGTGTCTCTGAATAATTGACGAGTACTTTAGTTGTGGCGCTCAACTTTATATGGCTGCCATCGGGGAGGGTTTGTTTAGATATTTCCTTGGGAGCTGTTTGGTAACGGCATTTAAATGTCTCCCGTGTCTTTAAATCTTCCATACTTTTCCCCTCGGCTTGGCTCGAAAGCAGAATTGGTCCTTATAGGTGGGACCTTAGTCCGTTTTATATATTTTATTGTGAGCGCCTGACTTTTTATTATTCCACCTGATTGGGGAATTAATAGGGCATGCTTGTCTCCGATACTGGCTCTTATCTTGCGACGCTTTCTTTTCTTTTTTAAGGGGGATTTGTTGTGGTTTTATTAAATGGTCATGACTAGAGAGCTATTTCGCTGTGTTTTACCGTATTACGATAAATTTTATCTGCTTGGAGGTAGGTTATCTTGGCCTGAACCGGCGATTGTTGCTGTTTTGTGAAATAAACAGGGGGCTAATTAGGGTGGCCTGGGTTACTTTGTGATAGGCGATTCAGAGAGTTTCCACGGGGACACTTACTTTTTCGATGTAAAAGAGCTTTAAACGCCATCAGGGACTAAAGTTGGAGACGTATGAGTTTGGTACATGTGTGATATTTGGCATAAAGATTGCTCCTTTTATCTTGTGGGTAGAAGTTCATATTGTTGGAATCGTAAAGGAATTGTTCATCAAGGGAGCTGAAAATGTCGTCACTCTATTTTTCATCGCATGCCATGCCACTTAGAGTCCCAAGTTACTGCTGCTTTGAACTTGGGTCCTGTTCGGACATAGAGTATGAAAGTTATAAGATAGCTTTGTTTAAAAAGGGGATTGCGCTTATCCATCTCAAATTTTCTGATGATTCTGCTGAAGTGATGGAGGATATTGTCAATACCATTGGTTTGGTACATGAGCATGATTCTATGGGGCGAACGGTTTGGGATGTGAGAATTGGTGGTGAGACAGGCGATGAGGCATTGGCTATATCTCATAGTGATAGAGAATTCTTTTTGCACAATGACGGTGCTTTTGAATCGGAGATGCCTGGCTACTTTGGTCTCTTCGTAGTGCACGCTGATATGCATGGCGGCGGAGAAAATATTCTTGTCTGTGCCGACAGGATAATCGAGAGCCTCTCCGATAAAACTTTCCAGGTGCTTTCAAGTAGTAAGTTTAAACTGCGTGTTCCTGAAGAGTTTCGTAAGTCGTCTGAGTTTATAGAGGCATCCTTAATTGATGAGAGTCACGGTTTCAGATACAGGTATGATATTATCGAGCGTGAGTATTGCTCTTCAGATGAGCTTGATGCTTTACGTGAACTGGAGCTAAAAATATCGTTGCCACATAATATGTTTAAGGTTAGGTTGAATAATAATCAGATATTGTTGTTGGATAATCGACGATACCTTCACGCAAGAACTGGAATAAAGGATAGGAAAAGGCACCTTAAACGAATACGTTTTAATATGCCTGCTATATCGAGGGTTGCTTAACGGGTGGTCATAGAGATAGTTATAGTTGGGTTGTTGCTTATTCTGGTAGCAGGTATGGCTCACGGAGCATTGGGGTTTGGTTTCCCAATGCTTGCGACGCCTATTCTGGCACTTGCTTATGATTTGAAAACGGCAGTGGTGTTAACCATCTTGCCGTCGCTTTTGGTAATTATATCCAGTCTTTATAAGTGCCGAGATTATAGGATTAATTTTTCTAAATATAGTTTAGTAATATTATTGGTGTCTCTTGGAAGCCTTGCTGGAACATGGCTGTTAACCTGGGCAAATCCGGATATTCTCAAGTTGTTACTGGCGGTATCAATCTTGATCTACCTGTTTTCCAATCGTTTAAGGGGTTATCTGTCCAAATTCTCCAGTCGGCCAGTACTTTTTCCTGTCATTATGGGCGGCTTGGCCGGGGTGATTGGTGGCGCAACTAATGCGATTGCGCCTCTACTGATGATTTACTTATTGGAAGTTGCCAGATCATCAAAGGAAGTAATCCTTATTTCCAATATTTGTTTCTTGATTGGCAAGCTGATACAGCTTTCTGTGCTTTCAGTTTACTTGAGTTTTGATGATTTGGAGTTGATGTCGCTATCTGCAATTACCGTATTTGCATATTTTGGACTTGTTATCGGATTTAAGCTTCAATCGAGGATTGATGAAGAACGATATCGTTCGATTATTCGGTATGCTTTATCAATTTTTATGTGTGTGCTGACTTATCAGGGAATTTCTAATTTGGTATTTCCTGATGGTGCGATTGTTTAGGTTCTCTGTTTGAGGTCTCACTGACTGTGACAATCAAATGCCCTAAGCTGGCTCTACTGAATAGCTCTGCTGTTGCAGGCTAATCATCTTTTCAAATGGTTGCAGAAGCTTGGAATACTCATTTTTATCTTCAAGTTGAGCCATAGCCAAGGCAATACTTTCAATGGTTGACAGACCATCCGCAACGGTGGTTTTCCGAATAGCGTAGTTGGATTTCAAGTCCCCACTGAGATTGACTCTTGGAAGCTGTTGTAGCTTGGGGTTCAGGTGAAGAATCTTTTTAGATTTTTTCCAAGTCGCATCAATAACAATTAGCTGTTCAATCTTTTCCAGCTGATTCTGGTGGCTAGGGGTATTATTCCCTTCAGCTAATTGGGGTGTTTGGGGTAGCCATGATAGTGACGGATAGAGTAGAGCGCTGGGTTTATCGAGTAGCCTTTCCAACTGTTGATTAGGAAGAGTTTCAGAAATAAGCATTTCACTGTTATTTAAACACAGGTTCGCCATACGCCCGGTATTGAACGGGTGCTTCTCTTCTTGTGGGTGCTGTATGATCACCACTTTTATGGTATTAGCCAGGCTCACCAACGCACTGCAGTAGCAGACATTGGGCGGGCGCAGGCAGGTGCTACAGGTCTCTCTGGGCATTTTTCTACTTCAGGGGTACAGGGGCAGGTTTATGGCGAAAACGCAGCCTTCTAATGGTGTTCAGTGGCTGGCAGATATAGAGATTCCGCTAGCGAACAAATTTTATCGCATGTATGGATTTCGTGGCAAAGCCAAACGCCACGAGGACTGCGGGATAGTACGCGGCGAACGGGGGGAGGTGATTGCCTGCGGTTATTTGCGGCGCTATGAGAGCTTTAAGCTCCTGGCCGGAGTTGCTGTTGCACCAGATCATCAAGGGCAGGGTGTTGCAAGGCAGCTGTTGACGCTCCTTGCTGAACGTTTTGATAGCGACACCTATACATTTCCCTACGACCACCTGGAGCCTTTTTACTCCTCTTTGGGGTTTGAGAGGGTTGAAGTGAATGAGTTAAGTGGTCCTGTTGGGGATTTATTCCGCGGTTACGTGAAGCAGGGGCGCTCGATTCTGGCGATGGTCTACCGTTAGCCTTGGGAAGGTTATTATTTTCAGGTTGGCTTTGAATTAGAAAGAATTACTGTACACAGGCGTGTAGCACCTCTAGCTTTGGAATTTTAGTTCCTTCGGTGGCAGTTTATAGGTAGGGCAGCACTGTACAAGTGCTGCCCGAGTTGCTACTACCAGCTGCTATTAGTAAGTGCTAATTTCCCAAATGGAGTAGCCGTACACGGTATTGCGTTCGGTGCAGTCAATCTTCAGGTAACGGTAGTTTCCCTCTACGGTGATTGCGTCGGTGCGTTCACCGGCTCCCATTCCAGAAAATGACTCAACAGTTGTCCAGTTGCTGCCATCGGTACTGCCGAGCAGAGTGTAGGCAGCCGCATTGGCAGTTTCCCAGTCGATATTGAGGGTGCCAATGGACTGTACAGAGCCCAAGTCATAAGTCAGGCTGACATTGTCCACACCGTGGGCGCTCTCCCAGCGGGTATTGCTATCTCCGTCGATTGCCAGTTCAGCACTTTGCAGTTCAGAGGTTGCAGAGATACTTGAAGCCTGACCGTCGCCACCAGTTAAGCCCAGCTCCCAGATGGAGTAGCCATAGCTTGTGCTGCGCTCAGTGAAGTACAGGCGCACATATCGATAGCTTCCACTCAGGGAGTGCTCATCGGTTCTCTCTCCAGCGCTACCACCACTAAAGCTGGCCAGTGTGGTCCAGGAAATAGTGTCGTTACTGCCTTGGACCGTATAGGTTGCTGCGTTGGCGGTTTCCCAGTCGATTGTCAGGGTGTTCAGAGCTTCTGCCTCACCCAGGTCCAGAAGTACCCATACTGAGTCACCGCCATGGGCGCTCTCCCAGCGGGTGTCGCTGTTGCCATCAACTGCATTTGCGATGGACTGGATTTCGTTGCTGGCGGTGACGGTAGCCTGTGCAATCAGGTCCTGGCTGCCAGCTTCACCGCTATCGCCAGAGCCTTCGCCGTCGTCCTCGTCGCCTCCACTATCGGAATCGTCACCGGAGTCATCGTTGCCGCCAGTACCGCCAGAGAAGTAGATATTGTCGATCTCGATATCGCTGATTTCTCCATCCACGCCTAGAAGCTCGAATAGTTGAACCACGTTAGACATGTCTACTTCGTCACTGAAGTCGCTTACGGGGATAGAGATCTGGTGCCACTGGCCATCCCGTGCGAAACCGTAGGGATCGGCGCCATTGGCAAAGTCAATCCACTTTTGTTCTACATCGTCAATGCTGCCGCTCTTCATGCCGATCTTAAAGGTCGTGGTGGAGCTGCTTTTCAAAGCAAAATTGAGCGTGGCGGTATCGTTGTCGAAGGCTGACATGTCGTAGTAATAGTCAGCAGTGAAAGCCATACCAAACCAGCCAGCACCTGCGGAGGTGTAGGACAGGGATTCAGAGCCTTCGTAAGGGGAAGGAGAAGTCTCGATCAGGGTTTCGCCCCAGATATACAGATTGCCATCAGTGCCCAGTTCGAAACTGGAGTCGGCCTCGGTGTTTTCACTGTATAGGGAGAAGGTGCCGCTTGGCGTGGTTTTTTCGACGCTCTCACTAAAGTAAATATCGTCAATGGAAAGGGTAAAGGCTTCTGACGCTCCATCGCCGCGTACCATAAATGCCTGGCTAATGGTGTTGTAGTCCACCCCAAATTTGCTCAGGGGGATACTCACCTCGTGCCATTGCCCATCCCGTTCCAGGCCAAAAGTATCGCCTTCTACGCTCAGGTCCACCCAGGACTCACCACCGCTGGTACTGTTAATACCGATGCCGATAGTCTCTTCGCTAGTGGTTTTCATGCGGAAGTTCAGGTGACCATTTTGATAGTTCATCAAATTCAGGTCGTAGTGCATCCATACACCCATGCCATACCATTCGCCGGTATCGATTTGGAACTCCAGGGCATCACTCTCATCGACGCTGGATTGGCTTTCCATATTGTTCCAGACGTAGAGCTCGATATCAGTGCCAAACGTCAGGGATTCGGAAATATCGCTGCTGTCCCCGAACACGCCCAGGTTGCCGCTTTTTGCGGTATCGGTAGCCAGGGAGAGCTCGGTGCTGTAGCTGCTGTCATCGTTGTCGTAGATACGTACGTAGTCAACATACATCTTGGCGGGCATTGGGGCAGTGATCTCGCTGTTGTCATAGATCTGCGGGAAGATGCCACCTACTGCCAGGTTGAGAATTAAAAAGTTATGCTGGCGAAATTCATCGAATGCGGAATCACTGGTATCCGTCAAAGCTGCGATTTGGTTGGATTCGTCATCCACCCACATAACGATGCTATCGGGCGTCCAGGTCATGCCGAAGATATGGTAATCCTCAGTGAGGTCGGAGCTGGAACCGAAGTCCTCAACCAGGTTTTGCGATACACCATAATCTGCTTGCCCGGTGTAGTCGTCGGACTCGTGCCACCAGTGGAAGGCTCCGGAAATTTCAGAATTTACGACGCCGGCTTCTAGCGCTTCGGCCATACCCGCTTCGAGAATATCCAGTTCGCCACAGGCAGGCCAACCGGCTTGACCGTAGTCGCTGCCCAGTTGCCAGAATGCTGGCCATAGCCCCGCATCCAAATCCGGCAATTTAATTCGAGCTTCAATGGTTCCGTATTTGTAGGACAGACGCCCGAGAGACTTTAGGCGAGCAGAAGTAAAACTGCCATCACTTTCCTGTACGGCCTGAATAATCAGGTTGCCGTCTTCGACATAAGCGTTGTCGCTGTCATCGGTATAATTTTGTAACTCGTTGTTACCCCAGCCGGAGTTGCCAACATCGTAGGTCCAGACGGAGGAGTCGATAGTGTCTCCGTCAAAATTATCTTCCCAGACCAGAGTTTTTGAATTGGCCATTGAGGACACAATTGTGCCGACAATAGCGGCGGCTATCGCTGATTTTTTAATAATCATAATTTTCTTTCGTTGTTAATTATTTATAAGAATAAAATGCCTGATAGTGATGGTGTGGCACAGTTAAATGCTATTTATGAATCTAGTGAATACTAGATACTTAAATTGCAGTTTCCTTCAATTCACTTGAAAATCAGGTGCCGGCCACGGGCAAAGCCTAGCAAAACGATCGTTCTGCTGGGAAGTGAATTTAGACCTCTCGTCGTGGTTGCGGTCCTGCTTGTCGCATACAGCGGAAAAATAATTCCTTGTAATTTTTTTACAAAAGAATAAATTCCTTTTTGTGTTTTTGTTCGCAAATATTTTGTGTGGAAGTTCTTTTCCTGGCCTTGCTGCATTGAACAAAATTGTAGGCAGATTTAATCTGGATTTATTGTTTTTATACTTTGTCTTACACCAGGTTATACCCTAAAAGATAATATCTGTCGGCGGATAAGACAGGTTTTGATATTGGTGAAAAAGGTTGAGTGGTGTAATAAAAAAGGGCGCTGCTATTTGGCAGCGCCCTTGTACTTTTAGTTTCTGCGAGGTCCCTGTGCGCATCGTGCGGGTGGGGTGCAGTCTCTATGGCGATGGTTGTGCCCTTTATGGTGAGGGTGGCACTTGTGAGGGTGAGGACGGCAGTTTTCATTATTATCGCTGTCTGAGCTTCCGCCGGAGAAATAGATATCGTCAATCTCAATATCGCTGATATCTCCATCAACACCCAGTAGTTCAAATAACTGGATAACATTTGACATATCTACCTCGCTACTGAAATCAGTAACGGGGATTGATACTTGGTGCCACTCGCCATCCCGCGCGAATTCGTAAGGATCGGAACCGCTGGCAAATTCAATCCACTGCTGCCCAATATCGCTGACGCTACCGCTCTTCATGCCAATTTTAAAGGTGGCTTCTGAGCTGGTTTTCAGGGCGAAATTCAGCGTTGCAGTATCATTATCGAAGGCGGATAGATCGTAGTAGCTGTCGGCAGTAAATGCCATTCCAAACCAGCCGGCCCCGGAGGAATAATAGGAGAGGGATTCTTCACCTTCGAATGGGGTTTGTGTGGCCTCCAACAGGGTATCGCCCCAAATATACAGGTTGCCATCAGTTCCCAGTGTGAAAGTCGAGTTGGCCTCTGTAGTTTCGGTGTATAGAGAGAAGACACCGGTTGGCGCTGTTTTTTCAACACTTTCGCTAAAGTAGATATCATCAATGGACAGAACAAAATCTTCAGAGGCGGCATCACCTCGAATCATAAATGCCTGGCTGATAGTGTTGAAGTCCACTCCCAGTTTGCTCAGGGGGATACTGACCTGATGCCATTCGCCATCGCGCTCCAGGCCGTAGGTATCATCACCATCCACCAGATCTACCCAGGCATCTCCGCCACCAGTACTGGAAATACCAATGCCGATAGTCTGGCTGCTGGTGGTTTTCATTTTGAAATTGAGATGACCGTTTTCGTAGTTCATTAGGTTTAGGTCATAGTGCATCCAGAAGCCCATGCCGAACCATTCACCAGCGGTAATATCAAACTCCAGGGCTTCATCACCCTCGGCAGCTTCGGCACTGACAGTAGCTGACATGCTGTTTTGGTTCCAGACATACAGCTCTGTATCGGTGCCAAGCTCCAAGGATTCGGAGAGGTTACTGCCCTCGGAAAATACGCCGATATCACCTGTTTTGGCAGTGTCTTCAGCCAGAGAGATTTCTGTGCTGTAGCTGCTGTCGTCGTTATCGTAGATGCGAACATAGTCCACATACATTTTGGCGGGCATGGGGGCAGTGACGTCGCTATTGGCATAAATCCCCGGGAATTTGCCACCTACCGCCAGGTTTAGAATCAGGAAGTTGTGCTGGCGGAATTCATCTAGCGTCTCGGGTCTATCCTCGGGTTCAGTGTTGAAGCTGATGATTTCATTGGCTTCGTCGTCGACCCACATAATGATGCTGTCCGGGGTCCAGGTCATGCCGAAAATATGGTAGTCCTCGGTAAGGTCTGTGCTGAGGCCGAAATCGTCAACTAGATTTTTTGATAGGCCGTAGTCCGCTGTGTAGTTTATACCTTCATCGGATTCATACTGCCAATGAAAAGCGCCAGAAACCTCTGAGTTGACCGTGCCGGCGTTGAGCGCATCTGCCATGCCTGCCTCAAGAATATCCAGTTCGCCGCAAGCGGGCCAGCCCACTTGGCCGTAGTCGCCACCCAGCTGCCAGAAGGCGGGCCACAATCCGGCATCCAGGTCGGGTAATTTAATGCGGGCTTCAATGGTGCCGTATTTATAAGTCATACGACCCAGGGATTTCAGACGGGCGGAAGTAAAACTACCGTCGTCGTTTTGCAGTGCTTGAATAATAAGGTTGCCATCTTCGACATAGGCATTGGCACTATCATCGGTGTAGGTTTGCAGCTCATTGTTACCCCAGCCTGAGTTGCCCACATCGTAAGTCCAAACGGACTTATCAATACTGTCGCCGTCAAAATTATCTTCCCAGACCAGAGTTTTTGAATTGGCAAGTGAGGACACACAGGTGCCTACAATAGCAGCCGCGATCGCTGATTTTTTTAAATTCATGATTTTGTCTTTCTTTAATTATCTATGGGGGTGCCAACTTCATTGTATTTTTATAATGGCGGTGATCTGCCACGATGATTAATGCTTGTTGGGCTTGGGGATTTATCTGCTTTTTTATTTTGATATTTATATATTCAGTACAGCAGTAACAGACTAACAAAAAGCCGATTGTTGCATAGAGAAAGCTCGGGCTTTTTATCGTAAGACTGGTCCAGCTTGTCGCATATGCAAAATTTTTTCGCTTTGAAATTGAATCTGTCAGTGTGTATTAGTGAGGTTTTCCATTGTTTGGGTTTTTATTTTTAAGTTTGTAGTTGCTGGGTAGATTCCCTGCTTGAAATTAATTGCCGAATTAAGGCCTGTTTTAAAATTTAAATTCTAATTTGAAGGTGGACCGGCGGCGGAAATTAGGTTTGGTAGCTTGGCGCCCATGGGCGATCTTCTTTTCTTGAGCGCACTTCGAAATATACGGTTTGCCTTTTGGTGTCAGTGTCGGCGCTGGTGTGCGGTCAGTGTGGCTTGAGTTTTTATAGAGCTTGCAGTTCCGCTATTGAGGGAGGGTTGCATGTTCGGCTGTGGGGCAGCTTGTTTAAAATGGGGGTAGTAAGATTGCCGAAGGTCGGCACCCGGAATAAGAGCCGACTTTTGTGCTGTAATGCTTGAGCTAGGGCCCAGGAGCGGTTGAATAGGAAGAAACGGTGGAATACAGAGAGATAACTGAGCTTGCCAGAGAGTTGGGCGGGGAGCTGGAAAAGAGAGATTGGCGTGTGACGTCAGCAGAATCTTGCACCGGTGGTGCGATTGCGGCGGCTATTACCTCTATAACGGGTGCTTCGAATTGGTTTGATGGATCGATCGTGAGCTATGCGAATCGTATCAAGAACGGTGTTCTGGGTGTCGACAGCAATGATCTCAAGCAGTTTGGGGCGGTGAGTGAGCCGGTCGCCCGGCAGATGGCTTGTGGTGTTCTGGCGATGATGGATGCCAATCTCGCCGTTGCGGTCAGTGGTATCGCGGGGCCTGATGGTGGCACTGCCGAGAAGCCGGTAGGTACGGTTTGGATTGCCTGGGCCCATGCGGAGGGGCAAGAGCCAGTGCAGATTGATGCGAAGTGTTTTCTGTTCAGTGGTAACCGGGCAGAGGTGCAATCGCAGACGGTCGTTGAGGCGCTAAAGGGAATGTTAAGGATTGTCCGTGAGCACCCGGTTTGAACTTGTCCGCCGGGTCAAACTTTGTTCGTTTGCCTCAGCTTTAGGCTTCTTTTTGAGGCGTGGCTCGCTCAGCCTGAAGCTGGTACTCAGTATGAGGAATTACTGGTTGCCTATACAGTAATCCTTCGTTAAGCTTGCCACCACTCAATTCAGCTCAGAAATACGGGAATGGTCATGGATTCCAATAAAGACAAGGCATTAAAAGCGGCGCTATCTCAGATTGAACGTCAGTTCGGTAAAGGCACTGTGATGCGTATGGGAGACAAGGAGCGCGAGCGTATTCCTGCGATCTCCACCGGCTCCCTCGGCTTGGATGTGGCCCTGGGTATAGGCGGCTTGCCGCGTGGCCGTATCGTTGAAATCTATGGACCAGAATCCTCCGGTAAAACCACCCTCACCTTGCAGGTGATTGCCGAGGCCCAGCGCAATGGTGGCACTTGTGCTTTCGTGGATGCTGAGCACGCCCTCGACCCTATCTACGCTGAAAAACTGGGTGTTAACGTCGATGAGCTGATCGTATCCCAGCCGGATACCGGTGAGCAGGCGCTGGAAGTTGCCGATATGCTAGTGCGCTCCGGTGCCGTTGATGTGCTGGTAGTGGACTCCGTTGCGGCCCTGACCCCGCGCGCTGAGATCGAAGGTGAGATGGGTGATTCCCACGTGGGCTTGCAGGCTCGTTTGATGTCCCAGGCTCTGCGTAAGCTCACTGGTAATATCAAGAACACCAACACCCTGGCGATCTTTATCAACCAGATCCGCATGAAGATCGGTGTTATGTTCGGCAGCCCTGAAACCACCACTGGTGGTAATGCCCTCAAGTTCTACTCTTCTGTACGCTTGGATATCCGTCGTATCGGCTCCGTTAAAGATGGCGATGAGGTGGTCGGTAACGAAACCCGAGTGAAAGTGGTTAAGAACAAGGTAGCTCCTCCGTTTAAGCAGACCGAGTTCCAGATCATGTATGGCGAAGGCATTAACATGATTGGTGAAATCGTCGATTACGGCGTGAAGATGGGACTGGTGGATAAAGCTGGGGCTTGGTACAGCTACAAGGGCGACAAGATTGGCCAGGGCAAGGCGAACGCTACCAAGTTCCTGCGCGATAACCCCGACATTCGCAACGAGATTGAAGGTCAGTTGCGTGCGCAGCTGCTCGGTGATTTAGTGCCTGCGACCCCTGAAGAGGCTGCGGAATTACCGGAAGAGTAAATGCCGTACTCAAAAGCGGATTTTTCCGCTGATCCAGCTCAAGCGCTTTTCAGCGCGGCGCTTGAGCTGTTGACCCGCCGCGAGCACTCCCGCCATGAATTGAGGCAAAAGCTCGCGGCAAAATTCCCCAGCGCCGATTTCGACACGCTTTTTGAGCGCCTACACGAACTCAACTATCAATCCGATCAACGCTTTGCCGAAGTTTTTGCCCGCTCCCGTGTCCAGCGCGGTCAGGGGCCGATGCGTATTCGCCATGAGCTACAGCAGCGCGGCGTGCGCGGTGAACTAATTGCCCAGGCGCTGGATCAGTTGGAAGTGGATTGGTTTGAGTTAGCTGCGGAAATGCTTCAGAGAAAATACCGGGCCCCTATGAGCGCAGAGCTTCCACGGGATCAGTGGATGAAGGAGCGAGCGCGGCGCCAGCGATACCTGGCTTACCGGGGCTTCCCCACGGACGCGATTAGCTGGGCGCTGGACGGCAATTAATCGGGCTTATACTCTGACTACTACCTGAATGACTGGTCGATAGGTTTCGGCCATTTTTCAGGTACAGAAAGAGACTAAAAGAATAAGCGCGAGAACCCTATGATCCTGTCTATTGACCAGGGCACCACTGGTACCACAGCTTTTATCTTCGATAGTAAGGGCCACCTGATTGGTCGCAGTTACTCGGAAATTCCCAATCGTTATCCCCAGCCTGGCTGGGTTGAGCAGGATGCGGAAGAGATTTGGTCGGTAACTCTCCGGGTCTGTGCCGCAGCACTCCAGCGCGCTGGTGTTCGCGCGTCGGATATCACCGCAGTGGGAATTACTAACCAGCGCGAGACCACGATCGTCTGGGATAGGTATACCGGCGAGCCGGTTTTTCCTGCGATTGTGTGGCAGTGCCGGCGCTCGGCGGAGGTATGCCGGGAGTTGGGGGAACTCGGCAGGTCTGATTGGTTGCGAGAGCGCAGTGGCCTATTGCTGGATGCTTACTTTTCCGCAAGTAAGTTGACTTGGCTGTTCCGCCGTAACCCGGATTTACTAACCCGAGCTCAAAATGGCGACCTGTGTTTCGGCACCGTAGATAGCTGGTTGATCTGGAAAATGAGCGGTGGCAAAGCCCATCTCACCGATCACACCAATGCTAGTCGTACCCTCCTGTACAACATAAAAGATAAAGCCTGGGATAGTGAGCTGCTGGATTTTTTCCAGTGCCCTGAATCCATTCTTCCCAGAATTCTACCGTCGGCTGGCCACTTTACCGATACAGACCCCCACGCTTTTCTCGGCACATCGGCTCCGATTTGTGGTGTTGCCGGGGATCAGCAGGCAGCACTGTTTGGCCAGGGTTGTACCGAGCCCGGTAGTATAAAAAACACCTACGGAACTGGCTGCTTTATGCTGGCTTTTGCCGGCGAGGATCGCCCTGAGCTACCCCAGGGGTTGCTGGCTACAGTGGCCTGTGATGCCCAGGGTAATCCGGCCTATGCCGTAGAGGGTTCAGTTTTCACAGCGGGCTCCGCTATACAGTGGCTGCGGGACGAGATGGGAATGATCCAGCAGGCGGTGGATACCGAAATTATCGCCCAGAGTATTCCTCATACCCGTGGCGTTTATCTTGTGCCTGCATTTAGTGGACTGGGTGCGCCGCACTGGGACCCATCGGCACGGGGGACTATTTGTGGCTTGAGTCGGGGGGCTGGTCGAGCTGAGGTGGTGCGTGCCACTTTGGAATCTATAGCTTACCAGAGTGATGAGCTGGCCCGCTTGATGGAGCAGGCCCTGGGCTTGCCGATTACCCATATGCGTGTGGATGGGGGTGCTTGCGCGAATAATTTCCTGATGCAATTCCAGGCGGACATTTCCTCTTTGCGTGTTGAGCGGCCCCAGCAGATTGAATCGACGGCTATTGGTGCTGCGTTGCTGGCTGGTATTGGAGGTGGAACCTGGCGACCAAAGGAATTACCGGAGTGTTTGCAGGAAATTGAAAGGGACTTTATGCCGGCAATGACTCAGGCGGAGAGGGAGCAGTTGTTGGCTGGTTGGCGGAGGGCGGTAAAAGCCTGTAAAGCTTTTTAGGCTGGACCGCCTATCCTCTTAGCGTAATAACCTAAGGGAGGGGTAGAGATGTCACATATCGATATGCTGGAGGAAACTGTAGCAACTTTGGTCGATGGTCAAAGGGGCATCCTGGCTGCCGATGAGAGTGGCGGCACCATTGCCAAGCGCTTTGCCACGATTGGAGTGGATTCCACTGAGAAAAACCGGCGCGACTACCGTGCTGCGCTGCTGTCCTGTAAGGGGTTGGGTGAGTGTATCAGTGGCGTTATTTTGTTCGAGGAAACTCTGGGGCAAAAAGATGCCGAGGGTCAGCCCTTGCCGGAAGTGGCAGCGTCACAGGGGATAGTGCCGGGCATAAAGGTGGATAAGGGCAAGGGCCCCCTGCCTGGAGCGCCTGGGGATATGATCACCTACGGGCTGGACGGGTTGTCTGAGCGCTTGCAGCAATATAAAAAGCAAGGAGCTCGCTTCGCCAAGTGGCGCGAAGTCTATCCTATTGGCCATCACAACCCCACGCGCCTGGGGCTTACCGCAAATGCTGAGATGTTGGCCCGCTATGCAGCGGTATGCCAGGCCGAAGGGGTGGTTCCTATTGTCGAGCCAGAGGTTCTGATGGACGGTGAGCACGATATAGAGCGCAGTGCGGCGGTAAATGAGCGGGTTTGGCACTCTGTGTTCCATGCACTCCACCAGCACGGGGTAATACTGGAGCTGATGTTGCTCAAGCCCAGTATGGTAACCCCTGGTGCGGAGGCGGAAACGGCTGACCCTGAGCAGGTGGCCGAATATACCCTGCGCAGCTTGCGGCGAACGGTCCCCGCAGCAGTGCCGGGAATTAACTTTCTTTCCGGGGGGCAGGGACCAGAAGAGGCCACGGCCAATCTCAATGCAATGAATCAGCAAGGTGGTGGCCCCTGGCAGTTGAGCTTTTCCTATGGGCGCGCACTACAAGAGCCAGCACTCGCTGCTTGGCAGGGGCGCCCGGAGAATGTTGAAGCAGCCCAGGAAGCGCTACTTAAACGGTCCCGCATGAATCATTTGGCCATGCTGGGCAGGTACCGCGAAACCCTGGAATAGCGATTAGCTAGCAAAATAATAATCAATAAGGAGATTGCAATGGAGTTTGTCACCAGGGGAGTGACGCTGTATTACCGGCGCTGGTGGGTAGAAGAAGCTGTGGGTGTAGTGGTTATATCCCACGGGTTGGGCGAGCACAGTGGGCGTTACAGTGAGCTGGCGGAAGATCTCAATCGAGCAGGGTACAGTGTCTATGCCTTAGATCATTATGGCCATGGATTGTCGGATGGGAAGCGCGGGGATATTGAGGATTTTGCACTTTATAGTGAGGATCTAAATGAATTTTTCTCTTTGGTAAAAAGTGGAAACCCCGGGCTTGGGATGCATCTTCTTGGCCACAGTATGGGAGCTGTTATCGCTTGTGGCTGTGCTATTCGATATAAATCTGTCGACAGTTTAAATCTTTCCGCACCGGGCTTTCGCGGTAAAAGTGAGCCAAAAGGCCTCCTGCTATGGTTCGCGCTATTTTTGGCTCGCTGGCTTCCGGGTTTGGCTCTTTCCAGCCAGATAAATAGTCAGTGGATATCTCGTAGTCCGGATGTGGTCAAGCGGTATGTCAGTGATGAACTTGTGCATCACAGCATCTCTCTGCGCTGGTTTAAGACTTTTTTGCAGGAGCGGGAGTTTTTATCTGGCCGGTTGGATGGGATATCCATGCCTTGCCTTCTGTTATTGCCGGAATCAGACCATATTGTCGATGTGGAACTCAGCCGCAAGTGGTTTGGACAGGTGGGGTCAAAAAATAAGCAGTTGCACTGTTTCTCAAGGTCTTACCATGAGGTATTTAATGAAATAGAGGAGGGGCGTTTAGCCCGGGAGCTGCTACTTAGCCATCTCAATTCTGTTTCAGTAGAGACTGCTTCTGTCATATAAGGGTAAAAAAGCGCAAAGCCAGCAGGTGGCGCAGCAGAAGCTATGGCGAATACCGTGTAAAAGCGTATGAAGCATTGTATGATACGCGGTCATTTTTGCCCATCGGAAGTATTACCGAGGGAAAATAGTGGGGTGGAACATGGATAAAAAGTTGCTGAGCCTGTTGGTATGTCCGGTGAGTAAAGCGCCGCTTGAATACCGGGAGGACACACAGGAGCTGGTCTGCAAGGCCAGTGGTCTAGCCTATCCGGTGCGGGACGGTATACCGGTAATGCTGGAATCTGAAGCGCGGCAGCTGACAGCCGAGGAAAAGCTGGAAAAGTAAACCAATGGGTGAACCCAGCGTTTTCAGTCAAATTATCTCGGGAGATATCCCTGCTGAGATGATCTACGAGGACGACCAATGTGTCGTTATTGAGGATCGCGCGCCACAAGCGCCGACCCATCTCCTCATTATCCCACGCAAACCCCTAGTGAATTTATCCGCAGCTCAGGCTGAGGATAAATCCCTGCTCGGCCACCTTATGTGGGTGGTGGCAGAATTGGGGCGCAAGCTGGGGCTCGAGGGCTATCGACTGGTAGTTAATAACGGTCGAAGCGCAGGTCAAACCGTATTTCACCTGCATGTTCACCTGCTTGCCCAAAAAAGAATGCCCGAACAGGGGCTGGCACAGTAGTGGAACAGAAGTGACACCGTGTCACTGACTCCAATCAAATAAAACTCAACTAACGAAGTGGAATTACGCCGGATGAAAAGCGCACAGATTCGCGACGCCTTTCTGAATTATTTTGCTGAGCAGGGGCATGCCATTGTGCCCTCCAGTTCCCTGGTTCCGGGCAATGACCCGACGCTGTTATTCACCAATGCCGGCATGGTGCAGTTTAAGGACACCTTCCTGGGGCAGGAAAAGCGTTCCTACAATCGCGCCACCAGTTCACAGCGCTGTGTACGTGCAGGAGGCAAGCATAACGACCTTGAAAATGTCGGTTACACCGCACGGCACCACACGTTTTTTGAAATGCTCGGTAACTTTAGCTTCGGCGACTACTTCAAGCGCGAAGCGATTCGCTTTGCCTGGGAATTCCTGACCAAAGTATTGAATTTGCCAGAGGAGCGTCTTTGGGTAACCGTACATATCAGCGATGATGAAGCCGCTGATATTTGGCTGAAGGAAATGGGAGTGAGTGCCGAGCGCTTCTCCCGTCTCGACGAGGATAACTTCTGGCAGATGGGTGACACTGGTCCCTGCGGTCCAAGTTCTGAGATTTTCTACGATCACGGTGCCGATGTGCCCGGCGGCCCTCCCGGTTCCGATAATGACGACCTTGATCGCTATATCGAGATCTGGAACCTGGTATTTATGCAGTATGAGCGCACCGCTGATGGTGAACTGCACCCACTGCCCAAACCCTCAGTGGATACCGGCATGGGGCTGGAGCGTATTGCCGCCGTAATGCAGGGAGTACACTCCAATTATGAAATTGACTTGTTCCAAGCGCTGCTGAAAGCGGCGGGAGAAGTGGTTGGCTGCAGCGACCTGGAAGAGAAATCCCTGCGAGTGATCGCCGACCATATCCGCTCTTGTTCATTCTTGATTGCCGATGGCGTAATGCCTTCCAACGAAGGCCGTGGATTTGTACTTCGCCGCATTATTCGCCGCGCAGTGCGCCATGGCCACAAGCTTGGGCACAAAGACATCTTCTTCTACAAGCTGGTAGAAGCGCTCGCCGAGCAGATGGGTGACGCATACCCGGAGCTGCGTGAAAAGCAGCAGGTGATTGAGAATGCGCTGCGCAAAGAGGAAGAACAGTTTGCGAAGACTCTGGATAAGGGAATGGCGCTGCTAGAGGATGCCCTGGCGTCCCTCGAAGGCAGTGAGATCCCCGGTGAGTTGGTATTTACTCTGCATGATACTTACGGCTTCCCAACAGACCTAACCCAGGATATTGCCCGTGAGCGCGGTCTATCCCTGGATATGGATGGATATGAAGCTGCTATGGAAGCCCAGCGCCAGAGAGCTCGCGCTGCCGGTAAATTTAAACAGGACTATACCGACGTCCTCGAACTGGAAGGGGCTACAGAGTTTCTCGGTTACAACGCGACCGAGGCAGCAGGCAAAGTATTGGCCATCGTAAAAGGTGGTGAGCAGGTTGAGCGCCTGGAAGACGGTGAAGAGGGTGCAATTGTTCTAGATCGGACCCCCTTCTACGCAGAGTCTGGTGGTCAGGTAGGTGATAGTGGCTATTTGAGTTCCACTGATGCCCGCTTTGAAGTACGCGATTGCACCAAGCAGAGCGCGCACCATTTGCATACTGGTAAGGTGTTGAAGGGGGGCATCGCTGTGGGCGAAACCCTTGAGGCAGTCGTATCTGCAGATGTTCGTCAATCCACCGCCCTGAATCACTCTGCAACCCATCTATTACATGCCGCCTTGCGCAAAGTGCTGGGCGAGCACGTCACCCAGAAGGGCTCCCTGGTGGACTCGGAGCGCTTGCGCTTTGACTTCTCCCACCCCGAAGCTGTAACGGCAAAGCAGCTGCACGCGATTGAATCCCTGGTTAATAGTCAAATTCGCGCAAATACCCCTGTTGAAACTCACGAAACCGATATTGAGTCTGCAAAAGCGATGGGCGCTATGGCTCTGTTTGGCGAAAAGTACGGCGATACTGTGCGTGTACTTTCCATGGGCAAAACCGATGACAAGGCTTTTTCCGTTGAGTTGTGTGGCGGTACTCACGTGAAGCGCACCGGTGATATCGGTTTGATTCGCATTGTTGGGGAAAGCGGTATTGCTTCCGGCCAGCGCCGAATCGAAGCGGTTACTGGCGCTCACGCAATGTCTCTGTTTGATCAGGCGCAGCAGCGTCTGGAACATGTAGCGACTCTGCTTAAGGCGCGTCCGGACTCCTTGGCTGACAAAGTTGAACAATTGCTGCTTAACAATCGAAAACTGGAAAAAGAGATTGCCCAGTTAAAAACCAAGTTGGCCAGCGGTGCTGGCGGAGACCTTTCCGCTCAGGCCATTGAGTTGGCGGGCTTTAAGTTGCTGGCAACCTCTATTGACGGAGCTGACCCCAAATCATTGAGAGATTTGGCGGATCAAATGAAGAACAAGCTGGGCAGTGGCGTGGTGCTGCTGGCGGCTCCGGGCGATGAAAAGGTGGCTTTGGTTGCCGCAGTTACCCAAGACCTGACAGATCGGCTTTCTGCTGGTGACCTTATGCGCTTTGCTGCCGGGAAGCTGGGCGGCAAGGGTGGCGGTCGAAAAGACATGGCCCAGGGTGGTGGAACCGATGTGTCCGCGCTCCCTAATATGCTGAAAGAAGTGCCAAATTGGATAGAGCAATCCTTAAACTAGTTAAGTTTTGTCAAATTAGTGGTCTGAATTCGTAGTTGAGTTGATTTCGCAGAGGTTTGGTGATTAAGTGCGCGCCTGCACGAGTTGGGCAGGAAGCGTACTTATTGTGGAGCTAAGGAAACACAGTAAGTTATGAGTTTGTTCGTGCAGAAGTATGGCGGGACTTCAGTTGGCTCAATTGAGCGAATTGAAGCTGTGGCCGATAAAGTCGCCGCGTTTCGCGCTCAGGGACATGACATGGTTGTCGTTTTGTCTGCCATGAGTGGTGAAACTAATCGCCTGATTGATCTCGCTTATCAAATCCAGGAAAAACCAGATCCCAGAGAATTGGATGTTCTGGTTTCCACAGGAGAGCAGGTCACAATTGCCCTTTTGAGCATGGCTCTGAAGAAGCGTGGTTATGACGCCTGTTCCTACACGGGTGGGCAGGTAAAAATTCTTACGGATAATGCTCATACCAAAGCTCGCATTCAAAGTATCGATGTGGAGCGAATGCGCACCGATCTCGATGAAGGCAAAGTCATAGTTGTGGCTGGTTTTCAGGGAGTGGATGACGACGGCAATATCACCACACTTGGGCGCGGCGGGTCTGACACGACGGGTGTGGCGTTAGCTGCGGCGTTAGATGCTACCGAGTGCCAGATTTATACCGACGTGGACGGGGTCTATACCACTGACCCTCGAGTGGTCGACAGTGCACGCAGACTCGAGCGAATCACATTTGAAGAAATGTTGGAAATGGCCAGTCTTGGCTCCAAGGTTCTGCAGATCCGCGCCGTAGAGTTCGCCGGTAAATACAAGGTTCCCCTGCGCGTACTCTCAACTTTTGAAGAGGGTAACGGAACCCTGATTAGCCTGGATGAGGAAGATAACGATATGGAACAGCCAGTTGTATCCGGTATCGCGTTTAATCGCGATGAAGCAAAACTGACAATTCGTGGAGTGCCGGATACCCCTGGGGTTGCATGCCGAATCCTGGCACCGGTCGGCGCTGAAAATATCGAAGTTGACGTTATTGTTCAAAATATCAGCGCTGTCGATGGCACGACTGATTTCACCTTCACTGTTCACCGCAATGATTTAGGTAAGGCTCGTGATGTTTTAGAGCGAGTTTCTGCGGAACTTGGTGCGCGAGAGGTGATCACAGACGACAAGATCGCCAAGGTTTCTATTGTTGGCGTAGGTATGCGTTCACATGCAAATGTGGCAAGTCGTATGTTTAGTGCCCTGGGTGAAGACAATATCAATATCCAAATGATCACTACTTCTGAAATTAAGATCTCAGTGATTATTGACGAGCGTTATTTAGAGTTGGCTGTTCGGGCGCTGCATAGCGAATTTGAGCTTTCAGACAAAGAAAGGTAACGAGATTTTATAGCCGGCCTGCAGGCGGAAAAAACAACCAATTACAATTCAGTGGCTCGACGTAGCATGCAACCTGTTGAGATTTTGTTCGACTGGTCAATACTGAAGAGTGTGAAGGTTAGTTTTTAGCCTTTTGTGCACCGCCATCCGGTTATGATGACCAAGTAAGAGCAGTTCCAGGGGAACGCCGGCTGCTCTTTATCACAGGATGATCAAGGAGAAGTAGGTAATGTTGATTTTAACCCGCCGAATTGGCGAAACGCTGATGGTTGGCGACAATGTCACGGTTACCGTGCTGGGGGTGAAAGGCAATCAGGTGCGTATTGGTGTCAATGCCCCTAAAGAAGTTGCCGTGCACCGTGAAGAAATTTATCAGCGCATCCAGCGCGAAAAGCAATCCTCCGAGGAGGGTGGCAACGAGTAGTGACACAGTTCCCTAAAAAAGGCCGGCTTTCCGGCCTTTTTTATTTTGTGTTGTAGATATTTTCAACGGTGACTTTGGCGGAAAAGTCTTTTTTTTGAACGTCTTGTCCATTTCCTGTTCGAGAAGACAAAAAAGTGCAAAAAGTTATTGATTCCCCATTGCTTTTTGCCGAGCCGTTGGTATTATGCCGCCCACTTTCAGCGAGCAACCAAACAGGTTCAGCGACGCGAAAGACCTCCTCGGAGGTGGCCTGAAAGCGGAGCTTCCGCTGCGGCTTAAAAGGAGAGATGGCCGAGTGGCTGAAGGCGCGCCCCTGCTAAGGGCGTATGGGTTAACACTCATCGAGGGTTCGAATCCCTCTCTCTCCGCCATTATTTAAGTCTTCCTGGTGAGGGCTTGAGTCTTGGAAAAAGAAATTTTTTAAGGCTTGTAAAAGAAGATGTCGCGGCTA